>CBDFJL010000003.1:0-2642258 GCA_965248495.1 Dehalococcoidia bacterium | reverse complement strand
CTGCCGCGGTGAGCCGGACTGACGTCACGGTCGTCGAGGGCCTCCCGCTCCTCGATGGCAAGGGCCGTGCCCACCCGACCGGCGAGCTCGCCCGCTTGACGGGTGGGGCGGTAGTCGGCGTCGAGCCCTACTCGACGGCAGCCGTCGGCGATGCGGCGAGCCGCTGGCGTGACACGTTCGGCGAGTCGCTGGCAGGGCTCGTCATCAACCGACTGCCGAAATACGCTGGGCACGACGCAGCCACAGTGCTGTCGCCCGGCCTCGCCGACGCTGGCGTCGCCGCGCTCGCCCTCGTCCCAGAGGACCGGCGCATGCTGGCGCCATCGGTGCGGCAACTAGCCGATCATCTCGAAGCGACCTTCTTCACCTGGCCGTCGGAGGACTCACGGCTGGTGGAGCACTTCCTGATCGGCGGGCTGATCATGGAGTGGGGCGGGAACTACTTTGGACGTTTTGAGAGCCAGGCCGTGATCGTGCGCGGAGGGCGTACCGATATCCAGATGTCGGCGCTGAACTTCCCGATGAGTTGCCTCGTGCTCACCGGCTGTGCCGAGCCGCCCCAGTACGTCTACCAGCGGGCGCAGGCCGAGCGCGTGCCGTTGATGGTCGTGGAGCGCAGCACGGCGGAGGTAGCCGCGGCGCTGGAGTCGATCCATGAGCGCGTCAGCGTCCATCACCCGGCCAAGGTCGAGCGGTTCGCCGAGCTCCTTGGTGCACGGGTCGACGGCGCCGTCTTGGATCGCGTCGCCGGCCTTCGCTAACGCCGAAACCGCGCCCTCGGCCCGGCAGGCGTTTGCCGGGTGTCAGCACGCCTGTTATCCTGCGCGCTCGCTGCCGGCCTTGGCGCAGGCGGCTCTTCCTGCGAAAGGAGGGCCCTGTGAGTGAACGCACTTGGCCTGCACGTACTGCTCGAACTCCGCGCCTGTAGCGGCGCGCTCCTTGACGACCTCGCTTTTGTTCGCAACACCATGCTCCGCGCTGCGCAGGAGACTGGTGCCACAGTCATCGATGACATCTTTCACCAGTTCAGCCCGCAAGGGGTAACGGGCGTCGTCGCCATCGCCGAGTCCCACCTCTGCATCCACACCTGGCCGGAGTACGACTACGCCGCGGTGGACATCTTCACCTGTGGTGACGGCTTCAGCCCACGCAACGCGGCGGCGCTGATCGTCGAGGCGTTCGAAAGCCGCGACTCCGAGGTCACGGAAGTGTGGCGCGGGCTCCTCGAGCAGTTGCAGCCGATCGAGGGCGGCTAGCTCCGCTCTCCCTGTCGCGAAATGGACAGCCTTCCCGGCAACGTCAACTGGTACTTTGAACAGGTCACCCCCGAGCTTTTCCTGGCAGAGGGGATTCACCGGGTTATCTACTCCGGCCGGACCGACTACCAAGAGGTCCAGGTCCTCGATACCGTCCCCTACGGCCGCAGCCTCGTGCTCGACGGCCGCACCCAGTCCACCGAAGCCGACGAATGGGTCTACCACGAGGCGCTGGTCCAGCCGGCAATGGTGGCGCACGACGACCCCAGGCGCGTGTTTATCGCGGGCGGTGGCGAGGGTGCAACGGCACGCGAGGTGCTGAGGCACGCGAGCGTGACCGAGGTCGTGATGGTCGACCTCGACCGCGAGGTGGTGGAGCTCTGTCGGGAGCACTTGCCGCGCCACCACCAGGGAGCCTTCGACGACCCGCGGCTGACGCTGCTGCACGAGGACGCGCTGGCCTACCTGGAGCGGGACGGCGACCCATTCGATGTCATCATCGTTGACGTGCCCGATCCGCTGGAGGCAGGCCCGGCCTACATGATCTTCACCCAGGAGTTCTACCGGCTCGCCCGTTCCCGCCTGAACCCGGGCGGCCTGCTGGTCGCCCAGGCCGGCCCCGCGGGCCCGACCAACGTGACCGAGACCTTCACCGCCATCCACCGTACCATCGGCTCCGTTTTCGACGCGGCTCACCCCTACAGAATCTTCATGCCCAGCTTTGGGACCACCTGGGGCTTCATCGCCGGGACGATGGCCGGCTCGCCGCGGCTCACTGAGATGGACCCAGGCGAGATCGACCGCCGGCTAAAGCGCCGCGTTGGGGGAGACCTTCGCTACTACGACGGCGCGGCGCATCCAGGGATGTTCGGGCTCCCCAAGTACATCCGCGCAGCCATCGCCGCCGAGCAGCGCCTCATCACGCGGGACAACCCATTGTTCGCAGGCTAGCTTGCGAACAATGCGGGTAACGGAAAGCGGCACGCTCCGCCGTCTGCGAATGGAGACGGCGCACCGGGGCACCTGGCCCAGAGCCGCACCGCTATCTCGTTGTCGTTGACCGGCTCCGCTGGCTATAGTGGCCGAGAGCCGCTTGGCTCCGCGTTGTCATGAACTGGGTCGACATCCTCATCATCGTCGCGGTCTTACTGTCCGCGTTCTTTGGTTGGCGCAACGGCGTCATCCGCTGGGCCATCACGCTCGTCGGCGCCGTCCTCGGCGTGCTCGTCGCGGGCCAGGCCTATACCGCGTTTGCCCCCACCTTCGTGTTCACGGACAGCGAGACGACGCAACGGCTCATCGCGTTCGCGGTGATCTTTTTCGCCATCCTCGCCGCGGCGTGGTTCGTGGCCAGGGCAGTCAAGACGGTCCTGAACGTGCTGCTGCTCGGGTGGGTCGACAACCTGGCCGGGCTGGTCCTCGGCGGTGTGGCAGGCCTGCTCGGCGCCTCGGCCATCATCACGCTCCTGGGCATCCTGCCCAGCGAATCCTTTCAAGACGCCATCACCGAGTCTTCGCTTGCCGAGCCGGTCGTCGACAGCACGTCCTTCGTGCGGGCTTTCCTCCCCGTCGAGTTCGACGACATCCGCGAGCTGTTCGACAGCGCGCGGGACGCGATTCCCGGCGGCTAAGTTCGGCACGACGGGCGGTTGCGTGCTCCTGAGGGGAGCCCTATCATCGCCGAAAGGCGGGCCCCATGAGCGCGATGGTCAACAGCCCCGTTCTCGTCCTCAATCAGAATTACGAACCTCTCAACGTCTGTGGCGTTCGGCGGGCCGTCGTTCTGGTCCTCAAGGACAGGGCTCAGCTCTTGGAGAACGGCCGCGGCGAGCTGCACACCTCGGGGGACGAATTCGCGATCCCGACGGTCATTCGCCTCATCCACATGGTGAAGCGGCCGATCTTCACTCGGCGGCTGTCGAGGCGTGAGGTTTTCTGGCGTGACAGCTTCGTCTGCCAGTACTGTGGGCGGCAGGCACGCGAGATGACCCTGGACCACGTGGCCCCCCGCGTGCGGGGCGGCCAGCACACCTGGGAGAACGTCGTCGCGGCATGCGTGAGCTGCAACCACCGCAAGGCGGGCCGCACGCCTGAGCAAGCGGGGATGCGTCTGCGCCGAGAGCCGCGCGCACCCCGTGCGAACCCGTATCACCACCTGATGTACCGCCAGCTCCCGCTGGAGTGGAGTGACTACATTCCGTGGATGGACTCGGCTCCAACCCTCCCGCAATCCGTCGGCCGCGCCACCTAGCCGGGCGGGACGACCGACGCTAACGTCCGCCGGCGGGCGCCGAGGACTCGTCAACGACGTCTCGGGAAGCTCAGCTAACCGTCGACCGTCACCGGCGCGCTGGGAACCGACGGCGCGTCCAGCAGCAGCCCCTCCACCGCCAGCCTCGCGTTCGCATTGCGGTCGATCGCCTCGATCGTCTCGCCGACCCGCCGCGCCCAGCGCACTGCCTGCGCCTGGGTTAGCGCGGTCGCGTGGCGCTCGATGGTCGAGCGCCAGCCCAGGTTGGTGATGTCGGCGCCACGGCCCTGCTGGACCAGGATGACGTCACGGAGCCATCGCAGCCACGCGTACAGCTCCTCGCGCCCAGCGGCGCGGTCGCGGCCCGAGCGCCGGCCGAAGTCGTCAGCGTAGGCGAAACGCGCCTCCAGGCCGCCTTCGGCCACGTCCACGATGCGCTCCAGCCGCTGGTGTATCTCCGTCAACGCCGATTGGTCGTCGACAGCGCTGAGCGCCCAACCGAGGCAGCCGCGGGAGAGTCGCGCCGTCGCCTCCGCCTGGTCCGGCGCCGCGCCCCGCTCGTCGCGCAGGACCCGCGCGACGTCGGCTATGGGCAGCGGCCGCATCTCGACGGTGAGGCAGCGCGAGCGGACCGTCTCGAGCACGCTGTCGGCGTCGTCCGTCAACAGAATGAGGAGCACGTCGGGCGGCGGCTCTTCGAGCAGCTTCAGCAGCGCGTTGGCCGCGTCCTGGCTCAGGTGGTCGGCGCCCTCGAAGATGAAGACGTGGGCTGGCCCCTCGAAGGGGCGCAGGTTGGCCATGGCGATGGTGTCGCGGACGGCGCGGATGCCGATCTGGGTGCGCGGGCCGTCATCGTCGCCGTCGCCGACGCGGATAAAGCGCACGTCGGGGAAGTTGCCGGAGGCGACCCGTTGGCGGCAGGCGTCGTCGTCGTCCGCGCATTCGATCGCCTGCGCGAACTCGGTGGCGAGAGTCATCTTGCCGACGTGGGCCGGGCCGACGAACAGGTATGCGTGGTGCAGCCGGTGCTCGGCGATACCGCGCTCGATCAGGCGAACGGCGGCCTCGTGGCCACGGACATCGAAGCGTGCCATGCCTAGACGGCGTCGGCTGCGATGAGATCGGCGTAGGACTCACGCCGCCGCAGCAGCGTCGCCTCGCCGTCCCGGACGAGCACGATCGCCGGCCGGCCGTTCATGTTGTAGGCGCTGGCCATGGAGGGCGCGTAAGCGCCCGACGCAGGTATCGCGATCGTGTCACCCGCCTTCACCGGCGCGAGCTTCGCATCGTGGACAAGAATGTCGCCCGACTCGCAGTACTTGCCGGCGATGGTCAGCGTCTCGGTCGCGGGTGCAAGCGCGCGGTCCGCGACCAGGGCGACGTACGTCGCGTCGTAGAGCGCCGGCCGAATGTTGTCGCCCATGCCGCCGTCAACGGAGACGTAGGTACGCACGCCGGGCACGTCCTTGATGGCGCCGACGGTATACAGCGCGACGCCCGCCGGGCCGGAAATGGCGCGGCCGGGCTCGATGACGAGAGCGGGCTCGGGCAGGTCGTAGTCGCGGCAGCCCTGTTTGAGCGCCGAGCAGATGACCTCCGCGTAGGCGGCGGGCGATGGCGGGTCGTCGGCCTCCGTGTAAGCGATAGCGAAGCCGCCGCCGGGGCTGAAGCGCTTCAACTCCAGCCCCTCCTCGCGCATGCGGGAGGCGAAGGCCAGGGTCACCTCGATCGCCTGGGCGTAGGGCGCGAGCTCGAAGATGGGCGAGCCCAGGTGGAAGTGAAGGCCCTGGAGGTCGAGGTTGGGCGCGGCCACCGCCTGGCGCACCGCCTCCTCCGCCTGGCCCGTCTCGATGGGGATGCCGAACTTGCTGTCCAGGATGCCCGTCGTCGTGTGGTGGTGGGTGTGAGGGTCCACGCCGGGCGAGACGCGCAGCAGGATGGGCTGCACCACCCCAGCGCGTGCCGCCTCGGCGTTCAGCAGCTCGATCTCGCTCAGGCCGTCGACGACGATGTGGCCTATGCCCCACTCCACCGCCTCGCGCAGCTCCTCCGGCGACTTGTTGTTCCCGTGGAAGTAGACACGCTCAGGGGAAACGCCAGCCGCGCGCAGCACGGCGGCCTCGCCCCCGGACACGACGTCGAACCCCAGGCCGTACGCGGCCAGCAGCCGGGCCAGCGGCACGTTGATGAAGGCCTTGCACGCGTAGACGACCTCGGAAGCGGGGTAGTGCTCGGCGAAGGCGCCTTTAAAGGCGTTGGTGATGCCGCGCAGCGTCGCCTCGTCGAAGACGTACAGCGGGGTGCCGAACTCATGGGCCAGGTCCAGCGCGTCGCAACCGCCGATGCTCAGGTGTCCTGCATCGTTCACGGTCGCCGTGGTCGGAAATGCTTTTCCCAGGGTGGTCACGAAGGCCTCGCTGAAGGTATCGGGTCGCCGGCGCAGTGTAACTCCGGCGTCAGGCACGCCGCCAGCGACCCGCATCCTCGGCGACGAGGCCCTCGGCGGCGAGCTTGGCCAGCATGCTACGGACCTGGGCCAGCGCCAGGGGTAGGCGAGGCTCGGACAGCCCGCCGTAGAGGGCGTCGCGCATCTCCTCGGCGCCTCGCGCGCCATCGGCCAGCGCGGCCAGCAGCCCAGCCTCGCGTTCGGCCCGGTGGGCGATGAGCGCGCGAAGCCGCCGTTCGGGGTCGCGCACTGCCGGCCCGTGGCCCGTGTAGATGGTCTTCGCGTCCAGCGCCAGCATGCGCTCGAGAGTCTCGGCGTACTGCGCCAGGTCACCCTCGCCCGGCCGCACCACCGTCGTTGAGATGCCCATGACCGTGTCGGACGCGAAGAGAGCGCCTCGCTCGGGCACCCACGGGGCCACGCACCCCACGGTGTGGCCTGGCGTGAACAGGACCTCGACGCTCAGCCCGCCCAGGTCGTAGCGCTCGCCGCCCACCAGCTCGTGCCCAACCCTCGCCTGGCCGCCGAGGCGGTCGGTCTCGATGGCCTCGCGGTCCAGCGGATGGCACGCCATCGGCACGCTGGTGGCCTGGTGGAGGCGCAGGGCGCCGCCCGCGTGGTCAGGGTGGCGGTGGGTCAGAATGATCTCGATGAGTGGGGGCGCGCCCGCCGCATCGATGGCTGCCATGCGCTCGTCGTGGTCCGCCTGCCCGTCCCAGCCGCAGTCGATAAGCAGCGACGCCTCGGTCCCCGCCACGAGGAAGGCGTTCGGCGGCGGGAAGCCGGCGAAGGGCTCCGCGCCGACCGTGATCTGGTGTATGCCGGGCTCGATCTCCATGGGCCCGCATTCTAGCCGCGTTGGCCGCTCCCGCGTATCCTGCGCCGGCGGCCGCATCCCGCGACGGCAACGAGGAGACGCAGTGGCACTGGTACACGACGGCAGGGTCCAGCTATTCAAGGTCGCGAGCATGGGCTCGTTCAACAACAACGGGTACGTGATCGCGGACCCGCGCACGAAGGAGGCGTACATCGTGGACGCCCCCGGCGAGATCGAGCGGCTGCTGGACGAGGCGAAGGACTTCCAGGTGAAAGCGGCGCTGATCACGCACACGCACCCGGACCACATCGCGGGCTACGAGGACCTCAAGCGCCTCAGCGACATACCGGTGGCCGTGCACGAGGCAGATGCCGACCGCCTGCCCGGCAAGCCGGCGTTTCTGCTGGAGCACGGGGCGACGCTGAAGGTGGGAGGCACCGCCATCCGTCTGCTGCACACCCCCGGCCACACGCCCGGTGGCGTCTGCCTGGTCGTCGACGATTGCCTGATCTCCGGCGACACGCTGTTCCCTGGCGGCCCCGGCTACACCCGCTCGGCCGACGCCTTCGCACAGCTGGTCGGCAGCATCAGCGAGCGCCTGCTGACGCTGCCGGACGGCCACGGCGTCTACCCCGGCCACGGGGCGGACACGACGGTGGAGGAGTCGCGGCGCGAGTACGAGGACTTCACCGCGAGGCCCCGACCCGCGGGCCTGTTTGGCGAGGTCCGGTGGACGGACGCCTAGCCGCCCACTCCGCGATTGATGGGCCCGTGGCACAATGGAGGTGCGGCAAGCGTGCCGTACCCGCCATGCTGACCAAGCGCATCATTCCCTGCCTGGACGTCGACAAGGGCCGTGTGGTGAAAGGCGTGTCGTTCGTGAACCTCCGCGACGCCGGCGACCCCGTGGAGCTGGCCGCCTTCTACGACCGTGAGGGCGCCGACGAGCTGGTCTTTCTCGACATCACCGCCTCCTCCGACGGTCGCGACACCATGATCGACGTGGTCGAGCGCGTGTCCGAGCAGGTCTTCATCCCGCTGACCGTGGGTGGGGGCGTGCGCAGCGTCGCGGACGTCCGGCGACTCCTCGAAGCGGGGGCCGACAAGGTGTCCATCAACACCGCTGCGGTGCTGGAGCCGGGCCTGCTGGCCGAGGCCTCGGCGGCGTTCGGCAACCAGTGCATCGTCGTCGCCGTTGACGCCCGCGCCGTGGCGCCGGGTAGCCCGAGGGCCGACGCTGGCTTGCTCCCCGGCGACCACCCCGGCCGCGGCGACCTGGCCCTCGATGGCGAGAGCCGGTGGGAGGTCTACGTCCACGGTGGCAGGACGCCGACCGGCATCGACGCGGTGCGTTGGGCGACGTACGCGACCGGCCTGGGTGCCGGCGAGGTGCTGCTGACGAGCATGGACGCCGATGGCCAGCTGGACGGCTTCGACCTGGAGCTGACGCGCGCGGTGGCGGACGCGGTCCCGGTGCCGGTCATTGCCAGCGGCGGGGCCGGGGGCAACCAGCACATGCTAGATGCGGTGACGATAGGCCACGCGGATGCTGCCCTGGCGGCGACCATCTACCACTACGGCGAGATGCGGGTGGCCGACACCAAGCGCTATATGGCCGAGCGCGGGGCGCCGATGCGGCCTTTGGCGGGGGCGTGATGGCACTCGCGGACGTGAGTATCGTCGCGTTCGATATGTTCGGCACCCTTGCCCAGAACGACGCGGGCATGTGGCAGGCGTCGATCGAGGCGGTCGCACGCGAGCAGGTGTTGGACATCTCCGGCGCGGACCTCCACCGCGAGTGGAGCGCCCGCGAAAGGCGGTTTCGCGACGCGCGGACCAATATGGCCGATCCTGACGCAAGCCCGCCGTTCCTCAGCTACGAGGAGGCGTGGCGCGACGCCTTCGCCGAGACCTTTGCCCACCTTGGTCTCGACGGCGACGCGGTGGCTGCCGCCAAGTCGTGCGGCGATGCGCACGCGACTCGCCAGCCGTTCGTCGACAGTGCCCCCGCGCTCGCGGGCCTCGCATCGCACACGCGGCTCGCCGTGCTCTCGAACGCCGACGATCGTTGGCTCCACGGTCTGGTCGCCAACCAGGGCTGGGCCTTCGAACTCGTCCTCTCATCTGAGGGTGCGCGTGTGTACAAGCCGGACCCCCGCATTTTCGCAACCTTCTGCGAGCTAGCGGGCGTCGAGCCTGCGGAGGTCCTGTACGTCGGGGATTCGGCCTACGACGACGTCCACGGCGCCAAGCTGGCGGGCATGCAAGCGGTGCACCTGCAACGCGATCGCCGGACGCCTGCGGGTCCATTCCCGCCCCCGGCAGGGGTGGACCTGCTGCCAGCGGACCACGTGATCGAAACGCTCGCGGAGCTAGGGCCGCTGCTGGGGCTCGGCGCCGCGATGCCACGAGGAGGATGACCATGAGCACGCCGACAGTGAAGCTGGACGGGCAGGGCCTCGTTACCGCCGTCTGCCAGGACGCGTCCTCGGGCCAGGTGCTGATGGTCGCGCACCTGAACCGGGAGGCCCTACGCCGTACCCTTGACTCCGGCGAGATGCACTTCTACAGCCGCAGCCGCGAGGAGCAGTGGCACAAGGGCGCGACGTCCGGCAGCATCCTGCACGTCGAGTCGGCGCAGGTCGATTGCGACGGCGATACGTTGCTGTTCCAGGTGCGCGCCGACGGCCCGGCGTGCCACACGGGCTCCACCTCGTGCTTCTTTACGCCGCTGGATCAGACCGTGTCTTACGAGGCTCAAGACTCGGGCCCCGGCGTGCTCGACGAGCTGTTCCAGACCATTCGCCAGCGCCAGCAGGAACGTCCGGCGGGCAGCTACACGACCGAGCTCTTCGAGGCCGGCGCCAGCCGCATAGCGCAGAAGGTGGCGGAGGAGGGTGCGGAGGTGGCCATCGCGGGGGCCACGCGCGACACCGCGTCGATCGCAGGCGAGGTCGCGGACCTCATGTACCACACGCTGGTGCTGCTGGCCGACGCCGGCGTATCGCCGGATGACGTGTGGTCGGAGTTGCGCGAGCGTCGCAAATAGGGGCGGCCTCCTCCGCTCGTCCTGAGGCGCGAAGCCTGTCCTGAGCGAAGCCGGAGGGGACGAACCCAGGCTCAGGGGATAGGCTGTGTCGCGGCCCGCCCTGCTAAACTGGCGCCCCATGTTCGAGCGGGTCCTCATTGCCAACCGTGGAGAGATCGCGTGCCGGGTGATCCGCACGTGCAAGCGGCTCGGCATCGAGACCGTCGCGGTGTACTCCGAAGCCGACGCCGATGCGCTGCATGTGCGGATGGCCGACCAGGCCATCAAGATCGGCGACGCGCCCGCGCGCGACAGCTACCTCCGCATCGACCGGGTCGTCGGCGCCGCCAAGAAGGCGAAGGCGGACGCGGTCCACCCCGGCTACGGCTTTCTGAGCGAGAACCCGGCCTTCGCCGAGGCGGTCGTCAAGGAGGGCATTGCCTTCGTGGGCCCGTCCGCCGACGTGATTCGCAGCATGGGCGACAAGACCCAGGCCCGACAGCTGGCCAAGGCCGCGGGCGTCCCGGTCATCCCCGGGACGGACGGAGAGATCGACGACGTCGATGCGATGGTCGAGGCCCAGCGCATCGGCTATCCCCTCATGGTGAAGGCCGCGGACGGTGGCGGCGGTATGGGCATCCGCGTGGTCGAGCACGAGGCAGCGCTCGCTGAAGCCCTCGCCAGGGCGCGCGACCAAGCGGAGAACTTCTTCGGCTCCCGGCGCGTCTACTTGGAACGCCGTGTCGACGGAGCGTCCCACGTCGAGGTGCAGGTCTTCGGCGACACCCACGGCAACGCTATCCACCTGTTCGAGCGTGACTGCTCAGTGCAACGCCGCAACCAAAAGGTCATCGAGGAGACGCCCTGCGCGAAGATCGACGACAAGACTCGCCAGGCGCTTCTGAAGTCGGCGGTTGCGCTGGCCCGGTCCATCGGCTATGCCAACGCCGGTACCATCGAGTACCTGGTCTCGCCAGATGGCGAGTTCTACTTCCTGGAGATGAACACGCGGCTCCAGGTGGAGCACCCCATCACCGAGATGGTGACCGGCCTCGACCTCGTGGAGCTGCAGCTGCGGGTCGCGGCCGGCGAGGTTCTTCCGTTGGCTCAGAGCGGCGTCAGCGCCCGAGGGGCCGCCATCGAGGCGCGTATCTACCCCGAAGACTCCGAAACCCTGTTGCCGACGCATGGCGTCGTGGACCGGCTCGTGGAGCCGGCCGGGGACGGCGTGCGGACCGATACCGCGTTGTACGAAGGCTACGAGGTCTTGCCGCACTACGAGCCGATGATGGCCAAGCTGATCGTATGGGGCGAGGACCGTTCCGCCGCCATCGCCCGGATGAAACAGGCCATCGAGGACTACCAGATCGGCGGGGTCGTGACCAACCAGCCGCTGATTGCCCGTGTGCTGTCGCACGCCGCCTTTGTCCAGGCCCGCTACCACAACGGCTTCCTCGAACAGCTGCTTAGCGAGCCTGCGTCGGGCAGCGGCAAGGAGCTCGTGGCAGCGATCGCGGTCGCGATGACCCTCGCACAAGACCGCGAGGATGCCGCGCAGCCCAGCCGCTGGAAGCTGCATGGAAGACGGCAGGCGTTGCTTGGCCGCCTCAACGGGGGCGTAGGCTGATGCGCCGGCTTCGCGTTCGCGTCAACGGCGAGTGGTACGACGTCGAGGTCGGCGACGTGTATCAGAGCCCGGTCGAAGTCCAGGTGGACGGCGAGACCTATGTGGTCGAGCTCGAGGCCGCCGTGCGTGGCGGCGAGCCGAGGCCCCGATCCGTGCGGCGGGCCGCGAAGCCGAAGGAGGAGCAGCCGGGCCTTCGCGGCATCCTGCAGGGCGACGACAATCTCGTGCGCTGTCCGTTGCCGGGTCGCGTGGTGTCCGTCTCCGTCGTCAAGGGCCAGACGCTGGCGCCGGGCGACGAGATATGCGTCCTCGAGAGCATGAAGATGGAGCAGAGCGTCCGCATGGCGCACTCCGGCGTGGCCAAGGGCGTCAAGATCAAAAAAGACCAGAGCGTCAAGGCAGGCGACGCTCTCTTAGAACTGCAATGAACCGCCTGAGAGAGTTGCGATAGATGACCATCACCCAGGACGAATTCGAGCTGATAAGCCTCGACGAGCTCAAGCGGCTCAAGGGCAAGGCGTTCGACTTCCGCCACCCTTCATTCGGTCTCCACGGCATCGCGGTCTTCTGGGACGGGGAGGCCGTCTACGCCCTCGAGGACTCATGCCCCCACCTGTTCGGCTCGCTGGCCGACGGCATGATCCGCAGCGGCGAGGTCTCGTGCCCGCTCCACGGGGCGCAGTTCGACTTGGCCACCGGCAAGTGCGTCGATCTTTACACCATCGACACCACGGCCTACAAAGCCGAGGTCCGTGACGGCATGGTGTGGGTCCTGGCGCCCGGCGAGCGGCGCGACAAGACCTAGCGCTCCGCTCAGTCCCACGGTCCTAGGCGTGCGCTCGCACGGCGGCCCGGCACACCTGGTGAGCTAGATCTCCGGCCGGCGCGTGTGCCACTCCGTGGCCCGCTGATAAGCGGCCGCGGCGCGCAGCACGAGAGCGTCGTCCCACGGCTTGCCGACGAGCTGTAGCCCGATGGGTAGACCGAGTTGAGAGAACCCGGCCGGTACTGAGACCGCAGGCGCCCCGTTCACGTTGAAAGGCTGGGTCATACGGCCGGTGACGGACATGCCCATGTTCGGAGGCACCGGCTTGCCACCGACTTCCGTTACCGTCTCACCGATAAGCGGTGCGGGGAGCACCGCCGTGGGCGTCGCGATGAGATCGTAGTCGCGGAACACCTCCGCGAGCCGCGACGCGTAGCGCGCTCGCATGCGCTGCGCCGTCACGTAGGCCGACCCTGGCACGAAGCGCCCCGTCTCGATGCGCCGGCGGATGTCGGGGTGGTACTCGCTGCCCCGCTCGATGATGCGGTCGCCATGGAACGACGCCGCGTCCGACGCGGTGGTGGGGCTGCCGAGAAGGCTTGCCCAGTACAGCTCGGGCACCTTGATCTCCTCCACCGTCGCCCCGAGCTCGCCGAGCTGGGCCAGCGCGGAACGGAAGGCGTCGTCGACCTCGGGATCGAGGAACTCCGAGATGTAGTGCCATGGCACACCGATACGCAGCCCGCCCACGCCACCGGCGAGGCCGGCGACGTAGTCCTGTGTAGGACGGTTCGCCGAGGCCGGGTCGCGAGGGTCATAGCCGGCGAGTACGTTCATGGCGAGTGCCAGGTCATCGACCGTGCGCGCCATCGGCCCGACGTGGTCGAGGCTGTAGCCGAGCGGTGTGACGCCGAACTTGCTCACGAGGCCGTAGGTCGGCTTGTGGCCTGAGATGCCGCACAGAGCCGCGGGGATGCGAATCGACCCGCCGGTGTCCGTGCCGAGTGCCAGCGCCGCCTGCCCCGCCGCGACCGCAGCGCCGGAGCCGCTGCTCGACCCGCCGGTGATATGGCCGAGCCGCCATGGGTTCTGCGGAGCCCCGTACGCCTCGTTGTGCTCCGTGCCGCCGTAGGCGAACTCCACCATGTTGGTCTTGCCCAGCAGCACGGTTCCGGCCGCGCGTAATTTGGCGGCAGCCGTGGAGTCCTCGTCCGGCACGAAGTCGGTCTCGACGACGGAGCCCGACGTCGTTCGGATGCCGGCCGTCCAGTACAGGTCCTTGAGCGCAAGGGGGACGCCGTGGAGCGCCCCGCGGGAATTGCCGGCCGCTATCTCCGCCTCGGCCTGCTTCGCGTCGGCCAGCGCCCGTTCAGGCGTGCGCGTGATGAACGCGTTCAACCGTGACTCGGTCGCCTCGATGCGCGCCAGGAACGCTTCGGTCACCTCGACGGGCGACACCTCGCGGGCCTGGATGCGCGCGCCCAGCTCGGCGGCCGACAGCTCGGTCAGCGAGGCGTCGGCCATGGCTATGCCCCTTCACCCGCCGCGAAGTGCTGGATCGGCTCGGCACCCTGTGGGTCGAGCGCCTCCAGCAGGGCGATCCGCTCGAGAAGCGACCGCACGTCGGGGAACAGCTCCACGAGGTGCGGATCGGTGGGGTCGAACCCGGCTTGGGCAGCCAGGACAAGGAACGCGTCGTGGGTCAGCTCGGGGCGGGGCATGGGCTAGTGCCGCCTGCCGATGCGCCGCGCCGCGGGGAAGGTCACGCCGTCGTCGACCTCGATGCTGCCGTGCAGCGAGGCCACGGACGCGCGGGGCCGCATGTGCGTGAGCACATCGCCGTAGAACGTCGGCCCTTTGGTCTCGACCAGCAGCGGCATCAGCCGCGCCCCAGACCTCGTTGGCGTGAGCGGGGCGATGGTCATGCGCCGCCTCCGGCCGTCGCGCCGGCCTCGAAGCGGATGGGCTCGCCCCAGCGGTCGGCGAACGTCACCTCCTCGACCGGCCTGCGGGTCTTGGGTCCGTGCTTGCCCTGTGGGTAGCCGATAGGCAGCATCACGATGAAGACCGCCCCATCCGGTACCCCGAGCAGCGCATCAACCTCGGCACCGTGGAAGGCGCCGATGGCCGAGGTGAAGTTGGAGCCGAGGCCCAGGCCGCGGCAGGCGAGCAGCATGTTCTGCACGGCGGGGACGAACTGGCGGCCGGCCGCGCCTTCGCTCAGCGGTCGCGGGTTGCCCTGGTGATCGTTGCTGGGGATCGCGTAGACCATGATGATGGCGGGCGATTCGGCCAGGTGCTCGCCCAGGTACCACTCGGCCTTCGTCCCCGAGACGTCGGGGGCGACGAGCACTTGGGTCACCGAGTCTCGGTAGAGGCGGCCCAGCTCGTCTTTGATCGCCTGATCACGCACGACGATGAAGCGCCACGGTTGGTTGTTGCCGCCGTTGGGAGCCTGCGTCCCAGCCTCGATGATCTTGCGGATGTCGGCGTCGGAAACGGGGAGGTCGGGACGCTGACGGCGGATGGCCCGCATGGTGTAGATGGCCTCGAACAGGCCGATGTCTTCGGGCATGGGTATCACCTCCTGGCGCTGCATGGGGGCTTGCGAACGAAGGGCCCGCCGACGGTTGATGAAGGGGGACCGGGCTGCGGCAGGCGCGAGTATACGCGGGCGTTACCCCGTCCGCAGCCTAGCGCATGAAGCGGCGCAGGACGTTGGCGGTGACCTTCGACACGCCGTCGTCCCACAGCAGCGACGATACGTAACAGATGGACCCGGCCGCGTAGACGGCGCCACCGGACGGCATCTCGTAGGTGGCGATCTCCGCGCCGCCGTCGTCGGGATTCAGCCCCTTCGCCAGCAGCCGCGTGCCCTTCGGCGAGTGCGCGGGCGATATCTTGTCCGTCTCGTGGCCGGATGCGCCGCCGGGGATGCGCATGTGTTGGCTCTCGGTCCCGAAGCGCTCCCCGTTGCGCAGGCCGGTGCCCTCGAACGCCCAGTGCGTCTCGTCGCGCACCTCGTAGGGCGCCGCCGTCATGATGCCGCGCCGGTCGTACACGACCCCCAGGAGCGATGCCTCGGGCTCGCGGCGCGCGTGGAATCGGCTGTCGAACCCGCCGGACTCGAGGTGATCGGCTGGGAAGTTGTGGACGGCCATGGTGTCGTCGTCGAACAGCTCCACCTCGGCGTTGATACCGTTGCCGCCCAGGTACATCAGCCGCCCGCCCCGCTCGTGGACCCACGCCTTGACCGCGAAGTACATCTGCGCCGTCCAGTATTCGGGGTGCGGGCCGAGGATCAAAACGTCGTAGCGGTCGAGGTCCAGCACGCCGTGGTGAAGCTGCGTCTCGGTGTAGACGTCGTGGGCAAAGCCCTCGCGCTCTAGCCAGGCTAGGAGCCGCCACTCCGCCGGCGCCACGTGGTTCGGCGCGCGGCCCTCGATGGGGTCGATCACCTGCTCGCTCTCGGGCACGAAGTTGATGAGCTCGGGCCGGTCCAGCGATTGGCGCCGGGGGTGCTCCGTGGCGACGTACGCGGCGGACGTGCCGTCGGTGTAGCGCACCAGCTCGCTGCGGGCGTAGACGGTGGGCGTCGGCGGTAGCCCCTGAGGGTGGATGTAGTTTGAGCGCCCGCCGAAGTTGTTGTACGCCGTCCAGTTCAGGTCGGAGCAGACGACGGCGACCTTCGCGGTGGGCTTGGCTGGGGCGACCACCCAGGAGAAGGAGAAGAAGGCGCCCGACTCGCCCTTGGCGTGGAAGTAGTAGAGGCCGGAGCGCTCCGGCGCGCCGACGTACTGCTTGTGGTCGGGACTCGTGTAGCCGACCGTGTTCCACCGGATGCCCGTCTGGGTGTAGTCCCCGTCGGGGCTCACCTGGACGGTCGCGCGAGGTCCGTGCTCGTCGTACCAGCCGATTGGCCGCACGAGCGTCTTGTCGATGCCGTAACGCCACAGCGTGAGCTTGTACGCCTCGGGCGAGTGGACGCGGAACTCGGCGAACTCACCGGAGCGCACGGCCTTGGGCCACGCGTAACCCAGCAGGCGCTCGGGCAGCAGGCGGAACTGGTATGGCTCAGCGACGGGTAGCGCCAGGCGAACGCGCTTCGACCCGAAGCCTGGCCTGGACAGCACGACGTCGTAGTCGCCCGCGGGCAGGTCCGCGTGCAATGAGCCGCTGGCCCGCGAGCGCGCCTCTGAGGAGTTGCCCCGGGCATCGAGGAACTCGACCTGGGTGTCGGCGAGGGCCAGGTAGCGCTCGTCGCTCACGTAACCGATCAGCGGCATATGACTCCTGGGAGCTCGTGCCGTTCGACTCCACCCAGGACAGGCCTTGGGCTGACGACCGGGGTGAGGCTACCCCTGCCTCGTCCTTCGACCCTTCGGCCTGGCTCAGGGCAGGCAGGCTCAGGACGAGCGGACAATGGTTCGCTCATGATGAGCTAGCTTGCCCTGAGCATCGTCGAAGGGAACCATGAGCGCCTGCGGAGCCAACCTCGGCGCCGCTCGGCACGGTCCGGGCCGCGTACACCCTGCCGTACCCACTCACTCGATAATGTCCTCGGCCCCGAAGTACTCCAGCATGGGCTCGAAGTAGTACTCGACCCAGCCAATCTCGACGTCCGCGGCCTGGCCGTCCGGGATCTCGGAGTGGCGCAGCGTCAGGATAGTCCCATCCTGGATCGGCTCCAGCAGGACCTCGACGCGCGAGTCGGCTGCGTCCTCAGGGAAATCGACGGTCCGCCACGCCTGGACGATGCGCCTGGACGGCTCCAGCTCCAGGATCGTTCCCTTGATGTAGCCGTCCCATGCGGTGAAGCGTCCGCCGACCCGTGGGTCGAAGGCGGCGTCGCCGCCGGTCATGTCGGCGTGCTCGTCCTCGTTGAGCCACGCCTCATAGATGGCTTTCGGGCTCGTGGGGAGCACGTGGGAGACTTCGATGGACTGTGACATGAGGATCACATCGATTCTAGCCGAAGCGACGCGCGACGGCAGCACGCTACTCCTCGACGATGCGCGCGCCGGCCGACAGGCGGGCGAAGAGGTCCGTGCCAGCCGTGAGCCCGCCGTCGACCACGAGGCTCGCACCCGTGACGAACGACGCGTCGTCCGAGGCCAGGAAGGCGATGGCGCCGGCGATCTCCTCGGGCTCGGCGACGCGGCGCAGCGGGTAGAGGGCAGCTACGCGATCGAAGTAGGCGCGCTCCGGTGGACCCGCGTCGCCATCCCCACCCCGACTGATGCCAATCGTCGTACGCACGGTGCCGGGCGTCACGGCGTTGCAGCGCACGCCCTGCGGGCCGTACTTCACGGCCACCGTACGGGTCAGCGAGATCACGGCCGCCTTGGCCGCGCTGTAGGAGTCCTGTGCGAGGCCAATCATGCCGTTGACCGACGAGACGTTCACGATGTTGGCACCCGGTGTCCGGCGCAACAGGTGGGGCAGGCCGAGCCGCGTACAGAGGTAGACGCTCTGGAGCGCGACGGTCTGGTCTCGCTGCCAGGACGCCAGGTCTGCGTCCTCGAGCGATCGGCCGGTGGTGGCCGCGGCGTTGTTTACGAGGATATCGACGCCGCCGAAGCGCTCGACCGTGGCCGAGAACATCGCCGACACGTCGTCCTCGCGCGTTACGTCTGTCCCGACGAACGCGGCGTCGGTGCCTAGCTCGTCGGCCAGCGCCTGGCCGTTGGCCCTGTCGATGTCGGCGATGGCAACGCGCGCGCCCTCGGCCAGCAGTCGACGCACGGTGGCCGCGCCGATGCCCTTGGCCCCGCCGGTGACGATGGCGACCTTGCCGTCGAACCTCATGGTGCTGGATAGCCTACAACGTGCGCCATAACGTGCCCATATCGTGCAATGACCGGGAGCGCGTGGCGGAGGGAGTGGGATTCGAACCCGCGAGATTCTGACGCATTATCATGCGGCTCCTGCCAATTGCCTCGTCAGCCTACCCCACATTTCGCCCCTCTAGAAGGCTCGTTTGGTACTGCGGAGACGGCGCACACTTCGCCACGTTTCCAGAGAAGCTGGTCGAGCCGTGCATCCTGGCAGGCACATCGGAGCGCGGCGCATGCGGCGTGACGGGCGCACCGTGGGAGCGGACGGTGGATAGGGAATCAATCGAATTGCGACCCAATTCCGGTTCAATCAGGGGCAACTCTCCCAGTTCTAATGCTTCGATGGGTGGGGCGCAGCGGGGAGCGATGGCGGTAAAGACACAAACCACCGGCTGGCAGCCCACCTGCGACCACGACGCCGAGCCGGTCCCAGCGACCGTGCTTGACCCGTTCTGTGGCAGCGGCACCACGGGCGTCGTTGCACTACGGCATGGGCGCTCGTTCATCGGTATCGAGCTGAACCCGGAGTACGTCGAGCTCGCGCGCCAGCGAGTCATCGGTGATGCGCCGTTGTTCCACGCCGCGGCAGAGGTGGTGGCGTGACATGGGTCCACGCCCCCTCCATGAGCTCAGCCTCTTCAGCGGCTACGGAGGCTTCAGCCTCGGGCTCCGGCTCGCAGGGCTCGATGTGCGCACCGTCTGCTATGTCGAGCGCGAGCCCTACGCGCAGGCGGTCATCCGGGCACGCATCGCCGACGGCCACCTCGACGACGCTCCCCTCTGGGACGATGTCCGCACCTTCGACGGAGGCCCCTGGAGTGGGGCCGTGGATATCGTCACTGCGGGCTTCCCGTGCCAGCCGCACTCCATCGCTGGACGGCGGGCCGGCGATGCTGACGAGCGCAACCTATGGCCGGACACCCTCCGAGTCGTTCGCGAGGTTCGACCCCACTACGTGCTCCTGGAGAACGCTGGCATTGATCTCCGAGACGGGGTGGCACCGGCATACGCTTACACCGTCCTGGCTGACCTTGCCGGCATCGGGTATGACGCGCGGTGGGCATCTGTACCGGCTGCCGCCGTTGGTGCCCCACACCTCCGTTGGCGCTGGTGGTGCCTTGCCTACTCCGGTGGTGTCGCGGCACCCACAGAACCGCTCCCCGAGCCCAGGAGCAACGGTGCGCCTGAGCCTGGAAGGCATGGCGAGGCAGGGACTCTGGCCCACCCCGACCGCGGCGGACAGCGAGCGACAGAGCGCGACGTACATGAGGGGCAATCCTACGTTGCTGGGAGCGGCCAGGAGGGGCTGGTGGCGCACGCCAAGGGCGAACGATGGGAAGGGGGGCCTGACGTTCGCCAACGGCTCGGAACGGGCCTCGACGGACTTCTACCTGCCCGACCAGGTGAACATGGTGGAACGGGCGCGGTGGCCGACGCCCAGGGCGAGCGATGGGGAGAAGGGGCTGGACCCAGACCACGAGGCGGGAGGACGCCATGCACCCGCGCTCCCAACGACGGTTGGTGGGAAGCTGAACCCGCGCTGGGTCGAGTGGTTGATGGGTATCCCCATCGGGTGGACGAGCTGCGCGCCCTTGGCAATGGGGTCGTACCGGCAGTGGTGGCTCGGTTTCTGCGGGGACGGCAGTTAGATGACCTCTAACACTACCCTCTCCCTGGGTCCTGGAGGTGCCCGGATGAGACCCGCCCTCTACGCCCGCGTCTCGACCGACGACAAGGGCCAGGACCCTGAGACGCAGCTGTACCAGTTGCGCCAGGTCCTCTGGAGCTCAAGAGGCGCGCGTCTACGTCGACCGGGCCTCAGCCCCCGATCTACGAGGCAGGGCCGGAAGGTCGTGGAGCTCGGCGCCGAGCCATTCTGCCAGCCCGTCGTCTCGCTCAACTCCCTCGATGGGCGTCCGCGTGTGCGTTACGACTGGACCGAGGGGCGGCTAAAGGACTTCGCCAGGTACTTCAATCGGTTCCTGTGGAAGTACACGCCGATCGCCGAATACAGCAACCGGCAGGGGGAACGTCCACCCTTCGCAGGTGTGCTGTGACGATGCCCTCATCGGTGACCCTGACGGCCCGCCAAGTCGAGGTCGTGGAGCTGCTCGCATGAGAGCAGCGCTCTACGCCAGGGTCTCGACGGCTGACAAGGACCAGGACCCAGAGACGCAGCTCTATGGGCTCCGGGCCTGGGCGAGCCAGCACGGGCACGAGGTTGCCGGCGAGTATGTCGACCGTGCGTCGGCAGTGGACATGCGGGCCCGCACACAGTGGCGCCGGCTGCTCGATGCAGGCGGGTACGACGTCGTGGCCATCGTCCGGCTGGATAGGGCCTGGCGATCCACGGTGATGATGCTGGCGGACCTGGAGCACCTAGAGCGGCGCGGGAAGGGCTTCGTCTCAATCACGCAGCCGGTGGACACGACGGGAGCGCTGGGGCGCATGGTGCTGCAGATCCTGTCCGCGGTGGCGGAGTTTGAGCGCGAGCTGATCCGTGAGCGCACCCGCGAGGGGCTGGCGCGAGCTGCGGCGAACGGGCGGCGCCCTGGGCGGCCGAAGGGAAGCCTCGATAGGGTGCCTCGAAAAAGGGGGGTGCGCTAGTTGACCCCCCTTTCCTGCCGGTAGAGGCCCTCTGCGCGGGGGTGGCCTAAAAACGACCCTTTCTCCCCGTCTAGCCGTTGACCGCAACTGAGGCACGCATGGCGACGGTCGCCAGGCGCGTCACCCTGCGTGAAGTGCTGTCAAAGCTCCATAATAGTAAAGTTAGATAACTTGATTATGTGGTATACATACTTTATAATACCGGCAACGAAATGAAGAGGGTCTGGCCGGTGATAAAGACTCAGATGCTGCTCCCAACCCGAGACAACGAGGGACGCCCGTTCAGTGCATCGACGTGGCGGGAGTTGCAAGCACGTTTGGCCGCCCTTGGGGGCTACAGCCGGGAGTCGGGTGTGTTCGGTGGTTGGAAGGATGACAGGGGGAACGTCGTTACCGACCACTCCAGGCGCTACACCGTTGCGCTCGATGGTTGGCGCCAGTTGGCGGCGTGGCTCGGGGTCGTCGATTGGGCGAAGCAGGCGTTCCGACAAGACGCCATCTACATCGAGGTGGCAGGGATTCCCGAAACCATCACTGGGCCCCGCTGATTGCATAAAGCAGTCTGCTTTAGGATACTGCGTAACGTATATGCTTTTGGCATAGGAACTTGGGGAGTCCTGAAGATGACTAACCTGACGACACAATCGACGTACACGACCCTCGAAGGGAAGGTGCTTGACCTTACGCAGCTCAGCGATGAGGAGGCCGGCATCCTCAAGCGAGCGGTCGGCGCGTTCCGCCATAACATGGACTGGGACATCTTTGGCAATCGCTTCCTGGGCCCGAAGAGCGCACTCCTGAAGCCAACCAATGGCAGGGTGACGAAAGAGGTCTGGGAATCTCCCCTGTTCCAGGCCATCTCCGACATGGACGATCGGCTCGGCGCTCGACAGGGACACGTGTTGCACAACGGGGATGGTGACACCCGTGACCCGTTCAGCGATACCTGGGTGCCTTCCGCCCAGGCCGCTCGCGACAAGGGCGTGACGCTACCCGGCCTGCATGACGCTATCAGGAAAGGCGTCCTAGTAGTCCGGCCCATTCACGCAGAAGGCACCCGGATCGAGGTAAGCGTCAACAGCCTGCGTGCCTGGACACCGAGACACCGGCAGGTCGGTGCTACGTCTGTCTGAGGCTCATTCCTGCCCGCGCCAGTTATCCCCTCTTCCCGAGAAGGCACCCGGGCGTCAGAGGGGCCTTAGCTTCTGCCGCACTAGCCTTGTCCAGCTGCCGCTGCGTCGGCACGCGCACCTTCATCGGCCCAGCTTCGGCCTTGCCGCCACCCCCGCCAGCCTTGCCCAGCTGCCCGGATTCGCAGCCGGTGTTTCAGTCCATCTTCGAGATTGCGCACGGTGATGCTGGCCATGCACCGGACAGCCCCTGAAAAAGGGTCCTTTCTCCCTGACCGGTCGGGCGAGTTAGGCGAGTCTGGTCGGTTGTGGCAAAGTAGGCGGCCAGATGGACATTCGTCGCATCCCCCATGCCCTGAACGACCTGCGCCTCGACGACCGCAACCCGCTGTACCGCGAGGCCCGCTGCATCCACTGCGGCTGGCCGGCGACACCGTGAAGGCGCGGGAATGACGAGGTTGGAAGGGCTGGCATTCTTCGAGTTCCGCGACGGGCCTTGGTGCTCCTGCGAGGAGTGTATGCAGTTGGAGGCCCACGACCGGGCGCCCGCGCGGCATGACGACGACTGCGAAGTCAGGGTGACTACGGGAGGGTGCCCTCGGCCGTTAGCGAAGTTACCCAGTGTGAGCTTCTCCAGTGATTCTCCCGGTTCACATTGACTCCGAATCATTTTCCAATTGGCGAGATCCTCTGGATGTCGGGGACGGCTCGCCAGGTACGTAGTCACGCCTATGCCATCATTAAGGCGGTCCAGCCAATCTGCCAGAGGCATGTTGGCACTTGAGAGCGATAGTAGGAACATGTGAAGCTGGCTGCGGTCAACCAAATCCGCCCGGCCGACAGACACGCTTGCATCCGTCCTCAGCTGTACCCATTCCTGATAGACGTCTTCAAAGGTTGGGTCGCGTGTAGACTCTGGGAATGCGGTGCACCAGGCGGCCACATCTAGTCGTTTCGCCTCACCGTTCGCACCACCTTTCGGACCACGGCGGTCACGTCGTGGGCTATGGATCTGGGTGACCGATCGAACACCCATAGCGCCGCTATATGGGCGGCCGTAGCTAGGGCACGAGCTGTGGAATCGAGCGATCTATGCAGCCAACGCACCGCCGTGGCTACCCCTCGTGCCATCGTTGTCGGCAGACTGTCGGCTCCCCACAAGAACCTCGTCCAGCCCCACTTACGTTGCACCCCGGCTACTACCACGCCCCCGGTGATTGAGCTAATCGCCATACCGCCGATGGCTACGAGCGCCAGGGCCAGCGCAGAAAGTTGTGGGCCACGATCATTCGTCATCGAGGGCATCGGCCCGGTGGTCTCTGCCGTGTGCTCGGCCGTCGACGTATCGTCCAATTCAACAAGGTCGGACCTCGTGGTTCTGTCGCGGCCGACATCGAGGTCTGTTAAGTGGACGAGGTCACGCAGCGCTACGGGGATGGGGCCGGTTAGCTGGTTGCCACCGAGGTCGAGGACTGTCAACGCGGTCAGGTCATCCCATGCTGCGGGGATGGTGCCGGTGAGCCGGTTGCCGCCGAGGTGAAGCTCGGTCAGGTCCGTCAGGTACCCCAGCTCGGGAGGGAGCGGACCACTCAGCCCATTCGCATTCAAGCTGAGAACCGTCAGGTTGATGAGGTTGCCCAGCTCTGCAGGGATAGGACCGGTGAGTTCGTTGTTGTTCAGGGTAAGCTCGACTAGCTCAGTGAGCTCACCCAGCTCGGGAGGAATAGGACCGGTGAGTTCGTTGTTGTTCAGGGTAAGCTCGACTAGCTCAGTGAGCTCACCCAGCCCATCAGGGATAGGACCGGTGAGCTGGTTGTCGCTGAGGTAGAGCTGCGTCAGCTCGGTCAGGTTGCCCAGCCCATCAGGGATAGGACCGGTGAGCTGGTTGTCGCTGAGGTAGAGCTGCGTCAGCTCGGTCAGGGTGCCCAGCTCTGCAGGGATAGGACCGGTGAGTTCGTTGTTGTTCAGGGTAAGCTCGACTAGCTCAGTGAGCTCACCCAGCTCGGGAGGAATAGGACCGGTGACTTCATTGTTGTGGAGATTTAAGACCGTCAGGTTGGTCAGGTTGCCCAGCCCATCAGGGATAGGACCGGTGAGCTCATTGTCGCTGAGGTAGAGCTGCGTCAGCTCGGTCAGGGTGCCCAGCTCTGCAGGGATAGGACCGGTGAGTTCGTTGTTGTTCAGGGTAAGCTCGACTAGCTCAGTGAGCTCACCCAGCTCGGGAGGAATAGGACCGGTGACTTCATTGTTGTGGAGATTTAAGACCGTCAGGTTGGTCAGGTTGCCCAGCCCATCAGGGATAGGACCGGTGAGCTCATTGTCGCTGAGGTAGAGCTGCGTCAGCTCGGTCAGGGTGCCCAGCTCGGGAGGAATAGGACCGGTGAGTTCGTTGTTGTTCAGGGTAAGCTCGACTAGCTCAGTGAGCTCACCCAGCTCGGGAGGAATAGGACCGGTGACTTCATTGTTGTGGAGATTTAAGACCGTCAGGTTGGTCAGGTTGCCCAGCCCATCAGGGATAGGACCGGTGAGCTCATTGTCGCTGAGGTAGAGCTGCGTCAGCTCGGTCAGGGTGCCCAGCTCGGGAGGAATAGGACCGGCGAGCTGGTTGTTATAGAGATAGAGGAGGGTCAGACCGGTGAGGTTGCCCAGCTCCGGCGGGATCGGGCCGGCGAGCTCGTTGTTGTAGAGGTAGAGCTGCGTAAGGTCGGTGAGGTTGCCCAGCTCAGCCGGGATCGGGCCGGCGAGCTGGTTGTTATAGAGATAGAGGATGGTCAGACCGGTGAGGTTGCCCAGCTCTGGCGGGATCGGGCCGGCGAGCTCGTTGTTGTAGAGGTAGAGCTGCGTAAGGTCGGTGAGGTTGCCCAGCTCCGGCGGAATCGGGCCGGCGAGTTCATTGTTGCTGAGGTAGAGCTGCGTAAGGTCGGTGAGGTTGCCCAGCTCCGGCGGGATCGGGCCGGCGAGCCGATTGTTGTGGAGGCTTAAGACCGTAAGGTCGGTGAGGTTGCCCAGCTCCGGCGGGATCGGGCCGGCGAGTTCATTGTCGCTGAGGTAGATGCGCGTAAGGTCGGTGAGGTTGCCCAGCTCCGGCGGGATCGGGCCGGCGAGCTGGTTGTCGCTGAAGTGGAGCGTGGTCAAGTTGCCGAGGTTGCCCAGCTCAGCCGGGATCGGGCCGGTCAGCTCGTTGCTGTAGAGGTAGAGCTCCGTCAGCTCGGTCGAGTTGCCCAACTCAGCCGGGATCGGGCCGGTGAGCTCGTTGTTGTAGAGGTAGAGGCTGGTCAGACCGGTGAGGTTGCCCAGCTCCGGCGGAATCGGGCCGGTCAGCTCGTTGTTGTGGAGGTAGATGCGCGTAAGGTCGGTCAGGTTGCCCAGCTCCGGCTGGATCGGGCCGGCGAGTTCATTGTCGCTGAGGTGGAGCGTGGTCAAGTTGCCGAGGTTGCCCAGCTCAGCCGGGATCGGGCCGGCGAGCCGATTGTTGTTGAGGTAGAAATGCGTAAGGTCGGTGAGGTTGCCCAGCTCCGGCGGGATCGGGCCGGTGAGCTCGTTGTCGTTGAGGTAGAGCCTTGTCAAGTCGGATAGGTTGCCGAGCTCCGCGGGGATCGGACCGGTGAGTTCGTTGCCTTGAAGTTGGAGGTTCGTCAGGTCGGTCAGGTTGCCCAGCTCTGGCGGGATCGGGCCGGCGAGTTCATTGTCGCTGAGGTAGATGCGTGTCAGGTCGGTCAGGTTGCCCAGCTCAGGAGGGATCGGGCCGGCGAGCTGGTTGTTTAAGACGTGGAGGATGGTCAAGTTGCCGAGGTTGCTCAGCTCAGGAGGGATCGGGCCGGTCAGCTCGTTGTTGTAGAGGTAGAGCTGCGTCAGGTCGGTCAGGTTGCCCAGCTCAGCCGGGATCGGGCCGGCGAGCTGGTTGTTATAGAGATAGAGGAGGGTCAGACCGGTGAGGTTGCCCAGGTCCGGCGGGATCGGGCCGGCGAGCTCGTTGTTGTGGAGGTAGATGCGCGTAAGGCCGGTGAGGTTGCCCAGCTCAGCCGGGATCGGGCCGGTGAGATCGTTGTTATAGAGATAGAGGAGGGTCAGACCGGTGAGGTTGCCCAGGTCCGGCGGGATCGGGCCGGCGAGCTCGTTGTTGTGGAGGTAGATGCGCGTAAGGCCGGTGAGGTTGCCCAGCTCAGCCGGGATCGGGCCGGTGAGATCGTTGTCGTTGAGGTAGAGCTGCGTCAGGTCGGTCAGGTTGCCGAGCTCCGCTGGGATCGGACCGGTGAGATCGTTGCCTTGAAGGGAGAGGTGCGTAAGAGCAGCCAAGTCGCCCAGTTGAGCTGGGATCTCACCTCTGAGTCCCTTCCCAGTCGCAGTGAGGCGCGCGACCCTACCGTTCGACACGGAGATGCCTTCCCAGTCGGCGATGAGCGTGTTGGCGCTCCAGTCCAGCACGTTGTCTGGATCAAGACTTGTTTTGGCATCAAGCAGCGTTTCGCAATCGGCGATCAGCAGGGTTTCCTGGCCGGGCACAGCAATCTCGTTGTCGCAGCCGTGGCTGCTAGCGGAAACGGGAAGATCGGATGTGGCAACAGCCGCAAACAGGCAGACCATAAAGGCAGCGGCAATGCCCAACTTGATTAGGATGTAGCGAGCTCGCTGACTCGCGATGGGAGCGCGATTGACTAACATCTGCCGAGGCCTGGGGGTGATAGCCGTTGTTTCAAGTTACATTTACCCAACGATCCTCCTTGGCGACTTTGTGGAGAGCCATACTCCAATCGCAAACATCCTCTCCTATTCTTCCCAGTTCATGCGTCTGTAGATGCCTGGCCATCTTAGGAGTCACGACACAAGGCACACGTGGGCTGCTCTTGCATTGTCGCAATTATCGGCTCATCGGTCTGGTCTCTATCAATCCCGCAGGACGTAAACCGCCCATCAGGGAACCCCCTATGAGTCACTACCGTCGGGGTAGCCCCGGTCGCGACCTCGGGAAGCGCTGCACGTTTCTGGATGGCTTCCCGAATTGAGGGCGGCAGGCAGCTAAGCCGATACTCTCTCAGGCGACGCCAAGCGAGTGCAGTCCGAACGCAGTTGTCGTGGTCCCACGCGAACAATGCAGGACCGGGTGGCCTGTCCCATGCGGGTGCGCCGATGGGTTGGAGTAGCGCCTGGCCACCGTTCCAGCTTCCCGAGTCGAAGGCAGCCTCTACTTGATCCAAGCGAGCCGCCGTCTCCGTTTCAGGCGTACGGGCCGATCCTGGTGTCGCAGTTCTATCGGTCCAGACCATGGCCCGGAAATCTGCGTCGGAGAACGAAAGAAACAGATCGAGCACATCCGAATCCGTGTCGGGAATGCGGTCCTCTGGATCGCCCATAGCGAGTTCCCCAGGAGAGCGCCATTGGCCACCCATTGTCCTAGCGGCGCACTCGATGCAGATCTCGTCGCTGGGACTCTCCCAATTCACGAGCCGGTACTGGTACTCCATCGTGTGATAGGGCCGTCCGCAGTCTGCGCAAGCTGGAACACTCCATGGCGAGGCGTTCGCCTCGTTCCGGTTCCTCCAGCAGAACGGCGAGCAGTATCCGGAAAATCCGTTGCCAAGGGCGTCCAATGTGACATAGAAGGCGGACTCCAATTCCGACTGTGAGGTAAGGGTCTGTTCATTGGGCGGGTTCGTGTTGATGACCTCTACAACGCCGACAACTTCTCCCTGCTGGGTCAGTGCAGTGACATCGGTGCGGAACTGACCGTGCCTGAACTCGGTGACGACACGAGCAACCCTTTCTGTGACTATGGGTGCTTCTAACTTACAGAACAGGCATCTGAGGGGAGGTAGGTTGAAATACTCCTGAGCGATCCTGCCCCTGATTGTGTCGTGTGATTGATTTCGATTGGTCATGCTTGTTCGGTGGCCCGATTCTAGCCGCTGTCCCCTCCGTTCAACTGACTAGAACGAATTCGGAAATTTAGCGACCTCGTGCTTGGCATGCTCCTTATTCATATTCGCGCTCTCTGAGCCTCGCATGGCGCGCTTCATAGCAGCAATGCGCCGTCGGGGCCGGTCTCGAAGCCGGCGGTGAGGAGGATGGCCTCGACCTCGGCGGCGGTGATGGAGGTGCCGGCGGACTGGATATCGCGGGCGAGGTCGGTGGGGGAGAAGCCACGCTTTCCCTGCTGGACGCGCTGGGCGAGGGCGGTCTCGACGAGCTCGGAGACGGTGGGGAAGAAGACGTTGCCGTTGGGGTCGGTGAAGGCACGGCGCTTGTCTGCTGCGGGCTTGCGCATCTCCCCGCGGGCGTCGGCCAGGTCCTTGCGTGTGTCGTACAGGTGGCGCGAGCTGGTGGTCTGCCAGACCCGGATACCGTCGTAGACCATGCCCGACGAGCGCATCCAGGGGGGCATCCATCCGACGGCGCCGGTGTAGACGGCGGCGTAGACGCGGTGGCCTTCCTGGTCGGGGTTCCAGCAGTTGTAGGTGCGCGCGGCCTGGCCGCGGATGCGGCGTGCCACGAAGTCGAAGGACTGGGCGCTGATGAGGACCTTGAGGGTCTTGTGGCGGACCTGCATGAGGCGGTTGGTGAGGGCGCGCTGGGCGCCGCTCATCTGGTTCTGGGTATCGATGTACTGGTAGCCCTCATCCAGCAGGATCACCGCGTGGTCGGGCACGTTCTCGGTGCTGCCCAGGAACTGGCCCGCCACGTGCAGGGGCTTTGCCCAGGACCAGGTGGAGGGCAGGTTGGTGAAGACGTCCCACGTCTCGGGGCAGCCGCGGACGCCGCAGAGGCCCGCGCAGGGCCGGCCGCGATAGGGATAGGCGTGGTGGAGCGCCAGGAGTGTCTTGCCGGCGCCGAAGGGGCCGACGTAGGCGTGGATCCCATAGGGCTGGACGCTCGAGCTCGGACCGACGGGCGTCGAGCCACCACCGCCGCCCACGCGGATACGCCCCAAGGGCAACCGCATGCGGCTAGCGCGCGTCCGCAGCGGGCTCATTGGCCTCCTCCTGCTTGCCTCCCTTGCCGAGCCGCGAGAAGAACCCGCCGCGGCGGCGCGGGCCGCCGGCGAAGGGCGGGCGCTGCTGGGTCATGGCGGCGAGGGCGTCCTGGCGGGCACGTCCGTCCTCCGCCGAGCTCAGCACCAGCAGGCTCAGCAGCGAGTGGGTCGTCTCGGCGTCTTCGTAGGCGATCGCGGTCTCGAAGGCGTTCAGCCAGGCCACCTGCCGCGAGCGGTTCATGGCCGAGCGCATGAGCATTCCCCAGAACTCGTCGCCCGGGTCCAGGAACTCGCCGGCGTCGATGCCGGAGCGTCCCCCGGCCTGGAAGCCCTCCTCGGTGAGGGGTGTCGAGCCGTTGCGCTGCTCCTCCATCCGTTAGCCCCCTCCTCGCAGGGCGAAGCCCAGTAGGACGATGGCGCCCAGCATGGCGACGGCGAGCCAGATCAGCGAAGCCTTCAGCCCCTGGACGGCATCGGTGAGGCGTCCCCCCTCGAAGGTGTGGGCCAGGTCGCGTGCCTGATAGGTGTGGTAGAAGCTCGTGGGTGTCTGGCCCGTGAGGTGGCCGAAGCGCCCGAACGTCACCACGTCCAGGAAGCCGTGGACCGTGCCCTCATCGGCCTCCTTGGCCCGCGCCTTTGCCTTGCCGCTCGCCCTAGCCCGTGCCGCGGCGCCGAGCGCCGTCACGGGGAAGACGTCGTCCACGGTGAGGTAGTGCCACTCGTCATGGGCGACGGTGAGCTTCCCACATTCCTTGCCCCGGACCAGCAGGGCGGTGGCCCCCTCGTTCCAGAGCAGCTCCTCAGCCGGCTCAACGTCGCGGGGCAGGTGGCCCGCGACGATGGCCCGGCCATACTCAATGTAGTAGGCGGCCGGCCCCTGCTGCCCGGCCCTGCGCACCAGGGCCCGCAGGACGGCGCGCACCTTCCTCACGAACGGCTCCATGGCTAGCGCTCGAGCAGGTCGAGCAGCTGCGGCATGCCCACGACCACGACGAGGAACGCCAGGAGGAGTCCCAGCACCACGACGCCGACCGTGATGACACGGAGCCAGTGCAGCGTGGCGGAGCCGAGGCTGTGGTCTCCGAGCCTGACCGCCCGGGAGCGGTCGGCGATCACCCGATTCAGGAGGCCCTGCGTGATCCGTACCTCGTCAGGGGACTGCCAGGGCATGCGCACGGGGGGCAGCTGCTCGTCGGAGAGCAGCACCATCCCCCGGCGGATCACGGTCGGGGTGACGTATATGGCCTGGGCCCTGTCGTCCAACAGGACGGCCCCGGTGCGCTTGAGCTTGCGCTCCTCCAGGGTGGCATCGCGGGACACGACCAGGGCCTTCACCGCAGCTCCTCCTCGTCGTCCTCCACCAGGGGGATCAGCCCGGGGATCCAGCGACCGCCCGAGGGCAAGCGCTGTGGGGCTGGCTGACGCACCCGCACCTTGACGCGATCCGTGCCGGTGTCCCGCAGCGCCGCGGTCAGCAGAGGGGCGGCCTCCTCGAGCACGTCCCAGTCGGGACGTGGGCCGAGGGCCGCCTTGTAGATGCGCTGGGCCACGAGGGCCGAGGGGACCCGGACGCCGCGCCGATAGCGGGAGAGCTCGCTCTCCGAGACGCCCAGCTCGCGCGCCATCTGTCCCCACGTGTAGCCGCGGGAGCGCTGGATCTCAACGATGGTTGCGCCGATGTCCATCATGGCAAGGTGCGCGGGGCACGCTCCAGCGGGCCCGGCGGCCCCCATAGTATCTAACGTACGTGCCTCTCTCCGACACTGTCTGATAGGACAGTATGAAGGCCGTGCCCCCGGCCATGGACTACCGGAAGCCTCCCTCGAGACCCTTTCGGGCACTGTCTCATCCGACAGTAGCGATGCGGGCCACGATTGCGGCACGCTATTCCTCCCCCGCGCATGCCGCACTAGGGCGGCCACTGAAAGGATGGGGAGGAAAGGAGCGTGCGCCATGAAGAGCGTACGGATGACGGCGACGTTGGGGACGGTGTTCGCTGTCGTGGTCGGACTGCTCGGCCTGATCATCGTGGAGGGACCGCTCACCGACGCGGGCTCCGACCCCGCGACGATCGCTCTGGTAGCGGGGACCGCGACGATCCCCGAGCCGGGCCACTTCTATGCCGACACGACCAGCATGAGCACGGACGACGGGACGGCCGTGACCTACAACGCCACGACACGGACGATCACGGGGACGGGCACCGCCACGGTGTCCTATCTCAAGCCGCTCGAGGACTCGACGAAGCTGACGATCTTCACGATCATCCCCTTCTTCCTGCTCATCAGCGTGATCGGGGCGGCGTTGGGCGGGGCGGCCATGCGCGCCGGGCTCATGTCCGGGGGCGGTGGGGCCGAGAGCGCGATGCAGACGGTGATCGAGGTCACGGTCATGGTGATCCTGATTCCGGTCATCACCGCCTTCGAGGGTCAGGTGCGGGAGGTCTTTGAACCCGCACCCCGCTATATCGGCGTGACCACCGCCCTGTCGTTGGTGACGATCGCCTACATGTTGCAGCTGCTCGGCACCGGCGTCGGCGCGGTGCGCAGTCGCGTTGGCGGCCGCAAGGACAAGGCTGGCCCGGCCGTGGGCGGCGGCTTCCGGTAGGAGACCCACTCGGCGCTTTGGGAGGGGCCAGGGGTGCACCCGTATCCCTGGTCCCTCGCCAAAGCAACGGAGGGACCAGCCATGACCCAGCGATTGCAGCCTGAAGCCGTGGGCCAGCGGATCCAGGTCTGGGGTTGAAGGTGGAGGGAGGCGTGCCATGCGCATCGCTGCCGTGGCCGCGTTGGGGCTGCTGCTTCTCGGGGCGGCACCCGCGCAGACGGCCTTCACGCGCCTCGCGCTCTTCGAGGTCGAAGCCTTCCGGCACGCCTTCATCACCGATGACGTGCTCCTCCTCGGCACCTACGCCGCGGAGGGAGGGGAGGCGGGCCCCGACGGCCTGATCGCGCAGCTCACGGACGCGACCGACGCGGTCCTCGTCCGCATGAACCCGCCGCTCACCGGCCACGCGCTCTTCGCCCTGTATCTCCCCCCGGACACCGCCACGTGGGAAGGGACCTACACGGCGAGCATCATCGAGTCTCCCGTCCTCAACACCGACCCACAGGAGGTCACCGCCGGCCTTACGTGGCGCGACGCCGACGACACCGACGCGGCGGCCGTGGTGATGGCCAGCCGTCTGCCCGCGCTCCTGCAGGGCCTCGAGCGGGAAGACCCGGACATCGACGCCGGCGCGTACGTCCAGGGGGGCTTGATCACCATCGAGGGGGCCGCGCTCGTGCAGGCCGCCGCACCCGCACTCCTGGGCCGCATGCCCGCTCTCTTTGCCAACACGCTGCTGCGCGAGGCCCGTCCTGAGGAGCTGCCCGGGGCCGGGACCTCCATCGAGGACACGGGGGCCTCCTCCACGGTGGGGGTGGACCTGCGGGCCCTCGGCAGGGTCGTCGGGATGCCAGCGGTGGGGACGGGCATCATCCTCTGGGCGGTCCTTATGCTGGCGGTCGGGGCGTTGGTCTACTACCTGTCATACCTCCGGGCCGTGCGGCCCGTGCTGCTGGCCGCGCCGCTGATCGCCTTCTGGGTGGCCTCATTGGGGCTGTGGCCCGCGGTCGCGGTCCTCGCACTGGTCGCGGTCCAGATCCTCGTGGCGACGTCCCTGCTCGTCACCCGCCTCTGGCCGCGGGGATAGCCCATGCAGCGCCTCCTCTCCGTCGCAGTCCTCGGCACCGCCGCCCTCGGGCTGCTGCACGCCGGCACACCGGTCGCCTCAGCTCAGGAGGCACAGGAGGCGCCCGAGCTCGCCATCGAGGTCCGCAACGACGGGGAGACCACGGTGCCTGCGGGCACACATGCCCCCGTCACGGTCAACGCGGACGCCCTCATCGAGCACGGCTTCATGGCGTCGACGGGAGCAGGCGCATCGATCGACGGTGGTCTGCTCCAGGACCTCGACGCGAGCGATGCGACCTGGTGGGTGCGGGTCGACAACGCCCTGCCCGCCGGCAGCACGGTGGAGCGCGTGGTGGCACTCGAGGGCGCGGACGACCAGCGCTGGTGGCTCGGCGCGGATGACCAGGTGGACGTGACCTATGGCAGCTTCTCCCCCACCGCCTCGAACAGGCGCTACGCACTGACGGACGTGACGGCTGGGGACGTCGGGACCACCGACCGGACCTTCGCCTCGAACGGCGACAACTGGGAGCTATACGTTCGCGCGGGCATCATCGGCGCCTCCTTCCGAACCTCGCCCACCTCCACGGATCTGGCGCCGGACGGGGCAGGGACACACACCCTGCCCGGCACGCGGACGGGCTGCTCCGGCGCGACGACCGACTGGGAGTGCATCCGCGACGGTGGGGGCATCAACATTACCTACGCCAACAACTCTGCCGGGCAGGAAGGGACCTTCACCTACGGGGACGTGCATACCGCGAGCACGAGCATCACGGCCGTCAAGATCAACGTCTACGTGGCTTGCGCAGGGACAAACGACGGCTCCCCCACCAACACCAGCTACACCGATTTGAGGCCGGTGGCTGTCAGGAGTGGGACGACCTACACCGGCGGTCCGGTGCCTGTCGCGCCCAGCGCCACAGGGAGTCTGACGATGCCGGCGCCGAGCGGCGGATGGACCGCCACGGCGGTGAACGGGGCGGAGTTCGGGGTGGAGGTCGATTCCTTCTCTAATCTATGCAACCCCACGCTGTCTAATATGAGCGTTGAGGTGACGGGGTCGCTCATCGAGCACGAGGCGATCGAGGTCACTGCCGGTGCCGGCCCCCACGACGTGATCACCCTCACCGTCGACGACGGGGATGTCTCCCTCGACGTGGACCTCGTCTCCGCCACCGGCACCAGCGACGCCGCCTTCGCCGGAGCCGCGACCTCCTACGTGTTGGGCCCAGATCTCCAGCTGGCCGGCTTCGCACTGCAAGCAGGGACTGGCTACGTAGACGCCTACTCCCTGCCCACCGCGCCCGACGACATCGCACAGACGCAGGCGGGCACCGAGGCCAACTCCTGGACCTGGGAGGGCACCGCAGGCACCGACGCCACCTACACCTTCGTGCGGCCCAACGCCGCATCCCTCGTGGCCGCATCCGTCTCCCTGCGCTTCGACGGTTCGAGCGCGCGCGCACCGGGCGCCGTCGGTGTGCAGGATGAGGTGGAGGTCGTCGGGAACCCCGACACCGCACCCTTCACCGCAGCCCCCGAGCGCATCGACTCCATCTTCACCACCAACATCGGCGACCTCGCCGCCTCCAGTGGCATGCCCTCCGAGAGCTGGTATCTGCTCGTGGGGTTGCTGCTCGCCTTCGGCGCCGTCGGCTACGCCAACCGCTACATCTCCAACGGTGTCGTCGACGCCGTCATCGTCGGCCTGGTCCTCACGCTCGCCATGCTGATAGGAGGCATCGACGCCGCCTGGCTCGCCTTCGCCGCCCTCAGCCTCTTCGCCTCCACCGCCATGTTGGAGATAGCACACCGATGAGCGTCCCCGTCATGATCTGGCTGATCTGGACGTACGTCCTGGTCTCCTTCATGGTCTTCTTGGTCGACGGCGTCTTTGCCAGCGCGCCCTCGGAGCACCTCTCGCGCTTCCTGGCCTTCGACGCCTTGCGCTTGCAGCCGATCCCCGTCATCCCCATCAAGATTCCCACCATCAGCCTGGAGTGGCTGACCTCGGTGCGCGCGATCCTGTTATGGGAGCTCGCCGTGTTCGACTCCGCCGGCGGCCGCTGGATCCGCTACCTGCTCTTCCTGCCCATCAGCGCCGGCGTGGCGCTCGGCCTCGCTATCAACGTCGGCCCCCGCATGGTCCAGGCGGTGGCCACCCTCATCAGCGCCATCCCGAAACCATTGCTCCTGGTCGGGGCCATCTCACAGCTGTTCGCCGGGGGATCACAACTCATAGGAGGTTAGACATGTCTACGTTGCACGACCTGCTGGGCGCACCCGAGGACACCACACCCGAGGAGCTCGAGCGCCTCGCGCGGGAGCGCTATGCCCAAGCCCCCACCGCCCATACGCCAGGGGGCGATACGCCAGCACCGCCCGCATCGGCATCCCCGGCATCCCCGGCATCCCCGGCATCCACTGACCCGGGCCCACCACCCTCGCTCCCCGGCCTCCCGTCGCCGTCCGACCCCGACGACCCCTACCCCGACGTGACGACGGCCGACCTGTTCCGCTCCCCCAAAGGAGAGACGCCCGAGGCCCTCGCCCGCCGTACCGAAGAGATAAAGAGCCGCCTCAACGACCCCGCACGCGCACAGATCGAGCGCGACGCGGCCATCAGGCGCAGCCCCGTCCGTATAACGGGGACCGATGTCCCCTTCCCGCGGCTCCCCAAGGGCTTCGAGGACCTGCCGATCCCCAAGGCCGCCGCCCAGGCCCACGCGATGGAACAGCAGGCCCTGAAAGCGGAGGCCGCGGGCGACGCGGAGCTCGCCGAGCTCTACTGGCAGGAGGTCGCTGCCCTCAACGCCGAGGCCGCACACCTCGACGCAGGCTCCGTGGCCGCCTTCATGGAGGCGCAGCGGGCCTTCGAAGCGGCCACCGTCCTGCTGGACAACGGCGAGCGGGTCGACCGGGAGGACTACGAAGAGATGGCCCCTGTCGAGCAGGCTCGCCTCAACAGGCTCGGCAGGGAAGGGTATATGGCATACCTTGCGAAGTGGCGTGGACAGGACGCCCTCGCCTTCGCCGAGAAGCAGAGCGCCTACGAAGCGCGCGTTGTCGAGCTCGACAACGGCGAGCGGGTCGACCGGGCAGCCTACGAGGCTATGGACCCCGTCGAGCAGGTCCGCCTCAACGAGCTCGGCAGGGAAGGGTATATGGCATACCTTGCGAAGTGGCGTGGACAGGACGCCCTCGCCTCCGCCGAGAAGTGGAGCGCCGACGAAGCGCGCTTGCTCGCCGACAAGCCCCCTGCCGAGACTGGTGTCGACTTCACCGGCTTAACCGCCACGCCCTCTGCGGAGACTGGTGTCGACTTCACCGGCTTCACCGGCTTGCTCTTCAGGCCCGTCGGTCCAGACCGCGAGCACGTGTCGCGGGCGTGGCTCGACTCCCTGCCGGAGAAAGCCCGCGAGGCGGTGATCCAGGACGGCACCAAGGCTCTCCAACAGACCGGCTACCCGGAGGCGGATTTCGAGCGTGACAAGCAGTTGGGCCGCCTCTCCGCCGACGCCGAGTACGCAGGGCCCCTACAGCTGGCGCCGGGGAAGCCCACCGGCTACATGTACGCAACGCCGATGCCCCCACCCACTCCGGACCAACTGCGGAAGCAGGGAGTGAGGATCACCCCCGCCGCTGGCGAAGGCGATGCGGCGCCGATACGCGGCATCGTCAACGATTCCCGTACCGCGGCTGGCCTTGCCCCGCTGACGGAGACCGAGGTCTACCGCTGGGGTGAGCTTGGACAGGCCTGGCAGCTGAAGGACGGCAAGGTCGAGCTGGCCGACGCGTACTGGCAGGTGCAGAAAGACCTCCCGGGCCTGATGGCTCACGCCGGGATCGGCATGATCCCCGCAATCAGCACCGCGGTGTACTGGGACGAGATGTCCACGTCGTGGAAGGTCATCGCCGTGCTCGCCGACGTAACGATCGTCGGCGGTAGCCTGTTCCGCGTGGCCAAGCTGGGGGCCTCGGCCGGGATCTCGATCGGTCGATCGCTCGCGCTCAAGGGTGGCTCGTTGGCGCCGGTACGGTCGCCCGTTGTGAACATGCGCAAGGTGCTGAAGGCAGCCGACGTCCGTATCCCGGGGATGTCCCCGGAGATGAGCCAGGCGACGGTCGCGACACGCAACGCCGGCATCGTGCTCCACGATCGCCTGACCGACTTCCTGAGCGTACAGAAGCGGGCCGACGACATCGCCACGAGGCCAGCCGCGATAGACATGGCAGACATGCCGGAACGCATCAGAGAGGCCGCTCAGATCCGCCCCCGCCTCGCCCCACTCCAGGCGAAGGTCAACGCCGCTCGTGCGCAGTTCGAGGAGGCGCAGGGGCACCTCCTCCGGACCCAGCAGGCCGGCATCGGAGCGGGTGGTGACGTCCCGCTGAGCGAGCGCATCGTCCATGACCTAGCCCAGGCGATCGAGACATCGGCCCATCGCGCGGTGTATGGCACGGAACGGAGCGTCACTGCGATCACCAGAGACATCGCAATCGCGCAGACAGCGTTGGCCGATGGGCAGCGGCTCGGGGCCGACGACCTGATCGCGGTTGCGATCCAGAAGGTGCTACGGCTGCGTAACGAGCTCGGCATCGCCGAGCACCGCGACGCCCTCGAGCTCATGCCTCGTATAGTCAAGGACCGGAAGCTCCGAGATCGCCTGGAGGCCGATCTGCGCGAGGTCGACGGCACCCCCGGAGGAAAGGTCTTCGAGGCGGCCTCCGGCCTCCCTTTGAGAAATGCCATCGAGGCGAAGCTCGCCAAAGTCGACGCCAGGATCCATGCGAACGAAGCGCTCTACAACCGCGCACTGCTGCGTGATCTCGATGTCATCTGGCCCATCGACCCGGTCATCCGTGGTGGCGGCATCGCCGCACCCCCGAAGCCGACCGTGTTGCCCTCCGCACCGCCCTCCGGCGGGGCGACAGGTGTACGGGGCGTGGCCCGTGCGGGCACCGTGGCGGGCGCAGTGGCACGCACCCCGTACGCGGTCTCTCCATCTAAGGTGGAACAGGCCGCAGCACCAGCGGGCGTGCCAGGACCGACCTATCCCCATCCCGTGGTGCCAGACGAGCACGAGCGACGTCGCTCTGCGCCCGGGCCAAGACCAGAACAGGTGCCCGGACCCGGAACAGGACCAGGACTCGCACCAGGACCAGGACCTGGACTCGCACCAGGACCAGGACCTGGACTCGCACCTGGACCAGGACCTGGACTCGCACCTGGACTCGCACCAGGACTCGCACCAGGACTCGCACCAGAACAAGGACTAGGACTAGGGCCAGAACCAGCGCCTGGACCTGCGACCGGACCAGAACTTGCACAAGGGCCAGGCCCAGGGCCCAGCGGTGGTACGCCTTCTACCAATGACGGGGGCCGTGGAGGAGGCGGAGGTCGTGGAGGCAATCTCCGCCTCCGGACCAGGAAGCGCCAGCTGGTCGGCATCGAGCGTGCGAAGGCGCGGGCCAAGCGCAAACACTATCCCGCCATCGCCGCCTGGCAGCACGCCGAGGATTCAAAGGGCCCTCTTTACGTCGTTGCCGACGTGAACACCGGCGCCTTCGAATACCTACGCAAGGACCCCGGCGTGCGCCAGCCCGGCACCCCCGAAGAGAGCTACACCCTCCTCGCGCGCGACTCCGACCCCCCGAGCCAGCGCGAGATCGACATGGGCCCCCTCACCGCGACGATCGGCGAGGGCATCTCCCTACGCCGCAGGCGGAGGCGCTGACCGACATGGCCCCCATCCTGGACGTGCTCCTCGAGATTGCGGGATCCCTTGCCTCCATGGCCCTGGCGTTCACGCTGTTCGAGCGACAGCTCGACCTGCTGGCCTGGGCCGTGATGGTCGTCGCCCTCTACCTGCTGCTCGATGTGGTCGGCACCGCATGGGCCATCTTCACCGAAGAGGGGGACTAGGCCATGTCGCGACGAGGTGCCATGAGCATCGTCCTCGTGCTCACCGCGGTGGCCTTCGCCCTGTTTGGGTCTGCGGAGACGACGCTGACCGTGCAGGAGGACTTCCCGCTGCCGCCAGGGAGCATCACGAGCGGGGTCGCGGCCGATGGCTCCAGCGTCGCCTTGAACTGGTTGGAGCCCACACGGGGTTATAACACGATCTCCCACTACGAAATCGAGCGCAGCGGCGTGCTCCGGGGCGCGACACCGTCGCGCGACGGTGCCTATACCGACCCGACCGCCGACCAAGCCAGCAGCACGCAGCTCACCTATCGGGTGCGCACCGTCAACGCCCTCGGCACCTCTACTTGGAGCTTCCCCGTCCACGTCACCCTGCCCTAGGAAAGACGCATCGCAGTATGTGATGCGTCACCGCACGGCGGGGCACCACTCACCTCGAAGGATCAAGGCTCAGAAATTCCTCCCGAGCGGAGCATCAGCGACGAGATAGCGCTCGCCTACACGGTCATAGACGACCGAGAAGGTCCCTCCGAAGTCCAGAGCGACCCTCTCTCCGAGGAGGACGGCCTCCCCCTTGACCACGGCGTTCACGCTGCATGTGATGCCTGTGCGTGTGCACTGCGGGTCTTCATCGACGAGCCGGTACTTGATCAGATACGCGAACGCACCCTGAGCCTTCCTGGTCGCCTCCGCGAGATACAGCGGGGAGGACCACTGCGCGAGCGCCTCGCGGTCGTTCTCGACGAATGCACGCGTGAAGTGGTTAACCGCCGCGACAGCTTCCGACGGGCGGGAGAGAGGCGTGGCGGTTGGATCCGCCGCGATGGTGCCCCCCCCGTTAGCCTCGGATGACGACTCCCATAAGTCCGCGATGTACGTTTGCCCCTTCGCGATGGTTTCACGTGCCGCCGATGGCAGGAGTGGCTCGATCGCGAACATCGTCGCCATTCCCGCGACGAAGGCTACGCCCAGCAGGGCGCCCCACACCAGGAACCGCTGTGTCCGACGGCGCCGCCCAACGTGGCGAACCGCCTCTCGGGCCCGTTCCCTTGCGGTTGCCTCGTTGATGTCCCGCCAGATCCTGTCCGAGCCCATTTGCTCCTCTCCTTTCGCCTATGGCGCCGGCCAGACCCTTGGGAATTGCCCGCTAGCAACTTGCGCTACTTTAGGATTATCCGTCAGCCCGGCGGCCCAGCACCGTAGGTCACCGTTGGGGAAGCACGGGAGCAATCAGCACAGGCTAGGAGATACTCACGAGTATCCCCTAGCGGCCGGCAGGGCCCGCGTCGCGGGATTGCCGGCACCGCCATCACCGCCGCCGAGGTGGAGGCCATCCTCCTCACCGCCGGCTTCGAGACCGGACCCGACGGCGCATGCTTCCCTCTCCTGCTACCCGTTAAGTCGGCGTCGCGCCAGATGGCGACGGGACCTGACGGTGTATTTTTGCTGCTATGACCTGGGCAAGAGTAGAGGGCGACGCCTTCAATGTCGGCAGAATGTCGGCAAATGTCGGCATTTCGCCGTTTCGCGCGGTCGTTTTAGCTGTAAACCCAGGGGCTGGTGCCGAGGGGGAGATTCGAACTCCCACGGGTTGCCCCACTGCCCCCTCAAGACAGCGTGTCTGCCAGTTCCACCACCTCGGCCTGCCCTTCGGCGCCAGTGCCTCAGAAGCCCGTTTCGCGGGCCACGGCCACCTAAACGCCTCATTGCAAACCCATGATACCTTTGGCCGTTTCGTTTGCCAAGCCAACCCCCGCGCCCGCCTACAAGGGCCTCGGCGCCCGTCTTGCGAAGCCGCGGAGCGAGGGCGGGCTGCGTGGGAACACCTGCCTCCGGCGATCGCCCAACCGACATCGACACCCAGAATCTTCAGTGCGGCGCGTGGGACACGGACAGCCACGTCAGTCGCCACCCACGGGAACCGGCTAGAGCGCGCCGGCCGCGGTCAGCACCAGAAGCGCCGCGTTGCCCACGATACCTGCGACGGCACCCACGCCAAGTGCCACCCGCAACGGCCGCGACTCCTCGCCTGCTCTGGCGGTCCGAGTCGCCATGATTGCCTTCCGCCGATGCCTCATCTGATACCTCCATCGCCTGTTCGGCCCCTCGGCAGAGACAACGCGCCTGCGCCCTCGGCGTCAGGCTGCGCTCACCCGGCCGCGGTCGGCCCCACGTGCGTTGGACGCGGGGATAGCCGCGCGAGCCTTCGGGGCATGCGACTATCGAACTACCCCAGCGGGACGTTCGTTCGACGACCCGGTGAGGCGCTCCGTGCAACACTGGACCACGGGAGACTACCGAGGGCTCGGTGACCTCTCAGAGGAGAACGCAGTGAAGCCCGCACAGCGCGCACTGATCGTCGACGACGACGAGAAGATCCGGTACTACCTCGAGGTCTGCCTGGAAGACATGGGCTTCGCCTGCGTTTCGGTCGCGACCGGTGAGCGGGCGCTCAACGAGATTCAGCGCAGCTCCTTCGATGTCCTGCTGCTCGACGTGAGTCTCCCCGGCATCAGCGGCTTCGAGGTCCTAGAGAACGTCCGCGTCATAGACCCCGACGCGCGAGTCATCATGGTCAGCGGCATGGACGACCCCGACCTCGCGCGGCACGCCGTCGCGTCCCTGGGGGCTGACCTGTTCATGACCAAGCCATGCTCACCGAGCGACCTGCACGATGCCATCAACGTGGTGTGCCAGCGCGGCACGGTCGCCAGATAAGCTCCCGACTCGCCCGTCCATTTCGACCCCGGCCCGACGTTGGTCCGCACAGCGACCAGCGCTGTCACCCTGGTGACAAATTGGTCTCATATTCGAACGGCTCAGCACTTGACAGCGCTTTCATGCACAGTGCTATTGTGATCCTGTCCTGAGTGACTTGGAGAAAGGTGCGGCGGACGAGCGAGGCTGAACGGGAAACCGGGAGGTCGCGCGAGAAAGCTTCACTGGCGCCCCGGTCGCTCAGGACACTTTTTTGTTCTTCGACGGACGCTAGCGAGCCCCGCCAACGGGGCCCCTGGTGATCCCCGAGGCTCTTTTTTCGGGCCTCGCGCCAGCCTCCTCACGCGTCACCCTGTGGTCGATGCCCGGTTGCCGGTCCAACAGGACCGGAGCCTGCGGTCCTGGACGGCAATCGCGTCGGCTAGTCCCAGAGCGTGGGCCGCGCCACCATCAGGTAGAGCGAGACCAACGGGAGCACTGTCGCGAGAATCCCCCACGCCGCCCAGCGGTTGTAGGCCGCAAAGAAGTCCTGCGGTAGCGCCGACCCGCCCGTCGCTGCCACGTGGGACAACCGGACCATGGCGGCCTGGTAGCGCAGCAGGAAGCCGACCCAGACGACGCCGGAGGCTACGAAGAGCAGCAACGCCAGGCTGATCCATGCGGTCTCGTCGACGTTGCTCCAGCCACCATAGCGATCGGCGGCTAGGGCGAGCCCGTTGCCCAGCACGAGCACCACGCCCGGCGCGGTGAACAGCCAGTCGGTGCGCGCCACGGTCCGGGCCGCGAACGCGATGACCGGCACGTTGCCGCTCGAGCGGGCGAGCGCCATCCACATCGCCGTGACGACGATGTTGCCGAGGAAGACGACGGCGCCAAGGATGTGCAGCGTCAAGTGCCAGCGATAGCCGTAGACCGGGATCGAAGCGGCTATCGCGACGGCGATCAGGACGAGGTACGGAGCCTTCGAGCGCATGGCCACCTCCACGAATGACGTGAGACGATTGTCGTGGACGGCCGGCCCGGCTCCAAGACGCCGGGCTGGCAGGGGTGGCAGGATTCGAACCCACGGCCGGCGGTTTTGGAGACCGCTGCTCTACCAGACTGAGCTACACCCCTACGTCCAGCACACCTCCCGCGTGTCGGGACATCCCTCCCCGCCCGCGCGTTGAAGGCCCTGCAATTGTACGAGGCTCCCGCTCGACACATCAAACCGGCGCCCGCCGCTGGCAAAGAGAAAGCCCTTCCTTCACGGAAGGGCTTAGGTTCGCGGTTCCACGGGTCTGGACTGGAGAGGTCCAGCAGCACCGTGTTACCGAGTGGGATCTCTCGGTGAGGCTTGCGGCCACATTGCCAGCATAATGGCTGCAGCGGCGAGACGGTATCAACACCGTGAGGGACGTGTCAAGGCATGTGTCGGGCAATGTTGCGCCGCGTCCCGAATTGCTCATCCGCCAGGGCATCGGTTTCCAACCACACGACCCACGCAATTCGCACTCGGAGCCTCAGGAAGGTGCCGCGGATTCGTCCGCCAGGCTGGTCCCCAAAGCGTCGGTCATTGACGCACGCGCGGCATCCCACTCGGGCCGGCGTATCTCCATCAGGACGAAGTTCTTGCCGGCGCGCCGTACCTCCCGCACCTCCCGGAAGCCGACCCTCGCGAAGGACGTTCGGGCCCTGGCGTTCCACTCCAGCGTGTGGAGGTAGAGGCGCTTGATCGACGGCATCAGGAAACACTGCTCGAGTAGCTGCGACATCGCCTCGCGTCCGTAGCCTTTGCCCCAGTAGCCGCGGTCACCAATCATGATGCCGACCTCGCCCTCACCGGTGACGGAGTCGATGTCGTAGGCCATGCAGTTCCCGATGTGTACACCGTCGAGCGTCTCGATGGCGTAGCGCTTGACCCACGGGGTGGGATAGCGCAGCTCCTCCTCGTAGCGGGTCCTGAACTCATCGAAGGACATCCGCAAGGACACGGTGGCGTCCAGCTCTGCCAGCTCGGGGTCCTTGCGCCAGTCGTAGTCGTCGGTGGCGTCTTCCACACGCTTACGGCGCAGCGCGATCTTCGGTCCTGAGCTGACGATGTCACTCTGTTGCGTCATTCGCTCAGGCTCCGGCCATCGCCGTCGAACTGGGCCATCACCCGCCGCAGCACCGCGGCCTCGTTCGCGTAGGTCAGGGCGTCCAAGGCCTCTCCGATGGGGAACCACCGGACCAGGTCGAACTCCGGGTCGTGGTCGTCGGTCGTGCCGCCGTGCTCAGCCATCAGGTAGAAGTGGACCCGCTTGTGGTACCGGACCGAGCGGTCGGGTGCCGCAAACCAGTATTCGATCGCGCCGAGGGGCTGCTCGATCTTGACCTCGAGCCCCGTCTCCTCGCGGACCTCTCGCAGCGCCGTCTCGTCGATGGACTCGCCGGGCTCCGGTGTGCCCTTGGGCAGGTTCCACGACTGGGCCTTGGTGCGTCCGCACAGGACGACCTCAATGTGGCCTCCCTGTCCCTTGCGGTACACGACGCCTCCGGCGGAGACGGGATGTTCGATGCGTCCCTGGCGAGCCATGGAAGTGATAACGGCGCCCCGCGCCGCCGACACCCTATCACGTGAGACGGCCGCGACCAGGCGCGTAGGCGCTACCCAAGCGAGGGCGGCGACAGGTCAGTGTCGTCGAGGTCGGAGGCTCTGATGGCCTCCTCCGCCGCCTCCTTCAGCGCCTCGTCGCCCGACGATGCCGCGCGCCGGAGCACACCCTTGGCCGCGTCCCCACCGATCGCCCCCAAGGCCCGCACCGCGGCAAGCTGGACCTGGGCGTCGATGTCGCCGAGAAGGCGCGCGAGGTGCGGCACGGTCTCGGTCTCAGACTGCTCCCACGCCGCGTTCGCCGCCTCGTACCGCATGCCGGGTTCGTCGCTGTCCAGCTCGTCGATGATCGTCGGAAGCCAGGCCGCATCACACGAGCGGCCCATGGCGAACACCGCACTCTGCCGGAGTGCCGGTTCGTCGTTGTTGTAGGCCCACCGAATCCACCGGCCAACCTCTTCGGTGTTGAAGACGCCCGCGGCTTCGAGCGCCCGGCGCCGGACGCTCAGCTCCTCATCGTCGCGCCGTAGCCCGCCCAGGAGCGCCTCGTAGATACGAGGTCCGTCCCGCTCCAGGAGCTTGCCGGTCTCGGCCTGGAGCGCGAACTGCCCAAGCACCACCGCTGCCGCGGCGCGGACGTCAGCGTCGGCGTCGGCGGACATCGCGGCGATCACCTTGGGAATGATGCGCCGGTCGCTCGATTCCCAAAGTCCCGCCAGCGCGCGCTCCCGAACGCCCGCGTCAGAGTCGTCCAACGCATGAGCGAAAAATGCCTCGAAGTCGAGCTCAACGTCGACGTCCGCCAGCTCGACCATGATTGAAACGACCTCGTGGCGGCGGATGGGCGCCAGCGTGGACCACTCGGCATCGAGGGCCTGGACCTCGTCCGCACCGAGGTCGCTGAGCCGCGCAACCTCTGCCGAGGCGGGAGCCTCGTCCATGTCCGCGAAGCCTTGGAGGTAGCCGTCGGCCGACATTGCATTCAGCCCTGACGCCGCCTAAGCCTTGGCGGCGACCGCCACGTTGGCGCAGGCGATGGCGGGAGTGTACAGACCGCCGCCAAGCCAGCGGCCCTCGCTGCCAATGGCGATGAGCTCGTTCAGCACGCGATAGGCGTTGCCCGTGACCATCGTGTCCTTCACCCTGCCGACCACGCGACCCTTCTCGATCTTGAAGCCGAGGAGCACGTTGGCATTGAAGTCGCCGCCCAGAATGTTGCCCTGCCCGGCACCCAACAGCCGCTCCACCACGAGGCCCTCGTCGATGCCGCCGATGAGCTCGTCAAGCGTCGCATCGCCCTCGTCCACCACCAGGACCGACGCCGAAGGAGACGGCAGCGAGCCGAGGCTCCGTTCGCCGCTCCCGGTGCTCACAGCTCCCGCGAGGCCGGCCGTCTGGAGGTCGTAGATGAAGTTGCTGGCGACGCCTCGCTCGACAAGCGGAAGGCGCCTGCTGGCCACGCCCTCATCGTCGCTCATGCGGCTGGAGGGAATGTTGGGCAGCGTCGCGTCGTCCGTCAGGCTGAACCGCTCGTCGACGATGCGCTCGCCCAACCGGCCGACCAGCGGTGACGTGCCCTGGTAGATGCTTTTGCCGTTCAGGGCCGACAGCAGCGGTCCAATCACGACGCTCGGCACTGCCGTCGGCATGAAGACGACGGCCATCGGCTTCGTCTCCAGCGTCGCTGTCTCCTGAGCCCACTCCAGTTGTCTGATGATTGAGGCGACAATATCCGAGACGTCGCTTATCGGGCCGATCGCGTTCTTGCCGTCGAAGACGAAGAGCATGTCCTCGCCCCGAATGACCGTGCCCTCGAACCCGAGACCGAAACCGGAGCGCGAGTAGCGGACGTGGCCGTCGTTGGTGTTCAGCAGCGTGACCGTGCCGCTGGACGTCGAGACGCTGCCTTCGACCGTGACCTGGTCCGAGTGCGAGCGAACGGCATCGACCACCTCCTCGCCGAGCGCGATCAGGTCTTCCAGCGTCGCGTCGCGAACGCTCGCGTCGTAGACCGGAACGTCGGGGAACTCGGCGGGGCCCGGGAACTCGAAGCGCGCCTCGGGGCCGAACTGCGCAGTGTCCAGCGCCGCCTCGATGAGACCGTCTGGGTCGTTCAGCTTCGAGGTCGAGCTGAAGCCGACGCGGCCGCCCTTAATGAGGCGTACGGCCGCACCCATCGTCTCGTGCGAGTCCGCGGCCTTGACCCGGTTCGCCTCGAAGTGGACGGGCGTGCTGGTCGACTCGACGAAGAAGACCTCGGCGTGCTCCGACACCCTGCGCGCCTTCTCAAGGATCTCCTCCGCGGTGGCCCGTGCCACCCCTAGGCCCCGCTCAGCAGGCACCGCTGGATGCGAATGTGCGGGCTGCCGTTGGACACCGGAAGTGGGCTCTGCCCGCCCTTGCCGCAACCGCCTCCCTGGTTCATGTCGAGGTCCGCGGCGATGCCGTCGATGTTCTCCAGCGTCCGGAACACGTTCCCACTGAGCATGACAGGCCTGCACAGCTCGGCGATCTCGCCGTTGCGAATGCGGTACGACTCGCCGCCGGAAAAGGTGAACATCTCCATGCTGGTCATGCCGCCGTACCAATTCTTGACGTAGACGCCGTCCTTCACGCCACGCACCAGGTCATCGACCGTGCCTTCGCCGGGCTCGATGTAGGTGTTCGTCATGCGCACGATCGGCGGGAACCGGTAGGTGATTGCGCGCGCGTTGCCCGTCGGACGCTCCCCCAGCTTGCCCGCCGTCTCGCGGGAGTGCAGCCGGCCCACCAGCACGCCGTCCTTGATGAGCTGAGTACGCTGGCCCGGCACGCCCTCGTCGTCGTACAGGTAGGAACCACGCAGGCCCTCGCGCGGCACCGTCGCGCCATCGACCACGTTCAGCAGCGCGCCGCCGAACCGGCGCCCGACCTGCATGATCTCCTGGAGCCGGGGCTCCGCGTAGATGTGGTCCGCCTCGGACAGGTGCCCGAACGCCTCGTGAATGAACACACCGGCGAGGATGGGGTCGAGGACCACGGTGTACTCGCCGCCCTCGATCTGTTCAGCGTTCAGCAGCGCGATCGCCTTGTCGGCGACCTCCTGCGCATCATCGTCCAACGCACGGACGAAAGCGAAGTCGCCGAGGCTGCCGATGCTGACGCCCGACTGCTGCACGTCGCCATTCTTGCGCGCCATGGCGGAGAGCCGCATGTTGACGTCGATGCGCTCCTGCTCGATGAACGAGCCCTCCGTGTTGGCGAACGTCACGCGCTTGTTGGCATCGCCGTACGTCACCGACGACGACTGCACGCCCTCCGTCCCCATCATGATCTCGACGTAACGGTCGAGGATGTCCTTCTTCTCGGCAAGCGACACCTTGGTCGGGTCCTCCCCGACCGTCGCGGGGACGGTGGCGACCACAGGGTCGACATCAGCGAGCGTGATGGGCTCGCCGTGCAGCACCTTGGCCTGGTGTACCGCCTGCGCAACCTTGGCGCTCAGTTGCGAGAGGTCGTTAAAGGAGGCGAACCCCCAGCCGGTATCGGCCAGGGCGCGGACGTTGCCGCCGAGCGCACTGGAGCGGCCAACGTCCTCTAGCTCACGGCCGCGATACCGGAGGTGGCGCGACTCGGCCTCCTCCACGCGGATCTCGACGTAGCGGGCATCGACGCCCTTGAGGGCGTCCTCGATCTGGTCGCGAAGGCTGGATGTGGTCATGCAGTCGATTTTAAGCCCGCGCCACGGCCCGAGCAAATGGCCGGAGCATCGCTATCATAGGTGGACACTCGACAAGGAGACGGATATGGCACGACCAAGCCTTAACGGACTGGCGCACCTGGTGCTCCGCGTCCGGGACCTCGATCGCTCGGTGGACTTCTACGAGCGGGTGCTCGGCCTGGAGGTCACGTCACGTGCGGGCACGCGGATGGCCTTCCTCAACGCGCCCGTCGACAACGGAAAGTCACACGAGCTCGGCCTCCTTGGCCTCGGGCCCGACCTGCCGGCCCACGAACAGAACCGCGTCGGCTTGTACCACTTCGCCTGGCAGTTGGAGACCCTCGAGGAGCTCGAATCCTTCCACCAGCATCTGCTCGACGAAGGAGCCACCATCGTCGGCTACGGAGATCACGGCATTTCGATGGGCATCTACTTCGTCGACCCCGATCGGAACGAGATCGAGGTGTTCTACGAGCTCCCCGTGGACCAATGGCCCGCGGACGGCCGCCGGTTTGACGGCCGCTTCCCGCTGCCATTCAACGTCGCTCGCGCAGTGGCGGGCTGACGCCGCTGTGCTATTATCCAGCCGTAAATGGGGGGCGGACTTCGCACCATTAACGGGAGGATCTCATGTGGAGAACTGGTTTCACGGTCGGACTGGGCTGGCTTGGGCTACTGAGTGGAATCGGTGTCGCCATCTGGCAGTTTGCCATCGGTGAGTGGGTCGCCGGCGTCATCGCGCTCGGAGCGGCGGCAACGGCGATCATCGTCTCGACCGCAGCGGCCAACGTATTGAGTCGCACCGTCGAATAGTGGCCTGACCCCAACGAACGCCCGCGCGCCCCGCTGCCCGATGAGCGGGGCGTCGCTTTGAGAAGGAGACACGATGCTGCCCACCGCCCGGCGCCAACGCTTCCGTGACCACCTCGCGGGAGACGTCTGCATCCAGCCGGCATCCGTCTTCGACCCGATAACCGCACGCATGGCCGATGCGCTCGGCTTCGAGATCGGCATGCTCGCGGGGTTCGTCGCCAGCGCCGTCGTCCTCGGCGCGCCGGACGTCGCCGTGCTGTCGCTGCCCGAGCTTGCGGAGCAGGCCCGGCGCGTCACCCGGGCCTCGGACATCAGCCTGCTGGTGGACGCTGACCACGGCTACGGCAACGCGCTTGGCGTGATGCGCACGGTGCGTGAGCTGGAAAACGCCGGCGTGTCCGCCATGACCATCGAGGACTCGTCGCTGCCCGCGGCCTTCGGGGCCGGCGAGAGCGAGCAGCTGATCGGCATCGACGAGATGACGGCCAAGCTGCGCGCCGCCCTCGAGGCCCGTGTCGATCCGGCCACCGTCATCATCGGCCGGACCCACGCCATGCGGCGCGAGGGGCTGGAGTCCACCCTCGCCCGCGCCCGTGCGTATGCGGCCACCGGCGTCGATGCCATCATGGCGGTCAACATGCCCGGCGAGGCCGACCTGAGCGCGCTCGAGGCCGCCGTCGACCTGCCGCTCGTGATCGGCGGCCCCTCCTCCCCGCTGTCCAATCAGCAGCTCGCCACGCACCGCGTGCGCATCGTGGTTCGTGGGCACGCCGTCCTACAGGCCGCCGTCAAGGCTGTCCATGAGGCGCTCAGCCGCCAGGTGCAGGGACAGCCGTGGTCGGGGTACGCGGACCTGCTCGCGTCCGCTGAGCTGATGGGCATCGCGACCGGCTCGGATATGCACGAGCGTTGGCGCCAGGACTTCCTGGGCTAGCAACGCAGGTCAACGCCGCGAGGCCCTTCGGCTTCGCTCAGGACAGGCTCTGTAGGCGGAGAATCCAACGCCAGCGTCTCGCCGTCACCGGCGTCCGCCGAGCCAGGGCCGGCCCTAGGCCAAGCCCCGAATCGTCTGCGCAGTCTCGACAAACCGGCGCTTCGCCTCATCCGCCGCCGCCGCCGATGGGGCGCTCCGCCCATAGGCGGCTGCCTGGGCCTTACCTCGCAGCCAGGCGAGCTCCGCGCCCAACGAGGGTACGACAACAGCCAGGCGAGCGAAGTAGGCCGCGATGGGCTCCGCTTGCCCGCGCTCTGGCACCAGGCGCCTCCCCTTGCGGGCGAACCGTGCGTACGCGTCGAGCACCTCGCGCCGTCCATCGCCCTCCAGCACCGTATAGGCGGCCACGAGTGGGTGCCGACGCCGGCGCGTGAGCCGCCAGATGAGCCACGCCGCGCCCATGGCCGCCATCAGGCCGACGACGAGCCGCCACGTGCCGGCCACCGTCTCGAACGCCGCCTTGAACGCCACCTTGATCGCGGCGGCGGCCTCCCGGCGCACATCGTCGCCAAGCCGCAGGCGGAACAGGTCCGCGACGGCCCCCGCCGCGCCTCCACGGCCGGCGGCCCGCGCCCGACCGTCGGGGCGCGGGTTGCCGTCGAAGGGTACCCACCCGGCCCGGCCGCCGAAAATTACTCCGTCCACGCATGAGCATCCGTCTTGCGCACGACGTAGCTCCCCGACAGCGGGTCGAACTCGCCCGGCAGGTAGCCGGTGACCAGGCGTGCATCGAGCCCTGCGGCGGTGGCCAGCACAGTCTGCGCCGCGGCGAAGTCGAAAGCCGTCCCCGTGCGGTGGCTACCGAACAGGAACTGCGCGACGGTCTGCGCAGGCTCGAACGGCGTCGGCGATGGGACGTAGGTGTAGTTGGTGCGAAGGTACTGCGTGATGGCCAGCGCCCGGTCCACCGTGCTCACCGCGCCGAGGGTGACCTGCCGGCCGAGCTCATAGATCTCTCGGGGGAAGCCCACGGGAGCACCCCGGTCTACTGGGGCTCTCGCTGGAAGACAATGCCGTCGGGTGGAAGTTGCGCCGCTCCGAGAGCACCCGGTACACCGCACCGGCGTCCAGTCCGGGCGCCTCGGAGTCGGACCCGACCACCTGGAGGGCGAGCGGCGAGTAGCCGAGCAGCGGCGTGTCCTGTGGCTCCCGCAGGAAGAAGGTCTGGGTGTACTGCCGTCCCTGGCTGCGGCGGGCCCGCTCGAAGCCGGCGCCCGGCGGGTCCGCGACCCACTGCTCCCCGCCTAGGCCCGCACTGAGTGCGAAAGGAAGGGCCGAGTAGGTCTGGCCCCGCCAGTAGCTCGCCACCGGGCTACGCACCTGCATCACCGTGATGTCCTCGAGTTCGCCCCCGGCGAACAGCACCTCTCTATCGTCACCGATGCCGCTATCGACATCGCCACCCAGGCCGCCGCCCCGGCCCTCGCCGGTCCCCTGCCCGTCCAGCGGGCCTATGCTCCCGCCGGGTGACGCTGGGTCCCCACCCGAGCCCTCGCGGCCCGGGATCAGGATGCTGTCCTGAACGCTGGGCAAGGGCGCACCACCAAGCGACTCTGGCAACGCGGCAGACCCTTCGTCGCCGTCGCCCGCGGGCTCGGTCGCACCGGTAAGTGGCAGCACGGAGCCGCTCGCGGACCCAACCTGAAGGGTGCCCCACGGCAGCACCATGAACACACCCACGCCGAGAATCGTGACCGCGACAGCGACAGCGACCACGGCGACGCCCTGACGGACGCGGCCCGGCCACGCCGACGCGCCGATCGCGGCCACAACCGCATCTCGCGAGGTAGCCGCGGCCAGGAACACCAGCGCGACGAACAGGAAGGCGAAGAAAAAGAACAGGAACGTCGAATCGAACGCCAACTGGCTGGCGACCAAGACGACAATGGCGCTCAGCAATTGCGACGTATAGAGGCTCGCGCGGCTATGGAGGTAGTAGGCCGAGAGCGCCTGGAGCGTGAGCAGGTAGCGCATGGGGTGGAGCCAGTCGCCCTGTAGCGCCCCAGGCAGCGTCGGCACCAGGATCAGGCCCACCCCGCTGATCGGGAGCAACAGCATCAGCTGCCACCGGTACGACTTCCACGTCCGCGTGCGCCAGCTCACCCAGTGGCCCGCGCTGATCACCAGCGTCAGCAGCAAGACGACGAACGTATCGCTCGTGGCCAGACTCAGCGCCACGCCCGCGAGCCACGTCATGGCCAACGTAATGAGGCGCAGCTGGAAAGAGTCCTCCGGGCTCTCCTGGTGGAACCGAGGCCGGATCATTCCTCCGCCCCCGGGGCTGGCAGCGGTAGCGAAACAAGGTCGACGGTGACGCCGGCGCCGCGCAGCATGAGGGCGGACCGCTCAGCTTCCGCCGGGTCCGTGTCGCAGAGCAGCCACGCCCGAATGCCAACCGACCGCCCTTCCGCCGCGGCGACCTCATCGATGCCCAACGTGTCGCTGGCGCACAGCACCACGCCGACGGAGCTGCCCTGCTCCAGCCCGCGCAGCGCATCGCTCAAAGCGGGCACGGTCGCCGGAGTCGCCTCAGCCAGGTAGGCCGAAAGCTCGGGCCACGTCACCTGGCGAGGCACACCGTCCACGAGCAATGCTACCGGCTGGCCCTGGCCGCCCCATGCCAGCCCGACACCCGCGGCGACCCGGGCCACGTCGTCCATGCCGCTTGCGTCACCCGATGGCGCACCAATGACCAGCAGCCGCTCGTCGGTCGCCGACGCCGTGTAGGCCTTCGTCATCAGCCGGCCCGCGCGCGCCGAATTCTTCCAGTGGATATCGCGCGCCGGGTCGCCCGCGGCGTATGGCCGGGAGCCCGATATCTCCTCGCCCCAGCGCACCGTCAGCGGCCTGCTCGTCAAACCGCCGGGCGCAACGCGCGTGTCGGCGCCGTCAGCCTTTACCGGCGCGGGATGCACAGTGACCGTAGCCTCGCCCGCCAACCGGGCGCGACGCCTGAAGAAACCGAATGGGGCGGACGTCAGCACGCTCCCACTCGATATGACATGTACGCCACGGCCGGCGTTGGGAAAACGTCCGTCCACGGTCAGCTCCGCGCGCGGCCCCAGGTACGGAACGTAGAGCGACAGCGGAGGCCGCGCATCGCCGTTGACCTTCAGGTCAAACGCCACCACGAGCCCAAAACGCGGCCAGGGCCTGGGGTTGCGCAAACGGACGGACAGCATCAGCTCGTCGCCCTGCACGGGCTCAGCGCCCCCAGCCCCACGGCTCGCCTCCCCATCGCGGCTCGACGAAAAGCGGGGCGTCGCGCGCACGCCGCAGCCGGACGCCAGCGGCAAGGCGGCGCCAAAGATGATGGCGGCCCAGAGAATCGAATCCGCGATCTGGATCCAGCCGGTACGCGTCACGTCGCCGACCGCGAAGAAGGCCAAGCCGATGACGACGAAGGCGATGCCTCGACGGCTGATCACCACGCTAAGCCGGAACGGGGACTTGGCCGAGGACCTCGGTCACGATGGCCAAGGCCGCCTCTGGCTGACGAGAGTCGGTGTGGAGGCGGTGCGCCAGCACGTTGGGGGCCACGGCCTGCACGTCATCCGGGGTTACGAACTCGCGGCCGTCGAAGGCGGCCCACCCCTGTGCCGCATTCATCAGCTGCACGCTGCCTCGCGGACTCATGCCGCCGCGAACGGACGGATGAGCGCGAATCGCACCGGCGACGCGGACGACGTACTCCTTCAGCGGCTCCGTCACCGTCACCAGGCCCACGAAATCCTGCATCGCGAGGACCTCGGCGGTGCCGAGCACCGGCGAGACGTCACGGTCGCCGTGCGCCGAGCGGGTCAGTATCTCGATCTCGCCCTGCTCCGAGGGCAACCCGATGCTGAGGCGGACCAAGAAGCGGTCGAGCTCGGTATCGGGTAGCGGGAACGTGCCCGTGCTGTCCAGCGTGTTCTGCGTGGCGATGACCATGAACGGCCTCGAAAGCTCGCGCGTCCTACCGTCAGCAGTGACCTGGCTTTCGGCCATGGCCTCCAACAGCGCCGACTGGGTGCGCGGGTTCGCGCGGTTGAGCTCGTCCGCCAGCAGCACGTTGGTGAATACCGGGCCCGGTAGGAAATCGAACTGGCCCGTGCCCGCGTTGTAGACGCTCACTCCGGTGATGTCCGATGGTAGCAGGTCAGGCGTGCACTGGACCCTTGTGAAGCTGCCGGAGATCGACTGGGCGATGGTCTTGGCCAGAAGCGTCTTGCCCACTCCGGGACGGTCTTCGACGAGCACGTGCCCCTTGGCGAACAGACCCAGCAAGGCCAGACGGACCGTGTTGTTGCCGGCGACGACGACGTTCGACACGTTCGTCAGAAGCCTGTCGAAGTGGCCGAGGAAGGCCGCTACGTCGAGGGTACGGTCGGACTGGGCGCGATAGCCTAGGGCCAAGGGCTTCCTCCATGTGGGTCTGCTGCCCCTCGCTCTGACCCTGTCGAAGGGCGCCGCTGCGGAGTCGAAGGGCAGGTCTCAGCGGAGCGCCGGCGCATATGCGTCGCGTCATCCCGGCGTCAGGCCAGTATCCCACCGAGCGGCCATGGCCATAAGCGGGCCGCCCACCAAAGCTGAGGGGGGTGCGCCCTCAGCCCCCTGGGGGCGCCACAGGCCGGGAGGCCAGCGCCCCGACCGCGTCCACCAGCATCCCGCCAAACTCGGCCCGCTGCCACCCGCGCACTTCGGCGGCGGCAAGCTCGTCGTTCGCGGCCTGCGGTTCCCTGGCCAGCCGCTCGAGGCTCCGGGCCGGCCAAACGAGGGCTGGGTCGAGCCCGTATGCCGTCGCCTGCGCGTTGCGCCAGTCCTTCAGCCGCTTCAGCCGCTCGCGGATGACCGCCGTCTCGGCGCGCGACGCGCGAGGGCCCTCGGGCCGGGGCGGCACCGGTCGCGCCACCTCCGCAGCGGACCGGCCCTCGCGCAGGGCCCGGCGCAGGCCGTCGCCGTACCGGCGAACAAGCCCCGGTGTCGCCGACACCGCGTCGCGGGGGTCGAGGCTCGGGTCGGCGGCCAGCTCCCCGAGGAGTGAGTTGGGAACAATGAACGCCGGAGGCCGGTCGGTCCGGCGTGCGGTGTCGTCCCTGAACGCGAGCAACGCCTTCATCACGGCCAGACCCCGTCCGCCGAGGGCTCGCGACTCCTTCATCGAGAACAGGCCCCGGTCCGGGTCGGGCGGCGAGTAGCGGACCCCCTCGAGGCGAGCAAACTCCTCGGCGGCCCACGCCTCGCGTCCCTTCTCGCTGAGCCGCTGCGCCAACGCGTCACGCAGCCGATCGAGGTAGGCCACGTCCTCAGCGGCGTACGCCAGCGCTACGTCCGTGAGCGGCCTGAGCGACCAGTCCTGCTTCTGGAGCCGTGCGTCCTTCGGTATCTCCACCCCCAGGACATCGCGAAGCAGTGCCCCGAGGCCCACCTCCTCGAGTCCCACCAGCCTGCCGACGACGTAGCTGTCGAAGACATTGGCGAACGTGAGCCCCCAATCGCGGTGCAGCCCGCGCAGGTCGTAGTCCGCACCGTGCAGCAACTTCTCGATGGACCGGTCCGCCAGCACGGGCCCCAGCGGGGTCAGGTCGGGAACGGCCAAGGGGTCGATGAGGAAGACGCTGCCCGCGACACCGACCTGCACCAGGCAGACGTGCTCGGGGTAGTGGTGCCTGCTATTGGCCTCCGTGTCGATCGCCACCCGGCTGGCGCCCGCGCACGCGTCGACGACGCGGGCAAGCTGCTCAGGCGTCGTGACCAGCTCGAAGGGCGTGTCGGAGACGATGGTTAGCCCGGACCCTGGGTCCACGACTCGGACAGCGCGAGGCAGCTGGTACTGGACGACCTCCCCTCGTTGTCGCGCGGCCAGCTCTTGCCGCCGGCGTGGACGCCGTCCAGCGTGACGCGCGCGCCCTTCGCAGGCACGAAGACCGTGCAGACACCGTAGCGCGCGTCCTTGTCCGCGATCTTGTGGAACAGCAGCGGGGGCCCGAAGTCGTGCCAGGTCAGCGATACGTCCTCGTCCGCCGCGGTGACGATCTCGGTCCAGAAGACGCGCGTGTCGCCGGTCCGCTCGAACTCCGCCTCGATCACCGGAATGGCCTGGTCGCCGCTCTCGGGGTTCAGGTAGCCCTGAATGCCGCCCTGCAGCCAGCGCGCCAGCGCGATGTTATCGGCGTACACCTGCCAGTCGTTCTCCGTCAGCTCCGAGCGCAGGAACAGCACGTGGCCGGGGCCCGCCGGCGAGAAGTCGATGCGCCAATGGCTCGCGCTCGTGGTGACGTCACCTTCCGGCGTGTCGCTCAGCGCGATAAAGGAATTCTCGCCGGTGAGCAGGACGGCGTTCGGGTCCATGCTCGGGGTTGGCTGGGTGGTCATGCGGCACTCGCTTGCGGTCTCAGGCCGCGCCCGATTCTAGTGACGCGCGTGGCACCGCACAACAGAGCGTGTTGCTATTTGCCCCGAGGGATATGCTCGGGTGATGATGAACGAGTCGCCTATACCCTCGTCAGACGGAACTCTCGCCGATCTCGTCAGTCCGCTCAGCGTGCTCGTGCCCAGCGGTTCGCTACCCACGGCTAGCAGGCCCGCTCAGGGCCCGGCCGGCCCCGGCGACCCCGCCTCACGCGCCCGGCGCCGCACGCTGCGCCCTCCCGTCTCGGGGCCCAGGACCGCCATGAGCAGCCCGCTGACCGCGAGCCAACCGGCCACGGTGCTGAACGCCGGCCCGGGGCCGAACCACGCGTAGATGCCGCCGATCAACAGCGGAGCGACCAGCGCTCCCGCATTCTGGAACACCGCCCAGACTCCCAGAAACTCGCCGCGCCGGTCCTCGGGCGCCAGGTCCATGGCATATGCCTGCGACGCACCCATGACCAAGCCCTCGGACACACCGTAGAGCGCGACCACCCCCAGCAACAGGCCGAAGGTCCCGATGTTCGCGAGCCCCAGCCCCACCAGCCCCAGGAGGAACAGGCCGGGCACGAGCGTCTTCTTGCGCCCGTAACGATCGACAAGCACACCGTTGGGCAGCGCCACCGCCAGCGACAGCGCCCCGGCCAGCGTCACCGAAAGGCCGATCTGACCCTCGCTCACACCGATCACGTCCTTCAGGTGCACCGGGAAGATAGACATGAAGACGCCCTGGGTCATCATGCTCAGGCCGAACGTCACCACAGCCAGCGCGAAGAAGGCTCGCGAGCGCAGGAAGCTCAGGTCGATGCCTCGGCGGGCTCCCGCCGCGCGGGTGCGGGCCCGCGCCGACTCCGGCCGCGTCTCCGAAACGAGGAGCGTCACCATGACCAGCGTTATGACCTTGGTGATGCCATTGAACGCGAACACGTAGCGCAGGTCGATGGTCGCCAGCGCGCCTGCGATGAGCGGACCCAAAATCATGCCCAGGTGCTGCGCCGACGTGCGGGTCGCCACCACCCGGCCACGGTTCGAGGGGTTCGACACGTCCGCGATGAGGATGGACGACGAGGTCACCCACATGGACACGCCGATCTGGCCGATGAACTCCAAGATGGCGAACGGGACGAAGGAGCTGACGAAGATCTCCGCGATGGATGACCCGGCTCGGAGCGCAGTCCCAATCATCACCAGCGGCTTGCGACCGGTCCGGTCGCTCATGTAGCCGGTGATGGGCCCGGCCACCATCCGGGCCAGGGCATTGGTCGAGGCCAGCAGCGGCGCGAAGAAGACCTGGCCCGATACCAGGAAGGCGAACAACGGCCGCGCCAGGCCCTGGGCTCCGGTCCCCGTGCTCCACACGAAGTACGACAGGAAGATCGCCCTGCCCGTCCTCCCAAGAGGAACGGACGAGTCCTGCGGCGCTGCGGGCTGTGTGCTCAGAGTCGGCTGCTCAGTGGAGGCGGCCCACGGCTACGGCCGGGGCCCGCGAAGAATACATCCCCCGCACGCTAACCAGATGGCCTACCGGCGCGTCACCCTGCACCGCAGCGTCCAGAGCGCCAACGAGAAGCTGAACACCCCCACCGCCGGCACGTCGCTCTACCACGCAGCGTTCCTACCGGCGCGTCACCCTGCCCCGCAGCGTCCAGAGCGCCAGCGAGAAGCTGAACACCCCCACCGCCAACACGGCCCCGACTCCCTGCACGATCGCGGTCCAGTCCCAGCCCACCAGGATCAGCGAGCGCAGCGCATCCAGCAGGTACGTGACCGGATTGTAGGTCGCCACCGTGGCGAGCCAGCTCGTCATAGCCTCGCGTGGGATGAAAACCGGCGCCAGGAACACGAACGGCATGAACATGAGGAAACTCAGGTTCACGGCGGCCGGGTTGCCCGTCTTCAGCGCGATGGCATACGGAAAGCCTGCGTAGACCAGGCCCCAGAGACCCGCGATGAGCACGAACACGACGGCGCCGAGCAGCCCTGTCTCGAACCGCACGCCAACCGCGAAGCCCAGGAGGAGCACCGGGATAGTCAGCGCGACGACCATGGCGAAGTCCGCCACCATCAGCCCGAGCAGCAGGGCAAGCCGCGCCACCGGCGTCATGCCCAGCCGGTCGAAGTAGCCGCCTTGGATGTCCAGCACCAGGGTCATGGCACGGGAGATGCCCGTCACCGCGAACACGATAGCCACCGGCACCTGGAACGCCTTGAAGTCGAACTCCGGCCCGCCTTTGACCAGGTCCTGGAACGCACCGATGTTCACGGCAAAGAAGAACGCCGGGAAAATGAGAGCCGGAATGACCGCCTCCGGGTCGCGCGGGATCGAGCGCAGCGCCCGGCGCGCTACCGTGATGACGTCGCCCACGAAGGACGACTTGCGCGCCAGCGTGGTCGGGGAAGTCGATACTGCCGTCGTCATGCGCTCTGCTCCTCGGCCTCTTCTGTCGGGGCCTCCGCCTCGAAGCGGAGGCCGGTGTAGTGCAAGAACACGTCGTCCAGCGTCGGCGTCCGCAGCGTCAGCTCACGCACCTCGACCCCGCACCCGTTGAGCGCGATCGCCACCGGCCCGATCACCGCCGGCCCCTGCGAGACGCTCAGCGTCAGCTCGTCACCGTGTATCTCGGCCTCCGCCACGCCACGCAGCTTCTGACACTCCGCCGCCGCCACCGCCGCGTCACCGGCGATCCTCGCCACGATCACGTCCGAGCCGATGGAGCGCTTCAGTGCATCGGGTGTGTCCTCCGCGACGATCTTCCCCTGGTTGATGATGCCGACACGACCCGCGAGGTGGTCCGCCTCCTCCAGGTACTGCGTCGTCAGGAAGATGGTCATGCCGAGGTCACGGTTGATGCGCCGGACCTCCTCCCAAACCGTGGACCTGCTGATCGGATCGAGTCCTGTCGTCGGCTCGTCCAGGAACAGGACCTCCGGGTTGTGCACCAAAGCCGCCGCCAGGTCCAGCCGCCGCTTCATGCCCCCGGAGTAGGTGCCGATGTAGCGGTCCATCGCGTCACCGATGTCGATTAGCGCGGCCAGGTCTCGGACCCGCTCCTTCACCACGCGCCCGCGCAACCCATACAGCCGCGCCTGCAGCTCCAGCAGCTCGCGTCCCGTCTGCTTCGCGTCCAGCGCGGCCTCCTGGAGGGCGGCGCCGATGCGCAGCCGAACCGCCGTCGGGTCGCGCACCACGTCGTACCCCGCCACCAGCGCCCGCCCCTGCGTCGGCAGCAGCAGCGTCGTGAGCATGCGCAAGACCGTCGACTTCCCCGCCCCGTTCGGGCCCAGGAAGCCGTATATCTCGCCCGGCGGCACCCGCAGGTCGATGCCGTCCACCGCCCGCACGCCGCCAAAGATGCGCACAAGTGCCGTGGCCTCGACCGCCAGCGTCTCAGTGTTTCCGTTCGTCATCCGTCTGCACCCCTCTCGACCACAGGCCCGCACAGCGGCGGACGTGGCAAATCAACCCTCATCCCTTTAAGAGCGAACGGCGCACCTTCGGTCTCGCGTCGGGGCCGCGATGATAAGCGTCCCTCACCGACCCAACAACGAACCGATGGCGGGCTCGACTTGGCCATCGTCCGCGCCACGTCGGTTCTAACCGGAACGGCCGCCAAGCCTGCGGGTCGGGCTGTCCAGGCCAATTCTGGCGCCTGGCCCTGCTTCCAACATCCCCCTACGGTGGGGGCGACGGCCGCCATTCGGACGAGGGCGAGTCATCCTTTGCGGCCCCCCAGGTGTGGCCCCACGGTCCCCGCGCCGCTACGAGTCTAACTCCTGTGGCTAGCCACGGTGAGCGCTTAGCCCGCGGCGACGGCCTCCGCCCGCGGGTCGATGGGGACCGCGCCGCCGAGTCCCGTGGCCTGCTCGAAGAGTGCCGCGGCCGACAGCAACAGGTCTTCGCGTCCGCGGGGCGCCATGATCTGCACACCCACCGGCAGGCCCGCGCTGGTGAACCCGCACGGCACGCCGATCACGGGGCAGGCGGTCAGCGCCAAGGCCGAGCACAGCACCAGCCACGAGATGTAGTCGTCGAAATGGACGCCCGCAACGTCGGTGATGTAGCGCAGCTCCACGTCGAACGGCGGGACGATGACCGTCGGCGACACCAGCAGGTCGTACGTCTCGAAGAACTCGACGGTCCGATAGAAAATAGCCGCCCTGGCTCGCTCGGCCGCGGCGACCCGCTCCACGCTCTGCTCGCGCCCGGCCTCGACATTCCAGATGACCTCCGGCTTGATGAGGTCGCCGTACTGCTCGACCAACGGCCCGACGCCGCCAAGGTACTGGTGCGCGCGCAGCACGTGAAAGACATCGTTGGCATCGCTAAAGTCGATGGTCGCATCGTCGACGCGCACCCCAATGGACTCGAAGTGGCCCACCGCCTTCGACGCCACCTCGCGCACCTCCGGGTCGAGCACCGCGATGCCGAGGTCCGGCGTATACGCGACCCTGCGTGGGCGCACCGGGTTGTCGACCGAATCGACGTACGCCGTCGCCGGCGCGGGCATGCTCAGCGGGTCCGCCGGGTGCTGACCGGCCATGCTGTCGAGGAACAGCGCCACGTCGCCCACCGTGCGCCCCATGGGCCCGTCCACCGATAGCGTGGCGAACGGGTTGTCCTTGGGTCCAGCGGCCACGCGCCCGGGAGTGGTGCGGAGCCCGACCACGGAGCAGAAGCTCGCCGGAATACGAAGGCTACCCCCCAGGTCACTGCCCGTTCCCAGCCACACCTGCCCCGCGGCAAGCGCCGCGGCCGAGCCGCCGGAAGAGCCGCCTGACGTCATCCGCGTATCCCACGGGTTCCGCGTGCGCCCGAACACGTCGTTGAACGTGGTCGCACCGGCACCGAACTCCGGTGTGTTCGACTTGGCCAGGACGACGGCGCCGTTCGCCTCGACCGTCTCCACTAGGATGTCGGACCTCTCGGGTATACGGTCGGCAAAGGCACGGGAACCCTTGGTCGTCCGTACGCCCGCCACGTCCTTGAGGTCCTTGACCGCGATGGGAAGTCCATACAGGTATCCACGCCCCGGACCCTGCGGTGGCTTCAAGTTGCGCGCGTTTGCTCGGGCGCACTCCGCGGCGAGCGTTGGCAGCGCATTGATCGCGCCGTCGGTTTCGGCGATGCGCTCCAACGCAGCGTCGATCATCTCGTCAGGCGACACCCGCCGGCTTCGGAGTGCATCGACAGCCGCGCGCGCGGTCATCTTTACCAGATCGTTCATGGCGTCTCCGTATGAGGGCTTTGCCTCGGACCCTGTAGCGGGCCTTGCAAATGCGGTGCGGCCTGGGAGGGGGAGAGGGCCCCGACCCGTCGGGGCCGGGGGTGAGGGGGGTGTCCCCCGCTTCGCACGCCCGGTCGGGCGGCTACGTGCCAGAGGAGCTCGGCTTCGGAACGAACCTCATGGACAGCGAGTTCACGCAGTGCCGCGCATTCGTTGGCGTGAAGCCCTCGTTCATGAACACGTGGCCCAGGTGACCGCCGCAATTGACGCACTCGATCTCGATCCTCATGCCGTCGGGATCGGATAGCCGTCGGACCGCTCCGGGTACCTCCCTGTCGAAGGCCGGCCAACCACAGTGCGCATCGAACTTGTCATCTGACGAGTAGAGCTCAGCGTCGCACCGTCGGCAGAGGTACACGCCGGGCTGGTAGAAGTCGTCGTACTCGCCCGAGAAGGGCCGCTCCGTGCCCTTCCCCTCGATCACGCGGCGCTCCTCAGGAGTCAGCGGGTTGTGGCTTGAGGTGCTCATCATGAACCTCCAAGGGTTGGCGCCGCACAATGGGGTATGCCGGGCTGGGCGGCGCCTGGCGCCACCGGACCAGCCCCTTGCCGAGCAGCGGGCCTCAGCCTTGCGCCTCGTCAACGTAACAGAACTTCCAGTCCCGCGCACCGGCGGCCTGGATGATGGCGGCGCGTCCCTCGCTCCGCAGGTCCTCGCCCGCCGGCCTCGGCGGAGGCTGGCGCCGCGCGACGCTCGCCGGATCTACGGGCGCTCTAGCACGCCCAAATCCCCTCGCCCCTCGCACGCGTCTCTGGATGGCCACCCCCACCCCAAGCGTGGTGAAATCCCGATTCCGTCCCTGCGGTCTTAGCCCAAGACTGGAGATGATGAATACTCGAACCCTCAGTTTCCATCTCGCGGCGGTCGCCACGTTGGCGCTGGCGCTGACCGCCTGCGCGGAGCCGATCGTTGAATCGGCCTCGGCGGTCGCGGAAGCCGACGCCCCCGCGACCAACGCTGGACCAGGCCCGACCCCCACACCAGAGCCTGGCGCCGTTTCCGCGCCGACCCCCGCGCCCGAGTCCAGGGGAGCTCCCGCACCAACACCCACGCCCGATCCCGACGTCGCCTACTACAAGCGCGCGTGGCAGCACCGGGTAGACGCAGCGTTCTCGACTGCGGAATGCCCACCGTCGCCCGACCTCACCTACCCCGACGGCCACTACCAGGGCAAGCTCATTGATACGCATATGCACATGCCTCAGCTCCCGGACACGCCACTCGGATTCGAGGCCGGCGAGCGCGAGATCGAAGGGTTCGCCGAAAGCGGGTACAGCGACCGGGACGATTTCGACAAGCCGCTGGAAGGGTTCCCCTTCGTGGACCAGATTCCGGTCGCCGGGAACAACATCACCATGAACGACGTCGCCTGCACGCTGCAGGCGGACGGGACCGCTGGGGGCTTCTCCTACTTCTCGGTGTTCACGTCCCAGCCGGACAACACCCTCGAAATCGCGCACATCGCCGCGGACCGATACCCCGGTTTGTTCGTGCCGTTCGTAAGCCCTCCCGGCGAAGTCAACGGCGTGACGACCGTGGGCGGGGCCAGGCTCGAGGAGATGCTGTCCGCATATCCGGGCGTCTTCAAGGGGCTTGGCGAGATGCGCTTCAACGCCAGTGGCAGACTCCCTTCAGACGTGCTTTCCAACGCCGCGCTGCGGTCCACTCTCCCCGTCGTCCAGGAGCGGGGGATGATGGTGTACATGCACCCGGACGATGGGCAGACGGAGAACCTAGCCCAGCTGTTCGCGGACAACCCGGACATCACGTTCATCGCCCATGGAGACCAGACGCAGGACCATATCGGCTTCCTGATGGACCGGTACCCGAACGTCTACTACACGATCGATGCGCTGCTCGGCGACCAATACCTGCTCCACCCGGAGGAAACCGCTGCGGGCTTCCTGAGCAAGAGCGACGACTACCCGCGGATGCTGGGGTACGACCTGGCCTTCTGGAAGGAGACCATCGAGGCGCACCCGGACCGCTTCATGTGGGGTACGGACCGCGGGGGAGTCGTTCTGTGGGGCTGGGACCTTGCCGTCAGCCGGCGGTTGGCGGACTACGCGCGCGCGTTTATCGGCCGGCTCGACCCTGACGTGCAGGAGAAGTTCGCGTACAAAAACGCTGAACGGCTGATTCAAGCGGCCGGCTCGGGCGGAGGCTAGCGCCGACGCTGGCCTGACCCGGGGCCGCAGCGGTGCCGGAGGGCGGGATAACCCTCCCGGACGAAGGCCGGAGTCCCCCCGCCGCTTGCTACTTCTTAGGCGGGTTGTTCCCTCGACCCGGCCCGGACGGGTTGGCCGTCCTGCTGGGGAAGTTAGGGTTGGATGGGCCCTTGCCCCCGCTCTTTCCCCCTCCGCCTCCTCCGCCCTTGCCGCCCTTCATCGTCACGTTCCTGGCCTCTCCTCTTCGCGCACGCTCATTTGGTGCTCTACTCCGCATCGTGACAGACCACCAGACGCTGTCATCAGTAGTTGCACGGACCGGTAGCGCCTAGCCGTCGATCTCGACCTCAGCCTCGACCTCGACCGGTATGCCGACCGGCAGCGACGACATGCCGACCGCCGACCGAGCATGCGCGCCGCGCTCCCGGCCCCACAGCTCGATGACCAGGTCGGAGAAACCGTTGATCACGTTCGGGGTCTGCTTGAAGTCTGCCGTGCAGTTCACCATGCCAAGCACCCTGAGCCAGGCCGTGACGCGGTCGAGGTCGCCCAGCGCGCGCTTGAGGCTGCCCAGCATGGCCAGCGCCGCCAGCCGCGCGGCATCGTAGCCCTGCTCGACGCTGATGCCATCGCCCAGCTTGCCGGACCACGGCCCCGTCGAGCCATCAGGGTTCTGCGGGCCGTGCCCGGCGACGTAGGCGTGATCTCCTCGCACGCGCACCGCTGTGAACGGTAGCGGCATGCCCGAAGGCGCCTGCAAAGGCTCCGGCAGCACGAGCCCGAGCGCCTCGAGCTTGGCTTCAATCTCGCCCATGGTCTCCTCCTCGGGCTGCGGGCGACCCGAAAGCGAACGGTATCCGCTCCCGCCGCCCGGCGCAAACGCGGCGCAGTTGCCGCAGTCGTGGACGCGATCTAGAGTGCAGCCGGAACCCCGGATCGAGGTGCCTTATGCGCAGGCCAAACCCATTGAAACAACTCTTCAAAGAGGAGAAGCCCGCCCTCGGCGGCTGGGTCACCCTCGAAGGCGGGCTCAAGACCGAGGCCTTCGCCAAGGGCGGCTTCGACTGGCTGACCATCGACCTCCAGCACGGCGCGCTGACCATGGAGAGCGCCCGGCCGCTCATCACCGCCATCGAGGCGGTCGGCCCCGTGCCGCTCGTCCGCGTGCCGTGGAATGAGCCCAGCGCCATCATGTGGGCGCTCGACGCGGGCGCCTACGGAGTCATCGTGCCGCTCGTGAACTCGCGCGCCGAGGCCGAGGCAGCCGTCGCCGCCGCCAAGTACCCACCGGCCGGCATCCGGTCGAGCGGGCCATGGCGCGCCGGGCTCTCGGGCGTCAGCGGCTACCAATCATGGGCAAACGACGAGACCATCGTCATGGTCATGATCGAGACGCGCCAGGCCGTCGAGCATGCCGACGACATCCTCAGCGTGCCGGGTGTCGACGGCGTCTACGTCGGACCGTCCGACCTATCGCTGGCCTATGGTTTGGCGCCCGCGCCCGATCAGACCGACCCCGCGTGGAACGCCGCCATCGACACCGTCCTCGCGGCCTGCGCGCGGCACGGAGTCGTACCGGGGATCGCCGGCAACGCACAGGTCGCCGTGAAGCGGCAGGCGCAGGGGTTCCGCTTCCTTGAGGTCAGCCGCGACACGACGGTCTTGGAGCGAGGCGCGCGGGAGGACATCGCCGTCGTCCGCCTCCCCACCGGCTAGGCGCTGACCATGAAACCGCCGACGGCCACGCATGGGGGGACGATTGCTAGCTCGATGCGGGCTCTTGCTCGGAAACGGCGCTGGGCGGGACGATTTCAGGCATCTGTCCGCCATCGAAGATGAGCTTCCGGACCGGGTAGTTGATCTCGATGCCCTCAGCCCGAAAGCGCGAATGAACCCGTTTGACCAGCTCGTTCGTCACGACGAAGCTGCCAATCCGGTCCTTGGCCTGGAGAAAGATCCAGAAGCTGATGTTGGAATCGCCGAAGGCATCGAAGCCGAACCACGGCGCCATCGACTTGACGGCGTCGTCGGACTCCGCGACGAGCTGCCGCGCCACCTCCAAACTCACCTCCTCGACCCGCCTCAGGTCGCTGGAGTAGCTGACGCCGCCACTGACCAGCACGTTGATGGCCGGGTCGGGGCCCTGGTAGTTCGTGATGATGCTATCGGCCATCACCCCGTTCGGAATGATCACCAGATTGTTCCACCACGTCCGTATCTTGGTCGTCCGCCACCCCACGTCGACGACGTAGCCTGCGGGGCCGCTGTTCAGCTCGATGTAGTCCCCCGGGCGGATCGCCCCATCCGACATCACGTAGGTCCCGGCGAAGAAGTTCGTCAGCGTGGGCTGGAGCGCCAATGCCACGGCCAGACCCGTGATGCCAAGGCCGCCGAGGATGGGGCTGATGGACTGGCCCAGCGTATCGACCACCAGCAGCGCGGCGATGCCGTAGACGAAGATCCGCAGCACCCGGCGCACCAGGCGCAGCGCCTGGTCATCGAAGTTCGTCTGCGTCCGCGGGGCGACGGTGTCGATATACCACGTGATGGTGACCCGGCTCGCCGATGAGATCGCGTGGGCGACGAGCACGATGACGATGACGTTCCACGTCTTGGTGATGTCACCCTGCCACTCCTCGAGCTCCGGCACCGCGCGGAGCGCGATCAGGGCGCCGAGGAAGACGGTGAAGGCAACAGCCGAGGTCCGCAGCGAGCGCACCACCAGCCCGCCGATGCCGCCAGGCGTGCGCGTTCGCAGCCGGTTCGCCAAGAAGCGCATCGCGACGAAGATGACGACCGCGATGAAAACCGAGATCAGGAAGACGCCGGAGGAGATGACCGGCTGGTAGTAGTTGCTGTCCCTAAAGTCTTGCCACCACATGTCCGGTCGCTTTCACCCTCCCCCCAGGCGCGGGTCAGGTGCGGTCAAAGGTGACGCTACTATAGCGGGCGACACTCGTGCAGGTCACCGAGGGATGGCGCCACGAATCGCCAGGTACCAGGCGCTGACGACCCTACCGGCGCGTCTCCTGCCCCTCGTTCGCCTCGATCACCTTGGCAAGCCCACCATGGATAGTCTTCATCTCGTCGTGAGTGAGGTACCGCAGGAAGCGCTCCCGCACGTCCTGCTGGTGCGTCGGCCACACGCGGTCGAACTCAGCGAGGCCGGCTCGCGTCAGCGACACGTCGAATCGGCGGCGGTCGGTCGGCGACAGCGTTCGCTGCACCAGTCCCGCCGCCTCCATCCGATCGAGCAGGCGCGTCAGGCCGCTGCGACTCAGCACAACGTTATCGGTAAGCTCGCTCAGCGGGATAGAGGCCTGGTGGTGCTGCCGGATGTTGACCAGTACGTCGAACCAATCGAGCGACTGCCCCTGGTTCTGTAAATCTGCTCCAAGGTTCCTCAGGAGCAACGTCGAGCTTCTGAGAACGCCCCACCACGCCTTGCCCTCTTGGTCTGTCCAGTCATTCGTCATGGAAGGATTGTAGTCGATAACTGTGCGGTTTCAACTATTGACGAATCACTTTTTATATGGATAATGCGTGCCGAATCAAATATTGCTTCGGGGAATACAACAGCGGAAGCGGTGCAAGATGACCGGACCACTCGATGCGGTGAAGGCGATACACAACGCGTTCAGGAACGACATGGACGCGATCGACGCAGCGGCCTACCGGGCGGCGCAGGGCGACGGAGACCTGAGCGCCGTCGTTGCGCGCTACCAGTTCTTCAACGAGATCCTCGACTGGCACGCCCACGGCGAAGAGATCACGATGTTCACGGCCCTCGGGGGCGTCGCTCCGCTCGTCGCGGAGGCCTACGAGAAGGACCACCGCGGCCTCGACGCGCTCTTCGAATCGCTGACCAAAGCGATCAGCACCAAAAACGCGCTGGACACCGCACGGGTGACCGCGGCCTTCAAGTTCCACCTCACCATCCACCTGGACAAGGAAGACGCGCATCTCTACCGCATCATCGGCGAGCGCGTCGAGATGCCTGAGCAGGGCCGGCTGGTCGGGATCATGGCGGCGGAGGTCCCCCAGGACCGATTCCCCGAGCTCGTGGAGTGGATGTTCCCGCTGATGGCCGACGACGACCGCGAGAACATGACGCGCATCTGGAAGATGGTCATGCCCGAACCCGCGTTTGCCGGTGCCAAGGGGCTAATCCAGAAGGCGATACCGGACGGTTGGGGCGAGCTCAGCCGCCGCATCCCCGAGCTCACCGCCTAGAACGGCCCACAACAACACGTACCCGGGAGGGACATCAAATGGCGAACGGAACGGTACTCATCACCGGCGCGACCGGCAATACGGGCTCAGGCATCGCGCTAGCCCTGCTGGCCGGCGGACGAAAGGTTCGAGCCCTCGTGCGAAACGCGGACAAGGCCCAGGCGCTGCGCGACGCGGGCGCTGAGATCGCGGTCGCCGACTTGGACGACCCGTCGACGCTGACAGCGGGACTGTTCGAGGGTGTCGACACGGTCTACCTCGTCACCTGGAACGGCCCAGGCTCTGCGGACCAGATACACAACTTCCTGGGAGCGGCGAAGGCTGCCGGCGCCACGCCAAGGATCATCCGAGGGTCCGCCTTCGGTACCCCCAAAAGCCGCCTCATCCAAGACATCCAGACTGCGGACGAAGAGGTCAAAGCATCCGGCCTCGCCTGGACACTGGTCCAGCCAACGTTCTTCATGCAGAACCTGATGATGACCATACCCACGGTGAACGAGCAGGGGATGGTCTACTTCGACTGGGGCGAGGGCAAGGCCGGCATGGTCGACATTCGCGACATCGTCGAGTCCGCGGTTGCCGTCATCAACGCTGACGATGGGCGTTACGACGGTCAGACGCTGGTGTTGACCGGAGCCTCATCCGTCGGCTTCGAGGACGTCGCAACCGCTTTGACGGACGCGCTGGGCAAGCCCGTGCAGTACATGGCGGTCCCCCACGAAATGGCCGTCCAGAGCATGATAGGAATGGGCCTACCCGAGTGGATAGCGCAGGGGTACGCCGAGTTGAGTGAGGGATTCGAGGAGGGCTTTGCGGACCTCACCACCGACAACGTGCGCGAACTCACCGGCCACCCACCCCGCGGCCTTCGAGACTTCGTCGCCGACCACAAGGGAGCCTGGGCCACCTAACACGCGCCACGCCGCTACGAGGGCCGTTGCCAACGAGCCGGTCCCATGCAAAATACGAACGGGGCCCGCAATCGGGCCCCGTTCTGATGCTTTGGGCCAAAAATAGCGGGGAGTCGAGCCATATTGTGGGCGCCCCCCGAGAGAAAAACCTTTGGGGGAGCACGCGTGTGGCGCTCGACATCGAACGCAGTCCGAGCGGCGGTCGCGCGGCCAGGGTCCTCCTGGCGTCACTCGGGCAATTGGACGAACATCCCCCTGGCCTCGGAATCGCCAACCACTCGCGTCTCGTGGCCACGGCCGGTGACGTCGTCCAGCAGAGCGACGTCGCCTGGTCCAAATCGCCGAACGGTACCGTCGGTGACCTCAACCTCGAACTCCCCAGCGAGCTGGGCGAAGTACTGCCGCCGAGGGGTGGGATGCCAACTACCATCCCAGCCGGGCTGCGCCACGAAGAAGACGATCTGGGCAGCGGGGATGGGCGCGCCGACGTGAACCGGCCGGGCCGGTGGGGCGAAGTCCCTTTCGAAGAGTTCCACTGTCACGTCTTCCATGTGCGACTCACCCAGGTCGTCGGTGTAAATGCGCACGTAGTGCATGGCACGCCTCGCGTTGGATATGGAAAGGATTCTAGCGCCGTGGGTGGAGACCCCAGGTTGGCGAGCGCGGGCGATCATCGCCGGCAATGCTCAATGCGGCCTAGCCTGCGCTGAGCCTGAGCGAACCCCCTAGCCCGCGGCAGCGCCTGCCGCCACCGACTCACTGCCGACGTAGCGGGTAAACCAGCCCAGTGTGCGGGCCAGGTACTCCTCGCGAAGCTTCAGGTGGCCGGTGCGCAGGAACCCGTGCGAGCAGCCGGGGAACCGCACCAGCTCCACCTCCTTGCCGAGACGCTTGAGCGCGACGAAGTACTGCTCGCTCTGCTCGATCGGGCAGCGGTGGTCCGACTCGCCGTGCAGCAGCAGCACCGGCGTCTCGACGGCGGGCGCGTACGTCAGCGGCGAGTGCTCGCGGAGCGCCTGATCAGCCTCGTGGCGGCGCCCGCCCCACTGCGCCTCGCCGAAGCTCACGCCGATGTCGGACGTCCCGTACATGCTATTCAGGTCGATGCACGGTGCGCCGACGACGGCCGCGCGAAAGCGCTGGTCGTGGCCCACGATCCACGCGCTCATGAACCCACCGTAGCTGTAACCATGGAGCCCGATGCGCCCCGTGTCAATGTAGGAGCGCGTGCTCACTTCGTCCACGGCCGCCATGATGTCCAGGTAGTCCTCGCCTCCCCAGTCGCCGAGCACCGCCTTGGTGAAATCGGCACCGTACGTCGACGAGCCGCGCGGGTTGACCAACAGCACCACGTAGCCCGCCGTCGCGAGCATCTGCTGCACGGCGTTGAACGCGTCGTAGAACACGCCGTGCGGACCGCCGTGGATATCGACGACGAGCGGGTGACGTTTGGACGCGTCAAAGTCCGGCGGCAGCACCAAACGGCACTCGATCTCCAGGCCTCCGCGCCGAATCGAAAACTTCTCCAGCGCCCCCGTCGGATGGTCGGCGAAGTAGCCGTCGTTGACGGCCGTCAGGCGTGTCATCGTCCCAGTCGCCGTATTGATGAGGTGCAGGTCGCCGGCCGAGCTTGGCGTCGCCGCGACGACAACCGCGCAGCTTCCGTTTGCGTCGAAGCCAACCCCGGTGAAGGACGCGCCCCCGCCGGCAACGCGGCGAGTCGCGCCGGAGTCCGCGGCCTGCTGCCCGCCCGGTTCGAGGGCAAGTTGCAGATAGGACTCGCCCCGCTCGTCCCCGATGAACAGCACGCCCGCGACCCGCTTCCCCCCTCTTGTCCAATGGAGTGGCGGAGGCGGTGCGATGGGCGCGTTGCCGGCGGCAGGCTTGACCGCATCGGGGGTGAGCCGTTGCGGCTCGCGGCCCGGCTGCAACACGAACACCGCCCCACCCCACGCCGCGCCCAGGAACTCATCGTCGGTGCCGACCACCGCCAGCTGGTCGCCCTCCGGCGCCCATGTAATCGAGGCGACACCCCACAGCCCGTCCGACCAGCGCACCGGCTCGCCGCCCTCGGCGCCCACGACGTAGGCCTCGCTGTGCGGCGTCACGTCCCGGTCGTCGCGACGGTGCGAAACGAAAGCGATGCGCCCGCCGTCCGGCGACCAGACCGGCGCCGCGTCGTCCCAGTCGCCGTCGGTAAGCTGCCGCGCCGTGCCGCTCGTAGCGTCGACGACGAACAGGTGCCAGTGGGCATCGCCGCGCCAACCCACGGTATCAACGCGGTACTTGATGCGGCGCACCACCCGCACGCGGGGCTGGGCAACCGAGTCGTGGCCCCCATCGGCCCCCTCCGGAAGCCGGTCAGGGTCGACGTCCGACGACGCCACCAGCCGGCTACCGTCAGGCGACCACGCAAACTCGGATACACCGCCGGGCAGGCTCGTGAGCTGCCAGGCCTCGCCGCCGCTCGTAGAGATCAGCCACAGCTGACGCGGGGCGTCCCCGACGGTGCGCAAGAACGCGATTCGCCCGCCGTCGGGAGCGAAGCGTGGCGTGGAGTCCTTGGGCCCGGCCGTGAACTCACGGGCCTCGCCCCCCGGCAGAGCCATTACCATGATGCGGGAGGCGGTGTCGCTCGCTTCCGGGTCGAACTGCGCGCGCACGAACGCCAGCTGGGAGGCGTCTGGTGAGAACGCCGGGTCGCCCACCGCGGCCAGCTGATACACCAGGTCGGGAGCGATCGGGTTGGTCACGTCAACCTCCTCTTGGCCGAGGGCAGTGTCCTAGTTCTAGCGTGAAAGCGCCGGTGCTACTGCTGCTTCCTGGGAAGCATCGCGATCAGGAACAAGACTACGCCAGCACCGAATACGACGCTGGCCGCTACCGTCCACATGTCGCCGTTGCGAAGACCCGAGACGAGAAAAAGAGGGGCGCAGATGAGAAAAAGTACCCAGCCTACCGCCTGAAGGCGTGTTTCCACGGCTATTCCTCTTCTTCTCGAAACGCCTGTGCGACAGCCGCGCTCACAACCTTCCCACGCAAGTCCACAGGCCCTCATCAGATGTAATGCGGCTACGAATCGGCGCCTCTCGCCCTCTCCGGCGTGCGACCACGCATAGCAACACCACCTAGCCGAAGGCTACCGGTTCGGTCCGCGTTCCATCGGGTACGGCTGCCAGCGCTCCAGGGCGGTGCGCGGGAGCACGTCTGGGTTGACGCAGCTCATCGGCCAGCGTCCGGACAGCGCGACCGCGATCTCGTGGCCCGCGCGACGCCGCGTCTCGGGCATCATCCGCGCCGACGCCGATGCGATATGCGGCGTTGCGATGACGTTCGGCATGTGCAGCAGCGGGTTCTCCAAGTCTGGGGGCTCCTGCTCGAAGACGTCCAACGCCGCGCCCGCGATAGTCCCGCCTTGCAGCGCCTTGATGAGCGCCGCCTCGTCCACCGTCTTGCCGCGGCCGTTGTTGACAAAGATCGCGCCCGGCTTCATGCGGGAAAACTGCGCCGTCGACATCATGTGGTGCGTTTCCGCATTCAGCGGAGCATGCATCGACACGAAGTCGGAGCGCTCCAGCACCTCGTTGAGGCTGACGGGCTCTACGCCGTGCGTCGTCATGCGCAGCTCGCTGACGTATGGATCGTGGGCGACCACGCGGAACCCGAACGGCTGTGCGCGGCGGGTCACCGCCTGCGCGACGTTGCCGAAGGCGATCAGGCCGAGCGTCTGGCCATACAACCGCGGGACCGTCAGGAAGCTGGGCCGGCCGCCGCGCCACTCCCCCTCACGGACCCTGCGGTCCATCTCCTTGAGGCGCCGGGCGGCCGCCAGCAACAGCGCCATCGTGTGGTCGGCGACCTCTTCAATGAACACGTCGGGCACGTTGGTGACCACGATCCCGGCCGCCGTGGCGGCGTCCACGTCGACGCCGTCGACGCCGATGCTCGCGTTGCCAATGACCACGCAGCGCTCGAGCCCGCCGATGATGCTCGCGCTCATGCGGCGATTGCGTCCGTAGACCGCATCCGCGTCGTGTGCCGCGGCGATGAAGTCGTCCTCGCTCTCGGCCGCGACCTCCACCAACTCGGCGTCAACGCGGGATAGCTCCTCGCGCTCAATATCGAAGTTATCGATGCCGTCGTTGGACGGGCCCGTCGCCCGCTGGACGACGACCTTGAACTTGGCCATGAGCCTCCTCCTTGCTCTACGCCGCCGCATGCTAAGCGAGCGGATATCGGGCGTAAAGGCGATGGCCCGCGCCGCAGCCTCTTCACCTGCGCATCCTTCGACAGGCTCAGGACGAGCCGACGCCTCGCAGAACAACCCTGGGTCCGCTCATGGTGAGCTAGCCTGCCCTGAGGGTCGCCGAAGGGAACCATGAGCGCCCGCGAGCCGACCCTTGCCGCATGCGCCCTGACAACCTACTCAGTCTCGACTTGGTGGGTTGGCCTGGGCGGCCAGCGATGGCCCGCGGCCGACCTACTCCGGCGTCGGCGCCGAGGCCGGAATCAACCGCTCGTCGCGCAGCTCGTCCCACAGCGCCCCGGGAATCGGATGCGCCGCCATGGCCAGGTTTTCCCGCACCTCGGCCACCGAGCGAGCGCCCGGAATAGCGGAGGCGACGACCGGGTGCGCCAGCGGGAACTGAAGCGCGGCGGCCTTCAGCGGCACGTCGTGCCGGTCGCAGACCGCTTTGATCCGCCGGGCCTTGTCCACGAGCGCGGCAGACGCCGTTTCGTAGTCAAACGTCGCGTCATCGGCCAGGTCCGATGCCAGGATGCCGCTGTTGTACGGGCCGCCCAGCACCATGCTCACGCCCCGCTCCTCCATGGCCGGCAGCGCCTCGTCCAGCGCCGTCTGGTCCAGCAGCGTGTAGCGGCCCGCCAGCAGGCAGACGTCCAAGTCGCAGTCGCGCACGAAGCGTGCCGTCAGACCGGGAACGTTCAACCCCGTGCCATACGCCCCGATCACGCCCTGCCCGCGGAGGTCGGACAGCGTCGCGCATGCGCCCTCCAGCGCCTCCTCGTACGAGTGGCCGGACTGGTCGAGGTCGTGGATGAGAACGATGTCGATGCGGTCGAGGCCCAGGCGCTCCAGGCTCCCCTCGATGGACCGCAGCACACCGTCGCGGGTGTAGTCGTAGACCGGCCTCAGCTTCGGTACGTCGTGGAACTGGACGGAGACCGGGTTCTCGTCGGGCACCAGGTAGCGGCCGACCTTGGTCGAGAGCGCATAGCTCCCTCGATCGCGCCCGGCGAGCGCGCGGCCGAAGCGCATCTCGCTGCTGCCGAAGCCGTAGTACGGCGCTGTGTCCAGGAAGGCAACGCCCATCTCCAGCGCGGCGACCACCGTGTCGGCGGCGTCACCCTCGGCGACCGTCGCGTAGAGCCCGCCAATGGCTGCGCCGCCGAGGCCGATGCGCGTCACCTCGACTCCCGTCTGCCCAATCCTGGCCTTCTCTAGTGGGTCCATCGTTCGCCTTCCCCGGCCGCAACGCCAGCCTCGCCACCGGCGCACCGGGCTGGGACAAACCTCCGCCACGCGGTGGCCGGAGTTGCTCGCCCGCCATGGCCCCTCTCCGTGACAGGGAGAGGGTCCGCTCCTACGCCACCGGCAGCGTGAACTCAAACGTCGTGCCCTCGCCGACCCTGCTGCGCACCGAGATATGGCCGTCGTGAGCCTCGACGATGCGCCGGGCGATGGCCAGCCCAAGGCCGGTGCCACCCGCTGCCGAACGACCCGCGGCTTCCGTGCCGCTGCCGGGGTTGACGGTGTAAAAACGTTCGAACAGGTGGGGCAAATGCTCCGGCTCCACCCCCGGTCCGGTGTCCTCCGCGGACACGTGGACCCTATCGCCCGTCGTCCATGTCCGCAGGACCAAACGCCCTCCGCTTGGCGTGAGGCGCAGCGCATTGTCCACCAGGATCTCGATCACCTGGCGCACCTTATCGGGAGCGGCCATCGCCGGCTGCGCGCTCTCGTCCGGCTCAACGGCGACCACAAGCCGCAGGGCATTGGCCCGCGACCGCACGCCCTCCCGGACCTCTGCGAGCACGAGCTCGATGTCCACCGGCTCCTTGATGAGCGGCGCCTGGCCGCTCTCGAGCACCGAGAGCAGGAGCAGCTGCTCAACCAGTGCCGTCATGCGTTCCAGGTCGCGCTGAATGCGCCCCCGGGTCTGTCCAGCAGCATCACCCGTCTTCGATGGGATCAGCCCATCCTCAAGCGCTTCGACCATGGCCGTGAGCGACGTGAGCGGCGTCCGCAGCGCGTGCACGACGTTGGAGATGAACTCCCCCCGGTTCCGTTCCACTCGCTGGAGGTGTGTCAAGTCCTGGAGCGTCACGAGGACTCCTCCGGACGCCTCTCCCGCGGCTAGCGGCGTGGCCACGGCCCTCGCGGACCGGTCGGTCGCGGCGAATTCGACGTCATCCTCCTGCCGCTCGCCCGTCTCCCGGCAGGCGACGACCAAACGGCGAAGCGCGCCCTCACGCAGCGACGCGCCAATCGCAGCGTCCGGCTCCAGGCCCATCAGGCGGCGTGCAGTGCCATTGGCCAGGAGCGTGCGCCCAGCCCCATCGATGTGGAGCACACCATCAGCGACCTCATCGAGGGCCGTCGCGATATGGTCCAGCGTCGCGGCCACCTCGTCGCGCTCTGCAGTCACCCGGTCACGGTCCGCCATCACCCGATCGCGCTCTGCCGCCGTCTGCTCGCGCTCCGCTATCAGTGCCTGACGCGAGGCGTCGAGCGCTTCCGCCGCGCGTTGGTACGCGTCCCGCAGCGAAACCAGGTCCTCGGTCACCTCACCCAGCACATCGTCAGCGAAGTCGCCGCCGCCCAGGCGCTCCAGGGCGTCGGCGACGGCGGCGAGCCCCACGGCCGTCGACCTCGTCAAGCGGGCACCGATCCACGCGGCCAGCGCCACACCCGCCGCCGCGACGGCCCCGGCGATAGCCAAAGCGACGACGAGGGTGGCCTCGGATAGGCCGAGCGCCACGCCGAGCGCAGCCGCCACGGCTACGACAATGGATGCGTAGCTGACAACGACACGTGAGGTGAGGCGCCGCAGTGTCATGCCGACATCCTAATCTGAGAGGGCCTGGACCGGGAGGGCCAACGCCCGCACCTAGCCGGCTATCTACCGGCTATCTAATCGTCTGGGCCCACAGTCCGGCGCCGCTTGGTCCGGGAGCGCTGCCGCTTCGCCTCCAGACGCCGCTCGACCAAGGCGCGGCTGGGCGCCGTCGGCTTGCGGGGCCGCGGCGCGCCCGCCGAGCGCCCGATGAGCGCGACGAGGCGCGCGATGGCATCGTCGCGGTTGCGCTCCTGGCTCCGAAAGCGCTGCGCGCGAATCATCAGAACGCCGTCCGCCCGCATGCGCCTGCCCGCCGCCGTCCGCAGCCGCGCTCGCACATCGTCCGACAGGCCCGGCGAATGCGCGGCGTCGAAGCGCAGCAGCGCGGCGGTGGCCACCCGGTTCACGTTCTGCCCGCCGGGGCCCTGCGCGGTGACGAAATGGAACTCGAGCTCCCACTCGGCGATCTCGATCGACGGCGTCACGCGAATCATCGGCCAAGCGTAGCGCTGTCGCGGCCGGAAAGAAAACCGGCCTATGCCCGGATCGCGGCCCCTGGCGGTCAGCCTCCGCCGTCCCGGCGCCACAGCCCACCCCGGCGTTGGCGCGCCACGAGGAGCAGCAGTACGAGAGGCACCGCGGCCACCACCAGGCCAAGCAGCGCGACCACAGCCGTCGGGCCGAGCGGCAATATCTCGGAGAGCTTGTGGACGATGGCGTCCAGCAGCTCGGGGTCAGTTGGCTCGCTGTGGTGCAGCGGAGGGACCAGCAACGCTAGCCCCCGGCCTCCGCTCCCACCGGCAGGGGAGCGCCGACGTAGCGTGCCGACACCGCACGCTCGCGCACCATGTAGCTGGCCGTCCCGGCCGCGACCAGCAGCGCGGCGGACCCAACGAACGCCGGCGTGTAGCTGCCGAGCACGGTGAAGGACACACCGGCCAGCAGCACGGCCACAGCGCCGCCGAACTGGTGGACCATGGTCAGCAGTCCCACGATCATGCCGATGTTCTTCACGCCGTAGATCTCGGACGCCAGCGCGGAGGTCAGCGGCACGGTGGCCAGCCACGATATCCCGGCTACGAGGGCGAAGGCCCAGATCCCGATCCCTGCCGGAAGCACTGCCAGCAACACGAATCCGATGCCGCGCACCCAGTAGACAAGCGCCAGGATGTTCTTCCGCGGCATGCGGTCGGACAGCCAGCCGGCGCCCAGGACGCCCACCAGGTTCAGGAAGCTGAGCAACCCGAAGGCGAGGGCCGCGATGCCCGTGGAGATACCCTCGCTGGTTGCAAACGGAATGTAGTGGGTGCCGACCATCGCGGTGGTGACGCCGCACACCACGTAGCTCGTCCCCAGTAGCCACAGCGGCGCAGACCGGAAGCACTGCGGCCAACGGTCCGCGGTCAGCGGGCCCCGGCGTTGCCCGCCGGCCTGCGAGAGGTCCCGCTGTGCGTCGGCCGCTCCCCCGTCGGGCTCCAGGCCCATCTCCTCGGGGTCGTTGCGGATGACGAAGAGGATCACCGGCAGCGCCCCGACCACCATGACCACTCCGACGACCCCGAGGGTGACTCGCCACCCTCCCAGGATCAGCAGGTAGGCCAGGAACGGCACCAACACGATGCCACCGATCGATCCGCCCGAGGTCACCAGGCCCATCGCCGTGCCGCGCCGGCGACGGAACCAGCGCGCGATCAGGGCCGTCGACGGCGTGAACATGACACCACTCACCGCGAAGGAGATGACCGCGGCGTGCAGGAACGCGAGCACCCAGATATTGGGGGAGATCGCGAGCAATAGCGTCGCGCCGCCCAACACGGCCATCCCGGTCGCCATCACGACCCGGCTCCCGAACCGATCGCTAAGCCTGCCGACGATCGGCTGCGCCAGCCCGTTGACGACCCACCCGGCGGACGACACGGCGGAGATGACGACCACGCTGACGCCGAACTCCTCGGTCCACGGCCCCACGAACAGACCGAACGCCTGGCGCGTGCCGATGGCCACCGCCGAGACGAAGAACACCGCGGCGACGACGTACCACCCGTAGAAGCGTGTCGTTGAGGGGTCTACCACAAGCTTGGCCATAACCCAGGGATTGTACCCGGTGCCCCTAGTGGCGAGGACACAAGTACTAGCTAGCCCCTGCTGCTACTCCGGGAGCGCTCCGCTCGCATCGCGAGAACCCCGCTCATCCTGAGCCTGTCGAAGGAGAGCGGCGCCCCGCCAAGGCGCGCTACGCAGGCGTGGACGGCTGCCGCAGGTCGCGTAAGGGACCGAAGTCGACATCGAAGGGTTCGATTCGCGGTCGACGCACTCGACGTCCCCGCGTAGCGTCAGCACCACGGAACTAGAGCCAGTGTCCCCTGCCGTCGCGATCCGTCCACTAGTCAGTTCGGCTGGTGCCCCCAAGGGGATTCGAACCCCTGGTCTCCACCTTGAAAGGGTGGCGTCCGTGGCGAGTATTCACACTAGATACCGACCTCCCACCCTGCTGCTTAGCATCCGTGGGCCGTTGTGTCGCCGATCACCGGCAGCCTGTCCATGTATGAGAGAAGCCCACTCGGGTTATCCCAACAGCTCACGATGGCTTTGGCGTCATTCCAAGCCATGAGAAGCTCGCTGGTCGACCCCGACCCCTTGTAGGCGTGGAAACCCGCCGCGGAGACGTAGAACGCGCTCGCAAGCGCGAGGACCAGGAAAGCGACGACGGCGACCGTGCGTTTGAACCGTCGATTCACCCTTCGCCGGTAGATCGCATCGTCTCGTACCTGGTCGTAATCTTCGTACGCTGTGCGGTGAGCTGGATTGTGGCCGTGGTAGGACCACTCCTGCTCGGTCAATTCCGTTCCACAAGACGGGCAGGTGATAGTCACCGTTTACCTTAGCCCTCCTCTCTTTTTAGGCCGGCCAGTCTAGCCGCAGCTGGTGGGCCTCTTGGATCACCGCCACCGGCGAGTGTTGCCGGTGCTGGCGACGAGCTCTCAGCAGGTTATACCGCCGGTAGTGCTTGTGGATCATCAGGGGTGTGGTGTGCCCGAAGATCCCCTGCAGCGCGGTCTCATCCCCTTCCCATAGTTGACCGAAAGTGTGCCGGAGTGAGATCGCGCTCGCCCTTCGCCCGGTGAAGCCCGCAGCCCAGAAGGCCTTGCGCACCTGGTGGCTTGCGGAGTCGGCGCTGGCCCACGGCCACGGCAGCACCGTTAATACGCGGTTTGTGACCATTGGTGACACGGGAAGGACTCGCTCGCCGGCCTTTCCTGCAACCTTGACCAGGTCCTCGCCAATGAAGCGCTCTGGAGTGATCGACAACGCCTCCCCTAAGCGCAGGCCGGTATCAGCGAGCAGATAGAGGAGCGACCGCATGGGGTCGGTGTGGCCGGGGTACGAGAGGAGCCGCCAGACGTCCTCGGTCGCGAACCAGCGCGCCTCCTTGGGAGCTAACCGCGGTGCCTCGACGCGCCGAAGTGGGTTGTTCTGTCGGTCGAGGACCCCCCGTCTCTCGAGCCAGCGATAGAAGTTGCGAAGCAACCGGAAGTAGGAGTCGCGTGTCTCAGCCGTCGGCCCTTGTGCGACGAGGAATTCCTCAACCTGGCCGGGGTCGACCGGGAGGACGGCGCTGAAAGCCGCGAAGGAACGTAGCCGAATCTCGTACCCGTACAACGTCGCCCATGAGAGCGCCTGCGCCTCTTTCGCACGCAAGAAGTCGGCGGCAAGGTCGGCCGTTTTCACGAGGGCCCTCCGATCGTTGGCACGCCTCTTTAGGGCGGGGCGGGACGATATCAGTGCCTTGGCCGGCCTGCCATCGTACTTTCGGGCGGTTTGGCTGTTAGCCCCAGCCGACCCCCGCGGCGAGGACTGTGTAGGTGAGGACAACGGCGACGATTAGGAGCGCGGCGACCACGATCGCCGTCTCGAGGCGCGTTATGCCGTCGTTCATGCTCGCGTCAGCCACCCATTCGGACGATCTGCCGGGCCGTCGCATCGTCCGCCCGGATGAACGCGGGATAGGCCTGCGTTGCGGGCGTCGGCCCCTCCCGCCGCTTGCCGAGGCGGATGCTCTTCACCCCAGGAAAGAGGCTCTTCACGCGGGTCCTGACCCTCTTGATCGCCGGCTGCCGCTGGAGCCTACTCGGGACCTTGACGTTGCCGACGAAAACGTACTGTCGCCCTTCATACCGTCGAATCCTCTTCGCCTTGAGCGCGTTCCTCACACCCTTCGGGACCGTGGCCATGGTTCACGACCTTTCCCTAGCCTTTTTTTCAAACCACGATGGCGGCTTGACCCGACAACGTGCGGCGACAGTGGCAGTCCGGGCACTCCACCACGCACCTTGGGTGAAGGCCCCGGGGGGTCCGGCACATGAAGGTCGGGCTAATGCGCGTGAGCTTCGAGGGTGGGCCGCACCTTGGGCACCAGCCGCCCTCAACAACGCGGGGCTCCTGCGGGGTCTCCTCCGGCTCGGTAGGCCCCTGATCCTGTACGTGACCGCACTGGATGCATGAAGCGTAGGGGCCATAGTGGTCACTCGTCTTGAGGACGTCGCCACCACACCGGCTGCATGCCCGCAGATTGAGCAGACCCATAGCGGTCGGCATCGTATGCATCGTCGACCGATTCAAAGGACCGCCTTTACTAGCACGTTTAGCCCCCATGTAACGACGAGTGCGAGAACACCCCAGAGCACGAGGACGGTCACGGCAGCGCGGAGGCGCAGCTTGTACTTGGCCTGGAATCCAGGGTCAGCCGCGACGGCGATGCCCCTCAAACTCTGGGTGGCCTTCGCACTCCTCGAGGTGGAGCGGCCCGCCAAGAGGATGGTGCCCAGGAGGGCAAGCCCGGACCCTACGAATAGCACAAAGACAACCTCGGCTCCTGACGTGCGGAACACAAGGTGGATGAGGAGACCGGCGATGAGGCTAACCAAAGCGACGATGTACCCCCGCCGATAGATCCGCCCGTGTTGGGCGTTGGCGGTGTCGCGTTGCTTGACGAGATCTCCGGCGGGCCCCGGCTCGGCCGTGAGCGCCGCCTCCGTTGTTGCCTGCCCGTATTCCTTGAGTACGCCCCAAGCGTGCAAAGGGTGAACGTCAATCAATCGGTGGCCTCCAAGAGCCATTGATAGCCGTCGTACATGATCGCGAAGCTATACGCCAGGGCACCGATGAGAGGGACGAGCCGTAACAGGGCGTCCCCCTGTTCCCACAGATCCAACGCCAGCCAAAAGAATGCCAACGCGGCCCCGACGTCTAAGACGGTCCAGACCGATATGCCGCCGCGGTCCTCCATCAACAGCTACCCCTCTACCTCTTCCACCTCACGGACCAGCAGCTCATCGTCGGGGTCGGTGACCACTGGCGGCAATCGCCCTGCCCGGACCCGATAGGAACCGTCGGGGAGCTTCATCAATCCACTGCCGTCTAGCTGGCCGTCGATCTCACCGAGGGGCAACTCGAGATTGAGGGTCTGGACGAGCCAGTCGCGGATCTGCTCGGGCCTCAACGTCGAGCTGTCTGCACTCGTGATGGCGACGCCGTCGATGGCCATAAGGACCAACTCATCCACAGTGGTCCACGAATCTTGCCCTTGCTCGTCGGTCACGATGATCCGGCCGCGGGTTCGCGCCGCGGCGACGTCAGACCGAGCGTCGACCGTGTCATGCGTGTCGAAAAGGCGCTTCGAGTCCTCGGTCCACCAAAGGCGGACCTTGGGCCGAAGCCGGTTGCGTTCCCACGGAGGTATATTTCCCGTCGCCCTGTTGTAGACGACCGCGTAGCTCCTGCGCCCGCGGTCGGGCGTCCAGGGCAGATAGATCTTGCTCATCACCCCCACGAGGCGTGAGTCGATCATCTTTATCGAGGGAGAAGTCCAGAGAGCCTTATTGTGCTGGTGGCGTACCTGCATCATCTTGTGCGTCAGCTGCAGGGCGAAGGTCGACATATTCCGCCGTGGATCTGAATACTCGTGGCCTTCGTCAAAAAGCAGGATCGCGTGCGTCGGCGGGCGCCGGGAGCGCAGTAGATCCTGGGTGGCCCGAAGGGGCAGCGCCCAGCTCCAGGTCGACGGGATATTCGAGTAGACCGTCCAGGTCTCTTGGCAGCCTTCGACGCCGCAGTCCTGACCACCGCAATAGCGCCCGGCGTAGGAATGGGCGAAGTGCACAGCGAGCAGCGTCTTGCTCGAGCCGAACGGCCCGACGAGCGCCATTAGGCCGTAAGCGTCCTCCATGCGCGCCGGAGGCGGCTCAGTCATGCTGATATCGCCTAGGGCTATATCGGTGAGCCGCATCACGGGTGCGTCAGGGACTACGAGGCTCGTCATGTCTGCTCGCCTTGTTCCTCGCCCCGCCGCTCGCGCCGGCCAACGGCAATACCGAAGATGCGCCGCGGCTCCCTCTGTACCTGGTGCAGGAGCACCGTTTCTGGCGTCTTGCCCTGAGCTGCGAACAAGGTGTAATTGCGCGCCTTGCCGTCGACCGCCGCGCTGAATGGCAGCTTAGCGAGCAGAATTTGAATGGTCTCGACGTCCTCGTAGGCGAGGGACTGGGCGTAGGCGTCCAGCCAGTCTGCCTGCTCGTCGCGGCTCATAGCGGAACGCATGAGCATGGCGTAGAGCCCTTCACCCGGCTTGACGAGCTCGACGGGGTCGAAGTGTCGGCCCGGGAACCCGACCGACTCGCCGGACTCCTCCGCGAGCGCCGTTCTTCGACCGCCCTCCATCATGCAGGCACCCCCTCGAGGACGGTCGGACCGAAGATAAAGCTCAAGATCAGGGTGACGATTAAGACCACCGCCGCCCACTTGATGTTCGAGCCGAGACGGTCTGCCAATGCTTGCTCACGATTACCCACGGAGATTCGGCGCAGGGCCTCCGCTCGGTAATCGGCATAGAAGCCCTCGGGGGTATCGCTCCGCTTGATTCTGAGCTTGCCGTCCGCCGCAGCCCTAAGCATTTCGGCAACGCTCAGCTTCCCCTCGTTCGCTACCGTCTCTGGCCTGAATACCCAGGCCCGTGGCAGAAAACACCACTCTTCGAAGGCGCGCGGCATTCCGCCCGTCCCTTCCCCTTTGCATAGAACGACGAACGGCCCGAAGCCCATCCGCCACGTCCAGTCAGCAAGGGTGTTCGCCGGGTCCAGATGTATGGCCTCTTCGTGCGGGTTGTGGTCCTGCTCTAAGAACAACGCTCTGCCGCGGAGCCACCCCTTCCGACGCTCTCGACAGGCCACGTCCGGGCGCTCGAGCTCGCCGGGTTCGTTGGTCAAATCGAGTCCACGGTCACGGAGGGCGCTTTCTATGTCGCTGAGGGCCGCTCTGCCGACCCCGTTAATCGCAAGAACGCTCGCGGGGGTCCAACTCACCAGGTCGGCCGTCGAGACGATCCCCGCGCCCCCTAGGGCATCGGTGACCCGGGCGCGCAAGCCGAGCTCGGCTAAATCCCGCTTCGCCTCAGACACCGATCCCCCCGGCGAAGCCGCGGATCCGTTCGTAGGCGAGCGGGCCGAAGATGAGTAACAGGAGGATCACCGAGATAACGACCATTCCAATGACCATGGCGCTTTGAATCATGAGCGCCTGAGCCGTGCTCTTGTTGGTCTTAGACGCGCCGCGTCGGGTGAGACGGTTCTGGCGCTGGATCGTGTCGCGCTGTTTGGAGTCCAGCTCATTCGCGGCCGTCGCCCGCTCCCACGGCAAGGCGACCACCCCGAGCCGTTCGTCCGTGACGATCATTAGAGGGACGCGATGCCAGAAGAGGCCGAGGAACCGGCGCCGCACCTGGTGGATCTGGCCGGTGATGATCCAGGCGCGGCTGCGCTTGTTGTGGAGACCAACGGCACCTTCACGCGAGATCGTTCCCTCGCCGGCACCGCCGTCCCGAGACAAAACGATGGCTTTCACTTGACCAAGCATGCACGCGCGGCGGGTCGCGGTGCGATACCCCACCGGTGGGGTAGGTTGCCGGGGGCGTTTCCTGGGAAACGGGAAGCCCCCTCCGCCTAGATGCGGCGGAGAGGGCCCCTCCCAAGCTGCGCTCTTCCCTGAGTTGGTTTTTACCCGAAGCCGCGAGCTCCCGAGCGGGCACGAGGAATCAGGGCCCCCGCGATCGGGGCCAAGATCGCCACCACGTACCCGATCGTTACCAGCGTCAGACCGGCCGTAATCCCGATGTAATCGGGCGCGATCGTGAAAGCGTCGCGAGCCGTGCCGACAAAGGTGATGAACAGCGAGGCCATGAAGATGCCGATCACGGCAACCATGGCGCCCGAGCCGATGCTAATGGCGCTGGCCCGTCCGGAGGCGGCGAAACCACCCTGAAGGATCGGGACCATCAACACGCCCACTACCGCGAGTAGCAGGAGGAAGGGAACGATCTTCCAAATCGTGTTTGAATTCGCGTCAACCGTCGACTCGGTGACGTACGTAACGGTCCAGGACTCCGATTGCGACGTTGAGGCCGACCCTGTGAGGGTTACGGAAGTCCGGGGGGTGCCAATGGTGATGGCCCCCGTGTCGGCCGCCGCTGTCGCGGCTACGACGGTCATGGACTTGCTGGTGTTGTACCAGTGCGGCCCCGTCGTCAGCGTTATCGTCGCGTCGCCGTTCGCATCGTACGACCCGGCAATGACGTCGCTCGCGTCGACGGTCACCGCCCCCGTGATCGACGTTTCGGTCACGGAAATCAGCAGCAGCAAGACCACCGCTGTAACCAGTGCTCCCACCATGGATTTAGCCGCCAAGGCACACCTCCAGACGCCCTATCCGTTTGATTCGGCGCGGTTGACGCCGTAGTAGGACGCAGTTCCATCCCATAACGGAGAGGCCCATACGGTCTATATCCCACCCTCGGGGTATCCCTCGATGGTGGCGCTACATGGTGTAGTAACGCTTATGCGGACCCTTCGACTGTTTCAAACGCCCAAGGACGCCAGCATCGAGGAGCTCCCGGACCGCCTTTACATGATTAAGGCGGCGGCTCAGATCTCCGGCGTCAGCCTGGCAGCTGAGCTCGGTGTTGAGTACAAGCATTTCTGCCGCTGGCAGAACGGCTCCGTGGTGCCGAGTGGGGCACACATGCTGCAGCTAGCCAAGTTCTGCGACGAGCACGGCATCCTCGATATCCTCCTCGGTAAGCGGAGTGTGTCTGTACCGGGTCGCCTCCGCCGTCTGCAGACCACAGGCCGGATCCCTCGTCTCCAAGTGGCCCGTTGAGACGGCTGGCCGCGGTGCTGCTGGTCGTGGCTGTGGCCTCACTAGCACCAGTCGCCTTCGCAGCCTCACTCGCCAGCCACGAGCTGAGCGCGGTCTCGCTTGGCGAAGCGCACGCCTTCCGTCACGTTCTCGAGACTGACGATCGGCTGTTCCTGGTCCGCTACTCAGTCGTTGACGAGCCCCCAGACGGGGAGAGCACCTACGGTGCCGCCGCCACGGTCCTGCAACTGGTCGACGGTGCGACCATCGCCTCGGCCCAGAACCCACCAGGAGAAGGGCACCGACTTGCGGCGATCTATCAGCCCGCCAGTGACGCCTCACTGGTGACTTGGGCCGATGCTCTCGTATTCCTTCGGCTCACCTCGAGCCCTACCCTGTATTCGCCACAGGACGTCTCTACGGCGGTCCCTACCTGGCATACCACCTCAAGCGCGACCGCTACGGCCGATGCTCTCGTGTCCGTTCTGCCCGACGTCCTGGTGGGGGTTGAGTCGGACGATGCCAACGTGACCGCCGGTAGCTACGTCACCTCGGCGGGAATCACCGACGCCGGCGCCGTTCTCGTCGAGCTGGCCTTTCCCGGCCTGATAGTCATTGCCGGAGACGCCTTCCAGACGGCAGTAGTCAGTTTGGGTGACGACGTGACCGCTATTCCCGCACCGGGCACGGTGGCCTCTGACCTCGAGGTGACGGGCCAGGCATCGGCCTTCACTCAGGACGTGACGGCCGCCGGGGCCACGTTCGGGATTCCAGCGCTCGGCGTCGGCATCCTCCTCCTACTGCTGCTCCTGGTCGCGTCCGGTGCCCTTAACGGATGGATTGCCCGCCGGGGTGATGGTGTGCTTCACGCGCCCGGTGGCGCCTTGCTCGCCGTCGCCTATACGGGGCTCTTCCCGCTGCAGGTCGTAGCCGGGATCTGCGTAACTATGGCGGTCGTCGGGTCTGGCATCGTTATTAATCGGTGGTGGCCCCGATGAAACTCCGCTTGGGGCTCCTCGCCGTCCTCCTGGTCGCCATTGCACCGCTCCTCTATGGGATCGGGACCGCCCTCGCGATCGACCCCGGCGATTTCACCTACACGGTCCCCGTCACGATCACGAACCAAACAGGGGAGGGGCTCACTGACTACCCCGTACGGGTCGAATTCAATGCGGACGATCTTGTCGATGGCGGTTACCTGGACGCGGCCGGTGAAGATATGGGCTTCGCCGGCACCGACAACGTGATTGAGGACGGCGACGGGATGGCCCAAGACCTCCAATCGAACCCCGCAGGGTGGTGGCTTCACGTCGACTCACTCAACGACGGCGCGAGTAAGACCGCCTTCGTCTATCTGGACAAGAGCTCAGGCTCCGCCGATCGCGAGCAACCGCTCCGGATCTACGGGGCGTCGGACACGGTCGGCGTCAGCGCGGCCGCCGCACTCGACCTGACCACCGGCGTAACCCTTACGGTGAGCAACCTCCGCTTCCACGGCGCGAGCACGACGCAGCAGTACCTGGTTCGTAAGAACGGCGCATACGAGCTCGGCGTGACGGACACGGACGACTTCTATTTTCGGCTGGTCGATACCGCCGTTAGCACCACGACGGGGATCCCGAACGGCGCTGGGTTTGCCGTAGAGAGCTGGGACAACAACACCGGGTGTGCGGCTAACCCTGATAACTACACCTGTGTCGATGACTCCGTAGGAGCACCCGACGACATCACAACGTATGTGCAAAGCCTGGGCGCTACCTTCACTCTCGACTACTACGACCTGGCGACACCTGCGGGTGTGACCGATCCCATAAGTCAGATCGACGTGGTGGGCCGATATCTCTGCACGGCCGGTAACACCTGCAGATGGGCCGGAGGGGTGCGCCTCGGCGGAATTGATGTATATGGAGCGACACAGACGACAGACGTGGCGTCTACCTGGGAAACGCATACTTCAACGAATGTGGCGCGCCCCGGGGGAGGAATCTGGACCGTCAGTGACCTTGCCTCGCTTCAGTTGATTTCGAGGGGTCGGAGCCTTGCCCCTAATTTCAGCCACACGCAGAATTACATCGTCGTCCACTACAACACCGCAACGACGCTCCTCTACTCCACCGTCGCCGTTGATACCGACTACGCGAGCGTGGCCGCGGACTTCGACGGCACGACCATGAGCCTGCTTATCAACGGTGCGACCGTCGCCAGCGGAGCATCGGGCTTCGCCACCATCAGCACCAGCGCCAGTGATTTGACCATCGGCGACGGCACCCCCCTCCGCGCCTCCCTCGGCCGCGTCCAGGTGGCGAGTCCCGGCGGCGACGTGGTCGATCTCGACTTCGACGCGGGGCAGGTATCCGAGTCCACCATCGCCGGCGACACCTACCAGGGGATCATTGAGGACCAGTCGGGGAACAACCTCGATGCGGTCTATTCCTTCATCCGTCCGCAGGGAAGCATCACCGCCGACGTCGGCGCCATGAGCGTGTCGGCCGGCTCCCCGGTGCCGCTCCCTGTCCCCGGGGTCGTCGACGTCGTGGGCCCCCCCCTACCGACCGATGGGATCTTTGACCCCGCGCCGGCTACAGGGGGCGCGCTCGATTGGGTCCGCGATCTCGCCGCGCTGAGCGGGCTCCCGCCCGAGGGGTGGTTTTGGATCGTCGCCTTTCTATTGGCTCAGGCGATCGGCGCGGGCCTTAACCGATTCTTTCCGTCCGTCACGCTGGCCTTCGCCGGCCAGATCACCGTCTACCTCTTCGTCATGCTCCTCGGCGACACGTACAGCGCATGGCCGATCATCCTGCAGTCGTTCTGGTCCGTTGGGATCATTCCGGTGCACCTCCGATGAGCTCCGCAACCTTCGCTTGGTTCACCTTCTCATGGGCGATGGTATTCATCGGGTCTCTTATCGTCGACGGTGTGAACGATAACACCGAGGTAATGAACGAGATCGCGCAGATGCAGCTCTTCGGCACTTTCTCGATTCCAGGGATCCGGCTTCCGCTTCCCTACCTCCGGATTGACTACTTCATTGCCGTCGCCAAGATCGCGACCTGGCAAAGCTCGATGTTCTCGGGCGTCATGCAGTGGGTGCGCTGGCCGCTCTACCTCACGATCTCCGCCGGCCTTGGGTGGGGCATGCTCGAGCGAATCGGGCCCCTCCTGGTCGGTCTCGCCGGCCTCCTACTTCGCCCCGGCGTCCTGGCGGCGGCGGGACTGTTCTCGCTGGCCACCCTCGTCGCGAACCTGCTGGACTAAAGAAAGGCACAAGTCAATGGCGCAATCAACGAAGCTGCCGGCCAGGGCCGCCGCCCTCAAACCCGACGCGGCGCTCGATCCAGTGGACGCGCCCCCGCCGTCACAGAACCCGAACAAGCTGCCCACGCGGCGGGTGAAGGTTAGGAATAAAGCCGGCAAGGTGATCGGGACGAGAGTCGTCCCCGACCTATCGTCGTTGGCACCGCAAGAGATCGAGGACGTCGTAACCAGGAGCACCGCGTCAGGCTTTAGAGACCTGCCCCAACGCACCAAGGTAACGGAGCTCGTGCGGGCCTCAAAGGCCTCCCTCAGACGCGACGAGGACGTCGCCAACATACTGCTGGCGAAGGCGGTAGGAGAGGCGTCACAATCCAAGTCCGCGGAGGAGAGTGCGCTCGCGACGTTGCGAGCAGCGAGTGCAGATGCAAAGAGCGCGGAGGCGCGGGAAGCCAGCGCTAGCGGGTTGGCGGAGAGCGGACAGGCCCTAGCGTCGTCGGTGCAACTAACAGCCGGGCCCACGCCGCAAACCACCACCGCCGCCCGTCGAGACAGTGAGAGGCGCGCGCAGGCCAAACTGGCTCGCTTCGAGGTGGAGTCAGGCGCCTATGACCTAGGCACGGCTGTCCAGTTCGCCGATGCCCCGAACGATGCCCCCGGCATCACCGTTCAGGATCTGAAGGATCTCGGTTTTACCGAAGCCCAGATCGAGAAGGCCCGCCGGAGCGCCCCTACCCTGGCGCAACTGCGGAAAAGGGCCATCCAGAGCCAGGCAGCGGCCGCACAGGTAGTGGCCCTCCAAGATCTCGCCGATTTCAAGGTCGTTACGAAAGGGCCCCTCAGCGGTCGCACGCTGGTCCAGTACGACGTAGCAGGAGCGCTGCGCTCTGGCGTGGCGACAGCCGTACTCGAGGACGCCGGATTCGGCGTGTCCACGATCGCGGACGCAAAGCGGTTCAATCGTGAGTTTGGATCCGCGCAGGGTCGCATTGACGCCTTGGGCGTTGGGGCCAACGCCGGCGAGCGCGATGCGGCCGCGGAGCTCGTCGCGGCAGCCAAGACCAACGGAGAGGCGAACGCCAAGCTTACGGCGATCGCCCCGAACGTGGTTGCCGGAGCACTCACCGCCGCCGGAGCTGGCGCCGTACAGGCGCCGATCCCGAGCGTGCCGGGGGGCGTTATCAAACTTGTTGGGATCGCGCTACTCGCCGCTGGCGCCGCCTTCGCTTGGAAATCCGAGCGCGATCGGCAAGCAGTACAAGAGTACGTGCGCGAACGCCCCCCCGTGCCCGCGAAGGACGTCAAGGCAGCGATCCCGTCGAGCATCACGGCGTCAGTGAGGATCCTCGAGCCAGCGAAGGTGACTCTCGAGGGGCCGATCGCGGTCCGGCCCGGCCCCTCCTCCACGACCCTACCAAAGACTCCGCAAGGGACGTCTAGCACGGAGACGCCCGCCACCGCCCCCAAGTTCTCCACCCCTTCGCCGAAACCACTACCCAAAGAGCTCCTGCAAAACATACAGACCGCCGGCGTCGCTGTGCTGGACCGGGTCGAGCTGGACGATAAGGAAGTGGCGGCGCTCCTCGAGAGCATTAATCGTGAGCGCCTAAATCGTGAAATGGACCAGGCCCTTGACGCGATTAACGACGCGAATCGGCGACGCCTCGAATCGAATACGTCGGGGGAACGAGAAAAGATTGATGCCGCGGCCAAGGCAGCGTTACTAGCCGCGGCGAGGCGCGTCGTGGTCGGCACGCCTGGGGCCCACTCACCAAGAGCGCAGACGGTGACCACCCAACTGCTCGCCGCGGCGATGGCCACGGACCTCGCAAAGGCAATTCGGGCAGCCGGCGAGGGGACTAAGACGACCACCGCGACACGGTCGGAGATCACAACCCGTCTCCGCACACTGATTAGAGACTTCCCGGTGACTCCCACCACGATCGCACAGCCCACCACGGGCGCACAGCCCACCACGCCCACCACGGGCACACAGCCCGCCACGGTCACCGTGCCCACCACGGTCACGCAACCCGGCACGGGCACCAAGCCCACCACGGTCACGCAACCTGTCACAGTCACGGGGCCAACCACGGTCACCAAGCCCACCACGGCCCCCGGGGCTGCTACCGCGGTACGAGCCAAGCCGAGATCTGCCACGACCACCGGAGCCCCCACCGCGGGCAGGATCCCGAAGGGCAAGAGCGGGGGCCGGATAACGCGGAAGCAAAAGCGGCCGGGGCTATTCCCGGCAATCGGCGCCTTCCGCGACGGAGCTCTCAGAGGGAGGGCCGTCTATCGGATCGCGGATATCAACCGCGCGGAGCTCTCCACAACCTTCGATCGTCCTGACGGCATACCCAACCTCGAGGGCCCCGGATCTGCCGTCGACTCCTACCGGGTGATCCTATGGGATAACGACCCGCCCTCACAGGTCGAGCTCGAAATGGGAGTCGTCACCCTGATTGCCGGAGAAACGCTGCGCTTCGGACCATCCAAACGCCGCGCTAGGAGGCGCCGCCGATGAGCCAGCGCCACGGTCTAGCCATAGCCATCATCATCGCCGTGGTGGTGATTGGCTCCTTCAGCGCGGCCCTGAGCCTGCCCGCCTACCTCAACGGGGCACTGGTCGCCGACGAACCGGGACGCAACTACTTCGATACCGAGCTCATCCTCGCGAACGCGACCAATGACCCCGCCAACAACCGCGTGGCCATCTCCTTCGGCCTGAATCTCGACACGCCGCCAAGCGATGAGGACTGCCTCACCTACGAGGCCGATTCCTCGAATATAGAGCCGCAAGCGTGCTCGGGCACCAGCGACACGGTGGACGCCGAGGAAGACAACGCCGCCGTACAGGGCGACGCAGCGGTATTGGACTTCGGCATCGGCTTCGACCTGTCCACCAGCGCCGGCGACGAGGTAGAGATCGTCATTGACGTGACGGAGGCCGTTCTCGCCGACGATAGCGTGTGGCTTGGGAACGGCAGCGCCGTCGTCACCGCGATCGGCGACTGTGACGACTCGGGCGGGAATCACCTCAATTACGACACGGGGACCAATGCGTTCTCATGCGGCACCTCGAGCGGCGCCGCTGCCAGCACCATCACCGTGGACGAGAGTAGCGTCGAGGTTATATCGGCCCTCGCCACACTCGACCTGGGCGCGTTCTTTGACGTGACGGACGGCGGATCCGGGCGTGCGAGCATCACCGCTGACTTTACCGAGGCGGGCCTCGCCGACGACAGCGTGTGGCTGGGTAGTTCCGGTGCCCTGGCAGTCGTCACCGCCATCGGGGACTGTGACGACAGCGGCGGGAACCATCTCAACTACGACACGGGCACCAATGCGTTCTCATGCGGCACCTCGAGTAGTGGCGGCGGTGGCTCGACGGTTGCCGTGGACGAAGACGGCGCGACCATCGTGCCGACGCTCGACACGCTGGACTTCCGCGGCGGCTTCGACGTGACGGCAAGCGGCCCGAATGCCACCGTCACCATGGACGTGACGGATGCGATCTACGTCGCGACCAGCTGGGGCGACGGCTCCGCCGCATCGGTCGAATGGACGTTCCCGACCACTGGCGAAGATCCAATCCTTCGCCTCGGCGCGGGCCTGCTGGACATTGACGTGGCCACAGGTATTGAACTCGGGGACGGCGCCCAGGACGTGCTGCGGCTCATCTTCAACGCTTCCGAGACGAACGACGCCTTCCTCCAATGGGACGGCCCGGCGCGCACCTTCGATTTCAACGTCGGCAACGTGGACGTGTTCACGGTGGATGCCTCGGGCAACCTCACGGCCGGGAACATCGACTACGACCTCACGGGCCTTGATGACCTACTCATCCCCAACTCCGGCACGCCCACGGTGGACGGGTCCGGGTCCATCGCCATATCAACCAAGACGCCTGATGAAGCGGGCGGCATTGTCTACGAACGCAGCGGGGTTGATGAGCGAATCATTGCCCAGGATAAGGGCGGAATCATCATCACCAACGCGACGAACAGCGATGACATGCCCTTCGCTCATACCAACTTCGCCGGAGTACTCGAACGTTGGTGCGTGACGCTGTTCGGGGGCACAGCGTGGTCCGGGCAGATTCAGATAGCGGACACGGACGGCCTAAGCCCAGCCGATACGACCGCGAGTGACATTACTCGCACGACCAACGGGAAATCATGCGCTGGACCGCGCGGGTCAGACACGGTGGCGATTTCCACCAGTACGCTCGATGCGGGCGACGCCTTCTATATCAAAACGACTGCGAGCACAGCCAGCCCTGACATTACGGTAATGGTGTATTGGAGCTATGACTAATGAGACTCGCAGCCCTTGCCATCCTCGCCCTGTTCGCCTTTACGGCCTGCTTCCCATCAGCGCGGACTATTGAGCGTTTTGACCGGCTCCCGGAGCGAGTGCAGGAGCGAATCATGGACCGCTTCGTGGCCCGGCTCCCCTCCCCGGAGAAGGTAGAGGCACGCCTGGAACGCCTGGAGCGTCACCCACAGGCACACGAGCGGTTCCTGAACCGTTGGGCCGACGCGGTGTGGCCCGACAACCCGCTGGTGGACGAGCTGGTGACCGAGTACGAGCTCCGATTCCCTCAGCTGCAAAACCCCACCGGGACGTGGTATTGGTGCGTCGGCTCATGGGAGTTTGTGACCGATGATGGCCCCGATCCATATTGGCGGGCCCCGCATCAAGACATACTCGTTGGCCTGCTCGACCTTCGCACGCTGGCGCAGGCCGGACAGGCGGGCGGGGTGCCGGAAGGCGCTGGGCTCTTTGTCTTCGACCGCAACCCATCGGACCCGGCCATGCTGTGCAAGATCGACAACAACGAAGACGGCGCCGAGCTGACGACACTTGCCGAACGCGGCTTCCTCGACGCGCGCTTCGCCACGACGCGGGCCTCCACGGCCGAGAGTGTGTGTGGCTACTACTTGGAGCTCGCCGTCGATCACGCCACCGCCATCGGCCTGAATATCGGGTCGCTCAACTGCCGGCAGTCGCGGCCATTCAACTAATGCGCCGCAACTACCTGGCCTGGCTCCTCGTTCTCGCGGTTGCCATTGCAGGGTCGCTCACCTACTCCCAGGTCACCCAGGCGGCGAACCACACCTTTTGCGCGGGCCCGTGGGTGTGGGAAACCCTTGATAAGGATGGGAATGCATTTCCGCACTGGAAGGCACCCGGCGCTCCAATCGGCCTGCTCGACCTTCGCACGCTGACACAGCAGGGCACGGCTGGGGGCACGCCGCCAACGTTGGGCGGAATGTTCGTCTACACCGCTGATCCGGGCCTGAGCGCGGCCTACGTGTGCCTGAGCGCCGACGACGATGGCTCGACGGCGCTGCGTAGCCTTGAGAAGTCGGCGCTCCTCACCAAGCTGGGCCTAGGCAGCGTGACCATCAAGGGAGCGAACCTACAGGACATTCTGTTCGAGATGTTCACCGAGCAGGGTGACCCCACGGGCAAGGATCAATGGCGCCCGCTGTCGCCGCGCTCGGACGGGACGATTGAGCTCCGCATCGGGAGTCTCATCAAGTCCGAAGTGTTTGACCCTTCGGCGCACGTGAAGGTGCTGGCGAACCTACAACACGACTACACCAGCATCGTCGCGCGGTACGGCAGTGTGGTCGCGAGCCAGTGGCTCGGGCATCAGTACATCGACCTCGGGCCTGCTATTGCTGCGCTGATAACGTCCGATCCGCCCTCGGTGCCCGCCACCGTCCACACGGAGTCCTTCGACACGGCAAATTCGGACACGCTTGGCCCAGACCAAACGTGGACAGAATTAGCCGGTGACACGGATATCGTCAGCAATGAGGCCCAAAGCCAGGACTCGGGCGCCAACCTGTCCCGCGCCGACGCTGATCTATCGTCAGATGACCACTACGCCGAATTTGATTACGTGGGCGGTACTCCCCAGGCCGGTAATGGCCTGTTCCCTGGGACGATAGTACGGAAGGACAGCACGGCCACCCAGACGTACTACCACGGGCGACTGCGCGACGACCCCGACTCCGGCCAAGATGAGATAGAGGTATACGAGGTATACAAGGTCATCACGGGCTCCTTCACGCTGCTTGATGAATTGGTCATTTCCAATATCAGCATCCCCACCACCGACTCACCCCGAACCGAAGCGGATGGTTCGACCATACAGGCTCTCAATGGGGTCAACATTGCCTCGGCTACAGACGGGGCGATAACGGCCAACCTCCGGGCAGGGATGCGCCTCCACGATGGCGGCACCAATGAGCGCATCGACATAGATAATTGGGAGGCTGGTGACCTTGGTGTCGTTGATAACGGCCCTCGCCGCGTCATCCTGTTCTCTGAGACTTGGATCGACGCAGCCCTCATCGCAGTCCAGAAGGGAATGGCGATGCCCAGCGAGACACGGCGATGATCCCCCGCGACGCAACTATCGCGGTCGGCGCGATCGCGCTGGCCCTTGGCATCGCCTTGTTCGGCGTGGACGCAAGCCGCGATGCGAAGCGCATGGCCGATGCACGCCTCGAGGCGTGGGCGGCGGGCTACGACGAAGGCCGTTCCAAGGCGAGTGCGGGCGGGGTGCAGTCGTACCTACAGAACCGCGTGAGTGGTCGCCTAGCCGAGTGGGAGAACCGCTACGGCGCCGATGGCACTCTGGTTAAACAGCAGGCCCTTCCCGACACATGGGCCTTCACGTACACCGGAGAGGATGGCTCGAGCCGCGTGGTGCTCGCCGTAGGCGACAACTGGATTAGGGCGCAGTGACCTTGGCGAAGCGCCCCCCAGGGCCGCTTGCTATTCGCTTGTTGGAGTATTTGAACGCCCCCTCCTCATCGCGTCTCCTTTTGGCACACCGGAACCCGGTTTTGGATTTCCTGCCCGAGGAGGCTCCAGTCACAAACCATGTGGTTTGTGACACCCTCTCCGGGACGCCCCGTTTCCCCGTAAACGGACGGGCCAAAACGGGCAGGGGGTTTGTGACTTCATGGAGTGTTCGCGGTCGCGGTTTGATTAGTCATGCGAATTTGGTTCCCGGCGGGACCGGGTATGCCGCGCTCTAGGAGTGACTTCACTTCTTCTGCCTCGTCCGGCGTCAGAGGCCAGCCGCCGCTCGCATACACGACTCCCGCCGCTCTGTCCGGGTCAAAGCCTTCGGTTATGAGCCGCCGGATTCGGATGCGCCGCCCACGCGGGCTCCGAGGCCATGTGAAGAAATCAGCTATCGCGGTGAGTACTCTCATTGGCCTACTCCGGTAGCTCTACCGCGATGCTGGCTAGGTCGCTCAGGACCGTCTCCGCGGCGATTACGTGAAGCACGCTCTCGGCCCCTGATTCGGTCTGTGGCAACCTGGCGTTCGCGGCTGCGCGCGCTTGGCGCAACCATTCCTCTACGTCGTCCAACAAAATCACTTTCATGGCCCCTTACTCGGCACCGGTGATTGTGTAAACGTGCCCCGTCTCTACGCGGGTCGTATGCCCGGTTCTCTGTGCGTGCTGAGCCGCGAGCCCGAAGCCGTTACGACTCCCCGCGTTCCACTCGCAGTCATCGCAGTAAGCCCAAACGTGTACGAGCCCACCCGTCGTGGTGCTCATGGCCCTATTCCGGTAGTCGCGTTTCGGGTGGGCCTTCCAGCCTGGCCAGAAATGCCCGCTTGGCCGCTGGTTCGTCCTTCATGGCGCATGGGTGGCAGACGGCCTCACCGTTCGGGCCATAGGGGCGAAGCTCAGCGATGGCACCGCACAGGTCGCATTGCTGGGGCGGCTCGGCCGCTGCTATGAAGACGTTGCTTGTTGCTTTGTGGCTCATGTCCTTAAACGGCACCTTTCGCTGTCAGCAATTCGCCCCCTGCTTGGACCCAATCCGCCGCGATTTGGAACGCGCAGTAGTAGCAGAGAATCACTATCTTCGACTCGCCCTTGAACACTGTTTCCCATACGTCAACGCCTCGCGCCGTCGTGCCCCCGCAGGACTCGCACCTGGGGCCTCTTGTCAGCTTAGGCACGATCAGTTGAAGGGTCATGTGGCCTTAGTCGGAACGCTCGCAGAGCAGCCATTCGTCGTCGGTGCTCCGTAGCGTTTCTCGCTCCCTTGACGTGAAATGTGACAGGGGTAACTCCCGCTCTCGCCGGAGCGCCCCTAGCAATTCCTCATAGGCGCGTTGGTAGTCCATTGACCTCTCTCGGAATACCTACCAGTCGCCGCCATCGGACGGGATGCGATAGCTCCTAATGACCTGCTCTGCGTCCACGCCGCCACCCGACATGCCATGTTCCCCCGGCACGTTGGGGTGGTAGATACGGTCCCCTTCACTGTCGGTCCGCATGAGGTGGAGGTCGCCATTCGCCGAGAATATCCAGAGGTCGCGTGGCCATCCATTCGTTAGCCGGGCGAGAGCCCTCTTAACCTGCGCTTCGGTGAGTGTGTTCATGGCCTCACTCGGCAGCGTGCAATGCATGGTTGGTGAAGTCGAAGGGGAACAGCAGGGGAGCGTCCGCGCTCTGCCATACCACAACCCCCGCGGGCTCATGCATGCGCATCCTGGCTATCGTGCGATGGCATCCGTCCACGATGATCTGGACTCCGCTCACCGAGTCTCGTACGGCGAGCGCCGGCCCCACGCGCGATCTGGTCAATGAGCTCTGCGTATTTGTTCATGCTGGCCTAATCCGGTAGTACCGCTGGGCTCAGTTTCTTGGCGTGCTGAGTGCACAGCGCGACCAATCGCCCGTCGCCCAGAAAGATGCGGACGATAGCGAGGTGAGCGCACCGCCTTTCCTTCGGGACAGGCACGCGACCACTGAGGCCCATCACGTGCACACGCACGGTCTTCTCAATCATCTGCTCACAGCGTCCGTAGTTCATGGCCTGTGGCGGAAGGGGCCTACCGGCTGCTTCCGGCCTCGCCTCCTTCCGATTGTTGGTTTCCGCGGCCATCGTTTCCGGCCTCGAGGTCCTTGACCAGCTGCTCGAGGTCCTCCTCGCTGAGCTCGTCCAGGTTGATGCCCATGCTCGCGGCGAGCTCGGCGATCGCCAGCCGGCGCGGATCCGTCTCGAATACTCGGCGCTCTTCTGTCATCACGCTCCTCCAACCTCCGATTATGCGGCGCTAACGACCTCGCCGACCACGCCGCCCGGGCAGCAGAAGAGGATCTCGTCCTCGCTGTCGATGACGTGGCCAGTGTTGTTTAGACGGTCCGTGAGGAGCACGGAATTAGCCGGCACCTGAGCCTTGAGTCGGATGCCACCGTGCGCCACGCTGTTGAAGATGTTGGGCGACAACGTCCAGGAGGCGATAAAGGGCTCCTCCGGGAGCTTCACGCTGTCGCCGACCTGAGCGCCGGTCCACTTCAAGAAGTTGACCTGATCGGGCCGCCAGGACCGATAGACCGTCACCGGCTTGTCGGCCTTCGGGTCCTTGAGGTTGTCCAGCTGGACGTTGAGCAGCGCCGTGTTCATCTTCGTCGTGACGCCGAGGCCGGTGACGAGGTCCGCCCCGATGCTCGTGCGGGTCGACTCGAAGCCCTGCTCGATCTTCGTGAAGGTGGAGCTAACCGTCTGGTTCGGTCCTGGCTTGGTCGTGAAGGCCCAAAACTTCCGCATGATTTGCTCGGCCTCTTCGCCGCGACCGCGGATCTCGCCCGACGCCCACCGGAGGACGTTTGATCGGTCGTTGATCGTATTGCCCTTCCATTCGCTAAAGGAGCTCCTCACGGCCGCCTTTGGCCCGACGGCCTTGGCCTTCCCAAGCTCGCGATCGAGGATCCCGTTATGCACCAAGCTCTTCTTGCTGCCGCTTCCCATCTTGAGGTTGTCGGCGTTCTCGAGGATCTGCTGCAGCGACTTCGGTGAGAGGTCGACGATCTTCGCGAGCTCCTTCGTGCTCGTTGGCTCCGGGAGCTTCGCGTTGAGGACGTTGGCGATGATGAAGTCGCGGCGCGCCTTGAGCCGTTCCTTGAGGTGGCCGGAGAGGTCCGGGGCAAACCCGGGCACGATCTTCGGGAGCTCGACCAAGTCGACCAGCTGGTCGATCTGCTGGTCGGTGACGTTGCCGACTGCAGCCGCGCCGGCACGAAGCTCGGCACTGGTGAGGTTCGTAAAGACCTGCGACGCCTTCGGCGCGGTGGCCGCGCTCCGCATCGACTCGATCTCGGGGACCGCCGTGGTGTAGTCCTTGGGCTTGCCCTGAGCACGGTAGATCAGCGAGCCGCCGACGTCGATCCGGTAGGCCACGCCGCCGGGCCCGACGACGATGTTGTCGGAGGCCTGGCCAACGACGTCCCAATTCGCGAGCCAAGCGTCGACGACGAAGTTGCGGCGCACGTCCTTGTGCTTGCTCATCGCCGCGGCGGTCATCGGCTGCGCGTCGTCGATCCAGTCGGACTTGACCGCCGGCACGCCGCCGAACTTGATGAGGGTGAGCCAGGGCACCGGCACGCCTGCAGCCTGGTAGAGGTGGCCCGCGAGGACCTCGATCTTCGCGCGAGCCTCTGCCGGCCACTTCACGTACGCGAACGCCTGCGTCTGCTCGTCCTTGTAGAGGCCGCCCTCGTTGCTCCCCTTCTGCCCGGAGATCTTGGCGAGGTCCTTATCCCAATCCTTCTTCCCGGCCACGAGCGCCTGCTCCTGCGCGAGGGCTACCTTGCCGGTGACGACCGTCTGCTTCGGCAGGGTCGCCTTGCCCTTCGCGACGTCCTCGATCGTGTCGGATAACTCAGACTCCGGCATGGACTCGAGGACCGGAGCGGCGCCGAGCTTGGCCTTGAGCTCCGCGACCATGTTCTCGATCGCGACCTTCTTCGCCGAGGCTAGCATCTTGGCCTCGAGGTCGCCGCCGACCATCTCGAGCTCCTCGAGCCCGATCGCGGCCGCATCCTCGAGCTTCGTGACGTTGAACGCGAGGACCAGGGGCTTCCCCTTCACGTCGGTCGGCACAAACTCGACCTTCGGGATCGCGGTCGGTGCGAGGAAGGGGGTGATATTAGTCGTAGGCGGCCCGGCGGCCGCGGCGACCTTCTTGACGGTCTTCGGCTTCGGTGGCTTGGGAAGTGCGGCCGCACTTGCGATCGCGTCCTGGACCTCCCCCTTCGTGAGTTCCTGGTCGCCGGCCACCGCATCCAGGACCTTGAGGCTAGCGCCTAAGTTTGTGATCTTCGCCTCGAGCTTGGCTAGCGGCTTCGGGTTGAGGGTCTTCTTGACCTCGTCGGGGATCTGCGGGACCTCGACCTTCTCAGCTGCGTGCTTGAGGAACGCGCCGGGGATCACAGCGACAGAGCCGAAGTCCTCCGCGAATGCCCCCCACTTCCCGAGGTAGGCGATGTGCTTGGTGAGGACCTTGCCCTCGCCGAGCCAAACGCTCTCCTGCAGGTAGGCGTACGGACCGAACCCGTTGATGGTCTTCCATGCGACCTTGGCCATGGGTCTCCCTCCACCTCCTGAATGCTCCCGGACTCCCGGCGGATCCCTCCGCCGGGAGCCCAGCGGTGACTAGACCGCTACCTCTCCTTCCCGAGCCTGTACATGCGCGTGCTACAGGCCGGGCACCTACCCTCTGTCGCAGGCCGACCGTTCTTCATCATCACGGTCTTGGTCTGCTCCATCTCGACCTCTCCCCGACACTTCATGCAGTAGCCGATCATGGGGTTTCCTCCTCCTTCCCTTCGGGCTCTGCCAGCCACGCACCCTGCTCTCGGAGAGCGGGGACGACGTGCTTGTAGATCCACGCCGGCGAGCACCCGTGCGCCGCCGCGATTCTGCGGACTGATCCGCGCTCCTCCTGACGAGAGGCGACCTGCTCACAAACGGTCACAAAGTCGACGTCGAGCGGCGCGCGACCGATTGGCTTGCCGCTCTTGGTTCCGTGCTCCCGTGAGTAGGCGATCCCGTCGTCGATCCGCTCCTTGAGGAGCGAGACGTAGAACTCGCTGAACATGCCTTGGACCGCGACGAACATTCGACCCACCGCGGTCTCGGTATCGACGCCGGCGTCCTGGATGATGAATCGGACACCGTGCGCCTTGAACTCGTCGAGCAGCTGCAGCAGGTGGGGTAGGGACCGGCCCATACGATCCAGGGTCGTGACGCCGACCGCCTTGAGCTTGTGCTTGCGGACGTCCTGGAGCAGCTGGTCCAGAACCGGGCGCGACGTTTTGGTCCCCGACACGCCGACCTCGTTGTAGCGGATCGGCTCATACCCGAGGCCGGCCAGGTATGGCCTGAGCCGCTCCTCCTGGACCTCCGGGCGTTGCTCGTGGTCCGCGGTGCTGACGCGGAGGTACATGCCGGCGCGCTTCATCACCCGCCCGCCTTGGCCGCGACGTCCTCACGGATTAACCGCTTCAAGATGCGATCGGCGCGCCGCCCGAGGACAGCGGCCAGCGCCTCAGCTGCGTTCGCCGCGTCCACCGGGTCGACCAGAAGGACCTCTACCAAGACGCGGCTGACCCAGGGGGGCGTACCGGGGTCGAGGTACATCTCCTGGACTTCGGGCTCCTCCCCGTGCCGCGAGGTCATGCCGACGCCTCCCCTACCCACGCGAGGCCGGCGCCGGCACACCGGCTACAAAGGTTCGGCTGGGTCCAATAGCAGACGTACAGCTGGCCAGCTTCGACCCGGCTGCAGGCGTCCTCGTCGACGCACCCGCACTGCCGGCACGGTCCGTTCTGCCCGAACGGGGCCTCACCATTCGGGCCAAACAATCCAACGTCTGCGAGGCGGTCCAGGGTCGTCATGCCGGCACCTTGACCCCGAGCCCTTCGAGGGCCCCGGCGACGTTCTTGGCGCCTTCCTTCGTCAGCTGGGCCCCGCGGCCGTCGCGGCCCATGTTGTAGCGGAGCACGTAGGCGACCAACTCCCCGCACACCTGCGCGGTTGTGTCCTGATCCGCGTCGTCCAGCTGCCGGCCGGCCTGCGTAACGGAGAAGACGACGTTGCGGCCGTCCGCTCCTGCCCTGAGCTTGAGGACCTGGCGGATACGGACGAGCGTCTGCGGCTCGTACTGGAACACCCGGTACTGATAGTCGTCGCTCGGCGTCACGGCGAGGGCCGCTCCGAGCTCGTTGAGCAAGGCGACGGCGACGAGCTTGGTCGCCATGCCCCGCGGCAGGACCGCGGCGATCGCCTGAGCGAGGACCTGGTCCTCGCCGTCCAGGACGGCCGTCCGCTTGGCGAGCTCCTCGCTGTAGGCCTTGGCGCCGGCAGTCAGCTTCTCCTTATGGCACTTCTCGTTCGTGCAAAAGAGCTCGACCGGTTCGCCCCGGTACTGCTGCCCGAACTGCGCGCCCCGGGTGCAAGTCGTGACGCACTCCTTGGCGGCCGCGAGCCAGGGCATGGCCGTCGCGATCCGCTGGTGGAAACCGCGGTAGTTGTAGTCGAAGACGGCCAGGCCCTTCGCCAGACTGCCGGCCTCCGTCTTCTGCGCCTCGGTGAGCGTGCCCGGCTTGCCGGGCTTGCGCGCCGCGGCGTCACTAGCCACGTGCTTCGCGTAGGTGACTGCGGCCGTCAGCACCTGGCGGTGGGTCAGGCCTTTCTCCACGCCGGCGTCGATGATCCGCCGGGGTATCTCGCCGAGCTCCGCGACGTCGTCGACCAGGTTCGGGTGCGCCTGCAGGTGCTCGAGGACCGCGTTATGGACCAGGGCGTAGGCCTGCCGTTGGCCGGCGACCCTGTCGGACACCCCCTCGACCTCCGGCACGATCGGGGTCCGTTCGGTGAGAACCTGCTTGGCCTCGTCCGTTTGTGGGGAAACGCCGGCCTTGAGCAGCTGCGCTATGACGGGGTGCTTGGAGAACGCTTTGTCGAACTGCTCGTTGCGCGAGGGCGCCGGAGCGCGACCTCCCGAGGTCTGGGTCCGCTCAGCCGCGGTGGTGCCGGACGCCTTGTTGCTCTCCCGTGTCGCCGCCGTCTGGAGCCGCTGCCAGGCCTTGACGTCGCAGGTCCAGCGGCGGCTCGGCCCGTCCGCCTTATCGCTCGACGGGATCCGGTGGACGTGGCTCGCCCGATCCGTGGCGTAGGTCTCAAAGTCGAACGAGATTACGGCGCGCTCGTTCAGGTGGTAGACCGTCGTGCCGGCGCCGACGTCGAGCGGGCGCCACTGCGCCAGCGTCCAGCTCCGCACGACCTCGAGGATCGCGTCGCGGATGCTGGCAACACGGAAGTCGGGAAGACCGCTACGGCCGTATGGGTTGCGGATCTTCTTGAGCACGGCCTCCATGAGCTCGGGGTGCGCGTGGTCGTCGTTCTGGAGGACCAGGAGCTCGCGCGCTGAGTGCGCGGGAATCTCGCCGGCGTCGACCGCGTCCAGGACGAACCTCGGTAGCTTGAGGATCCGGAGATTGTTCGACACGGTCGACCGGTCGAGGCCAACCTCCTGCGCGAGCCGCTCCACGGTCATGCCGGGGATCTCCGCGACGATCCGGGCCCACGCTCGGTACTGCTCGAGCGGCGAGAGGTCCTTGCGCTTCGTGTTCTCGCTGAGCGCAACGACGGCCATCTGCTCGTCGTCGAGCTCGCGGACGTCGACAGGCACCCCACCCACCCACCCACCGGCCCTGCTCGATGAGCAGCGCGACCGCGGCGACGCGGCGGTGCCCGAACGCGATCTCGTACTGGTCGCCGGCGCGCCGAACGGTCGGGCGCTGGAGGAGCCCGGATATCGCGATGCTGTCAGCGAGCGCCTCGAGCTCCGCGTCGTTGACCTTGGCCCGCGGCTGGAATCGGTTGGCGACCAGCTGCTCCGGTGCGAGCTCTAGGTACTCGAGGACCGCTGGACCGGCCGGCGGAGCTGAGATCTCAGACCTAGCGCCTAAGTTTGCGGTCTCCGTGCCGGCGCCCGGGTGCTCGAGGTCCTGGATCACGCCGGCAGCTCTGGCGCGCTGAATGGTCCGGTCAACGACCGACTTTGACAGCCCGGTCTTGTCGGCGATCGCGCGGACTGTGAGGCCCTCCTCCCGGAGGCGCACCACGCGCTGCTGTTCCGTCTCCTTCGTCGTCTCTAAGGTCGCCATTTATTCAATCCCTCCTCGGATCTCAAACTCGGTCCATGCCAGCTGGAAGGCGTCGATCACCTTGTCCTCCACGCCGCGGTCCTGTAGGTGGTCGAGGATCTCCTCGCGGCCGCTCAGGACCAGGCGCCTCGGATCGGCTATGAAGTCGCGGCAGAAATCGCCCACGGGGTCCTGCCGGTCCTGCTGCCCTTGCGCCCAAGTCAAGAAATTGCTACTCATCAGTTCAATTTCTCCTAAAGAAGTTGTCAGGTCGTCAGTTTCCGAAGGGATTTGGCTTGGTGGTCTGCGGGAGAGACTGACGACTAGAAAATCTAGTCGTCAGTAGTTGTCAGTAGTCGTCAGGGAATACCGTAGGCATTTGGTGGATTCCATCGGTCCTCAGCAAGTCGTCAGTTTTCGCGCTCAAGTCGTCAGGCGCCCTTCCGTACCGCCGTTGCGGCACCCATGCGAAAAGGGCCGTGAGGCCCGGCTGACGACTAACTGACGACTAGAAATGGGTCGCACCCCTCTGCGGCAGGCCATGGTCTGCAATTACGGAATTCCCTGACGACCTGACGACTAAACCGGGAGAAAAACTAAAAAACACTGGCGCCGTCGGCCTGATATCAGCCCGTCGCATGCTGTTCCCTCCACCATTCGTGGGTCGAAAACGCGTAGGTCTTGCCCTGCTCGCCATGGCCCTTGTTCTCGATCACGAAGTACTCCTCGAGCGACGGCTGCATGTGTTTGAGGTGCATACCCAGGGAGATGGGCGTGGAGAACCGCCAGCGATACCCGGCGGCGTCGGCGAGCTCCTTCAATTCCTTGAAGAGCTCCGCGGTGCGAACGGGGCGACCCTGGTTGCGATAGCCCAGGTCGAGCGCCCCCGGCGCCTGCTGCTCGAGCCATAGGTCAAGGAACAGGCGCAGGTCATCCTCTTCGGCGGCCCACTGCTTCTGCGCCTTGATAACCTTCGTCAGGATGCCCGCGACGAACTCGTCTGGCAGGCCCATCCCTTGGCCAACGCGCGTTGCCAGGTGGGCAAAGTCGGCGAGCCTGAGATTGGAGGCGGTGGGCTCCATGGCCGTTTCCGGCTTGACCGCCACGACCTGGTTCAAGATCTCGACGTAGTCCGTCAGCAGCTCGTCGCGGTGGTCGCGGAATTCCCGCAGCAGGAGATGCTCGGGCACCATCTTCTCCAGGGGCTGCAGCGGAAAGAGGAGTGCCCGTTGAGCGATATCGGGCCGCTTGAAGCGGGGTGTCCGCGCAGTCAACGCGATGAAGGCCTTGCCCCGGAACCGGGCCGGCGTGTTCGTCGTGTAGAGCTCCTTCTTGGTTTGGCCCACGCCGGTGGAGAGCGTTGCGAGCGCGTCCTCGAGCCAGGGGTTTCGCCCGTCGACGTTGTCGTACGCCATGAAACCGAAGTTGGTGACCGCGACGAAGAAGTTCCTCTTGCCCTCGTCGTCCGATGAGAGGGCTTCGACCTCGAAGTCCGGACCGATCAGCAGCTTGCCCGCCCGCCGGTTCAGCGTGCTCTTGCCCGACCCTGCCGGCCCGGTCGCAACCTGTATCGGCTTCACCGGCAGGACCGACCGGAAGGGGATGCACAGGAGCCACATCATGAACAGATAGCCCAGCTCGGAGGCGGTGAGCCCGTCCGGCTCTTCCCGGGTAGCACCGGCGAAGCTCAGGCCGTCGAGGAGCGCCTTCGAAACTGATCTCCGCTGGTCAGGGAGGTACTCCCACGGAGCCTGCTCGGCCGAATGGACGAAGAGGACGCCGTCGTGCCCATTGTCGACGCGCTCCACTGTCTTGCCGTCCAGCCGGAGCAGCCTGCCGTCGACCAGGTCGAAATAGAGGACGTTCTCCTCCTGGTCGTAGTAGGAGAAGTTCTGGACCTCGACCAGGTCGCCGTTCGCCCGGGTTTCGTAGCGGAGCTCGTTGAAGAGGTCCTTGTACCCGGGGTGGCTTGAGCCGATGCCATAGCCCAGCAGCCGGCTCAACAAGAACTCGAGGTCGAAGGAGTCGCCAGGCTTCTTTCCGAGCGGCACCAGCTGCTTGGTCGCGTCGACGAAGAAGTAGTGCTCGTCCCCAGCGTTGATGAAGCGGCCCTTCGTCCACATGTCCTTGATAACGCCGAGCGACTGCGTGCGCCACCGGCTCTTCTCGACAAGCACCTCGGTGTCGCGAAGGTCTCGATCGGGGTGGTGCCCGTTGCCGTCGACGGGAGGCCGTGCGTAGACGCCGGGCACGTATTCGAGCGCAGCGTCGGCAAGCGCCTCCATCTGCGCTGCCGTGCCGCCGGCGTCGAGCCAGTCACTCACGTCCCCCTTCTCTGGCAGGTCAGCAAGGAAGAGCAACTTAAGCTCGTCCAGGTGCGGGCGAAGGGAGTCGGCGACCTCGTGCGCGTGGTCCAGGCCCGGTCTGAGTCCGTGCCGCTTTGGATCTGGAGGGTCATTGTCGGGAATCACGACCACGCGCCGACCCTGCAACCAGCGCGCATACTTCGCGCGCCACTTGCCGGCCCCCATAGGGTTCGTGGTAGCAACGAGGCCCATGCTCACCAGCCGGTCCACGTCCTTCTCGCCCTCGACGATGTACACACGAGTCCCGACGTCGGCCGAGAGAAGCTCGGGCAGGCGATAGAGGACCAGGTCCACACCCTTGAGGTTGTTGACCCAGTCAGCGCCGTCATGGTGGCGCTGGTAGAAGCGCTTGCGCCCATCCTTGTAGTACCGGACCGTCTGGCAGACCACAGCGCCCTCGGCGTTCTTGTAGTCGTAGTGGACGGGATCCGGGTCAGGCTGGTGCTCTTCGAGCCCGAGCTGGGCGCGTAGCTCCGCTGCGCTGTGGTTGCCACAGCCAGAGTGGCATTTGCAGTTTCCTTCGGCGAACAGCGTCATCGAGGGGTCATGGTCGTCGTGGAATGGGCATCGCGCTTTATAGTTGCCATTGGGCAGCCGCGTGACCTTCTCGAGGCGGTTCAGGACAGCTGCGAGATCGGGGGCGCTAGCCACCACGCGTTTCCTGAGAAACGGCCGGGCCCTGGACCGGTTTGTTGCTGCCCGGGCACCGGGCCCACTGCCCGTCGACTAGCCGCTCGTGTGCCAGGTACTTGACCGGATGCAGCTGACCTCGGCGCGGACCTCTGAGGATCATGCGACGCGCGACTACCACCTGCATGAAGCGGCACCAAGGGCAATACTCGCTACGGTTCGCCATCGGGGAGACCTCCAGATCGCGGGTCACAGTCGGACGTAGCCCTGTGCGCTGTTGCGAGGGTTGTTGGCCTGGCCCTTGCTGAGCGGCCCGCGGCCCGGTGGCGGCAGGACCTCGATATCGTGGAGCGGGTACACCTGGTGGCCGCAGGTGAGACAGGAGAAGACCGGGAGCGGCGCCGCGCATGCCGGCACTAAACGGAGGGGCCCACCGCCGCACCGCGGGCATACCGTGGGCACGAGCGCCTCAAGGCACTGGTGGCAGAACGCCGGGTCGCTGAGGTGGCCGTCCTGGAGCTCTTCCTCGACGGTGCCGATGCGGCCGCAGAGGGTCCGGCCCTGGTCGTCGGCCGCGTGGGTCTTGTGGCCCTTCGCGTTAACGGAGACGTAGAGGAGCAGGGGCGATCCCGGCCTCGAGCCCTCGATTGAGGACCGCCCCTGCAGTACAGCAGCCGGCGGATCTGCTTGGGGGCAAACCGACCACTGACCGAGGTGGACCTTGGGAGGTGGGCCCACGTCGGGATTCATGGAGCGTCGGGAAGCCATTATGGCGACGACCGGGTGAGCTTCCCGAGGATCTTCGCGACGTGCTTATCGGGCAGGTGGACGCCTCGGCCGACCCGGGTCGCGAGCGCGGCGAAGTCGGCGAGCCTGACGCTCGTGTCGGCCTCGGGGGGGTCTTGAACCGCGAGGATGCGGTTGAGGGTCTGGATGTAGTCGGCGAGCAGCTCGTCGCGGTGCTCGACCACTTCCCGCAGCAGCTGGCGCTCGGGCACCCGCTCGACGAGTCGGCCGAACTTGAGTGGGACGACGCGCTCGACGACGTCGGACCGCCGGAACTGGGGGGTCTGCGCAGTGAGTGCGACAAACGCTGTATAGCAGCCCGTGACCCACTTGGAGAGCGTCCGTCGCGCCCACCGTCTACCGGTGGAGGCCGCCGCGAGTGCGTCCTCCAGCCAGGGCACGTACTGCTCGGGGATATCGTAGGCGACGAAGCGCCGTTGGGAGACGGCTTTGGTAAACGCAATCTTGCCGGTGAGTGCATCACTGCGGTAGCCGGGCCCGTAGAGCACCTGACCCAACCGTCGCCAGAGGGTGGTCTTCCCGGAGCCTGCCGGGCCTATCACTAGCGCGATCGGCCGCGTTGGCAGCAGCGTCGAGAGCGGGATCGAGTAGACCCAGAGCATGAGCAGGTCGGCTTGCTCCGTCGGGCTCAGCCCGCCAGCCGGCTCGTCATCGGCGAACGTCAACCCTTCGGTGAGTGCCTGGGCTAGGGACCGGACGCGCTCAGGCAGGTACTCCCACGGCGCCTGATCGTATGCGCCGTCGAAGTAGACGCCGTCAGCACCATTGGCTACCTTCTCAATGGTGGCGCCATCGAGCCGCAGCATGCAGCCGTTGCCCTGGTCTACGTAGTGGAAGTTGTGGCCGGCGTCGTAGTGGAACAAAAAGAGAACGCCCCCTAGCCGTTCCGGGCTTAGGGGGCGCTTAATTCTGGCTGGCTAGGCCGCGCTCCTGCCTGGAACGCGGCCATTGAAATATGTTTTACACAGTTTTGTCAACAGCGTTTCACACTGTTTTCGGTGGTCTCCCTTGCCTTGGTGGTGAAGATACCAGTGCCTGGACTAGGTGGTTATCTACAACAACAAGTCCTCCTGGACCTGGCCCTTTCACACGGTTCAACACGGGAAGATGACCGAGCTGGATCCAGCGATGGATACGACTGACGGGGACTTGGTTGAGCTCTGCTGCTTCCGCGACCGTCACAGGTTGCGCGCTTGAGTTCTCCAAGACCTGTTCCACGGCTTCGAGTGTCATACCGGCTCCCAACATCGCCGCCTTTGCCTTTTCTCGATCGAGTACCTGACTGACACCGAGTGTGCCAGAACCGTTCTGGGTAAATCTAGTGGGGGTCGCCATCACGCGCCCCCTTCGCCGTCCAAGCCGATCATGGCCAAGGTTGCGGCGATATGCGCCATACCCGTCTCGTCAGTGCGCCCGATCATCACGATGTCGCGGCGTTCTAAGACCGCGGGTGAGAAGTCACCGGTCTCCGGGGCTAATTGGTAGCAGAGAGCAGCGAGCTCGGCGGCAGACATCCACTTCTTGTGAGCGAACGCGGACGTAAGCAGACCGGCTGGTCCTACTCCGCCAGTGACGACCTCGAAGCCGGCGCCGCTATCGGGGTCGCTGCTGTAGTGCCGGTGTTCAATTTCTTCCACGACGGCGGCACCGGCATCGCCGACGGGGATGAGAAGCCACCATTCCCCCGACTCGAATCGCTCAACGCACTGGCGCTGGAGTACGTCTTGTTCGGCTTCGTCGTGGGCAACTCTGAACTGCACGATGAGCACCCCCTACGTTTTGTAGGCTGGTGCCCCCAAGGGGATTCGAACCCCTGGTCTCCACCTTGAAAGGGTGGCGTCCTAGGCCACTAGACGATGGGGGCCCCGCCGCATTGTCGCATAGGCGAGGCGAGGCCACGCCGCCCTACGGGTAGATCGCCAGCTGCTCCAGCCCCGTCGTCTCCGGCAGGCCGAACATCAGGTTCATGTTCTGCACGGCCTGGCCCGCCGCGCCCTTGACCAGATTGTCCAAGGCCGCGAACACCATCAGCCGCCCCGTACGCAGGTCCACCGTCGGATAGATCAGGCAGTCGTTGTTCCCCCACGTCTGCTTGGTCTGGGGCGGCCTGTCCACGACCTGGACGAACGGGTCGTCCGCGTAGAAATCGTGATAGAGCGTCTGCACTCTGGTCTTCGCCTGCTCTGGCGACGGAAACGCGCCCGGAACGAAGTCGGCGTAGACCGAGTCGAAGATGCCGCGTGTCATGGGAATGAGGTGCGGCGTGAAGATGACCCGCGGCTCGTAGCCGGGCCGCATACGCGCGAGCTCCTGGGTGATCTCCGGCAGGTGGCGGTGCCCGTCCACGCCGTAGGCGAAGACGTTCTCGTTGACCTCGCTGAAGTGGGTCCCGAGGCTCATGCCCCTGCCCGCCCCCGAGACCCCCGTCTTGGCATCCACGATGACCTGCTCGGTAATCAGGCCCTCCCTGACCACGGGGGCCAGGGCCAGCAGCGCACCGGTCGGGAAGCAGCCGGGGTTGGCGACCAGCGTCGCGCCCGCGACACCCTCGCGATCGAGCTCCGTGAGCCCGTAGACCGACGTTTCGAGGAGGTCGGGGGCCGGGTGGTCGCTGTCGTACCACTGCTTGTAAACAGCCGGGTCGTGCAGGCGGAAGTCGGCGCTGATGTCGATGACCCGCACGCCGGCCCGCACCAGCGGTACGCACGCCTCCGCGCTGGCCACCTGCGGCAGCGCCGAGAAGACGACGTCGAGGCTACCCGACAGCTCCGGCTCGATGGTCATGTCGACGCCACGAACGTGCGGGAACACGTCACCGAGGCGCTGCCCAGCGGAGCTGCGTCCCGTCACGCTGACCAGCTCGGCCTCCGGGTGGCGGTGGAGGATGCGGGCCAGCTCGACGCCCGAGTAGCCCGTGACGTTGACGATCCCGACCTTCATACGCCCGCCGCCTTCGATGGTGACGGGGGCGGACGGAGGGAGTCAGATGGTGACGGGGGCGGGGGGAGGGAATCAGATGGTGACGGGGGCGGGGGGAGGGAATCACTATGAAACGGCTTCACCACCGCCTCGGCGAGCATCTCCATCTGGTCGAACGCCTCGTCCGGCGCGCACGCTAGGTTGAGGACGAACTTCGTGGAGCCCGCATCGACGTATTCGTGCATGCGAGAAATGATCTGGTCCGCAGTGCCCAGCAGGTTGAGCGCCTCGGGGCCGACGTCGGTCCGGCGGCGCAGCAGATGACGCTCGACCATGTCCAAGGGGACGGGCCCGCGCTCCACGATGTAGACGCCGAGCTGGACGCCGAAGTGATCGTCCTCGATGGCCCGGCCCGCATCCGCGGCGTACGCATTGATGCGCGCGATGCCGTCCGCGCAGTCCTGTGGCGTCACCTGGGTGGGGATCCACCCATCGCCCATCCGCCCGGTACGCTTGAAGGCCGGCTCGGTGCGCCCGCCGATCCAGATGGGGACGAAGCCGCGCGGCGGGCGAGGGCTGACGCCGGCGTCGTCGATGCGCTGAAACTCGCCGTGGTGGGAGACGCGCTCCTCGGCCCAGAGCCTGCGCATCAGCGTGATGGCCTCGTCAAGCCGCTTGCCCCGCTCGCGCTTGTGAACGCCCATGGCCTCGTACTCCAACGGCGCCTCCTGGCCAACGCCCACGCCCGCCGCTGCCACGCGCCCGTTGGACATGGCATCGATGCTGGCCAGGGCGCGGGCCGTCGTGACGGCGCTGCGCATCGACATCAGCAGAACGCCGGTGCCGAACTTGAGGCGCTCGGTGCGGGCCGCGGCCAGCGCCATGCCGGTCAGCGGGTCCAGCGCCCAGGCCGGGCCGACGATCCGGTCAGAGAACCAAAGCGAGTCCCAGCCCTGTGCTTCGAGGGTGTCCAGAAAGCGAAAGAAGGTCTCGCGCCCCTCGCGGGCCATGGGCGAAGCCCCACCGATGCCAATGCGTACTGCCATATCGCGGACGATTATCGCATGGTGGAGAACGCCAGCCCACCGAGAAAGCGCGCGGGCTGGGCGAGTCCTTCCTGGGGGAGTGCAGAGGGGGTACCCCCTCTGCCGGGGGCGCGGGGTGTCCCCGCTTTAGCTCTTTATGTCCCCCTTCCTGGCCAGGAAGGGGGACAGGGGGATGGTCGGAAGGATTGTGAGTGCCCAGGTTGGGAAAGCCAAATCTTGTCCTGAGCGTGCTGGAGGGAGTGACTTTGAGGCAAAGCCGCCTGGGTGGGAGGCCGGACGTTCGGCCAGCAACTACCAAACCAACCCGAAAGGCCAGCACGACGACGTTCGACGCGAGGAGCGCAACGCAGAGGCGCCCCGGATCCATTGGAGGAGCCGAGGCGCCCACTAATCACCGGCCCATCCAAGAAGGAGAGACCGGCCGCACCTGCTGCGCCCCCCACTGGAGCCCACCGTTAGGCCCCAGCGTTTCAGGTCGCCGGGCGATCGACTTCGACCGTGGCGATCCCTACCGGTGGGCAGCGGGTGACGCAACAGTGCGGGTTCTACTTGGTAACACTATTGGATCACCCCCTTTCTGCGGCCTACCGCCGCGCGACCATATTAAGGGGCACACTCAGAGTTGCCAAGCCATAGTGCGACATTTCGGTGGAAAATTTTCCGCCCAACCGCCAGCACCAACGGCGGCTACCGCAGCGCGTCCGCCAGCTCCAGCGCCGACGTTTTGCCCGCGGCGGCCAGCTCGGTAAGCCGGCCCGCCCTCTCCGTCAGCCTGGCAGGATCGGCCCCGAGCAGCCGCGGCTCCTCCACCCGCTCGTAGCGGTCGCCGTCCGGGACCCAGCGATGGAGCAGCCGGGCCTGGGGTACGCCCTCTGCGACGCCATCGAGTTCGTGGACCGTCGCCAAGCGCCGCCAAAAGGTATTGGCGCCGTCACCGTCGCCCTCGCCGAAGCGCTCGATGTAGACGATGTAGCGGAACGTGGACGTGAGCCGGTCACCGGCCTCGATGCCGTCCCAGACCTCCGCGACCGCCTCCTCCATCGACCCCGCGTGCAGCGACGCGGCGATGCTATAGCCGGCGCTCGTCGTCTCGATGGCCTTCCGCGCCCGCGCACCCCATATGTAGGAGCCACGGTCGTGCGGTGCGAACTCGGCGACGACGACGTACCCACCAAGCCGGCCGGTCCGCAGCGAGTCCATCTGCTCCACGTCCCCCGACAGGTCGTGCCGGGGCACCTCGGGCGCACGGCATCCGAGGATCGCCTCGGTCACGGTGCTCTTCCCCGCGAACCGCGGCACGGCCGCCACGAGGAACGAGTGCCGCCCCTCGGCGATCGCCGACAGGGTCGCGGCGACCGTTCCGTCCATCGTCCCGTTGGCAATGAGGTCGGTCAGCGTGAGCTGAGCCATCGGCCATCTCCCTTCGCGCTCGATCCGCGCCGGTCACGCCACGATGTTAGCGCAGGCCAGGCCCATCGCGGCGGAGGGCCTACGCCGTGCGCTCCGCGGGCCGGTCCGCTGCCCACGCCCGCACCAGGTCGGCCGAATCGTGAATGGCACGGTTGAGCAACCCACGGCGTGGGCCGCAATCGCGGTGGTAGAGCCCCTGCAACACGCGCCGGCGCAGGAAGCGCGCGCCACACGCGGCGCACTCCAGGCCCCAGGCCCTGGGGGGTGTCCGCTCGGGGGCCTGGCTTGGCGGTCGCGCCGCCTGAGCCCGCGCTTCAGTGCCCAGCCGGTCCGCCCAGGCCCGCCACGCGGCCCCGTGCGGACCCTCGCGGCGAGTAGCGCGGCCCAACCCCAAAGCGATGTGGGCCAGCTCGTGACGCACCGTAGCCTCGGCCTGCTCTTCGTCCAGCCACGCCGACAGGCGAATCGTCGGGGGCCGGTAGACGGCCCGCCCGAGCATCCGCCGCATACGCCTCGACCATTCGAGGCGCGGTTGCGCGACGCCGTGCTCAGCGCAAAGCGCTTCGAGCAAAGCCGAGATGCGGTCGGCGAATTCCGGCGCGGCGGCACTCATAGCGGCTTCGGCGCCAATTCGGGGCGCGGCATTGCCGCATCCGTCACGCCGGCCAGGCCCTTGCGCTCCAGCTGGGGACGAGCCGGACAGCGCTCGCGGAGCGGGCAAGCCCCGCACAGCGGGCGTTGCGCTTTGCAGATGCGGCGGCCGTGGCTGATGACGTAGACGTGCGCTGCGAAGACCCGATCCGGCTCTATGGAGCCCTCCAGCACGTCGTGCGCCTCGTCGGCCGTCACCTTGGGCCCGATCAGACCCAGGCGCCCCGAGACCCGGTGCACATGGGTATCGACGGCGAAGGCGGGCATGCCCAGTGAGAAGCAGAGCACGACCGCGGCGGTCTTGGGGCCGACCCCTGGGAGTGAGCGCAGCCAGGCCTTAGCCTCGTCCAGCGGGAGCTCGGCGAGGAACGCGATGTCGAAGCCGCCGGTGCGCTCCTGGACCGTGGCGAGCACCTCCTGAATGCGGGGAGCCTTCTGCTCGGCCAGGCCACCGCTCCTGATCGCGTCGGCGACGGCGCTGATCGGTGCGGCCAGGACCTCGGCCCACGTCGGGAGCCGGCGCTTGAGCTCCTCGTAGGCGTGGCCCGCGTTCAGGTCGGAGGTGTGCTGCGACAGGATGGTCCACACCAGCTCGTCGGCCGGTGGGAGCCGGGGGCGGTGCTCGAACGGGCCGTAGTACGCCGCCAACAGGTCGTGGACCTCGGGCAGTGAGTAGGGCCGCACGCCGCGAACGCTCCTCGGACGAAGGACTTTCCCGCGCTGGCGCCGGAGTCGCCCGCCGCTAGATGCGGGCATCGACGCCCTCGAGGTGTGCAGTGTCACGGTGCAACTCAAGCGTCAGGCCGCTCGGAGCGGTGTTGATGATGGTGAGTGACGCCGTGGGCGTGACCAAGCCTTCGTCATTGTGGCGCGAGTCGTCCAGCCCCAGCGCGAGGCTGGCCGCGACGCGGACCGGCGAGTCGTGGGTGACGCACAGCACGTCGCTCTCGGGGTGGCGGTCGCTCAGAATATCGATAGCCCGCCGCAGGCGGCTCCGCAGGTCGCCCAGGGACCCGCCGCCAGGAAAGTGGACGGTGTCGGGCGCGTCGTGCCACCGCTCCCACAGCAGCGGATCGTCGCCCCTGATCTCCGACAGGAGCGCGCCGGAGAGGTGGCCGTAGTCGAGGTCGCGCAGCAGCGGGAGCAATCGCACCGGCACGCCTTGCAGGCCGGCGATGATGTTGGCGGTTTGCCGCGTGCGCGCGAACGGGCTGGCGTAGGCCGCGGCGAAACGATGGTCGCGAAGGCTGCGTGCCAACGCCAACGCCTGGGCCACGCCCACGGGATCGAGGTTGCCGCCGCCCTGCACCCGGCCCTCGGCGTTCCAGGTCGTGCGTCCGTGACGAACGAAGAAGAGGCGAGGCATGGCCGAATGTTACCTCGGCGCGGGGTCAGAGGGCCGCTACAGTAGAGCGCCATGTTGACGGACGTGCTCCTATTCGGCACCGCATCGAGCGTACCCCTGGGCGAGGAGCACGCGAGGGCCAGCGAGCTGCTCAAGTACCGCATTAAAGAAGGCGGCATGCTGGCGGTGCGCTGAGCGGGTCCTCGCCTACGGGAGGCTGACGGCGTAGGCCCTACAGGTACCGCCGCTCGGCGTCCCCATAGCGCTCTTCGTGCTGTTCGATGTGTTCGTGGAAGGGCGTGAGGAACGCATCGGAGCGCAGCGAGTCGGTGCTCATAACGAGGGCGTCCTCGCGATTGTCCGAGTAGTAGCCCCGTCGCAGGCCGACCTGGCGCAGGCCCCACTTCTCGTAGAGCGCGATGGCCGGCGCGTTCGAGACCCTGACCTCTAGCGTGAGGACCTCCATCTCGCGGCGGAGCGCCATCTCGACCGAGCCGATCAACAGCAGCTCACCGATGCCCATACGGCGAAAGCCCTCACGAACGGCGATGGAGACGATGTGGCCTTCGCCGGCCATATACCAGAGGCCCGCGTAGCCGACCAGCAGCTGCGCTTCCAGCGCGGGCTCGTGCCGGCGGCGCCGCAGGAGACCCATGAGGCCACGCCCCTGGGGCTGCGGCAACAGCACGCGTTCGTCGCGGTGTTGGATGACGGAGTATTCCGCCTGATGGTTGCGCATCTCGCGCGGGTAAGAGGTGCTGGGCCAGAGGGTCGGGAAGGCCTCCCGCTCGATGTCCGTGACCTGTGTCACGTCGTCCCAGCTCATGGGTCGAAGCACGTACGGGAGGGTCTGCTGTCCACGCGCCATGGAGTCGTCTCGCCACTGAGCCCGGGTGCCGGCAGTCAGGCTGGCCCCGTGTCTCTGGCCCCGTGTCTATAGTCTAGCAGAGCGAGAGCTGTTCGCTTGGCCATGGAGTGCCGCGCACCATATAATTGCGCGTACACCCAAGTTAGAGGACCGTTTGCGCATTCTCATTCGCATCGCCGGGTTCGCAGTCCGCTACAAAGGTCAGATGTTCGCGGCGTGGGCCGCCTTGATCCTTTCCACCGGTTTCTACGTCACGATTCCCCGGTTGCTGGGCATCGCCATCGACGATGCTTTCAGCGACACCGACACCGGGCGGCTGCTTGCCATCGCCGGCCTCATCGTCGCGGCGACGGCGGCACGCGGTGCATTCCAGTACGCCAACATGTACCTGGCGGAGGCCATCTCGCAGAAGGTCTCCTATTCCATTCGCAACGCGCTGTACGACAAGCTCCAGCGCCTGAGCTTCGCGTTCCACGACAAATCGCACACCGGCGATCTGATGTCCAAGGCGACCGTGGACGTGGAGGTCACGCGCATGTTCATCAGCATGGGACTGGTCCGATCCGGCCAGATCGTTCTGCTGTCGACCTTCGCCGCGGCCATCATGCTGAGCATCGACTGGCAGCTCGGGCTGGTCAGCCTGTTCTTCGTCCCGGTCATCGCATTCCGGGCGGTGACCATCAACTGGCGGCTGCGGGGCATCTGGCGCCGGGCCCAGGCCCAGATGGGCGTCATGACGACGCTGCTCCAGGAGAACCTGTCCGGCATGCGCGTGGTGAAGGCCTTCGGCGCCGAGGACCACGAGCGCGCGAAGTTCGGACGCCAGATCAGCCTGGTGCGCGACACAACGTTGGAAGCCCAGCAGACCCAGGCCGCCAACGCGGCGTTCATGCAGCTCGTCTTCTGGGCGTCGACCGGCGCCATCCTCTGGTTCGGCGGGCGCGCTGTCATCGAGAGCCGCATCACTGTCGGCGAGCTTGCCCAGTTCGTCCTGTACACCAGTCTCCTGGTCCAGCCAATCCGGATGATCGGCATGATGGTGAACAATTTCGCCCGCGCGATCTCGGCCGGCGAGCGACTCTTCGAGGTCCTAGACGCCGAGTCGCCTGTGCAGGAACGCGACGGCGCGGTGCCGTTGGCCGACGTCCGCGGCGAGGTCGCTTTCGAGGACGTGAGCTTTGCCTACATCGACCAGCCCGCCGTCGATCACGTGTCGCTCCACGCCAACCCGGGTGAAGCGGTGGCGTTCCTCGGCGCGCCCGGCTCCGGCAAGACCACGGTCGCGAGTCTGCTGGCCCGCTTCTACGACGTGGCCGAGGGCCGCATCACCGTCGACGGCATCGACATCCGGGACGTCCGGCTCGACTCGCTGAGGCAGGCCATCGGCATCATCCAGCAAGACGTGTTCCTGTTCAGCGCCAGCGTTCGGGACAACATCGCCTACGGCCGCGAGGACGCCTCCCTGGACGACGTCATGGCCGCTGCCAAGACCGCGCAGCTGCACGACGAGATCATGGAGCTCCCCCAGGGCTATGACACGACAGTCGGCGAGCGGGGCATGACGCTTTCGGGAGGCCAGCGGCAGCGGCTGTCGATAGCGCGGACGCTGCTGCTCGACCCACCGATCCTGGTGCTGGACGACTCGACGTCCAGTGTCGACGCGGGCACCGAGGCCCTCATCCAGCGGGCGATGGCCGCCGTGGTCCGAGGCCGGACCACCTTTGTCATCGCCCACCGCCTATCGTCCATCCAGCACGCTAGCCAGGCGGTCGTGCTGGAGAAGGGACGCATCGTCGAGATGGGAGACCCCCGCGATCTGCTCACTCAGGACGGCTTCTTCCAGCACATCGCCGAGCTCCAAGAAGGCTCCGCCGACGTGTTCGTCCGTCCCGGCGCCAGCGCGCCGACCGAAGGGCGGGAGCCGTCATGATGATGGGAGGTGGCGGCGGCATGGGTGGCGGCGGAACGGGCGGTGGGATGGGCGGTGGTGGCATGGGCGGCGGATGGCGCCGCGGCCAGTACGACATCGACGAGCAGGGCGCCCGCCTGTACGACCACAAGGTCATGTTCCGCCTTGGCGCCTACGTTGTCCGCGAGCGCCGGCTCGCCGTATTGGCGATGGCCCTCATGCTGGTCTACACCGGCGTCACCATCCTCATTCCGCTCTTGGTGCGGGAGAGCATCAACCGCTACATCCTGCCCGGCGACGTCTCGGGGCTGAACCTCGCGCTCGGCCTGTTCGCCGCGTTGCTGGCGCTGCACTACGTCTCGAACTTCGGTCACCAGTGGCTGCTGGCTCAGCTCGGGCAGCGGGTCATCTTTCGACTCCGCGCCGACCTGTTCGGCCACCTCCAGACGCTGCCGATGTCGTTCCACAACCAGCACAAGGTGGGCTCCATCATGTCGCGGGCCCAGAACGACGTGCAGCAGCTTCAGGAGTTCTTCAACATCACCGCGATCAGCATCGGCGATCTGGTCAGCCTGTTCGGCATCGTGGGAATCATGCTGGTCATTAACTGGCAGCTCACACTGGTCTCGCTGGCCTCCTTCCCGCTGCTGGTGGTCATCGTCGTCGTCTGGCAACGCTATGCACGGTCGTCCTTCGTTCGGGTGCGCCACGCCATTGGGGCGGTGAATGGTTCGCTCCAGGAGAACCTATCCGGTGTCCGCGTGGTCCAATCCATGAACCGCCCGGAGCGGAACCTGGACCGGTTCGAAGAGCTTAACGGGGCTCACCTGAAGGCGAACCTGCGCGCGGTCCAGCTCTCGGCGGCGCTGATGCCGACGGTCGAGCTGTTCACGGCCCTGGCGCTGGCCTCCGTGGTGCTGGTGGGTGGACAGATGGTGGTGGATGGCTCACTGGACGTCGCCGTGCTGCTGGCCTTCGCCCTCTGGATTCAGCGCTTCTTCGACCCGATCCGAAGCCTGACCATGCAGTTCACTCAGCTCCAACGTGCCATGGCCTCGGGGGCGCGCATCTTCGAGCTACTGGACGTGCGGCCGGACCTCGAGGACGCGCCGGACGCCGTGGCCCTCCCGCCCATCAGGGGCGCGGTCCGGTACGAAGACGTCTCCTTTGGTTACAGCGAGGCCAAGTCCGTCCTCACGGACATCGGGTTGGAGATCGAGCCGGGCCAGACTGTGGCACTGGTGGGCCCAACCGGCGCGGGCAAGACGACGATGGCGGCCCTGCTGGCGCGCTTCTACGATGTGGCGGACGGGCGCATCACCGTCGATGGACACGACCTGCGCGAGGTCACGCGAGGTTCGCTGGCCAGCCAGATGGGGATGGTGCTCCAGGAGCCGTTCCTGTTCACCGGCACCGTTGCGGAGAACATCCGCTACCGCCACGTTGAGGCCACCGATGAGCAGGTGGTCCACGCCGCCGAGGCCGTGGGCGCGCACGAGTTCATCGTCGCGCTGCCCCACGGGTACGACAACATGCTGGAGGAGCGCGGCGGCAACCTGAGCGTCGGCCAGCGCCAGCTGCTCAGCTTCGCGAGGGCTCTCGTCGCGGACCCGCGCATCCTGATCCTGGACGAGGCGACGGCGAGCGTCGACACGCAGACTGAGCGCACCATCCAGCACGCGCTGGAGCGCCTGCTCGCGGGGCGGACGTCGGTGGTGATCGCCCACCGTCTGTCGACCATCCGCAACGCGGACAAGATCGTCGTCATGGAGCAGGGGCGCATCGCCGAGGTCGGCACCCACGACGAGCTGATGGCCAAGGACGGCCTGTACGCCGCGCAATACGCCCTCAATCAGGGTGGGAGCGCCGCGGCCGCAGCCGGCTAGCGCCTCCAAATCTCAGCGCGCGCGAAGCGGAGCAACGCTCCGGGGCGTGATCGCCTTGGGGAAAAAGCCGGTCGGGCCCCTAACAGACCGGCCAAACGAGGATTGAGGCAAAGCCCTCCAATGGGAGAGGGGACGCGGGGCTGGCTAGTCGACCGGGGGCATCAGGTGGACGTCCAGCGCGCGCTCCACCCACTGCGCGGCGGCCAACAGGCCCTCCTCCTCGAACGGGCGTCCCACCAGCTGCACGGCGAGGGGCATGCCATTGGACGCGAGGCCGGTCGGCAGTGTGATGCTCGGCAGCCCGGTGAAGCTCCATGGGCTCTGGAACCGCGTGTCTCCCGTCCGCGACAGCTCTCGCGGGGACGGCCCGCTCGCCGTCGGCATCATCAGCACGTCGACGGACTCCAGGGTGGCCAGGGCGCGCTCGCGCATGTCGTGGCGCATGCGGTTGGCCCGGACGAAGTCCATCGCCGAGTGCTCGAAACCGGCGTCGATGTATTCCCGTGTGATGGGCAGGTAATCGTCCTCGTGGCCCCGGTACATCGGCTCGTGGAACACGGCCATCTCCGACTGCTGCACGACGCGGTGGGCGAGGTAGCCTTTCGCGAAGTCGATGCCGGGGTCGGCGTCGCCAACGTCCGCGCCCCTCGCGGCGAGCTGCTGGGCCACGCGCTCGGTGTCCACACGCAGCTCCTCCTCGGTCTCGTCGAGAAAGTAGGTCCGAACGAAGCCGATCCGTGGCGCGGCTTCGGACCGCCGCAACGCCGCCACGTAGTCCGGCACCGGGCGGTCCACGCTGTTCGGGTCGGAGGGGTCAGCGCCGGCAAGCACGCCCAGGAAGAGCGCCGCGTCCTCCACGGTGCGCACGAGGATGCCGATGTGGTCGCAGCTCCAAGACATGGGGATGACGCCAGCACAGCTGATGCGCCCGAATGTGGGCTTGAAGCCGACGATGCCGTTGTAGGCGGCGGGCCGCAATACCGAGCCGACGGTCTGCGTGCCGAGCGCGGCCGGGACCATGCGGGACGCGACCGAGACGCCCGAGCCGGAACTGGAGCCCGCCGGGGTGTGCGCTGCGTTCCAGGGGTTCACCGTCGCGGGCGGATGACCGTCGGCGAACTCCGTCGTCACCGTCTTCCCGAGCAGGATGCCTCCCGCCCCGTTCAGCAACGCGGTCACGTGGGCATCGGTATCCGGCACCCGCCCCGCGTAGACCTTGGAGCCTGCCTCGGTCAGGACTCCGGCGGTGTCGATGATATCTTTGAGACCGTAGGGCACGCCGTGTACGGGGCTGCGCGGACCGCTTTTGAGGATCTCGGCCTCGGCCTCCTTCGCTCGGGCTCGGGCGATGTCGGCCGTCACCGTCGCCCAGGCCTTGAGCCTGGGGTCCAGCGCCTCGATCCGCGCGATCAGGGCCTCGACGAGCTCGACCGGCGACAGCTCTTTGCTGGCGATACGGGCAGCCGCCTGGGCGGCGCTCAGCTGGTGGATATCGGTTGCAGTGGTCATGTCGCCGACCTTATCACGAGGTCGGGCTAAGCCAGATGGCCGGTGTCGTTCCACGAATGAATGGCCATGCGGCCACGGTGGTCAGCGACGACTGAGATGCTCGCCGATTCGAGGCCGCTCAGGTGCCAGTAGTACTCGGCGGGCATGCCGATGAGCGCCAGCGCCAACGCTTGAAGTGATCCACCGTGCCCCACCACCAGCAGGTCCTGCGTCTTGTACACAGCCTGGGCCTGCGCGGCCAGGGTCCGCCCCACGAATTGCTCTTGGCGCGCGAACAGGTCCCGCACGCTCTCGCCGCCCGGCGGTTTGGCGTCGAGGTCCGATCCGACACCGTCCACGCGCCGATCGAGCGCCGGGTCGGTCTCGCGCAGCTGGGCCCAGGTCTTGCCCTCGTGCTCACCGTAGTTGCTCTCGCGCAGGCCGGCGTTGGAGAGCACCTGAGGGCCGCGTCCGTCAAGGATGATGCGCGCGGTCTCTTGAGCGCGGGACAGGTCGCTGGCGTACGCGGCCGCGAACGCAACGTCGGCCAGGCGTTGAGCGGTCCGCTTCACCTGCCCGCGGCCCACGTCGGACAGCGGGATGTCCGTGTGGCCCTGGATGCGCCCCTGGGCGTTCCACTCCGTCTCGCCGTGTCGAACGAGGTACAAGCGCATGGCCCGGCTAGCCTAGCAGAGCACCGCATCCGGATAATGCGCTCATGTGCATCAACCGCGTGGCGTGGACCGGCGTCCGCGTCCCGTTCCGCCAGCCGTACGAACGAGGGTTTTGAGGCAAAGCTCGACAGGCTCAGGGTGAGCGCACTGATCCCCCGGGCTACTGCTGGAAGAACACTCGCAGTGTCTCGTGGAAGGTGTCCGCCTGCTCGAGGTGGACGGCGTGCCCGGCCTCGCTGACCAACGTCACCTGGCCGGCGGAGGCATTGGAGGCCATCTCCAAGGCGATCTCGCAGTACCTCGTATCGAGCTCGCCCACGAGGAACATGGTGGGCACCACCAGACTGGGTAGGCCCAGGTGGACTGGCGGCTGGGCACCGGCGCCGATGCCGCGCAGGCTCGCCGCGAGGCCCGCCGGGTCTCCCGCCAGGCGCTGGGCGCGAAGGGCGTCACGAACCGCCTGCGGCAACCGAGACTGGGTCGCGAACAGCGGAATGGACTGCCAGTAGTCCACGAAGGCTTCGATGCCCTCGGTCTCCAGGCGTTTGGCCAGCGCCTCGTCGGCGGCGACTCGCTCGGCGCGCTCCTTGTCGTCAGCGATGCCGGGCGATGCGCTCTCCAGCGCCAGCGAGCCGCATCGCTCCGGTGCGGCCAGCGCGAAGCTCAGCGCGATGCGCCCGCCCATGGAGTAGCCCAGCAGGTTGGCCGCCGGGTGGCCCAGCTCGTCCATCACCACTCGAAGGTCGGCGATGGTGTTCGCCATCGAGTAGCGTGCCGGGTCGTCCGGGCGCGAGGAGCCGCCGTGGCCCAGCAGGTCAATCGCGCACACGGTGAAGCTGGCACCCAGCGCCTCGGCGGTGGGCTGCCACGTCGCGGCGCTTCCGGTGAAGCCATGGAGTGCGAGGACCGGGGGGCCCGCGCCACTGACCTCGACGTTGTACTCGACACCGTTCGCTTGAATCGTTGGCATCAGCTTGCGGACGACGCCAACCCAGCGGCGCGAGCGCGCACCGCATCGGCGATGCGCGCGTGCAGCTCGACGTTCCGGTGACGGTCGCCCGGTACCTCCACAATGAGAGTCCTGCCGTCGAGGCCGCGACGCATGCACGCGGCAAAGTCGTCCCAACCGGCGACCTTCGCATACCGTAGTCCGTACAGCTCGGCCGCGCTCCCGAACTCCAGCCCATGCGGCGTACCGTAGAGGTCTTCGAAGTTGGTCTGGTGGTCCGCGATGGGGAGGAAGTGGAAGATGCCGCCACCGTCGTTGTTGACGACCACGATGGTCGCGGGGATGTCGTAGCGCCGTGCCGCCCGCAGGCCGTTCATGTCGGGCTTGCCCGGCCTCGCCACCAGCCAGCGGTGGCCGGGTGCCGCCGCGAACACCGCCTCGGGCGCGGCGACCACGTCGATGGCCATCGTCACGCTCACCAGGCGTGGCGCTGCGTCGGGCGATACGGCGGCGACGGCGCTCGCGAGCTTGTCCCGCAGCGCGGCTTCAGGCGTTGGACGGTCGTGGACGCTCATGACGCGGTGGACACCTGGGCTTCGGCCTGTGCGCATTTGCCCAATGATGGCCTGGTGCAAGGCACATCGGCGGGGGCGCCCTTAGGTTAACGCACCCCCGGCGGCGAGCCAATCCATCAGAGCGGCGCGCCCAGGCACTCGCGGGCGGTCGCTAGCGGGGCGAATGCAGGGGCAGGTCGAACATGAGCGCCTCGCCGTCGGTGCCCCGATCGCAGTTCACGAGTGACCCCTGCGCCTCGCTGGCGTGCGAGTAGTCCATCGCCGTGTGGAAGTAGCGCATGAGTCCGTCCGGGACCGGCTCGTAGGTGCGGACCAGCGTCACGTCGCCAGCGGGCAGCGGCAGCGTCGCGAGGTGGTCGCCTTCCGGAGCGGCGCCGGCTGCCCACAGCGTGAAGCGGACGGATTGGCCCGCCGGCGCGGCGGGGGACCAATCGACCCGGTCGAGGTCCGCATCGGCAGGGTGCGCGCGGTCCTCCACGGGCCCAAGAGTCGGCACCGAGATGGTGAAGCCGCGCTTCCAGCTGGTGCGGGCGGGGCCCGGCGGCCGCCAGGCGTGCATGACGTTTCCCTGCGGACCGGGTGGCGTGGGCCCGGACTCGCCAGAGTCGGCCAGCCGCGCCCGAGCGTCAGGGCGGACCGTCAAGCGCCACCACGTGCCGCCCGGCTTGGCGGCGACCCACGCGTCGGCCCCGTCGACACCGAGCCACCAGATGGCGGACCGATAGTCGGTCGGACTGCCGACGGCGAAGCGCAGGACCTCGTTCATCTCGATGGCTGGCCTCTCGATGGCTGGCTGCACGAGGCTCCTCCTCGAAGCGGGGCTGGAGCCGCATACTACACGGGGGGCATAGGCGCCCCGGCGGGGCGGCCGCAGGGCTCGTCTCGCTCAGCGAGGCTGCGGGGCTAGATCGTCAGCCCGGCATTCGACGATGGCGCGTGAGGGGGAGAGCGCAGCCGTTGCCTGGCTGCCCCGCCAGGATTCGAACCCGGGTCAACAGAGCCAAAGTCTGCTGTGCTACCACTGCACCACGGGGCAAAGGCCGTGCCTATTGTATCGCCAGCGTGCGCCGCTGCCGCGTGCCGGTGCCGGGCTACGGCGACCTGACGCCGTCGCCAAGCCGCACGAGGTCGCCCTCGCGGATGCCGTGCGCCGCAGCGAGGCCCGCGTTGATCTCGAGGACGTAGCGGACGGGCACCGGCGGGCTGTAGCCGACCAGGTCAGCCTCGGCGGTGCCCGCGCTGGGCACCGGCGCGTTCGCCGTCACGTGCCGCACTCGGAACGCGGCGTCGACCCAGACGATGTCCAGCGGGAAGCGCATGTCCCGCATGACGAAGGCTGTCGCGCGCTCCTCACCAAGGTCGAACCACATGGCGTGAACGGCGGCGAGCGAGGGGCGGCCGGACAGGCCCTGGCGTCGCACTTCTGGGGTGTCGGCGACGTCGGCCACGAACCGGCCCTCGCCGACTTCGATTAACACTTGGCCGGGCAACGGCTGAGGCGGGGCGATGGCCAGCGTCGGTGTTGGGGTGACCGCGCCACAGGCCGCGAGCACCAGCGCGACGATCGCCAGGGCGATGCGCGCGGTCACGAAGCGGGCGTATCGGTGGGCCAGAGCCCCTGCTGGGCGTCGTTGTCGAGGTTTCGAGCACGATCAGGGAAGGGAACGCCCACGTGCTCGTAGCCCAGGCGGGTGGCGATTCGGCCTCGCGGCGTGCGGCTGAGGAAGCCGAGCTGCATCAGAAACGGCTCGTAGACGTCCATGATGGTGTCCGCCTCCTCACCCACCGATGCCGCGATGGTCTCCAGGCCGACGGGACCACCGTCGAACTTCTCCACGATGGTGCGCAGCACGCGGTGGTCGATCTCGTCCAGGCCCATGGCGTCGACCTCGAGGAGCGCCAGCGCCTGACCGGCGACCTCGCCGTCGATGCGCCCATCGGCGCGCACCTGGGCGTAGTCGCGGATGCGCCGAAGCAGCCGGTTGGCAACACGAGGCGTGCCCCGAGCGCGGCGTGCCACTTCGCGGGCGCCGTCGTCGTCGATCTCGACCCGCATGATGCCTGCGCTGCGCCTGACGATGGCCTCCATGGCGTCCACGTCGTAGTAGTCGAGCCGGTAGACCGTGCCGAAGCGATCGCGCAGGGGCGCCGACAGCATCGAGTAGCGGGTCGTGGCCCCAATGAGGGTGAATGGCTCGATCTTCAGGTTGATGTTCTGGGCGCTGAGACCCTTACCCATGACCCAGGTAAGTGAAAAGTCCTCCAGGGCCGGGTAGAGCATCTCCTCGACAGGCCGGGGCAGGCGGTGAATCTCGTCGATGAACAGTACGTCGCCGGGCTGGAGCTGCGTCAGCAGCGAGGCGATATCCCCGGTGCGCTCGATGGCGGGTCCCGCAGTGACACGGATGCTGGCGCCCATCTCCGCGGCCACGATGCTGGCCAACGTCGTCTTGCCGAGGCCGGGCGGACCGTAGAGCAGCAGGTGGTCGAGCGGCTCACCGCGCTGGAGCGCGGCGGTGAGGGCGATACGCAGGTTCTCCTTGACCTTCTCCTGGCCGATGTACTCGTCGAGACGCCGCGGCCGGAGCCCTCCCTCGGCCAGGGCTTCGTCGGTCTGAACACTGCCGGAGACGACGCGTTCCGTCATAGCGCCTGGTCCCCTGCCGGTTGGAGGTTTTGCCTCAAAATTCGGTCCCTTCGGTTTCGCTCAGGACAGGCTTTCGGCCCGTCAGGTCCTGATATTACGCCATCCTTTCGACCATCCCTCTTCCCTTCGGCGGACTCAGGACAGGCCTGGCCAGGAAGGGGGTAATAAGGAGATAGACGGGGGACACGCCCGTGCCCCCCGTCCTTCGGCATCGCTCAGGACGGGCTCCGGCGGTGCCCCTCTGCACTCCCCTAGCAGGCCAAGCCGAACAAGGGTTTTGAGGCAAAGCCCCGGTCGGGGCGTGGCCATTCTAGGAATCAGGGTGTCCAAGCCGCAATGCGCGGATTACGCAGTCGGCGGCCGTTCTTCGTCGGCGTCGTCGTCGTCAGGCTCCGTCGGCGCTTCGGGAGCGGCATCCGGGACGGGCGGCTCAGCGTCCGGTTCCGTCTCGGCCTCCGGGGGTGCGAGCGTCTCCGGCTCCGGCGGCGCGTCGACTGGCTCAGCGAGCACCGGCCCGGCAGCCGCCAGCCCACCTGCGAGCGCCGGGCTCGGCGGTCCGCCGCGGCGGACCGTCCCGGCGACACCGATGGTGACCATGGCCAGGCCGATGACCGCCAGGATGATGCTCTGCGTCTGGATCGGGCCCAGGAAGGCTGACGCAAGCTCATCACCGGCATCGACGGCGCGCTCGATGAAGACGGCGTTGGCATCGATGTCGCGGATGGGGTCCTTGATGGCGTCGCCGACGGGGCCCGTGCTGAGCCCGATGCCGATGGCCAGAACGGCGCCCGCCAGCAGCGGCGCGACACCAGCCCAGGTCAGCCGGCTCCACCAGCTGCGACCGCCGAGGAAGCCGATGCCGACGACGAGCAGCGCAGGGATGACGAGCAGCAAGAACAGCAGGTCACGGCCACTGCCAATCCAGCCGCGCACCCGGTCGAAGGTATCGAGCTCGTCGGCGCTCAGCTCGTCGTTGATGTCCTGCTCGGTGAACTCAATTCCCTCGCGGAGCCAGCGGAGGACGTCGTCGTAGCGGGCCAACACCTCCGCGGAGTTGGCGCCCGCGAGCTCCGCCACGTCGCCACGCAGGTCAACATCGGTGTAGGAGTAACCGTCGCGTAGGTACCCGCGGACCTCGTCGAGGTCGACGCCCGTGGCCAGCACCTCGGCGAGCAGGTCATTCTGGGTGAGCACGACGCTCGCGGGGAGCTGGTCGATGAGGGAGGTGGTCAGCTCGGTCAGCACATCGAGGCCAACGGTTGTCTTCAGCAGGTCGTAGGAGATCAGGGGTGGGCGGCAGGGGGGCAACTGATCGAGCGAGAGCCCGTCCACGACGGTGAGCGCTTCGGCCAGCGAGCACTCGCGCAGGCCCTCGTACAGCGTCCTGAACTTCACGTCCGTCAGGTCCACCAGCGCCTCGGTGGCAAGCTGCCACCGGTCGGCGAGGGGCAGCACCAGCCGAAGCTGGTCGGTTCGGCCGGTGATGTATGGCCCCAGCGCGTCGATACCTTCGCTCACGCGAGCGGCAACCCACGCCGAAGGCAATACGTTGGCAATTGCGTCGATGAGCTCGGCGTCGGTGATCTCCACGCCAAAGGGCAGGACTGCCGCGGCGCCGATGTTGGCCTGGACCACCGGGACGATCTGCTCTTCGAGCAGGTACTCATAGGCGCCGTCGTCGATGCTTTCCAGCAGCCAGCGCTCGACGATAACGAGCGCGATATCCACGCGGTCCTGGAACTGGAAGTCCAGGGAGAACGTGTCGCTGTCTCCGGTCACGTAGGGCGAAATCTCGTCCAGCACCGCGGCGAGCTGCTCCTCGAACCAATCGCGCGGCGCAACCTCGCGCACGCCTTCGACGATCTTGGCCGGCGTCAGAGCCAGGCCGTAGGGCAGGTCGTTGAGGTAGGTATCGCCTCCCTTGACGACCTCCGCCTCGACCAGGTCGTCGAGCACGAAGCCGTACACGTCGCCCCCGTCGATGGCGTCGCGCACCACGTCGAGGGCCGCGGTGACGCGCTCGCTCAGCGGGATGTTGATCACGAAGGCGTCCGTCTCGCCCGTCAGGTAGGGGATCAGCTGGCCGGTGACCTCGTTGACGGTGTCCTCGACGAACGCCGGCGGGAAGACGCGCCTCGCGTAGTCCACTACGCGGGCGTTGGTCAGGCCAAGGCCGACGAAGTCCGCCTCGAGATCCACGTCGCTCTCATCCAGCGCCGCCGGCAGCGCGGAGTCATAGAGGAACTCGTAGAAGTCGACCTTCGTCAGGGTGTCCGAGTAGAACTCGGGCTCCAGAAGCGTGTCGTTGACACGGAAGACGGCCAAGCCACCAATCATCACCAGCAGGAAGACCGGCACCAGCAAGACGGCGGCTATTCGGCGTAGGACGATGAGCATGGGCCGGTGCGGCGGAGTATACCATCGGCCCGCAGGCTCACCACCGCCTGGCGCAGCCCCTGTCGGGGGCCCTGTCGCGACCCTCGGGCCAGGGGTAGACTCAGACACGAGCCCAGGAGCGGAGAGCACCATGCCTGACGAGTCGTTGCAGCGGTGGCGAGAGGAGACCTACGCGCCGGCCGCCGCAAGCTACCCCGAGCGGCGCCAACCCTTCACCACCGAGTCAGGGCTCGACGTGGCGCCGCTCTACGGGCCTACGCCGGGCCGCGACACTGGCTACCCGGGGGAGTACCCATACACGCGGGGCATTCAGCCCACCATGTACCGCACCCGCCTATGGACCATGCGCCAGTACGCCGGCTACTCCACGCCCGAGGAGACCAACGCGCGCTTCCGCTACCTGCTCTCGCAGGGGCAGACCGGTCTGTCCGTGGCCTTCGACCTGCCGACACAGACGGGGTACGACGCCGACCACGAGATGGCCATCGCCGAGGTTGGCCGGGTCGGCGTGCCCATTTGCAGCCTGGATGACATGGATGACCTCTTGAAAGGGATCCCGCTGGACCAGGTCACGACGTCCATGACCATCAATGCGACGGCGCCCATCCTCCTGGCCTTCTACCTCGCGGTCGCACGAAAGCGGGGCGTGCCGTTCGACCGGCTCGGCGGGACGACGCAGAACGACGTGCTGAAGGAGTACGTGGCGCGGGGGACCTACATCTACCCACCGGAAGCGTCGCTGCGGCTCACGACCGACCTGCTCGGCTACTGCGCCACCGAAGTACCCCAGTGGAACACCATCAGCATCAGCGGGTACCACATGCGGGAGGCCGGAGCGACCGCTGTCCAGGAGCTCGCGTTCACCCTCGCCAACGGCGTGGCCTACGTGGAATCGGCCATCGCCGCGGGCCTGGACGTCGACACCTTCGCGCCACGCATCTCCTTCTTCTTCGCCGCGCACAACAATCTGTTCGAGGAGGCGGCGAAGTTCCGCGCCGCCCGGCGGATGTGGGCACGGACCATGCGAGAGCGATTCGGCGCCACGGACCCGCGTTCGTGGATGATGCGGTTCCACACACAGACGGCCGGGGTGACGCTGACCGCCCAGCAGCCGGAGGTGAATGCGGTGCGCACGACGATCCAAGCGCTGGCCGGCATCCTGGGCGGCACGCAGTCGTTGCACGTGAACGCCAGCGACGAGGCGCTCGGCCTGCCGACCGAGCAGTCGGCCACCCTGGCACTGCGCACCCAGCAGGTGCTGGCTCACGAGTCCGGCGTCGCCGACTCGGTGGACCCCCTCGCCGGCTCCTACTTCGTCGAGCACCTGACCGACGAGCTGGAGCGCCTCGCCAACGACCACCTCCGGCGCATCGACGCCTTGGGCGGCGCCGCGAAAGCCATCGCCGCAGGCTACCAGCAGGCCGAGATATTGGAGTCGGCCTACCGGCACCAGAAGCTCGTCGAGGCCGGTGAGCGCGTCGTCGTGGGAGTCAATGCCTACGAGACGGCCGATGGTCCCGCACCGGCCGCGCTGCGCCTCGACGCCAGCCGGGGGCAGGCGCAGGCCGACCGAGTCCGACGTGTGCGCGCCGAGCGCGACGGGCGGGCCGCCGACGCGACGCTTCGCCGGCTGAGCGAGGCGGCGCGAACATCGGGCGCGAACGTCATGCCGGCGATGTTGGAGTGCGTGGAGGCCTACGCGACACTCGGCGAGATCAGCGACGTTCTCCGCGACGTATTCGGCGAACACTCGCCGCGCGCATAGGGTCTCGCATCCGGCCTAGCCGGCGGGCGCCGCCTCCGGCTCCCCGCTCCCTTCGATGCCGATGCGCGACACCCAGTTCAGCGCCGCCGGGAAGTACCAATTGGCACGGCCCAGCAATCGCATGCTGGCGGGCACCAGGACCGAGCGCACGATGGTCGCGTCCAGGAAGATGGCGATCGACAGGCCGAACCCTACCTGCTGGTTCGAGACCAGGTCGCCTGTGGCGAAGCCACTGAACACGGCCACCATGATCAGCGCGGCCCCGGTGATGAGCCCCGCAGTCGCACGCAGTCCATAGGCGACCGACTCCGCGTTGTTCTGGGTCTGGTTATACCGCTCCCGAATCCTGCTCAACAGAAACACGTGGTAGTCCATGGAGAGGCCGAACAGGACCGAGAAGAGGAAGAGCGGAATCCACGCGTCGATGATCTCGGATTGCTGGAACCCGAGCGCGTCAGCCATGAAGCCCTTCTGGAAGACCAACACCATGAGGCCGTAGGCGGCCCCCACCGAGAGCATGTTGAGGATGATGGACTTGATGGGTGTAGGTGCTCACCTGGTCGAAGAAGTCCTGGTTGAAGGCGGTCAGGCCGGTGACGAACACGTCGGCACCCGAGCCAGCAAAGGCGTCTGGTATGTAGTCGTCACGCAGGCGAATGACGGCGGCCGTCGCCTGCTCGCCGGAGGGCTCGCCGGCGACCGCCTGGCTGACCAGAGTTAGATCCCGGGCGTCGTTTATCTGGACGGTCGCCTCACCGACGAAGGCTGGATCGCCGCGCGTGAGAACGCTCAGGCGCTCGATGGCGGCCTGCACGGCAGGCGAGTCCGCATCACCGTCGACGACGACCTCGGTGGGTGAGGCGACACCGAAGGCAAACTCCTGCTCCAGCAGCAGGAAGCCTGCACGCACCTCTGAGCTCTCCGGGAGCGTATCCACGCCGTTGAATCCGGTAGACAGATCAAAGGCGGGGACGGCGGCTGCGACCATCAACCCGCCGGCGGCGAGAATGCTGAGGACTGGGTGCGCCATGACCACCCGCGTGACCCGACCCCAGAACCCGCCTCCGTCACTCGCGCTGTGGTCGGCCGTACGACGTCCGATAAACGGGACCCGTAGCCAGCCGATGCGGTGTCCCAGCAGACTGAGGACTGCGGGAAGCAGGGTCAGGGCTGCCGCCACGGCCGCGATGACCACGAGGATAGCGCCGGTGCCCAGGCCCTGGAATACCGTGCTCGGGACGATCAACATTCCTGACAGGGCGATGACCACGGTCAGGCCGGAGAAGAACACGGTCCGGCTTGCAGTGGCGCCGGTTCGCGTCAGCGCCTCAATCTTGTCGTGTCCCTTTCCCAGCTCCTCCCGGTACCGGGAGACAACCAGCAACGAGTAGTCGATGCCGACGGCCAGGCCGATCATGACGATCATCAGCTCGACGAAAAAGATGAGCTGGAAGACCTGCCCGATCACTGCAACAGCGCCCGTGGCGATCACAATGGCAACGATGGCGAGGAACAGCGGCAGCAGGGCCGCGATGACGGCGCCGAACAGCACCAGCAGGATGATCATCGCCACCGGCACACCGCGGCTCTCGCCCTGGCTGATGTCATCCGCCGCGAGCTGGTTTGACTCGAAGGCGGCGCTGGCCTCGCCGACGATAAGGACCTCGAAGCCGTCAGAGCCGTCAAGCTCCGTCACGATGTCAAACACGCCTTCGACGTTCTCGGTCGCATCGATAAACTCGCCCGTCATGGTGAACGGCAGGATGGTGGTGCGTCCGTCCTCCGAGACCAGGGAAGGGTCACCCGATAGGTAGAAGTTGGTGCCTCCCTGCGTTATGCCGGGGCCGAGGTCGTCTACGCGGCCGAAGACCTCGTTGACCTTCTCCTGGAACGCCGCCGAGTCCACGGTGAGCGTCTCGGAACGGACCAGGATGATCTCCGTGAGAGCACGGGGCCCCCGAAGCCGCTCCTCGAGCAGCGTGTCGCCCCGCTTGGAGTCGGGGTTGTTGGTGAAGTCGAACTCGGTGGTCAGCGCACTCTCGAGCAGCGTGCCGATGAGTACGATGGCGACGACAAGGAGCGCGACCCACACGCCGACGGCCCGCCAGGGGTGGGTTGCCGACGCGTGCGCCAGTCGCCGCGTGGATAGCCAGTGTCCGGAAGTTGCCTGCATTACGTTTCCCCCTAGTACGCGTCGATCATGCGTCGGGGCGAGGCCCCGATCGACTAAGAAGTCCTGACCTTTGCTGCCTTGCGCCCGGTCCAGAAGGAGCCGGTCAGCAGGGCTTTGACTACGTCATTGAACTGGGCGACGTCCGTCCCCGTGGATGCGAGCCGGATGAACAGGCCCTCGTAGACGGCCATGAGGACGTGGGCCACGGCGAGTGGGTCCAGACGGCTGTCGAGGTCGCCCCGGGCCTGACCCTGGGCAACGACCTGCCGGAGACCTTCGGCGACCTGCTCGACAGCCTCCTGGGCGCCGGCCCGCACCCGATCGTTGACGGCCATCTCGGCCCACATCTGCACGGAGGCTCGGACCATCGGCAACGCTTCTGGTGCACCCAACGGCAGAAGGAAGGCGTCCGACATGCGAGCCAGCAGCTCGGCGGTGGGAGTGTCCGCTTGAGCGGTCAGGGACGCCAGCAGGTCGCGGTCCTGGCTCTCGTTGCACGAGGCGAGGATGATGTCCTCTTTGCTGCTGAAATAGTGGTAGACCGCGCCGGGGCTCAGCTCGGCCTCGGTGCAGATGTCGTGCATCGTGGCGGGATGAAAGCCCTTGCGGGCGAAACAGCGGAAGGCCGCCTCCAGGATCTGGCGGCGGCGAGCCTCGATATGCTCTTCGGTGACTTTCGGCACGGGACTGCGTACGTAAATAAACCGAGCGTTCGTTCATAAAATCGAACGTTCCCTCTTTTATCAGCTCACCTAGTGCGTGTCAACCGAGATCTGAGGGCGTCGCCCCCAACAGCACCCGGCCGGTTTGACCTCGCGTCCCGCGGGCGTGGGTCATCGGGGCCAGCCCCTGGCAGTCCTCGCAGCCACGAGAGCGCCATATCCCTCAGTAGAGTTGGAGACACCTGCTCCCGCGGTCTAGAGATACCCGTTAGGCTCGGATGGTGACGATTATCAAGCCGCAGTTGTCCCCAAACAAAGAATCGGCCGTCCCCAAGAAGAGGTGGATAGCGCCCGCTGGAACTTCAATGGTGAAGCCACTAGGCGAGAAGATTGGGAAATCCTCTGGAATGTCGGTTGGCTCGTTTCGAATAAATGTTGGACCTGAGACTGTGTCAAGGCCAGCATCGATGGCGTCAGGAACCCGGGCTAAGGCGCTTGTGGGAAGCAGGGTACTGGATCCACTGAACACACCTATTACAGGAGTTCCTTCGGCGTCCACGAAAGGACCGCCACAACCGTAACTAAAACCTGGTGGAGGTACCTCATAGGTCAACTCCAACAGGTCGCCCGGGGCAAATCCAGCAGCCCCCAGATCTAGGATTGTTGGTAGAGTGGGGGCGTCGTCAGCCGTATGCCAGAAAGTCGCCGTGGAGGCCACGGAAACCCTCAGGGGGATCTCGACCGTTGCTGATCCTGTGGCTAGGCTGTCCCTGAACGTCGCTGAGGCTCTGACCTCGCGGCGGCCGGACTGGCGTGCAGTGAAGATGCCCATTTCGTCTATGTCGCCGCCTGTGGCTTCCCATAGGAATGTGAGCCCAAGGATCTGGTTCCCATACTGATCGAAGCCGACCGCTTCGAACTGCCGAGCAGTGTACTTTTCGACGACGAAGGAGGAGGCCTGGACCTCGATGGTAGCAAGGGGGTCGAGTAGGATAGACACGTCGGCAGACGCTGAAGCCATGGCCGTCCCCTCAACGGCCCGCACTCGGACGGCTCCTAGAAACGCCCCGGCCTTCGTTCCAGTGGTAAGAACCCCCTTGGCATCGATCGTGCCCACGTTGGGCTCCGCCCACCACGAGCTGAGCACATCTTTGATCTCGTTCCCAAACTGATCGTAAGCCGAAAAGCTGAAGGGCTGCGTACCACCTATGTCCAAGGTGACCGCGGTGGGCTCTACCGCAACGCTGGACAAAGGGCCTGGAGTGATGGTCACGTCAATTGAGGCCTCACGGTCCTGTTCCCCTTGGATGGCAGTCACCTTGACAAGACCTTCGTAGCTTCCTGCCTGCGTTCCTGCGGCGAACATCCCGGTCTCATCAATGGTGCCCGCGGGGCCTCCTGCGCTCCAGGTGAACACAACATCGGTGATGTCGTTGCCAAATTGGTCCAAGGCCATGACTTCCAGGGGGGTCGTATCCCGGACCTGCACAATCGCGTGGGTGGGACTTACCACCACCTCGGCCAGGGGTCCCGGACTTACCTTGATCGGCTCCAGAGAGGTGGAAGCATCGGTTCCGCCTGGCCCTGATACCGTCAGCCGCACTGTGAAAGACCCCGCCTGCGTGTATTTGTGGGTCGTGTTCCGCTCTGCACTGGAGGCGGCGTCGCCAAAGTCCCATTGCCAGGAGGTGACGGCGCCTTCCGAGGTATCGCTGAACTGGACAGTGAAGGGTGCGCTCCCACTGGAAACGTCCAGGGAGAAGGACGCTATGGGCGGGGGGACGGGTGTTGGCGCCGGTTTGGGCGTGGGCGTCGGCGTTGACGGGAGCGTGGGAGACGGTATAGGGGAAGGTTGAGTACATGCCACCAGTAAGAATGCACCCAACGCAAAGAGGACCAGTAAGCGCAAGACGGCTCGCATGGTGTGATCATCGCGCGGTCGGCTATAAGGGGCAACCGAGAAACGTATCGCATCGATGTCGAGGGCTACCTCTCAAAAGCTCCCGACCAACACCGGGTAGGCCCGCATGTGTTCCGACATTGCGCCCTTCTTCAGGTCGCCGAGCGGGCCTTCAAGCATCTCACGCGCGGTCACGTTTGGCCCTAACGCGAGGAACCAGAGGGCGGCCTTCAACCGGTCGTCGATGACGTCTTGTGCCCGCGCCAGAGTGACCTGAAGCTGTTCTGCCTCGGCCACGAGCGTAGCCGTAACGATGGTTACCGTTGGGTACCAACGCGGCCGGTTGTAAACCAGGATTGGGCCAGAATATGGCGCTCCCTGGGGGATAAGTGGTACTTAAGTGGTAAATACCCGCCACGGCTGACGCGGGATGACATCAGCGTGGACCGAGCGAGTTGCTCTTTTAGCAGGCCATTGCCTACTCAAAGAGTGGTGCCGAAGGTCGGAGTCGAACCGACATGGGGTCGCCCCCAACGGTTTTTGAGACCGTCGCGTCTGCCATTCCGCCACTTCGGCGCACGGGTACTATCCTACCGAATCCGTCCGGCTGGTGGCACCGGCACTGACACCGCCACCAGGGAGGCCGCCGGCCGCAAGACGCGAAACGCCGCCTGGGGGGAGGATTGTCCAGGCGGCGCACGCGAACGGAAGGTGGCGGTGTTGTTCCGGCGCCTGGCCCCACCACCAGTGCCAAGCCCGGAGTTCGAACGCGGACGTTGTACCAGGCTATGACTATGTAGTCAATCAGTGCCCTATGGGTGTTTCCCCGCATTCCCCTACATGCGCGCATGTAGTAACCGAGCATTGCCCGCATCGCCGTGGCGCCCTAGAATCGCCCCGCTGCCGGCCGGAGCCGGAGGAGCAAGAGATCATGGGCAGGCTCGAAGGCAAGGTCGCCATCGTCACCGGCGGCGCATGGGGAATCGGTGGCGCCAGTTGCCGAAAGCTCGCCGCCGAGGGCGCGCGTGTCTTGGTGGCGGACATCGACGACGATGCGGCCGCGCGCAACGTCGAGCGTATCGCCGAGGCAGGCGGCACCGCCGAGGCGATCCACGCCGACGTACGCAGCCACGAGGCCATCCGCGCCATGGTGGCGAGGGCCACGGAAGCCTGGGGCCGGCTGGACATACTGGTGAACAACGCCTTCGCGGTGACCACCCCCAGCGGCACCATGGCCACGAGGGCGAATGCCATCGACACGTCGGAGGAGGACTGGGATGCCGGCATCGGCATCCTCGTCAAGCCGATCTTCCTTGGCGCGAAGTACGCGGTCCCGGAAATGCGCAAGGCCGGTGGCGGCAGCATCGTCAACATGGCCTCGGTCCATGGTCTGGCGTATGCGCCCGGCTGGCTCATCTACGAGACGGGCAAGACAGCCGTCATCGGCATCACTCGTCAGCTCGCCACCGAATACGGTCCGGACAATATCCGCGTCAACGCCATCAACCCCGGACACATCGTCACCGAAAAGATCCAGGCCTCCGTCTGGGACCAGAACCCGTCCGGCCTCGAGTTCGTCGCTGCGCAGTACCCGCTGCGGCGAACGGGCGTGCCCGACGACATAGCCAACGCGGTTGTCTTTCTCTGCTCCGATGAGGCGTCCTTCGTCACGGGCCACGACCTGACGGTCGACGGCGGGCTGACCATCCAGATCCAGGAGAACCTGGCCGGCCGGATGGCGGACTACTTCCGAGAGCACCCGGAGACCGAGATCCCGCCGCTCTGAGCAGGTGCGGACTGAGGAGGCGAAATGATGCCGCTCGACGCACGCGACCTCGTCCAACCGGGAGCGGCGCCCCTCCTGCTCAACCAGCGCGAGCGGTTCGGTTTCACCGAGGGACCGACCTGGGACAACCAGGACGCTCTCTATTTCTCGGACGGTCCGACCGATACCACTCGCCGGCTGAGCGCTGACGGAAGCTTCGAGGTGTTCCGGTCCGAGACCCGTGGGGGCAACGGCATGGCCTTGGCCCACGACGGCCGACTGCTCGTCTGCGAGGGCGCCGGCAACCGCATCAGCGTGGTCGACATCGATACCCGGGCGGTCGACACCGTGGTGGCCGACTACAACGGCGCGCCGCTCAATGCGCCAAATGACTTGGCGCTGGACCGCTCAGGTGGCATCTACTTCACCGACCCGTTCTTCCCCGCAGCGGGCCAACGCCTGGTGCAGGACGCCGAGGCCGTCTACTACCTGCCGCCAAACGGGGAACTCAACAGGGCGCCAAACGGGGAACCCAACAGGGCGCCAAACGGGTTGGTGCGCGTGTGGGACGGAGTCACCAAGCCCAACGGCATCGTGCTGACTCCGGACGAGGGCACGCTGCTAGTTGCCGACAGCTTCGGCAGGTACGTCTGGGCCATCGAGCTGGCCGCCCCTGGCATGATGGCACGGGCCTCCGAGTGGGGCGAGCTGGCGGTGCCGAAGGCCGCCTACGTGGCCGGCGACGGCGGGCGCCCGATGTTGCTGGAAGGCTACCCCGAGGCGACCATCGCGGACGGCATGGCACTGGACGTCGAAGGGCGGCTGTTTGTGACGACTCAGCAGGGCATCCAGGTCCTCAGCGATGGGGGCGAGCTATTGGGCACAATCGAGTTCCCGGAGCAGCCGGCCAATTGCGCGTTCGGAGGCGAAGACCTGCGCACGCTGTTCGCGACGGCGCAGACCTCAGTCTATGCGCTGGCAATGCGCACCCCGGGACTACAGCTGCCGCTGTCGTAGGGGAGTCTCGCGTCTACTCGCGGCTGCGTGTTCGTCCCCTTTGACTTCGCTCAGGACATGCTCTTCGCCGCCGAGACCAGCGACGAGCGCGGAGCCGTCGCGGCCTTCGAGTGCCTCAGGAAGAACGGTCGACGGCTGGAACACGCATCCGGCGGCGGCCGAAAGACCGTTGGCCGAGCCGGCGGAGTCCGCTATCCTGGCCGCTCGATTCGATTGCGCCGCGACCACCCGACCACCATCCACCATTGGACTCTTGCCGCGAAGCTGGGCCCGTTCACAGCCCTCGCCCTCCTCAGTTTGGCCGTGGCGTGCAACGCCGCTGCTGCGCCTGGGGGGGCCGAGGGTAGCGAAGCGGCGGCGCCGACGCCTACGACAGCGCTCGTAGCCGCCGAGCGGCTAGCACCGGCTGCCCCGGCCACCCCCAAGCCGAGTCCAACGCCAACCGTCGCGGCGGCGGCGCTGCCGACAGTGACACCGGCTCCCGCAGTGGAGACCGCGGCCGCACCTGTCGGCTTCGCGCTGTTCCTGCAAGGTCAGCCGATCACCGGCCCGAGCTTTACCACGGCGGAGGCGACATTCTCAATTAGCCCAGCGCCGTCTCTCCCCGAGGCGCGGTACCCCGAGGGCCAGGCGGTCGAGCTGGTCGTGGTACCGCAGCCAGACTTTCGGTTCATCCGTTGGACCGGGGCCTGCTTGTCGCAGCCCACGCCCTGCCGGCTGACTCTCGTGGCCAACACCTTCGTTCAAGCGCACTTCGAGTCCATCGAGCGGTTCTTCACGCTGTCGGTCAATGGTGTCCGGGTCGAGGGGCCACGCGTGTCGCTGCCGCAGGCACTGGTGCTGGCCAACCCGGCACCGACCACGCGGGGCTATCCGTCAGGCCAGGAAGTCGCCGTCAGCGTCGCTCCTACGGCAGTGACCCAGATCACCGGCTGGGGCGGCGCCTGCCAATCGCTCGTGCCGAACCCGCCGCCGGTGTGGCCCACGGTCTGTACTGTGCGTATCGACGCGGACACGTCGATCGAGGTGACCTTCGGCGCGGTCACCGTCCGGCACAGCCTGACGCTCAACGGCGTCCCGGCGGTTGGAGGGCAGCTAGACCTCCCCGGGGGGACCGTGACCATCGCACCCAATGTGGGCCTTCCCAATGGGAATGTACACCTACGGTACGCCGATCACGCTCGAAGCCGCCCCGGAGCCGGGCTACGCGACGGAGTGGTCGGGCGGCTGCACAAGCGCGGCGTCCACCTGCTCGCTCACGATGAACACGGACCGGTCCGCGGGTGTCCGCTTTTACGAGCTGCCGCTGGGCCATGTCGTAACTGTCAACGACGTCATCATGACCGGCCAGCCCGCGCAGCTGCTCAATGGCATCGTTACGGCGGTGCAGAGCCCCGACCTGGACGGCGGGCTCTACTCGATCGGCACGACTGTGGAGCTGGTGGCAACGCCAGCGGTGGGGTACTCCCTCGACTGGGGCGGCGACTGCGAAGATCAGCTGGGCGTCTGCACCGTCGTCGTGGTCAGCGACGTCATCGTCACGGTCGTGTTTACCCCCGTGCCGTAGGCGCCTCGCCTATATCCCCACGAGGACGTTGAAAGTCTTCCCAGGCAGGGCGATGGCTGGAGCGGGAGAAGGGATTCGAACCCTCGACCCTCACCTTGGCAAGGTGATGCTCTACCACTGAGCTACTCCCGCTCACGGGCTCCATTGTACCGCCTCAGCCGCTTCCCGAGAGGGCTGGTGCCGAGGCCCAGATTCGAACTGGGGACACCAGCATTTTCAGTGCTGTGCTCTACCAACTGAGCTACCTCGGCACGCACGGACATGCTATCGAAGCGCCGACGAGCGTGTCAATGCGCGCCGCACCACGGCCTGGCTCCTGGGGTCGGAGCAGTGCTGGCGTCGGGCCTAGCCGATGCCTGGGCCGGCGGCGCGCTTCTTGGTCTCGAGGCTCACGAAAGTCTCGGTATGACGAACGCCCTCCACCACTCCTACCTTGTAATGCAGGAACGTGGCCAGGGCTTCGGAGCTCGGCAGGTTGACCCAGATGAAAATGTCGTAGCTGCCCGTGGTGATCGCGACGTGCTCCGTCTCATGAAGAGCCGTGAGCTGGTCCGCCACCGACTCGACCCGCGACGGGTCAACCTGAAGTCCAATGAAAGCGGAGGTGTGGAAACCGAGCTGCTCCGGCTCCGCGATGGCGACGACTCGAATTATGCGGTCGTCCAATAACTTGGCGAGGCGCCGGCGCACGGTGCCCTCGCTCACGCTGAGGTCTCGCGCCATCTTAGCGTGCGATGCCCTGCCGTCGACCTGCAACATCTCGATGATCCGCCGATCGAGTTCGTCCAGTGCCTTGCCCCCCCACAGCGGTGTGATGCCGTTGCCCACGCCGTGCCGGGCGACCCTATCGGTATCCCGCGGGTGTGTCAAACGATGTGAGGGTTATCCGTGGCGCTGGCGACGGTTCCGCTACGGCAAGGGTTGTTGCAGAGCCGCAAACCCGGCGAATCAGCCAACCGGTGCGCCGCTAGCGCCGTGTATCGTTGCGCGGCTGGAAGATGGAGCCGGCGCCAGGCAGATTCGCGGGGATAGACCTGCCAACCCTGCGCGGGTCACCGAACGGACGCCGCGATAGCACGCCGATGGCGGCGGCCGCCGCGCCGATGAAGATGACGCGCTTCAAAAAGCCTCTCCGGTCGGTGCCTATGGACTGCTGTGCGGCCTCTGCCAAGACTCGGGCTCCAGATGAGGGTGAGGGCGCGGTCATTTTAGCGTTCGTGAAAACGATTGCAACCGCCATGGCGGTACGAAACTTCGTGGTCGGCAAGGGGTCGATCGCGCGAATGCGCGAGAGGCGGGCGGGTTCGGCACGCCGCCGATGACGGCCTGGCCGAGGCCGAATGCGAAAAACGTCACAAAATAGTGTTGACGCGCACTGCCGCCTGGTTTAACGTTCGCGCCCGGAGCGCTCCCCGCTGCTTCGCGGCCTCGTTTTCCAATAGACCTCAGCACGGCGTGGAGACCCCCTACGCCGGAGGGGTGATTGAGCACCGACCCGATCTTTACCACCGCCCTCGACTGGCAACGCATCGGGGGCTTGCTCCTGACCCTTTGGTGGCTAACCGGGGCCGCCCTCGGCTTCGTCGGCTCAGTCCTGCTGGCACACGGTATGGTGCCGTCGCTGGGCGCCACGCGTGACCTCCCCGCGAGCACCGTGCGGCTGGTGCGCCCGCCCCTCTACCTGGCGGCGGCGGCCTTTGTGGCACTCGGGATCGTGAGCGTGCTGGCGTTCGTCGATAGGGTAGAGGTTCTCAAGGACATCTTCGACAAGGGGCTGCAGTAGCCCGCGCCTTGCAGCGGCTGGCATAGACCAGATGAACACGCTCCTCATCAAGATATCGGTGCCGCTAATCGGGCTCGGCGTGGCCGTCGTCGCGCTCCTTATCGGATACGTCTTCCTTCAGGCCTGGTGGAGCCAGCCGCCGGCGGTCTTCGGCTTCAACGATGCTCCGGAGCAGCCCATCGCCTTTCCGCACACCGTTCACGTACAGGTTGCCGGCCTGGACTGCCAGTTCTGCCACCGGACGGTGAGCACCGACGAGGCGGCGTCGATCCCGGCCGTACAGCAGTGTCTGTTCTGCCACGACTTCGGCAAGATCGACGGCTCGCGGTCGACCAACGCGGCCGCCGAGGGCGAGATCGCAAAGCTCCGCGCTGCCTTCTACGGCTCGGACGACGGCGATCCGCCCGCGGCCATCGACTGGGCCCGTGTGCATCGCATGCCCGATCACGTGCAGTTCGTCCACGAGCCCCACATCACGGCCGGGCTCTCGTGCTCGACCTGCCACGGGAACGTCGCCGAGATGGAGGTGGTGAACCAGGTGCGCAACCTCAAGATGCGCGACTGCGTGGGCTGTCACCGCGACCTCAGTGCGCCTACCGACTGTGCCACGTGCCACTACTAATGACTCCCACCTCCCACCCCCGTCACCATTTGAGGTCCGGCTAGATGCCTCTGACGCGACGGCAGTTCTTGAAGTGGGCAGGCGCCACCGGCGCCGGTGCCGTCATCTTCAACGGCTGCACGGTTCCGGACGCGGAGATCCGGGTCCAGAGCCCACTGGAGCTCCCCGAGGACCTGGTCACGGGCCGCGACAACTTCTACGCGACCGTCGCCCAGGGCGGCGCTGGGAGCGAGGGCCTGCTGGTACGCGTCATGGAAGGGCGCGCCAAGAAGGTGGAAGGCAACCCCGACTACCCCTTGAACGCCGACCCACTGGGGGGCAAGCTCGGCCGCCATGGTGTTCGGACCGAGGCGCTCCTGCAAGAGCTCTACCACCCCGACCGCATCAGGCAGCCGTTGGTCCGCATCGCCAAGGGCGGGCCGTTCAGGCGGATCGACTGGCCGGAAGCGTTGGAGCGCCTCAGGTCCACGCTGGCCGACGCCGACCCAGCCGCGGTCACGCTCGCGACGCCCCCGCTGCGTGGCGCGATCGCCAAGGTCGTCAAGGCCTTCGCTGGCGCCCACGGTGCCAAGCTCCTCGGCTTCGACCCACTGAACCAGGCGGTGCTCCGCCGGGCCATGTCGGACCTGTTCGGCCAGGACGCCCTGCCCGACTTCGACATCGCCAACACCGGCTACCTGCTCTCGTTCGGTGCCGACTTCCTCGGGACCTGGGTCGCCCCCACGCACTACTCCCGCATGTTCGGGGAGTTCCGCCAGGGCGCGAGCCGCGAGAGGCGCGGGCACCTGGTGCAGGTGGACTCGCGCTTCTCGATGACGACCGCGTCGGCCGACGAGTGGGTCTACGCCAACCCCGGGACTGAGGGCATGCTCGCGCTCTCGCTGGCCTACGTGATGATCCAGGAGGGCACGGCCAACGCCAAGGCCGCCCGCGCGCTCACCGGCGGACGCGGATCGGCCGCGTTCGGCGACTTCCGCCCAGGCCAGATCGCCGATGCGACCGGCGTCTCGGCCGAGCGCATCACCAAGCTGGCCGAGGCCTTCGGCAACCCGGCGAACGGACCATCGCTGGCCATCGGCGGGGGCTCGGCCGCCGCGCATACCAACGGCACCGACAACCTCAAGGCGATCTATGCGCTGAACTACCTTGCGGGAAGCGTGAACCGGACGGGCGGCATTCGGTTCAACCCGACGACCCACCTGGAACGATTGCCGGCTGGCACGCTGGCCGACTGGCGGGCCGAGCTCGGGCGCATGCGCGCCGGCGAGGTGCAGGCGCTGCTGGTCCACGACACCAATCTGCTCTACGCGCTGCCCGGCGAACTGGATGCCGCCGGAGCGCTCGCCAACGTCGCCACCGTGGTCAGCTTCGCGTCCTTCCTTGACGAGACGACCGCGGCCGCTGACCTAGTCCTGCCCAGCAGCACCGCGCTGGAGGAGTGGGGGAGCGATACCCCCGACCCAGGCCCCGGCTACGCGAGCATCGGCTTCCAACAGCCGGTGGTACGCCGTTTCCGCGACACGATGCCCTTCGGCGACGTGCTCCTTCGGGTCGGGCGCGACCTTGGATTGGACGGCCAGCTGCCCTGGGAGACCATGCGCGACGTCGTCCGGGACACCGCTCGCGCGCTGCACGACGCGAAGCGCGGGTCCGTCCAGGCGCCGACCTTCGAGGAGTTCTGGAAGCGCTCGCTGGAACGGGGCGGCTGGGTCGACGCCGCCGACACCGCCGGGCCGGGTGCACCGACGCCACCCGCGCTGGCCGGCATCAGCGCGGCCAAATTCGACGGGAGGGCGAGCAGCTTTCCCTTCTACCTGGTGCCGTTCGAGTCCCAGGCATTGGGCGCGGGCGAGCTCTCCCACCTTCCCTGGCTCCAGTCGATACCCGACCCCGTGACCACGGTGGCATGGGAATCCTGGGTCGAAGTCAACCCAAAGACGGCCGAGCGCCTTGGCCTGGCTCAGCAGGACATCGTCCTCGTCGAAGCGAGCAACGGCCGGCATGTCGAGGTGGCGGTGTACGTCAACCCCGCGACGCCGCCGGACGTCGTTGCGATGCCTTTCGGCCAGGGGCATTCGCAGTTCACCAGCTACGCCGCGGGACGCGGGAGCAACGTGTTCGATATCCTGCGCGGGGCAGAGGACGAGCAGACCGGATCCTTCGCGTGGGCGGGGACCCGGGCACGGCTGGCCAAGACGAACAAGCGGAAGAAGCTGCCCTCGCTGGAGGGCATCGAGCCGGCCATCCAGCTCGAAGACCAGCCCATCATCGAAATCCAGCGCCTGAACGGCAACGGCGCGAACCACACCTAGATGGCAACAGAGAAGAGGGATAGGACGACATGGTGACGACACCCGATCTGGACCGAGACCTCGGCAAGCGGCCCGAGACCCGTAGCTGGGGCATGGTTGTCGACCTGGACCGCTGCACCGGATGCCAGGCGTGCGTTATCGCGTGCGCTTCCGAGAACAACATCCCCATCAACGAAGAGTCCGCCTACCACGAGGGCCGCACCATCACCTGGATCCGCGTGGAGCGCTACTGGGAGGGGGAGTTCCCGGACGTCAAGGCGCGATTCATCCCCATGTTCTGCCAGCACTGCGAGAACGCGCCGTGCGAGCCGGTCTGCCCCGTCTACGCGACGTACCACAACTACGAGGGGCTGAACGTCCAGGTCTACAACCGTTGCGTGGGCACTCGCTACTGTGCGAACAACTGCCCATACCACGCGCGAAGCTTCAACTACTGGGAGCCGGTGTGGCCAGAGGACTTGCGTCACCAGCTCAACCCGGACGTTACCGTCCGCAGCCGTGGCATCATGGAGAAGTGCACCCTGTGTGTGCAGCGTATCCGCCGCGCGAGCCGGGGGCAGGACCACGTCGAGGACGGTTCCTTCGCGCCGGCCTGCGTCCAGGCCTGCCCGACGAGCGCACTGAACTTCGGAAACCTGGAGGACGAGTCCAGCCGGGTGTTCGAGCTCCTCCACGATGAGCGCAACTACACTGTTCTCAAGAACCTCGGGACCAAGCCGAACGTGACCTACCTGAAGAAGGTAGACGCCTAAATGCAAGGCGACGGGCACCACGTACCCATACCGGAGCCACCAAGCCATCAGGAGATGGCACTGGACGCGCTCGCCAAGTACCAGGAGATCGGCAACCGGTACTGGATTTGGGTCAGCATCTTCGCGGTGCTCACGCTGCTAGGCGTCGTCGGCTTCATCATTCGGGTGAACGACGGGTTCGAGGACCGCGCGGCCTGGGGCTACCACGTCGGCACTATGGCGTTCATCCTCTCGACGTTCGCCGCCATGCCGCTCATTTCCGCGGGCCTGCGTCTCACGAAGGCGCACTTCCGCCGGCCGTTGACCCGCATCACGGAGCTCGGCGCGCTTTCCGGCGTTGTCATCATCCTGATGCTCATCCCCGCGCTACAGATCCTGCCGCCGCTCGAGGGACGGAGCGACATCTGGTTCGACTTCCCCTTGGGCGCGCCGGATGCCTGGCAGTACCTCGCCATCATTACGTTGGTACTGTCCGGCCTCGGCCTGGCCTACTTCCTGGCCCTGCCCGACCTCGCCGCGGGCCGCGACCACCTGCCGCCGTCGTGGCGCCAACGTGTGGTGTCGCGCCTGTCGCTGGGGTGGATCGGCAACCTCCGAGCGTGGCGCATCCAGTACATGGGCTCGTTGATCTTCGGGGCTATGTACTTGCTCGCCTACCCGTTGGTCCAGACTCTCTTCTCGTCCGACTTCCACCTGGGCCTCGTACCCGGGCTGAAGGACGCCATCTTCCCGGCCACCGTCACGCTCTTCGGATTGCAGGGCGGCGTGGCGATGACCATCCTGCTGATGTTCATCGTGCGGCAGGCGGGGGGTTACGACCGCTACCTCGGCGTCGATCAGTTCTGGTCGATGTCCAAGCCGCTGCTCGCCTTCTCCCTACTGTGGTTCTACTTCTGGTGGTCGAGCTTCCTGACCTTCTGGTACGGGCGGACACCCTCTGAGGTAAGCGTGCTGCAACTGCTGTTCCTCGGTCCTTACCGGAACGTCTTCATGCTGTCGCTCTTCCTGAATTTCCTGGGCCCGCTGGTTGCGCTGATCTGGAACCCGGTCCGGCGCAGCATCTGGGGGCCGACTATCGTGGCCGCAGGCATCCTGGTCGGCACGTGGGTCAACATGATGCGCATCTACGTGTCGTCGACGTCGGTGCCGGACAGCGAGGTGTTCGGGCACGAGCTGAGTGTCGTCCCCGCCGCGGTCTGGCCCGACGGTGCGGACATCCTGATAACGCTGGGGGCCATCGGAGCCTCGGCGTTGCTGTTCATGCTGGCCAGCAAGGTCGTCCCCGTCATCTCGATCTGGGAGGTCGGCGAAGGGCTCCGGCTGACCAAGGTACGCCGGTTCTACCAGCGGTGGGTCCGAGTCATCGCGAAGTCGCACTAAGAGGCACGTTCCGAGCATCGGCGCAACCGGGCTCGGACTGAGGAACTAGGGAACGAGGAATGTACTACCGCAGAACAGTCTCGGACGCGCAGATCAACCGAGAGCTGCTCGACAACGTCCTCAACACGAACGTTCGCTGGATCGTGCTGGCCGCGCTCACCGGTCTGCTGGTGGCAGCGGGGGTGAGCGTAGCCGGGTTCATGATCAACCAGGGCCTGGGAGTGACGGGCCTGAACAGGCCTGTGTTCTGGGGCTTCTTCATCACGAACTTCGTCTTCTGGGTCGGCATCAGCCACGCCGGGGTCATGATCTCCGCCATTCTGCGGCTGAGCCAAGCGGAGTGGCGCAGGCCCATGGTGCGGGCCGCCGAGACGATGACGGTCTTCGCTCTGATGACCTCGCTGCTCATGCCGGTCATTCACGCGGGCCGCCCATGGCGCATCTTCTACTGGATACTGCCTTACGACTTCGCCCGCGGCATCTGGCCGGACGTGCGCTCGCCGCTGGTGTGGGACCCCGTCGCCATCACGACGTACCTCACGAGCAGCATCCTGTTCGTCTTCACAGCGCTGATCCCCGACTTCGCGGTTATCCGCGACCGCTCGACGGGGTGGCGGCGCGTGGTCTACGGGACGCTGGCCATGGGCTGGCACGGCAACCCACGCCAGTGGAAGCTGCAGGGCATCGCCGGCATCCTGCTATCCGCCCTCATCCTGCCGATTTTCGTGTCCGTCCACTCCGTCGTGTCCTGGGACTTCGGCGTGAGCCTGGTGCCGTCCTGGCATGTGACGGTCTTCGCGCCCTACTTCGTCATCGGCGCCGTGCTCTCGGGCGTGTCGGCGGTGGTGACACTGATGGTCATCATGCGCCGGCTATTCCACCTAGAGAACTACATCTGGGAGGAGCATATAGACGGGCTGGCCAGGCTTTTGGTCGTCGTGGCCATCGGTTGGCACTTCCTGTTCTGGCTGGAACTCGTCTTCGCGCTTTGGCTCTTGGAGGACCAGGAGATCACGGTCTGGATGCTCCGGATGTTCGAGCCGCCATGGAGCTGGTTCTTCTTAACGTTCTACCTGTGCTCCTTCGTGATACCGGTACCGTTATGGATGTTCCGGCGTGTTAGACGCAGCTTCCAGTGGATGCTGATCACGAGCCTGCTGGTGAACGTCGGCATGTTCTTCGAGCGGCTCATCATCATCGTGCCGGCACTCATGCGAAAAGGACCGATCACGTTTCAGTACGGGACCTACCGGCCGAGCGCCGTCGAAGTCACTATCGTGGCGGGCAGCTTCTTCCTGGTCGGCTTCCTGATGTTGATGTTCAGCAAGTTCTTCCCGCTGATACCGGTCTGGGAGATGAAGGAAGGCCAGCGGCTGGCCGACAACGTACAGGTGGGGCGGTTATCCGTTCCAGGCCTCGTCAAGGAGTAGGCAGATGGCAGGCACAAAACTACTGGGGCTGTTCCAGGACCCGCAGCAGGCGGCGGACGCGATCACCGCGCTGCGGGAGGACGGCTTCCCCCACGAGGACATGGATGTCTACACGGGCAGTCCGTTCCCTGAGGGGACCTTCGGCGAGTACGAAGCGCCGCACCGGCTGTACGTCTTCCCGCTCGTCGGCGCGCTGGTGGGGTTCGCCATCGGGCTGCTGTTCACGGCCGGCACCCAGATCTCTTACCCGCTGGTCACGGGGGGCAAGCCGATCCTGAGCATCCCACCGATGACCGTGATCATGTACGAGCTGACGATGCTGAACGCCATCATCTTCACGGTACTCGGCATTCTCTTCGAGTCGCGGCTGCCCAAGACAAGCCTCGGTCTGTACGACGCCCGCATCACGGAGGGTTACGTCGGCATCATCGTCGCCTGCCCGCCGGAGCGCGCACAGGCCGCCGACAGCGTGCTCCGGCGTGTCGGAGCCGAGGACGTCAAGCAGGAAGGGCACTAGGCACGGTCCCTAGGCACGATCCAATGAAACGGCTGTTTCACACGCGGCGTCCGTGGCTGTTGCCAACACTGGTGTTGGTGGCACTGGTCGCGGCCGCCTGCAACGCGGGGGACCCGGGCCGGTCCACCGGGGCCTACAAGATCGACATCCTCCAGGAGATGCACTACGACCAGACGGTGAAGGCGCAGGAGCCTCCTCGGTTCCTGCCCCCGGAGGGCTCTGTGCCGGTAACCGGCGGCAAGCTGCCGCTTCCCGAGTCTCGGGCCGACGCCGTGTCGCTGGTCAACCCGGTGGGCGCCAACGCAGCGACGCTCAACCGCGCCGCGATGGTCTACAACGTCAACTGCTCAACGTGCCATGGCGCCGCCTCCGATGGCCGGGGGCCGGTCGGGGTCAAGTTCGTGGAGTACGGTGCGTCACAGCCGCCGGCTTTCGCCAGCGAGCGCATCCGAGCGCTCTCCGGGGGTGCGGCCTACTTCTCGATCACGAACGGCTTCGGGCTGATGCCCGCCTTCGGCAACCTCCTGAGCGACGGGGACCGCTGGACGCTCGTCAACCTCATGGCGCTGCCAAACGATCAACGCGTCGATCTCCTGTCCCGCCCGGAGAACCAACCCTCCGGCGGCTGATCCATCGACGGGTCCCGGCGAGTCCCTTTGGCAAGTGAGATGTGGCGGGGTGCGGCAAGTGGGTGAGGTGACAAGGTGCGGACGCCAATGGCGCTGGCCGCCGCCGGGCTCGCTCTCGCGATGGCGCTGTGGGTCACGCCCGTCCATGGGCAGGACACGGCCCCGCCTGAGTTGACGCCTGAGATCGAGGCAGCCGCGACTCAGCTCGACAAACAGATCATGTGCCCGGTCTGCCCGAGCGAGACGCTGAACCAATCGCAGGCGACGCTCGCCAAGCAGATGCGCCTCATCGTCCGGGAGCGCCTTGCGGCCGGCCAAACGCCTCAAGAGATCACCGCCTACTTCGTCTCCGTATATGGACCGTCGGTGCTGGCCGAGCCGCCGGCCAGCGGCGTGGGGCTGGCTGTGTGGATCGTGCCGCCAGCCGGGCTGGCCGTGGGTATCGCCGTCCTGGCCCTGGCGCTCAGGTCCATGCGCCGCCCCAGGGCACTCGGCACGCCGGGCGCAACCGGCCAGGGAGCCAAGGCCACCGAGCCGGGCCTCGAGCGCTACCTGCTGGCGGTGGACGCCGAGCTCGACGAGGACGCGCGGCCCGGTGGCGGCTCGGAGGACGTGCGAGAATGACCGACCTCATGGGGAACGATGTTCAGTTCACGTAGCCCACGTTCACGCTGCACCAAAATGACCACCCGCATGAGGAACCATGTTCAGTTCACGTAGCCCACGTTCACGCTGCACCAAAATGACCACCCGCATGGGGAACCATGGCTGACCTGGGGACGACATCGCTCATCGTGGCGCTGGCGCTGACGCTGTATAGCGGCGTCGCGTCCTTCGCGGGCGCGAAACAGCGCAACGACGTGCTGGTGCTCAGCGGGCAGCGCGCAACGTACGCGGCGGGCCTTGCGCTGGGCATCGGCGTGCTGGTGCTGGTCGTTGCTTTCCTTCAGAACGACTTCAGCATCAGGTACGTCGCGGAGCACTCGAACTTGGCGATGCCGCGCATCTATACCTGGGTCGCGTTCTACGCCGGCAACGCCGGGTCCCTGCTCTTCGTCGCCTTCGCCCTGGCCGCGGTCACGTCCGTCGCCTTCGCGCGCACGCCGCACGGGCTGGGCACCCAGCGCCCGTACGCCAATGCCGTGCTCATGGCGATCTTGGGGTTCTTCGTCGCGGTCATGCTGTTCCTGGCCAATCCCTTCGCGACCCTGTCGACGGTGCCGGTGGACGGCCAGGGTATCAACCCGCTGCTCACGCACCCGGGAATGTTCATTCACCCCCCGATGATCATGACCGGGCTCATCATCATCGCCATACCCTTCGCCCTTGGCATGGGCGCGCTGCTGTCCGGCCGCATCGACGACGATTGGGTCGACGCGGGCCGGGTCTGGGGCATCGTTGCGTGGGCGATGCTCGGGACGGGCCTGCTGCTGGGCGCGTGGTGGGCGTACACGATCCTCGGCTGGGGCGGCTACTGGGCTTGGGACCCGGTGGAGAACGCGGCGTTCATGCCGTGGCTTGGGCTCACGGCGTTCGTCCACTCCATCATGGTGCAGAAACGTCGGGGGATGTTCCGCATGTGGAACATCGTGCTCATCAACACCAGCTTCGCCCTGGGCGCCTTCGGCATTTTCATCAACCGGGGCGGGCCCGTGCCGTCGGTCCACTCCTTCGGTGCCTCGACGCTCGGGTGGGTGTTCCTCATCTTTCTCGGCGTCTCGGTCACCACCTCTTTCGGCCTTTTCTTCTACCGGTTCGCACAGCTGCGCAGCCGCTCGCAACTGGAATCGACGCTGTCGCGCGAGGCCGCGTTCTTGGTCAACAACCTTTTGCTGCTGGCCGTGGCCTTCGTGACACTGTGGGGGGTGGTGTTCCCGCTGATCTCCGAGCTGGTGACCGGTGACACGATCACCGTCGGCGCGCCCTTCTACAACAAGGTCAACGGACCGCTGCTGCTTGCCCTGGTGTTCCTCATGGGCGTGGGGCCGCTGTTGCCATGGCGGCACGCCACCTGGGCAACGGTGCGACGCGCGGTGGCCTTACCTGTTGTGCTGACCAGCGCGGTTTTCGTAGCGCTGCTGGTCTTGGGCGTCCACAGCGTGATCCCGCTGATCGCCTTCACGGTCAGCTCGCTGGTCGCGGCGTCGGTGCTGCAAGAGTGGGTGCGCGGGACCATCGCCCGGCACCGCGTGTCGGGTGCGGCCTACCCGATGGCCTTCGGGCAGCTGCTGGCGGCGAACCGTCCGCGCTACGGCGGGTATGTCGTACACCTGGCTATCGTCATGCTGGCCTTCGGCATCATCGGCTCGCAGTTCTACAACCTCGAGCGCGACGTCATCCTCGGTCCCGGTGAGCGGGCGTCCATCGGCGACTACGAAGTCGAGTTCCTCGGCAGCCAGACGCTGCCATTCGCCGACCGCACGGAGCGCACGGCGACGCTGCGGGTGACGAGGGACGGCGAGTTCGTGCGGACCATCCAAGCCTGGCAGGGGCTCTATCCCTCGTTCTCCATGCTGTCGACCCGGGCCGCCATCTACTCCACGCCGAAAGAAGACCTCTACGTCATGTTCAGCGAGGTCCAGCCCGACGGAGAGAGCGCGGTCTTCCGCCTACTGGTGAACCCATTGGTGTGGTGGATGTGGGCGGCGGGGCCCATCGTCATTCTGGGCACCGTCCTCGCGCTCTGGCCGGCGCGTCAGCGGGCCACGGCGTACGTGACGGCACCGGTACGCGGGCGCGCGCTGCCGACGGGAGCGGGCTAACGACCTCCGCGATCCGACCGCCGAGGCGAGGGCGCTGAAGACGTGACCATCCTGCTTGCGACGCTGCTGGTGGCAGCCACGGTAGCCATTGTCCTCTACCCCATCTGGCGCGGCCGGGGCGGCGCCCACCGGCTCGACGATCCCGGTGTGGGGATCAGGGACCGGCTGCGCCGTGCCCGCGACCGCACGTACGAGGAGATTCGAGCGCTCCAGCAGGAGCGCTTCATGCGGGACCTCTCCGACGAGGAGTACCAGGCCCAGCTTGACGAGCTCCGCGTCCGCGCCGCGGAGCTGATCCGCGAGCAGGACCGCGTGCAGGAGACCCTCGCCGAAATGGAGGACGCGATCGAGGAGGAGCTACGCCGCCGCGCTGAAGACGGGCGTGATGCGTGATGCGAGGCCTTGCGCTGGCCCTCCCGCTCGCCGCGCTGCTCACCGGTTATGGCCTCTCGATTGTCTTCGCGCAGGAGGGCGTCGCCGGGCAGGAGGGTGTCGCCGCGCAGGAAGGCACGACCATCGTCGGGACTGTGCGCAACGGTACCGCCGAAGCGCCGTTCGACCCCACGTCCATACGGGTGACGCTCAACATCTTGGAGGGCATCGTGGCCATCGACCAGCGCACGGTCATGCCCACCGCGGATGGGCGGTTCGCCTTCGCCGACGTACCGGTCGGCACGGGCCGCGTGTACTTCATCGGCGCCGAATACCAGGGCGCGGTCTACTCCGCGAGCCTGCAGCTGCCCGACCTGCCGTTACCGGTGAATATCGAAGTCTTCGCCGCGACGACATCGACGGACGTCCTGGCCATTGAGAGCCACGCCGTCATCATCACCGGTGCCGACGCGGACGGCCGTATCGTCGAGGTTTTGGAGCGGGCCTCGGTCCGCAACGACAGCGGCTACACACTGGTACCGGACTTCGAGGTCGAGGGGCCGGCCATGCTCAGCTTCCTGCGGTTCGCCTTGCCGTCGAACGCTACCCACCTGGACGTGCGCTCGAACCTGGTCGGCGGGGACGTGCTGGAGGTTGATCGGGGCTTCGCCCTCAGCATCCCCGTCCCGCCAACCGGCGAAGGAGTGCATCAGTTCGAGTTCATCTACCGGCTGTCGTATCAGGGCGACTCGCTGGACCTGAGTCGCACGATGCGGTTCGGCGCCGAGTCCTTCCGCTACGTGGTGCCTGAAGGAGCCGGCATCGGCGTCTCCGCCGACCTGAACGACCTCGGCTCAACCCGGTTCGAGGGCCGCTCGCTCCAGTTGCTCGAGGTGGCCAACATCCCGCGAGGGCAGGTGCTGGACCTGCGGCTCGTGGCGCTTCCCCAGCCGACGATCTGGAGCCGCATCGCCAGCCGTGGAGGCGATTGGTACGTGCGGTACGTCGTTCCCGGCGCCGTGATAGCCGCCCTCGCCGTCTTGGCGGTGTCGGGCCTGCGTAGGCGCTCGCTCGCGAGGGTCGCGGCTGGGCCGGGGGCCCGCGTTGCCTTGCTCGACCGTGTCGACGCCTTGGAGGCTCGGCGTGCGTCGATGTCTCCACGGAGGTACGAAGCCGAGCGCGTCCTGCTCAAGCGAGCGTTGGTGGACCTGGACGTCAGTGCGCGATTTCCGGACGACCCTGACGCTTGAGCGCAGTCCGTACGTCATTCTGACTTCGTACGTACGTTGTCAGGAGTTACGTCTGCCTTTATCGTAGTGTCATGGCACGCGGCACGATGCGTTCCCAACAAGCCAGCGGTGACGGCGCGGCGCTAACACAGGCCGACGCCGCCGTGCGCGTACGCGACCTCTACAAGCGCTTCAACGGCAACGCGGCTCTGAGCGGCGCGTCTTTCGAGGTGCCGCTCGGGTCCATCCTGGCCCTGCTCGGGCCCAGCGGTTGCGGGAAGACGACGTCATTACGCATCATCGCCGGCTTCGAGCGCCCCGACCGCGGCAACGTCGACATCGGCGGCATCGTCGTTGCCAGCGACGGCGTGAGCGTCCCAGCAGAGCAGCGTCAGGTCGGCATGGTGTTCCAGGACTACGCTCTGTTCCCGCACATGAACGTGCGACAGAACGTGGGGTTCGGCCTCGACACCAGGCTCTCAGGCGGCACCCGCCACCGGCACGGACATCACGTCCACAGCGGTGAGCATCGCGGCAGCCGCCGTGCCGCCTGGATCGCACGATGGCTCCGCGACGACCCCGAACACCGGGTCCGGGCGGACGAAGTCCTGGAGATGGTCGGCCTGTCAGGCGCGGGGGACCGCATGCCCTACGAGCTCTCCGGCGGCGAGCAGCAGCGCGTCGCCCTGGCCAGAGCGCTGGCGCCGAACCCATCCGTCGTGCTGCTTGACGAGCCCTTCTCCAACCTCGATGCGGCGCTCCGGACGCGAGTGCGCGCCGACGTCAGGCGCATCCTGCGGGAGGCCGGCTGCGCCAGCGTCTTCGTCACGCACGACCAGGAGGAAGCCTTCGTGGTCGCCGACCAGGTCAGCGTCATGCTCGCGGGCCGCGTCGAGCAGACGGGCGAGCCAGGCGAGGTCTACGCCAAGCCGGCATCGCTGGCGGTGGCGGGGTTCCTGGGCGACGCGAACATCATCGACGGTGTGGCCGACGGCGCTACCGTGGATACGGCCCTCGGCAGATTGCCGACCCGCGAGCCGGTGTTCGGCGAGGTGAAGGTAGTCATCCGGCCAGAGGCCATCGGGGTCCGGACCGACGGCGCCGGGACAAACCCCGCGCTCGTCATCGACCGCGAGTTCTACGGCCATCACCAGGTGGTGCTGCTGAAGCCGCGTCGCGGGCCCGTGCTTCGCGCCCGCATGGGTCCACACGTCGCCATGCCGATAGGCCTTGAAGCAGCGGTCGAGGTGCAGGGAGCGGTGGCCGCCTTCCCCGCGGGCTAGGCGAAGAGGTCTTCCTCCGGCGGCTTGTAGATCCTGAGCGCCACGATGATGACGGGCAGGATGACCAACCACAGCCCCACCAGGCCCAGCGACGACGCAAGGTACGAGACGGTGCGCGTGCCGGTTTCGGCCGCGACCATGCCCCAGAACATCATCCCCACCCAGCTGGCGAAGAAGAAGAGCGCCGCAACGATGAGAAGCCGCCGAGCGATCCGGCCAAGAACGTCCCAAGCAACGATGCGTAGGTAGGTCAACGCGAGCCCCCGGTTCGAGCGCTGTTCGCCGTGTCGCTGGATGCGCCGGCCGCGCGCAGAGGCTACCGGTCACGCGATTTTCGTGTCAACCATCGCCCGAGCCTCCATGGGTCGTCCGCCCCCGAAACCACCGTCGTTCCGCCTATCATGCCAAGCGCATGCCCGCCGACCCTGCTCCTCCCCTACCCTCGAGCCTCGACCCCGTACCGGTCGTTGACGGGATCGCGTTCGCCGAGGGCCCGGCATTCGGCCGCGACGGCTCGCTCTACTTCGTCAACTACCGACGCCTCGGTACCATTGGCCGGCGCACGCCCGACGGCACGGCCGAGGTCTGGGCCGAGACCGGGGGCCAGGCCAACGGGCTGAAGTGCGACGCCGCCGGGCGACTGGTGGTGGCCGACTTCGGTGCGAAGCGCGTGACGCGCTTCGATACGGCGACACGCAATTTCGAGGTGCTCACCGACAGGTTCGCGGACCAGGCCTACCTCGGCCCCAACGACGTCTGCCTGGACCAAGCGGGCAACGTCTACTTCTCCGACCCCGCCGGCAGCAGCCGCGAGACGCCCATCGGCGCGGTCTATCGCATATCCATGGCGCCAGACGGCACGCCAGAGGACGTGGCGCGCCTGGACGATGGCCTCGCGTTCCCCAATGGCCTGGCGGTCCATCCCGACGGCGGGAGGCTGTACGTCGCCGAGACCGGAACCGATCGGCTTCTCGCGTACGACCTGAGCCCAACCGGCGGGCTCACCAACCGGCGAACGGCTATGCAGTTCGACTCACCGAGCCTGGACGGCATGTGCTTCGACGAGCACGCACGGCTGTGGATCGCCCGGTGGGTCAATGGCACCGTGGACGTGGTGGATGTCGACGCGGCGCGCGTGCTGGCGAGCTACCCGGTCGGCGATCGCGTGACCAACCTGTGCTGGGGCGGCGCGTCCGTCTACGTGACGGTTGCCGGCACCGGCCAGGTGGTCCGGCTCGACGCCGGGGTCGGCGGCTACGACCCCGTGGCCTGAGCCGGGGGCACGCGAGGCGCCCATGCGCCCGCGTGTTCGGTTGCGGGGCCCAGGGGCATTGCCGATAATGCGCAGGTAGCCGTGGAGGCTGCATCTTTCGCCCGAGGAGGGACAAACCCTTGCATCCGTTCCAGTACGTGGCCGCGCGGTCGGTCGACGAGGTTGTCGGCGTCCTCGCGGCGCATGGAGAGCGGGCCCGCTGCATGGCTGGCGGCACGGACATTCTGGTACAGACGCGTGGGGGTCGCTACGACCTGGATGCGTTGGTGGACCTGAAGGGTGTGCCGGAGTCTACCGAGTTGAGGCTTGGCCCCGACGGCCTCTACCTCGGTGCCGCGGTCCCCTGCTACCAGGTCTACGAAGACCCGGAGGTCGCCGCGGCCTACCCCGGCATCGTCGACGCCGCATCGCTCATCGGCGGGATCCAGATCCAGTCTCGCGCGAGCCTCGGCGGCAACCTGTGCAACGCCTCGCCTAGCGCGGACGGCGTCTGCCCGCTGATCGTCCACTCAGCGACGGCCCAGATCGCCGGGCCAAACGGCCGGCGCTCGGTGCCGGTCGAGGAGTTCAGCACCGCCCCAGGCCGCACGGTCCTGGGCAACAGCGAGTTCCTGGTGGGGCTGGACCTGCCGCGCCCCCCAGCGGGCTTCGGCGCGGCCTACGAGCGCTTCATCCCGCGGAACGAGATGGACATCGCAGTCGTCGGCGTCGCCAGCTCCATCACGGTGGACGCCGGCGGGACCGTCCAGGCGGCGCGAATCGCCCTGGCGGCGGTCGGCCCCATCGCCATCCTAGCGCGTCAGGCCGGCGACTCCCTGGTCGGCAAACAGGCGGACGCCGGCGCGTTCGAGGCGGCCAGCCGGCTCGCCGCCGATGAGGCGACGCCCATCTCCGACATGCGCGGCGACGTCGAGTTCCGGCGGGAGCTCGTTCGAGTACTCACGCAACGCACGCTGACCAAGGCGCTCGGCCGCGCCGGGTATTCGAGCTAGAGATGGCAAGCTTAGGACAGGCGCGGAGTTGTTCATGACCCAGGCGAATGCCGTACCCCCCGTATCCAAGGTGGTCGTCAACACGACCATCAACGGACAGCAGACCGAGCTCCTCGTGGCCCCGTACCAGAGCCTGCTAGAGATGCTGCGCGAAGTGGCCGGTCTGACCGGTACCAAAGAAGGGTGCAACGACGGCAACTGTGGCGCTTGCACCGTCTCGATGGACGGCCGCATCGTCGACTCCTGCCTGGTCCTCGGCGTCGAGGCGGAAGGCAAGGAGGTCCATACCATCGAGGGCATGGCCCCGGACGGCACCCACCTGCACCCGCTCCAGCAAGCGTTCTTGGAGGAAGCCGCGCTCCAGTGCGGTATCTGCACTCCGGGCTTCTTGGTCGCGGCGAAGGCACTGCTTGATCGCGAGCCCGACGCCACCGAGGAGCGCATTCGGCTGTGGCTCGCCGGGAACCTCTGCCGCTGCACCGGCTACGACAAGATCATCCGCGCCGTTCAGAAGGCACAGGCCTAGCCCAAATACACGGGCCTGACACGGACGTTCGCCCGACCTCACGAGGAGACAGCACTCATGACCATCACCGAGAAGCCCCAGGAGTTCAAGGTCATCGGCACCCGCCCAATCCGGCACGACGGATTGGACAAAGTGCTCGGCCGCGCCATCTACGGCGCGGACTTCAAGCTCCCCGGGCTGATCTGGGGGGCGGTGCTCCGTAGCCCGCACGCCCACGCCCGCATCAAGAGCATCGACACGTCGAAGGCGGCGAAGGCCCCCGGCGTGCTGGCGGTCATGACCGGAGCCGACATGCCCGTCGCCGAGGCGATCGAGCTGGAAACCGGCGAAGAGGTCACCAACATGACCTACGCGTCGGACAAGCTCATGGCGCGCGACAAGGTCGTCTATAGGGGCCACCCCGTCGCCGCGGTGGCGGCAGCGGACCAGAACGCCGCGGTCGAGGCGCTCAAGTTCATCGACGTCCAGTACGAGGTGCTCAAGCCGGTGTTGACCATCGACGACGCGATGGCCGGCACGACGATCATCCACAGCGACCTGGTCGGCAAGGACCTGGGCGAAGAGGTACGCAACACGAACGTCGCCGACCACTTCCGCCACGAGTCCGGCGACACGGCGGCGGGCTTCGCGAAGGCGACGACGATCGTCGAGCGCAGCTTCGAGCTGACCATGGTGCACCAGGGCTACATCGAGCCCCACAACGCGACGGTGATGTGGAAGTCGGACGGGAAGATCGAGGTCTGGACGTCGACTCAGGGAGCCTTCGGCGTGCGCAGCTCGCTGGCGGCCATCCTGCGGGTTCCCCAGACGGACATCAGAGTCACGCCACTGGAGATCGGTGGCGGCTTCGGCGGCAAGATCAACATCTACCTGGAGCCGCTCTGCGCCATCCTCTCCCGCAAGACCGGCAAACCGGTGAAGATGGTCATGGACCGCAAGGCAACCTTCGAGGCGACCGGTCCTACCCCTGGCGGGCGGGTCAAGGTCAAGATGGGGGTCAACGACAAGGGTGAGCTCACCGCGGCGGAGGCGGACCTGCACTACGAGTCGGGCGCCTACCCCGGCTCGCCGGTCGGCGCAGGCGCCATGTGCGCATTGGCCTGCTACCGCATGCCCAACGCACGGGTCGACGGCTGGGACATCGTCGTCAACAAGCCAAAGACCTCGGCGTACCGCGCGCCGGGCGCGACCCAGGCCGCCTATGCCGTGGAGTCCGTGGTCGACGAGATCTGCCGGGAGATCGGCATGGACCCCATCGAGTTCCGGCTGCTCAACGGCACCCGCGAGGGCGACCGCCGAGCCGACGGCCCAGTGTTCCCGCGCGTCGGTAACCTGGAGCAGCTCCAGGCCCTCAAGGAGTCGTCCCACTACCAGGCGCCGCTGGGCACGAGCCCCGACGGAAAGCTCCGTGGCCGGGGCATCGCCAACGGCTTCTGGTTCAACGGTGGCATGCAGTCCTGCGTCACGATCAACGTCAATAGCGACGGCGAGGTCGGGCTCGTCGAGGGCTCGACCGACATCGGCGGCACCCGCGTTTCCATCGCGATGCAGGCTGCTGAGGTCCTGGGCCTCAGGGCCGAAGAGGTCCACCCGGTGGTCGTCGACACCGACAGCGTCGGCTACAACGACGTCACGGGTGGCAGCCGCACCACGAACGCCACCGGCTACGCGGCCTACATCGCAGCGCAGAACGTCGTCTCGGGGATGCGGGAGCGCGCGGCGCTGCTGTGGGAGATCAAGGCCGACGACATTGACTTCGACGACGGTACGTTCTTCAGCAAGTCCGACTCCGAGCTCAAGATCAGCTTCAAGGAGCTGGCCGGCAAGCTCGCCGAGACGGGAGGGCCGTTATCAGCGTCCGGGTCCATCCGCCAGCGTGGCAGCGGCGGAGGCTTCGGCGCGCACCTAGTCGACGTCGAGGTAGACCCCGAGACAGGCAAGGTCGACGTCATCCGCTACACCGTGACGCAGGACGCAGGCAAGGCAATCCATCCCTCCTACGTCGAGGGCCAGATGCAGGGCGGCGCAACCCAGGGCATCGGCTGGGCACTCAACGAGGAGTATTTCTGGAACGACGAGGGGGTCATGGAGAACTCGACCTTCCTCGACTACCGGATGCCGACGACCCTCGATCTGCCGATGATCGACGCGATCATCGTCGAGGTGCCGAACCCCACGCACCCGTTCGGCGTGCGGGGCGTCGGCGAAACGCCCATCGTCGCGCCGGTCGGTGCTGTCGGCAACGCCCTTCGCGATGCCATTGGCGTGCGGCTTACCGAGGCGCCGATGAAGCCGTCCCGCGTGCTGGCAGCGCTCAAGGCCAAGGAGCGAGGGAACGGCAGCTAACTCCATGCCGACCCTGTTCATCCCGATCGACCTGCGGAAGTTCACCGACGGGCTGGACAAGATTGACGTGCCGGGAACGACGCTCCGTGAAGCCATGGCGGAGATGGAGCGCCGCCACCCTGACTTGAAGGAGCGCATCGTGGTCGGAGACCGCGTGCGGCCGGGACTCGCCGCGGTCATAGACGGCGAGCAGACGGTGGACGGGTTGCGCTCCAAGCTCGGAGAGCATTCCGAGGTGCACTTCCTCAGGCCGATCTCCGGCGGCGCGTAGTGTCGCCGAGCAAGCGCACCGCAATCGAGGGCCTGGTTGTCACCAGGCCCTCTCTATTTTGGAGGACCCCATGAAACTCGCCAAACGCATGTCCCGCCTGGGTACCGAAACCGCGTTCGAGGCATTGGCCCGCGCGCGAGCCCTGGAAGCCGAGGGGCGCAGCATCATCCACCTGGGAATCGGCGAGCCGGACTTCGAGACGCCGGAGCACATCCGCGACGCGGCGAAGGCAGCATTGGACGACGGGTTCACCCACTACACGCCCTCGCCGGGGATCATGGAGGTGCGCGAGGCCATCGCCCGGCACCAGTCCGAACGCCAAGGCTATGAGGTCGCGCGGGAGAGCATCGTCGTCACGCCCGGCGGCAAACCGGTCATGTTCTTCACGATCCTGGCGCTGGCGGAGGAGGGTGACGAGGTCATCTACCCAAACCCCGGCTTCCCCATCTACGAATCGATGATCCGGTTCGCCGGGGCAACGCCCGTGCCATGGCCGCTGCGCGAGGAGAACGACTTCGCGGCCGACGTGGACGAGCTTCGAGACCTCGTGAGCGCGCGGACGAAACTCATCATCGTCAACTCGCCGAACAACCCATGCGGCAGCGTCATCCCCGAGGACGGGCTCCGGCGCATCGCGGAGATCGCGAACGAAGCCGACGTGGTGGTGCTGTCGGACGAGATCTACAAGGACTTCTACTTCGAAGGCGAGCACGTCTCCATCACCAAGTTCCCCGGCATGCGCGAGCGGACGGTGGTCCTAGACGGCCTGTCGAAGAGCTACGCCATGACCGGCTGGCGGGTCGGGTATGGAGTTTTCCCGGAGCCGCTCGTGGAGCCCGTATCGCGCCTCATGACCAACAGCGTGTCGTGCACGGCGGGCTTCTCCCAGATCGCAGCTGTCGCTGCGCTGGAGTCGAGCCAGGAACCGACCCGCGCCATGGTGGCGGAGTTCCGGCGCCGGCGCGACGTCATCGTCGATGGGCTGAACGCGCTCCCCGGCGTACGCTGCCGGGTGCCGAAGGGTGCCTTCTACACCTTCCCCAACATCGCGGGCACCGGCATGTCGAGCCAGGAGTTCGAGCATCGCATGCTCTCAGAGGCCGGGGTGTCGTTGCTGTCAGGCACGGCGTTCGGCGCGGGTGGCGAAGGCTACATCCGCATCTCCTTCGCAACCTCGGTCCCGAACCTCGAGGAGGCGCTCCGCCGCATGGAGGCTGTGCTGACAAGCTGAGCCGCGCCGCTCGATGACCCTGATGCGCGGAATCCGCGACTGCGCTACGATTCGGTGCCAGCCGCGCGTTAGCCGTACCTGCAGCGACTTGCCCTACCGGGTGGGCACGGCTACCGTCACGCAGAGTGATCATTCGAGGACGGTGGTGAAATGAAGCGATTCTCTCGCGTCTCGGTCGGCACCCTGGCTGCCGCGAGCGTCCTTATCCTGCTGGCGGCGTGTAACGGCGCCAGCGGCCTCTCTGACGAGGACGTGCAGGCGACCGTGGTAGCGGCCGTCGCCGCGACCGCGACCGCCATCGCGCCCACGCCGACGCCCACGCTCGAGCCTGGCGCGACCGCGACACCGACCGAGGACACGACTGCGCCGACACCGACGCCAGAGCCCACGGCAACGCCAGAGCCCACGGCAACGCCAACCACAGCACCACCGACGGCGACGCCAACGGCGACGGCCACTCCCACCCCGACGGCGACGCCCAATCCGCGCACGGTCCCAACCGGATGCCCCGCCCAGGGCCTCGGCGCGGGTTTCCCCGAGTTCCCCGCCCGTCTCAGCGGAAACGTCACCGTCGATGGGGCGCCTGCCGTCGCTGGGACCAAAGTGTTCGCGCTGCTCCGGCACTCCAACCTTGCTGCGCTCCAAGACCTGATCGACGTGGAGGACCCGAACTGCTACACAGCGATCTTCGACGTCATCGACGGCAGCTACTCCATGAACATGGCCCGGCCGGACGTCGACTCTCGATGGTTCCCCGCGTCCTTCTTCGTCCAGCTTCCCGGCCAGTCCGGCGGGTGGCCGGCCGAGGGTGACGTCGAGCTGACTGCCTCCAACTACCGTCCGTTGACGCTCGGCACTATCGTCATCAACATCTCGCTGACGCTGCCCTAGCGCACACCATCCGCTGGGGCAATGAGGGGGGCGGGCATGGCTAATGCCCGCCCCTTCGTTTGCTGGGCCGCTACGGAGGCACACGAGAGCCCGCCAGCCAATCGACAGAAGGGGCTCGTGCTGAAGACTAGGAGCCCTATGAGCACTGCGAGCAGCGCGCTGTCGACGATGCTGTACCGGACGAGGAGGCTGTTGACTGCCGCGAAGACAACAGTCGACAGCAAGCTCATACCGCCGATGACGATGATGCTGATCGTGTAGAGAGGCCGCCCTGCGGGCCCTACAGCATGTCGCAGTACCCCACGGTCTAGACCCAACGTGACGAGCGGTCCGATGAAGGCGGCGATGGCCAGCACCCAGACTCCATAGTCTTCGGCAGCTAGCTGTTTGTCAGGATCGCAGCCATGCGAGGCGCTCCATCGAGCGCAAGGCGACGGCGAGGGCGGCAGCCTGGTTACGTAGGCGCGGCTTCGCCACTCCCGAACCGGTTGTCGGCTTGCCGCCATGCGCCCTTCACGCGCCTGAGCCCGCCTCCGCCGCGTGAGGTTGGAAGGTTGATGGTTATCTGCGCCAGACGCTCGGCATTCGGTGCCTGGCCTGGTGTGTACTCGGCCGCTTCCAAGTTGCAGCCAATCGGGTGCAGCGGGCTCTGGAACCACTGCCCTAGCTCGATCTGGCGTGCAGCAAAAAACTTGACCCAGGCGTCCTTGTCACGTACCTGTAGCGGTGCGCGCAGAAGCGGCTCTGACGGGTCTACGCCGTACAAAACGCTGGACGCCCAGCTACGGAATTCATTGGTGATCGGTAGCCGGTGTAGCTGTCGGATGAGCAGGATCGCCTGCCCTTCAGTCAGGCGCCCAATCGTAGGAGCACGGCCTTCAAGCTCTTCGTCAGTGATCGCCTTCCAGAGCACGCCGGTGCGCGCGAGACCTGCATGAACCCAACGCCCGATAGGCAGCACCCAAGGCTGGTACAGGAACGCGCTGAGCAGCAGCCGCATGGCCATGGAGACGTTCTGCCAACGCGACGGTGCTGCCGACTCCTCATCACGCGCAGTGCGTATCAGATGGGCAAGCTGGTCGTCGTTGGTAGAGACGGCCCCGCCCTTGCCCGCTGTCAGCGGCTTCGTGGTGTCGAACGAGTAGAAGGCGGCGTCCCCGGCAATGCCTTTCGACACGAGATGTGCCGAGTCCTCGATGACGCGCACGCCTGCCCGCTTAGCCGTCTCGGCGTTCCAATAGTCACGATGGCCGTAGGTATGCTGGGTGATGACCACCTTTGGTTCGTCCTCTAGGGCCAACGAGAGAGCAATCGGGTCGATCAGGTAGTCGTTCCCGATGTCGACATAGCGCGGGTGCGCACCCAACGCGGTGACTGCATACGGGACGACGGCGCAGGTGTAAGCCGGTACGACCACGTGGTCCCCTGCTTTCACGTTCATGGCCACAAGTGTTGCCCGAAGAGCCACCCGGCCGGACGAGAAAGTGATGGTGTGCTTGGCTCCGACAGCCTCGCTGAACTCCCGCTCGAAGCGCGCGACGTTACCTTCCTCCCTATCGGGGTCTATTCCCAAAATGTAGGCCGCTAGGGGCCGTAGATCACGCAACCCGACGTTGGCGTACGACCACCGTAGCTCACTCCAGTGCCGGCGCAGGAATGTGCGACGCAGCTCAGTCAGCAGACGTTTCATTCCGCCTTCTGAACACAAGAATTCGGTAAGGAGACCACCCGATTGGGGTGCTCACTTCAAGCAGCCTGTCTGGAACGTAAGCGGTCTTCAGAACCGCCCAGGTGGCCAGGCGCCGCATGCGCGACTGACGACCGATACTGGCGGCGCCTGCGGCGGAGCCCCTGGCCAGGTGCGTCAGCAAGCTGACCCCCCACTGCGGATATGAGTTGGCGGCCACTAGCTCTAACCCAGCCTTGTCCGCTAGCTCGTCGTAAGCGGCTATCGAGCGGCTGGTTACTCCGCGCACGCTGCGTGCTTCGAGGGCTATGAGCAGGCCACCGGGACGTAGCCACCCGCTCACTCGATGGAGGACGTTGGCCACGTCGCTGTCGTCCATGTGCTGAAGCACAGTGATGCTGAGCGCTAGGTCACTAGAGCCATGCGGCAGTGTTTGAAGCCTGGCGTCTCCGGTCTGGAAACTCACCTGCCCGCGTTTCGCACCGTGAGTGGACAACGCAACCGCGATGGCTTCTTTGCTGACATCGAATGCCAAGACATGCTGCGCCCCCTCGTCGACCATGGCGGCCGCGAAGTCGCCAACGCCGCACCCGATGTCCACGACGCTCATGTGTCGGTTGGAATACCGGCGGACTGCTCTGAGCACCGCTTGAAGGCGTAGCGGTTGGTCATGGGCATACACCAGATCGTTCGCCCAGCCAGTGTGCCCGAGGCGTTGGACACGCTCATCCCACCCCTGTGGGGTGTATGTCATTCGGGCACCTTGGTGCCGCGAACATGGATGTTGCTCAGCGCGTTCCGTACTCCAGGCAGTGCAGCTAAGCGGTGAAGCAGTTTCCTAGGAAGGCCGCGTGCTCGAAGCTCCTCGCGCCAGTGAGACGTCGGGCTCCAGGACACGAGGTGCCGGTCGAAGCCCGCCTTCACAAAGCGATTGGCTAGGCCCCATGGGTAGAACGAAGTCTCGATGCGGAATCGGTCAGTGTGTCGGAACGGGATGAACTCCCGAGCGGCGAGCCGGTCTCGCAGGCGTATCTCGCTCTCAGTGTAGATGCGCATTGGGCTGAGCGCGTTCGGCTCGACGGCTATGCAGGAGCCCCCTGGCTTCAGCACCCGGTACGCTTCTCTGATACCCACAGTGGCATCAGGCAGGTGGTGCAGCACTTCCCAGAAGATGACCATGTCGAAGGCGTCGTCTGAGAATGGAAGCTCCTCCCCGTCGCCCTGAACGTAGAGCGGTGCTCGGGTGCCGTGCGCTTGCGTCCGGTCTCGCGAGAGGGCTAGGTACTCAGGCGCGTAGTCCAGAGAGACTGCGTCGGCTCCTACAGCAGCCAACCACTCGCCGATCTCGCAGGTACCCGCGCCGACCTCCAACACACGCTTCTTGACCGCTATCTCAGTCCCATCCCAAGAGCGTTCCCTATCGGCCAGACCCAGTACGCTGATCACGAGCTTGCGACGTAGCTCCATCCCCTCAGTCCGGTCGGTGAGCGGGTCCCAAGCCATGCGCTCAGCACGCTGCGCTTCGGCAACAGTCGCCTGGTATTGAGCGTCTGCATCCTTCTGTGTCATTGCCTTATTACCTTTCGCCACGCCCAACGCGCGATCACCGACGGGATGGTCGTTGCCGGACGTGGATCGTGCAGGGAACGCACCATGTCAGCAACTTGCGGGATGAAGGGATCGCACAATACTGGCCATAGATTGCCACAGCACCTTTCACGCCAAGCATGGGGTTCTGTACACGCGCACTCGAATGGTACGCGTCGCTGACCACCATGAATTCCGCCACTGGGTGGCACAGCCATGTGTGCCAGGTCGACCGGGAAGTCCAAGCCAGAGGTCTTTGATCGCGCCAGCGAGTCCCCGAAGCGTGGGTTCACTTCTAGGAAGTACCGGCGGCCGTTCGTAGATTGGCGGTACTCACTGATACGCCCTATAGGCCATGAACGCCGATTCGTAATCCTGCCCAGCTATACCGCTCAGCGGCATCTAGGAGCCGTGTGCGCCATGCGCCGGTGTCGCCTGAGTGTACTGGCAGCGCGATGCGCTCGTGCACCCACCTGAGGTGCGCGGCCAAGCAGATTGGCACCGCGTGGCCACGGTCGGTGGCGACATCCACCTCGATCCCAGCTCCGACGGAACGCACCACAGCCAGCGTCTGGCGCAGATGGGGACCGGTGACGAGGTCTCTTATTCTGGGTATGCCGCCTTGATGACGAGTTCGGCGACACGCTCCGAAGCGCCAACATGCTGCATCGGGTTCGTGTAGGCATGCGCACGCGTCAGCGTCTTCTCGCGCAGCGCGCTCTGCTCAGTGACTAGCTGACGCAGCGCCATGGAGAGTTCGGTGGCGGTGGTCACGCTGACGGCGGCGCCCTCCCGTGCGTAAGGCACCAAATCAGGCTTGCCGCTGTCGTTGACGGTCGCCACCGGTCTACCTGCCAGCATAGCTTCCAGGGCAACCGTCGAGTAGGACGTGACGACGGCGTCGCAGGCCAGGATGGCGTCCTGCACGTCAAAGGTGGGTGGTAGCACAGTGAGTTCCATGCGGAAGGCCCTGCCCCAACGCTCCCACCGCTTGGGGTCTTCCAGGGGGTGCGGCTTGACCACCACGTGGTAGTCGCTCTGAGCGAGACCGGCCAGCACTAGATTGGCGAAGGACGCTACCGAGCCTTGGTAGTTGAAGGTCTGCGATGCGATGAGGACGCGCTTCTCATTTGGCGGTAGCTTGAAACGCTTCTCGAAGGCGGCACGGTGCGCGTCTTCGTGGAGGCGATAGTTGCGGGCCAGGCGCTCGAAGCGTGGCTGCCCGGTGACCACCAGTCGGTCGGGGTACGGGTACCCGATCTCGTCCAGGAGGACGCGCTTGGACTCGGTGTCGAAGAGCGCAAGCTGGTCTGGGAATAGGTATCGCCATCCCGATTTGAGATCGTCCTGGGTGACGCCGTAGTCGGTCTGGTAGTTGTCGGTCGCGATGATCGATCCCGCTTGAAGCGCTATCACCGGTATGCCCTGAGACCTGGCTGCTGCGATGAGCGCCTTGTTGTCCAGGCTTAGCTCTGAGGCTACTAGCAGCACCTTCGGCTTCAGCCTACCCATGATTCGATAGGAGACCGCCAGGTAGTACGCAGTCAGCATCACCTCGTAGTCGACGACATGAAGCGCGAGTCGCATGGCTGGCCAGTGCACACCGGCGGCCCTACGGAAGCTCTCGCTGTCGATCAGCGCATCAAGGCCGACGTTGAAGGCCCCGTAGGTCCTGCGCGCGGATTCGCGCACGTCACGGTCTTCGTAGAACTCCCACGGCGTCACCGCGCCATGCCACCCTTTGGGTATGGGCGCACTCAGCCCATTGCCGGTGGGGAACTTGTGCAGCAACGTGATCGGCACGCGGCCGTGCCGGTTGTCTAGCTCACGGAGCACCGGCGGCAGGAACAGGTCTTCCTCGCGCTCGTCCAATCCAATGACGGCTCGTGGAGCGGAGGCAGCTAAGATGCCGCCCGGCCTCGGCTCCTCGCTGCGGGACACGAGCCTGCGCAACCGGCTACGGAGCCCGAGCATCCGCCTGGCAATACGGCTGGGCGGTGTGTACGGAGGGCGTAGCTCGCCACGGAGCGCGTACTTCATCACCCGGCGGTACATCGTCCCCTCAATGAACGGCCAGAGTGAAGGGGCCTGCGACGACCACTCACCTGGAAGGTCGTGGCCGCCAATGCCGTGCGCGTCCCGACCGTCGAGGTCTATAGGGGTGTGCGCGAGCGCTTTGAGCCAGAGGATGCCTTCGCGGTCGTTCACGTTGATCTCCTTCGCCTGCGGCCCTGGGTGCGTCCGCGCAGGTCAAGGACGGCCGTTACCGTCGCCTGGCGCGCGCCCACCTGCTCGGTTTTGAGGCATGGCAAAGCTCCCCGGCGAGGTCGCCATTGAGGATACCTGGGCCGCACGCGCAATGCCCGCCGTCGTCCCTCGGGGCTAGTCCCGAGTTGGGGGTTAGCACGCAAAGCCGTTGCGGGGCAGCGCGCTTCGAGGCTGGGGGATTGCCCCCTACAGTTGGCGTGCGAAGATGACGTGCGAAGAGACCGGTGACCGCGGCGGGAGAGGAACATGGGCCGGACGTCGATGGCGGTGAAGGCGAAAAACAAGGCCGAGCAGTGGGCGATGTCCTGGGTCTACCGTTGGAAACCATCGCTATGGTGGAGCTCGCGGTCCAAGCGCTACTACACCAACAAGGCGCTGGACCCCGCGACGGCCGCGCGGCACATGGCCCGCACGCAGCGGCTGGGAGAGGTCTTGGCCGGCTACTCGTGGACCAGCCTGCTTGAGGTCGGGTGCGGCTTCGGATGGAACCTCGCCTCGCTCAAGGAGGCGTTTCCCGACCACGAGTTCGCCGGGTGCGACTTCAGCGAGCACCAGCTGGCACGGGCACGGAGCCTGTACGGCGACACGCTGCGCTTCGACTACGCCGACGCTCGTGATATCCCCTATGCGCCGGCGCAGTTCGACGTCGGGATGACGGTCACGTGCCTCATGCACGTCCCACCGAGCCACATCCAGCGGGCTGCGGACGAGCTGGTGCGTGTCGCCGCGCGCTACATCGTGGTCCTCGAGCTGGACCGTGAGGTCGCCACTCCCGAGGAGGTCCGTGAGCAGGAGGACTCACGGGTCGCGTTCTGGCACGACTACGACGTCCTGTTCGGGCCGGCGTTCCGCCTCGTCGTGAAGGAGGACTGGGCCGACATCAACGACCGTGTCGAGGCACTGGGCCTCCGTATCTACGAGCGGGCCACCTCCGTTCAGGCCCAGGGGACGCTACCGGCGGCAACCTAGCTTCGCCATTTGTCGGGCGCGGCACGCGCCATTCGCCGCGCACACGGCTCGCAGGCCTCACGCATGCTCTTCAACTCGTACACCTTCGTCTTCGCCTTTCTGCCTCTGGTGCTCGGCGGCTTCTACCTGCTGACCCGCAGCGGACGCCCCGGGAGCGCGAAGGTGTGGCTTATTGCCGCGTCACTCATCTTCTACGCGCGGTGGAATCCGCCCTACGTCGTGCTGCTGACCGGCTCCGTCGCGGTCAACTACGCGGCGGCGCAGCTGCTGGGCCGGTGGGGCGAGGGGCGGTCGTGGCTGCCGGACCGTCGCTGGGTGCTGGCGGGCGCGCTGCTCTTCAACCTCGGACTGCTCGGCTACTTCAAATACGCGAACTTCTTCGTCTCCAGCCTGGGCGACGTGCTCGGCAGCTCGTGGACCCTCGCGCACGTCATCCTGCCCTTGGGAATCTCCTTCTTCACCTTCCAACAGGTCGCGTACATGGTCGACGCCTATCGAGGCCGGACGGCGGACCATCGCTTCGTCGACTACGCGCTCTTCGTCACCTTCTTCCCACAGCTGATCGCCGGGCCCATCGTCCACCATCGCGAGGTGCTGCCCCAGTTCGGCACGGCCTTCACCCGCGTACGCGCTGAGAATCTGGCCGTTGGCCTGACGATCTTCGCGGGAGGGCTGTTCAAGAAGGTCATCATCGCGGACTCCATCGCCACCTACGCGTCGCCGGTCTTCGCGGCGGCGGCCGGAGGCGCGGAGCCGGCGATGGTGGAAGCCTGGGGGGCCGCGCTGGCCTTCACGCTACAGCTCTACTTCGACTTCTCCGGCTACTCTGACATGGCCATCGGGCTCGGACGCATGTTCGGCATCCGGCTGCCCCTAAACTTCAATTCGCCATACCAGGCCTGGAACATCACGGAGTTCTGGGGCCGCTGGCACATCACGTTGACCCGCTTCCTGCGCGAGTACGTGTACTTCCCGCTGGGTGGCTCGCGGCGCGGCCCGGTCCGCCGCGCCTTCAACACCATGGTGACGATGCTGGCCAGCGGGCTCTGGCACGGGGCCGGCTGGACCTTCGTGGCCTGGGGTGGCCTGCACGGTGTGCTTTTGGTGGCGCACCAGACCTGGCGAGGGTGGCGCGGCAGTCCACCGGACGAGGGCCGGGCCCGGGCGCCATGGTCATGGGCTAGGCTGTTGACCTTTTTCGTGGTCGTCGTGGGGTGGGTCCTGTTCCGCGCGGAGAGCTTCGCCGCGGCGGGGGCCATCTTCAGGGGCATGGCTGGACTGAACGGCATCTCGCTGCCCACGCGGCTGGCGGGAAGGCTGCCGTTCGCGGACGCGCTGCCGGTGACCTTCGACGGCGTCGGCGCATTCGGGTCGGCGTTCGGGCTCTTGCTCGTCGCCGGGCTCGTGGTCTTCGTTTGGGTCGTGCCAGACCTGCTCCAGCTCGTACGCCGAGCCCGGCCCGTCAGCGACTCGACGCTGGACCTGCTGCCCGAGACGCGCTGGAGCTGGCGATGGTCGTTCCGCTGGGCGGCCGCGACGGGCGTGGTCAGCGGTGCCGCGGTGCTGGGGCTGACGCGGGTGACGGAGTTTCTGTACTTCCAGTTCTAACCATGCGCACTCATTCCGCGACACGGTTCACTCAGCTATCGCTGCTCATCGCGCTGATCGTCATCGGCGCCAACGCGCTGCTCAACCTGGTGGTGGACCCGTTCGGAGTTGTCGGGATCCCCGCGATCGCGGGGATCACCTCGGAGAAGCCGGAGGTCAAGAGCAAGCCGCGGCTGCATAAGGCCCACGCCGTTGCGCGCTACGAGCCGACGGCGCTCATCCTCGGGAGTTCGCGCGCCGAGGTGGGCCTCGACCCCGACCACGTTGCGTGGAACGGGGAGCGCACCTACAACCTGGCGCTCAGCGGACCCAGCATGTACGAGACGTGGCGCTACTTTCAGCACGGACTCGCCGCCGGGCCGGTGGAGCGCGCGGTCATCGCCATCGACTTCTTCATGTTCAACGTCAACCGGCAGCCCGCCGTGACCTTCAGCGAGAAGCGCTTGGCCGATGACATCTCGACGGACCCGCCCCTATCCACGACGCTCGCCGACCTGCCGGTGGCGGTGCTCTCGCTGGACACGAGCATCGCCGCCGTGAAGACGCTTCTCGGCCAGTCGTCGGAGACGTGGATCGCGGAGAACGGCCTGCGCCCCGAGGAGGCCATGGAGAGCCGCCTGGGCGGGGGCCAGCGCCTTCGGTTCGAGCGGAGCGTGAGGGCCAACGTGAAAGCAATCTACGAAGGCTTCGCGTTGTGGGACGACGATGGCCGCTCAGGAGCGCTTGATGCGTTCAACGCCCTGCTGTCCGACGCGAGGGCCAACGGCATCCACTTGACGTTCGTCATCGGGCCGTCTCATGCTTGGCAGTGGGAGGCCCTCGACGAACTTGGCCTGTGGCCGCAGTTCGAGGAGTGGAAGCGCACGCTCGCCGCTGCGTTGGCGGCCGAGGCAGCCGGATCGGGGCGCGCGCCCTTCGCGCTGTGGGATTTTTCGGGCTATAGCGCCTACGCGACGGAGCCGGTGCCGGGACTGGATGAGACCGAGGCCCGCATGCGTTGGCACTGGGACAGTTCCCACTACAGCCAAGCACTGGGCGATCTGGTGCTCGACGTCGCTTTGGGCGGCGCGTCCGTGCCCGGCCTCGGCGCCCAGTTGACCGAGGCCAGCGTTGACGCCGAGCTGCGCCGCATCCGCGACGACCAGACGGCCTACCGGGCCAGCAATGCTGACGAGGCGCGGCGCGTAGCCGCCATCGTCGCCGACGCCACGTAACCGCAAACGAAATCGGAGTCGAGATGAAGAACGAGAGCATGCCGAATGCGCGGGGGACGGCCCAGGCGGTCAGCGCGAGCGAAACGGCGGCGATGGTGCCACACCTTCTGCTCGGCCAGCGGATCGCCGACGCGCCACTCGACCCTTTCTTCCGGTTCCAGCTCCCCGCCTACCTTCCGGCGGACCTCTACGCGTCGTTGCACAAGGAGTTTCCAGCGCCCGAGTGGTTCGTCGGCAGCCACGCCGGAGGCAAGGCCCTGTTCGGCACGCACCAGACGCCCGAGGTGCTCGATCGATTCCGGGCGGCGTCCCCACTATGGGACGCCTTCCTAGCGGGGCTCGAGTCCAAGGCGTTCCTTGGGGACCTGCAGGACGCGGTGACGCCAGCGTTGGTCCGGGCACGGGGGCGCGGCGGGGCCCGCCGCTGGGTGCGAGCCGAAACGGCCGGGCTCGCTGGCCTGGTCAGGGAGCAGTCCGTCGACGTTTCGTTCGAGTTCTCGCAGATCGGCCGCGGCGGGCTGGTCCACCCGCACACCGACTCGCCGAGCAAGCTGGTGAGTCTCCTGATGTACTTTCCCGACCCCGCGTGGCGGCCTGAGTTCGGCGGTGGGACGGTCTTCTACACCCCTCGCGACCGCGCCCTGGGTGACAACTGGGAAAACCGGATGGTCTCTTTTGATGCACTGGAGACGCTGGAGACGGCCGCGTTTGGGGAGAACCGCCTGGCGGGTTTCGTGAAGTCGAAAGACTCCTACCACGCAGTGGACCCCATCGCCTGCCCGGAGGGGATGGTGCGAAACTCCCTCAACATCAACATCGCGAGGACGTGGCCTCGACGGCCCTTGTGGGGGTACGGGGGGCCCGTGATCAGCGCCGCACGCCGGGTCCGAAGGCTGCTCGCGTAGTCGGCGCGACGGGGTCGATGGGCCCAGGGGGCCAACGCGGCAAGCGAGCTAGCCATGGCACAAAAGCATTGAGCGAGGACCAACCGCAGGCCGAAGGCGTCCGAGGCCTGCGGTTCATCCGCAACCTTCTGCTGTCGGGGTCCGCGCTGAGCGTGCGGGCCGTTCAGGCCGCGCTCGTCGTCGTGCTGCTGACGAAGTCCCTTGGCGCCGAGTCCTTCGGCACCTGGGTCCAGGTCACCGTGACGGTCGGCCTCCTCGGCCCCATCCTCACCCTGGGCGTGGAGCGGGTGTTGATCCGCTTTCTGGCGGAGCAGCCCGACGACCGTGAGCGTGCCCGTCTGTTCTTTGGGCTCTTCATCCCGCTGCTCGGCATGAGCATGGCGGGCGGAGCCGCCGTCTACTTCGCCGCGCCGCTCTTCGATCAGCGCATCGCCGCGGACCCGACCAAGGTCTCGACCGTCGCGGGGCTGATCGCCGCGGCGATGATCGCCACGAACGTGAACGTGTTCGTGGCCGAGTTCTTCCGCGGCCAGCTGCGGATGCGCGCCCACGCGGCGCTATGGATCGCGCGGGACGCAGGGTGGATCGGCATCGTCGCAGCGCTCGCGGCGAGCGGCGCCACGATCGAAACCATCGTCGCGGCCTACGCTGCCTGGCTGCTGCTGTTGAGTGCGCTTGGCCTGGGTCTCGTTGTGTCCAGGGCAGGACTGGTCACGCCGAGCTTCGCCGGGCTGTATACGCACATGCGCTTCGGGGGGCCCTTCGCCGCGGCCCATCCGATCGGCTGGCTCGCGAAGTACGGGAACGTCTACTTCATCAGCGTCTTCCTGGGAACGGCCTCCGTCGGCGTGTACGGGTCGGTCCGCACGGTCGCCGAGGCGACGCTGTTCCTCTCCGGCGTCCTGCTCCTCGCCCTGGGCCCGACGCTGGTGCGCCTGTACACCGACGGCGACCACGCGCAGGTCCGGCGCTACATGCAGCTGGCCGTGTACGCGTTTCTCGCGCTGGCGGCACCACTGGTCGCGGCCGTGGCGCTCTATGCCGAGCCCATCCTGCGCCTGCTGACCGTGCCCGAGATCGCAGCCGAGGGCAGCGCCGTCGCGGCGCTGCTGCTGCCCGCTATGTTGGTGCTGGGCGTCTACAACATTATGGCCGAGGTCTTCTCGCTGACGAAACGCCCCGGACATCTGCTACTGGCCAACGGACTGATGGCCACGGCGCAGGTCGCCGTGAACTGGGCGCTGCTGAGCCGAATCGGATTGAAGGCGAGCGCCATCGGCGAGCTTGCCGCCTACTCGGCGGGGGCGGCCTTCGCGTTCTGGGCGGCGCGGCGTTACTTGGGGTTCACGCTCGACGTCGGGCGGGCGGCCCGCGTCGCAGCCGCCGTTGGCGCTGCCGTCGGCGTGGGCCTGCTGCTGCCCAGGGAGGGCTGGCCGGCCGTTGGCGGGCTGGCCGCCTTCGGCGCTACCTACGTGGCTGCCGCCCTGACGTTCCGCGCGGTCACGCCGGGCAGCATCCGGGCCGCCGTCGTCGTCGTCGGCAGGGCCGCCGGCGCATCGCGGAGTGCCGGCGCACCAGCGCCCTAAGGGCGCGCCCGCGCCGGAGGCCGCATCTCGATGCCAGACCAGACCGAGCAGCACGTCGCCACGGCCGTCCAGCGGCTCGGCGTCGCCTGCGAGGTGACCTCCATCGTGTCCGCGTACGGCTACCCGCGAGAGCAGCCCGGCAGCACCATGGCCGTCGCCTCAAGCCGTCGTTCAACGTTACTTGGTCTCTTGTTCGGCCTGCTCTCTGGGTCAGGTCTAGGACGGGCTGGTCGAACGAGGCTCTTCACAGATCAGAGATCACGAGAAGGCAAGTCGTAGGCTGGTACCCCTGCCGGGACTCGAACCCGGGCACGCGGTTTAGGAAACCACTGCTCTATCCACCTGAGCTACAGGGGCACGTAGGCCGTCAAGCCGGTCCTGCCAAATCGGCGTTCGATTCCGAATGACTCTTGCTCACTAACGGCTCACTAAGGTACGCTATCAGTGTGGGAGGGTGCCATTTCGGCGCTCCTTTCGGTGTCGGTGGGTTGGCTGCCAAGCTGAGGCCCACCGGCACCTTTGATTTTATACCGCAATGTCGGCTACGAGGCGCGTACCGGACATAAGAGGGGAGGCCCGCGCCTTCAATAGACCTTCCCCTCCAAGGCGCGACGGTGAGAGGGCGGGCAGCCGTGAGGATAGGCGTAAACAGCGCTGGTCCGGGGGCTGAGGGATGGAGCAGGTGGTCTAGGCCCTGCTCCGGTCGTCGGGGAGAGCGGCACTCCCTTATACGAGGCGATCTACCTGCGGGCAGACCCCCGTCCCGCCCTCTCGCTACCTTGCTCGACGCGCTCACTGAGGCTTTCGGTGACGTAGCGGTCTAGGTCCGCGACGCGCCTTGCTACTCGGCCTTCCATGAGGTGGCCGTAGGTGTCCATGGTGACTTGGAATGAGCTATGGCGGGCGGCTTCCTGCACCTCTTTGGGGTGAGCTCCCAGCGCGATCAGGTACGAGACGAAGGAGTGGCGCAGGTCGTGGAGCCTGAGCCCCTTGAACCCGACCGACCGCATGAGTTTCGTGAAGTCGTTGGTGACGACGCTCGGGTCGTAGGGCTTGCCGTCCGGCCTCACGAACACGAATCCCTCTGGGTTAGTCATCGTCCCCCTGCTCTCGGCTGCCAGCTGCTTGGCCTTCAGCCGTCTGAGCCGTTCGATGCCCATTTGAGGGACCGCGACGGTGGCGCGGCTGCTGGCGGTCTTGGCATCGAGCAGGACCAGGCGCTTCTCGGGGTCAGCCGAGGTGAGGCGATGCAGGCCCTGCTCGACACGTGCGGTGCCGGCGTCGAGGTTCACCCGTGGCCATTGGAGGCCGAGTGCTTCGGAGCGTCTGAGGCCGGTGAGCAGGCAGAGCGCGTAGACGTCCGCGTACGGGGATGCCTCGATGGCGGTGAAGAACTCGGCGAGCCGATCCCCCACGGTCTCGTAGTCGCGCCGTTGGGGCCTGGGGGATCTGATGCCCTCCATGGGGGAGCGCTCGAGGCTGCGTTCGTCGACCGCTGACCTCAATGCTTGTCGCAGGACCGCATGGAGATGGTAGAGGGTCGTTTCGCTCTTGCCCTCGTCTCTGAGGCGGCGGTAGGTCTGCTCGATGTGGTTGCGAGTGAAGCGGACCAGGGCGAGTGAGCCCAGGGGCCGGATGATGTAGCTGGTGAGTCTGCTGCGGTAGTCGCGGGCCGTGATTGGGCTGGTGTGGCGGTCGGCGTAGTCGTGGAGCCAGCGTTCCAGGTAGGCGCCGAGCGATTCCTTCGTCGGCCCGACCAGGGTGTCGTGGTCGAGGGCGCGCATGATCTCGCGCAGGGTCTTGGAGGCTTCGCCCTTGGAGACGCCCTTGAGGGTGAGGCTGTGTTGGGCGCGCCGGCCGTCTGAGGGCGTGTCCCACTTGAGCTGCCAGACGCGGCCCGCGCGGTCTCGCTGCGTGATGGAGCCCTCACCGCGGCCTCGGCGTGACTTGGGCATGGCCGCAGCCTACAGCATCGGGTGGTGTGGCTACGAGGGCTCGTGTCGGTTTACGCGGAGTCTCGCAAGAGGTTGTAGGCGATGTACTCGAATCCTGCCTTGATGCGCGCTCGGTCCGCTTCGTCGTGCTCCTCGACGCCGGCCCATAGGTCGCCCTCGTCCATGTCTAGGTTCACGCTCAATAGGGCACGCACTTGGCCCTTCGCAATTCTGAGGGCTTGGCGTTGATTCATCGCTGCTGCTCGCGGTCCAGGTACTCGGTGAGGGCCTGGGAGATGACGTCGAGGTAGGTGCGGCGGGGGTAGGTGGAGCCGCAGTAGAGGCTCAGGCGCTCCATGAGGGGCTTGGGGAAGTTGCGGATGCTGAGCGGGGTGGTGTCGATTGGTTCAGTCATGGTATGCCGCATGATAAGCGCGCCTAGCGGGGTAAGCAATAATGCGGGGCGTTGATAACCCACGGCCCCGCAAGTGGGTGGTCGGTATGATTTTCTAAGAGCCCCGTTGCCTGGCCCCTGATTTTGCACGCACGGCCTTCGCAGCAGCCTTTTCCCTAGCCTTGATATCGGCACACGACGTCTTCCACCAGCTGACTTGTTTGCGCGTGGGCGTGAGCAGAGGCGCACGATTCCACGCCTTGACCGCTTTCTCCACTTCGGGCTTGCCCCAGAGCGGCGGCCGCGGGTCCTTTTCGAGCGCAGTGCCGGTGACGTAGGCGTGAGCGCTTACGATCTCGCGGCCGTCGTGGTACTTGAAGGATGCGACGACCTCGGGCCGTGTTTGCTCGGTTATGGGCGCTTGGCGCGCTTCTATGGACTGCCACATGGGTTTACCTCCAACTGTGCGAGCCGGTCGCGCTGGCGCTTGATGTTCCCGCTCAAGTTTGAGAGCGCGTATGTGGGGAAGGCGCCGTCCCTGCACGCGTACGCCTGAAACTTGAGCGCCATTGCCAGGCCGGCCCGTTGGTCGTCGTCCAGCAGCGCCAGGTCGGGCGTACCCTTCCGGCATGTGGCGTTGTACGCCTTGATGCGCTCACGCTGAGCCTCAAGCCCCGCCAGGCGCGCCTGCAACGCTTCGATGGCGTCGGGGTCGTCGGAGTAGATGGACGTGGCCAGTTGATGCTCGATACCCGCCGCAACGGTGCGGTGGTGGTCGGCCATATCCGCCGATTCCACACCCTGGCGCATGCCCGCATGTATGCGGGCCTGATCACGCCGCGCGCGGCCTTCTGAGTGGTGGCCCACTAGGATTGGCTGGCCGAGTGGTATCTGCTCGGCGATACGTGATGCCTTATCGAATCCAGCCTGTGCCTTGCGGTCCCGGCTCTCGGCCCACTCCTCGCGCCGCTCCACTCTTCGCTGCTTCCGTTCTCGATATGTCATGCCGTACCCCCTTACCGTCGTGATACGCAGACTATGCTCGCTTACTAGCATATGTCAATAGGCAATGTCCCGCGGCCGCGCCCTGACTTGACAAGAGCCCACGACGCGGCGCAATGTTCGGAACATCGTCAGCGGTTCTTGAACCGAGGGCGTCCATCCCTAGCCATGGGCTACGGCGGCTGGTCCCCGTTATCGGACCAAATAGCGTGGCGGTCCCGAGCTGACCCAAGGCTCACTGACTTAGCCCGGCCAGGTATGCAAACTCCTGATGACGCCGTTTCGCGGGAACCTACGGAGGGGATAAAGTCCTACCTACCGCCGAGCGATTCGCACTCCCGCCGAGCGCCGAAGGCGCGCGACGAGGCGAAGGAGTGCAGCGAGTCCAAGCCCCTCTTCTCCCTCCAGGACTTCTCAATCATGAATACCAAGCCCACATCCCCAGACTCCCCGCAGCCTGCCACCGAGCCCGCCACTCCCGGTTCAGCCTCGCTGACTACTCAGCACTCCCCGCACGGGGCAACCGCCGGCGAGATCAGCCCTGTGGCTCAGCCTGAGCCATCGTCATTCGCGCTGCTGACCTCAGGGCAACGCATACGCCAGCACGCCCACCGAAACACTGCTGAAAAGCAAGCGGTTTTCTTGGCGACGCTCGGTCGGCGTGGAACGGTCCAAGCGGCTGCGAAGGCTGCGCACATCGATCGCCGCACGGCCTACACCTGGCGCGACACCGACCCCAAGTTTCGCCAGGCGTGGATTGACACCGAGGACGATGTAGCCGACAGCATCGAGGAGACCATGGTGGAGAAAGGCCGCGAGGGCTCATTCCTCCACGGCATCGCTATCCTGCGAGCTCGACGGCCGGCGCTGTACCGCGACAACTACAACGAGTCAGCCCGCTTCACCAAGAACGAGGTGGTGGTGACGCTGAGCCTCGGGCCTGACGACGTCGCTGCCCGCGTCCGGGCCACCAGCGAGGAGGCCCCGCCAGCCCTCCCGGTCAGCTTCACCGAGGACGCATCGACTGACCAAGCATGATGCGAACTATGTCAACCTGTCGTCACAATAACGTGACGATTCGCCAGGAAGCAGGCCACGGCCTAGTAACGCAGGTTTACATAATAGAGATTAGTGCGAACCTGTAGCCGTAGCGTCCGTTGGCGCAGAGGGGGTACCGGGGGCCCATCAAAGCCACCCGCCCCCATCAAGATAGTTGGAGCTGCCTCGTGGGTCGGGAAGTGGCAAAAAGGCGCTGGTGGCGAGGGAGGTGGCGAGATGCATCGAGAGGCGGTGACGAGCAGCAATCTGGTGTCGGTCGGGTATGAGGCGGGGGTGTTGGAGGTTGAGTTCGTGAACGGCCGCGTTTACCGGTATGCGGGGGTGCCGGCTGCTGAGCATCGGGGGTTGATGGAGGCGGAGTCGAAGGGTCGGCACTTTGCGGAGCGGATCAAGGGTGGTGGGTTCGAGTTCAGTCAGGAGGAGACGGGTTAGCGATGCTGCGTGACACGGGCATGCCGGACTACGTGCCGTCGCCGCGGCGGGTGGCGGCGTTGCTTCGGCGGGCCCATGTCAGGCACAGCCCCCACGGCTTCAGTCTCAGGCCGCAAGTGACCTACGCCGGCCGTTGCGGGCGCTGTAGCGGGGATCTGGTACGGGAGGACGACGGGCTGAAGTGCGTCCAGTGCGGGGCGGTCACGTACGGGAGGCTGAGGTTGAGCGCATGATGTTGTGGTATGCCGAGGTTGGCCAGATCGCCCCGGACGACCTCGTCACGCTGATGAGCGGGCCGCTAGGGGCAGCACCGCATGATGCACGCCCTGTGGGTTCGTTTTGCCATTCCGGGGGCCACGATTTGGTGCTCGAAGTAGAAGGCAAACGGGTCGTGCTGACCGAGTCATGGACGCCGCGAGCGCGAGGTTGAGCGCATGACGACCGAGCAACAGACCGTCGCTGACCTGCTGCGCCCGCTGGCCGAGCGCACGGTGCCATGCCCAGCCGACCCCACCCAAGCCGTAGAGCGTCACTGGGACAAGTGCGATGGCGGCTGCGGCGGCACCGGTACCATCCAAGACCCGCGCTTCGAGGCGCTGCGGCCTGACCATATCCCTGACGGTGAGAACCTCCGTTGTGAGCGGTGCCGGGTGTACTTCTGGGATAAAGACGATCCCACCGATCGATATGGTGGCCGCTGCCTCGACACGTCCCTCGGCGCCATGACCAGAAGTGCAGCCGCTTGTGGTGTGCTCGATGAGGTTCTTGACGCCATCCGCAACGCATACAGCACCCGCTGGGGTTGGGCTGGCGGACCAGAGGAGGCAGGGACTCGATCGCTCCATGCCGAGGTCCACGATGGCAAATAGTTACATCCCAGTCGAAGAACGTTTCTGGGGACGGGTTCTTCGCCTTGAATCGGGCTGCTGGGAATGGCAGGGCGCTCGCAATGCTCTTGGCTATGGCCGAATCGCACGCGCAGGTAAAGACATGCTTGCTCACCGGCTCTCATGGGAGTTCGAGCATGGCCATACTGTGCCAAAGGGGCTAGAGCTCGACCACCTCTGCCGGAATCCATCCTGTGTAAATCCCTTACACCTTGAGGCGGTTGCTCATTCTGAGAATCTGCGCCGTGGTGAGGTCTTTGCCATCGGCGGTCGTGCGACTCGTCGTACTCACTGCAAACGGGGCCATGCCTTGGAGGGGCACAATGTCATGCCTCGTTCCAATGGCGAGCGCCAGTGCCGGGAGTGCCATAACGCAGCCAAACGAAGTAGAGCCGCAGCCCGCGCTCTCGTGGCAGCGGTGGGGGCGCAAGGCTCCTAGGCATGGCGACGGGCACCGCAATGGCAGCCGGAACGCCCCGTCATGTGCTCGTGCTGCGGCACCAAGACCATGGCCATCGAGTACCCGGACCGCATCGTGGTCAAGGCCGGCGCCCACTTCCTCATCATCCCCAAGCCGTTGACAGCAGAGGTCGCGTAAGCCAAGATTCCCGTACATAGACGGCTAGACCGCACCCAGAGGGCAAGACCCCGTTCAGAGCGCCACGAGCGCCAGCGGGGTCTCTTTTTGACCACAGCCCAGCAAGTCAAGGTCACCTACGAGCGCCCGCCGCTCTACCCGAAGCAGCGCGACTGCTTCTTCAACGATGCGCGTATCAGCGCGATCGAGGCATCGACTAAGTCGGGAAAAACCCATGGGGCCATCTGCTGGCTCAACGAGCAGGCGTGGGTCAACGGTGGCCGGGGAAAGAACTTCGTCTGGGTCGCTCCCGTGCTGGACCAGGCCCGGGTCGCCTTCAACCGCTGGACTGAGAACCTGACTCCAAACACCTTCGTCTCCACCCAGTCGCCGCTCGTCATCACGCTGATGAACGGCTCCACGATCTACTTCAAGTCTGGGGACAACCCGGACTCCCTCTACGGTGAGGACTACACCGCGGCCGTCATCGACGAGGCGTCACGCTGCAAGGAAGGCTCCTGGCACGCGATCCGGTCGACGCTGACCGCGACCCGTGGCCCTATCCGGGTCATCGGCAACGTTCGTGGGTCCAAGAACTGGGCCTACCACCTTGCTCGCCGAGCCGAAACAGAGCAGGGACGCGAAGAGGGACTGGCGTACCACCGCATCACGGCCTACGACGCCATCCAGGCGGGCGTGCTCGACCAGGAAGAGGTGGACTCGGCCCAGCGAGACCTGCCACCGGAAATCTTCAAAGAGCTCTACCTGGCCATCCCCTCGGCCGACGGTGGCAACCCCTTCGGCGCCGATGCCATCCAGAGCTGCATTAGGCCCATCAGTACGAATTCGCCTCGCGTCTTTGGCTGGGACCTGGCGAAGAGCCAGGACTACACCGTCGGTATAGGGCTCGACGGCGAGTGGACGGTGAGCCGCTTCCACCGCTGGCAGCACGAGGCGTGGCCGGCAACCACCGAGCGCATCGTTGAGGAGACCCAAGTCGTCCCCGCGCTGGTCGACTCGACCGGATTGGGCGACGTCGTCCTCGATCACCTACAACGCGACGGCAGGGGCCGGTACGAAGGTTTCAAGTTCTCGGTGCAGTCCAAGCAGGAGCTGATGCGCCGGCTCCAGATGGCCATCCAGCGCGGCGAGGTCCACTTCCCACGGGGCGTCATCGTCGAGGAGTTGGAGTCGTTCGAGTACCAGTACACACAGAAGCACGTCATCTATTCGGCACCGGCAGGTCTCCACGACGACTGCGTGATGGCCCTGGCGCTGGCCGTCTACCACGCCACCGAACGCCGGGTGACCAACCGGGAGAGCAAGCCCGTCTTCCTCAAGGGAGACTGGTAGGAACACGATGCCGATAGACCCAGCCAAGCCGCCTGACGAAAAGGCCATCAAAGAGTATGCCCAGCACCTCCAGGACACGTGGGCAGACGCGCACGCCCTGTACCGGAAGCTCGACACCTACTACCAACGCACCTACTCGGTCTGGCCCGACGAGGACCGGTTCGCCAACCGCCCCTTCCGCCGGCCGTCCACCCCTACGCGGATCATCGATCAGGCCGTCGATGTGCAGCTCGCACGGACGCCCCTTGTGCGGCGTCCGCCGACCGGTGACACCGACGAGGCGCTGGAGCGGGCCGACCGGGTTGAGAACGGCCTAGCAGCCCTGCTGACGGATGCATTCCTGCTCGAGCCCGTCATGCCGGTCAAGGGCGCCAAGAAGCAGCTGCTCCTGTACGGCTACACGCCTCTGTATGGGCCATTCCTCGACCTGCGCTACTCGCCGACGCCTCCCGAGCGCAATGACGACGAGGAGCAGGACGACTTCGAGGCACGTGTTGCTGAGTGGGAGTCCCGACGCTTCTCGTGGAACCCGCTCAGGCTCCGGCACCTGCACCCACAAGAGGTGCTGCTGGATCCCTCAGACACGGTGCCACCAGTTGGCCTCAGGTCTCACAAAATCAAGGCGGGGGACCTGCTGGGTTCGACAACCAGAAGGCTTCAGCGCGCTGAGTCGGAGCCGTTCAAGATTCAGGGCGAGACCTTCAAGGCGTTCGATCTCGAACAGCGCGATCCCTACGACTTGGTACCGATCATCGAGTGGTGGTCCGCCTCTTGGCATGCGTTGGCGTTGACCGACGGGGAGCTGCTGTTCGTCGAGCGGAATGGGTGGGGGTTCCAGCCGCTCTCGCAAGCCTTCTCTGGCTTCGGCCAAATACCGACCGACGCTGACCGGCTGAACCCCAAGGACCTGTCCAAGGGCATCCTGGAACCCGTACTGGACGACATACGAGCGCAGGCGCAGGCCGCGTCGGCTATCCAGAACATGGTTGTCCAAGGAGGCTTCCCGCGCCGCGGTTACGACGGTGACGCGGCACAGGGCGCTGAGCTGCTGACGGGCGACATGCTGCCGGGCAAGAAGGACGACTGGTGGATCGAAGAGGTCCCCGTCATTCCCCAGCAGATATTCGACATCGCCGCCGGCTTGGAGCGAGAGATCGAGCTTGGCACCTTCGCATCGTCCCTCGGTGGGTTCCGGCAATCGGGTGTCAACACAGTGGGGCAGCAAGCGATCTTGGACGCCTCAGCCAGGAGCAAGTTCGCCAGCATCGAGATAGGGACCGACCACATGTTCAGCGTCGTGGCCTCGAACATGCTGAGGCTGGCCGACGTGCTGCACGACGAGGCCGGTATCCAATCGCTGTCCATGAGGGGCTCAGAGCTCCGCGTCACCGATATCGACCACAACTACCGCGTCATGGTGGAGTTCCGCGACATCGACCCCGTGCTGCTGAGCCAACTGGTCGACATCGCCCTGCGGGAGTACCAGGCCGGGCTTCTCTCCGACGAGGACTACTGGAAGGCGACTGGCAAGGAAGACGGCTCCGGTATCCGCGAGCGTCTGATGCTCCAGCGCCTCCGAGAGACGCCTGAGTACATGGCTGTCGCGGCCGGTGCCATCGCGAAGGAACGTGGGCTGCGGAAACTGGCCAACCGGCTGGAGCAGCAGGGCGGCATTTCCCAGCAACTCCTCGGCCCACACGGCCAGCCGATCACATCAGGCCGCGACACGTCCATCCAGGGTGAAGCTGCGGACATGGGCAGGCGGCTGGGTAACGAGCTGAGCGGCAACAGGAGCGGAGTGTAATGGGAAGGACGAGCCTCGACACCAAGGTCGTGATGAAGTTGGCCGACGAGCTCGAGCGCATGGAGCGTCGAGCTGAGCGGTCCGGCAGGCCCGACATCGGCGAGGAGCAGATAGAGCCCGCTGAGATGCGGCGTCGGCTAGCCGAGAACCCCGGCGAGCGTCGGGCGTTCCTCAAGCGGGAAGGCGTCGCCGGCATCCGGCGCCTGTTCGGAGAAGGACAGTAATGGACATCTGGGTCGAGAACGGCATCATCATGGTGGACGTGGGCGATGGTCCACAGCCGCTGCAAGCCGTATTTCCGAGTCTTGCCGCGCTCCTCGCGCCGTTCGCCGCGCGTCTGACCAACGAGGCGCTGGATGCTCTCACCCCTGTCCTGAACGATCCGACCCTTGCCTTGGCAGGCGACGACCAGATACGAGCCGCGATCGAGACGGTGCTGCAACCGGAAGGCGGCGCCGGGGTCGACTTCGCTCAGGATGCTCGTGTCTTCACAGCGGTGGGTGATGTCCCCGAAAGGACTGCTGCGGCTCAGGGACAGGACGATGTGCCGCCGCGCCCAGAAGGACATATCGGGGAGTGGCCCATCTTCCAGCGCCGAAACGACGGGCTCCTTCTTAAAGACATCAATGACAACACGATCCTTGACGGGCGCGCCATGGAGGCGGCCATAGACAGGGCTGAGGCTAAGGTAACGAAGCGGGAGGCAGCAGAGGCCAAGGCTGAGGCCGAGGCGGCGAAGCTGGACACGGGCGCATTCTTCAATACGCGTGAGCAAGCCACGACGGCGGCTGGCCCTGGCCAGGCGGTGGAGCAGCGCGGGCCCAACAACTTCGTGCTCCGTGAGGCCCCGCGTGAGGAGCGACTTCGGAACTTCGACGATGCCATATTCGAGGCTTTCCAGGCGGGGGACTTTGATCTCTCCCAGGCCATCGACGACTTCCGGGACCGCATCGACGCTGGCGACACCTCACAGGATTTCTTCCAGGCAGCCGCGCAGCGTGCTTCTGAGCTCGCCACCACGGCTGAGGACTTCAACCGTATCTTCCGTGCCATGACCGGCTTCGCAGACCCACCCACGGAGCCTACCGCACCGCAGGACGTTACCGCCCAGCTGGCTGCGCAGGCACAGGCGGCGTCGCGCCTGCCAGGGTTTCCGGCCGAGACGCAGGGCGAGCAGCCGATTCGGTCCTTCGCCGATAACCCCAACGTGTTCAGGAAGGCTGAGGGATTCGCACAGAACCCGACTGCGAGCGGTCCGCCAGGCGCTTTCAATCTCGCCGGCCTGGGCTTCAATGCCGATCCCGCGTCGTTTGGCTTCCTGCCCGACAATCCTGCGAGGGGGACCTTCAGCACGCTTCCCGGGTTCGCGCAGGGCGAGTTCGCAGCCAGACAGACTGTCCGCCAACTTGACTCCGAGGCTGAGCAAGCCGTCGAGGAGCAACGCCGCCGCCGCGAGCGTCAACAGCGATTGCAAACGCCGTCGCGCGCGAGCTTCAACTAGATGGGTGAGAACAATCCGGCGAACATCGGTGGCCGCGAGCGGCTGGAGAAGCTGCGCCACAAGCTCCAACTAACACCTGAGGCGGAGGCGCGATTCAGGCGTCAGCCACAGGCGTCCGTAGCGGACCAACTGAAGACGTTGAGACCGGACCAGGGCGCGGTGCCGCTCCGGCCGCTCTCTGAGCGCCCCGACACGGGCATCATCCAGGGCCCGCAGGACATACCGGACCTGCGCCTCGGACAGTTCTTCAACTCTGACCAGACGCGAAGGCTCGCAGAGATACGCGCTTCGCTATCGGCTGAGCGAGTCGCGGACTTGGACCGCAGCGACCTTGAGTCAGAGGCGCGGACCATCGTCGACAACGCGGCTCGGCGCCTCAGCTCGGGCGGTCGCTCACTGGATACGTCCGACTTCATCAACCGGGTGCGCGAGTCCGCGGGGCTGGAGCGCGTTGGGCCCGAGCCGATCGAGAGTCGTGCCACCGAGCAACTGTTTGAGGCGCTGGACAAGCTCAACAGCTTCGTCATTCGGCCGGAGGGAGGAGCCACGGCACTCGTCGCAAACGCCGTAGCGTCGGCCTCGCTGCCGCCAGGCAGTACGGCAGAGATCCCAACGATTGGTGGGCGCCTGCGCGTGGGCTCCCGAGTTGCGATTGATGCCATCGAGGCCGCGTTGAAGACTCCGGAGCAGCCGGTAGAGGGTGCCCCACCAGTCGTCGGCCCGAACGTGGGCTCGCCGGTCCAGACCCGGCCCGCGACCTTCGACGAGCGCATCAGCGCGTTCCAAGACCAGTTCGGGACCGGGGAGAGCGGAGCACCCACCGGGTTCTTCGGTGCCGCCGAGGTCATCGGCGACCCGCTCAACCTGCTACCTATCGTCGGCTTTGGCCCCGACATCGTGCGCGGCGTCAGGGGTGGAGCTGCTGCGGCTGGCGCCGCGACCCGCCAGAGCGCCAGCGCCGTGGACAACCTTGCGCGCGTAGCACGCCAGCGCGGGCTGGACCTGATCCAAGACGACGGCGGATTCATCCGCTTTGGTATCCGCTCCAATGGAGAGGACGCTGCCGAGGCGACGCTCCGGCAGGCGGGTGCCCTAGCATCGGACAGTGTGGCGGCCGCCGACCCATCCGAGGCGTTCCGCGTCCTCGACCTCAGCCCCATCAAGCCGGGGCTGACGCGTACGCAGGAGGCACTCAACCTGGCTAAGCGAACCATCGGGAGGCCCTTCGGCTTCGACGAGGCTGATCCAATGATCGCCGGTGCGTTCGGTCAGATCGAGCGAGGCAGGCGTGTCGCCGAGTCGCAGGCGGTCAGGCTCAGTGCCACATGGAACACCGCCATCAGGCGCGACTTCGTCACTGACAAGTTCGGGGGCATTCCCGCCTTGGCGGACATCGAGGGTGGCATCCAAGTGGTGGCTCCCACTATCCAGGACGTGGCTGCGCGGCTCCCCGTCTACGAGCCGCACCTCAGCGGTCCTCAGATGGCTACGCTCCGAGGACTCCGTGAGCAGATTGCCCAGTACAAGACGATGCTGGACGAGGTTGGTGAGGAGATCGGGCTGCGCCCCGACGTCATGGAGGGCGGCTTCTACATTCCCCGCGGGAACGCTGAAGTCTTGGACAATATCGATCTCCCTACCAGCCGCATCCGCCGAGGAAGCGGCAAGCCAGGCTTTGAGAAGGCCGCCGTTTTCGACTCCATGGCCGAGGGTATCGAGAACGGCTACCGATACCCCCCCATCGGGGACGTGCTTCAGAATTACGCTGGTGGGGCCGGCCGCAGGGCTGCGAGCCGTCATGGCGCCAACTACTTGAAGGCCGCGACTGACACCAACGGCGACCTGATCGCCTCGACTCCCAAGATGCGGGCGCTGAAGCAGAGCCCGCAGGTCATCATCCCATGGGAGCAGCTGAAGGCCAATCTGGCGCGGCTTAGGGCGCTCCGAGACCGACTGAGCACGCGGACTAATCGGGTCGTCGCTCGCTTCCTTGACGACCCCGAGTTTGACGATATTGACAACCTGCGCGACGCGCTGACGGTGCGCGTGGCCCGCGGCAAGAACGTTGGCGAGTCTTTCGACGAGGTCTTGGTGGCGCTTCGCGAGACGGTTGATTCGCTGAGGACGCTACGCCCCGAATACAAGCGTGCGCTGGAGCGCGCACGGGCAACGCCGCGGGAGGCCGGCCGCATCCAGCTCTCGGGCTTGGCGCAGCACGCATTCCCCGACGCGATGGCGCGCTCGGCTGAGTCCTTCCTGCCAGCTACGGGGCGCGGGACCCTTGCCAGCGAGGTCATCCTCTCGGTGCCGAACGCGGTGGCCAACCTGTATCGAGCCGCCCGGGCGACCCTGGACAACTCTGGCCCCGGCATCCAGGGATTGCTAGCGCTTGGCAACGACCTTGGCCGCGCGGGCCTAGACCCACGCAAGCTAAAAGCGCTGGGGACCGGGCACAGCCCCGTGGGGGAGGCGCTCAAGGTAAACATCCGCGCTTGGGGGCCGAACGGCGAGCAGGTTCTCGGTGCCTTTATCGCCACTTTCGATGGCAAGGCGGCGCAGGCCGGGACTCTCAACTCGGCCCAGTGGGCACGGCGCACGCTGCACCTTGGCGGTCGGCAGACTGAGTTCTTCCTGGGCGGCTCGGTGCTAACGCGAAAGCTCGCGAGCCTTCCGGGGGTTCGCGTGGCCAACCGCGCGTTCGGCTTCTTCGGTGACGCCTTGCGGTTGGAGTGGGCTGACGACCTCCTGCGTACCGAGCTGGCGCGTGGTCGTGCCCTCGACGAGATCATCCAGTCCGGGGATGCCGGCCGCATCGCCCAGATAGCAAACAACATGACGGGGTGGACGGAGGGTCGAGCCTTCGGCAGCATCGGCGACCTGTTCCTATTCGCTCCGCGTTTCCTCCAGTCCCGCATCGAGACGGTGGCCAAGGCCAGCATGGGCATGCGGCCTGGAGCCTCGCTCGACCAGCGCATTGCTCGAAATTCGATGGCCCGCTTCATCGGCACGGGCACGCTTCTCACCGTGATACTGAACGAGATGCTGGGCAACGACACGGACTTCCAGCCCTGGGTGAACGGACGCCCCAACTCCAACTTCATGCGGGTGCGCTGGATGGGGCGAGACTGGTCCCTCTTCGGGACCTGGGATTCGCTGTTGCGGGCCACCATGCTGACCGCATCGGGCAGGCCCCAGGACGCACTGCGTGGGCTCGCTTCGGGGCCGGTGAGCATGAGCTGGGATATGTGGACGGGCGAGAACTTCGTAGGCGAGCCCACCCGCGATAACCCCTTGCAGTTCGCCTGGTGGATGGCGCGGCAGGGCATGCCCTTCTCTGCCGAGGAGTTCGCCTCTGGGGACGCCTTCAGGAACTCCCAAGAGGAGTTCGTTGGCTTCGGAGCGCTGGGGGCGTCCATAGTCGGCGAGATGATGGGCACCAAGTCGGCGCCCGTGACGGCGCGTGAGCGCCTAGACGAGGGGCGCCTCGTGGCCCTGGCTGCCGCGACCGACGGCAGTGCCATCGAGGATCTGATACGTGTCGACGAGAACGGCACTCCGCTGCCCTTCGACCGTCAGCCGGCTGATGTCAGGACGGCCATCGACGAGACGGAGCAGGTGGCGGCTTCACGAGAGGCCGTCGAGCGGGTCCGCCGGCAACGCCGCAGCGACTTCCAGGCGTACCAGGACGAACGCACCAGCATCGTCGAAGCGTCAGACCAGCAGATACTCGCTGAGCAGGCCAGGTTGGGCGTCGGGCCCGCGCTGCGGGAGCGCATCGACCAGATACGGGAGCGCCGCGCCATCGACTTGGAGAACCTGCGCAACAACAGCGCCGACACGCTGGCCTTCATCAACGACATCGCGCCTAACGACTCTGACCTAGACCTTGCGCTAGACGACTACTTCAACGCGGTCACCGACCCTGGCCTCGAGGACCCACAGACCGGCGAGTTCGACTACGACCAACGCGATCTGAGGTTGCAGGGGCTACGTGGACTCTGGGGTGACGAGATGATCGGCCGGGTGGAGGAGTTCGCCCGTCGAAACGACGTGCCTGTCGTGGCCGAGCTACGCGAAGCTCGTGCGGACCTGAAGCCCTACTGGGAGATCGCCGACGACGTTGAACTGCTTGGCGTGCCCCTAGAGCAACGAGGCGAGTGGGAGACCTACCTCGGCCTGCACTGGAAGGAGAAGGTTAGGTTCGCAGAGGAGAGGAGGCTGACGCTCTACGCTGATCGGCTGGACTTCGAGCGTGGGCGATTCCGAGTGCTCGACCCTGAGATTGATACCCTGCTGGTGCGCTGGTACGACTACCCACCCCGGACGCGCGAGGGTTTTGAGGAGCAACAGGGTCGTCGCACTCCTCAGGCACGAACTCCTCAGCGTGCCCGTCTCGAACTGACGCCGGAAGCGATTGCACGGTTCAGCGGGAACTAGGGCATGGCCACAAGACACTCAGCCGTGTTGACACCACCACGGGTTGTGGTTACTGTGCTTGTACGGCAAGGTGCCGAGATTCGCTGCCCGGAGTGCGAAACAAAGCTCGGAGACGAGTTCGAGGGCAGCATAGTCGTGAAGTGTAGGTGCCATAGGCTCCTGCGCTTTCGCACCTAAGTCGTACTAGAGGGCCTAGAGCCCCACGCCCCTGACGGCCATGAGCCGCTGAGGGAGTGGGGCTTTTTTGTTGGCCAAAAACCAAGGACGGACTCGCTCAGCGGGCCGATCCAAGGAGTACGGAGATGCAGCTAGAAACCGCCGTGAATGAGCAGGCTGTGGCCACCCAGGCGCAGGCCCAAGGGCAGCCCTCCGCTGACGACCAGCAGGTCGCGGCCGGAGATGAAGCCCAGGGGAATGAGGCTGGGGGCGCACAGGAAGAGTCGGTCGAGAGTCTGCGCGAGCAGCTTGCAGAGGCAAAGACCCGCACAGAGAAGCTCGAAGCCGACAACCGCTCATTCACGCGGGGCCGAGCGGCACAGGAAGAGCGTGACAACGCGTTGGTGGAGCGCATCCGTGCTGAGACAGAAGGCACGAGGCGCGCAATCCAGGCACTTGGCAAGGCCATCTCGCCGGAGGACCGCACGGGACTACAGGCGGAGTTGGACGACATTGCCAGGCAGAGCGCGACCACGGAGGCCGATTCCGCGTTCAACCGCCGGTACACCCGGATGTGGACGTCTTTAGAGGATGCGGCCAATGGCGCTGACGGCAACCCCGTCATCGATCTGAAGGGCTCCGTGGAGTACGCCGACTTCCGTGACCGCTGGACTGCTGCCAAAGGTGCGCAAGACCTCGGCGAGATGGCCGTCATGGTCGGTGAAGCGGCCCGACTGGCCCGAGACGCTGAGCGTGCAAAGGCTCCGGCGCCAGGTGCCAAGAAAGAGGAACCGGGTCCCAAGCGGAACCTCGACATGGACATCAGCGGCGGCGGTAGCGCGGGCGTGACCGAACAAGAACTAGTGAACCGCTTTGGGCGGGGCGAGCAGATGTCACCTGCGGAGATGGCGAAAGCCAACGAAGCAATGGACAAGGGCGTTCTTCCCAAGGTCTCGTAAGAAGGAGACGACATGGCTTCAGGGGACACCTTTCTAGCCCAAGTAGAGGCGGGACTGAACACCACGGTCGCCAAGGCGCGACAACGGCGTGAGTTCCCCAACGACATCATGGTCAAGCTGGCGGACCGCCAGACCCTTTCCGAGGGCACGGGTACCGCGTGGCACGAGTTCATCACGGAGAACTTGACCGCTCAGAACTACGGCGAGACCGACACGATCGACAACCCGCAGGAGATGAGCGGCTCGCTGCTTTCGGGTACGCCACAGCTGGTGGCGATCCAGACCTTCATCGGCCGGCGCGTGCAGGCCAGGCTCGCTTCCAACGCCTTCGCCACCTTCGGCACGTTGGGGCAGAACGGCATCCAGCGGAAGAAGAACACGGACGGCCACGCGCTGTTCGCTTCGGCGACGACCACGCTGGGTGGCACCGGCACAACCGCGACTCACGGACACGTTCTGGCCGGAGCTCGCCGCATCGCCGTAGACGCGACCGAGCCGGGCCCCATGCCGATCTCGGCGGTCCTGCACGGCTACACCATCCATGACCTCCAGACCGAAATCCTGAGCGGCGTTGGCACCTACCCCATCCCGACCGGCATGACGCAGGACGTCTTCCGCATGGGGCTGAAGGGGTCGGTTGGAGACGTCTTCCTCTGGGAGGATGGGCTGATCGCGGTGGACGGGACTCCAGACACCCGCGGCGGCATCTTCTCGTCGGGCCCAGGCGGAGCGGTGATTCTCGTGCAGGGCCTTAGCCCTTGGACCGAGACCAAGGACATGCCCGAGAAGGGCTATGGCGGCGCCAACGTTTGGTTAAAAGACGAGTTCGTCTACATCGAGCGCAGCGCCGGCAACTGGCTGTTCGGTCACCTGGCCGACGGCACGGCGCCGACTGGGTAGTGGCCATGACTGACCCCACGGCGCGGTTGAAGCGGCTCTACAGCAAAGGGAACTTCGGTGACGAGTTCATCGAAGCGTCCAAGGACGACCTCCCGTTGCTGTTCGGGCGAATGGAATTGCTCGAGGAGTTCTACGGCCTCAACGCGCCTGGGCTCAGCGATCGGTCACGCAACGTGCATGAACAACTGAGCGACCCCATACCACGCCAGAAGGGATTCCTTCGGCGTGCGTGGGGGGCGGCATTCGGCTAACCCTTTAGGCGGCGAAAGAGCCGCGCGGGAAAGGAAAAAACGAAATGGCAACTGACACGAGTTTCGGCAAGGTCCGGTACTTCGACGACTTTCACCGCAAGGTGATCGACTCGGCGACCGCGAGCCTCTACACGGTCAATGCGGACACGGGCGGCACGGCGTTCGCCATCAACGAACAGCACAACGGCGTGATCCGTGGAACCGGCGACGGCACGGACGGCGACATCACCAACATCTTTGGCCCGCCAATCTGGCGGTGCGACAAGGGTGGGCCGATGACGCTGGAATGGCGCGTGACGCTGATTACCAGCATCGCGGACGGAGAGCAGTACATCGGCTGGTCCGACGACGACGGCACGGACGAGAACCCGATCACCCTGTCCACGGCGGATGCGATCACCACCAACGCCTCCAACGCTGTTGGCTTCGCCTACACGGGCGCGGGCACGGCGAGCTGGAAGGCGGTATCGGTGAACGGGGATGCGGACGGGACGGTCACCGCCTGCAACAAGGGAGGGGCTACCACGCCAACGGTTGCCACCTTCCAGACCTTCAAGATCGTGCTCAACCAAGACGGTGACGCCGACTACTACATCGACGGCACCTGGCAGGCCAGGGAAGACCTGGCGGTGAGCGCGACCACGCTCCTCGCACCGGCCGTTGCCCAGCAGGACGGCGGGACGGCCCGCAGCACCGACATCGACTACCTGTACATCAATGCGGGACGCTCCTAGGTCATGGCCGCGGTATTGACTGAGGCGACTGCCGCCGTTATCCCGGACGAGAAGGCATTCTGGCTCACCGAGACATGGCGGCGGACGCCGCTGGGCGACCGGCGGGTCCAGCGCATTCAGGTACTGAGAGGCGACGAGATCGTCGTCTACGAGCAGGACGCGGGGCCCTGGGACATGGAGAACGACCAGCCGTTCCAGGCTCCGAGTTTCTGGGAATACTCGGTCGCGGAGCTGCAAGAGATCGCGCTGAGCAACCGGAACGGGAAGGCCCCGACGGACCCGGACGATCGGATGGACATTCTGGAGGTCTGGGCTAGGGAACTGGACGAGCGGCGGATGCGAGCTGAGCACCGCAGCGTCTCGGGGCCCTACTTCAGCAAGGAGAGGGACTGATGACGATGACCATGGACGCGATCGACAGGATGATAGAGGAGGCCGCGGAGTCGCGGACCCAAGACCTGTCCGAGGTCGAGGGCTCCGAGACCCTGACCATCCAGAGCGTAGAGCTCAACAAGGCGAGCCGCATGGTGACCATTTACCACGTGACGACGGGCGAGCCACGGCGGATGCCAGCGCTGGCAGCGGAGATAGCCCTGCGGAAGAAGGGCAAGGACCCGAACGACCCGCTCTACCGCAAGTTCATCTTTTCGCCCAAGCCGACCAGGGAGTACCACTACGGCACGGCCAAGTGCCTCTTGCACCCCGACAACCCCAGCCGGGGCGAATACGACAAGTGGGGGCTGCCGGTGTGCGACACCGCACACATCGCCTCGCCCGGCGAGGTGCAGCGGCACATGGTCAAGCGACATCCGTCCGCCAACGCGATCATCCGAGAGGCCGAGGCCGAGGCCCGGCGCCAGGAAGAGCGGGAGGACAATCGTGCGTTGGCCGAGTCGGTGCGCGACGCGATGCAGCAGATGGCCGGTGGGACACCGGCAGCCGCAGCGACTGGAGCGATCGCCACGGTGGACAAGCAAGCCATCGTGGACTCTGCGACGCCCCAGGCGCCGGTCTTGGCTGGCCCGTTTCCGCATCCGCACCAATACACGGGCAAGGCCGTCGGGAGCCCCTGCAAGATCGAGGGCTGTGCCGCGGTGCGAACGACGGCCTATCAGAAGAGGAAGCCCCGCAAGTAGGGGCGAACGGCACATCCCTTTTCAGGTCCTGGCTTGCCCACGGGGGTGGAAACCCAGGAAAAGGAGCAAATAGATGGCAGTCTCAAGCGTTCACACGGGATGGGGCTTCCGGCAGAACGGAGGCCGGCAGGGTAACACTGACCACTCCGCCTACTACGCGGGCACCGAGGTACTTCGCCTAAGCGCGTCTGCGGTCACGCAGACTGCGGGCACCTTCGCTATCAACGCTGGCGGCATCACCGTCAACGAGAGCGGCGCCGACAGCGACAGCCGCATCGAGGGCGACAACAATGCCAACCTCGCGGTCTTCGACGCAGGCCAGGACGCCATCAGCCTTGGTGGGGCGAATGTTGACGGGGCCGCGCTGACGCTAAACAACCTCACGTCTAGGACGGCGGTAACGGCCGTCGGGCACCAATTCCACGTACCGGCCCAGACCACCAACTTCGACAACGGATCGGGCACAGTCGCGGTTGGCGCGGCTGCCTTCATCGGGATTCCGACCTACACCGGCGACACGGCTACGCTGACCTTCACCAATCTCGCGGCCCTCTACGTAGAGGGCGAGCCGGTGGACTCCACCAACGTCACGGGCACGACTTCATGGGCAGCATACCTCGCCGCCAATGATCTCGGTTTGGCCACCGGCAACGTCAGGTTGGGGGCGAAGAATACCTTTGGGACAACCGAGCCGACCCAGGCGCTGGTGATTGAGTCTGGCACCGCTCCAGTCGGGGCCATCACGACCTCCAATGGTCTCTTCTCGAGCGATACCGTACTCCGCAAGATCATCGCGGACGGCACGGCGAGCAACGTGGAGACGTAGACCGTGGCAGCTGCGAAGGAAATCATCAAGGAAACGTGCTCCGCCTGCGGGCATGAGACCTCAGGCCCGAACAAGGCGGGGGTCAAAGCGGCTGCTGACCGCCATGCGAAACGGCACGTGAAAGCACGCTGATGATCGATCGGGCAGAAGCAACTCTAGCAGCGCTGGCCGCGGCCCAGCTCCCTGAGGTGAGGTGGGTCCACGGTGACGACCTGTGCGACTGCACATTCCAGCGTATCGGCGAGTGGACGAACCCCTACCTTGCCCGAACCCTACGGATACGCCTCTGCTGCGTCTGGAAGGTATTGGCCGAGCAGTACCCAGAGCACGTGCAGGAGATTCCCGGTTTCTATGACGAGAACCGGGACGAGTTTGTGACCGTGCCCATGGAGTGGAACGCGGAGGACGCGGACATGCCCCGAGCGCTCTGGTATCGCCAGATACAGGCGCAAACGGGCGTCTCGCTGGACTACATCAGGCGCGAGTACGACGGCCAGGAGCCTCCCACACGAGTGCCACTAGGGACGGGCATACGACTCATGGAGGGCTCCGAATGAACATCTACGAGATGTACGGGCGGCTATCCGAGGAGTTGACCAACGTGCGCCAAGCGAACCAGGCCATGTTGGGACTCATCGACGACGTGAAGGCCGGCCGCATGAGCCTGAATCTGATCGATATCTCGAACGGAAACCTGACCGTTCATGGGCTCCCGGCCCCAGAGGAACAGTCGATGAACGGTCACGCGGCCGAGCTCCCCGAGGCGGCGGTAGCAGAACCCTAAGCAACAACCTAATCCTCCTCCGCTTCAAGAGACCCGGACGCGGCTGGATAGGTCAGGGAGGCACACATGGCAACGGACACGATTGCGGCGAGCCTTGGGCATCAGCGGCTCGCGGGTGCGGCGAACTGTCTCATCAACTGTTCAACGCTGGACGGTGGCAAGTTTGGCACGGGGTCGGTGAAGTAGCCATTGGCCACCACGACCCGTTCTACCCTCCGGGCGAACATGATGAAGGAGTTCGGCTTCTTCATCTCGTCCACGACGACCAGCGGCGGAAGCACGACCACGCTGGTCGATACCGGCATCCTGAAGTACGACGCCAACCGGCTCAAGGACAAGTGGGTCCTCATCACGTCCGGTAACAACGACACGGAGGCACGACGCATCTCCAGCGTCTCGTCTTCGACCATCACGGTCACGACGGCCTTCTCGAACACGGTGGCCACCTCGGTCACCTACGAAATCATGGCCGTCGACCCCGACCATCCCCACGACGCCATCGGCAGTGCTATCCGCACGTCGGTACCGCCCCTGTACGTGGCCCTGAGAGATGAGACCTTGGTGGTCGATGACCTGCTCTCAAACAGCCTGTTCGAGACCTTCTCGGCCGGGTTCACCGGCTGGACAGCGGTTGGTTCGCCCACGGTCACGCAGGAGACGGTGCTGCACTTCGAGGGCGCCGGCGCGGCAAAGGTGGTCGCAGGCGGCTCGGCGGGGCAGCTCACCCAGCAGCCGACCATCTCGGACTCGGACCTCACGGGCAAGACCGTTCACTTCGCGCGATGGGTCGCCGCGCTGGCCGACAGCGTGGGGCGCATCCGAATCACCTTCGATGGCTCCACCTACACGTCGTCGGACTACGTCGACGGCAGCATCACCACGGCCACCAACGCGCTCAACTGGAAGAAGTTGGAAGTGAATGCGGCAGTTCCAGACGGGGCCACGCAGATCACCGCGGTCTGCGAGGCCGCTGCGAGTGGAACGGCCTACTTCGATGGCCCCGGCGGGCTATGGGTGGGCCGCAAGAGCCGCTACACCATCCCGACGTCATTCGTTCTCGGGCCGTACTACATCCTGCATCAAGACGTCCTGACGCGTCCCGATGGTGAGTACACCCGCATCGGGCCGAACAACCCGGTCAGATCGGGGCACAAGCTGCGCCTCATTGGCATCGGCCGGCTGAGCTCGCTATCGACGGATGCCTCCACGGTCGAGCTGGACTCCTCGCAGTCGGACCTCTTGCTGGCCCGTGCGCTTAAGGGGCTGTACCGACGCTTGGAAGGAGCCGACCCTGGGCGGGCGCAGCAGCACCGATCCGACATGAACGCCTGGGCCGTGGAAGAGGAGCGTCTGGCAAACCGGGCCAGCATCTTCAAGCCCAAGCTGGGTTCGCAGATGCATGACGTATTCCATTTTGAGGAAGACTCGTCGGGTCGCTACTTGGTCTTGGATGGAGCTCGGTAGTGGCAGCCAAGGTCACTCTCAACGGGAACGACTACGCGCTGCGGGAAAGGGCTCCGATCGAGCAGGGGGTGGTCGATCCGCTGCCGACGGCCTTCCGGACGGTCGGCACCCAGAGACGTAGCGACAACGCCAAAGTCAACCGCTTCCCGACACTACAAGGTTTTCCCCTAGGCGTCGGCTACCAGCGCATGGATAGGGAGTCTGGCCATGGAGTGGGGGGGCTGAACTTCTCCTCGGCCCAGACGCGATGGCGCACCATTTCGCTTGGCTACCTCCACGAGTCTCAGACGCACAGCACGCGTGGACGCGATCACCTCATTAAGGCCATCCCTTTCAAGGGCGACTACTGGGGCCTCTTCGAGGAGGATTACGCCAGTAACGCCTTCCTTGGGACGTGGTGCGCAAAGTTTGGTGCTTCATCGGACGATTGGACGGGCGGCTCGGTTATTACGCAGGCGGGCACCGTGCCTCAGCTGACACGGCTGTTCGATGGAGTTGTCCATGAGGGCGAAATGGTCGTCGTCTGCAACACCAACAGCAGCACGGGACACCTAGACCAAGCCTATACCGTTCTCACCTCTGCCGAGGGCGGTTCGTGGAACGTGGAGACGGCGACCAATTTCCCGAACACGACCGCATATCTAGCCGAAGCGGACGTTCGTAGTTCGACCAACGCTTGGTTTGACCGGGCTAGGCTCCTCAGTTTCGGGAGCACCCTTCTGGTGGCGATCTGGGAAAACCCAGATTCGACGACTGGCACGATAGCCCAGATTCGGGTGTACTACTCGACGAACGGCGGTGGCACCTTCACGGCTGGCGCGGTGATCCCCTCCGGTGATGGCCCCAAGGCATTCGTGAAGTTCACCGACAACACGGGCACGGTCGTCCCTGTGCTCATCACGCAGGAGAGTATCTACAAGGTGGGCTCGGCCGACACGACCTTTTCTGAGCTGCTTCCTCTGTCACCCCTGTCAGGAGACCCAAACGATGGGCGCAACGCCATCGTCGCCGCGGACGGGCACTTATTCGTTCCCATCGGCTCGGGCGACATGCTCCACATCGTGTACGTAGGTGACGGGCAGTATTCCGTCAGCAACGCTGGCCCTGAAACCGGCCGCCACGGTGATGCGACAGGCGATTCCTTGGCGGTGACTGACGGCATCCCCGGCCCGTACGACGGGCACATCAACTACCTGCTGGATACGCCCTCACCGTGGATTTTCGCCGCGTATGGCGGTCACGCTGCCTCCAAGAACGCTTCCATCCTCTCGTACAACAAGATCACGGGCGTCTGGAACGTCGAGTACGCCGAGAGCGACGCAAACGTCGACATCACGTGGCTGGGTTTCTCGTCCGAGGACGACGCTACCCCCAGGCTGCACTTCGCGCTCGAAGGGGCCGCTGCCTCTGAGATGTTCCACATTGAGGAGCCGTTCAAGTCGCCCACGCAGGCGGCTCACAAGTTCCAGCTCACGTCCTTCATCGAATTACCGGAGGACGATCTGGGCGACCCCCAGAACAGCTCCGCGGTTCTCGCGGCGCTTGTGGACGCGGGCAACCTGAGCGCCGACACGTTCGGTGAGTACATCACGCTCAAGTACGGCATCGACGGCGCCGCGTGGACCGACACCACGTTGGGCAACTTCCTGAGCGGAGACACCGGCCTCGGCTTCGGGACCAACGGGGTGGGCATCGCGGCTAAGACGCTGCGAGTCCGGCTGGAGTTCACGCGCGATGCCGGTGACAACACCGATTCGCCGTTGCTGAAAGAGTTCGAGACCCAAGGACGTCAGAAGCATGCGGTCCTCCGGTACTGGCAATTCACGATCGACCTGGAGACGACGGCCGACCTATTCGGCGGCGGGGCGGGGAGCACGACCGAAGACCTGATCACCGCTATCGAGAACCTGACGACGAACGTTGTGATGTTCCCCTTCGTTATGGGCGAAATGAGTGCGTCTGCCGGTGTCGAGATACGGCAGAGCCCTCAGTGGGACCTTCGCGTCGTTGACGAGGGCGAACAGGGCTTGGGCCGGCGCACTGGCTACGTTACGGTGCGTGTTGAGGAACTGGTTGCAAATGTCACCAGCGTCGGCGTCTCCACGACATGGGTGATTGCCGACCACGACCACACGAGCGCCACCACTGGTGGAGTCCTGACCAGCGACGCCATCGGGGGTATCTATGGCACGGATGGAGATGCCAAGATTTCTTACGACGGCACGAACCTCGTCATCGACCCGCAAGTGGTGGGCTCGGGCTACTTGAAGGTCGACGGCGCCCCGCTGATAGTGGCGCTCAGCGCAACCCCTACCGACGTGGGCGCGGCGCTCTCCGTTCGGGCGAATATCTCGACCCACCGAGTGGCTGTCTTCGAGGGGCAGTCCACCTCCACGAACAACTTTGCCCCTGTGGCGGAGTTCCGCAACGATACCTCCGCCGACATGGCTGACGGCTTCGGGGCCACACTCCGGTTCGCTATCGAGGACACAGCGGCGGTAAGCAACAACATCGGCCAGTTGGGTGGACACGCTACGAGCGGGACGGTGCCGACAACACGGGCCGATTCTTCTTGCAAGTCTCCGCCGCCGGGGTGATGAACGAGGGGTTCGGCGTCGATTCCACCGGCCTGGGCTCCTTCGACGCGGCCGGTGCGGGAGACGCGATACCGACCCTGTTTGACGACTACGACGACCCGTTCCTCGTTGATCGTTTCGTGCGTGGTTGGGACGCCAAGCTGACCCCGGAAGAACAGGCGGCGAACCGCGACCTCATGGTGGAACTTGGTGTCTACGACATCGCTCCCAAGATGGCGAGTGGTTATGCCGTCAATGTGCAGCCAGCCTTTCGCCTGCTGGGCGGCGGCATCTCTCACAATCGAGCCGCCATCCTCGAACTGAACCGCCGGCTGAGGAAAGGAGACCCATAATGCCTGAGCTCACCCTGACGGTAACCGCAGCTCAATGGGCACGGATCAAGACCGCGTTCACCGGTGTTGCGACCGAAGCACCCGCCGTGCCGACTGCCTCGGAAATGTCCACGTGGATATTCGAGCAGATCAAGGCTGTGGTGTACTCGGCAGAACGGCAGAACGCTGAGAATGACGGTCGGGTTGCAGCCAAGGCACTCTTGACGAGCGAAGGATGGGACTCGTGACCGCACACCCGCGCGAGCGCATCGAGAAGCACGTCACATCGCCGGAAGCGGAGGCCGGCTGATGAGCGCGCAGAAGCGACACCCGTTCGAGACCTACATCGCGTCCACGCTAGACAAGGCCGATCATGTTGGGCTTGATGGGTTGGAGGCGCACGAGGTCACCGTCATTGGCTTCCACTGGCTGAGCGTGAAGCTCAACGGCAAGGGCAAGTCCAAGCGTGAGCTGGCTCTGCCGATCGCCGAGCGTGGAGGCATCATAGGCGCGCTGGTCTATCTGTTGGTGCAGTTGTCGTGAAGGCGTGGCTGACGACCCGCTGGGTGCTCTTAGCCCTCATAGCGGGCTTCCTGGGCACCGCAGGCGGTTCCGCGTTCGTTGTGACCGTTGCCTACCTGACGGTGCGCGACGAGGTGCAGCAGGTGACTGAGGCAGTGGATAGCATTCAGCAGATCGTGGTCGACGTCGATGCCGAGGGCCTTTCCAACGCCGTCAACGAGTTTGGCCAGCAGGTCGACAAGCTGGGGCCAGTGCTCGATGAGGCGCTGATGTTCTACCGGCGTGAGAATGGAGGGGGCCAATGAATGCATGGAACTGGCTGCTCAGACTGCTGAGAAGGGCCCCAGGCATCGCTCAGGAGGCTCAGGACGCCGTTGGGGTCGGCAAGGAGCTCTACGAGGCGGCAGCTGCCTACAGAACGGGCAAGACGCAGGACGTGCTGCGCGGCTGGGTCGAACCCGCGGTGAAGAACGAGGCTAAGCGGCAGCTCGCAGAGGCAGTGATGCGGATCGGCGAGGACATCGACTCGTGGCGCACGACGCCGCAGGGTTAGGCGCGTAGGCGCGCGATGAACGTGTCTGCGAACAGGTTTGGCCAGCGATTCGCTAGGAACCGCCCGATCCGGCCGTAACGCCGAAGGCCAATGTACTGACGGGAAACAGGTGTCAGGCCCGTCGCCCCCAGTACCTGATTCAGCGCCTCGATGTTGAACCAGTAGATGTGTCGGTGCTTAGGTCGATTCCAGGGCGGAGTGCGGCCGCGGAGCATGTCCCATCGAAACCGCCAGTAGTTGAAGTTGGGCACGGCAAGAACGATCTCTTGTGCCACCCTCGCCATTTCGCGCACCAACTCAGCGGGCTCAAACACATGCTCAACGACATTGGATGCGCACGCGGTACCGAATGCCTTGTCTCGAAAGGGTAGCGGCCTAGTGACATCGGCCCGCACAGGCGTGCCTGCTGTCCGGTTCAGTGCGGTGATCGACCAGTCGACGACGGTCACGCTGTGGCCTTGTTCGGTGAGAACCGAGGCAAGCGCGCCGTCGCCACCGCCAACGTCCAGCACAGAGCCCTCAGCGACAGCGGCCGCTACGGCATGGTGGTGGGCCATGGGCTCGTTCGTGACCCTGGCCCAATATGCTTCGTAATGGTCAATCAGCGGCATAGGCGGCAATCGCAGGCTAGGTCGGCACGATAGCGACGGCCCCGACACGCTGTCAATGCGCTCGCCCCCACGACGCCAGACAGTCTCAGCGGACTGTCGGCCTACTCCCTGGCGCCGTAAATGTAGTCTTTGGCCTTGGCGCTGAGGTCGCGGTGAATCTGCACCTGATCGTGCTCGGGGAAGTAAGACGCGGCCTCGCTACCGCGCGCGACCGGAACGCTCGGCTCCGGCAGGTCGTCGATCTCGCCCGCCGCTAGAGCTGCTGCGTCGCCACGGAAGAGACCATCGGTGACATCGTCTTCGCTGTAGCCGACCGTGGCGCCCCCAACGGCGATGGCCAAGCGCCCTTCGTCTTCGTACAGCCGTACTACCTCGTTCATGCCCAAACTCCTTTCCCTCCGACAGTCTGCTTGCTAGGACTGTCGCGCCGCGGCAGGCTTCTCGTGGCCTAGCCGGTGCAGTAGCGTGCCGCATGTGCCGCAGCGGCCCTCGGTGGCCGGGCGCCCATTGCGCATCGTTACGGCCTTTGGGCCTGGCTCACCCTCGCGGCCGACCATCTCGACGTCACAGCGGCATTTGAAACAGTAGCCGATCATCGGGTCCCTCCTAGAGCGGCAGTGCCGCTTGCCCTTCCGGTTGTCGCTTCGTCACCTGTGGGTACTCGTCCCAGGTCCGCCCGTCGAGCTCGCGCCCCAACCCAGGTTTGAATCCGCCTCCTTGCTTGTAGAAGAACGCCACGCCCTGCTCAGTGCATTGGTCGCGTATCTCCCGAGCCCACGCCGGGTCAAACGGGCGCCGTGTGCCTCCGCTCTCCCCGCCGACGATTACCCAGTGGATCCCCGTCAAGTCGATCCGCCCCATGGGTTCTAGCAAGGGTTCGATGCTGAGGAATCGCACGCTCGCGTTGACGCGTCGGAGCATGTCAGCTCGCGCCAGCAATGCCCTGTTTTCGATCGACGTGCCGGCCCATATGTTCGGTGGGAAGGGGCGGGTCTCGCTGTAGCGCCGCATCCTGTTGACCCGCTTCGTCAGCACTTGGTAGGTGTGGTGAGAGCCAGGGCCGGACATGACAGCCACGGCCTGGTCAATCAGATCGTCGGGTACGGCGTGGTGGAACGAGTCGCCCATGTCGTTGACGAACACCTTGCCGGGCTCGTACTTGGGGGACGCTGGCTCCATGAGCCGGTTCGGGTGCAGCACGACGGCGGCGGGGTCCTGATGGTTCCAACGCTCGTAGATGCGGAACATGTAGCAGTTGTCGCAGCCGGGGCCGACCTTGGTGCAGCCCGTCACTGGGTTCCAGGTCGCATCCGTCCACGCGATGGCGCTGTGGTCAGCCATGCGGCACCACCGTGCGAGGCTTCCTGCCGTCGCCGCCGTCGGCCAGCGACTCCGCCTGATCCTCGCCCGTCCAACAGTGAAAGCACTCGCAGTCGTCGTCATGCCGTGCGGGCGCCCGGTCGTGGACCTCCAGCTGCATGCACTCCATGCAGGAGCACCAAGGCCCGTCGAAGGTGTTGACCATCGCTAGAGCCCCTCCAGCCGCGCCGCTCCCTGGCGCTCCACGACGATGCTCATCGGGAGCGGCTCCGTGTGCTGGCAGTCCAGGTGCTCGGTGCAGCCGAGGACCTCCACACCCGTCTCGCCATCCACGCGGACCGTGAGGTCGTTGCCGCACCGCGGGCACGGCTTCGTGATGGTGAGCTCGTTCAGGTGCGTCATGGCTTGCTAGTCCACAACTTGGCGCGCGTACTCGGACGGGTCGTAGTCCCGCTCGATGATGAGCTCGTAGGCACCGGCCTCCAGGTCCGCCGTGCCGTGCTCCTCATGGGTGAGCACGCCAGCCTGGTCCAGCAGCACGTAGGCCCGGCCGTCGTGGTCGTAGCGCTCCACGACAGCGCCGGTGATCTGGTGGCTGTGGCCCGTGACCTCCCCGTATGCCAACACCTCGGGCCGTGGCATTGCCCGGCGCTCGGCACCCTGAGGCAGGCCCTCGATACGTCGCAGGAACACGTCGCCATTGCGGATTTGCTTCTCCATTGGTTCTCTCCTTCTTTATCCCTCAACCGAGGGTGTGTAATCGAACTGCTTGGTCTTGTTCCCGAACTCGTTGATGTCCAGTGCCCCGAAGCGCCAGGCCACAGCCTCAGCACAGGTGTCCACTTGCGGCGGAACGGGCTGTGCTGGGTACTCACGACCGGTACTGGGGCAGGTGTAAGCGATGAAGCGGCGGTCCGTGATGTCACCGAGGGTGAACAGCCTGCGCGGCATCCCTCGACCGTCGACATCGCTGTCTATGACGCCGGCGGGCAACTCCGCGCTCAGTCGGTCGGCTCCGATCCGCGTCAGCATGACCCGTCGAACCTCGGTGTTCGGCTCACCCAAAGCGGCCGTGACACTCAGCGTCTCGGGTTGCTCGATGACCTCTTGAGGCACCCGGACGCCATGCCAGGCCCAGACGGCCCAACCGTCGGGGTACCGAACAGCTGGCCCGTCTTCCGCATGCAGCCGTCCGCGCTCATCACGAAGGAGCGTCGTGTGGCGCTCAGAGACGAAGCAGATGTCACGGTAGGGCAAGGCCCACCCGGCGCTCTTGCTCAGAGCGAGCAGGCCGTCTAGTTGCTTCGTCTCCTCTTCAATCCCACAGACCTCTCGGAAGTAGGCGTAGAAGGCTAGCCAGTAAGCCTCATGTTGCCCCCAGACCGAGTCCCAGACCGAGTCCTCGACCGAGGCCCTGACCGAGGCCCCGACTGAGGCCCCGACCGAGTCCTCGACCGAGTCCCTGACCGTGGCCCCGACCGAGTCCCTGACCGAGGCCCCGACCGAGTCCCAGACCGAGTCCCTGACCGAGTCCCAGACCGAGTCCCAGACCGAGGCCCCGACTGAGGCCCCGACCGAGTCCTCGACCGAGTCCCTGACCGAGTCCCTGACCGTGGCCCCGACTGAGGCCCCGACCGAGTCCCTGACCGAGGCCCCGACTGAGGCCCCGACCGAGTCCCTGACCGAGGCCCTGACCGAGGCCCCGACTGAGGCCCCGACCGAGTCCTCGACCGAGTCCCTGACCGTGGCCCTGACCGTGGCCCTGACCGAGTCCCTGCGGCGTAGCACGGCGGCTGTGAGCAACATGCTGAGGGGCGATTTGCACCAAACGATGTGCTGAGGGGGCTCGAGGCCACCGCAGCGGTACATAGTGGCGATCGCCGCTTCAGCAGTGGGCCGGTCGGCAGGCTCGGTAGAAAGCCCGATGGCTGTCCATCGCTCCACGTACTCACCGAAGCGGGCCGTTTGCGCTGCGGTTAGGCGTTCGATGCGCTTTCGTGTCTTCACGCCACAGCCTCCTGCAAAGCTGGCTTTTGGGGCCGGATGTCCGCGCCCGTGCAGGTCACGGTGACCACTCGGCTCTTGTCCTGCACTCGGCTGAATAGCCGATCGCCGAACGCGTGCTTGCCCTCGTTGGTGGTCACGACGCAGGGCTTCTCGTTGTCGAACCGGTACAGCAGGATGGTGTCCACCACTTCGTCCCTGAAGGCCCGCACCGCTTCGTCCATGCGCTCTTTGCCCAAGTCATCCAGCACGATGACCGGCGCTTCCTTCCACCGGTTCAGGAATGGTTGGTACTCGCCCGCCCCTACCGACCGCCGCGCTCCATGCATGAGGTCCAGCACGGTCGTGTACTTGACCCCGATGTTCTCTTCGATCAGCGCGACCGCGACTGCCGAAGCCAGGTGCGTCTTGCCGACCCCGTACTCACCGGCCAGCACCAGCCAGGTCGTGGGGTGGGCTACAAACGCCTCAGCGGCCCGGAACGCGGGCTCCATCGTTGGATTCTTGGTGTGGTCCCACGCCGCCAACGTCCAGCCCCATTGCGGCGCTGGCAGACCAGAAGCACGCAGACGCCGCGCCTTGACCTGCTCGTCCGTCTCAACCTTGCCCCCGCAGTCCGGGCATGGCACAGCGAAGACCTGCTTGACCTTTCCCCACTGCTCGGTCTCGCCCTCCATCGTCTTGCCGACCGTCCCGTAGTCAGAGCAGGTGAGGCAGATCACGCCTTCCTTCGCCGCATACCGGGCGATGCGCCGTTGCCGCTCAATGTCAGGGATGTCGTGATTGGCCGGCATGACCATGCTGGCCAGGCCGGACCCCATGCGGGCTAGGTCACCCATGGTTGGCCTCCTCGGGGAGAAAATCGCGCCAGCCGTCTGAAGCATGAGGCGCCGCGCCATTCGCCCTGAACGGTGTGCTTCGCAGCAACTTGGCAATCGTGATGCTGAGGGGCTTGCCCGCAATGGCCTTGACCGGGTCGGACCATGCGTACCGGTGACGTAGGCCCTCGTATTCCTCGGCGAAGAGCCTGACCGCGATGGCCGGGTCAACACCCCCTGACTTGCACTGAGCCTCGATGCTCGCCGCGGCGCGTTTGTGGGACGTCTTTCTATACCCCGGCAGGTGGGTCAACGGCATGAACCAATCAGGGACATCCCATTTCTGAATCGCGGGAAGTGCGGGCGTCGCGTCCGCGCGCTCTTCTCTTCCTGACGTTCCTATGACGTTTTCTTCCTGACGTTTCATTCCTATTAAGGGACTGTCGTGTATGGCGTGTGCTGATGTCGTCATTGGCGTGTGCTCATGTCGTGTATGGCGTGTGCTACCCTCATCTGCACATGCCACTGTGGCGTGTGCTGGCGCGTCTGCATGTGCCACAGTGGCGTGTGCTGATAGCCACGGGAGGGTGAGTTTGTAGCGGGTCGGCTGGTGTTGATTTCCTTTTCGGATCACCACCACGAGGCCCTGTTGGATGAAGGACTGGAAGGCCCTTGCGACGGTTCGCAGGCCGATCTCGCAGTCCTGAGCCAACTGCGCCTGGGTGGGCCATGCCAGGCCGGTAGCGTCCTTGGCATACCCGGCCAGGACGACGAACACCGACTTGGCCGCTGGGCTGCCTAGCTGCTGCTTCCGTGCCCATTCCTGCGCCTTCCAGCTCATGATTTCCGTTCCTGCGGTAAAGCGGCACCCAGCGCGAGCGGCAGCGCCCGGGCGTCCGCCTGGTAGAGCTGCACGATGCCGTTGTCGAATGTGGGCTGCACTTCCGTTGCTACGAACTGCCGGCGCGTGGCACGGCCACGGCGGGGATGCTGGGCCAGTCCAGTGCGTCCGGTGCGATTACCCACGTCTCGGCGGCACCCTCTCCGTACAGCGTCAGCACCGTGCGTGGCCTGCCATCGGGGGCCAGCGCCAGGTTCGGCGGCGCGGTCCAGCGCAGGCGTGCGTCGTTCTCGATCAGCCCGAGGTAGCCGAGCTGACGCCAGTTCACCCAGCCGTCCTTCAGCGTCCGCTCGACCCGCTGGGGCTCAAGCAGGTCGATGAAGACCTTGTAGCCCTCGAGGACGTTCTGCTCGTCGGGCCAGTGCGCCAGGTTGGGCAGCTGGACCTCTATCTCGGCCTGCACGTCACCGCGTAGCAAAGGCTCCTGCCGCGGTCGCGCATCGGAAGCCAGGAACAGCGCGATCCAGGCGTCCTTCTCGGCCCGCTTGGCGCGTGCAACCTGCCCCCAATGAGCATGGGAGCGGTTCGAGCCCACGAGGCCCCAGTTGGGGATGCGCGGCAACGATATGATGATGCTGGGAGCGTTCATGGTTTGGCCAAGATCGGCACCGCCGCTTGCCTCTCCTGTTGAAGAATCCATGCCTCGACTTCGCGTGCAACCGCGACGTACTCCCGCGAGGGCGTCATGTTGATTTCCTGTCCCGGTCGGTATGCCGCCCACACCCTGTCTCGCAGGGCCCTCGGGAGCTTTAACCAGTGCGGGCGACACCCCCACATCGCGGGCGGCACCTGGCGCTCGCATCTCGGCCAATGGCAGGGATGAGCGCGGGTCTGCGGCTGCTGGACGACGTACCGGCGCTTGTCCACTTAGACCTCATCCGCGAGTGGGGCAACGCGCTCGGCGATCATTTCGTCAATCATGTCGTCATCGTCGTTCTGTATCGCGTCGAGCACGTCGCGATACCCTGCCCTCGCTTCGTCGGGAATGTCGCCATCGGCAAGCACTTCGCCCACCCACTCGGCGAGGCAATCCCTCACGGCTTGCTGAACAGGGCTCCGGTCCTCTTTCTTCATCGTGTCTCCTGTGGCCTAATCCGGTAGTACCGCTGGGCTCAGTTTCTTGGCGTGCTGAGTGCACAGCGCGACCAATCGCCCGTCGCCCAGAAAGATGCGGACGATAGCGAGGTGAGCGCACCGCCTTTCCTTCGGGACAGGCACGCGACCACTGAGGCCCATCACGTGCACACGCACGGTCTTCTCAATCATCTGCTCACAGCGTCCGTAGTTCATGGCCTAAAGCGGCACTCCCGCGAAGGGTGGCCTCTCCCCCTGGCGGTTGCTGTATTCGGCTATCGGCGTGTACTTCCAAAGGAACCGATTGAAGTACCTGGCGAAGTCCCGTAGGCGCCCCTCGGTCCAGTCGAACCTGACCCGCGGGCGCCCGTCTAGCGAATTGAGAGAAACGACCGGCTGGCAGAACGGCTCGGCCCCGAGCTCCACGACCTTCATCGCTCGCTCGTAGCACGCAGCCATCGGCTCGTTGCCGATCAGGACGTAGATTCGTTTCTTGGCGCGGGGCGCATCGGCGAGGATGCCTAGGGCACGCTCTACGTCGGTGATCTCCTTGCTCTCGTCCAGAGCGAGGCGCCATGGGCCGCGGAGAACGTGGCTCCATCGCTCGTAAGTCGCTTCGTCAAAGGTCGCGGGCTCGAAGCCGCTGTTGGCGTCGAGCAGCTTCACGCCAGATTCCACGTAGCGGCTGATGATGTGCTCTTGGTAATCGACCGGCAGCGCCGACAGGTTGTTATCGCACAAGATCGGCGCCAGGGCGAAGTCTGGATCCAAAGTGAACGCCGCGCCTTCTATCTTGGGAACGATGCAGAACCAGCACCCCACGGGACAGCCTCGCGAGGCGAACGTCATGCGGTAGTCACCGCGCTGGCGCTCAAAGCGACTGTCGAGGCCCTGGGCGGGCTCTAGGCCCGTCTCGCGTGTCCACCACTTGGCAAGGGCAAACAGGCCAGGCCCGCCCGCCCACACGTCGGCGTGCTCGCGGACCTGCAAGGCGATGCGCCTGGCCATCGGTGCGTGCCACGAGAAGATCACCGACAGGGCTACTAGGTCGTACCCGTCAGCGAACATGCCGGGGTCGCCATCCCAGCGCGTGACCGCGTGGCCGTCCGCCTCCAACCAGTCGGCGAGCTTGGCTGCGCCGAGGTTGTAGTGCGGGGGCGAGCAGTTGATGACGAGTGCGTTCATGCTGGCCTGTAGCGGAAGAGGCTCATACCTCTAATGCCGCCGCTTCCTCCGCTTCCGTTTGTCGTATTTCGCGGCCAATCATTCCGTCGTGTCCCTGCGCCGCATCGTGGCCTGCTTCCTAGTGCTGGCCCCAGGGCCTCTCCGGTTTGCGCCATAGGCGCCCCTTTTGGCATACCCTAGGACTGGCCTTCGCTTCTCGCCTTTGCGTACGGGCGCGAGGGGGCCCCTTTCGCTCCACAACTGCTATCCACGGCGTGTGGTGCGCCTGCGTCTTAGTTCTTCCGCCAGCCAGCACATCTAAACGGTGCTTTGTCGTCGGGCAAACCCGCGAACATCACACCTCCTAATTGCCGGCTGGGGCTCGCCCCTAGCGACGGCCGGCGCGCCGACTCGGTGCCTACGGGGCCAAGGGGGCGGGCTCCGCAGGCGCCTGCTTAGAACGGCAGGTCATCGTCCGTGTCCTCCGGCCCCGTAGAGAACCCGTACACGACTTGAAACCACGTGTCGCGGTACTCGTCAAAGGTCGCGAGCAAGTTCGAGTTCTCGCCGCGCATTAGGTCCGCTTGGTACTGCGCGTGTGCTTCTTTGAATAGCACCTGCATCTCGATCGAGTAGTTGCGGGCGTCCATGCCGGGCGGGCAGCAGGTGCCGTCCCAGGCAGCCTCGGGGGCGTCGTGCTGTGGGGCTTGCTGCCGCTGGGCTGGGCGCTGCTCGTACTCATCGGCGCCGGGCGGCAACTCGTCGTCTGCATGGGGCTCAGCGAAGCCGCGCCATTCCCAGAAGTAGTGGTTGTCGTACTGGCCGGTCTTGTCCCTCTTCAGGGCGCCACGCTCGAGGACCACCTGGTGTGGACCTGGGGATGTCTGTAGCACGGCGATGTCGGCCACGGGCACGCGCGTCGGACCTGCGAACTGCTTGAAGCCGAGGTCGTCGCAGAAGAACTTGATCTGCTGGTGCTTGGTGTCGCTGCCCGAAGGCGGCGCGATGCTCTCGATGCGGATGCTTACCACCCGGCGTACTGCTGTCGTCGTCATGCTGATTCCCCCTTCTGGTACTTGGCCTCGTAGGCCGCGATGGTCGCCGCCGCCTGCTGGCGCTGGCACGCCGGGCACAGCGGCCCGTGCGTCTGGTGCAGCGCCTCGCAGCCGGTGCATGGGTACAGGTCCGGCAGCGCGATGGCGGGTGCCTGGCGCTCAGTCGCCATCGCCGAGCTCCGCCAAGAGATTGGTGCGCTCGGTTGCAATGCGCTCGCCTTCGCCGCCGTGCACGTATTCGGGGTACTTCGCGTCGTAGTCGTCGGCGTGGAGCGTCCAGTAGTCGTGCTCGCGTTGGAGCAGGTCGCGCATCTCGCCCGCGTGGCGAACGAGCCGTAGCCATTCGGCTGGGCCCGTGACGATCCCCGCGTATTCGCCGGTCTCATCCTGATACGTCAGTGTGAGCCAATCGTCCCCGCCGCTGAGGTCCGGTGTCTTCAGCGTCTGATCAATCTTGTATTCCACGGCTACGCCTCCTTCGGCTTGACCCGCAGCGTCTCGGCGCCAGGGATGCGGGCACGCTGGATGCGGTCGGCGATCTCGCCCCCGTAGGCGCTCTCGATGCGATTCAACTGCCCGCCGTGCCATTTGGGCTCCGTCAGCACCCACTCGGGCGCCGTGTACGCCTTGGCCAGGTCCTCGTCGGGCAACTTCGACTCGCCCTCGATGAACGGGACCAGCAGGTCGTTGTCGTAGGTCGGCGTGCCTGGCTTGAGCTCGACATCGATGCTGGACACCGGGAGCGACTTGGCCCCGCGGCCGCGCAGGCGTGCAAGCATCTCGGCCTCGATGGTGTCGAGGTAGCCCTTGGCATCGCGGCGCTGCTCGTCATTCACGAGCCACAGCGCAGCCAGGCCGTCGTCGGTCATCTCACTCAGTGTGATTACTTCGGTAGTCATGCCGTCACCCCCTTCTTGTTGTTCCGGCGCCTAGTGCGGGCCACGGAGCGGTTCTTACGGGTGCTGCTGGTGGGCAGCCCAGGGAACCGTTGCCGGCCAGTCGCGCCCATCGGAATCTTGCGGTCAGCCATTACGTCGCCTCCGGTTCCAGCAAGACGATCGAGCGCGCGATGCCCTCGGTGAAGCCCAAGTAGCCAGCGTTCCTGAGCCGCAGGATGTGGCCGTGCGCCACGGACGAGGACGAGAGTCCGCAGCCCGCTACGATGTCGCGGCGGCTGGGCGCGTAGCCGTACTCGACGCGGTACTGGCGCAGGAAGTCCAAGACGCCCTGCGTCCTCGGGCTCAGGTGCGCGCTCATGCGGCCAGCTCGAAGTCGACGACGGTGACCACCTCAGCGGGATTCCATGAGCCGTTGCCGTTGATTCGCATCCAAACATCGATGTAGTCACTGACGGTGTACCCGCCCTCAGCCAGCGCGTCGGCATCGGTGATGTCCCCGAGGTGCTGCTGTTGGACGTTCAGGATGCGGATGCGGGCGAAGGGCTCAGCAAAGTACGAGGTCCGGCATTGGTGGACGCTGCCGACCCTGGCTCGCGGTCGCTTCCATAGCCGGCGCGTCTGCGTCTTGCTCCCTTCCAAGATCAGCCCGACGTGTTCTTGCTTGAACAAAATCACGCCGCAGCCTCCTGGCGGACGGCGGCGCTGATGGCGTCGCGGCACGGGGCGCAGTTGCGTGTTCCCATGGCGTCCTTGAGGAGCCGGTCGAGGTTCGCTCCGGCCGATGTGGCCAGGCGGGCCATGGGCAACACCTGGTCGCGGTCCAGGCCGCAGTCCTCGCAGCGGCCCAGCTCGCCAACGCGGCGGTGCATGGCGTTCCAGTGGGCGTCGGCCTCCTGGAACGTGTCGAAGGACGCGGGGCAGTGGGTGCAGGTGGGGGTCATGAGGTGGCCTCGGCTTCAATGACGCTCATTAGGTGGATGGACACCTCGTTCCCACTAGACACTCCGCCGTGTTGCCTAATCTCGTAGTCGATGTGCCCAGTGGAGCCGATAAGAACCGGTTCCACTCCGAGGATGGAATCAAGTGCGACTTGCTCCGCTAGACTCTCGGCGACAAGGACAACCGCCCCCCTCTGTATGTGTACTTTCATCGTCGTCTCCATAGCCGCCAGTTGCGGTGTCGCTTGAGCCAGTGCAGGGCCAGCGTTCCTAGCGCGAGCGCCATCAAGGCGCCGGTAGCGCCGGTTGCTACCCACAGGGCTGTTCGGAGTACTTCGGGCATGGCTAGGACTCCGGCACTACCTCGACGTGCTCGCTCGAATTGGCATCGGGCCAGGCGAAATGCGACTCGATGCGATTCATCACGTGGGGCCTGTTTTCGTCCACTGCCCAGCCGCAGTTGCAGCGAAGGCTGAATACCTCGGCTTCTGGGTTCGCATTGAGAATCCGCCCAGCAGCGTTGAACGAAGTTGTGCGACTCATGGCCCTAGCCCCCGCCGCCGCGCTCGATGAATGCCACCACCGACGCTCGCGTGATGCGGTGGAGGTGGCTGGTGACCACGACTCGCTTCAACTTGTCCTCGTCGGCCAACTTGCGCACGGTGTCCACCGATACGTCCAATGTCCACGCCGCTTGGGGTATCGACATTTGCAGCGGCAGGTGCTTGGCGCCTTGAGCGCGGGCCCAGGACTCCAATTCGTCGCGCTGCTGACTCACCCACTCGTCGGCCTCCTGCAAGGCGCTGATGGCCCTGGCGATGTCGGGCTGCTGGGTGCCGCTGGTCATGCTTCGGCCTGGGCGATGGCGGCACGGAGGTTGTCGTACTCGACGGCGCCGTTGTGTTCAGCCAGCGCTTTCGCCGCCCCGAACAAGTCGGGTGCGGCCGCGATGAGGCGGGCATTGGCCATCATTTCGCCCCTTGAGCGCTCGGTAGCCGCATCCTTTTCCTGGGGGCTCGCATCCTTGGAAAGGTAGATGAACCGCCGTTCCGCACGGCCCACTACAAAACTCGGCTCGTGCGTTACGTCGTCAAGTATTTCGACCCAATAGGCGTGGGTCTGCCCTATGCGCCATGGGCGTGGCGTGTGCCGCGGAGTGAGCGAGGGAATTGGTGGTCACGCCGTCACCGGGGCCTTGCCGTCGATGCGGCGGGACTCGCCTTCGAGGGCGCCATTGGTTTGCCGGGCCCTGAGCAGCACCACCTGGGCGCGCTCGATGACATCCGCCAGCTCCGCTGTGGCGTCCATGGATTGCTCCAAGGCTCGGTCCGCGTCGTTCTTCGCATTCCTCATTGCCATGTCTTCCTCCGCTAACGGCCGCGCCTGATTACCGCGCCAACGGCAGGCGACCGCTACGTTGTTGCCGACGTGAACAGGTGGTCCTCGGACTTACCCAGGGCCTTCGCTGCTCTGCGTCTGAACGTCTTATTGATGGGCTTGCTGCCTGAACGGAGGTCCAGCAGGTAAACCTCGGAGTACCAAGTCAGGTCGGCCAATTCCGAGATGGAGTGCATCTTGAAGATGGGGTGGTCTGCTGGCTGCAATCCAAGCTCCGTCGACATTTACGGTTGTCTTTATACCATCGACTGATGACGGCACGATAGCAGCCCTTGCTGTCATTTGCAACCTCTTTGACAGCATTTGCACGCAATTCCATGGAATCGCCTTACAATCGGGCGAGCGATGGTGGATCAAGCAGACATCGAGAGTGGTCGCGCCGCTGTGAAGGCGTGGGTTGAGGAGCACGTAGGCCCCGGCCGGCGCTTCGCCAGCTACCGCCAGTGGTGTGAAGCTGCGGGGCTGTCTCCAGGTGGCCTAGACACGCTCAAACGCGGCTCGATACCCAAGGCGCCAACACTAGCCAAGCTAGCCGGAGCCGCCGAGGAAGAACCAGACTACGTACTAGGGCTCGCGGGATATGGGAGCCGAGAGAGCAGCCGGGTGGCGCTCAGCCCTCGCGAGCGTCGCCTTCTGGCGGCATTTCGGGATTTGAGGGACCGGGACCAGGCAGCCCTAGTTCGATCAGCGGAAGCACTGCGGCGCTATGACGAGGACTGAGGCTGATTACCTTTGGTAGTGATTCGTCGTCTAGGTCCAAGATCAAGGTGATCGTTGTCGCCATGCTGCACCTTCGCACCTAAGGTGAGGTTATGAGTTATCCGTCGCCAGGTGGAAGGACCTCGATGACATCCGCCAGCTCCGCTGTGGCGTCCATGGATTGCTCCAAGGCTCGGTCCGCGTCGTTCTTCGCATTCCTCATTGCCATGTCTTCCTCCGCTAACGGCCGCGCCTGATTACCGCGCCAACGGCAGGCGACCGCTACGTTGTTGCCGGGACGACCGGTTGGTCGTCCTGCATAACCTCGGATAGGTTCCCCATGACCTTCTCGGACATCGGGCGTCGGCCTCGCAGCCATGCGTTGAGGTGGGGAGGAGTGATGCCCACCTTCCTGGCCAACCACGCCTGGGTGCGCTCGTTCTGCTTGAGCCATACCTCGACCTTTTGAGTCTCAACCACAGCAGGTTTACTCCTGAGCTTCCAGTGTTACTTGGGTATTTGCAATGTAATGCCGCATTGCACGGTAGGATGCTAAGCATTACTTGGTTTCTTGTCAAGCGTCGGTTGGTACCGTGACAGTTGAAACCGAAAGGCCGAGCCGAAGCGGTGACCTTGGTCCAGCAGAAAAACCAGGAGCGGGAGCGGCGGGACTTGGACCGCAGGGCCCTGATAGGCGGCCGCTTTCACCGTGCCCGGGAGCTCAGTGGGCTAACGGTGCAGAACGTTGCGGCTGCCTGCGGAATCTCGCCTAACGCCGTGAACGGGTGGGAGAACGGGCAGTCGATCCCCAAGGTTGAGCATCTTCTGAAGGTTCAGAAGCTCTACAGGGTGTCGGTCGACTGGCTCTTAGGCATAGCGCCTGACGAGCCGGACCCAGATAAAGCGATGGTTATGGAGGCGTGGGACGTCGCGGGGGCGGGGGACTTTGGTAGAGCCTCGCTACTCGCAACTGCTCGGCTAGTACTTGGGCGGGAAAACCCGACAGGCTGATCTCCCGCGGTAGGCCCTCATCGTCGAGATCGAGAACCAAAGTGACTGTGATCGCCATGCTGCACCTCCGCACCCAAGGTGAGTCCCCCCCAGATTTGTCCGGGCATGGCCCCCATAACCATGGCTCAGGTCGCCGGAGTGTGCGACTCCAGCGCTCCCCACCTGAGTTCTTGGACACCACCGCTTATCGCAGATGGCGTGGCTGATGGCAACGGTGATATGGCGGACAAAAGGTTGGGATTTCTACCGGCGTTGGTCGGCCGTATTTCTACTGTCCGTGGTTCTACTGATGCTGCTCGCGGCGTGTGGCTCAGGCGAGCGCAGACACGCAGACGCGACGACGCTGCTGCTCTGCGAGGCAGCGCTGGATCGGCGCCTGGCGATCGAGAGCGATCTCGCTCAGAACGCCAAGACCATGTTTCATAGATATGAAGCCGAGTGGGATCGGCTCGCGGGGCTGGCTGTGTCCGCGAGGAGTGACATCGTTCGGTACTGCCTTGAGCCCGCGGGCTACGACGCTTCGGTAGAGCCGATGGTAGAAGCCGTCTCGGTCAGTGCGCCGACCCCAACTAGGAGATTCGTAGTCTCAGCGCCGACCCCAACTAGGAGATTCGTAGTCTCAACTCCAACGCCATCCGGGAGAGTTCGGTTGGAAACGCCACCCGGGAGAGTTCGGTTGGAATTGTCGCCAGAGGCCATCGAGCGATTCAGTGGCACCCCGGCACCTTAGTGTGGCGATTGCGATGGGCGCCGGTGAGGGAGTTACCGAGGGGGTTCCTACCGCAGGACTTGCCTTCTATACCCATTCGTAGCGCCCTTTCAACGACGTCAGCCGGCTGTATAGGACGCGGCCTTCCTTATGGAGCCGTCCCGCGACGATGCCCGGCGCCACACCGAGGCGGTCAGCAAACCGAGTCACTGGGAATTCGGTGTAGGAGCCGTTCTTCGTGAACTCCTCCCAACGGTCCGGCGGGATTAGGAAGTCCGCGGCGAACTCGTCTGCCTCCCGCTCTATGTCCTCACCGTCACCGTCGATGCCTTCGACGATGATTCTCCGAGACTTGTGCTTGAGCAGATGACCTGCCTCGTGGAAGAACGTGAACCAGAAGACATCTTGCCACTTGTACCGGAGGCTCAACTGGATGAGCGCCTTGTCGTCCGTCAGCCAGCGGGTCGCACCGTTGGCCCCCGACCTAGGCAGCTCCGGAACAGTGCGGACCACGACCCCAGCGTCTGCACATATCTGCCGTAGGGGTTCTTGAAACTCGGACGCTGGTTGCCGCGTCATACCACGGGCTTTGTCCAGTGCTCCTCTGAAACGTCCCTCATCGTAGGGGGCCGTTTCCATGTCCTTGGCGTCGAGCTCCCCTTTCCTCAGCCAGGCCCCTAGCGCGCCCCGGGATATCTTGGTAGCTGCCGCCGGGGTGATACGGAAGCCCACGGCCTCCTGGTAAGCCGGTAGGGAGGCGACGCCGAAGAACTCGAGCAGCCGCCGAACCTTGTCTGACTTGTTGCGCTCCGTTGGGATCCATTCCCGTCTCTCCATCTCCCGAACGGGGAAGTCTTGGAGCCAGTCTTCGTGGTCGGCAAGTTCAACGCGGTCCTTGTTGCGGGCCAGGGTCATTCGGTATCCCGCCTCAAGGTTCACCCAAAACGCAGCAGGAATACCTAAGACCTTCTCCAGGTCGAGCGCCGTCCCTGGGGTGATCGCCTTCTTGCCGCGGACGATCTCATTCACGACCTGGGGTGGTCTGCCCAACCGGATGGCAAGCTCCTTCTGCGTCATGCCGACCGCCTCCAGTTCCTCCTCCAAGACGTCACCTGGGGGGATGGGCAAGTCAGAGAAGCTGCGCGTAGTGCTAGTCGCCATAGTGGTTCGTGACCTCCTTTACCGTCACTTGGTCCACGGCTGGCCCTTGGGTAATGATGAGACGCCATTGCCCAGTCAGGTCGATGGCGTACTGGCCCTGGCGTGTACCTTTGAGCAGGTGCAGGCGTAGGGACCGTATGGTCCGGAGCGTGTCGAAGGTGGGCGCGGCGTAGATTTGCTCCACGCGTCTGATGTACTTGCGGCCCACCGCTTCGCCCCACCGACGGACTGCCTGGCCGGACTGCTCGTAACAGCGGAGCAGCCTGTTGTTGGCGAAGCTGACTTCCATATAGAATAGTTCACCTATAGGGTGAATCATATGTGCAGTTATGGCCGATGTCAAGGTGGTGTAGCTGCCGTGGCTTGAACCGGATGAACGAGGCGGGTTTCTGCAAGCCTTTCGGGGTAGTGCGCCAGCGCCACCAGTGAGCAGACGCACCCTGGAGAAGGGACAGGCTCTCACACAAACGGACCCGTTCCAGCGGGTCGAACCTCTTCGGGCCTGGCGAGCGATTTTGTCAGTGACTGACCTTGTACGATAGAGCGGGAAGGTTGAAGGAACTGATTATGCCCTCCAGGCGACACACGGACGGAATCCGCAGGATGAGCACACTCTTCGGTGGTGTCTTACTCCTCACTCTGATTGCGGGGTGCGCCCGGGAACCCGCGCCCGCACCAATCTCTACGGAGACTCCCATACGAGTCCCTACGGCAGCGCCTACATCAGTCCGTACGGAGATCCCTACGGCAACGCCTACATCAGTCCGTACGGAGATCCCTACGGCAACGCCTACATCAGTCCGTACGGAGATCCCCCCGGCGACTCCCACACTAGTTCCTACGGTAACTCCCTCACCGGCGCCCATAGCAACCGCCACACCTTCTCCGGAGGCCAGACCGGGGCCCCTCACGCCCATCGAAATCTTCGCTGATATCGCGCCATCGATTGCATTCATCGAAACGGTGACCAGCGCGGGCAGTGGCGTACTTATTGAGGGGGGATATGTGGTGACGAATGCGCACCTCGTCTGGCCATTCGACACGGCGAGGGTGGTGTTCCCAGACGGTACGGAGTTCGATGCCGCGCCGGTCGTGGGCTGGGACATGTTGGCTGACCTTGCAGTGCTCGGTCCCCTCGACGTAGCTGCTGATGCCTTACCGTTGGTCGACGGCGAGGACTCTCCCATCGGCACGGATCTCTTCCTAATCGGTTACCCGGCAGAAGTCGACGATTTCCCTCAGCCGACGCTCGTGCAGGGTTTGCTCTCGCGTGTCCGGGAATGGGGCTCCATCGGGATGACCTACTTTCAAACCGACGCGCCCCTCGTGGGTGGCCAAAGCGGTGGCGCACTCGTGTCGAACGAAGGCCATCTGATCGGAATCAGCGGCTTCCTGTTCACGGAAGCGAACTTCGGGGTCGTCGCGTCAGCGGCCGACATATCACCACGGATCCAACAGATAGTCGTGGGCGACGATCCCTCTGCACTCGGCCAAAGGCTCGTCCCGCTGGGAGAGGGAAGCCGCCAACATGAAGTCGTGCTAGGGAACTTCTGGGCTCAGGCAGCATTTGTGGTCAACGAGCCCGCTGGGACTGAAATCGACATTAGGCTCACCGGTGACAACGATGGGAACGTGGTTGTGTATGACTCACTCGGGACAGAGGTACTGTATCTCGATGACGGGCACACGGGACTGGAGGCTGGCTCTGTCGTTCTCGATTATGCCGAGCCGCACTACGTCGTCGTCTCGCAATGGACGGAAGAGCCCGGAGTGTTCACCTTGACGAGCAATCGCCCGATCGCGCCCCTGCAAGACCCCGATGATGGTAAGCAAATCGCAGTGGGCCAGAGCGCCCGAGGGAACATCGACTTCGTTGGCGACTCCGACCACTTCTTCGTCCACCTTACGGTTGGCGAGACCGTCGAGATCGTGGTGTCCTCAATCCTCGCTGATTCATACCTCACCATCGACTATTTCGGGGCGACGGTGGAGCAAGTCATCTTCGACGACGACAGTGGCGGCGGCGTGTTCGGGTTCGATGCCAGTATCGTTTATCGAGCCCCGCATACGGGGAGCTACTTCGCAATCGTGGAAGACACCAATCTCTTGGCCCCAGGTGGCTACGTCATCACGGTACACCCAGCCGCTCCAGGCGCGGTTCCGACCACCACGACGTGGGACTCCCTGCTCGAAGGGTGATTGTTCGTAAGCATGGACATGCCATCGCAAAAGCGGCTCGTAATCCGCGACGAACCGCGCCGTCATGAGCGGCCTGCGCGGTCGCGTTGCGTGATGGAGCCTTCACCACGGCCCCTGCGTGACCTGGGCATGCACTTGGAGAGCCCACTCCGAGCCCAGGTTGGCACCCTTAACGATGACAGGCAGCGGACCCGCGGGGCTCTTTTTGGGCGCAGAGGGTGTCGCATTTTGCGACGCACCCTGGAGAAAGGTGGCGTGCTCTGCTCACTAACGGGAACACACGAGGGCCTACCACGGCTAACGAGAGCCTATCTATGAGGGGTCGATAAAGGGGCTTCCAGCCCATGAGGGCCTATCAGAGCGGGTCTGTGACGTAGATCTTCGGACTCACGGACTCGTAGTTATCGCAGGGGTCGAGTGGTGAACGCAATAGTCATTCGTCGGCCAATCAATAGGCGTTTCTACTGGCATTGGTCGGGCGTATTCCTACTGTCCGTAGTTCTACTGATGCTGGCGCTGGCTGCGTGCGGCACGACCGAGGCCACACCTGAGCCCGCACAGCCTGTCGTTGTGCAGTCCGCGGGGGAGGCCATCGCGGCGGTGCAAGAGCACCTGAACGATAAGCAGGTCTTCGGCGGTGATGGGCGCGTCACCTGCCGCGAGTGGTTACTGGCTGGACGATGGGAAGCGACTGCGGACGGCGACACTTGGGCAGTGGCCCGACTGTCCGAGATTGCGGCTGTGCCTGATAGCGCAGACGATGAGACGCAAGCGGAACGGATGCGGCGTGTCCTGCGCGAGCGATTCGGCGATGAGGCTTCTGCTCCCGTTGAGGCCAAGGTGAGTCAAGCCGAGTACGTGGTGACCAACCGCTGGCGCCTGTACCCCTCCGGCGCGGTGCAGACTCTCGATGGCGTGTGCTAGCGGGTGGCCGCTTGGTATCGGCTATGGGCGGTGGTTCGTTCGCTGTGGCGAGCGCTAGCTGTCGGGATCGTGGTGGCGGTTCTGGTCGTCGCGTGCGCGGAGCCAAATCCCAGCCCAACCCCGGAGCCCGCCGGTCCTTACTGGAGCGACGCGGACGCTTTGCTCCAGGTGATGCGGCATATCGAAGACGGCCTGCCCGTGGTTCGGATCGTGCAGGATCTGCCCTCATACTTCGACGAGTGTTTTGATCTGTTCCCAGACGTCGAAGCCGCTGAGAGGTGCCATAACGCGGCGGCGGCTCGCTATCGAGCTGAGGGAGAGTCCTTAGTAGACCGGGAGTGGAGTGAGCGGGAGCGATGTCCTGAGTGGAGAGCTCAGCTAGCTGAGGTTCCTTGGCGCATCCGTTTCTATCCCGACCGGACGGTGGCTGAGGTATTTGGTGTCGAGCAAGACGAATCGGAACTTGGCGAGTGGTCAAAGGCGAGTCTGCCAGCTCATTGGGAGGTCACGGGCTACGGAGACGGTTGCCTGTGGGTCCTCGACGAGGTTCGAGGAATCACCTACGTCGCAGATTTGCAAGGTTGAGGAGCCTGCTCACTAACTCGCTCACTAACGGGAACACACGAGGGCCTACCACGGCTAACGAGAGCCTATCTATGAGGGGTCGATAAAGGGGCTTCCAGCCCATGAGGGCCTATCAGAGCGGGTCTGTGACGTAGATTTAGGAAACCACTGCTCTATCCACCTGAGCTACAGGGGCACGTCGGTAACGCAGCCGTCCCGCCATACCAGCTATCAACGCGGTGACACCAGGCGACGGCGCCGTGGCCGATCCAAGCCTACTCCGACCGCCGGGTCGACGACCCGTGCCGGGTTATCAATGCCGCGCTCATGAGTGTCCTGCCGGCGCGATGGTCGATGACAGGCAGATCATACGTCGTGAGAGCGAGGGGACGAGTGAGACTGACCGGCCTCTGTGCCAGGCTGCCGGCTCCCCCGGGGTCTATTCTTGGAGAAACTGGTTGAAAACATTCGCCAGCAGCGTGGACACATTGTTGTCGAAGTTATTGAAGGGCAGGCTGCCGCAAAACGTGATTGACCCGGTGGAGAAGACTGCACCCCCGGACGGGGTGTCGAAATAGATCATGTCCGCCCGGATCAGTTCTTCGTTCGGGACGCCTGCCAAGTTGGAAACATGGGTCAGCTGCTCTTCAGGCACCAGGACATACGTATCGTTGTGATTCTCCGAGGATGCGACCACCACAGCGTCCTCCGGTGATCCCAGGCGGTGGTCATATCGGTCGAGCTCATACCCCGCGGCGCCGCCACCGCTGAAACCGAAATCGCCGATCAGCTCGTCATCGATTCCTTCAAACAGCCAGCTGAACCGCCTGTCGTAACTGGCCGGCGTTCGCCGGTAGTAGGACCCGGAGAACAGACCCTGGCCGGAAAAGCCTACCCCTGCCACGCGCTGCGGGGGGCGCCCGTTACGGCGCCACAACCCACCATACTGACCATCAAAGGCGTTGTAGTACTCGCCGGGCTCGGCCGCCCAGGCCCGGATGCCGCCCTCGGCGCGCCGGATCTCGATCAGCGCCTCGTTCTCCGGATGGATGGCTACGCGCCAATAGAAACCGTTCCCGCCGAGGTAGGCAAGTCGACCACCCTGGTCTCGGTAGCCCTCAATCGCGTCCAGTGTCCGCGACGTGTGGTATTCGGGATGTGAACCGGTGGTCACAGCCGAGTAGCCTGCCAAGAGCGCGGCGCCCTCTTCGTCCAGCTCCTTGTCGGTCACGACGTCGAAGGCGTGACCCTGATTCTCCAGCCACGAGGTCAGGTGGGTGTCAGCCTGGAAGTGCCGTAGCCCGGAGCAGGTGGTCCCGCCAAAGGTCAGGTAGCCAGGGCGCAGGCTGAACACAGGCCGGCGATAGCTGGCGTGACATATCCCGCTGCCGTCCGAGTGGAAGTTGTAGGTCGACAGGCCGTACTGCGGATACTCGGCGGGATTCCAGGGATAGCCATCCCAGGCCTGGGCCTTCTTTGGCCAGCGCTCGTCGTAGTCGCCGCGAGCGTGGTTGCCGTAGACCGTGTAGGTAAAGGTCGATATCAACATGCACAGGCGCGCGGTCCGCTTGCCCTTGGGCGGACAGACGAACAGAGGGATCGTGTCGCTGTGGCCTCCCTGTTGAAGGCGAATCCCGTAAATCCCGGATCGCAGCCCCTCGGGCACTGCCACGGAGAAATCGGTCTCCCATCCAAAATCATAGATGTCATCTTCATGGAAATGGATGGCGCCGTAGAGTTGCGGCGCGTGACGCCAGCTCATCTCTGAGCCATCCCAGTTCGACCCGGTCATCGCTCTGGCAGGGAAATTGATCAACGTGCCGTCGATTCCGTTTCCACCGGTATCTCGAACACGCGTGCTTGATATCTCTTCAGAGAAATCCCATCGCGCGAAGATCGGCGCGGAATCAACCTCCGAAGCATTCAGCATCTCACTGGGTCCAAGTCTGGATGCGTAGATCGTCGGGGCCTCCACCTTCCCGTTGAAGTGCATCCGTCGCGCGCCCGGGTCGCTCGCCGCGACCAGGATGCTGTCCATCGTTTCGACCGCTAAGGACGCCGTCCCGTTAAACCGAGTGTGCGCAACGTCATGACCATCAATGCCTACGTACCCCACGCTGAGATCGCCCGACGGCTGGCTGAAGCTCGCCCAGAGCCGTCCCCAGTGGCGCTCGCGGACGACGCCAGGCAGGAGCGCTTCGACCGAGCTCCCATCGGTCATCTTCGCGGTCACCTGGGGTTTGCCCTCGCTATCGAGGCCCAGTACGAACGCGGTACCCGAGCTGTCCGAGCCGATGGACAGCACCGCCTGGGCGCCGCTGGCAAGCCGGGTCGGCCAGATCATGGCGGACACGGAGAACTCCGCCGGTAGGGTCGTGCCCTCCGCCGGCGCGGCGTGCATACAGGAACCCGGCGTGAATTCTTGTACGCGAGCCGGGTAGGACCCTGCGAAGGCGCTGTCGATTTTCTCCTCGACGAGGCCCGTCCCAGCGGGGTTTGGGTCGGCACAGATGATGCGCACCAGGCTCGCTTCGAATTCACCGCTCAGCGCGCTGCTGACCTTGACCTCGACCTGCTCCCCTGGTCTCGCCGAAAGGCGGTCGGTATAGCCCAACAAGGGAGGGTATGGCTTGTCATTCATCATGCGTTGGCCTTTCGCACGGGCGATCGGTCACTCGAATCAGTCGTCCGCGTCCGCGGACGGGGGACGGGCCTGGACTCGGTGATTTCGTGGAGACGGCTCCCCCTGTTTCTGGTCCGCCGATTGTCACACATCGGGAAATCGGGGCCAAGTTCTCGGCGAGCTGACCTCGGTGGGCGCCCCGTGGAGGGAACGCCTCAGCGTCGTGACTGCGGCGGCAGGGCGAATGCACACGGTGGGCTCGGGCAACCCGTATCCTACGAAGAGCGGCCCGGCGTGCTAGGGTGCTCCAGTGACACCGCTCTACACCGACAAGCGTCCACTCTCCTGGCTGGACCTCATCACGCTGGCTCTGGGCGCCTCGGCGCTGCTAACGGGCTTCGCGGGGGGCAGCCCAGCATCGATCATCTTTGGCCTGGCTGTCATGGGGTACGTGCTGCTTTTCACGCATGGCAGCTACGACCTCGTGGACAACCGGCTCATCGTCCGGTACCGGGTCCTGCGTGTGCGAGTCGTCCCGCTCGATGACATCGCGGCGGCCCAGCCGGTCAAGCTGGCCCTCGTCGGCGAGGCGGTGTTCATCGTGCTGGTGTCCAGGCGGCGTCTGCTCATTCGCCCCAGGGATCCGCAGGAGTTCGTCACCCAGCTCGAAGCGATGCGCAAGGGATAGCCCGCAAATGGCTTGGCTCCCGCGCTTGGACTCGAACCAAGGACCATCCGGTTAACAGCCGAACGCTCTACCACTGAGCTACGCGGGAACGCGAGCCGGGCCAGGCCATTGTAACAATGGGGTCGCGACGGCCGCAACGGCTTGGCGGCCTGGTCGCCGCGTGCCAAGCGACGTCTTCTCCGCGTTGACCCTCGGTCTCAGCCAACGCTATAGTGAGAGCGTAGCCACGGCCCCGGCGTGGCCCGCCGCAGTGGGGATATAGCTCAACTGGGAGAGCGCCGCGTTCGCAATGCGGAGGTTGAGGGTTCGAGTCCCTCTATCTCCACCAACGGCCCCCTGCCGACCCCTGCCTTCTCAAACACTCCGTTTCTGCAGACGACGCGAGCCGCCGCGCTCTGGCGGGGCCACACCTAAGCCGCCTTGGAGAGAGCTAGGCGCTCTTTGGGAGGACCGGCATCATCGCCGCCGGATGGTCATCCGGTTGGCGACTACCTGCGCGACGATCGCCACTGCCACCGTGATGACCGTGATCACCACGCCAACCACCGCTGCGGCCTCAAGGCTCTCATCACGTATGAGGTCGAGCTGGAGCAAGGACAGGGGCCGGTTGTGGCTGCCGGCGAGCAAGACGATGCGGCTGATGTCGCGCACTGCCGCCACGAAGGTCACCAACGCCACGGTGACGACCGTTGGTGCCATGATCGGCAGCAGCACGTGGCGGTACGCATGGAGCCAAGAGCCTCCCGATATGCGGGCGGCCTCCTCGATGTCCTGCCCAATCTGAATAAACGTCGTCCTGAACATTTGGACGCCCACCGTGATCGTTCCGAGCGTGACCGCCATGACCAACACAAAGGTACTCGTGTGGAGCGGGCGGAAGATCGGGATGCTGAGCACCATCCACAATATTCCCAGCCCCAGGAGCACACCGGGGAGTGCCCAGGGGACCCACGATATGAAGTCCAGCAACATGCGGAACCTGAATCGGGTCCTGGCGACTACATAGGCGATGATCGAGAACCAGGCGGCCCCCAGGAGCGCGGCGCTCCCACCCAGGACGAGCGTGTTCTTTACCGAGGCGGAGAAGATGGGGTCGGTGACGACACGGTTCCAGTGCTCGATGGTGAAGGACCCATTCGGCAGTCCGAAGAAGCCGAACAGCTTCATGAACGTTCCGGTGACCAAGAACGCCAGCGGAAGCACGGTCGCCATCATGATGAACAGCATGACGACGCTGAATGCGGGCCAACGCCAGCGCCTGAGGCGCGTGACGTTGACTTGGTACTGGCCGGTAACGGTCGCGTAGTTCCTCTTGGCAATGAAACGGTATTGCAGGAGCACAAACGGCACCATCACCGCCAAGACCAAGATGCTCAGGGCGGCAGCGCGACCGGGGAACGCCGGGTCGAGCTTGACGAACTTCCAGATGATCGTGCTGAAGACGTCCACCCCGGCCCGTCCGCCAAGCGCAAGCTCGACCTCGAACGCCTGGAGCGAGATCACGGCCGACATCAGCGTGACGACGAGGATCGCCGGCAACATGATGGGCACGACGACGCGCCAAAGGGTGGAGAGCACGCTCGCGCCCGATATGCGTGAGGCCTCCTCCAGCGCCGAGTCCATATTGCGAAACGCGGGTGCCAGAAGCACGACCTTGATCGCGATGGTGCCGGTTACAAGATGGACCCAGACGATGCCCCACCAGGAGTAGATATTGAAGGGAGGGCTGTTGACGAAGGGCAGGCGCAGGACGAGGTCATTGAGGTAGCCGTACGAAGGGTGAAGCAACAGGACCCAGCCCAGCAGTATCGGGAGCGTCGGCATGAAGAAGACCATCCAGAAGCCGAACTCCAGCCACCGCCGGCCCGGCACGTCGGTGCGCGTGATGAGCCACACAAAGAAGATGGCCACCACCAGCGCTATCGACTGCCTCGCCAGCGTTAGCGTTAGCGTGTTGATCAGCGACTGGCGGATGCCGGGGCTGGTAAACGCCGACTTCCAGCCCTCGAGACTGAAGACGGCCCGGGCGCCGACGGTCTCGGACTCGTAGAAGCTATTGATGAAGATCAGGACCAGCGGCGTGAGGACGAGAAACGCGACCATCAGGAGCAGCGAGGAGAAGAGGAAGGTCCTGCCGCTCAGCCTCGATCTGCGGCGCCGAAGGCGGTCGGACCGCTCGGGGGTCGTCGTTACTGTTGCCATACGGTTAGGTGCTCCCGCGGCAAGCCCAACACGACGGTGTCACCCTCTGTCCACTTGATCGTCCGTGGCACCTGCACCTGCACCAGCACGTGCTGGTCCTCACCAATCTCGATTCGACACTCGTACGCATCGCCGAGGAACAGCAACGCTTCGATGCGCCCTTCGATCGAGTTCGGCTCGGAAGCCGCGCCCTTCGCGCCAGCGGTGACCGACACCACCTCGGGCCTGATGGCCACCGACACGGACTGCCCGGTGGAGAGCGCCTCGCCGTTGTACTCGCACACGAGCTGCGGCTGGCCCGCAGCGCCGACGATCACGGTCGTGGTGCCATCCACTTGCGATGCGACGGTCCCCGGGAGGACGAGCACTCGTCCGAGGAAGTCGCGGACGAATGGGCTCGCGGGCGTGCTGTAGACCTCGTCCGGCGTGCCCATTTGCTCGACATTCCCGAGGTTCATGACCGCGATGCGGTCTGACAAGCTCAGCGCTTCGACCTGGTCGTGGGTGACCAGGAGCACGGCAATATTCAGCTCACGTTGGAGGATCTTCAGCTCGACGCGCATCTGCTCTCTGAGCCGCGCGTCGAGGTTGCTAAACGGCTCGTCCAAGAGCAAGAGGCGTGGCTCGTAGACGAGCGCTCGCGCGACCGCGACCCGTTGCTGCTGGCCGCCGCTCAGAAGCGGGCCAGGGCGGTCTTCCAATCCCTCCAATCCGACGAGCTTCAGCGTTCGCAGCACGCGCTCCCGGATCTCAGCGCGCCCGATCCGGCGCGTCTTCAGCGGGTAGGCAACGTTGTCGAAGACTGTCATGTGGGGCCAGATGGCGTAGGACTGGAAGACCATCCCCATGTCCCGTTTGTGAGGCGGAACGCTGACCCGGCGGCTCACGCTGACTATGGGCCTGCCCTCGAAGACGATTTCGCCCTCGTCGGGCTCCTCGAAACCTGCCAGCAGCCGCAACGTCGTGGTCTTGCCGCACCCGCTGGGGCCAAGCAGCGTGAACACTTCGCCCGCGCGGATGTCAAGGTCCATCCCCGCAACGGCCTGGACCGAGCCGAACGACTTGCTGAGCCCCCGGATCTGGACGACCGCTTCCGATTGCCCAGTATGCTCTGGGGCGGCCGCTTCTGTGGTGTCCACGCTTATCCTCTCGCCAGTTGGCACTGACGTTCGGGCCTGGCCGCGCGATAGCTCGACCAGGCCCGAATCAGTATCACCAGTGTCGGTCTACCTTCCGGCTAGCGCCTCCTCGGCCAAGCCGCGGACGGGCAGTAGACAGCAGACCGCGTAGTTGGCTTCTTCGGTCGAGAAGTCGAACCAGGCCACGTCAGGGTTCGGCATCCGTTCTGCATTCCCCAAGGGCACGTCCAGCCGACGTGAGTTCTCGCGCCCAAGCTCTGCCCACTGCGTCTGACCATCCTGGCTCAGGAACCAGTTCACCATCAGCTCAGTGGCGTTGGGGTGCGGCGCGTTGACCGGGACCGACACGTAGTTCGATCCGCCTTGGAATCGCCCGTCTGGCGGCTCGATCCGTGCGATGGTCAGCCCCAGACCTTCGTCCTGGAACTCCTTCAAGACCGGCCGCGTGACGCCGATGCCGATCGGGCAGTTGTCCGTCCTGACCATCTCCGTGACCATCTCTTGGGTGGACCCGAAGATCTGCGGCTCGTGGACCGTCAGCAGGTCCGTGACGAACTGTTCCCCCTGGGACTGCAGCAAGAACGCTGCCATGAACTGAGGGGTGCCACCAAGGCGAGGGTCCACCCAGCAGACCTTCCCCTTGTGCTCGGGGTTCAAGAGGTCCGACAGCGACGTGAAGCTGGCCACGGGGGTGAGGTCGTCGCGCACGAACGCGGTCTCTGCGATGAATACGTGGAAGGCCAGCAGGTACTTGCCCGCTGAGTCCAAGAAGTTGGCGTCGAGGGAACCGCCAAGCCACTTGCTGTCGTCGAGCACCTCGGGGTCGAACAGCAGCTCGTGCACGTCACGCAGGTGGTTCTCGGTCGCATACGAGCCGAGAGGGTAGTTGCTGGTAGCGATGATGTCCCACTCCCAGACGCCGTTCTCCCACTCCGACTGCAGGCGGGAGGTCGCCTCGCTGCCCGGCAGCGCCACGTACTCGACTTTGATGCCCGGGTAGCGATCCTCAAAGACGAGCCATGCGTCGCGTCGGAAGTCGCTCGGGTGCCCCGCGATGCGCACGGTCCCCTCTTCGAGGGCGGCCGCGTAGAGAGCGTCGTACCTCGCCTGCACCGGGTCCGCCGGGGCGGCCGTGGTGGGCGTCGCGGCGGGCGGCGACGTTGGCGTCGGGTCGTCGCCGCCGCACGCGGCAACGAGCGCTAAAAATGCCGCCACCAGCAGCGCCAACGCCGGTAGTCGAACTATTTTGAGACCGCTATTCATTGGTACTCCCCTTCGCATAGAGCGAGATCGAGTCGTTCTCGATCTCGATGTCGTACACCGTGGTCACGGTGCCCCGTTGATTCAGACAGCGCCCCGTCGCCAGATCGAATATCCAGCCGTGGACAGGACACTTGATGTTCTTTCCGAACAGCAACCCCTCACCGAGGTCCCCCTCTTCGTGAGGGCACGCCCGGTCGATGGCCCTTATGACACCGTCAACCTTCAATAAGACGACCTCTCGTCCATCCACTTCGACGATGGCGAGGTCGTCGTCGTCTAACTCCTTGGGATAGGGGATCGTGTGAGCCCCTTCTGTGCGATCGCCGGCCACGTTTGCCTGAGAGACCCTTGCCGGTGTCCCTACGCGCGTCCCAAGCGATGCAGCGTGTCTTCCTTCTCTAAGCCGTTGAGGAGCCAGCCGACAGGAACACAGAAGCGGCTCTCCAGCAGCAGGTCGTAGACGGCATCGCTGGCCTTGCGCTCATCGATGCCCGAGGCCTCGACCCGACCCTTGAACGTGCCGTGGAGGTCCCGCCCATCTGCCCAGCTGGCCCTTTCGTAGTCGGAGGCCAGCGCGTGTGCGAACTCTCGTTGCTCACCGTCCAGAGCCTGTGCGTTCCGCGCTACGTCATCCTGGGCGGGCATGAACGACCAGTTCTCCTGGGCGATGCCGGCTTCGAAGTCACACTCGATGAGCTCTCCGTCCATGACGCAATGGGTGGGCACGATCATGGTGCTACCGGTCCGTTTCCCGCCTTCGCAGTCACGGAAGGTGTAGTCACCTTGCTCGATGTTAAAGATCGTAATTCGCGCCGGGTAGCCGGGGGTCAGGCTACCAATCATGTCGTCGAGGCCCTGCGCTTTCGCCGGATTGATGGTGACGCGCTCGACAACCTCCTTCAGCGTCAGGCCGAAGTTGAGGAACAGGGACATGATGTGGGCCAGCGAATGCGTCGGCCCAGTGATGTTCACTCCCTGCAGGTCGGAGCTGATGACGTCCGTGACGAGGCCCTGATGGAACAGGTTGTCGTAGGCCTCGAAGCCAAAGTTCAGGCCACCATAGCCAACGTCGAACAGGACGCCACGCTTCTGGGCGGCCATCACCTCCGGGTAGACCTTATTTCGGTCGTCCAGAAGGTTGCCCCAATTCCCGGTGTACACGTGGGTCACCATGTCACCGGGGCGCAACATGTCCATGACTTCGCGCGTAATGATCGTCATGTGTTTCGGCTGGTTGCCGAAGTCCCCAATGTCACCCACGTGCATGTATATGGGCACACCCGTGGCGTCGGATATCTGCTGAGCCGCTTTGACCGGGGTGTAGCCCAGCCGCGTGATGGCCGCGGACTTCACCATCTTTATCCGGTCGCGGTTGCGGCCAATCACGTCCTTCCAGTCTTCGACGGGGACCTCGAGGGCAGCGTTGGTCTCAACGTCGAGGATGGCCCTGGCACCGGTGTATATCCCCGCCGCGTTGTACATAACGAACGCGAAGATGTCCGTCTTGCTGCGGCCCTCCCAATACTTGCGACAGTCGTCGTAGGTCCATGCGCCGGCGCCCCCGGCGTCGAGCACCGTGGGGACGCCCTGCAGGACGCCGATCGTGTCCGGGTTCGAGAAGGCAAGGTGGCTGTAGGCGTGGACGTGCATGTCGAACCAGCCGGGCGTGACGTATTGCCCAGATGCGTCCATCACACGTTCCGCCTGAGTGGCATCGATATCGTCTCCGACTGCGGCGATCTTATTGTTCGCCACGGCGACGGAGGTGATGCGGTCGATGCCACGGGCGGGGTCAAGAACATGACCCCCAGTAATAACCAGGTCGTACTGCATAATCAGCCTCCTGCGCAGCACATGCGGGTGGCCGCTGCGCCGCTAGCTGGGTCTCACGTGGGCGACACTCTAGTCTTGGGGTCACCGCGCGTCAACAACATTCGACGGCCCAAGATGATGATGGCGAGGAGATCAACGCATGGCCGCCCTCAGAGCGCAATTCACTTCGCCGGCACACCGGTCCGCGACTGTTAATCGTCAGCCGCGCCCGGGTCGTTAGGCCGTCTCGAGTCGGTGGACCGCGGTCTCCTTGTCGAACGTCTTGAGCAACCAGCCCACGGGGACCAGGAAGCGGTTCTCCATGAACAGGTCGAAAACGCCGTCCACTGCGTGAATCTCATCCACACCCATCGCCGCCACGCGGCGCTTGAACGCCTTGTGCAGCTCGTGCCCTTCGTCCCATCTCATGTCGGCGAAGTCGCGTGCAAGCCCGTGGGCGAACTCACGCTGTTCATCGTCCAGCCGGCCCTCAAGCATCGTCAGGTCATCGTCGGCCCCGAGCGGCATGAACGACCAGTTCGCCTGCTCGATTGACGGCCCGAAGTCCGATTCGATGACTTCGCCGTCCATCACGCAGAAGCTGGGCACAATCATCTGCTGCCCGCTTCGCTTGGTACCCTTGGAGTCCCGGAACGTGAATTCGCCGGTCTGAACCTCGAATATCGTCGCGCGCGCACTGTATCCAGGGGTCAGGCTGCCCATCTTGTCTTCTAGCCTGAGGATGCGCGCGGGGTTGATCGTGACCCGCTCCACGACTTCCGCCGTCGTGAATCCGTGGTTTAGGAAGATGGACATGACGTGCGCGAGCGAGTGGACGGGGCCGGTCACGTTGACGCCCTGGAGGTCCGTGTCAATCGCGTCCGTTACTACGCCCGCCGCGAGCAGCTTGTCGAAGACGTCCCAGACGAAGTTGAGACCGCCGTAGCCGACGTCCAGAAAAACCCCACGCTTTCGTGCGGCGTACAGCTCAGGCAGCACCGTTCCGTATTCGTCCAGCAGGCCACCCCGGTTGCCGGTGTAGGTATGCGTCACGCAATCACCGGCCCGCATCGTGTCCAGCACTTCCTTGGTGATGATCGTTCCGGGCGAACGTTCGACGTCCCTGAACCCGGACTCGCCCCGCTGGTCGCCAATGTGCATGTACATCGGCAGGTCCACCTTGTCGGCAATCGCCCGCGCGGCTTCCACCGGTCGGAAGCCCAGCCGCGTTACGGTAGCCGACTTGATCATCCGCACCCGGTCGCGGTTGCGGTCGACCATGTCCAGCCAATCGTCCAGCGGTACGTCCAACGACTGGTTGGGCTCTTGGTCCAGCACGCCGCGGTCGCCCAGGTAGATGCCGGCCGCGTTGTAAAGCGGGAGAGCGTAGATGTCGGTCTTGGTCCGACCCTCCCAATAGAGACGACAGTCGTCGTAGGTCCAGGCGCCCGCGCCCCCGGCGTCCACGACGGTCGTCACGCCATGCTGCACGCCAATGGTGTCCGGGTGGGAGAAGGCCAGGTGGCTGTACGTGTGGACGTGCATGTCAATCCAACCCGGCGACAGGAACTTGCCGGTGGCGTCGATGACTCGCTTTGCGTCGGCTGGGTTGATGTTGTCGCCGACGGCTGTGATCTTGTCGTCCGTGATCGCCACCGACGTGACCCGGTCGATGTTCTGGGCCGGGTCGATGACGTGGGCTCCTCGAATCACGATGTCGTACTGCATGGCATCTCCCTAGACCGAGCTAGATCTGTACTCTCTAAGTGACCAGACTGTAAGCGGTGGTCCGCGCTGTGGTCAATCCCGGCCGAATCCGACGTCCCATGCGCTGAGATTCGCCGCAGACCTTCCCTTCACAGGAGAGTCTTCGTAGGGCTGGATCGCCTGCCACGCGACGGGAATCTCCCGCTCGCCGGGTAAATGCCCGCTACCCGTCCCCGGCGCCTCGGATAACGTCGAGGTACTTCACGCCGGTGCCGGTGTTCATCAACACCGTCTCTGTGTCGCGCGCGAGGAAGCCGTCTGCTCGCAGCTTGTGATAGCCCGCCAGCGTCGCCGCGCCCTCCGGCGCCGGCCAGATGCCTTCGGCGGTGGCCATGTCGCGCATCGCATCCAGTATCTCGTCGTCGCTCACGGTAATGGCCGTGCCCCCTCCGGCACGCACGGCGTCGAGAATCAGGTAGTCGCCAATGGCCGAGGGGACGCGGATGCCGGCCGCGATGGTATGCGCGTTGGCCCAGGGCTCCGCGAAGCGCAGCCCCTGCTCGAATGCGCGGACGATCGGGGCGCAGCCTTCCGCCTGCACCACGATCATCCTCGGGCGCTCCGGTCCTATCCAGCCGAGCGCCTCCATCTCGTCGAAGGCCTTCCACATCCCAACAATGCCCGTGCCACCCCCCGTGGGGTAGACGATGGCCTCGGGCAGCCGCCAGCCGAGGTCGGCCGCGATCTCGTAGCCCATGGTCTTCTTACCTTCGACCCTATAGGGCTCGCGCAGCGTGGAAACATCAAACAGGTCGAGCGCCGTCGCGCGCTCTCGCGCGGCGGCGCCGGCGTCCGATATCAGGCCGTCCACGAGCGTGAGCACCGCGCCCGCCATGGTGCTCTCCACCTTGTTGGCCTCCGGGGCGTCTCGCGGCATGAAGACGTGGGCCTCGATCCCCGCCCTGGCGCAGTAGGCGGCGAGCGCGCCGGCCGCGTTGCCCGCCGACGGCAGCGTCAGCCGGCGCAGGCCCAGCTCGAACGCCTTCGAAACGGCCGCCGAGAGGCCGCGCGCCTTGAAGGAGCCCGTCGGGTTTCCGCCCTCATCCTTGATCCACAGCGTCGCGGCGTCGAGTGACGCCTCGAGGCGGCGCGCCCGCAGCATGGGCGTCGCGCCCTCGCCGAGGGTGACGACGTTCGCCGGGTCGAGGATGGGCATCAGCTCCGCGTAGCGCCACATGGACGGGGCCCGCGCGGCTAGCGCGTCGCGGTCGACGGCTGCCCGCGCCGCGCCGAGGTCGTAGCGCGGGTAGAGGACCTTGCCGCACGCCGTGCAGGTGGTGTGCCGCTCCGATGCCTCGTGACGCACGCCGCAGGCGGTGCATTCCAGATGCGAGAGGTAGCTATGCATGGGCCGGGCCGAATCAGGCCCCGCGAGGGTTGCCGGCGAGGGCTAGTTTCGGTTGACCCAACGCCAGAGTCGCGAGATCGGGTTCGGCTCGGGCGGATCCTCGATGCTCTCCCCGCGCCAGCGCTTCTCGACGTGCGAGCGTGGTTTGGTGAAGAAGACGAAGTAGGCGAACACGATAGCGGCGAGGCCGATCCAGAAGGGGATCTGGCTACCCATAGCGAGGGCTGCGATCAATAGAATCACACCACCGACCAGTAGTCGCCCGGGAGTGAAGAGGTCGGAGAGGCTACCGCGACCGCGGGGCGGCTTGGGGGTGCCGGGCGCGGAAGGAGGCCTGGCGAGGCGCGCCTTGCGGCCTCCACCTGCTGGGAGCTGGTCGTTGACGCGGCCGAGGATCTCCTCGATCTCGCGCTGATAGCGATTGTCGTCGGCCATCACACCGCCCTCCGCCGCTGTCCGCCAGGCCCCGTGCCGTGGGGGGAGGCCTGCCACATTCGTGCCAGCCATACCCGTAGGTACGGCGCGCCTGCACTGGTCGATTCAAGCACACCCGATGGGGGTGCGCAAGGGGGAGGCAACCCTTGTCGATGGGCCCGCGCTCGTTCTAGCCCCGCGCCTCCTCCATGTCATGGGCCTCCACGCAGACGCCCGCTCCACTCTCCAGTTGGATGGTCACGTGACCGATTCGGTACCGGTCCGCCACCAGAGCCCTCAGATCGCGCTGCAATGCCCGCGTCTGGGCCGGCGTGCAGTCGGTGTCTATGGCGACGTGGGCGCTCATGGCGTGATAGCCGGAGGTGATGGTCCAAACGTGTATGTCGTGGACGTCGCGTACCCGTGGCATCGCCTCCATCTCGATAAGGAGGGCACCGACGTCGACGTGAGCGGGAGCAGACTCCATCAGCACCCGTAACGCCTCCCGCACGATGCGCGACAGGGCAAACAGCAACAGCCCAGCTATCCCAAAGCTAATGATGGGGTCGGCCAGGTTCCAGCCGAAGGCGAGGATCATCAGCCCACCGACGACCACCCCGAGAGAACCGAGGGCGTCGCCCGCGACGTGAAGCAGCGCCGCGCGCACGTTCAGGCCGGGCCCGGCGCGGGACAGCACCAGCGCGGCAATGCCGTTGGCCGTGAGGCCGCCGAGCGCGACCAACGACACGACCAACCCACGCACCTCCGGCGGATCGCTCAGCCGGCCCACCGCCTCGTAGGTGATGAAGCCAACCATCGCCAACAAGACGACACCGCTGGCCAGCGCCGCGAGAACCTCGGCGCGGGCGTGGCCGAAGGTCCGCTTCGCCGTGTGGGGGCGCGAGGCCATCCACGTGGCCACGAGCGCCAGGCCGAGCGCGACGAGGTCCGAGCCCGTATGGGCGGCGTCGGCCAGCAACGCCAGCGAGCCGCTGACGATGGCCCCGCCGAACTCAACCGCCAGGTACGCGCCCAGCACCAGAGCGGCCACGATGAGGGCCCGCGCGGTGCGTGGGCCATGGGAGGGCGCGATGCGCTCATTGTTAGCGTCGTGGCCGTGGTTGTGAATCATCGCGCTCTGCTACCCCGCCGCCTCGCGGGGAAGGTCAGCGTGCAGGTGGTCCATGCTCATCGTGAGCAGGCTGCGGACGTGCTCGTCGTCGAGGGCGTAGAAAACGCGGCGCCCGTGACGGTGCGCGCGCACTATGCGGAGCATGCGCAGGATGCGCAGGTGCTGTGACACCGCCGGCTCCGACATGTCCAGCAGCGCGGCAAGGTCGCTGGTGCAGAGCTCCTGATGGAGCAGCGCGTCCACGATGCGCACGCGGCTGGCATCCGCCAGCGCACGAAAGCTCTCGGCCGCGCGTGCGTAGTCGCCGCTCGGGCGGCTGTGCAGACGGCCTTCGGTCAGCCGCTCGGCCTCCGTGGACAGCACCCGGTGTTCAGTGTTGGAAAGGCGCGGTGCGGCTATATCGACCATTAAGCAATAGTTTAATGATTGGCCGGCAAACGCACAACCCGAGGCTCCCCGTGGGTGGGAGCTACGCATGGCTCTGGCTTGCGTTCTGACGCGGCCGGGCTAGAGGCCGAGGAGCTGGATCGTGGCGCGGCTCTTCGCCTTCCGGTTCACGTATAGCAGGAGCGCGGTCAGGCCCTCGAGCGTCCGCGAGTTGGCCAGCGGTCCGCCGTCGATACCGCGCAGGTGGGCGATGGCGTGGGCGAGGCCGATGGTGTCGGCCTTCGCCTGGGCGTCGTCGCCGCACACGATAATGTCGCCCTCCAGCGCCTTGTCGGGATTGAGCAGCTCCTTGGCGCTCAGGCTCTGGAACCCAGAGGTGACGCGGCTCGACGGCAGGCGTTGCTGCATGAGCTCGGCAGCCGAGCCCTCCGGAACGTCGATGGCGCTGGCGGCCCCGCCCTCGAAGGCGAGCGGAGCGACGACCGAGACCACCAGCTTGCCCGCGAGGTGGGGCGCCAGGTCGGTCACGGTGACGTCGAGCCCTTCGAAGGGGACCGACACGACGGCCCACTCGGCGTCGCGCGCGGCGTCGGCGTTCAGCGCGCCGCTGATGGATATGCCCTCGCTCAGCGCGGCGACGCTGCTCGCTGCCTCGGCGGCGCGCGCGGCATCTCGCGAGCCGAGGATCACCTGGTGGCCCGCCATGGCCCAGCGGAGACCGAGGCCGCGTCCCTCGGGACCCGAGCCACCGATGATGGCGATGGTCGTCATGGCGGCCTCAGGATAGTGGCACGTGAAATCCGGCACAAGCACGCGAGAATAACCGCCGTCGTTGCCCTGTATTAGATCCTTTGCTGCGCACAGGATGACAGGGAGGGGCGCTCAGCGTGGCGCGGAGGCAAGCCAGTCGCCGAGCCCCCGCCTCCGTGCCAGCGTCCCCGCCTCTGTGCCAGCGTCCCCGCCTCTGTGCCAGCGTCCCCGCCTCTGTGCCAGCGTCCCCGCCTCTGTGCTAGCGTCCCCGTTGAATTTCATGCTCTCGCACCTGCGCGTCATCGACCTGGCCGACCAACGCGGCATCTTCTGTGCCAAGGTCCTCAGCGACCTCGGGGCCGACGTCATCAAGGTCGAGCCTCCGGGGGGCGATCCCGCCCGTAGCATTCGCCCCTTCCTGTCGTCCGCTGGGCCAACTCATGGGCGATTGGCTGGGCCTGGTGACGACGAGCCGGGACCGGAGCGCAGCCTGTTCTGGCGCGGCTTCGCCACCGGCCGCCGCTCCGTCGTCCTCGACATCGAAGACAGGCGGGGCCGCGAGGCCATCGAGCGTCTGGCCGCGTCAGCCGACTTCCTCGTCGAGTCTTTCCGGCCCGGCTACCTGGCCACGCTGGGGCTCGACTACGAAGCGCTGCGGCGGGTCAACCCTGGGCTGGTGATGGTCAGCATCACGCCCTTCGGCCAAACCGGTCCGAAGGCGGACTACGCGGCGACCGACCTCACCGGCGTGGCGCTTGGTGGCTCTATGTACCTAACGGGCGAGCCGGACCGGCCCCCGGTACGCATCGGCCACGCGGCGCAATTCTGGCTGGTGGGCGCCGCCGCCGGCGCCGCGGGGGCCATGATCGCGCACCATCATCGGCTGCGGACGGGCGAGGGCCAGCACGTCGACGTGTCGTGCCAGCAGGCCATGGCCCGCACCTTGTCGCACGCTCCCCAGGTGTGGGACCTCGCGGGAATCAATCTGGGGCGCAACGGCGCCTACCGGATGATCGGCGACGTCACCATGCGCGTGACCTACGCCTGCGCGGACGGCTACGTGTCGTTCTTCTACCCGGGCGGCGCAGTCGGCGCCAGGAGCATGGCGGGGCTCGCCGAGTGGATGCGAAGCGAGGGTGAGCCCGATCCGTACGTCGAAGCGACGGACTGGTCGCAGTTCGAGTTCGGCACGACTCCTCAGTCCGCGTTAGACAGGCTGGAGCGGTCGTTGGGCCGATTCTTCACCCCTCGCACCAAGTGGCAGCTGGCCGAAGGCGCGGTCGCGCACCGCGTCATCCTCTTCCCCGCCAGCGACGCCCAGGACCTGCTCGACCACCCCCAGCTCCTTTCCCGCGGGTTCTGGCAGCCCCTGGAGGACGAGCCGCCCCTACGCCATCCCGGTGGCTTCGTCCGCGCCTCGGGCGCCGCCGTCGGGCCGCGGCGCCGGGCCCCGAGGCTGGGCGAGCACACGGCCGAGGTACTGGCCGAGCTCGCCTCGCCACGCACCGCGCGCTGGCGGCCGCCGACGAGCAGCACGCCTGTTGACCAGATACGCGGCGCGTTCGACGGGGTGAATGTGCTCGACTTCTGCTGGGTGGTCATCGGGCCGATGCTCACGCGCTACCTGGCCGACTTCGGGGCAACGGTCGTCCGCGTCGAGTCAAAGAGCCGCATGGAGACACTGCGCATATCGCAGCCCTTCAAGGATGGCGTGCCGGGCCCCAATCGCTCCGGATACTTCTCGAACTACAACGTGAACAAGCTTGGGGTCGCGCTGAACATGGGCAAGCCCCACGCCATCCAAGTCGCACGGCGGCTGGTGGAGTGGGCCGACGTGGTGACCGACAACTTCACGCCCGGGACCATGGAGCGTTGGGGGCTGGGGCCGGACGACCTCCGTCGTATCAACCCCGGTGTGGTCAGCTTCAGCGCATCGATGCTGGGCAGCGGCGGGCCCCAATCGGCGCAGCCGGGCTTCGGGCCGGTGCTGACCTCGCTGGCCGGGCTTTCGCACCTCACCGGCTGGCCGGACAGGCCGCCGAGCACGCCCTACGGTGCATATACCGATTTCCTGTTGCCGCACCTGGGTATCGCCGCCATCGTCGCGGCTCTCGACAAGCGCCGGCGCACGGGCGAGGGCACGCACATCGAGCTCTCGCAGCTGGAGGGCTCGCTGCAATACCTGGCCCCGACCCTGCTGGACGCGCAGGCCAGCGGCCGGATCGCGGGCCGCGAGGGGAACGCGGACCCAGTCATGGCGCCGCACGCCGTCTACCGCTGCGCCGGGCCCGACCGCTGGTGCGCCATCGCCTGCGAAGACGACGCCCGCTGGCGAGCGCTGTGCGAGGCGATGGGCCGGCCTGCCTTGGCCAACGACCCCCGCTTCGCCACGCTCGCAGCCCGCAAGTCCAACGAGGCGGCGCTCGATGCCGAGGTAGAGGCGTGGACCTCGGCGCTCGATGCGCGCGAGGTCATGGAGCACTGCCAACGCGCCGGTGTGGCGGCGGGCGTCGTCCAGACGACCGCTGAGCTCTTCGCCGACCCACAGCTTCGCCACCGCGGACACTTCGTGCGGCTGGACCACCCGGAGATGGGGCCCCACGCGACGGACGGTAACGCCTTCATCCTGTCGAGGACGCCCGCGGCCTACCTCAGGCCCGCGCCGCTGCTGGGCCAGCACAACGGGGAGGTCTGCCGCGAGATGCTGGGCATGTCCGAAGACGAGATCGACGCGCTGTACGCGGCGGGCGCACTGGAGTGACGCGCTCCGCGTCATTGGGGGAACCTACGCAACCGGCCCCGTTCGTGCTGAGGCTCGTAGCCTGTCCTGAGCTTGCCGAGGGGAAGCACGCTCGGCTCACGCGGCATTCGACCAACGCTGCAGCAGCCCCAGAGGCGCGAGCGAGCCTACGCCTTCGACGCAGCCATGCCCCACATGCCCGCAACGGCATGCTGCTGCTCGACGTAGTCGTACACCGGGCTCACGAGGATCATTTCCGCGCCCACGCCGGCCAGGCCCTCGAGCCGCTCCTGGACGATGCGCTCGGGGCCCCAAAAACTGACGCGCGAGGCCATGTCGGCGTTGCCGTAGTAGGCACCGAACCAGTCCCGCAGGCGCCGCTCGGCCCGGTCCGTATCGTCGTCGACGGCGACGTAGACGCGCTTAGACACCGCGAACGTTGCAGGGTTTCGGCCCTCGGACTCCAACACCTGGCGCAGCAGATCCAGCTGTTCTTTGAAGTCGTCAGCCGACGACGACCCGGCGCCCATCCAACCGTCGGCCTGCCTGACGGCGCGGCGGATCGCTGATTCGGCGCGCGCACCGAACCAGAGCGGCGGGTGCGGACGCTGGGCCGGCTTGGGGTTCATCGGTACGCCGGCCAGCCGCCATATCTTGCCCTCGAAGGTCGCGGTCCCGTCGGCCCACAGCGCCTTCATGACCTCCACGCCCTCCGCCAGGCGCAGCAGCCGGCGGTCCTTGGCCGTGCCGTCGACACCCGGCGCCACGTCGGAGTTGCCGGCGCCCACGCCGACGATGAGCCTGCCGCCGGAGAGCTGGTCGACGGACGCAATCTCCTTAGCCAGCTGCACCGGATCGTGGCGGGCCATGACCAGCACCGAAACCCCAAGCTTGATGCGCGAGGTCATAGCGGCCGCGGTGCTCAGCATGGCCATGGGCGCCAACGCCACGGAGCGCCCCAGCGTCTGCTCCTGGAGCCAGAGGCTGTCGAAGCCGTAGCTCTCCGCCCGCTCGGCGATGGTGCGGATCAGACCCAGGTCGACCGTGCCGCCGGTGAAGATCTGCGGAAGCGGGAATCCGAGACGCGCCATGTCGGCGAGGGCCATCGTGAATCTCCGTTACCTATATGAAGGGGGCCGCATCTTAGCAGCGGCCCTGCGGACGGCTCAGTCGGGGAATATGGCGGAGAAGGCGACCTTGTCGAAGATAAGCCGTATCGAATCGATCGTGCCGTCGCCGATGTGGTACCACTCGGCCAGCGTAACGTTGTCCACGGCCTTTTGCGGGACGAGGTCGTAGACGACCATGACGTCGTCACCGTCGTCGAACACCTTACGGACCTCGACGCCCTTCACCAGCCCCCACAGCTCGCTGACGGCGCTCACGAAGTCGTCTGCGCTGTCGAACGCGTCGTAGGGGCCGCGAAACGACAGCCCGTCGGCCAACAGTGACCGGACGCTGACGAAGTCCTGGTTCGTCCGCGCCTCGAAGTAGGCTTCGACCGTTTCCCGCGCGCTCGACATTGCATCTCTCCTCTTGGCTCCGGCCAAGGGCAGGCTGTCTTCGCCAACCAAGGTTACCCGAACCGGCCGCCGCCGGCCGCTTGGAGGCTGGCAACGCGGGAGTATGATGCCTCCATGGAGTTGGACTTCCGCCATCGCTACTCGCGGTGGGACGGGTCGCAGAGCCCGTTCGAGTTCGACGAGTCGGCGCTCATGGACGAGCTGGCCGACGACCTCATCCGCCACGGCGACGTGCGCAAGGCACTCCGCGACCTCTTCCAGCGTGGCTTCCAGAACGGCGACGAGCACGCTCCCGGCCTGCGCGACATGCTCGAACGGCTCCAGCAGCGCCGCCAAGAGCAGCTCGGCCGCTACAACATGGACTCCGCCATGGACGACCTCCGGCGGCAGCTCGACGACGTGCTCAAGACAGAGCGCGAGGGCATCCAAAACCGGCTCGACGAGGCTCGCCAACAGCTGAGCGAGATGGATCCCGCCGAGGCCGCGGAGCGCCAGGCGTTGATGGAGATGCTGGAGCAGCGCGCTACCCGCAGCCGCGAGCAGCTCGACCAGATCCCGGAGAGCCTGGGCGGCGCGATACGCGAGCTCCAGGACTACGAGTTCATGGACCCCGAGGCGCAGCGCAAGTTCCAGGAGCTGATGGACTCCCTGCGCAAGCAGATGACGTCCAACGTCTCGTCGGAGATGAAGGAGCGCATCCAGAACATGACGCCCGAGGAGATGCGGGCGATGCGCGAGATGATGCGCGACCTCAACCAGATGATGCGCGACGAGATCTCCGGGCTGGGCGCCGACTTCGATGAGTTCATGGGCAAGTGGGGCGACATGTTCGGCCCCAATCCGCCCCAGTCCTTCGACGAGCTGATGGACATGCTCACGGAGCAGATGGGGCAGATGCAGTCCCTGCTCAACAGCATGTCGCCCGAGCAGCGCCGTGAGCTATTCGAGGCCATGAACTCGGCCATGGACGATGCGACCGCCGCGGAGCTCGCCGAGTTCGGCGCGCTCATGTCCGAGCTCGTGCCGATGGACGCCCTCGGCCAGGACTACCCCTTCTTCGGCGACGAGGACGTCACGCTCGACAAGGCCATGGACGTCATGCGCGACATGCAGGACATGGACCGGCTCGAAGAGCAGATCCAGGAGGTCATGCGGCGAGGTGACCTGAGTGAGCTTGACGCCGACGAGCTGGAGCGCCTGCTGGGCGAGGACGCGCGCCGCGAGCTGGAACACCTGGAGCAGATCGCCAAGCAGCTCGAGGAGGCCGGGTACCTACGCCGCAAGGGCGAGAAGCTGGAGTTGACTCCTCAGGGCATCCGCAAGATCGGCATGAAGGCGCTCAAGGAGCTCTTCTCCGAGCTGAAGAAGGGGAGGCAGGGCCAGCACGAGCTCCACCTTCGCGGAGCCGGCGGCGAGTACACCGACGATACGAAGCCCTATGAGTTCGGCGACCCCTTCGAGGTCCACCTCCATAAGACCGTGATGAACGCCGTGCAGCGCAACGGCCCAGGGACGCCCGTCAAGCTCACCGTCGGCGACTTCGAGGTCCACCGCACGGAGCACACGACAGAGGCGGCCACGGTCCTGCTCATCGACCAGAGCCGCTCGATGGGCCTGTTCGGCAGCTTCACCGCGGCGAAGAGGGTCGCGCTGGCGATGCACGCGCTCATCCAGAGCCGCTTCGCGCGCGACCGCTTCTTCATGGTCGGCTTCAGCGACTACGCCGTCGAGATCACGGGCGACGAGTTGCCGGAGCTGTCGTGGAACGCGTGGGTGTCCGGCACCAACATGCAGCATGCCTTCATGCTCTCGCGCAAGCTGCTGTCGCCCTACAAGGACGTGACCAAGCAGATCATCATGATCACCGACGGCGAGCCCACCGCCTACTTGGAGGGCGGGCGCACCTACTTCAGCTACCCCCCGAGCTACCAGACCATTCAGGAGACGCTGAAGGAGGCGCGGCGCTGCACCCAGGAGGGGATCACGATCAACACCTTCATGTTGGAGACGAGCCACTACCTGCTCGACTTCATCGACCGCATGACGAAGATCAACAAGGGCCGCGCGCTCTACACCACGCCCGACGAGCTCGGCGAGTACGTCCTCGTCGACTACATGACCAACCGACGCAAGCGGGTCAGGTCGTAGCGACCGGCGATCACGACTTGCTCGCCAACGTCCCGCCCTGTCATAATCGACGCAGCGACGACATAGCAGACCGACGCCTTTAATTCAGTCCCGCGAGGCTGGCAAGGTGGTGGGTCCCGTCCCCGCGCGTTGGGTGCGTACACCACATCGACGCTGCGAAGCGGGCCATACCTCGCCGGATATCGGGCGAGGTATTTTTTGGCCGACGACCGGGAGATTCTCTCCGCCGACGACATACGCCGGGCCCTCGTGCGCATGGCCCACGAGATCGTGGAGCGCAACCAGGGCGCACACCGGCTCATGCTGATCGGGCTCCAGCGCCGCGGCGTCCCACTAGCGCATCGCATCGCCGAGGCCATCGCGGGCTTCGAGCACGTCGAGGTCCTAGTGGGCGCGCTCGACATCAACCTCTACCGCGACGACCTCACCAGCCGTCCCCAGCCATTGGTACGCCCGACGACGCTCCCCGCTGGCCTCGACGGCACGCGGGTCGTGCTGGTCGACGACGTGCTCTTCACCGGCCGTAGCATCCGCGCCGCCATGGACGCGCTCATGGACCACGGCCGTCCCGATTCCATCCAACTCGCGGCGCTGATCGACCGCGGTCACCGCGAGCTCCCCATCCGCGCCGACTACGTCGGCAAGAACGTCCCCACGTCACTCGACGAGATAGTCGAGGTCCGCCTCGTCGAGGTGGACGGGTTCGACGGCGTCGATGTCGTACCACGTCCGGCCAGGAGCGTTACGCCATGACCACGCAGACCCCGACCGAGCCGGTGACGCTGCCCGACACCACACTGGCGCCACGGCGGCACGTCCTCGACCTCGACGACTTCTCTCGCGCCGAGATCGACGCGGTGCTCGACACGGCGCTGGCCATGCGCGAGGTGCTGGACCGCGACATCAAGAAGGTGCCGTCGCTGCGCGGCAAGGTCATCCTGACCCTCTTCCTCGAGCCCTCCACGCGCACCCGCGTCAGCTTCGAGCAGGCCGGAAAGATGCTGTCCGCCGACGTCATTAACATCTCCGGTTCCGGCTCGAGCGCGGAGAAGGGCGAGTCGCTGTTGAACACGGCGCTCACGCTCCAGGCCATGCACGCCGACCTCATCGTCGTGCGCCATCCCCAGGCGGGCGCGCCCTACTTCATGGCCCGCCACCTGTCCCGCGCGGGGGTCATCAACGCCGGCGATGGCCGGCACGCCCACCCAACGCAGGCGCTGCTGGACCTCATGACGATGCGCCGGCACCTCGGCGCCCTGGACGGCAAGAAGGTCGTCATCGTGGGCGACGTGCTCCACAGCCGGGTGGCGCGCTCGAACGTCTTTGGCCTGGCGGCGGCGGGCGCTCGCGTCGTGCTCAGCGGCCCCCCGACGCTGATGCCGCTGGACGTGGCCTACCCACGCATTGGCCCACGCATTGGAGCGCACGGCGGCCAGGGCGGCTTGGGTGGCGCGACGTACGAGCCCGACCTGGACGCAGCCATGGAGGACGCCGACGTCGTCATGGCGCTGAGGCTGCAGACTGAGCGCCAGACCGCCGGCATGCTGCCGAGCGTCCGCGAGTACACGCGCCGCTGGCAGGTGATCGAGTCGCGGATGGGCCGGGCCAAGCCCGGAGCCCTGGTCATGCACCCTGGGCCGGTCAACGAGGGCATCGAGCTATCGTCGTCCGTGGCGCATGGCGTCGTGTCCGTCATTGAAGAGCAGGTGACCAACGGCGTCGCGGTCCGCATGGCGATCCTGTATCAGCTGCTCACCGGCGGGGAGCGGCAGACGGCATGACCGACTCCAGGCCGGTCCTCATCAGGGGCGCGCGCATCGTTGACCCGGCGGCCGGAACCGACGAGGTCGGCGACCTGCTCGTACGCGACGGCGTCGTCACCGCGCGTGGCGGCACCGTCAGCGCGCCCGACGGGGCGGTGGTCGTCGACGGCACCGGCCAGGTCCTCGCGCCGGGGTTCATCGACATCCATGCGCATCTACGGGAGCCGGGCCGCGAGGACAAGGAGACGGTCGCAACCGGGGCCGCCGCCGCCGCGCGCGGTGGCTTCACGACGGTCTGCTGCATGCCCAACACGGAGCCTGCCATCGACAGCGCCACCCTGGTCGCGTTCATCGCAGCAAAGGCGCGTGAGGCCGGCCCGGTGCGCGTGCTGCCCATCGGTGCTGTGACCCGCGGCCGCGCCGGCAAGGAGCTGGCCGAGATGGAGGAGATGGCGCGCGCCGGCGCGGTCGCGTTCAGTGACGACGGCTCGCCCGTCGCCACCGGCCACCTGATGCAAATGGCGCTGACGTACGCATCTGAGCTGGGCCTGCCGATCATCGACCACTGCGAGGACCACTCGATCACCAGGGGCCTTGGCGTCCACGAGGGCTGGGTCGCCTCGCGCCTCGGGCTGGAGGGATACCCCTCCGCGGGCGAGGAGTCGACCATGGCGCGGGACATCGCGCTGACCGAGCTCACGGGCGGCCACTTCCACGCGGCGCACGTCAGCACGGTGGGCGGGGTGGCGCTGGTGCGCCAGGCAAAGGCGCGTGGCATCCGCGTTACCGCGGAAGCGACACCCCACCACCTGACCATGAGCGAGGAGTGGGTCCTGGGCGTTCACGGCGAGGTCGCGCCCGCGGACGCGCTCGCGCTCACCGCCTACGACACGATGGCCAAGGTTAGCCCGCCGCTGCGCACGCTGGCCGACCGCGCGGCGCTGGTCGACGCGCTGCGCGACGGCACCATCGACTGCATCGCCACCGACCATGCGCCGCACACCTTTGCCGACAAGACGGTCCCCTTCGACGAAGCCAGCGTCGGCATCTCCGTGCTGGAGACCGCGCTGGGATCGCTGATGGGGCTCGTTCATGCTGGGTCGTTGACCCTGCCGACGCTGGTCCACCGGCTGACGGTGGCTCCGGCGACGGTCTTTGGCCTCGGCGGAGCGCTCTCATCCTTGGGCACGCTCGCCGTCGGCACACCCGCCGACATCGTCCTTTTCGACCCGGACGAAGAGTGGGAGGTAGACCCGACCACGTTCGCCTCGAAAGGACGCAACACCCCGCTCGCAGGCGACCGCCTGAAGGGCCGCGTCACGCTCACCATCGCCCAGGGCATCGTCGCGTTTGACGCCGCCAACGTCACCGGCGGAGTGCGCGCATGACGACCGCCTATCTGGTCTTGGCCGACGGGACGATATACCGCGGCGAGTCCTTCGGCGCTCAGACCGAGGCTTCCGGCGAGGTGGTGTTCAACACCTCGATGACGGGTTACCAGGAGATGCTGACGGACCCGTCCTACGCGGGTCAGATCGTCGTGCCGACCTACCCGCTCCAGGGCAACTACGGCATCAGTGAAGAGGACGTCGAGTCCCGGCACATCCAGGTCGCCGCCTTCGCCGTCCGCGAACAATCGCCGGCGCCGAGCCACTACAACAACGATCGCACGCTCGACGAGTACCTCGTGGCCGAGGGCGTAGCCGGCATCGCGGGCATCGACACGCGTGCCGTGACGCGGCGCATCCGCTCGCGCGGCGTCATGATGGGCACGGTCACTTGCGACGATCCCGCAGCGGCGCTGGAACGCCTGCGCGCGCTGCCCGGCTACGACAGCGTCAACTACGTCGAGCGCGTCACCACCGACGCACCCTTCGAGTGGCCCTTCGACCCTTCGGCAGGGCTCAAAGCAGGCTCCGCTCAGGGTGAACGCCCATCAAGGCGTATCGCCGTCGTCGACTGCGGCGTGAAGTACAACATCCTGCGCGAGCTGGCCGGCCGCGGCTGCCGGGTTGGCGTGCTACCCGCGACGGCCACGGCCGACGACGTCCTCGCGCTGCGCCCGGACGGCGTAATCTTCTCGCCTGGCCCCGGCGACCCGGTGCACAACCAGTCGACGGTCGAGACGGCGCGCAGCCTGATTGGGCGCGTGCCCATCCTCGGCATATGCCTAGGACATCAGGTGGTGGCGCGCGCGCTCGGAGCGACGACCTACAAGCTGAAGTTCGGACACCGCGGCGGCAACCACCCGGTGCGCGATCTGGCGACCGGCCGCGTCTACATCACGGCCCAGAACCACGGCTACGCCGTCGACGCCGACTCGCTGCCGCCGACGCTCGAGGTCTCGCATCTGAACCTCAACGACGGCACCGTCGAGGGCCTGCGTCACCGCGAGGCGCCCGTGGTCACCATCCAGTACCACTCCGAGGCGTCGCCTGGGCCGCTCGACAGCGAGTACATCTTCGACGAGTTCCTCGCGATGTTCTCCCACGAGAGGTCGGCCGCAGGTGGGTAGCAAGCCCGAGCCCATGGCCACCAAGCCTTCGAAGGTCCTCGTCATCGGCAGCGGGCCGATCGTCATCGGCCAGGCGGCCGAGTTCGACTACGCAGGCACCCAGGCGTGCAAGGCCCTCCGGGAGGAGGGCGTGACCACGGTGTTGGTCAACTCCAACCCCGCGACCATCATGACCGACGCCGACGTCGCCGACCGCGTCTACGTCGAGCCGCTGACCGTCGACATGCTCGAACGCATCATCGACATCGAGCGCCCCGATGGGCTCCTCCCCACGATGGGAGGCCAGACGGGTCTGAACCTGGCGGTCGCGCTCGCCGACGCGGGCGTGCTGGAGCGTTACAACGTGCGTCTGCTGGGCACCTCCCTCGAAACCATTCGCAAGGCCGAGGACCGGGAGCTGTTTCGCGAGCTGCTGCGCTCCATCGGCGAGCCGGCACCGCCCAGCGAGACGGTAACGACGGTCGAGGCCGCCACCGCAGCCGCGGAGCGGATCGGCCTGCCCGTGGCGGTGCGCCCCGCCTACACGCTGGGCGGGACCGGCGGCGGCTTCGCGACCACGATGGTGGAGGTGGCCGAGGTCGCGCGCGGCGGCATCGCAGCGAGCCCCATCGACCAGGTGCTTATCGAGCGGTCGCTGCTCGGCTGGAAGGAGATCGAGTACGAGGTGATGCGGGACGCGGCGGACACCTGCATCACCATCTGCAACATGGAGAACCTGGACCCTATGGGGGTCCACACGGGCGACAGCATCGTTGTCGCGCCGAGCCAAACGCTATCCGACAAGGAGTACCAGATGCTCCGCTCGGCCAGCCTGCGGATCATCCGGGCACTCGGTATCGAGGGCGGGTGCAACGTTCAGTACGCGCTCGCCCCCCACCCGATCGTCGGTACGACGTTGCCCGGCGGCGCGCCGGCACCGCTCTCCTACTACGTCATCGAGGTCAACCCGCGCGTGAGCCGCTCGTCCGCGCTGGCTTCGAAGGCGACGGGCTACCCCATCGCCCGTGTCGCCGCGAAGATCGCGGCCGGCAGCCGCCTGGACGACATCCCCAACGCGGTCACCCAGCGGACCACGGCGGCGTTCGAGCCCGCGCTCGACTACTGCGTGGTGAAGATTCCGCGCTGGCCGTTCGACAAGTTCCCCACGGGCGATAGAAGCATCAGCACGCAGATGAAGGCCACCGGCGAGGTCATGGCCATCGACCGAGGGTTTGAAGCCGCTATGCAGAAGGCGGTGCGCGCGCTGGAGATCGGCGGGCGCAGCCTGCTATGGGAAGATCCTGGCTGGTCGGGCTTCGAAGACGTGGGCCCGCGGACGGGGCTGCCGGTAGGCGCCCACGACCAACGGCTGTGGGCGCTGATGGCCGCGCTGCGTCGCGGAGTCGCCGTGCCGGCACTGGCCAAGGCGAGCCACGTCGATCCGTGGTTTCTGTCGGGCCTCGAGCGCATCGTCGGCATGGAAAAACGCCTGCTGGCTGAAGCGCTGTCGCCCGACCTGCTTCGCGCGGCCAAGCGCCTCGGTTTCTCTGACGATGTCGTCGGCACGCTGGCCGACCGGCTCGGCGAGCAGGTGCGCGAGCTACGGGCCGAGTGGGGCATCCGCCCGGTGTACAAGATGGTGGACACCTGCGCTGCCGAGTTCGAAGCGGCAACCCCCTACTTCTACTCCTGCTACGACGAGGAGAACGAGGCGGCGCCGCTCCCCGGCAAGCGAGCGCTGGTCATTGGCAGCGGCCCGATCCGCATCGGCCAGGGTATCGAGTTCGACTACTGCTCCGTCCACGCCGCGTGGGCTCTGCACGAGGCGGGCGTGAGCTCGATCATGATCAATTCGAACCCGGAGACGGTCTCCACCGACTTCGACACCTCCGACCGCCTGTACTTCGAGCCGCTGGACGAAGAGAGCGTGCGGGACGTGCTCAAAAACGAGGCGCACGAAGCGAGGCCCAGCTCGGACCCGCGGGCCGTGCTAGAGAAGGCCGGCACCAGCAGTGTTGGCTCAACGCTCGGAGAGTTCCCGCCGTCCGTCGTCCAGTTCGGCGGGCAGACCGCGATCAATCTCAGCCAACTGCTGGACCGGGTAGGGATGCCGCTGCTGGGCTCGTCGGCCGACGCCATCGACATCGCGTCCAACCGCGAGCGCTTCGGGGTGCTCATGGAGCGCATCGGCGTGCCCCAGCCGCCCGGTGCCACGGTGACGACACTGGAGGAGGGGCTGAGCGTCGCGCAGCGCCTCGAGTTCCCACTGCTCGTGCGACCCTCCTATGTGCTGGGCGGGCGCGCCATGGAGATCGTCGACAACGCGAGCCAGCTGGTGGCCTACCTGCGCTCCGCCGTTGGCGTGGGCGGGGGGCGGGGGATCCTCATCGATAAATACTTCGAAGGGCGTGAGGTGGAGGTCGACGCCGTCTGCGACGGCGAGTGCGTCGTCATCCCGGGCGTGATGGAGCACATCGAACGGGCCGGTGTCCACTCCGGTGACTCCATGGCCGTCTACCCGGCCGTGGGCCTGACCGATGCCGAGGTCTCCACCCTGGTGGACTATGCCACCCGCATCGGGCTCCGCATGGGCGTGCGCGGGCTCATGAACATCCAGTTCGTCATCATGGACCAGGGCACGCCGAGCACCGAGACCTACGTCATCGAGGTGAATCCCCGCGCCAGCCGCACCATCCCCTTCATCTCCAAGGTCACCGGCGTGCCGATGGTCAAGCTGGCCACCGACGTTATGCTGGGGAGGTCGCTGGCCGACCTTGGCTACGCAGGGGGGCTGCAACCACGTCGCCCCCTGGTGGCCGTGAAGGCACCGGTGTTCTCCATGTCCAAGCTAGGCGGCGTCGATACCTACCTGGGGCCCGAGATGAAATCGACAGGCGAGGTCATGGGCATCGATACCAACCTACACGCCGCTGTAGCGAAGGCGTTGGCCGCGTCCGACCTCATGCTGCCGGAGACCGGAGCTTTACTGATCACCATCGCCGACCGCGACAAGCCTGAGGCCGTGCCGTGGCTGAAGACGCTGCACGCGCGTGGATACAACCTCTACGCGACTGTCGGAACCGCTGCCCTCATCGAGGGCCTCGGCATCCCGGTAACGATGGTGAACAAGGCCGGCGAGTCCCAACCCAACGCGGTGACCGTCATCGAGGACGGCACGGTGCACGGCGTGGTCAACACCATCGCCGAAGCCTCGGCCGCCCTGCGCGACGGCTTTGAGATCCGCCGGGCAGCGACCGAGCGCCGCATGCCTTGCTACACCTCGATGGACACGGCGCGCGCGGCCATCGAGGCGCTGGAGAACGGAGCCAGCGATACTCACGCAGCGACTGTCTCCGACTACGTGGAAGGACTTGTCTGACACGCTAAACTCGAACCAAGGAAGATTGTTGACCAACCGACCAGAAGACACTGATACGCCCGAGAGCACCAGCCCGACCCCAGCCAGACGCCGGCGGAGGCGCTCCACCAGATCAAACCACGACGGTGAGCGCCCCTCGGACGTAGCGGGCGGCGACCAAGCGGCACCGGCGGACGGCCAGCCTACCGCGAGCCTCGATGCGACGCCAGGCCCGGACTCCGACATCGGGGCCTCGGCCCCGCGCAGGCGCAGGCGCCGTGGAGGCTCCCGCTCGCGTGCATCGGCAACGCAGACCGCCGAGCCAAGCGAGGGGCCCAGCGCCGAGTCGACCATCGAGCCGAGCGCGGGGCCGGCCATGCCCCCCGCACCACAGGCCATCACACCCCCGCAGGCGGGGGGCGTCGACGCAGCGCCCGAGCGACCACGCGGGCAGCGGGATAGCACCGCCAACAATGTGCAACCCGCACCGGCCCAACCCGAGGGCGGCCCGACCCAATCGGATAGCGCGCCAACGCAGGCCTGGGGCACGCTGACCCAACCCTGGCGCACGCTGGCCCAGCCCGAGGGCGCGCCGACCCAATCGGATAGCGCGCCGACGCAGCCCTGGGGCACGCTGACCCAACCCTGGCGCACGCTGGCCCAGCCCGAGGGCGCGCCGACCCGGCCCGAGGGTGTCTCGACCCGGTCAGACGGCACCCCAGCCCAGCCTGCCGAACCCGAACAGCCAGCCCAGCAATCGCGGCAACGCCGACGCCCCGCCAGCATGGAGTCCGGCGCGCCAACCGGATCGCTCGCCGAGCCCCTAACCTCCGACGCCGACACGCGGGCAGCGGAGCCGGACCAAGCGCCGAAGCGCCCACGGAGGCGGCGGCGTGGTGGCGGTGCGGGGGCCGGTGCCGAAACGCTCAACGAGGCCGGCGCGCCAACCGGATCCCTCGCCGAGCCCCTGACCTCCGACGCCGACACGCGGGCAGCGGAGCCGGACCAAGCGCCGAAGCGCCCACGGAGGCGACGGCGCGGTAGCGGTGCGGGGGCCGGTACCGAAACGCTCATCGAGCCCGGCGCGCCAACCGGATCGCTCGCCGAGCCCCTGACCTCCGACGCCGACACGCAGGCAGCGGAGCCGGACCAGGCTCCGAAGCGCCCACGGAGGCGACGGCGCGGTAGCGGTGCGGGGGCCGGCGCGGAAGCGCTCATCGAGCCCGGCGCCGAAGCGACAGGCGACGAAGAGCAGCGGCCACGCAGGCGACGGTTGAGTGGTCCGACGCTAGGACTCGACGGCTCGCCCGTCCGCGGGGCACGCACGCCCGACGAGACAGCCGACATTTCATTCATGCACCCGAGCGAGCGCGAGTTCGCCAAGCTACTCGACTACTACGGCATCAAGTATCTGTACGAGCCCCGGTCGTTCCCCCTGCGCTGGGAGGGGAACAGGGTCGTCGAGATGCACTCGCCTGACTTCTACCTGCCGGAGCAGGACCAGTACTTCGAGCTCACCACGATGAAGCAGAGCCTGGTGACGCAGAAAAACCGGAAGCTCAGGGAGGTCCGGGAGCTCTACCCCGAGATCAACATTCAACTCCTGTATCGCCGTGACTACATCCGCCTGCTGGGCAAGTACGGCTACGGCCCGATGGTCGATGCCAAGGTGGAGGGCCTCGGCCCGACGCTGTTCACGGAGGCGCAGCTCCAGCAGCGGGTCCGGGAGATCGCCGCCCAGATCACTGAGGACTACGCCGGACAGGAGCCCGTTTTGGTCGGTGTCCTGCGCAGCGCGTCCATCTTCCTCGCCGACCTTATCCGGGCCATTGACCTGCCCACCGAGATGGCCTTCATGAGCGTGTCGCGCTACGGCGGCGAGCACACGGGTGCGGTCGAGGTACTGAGGGACGTCGAGGTGAACGTCGAGGGGCGGCCGGTGATCCTCGTCGAAGGCATCGTCGACACCGGGCTCACGCTGCGGCCAATCATGCAACACCTGCAGGAGAAGCGCCCAGCCAGCCTGGACGTGTGCGCGATGTTCGACAAGCGGGCCCGCCGCGTCATCGAGGTGCCGCTGCGCTACCTGGGGTTCGAGGTACCGGACGAGTTCATCGTCGGCTACGGCCTCGACTACAACGAGCGCTACCGCAACTTGCGGAACATCGCGACGCTCCGCGTGATCGAGCCCAAGGCGGTCGCCCAGCGCTAGTCGTCGCGGCGATGGCTCGATTGCGGACCCTGTGCGATCCGTCCCAACCCGGCGTCATCCCTGAGTTCCGCGGCGCCGGGACGAAGGATCTGACGCAGCGCTGCGAGGCGGTGTTCGCCAGATCCTTCGTCGCCAGGAGCTTCCTCAGGATGACGCGGGGGCCGCTCGGAACGACGCGGAGAGCCCCGCGGGACGACGCGAGCACGCGAGGCCGCTCAGCATGACGCGAGGGGCGCTATATCTCGGCCTGGCGGTCCACGATGATGGTGAAGTCGTCCTGGACCCGGTCCGTGAATCCCAGGTCGAACGTCACGGTGACCCCCTCGACGTTCGCGCCGTCCTGCACCGCCTGCTGGACATAGAGCGTCGCCAGGAGCGTCGTCTGAGGAATCGCGACGTCGTTACCGTAGAGGCGGATGCGGAAGTTCTCGCCAACCGTCCACGCCGCCAGGCCCGACTCCCGTACCACGAAGGTATAGGAGAAGTTTCCAGCGTTCAGGACGCCGTTCGCCAGCGTGCCGGAGCCGATGGTGGCCTCCACGCCGGGCTGCGTGGCGCCAGCGGCCCCCGCGTCGTTGAGCACGATGCTCATCTCGGCGTTCGTGATCGTCACGTCGGCGTCGTCGACGTAGGTGTTCACGGCCAGCCGGAGCGACTCGTCGCCCGCACCGGCGGGGTTCAGGTCAGCCGCCGATATCACCGTGTACGCCACGGTGCCGGTTCCCAGCGCGAGGATCAGCGCAATCGCGATCCGCACTGAGCGGTTGGCTAGCAGTAGTGTTCTGAATCCCACGATATTCTCGCCGGGTCCCAGGAGGCGAGCGCTCCCCCTACGGGCAGACTACCAACGGTGGTGGGTGCTAACACCGGCCCAAGGTACGGGCCAACACGTACCTACGTTCCCGTGCGTTCCGCGTATGCGCACATCGAGCGTAGGCAGCAGGACGCACAGCGCGGATCGCGCTTGCGGCAGGTGCGCGCAGCATGCGCATCCAGCAGCGCGTGGAACTCGTTGAAGAGCGCCGCGTCTGGCGGCAGGTTCGCCTCGAACAGCGCCTGGTAGGCATCGTAGCCAGCGCGGAGCTTGCTCTGAGTCCCCCGAAGTGGGGCGAGGCCGAGCCGGTCGACGATCCGCACTGTGTAGGCATCGATGACGAACGATGGGAGCCCGGCGGCGTACAGGACGATGTCGTCGGCCGTCTCCGGGCCGATGCCGTGGACACCGAGAAGCTCCGCGCGGAGCTCTTTGGCGTCGCGGGAGCGCAGGCGCGACAGGTCGTCGTCGATGCCAGCCAGGTATACGGCCATCGCCTTCAGCTTGCGCGCCTTCGCGTTGTAGTAACCGCTCGAACGGACCAGCTGGGCCAGCTCGGCCTCCGGGATCGTGCGCATGGCCTCCGCCGACATCGCCCCCGCGGCCTTCAGGCTGGCGAGCGCCTTCTCCACGTTGGTCCACGCGGCATTCTGCGTCAGGATCGCGCCGACGATCGTCTCGAAGGGGCCATCCCCCGGCCACCAACGCTGGGGGCCGTAGTCGGCGAGCAGGCGGTCGTGAATTTCCCGCAACACCGCTTGTGTTACATTTATGGCATTCGCCTCTCACCAGCGTCGGCAACCACGGGTATGGTCCCGATGGGCTCCAACCCGCGGGCGCCGAACCGGCAGGCTATCGCCATCGCCCGCACGCCGGCATCCATCGCCTCGCGCAGGCCATCGGCGAACGCCGGGTCCGCCGTCGGGTGCGGCATAAGCGTTCGCGCATCGTCGCGCTGGACGACAAAAACGACCGCGCCGGCGTGACCCTCGCCGACTGCGCGGGCAAGCTCCGCGAGGTGGCGAACGCCCCGGACGGTCGGTGCGTCCGGGAAGAGCGCGACGCCGTCTTCGACTAGGTTCACCGACTTCGCCTCCACGTAGCAGCGCCCATGAGGGCTGTCGAACAGCAGGTCGAGACGGCTCTCGCCGAACCCCACCTCACGCTTGACCGAGGTGTAGCCCTCGAAGCCAGGCAGCAGGCCCCGCTCCCACGCACGGACCACGGCGCTCGGTGTCGCCCTGGAGTCGGTGCCCACCCACCGGCCGGCGTGCCAGACGGCCACGAGGTCGAAGGCGGTCCGCCGGCCCGGCCGGCCCGCGGCGCGCAGGAGCGCTCGGGCACCCGGTACGAGCAACTCCCTCATCCGCCCCGTGTTCGGGAGGTGCGCCGGCGTGGCGCGGCCGTCGAGGTCCACCTCCGCCGTGAAGCGGTTGGGGCGGCCGAGGAATCGACCCTCGGTCAAGGAATTCGCCACGCTCTCGGCAGCCATCGTCACGTCGGCCGATGCTACACTGCGGGCGCCATGGCCCGCTTCGTGGACTTGCTGGACGCCACCACGCGTAAGAATCAATCGCTTCTCTGCGTCGGCCTGGACCCGTGGCTCCCGTCGATGCCGGTCGACGACATCGCCACCTTCACCAGCGCCATCATCGAGGCGACCGCCGACCTCGTGTGCGCATTCAAACCCAACATCGCGTTCTACGAGGCTGAGGGCTTCGACGGGCTGCGGGCGCTGCAACAGACCATCGCCACGGCGAAGGCGCGTGGCGTGCCAGTCATCCTCGACGCCAAACGCGGCGACTTCGCGCCCAGCGCGCAGGCCTACGCCAAAGCCGTCTTCGAGGGGTGGGACGCCGACGCGGTGACCGTGAGCCCGTACATGGGTGGCGATTCACTCGAGCCATTCCTGAACTATGGCGAGCGGGGGATCATCGTCCTCTGCCGCACCTCCAACGCGGGGTCCGGCGACTTTCAATCGCTCGTCACGGACGCCGGCGCCTCGCTGTACAAGCAGGTCGCGCGGCGCGCCAAGGAGTGGGACGCCCAGGGCAACGTGGGGCTGGTGGTGGGGGCAACCTACCCTGATGAGCTTGCCCAGGTGCGCTCCATCTGCCCAGCCATGCCCATCCTCATCCCCGGCCTCGGCGCCCAGGGCGGTGAGCTTGAAGCGTCGGTCCGGGCCGGCCTGGACGCATCAGGCATGCGCGGGGTGTTCAACTCATCACGGGGAATCATCTACGCCTCGAAGGGCGCCGATTACGCCGATGCGGCGAGGGCCGCGGCCCTGGGTCTGCGCGATGCCATCAACGCCGAGCGCGACGCGATGGGGCACGCGTGGTAGCGGAGTTCGGCCTGGGCGACATCCTCACCCTGCGGCGCACGCACCCTTGTGGCGGCACCACCTGGCGAGTCGAGCGGCTTGGTGCCGACATCGGCATTCGGTGCCTCACCTGCAACCACTACCTCATGCTGCCCCGGCCCCGCCTCGAGCGCAGGGTGAAGCAGCGCGTCACCGCAGCCGAGGCACACACCCCTGCCGAGGGCTAGCCCGTCGGGCGGCTAGCGGTCGGGGAAGGTCACGCGGACCAGGGGCGCTTTGTCCACCCAAGCGTCGATGTCGGCCGCCAGGTTGATGCCCGGCAGCAGCCCTTCGAACACGGCGCGGCGCTCGGCGGGGTCAAGGACGGGCGCGGCTTTGGCGGCGAGGTCGACGCTGGCGCTGCCCTTCAGGTGGAACGTGAACGCCGGCGTTGCGATGAGGTTGGCATACCAGTCGCGCGGGCGGCCCGGCGTGCCAGTGATGTAGATCCGTCCACCGACGTTGTGGAACCATATCTCCTTGCGGTGCGGCTGGCCGGTCTTGCGGCCGGTCATCGTGATGTCGATGGTGCGGTCCGTCTCCAATGCGCGTTTGGCTTCATCGTCCATGTCGTCTCCTATTTGCCACGCCGGCCGGCGCGCCAATCGTCCTCGAGGATGGCGTAGTGGTGCGAATCGGTGCCAGCCGTCGAGCCCAAGGCTCTGTCTGAACGCATGCCCACCTTCTCCAAGACACGGGCCGACGCGGTGTTCCGCGTATCGCAGCCCGCATGGACGCGGTGGGCGCCCAATCGCTCGAAGGCGAACTCGATCAGGGCAAGCGCGGCCTCGGTGGCGTAGCCCTTGCCCCACGCACTGCGCTCGAGGCAGTAGCCGAGTCCCGCGTCGCCGCCAGCGAAGCCAGCCTCGCCACCGACACTCGCGCCGCCGATGAAGACGCCGGTCTCTCGCAGCGTCAGCGCCAGCGCATAGTTGGCGCGGGGATCGACACTCTGCTCGGCGATGGCCCGCGCGACGAAGTCTCGCGAATCCTGCTCGGTGTTGGGACCGAAGGGCATGTAGCGCACGACCTCGGGGTCGGAGGCATACGCATGAACCGAGCGCCAGTCTTCGTCGACGAGGTCACGAATGGCTAGGCGCTCGGTGACGATGGGGTCAAAGCCGCGCGTCATGACAACCTGAACTCCGGTGTTCTTACGGGTTTCTTATGCCGTTCACACCTGTTTCTTAGTTTGTGACCGGATTCACAATTATTGTGAAAAATGCTTGCACCGAATTTCGTAACGCGGTATCATATTATTTGGTTAACCCAGATTGGCCTTCGTCACAAGGGGGCGGAGTAAGCCCAACCGGGACCGCCCGGTGGCCCAAACGAGTCTCACAGATACGAAATCGACCGTCTAGGTATGCCCACTACACGAAGGAGAGTTTGCAATGATTAACTGGATTGACATGATCGGACAGGCCTTTCTCGGCCAGGCCCGCCACGAGGCGGACGCTGAGATGGGCTTCGACGGAAGCGTCGGCCGGTACGCATCGCCGCGCCTCACGCTCGTCCCCCGGGACGAGATGATGGTCGACCGAGCGCAGGCCGCGTAGGCCTTCCCCGCGTCCTCGATGAGCGCCCTGGTGCCAAGGCACCAGGGCGTTTTCGTTGTGCTGATTGCGGACAAACGACAGCGCCCTCTTAACGAGGGCGCTATGAAAAAGCCATGCTGGCGACCCGGAGGGGATTCGAACCCCTGATCTCCTCCTTGACAGGCTGGAGCCAGACTTAGAAAAGAGGCATCCGCACCTTGGAAGTGGGTGTGTGTTTCCGGTGGTCCGGTACGGCTCTCCTGACCGCGTAGGGCCGATAGGTTCTCATCACCATTCTCGGGCTCGTGTGGCCCATGATCCCGACGAGATTGTCTAGCTCTCCGTCCCATAGCTGCCCGAACGTATGCCGTAGGGTGATCGCGCTTGACCGTCGCTCGGTGGCGAGCCCAGCCCGCGAGAATGCCTTGTTTATCGCGGCCCAGGCCGGTCGTCGCGAGCGCCAGGGCCAAGGGAGGACTGCCAACACCATGTCTCGCACGCTTGGCGATACCGGCACGAACCTACCTCCGACCTTGCCGGTTACGATTACAACGTCACCAATGAAACTGGCTGGCTCTATGGACAACGCCTCAGAGAGCCGCAGGCCGGTGTCCGCGAGGAGCCAGAGCAACGCCCGGACGGGCGTTGGATGCCCCGCATGAGACAACAGGCGGCTTAGGTCACTCTCGTCGAGCCAGCGCGCCTGTTTCGGCCTCACTATTGGGGCCTCTATCTCGGTCAAGGGGTTGCGCCCGGCTCTTAGCTGGTGCCGGCGCACCAGCCAGTTATAGAAGGATCGCAGGTCCCGGTAATACGTCCAGCGTGTTTCGTTTGTGGGGCCTTGCGCCGCAATGAACGCCTCAACAGGCTCCGGTGTTGTCGGGAGTGTCGGCCAGGCGACCGCGAACCTACCTAGGCGCTGTGTGTATCCCTCTATCGTGCGTTTAGACCGTCCGGCAGCTGTCTTTGCTGCAACGTACGCGGTGACTAGCGTTGGGGTTTCCACTGGACGGCTCACCATGGCGAACCGTCATGGTGAGCCACAACGCCCAGGGGTTCTATGTGTTTCTGCCAGTGTTGCGCCAGCGCAATGACCTATGTTTAGATTTCGGGATCATGCGAACAACAGGCCTGCTCCTCGTCGGGATTCTTGCCCTTGCAACGCTGGCGGCCTGCTCCGAGGGTAGCACTAGCCTTGGCAGTTCCTCGCCTAGCGTACAGAGGCCGGGTCAGACAGGCGGACTCATTATGCAATCTTTTGAGTGTCGCGCTTTTGGTGTTTCTGAAATGGTCGCGCGCGCGACCATCGGTAACGATGGCTCCACTCAACCTTTGGTCGGCATGAAGCTGTTCCTATTGGCTGATGACGGCGTTGTCCTCGCGCAATCACCCATCGTTTCGATCTTTCACCCTGTCCCACGCGGTGTCCGCGTCGAGTTAGTCTCCCGCGTCATCTATCGCCACTTGCAGCACGTGGCTTCGTGCGATGTGCGTCTCGTTAAGCCGAGCGGAGAACTTGGTGACTCACCTTTGAATTTCTACCTGAGCCCTGCGGTTCATTTGCCGTCGCGCTTATAGGTAGTGTCCCATTCGGGTTCTTACCGCCTCGATCGCGGCAAGCGTGGTAATGATGGGAGCTACAACGACGAACGTAGTAACGATCATAACTGATAGCGTTGCCACTTCCTTCATCCCTTTCATCTCCTTGTGCCCATCCCCCGCATTCGGAAGTCTTTGACCTTGAATAGCGGGCTGCGCCGTACCGCTGCGTCTGCCTCGAACCGTAGGCCGCCACCGCCGGGCACGCTCGAGCGCGTTCTTGAAGTCTGCCCGCTGAATACGTGGTGGGGCGCTCGCAACGCTTCAATGGTGCTGGTCTTTGCCACCACCGGCATGCGCCGCTCGGAGCTCTAGCCTCTGTTGCCTACCGTGATGTCGCGATTGATCTCGTCGCTGGTTGGCAGAAGACGGCATCGAGGGTTGAAGTCGATGAGTTCACCTCCCCTCACGTGCTCGGGCTTAGTCTGCGAGATCGGTGCAATCGTCACCGTTTCCAACGACTTTGTAGGCCGGTACTCGTATGGGGGCCGGTTCGTTATTGGGCGAGAGGACGATGCGTTGGTGGTCTTCGATTCGCCGCTCGATTAACTAGCCCCTGCCTGACGTGCTCTACAACCTCGAGAGCGGCTACAACGGGGATCAGGACGAGCCCCAGCGGCACCATGACCAGCAGGAATCCGACTTCGGTTCTCAATTCTTAAATCCCCCTTCGCCCGAACGCCCGCGGCCGGAAGTCTCTGACCTTGAATAGAGGGCTGTTGCGCACGGCGGCGTCCGCCTCGAACCGTATGCCGTCGACGCTCAGCAGCATGTCGACCGCGCCCAGGTCGATGCGCCAGGAGCGGGGCTTACGAGTGGTGGTGCCTAGGACTTTGAACGTGCTGAATGGACTACCGGGCCTGCTGGCCGCAGTCACCGTCTTGGTCCGATTCGCAAGATTCACATTCCACTTTGCGATCCCCTGCACGAAACTGACATTGCTCGGGTAGACACCAGGCGCGAGCATTGCCCCGTTGGGCAGCACAAAGCGCGTTACCGCAGACTTTCCGCCCTTCGCAGTCTGCCTCGCTATCGTTGTCCCATCGCCAGTTGTTGCCGTGTCCGTCTCCGTTGCCGTGTCCGTCTCCGTTGCCGTGTCCGTCTCCGTTGCCGTGTCCGTCTCCGTTGCCGTGTCCGTCTCTGCGAATCCTTCCACGATGGCCTCTGAGCCGGTCGCTGGCCCGGTGCCCACGACCGATTCCACCGCTTCCGATGCTTCCGTGTCGCTGACCGTCGTCGTGATCGGAGCACCCGCCTCAACGACTGGCTCTCCCGTCTCTGAGGGTGCTCCTGGGCTGACGGGCGTCGTGGGAGCGATTGCGGGCACTTCATCCGGTGCGGCTCGTCGTGTCGGTGCTCGCGCTGGCGTTTCGGTGACACCGAAGTCGTCGGTTGATTCCTCGAAGTCGGCCATGAAATCCGGGGAGTCGATTCGTGGGGTCGCAACTGCCTTGATTACGCGCGAGGCCGCTATGTTCCCGCGCACGGTCGGCAGCCCGCGCACGGTCGGCAGCGTCGGTGTCCCGGTGGGTGACGTCTTTGGCGGTGCCTTGACCCCAACGCCACCGCCTGTCGGCCCCGTGGTGGCGTCCGCTCCTAGCCAGGGGAACCCGTCAGCCCTGGCCACGCCAGCCTCCACGTCGAGGCGCGCAAGCGTGCCGCGCATGACCCCTTCCGTCCGCGCCAACTCGGCCTCAGCCTTCGGCAAGTCTTTGACCTGCCGGAACTTTCCGCTGGGCAAGTCTGTGCTTGTCCCGGTAGTGCGCTCGCTTGCGATGGCCGCGCGGAGCGCGTTGACGTTCTCTTGCGCGGCGACGAACGAGCGCATGGCCAACTCTTGGTCACGCAGCACGGCCACTTGCAGCTCGGCTTGCAGCCGGGATTGGCGCTGCATGGCCGACAGTGCATCAGGACCGCCTTCACGAGCGGTGGCGACGGCTGACGCACGGTCCAACTCTGCTTTGATGGCGCCAACGCTACGACCCTTGCCCGCCACTACCACGTCGGCGTTCTGTTCCAGCTGCCGCGTCAGTTGGGTGGGTGATATGAACGAATCAGCCGGCGCCCAGAGTTTCAGCAGCGCCGCGTGCGATTGGTCATAGGCTGCCACCAAGCGCAGGCGGGAGTCTTCCGTGGCGGTGCGCGCTGCGCGTATGTCCGCCTCGATCGGGGCGCGGTAGTGTGCGCGGATCTCGCCACCTGCTGCGCTCAATTCCTCGAGAGCCCGTTCGGATCGTTTGAGTGCGATCAGGTTCGTTTGGTGCTCGGCGGCGGCAACCTCGACACCGTTTATGGCGGCGCGCTGCCCAACTGGTAGCGTGTCGAGAAATACATCTTTCCCGCGCTTGGCCCCAATGGTTATGCCAGTAAGCCTCGACGTTATCGGGAGGCTGATGTTCGTGGCGAGACTGCCGGACAGAATGCGTCCCGCTTGCGTTGAAGTTCGCGCAGCCATCCCCGCACTGATAGCCCGAAGGGGGGCGTACAGCAGCAGCACGTCGAGCGCTATACTGATAGCTCGGTGCGTAGGGCTCATGCGGCCCCAGTGATGCCAACTACCGACGCCCGGCACCGCGCCGATACCAGCCCCAAGTAGTAACAGGTCTATACGCGGCGCAGCCTTGGCCTCGGCGGTCACGTTGACCACCTTGCCACTGCGTATCTCCCAAGAGCTGTCCTGCCAGCGCCATTGCAGGGTCTTTCCAGTCCCGACTCCGGCCGCACGCTGGCCCGTGGGGATTCCGGCCTCGACGGTGGTGATCCGCTGGCCCTCGTCGCGCAGACGCGTGGCCGAGGGAACGTCGATGTACTTATAGCTGCCCGGTGCTCCTCCCTTGGCCGCCGGCGCCTTGGACGAGCTGACGAATTGGGCGTTCTGGTCAATCATCCCGATATGCTTATCGCGCTCGAACTGCTCGTGCCCCGTCTTTCCTACGTTCGTCAGCAGCGCCATCCCGCCAGCAATCACCCGCTGCCGCTGAATCGGCGTGAGCGGTTTGAAAAAGGCGTTGGGGAGCCAGGTGCCATCGGCAAGTTGTGTGTGGGAGCTACGTAAGCCCTCAAGTTCCTCAGACGCGCTCAATGCGGCCTGCCCAGCCTTCTTTGCAGTCCGTTTGCGGGTAGACGCCGTTTCGACCTCTACGGCCTGTGCTTGGCCTCGCACGCGCTTCTGGTGGGCACGTATGGGAGCCTCCTCCGCAACCAGCATCTCTGCCTGCGTCGTGCCGCGCGAAACCTCTTGGCGCTGAATGCGATTGAATTCATCGACGCCGACGCGCTTTAACAGGTTGAGGTTCTGCGTGGACAGGGTAGACACGGCACGCTTGGTAACGCGCTCGCCCGAGTCCAGCGCAACCGTGCGCTTCTCGAACGCCGCCTGCTGGGCCCGGTTGCCGGCGAGGGTATCGCGTGCGATTTGTTCGGCGGACTTCGATCCTGTCGCCGTGCCGACAGCCTTTGACAGCAAGATATCGGCCGTCTCCCGGTCCCCACGCCGCCGTGCGCTCAGCGATGCGCGTTTGAGCTCTCGCGCCTGCACGCTCGGCGACAGGTCACGGAACCCGCTCGCGGTGTTGCGCTGTACGAGGTCGTCAATCTCCTGAGGCGCGAACCCGGACAGGTCGATAACCGACCTTGTGCCGATGATCTTCCCCGACTTGTCTCTCACCTTCACGAACTTGCGCGGCGGTCCTGACCGCGGTCCCGAGGCCGGTGCGCCTGCGGCTCGCTGTGGGTCCGATAGGCTCGTAGCCATTAGACGTTCCTCCGCACGATCCCCATCATCGTAAAGCTAATCATAATGACGAACGGGCCGCCGAAGACCACCATCAGTAGCGCCTTGACGAATTCAGTGCTCGGTTGGTTGAGGTAGGAGTAGTCGAACGTTACCCACGTCGGGAGAGTGCGCGTAAAGAACTCCACGACGACTCTGATGGAACCGAAGAACCCCGCACCCTGGCTAATCTTGTCCACCTGAAAGCCCAAGATGTGGTCAAGGAAGCCAGCGTCGGCAGGCACGAGCCCGCCGTCCATCATGCTCGAGACGGAACTGAACACGAAGAACGTGACGAAGAACAGCGTCCAATGGATATAGTTCATGCTCGTTCAAACCTCCGCGGGGTAAGTACGAGGATGGCAATAAGGAGCATCGGGATCAGGACCATCATTACCTTCGGCAGCGGCGTCAGTGCCATCGTCGCCAGGAACAGTACCGTTGCGACGATGTGCGCGAGGCCGACTATCCTCGTCAGCCCGAAGGTGCCCATCCATGCCGATATGGCGAGCCCAATGGCCACCATCGTTGCGAACAGCATCGGCGGGAAGTTGGCATCGGATATATGGACTGTAAACAGCGTCATGGGGAAGCTGAACTCGCCAGACTCGTCAAACGAGTCGCCGAAGGGGTCGTCCACGCTACCACCGGGGATCGCAGCAGAAGTCACCTCCAAGGCCGTCTCCCCGGACGATGCGGCAATGGACGACGAGAGCGCCGCCAAGGGACCGATCACGGCGGTAAATGGCGTCTGCGTGCGCTCGAAACGGTAGGCGGCGGTGTGGATGTTCACCGACTGGTCGGTGATGGTCCCTTCGAACACGTCGCCCGTGATCGTGCCCCCGGTCATGTGCGCCGGCTCGAACTGCAAGTCGAGCTGGTCGGTCCCGCCGTTGGATACCTGCACGCGGTCGAATGACGTGCTGAGTGGGGTCGCGCCACCTATCTGCAGGTCGTTAGCGTTCGTGGCGATGGTGGTGAAGCCCGATGCCCCACTGGCCACGGTGGCACCGTTGATAAGCAGGCTCATGGTCGTGCCGTCGAAGTCCGCGGCCACGCTTGCGTAGTCGGTATCAACGGCGACGGTGGAGTAGCGGAGCGTCGTTGCGGTGTTGTAGTGGACGACGATGTAATTCTGCGTGTGGCTGAAATTAGGGGCAAGGCTCCGACCCCTCGAAATCAACTGAAGCGAGGCAAGGTCACTGACGGTCCAGATTCCTCCCCCGGGGCGCGCCACATTCGTTGAAGTATGCGTTTCCCAGGTAGACGCCACGTCTGTCGTCTGTGTCGCTCCATATACATCAATTCCGCCGAGGCGCACCCCTCCGGCCCATCTGCAGGTGTTACCGGCCGTGCAGAGATATCGGCCCACCACGTCGATCTGACTTATGGGATCGTTCACACCCGCAGGTGTCGCCAGGTCGTAGTAGTCGAGCGTGAAGGTAGCGCCCAGGCTTTGCACATACGTTGTGAAGTCGTCGGGTGCTCCTACGGGGTCATCGACGCAGGTGTAGTTATCAGGATTAGCCGAACACCCAACGTTGTTGTCCCAACTCTCTACGGCAAATCCAGCACCGTTCGGGCTCCCCGCCGACGTGGCCCCACCGACCGAGTTAACCAGGCGGAAGTAGAAATCATCGGTGTCCATGACGCCGAGCTCATACGCGTCTTGTTTCCTGAGCAGGTATTGAGCACTCGTATTCGTCGCGTAGAAGCGCAGGTTGGTGGCCACGATGCCCAGGTTGGTCGTTATGTCCAGCGACGAATGATCGGCCACGTCGATGGTGTCGGACGCGCCGTAGAGGCGTAGGTGCTGCGGGTTGTCAGTGGCCGTGGTAGCGCCGTCCGCCATGTAGAGCGTGCAATTCTGCGTGCCGCCGGCCTCGAGTGTGCCGACGATGGGCACCCACCAGTCGGCCGACGAGCTGCCCATCTCAACCGCCGTGAGATACCGCCCCTCGGCGCTCGGACATTCCAGCAGCAAGTCCTGGCCGTCAGAACCGAGGTAGCCGCTATCAATCAGCCCGGTCGCGTTGACGACGAGGCGCACGGCGGTGTTGGTCAGAGGGCTCGCCGTGGTCCCCGTGGTTATCGTGACGTTGGCTCTATATGTGTAGTCGCTGGCCGATTGGGCGCGTACCTGTACGGCGGTGTACGCCAGCACCGCAATGACGATGGCGAGCGCGGCGGCGGCGATGAAGAAGTCGTGATGGACGCGCCGGGTCATGCCGACACCATTTCACGCACGCCCTTGACCAGCCCATAGGTCACGATGACGGCGATGATGAGCGCACCGAACGCCCATGCCACGAAACCCTGGTCTACCGCGATGGGAAGCCCAACGATAGTTGAGAAACCGATGGCGCCCATGGCCGCGCCGCCGCCGTGTCGTACGGCTGCGAATCCCGCGAAGGCCACGACGCCCAGCATGAACAGGATCCCCTTCCACACCTGCGAGTCAATGCCTGTGTCCGTCGCCAGGCTATCGAAGGGCGTGTCCGCAACAGCGTTGCCCGAGTAGCGGTCCGTCACGTCAGACGCATAGCTACCCGTGCCAGTAATCGGCGTGGGAATCAGGGGTGATTCGGTGCTGATGGCAAACACGCGGTCGACCATGTTCCGCAGCCCGGGGATGGCCAGCGTGAAGTATTGCGTGCCGGAGTCATTCAACAAGCTCGACCCATCCAATAGCGTCACCTGCCATTGCTGCTGCAAGGTCGTCGCAACGGACAGGATTTCGGTTTCTAGCGCGCTCTCATTCACGTCCGCCATGCTCGTGCTCTGGAACTGACCTCCGGCCAACGTGATCACTGACGACGTTGGCTGTGGAGCAAATATGGTGGGGTTGCCCACAAGCTGCACGGTCATACCGTCGTCGCTGAACGGCCAGGTGAAACCCGCCGCCGTCACCTGCGCTGCCGCCAGGTAGATGCTCACCACGCCCCGGTTGTAGCCACTCTCGTTGAACGGGTATGGCGTATGGGTCCCGACTATGGTGCCCGCACTGGTTTTCAGATTCAGGATGAATGACTCACCCGCATTGAAGTCGCTGGGGATGGTCGCGTAGGGAATGTCATACTCGGCGAGCACGAGCAGGTCGCCGGCCTCGAGCATTCCTGTATACCCGTCCACGTCGTTGAGCACGACGCCCGCATCGGGCTGCTCGATGGCGAAAGCCGCCGATACTCCCAATGCGGCAATTACCAAGGCTGAACCGAGGGCCGCGATCGTCTTACGCACTTGGGGCCTCCTCGCGTGTCGCTTCGGCAAGTAAAGCCCACGCTGCCAGCGCGGCCACGCCATATCCCCAGGTGTATTGGTCAAGGGTGCTCACCACGATCAACCCCACCAACGGGAAGAATAGGTCCGTGCGTCGTGATTTCCAGACTGCGGCGGCGACGATGAATAGCCAGGCAAGCCCCGCTATCCACCCCGCGTCATGGGCTATTTGCAACGGCGTGTTGTGGTAGAAGGTCAGCGCCATGCTGCCGGTGGCGATACCGGACGGCAGCGGTACCTGCCCGAGCAGAAGGCGGTCCCAAATCTCCGCTACTGAATTGCTGCCCACCTCCATGGTGAAGGTGGCGTCATATTCCTCGGCGTAGACGGTGACTACCGCATCCTGGCGAGCGAATTCGGTCCAGTGGTCGACGGTGAGCGGAAGGAATGCGGCCGCGACCGCCAGTGCGGTGACGGCATGCCATCGCACGTCTCGCCGCAGCAAGATCACCAGCCCGAACGATGCGAAGAACGCCACCACGCCCAGACGCGAGCCGGTCAATGCCAACGGAGCGAGCACGATGCCTGCTGCGATGGCGGTGGCGGGCCGGCGCTGGACGACGAGCAGCAGCGCGGCCACGAGCACCATCCACGCAGCGGGGTTCGGGTTCTCGATGAACGTCCCGTAGCCCGCCCTCGTGTTCGGGTCGAGCCACAGATTGGCCGATACTGCCGCGCCCGTGAGCACGACGCCCCACAGCAGGAACCGTGGCCTAGTCGCCATGAGAATCGCGCCCACCAAGGCCACGAAGCTGAACGTCACGCCACGCGCGGGCGCAGCGTCGCTGCCATTTCCCAGAACGGTCGTGAGCGCCGTTGCGCCCGCGATCCAGAAAGCTGCTACATGGACGAGCTCGATACCCGCCAGGCTCGAACGGAGCCCTGGGAGTATTCGAGCGTGAGCCATGGGGCTTGCTGTGTAACTTGCCATTCGTTCTCCGGTGCGGCGTAGAGCTCGTACTTATCACCCGGCCAGCGGGTGTCGACGACCACGTACGCGGCTTTCAAGGTTTCGATTGATTCCGTCACGTTGCACCCGTGCACCCAGCCCAGCACGCAACGTATGTGCGGCTCGCGCTCGGCCAGGCCGGGCGGTGGTACCAGCTCCGATGCGTGGATGACGGGCGCGCCGGTGATGGCCTGCCCCCACGTCGCCTCGCCGAGGTTGCCCATGATGATGGTGCCTCCGTCCCGGTCCGCATCGGCGAGCATCATCGCGGCCTCGAGGCTAGTGGACATGAATAGCGAGCTCTGGCGCTGATCTACGTGCGCCCACAACGCCGTCATGGGCACAAACACGGCCAGGATTAGCGCCAGCAGCCCAGGGCGCCAGATGTAGGGCCACCGCTGCACCAGCATGACGCCGATGCCGATGGTGGCGATGAAGGACAGCCAATGGCGCGAGCGAAACATAATGTTCATGACCGCTTCGTGCGACGACCACCCAAAGAGCATGACGGCGTGCATCAGCACCAGCACGCCAAAGATGCGGAGTGGGCCTCGCTGGGTGGCAAAGAGAGTGCCGAGTGCGACACCAGCGAGGCCCAGATAGAAGCCCTGGCCGTCGATTGGCCCAAGCCAGACAAAGCCGCGGTCGAGCGGGTATGAGAAACGACCGCTAGCCAGCGTACCCACGTACCAGGGTAAGGCGAGCAACGAGAGCGCCACGCCGGCGCCCGCTGCGTAGACGAGCCTCCGCGACAGGCCCCAATAGAACGCCCAGATGGGCAGAGTGATGGCGGCGATGCCCGCCACGGTGCTCGACGTGAAGGCGATCAGCGGGAGTGCGGCGACTAGGCTGCCGGCCCCTAGGCGCCAAGCGATTCGTGATTCCGTCTGGACCGCTAGCCGCCGCACTCCCCACATGGCCAGCAGCAGGAAACCGAAGCCGATGGTGGGGCCGGTCCCCGTCACGTGGAGCTGTTCGGTCCACATGCCGAGCCCTACTGCCAGCGCAATGTAGACAGAAGCCCTGCGGGGCACGTAATCGCGAGCAAAGATGTAGACCGCGGGCGTCAGCGGGAGAATGGAACTGAGTGCGGCAAACACCTTGAAACCCGCGCCCGTGCCCCACAGGGCCACGAAGGGGTACATCAGCCAGCCGGGACCAAGGGGAAGGCGCTCGAAGGCCGTTCCCGTCTCGCCGATGCCGCGTAGTTGGTTGAGCCCCACGAGATAGGAACCGCCGTCGATTCCCAGCTGGTGGGGCCAGGTGAGATCGAGAATTAGCCTGGCCGCGATGATGGCGAGGGTGCCCCCCGTCAGGGCCATCACCGCCGGCCAGGCTTGTAGGTCTACTTGCGACCTCTCCTGTTCCGCTTGCGCGTACGCGCTGCCTTCTTGGCCCGCTTCACGGCCGCGGCGTGGGAAATGCCGTTGCGTTTCTTCATGTGTCAGAGCCTCCGTCATTGGATTTGCCCAATTGCTCCTAGCCGATGTCGTGTTTTGCTAGTTGCCCTTGGTCCCGCCCGTCGTGCGGAGCATCCAAAGGATCAGGCCGGCCGCTGCCGCGATCGCCACCAGGCCAAACACCGCCGCCGCGCCCGCGTATGACCCCAACGAAGCCCCACCCGTGAGGGTTGCGAGCTGGTCGATGGCCGTCGGCAGGATCGAGACGATGATGACGAGGGAAAGGACGATCAGAACCCAGCGATTGAGGGAGACCTCTCCCCGCTGGCCCCTGATCGCTGCCTGGCCCTCCGCCGTCCGGTCCGCCATGAACTTCATCAGTCGTTTCATAAGTAACCCCCTTCCCGGTACGGTTGACTCGCCCGCCAACTCCCTGCTGGCTGCACGACCGCGGCCCCGTACGAGCTCGCGATTACCACGGCCCCGAAGGGCCGCGTATCAGCGTCCCATTTGCCTTGTTCGGAATCCACGCGGGCGTGGAGCCCGAGTGACTGGCTTTTTCTTGGCCGTTGTCTTCTTAGCTGCCGTCTTCTTGGCGCGAGGCTTTCGAGATGGCTCGCCCGGCAAAGAAACGCCCAGGAAGGCGCTGCTGCCTAGTGACGCAGCACTACCAGCGAAGCCCTGTAGTCGTTTGCTGCCAAGCGCACGACTGGCAAAACCACGAGGTTTTGTGAAGCCTGCCGGGCGTTCGATCACGTCAAGATCGCGGGGCTTGAAATCGCCAGGGATAGTCCCTTTCACCGAGAACAGCACGAGTAAACGGGTATCGCCGAGAGCCCCCTGCTTGAATGTGCCGATAACAACGCCTTCACGACCGCTACCGCGGTCGAAGACACGGGAGCCCACGGGGATGCCGGTGGTGCCACGCCCGACAGTGGTGCGCCTGCTCCCCTCTTTGACGACCAGCACGTCTTTGGGCGCCTTGCGGGTGCGGTAAATGGCCTGGCTGCTAGTCGCCAGGCGTTGCGATATGACGGCGCGTGCGTCTGCGGTGCTAGGGCTGAGTTCTAGTGTGGCCATGTATCAGCCTCCCCCTACCTGCTCCTTAGTCCCCACATGAGAAAGGCCAGCGTCAGCGGGACGATGGCGAACATCACCCACATGAGGCCGGAGAGGTTGAAGATCGTGGTCGCGGGGTCGTCGGTGACGTTATCGAGCGCGGTCTGGCGCAAGCCGGTAGGGCCTGCGATGACGCTCGCCATGATGAAAATGGCGAACAGCGCGGCGACTATCAATGCGGCGGGCGTAATGGCCTTGTGCATTGTCGGCACCATGACGTTTCATCGCACCGACACGAAAGTGTGGCTGGCACACGTGTGCCGCACCTACTACATGTTGTACATACCAAGAGTGCGTATCCGAGCAGCATCGGCATTCAGTGGGCACGTCGTGGAGTGGGCGAGTGCAACGCTCGATGCCTCGCCTGGCAAGCTCACTCGGATGCTCGACTACGCATCGCCTGAGAATGTGCGCCGCTGGTTTCTATCTTCCAAGACGAAACACCCGCAGCATCCTGGCCCCGCCCCGCTCAGCCGCATGGTCTATCTGCTCCTCGAGCAACGACGCCTCGGTGATGAACCCTTCCAAGCATTGGTGGACAAGGTTGACACCCAGCCTGGCGGCTGGGCCCTCTACTGGCTGGCCATCGAAAACCCCGAATACCTGAAGGAGCTCACCGCATGAGCAACAAAATGACGATCCTGTACCACCAGGCTGACCGTCAGCACCGTTTGGGCAAAGGGAAGGTCGCCAGGAACCTCCTAATTAACGAGAAGGGCAAACAGGCCCATACCGTCTCTACCGATCGGGTCTTCTCGTTCAATAGGCCGGTCATCGTTGAGACGATCGAGGCATTGGCCCTGGCAAAGGCTCCCGATCCCGATCCGATGACCACGGCATTCCTCATGGCGGTGGAGTCGTCGGACATAATTCCGTTCCATCCGGGAGGCCAGGTGCCGCCCGAGATGGACCAACTTGAACATCAGGCCGCGGTGGCGGCTACGGCGCCCATGGCGATGACATGGGCCGAGAACGATGACAAGGCGAAGGATGTTGCCGGCCAGCGTTACCGGCTGGCGAGCATGGCCATGCTGGTCATCATGTCCGCCATGGCGCTGATCGCCTTTTGGTTCGCCTTCGGGCGCGACTTCTCGACACAGGTGCTCGCATCGTGATCCACGCGCCCCAACGCATCCAACAATGGCAGCATGACGCCGTACGTGCCGTCCGCGGCGCCAACGAGAGTGCGGGATTACCGGCGGGCTATGAGCTCGTGCTGGTGATCGCCAAGCCGCGCAACTTCTTCGCCACGGCGCCGGCGGCAGTCATGTACGCAGCGTTTGGATCAGAGGCACGCACCCTGCCGGACCTTGGCTATTGGCGAATGGGTGTCGCCTTGATGGCCGCGGTTGTCATGTTGGCGGCGGGCTTCGTCGCCGCTGGCTTCGTTGGCGCACTCCTCGGCGCGTTCGGGCACCTGTACTACGCCAGCGTTGCCGCGCTCGGCATCGGCTTCGTACCCGGCTACGCGCTCGGCCCCAAAGTCCTGCGGCGCTACTTCCTGCGCTTCCGCCCGCTGTGGTGGGTGCGCCGGCAGCTGGGCGAGTGGGAATTCAAGGTCGACCTGGCGCAGGGCATGGTGATTGAGGAATTCACACCGTACGAGAAAGGCATGACGCCCACCGTCACGCCGATCTACTCCGACCCTCTCTATGCCCAATTCACCAACCCGGACCTGTTCAAGGACGAGGAGAGCGGCGACGCCGAACTGACCCGGCGAAAGTTTACGGCTGAGTACCTGTTTGAGCGCGTCCAGCAGAAGACGGGGCGCGCCTGGTACTCGAAACGTGAGAATGAGTCGAACACCTTTGCAAATGCCATCGCCACCGGCTCGCTGTTGATGGCAATGGCCATGCTCGGCGTGTTCGTTTTCTTGATGCAGGACACAGGGGGGCCACCGCCAGCATGACGAACAAAGGGAACGGCGCCGGCGGCGGGCAGAGCTCGCCCACCGAGCGCATACGGGCGAACCAGCGCAGCATCGAAGACACGGTCCGCGTGCAGATGCCCAACGGGCAATCATCGCCGCTTGACGAGTACATGCGGGCGCCGACCGACCTCATGGACTCGCTCATTCTCGGCGCGGTCCACGACGCGAATGACGTGGTGCTGATGATGCGGATGATTGCCGAGGCAGGTCACGATCGCGGGATCCACCATCGCGAGATCGAATTGCCCATCTACGTCACCGCTATGCGGATGGTGAAGATGGGTGCCGGCGCGCAGTCGGTGGTCGAGGTGATGACCGCCACCCGCGTCTATCAGGAGCAGCGCCAACTGGCCGCGCTCAATGCCACGACCATGAACGCGCCACAGGAAGCGCGTACTTGACGCTCAAACGAATAGCGGCGCGCACCAGCACCGCGAGCCTCGCGAACCTGGGCGCCGTGGGCGGCGAGTGGGCGCCGAGCCACGGCGACGCGATGATCTTGGAATCGCTCGCGGACCTGCCGCGGAGCTCGGTGCCGTGGTATCCGCGCATCATTATGCTGCTCGGCCGGCGTGGTAAGGGTAAGACGGCCACCATGACGGCCGTGGGTGCCGCGATGGCCGCTGGCTACGAGCGCGACGGCCAGGGTAAGCGCGTCTACGCCAACTACATCCACAAGCTCGCCCACGTCTGTGATCCCGACCTCGTTGCCCACCTGACGAACCCGCTAGGCACGAACATCCGTGACGGGCTGCTGCTCATTGACGAGATTCAAGAGTCAGCCGCCGCCCGCAAGTCGTTGACCCGGGTTAACGTGAGCATGGGCATGGTGTTGACCCAGCTGCGGAAGCTGAACCTCGAAGCCATCGTCACCACGCAGAACGCGGCACAGATTGACCGCTGGGTGCTGTGGCAGATCGACTACTTCGTAGAAGCCGAGATGTGGTGGAACGGCAAGGGAATCAACCTCTACGTCCACGACTGGCACGGCAACATCATGCATCAGCGCAAGAAGCGGTATTGGCCCCCGATGAAGGAAGAGGCCGATTGGATGATCCCGCTCGAGGGCACGCAATGGGTGTTCGGCCAGTATTTCGACCAGCAGCGCGTCAACACGGCCTACGTTGACGAGGAAGTGCGCGCCCTGCTCGCCGATAAGGAGTGGGGCCGCTTCGGGTTCGACCCCCAGGAGTGGCTTCGGGAGATGAGCCCGGACTTGCTCTCGGCACCTGGGGAGGAAGACGACCCAACGGGCGAGCAGCGGCCGTCTGCGGACTCGCTGACGCCGACCGGGCCTAAGCCCGAGGTATTCGACCTGCGCGAGCACTTCGCAGCGTCCACAAGCCTTAGCGTAAGCGCGGCGTTGCGCGCGCTGAAGGCCGCAGGGTACTTCGCGATGGAGGCGAACGCCGGCGACTTCGGTGCCGCATTGCAACAGATCGGGTTCAGGGTGAAGGGAGACACGGCCACGCGATGAACACGCTACCCGTACTCGCTGCCGCGGTGGTGTTCCTGGGCTTGTCGGTTCAGTCCTTCGCCGTCTACAGCTCGCCGTTCATGGGGTGGGCTCTGCTGGTCCTATTCGTGCTCTGGATGTTCCTGCTGATAGACACGGCCTGGGAGGAAGCCACGGGCGGCGACAGTCCCCTCGAACGTGTCCGTCACCGCATCCAGACCAACCGAGCTAAGAGGGTGAAGGCATGAGGCTGCGCGGCTGGCTCTCAATCGGCATCGTCATGTTCGGGCTGCTTATCATCTTCATGGACTACAACTGGTAGCCGTGGGCGCAATTATCATCCTGATCGCCGGTTTCGTTCTCGGGCTTTGGGTGGGATCGACGTTTGGATTCTAGCCAGCCCGTGACGAACAGCACGACGTAGACTGCGCTCAACACGCCCGATAGCCAGACAAGCAGGACCGCTGTCATGGGCTTATGGCACCAGCGAGAGATGCGTGCAGAGTGCGTAGGCCCGCAGAGTCCAGATCACATCGGCAGGCCCCCAGGCGCGCACACGCCAGCCCGTTCCGTCCACCAGCGGCAGGTTCCGAGACACGCGCACGTCGGGGTTCTCTATCTCGCGGTCCGGACCAACTCGTGATCGTCCACCAGCATGACGCCAATCTGTTCACTCACCGCTCAACTCCTCGTGCATTTCGTTGCCGCCACGAGCTCAGTCCACCGGCTCCAGGGCCCGGGGCCATAAGCACGGTCATTCGTCCTGTCCGTACGAGACCTTCACCTCAGTCCCCGCACCCAGCTCGCTCACGATCTCCAGTGTCGCACCGATGCTCTCGGCGCGCTCAAGCATAATGCGCCGGCCGTGTCCCGCGGGCCGGTCAGCGGGGAAGCCCCTGCCGTTGTCCCGAATGGTCAGCTTGGCGGAGGTCTTTCCGCTCTCCAGGCCCACCCATACTCGACGTGCACCGATCCTTGAAGGTCCCTGAGTTTCTCGCGAGTTAGCGTAGCGATTTCTCTGGGCTTAGGTCAGCAAATCCAGGTACCAATCGCCGATGGTCTGGCCCCAGACCAAGCTCACGCCAGTACCAACGGCCAAGTAAGGAGCGAAAGGGATAGCGTCTTTCCGACTGCGCAAGCGGAATACCAGGAGCAATATTGCGAGAAGTCCTGCTAAAACCACCGCGAGCATCAACGCCACCGGAAGCACGCGCAACCCCGTCCACGCTCCAATGACAGCGGCAAACTTCACATCGCCCCCGCCCAGGCCGCCTCGCGCCAGCGCCGCCAGCACCACGAAAACCGCGAACCCGACCGCACCGCCTATCACGGCGTCCAACAGCGCCGCCGCCTCCCTCGGCCCCACCGCGAAAACCGGGTCGCGCAGCGACGCGGACCAGAGCGGCGCGCTCGCCAGTGCAACCGGCAGCGCGGCCACGAGCACCTTGTTCAGCACCAGTCGGTGCTCGAAGTCGATGATAGCGATGACGATGAGAAACGCCATCGCCACGAACAGCAGCACAGCGTCGATTCCGAGGCCGTACCGCCACGCCAAATAGCCGAAGATGACGGCCGTCAGCGCCTCCACCACGGTCAGCCGCCAGGGGATGGTCGCCCCACAGGCGCGGCAACGGCCCCGCAGCGCGAGGTAGCTCAGGACGGGGACCAGCTCCCACGCCGCGAGCCGGTGCTCGCAGGCCGGGCAGTGTGACGGCGGGTGGACCAACGAAGCGCCGTTCGGGACGCGGTCCGCGACGACGTTGAGAAAGCTCCCCACCGACGCACCCATAAGCGCTCCGAGCACCGCCGCAACGACCTGCTCGGTCAATGCAGCCCTCGCAGGGGCAGCCCGCGCAGGGCAATACCTACGTTTGACGCCATCTCCGCCACCGGAAAGCCGGCGGGCAGCCGCAGCGGAGGCTCAAGCTTGCCCACGGGCCGCGCCAGCGCCTCCGCCACCTGAGGGCCCAACTCCTCCGAAGCAGCCCCCGTCAGATACGCCGGCGCGTTGGCGGTGATGGGCCCCACTTCGGCCGTCTCCCTCGCCCTCATTGTGGTAGCTGCCGGGGCATTCGCCGTGGTCTTGCATGGCGCAAAGGAACCCTAGGCTTGGCGGTAGATTCAAAGGCGTTACGTCCATGCTGGCCTACTCCGGTAGTACCTCAACGTGTTCATGGCTGCTTGCGTCTGGGTAACTGAGGTGGTTCCAGATTCGCTTCTTCACGTGGGGTCTGTTTTCGTTCACCACCCAACCGCAGTTGCATGCGAGGCTGAATAGAAAAGCATCTTGGTTGGCCTCGAAAGCCCGTTCAGCAGCATTCAATGATGTTGTGCGACTCATGGCCTTAAGCGGCAGTTGCCGCCCTCCGCTTGCTGAGCAGCCTTCCGGCGTGCTTTTCGATGTGGTTGAGCCAAGCCATGCCCTCCCATGCAAAGTCCGGGCCCGGGCATCCTTCCTGGCAGCAATGGACGCTTGGCGGCTTGGGCTTGGCTCGCCCCTTCGGTTCATCGGGAATGACAACGTAGAGGTCGGGGCTCTTGCGATGCGGGTACTGGACGCGCCAGGTCCACCCGAGCAGCTCGGGCATGTTGAAGGTGATAGTCGCCTCCAAATAGCGCCAGTCCGCCTTGCACGTCGCCGCGACGGCGACCCGGTCCGGACCTTCCCCCTCAGCTCGCCGGTGGCCCGCGCCGGTACGGTCGTACGCGACGTGGAGCGTCCACCAGCGTAGACCGAGGCGCGTCTCCCACATGGCAACGAAGCTCCTGAGCTGGCCCTTGAGCGCTCGGTATTCCTTGTCGGTCACGACGGCCTCCTCAAGCGATAGTCCGTCGCGTCTTCCATGACGAGGGCTCGTGCGACCGCGACGTCGCGGAGACGGGACCCATGTCACGCCACCACCTCTGCCGCGGCGTGGAACAACGGCGCATCACCGATGACTCGCTGGCGCGCGAGCTCGACGTACTCCGGGTTCAGCTCGATACCGATGAACGAGCGCCCATGCCGTAGTGCAACGACGCCCGTGGTGCCGCTGCCACAGAACGGGTCAAGCACGGTCGCTGGGACCGGCTCGGCGTCGTGGTCGCAGGTGGGCTGCCAGCCGGTGGTTTGTGTCTTTACCGCCATCGCTCCCCGCTGCGCCCCACCCATCGAAGCATTAGAACTGGGAGAGTTGCCCCTGATTGAAACGGAATTGGGTCGCAATTCGATTGATTCCCTATCCACCGTCCGCTCCCACGGTGCGCCCGTCACGCCGCATACGCCGCGCTCCGATGTGCCTGCCAGGATGCACGGCTCGACCAGCTTCTCTGGAAACGTGGCGAAGTGTGCGCCGGGGAATCCCTGCGTGGCGATGCTCCAGACCGTGCGGGCGTTGGCTCCGGCGGGAACACGGTCATCTCGCAAACGATGTTCCGCTGCGGTTTGTCCGGGAATGACGAGTTCGGATACTGCTCCGTTCCTGCTGAATGTCCCTGCTTGGCCTATGCGCTCTTGCCCCGGTGTTCTAATAGCGTCGGCGTCGTAGAAGTAGCGAGCCGACTTGCTCAGCAGGAACACGTACTCATGCTCCCGCGTTGGCCGGTCCCGGACGCTCTCGGGCATCGGATTGAGTTTGTGCCAGCAGATGTCTGACCGCAGCCACCAGCCATCGGCTTGCAACGCGAATGCCACGCGCCAGGGCAGGCCAATCAGATCTTTGGGTTTGAGTTCCGGCACGTAGCTATCGCCGCCACCCCATCTACCGTCGCCCCTCGGCATTCGCTTCGATTTCACCGGAGCGCTGAGGCTACCTATGTTCGTCTCCTGTTTTGCGCCGACTGAGTGCGTTCCGTCAGCGTTCATACGCTTACCGCTCCCTGCGTACGCGTCCCCAAGGTTCAGCCACAGCGTCCCGTCCTTCCGCAGCACTCGCCGCACCTCGCGGAACACCTCGACCATGCGCTCGATGTACTCATCCAGCGTCGGCTCCAAGCCGTAGGCGCCGTCCACGCCGTAATCGCGCAGCCCCCAGTAGGGAGGCGAGGTCACGCAGCAATGCACGCTCTCGTCCGGCATCTCCCGTAGCCGGTCCAGCACATCGCCCTGGCGGATGCTCCAGTCAGGCATCCGGGAACTCGTCCCAGGTGCGCCCGTCCAGGTAGCGGTCCTGCCCGCTACGGAAGGCGTTCCCCTGCTTGTAGAAGTAAGCGGTGCCGGTGGCGTAACACTGGTCCCGCAAGGACCTTGCCCACGCGAGCTCCATCGACCGGCGCCCCGGCCCCGACTCCCCGCCGGCGATCACCCACGCCAGCCCGCCAAGCCACGGGGTCAGGTCGATGGCTCCCAGCAGGGGTTCGGCCGAGACGAACCGCACCTGGGTATCGATGGACAGTAGGGCCGGGATGCGGCTGTCCGCCCAGCGCTGGTCCTCGGCAGACGTCCCGAGCCAGATGTGGGCAGCAGGCTGTAGCCCGAGCGTCCGTACCTTGTGCGCCATACGGTGGGGGCGCTTCGTCAGCACCTGGTAGGTGTGGTGGTCGGCCTCCAGCATCGTGTCCCACACGGTCCGCAGGTACTCGTCCGGGACCGCCCGGTGGAACAGGTCCGACATGGAGTTGACGAACACCCGCCGCGGCGTCTTCCAGCGCAGGGGGTCCTTGAGCTTGTGCGGGCGCAGCTGCACGTCGAACCCGACGGGGAAGGCGGGCGTGCCTCGCTTCGTCTCCGCGATGCGCTCGGCGTAGCAGTGGTCGCAGCCCGGCGAGACCTTGGTGCAGCCCGTCACTGGGTTCCAGGTCGCATCCGTCCACGCGATGGCGCTGTGGTCAGCCATGCGGCACCACCGTGCGAGGCTTCCTGCCGTCGCCGCCGTCGGCCAGCGACTCCGCCTGATCCTCGCCCGTCCAACAGTGGTAGCACTCGCAGTCGTCGTCATGCCGTGCGGGCGCCCGGTCGTGGACCTCCAGCTGCATGCACTCCATGCAGGAGCACCAAGGCCCGTCGAAGGTGTTGACCATCGCTAGAATCCCTCCAGCCGCGCCACTCCCTGCTCCATGACGATGCTCATGGGGAGCGGCTCCGTGTGCTGGCAGTCCGGGTGCTCGGTGCAGCCGAGGACCTCCACACCCGTCTCGCCATCCACGCGGACCGTGAGGTCGTTGCCGCACCGCGGGCACGGCTTCGTGATGGTGAGCTCGTTCAGGTGCGTCATGGCTTGCTAGTCCACAACTTGGCGCGCGTACTCGGACGGGTCGTAGTCCCGCTCGATGATGAGCTCGTAGGCACCGGCCTCCAGGTCCGCCGTGCCGTGCTCCTCATGGGTGAGCACGCCAGCCTGGTCCAGCAGCACGTAGGCCCGGCCGTCGTGGTCGTAGCGCTCCACGACAGCGCCGGTGATCTGGTGGCTGTGGCCCGTGACCTCCCCGTATGCCAACACCTCGGGCCGTGGCATTGCCCGGCGCTCGGCACCCTGAGGCAGGCCCTCGATACGTCGCAGGAACACGTCGCCATTGCGGATTTGCTTCTCCATTGGTTCTCTCCTTCTTTATCCCTCAACCGAGGGTGTGTAATCGAACTGCTTGGTCTTGTTCCCGAACTCGTTGATGTCCAGTGCCCCGAAGCGCCAGGCCACAGCCTCAGCACAGGTGTCCACTTGCGGCGGAACGGGCTGTGCTGGGTACTCACGGCCGGTACTGGGGCAGGTGTAAGCGATGAAGCGGCGGTCCGTGATGTCACCGAGGGTGAACAGCCTGCGCGGCATCCCTCGACCGTCGACATCGCTGTCTATGACGCCGGCGGGCAACTCCGCGCTCAGTCGGTCGGCTCCGATCCGCGTCAGCATGACCCGTCGAACCTCGGTGTTCGGCTCACCCAAAGCGGCCGTGACACTCAGCGTCTCGGGCTGCTCGATGACCTCTTGAGGCACCCGGACGCCATGCCAGGCCCAGACGGCCCAACCGTCGGGGTACCGAACAGCTGGCCCGTCTTCCGCATGCAGCCGTCCGCGCTCATCACGAAGGAGCGTCGTGTGGCGCTCAGAGACGAAGCAGATGTCACGGTAGGGCAAGGCCCACCCGGCGCTCTTGCTCAGAGCGAGCAGTCCGTCTAGTTGCTTCGTCTCCTCTTCAATCCCACAGACCTCTCGGAAGTAGGCGTAGAAGGCTAGCCAGTAAGCCTCATGTTGCCCCCAGACCGAGTCCCAGACCGAGTCCCCGACCGAGTCCCCGACTGAGGCCCCGACCGAGTCCCAGACCGAGGCCCTGACCGAGTCCTCGACCGAGTCCCACACCGAGTCCCTGACCGTGGCCCCGACCGAGTCCTCGACCGAGTCCCTAACCGTGGCCCCGACCGAGTCCCTGACCGTGGCCCCGACCGAGGCCCCGACCGTGGCCCCGACCGAGTCCCTGACCGAGGCCCTGACCGAGTCTTCGACCGAGTCCCTGACCGTGGCCCCGACCGAGGCCCCGACCGAGTCCTCGACCGAGTCCCTGACCGAGGCCCTGACCGAGTCTTCGACCGAGTCCCTGAGCGAGGCCCTGACCGAGTCCCTGCGGCGTAGCACGGCGGCTGTGAGCAACATGCTGAGGGGCGATTTGCACCAAACGATGTGCTGAGGGGGCTCGAGGCCACCGCAGCGGTACATAGTGGCGATCGCCGCTTCAGCAGTGGGCCGGTCGGCAGGCTCGGTAGAAAGCCCGATGGCTGTCCATCGCTCCACGTACTCACCGAAGCGGGCCGTTTGCGCTGCGGTTAGGCGTTCGATGCGCTTTCGTGTCTTCACGCCACAGCCTCCGCGCCGTCCGCCTCCACGGTGTCGCCGGCCCAGCCGCAGTGGATGCAGCGGGCCTCGCGGTACAGCGGGTTGCGGTCGTCCAGGCGCAGGTCGATGTAGCCCCCACAGCGCGGGCATGCGTCGTGGCTCAGGAGGCCCGCGACGTGGGGTGGGATGTGGGGCTCGATACGCTCCGATCGTTCCGGCGCCTGCGGAGCCACGTTGCCGACGATGCGCTCCACGGTGGTGCCGCAGGCGATGCAGGAGCCGCGGACGTGGCGCGTTAGGGAGCCCTGGCGGTTGGGGTGCCATGCCTCGCATGGGTCCGCGATGGGCCGGTCGGCATGGCACCGTATGCAGTAGCCGCGGTAGCCCTCCTCGGCGATGTCTCTGGTGAAGCTCATGCCCTCGCTCCTTTCTTCTGCTCTGCTGTCCCGGCGTCCCTACAGCCAGCACACGTCTCTTCTGCTCTGCTGTCCCGGCGTACCTACAGCCAGCACACGTCGCGTCGTTCCACTGCCAGGGGTCGACGAGGTTCACGCCAGCGCCTCCTGCTTGGCCCCTTCGAGCCGGGTTTGGATGACTCTTCCTCTTTCCTCCGCAACAACACCGCAACAAGGGCACACCCCTAAGAGGGTGTGTGAGCCCCTGCTGTTGCGCTGCCAACCGCAACTTGTTGCGCAACTGTTGCAGCAGGCAGTGGACTGCTCGGTGAGGAATGCACCGCTTGCTGTTGCGCTCTGTTGCGCCCCTGCCTGTTGCGCTGCCAACCGCAACTTGTTGCGCAACTGTTGCAGCAGGCAGTGGACTGCTCGGTGAGGAATGCACCGCTTGCTGTTGCGCTCTGTTGCGCCCCTGCCTGTTGCGCTGCCAACCGCAACTTGTTGCGCAACTGTTGCAGCAGGCAGTGGACTGCTCGGTGAGGAATGCACCGCTTGCTGTTGCGCTCTGTTGCGCCCCTGCCTGTTGCGCTGCCAACCGCAACTTGTTGCGCAACTGTTGCAGCAGGCAGTGGACTGCTCGGTGAGGAATGCACCGCTTGCTGTTGCGCTCATGCCTGTTGCGCCTGCTCTACCGGCTGGAGCAAGGCCCACTCGTCGCCGAACTTCTTGACCTGATTCCGCCCGCCCATTCGGCTCAGAACTGCTCTTACGTGGTTCTCTCTAATCCCTGTCGCCTCGGCGATGTGGGGTGCTGTCGACCGCCCCTCGTTCGCCAGTGCGTTCTTCACCCGGTCCGCGTCGGGCAGGTGCTCGGCGAGCTCAGGCACGTCCTTTACGGAGGCGCTGCTGAACTTCACCCAGTCGCCTGGCGTGTACCGAAGAGAGGCTTGTTGATGGAACTCGATGCCGTAGCCGATAGGGGGCATGATCTGGCCAACGTTGGTCTTCCGGTTGTAGAGCCCGACATCCACGGCCGGGCTACCGGCTTCCTGGCGGGCTTGGACTTGGAACAGATTGCGAGACGAGTTCCACCAAGCGACGTTGCCATAGGGGCGCTTGGTGTCCTCGGTATTGTTGACGTGGCCGATGATCAAGGTCGACTTGTGGAGGGCCCTGACTCCTCGAAACAACGTGAGCACGGGGTCGGCCTTCTCGGGCTCGCCGCCGCAGGCATACATGGCTGAGTCGATGATGTAGAGATCGGTGCCGAGGTCGGCGCCCATCCGCTGTATCTCCTCAATGTCCTGCGCCAGGGGCAACGCACAGAATCGGTGGGCGATGTTGGGCGCCTCTCCGTGGCCCATCGATTCAGCGATCATCTTCATGCGCCTCGACCAATCGTCCTTGTTCGATTCCCAGTCCAGAATGAGCACGTTGCCAGGCTCGGCTCCGTTGAGTCCCAACGCAACGAGGTAAGCCCAATAGCCGGCCAGATATGTCTTGAGACTGCCGCCGAGGCCGAACAGCATGGCCACCAACCCCTCTGGGAGGATTGGATAAAGACGCCAGTCGATTGCCTCACTGGCTTCGACATCGGCGAGCAACACAGCTGGTTCGCCCTCACGGGCCTTACGGATGACCTGCTCGAAGGCGGTGTCGACCAGGTGGAGCCATTCGATGTCAGGCACCTTCTCCTTGCAGGCCCGCACCACCGCGTTCTTACCCACCGTTGTGAGCAGGTTGACGCGCGCGCGGGTGATGTGCCCAACCTCGCCTGGGCGCAGCGACTCAACGGCGACTTCCGCCTGGATGTCACCGCGGGACTGGGACTGCTGGATGCGGTCGACGCGCACCTTGAACTGCTCGGGCCACACAAAGGTGTGGATGCCGGCCCGTTCTGTGTATTCCGGTGGGCCAAGTTGGTTCACCCAGGTTGCTCCCGAACGTTGGTGGTCGTTGCCCCCGCGCCTGGGGAGTGTCGTTCCTGCGTGGCCCCAACCACGGGGAACGGATCATCTGTCTCTGCCAAAAGGTCGAGTCCTGCCATCCTGGAGTCCATTGCTCGGTGCAGGAATTCGCTGCCTATGACGTCGTGAGCTCTGCGGAACTCCAGCGCCTCCTCGCGCCAGAGGTTCAGCTGGTGCTCTTGCACGTGCTGGAGCCAACGCATGTGGTCTTCCATCTCGGTCATCCGGTTGAGCAGGACCTTGTTCCACATCTGCTGCTCGACATAAGCCTTGGCCGTCCGTTCTAGTTGCTCGAAGACGGCGTTGAAGGTTTGCTGGTCGATGACGATGTTGCTCATTGCGTGTCTCCCCAGTCCCTCACGGCTACAGCGCCCCCGACGGCGATGGCGACGGCAGCCGTTGCGGCGGCGGTACAGGCGTCTCTGCGCTCGTCTTCCATGGCTACGCCAGCAGCACGTGCAGGCGCGGTGGTAGTGTGCTGCGCACCTGAAATCCTGGGAGGGAGGGGGCTTCATGGAGATCTACGCCTCATCGGACTTGTTCTCATCGTCGCCGGCATCCTCCTGGTGGCGGCTGGGCTGACCTTGTGGGAGAGCTCGGCCACGCTCCTCTTCGGAGTGGTCCTCATCGCCGGGGGGGCGGCTATCGTCAAACTGCTGCGACAGGACTAGGGAGCGGACCGTGTCTGCGAACATCCCGAGCATGAGCAGAAGCCCAGCAAGCACCGCAGCGCCCAACATCCATCCCGTCTCCCGCCATAAGGGCGGCAGACTGATGAGGATCATGCCCAACGCGAACGCCAGCAAATAGCTGACGGCCAGGTCCGTCCACCTCCGGCTCATTGCGTGCCACCAGCGGCGCTCGAGCTCGGCTTCGCTGTCTTGATCACGATCGTGCTGGCTGTCACTGCGGCGGTCCTCTTCGCCGCGGCAGAGGAATCCCAGGCCGATCCGGCGACACTGCGGTTGCTAAGTGTGATGTGCATCGTCGGCGCCGTCATGTTCGTACTCCTGGTTCTGGTGCAGCCGTTTCGCTTCCTGGCGGCCCTTCCCTAGGCGGTAGATGCTCCAGCTCGCCGGACTACCGAACCCTCTCGTACTGCTCGAACTCGGCTCTCGTTGGTAGGCTGTGATCTAGTTCCATCATTTCCTCCATGGCCGCCAGTTGCGGCGTCGTTGTCGCTGGCACCGGAGCCAGTGCAGGGCCAGCGTTCCTAGCGCGAGCGCCATCAAGGCGCCGGTAGCGCCGGTTGCTACCCACAGGGCTGTTCGGAGTACTTCGGGCATGGCTAGGACTCCGGCACTACCTCGACGTGCTCGCTCGAATTGGCATCGGGCCAGGCGAAATGCGACTCGATGCGATTCATCACGTGGGGCCTGTTTTCGTCCACTGCCCAGCCGCAGTTGCAGCGAAGGCTGAATACCTCGGCTTCTGGGTTCGCATTGAGAATCCGCCCAGCAGCGTTGAACGAAGTTGTGCGACTCATGGCCCTAGCCCCCGCCGCCGCGCTCGATGAATGCCACCAGGGACGCGCGCGTGTTCCGCATGGCTACGCGACCTCGTCGCTGTTCTTGCATGACGTGGCCTCGTCACGGACCGCCGTCAGGTAGTCGATCTCGTCGGCCAGTGCGGCCACCAGGTGGTCGATGACCGACATCGTCTCGCCGCGGAGCACACTCCGGCGGAAATGGGCGAGCAGCTCCTCGAGGTGCTCGCGGGTGATACCGGCGACTTCGAGGCGGTCGTATGTGCTCTCACGCAGTGTGGTCATCGCTACTTCCTTCGTGCAGCTCGTGCTGGACGTACAGGTCAAGGTCTCGCGCCGCGGGGTCCCCAAAAGCGGGCGACTCACGGGCAGGGAGTTGGTAGGATGGGTGTGGCCGCTCATGGAGGGTTAATCTCCTTGGGTGTGCTAGGCCCCGTCGTCACCTCCGGCGGGGCCTTTTCATCAGGGCGTGGTTACTAATGGGGGTTCGAACCCTGACCTGGCTGGGTTCGTGGAGGAGGGAGGAGCCTTCGCTAAGGTGGCGGCCCCGTTCCTCGAGGTGAAGGTCATGCTCGAATTCCTGGCTCTGGCTCGGACACGGATGGCTTGAGCCACTCTTCGAGGACCCACCGCGGGATGACGGTGCGTCGCCCGATCTTGACGCTCGCGAGCCGCCCGCCGTAAATCTCCTTCTTCACCAGCCAGACGCTGATGCCGAGGGATGCGGCAACCTCCGGGATAGTGAATGCCAGTTTGTCGCTCATGCCTCCTCCGCCAGCACTGTCGCCCGGGCCTCTTGAGCCGCACGCTCCGCACGCTCTAACCGGTCCAGCGCTGCGCACACCCGCTCCTCGAAGCCGGCTGGCATGGGGCGAACGCCGGTGAGGTAGCGGGTTATCGCCGACCTTTCGAGTCCCATAGCAATGGCGACTTCCTGCTGAGTGACCCCTATCGCGGCCATCCGGCCTCGGATTTCTGCTGTCGTCTCTCCGATCATGCGGGCTGTCTCCAATCGATTCCTTCGATGGTGAAGGTACATCGCACCTATCGATATGTCAACACCTAGAGAGGGGTACTGTGAAATCTATGGGCTCGATACTGGGTCAGCGTTTGGCCGCATCACGGAAACGGGCAGGGCTCGCACAGATTGAACTTGCGGCTGCTCTTGGCGACCGCTACAGCCAGTCAGTGATTTCTGATGTTGAGCGTGGGCGCTCTGGACTGCTGGTCGATGGGTTAGTCAATGCAGCCCGCGAGCTCGGCGTGTCCCTGGACTATCTCATTGGCCTGACCGAGGATCCCACGCCGGCGGCCCAGCTCTCAGAAGCAGCCCACCGCCATGTAGATGCGAAGGGGCGTGCTTCTGCCCGTAGCACCGCTGAGACGCGAGCTAGCTATGGCGTCGAGTACGACGCCGACGGTTACCAGGAACACATCGAGCGGTTGGAGGAAGTCGCGGCCGCCGCGGGTAGCGGGGCCGAGGGCTTCGACGAGATGGTCACGTCCACCGTGCCCTTCCGCCGCGACTGGCTTCGCCGCCACCGCATCAACCCCAAGCACTGCAAGGTCATCGGTGTGCGCGGCGCCTCGATGGAGCCGACACTGCCCAACAAGTGCTCCATCATCGTGGACCGCAGCCAGAAGCAACTGCGCCAAGGCCGCATCTACGTCATGCGGACCGAGGAAGGGCTAGTGGTGAAGCGAGCGAAGCACAACGCCCAGGGCTGGTGGCTGCTGAGCGACAACCCGGACTGGCCGCCACTGATGCTCACCGAGGAGACGGACATCATCGGCGAAGTGCGTTGGGTGGGGGTGGCGTTCTGACAAGAGAGGACCCGCCTATATGGGAAGCCCCCCGGCGGGTTTTCAGTGGAGGAGGAGAGGGATGGGCCCGGGCTGGCCCAAGGAGCGATACCTGTGGAGGCGAATGAGCGGGTGGGAAGGACGGCCGGCATGGTGACGATGGAGATCGACAGCATCCGGGCCAGCCTGATCTACGACCAGCGGGTGGTGATCCTCAAGGAGAAGGACTCCCAGCGCTTCCTCCCCATCTGGATCGGCTCGCCCGAGGCTGACGCCATCGCCGGGATATTGGAGAAGGTGTTCGTGCCGCGCCCGCTCACGCACGATTTGCTGCACGCCGCCATCGAGGGTCTCGGGGGCAGGGTCGACCACGTAGTGATATCTAGCCTGCGGAAAGACACCTTCTTCGCCAAGGTAGTCATCGCGCGCGACTGGGAGATCGTCGAGTTGAACTGCCGCCCGAGCGACGCCATCGCGATGGGCCTGCGCTCGCGGGTCCCGATCTGTGTGGAGGGCGCGGTGCTCGATAAGGCGGGCATCCGCGGTTTGAGTTGAATGGCGGGCTTGCTACAGGGCCTGGTTCCTGTGGGACGCTTGGTCTTCTGATTCCATCAGCGAATATGCAGCCCCTGTTGGCAGTGTAGCGGCGGGAGGTGCCTTCAAGAACACTTAGAGGGGTATGTGGTACGAAGTGTGGTATGAGGTAACACGGTATCCGCTAGCTATCGCATGATGATGCGGTAAATGGTTCGACGTTCGAATCCCATGATAGGAGTGCGATTGGCAGAAGCCCGAAAGCGAGCTGGCCTGTTGCAGGTTGAGCTTGCGGCAGCAATGGGAGGCCGCTACGACCCCTCCACCATCTCACGGGCAGAGTCCGGGCATACATCTCTCAGGCTTGATGGCGCGACCAATGCCGCGAGGGCGCTCGGCGTCTCGCTGGACTACTTGGTCGGCCTCACCAACGATCCGACGCCTTCAATCCAGTTGTCGGGGGCGGCCCCCATCGCCGAGATCAGGGCGAGCTACGACGCCAATGGGCATGACTGGGATGAAAGACGCCCGGTGGAGGTGCTGGAGATAGCTTCGGCCGCAGGCGTTGGCGCGGAGGTGTACGACGAGACGCCGGTGGGCCTCTTGTGGTTCCGGAGCGACTGGCTGGGCCGGCAGGGGATAAAAAACTCACGAAGCAACATCATCAGCGTCCGTGGGGCGTCCATGGAGCCAACCCTGCCCGATGGCTGCGCCATTCTGGTGGACCGCGACCGTCAAGAGCCGCACGAGGGGCACATATACGTCATGCGGACTGAGGAAGGTCTGGTCGTAAAGCGGTTGGGTAAGGATGAGAAGAACCGCTGGCTCGCCATGAGCGACAACCCCGACTGGGAGCCCGCCCTGCTGAACTATGGAACGGACATCATGGGTGAGGTCCGCTGGGTGGCGAGAACGCTGTGAGGGGACGTTGCTAGCCCCATGAACGGCAGTCTCCGGCAGCGCAGCCCCGGCTCCTGGGAGTTGACGATTGATACCGGCCGGGGCGCCCTCGGGCGGCGTGAGCGCCGATACGTCACAGTCCGAGGCACCAAGGCCCAGGCCCAGCGCAAGCTGCGGGAATTCCTCTCTGCCGTGGACAAGGGTATCGGATTACCTCCCACAGGGGAATTGTTGCTGCGAGACTGGTTTGACCGGTGGATGGCCGAGCGCATCACACCGCTCAGGCGGCAGCGCACGAAGGAGCGGTATCAGGAGATCATTGACAGGCACATCGCTCCTGCCATCGGGCACATCGACCTGGTTAAGCTCACTCCGTCGCACGTCCAGGCACTTGAAGCCAGCCTCAGCAAGAAGCTGTCGGCGAAGGGCGTTCACCTCGTCCACACCGTGCTGGCTGGAGCGCTGAAGCATGCCCTCCGGATGGAGTTGATCTACCGCAACCCCGCAGCCCTCGTGTCGGCACCACCACTCGCGCGGCGCGAGGTCCATCCACCGGACATCGCGGTCGTCCGGGACGCCCTTGCGCTTGCGCGCGAGGAAGAACACCACCTCTTCGCCTGCATCCATTTGATCGCCTACACAGGGTTGCGGCGCGGGGAGGCGCTGGGGCTGCAGTGGCGGAACGTGGATCTGGACCACGGGTACCTAAGGATAGAGGGTTCGCTGGTGCGCAGCCGGGAGCGGGGGCTGATCCTGGAGCCGCCGAAGACGGAGAGCGGGAGGCGCACGGTGGACCTGGACGCGGGCACGCTGGAGGTGCTGGGGGCGCATCGAGCGAGCCAGGGGCAGATCAAGCGCGTGATGCGGGAGGCATACCAGGACCATGAGTGGGTGTTCGCTGGGCCTACAGGGGAATGGATCAACCCAATGCAGCTGACCCGGGCGGTGAGCGCCCTGGGGCGCCGAGTTGGGCACGAAGCGATGACGGTGCGGAGCCTGCGGCACTTCCATGCCTCGGTCACCCTCCAGGCTGGGCAGAATATAGTCGTGGTGAGCAAGCGGCTGGGACATGCGAGCGTGTCCATCACGTCGGACATCTACGCGCATGCGCTGCCGGGGTGGCAGCGGCAGGCGGCGGATGCGTTTGCGGAAGCTATGGACCCGAGTGTCCGGTATACTGCGGCCACGTTAGCCCCTCCCGGCCGGGAGAGGCTATCTGCCGACCAAAATGCCGACATTCCTGACATACCTGTGCCTACCCTTGACAACCGGCCACCGACAGATTAGCCGTAAATCGGTACGTAGACAGCTCCCAACAACCGGTGCCAGAGGGTTTCCAACGAATCTCCCCCTCGGCACCACTGAGCGCTACCTTCGACGGGGCGACGTAGCCAAGTGGTTAAGGCGGGGGTCTGCAAAACCCCTATTCGGCGGTTCGAATCCGCCCGTCGCCTCCAGCAAGACCGTCAAAAAGGGCTCCCCTCGCGGGAGCCCTTCGTTCGTCCGACACGTTCCGGCGCTGGCTAGGCGAGCCAGCGGTCGAGCACGTCGATGAGGATGGTGAGGGTGCCGAGGCTCGCGAGGGTGCTGAGGATGACCGAGCTGCTGACGAATCGAGGCTCTGCGTTGTAGGTGGTGGCGAGCAGGGTCGGGAACACGGCGGCAGGCATGGCGGCCATGATGATGGTGGTGCGCTGGGCGACGCCATCGATGCCGAGGGCAAGCGTGATTCCGTATGCCATGGGCGCGGCGAGGGCCAGGCGCACGGCGAGGGCCGTCGCCAACGCGCGCCAGCGCTCCCTCTCGATACCCTGCGCCAGCTGGAAGCCGAGCACGACGAGCATGGCGGGGATGGCGGCAGCCGCGAGCATCTCGACCGGTAATTCGATGCTGGCGGGCAGGCTCCAGCCGAAGGCCTTGACGAGGGCAGCGATTGCCACGGCGTAGATGGTCGGCAGCTTCAGGGCCTCGACGAGCGGGCCCAGGCCGTGCGTTTGCGATCGCGCCGCGATGAAGATTCCCAGGGGCCACGCGATGGTGGCCTGGGTTACGAACAGCACCACCCCGGCAGCGAGCCCAGCCTCTCCGAAGGCCAGCAACGAGACGGGGAGCCCCATGTTGCCGACGTTCGGGAAGGACGTCGCCAGCAGAAAGCCCGAGCGCATGGTCCTGTCCTGCTTCATCGCGATGCTAATGCCGAAGGCGACGATGATGACCGCGGCCGTCGTGAGCAGGCCAGCCGCGACGAGCTTCGCCGACGTGCCGGCGGGCAGGTCCGCGGTGAGGATCAGCCGGAAGACGAGGGCGGGGGACAGGATGTAGACCGTGACCGGGCTGAGCGTGCCGACGGTGAGGCCGCGCCAGCGCTGAAGCGCTGCGCCAGCCCCCGCGACGAGGAAGACGGGGAGGATGACAGTAAGGAAGACGTCGAGCATGCGAGAGCGCGGCAGAGTGTACCAGGCACCCCCCTGGAGCAGGTCAGCCGCTTTGCGCCGGTCAGTTTTGCCGTGGCATCCAGAAGGCGACGATTGCGACGCGCCCGGCCATGGCCTCGGCGATGAGCTCGGGGTCGCCGGCCTCGTCGCGTACCCGCTGGTCGAAGCCATGGAGCTGCAGCATGCCGCGGAGGAACCCGGCGACGTACTCGTTTGCCCGCCAGGGGTCTGGGGGCGCGTCCTTCCACTCGGGCACGTTCTCGTGGCCGCGCATGAGGAACAGCGTGGCGCCCTCAAGCACGTGGTCGGGGAAGACATTGCGTTCGTAGTCGCGCCGCAGGCTTCGCGGAACGTGCTCCAGCCCGGCCTTTCGCGCGTCCCGCAGTAGGTCGAAGAGCGCGCGGCGGCGTGGACTTAGGTCGCTATCTTGTGGCAAGCGCTCTCCCACCGGGCTGATTCGCCAACGCTTGTAACACATTCGTAACGTGGAGGTAACACCTTCGCAAGAGCTGGGCCTGAACATGGCGTCGCGGTTTCGGCCGCCAATCCACTGGGAGGATGTGCGATGGACACGGGCGATACCGCGTGGATCCTCGCGTCGTCGGCGCTGGTGCTGCTGATGACGCCGGGTCTCGCCTTTTTCTATGCGGGAATGGTCCGGCGTAAGAACGCTGGAGCCACCTTGATGCAGGCCTTCGTGACTATCGGCCTGGTCGGCGTTGTCTGGGTTCTGTGGGGCTATAGCCTCGCGTTCTCTACCGCCGAGAACGACACGCTGAACAAGATCGTCGGCGACCTCAACTTCATCGGGTTGAATAACGTGCCCGCCGCGGTGGACGGCGTGTACTCCGACACAATTCCACACCAGGCGTTCATGATCTTCCAGGCCATGTTCGCCATCATCACTCCGGCCTTGATCCTCGGGGCCTTTGCCGAGCGCATCAAGTTCAGCGCGTACATCGTGTTCGTGGTGCTTTGGGTCACGATCGTGTACGCCCCGGTGGCCCACTGGGTCTGGGGCGGCGGCTGGCTGGGCGACCTGGGCGCGTTGGACTACGCCGGCGGCACGGTGGTCCACATCAACGCGGGTATCGCGGCGCTGGCCGCGGCCTGGCTGATCTTTGGGAAGCGCGTCGGTTACGGGACCGCGCCCATGCTTCCGCACAACGTGCCGTTCGTGGTCCTCGGCGCGGGCCTGCTGTGGTTCGGATGGTTCGGGTTCAACGCGGGTAGTGCGCTGGCAGCGGACGAGTCGGCCGTCAGCGCCTTCGTGGTGACCAACACGGCGACGGCCATGGCGGTCTTGGCGTGGCTTGCGGCCGAGTGGCTGCACCATGGCAAGCCGACGGTGGTTGGCGGGGCGTCCGGCGCTGTCGCTGGGCTCGTGGCCATCACGCCGGCGGCCGGTTTCGTCGGCCCGATGCCGTCGCTCCTCATCGGCTTCGCGGCGGGCGTCCTCTGCTACGGCGCCGTGCAGGTCGTGGCCAAGGTCAGGGTGGACGACTCGCTGGCGGTCTTCGGCGTCCATGGCGTTGGGGGCATGGTCGGCGCCATCCTCACCGGCCTGCTGGTCGGCATCGGCGTGACCATCCCGGGCTTCGCCAATGAAGTCAGCGTCATGGAGCAACTGGGCAACCAGTTGATAGCCGTCGGCGCGACCATCGGGTGGTCGTTCGTCCTGACATCCGCGATTCTGCTGGGTATCAAGTACACCATCGGCGTGCGGGTTTCAGAAGAAGATGAAGAGGTTGGCCTCGACATGACGCAGCACGGCGAGGAGGCGTACGCTGAGCGCGGCTAGCGCGCCGGTGTACGCACCCAGGAGGAAATCATGAATAAGGTAGAGGCCATCATCCGGCCCGAGCGGCTCGATGCGGTGAAGAATGCGCTCGCCGACGCCGGCTACGTGGGGCTCAACTCCACGCCGGTCACGGGGCGCGGCGTCCAGAAGGGCGTCATGGTGCAGGCGCGCGGCGGTCCGCCCGTGCTCATGGACATGCTGCCCAAGGTGAAGGTGGAGGTCGTTTGCAAGGACGTCGACACGCAGGGCGTGGTCGACGTCATCATCGCCAACGCCCGCACCGGCGACGGAGGCGAGATCGGCGACGGCAAGATTTTCATCTCTCCGGTCACCGAGGCCATCCGCGTGAGCACGGGCGACCGCGGCGAGGGTGCGTTGTAGCAGGCGACTCGCCGGAGTTGGAGCGAATCGGGGCGAGGGCCGCAAGGCCCTTGCCCTTTTGCGCTACTTGGAGGGCCGGCGCAGGCGCAGGACGTAGAGGTCGTCGCGCTCGATATCCTCGGCGCGGGCCAGATGGTCCATGTCGTCGCCCACGCTGATGTGTCGTCCCGTCAGCCGGTCGGCTGCTCCCGAGGCGAGGAACAGGAAGCGATCGACGGCCTCTTCGATGGGCGTGTCGCGCCCTTCGGCGAACGATGCTGTGAAATTGGCGCGCAGGTCCGGGTGGACGTCCGGCGAGGTCGCGGTGTACTCCGTCATGTCGGTGCGCACGAGGCCCGGCGAGTAGGCCAACACGGCGACGCCCGTCCCAGCGAGCTCAGCGCTGAGCCCGTTGGTCCAGTGGCTCAGCGCCGCCTTCGACGCGCTGTAGGCGCCAGCGTTCGCGATCCGCAAGGCGCCCGCTGCGGACGAGACGCTGATGATGCGGCCCGCGCCTCTGCCAATCATGCCTGGCAACACCGCGCGGGTGTAGAGGTAGGGACCGCGCACGTTGACCTCCATGGTGCGCCACCAGAGATCTGGGTCAGTGTCGACCGTGGGCACGAGGGGGCCGATGATGCCGGCGTTGTTGACCAGCAGGTCCACGGGCCCGAAGACGCCCTCGACGGTGGCGAGCGTGCTCTGGGCCACGGCCGGGTCGGTCACGTCGGCGACGATGGCGATGGCGGTCGCAGCGCCTGCCCTGAGACCGCCTAAGGCGGGAGAAGGGGCGGACTCGATAAGGCGCACCGTCTCCTCCAGCATGTCGCTGGACTGGCCGGTGACGGCAACCGAGGCGCCGCTCGCCGCCAGGCCGCGCGCGAAAGCGCGTCCCAGCCCGCGACTGCCGCCGGTCACCAGGGCGACCTGGCCAGTCAGGTTGACGTGGTTGGCCATGTTTACCTCGTTGGCGCTCCGGTTAGCCCGGATCCAGACTCGTCAGGTCCTGATATTACGCCAACCCTTTCGACCATCCGCCTACCCCCCTCCCTTCGGCGGACTCAGGACAGGCTCCGCGAAGAATCTGTTAGTGCTCCATGCGCTTCTGGTTCACCAGATCCTTCGCTGCGCTCAGGATGACATGGGGGGGTGCGCTCAGGGTGACGCGACGGGGCGCCAGTCTCAGGATGACGCGTGGGAGCCTATGCGACCTTCTTGCCGGTGACGAACTGGCCAACGGCCGTGTTGAATGCCTCGGGGTTCTCCCAGTGGGCCCAGAACCCGGTTTGGGGCAACAGCTTGAACTGGGCACCGATGATGCCCGCGAGGCGCTCGCCGGCGTCCGGGCCCGCGCCGGCGGAGCCGTCGCACCAGACGACCAGGGACGGGATACCGCTGGTCTTCGCCATCTCATCCTCGCTTGCGTAGTCGCCGCGTCCGACGCCGCTGGCCAGTGCGGTGTAAAAGCGGGTCTGCGCGTCGTTGGTGTGCGGCCGGCTGTAGTGGGCGAGCCGCGTTTCGACGAGCTCGTCGGTGACCTGCTCCGGGTGGTCCCGGTGCATCACCATGAGCAGGCGCGCGTAGATACCGTCCCAGTCCGGATTCTTCAACAGCTGGAGCGTGCGCTCGGGCATGGAGATGCCGCCGACGGGGGGTGCCGCGGGAGCTACGGAGCCTTCCTTGAAGTTCATGCCGACGCCCGATTCGTAGATCACGCCCTTGAGCCGGTCGGCATGGAAGCGTGCTACCCAGGAGACGGCTGAGGCGCTGTAGGCCTCACCGTGGAGCCATGCCTTATGGATGCCCAGGGCGTCCATGACGTCGAGGATCTGCTCGGCGACCTGCGCGGCGGGGTTGTCGCTGACTTCCGGCGCGTCGCTCAGGCCATGCCAGAGGATCTCGATGCCGATGGTATGCACATGCTGGCTGAGGGGCACGACGTTCCGCGCGAAGGTCTCCAGGTGGCCGCCACCGCCGTGCGTCATGATCAGCGTGTCGGCGTGCTGCTTGCCGCCCTCGGCGATGCGCGTGCGGAACTTCTTGCCCTGGACGAACTTGATCTCGGCGCCCATGTACTCGTTCCAGATCGACATTGGCATAGGTCTGTCTCCTCCTGTATGGAGGCCGACCATACATCACTTCCCGACCGGTGGCGGCACCATGTATAATTCGCCACGAACAAAAGACATCAAGAAGTAGAGAAGACGGAACCTTACCGCTCCATATGCTGAGTACCGAAGACAAGCAACAGCTGATCAAGGACTTCCAGCTGAAGAAGAACGACACTGGGTCATCGCAGGTCCAAGTGGCGATTCTTACTGAGCGGATTCGAGGGTTGACCGACCACCTGCGCCGTCACCACAAGGACCATGCCACGCGGCGTGGTCTATTAATGTTGGTGGGCAAGCGACGGCGCCTCCTCCGGTATCTTGCGCGCGAGAACACGGCCAAGTACCGCGAGGTCATCGGTAAGCTCGGCCTGCGGCGCTAGCCTCGCGCCCGGTCCTTCATCGCTCTGGGCTCCCGCCCTTCTCCTCTTCTGAAACACAGATGAGGAGTATTCCCTTCCATGCAGAAAAAGTATGAGCTCGAGGTAGCCGGCCGAACGCTGACGATCGAGGCTGGCCTATTTGCACAGCAGGCGAGTGGCGCGGTGGTCGTGACCTACGGTGAGACCGTGGTGCTCGTAACCGCGGTCGTAGGCGCTGTGCGCGAAGGCGTCGACTTCCTACCGCTGACCGTCGACTTCGAGGAACGGCTGTACGCGGCGGGGCGCATCCCCGGTTCCTTCTTCCGGCGCGAGGGGCGGCCGACGACTGACGCGGTCCTGGCCGCGCGAATCACCGACCGCACCATTCGGCCCCGCTTCTCCAAGAGCGTGCGCAACGAGATGCAGGTCATCGCCACCGTCCTGTCCGCCGACATGGAGAACCAGCCGGACATTCTGGCCATCATTGGCGCCTCCGCGGCGCTTTCGATGTCCCAGATCCCGTTCGACGGCCCCATCGCCGGCACGCGCATGGGCCGTGTCGACGGCAAACTCGTCATCAACCCGACGTACTCGGACCTGGCGCGCGGCGACCTCGACCTTACGGTGTCCGGGAGCCGCGATGCCATGATCATGGTGGAGGCGGGCGCCAAAGAGGTCAGTGAGGACGTGGTCCTCGAGGCCCTGGCCATGGGCCAGGAGAACAACGTTCGGCTCATCGAGCTGCAGGACCGGCTCGTCGCCGAGATGGGCAAGCCCAAGCAGGTCGTGGCGGTTCCGACCCCACAGCCGGACGATGGGCTCGAGGCCAGGGTTACCGAGCTGGCCAAGGCGAAGCTCGAAGCCGTCATCGACCGTGGCGAGGGTAGGGGCGAACGCTCCGCCGGCATGAAGGCCGTCGAAGAGGAGGTCACCGCCGCCCTGGCAGGTGACTTCGATGCGAAGCGCATCGCCAAGACCTACGACGACGTGGTCAAGAAGACGGTGCGGTCGAAGGTGCTCACCGAAGGCAAGCGCCCGGACGGCCGCGGACTCGAGGAGGTCCGGCCGCTTTCCAGTGCGGTCGGACTCATCCCTCGCACGCATGGCTCGGCGCTGTTCCAACGGGGTGAGACGCAGATATTGACGCTTGCGACCCTTGGCTCCATGAGCATGGAGCAGAGGCTGGACAGCCTGACCCCAGGAGACCGCAAGCGCTACATGCACCATTACAACTTCCCGCCCTACTCCGTGGGCGAAGTGCGGCGCATTGGCACGGGCCGGCGTGAGATCGGTCACGGTGCGCTCGCCGAACGGGCGCTGGAGGCCGTGATCCCGGACGAGGCGGAGTTCCCCTACGCGCTGAGGCTCGTATCGGAGGCGCTTGGCTCCAACGGCAGCACCTCGATGGGGTCGGTGTGCGGGAGCACGATGTCGCTGATGGACGCAGGCGTGCCCATCAAGGCGCCGGTGTCGGGTGTGGCCATGGGGCTGATGACGGACGAGGCAGGAAACTACGCGGTGCTCACGGACATCCAGGGCGTCGAAGACTTCATGGGTGACATGGACTTCAAGGTCGCCGGTACCCCAGCCGGGATCACCGCTCTCCAGATGGACATCAAGGTGTCGGGCATCACGCCGGAGATCATGCGCAAGGCTCTGTACCAGGCCAACGAGGGCCGCGCCTTCATCTTGAAGCACATGCTGGAGACGCTGGCCCAGCCGCGCGCAGAGCTCAACCGCTACGCACCGCGGATGATCCGCATCATGATCCCGGTGGCCAAGATCGGCGCGGTTATCGGCCCAGGCGGCAAGACCATTCGCGGCATCATCGAGGAGACCGGCGTCAGCATCGATGTCGGCGACGACGGTTCGGTGACCATCGGCTCCGCCGACGGTGAGGCCGCGGACAAGGCCATCGCGATCATTGAAGGGCTGACCAAGGACGTGGAGGTGGGGCAGGTCTACACCGGAAAGGTGGTCCGCCTCATGAACTTCGGCGCCTTCGTCGAGATCCTGCCAGGCAAGGATGGCCTGGTACACATCGGCGAACTGTCGGCAGACCACGTTCCGTCCGTCGAGGCGGTAGTCAGCGTGGGCGACGAGCTGACCGTGATGGTTACGGAGATCGACCGCATGGGGCGCGTCAACCTCTCGCGGCGGGCGGTGCTCGAAGGTGACCAGTACTCAGCGCCTCCCGGCCGCAATGGCGGCGGGGAGCGTCGAGAGGGCGGGCGTGACCGCGACCGCGGCCCCTCGCGTGGTCCGCGCCGCTAAGGGGCTAGCGCTCGATGGGGCGAGTGGTCCGGCGCCTGGTGCTGTGGCTTGTGCTGGCGATGCCCGTGGGCATTGTGGCCGGCACCGCGATCGCATTCCTCGATAGCGGCACCGACGACTTCTTCCGCGCGGTCGCGATCGTCGGCGGCGGGGCCATCGGCGGGACGCTGGCGGTCGGCGGCGCCCTTGCCGCTACCGCGACCACGGTGATCGGACGGGGCGCGCTGCGCAGGACCGGAGGCTCCGAGTTCTTGGCGGGCGCTATCGTCGCGTATGGCGTTATCGTGGTTGGCTTGTTGCTGGCCCGGACGCTGTAGCGGACGCATCGCCGGGGGTGCGGTCGATTAGGCCCAGCAGCAACGCGGCGTGGTCGCTGACCGCGTCGCGTCGCTCGTTCTCACCATCCGTTGCCCATTCGTAGCGGGCGCTCTCAAGCCGTGGCAGCAGCGCCTGGTTGACGAACGCCTCGTCCAGGCGGAAGCCGTTGCCCGCGTTCGGCGAGTACCAGGTGTAGGCGCGGGTGTCGCCATGGAGATGCCGGAACGCGTCGGGCCACCCCGCGCGCTCCATGCCCACCATCCAGGCGTCCGACTGCTTGCTGAACACCGGGGACTCCTCGTCGATGCCGGTGCGTCCCGTGTTCGTGTCGCCGGCCACGAGGGCCGGGCCGTCGCGCCAGGACTTGGCGAACCGCAGGAGCGCCCGGTGGAACGCGTACTTGGCGCGCCCTTGGAAGGCGAAGATCGGGATGTGGACCGCACCTACGGCGAAGGGTTCCTCGGCGTGAACGCGTACGGGAAGCCAGCGTTGGCGCGGACGGGGTGCGCGGGAGAGCGACAGGTCTTCGAGCGGCCAGCGCGACGCCACGAGCAGGGCGTTGACCGCCGGGTGGGCGGGGTCAGCCGTCGTGCGCTGGTGTATCAGCCCCATGCTCGCGAGTGTCTCCGCGAGCCATTGGCTGGGTGGCGTGCCACGGAACTCGCTGAGCGCGACGACGTCGGCGCCCCATGCGCTGATCTGCTCCGCGATGCGCTCGACGCGGCGACCGCCGCCGGCGCGGATGTTCCACGCGACGATGTTAGTCATGCGCTCGGCGCGGCTATGGGTGCCGCCTCGCTCACCCGACGATCGTGCTTCTTCGGTCCGCCATGCTCGGCGTTCGCCATTCTGTTCGACCATCCCCCTGCCCCCTTCCCTGCGGCGGACTCAGGACTGGCCTGGTCAGGAAGGGGGTAATAAAAAGGTAAAACGAGGCACGCCCCGCCCCCCAGCCTTCGTCCGTTCGACGGGGCTCAGGACATGCTTCGCTCAGGATAGGCTCCGCACTGCCTAATAAGGCAAGGGCCCGCGCACCCGGAGGGCGGGTCTGCGTCCCAAACGCTAGGCGGCGACGCCCAACGGCAGGTCGACGGTGTATTTGGCGAGCATGGCATCCAGACGCGCGGCCGTCGCTGCGTCCGGCTCGGTGAGCGGCAGGCGGGGCGAGCCGACGTTGAACCCCGCCCTGTTGAGACAGTACTTGACGGGGATGGGGTTTGCGACGATGAAGAGGTCCTTGCTGATGGGCAGTTGACGGCGGTGCTCGGCCGCGGCGGCTCGGAGGTCGCCTTCGAGGATGTCGTGGATCATGGCCTGGATCTGCAGGCCGATGAGGTGCGCGGACACGCTGACGACGCCGTAGCCCCCCATGGAGACGACGTGGAACGTGTCGGCGTCGTTCCCGCTCCACACGCGAAAGCCGTCGGGGGCGTGGTCGATGATCTCGCCGATCTGCGCCAGGTCGCCGGATGCCTCTTTGACGCCACAGACGCTCGGTAGCTCCGCAACGCGCAGGCAGGTCTCCGCCGTCATGTTCGCAATCGTCCGGCTGGGGACGTTGTAGGGCAGGACGGGGAGGGCGGTGCTCGCCGCGATGGCCTCGACGTGGCGGAAGATGCCCTCCTGCGTGGGCTTGTTGTAGTAGGGAACGACGATCAGCAGGCCGTCGACGCCCGCCCGCGCTGCCTCCTTGGACAGATGGATCGTCTCCGCGGTGCCGTTGGTGCCGGAACCGGCGATGACGTGGGCGCTGTCCCCAACGGCCTCCTTGACCTCCGACCACAGCCGGTAGTTCTCGTCGGGCGCGAGAGTTGGGTTCTCGCCGGTGGTCCCGGTGACGACCAGCCCTTCGCTGCCCGAGGCGACCAGCGCCTTCGCCAGGCGGCGGGCCTGCGCGTAGTCAACTGCCCCCTCGCCGTCGAAGGGCGTGACCATCGCCGTGAGCAGCCTACCGAAAACGACCATCCCGGCCTCCTGTCTGAGCGTGCGCGCTTCGGGGTACTGTAGCCCCGGCTGTCGGGGCGCCGCAAGTATCTCTCGCTCGTGGGGTGGGCAACCCCTTCGACCATCTACCGGTCCCGAAGCGGGGACCCCCCCGCGCCCCTTCGGCCCTTCGACGGGGCTCAGGACATGCTTCGCTCAGGACAGGCTCCGGAGGTACCCCCTCTGCACTCCCCACAGAGGAGGGCACCGGGGAGGGTATCCTCCGGGCAGTGCGCATCCTGTCCTGGAACGTGAACGGCCTCCGCTCGGTCCACAACAAGGGGTTGTTCCTTGAATGGCTCCACCGGGAGTCGCCGGACGTGCTCTGCCTGCAGGAGACGAAGGCGGCCGAGGACCAGCTCCCTTTCGACCTGCGGCTCGTGGAGGGCTACGAGGCCTACTTTGCGTGGCCGGAGCGGCGCAAGGGCTACAGCGGCGTCGCACTGTACACCAAGCGAGCGCCTGTTTCCGTGCAGCGAGGCCTCGGCGTGCCGGAGCTCGACGGGGAGGGACGAGTGCTGGCCGCGGACTACGGCAGCTTCGTTCTGCTGGGTGTCTACTTCCCCAACGGACGCTCGGGGCCCGAGCGCTTGGACTACAAGATGCGCTTCTACGATGCCTTCCTGCGCTACGTGGACGGGCTCCGCGCCGAGGGGCGGCACGTAGTCTTTTGCGGGGACGTGAACACGGCGCACCACGAGATCGACCTGGCGCTACCCAAAGAGAACGCCAAGGTCTCCGGCTTCCTTCCCGAGGAACGCGCCTGGGTCGACACGGTCATCGAGCATGGTTACGTGGACGCCTTCCGTGCCTTCCACCCGGAGCCCGAGCAGTACACCTTCTGGAACAGCTTCACCCGCGCACGCGAGAGGAATGTCGGCTGGCGAATCGACTACTTTTTCGTGGACGAGGGGCTGATGCCGGCGGTCACCGACAGCTTCATCATGGCCGACGTGGTGGGCTCCGACCACTGCCCCATCGGTCTCGATATCACCCTGCCGGGCTAGGTGCGGGGCACCGCCGCGAGGCGCTCGTCGAAGGTCACGAGCCAGTGCGGTTGCTTAAGCAGAGCCATGTATTCCCAGCCCTCTCACCCCGGGACGCTCCCGGGGGCACGGCCCCTAGGACCCCCGGACATCGGCTCTCGCCTCGTGGACGACAGGGTTGCGGCTGTTCACGGCTGACGGCGGCGGGCGCAGGAACGTTAGAGGACGTCGTTGCCGCTACGGCTGGGTGCGGGCCGCCGCCGCGAGGCGCTCGTCGAAGGTCACGAGCGGAGCATCGAGGGCGCGGGCGACGTACAGGTAGGCGGCGTCGTAGGTGGTGAGGCCGAGTTCCAGCGCCATGGCGAGCGTCTGGACCAGGTCGACGGGCACCCATTCGGCCCTGATAGCAAGCGCGTCGGCGAGGTCTTGGAAGATGGCCTCGCCCGCATCCGGCTGCAGGAGGAACTTCTTGCGCGCTACGCTGGCCATCTCGTATAGCAGAAGCGTCGGCGCATAGAGGTCGGCGCCCTCGAGCAACGACTGGGCTTCGGCGGCGCGAGGCTCGTCGAAGGCGATGGCCGCGAGCACCGACGCGTCGACCACTCTAGCGGGAATCGCGGTTCTCACGGACCCACCGTGTCGCGTCATCGCCGGTGGTGTACCCGCGGCCCAAGACCCGCTCGCGGAGCTCTCGAACGCTCAACTGGTGACCCTCCGCCGCTTCGCCCCACTCCGACGCCTGTTCGAGGATGTGCAGCAACTCACCCTGCAACGAGCGGTGATTGCGCCTCGCCCGCTCACGCAGCCGATGAGCCACGCCGTCCGGCACGTTCTTGACCGAGAGGTTCGCTGCCATGGCCTGGTCCCTTTATACCGAGTTGGCTTCAGTATGGACCATAGATGGTTTCGATACAACACCTATATGGCGCCACAAAGGGACCATTAACCTTGAATCTAACGCGGCCTAGCCACTGGCTTTCGAGAACCTCGGCACGAACGAGATAGCGTACCGGCGGCCTGCGATGGGGTACGTCTGTTTTATGCGCCGGCGCGTGTGCGGAGCAGGGCGTCGCGGCGGACCAGCTCCTCCGCGATCTGGACGCCGTTGGTGGCCGCGCCTTTGCGGAGGTTGTCGGAGACGACCCACATCGCGAGCCCATTCGGGTGTGAAATGTCCTGCCGGATGCGCCCGACGAAGACCTCGTCGCGGCCGGTGGCCTCAGTGGCCAGCGGGTATTCGTTGCGCTGAGGGTTGTCGACGACCACCACGCCGGGAAAGGATGCGAGGAGCTCGCGCGCTTCTCCCACCGACATGGGGTGCTCGAGCTCGATGTGCAGCGCCTCGCTGTGCGAGACCAGCACAGGGACTCGCACGCATGTGGCGGAGAGCGCGATCTCAGGAGCGTGCATGATCTTGCGCGTCTCCTCGGCCATCTTGCGCTCCTCCTGGGTGTAGCCGTCGACCAAGAACGACTCCACCTGCGGGAGGACGTTGAAGGCGATCTGGTGCGGGTACTGCTCCGGGTGCGTGGGCTTGCCCGCCAGCACCTCGTGTGTCTGCTCGGTCAGCTCCGCCATGGCGGCGGCGCCGGTGCCCGACACCGACTGGTAGGTGTCGACCACCACGCGGTTGATGGGGTTCGCGCGATGCAGCGGGTGAAGCACCATGACCAACTGCGTCGTGGAGCAGTTCGGGACGGCTACGATGCCGCTGTGGGCGTCAACGTCGTCCGCGTTGATCTCGGGGACCACCAGGGGGACCTCGGAGTCCATGCGGAACGCAGAACTCTTGTCGACGACGACACAGCCCTGAGCCACCGCCATCGGTGCGTAGATGCGGCTCATGGCCGAGCCGACCGCCATGAGCGCGATGTCGCACTCGGCGAAGAGCTCGGGTGTGGCCAACTCAACCTCGATCTGCTGACCATCGAAGGCGATGCGCTTGCCGACGGACCGCTCCGACGCGCAGAGGCGCAGCGAGGACATGGGGAAGCCGCGCTTGGCGAGGACCTGAAGGGCAGCGGTGCCGACCGCGCCGGTCGCGCCGACCAGAACTACGCGGGGGGCGCTCATAGGTCGAGCAGCTCGTCGAGGCCCAAAGTCAGTCCGTCCAACGCCATGACCTTGCGCACGGCGAGCAGCACCCCGGGCATGTAGCACTCGCGGTTGATGGTGTCGTGCCGCAGGGTCAGCGTCTGGCCGGGTGCGCCGAAGGTCACCTGGTGGTGGGCCATGCGCCCCGGCAGGCGGCCGCTATGGATGGTGATGCCCTCGTATTCACCGCCGCGAGTCCCGGCCAGCGGCTCGCGTTCGGGCACGTTGTGCTTGAACTGTTCGGGGTGCCCGCGGTGGATGGCCTGGGCGAGTGCGATGGCCGTGCCCGAGGGTGCGTCGACCTTGGTCTCGTGGTGCTCTTCGGCGACGTCGGCGTAGTCGAAGAAGCGAGCCGCTGTTTCGGCCAGCCGGATGAGCAGCACCGCGCCGATGCTGAAGTTGGGCGCTAGCACTCCGCCAAGGCGGTGCTCGCCGACAATGGCTTCGAGATAGCTCACGTGCTCCGGCGTGAACCCGGTCGAGCCGATAACGGGCCGGACGCCCGCGGCCAGTGCCACGGGGGCCATCCCCAGGCTGGCAGACGCGTTGCTGAAGTCGACGATGACGTCCGTGGGCTGAGCGCTCAGCGCTTCGGCGACACTCGTGTAGTGGGGCAGGGAGGCCGGCGACCAGGGTGGCTCGTGCGCATCGATGGCCGCGGTCAACTCAAGGCCGGGGGCGGCGTCGACGGCCCGCAGCACCTCTTGGCCAACGCGGCCGGAGGCACCGTGCACCGCTACTCGGATGGTCGTTTTGCTGGCCATGGCCCTGCGCGTGATTATAGCAGGGTGCTCACAGCCCTTCGACCATCCCCATGTCCGCCTTCCCTTCGTCCGCCTCAGGGGGATCAGGGCGGGCCTGGCCAGGAAGGGGGATGGACCCTCACCCCAACCCTCTCCCTCACACGGGGGGAGGAGGTTGGGCGCTGGGAAAGCCTGCGAGGAGTCCTCTCCCAAGCCTAGGGGCTGGCGCTGGTGCCGGAGCGCATGCGGGCGGCCATGGCCTCGTCGCGGCCGCGGGGCCACTCCCGCTTTGCCGGGTCGGACACGCTGACGGCCAGCGTCCCGATGCCATCGATGTCCATGCCGATCTCGTCGCCGTCTTGGATCGCGCCGAGGTTCTGGTGGTTCGTCCCGGTGCTGATGATGTCGCCGACGTTGAGCTCCATGATCCGGCTCGCGAACTCGATGCACTCGGGGATCTTGTGCGCCATGTCCTTGGTGTTGTAGCCGGGGAACTGATAGTCGTCGTTCCACACGCGAACGTTGATGTTATACGGGTCCGGGACTTCGTCCTTGGTCAGGATGAAGGGCCCCATGGGGCCGAAGGTCGCCCATGACTTGGCCTGGAAGTAGCTCTGGCTGCCGCGGACGCTGATGCGGGCGGACACGTCCATGAACCCGGTGTACCCGAGGACGTAGTCCATGGCGTCAGCCTGTGAGATGCCGTGCCCCTGTTTCCCGATGACCACCGCAACCTCGGGCTCGGCGTGGAAGATGGTGGGTTTGCAGTCGGGGTCCATGAGGACGGTCTCGCCCGGTCCAATGACGCAATCGGACGCCTTGAGGAAAGCGTCGATCTCCGGCATCGGCGGGTTCTCGCCTTCCAGGTAGTTCACCGCCATGCAGATGATCTTGTTCGGCCGGGGCACCGGCGGGCGAATGGTCACCGACGAGATGGGGACGCCGCTGTGCGCTGCGGCGTGCTCCTCGATCGGGGCGCGTATCTCGCCGAAGTTCTCGAGGATGACGGACACCAGTTCCATGGGCGAGTGCGCATGCACCTGGCCCATGACCTCGCTCACGTCCACGATCTGGTCGCCCTTCACGACGCCCAGACTCCATTCGTTGAAGAATCCGAATTTCACGTTTCCCTCCTGTTGGCCTAGACGATGATTGGCCGCACGGTGATGCTCTCTTCGCGTTGCGGGCCCGTGGAGATGAGGTCGATGGTGGCACCGATGAACTGCTCCAGCCTCGATACGTACGACTTGGCCTCTGCCGGTAGCTGCTCGTACTGCGTGACTCCGGCCGTGGGCAGCGTCCAGCCGGGGACGTCCTCCAGCACGGGCTTGCAGCGCTCCAAGTCCTCGGGTGCGCTGGGGAACTCCTCGATGCGCTTCCCGTCGAGCTCGTAGGCGACGCAGATGCGCACTGGCGAGATGCCGTCGAGCACGTCCAGCCGAGTCAGCACGCAGGCGCTGTAGCCATTGAGCGAGGTGCTGTAGCGCGCCGCCACGCCGTCGAACCAGCCCACGCGCCGAGGCCGGCCGGTTGTCGTACCGTACTCCCACGCTCTGTCCCGGATGGACTGCCCGACTTCGTCGTCCAGCTCCGAGATCATCGGGCCGGCGCCGACGCGCGTCGAGTAGGCCTTGAACACGCCGACGCTGCCCGCGAGCTCACGCGGTGGGATGCCGGCGCCGATGAGCGCGCCGCCGATCATGGGCGACGACGACGTGACGTAGGGGTAGGTGCCGTGGTCCAGATCAAGCAGCGCACCCTGCGCACCTTCGAGGATCACCCGCTCGCCGCCGGCAAGTGCGTTGGCCACCGCCAGCTCAGCGGAGCCGACGTAGGGGCGCAGCCTGGCCCCGTGCTCCAGGCACATGGCATACAGCGAGTCGAATTCGATGGGCTCCGAGTCGTAGAGCTTGGTGAGCACGTCGTTCTTCTGTTTGAGCACCGGCTCCAACCGGCGGGCCAGGTAGGCTTCGTCCAACAGGTCGCCGACGCGCAGTCCGATTCGCGCGGCCTTGTCCATGTAAGCAGGGCCGATGCCCCTGCCGGTGGTGCCGATGGCGTTGTCTCCCCGCGCGATCTCCTCGAGCTGGTCGAGCCGCACGTGGTAGGGCATGACGACGTGGGCGTGGTCGCTGAGGATCAGCCGGCTGGTGTCGACGCCGCGGGACTCGAGATCGTCGATCTCCTCGATGAGCTGGGCCGGGTCGACAACAACGCCGTTGCCGATCACGGGGGTGAGGTGGTCCCAGAAGACACCAGACGGCACTAGGTGGAGCTTGAACTCACCCTTACCATTAATGACGGTATGGCCGGCGTTGTTCCCACCGGAAAAGCGGACGACCATGGACGCCCGCTCCGACAGGAAGTCGACGATCTTTCCCTTGCCCTCGTCACCCCATTGGGCGCCGAGGATTCCGTATGCGGGCACTCACCCCTCCACCGCCGCGCTGGTATACGCGGCCAGCGGGAGAGTATAGCAGCGGGCCCGACATCCGACGCCTATTCGCCGTCGCGCACACGCAGCGGGCAGTGCGCCCAAGCGCGGCGTGCGACGCCGGCGGGCGTTATTGACCTTGGGGGTGCCGGAGGGCAGAATACCGCCGTTCTCACTCGCCCGCGCCGGTTCGCCAAGGGAGGTCAGATGTGGAGGGAGGCTTCTGGATAGCGATCGGTGCGTGGGCCGCCATCGCGGTGGCGCTCGTCGTGGTTGGGCTGGCGCTGCACCTGCGGGAGCGGCGTCAACAGAGCGAGTAGCCGGCCGCGCGATAGCTCCCCGGTCCTGAGTCATGGTGACGAGCCGGGCGAAGATTGGCGATGCGGTTCGACCTACTGGGAGGACTCACGTGCCCAACAACGTCACGCTCGCTGTGACCGTGTTTGCCGTGGCCGGTTCCGGAGTCGTTGCCGGGACCTTCTTCGCCTTCTCCACTTTCGTGATGAAGGCGCTTGGTCAGATGCCGACGCAAGCGGGTATCTCCGCCATGCAGCGGATAAACGTGACTGTCATCAACCCGCTCTTCATGCTGGTCTTCCTCGGCACCCCAGCCGCGTCCGTCTACCTGTTTGTCCATGCGCTCACTGGCCTCGACGAGGCAGGGTCGATCTACCTGCTGGCGGGCAGCAGTCTCCATGTCGTCGGTTCGCTGTTGGTCACCATTGCGTTCAACGTTCCGCGAAACAACGCACTCGCCGCGGTTGGTCCTGAAGGTGAAGAGGCATCAACGGCCTGGTCCGCATACCTACGTGATTGGACGAGGTGGAACCACGTTCGGACCGTCGCCGCTATGGGGTCTGCGGTGCTGTTGAGTCTCGCCCTTCTCTGGGGCTGACCCCGCGAGCGCGGCTCAACTGGGCTGATCGCGTAGAGCAGCGGTAGGCGTTCCCACTCACCCGCCCAGTAACATCTGGGGCTGCGCGCCCTGAAGCCCCCGCTAGGGCAACCCTATCGATGGCGATGGCTGGCGAGCGGATGAGTCGAAGGGTAAACGGCTTGGGTGCGGACCGCGCTACCAGGTGTCGGCGGCCAGCGCGACGGCGCCGAGCGCGCCCGTTTCGGTCCCCAGCTTTGGCGGTACCACCGGGATGCTTTTCCCCATCCCCGCGAAGGCCTGCGCGCGCATGATTTCGACCGCCGGCGCGATGTAGGCGTCCCATTCGTTGGACAGCCCGCCGCCGATCACGATCATGCCGGGGTCGAGAATGTTGACCATGCTGGTGAGGCCGGTGCCCAGGTAGTGGATACCTTCGGCGACGACGGCGCTGGCCACGGCGTCGCCCTCTCGGTAGGCCGCGAACACGTCCTGCGCGGTGATGCTGTCAGGCCCACGCCGAATGGAAGAGCGCTCGCCGGCGCCGATGCGCTCAGTGGCGATGCGGGCCAACGCGGTGCCCGACGCGAGGCTTTCGACGGCGCCCGGCGTTCGGCTGCGTCCGTACGGGCCGTGCGCGTCGACGGTGATGTGCCCGACCTCGCCGGCGTATCCCTGCGCGCCAGTGTAGAGCCGGTTGTCGATGACGACCCCACCGCCGATGCCGGTGCTCACGGTGATGTACAGCACGTTGGGCACGCCCCTGGCGGCGCCGAAGCGCTGTTCGCTGAGGGCTGCAAGGTTGGCGTCGTTGCCGATGACTGCCGGCACGTCGATCTGGCGCCGAAAGAGTTCCACCAACGGAACGTCCGCCCAGCCGGCCAGCTGCGGCGCGTGGACGACGACGCCCCGCGCCGCATCGATGGCGCCGGCTGCGGCGATTCCGGCCCCACGCAGGTCGGAGGGCGTAACACCGGCTTCCGCCAGCGCCTTGTGGGAGGCCGCCACCATGGCGGCTACGACGGCGTCAGGGCCCTGGCCGGCCGGAGTTGGCAGCGTGGCCTGGCCAGTCGCTTCGCCAGCGGCGGTGGCGACCATGGCGAGCGTTTTGGTGCCGCCGAGGTCTATACCGAGGTAGCGGGGGGCGCTTTCCTCAGGCCGCACGGGTGCGCGTGCTCCCGCGGCGCCTGCCCCGGGAGGTGGCGCGCGCCAGCTCCGGCGCCTGTTCCTGTCGTAGGGGCATGTCGTTCATGACATGCATGAGTTTAAGGTGATCGGCGAGCAAACGGGTGGTCAGGAAGTGCTCACGGACATACTCACGCCCCCGCTGCCCCATCCCAACTCGCAGCTCCGAATTGTCCAGCAACTCTCCGACCTCTTCGATGAACTCGGCCGTGGAGTTGGCCAGGCGCCCGGCTTCGCCGTTGGCCAGTTGCATGGGGATGCCGCCGACGGCACCGGCGACCACCGCCTTGCTCTTCCACAGCGCCTCGGAGATGACCAGGCCGAATCCTTCGCGAATCGACTTCTGGAGTATGACGTCCGCGGCCCGCTGGAACGCATTGACCTCGAGGTTCCCGACGCCATTCAGGTTGGTGAGGATGTGAATGTCAAAATCTTCGCCCGCGCGGCGGACGATGCGCTCATAGAAGGACCATGCCTCGGGGTCGTCATCGGCCATCGAGGCGACCATCACGAGCTGGAGGTCCGGGCGCTCCGCCTTCAGCTCCCGGTAGGTCTCGATGACGCCCAGGGGGTCTTTCCACGGGTCGAACCGCGATATCTGGGCCATGATCGGCCGGTCCGGGTCGATGCTGTAGCGATTGAGGACGTCGCGGACCACCTGCTCTGAGATGTCCGTGTTCTTGGTGCTGAGCGGGTCGATGGCGGGCGGGATGATGCTGACGTGGACGCCGGGCAGCTCACCGTTGACGCACGTTGCTTGCGTGAAGATGGCTGCGTGGTAGAGCTGCACGCTGGGCCGGAGGAAGTCCCAGACCTCGGGGAGCGATTCCGTCGTGTCCAGGTGGCAGCGCCACGCCCAGCGGGCGCCAAGCGCCTTGGGGTCGCGCTCGAGGATGCTGGCGAGCACCCCGGCCGGCTGCGGGTCGTGGATGAAGGCGAAGTCGTAGTGCTCGGTCATCGCGGCCGCGTTCTCGCGGTTCACGCGCCGCCAGACGTCGCCCATGGTGCTGTTCCATGGTACGAACATGCCCTGCATCGCGTTGTGCATCTGCTTGGAGACGTCGAAGAAATCCGGCCCGGCGTCCATGACCTGCCAGTCGGCTTCGATGCCGAGGTCGCGGAGCAGAGGAACGAGGCTTTGGAGAATCTCGGCGACACCGCCGCCGAAAGAGGTGGCGTTGAAATGCAAGACGCGGGAGCCGCGCAACGGCTCGGCCAGCGCCCGTATCTCGTCGATCTTGGCATCGCCGATGATGACGCGATAGTCATCCAGAACCTTGGGCGATACGGGAACGAACGTAGGCATGAGGCTCCTTGCGTCAGGCCGCCGAGCGCGTCCGACGACCGAGTACCTGGCGCAACACCTTGAGGTAGCGCTCCAGGTGGTGGGTGACGAGGTAGTGGCGGGCTACGTCGTTGTGGGCTGATCGCCCCAGGCGGGCGGCCGCCTTCGGGTCGTCCAATAGACTGATGATGGCCTTGGCCTGCTCGGTTGGCGTATCGGCGAGTATGGCGCTGCGGCCGTCCTTGAGCGTCGCGACCGCCACGGGGCTGCTGCCGGTGACGATAGGCTTCGACTGCCACATCTCTTCCAGCAGCTCCATGGAGACGCCACGCGGCAGGCCCTGGTGGAGCATCACCGTGGAGACCTCCCGCAGCATGGAGAGCTCAACGTTCCCGACGCGGTCCATTTCGGTCAGGATGAGGCAGTCCCCCAGCTCCTGAGCGCGGTCCGTCATGGTCACCAGCACCTCTTTGAGGTCGGCGCTCTGGACCATGTTGACCACGACGAGCTGGACCTCAGGCCGGGAGGCTTTCACCATCTTATAGGTGTCGAATACACGGAGCGGGTCCTCGTCCCTGATGCTGAAGACGATCTGCGAGCAGATCGGCCGGTCGAGCGAGATGCCACGCTGGCCGAGCACGACTTCGTGCACGTCCGCGGTCACCGGCATTGCCCTGGCGCCCAAGGGGTCGATGCCGGGGGCCAGGACGAAGCGCTTGCCGGCCGGTGCGTCCGATCGGATGAAGTCGCGATAGTCGTAGAAGGCGGCGGCGAAGCCGGCGGCGTTCTGGCGGACCGTCGCCCATACCTCGGGCTGCGCGGCTCGATAGTCTCGATGCGAGTGCCAGACCCAGATCCCGGCCGGGCGCCGCCCCAGGCGTCGTTCGAGTGCCGGCAGCAGGCCAACGGACCCGGTGTGATGGACGATGACGAGGTCGTACTCTTCGTCGAACAGCTCGGCGTTCGCGCCATTGAAGGCCAGCCACTCAGCGTTGGACGTGGTGTCCCACGCGCGCTCCATCCCCGACAACGCCAGCCGCATTTCGGCGTCCAGGGTCCATGTGTCGGCGGGGAATCGCACCTGCTGCCACTGGGTCACGATGCCCAGGTCCTGCATCAGCGGCACGGCGCTGGACAGCATGCTGCGGACGGCGCCATTGGCGGCGGGTGAGGTGAGGTGGAGGACCCGCAGGCCGGCGAAGGGCGCCGCCAACTCCCTGAGCATCTCGACGGCCTTTTCGCCGACGGTGGGCAGGTATTCGTCTATCGATCTATTGCTGAGCGCGATCGTCCCGAACATTGCGTGGACGACCACCTCCGCACACGGAAACCAGCTACGGCCTTGCGGCCGCGCGTGGCGGTGTGCTGGCATTATGGCTACGTCCCAAAAAACCGGTCAAGCAAGCCGCCACGCAGTTTCGATGAGGCTGAGCACCCAAGCCCGTCGGCTATACTCCGGTCCTGGTAAGACCCGTGCGGCCCACGGGGGCCTGGAGAACAGCGATGGCGACGCCAACCCAGACGTTTGACCGGACCAAACAGGACGTCGGCAACGTGCTGGCGCTCGAGCACCTCAACGTGTGTGTCCCCGACCAGCGGACCGCCACTGCCTTCTACATCGCGGGCCTCGGGTTCACGCGGGACCCCTACGTCAGCGTGGGCCTGGACAACATGTGGGTGAACATCGGCCGCCAGCAGATCCATATGCCGGCGCGGAGCCAGCCTCAGGTGATCCGAGGTGAGGTGGGGCTGGTCGTGCCCAGTCTCGACGACCTCAAGCGGAGGCTCGCGGCGGTCGAGAAGCTCTTGAGTGAGACTAGTTTTGCGTGGTCGGAGTCGGATGGCGGCATCGACGTGACGGGTCCGTGGGGCAACCGCTTCCGCTGCGTGGAGGCGAGCCAGGCTTTCGGCGGCATGACGATCGGCATCCCCTACGTGACGCTGCGGGTACCGGCGGGAAGCGCTGAGGGCATCGCGCGCTTCTATCGCGAGGTGATGGGGGCCCCTGCCACCGTCGAGGACGGCGCGGCGGGCCTCGAGGCCCGCGTGCAGATCGGCGCGATCCAGACGCTGCGTTTCGCCGAGAACTCGGCGCCGGTGCCCCCGTACGACGGCCACCATATCGCTGTCTACACCACCAACTTCTCGGGCCCGCACGCCCAGCTCTTGGCCCGCGGCCTCATCACCGAGGAGAGCAACGACCACCAGTACCGTTTCGTCACCATTGTCGACCCGGCCTCGGGCGAGGCGTTGTTCGATCTCGAGCACGAGGTCCGCAGCGCGACACACCCGATGTTCATGCGGCCTCTCGTGAACCGAGACCCGGCGAACACGCTGTTCAGCTACACGAGAGGCTCTGACGCCCTGAGTATCGGATAGTGCGGGCGCGCGAGACGGCATCGTGGTAAGCGTCAGCCGGATGCTCCAGCCGGTACGCGGGCTGGGCCGCGAACGCCTGTCTCTTCTTGGTGCCGTGACGGGTGGCCACACGGTTATCCATTGGTTCCAGCAGATATTCACCATCATGATCCCGTCCGTCACCGACGGGCTTGGGCTGTCGAACATTCAGGTGGGCTACATCGGTGCCGCGCGGCAGGCGGGCAACATCCTGACGCTTCCGTCCGGCATCATTGCCGACAGTTACGTGCGCCACCGGGCCATCATGCTGGGCGCGGCCATCGCCTTCATGGGGGTCGCGTATTTGCTCATCGGCATCGCGACAAGCTTTGTTTGGGTCCTGCCGGGGGCGATGCTCGTGGGCCTGGGTACGGCGACCTGGCACCCGCCCGCGATGGCGTCGCTGTCGAGCCGCTTCCCCGACAACCGGGCCACGGCCCTTTCCATTCATGGCGTCGGCGCTACCTTCGGCGACACCCTCACGCCGCTGGCGGTTGGGGGTCTGCTCGTCGTCTTTCACTGGCGAGGCGTCCTCGAAATACAGGTCGTCGTTGCGCTGGTCGCCGCGCTTCTGGTGTGGCGCAGCCTGGCGCACCAGTTTTCGGACACCGGGCCGAGGCCATCGCGCGCCGAGCGCTTCCGCGACGTGAAGCGCCTCGCTCGCAACCCGGTCTTCGTCGGCGTCTCCTCGGCCCAGGGCCTCATGAACATGTCGCGCAACACGGTGCTGCTGTTCCTGCCGCTCTACATCCAGCGAGACCTGGGCTTCAATGCTTTCGAGCTGGGGGTGTACATCGCGCTGCTGCATGGGATGGGCATCGTGTCGCAACCGATCCTTGGCATCCTGTCGGACCGCTTCGGCCGTAAGGAGGTGCTGGTGCCCTCCTACCTGGCTGTCGGTCTGATGTACCTGCTGCTCGCTCGCGCCGAGCCCGGTTGGCAGCTCGTCGTGCTGGTCCTGGCCATCGGTATCTTCTTCTACACGCTGACGAACGTGACGACGGCGGCGGTGCTCGATGTGGCGGGCGACGGCATCCAGGCCTCCAGCATGGGGATGACGTCCCTGTTCACCCAGGCCATCTCACTACCGGCGCCCATCTTCGCGGGATGGCTGGCCGGCCAGGCTGGGTACGGCTCCACTTTCGTCCTCGCGGCGGCGTTCATGTTCCTGGGCGTGGCCGTCCTGCTACCGCTGCGCTTGTACAAAGGGACGCACCGGACCGCTCGCTTCTCCGGCTGAGCGTCGCCTCGCGGGCCTCGTCCTTCGACAGGCTCAGGACGAGCGGACGATGGTTCGCTCATGGTGAGTCTGTCGAGGCAAGCGTAAGTTTTTGACGCTCGTGCGACGAGGCGCCGTTTTCACCCGGCTGACCCAGCTCGCACCGGATGCGCACAGAGTTCAAGTCAGCCTCGGGATACACCTAATGCCGAGGGCTTTCAACAGATCACGGCGCTGCCCCAAGGTCGCCTCCCGCAGCCGTCGCTCCCGTAGTTCCCGCAACTTGGCTTTGACGGCCCCACGGTCCGCTGGCTCCCCGCTATCTCCGCCCTTTCGGAGATGCTGGAGCCGACCGTTCGCGGTAGCGATGGCCTGTTCGTGTTTCTGAATCCGGGCGCGCAGCTGGCCACGGCGATCGACATAGCGGTCGAGGCAGGCCAGCGCGGTGGGGTGATCACGCGCGCGGAGCCGAGCGACGATGACTTCGGTGACCTTGGTGATGCGGATGGGAGCGCGCTGACCCAGCGGGTGAGCCAGGCCCCAGTTGCCCATGCCGTGGACATGATTACGCTCCAGGCGGTGAAGACGAACGCCTCGGACGTTCACCTCCGGCCCGGCGTCGATTCCTCCCGCGTGCTGTACCGGATCGACGGCGTGCTCCACGAGGGCCCGGTGGTCCCGCTGACGCTGCACGAGGGGATGGTCTCGCGTATCAAGGTGATGGCGGACATGGACATCACGGAGAGCCGGCGCCCGCAGGACGGCCACTTCACGATGAAATTCGGCGAGCGCAATGTGGACTTCCGTGTCTCGACGAGCCCCACGACTTGGGGCGAGCTCATGGTCATCAGAGCGCTGTACCGAGACGACGGCCTGCGGCCCCTGAGCGACCTGGGGATGGACGGCGTCGGTCTGGTCAGCTTCCGACGGGCGCTTCAAGCTCCCTACGGCATGGTGCTCGTCAGCGGGCCGACCGGTGCGGGCAAGACCACGACGCTGTACGCGGCGCTCCACGAGCTGGTCGACGGCACGCGCAATGTCATCACGATCGAAGAGCCGATCGAGTACCGCATCGACAACGTCAACCAGGTAGAGGTGAACCGGGCCGCGGGCATCGACTTCGCCTCCGGTCTTCGCTCCATCCTGCGCCTCGACCCCGACATCATCCTGGTCGGCGAGGTCCGAGACGGCGAGACGGCCCGCATGGCGGTCGATTCGGCGCTCACCGGCCACCTGGTGCTTTCGGCCATCCACGCGAACAACGCGCCCAGCGCCGCGGTGCGGCTGATTGACTTGGAGGTCGAGCCGTTCCTGGTCGCCTCCTCCTTGGTGGCGGTCGAGGCCCAGCGGCTCGCGCGGCGCGTGTGCCAGCACTGCAAGATGCAGAAGTAGCCGACAGCCACGGAGGCCATGGCCTACGAGCAGATCATGCAAGAACCGGCAGAAGTGTTCTTCGTGGGCGAGGGCTGCAACCTGTGCGGGCAGACGGGCTACTCCGGCCGCCTGGGCATCTTCGAAGTCATGATGGTCTCCGAGGAGATTCGTGCCCTCATCGCCAAGAAGTCCATGGCCGAGGTGATCCGCGACCAGGCCGTGCGCGAGGGGATGGTCCCGCTGGAGAAGGCCGGCATGCAGAAGGTGAAGGCCGGCGAGACGACCATCAGTGAAGTCATGCGGGCGACGTTCTCCGTCTAACGCGCTAACCCGTCCGACGCGCCAACCCGGCCAGGGGGCGTGCAGAAACTCAGGAGGAATCGGTGCCCATCGACTACGTGGCCTATGACGAGGCGGGTGTCCGCGTCACTGGCGTCGTGGACGCGGACACCGAAGCGGAGGCGGAGCGGAGGCTCTGGTCGGATGGCCTGCTCGTGGTCGAGCTGGAGTCCCAGGAGGACAGGCGCCAGCCGACGTTGTGGCACCGCCTGCGCCTGCGCCTGTTCCCCGCGAAGCCGCAGGATGTCATCACGCTCGTTCGGCAGCTGGAGACGCTGCTCCGGGCGGGCGTACCGCTACATTCGGCGCTGGCCCAGCTCCGCAGCGAAGGGCGGAACCCCGCCATCAAGGCGGCGCTGGAGCAGATCGTCGATGATATCGAGGCCGGCGATCGCCTCTCCCGTGCCATCGCCCGCCACCCCAAGGTGTTTCCCATGCACCTGGTCCGCATGATCCCCGTGGCAGAGGCTTCCGGCGAGCTCCCACGTGTACTGACGGAGGTGGTCCGCACCATGGAGCGGCAGGCGCGCGTCGCCGGCCAAGCCCGGTCGGCGCTGCTCACCCCGGCCATCAGCCTGGTGGTCGGTTTCGGCGCCGCGTTCATTCTGTTCACTTTCGTTCTGCCGCGCCTGGTGAAGCTGCTCCAAGAGTTCGGCGGAGACTTACCACGCGCGACGCGGATCCTCATCGGTGTGGCCAACTTTTCGAGGGACTGGGGGTGGCTGACTATCGGGGTGGTGGTCGCCCTCGCGGTCCTGGTGGCGCTGTACGTGGGCCGGACGACAAGCGGCCGGCGGTTTTGGCATCGGTTCTTGCTCCGAGCGCCGATGGTGGGCCCTGTCGTGCGCGCAAGCGCCATGTTCGAGGTGTGCTCCATGTGGGCGCTCTTGCTCCAGACCGGCGTGTCCCCGGTCGGAGCCCTTCGCACCGTGGTCGCGATGATTGGCAATATCGTCGTCCGCGATGGCTTTGCGCGCGTTGAAGAGGAGGTTACGGCCGGAGGACGCCTAGGCGCAGCGATGTCACGCCAACCCGTGGTGGCTCCGCTGCTCGCCGATACGGTGTCGGGAGCCGAGCAGGCAGGGGCGCTGCGCATGAACCTCGAAGCGCTGGCGGACTACTATCAGGAGGAGACGGACCGGAGAGTGCAGGCCAGCACCGGTCTCATTGAGCCTATCGCTTTTCTGATTGTCGGCGGCCTCGTCGGCTTCATCGCCGTGGCGGTCCTGAGCGGCATCTACTCGGTCATCCCCACTATCGGCGCGAACTCCTAGCCCGGCATGCAGCGGCTACTACGTCGAAACGCCGGCGACGGACCGATCGCCCCCTACCACACAGTGCCGGTCGTCAACCTGCTGCCGCAGAGGGTGTCCGCGCTGTCCCGGCTCCTTTCGACGAACGGCGATTCGCAACGCGATCGAGTCAGGGTCGGGCTTGCCGTGGCCGCCGTCCTCATGCTGCTGCTATTCCAGAACTTCTACCGCGCCGACAACTCCAACCAGTCCGAGGCCGCCGATCTCGGCACGAGGCTCGATCGGATTGTTCAGCTCGAGGATGCGGAGTTTGCGCTAGAGGAGGAGTTGGCGCTACTCCAAGAAGCGGGGTCGTTCCCTTCGCTCGATTTCGCCTTTCTAACGAGTCAGCCGGAGAGTCTGTTGGACGCGATCAGCGCCGTGTTCGAGAATGCGGTCCCGGGTGTGATCGTGGTCCAGGTACAGACGCTCAGCGAGGGGTTGCTCGTGGCGGAGCTCGAGGTGGCGGATAGCCTCGCGCTGCTGGAGTGGCGCAGCCGCATGAGCGACTTCGGTGCGATCGACCGGGTTGTGAGCCTCGACCGGATCACGGTGGAGGAGCCGCCTCGCTACGAAGCGACGCTCCAGCCGGCCAGGGGCGCGCCGTGAGCCAACGCCGCGAGTGGCTTCCCGAGCTGGCGCTTGCCGTGCTTGCGGTGCTGCTGCTGGTCCTAACGACGGTCTATGTCCGCGCTGCGTCCGAGAGCGGCGACGAGCGTGATCGATTGGCCCGCCAGATCGAGGCTGCCGGCTCTTCGGAGGCGCTCGCAGCACGAGTTGCCGCCCTCCAGGACGAGGTGGACGGCCTGCGCGACGGCCCGCAGGCGTCGCCCTTCCCCACCCGTGACGAGGTTGAGGACCAGATCACGGGGCTGGATCTTGCGCCGCTTGTGGCCACCGACCTTCCGCGCATCCGCGTGTTCGTGGACCCGAACACCACCACGGATATGGCGCCGCTGGGGCCCGGAGAGCGCTTCATCTACGTGGTCCACGGTGTCAGTGACGCCACGCCCATCGATTTCAGGTGGAGCTACACGCCGACGAACCCGGGCCCTGGCTCCGACACGAGGATCGAGATCTTCGAGGGCTTCAGCACCGATACGGAGGACCGGATCAGAAATAACACCGACAACAACAGCCCGCACACGCTCACGCTGGGCGCGGGTGCGAACGACGGTGGTACGTTCACCTTCGGCTTCACCAACGAGTCGGCTGTCCCACTCGCGTCCGAGCCATTCGGAGACCAGGGCGAGACGAACCGCACGTGGATGGGCATGGAGGCCGGCATCGACCACATCGTCACCTCGACGGTGGCCGACCTTTCGCTGCGTGCGTACCTCCAGCAGGGCCCTGGCGGGACCACGGGCGCTCAGCGTACCGTCGCCGTCGCCGGCTGGCTGCGCCTGGACAACTGATGGCGTGGCTTCGCCTCCATCTGGCAAAATAGGCGCGCCATGTCCTCGGAGCCTCGCAACCGCTCTACGTACGCTTCGGCGGGCGTCGATACCGACGCGCTCGCGACGAGCATGCGCGGACTGCTCGACTGGGTTGGCAAGACCCATGCGTTTCGCGAGGGTCCGGGCGCGTTCGAGGCCGGGAGCGGCTTCTTCGCCAGCGTGCTGCGTCTGACCGACCGGCTGAGCCTCGCCATCTCGACCGACGGCGTGGGCAGCAAGTCGATCGTTGCGCAGCTCGCCGGCAGCTATGAGGGCATCGGCTACGACGTCGTCGCCGTCAACGTCAACGACGTCATCTGCGTCGGCGCGGAGCCGGTGGCCCTGGTGGACTACGTTAGCATTCAGGAGCCTCGCGCCGACCTGCTGGCTGCGCTGGGCCGGGGCATGCACGACGGTGCCGCGCGCGCGGGTGTGGCCATTGTCGGCGGAGAGCTGTCGCTCCACCCAGACTCGCTGGCGGGCCCCCGGCCAGGCTATGCGTTCGACGCCACGGGCACCTGTGTTGGCTTGCTGGATGGGCGCGAGCCGATCATGGGCGCCGGGGTCGTACCGGGCGACGTGGTCCTCGGCATGGCCAGCGACGGCATCCACGCCAACGGCCTGACGCTGGCGCGGCGTGCGCTGTTGGAGGACCCGGCGGCGCTCGGGCGTGTCGAGCCGGCGCTCGGCCACACTATCGGGGAGGAGCTGCTACGCCCCACGCACATCTACGTTCCCGAGGTGCTGGCGCTCCTGCGCTCCAGCGTAGATGTCCATGGCCTGGCCCACATCAGCGGCGACGGTCTGCTGAACCTCACCCGGCTCGAGGCCGAGGTGGGTTACCACATCGATGCGCTGCCGCTGGTGCCGCGCATCTTCGAGCTGATACGCGAGGCGGGCGATGTGGACATCGCGGAGATGTTCCGCGTGTTCAACATGGGCATCGGCTTCTGCGCGGTCGTGCCGCCGGCCGCCGTGGCGGATGCGCTCGCCGCGGTCCGTGGCGTGGGTGGGGACGCGCAGCCGATCGGCGTGGTCGTGGCCGGAGAGCGTCGCGTCGAGGTCGAGCCGTATCACCTCGTCGGCTCCGACGGCTACTTCCGGGAGCGGGTGACCTAGCGCACGACGTGCGACCTTAACCCTCTCCTTCACGAAGCAGAGGGAACAGACGCTGGCTCCCTCTCGACCATCCCTCCGTCCCTTTTCCCTTCGGCGGACTCGGGACAGGCTCCGGGGGCCCCTCTGCGCTCCCTCTCGACGACTTTCTCCAGGGACGGGTCAGGTTTTGTGACCGATTTCCTTGCGAGGGAGAGTGAAGGGACGGGGTCCGTTACGGGTAGACGTTGTTGTAGCCGGCGTACCAGTCCGAGCCGCTCTTGTAGGCGGCGATCACCAGCCCGTTGTGCAGCACTACGTAGTGGTAGGAGCCGTCGGTGAAGGGGTCACCGGAGTCGCGCTCCGTGTTGTCTTCGTGGGCCGTGGGCGGGAACTCGAAGAGGTACTCGCCACCCTCTTCGTCTTGTGGACGCGCGCTGCCAGGCTCCTTCTGGCTGTCGGAGGTGTCGGTGGCAGGCTCGTTGACGATCAGGCCCAGCCACACCAGCGAGTCGTCGATCTCGTTGTCGTTGGCGGCGCCGTTTGTGCCCTCACCTTCGTCGTAGTCGTCAACGCGGAGGTTGCCGGGACGATCGACGTCTTCTTCGTCGGGGTTGAGCTCGATGTCGCCGACCTCACCGTCCTCGGTGGGATAGAAGCGCTCCGGGTCCTCGGTGCCCCACTTGGGAGGGCTGTCATCTGGGCCAGCGTGCTTGTCCAGGGTGAACTCGGCGGTGGCGGTGTTCACGGCCTCGAGGTCCGAGGCAAGCTTGGACTCCTCACCGCTGGCAAGGATGCCGGTGACGGTGGGGAAGAGGACGGCGGCGAGCAGGCCGAGGATCGCGATGACCACGATGACCTCGATGAGCGTCAGCCCGGCGTTCGCGGTCTTGCCAGCCCGGAATACGGCGGCACGGCCTGTGTTCAGAAGCGCCCGAATCATTGGTCCCCTCCGCGCAGACGCTCAGTTGGCATCGAGGGACTTAGTAGTCCCCACGCCCAGGGTAGGGCGGTCCGCCGCAACGTCGTAGCGGGCCCTCCCCCAACGATGCTGCGGGCTGTCCCCCATGCCTTCTTGGGGGTGTCCACCGAGGCGAATGGCCCGGAGGCTGGTGCACTTGTCGGTCTAAACTTGGGGTGAGCGCCGGGATAAGGCCGGGGGGCCTATGCTAGAATGGCCGGGCTAGGGTCTGCACCCCACCGTTGTGCGTTGGACGCGATTACGCCCGATCCCAGTCGCGGAGTTGTCATGCCGCTCTACGAAGAGCTCAAGGTCTTCTCCGGTAATGCAAACCCGGGATTCGCTCAGGCGATATGCGACTACCTGCGCATCCCCCTTGGCGGGATCGAGGTGTTCAAGTTCAGCAACGACAACACCTTCGTCCGGATACTGGAGAACGTCCGCCAGCGCGACGTCTTCCTCGTGCAGTCGTTCAGCCACCCGGTCAACGACAGCGTGATGGAGCTGCTGATCATGACCGACGCCGCCAAGCGGGCCTCGGCCGGCCGTATCACCGCGGTCATTCCCTACTTTGGCTACGGGCGCACCGACAAGAAGGACCAGCCCCGGGTTCCCATCACGGCGCGCCTCATTGCTGACCTCGTCTCCACCGCGGGCGCCGATAGGGTGCTGACGGTCGACCTGCACGCGGGGCAGATTCAGGGCTTCTTCAACATACCGGTGGACGAGCTGTCGGCCATGCCTCTCCACGCCGCGTACTTTAGGGAGAAGGAGCTCAAGGACCTCGTGGTCGTCGCCGTCGACATGGGCGGCAGCAAGCGCGCGCGCAACCTGGCCGAGCGGCTTGATGCGCCATTGGCCATCGTGGAGAAGCGCCGCGTCGGCAACGACGGCGCGACGGAGCAGCTCAACATCATCGGCGAGGTGGAGGGGCGCACCGCCCTTCTCATGGACGACGAGGTGGATACCGCCGGGTCGATGACCGGAGCGGCCAGGGCCCTCATAGGCGCGGGCGTGGAGCACATCTACGCATCGGCAACGCACGGCCTGTTCTCCCGTGACGCGACGGCGCGCATCGTCGCGAGTCCCATCGAGGAGCTGGTGGTGACCGACACGATTCCGGTGCCCGCCGAGAAGCGCGACGGCAAGATCACGGTGCTGTCCGTGGCGGGGCTTTTCGGCGAGGCCATCCATCGCATCCACGGCGGCTTGTCGGTTGGCGCTATGTTCGATGACTAGCCGCGGGGACGAGGCATACGACCTCGGCGAGGTGAGCGCGGTCGACGCGGAGTCGGTCGGCGAGCCCGGCAGCCGTCACTTTCGCTTGCGCGCACAAGGCGGGCAGGGTACCGCGGTGCTATGGCTGGAGAAGGAGCAGCTGTACGAGCTGGCCATCGCCATCAAGCAGCTGCTGAAGACGGCCGTCCCCGAGGTCACGGACCAGCCGCCCGCCGTTTCGGGCGAGGTCGGCGCGGACTACGATTTTCGTGTCGCCGGGATGGCCATCGGTCAGGAACAGGACTCAGGTAAGTACAGGCTGGTTGCGAACACTGTGGAGGACGACGGCACGGTATCGCTGACGCTCCAGGAGGAGCAGCTCGACCAGCTGGCCGATCAGGCCTTCGAGGTCTGCGCCTCGGGACGTCCGCGCTGCCCCTTGTGCGGCACGCCGCTGGACGACAGCGAAGCGCACGTCTGCCCGCGAAGCAACGGCCACCACGAGCCGGTATGAGCGGGGCAGAGCGGAGGCTGCGCCGGCTGGGTTACGGCGAGCGGGTCGCCATGGGACGCAGCGACGTTGCGCCGGCCGATCCACAGGCTTTCGACTTCGTCTCCCACGCCGCGATGGGTGAGGGCTGGCTCCACCCCGCCGCCTCCAACTACACCTTTGTGGTCGAGCTCACGCAGTCCGACGCGTGCGGCTACGGTGTCTACAAGCCGGAGCGGGGCGAGAACCCGCTGTGGGACTTTCCCTCGGGACTGTATCGGAGGGAGTGTGCCGCCTACGAGCTCAGCCTGCTGCTGGGGTGGAGTGTGGTGCCACCGACGGTCGTGCGCGACGACGGAGAGCTTGGTATCGGGTCGCTGCAGCTCTTCGTGCCGCCGGTGCCTGACTCACACTACTTCACGCTGCGCGACGACTGGGTGGACGATGCGTTTCGGCTCGCTGTCTTCGATCTGGTGGCCAACAACGCGGATCGCAAGGCCGGCCATTGCTTCGTCGCCGAGGCGGGCGGCGTCTGGGCCATCGACAACGGGCTGACGTTCCACGAGCAGTACAAGCTGCGGACGGTCATCTGGGACTTCGCGGACCAGCCGGTGCCCGAGCCGCTGCTGGCCGACGTAGAGCGGCTCCGAGCTCTGCTGGGCGAGGGGGCGCATGAGGGCGTGCGCAGGCTTGCGGAGCTGCTGACGCCGGCGGAGATGGAGGCGCTGGAGCGGCGGGCGTGCGCGACGCTGGAGCATCCGGTCATGCCCGGTCCCACGAACCGCCGAGACCTGCCGTGGCCCTGGATGTAGGGACCGTCGACCTGTGAGCTCCGCCAGTACCCATCCGCTCGTGCCGCTGCGCTTCCGCCCCCGCTGTCCCTGGCTACCGCTCGCTATTAGCTTAGACTTTGCCCCGACGTGCTCTCTCGGGTAGCCTGCTGCCCGACCCGTGACCTGCTGTCGCCTGGTCAGGCGGTAGCGAAGCCTCAACCTTGATACACGGGAGGCGTCAATTGCCCTTCGCTGATAACAACGGCGTCCAGATCTACTACGAGGTCGAGGGAGTTGGGCCGCCATTGATCCTTCTGCACGGGAGCTCTCAGAGCCACGAGACTTGGCGGCTCTTCGGTTACGGCGACGGGCTGGGTGGCGACTACCAACTCGTGCTGATGGATGCCCGAGGGCATGGCAAGAGCGATAAGCCCCATAACACGGAGTCTTACCGCGCCGAACTGATGGCCGGTGATGTGGTCGCCGTCTTGGATGATCTGGGGCTGCCGACGGTGGCGTACTTCGGTTACTCGATGGGCGGACGGATCGGCTATTACCTTGCCAAGCTCGCGCCTGATCGTATCAACGCGCTTATCATCGGCGGCGCACCTCCTTCGGCTCCGCCGTCCGCCGCCAGCCAGGCAGAGATTGACACGTTGCGTCGGGGCGGCGTCGAGGCTGTCGCCGCTGGGAGGTCTTCGGCGCCGGAGCAAAGAGCTATCACCCTGGCCAACGACCCGGAGGCGTGGATCGCTCGTTTAGAAGGGTTTGCGGCATCACCACCGGTCACCGATGTGCTCGAAACGATAGCAGTACCGACACTGCTATTCGCTGGAGACGCTGATCCTCGTTTCGATCAGGTGAAGAGTACGGCGACGCAGATTCCCGGGGCGGAATTCCCTGCGTTTCCAGGGCTCAACCACATCCAGGCGATGAACCGTTCAGACCTGGTGGTGCCGCTCCTCAGGCAGTTCCTGGCTACGGTTTACGTCGATGCGTGAAGTCTCGGCCTGCTCCTCGTCCGGCTAACGCTTGGGTGGGCTGTTCCCGCCCGCATCCGCCCCACGTAGTGGCTGACGCTTGGGGTTGGTTGTTCCCGCTCGGCGGCGGACGCTCGGGTCGGTTGTTCCCACCCGCAACCGCCCCGCTACGTGGGCCGCTCTCTCTGCGCTACGTCTGTTGGCCGGGCGGGGGGTCGACCTTCCGGGCGTCCGCGGCAGGGGCGCTGGCCTGATCGGCGGGGCGCCCGCGCTGTGCGAATCGACGGCGGATGCGCCAGTACCAACGCCGGAGCCGGTTGCGCCGTATGCCGAGCCCGTCGGCCACGAAGCGCGAGGCATCGCCTCGCCCCAACACCAGCGCACCGCGCCACGGCCGGAGCGCCTTTGGCGTCGGTGGGCCGTCGTGGCCTTCGAAGCGCTCGAAGGGCCGCCACTGGCGCACGCCGCCCTGGCGGACGAGCGCTTCGCCGCCGGCCTCCTGGATGATGAGGATGCCCGCGGCGACGTCCCAGATGCGCGGCCCGCTGAAGACGACGTAGTCCAGGACGCCCCGCGCGGCCATGGCCATCTCGTACGCGACGCTGCCGATGGCGCGGACGTCACCGAGGTTCATCCAGAGGCGAGGGCGGTACTTGAACATGTGGGCGAAGTGGCTGGGCATGGTCGCTATCAGCCGGTCGCGCTCGGGTACGCCGGTGTCGCCGTCCAGCACCAGCGGTTGGCCGTCCAGGTATGCGCCGCCGCCGACGCGCGCGTGGTAGACCTCGCCCACGGCGGCCCCAACAGAGGGTGTGAAGATGGCCGCAGCGATGAGGCGGTCGCCTTCGAGCACGCCGATGCAGACGCCGAACGCGGGGAGGCCGTGCAAGAAGTTGGTCGTGCCGTCCAGCGGGTCGATCACCCACACCGCGGGAGCTTCGCCGTCGGGCGATTCTTCCTCCTCTTCAGAGAGGATGGCGTGGGTTGGGAAGCGCGCCTTGACCTGCTCACGGATGTACGCGTCCGCGGCATGGTCGGCCTCGGTGACGGGGCTGCGCCTGTTCTGCTGCTTGTACTGGACCTCCAGTGGTTTGCGGAAACGATCGAGCAGAATCGTGCCGGCGCCCATGGCGATTTCCGCCGCGGCCTGCTCGATGCGTTGAATCTCGTTGTCGTCCATGAGCGCCGGGCGATTCTACCATTCGCCAGGCCGTGGTGCGCTCCGTGCTACACTGCCGCCGTCCGCCAATCACCCGCAGGTGCTTCGATTTGGCCTCCGCCTCGACAGTCCAGCGCACGCACCGCGTCGTCATTATCAAGGGCGACGGCATCGGCCCCGAGCTCACCGACGCCGCCCTGCTGGTGCTCGACGAGGTCCAGCGGCGCTCGGGGACCTTCAGCCTGGAGCTGGAGTACCACGAGGGCGGGGCCGAGCTCTTCCGGCGTCAGGGCTACAACCTCTCCAGCCAGTCGCTCCAGGTGATCAAAGAGGCGGACGCGATGATGAAGGGCCCGACGGGCCTGCCCGACGTGCGGCGGGAGGACGGCACGGAGGCGGGGTCGTTGGGAGGCGTCCTGCGCTTCGGGCTCGACGTCTACGCCAACGTCCGGCCCATCCGGCTGCTGCCCGGCGTGACGTCGGCCCTGAAGCTCGGCCCGGGCGAGGTCGACTACGTGGTGGTACGCGAGAATACCGAGGGCCTGTACCTCTCACGTGGGCACGGCATCGGGAACGACTCCGCGATGACCGACACGCTCATGGTCACACGCCTCGGCACGGAGCGTATCGCGCGGTTCGCCTTCGAGTTGGCCCGCAAGCGGCATGGCGCCCCCGCGGACGGGGTCCGCCGCGTCACGTGCGTCGACAAGTCCAACGTCCTGGCTTCCTATGCGTTCTTTCGCCGGGTCTTCGATGAGGTGGCCGACGAGTATCCGGATATCGAGCGCGGCTATTTGTACGGAGATGCCGCCGCGCAGGCGCTGGTCATGCGTCCGCAGCAGTTCGACGTGCTGGTCATGGAGAACTTCATGGGCGACCTGCTGAGCGACCTCGGCGGCGGAACGGTGGGGGGCATCGGCCTCTGCCCATCAGGCAACATCGGTGACACCCACGCGTACTTCGAGCCCATCCACGGCTCGGCGCCCGACATCGCCGGCGAGAACCGCGCGAACCCGAGCTCACAGGTGCTGACGCTCGCGATGATGCTGGAGCACTTGGGCGAGACCGAGGCCGCCCGGTTGGTGGACGCGGCGGTGTGGCACGCGCTGGAGTCGGGCGGGCTGCGTATCGCGGGCAGCGGCCAGCCGGAGGGCGGCACCGGGGCCGCAGCCGAGGCCATCGCGAAGGCGGTCGGCCAAGTCGCCTAGGGTATCGCGCCCTTCGGCGCAACCTTCTTCAGGGTACTTTGGGCCTTCTAGCCTGGGCCCTCACGATCCTTTCGACCATCCCCCCTGTCCCCCTTCCTCGCCATCGGCGGGAAGGGGGTAATAAAGAGTTCAAGCGGGGGACACCCCCGCGCCCCGTCAGAGGGGTGCCCCCTCTGCACTTCCCGGCGGGCTGCGCCCGGAGGTCCGATCAGGCTCGAAGCAAGCCCTGGCCAGGCAAGGGGTAACAAAAGGACTCAAGCGGGAACAGCCCCGTGCGCTCCCCTCGAAGCGGGCTATCCACGGCCAGGACGAGATTCCCTTCGTCAGGTTGAGAGGAGAGGGCTCGTCTCAGTAGGGGACCGAATGTGGCGGGTTCACGCCCTCCGGGAGCCTCGGGAGCGGACGGGATGGACGAGGCGCCTAGTGCCGGGGCATGCTTTCGGCCTGCCGCGCCACGGCCCACTTGGTGCCGCCGCGCAGCTCCTTGGGCAACACGAAGGTCACGTCCTCGTCGACGACGTCCAACAGCGTGACCGACTCGGGCTTCAGCCACTCCACGACCTCTTGGACCAGCGTCTCGGGCGTGGATGCTCCCGACGTGACGCCGACGTGCTCGACGCCCACCAGCCACGCGGAGTCGATGCTGGCCGCGTCGTCCACGAGGTGCGCGGGAACGCCCATTTGCTCGGCGACCTCGCGCAGGCGGCTACAATTGCTGGAGTTCTTCGCGCCGATGACGAGGACCAGGTCGACCTTGCGCGCCAACGCCGAAACGGCTGCCTGGCGGTTCGTGGTGGCGTAGCAGATGTCGTTGCGAGCGACCATCTTGGGGAACCGGCGCTTGAGCACCTCGATGACGTCGCGGGTGTCCTCGACGCTGAGGGTGGTCTGGGTCAGCGCGACGACGCGCTCCGGGTCGTCCACCTCGACGGCCTCGGCCTCCTCCACCGTGGCGACCAGCCGGGATACCGCCGGAGACTGCCCCATCGTGCCGATGACCTCGGGGTGTCCCTCGTGGCCGACGACGATGACGGAGTAGCCTTCCTGGGCGAACTTGGCGGACTCGAGGTGCACCTTGGTCACGAGCGGGCAGGTGGCATCGATGACGTTGAGTCCACGCCGCTTCGCCTCCGCCCATACGGTGGGGGCGACGCCGTGGGCGCTGAAGACGACCGTGGCGCTGTCGGCGACCTCGTCCAACTCCTCGACGAAGACCGCGCCCTTGCGGCGGAGGTCGTCCACGACGTACTTGTTGTGCACGATCTCGTGCCGTACGTAGACGGGCGAGCCGAAGCGCTCCAGGCAGATCTCGACGATCTCGATGGCCCGGACGACGCCGGCACAGAAGCCTCTGGGTGAGCTGAGCGTGACCTGCATGGTGCTGCGTTTTTGCCGCTGGTGTCCGGGCCGGCCGATTTGGCTGGCACGGCCCTGCGGCCTCGCTGGCGACTATAGGGAGCGTCCCCTGGAGCGTCAAGCGGACGCAGGCGCCGCGGGCGCCGCCATCCGCCAGCCGTCCGTGACCCGGCACGCGCTTATAATGCGCCGCACCATGGCCTTCGACGCTTCTCGTGCGCTGCTGTTGTGCCACCACCTGAACCCGCAAGCGCGGGAGCTGGGTGAGCGGCTCGCCTCGCTGTTGGGCACAACCCTTCCGATCCATTCGACTGCGGGCGAAGAGCCGGAGGCGTTCCCCACGCCGGAGCCGTCCATCGTCATTACGGTCGGCGGCGACGGGACGATTCTCCGCGCCGCGCGCCTCGCGGGACCTCGCGGTGTCCCGCTGCTTGGGGTGAATATGGGGCGGCTGGGCTTCTTGACTGAGGTGGAGGCCGTGGACGCTGAGGGCCTGGTGCCCCGCTACCTGAGCGAGGATGGTTTCTCATGGGTTGAACGGCGGCAGATGGTGCGGGCCCTGGTTTCGGGGCCGAACAGGCCTCAGCCGCTGAAGTTCCACGCCCTGAACGAGGTGGTGGTGGGTCACGGCCCAGCCAGCCGTCTCTCTCGGGTGCATGTGCGCATCGACGGCGTCCACCTGACGACGTACGCAGCCGACTCGGTGATCGTCGCCTCGGCGACGGGGAGCACGGCCTACTCGCTATCCGCGGGCGGACCCATCCTGCCACCGGAGTCGACGGACATGGTGCTGACCGCGGTTGCGCCGCACGGTGACCTGTCGGCGTCGGTCGTGGTGCCCGCCGAGTGTGTGCTGGAGTTGGAGGCCGAGAGCGACGGCACGACCATTGTCGCCGTCGATGGCTTCGTTGACCGCGTGCTGGAGCCCGGTGACCGGGTAGCGGTTTCGAAGAGTCCGTACCGTGCCGACTTCCTGCGGACCGGTCCGCGGGCCAGCTTCTACGAGACGCTGGTCTACCGGCTGCGCCGCGGTTCCGAGCAGACGCTGTCCGTCGCGCGCATGATCGCTGCGCAGGAAGCCCGCGCGCGTGGCTAAGGGCGACGGCGCCGACCAGGGCGAGCCCTGGACCCACTTGCTGCCGCTCGCCGTGGCGGTATGAGCCAGATAATCGCGAAGCACCAACCCCGGCCAGCGAAAATCTGGTGACGGCGGTGGGAGCCGGTGACGGGGGTGGAAGCTGGGAGTTGGTGACGGGGGTGGGAGGTGGGAGTCAATGACCTACGAGCGCCTCGCTACCGAGCGCGTGTTCACCGGCAGCCACCTCGTCGTCAGGCGCGACACTTGGCGCGTACCCAGCGGGCGGACGCACGACTTCGAGGTCGTTGAGACGCCGGACGCCGTCGTCATCGTCCCCATTGACGACGATGGAAACGTGCTGATGGTGCGCCAGCACCGCGTCGGGACCGACCACGTGCTGCTCGAGTTGCCGGCCGGCGGCATCGACAAGGGCGAGACGCCGGAGGAAGGCGCTCAGCGCGAGCTGCGTGAGGAGACGGGCCACGCGGCCGGGCGCCTGCGCCCGCTGATCGATTTCTGGACGGTGCCGGGCTTCGGGACGGAGCGCATGTATGCGTTCCTGGCGACGGACCTGCGCGAGGACCCGCTGCCGGCCGACGAGGACGAGGGCCTGACGTTGGAGCGCATGCCTTTCGCCGAGGCGGTAGCCGCGGCGCGCGATGGCCGCATCCCCGACGTCAAGAGCATCGCCGCGTTGCTCCTGGCCGAGCCCATCGTGGCCGAGGCCAGCGAGCCCTAGTTCCGGCTGAAGCCTGGGTCGGTCGAGCCACGCTGCGGGGTGTGCGTGATCTGGTCCAACACATCCCTCAGCATCGCGGATTCCTGCTCCAGCCGCTCGGTGACGGTGGGCAGCTCCAGCAGGTTCTGCTGGGCCGCGGGATTGCCTTGGAACATCTGCGCGACGACGTAGGAGAGCTCCGCCGGCCCTTCGGGCATGGGGACGTCGCGCAGCCAGCCCCCTCGGCGGGACATGAGCGCCCGCACGACGTTCCCGGCCCGCTCGCGGGTCTGGTCGACGAGGGTGGGGTCGATCTCGTTTTCTTCCTGTTCTTCGATGAGATCGACCTGCGCTGAGAGATACGGCAGGCTGCGGCTGAGCGTTTGGACGCGAAAGCGGCCCTCGCCGATCGCCTGGACGCTCAGCCGTCCGTCCTCCAACGTCGTCACGTCCTCGATGCGAGCCATGGTGCCTACGTCATGGGGCTCGGCGTCCGGGTCGCCGGCCTCGCTGCCCTGGCGGAGCAGCAGCACGCCGAAGGGCTCGCCAGAGTCGACACACTCGCGTGTCAGCTGGTGATAGCGGGGCTCGAAGACGATGAGCGGCAACTCCATCCCTGGGAACAACACCAGGGATTGCAATGGAAAGAGCCTGAGGAACTGCGTGGCCATGGGTCCGCTTTACGCTCTTCGCCTCACCGCAGGTAGGTCCCGATGGCCGTGCCGTGCGCTATCACGTGACCCTCCATCGCCGTTAGGACTTCGTTACGCCGGGCCCGCGGCTCAAGGCCCAGTTGCCTATCGAGGCCGTAGACGTGCAGCACGTACTCGTGCCGTGCGCCCCCCGGTGGACACGGCCCGCGGTAGCCGGGCGAACCGAAGTTGTTCAGTCCGGGCTGCGTCCCCTCCGGAAAGGATCCCAGCTCGGGCCCGGCCGCCTCGGAGACGCGGGTGACGTCCGCAGGCAGATCGTACAGCAGCCAGTGGGTGAACGACCCGCCAGGCGCGTCCGGATCGTCGAGCAAGATCACCTGGGTGACGGTGCCGGGAGGCGGCGGGGACCACGCGACGGCCGGCGAGATGTCGAGCCCATCGCACGTGTTTTTGATGCGGATGGTCCCGCGGGAGTCGAAGAAGTCGGGCGCGTTGATCTCCAGTACCGCAATCCCTGGCTCCAGCACCGGGACCGGGACCTGCACAGTCGTGCCGCACGCCGTGAACACGAGCGCGGGCAGAGCCAGCGCGGCGACAGCTGAGACCAAGGCGGTCCTGCGGCTCACGCGTCGTTGTCCGTGACGGTCCGCACCGTGATCAGGTTCGTGGGCCCGTGACCGATGGTGGGGGCCGAGCCGACGACCACCACGCGGTCTCCAGCGTCCACGAAGCCACGGTCGCGCAACAGGTAGAGCCCGTAGTCCACCATCACGGTGGTATCGCGGCCCACCTCGGCGATGACCGGGGCAACGCCGTACCATAGCGCAAGCCGTCTGCCCACCCCGGGGTTGGGGGTGACGGCGTACACGCTCATCGTCGGGCGTTCGTGGGACAGCAGCTCCGCGGTTCGGCCGCTGTGCGTGAACACCAGCAGCGCCCGCGCAGCGAGCTGCTCCGCGATCTGGCGCGCATGGGCGGCCAGCACGTTCCCCTGGCCGCCGGCTGTCGGGTCTACGTGCGGTGTCGCCTCCGCCTCGGTCTCGACCGCGATGCGGGCCATGGTCTCGACCACCTCGAGCGGGTACGCGCCCACCGCGGTCTCGGCGGACAGCATCAGCGCATCGGTGCCGTCGATGATGGCGTTGGCGACGTCGCTGGCCTCCGCGCGGGTCGGGGTGGGCCGCTCGACCATGGACTCCAGCATCTGCGTCGCGGTGATCACGGGCAGCCCCATCTCGTTGGCGCGGCGGATGATGCGCTTCTGAAGCAACGGGACCCGCTCCGGCGAGACCTCCACCCCGAGGTCTCCGCGCGCGACCATGACCCCGTCGCTGGCCCCGAGGATGCCTTCGAGGTTGGCGATGGCCTCCGGGCTCTCGATCTTGGCGATGATGGGCGTGTTGCTGCCCAGCGAGCTCACCAGCCGGCGGCAGTCGAGCAGGTCTTCACGGCGCCGTACGAAACTGAGGGCGACGAAGTCGACGCCCAGCCTTACCCCGAACTCAAGGTCACGGCGGTCCTTCTCGGTCAGCGCGCCCATGGACACCGAGGTGTCGGGCAGGTTGACGCCCTTGTGCTCGCCGAGGCTCCCTCCTTTTACGACTCTCGCCGATATGTCGCCGTCGACGTCCGTCACCTCGAGGACGATGGCCCCGTCGGCGATGAGCACGCGGTGCCCCGGCCTGAGGTCGTCGGCCAGGCGTGGGTAGGCGATGGTGATCCGCCCCGGTTCCGTGGGCTCATCGCCCGTGGCGATGGTGACCGACGCGCCGTCGGCCAGCGCGACGGGGCCGTTGCCCAGGACTCCGGTGCGCAGGCGCGGGCCCTGCACGTCCTGGAGCAGCGCGATGATGCGGCCCTCCTCGGTGGCGACGCGCCGGATGAGGGGCACGGCCTCTTCGAGCTCGGCGTGCGTGGCGTGGGAGAAGTTGAGGCGGAACACGTCGACGCCGGCCCGAATCACACGCCGAAGCACCGGCTCCGGGGCGACGGCCGGACCCCACGTTGCCACGATTTTTGTGCGTCGATGCGTGGCCATGAGGGTCGAGGCACATCATAGCCCCGAGACGTACGACGGGACGAGGCCGCGGGCGACAGGCTCCGGTAGACTTTGTCCCCCCGCGCGGAGCGACTACTGGTCGTTCGCGCGCGAAGCCGGGCAAAGCCTACCTTGGAGGAAGAGCCATGTTCGTACTGATCGTAGACGTCAATGTGAAGCCGGACCAGCGCGACGCCTACGTCGCAGCCATCAGCGAGAACGCCGCGGCCGCCAACCAGGAGCCGGGCTGCGTCCGCTTCGATGTCGTGCAGGACCACGCCGACCCGGACCACTTCGTTCTGTACGAGGTGTACCACGATGAGGCGGCGTTCCAGGCCCACCGCGAAACAGACCACTTCAAGCGCTACATCTCCGTGTCGTCGGACTTCAACGCCAGCGACCCGGTGCGGCACACCGGCGGCTACGTCTACTCGCCGGACGCTTAGCGCACGCTACTTGTTCAGGCCAAGCGCGTCGTTGGCGACTGAGAAGGCGTTGACGGATACCGGCCAACCGCCATAGAAGGCGAGGTGTTGGATGGCCTCGGCGATCTCCTCCTGCGTGACGCCGTTTTCGATGGCGCGCCGGATATGGCCCCGCAGCTGATCGCTGCGGTAGAGGACGACGAGCGCGGCGACGGTGATCAGGCTGCGGTCGCGCTTCGACAGGCCGGGGCGCTCCCAGACGTCGCCAAATAGCACGTCGCGGGTTAGGTCGCCGAAGCCCGGCATCAGCGGGTTCCACGGTCCCGGGACCGCATTGGACTGGGTGGTCATTTTGCTCTCCTTGTGCTGGTGGTCGGCGAGAGGATAGCAATGTCCCGGGGCGCGGCGTGCGCTCCAGATCGTAGGAACGGGGGCCGGGCTTGCCGCGCGGGCTGGCTCAGCGTAAAACCATGCCCTGCCGGTCGACCTGCGACCGCCCCCCATTCGAGGACTGGACAAAGAGGAGGACTCATGACGAAAACAGACTTCCCGTTGACCTTCGGGCTCAACCTTGGAAACCGCACCTACCCCGAGGCGGTGGAGCTGGCCCAGCTCGCCGAGGGGCATGGCTTCAGCCGCGTGACGTTCTCCGATCGCCCGCCGGACCCCACGCTGGAGGGCTGGACGCTCGGAACGGCGGTCGCGGTGCAGACGAGCAAGGTGGTGATAGGGCACAACACGCTGAACGTGCCGTTCCGCAACGTCGCGCTGACCGCGAAGATGGCCGCGACCCTGGACGTCATTACTGGCGGGGGACGCGTCGAGCTGATGCTGGGCGCGGGCGGCCAGGCCCCACACTACGAGTCCATCGGCATCCCATTCGGCTCGCCCGGCGAGCGCTTCGAGGACCTCAAGGACGCCGTCGAGATCATGCGGGGGTTGTGGGCGAACGAGACGTTTTCTTATCAAGGCCGGTCCTACCGCGCCACTGATGCGACCATCGGCATCCGGCCCGCCGGCAAGATCGCGATCTGGATTGGCGCGCGGCGTCCGCGCATGATGCGCTACACGGGCGCGATGGCGGACGGCTGGCTGAAGAACGGGGGCTGGCCCGCGAGCATCGAGGAGCTGCGCGAGCTGGTCGGCCTACTCGAGGCAGGTGCCGAGAAGGCGGGGCGCGACCCCAAGTCGGTCCGGCGCTGCCTCAACGGCGGAGCGTCGTTCACGGCGGAGGCCGTAGCCGAGGGTGGCATGGCCGGCTCCACCATCCTCGGCGAGCCCGCCGCCATGCTGGAGACGCTGGGCACCTACCGCGAGGAGGGGATCGACACGTTCCAGCTGCGCTTCGAGGAGGACGGGCTGCGCGAGCACATCGCCCGCTTCGGCGACGAGGTCATCGCCAAGGCGAACTAGGGGCGGTGAAGTCAGGCCGCGCACCTCTCGGCCGTTTGGCCTCATGGGCCCACGGCCGCGTTGTCATCCTGAGGAGTCCTAGGACGACGAAGGATCTGGTGAAAGCCGACGACGTTTGCAGGGTCAGATTCTTCGCTGCGCTCAGAATGACAAGAGGGGCTGCGCTTGGAATGGCAGCGCGCGCCGAACCGATGGCCTGTCATCCTGAGCGCAACGAGGGATCTGACGCGACAATCATGCGTTGGCCGTTGCTGTCGGCCAGTTCTGACTCAGGTCCAGCCACTGGGGGTTCGTCGCCTGGATTAGTTCGAGCTTGCGCCGCCTCTTCCAGCCCTTAAGTTGTTTCTCGCGGGCTATGGCGGCCCGGATGTCGTTGGTCGTTTCGATATACGCCAGGCGTGTCATTCGATACCGGCCCGTGAATCGACTGGCGTTCGCGCTACGATGCTCGGCCAATCGTCGGTGGATGTCGTTGGTGACGCCGACGTAAAGCGTGCCGGATCTGTTCGTGAGGATATAGACGTAATACGTACGCGCCATGGGCGTGGGCCATGCTCCACGCGCTGTTCCTTCAGCGCCATTGCCAGTTGTCGCGCCGTCGCAACCGTACGCGCTCGTGCATCAACAAATTTCTTCGCTACGCTCAGAATGACCAGAGGGGCTGCGCTTGGAAAAGGGCCAGATGTACACGAGGCTTGTTCCGCCGCGTTGTCATCCTGAGGAGTCCTAGGACGACAAAGGATCTGGTGAAGGCCGACGACGTTTGCAGGGTCAGATTCTTCGCTGCGCTCAGAATGACAAGAGGGGCTGCGCTTGGAATGACAAGCAGACTGTCCTAGCGCGCCTCGTCCAGGCGGTTCGCCAGCGCGTCGAGGACGGTGTCGAGCGACGGGTCGGGCTCGCGCGACGTCTGTTCCGCCAGCGAGGTCTCGCCGACGAAGCGGAACAGCTCGGCGGCGCCCTGCATGATGGCCGGGGTCATGCCGAGACCCTCGAAGGTCTTGGCGATCTCCTCCATCTCGCCGACCCAGCGACGCGCCCTCCGGGGCATGGCCGGCACGGCTCCCATGAGGCTGTCGGTGATCTCCTTGCGGCCTCCCGCGAACTCGGCCATGAGGGCGTCGTCCAGGCCGAGGGCCCGCGCGGCGACCAGCAGCTCGGTCCAGAGGGCTGTGGTTCCTTTGGTGGACGCCGCATAGACCATCTTGAGGCCAGATGCCTGACCCACCTCCGGCCCGACGACGCGGATGTTCAGGCCCGCTTCGGCGAGCGATTCCAGGGCGCTGGTGTCGGGGCCGGAGCAGTAGGTGCGCGTGTTGCCACCGGGCTTGGGCGGCGCGCCGATGATGCCCGCGTCGATGAGGGTCGCCCCCGCGTCGCCGATGACCTCCGCGATACCCAACACCGTCTGCGGAGCGATGGCGTTGCACTCGGCGCAGACCGGCCTGGCGCCGGTGCGGTGCATGGCCGCGGCCACCTCACCGGCGACCGCGACGGCTTCGGATGGGACCAGCACGCTGAGGAGGAGGTCTACTTCGCCCACGAGGTCGTCGATGGTGCCTGCGTCCCGCATGCCCGCCTCCGCGGCGCGGGTGCGGGTCAGCTCGGAGCGTCCCGCAAGCAATGTGGCGACGCTGAAGCCGGCGCGCGCCAGCATGGCGCCGATGCCTGAGCCCATGTCGCCGGGGCTGAGGATGCCGATGGTCCGCGTTGAGCGCCCGGCTGCCATGCCTAGTCCCGAGTCGGCGCCACGCCGGCGTCCGCCAGGCGGCGCTTCGCCTCGGCGTAGAGGTCGGCCGGCAGCGGCCCGGACTCCTGCGCAGCGACGTTGCTCGCCAGGTGGTTCGGGTTGACGGTGCCGACGATGTTGGTGCTCATGGACGGATGGGAGGCGGTGAAACGGATGGTGAACTCCATGCGCGACATGCCGTCGAGTAAGTCGTCGAGGCCGGCCCGCTGCCAGGCGTCCCTACGGGTCTCCGCGTAGGCGTTGCCGCGGTCCTTGTCGTCGGCCACGGCGCCCCGCGCGGCCCCGCCCCGGACCAGCACCCCGGCGCCGGCCTCCGCGGCGGCGGTCACCAGGTCCTCGTGCTCGCGCTCGACGGCGGAGTAGGGGATCTGGAACACGTCGAACACGCCCATGGCGATGTGGTCGGCCAGGTGCGGGAGGGTGCCCGACATGCCGAGGAACCGCACCTTGCCCTGCGCCTGCAGGTCCTGCATCGCTTCGACGACGCCGCCCTCCTCCAGCACCTGCCGGGAGGGGCTGGCGTGGACCTGCACCAGGTCCAGGTGGTCGGTCTTCATGCGGCGCAGGCTCTGCTCGACCCCCGCGATCACGTTCTCCCGCGTGAAGACGTGCGGCGCGGGGCCCTGCCAGTCCGCGGGGCGGTCCCAGCCCACGGGACAGCCGCACTTGGAGGCGAGGAAGTACTCGTTGCGGCGGCTCGATATGTGCTCGCCGATGAGCTCCTCGCTGCTCCCGTAGTCGACAGAAGTGTCGATGAAGTTGATACCGGAGTCGAGGACGGCGTTGAGGATGCGACCGGCGTTGGCCGACGACACCTCACGTCCGCGTGGGGCGCCGCGCAGCTCCATGGCGCCGTAGCCGAGCGACGTTATCTCCAGGCCGGTGCGTCCGAGCGTTCGAGTGGGAAGGGCCATTTGCGTACCTCCGTGGGCTGATGATCAGAACGAAGCTTCAGGCGAGCATGAGCAGGAAGCTTCCCATGCAAGCCTTGTTAACACACCGCACTTGCTGGGGGGTCATGTTGTGGTACCTAACGTCGTATCTGAGGTCCGTCAAGACAACATCTACCTGGCCATATTGACGCGAAATCGCCACGCGGAAGGTGTAACTACATGTCGGACAAGTTACCCATTCGAGGGAGGTTAGACCTCTGGAATCGACTGGCGGCTGGGACACCGTGCTTAACGCTCCGTTTCCACGTTTCCGTAGTGGATATGCTCAGCCGTCCCCGTGGAGCTTTCGACGTTCGTCCAAATAACGTGCTCGGGTGCACTGGCTGGCACGCTGGTGGCGAGCGGAGTTGACGGACGGCCAAGCACGCCGGCCAAGAGATCACGGAGGCCGACGCGGTAATCCTGCGTGAAGTCGGCGTACCGCTTGTCCCTAAGGAACGGTGGGATGGGGCATAGTTGGTAAAGGACTGGAATCACCGTCACCTGTCGTTCCTTGAACTCCCGGTCGAGCGCGACTGCCAACTCCTGTTGAACCCACTCTGAGGCTACAGACTGGGGGGAAAGGACTACAACGAACATCTCGTTAGAGAGAATCGCCTCGCCGATTTTCCTGGTCAGTGAATCACCCGGGAGTATCTCCCAGGCGTCGAACCAAGGCTCGACGCCGTTTTCTCGGAGGTCGCGGGCGAGTTGCTCCACGAAACCACGATCGGCACTGCTGTAACTGATGAACAAGCGCGGCACGCGCTCACGATAGACGCGAGTTGATGGGACAGGCAAGCCTAGCGGCGACCGCCCGCGAGCAGCCGAGCCTCCGGCAGGCGCCGCAGCGCAAGCATCGCCGCGATGCCGACAGCAGGGCCGGCGGCGAGCATCAGGAACGCGCCCGACCAGCCGAAGGCGTCGACCACATAGGGCACCAGCTGGATGGAGCCCAGCGTCAGCAGGAAGCCGAGGCCGGTCTGCAGGGTGAGCGCGGACCCGACGTACTCCGGTGGGCTCAGCTCGGAGATGGCCGCTGAGAACTGGGCCGAGTCGGCGACGATGCTGATGCCCCAGATGAAGAGCACCGGCGCCAGCACCCAGATGGACGCGTCGGCGACGAAGACGGCCACGATTGCCGCGCCTCCACTGATGGCCATGGCGACGCTGGTGGTCATGGTGCGCCCCCAGCGGTCGGCGGTGGCGCCCGCGACCACGCACCCCACGCCGCCCGTGGCGATGATGCCGAAGGCGAGCACGCTGGCCGTGGTCGACGTCTCTCCGCCGTCGGTGAGGAAGTCGACAAGGAACACCGGGACCCAGGTCCACATGGCGTAGAGCTCCCACATGTGTCCGAGGTAGCCCAGGTTGGCCAGCCGGAGCGCTCGGTCCTTGAAGGCCCGCGCGACGAATGCCGGGTCGAAGCGGGCCCCGCGCACGGCGTAGGGTCCCTCGCTCACGCCGACCAAGACGATGACGGCGCCTACCAGCGCCAGCACGGACAACACCAGCACGACGTTTGGCCAGTCGAAGTCCACCAGCGAGCGCACGAGGTGCGGCGAAGCGGAGCCGATGGTCAGCGCGCCGACTAGGATACCGATGGCCAGACCCCGGCGCCGCAGCGCTCACGTCGCGCACAGCTTCATGCCCGGTGGGTAGACACCCGCCAGGAAGAAGCCGGTGAGCAAGCGAAAGGCGATGCCCATGGCAAGCCCGTCGGCCAGCAGCGCGAAGCCGGCGTTGGAGAGCGTACCGAGCGCGGCCGCGGCGGCGAAGAGCTTGCGCGAGTCCACGATGTCCGGGAGCGTGAGGAGCCCGCTTAGCAGCGTGCCGATGACGAAGCCTATCTGCACCGCCATGACCAGCCAGGCCGTGCTGGCATCCGTCAGGCCCCAGTCCCGCTGGATGGACGGGGTGACCGCTGACGAGCTGAACCACAACGTCAGGCCCAGCAGCTCGGCCAGCGCGAGCAGCAGAAGGTTGCGCCACTGGAGGGCGCTTCCCTCGATGTGCTCGATTACTTGAACGCCTGCCCTCGCGTCGCGTGCGGCTTCTCGATGCTCCAGACCATGCGAATCGAGCTGGGTGTGGCCATCGTTGTACTCCCTGAAGGCGACGCGCGTCGGGGGCCGCGTGCGTCCACGAAGCATCGCACGGGTCCGACTTACGGACAACGGAGGTCCACCCGGTGCGCGCCCGATACGCTTCCAATGCGGCCGGGGCCGCATCGAAATTGGGGGAGCACCCCAGCTACCCCCTGGTACAATTGAAGCGATGGTTACGAAGCTGCTGCGTGCCTTCGGCGACTCCAACGACAAGATCGTCAAGCGCCTCGAATGGGTCGCTGAGGACGTCAACGAGTTGGAGCCCGAGTTCGAGGCGCTCTCCGACGACGAGCTCCGCGCGAAGACCGTCGAGTTCCGGGCGCGCCTGGAGGACGGCGAGCCGCTGGCCGACTTGGTGGTGGAAGGCTTCGCCGCGGTCCGCGAGGCCGCGCGCAGGGTGCTCGGTATGCGCCACTTCGACGTGCAGCTCATCGGTGGTCTGGTCCTGCACCAGGGCAACGTTGCGGAGATGAAGACCGGTGAGGGCAAGACCCTCGTCGCCACGCTGTCCATCTACCTGAACGCGTTGAGCGGCCTTGGCGCCCACCTGGTCACGGTGAACGACTACCTCGCGCGGCGCGACACTCGGTGGATGGGCTCGGTGTACGATGCGTTGGGACTCAGCATCGGCTGCCTTCAGCACGAGACGGCGTTCATCTACGAGCCCGGCGCCGAAGCGACCGCCCCCGGCCTCGAGGACCTGCGTCCGGTCCCGCGGACGGACGCGTACGCGGCGGACATCACCTACGGCACCAACAACGAGTTCGGGTTCGATTACCTGCGCGACCACATGTCGCCGACCCTGGACAGGCAGGTCCAACGTCCGCTGAATTTCGCCATCGTCGACGAGGTCGACAACATCCTGATCGACGAGGCGCGCACGCCGCTCATCATCAGCGGTCCCGCGGCGCAGTCGGACCAGCGCTACGAGCAGGTGGCCCGCGTCGTCCCCCGGCTGCGCGAGGACGAGGACTTCAAGATCGAGGCCAAGGAGCGCCACGCCATCCTCACCGAGGACGGTATCGAGAAGCTGGAGCGGCTGCTCAGTGTCCCGAACCTCTACGATCCGGTGAACTTCACGCTGACCCACTTCGTCGAGAACGCCCTCCGGGCGGAGTTCATCTACCAGCGGGACCGCGAGTACGTCGTGCAGAACGGCGAGGTCATCATCGTCGACGAGCACACCGGGCGGCTGATGCCCGGCCGTCGCTACTCGGACGGCCTCCACCAGGCCATCGAGGCCAAGGAACGGGTCGAGATTCAGCGCGAGACCATCACCTACGCGACCATCACGCTCCAGAACTACTTTCGCATGTATCCGAAGCTGGCCGGCATGACGGGCACGGCGGTCACCGAGGCTGAGGAGTTCGCCAAGGTCTACCGCCTGGATGTCGTGGCGATTCCGACCAACCGGCCGTTGGTGCGCGACGACCTATCGGACCTGATCTACAAGAGCGGATCGAGCAAGTTCGCGGCGGTCGCGGACGACATCGCGGGGCTCCATGCGCAGGACCGGCCGGTGCTGGTCGGGACCGTCTCCATCGAGCGCTCTGAAGAGCTCAGCGAGCTGCTGCGCGGCCGCGGCGTCCCGCACGAAGTGCTGAACGCCAAGAACCACGAGCGCGAGGCGCAGATCGTCGCGCAGGCCGGCCGCCCGGGCTCGGTCACGGTCTCCACCAGCATGGCCGGCCGTGGCACCGACATTATCCTGGGCGGCGACCCAGCGACCTTCGAATCGGAGGAGGAGTGGCGTCTGAATCACGAGCGGGTCATCGAGCAGGGCGGCTTGTACGTCATCGGCACCGAGCGTCACGACTCACGCCGCATCGATAACCAGCTACGGGGGCGCTCCGGCCGCCAGGGCGACCCGGGGACGACGCGCTTCTATGGCTCGTTGGAAGACGACATCATGAAGCGCTTCGGCAGCGGCGCCGTCGGCCGCATCGTCAACCGGACGTTGCCGGACGACGTGCCGCTGGAGAGCGGGCTGCTGACAAAGACCATGGAGATGACGCAGTCGAAGGTCGAGGCCTACCACTTCGACATACGCAAGCACCTCGTCGAATACGACGACGTCGTCAACACCCAGCGTGGCGTGATCTACGCCGAGCGCCAGAAGGTGCTGGACGGAGCGGACGTCAAGGCGTCCATCCAGGAGATGGTCGGTGAGGAGATCACGGGGTTGGTCCGCAGCTACCTCGTCGGCGATCCCAACGACTGGGACGTGGAGCTGTTGCTGACCGAGGTGGGCACGATCTTCTCGGTGCCGGATTGGCTGGACGAAGAGTACGTGCTCAGCCGTGGTGCCGAGGAGGTCGAAGACGGCTTGCTCGGCGCGGTCGAGCAGCTCTATGAGGAGCGCGAACAGGCCTTCGGCGACGAGCTGATGCGGGCGCTCGAACGCGCGGTGCTGCTGCAGACCACGGACCGGCTGTGGGTCCAGCACCTGACACAGATGTCCACCCTCCGCGAGGGCATCGGGCTGCACGCGTACGGCCAGCGCGACCCGCTCGTCATGTACAAGAAGGAAGGCCACGAGCAGTTCGACTCGCTGCGTGAGCGGCTTCGCCACGACATCGTTCACACCATCTTCCACGTCGCGCCGGTCGGACGGGAGGCGGCGGTCGCTCCTGCAGACACCGGGAAGCCGGCGGGTAATGGCACGGCCCGGAAGGCCACAGGTATCCGTACCGCCAAGCTGGAGACGGTGGTGTCGGCGATGGCCGGCAACGCCAATGCAGAGCCCGCTCCGGCACACAAGCTGGGCCGCAACGAGCCTTGCTACTGTGGCAGCGGCAAGAAATACAAGCGCTGCCATGGGGCCTCGGCCTAGCATGGCAACGCGTGCGCCGGCGTCCGTTCTGGACCTCGTCGGCGCCGCTCAGCCTGGTGGCGCTTCCGAGCCCCTTGCGCTCAATGGCGCGAGCGCCGGGGCCATCGAGACCATCGCTCGCTGGCGGCACGAGCTCGCCGCCGGCCGACCGTGGAGCGATGCGCTGCTCCGTGCCGTTGGCACCTGGCCGCTGGCGCACGAGGTCCATGAGGGCCGCGAGTTCACCTACCTCATCGCCGGCGAGGCCTTCGATTGGTTGCTGCTCGCCGAGCGCCTGATGCTCGAGGCCGGCGACGCGGTACCCCACGAAGAGCAAGTGCGGTTGTTGTTCAACGGCCAGCTACCCGACGGGCTCGGCGGCGCTCGCTTCCGGGAAGCCCTCGGTGTCGCCAAGTACCGCGCCCACCTCAACTTCTTCTACGGCGTCGTCGTGGAGGAGGCGCTGTGGCACGTGACGGAGTGCGAGGTGATCAAGCAGCTTGGCGTGCGCGGGCTGGCCCACGGAAACGGGATCGACGATTTGGTGGCGGACCGGCTCTATGGCTGCGCGTACCGGCCGCTGCTGCGCGCCTTTCACCGCGACCAGGGCCGCAAGCCGAGGGTCAAGCATCGCCTGAGCGATTGGAAGGCGTTCACCTACTGGTGTTTCCAGCGCCGGCTGGCGTCGTCCGACCGGACGCGCATCGCCAGCGACACGCAGAAGGGGCTGACGATGCTGCGCGAGGTCGCCGAGGCGTAGTTGCGCGGCGCTTCGGTGTCGGCTTAGAGGCCGGCTACAGCCAGCGCGGCACGCGGTCGCGATACCGCTTGTAGCGTCGCCCGAAGTGGAGATCAAGATTCGCTCACCACGAGCATGCCGCTATCCGCGGGCACGCTCGGCTCGCTCTCTATCTCCGGTTTATGGAGTGGTAGGGATGCCCCCATGCCAGAGGTGCATACGTACACGTAGGTGCCCGCAGGGAGCGAGGACAACTCGATCAGCTCCTCGCTGCCCGGCAGCACTTTGACATCGATACCCAGCGCTTCAATTGTGAAAGTGTGCACGGTGAGGTCACGGTTCGTGATGACGAATTTGGTAGGCGTGCCGGCCGGCACCGTGAGTTGAGCGGGCTTGAAAGTGCTGTTTTCTATATCGACACTGATTGCGGCCGCTTTGTCGTCAGCGCTGACCACCTCAAGGCTATTGAGGTGGAGCGCGCCCGAGGCGACCATGAGCCCGACCACCATGGCCGTTGTCGCCCAGAGGGCCCACCGGTCGGCTGCCGAGGATGCGTCGCGTGTGGCGCCCCGACGATCGTGCAGGAATCCCGCGCTACCTGCGACCACTGCCGCCATTAGCGACACGATTGCGGGGATCAGCAGGCCAGCGTCGAAAAAGCTGTTGAACGTGCCCAAGGCGTTGGGTATCGACGGCGCGCTTATCAGCAGCATCACGATCGCCCAGATCGCGGCGACGGGCGTCGTCAGCCCGGATCTCCAGACGAGAACGACGATGACGAGCGTCGGTACCATGAACAGGGCGTAGAAGACGATCACTTGCACCGCGTCCTCGGTCACTTCCACGCCGCCCGAGGTTATGGCTAAAGCGCTGAGGCCCGTATAGACCAGGGCGAACACGAGCAGCGCCGCGATCGTTACTCGTGGGTAGAAGGGCAGGCCCTTCCATCCACCCCTTTTCTTCGCGGCTTCGTTCATCATTGTCACCGCCGCCCAGCTACAGCCAGCGCGGCACGCGGTCGCGATACCGCTTGTAGCGCCGTCCGAAGTGGCGCTCCATGTACGCCTCCTCCGGCTCGATGACAAGCCGCGTGAGCAGGCGCAGCGCCGGCTGGAGTGCCAGCGCGGGCCAGAGCGCGTTCATCACCATGGCGATGCCGACGTGCATCAGCGCGAAGCCCACGTAGATGGGGTTGCGGCTGTAGGCGTAGGGGCCCGTTTCTACGAAGGCCGTCACCGCATTGTGCGGGTTCGGGCTCGTGTCCGCCCGCTGCATGGTCGAAACGGACCACGCGACGATGCCGCCGCCCGCCAACGTGAGCACGACGCCCAGGCGCCGCGCGAGCCTGCGCGGGCCCAACGGCAGGCGCACGGCCCGTTGCACGGCAAGCCCCGCCACGATGGCTCCGGCGAAGATCACCGGGGCTGGCACGCCGCCAAGCGGTTCGGTATGAGGACGGTTGGGCATCTCCCTTTAAGGATGCATCATATTGGGGCTGGGTGCACCACCGGCCGGTGCGGGGCATCCAAGGTGCGCCATGCAGCTGTTCATCACGCAACAGGCCGTCGACTACATGCGGGAGCGCGATGCGTCGGTGATGGTTCACCCTATCCCGCTCGTCCTGGGCCAGAGCCTGCCCTGAGAGAGCCGAAGAGACTGCGCCCGGCGCCCCGTGGACTCCATGGCCGGGCGTGGGTTGTCGGCGAGCGCTGAGCGAGGGTGTTCCAGCCCGCGGAGCCTGTCCTGAGCGAAGCCGAAGGGCCTCGTGGCGCCGATGGATGGGGTTGCGCCTGGCGCTAGCCGCGGCGGTAGAGGGCCAGCTCGAGGCGCTGGATGTGCTTAGCGCCGATGTGCGCCTCGATTGCGTCATAGAACTCGATGTCCCACTCGCTGAGGAAGGTGATGGCGGTACCGGGGCGGCCCATGCGCGCGGTCCGGCCGATCCGGTGCACGTACTCTTCGACGGACTCGGGGATGTCGTAGTTGATGACGTTCTCGACCGTCGGTACGTCGATTCCTCTGGCCGTCAGGTTGGTGGAGACCAAAAGTTTCGCTTCGCCGGTGCGGAACCGTCCCATGACGGCGTTGCGCTCGCCCTGGGGCATGCCGCCGTGGATGCCTTCGATAGCGTGGCCCTTGCGCCGGAGGATGCGTACGACCCGGTCGACCGCGATCTGGGTGCGGCAGAAGATGAGTGACTGCTCCCCAGGGTGCGTCCTGATGACCTCTTCGAGCGCTTCCGGCTTGTCCTGCCCGGCGACCTCATAGCAGACCTGCTCGACCTCATCCACGGGCGTCGTCTCCGCACCCGCCAAGAGCCATTCGGGGTCGCGAAGGTAGGAGTGGGCCAGCCGCCTGATGGGCGCCGGGACGGTTGCTGAGAACATGGCCGTGAGCCGTTCGCGCGGCGTGACGCGGAGGATGCGCCGGATGTCGGGAAGGAAGCCGATATCCAGCATCTGGTCCGCCTCGTCGAGCACGAGAACGCGCACGGCGTCGAGCTTGAGGGTGCCTCGGCCCAGGTGGTCGAGGATCCGGCCTGGCGTGCCGACGACGATCTGGGCGCCGCGCTCCAGCGCCCGCACCTGCGACCCGAGGGGAGCGCCGCCGTAGACGGCCACAACCTCGATGTGCGAGTACTTTGCTATGCGGGCCAGCTCGTGGCTGACCTGCTGGGCGAGCTCGCGCGTCGGCACCAGCACGAGCGCCTGCACGCGCCCCTGGGAGCCATCTACGGTGTCCACGATGGGCACGCCAAACCCGGCCGTCTTGCCGGTGCCCGTCTGGGCCTGGCCGACGACGTCACGGCCGTCGATCATGGGCCGGATGACCATGTCCTGAATGGGGGTTGGACGCTCGTAGCCCATCTCGCGGAGCGCGTGGGCCACGGCCGCCGAGACTTCGACCTCACCGAAGCGTCCGGTGCCCGTGAACTGCTGTTCCGGTGGAGCTTCCGGCGCGGGAGGTCTGGCGGGGCGCTCCTGTGGTCGCGCCCGAGCCTCAGCGGTCGCCGGGGGCGGCATGGGTGCGCGCTCCTGGGCTTGCGTACCCTGTGCCTCAGTCGTCGCCGCGGCGGGCTTGCGTCGCCTGCGCCGCCGCTTGCGGGTGCCCGGTGGCGCGCCGGGCTGATCACTCGCGGCCGAGGCTGGCCGTGGTGCGGGCCGGTTCGACGGGGCGGTGGGCTCAGACGGGGGCGGTGGATCGGACTTGGGAGGTGCAGCCGACTCTGGGCTGCGGAAGCGGTCGACGAATTTGCGGAGCATGTGCGCCTATTCTACCGTGTCCTGTCGCGGACGCGACGGACTTTCGCCGACGAAACGGCGGAATCGCTTTGTGCGAGGGGTGGTCCCCACAGGGGTTGTTGGCACCGGGAGCCCGTCTGAGCCAGCCAACGTAACTGGGGCCGGCGTCTGAGCCAGGGTTATCCACCCACCGCCCCGCGGCGCTTGGGCGCCACACCGGGCTAGGAGGCCAGCTCGGCCAGGAGCTCGTGCAGCCGGGCTTGCCGAGCCCGGCCGTCTTCGAGGCGCTGGCGCTCCTTCTCGACGACCTCGTCAGGCGCCTTGGCAAGGAACTGCTCGTTGGACAGCCGTGCTTCGAGTCCGGTGAGGTAGCGCTCCGCCTCGTCGGACTCTGCCCGGAGCCTGGCCAGCTCGGCCTCGACGTCGACCACCCCGGCCATGGGCAACGTCACCCGCGTGCGCTGGACGACCAGTTTGACGGCCCCGACATCATCGTCCCGGCCGTTGCCGAACGACAGCGAATCTACCCGGGCCAGCTGGCGGATGGCGTCGGCCTCTTCCTCGATGGTGGCGCGGTCTTCGGGTGCGTCAAAGACCGCGTCCAGCGCGCGGCTCGGCTCGATGTGGAACTCGGCCCGTACGTTGCGTATGGCGCGCACCACGTGGGTCACGAGGCCCATTTCGGCCAGCGCGGATTGGTCGACGGCGTTGGCGGACGGCTCCGGGTAGGGCGCGATCATGATGGAGGCTGGCATGCGGGCCTCGTTCGGGAGCGCGGCGGTGAGGTGCTGCCACAGCTCCTCGGTGACGAAGGGCATGAACGGATGCAGCAGCCGGAGCGCGCGTTCGAGGACGTGGGCGAGCACTCGGCGAGGGTCGTCGTCGCCCGCGCGCAGTCGCACCTTCGCGAGCTCCAAGTACCAGTCACAGAATTCGTCCCAGACGAAGTCGTGCGCGGTGCGCTGCACCTCGCCCAGCTGGAGGTCGCCCCATAGCTGGCGGACCTCCGCCGTCACCTCGTCGAGCCTGCCGAGGACCCAGCGGTCCTCACGATGGGTGCGAGGCGGGTCGGTGGCCCAGCCGTCCAGCGCCGCGGTCTCCGGCAGCGAGCCGAGGACGAAGCGCGCGGCGTTCCACAGCTTGTTGGCGAAGTTGCGGGCCGACTCCATGCGGTCTTCGCTGAGGCGCATGTCGTTGCCGGGCGCGCTGCCCGTCCCGAGCGCGAAGCGGACCGCGTCTGTCCCGTACTTGTCGGCGGCAACCAGCGGGTCGACGACGTTGCCGCGCGTCTTCGACATCTTGTGGCCGTGGGCGTCGCGCACCAGCCCATGCAGATAGACCGTGCGGAAGGGCACGTCCCCCATGTTCTCCAGACCCATCATGATCATCCGAGCGACCCAGAAAAACAGGATGTCGTAGCCCGTCTCCATCAGCGCCGTCGGATAGAAGTAGCGAAGGTCTTCCGTGTCGTCGGGCCACCCCAACGTCGAATGGGTCCACAGGCCGGACGAGAACCAGGTGTCGAGGACGTCCTCGTCCTGTGTGATCTCCGTGGACCCGCACGCCTCGCACGCCGATGGGTCGTCCACGGCGACGGTGACGTGCTCGCAGGCCGCGCAGTACCACACGGGGATGCGGTGCCCCCACCAGAGCTGGCGGCTGATGCACCAGTCGCGGATGTTCTCCATCCAGTTCAGGTAGACCTTCGCGAAGCGGTCAGGGACGATCTGGATGCGGCCGCTGGTGACGGCTTCGATGGCGGGCCCCGCCAGGGGTTGAATGTCCACGAACCATTGCGTGCTGACCAGCGGTTCGACGACGACGCCGGAGCGCTGCGAGTGGCCCACCGAATGTTGGTAGGGCTCGACCCGCTCCAGCAGGCCCTCGCTCTCAAGCTGCGCCACGATTTTCCCGCGAGCCTCGAAGCGGTCGATGCCCGCGTAGGGGCCCGCCTCGTTGTTCAGCGTGCCGTCGCCGTTCATGATGTTGATGACGCCCAGGCCGTGGCGCCGCCCCGTCTCGTAGTCGTTGGGGTCGTGCCCCGGCGTGATCTTCAGTGCACCGGTCCCGAACTCGATGTCGACGGTCTCGTCGGCGATGACCGGGATCAGCCGACCGAGGACCGGCAGAACGACGTTCTTGCCCAGCAGGCCGCGATAGCGCTTGTCCGTTGGATTCACGGCGACGGCGGTGTCGCCCAGCAGCGTCTCCGGCCTGGTCGTGGCGACCGTGACGTGGCCGTCGCCGTCCTCGTAGGGGTAGCGAATGTGGTAGAGCGACCCCTGGACGTCGAGGTGGTCGACCTCGAGGTCGGACACGACGGTCTGCAGGGCCGGGTCCCAGTTGATCATGCGCTCGCCGCGGTAGATCAGGCCCTTGTCATACAGGCGCTTGAACGTGGTGCGGACCGCCCGGCTGGGGCCGGGGTCCAAGGTGAAGTGCTTGCGCGACCAGTCGCAGGAGGCGCCGAGCCGCCGGTGCTGATTGTCGATGGTTCCGCCGTAGTGGTCGACCCAGCCCCAGACGCGGCGCAGGAACTCCTCACGGCCGAGCTGCTGCCGGGTGACGCCTTCGGCGGCGAGGGAACGCTCGACCACCATCTGGGTCGCGATGCCGGCGTGATCGGCGCCCGGCAGCCAGAGCGTCGGGTCGCCGAGCATGCGGTGGTAGCGCACCAGCGCGTCCTCGACCGCCGCGGTGAGCGCGTGGCCGATGTGGAGTTCGCCCGTCACGTTGGGCGGCGGCATCATCACCGTGAACGGCGTCTTGGCCGGGTCTATCGTGGGCTTGAAGTAGCCGGACGACTCCCACCACGCGTAGAGGCGGCCTTCGACGCTCGAAGGGTCGTAGGCCTTGGGTAGGGGTTCGCGGGGGGTAGTGGACATGGCTGGGCCTGATAACGGTGGGCTCGCTGCATTCTAAGGACGCCGCCGAGGACGGGTCAACGCGGGTCGGTGACGGGAACGGGCGCGCCTTCTTTTCTGGCCATGGCCTGCCGCACGGGGCTGTTACAATTACACGACCCCGGGCACGCCCCGCTTTCAGGTGAACATGGCAGTTGCTGGTGCCTCCCCATGGCGGCGAAACCTCGCCATCATGTGGCTGGTGCAGTCGGTAACGGTCCTCTCCTTCACCTTCACCTTCCCTTTCTTTCCTCTCTTCTTCAAAGAGCTGGGCATCGATGACCCCGGACGGGCCGCTTTCGTAACGGGGATTTCCGGCTGGACGCTGGGCCTCGGCCTCGGTCTCTTCAGCCCCGTATGGGGGGCCATTGGAGACCGCTACGGCCGGAAGCTCAATGTCGTCCGGGCCACGGCTGTTGCGGCGGTGGTGCTGGGGCTGTCAGGCTTCGCGCAGAACCCGGAGCAGCTCATCATCAGCCGCTTCTTTGCCGGCGCCTTCGGCGGGGCCGGGGCCGCGATCCTGGCCCTGGTCGTCGCGAGCACGCCGCGTTCGCGTGTGACGTTCGCCACCGGTGCCATCCAGTCGGCGATGTTCGCCGGGTCCACGCTAGGTCCGGTCCTCGGCGGCATCCTGTTCGACGCCTATGGCATGCGCTGGGCGTTTTTCGCCAACGGCATCGGCCTGGCCATCCCCGCCGTGCTCGTGATGCTGTTCGTCCATGAAAACTTCGAGCGGCCGTCCGAGCCCTTTGGCAGCCCGCTGAGGCCCTTCCGCGACGTGCTGCGCACCGCGAGGTCCCGAGAGTTCGCGCCGCTCCTGGCGCTGGTCTTCCTGGCCCATTCGGCGATGCTCGTTATCTTTCCCGCGCTGCCCGTCATCGTCGAAGAGGTCTACACGGGCGATAGCCCAGCCAGTGCGTCAGGCATCGTCTTCATGACGTTCGGTATAGCGTCGGCCACATCGGCGATCGTCACCGGGTTCCTGGCCATGCGGGTTGGGCTAAAGAAAACCCTCGTTAGCCTGGCCGTGGTGGCGTCGGTCCTGCATGTGCCACCGCTGTTCGCCGATAACCTGGTGCAGCTTGCGCTGATGTTGGGAGCCATTGGGCTCTTCCAAGGGGGGCTCATCGGCACGCTCAACGGCCTGTTCGCCATGGCGGCGCCCGCTGGCCGTGAGGGCGCGGTGTTCGGTGCCCAGCAGACCGTGCTGGCCGGGGCGTTGTCGGTTGGGCCGCTGGTCGGCGGCTCGGTGGCCTTCACCCTGGGGCTGCGGGCCGTCTTCGCCGTCAACATCGTTCTCTTCGCCGTCATCGCCATCACCGCGCTGGTGTTGCTCCCCGCAACGCGCTCGCGGGTCTACGCCGTGGACGCGGAGCCCTTTGCCGCGGGAGGCGGCGGTTAGCGGTTGGTGGCGCGGCCGACTGCCAGCAGCGCGGCGACGCGGTCCAGCAGTGCCCACGCGGCGTCGCGCTTGGACATGAGCGGTAGCTCATCAACGCCGCCATCGCGGTCCAGCAGCGTCAGCTGGTTGGTGTCGACGCCGAAGCCTGCGTCGCTGCGGGTGATGTCGTTGGCGGCGACGAGATCGAGATGCTTGGACTCGAGCGTCTGCCGGGCGTTGGCGAGCAGGTCGTCGCTCTCCGCCGAGAAGCCGATGCGCAGGACGCCCGCGGGCACTGCGTTGAAGAAGTCTTCGTTGGGGATGAGGTCCAGCGATAGCCTCTTGATGCCTTGGCGCTTGATCTTATGCGCGTTGGGCTCGGCAAGGCGGAAGTCGGCGACGGCCGCGGCCATGATGAGCGCGTCGGCGCCTCCGCATGCGGCAAGCACTGCGCGGCCCATCTCAGCGGCGCTGGCGACGTGGACCACGTCCATCCCCACGGGGTCCGGCAGCGCGCCCGGCGCGGCGATAAGCGTCACGCTGGCTCCGCGATCGCGGGCGGCGGTGGCGACGGCGTAGCCCATCTTGCCCGACGAGCGGTTGGTTATCACGCGGACGGGGTCGATGGCTTCCTCGGTGCCGCCGGCCGACACCACGACGGCCTTGCCGGCAAGGTCGCCGCCCCGGCCCAACAGCTGCGCGATGCGCCCCAGCAGCTCTGGCGTCTCCACCAGGCGCCCCCAGCCTTCGAGCCCCGATGCCAGGTGGCCGCTCGCGGGCCCGGCGAACTCAGCGCCGCGCTTCTCTAGCAGCGCTACGTTGGCCTGCACGGCCGGGTGGTGCCACATGTTGCCGTCCATGGCGGGAGCGATGAGCAACGGCGCGGTGGTCGCCAGGGCCGTCACGCTGACGGGGTCGTCGGCCTGGCCGTGCGCGAGCTTGTACAGCGTGTTGGCCGTCGCCGGTGCGACGACCAGGATATCGGCCGCCTTGGCAAGGGCGACGTGCTCGACCGTTTCGTGCGAGTTGGTGTCGAAGAGGTCGGTCACCACGGCCCGGTGCGTGACGCTCCTGAACGTAATCGGGGCGACGAACTCGATGGCCGACGGCGTCATGAGCACATCGACCAGCGCGCCCTCCTGGGAGAGCTTGCTGGCGAGGTCGACCGCCTTGTAGACGGCGATGCTGCCGCTAACGCCGAGGAGGACCCGTTTGCCATCGAACGGCTTGCCCACTAGGAGCCCCGCCTGTCGTCGTCCGGGTCGTTCAGGCTGTAGATGTAGGCGAGGCCGCGAAGCGTCAGCTCCTGGTCCACGACGTCGAATACGCTGGTCTCCTGCGCCATGAGATCGGCGAGGCCGCCTGTGCCGATAACGGTGGCTTCGGGGTCGCCAAGCTCGTCCTTGAAGCGCCGCACCATGGCCTCCACCAACCCCGCGTAGCCGAACACGAGCCCCGATCGCATGGAGTGGGGCGTGCTCGTGCCGATGGCGGTCTCCGGCGCCGTCATCTCAACGCGCCGCAGCATGGACGTGCTCTGGTAGAGAGCCTCCGCCGCAATGGCGAGTCCCGGCGCGATGGCCCCGCCAAGGTAGGCGCCGTCGGCCGAGATGGCGTCGAACACCGTCGCCGTGCCGAAGTCGACCACCACCGCAGGACCGCCGTGGAAGTGGTATGCGGCAGCGGCGTCGACGACGCGGTCGGCGCCGACGTCGTGCGGGCTGTCGTAGCGCACGCGCACGCCGGTACGGGTGCCGGCGCCCACGATGAGCGGCTCCACGCCGAACAGCGTCCGCGAGGCCACGTCGAATACCGAGGTCAGCGGCGGGACGACGCTGCACATGGACAGCGCATCGACATCGGAGAGCGCGACGCCCTTCATCGGCAGGAGCTCGCTGAGCTGAAGCGCGTACTCGTCCGGCATGCGCCGCGGGTCGGTCGAGAGGCGCCAGCTGGCGACGATACGCTCGGCGTCGAACACGCCGAGCGTGACGTTGGTGTTACCGATGTCTACCGCGAGCAGCATGGTTACGGTCGGATCGGGCGTTGCCCGTATCCGCTTCGTCTGATTCTATCACCGAGGTCAGGGGGCTATGGCGTAGCCCTTGGAAGCGGTTGCATCCGGGCGTCCTCCAGTTGGCCCTCGCGACTTTTAGGCTCGCGCCTGAACTAGGTTTTCCCCACCCCGCCCGCCCCGCTGCGTTGGACACCGAGACCAGCTTTGCCGAGGCGACTGGGCGGTCGGGAACCGCAAGAGAGACCACGATGCCCGAAGGCCCGATCCTGACCTGGGTGTCGAGGCACTCCAGGACGAAGCGTTTGTCCTCGAAGCTGGAACCCTCGATGCGCTGGACCCGCAACGGGTAGAGCCGCTTGACCATCTCGGCGGTCTCACTCTGTTGTTCCGCCGCGGAGCGAGCGGCTTGGTGGCGCCCGAACTCCTCCGTGAGCCGCCTCTGCTCTGCGGGGAGCTCGGCCCGCACACGCTGATACGCGTCCTCGGACGCAAGGCCTCGGGCGAAACTACTGAACGCACGCGCCTCGGCGTCCTCGACCTTCCTCAGGCGCCGTTCGATGTCTCCGACGGCATGGTGGACCTGCTCGACCTCTAGTGCCTGCGCACGCTGGTGGTCGGCCACCGCCCCGAGGAAGACCTCCGGGTTGGTGAGGAAAGAGGCTACCCGTTCCCAGACCCGCCCTTCCAGCGCGGGCCCGCTCACCGAATGCACAGTGCACGTGGAGGTGCCGATACCACGTTCGGCGCTGTTGCAAACGTAACGATAGTAGATGCGATCGCGGGTACGGTTGACCTTGCCGCGCCACGCGCGCCCGCAGGCCTCGCAGCTCTCGTAGAGTTTCGGCCTTCGTTCTGAGTGCCTGGACATCGTCTGGGTTGAGTTCGAGTAAGTCGTCTAGGACTAGCCGGTCGTGAACCTGGCCGCCTCGTCCGATCCACCGGTCGTGTCCCCTTCGCTGTACGAATGGGCACCGGCGCCAGCGAGTCGGCCTCCCTGAACGATGAGGTATTCCTCTCGAAGGGGTCTCCCGTCGAACCAGCACTCCAGTATTTCACGCACACCCGAGGCGTAGCGCGCCTGCGCGGATAGAGACGTGCCAGAGGTATGCGGAGTCATCGCGTGGTTGGGCATCGTCCTCCACGGATGATCATTGGGTGGCGGTTGCGGGAACCAGACGTCACCGGCGTAACCCGCCAACTGCCCGCTCTCAAGGGCTCTCACGATGGCGTCTCTATCGCAGATCTTGCCCCGCGCGGTATTCACGATGTACGACCCACGCTTCATGCGACCGATGAGTCGGTCGTCGAACATGTGCTCCGTCTCGGCATGAAGAGGAACGTGGATGCTGACGACGTCACAGGCCTCCACGAGGGATTCGACATTTTCATGGAAAATCAGGCTTAGTTCCTCCTCAACCTCAAGAGCCAGTCGGTGCCGATCCGTGTAGTGGAGGTCGACATCGAACGGCTTCATACGCTTCAGAACCGCCAGGCCGATTCGGCCAGCGGCGACCACGCCGACACTCATCCCCTCGATATCGTATGACCTCGACACAGCATCGGCGATATTCCAGCCGCCACCAGTTACCCACCGGTACTGCGGGATGTAGTCCCGCACCAACGCTAATATCTGCATCACTGCATGCTCGGCGACACTGATGCTGTTGCAGTAGGTCACTTCGCAGACGGTGATATCTCTCGCGATAGCCGCCTGCAGATCGACGTGATCGGATCCGATGCCGGCAGTGATCGCTAGCTTGAGCTTGGGCGAATTGTTGATCCGCGGGGCTGTTAGGTAGGCCGGCCAGAAGGGCTGTGATATCACGATGTCAGCGTCGACGATCTCTCGTTCGAAGACCGAATCAGGTCCATCTTTGTCCGCGGTCACAACGAAGGTGTGACCGCGATCTTCCAAGAAACTCCTAAGGCCGAGCTCTCCAGAAATCGATCCCAAGAGTTCACCAGGAGTGAAATCGGTTGAAGCGGGCGATGGCATCGTTTGTCCGCCGGGATAGGCTTCCAGCGTGGGGATCGTGTCGCGAGCGTACCTTGGGGGATAGCCGTCAACCGGATCGTCATAGAGCACGCAGACGATTTTCTGTTTCAGATCCATCCCTTACTCCTTGTTCCTTGTGCGTTCGAGGTAGCGTTGGCCTCACTTCAGGGGAAGCACAATCCAGTCCCACAGGCCCGAGTCGTGCTGGCATCCTTATGAAGCGCGCACGTTAGCACGCCAGGGCTGGATGCAGTCTGTGTGCGGTTGGTAGCGCGTGCCCAGCTCTCAACCCGCCGATGGGAAACAACGTGCTCATCAACGGGACAGCATTGGCACGTTCCGATGTTGGTCAGCATCGATGCAAACGGAGTGGCTAGACCGACCCTCGGTCGGCCGATCAAATCCACCGGTCTGGACCCCAGGACTTCAGTCGGAACCTAGGCGCTGAGGTGGAGATAGGCTCTCCCCCATCTCCACCATGAACACGGGTGGTGCTGCTACGATGAGTTAATCGGATTTCGCAACCGGCTCTGCAGTGCTCCTCAATTGGGGCTGGGACTACGTTTTCATCGATCGGGTGGTGCGACTGATTTTCCCTTCAGCTCACCAAGACAAGCCAACCTAATACGCATTTTGATCGTCTGCATCTTCGGTGTGACATCCAATGGGAGGTGGCGATGAACGACGAAATCAGGTCCTTAGTACAGACCTACCGGCGCGGGTTGAAGGAAGCTGATCTGGGTTTGATCAGGGGAGTCTTCGCCGACGATGCTGTGTTTATCGGCCAGCCATTCCCCACGGCTATGGCATTGAGCAGATCGTGGCGCTATATGGGGATTTCCTGTCGAAGCTCGACTTCGACGTGGAGTTCGACGTGGAGGAGATCGAGCTCAGCGGCGACCTCGGTTTCGTCCGCACTCGTTCTCACGGCACCATTACGCCCAAAGGCCAGACTCCCGAGGGCGGCGAAGGCAATCGCGAGGTCTTCGTGGTAAAGAGGATCAACGGCGAGTGGAAGTTCTACCGCTATATCTTCAACGCCGAGGTCTAGCCAATATCGGGGCCAGGACGCCGCACGGATGCGCAGGTACTCCTGGAATTTAGCCTCCAGCTCGGGCCAGGACCTGAAGGCGCCGCGCCGCGCGGTGGTCAGCCTCGTGCTAGGCGACAGGAATGTGCAACACGCGCTCGGTATAGTTGGCGGTGTTCACCGTGTAGATCGACTCTCCCCCATCTCCACCACGAACACGACAGATGCCCCGCCATATGGCGGGGCATCTTATAGCTACCCGCACTGTCATCAGGACGCTGGGGGAACGGTGGCCTTCCCTCCCTCTCTGCGCTCGTGCGGTCGCTGCTACGCGGTAACCACAGCGGGTGATGCGGTGGCTGGCGCCTTGATGAGACGAACGCCCATTGAGAGAATCCAAACGAGCCAGAGAAGGAACCCGGGCAGCCCGATGAACGCGGCCCAACTACCTTCGACCGCAGGCGTGACCGAGGCTGCACTCGCGAACAGGAGCGCCGCGCTCACGAACCCAACCGAGGCGTGCCACCTCGGGATCAGGCCGGCGCGCAGAGCCGCGATCGAGAAGCCGGTCAGCACCAGCGCGAGGCTCACGCCATTGAGGGTGAATATGGCGTGTTGGAATCGCCAGAGCATCTCGGTGACCCCAGCGTTCGCCGCTAGGGACTCCGCGCCAACGTTGAACGCGACATCGATTGCGACGACGGTGGCGAATAGCGCGTTCTGCATAAGGATGCCGAGGAGGCCGATGTATCCCCACGCCTCGCCACTACCGAGCTCGTGCCCGCGCACTTTGGCGAAGACTCCGGCCCCGAACACGAGCAACGCGACCCAAACGAGCGGCGCGATGACACTGATAAGCACCATTGCCCCGCCATTGGCGGTGTAGTACGAACCAATCTCCGCCGCGGACGCATCATTCGCCGGCGGGGACGAAGCGCCAAGGACGATGTTGAAGACGCCGACGAGAAAGACGAACACGATGCCTGCGATACCGGTGATCTTCGAGAAGTGCATGGGGTCACCTCGAATAGAGTGATACAATATCTAATATATAAGCACTCTAATGTCAACCAGCAAACGCATATACGACTCGGACTACCGCCGTTCGCTGGCCGAGGCCACGCGAATGAAGATCGCCAACGCGGCTCGAGCCCTCTTCGTCCAGAGCGGCTACTCCGCGACATCGATGAAGGCAATCGCCGCATCAGCAGGCGTCTCAGAGCCGACGGTCTACGCACGGTTCCGAAACAAGCGGGCGATCATCGATGCCATCATGGACTCGATGGACACCCAGGCCGGGGTGCTCGACCTCATCGAGGCCGTGCGAGCCGCGGATGGAGACCGCGGTAAACAGATAGACCTCATGGTCGAGTTCGACCTACGGCTGTTCGAGCGCAACATCGATGTCTACGAGGCAGCCGCGAGGGCTAGCGCTTCGGAGCCCGGCCTCGGCGCGATCCTGGAAGAGGGCAAGGCGCGGGGACGCGCCGGCCGCGCGAGGGTGTTCGAAGCCTGTGAACGGGCTGGCACTCTGCGCTCGGGCCTTGATGCAATCGAGGCCAATGATATTTTCACCGCCATCGTGAGCCCTTTCACCTACAGGGAGATGGTAGTGGAGTCTGGGTGGGCGCCCGCCCATTTCGAGGCCTGGGTGAAGTCAGCTATCAGGCAGCTCTTGCTAGCCGACGGCTAACCCTGCCTGGATCGTCAACAACCTTGTTCCAGCGCTGGACGTTCACCGGGTTCCTTCCCGGACCGCGGACTCGATGCCCGGGCGGTGGCAGCTGCCGTGATACCGCCCTTGGGCCGTTGGCCCTGCGCCCAGGCCGCAGTGAGACTCACCGAGGATCTCGGTCGCTTACAGCTAACAGCAGACCCTAGGAATCAATGTTTACCCGGGACAGGGAATCGGGCTATCACTCGCGTCGAGTTGAATATGTACGCCTCGCAGTAGGCGATGATCTCTGCTTCTCTCCCTTCCATCGATCCAGCCAAGCATGCCCAGTTGAGGAATTCATGTTGCCCAGAGTCCAAAATCTGTTCAGGGTCTAGCTCCCGCCACTTTGCGAACTCCCCCGACCTGAGTTCGGCTCCACGCGCGCGGTCGGCGTCTACGTCCGGCCATAAGTAGCTGCTGTTGGCCGTCAAGAAGGCGTGGGACCAACTTGAAGATCCAATAATCACAGCTCTCCAGGGGCTATCTTGGATGATCCTCGCCACAGTTTTCCCCAGGTCGTAGCATCGCCACGGTGCTGGTGAGGGCGGTGGTGTTTCGTTCGGATCTGGGAACCTGTCGGAAGGAACGCGTAGGCCAACTCCATAGCAATTGACGGCAAGCGGCACCACTGGCCAAGGGAAACCCTGTCCATCGAAGCTCAAGTAATCCACCGTGTTCACGAATGCGTGCCCGTAGGCTTCGCCGTTTGGCAATCGCCACGAGCAACTGATGTCGAATCCTTCGCGAATCAACCCACTTACAATGTGGTTGGCTGCCGTAGTGTGCCCCTTAATCGTCGGAACCTGGGCGGCTCCACCTTCATCGCCACTCGGGGAACGACGCTTTGATTCTAACTCTGGGATGGCGAAGACTGTGAACGGCGGAACCAGGTCCTCTCGAATGGCTTCGTACTGATCGTCCCCATAAATCAATACGAAGTCAGGGTCAAAGTCATCAATCGCTTTCCGTGCCTCTCTGAACCCTCTGACTAATTCGTTCCAGTATGTCTCCGCAACTTTTGCGCCGTCGTCATCGCCAATCTCGGCACGCATTTGCGGCGGCCAATTTTCTGGATCCTTGAACTCGGGTCGCAAATCCGGGCTCTGCAGCCGAAGCGCTCGGCGCCTACTCCAGGTGGCGCGTAGCCCTTCGGCGGTGCCATTGAGCCCAGTATGTGTACACCCAATCCCTAGAATTTCTCCCATGCGAACCCCTCCTTAATTTGGCCATGCTTAGGACCCGATGAATAAGCCTGCCGCCATCGGCAGTCTGGGCCGACCTCCCGCGATCTGTCGGTAAATATATGCCTCAGAATTAATCTCCGCACCCTCGCCTTCGGCCTCCGAGTTCCGCTCGTAAAGCGTCGTTAGAGTCATTGAGACCATCGGGTGGAAACATCAGGCGGGTTCGCCGACCTTCGCTTCGGAACCGCTGGACCGAGGCTTGTGCTGCTTCGCGTCCATCCTTGTCGGCGTTGGCCCCGATGACTACTTCCACGGCGAATGGCAACGGTGGAAACTCCACTGCTCTCAATCCCCTAGTTCCCAGGGTCGCCCATGTGGGTATCCCGAATCCTTGCTGGAGGGTGAGAGCTTCCTCAACGCCCGTGGCTCCGGAACTCCAACGAGAGGCCGCGGAACGCATGGCGGCTAGCCCTTGGGCGGGAGCCTGACCCGGGTTGCTGTCAAAGCTGCTGTCAAACCCGGCTTTGGGACTTGCGTCGGAAGGCAGGAACAAGGCCGATGAGTGAGGGGGCCATCGTAGCTCAGTGGTAGAGCAGCGGTTTCGTAGCCGATACGTCCAGGCCACTGCCCTCCAGCCTGGTTCGCCGGCCGCACCACACCGCGACACCGGCGACACCGCCCGCAAAAGTGCGTGTGCGCGCGAGGCTAGGCTTGCGACCAGGTCCAGGTAAGGCTTAGACATTCGTTGAGGCGGGCTTGAGGGGTACCCCGCCAGCCTTAAAGTGGCAAAAGCGCCTGGTGGCAGTCGAAGGGCCAGGTGCTAACTGAGGGTGCGAGCGCCGATCTGGGGTGGAGGTAGGCTCTCTCCCATCTCTACCATGAACACGGACGGCCCCCGAGCGTAGGCTCGGGAGGGGGCTTGGTTGCTCAAAAGCTCTAGCTAATTCAGTTAAATCTTTGCCAGTGTGCGCAACGCTCAAGCCCTTCGGGGAATGTGCCGGCCCTGAATTCAGCGCTCGAAGTCGACGGAGTCGGCGTCGAGGGTCCAGGGGCCGGTGTCGCATCGAGCGACGTCGCGCTTCTGGATCCGGATGGTGGTTTCGCTGGTCATCTGCAAGAGGATAACCAGGGGAGTGCCGGGAGGACACCCCGACCGGCCTACAGGCTCGTAGCAATAAACGGCGCCGTCCGCGGTGACCTGGCTGAAGTCTCGGTTGACGCCACCGGAAGATTGAGGAGTGAAAAACCAGGCGTTGCGCTCCAGGCCGGGAACCGAGGTGCCGACAGAGAAGACGCCTCTCGATGGGTCCACGTTGTCGTGGACGAGGGCGAGGTGTTGGTCCTCACCGAGCGGTTCCACGGTGCCGAGTTTGTACCACTTGCCCTGGGCCGTGCCCGGCTCATCCTGCTCGACCTCCCCGCAGATCGGAGCCATCGTCCTCGGTGTCTGTCCGGAGTAGTCGCCCAACCGGGCCCGCAGCTCTTCGCGGAGATCGGGAGGGTAGTAGTCGATCGCACACACCCAGATGAAACTGGTCGAATCCACTCGGGTTCGAGAACAGGCGAGATGGGTTCGCGAACGCGAGTGGGGTGACCCGGGCGTCCCGTATGCCGAAGTCCATGGCCAGGCTCCCACCGTCTCCCGCCGTGCCGATCAGCTCGCCTTCCTGTACTTCTACTGCGATCGTCATGTGTTTCCTACACACGCGGCGTGGTTCACCACCGGTCGTAGATTCAGCCACGCAGGTGTCCGGGTCAAAGGGCCCGAGGCGATCGGCCAGGTCCCTGGTGAGGGTCCGAACGTGGTGGAAGTATGCCGAGACCTGGGCACAGGGGCTGAACCGAAAGGAATAATCCGTGAGCGGCGTATCCGTGGATAGATACTCCGTGATGGTGACGGAGGTGATCCACATGTGGGCGGGTGCGAAAACGGGAACGATGGCGGTGGAACTTGCGGGATCCGTCGGGTCCTCCGTTCGGATATAGAAGTAGAGGTGCGCCGAGGGGAAGGTGTGCCCTGGTGGGTTCAGATTGCCCAGGGGGACGAGCCCACGGATGTCGGATAGGCGCAGTGGGGAGACCTCGAACAGCGGAGCGGTGGCGGAGCATTCCGGGATCGGCGCGTCCATCGGCGTCCGGGTTAGCGTGGCGGCAGCGGGCACGCCAGAGGATGTTGGGCTAGCCGAGGCCGGTGCATCGCGGGAGGCTCGGCCAGGCCTGGCGGTGGGCGCTGGGGGAAGCGGGGCCGGCGCATCGGAGGACGCGCGGTCAGGCCCGGTGGTGGGTGTTGGGCTCAGTGCCAACATGCGGGGCGAGGGGGTCTGCTGAGGAGCCGGCGTGGATGCCGTCCCCGTCAGAGGAGTTCCGTCTCCGGAGCACGCAGCTGCTAGCGCCGTGAGCGCCAGGCTGAACACGAACAACCTCATCACGCCAACGAGCGTATTGCGGGGCGGGCGCTCGCATCAACGATGCAGGCCACCAACTCCACTACAAGAACGCCTCGCCATGCGGATCGCCAGGGCTGTCAAGGAAAGTGCTGCGAATAGCCAAAAGGACTCCCTTTCGGAGCGGCCAGAATAGGGTGAGCGCTAGGAGGGGCTCAGCCCATGTTCCGAGCAGGCTCCTCGTCTCCTGTTCAGCGGCCATCGTTTCGGTCCGTCCGTCCGAGGCCTCAGACGCTATCCTGAGCGATCGCGTATTACGGCCGAGGCCCTAGCGCCGGTAGATGCTCACCGCGTCGGTGAAATCGGTTGCCTGGTCGGGCGTGACGCCCGGGAAGACCTCGACCTTGATCGTTCGGTCATCCAGGAGCTGGGTCAGGAGCACGCCGAGGCGCACCTGCTCGTCGGGCGCCGTCAACTCCCGCTCCGGGCCCACGTGGAGCCGTCCGAGCAGCTCGTACGTCACCGCCCCGGACGCGACCGAGACACCGGCTGGGTCGGGCCCGTCGCCGGCCACGGCGTAGACGTTGCCGCAAATGCTACAGGGGCCCTCATCGATCCCGGTCTGGGCGCCGATGGAGACCCTGACCTGGGCAGGGTCGTAGAGGTCGTAGGCGATGGTCAGGTGCGCCGCCCAATAAGGGAGACCATCGCCCACCGAGCCCGCGTAGCCTTCGACGCCATCGAGGAACCAGTTGCCGACGAGCCGGCCGTCGATGTCGTAGTCGATCTTCCCGCCCCTGGGCTCGGCGGTGCGCATGTTTTTCTGGAGGAGCTGCGACCTGACTGGCTCTTCGAAGTAGTCGTAGGGATCCACGGTGTGGATCTTCCAACTCTCCCCGGCGTAGCGATCGGGGTCCACAAAGCCCTCGAGCGCAACGTTGGCGTCGTGGAGACTGAAGTCGAAGGTATGCTCCCCGACCTTGGCGACGGGCTGGCCCGCCCTGACCTGCACGGGGGGGCTCTCCGGGCTGGGATACCAGCCGCGGCCATCGGCGACGACCTCGCCGGTGACAGCGAGGACCTCGGGGGCGAGGGTGCCCACGTGGATGAAGATGGTGAACAGCGTACACGAGTGCTCGATGACCATTCGATAGTCTTCGATCTGGCCCTGGCCTCCGCTGGCGGGTCGCAGGTGCCCCGACATGGTGCCGATTCTGACGATCTGTCCGTCGGCCGGGGAAACGACGTCATACGGCGGCGGGAAGGCGTAGGGCCGATCATGGCGGATGTAAAGGTGGTCGGTGGGAGTGACGTGGGAGGTCCCCATCTTACCGAGGGGCGTGACGACGCGTACCGCCGCGGGGTCAAGTGGCGACGCGGACAGTGTCGTCGGTCCGTCCTCGTCGCACGGCAGCCACGGGGCCTCCCGCCAGGGCTGACCGGCGGGCGTGACCCGCACGACATCGGCGGGCACGGCCTGTGCGGAGGCCCGGGTGGGCACGGGCGCCGGCGCCGAGACCGCGGTGGGGGCGGGGGTTGGCAAGGACCGGGGCGACTGTTGTCCAGGCGGCCGGGGAGTCGGCGGCGCAGGGGTCGGTGTCAGGGGCGCGGGGGTAGCGCTGTGCTTCGGTGTGGTCGGCGGCGGCGCGGCGGGATTGGGCGGCTGCGCAGATGGAGCTATGGCATCGACCGGAGGAGGCGTCACGTTGGGTGGGGTGGTGCTGCATCCCGCGAGCACCACGAGACCCGCGATCAACGCAACGAGAGAGCATACTGGGCGAACCATAGGGCTATTGTCTTGCGCCCGCCCGACGACGGGCTACCGGGTCAGCCCCCAATGCCAGGAGCAGGGGCAGTTCCGAGAGGCCCATACAGTCAACGTCGCAATGCAATTTACAGAAACAGCTCACGAAATCGGCGACGCAGGGCGGGAGGTCGCACCCCTGCGTCTGAACCGCAGTCGAGCTCGTGACCTGACAAGGCTTGCGAGTGCACGATTGCGACTACCCGCTGAGCCCGTGCTCAGGGTGCGATGGGGAGAACCCTGCAGGCAACCCGTAGGTGGGTTGATGGCCAGCATGATTGATGGGCGAACCGCCTCAGCTTACGCTCGTCGCTATGGTGCCGTTGCTCCTGCTTGGCCTGGCGCTCACGGCACTCCTTGCGGCATGCTCCGGAGATGGCACACCTCACCCAGGAGAGACGCCGAGTCTGGGTACTCCGCTAACCATCTCGCAGGGAGCGCCGACAGCTACCTCCTCTCCGGCGGCTCCGCTTGGTCGTGTGTCTCCTAGTGCCACCCCCCAACGTCCCACGCCAACCGCCGCGCCGGACACCGTCTCCTCCGATGCGCTGGCCACGCCTAGCTCCACGCCCTCCATAACCACCCACGTAGCGCCCGAGACTGGGTCTCGCGCCTTGCCCGCGCTCGACCAGCCCGCTACGACACGAATAGCGGGCCACATGAGCCGCAAGGGGTGGGTTCAACCGACCAGGGCCGGCGTGACACACTTCCTCCGTGTTCGGATGGCATGCTCACGCAGCCGTTCATTGAGTTGGCTGAGATCTCGTCCATTACTCCTCTGGGTAACATTGCGCCGCCCGGCCATGCCATTCCCACCGAGCACCTGTACATCAACGTTGCAAGACAGGGCAGCGGCACTACGGGGATTCCGCTCGTTGCACCTGGGGACATCTGGGTAACCCACATCAGTGGCGGTCCCGGACCATCCGAAAGCCGGTCAGATTACTCGGTGCACTTCGCCGTCTGCCAGGACGTGTTCGGCTACTTCAATCACATCGTGGCCGCATCGGCTCTCCTCTTGGACATCGTCGACAGTTCGGGATGTCCCGCAGGTGCGCGAGCCGGCAGCCGCGACTGTACGGTGCAGGTGCTGGAGCCGGTGCCGGCTGGTGCGACGCTCGGTACCGTCCGTACGACCGGGAATTTCGACCTGGGCATATGGGATATGAGGAACCCTCGAACTATCGCAAATCTCGATCGGTTTACCGGACGCTCTCGGTACATTCAGTGTCCGCTCGAGTACTTCAATAGCCCTTTGGGAGCCCAGCTCTTCGACCTGCTTGATCGGGATGACAACAACCCATGCGGAACTGTCTCCTACGACATCGTGGGGACGCTGCAAGGGAACTGGTTCGTCGAAGGCCTGGAGTTCGTTGAGACCGATCGCGCGGTCTTCTTCGGGGACGACAACCTCGATCCCGAACGAGGTGTTGTCTCGGTGGGTGGCATGCTGACCGCACCCGGAGTCATGCAATTGACTCAGCGCGTCTCCGGTACGACGAACCGCCGCTTCGATCAAGTGACCGCGGACGGCCAGATCTACTGCTACGAGAGGGACGGGACCGGCCGCTCCGAGCAGTACACCGAACCCGGGAACCTGCTCTCTGGACGCCTGCTGGTCCAGGTGATCAACGATTCGGAGGTCCAGTTTGAATATCAGGATGAGGATTGCGGAACTGGATTGCTGTTGGAAAACCCGATTACCTTTGTTCGATAGCAGCTAGAGTGCGGCCTACGTGCTGTGAGTGGGACACGCAACCTGTGTTCATGATGGAGATGGGGGAGAGCCTATCTCCACCTCAGATGACCCGCTCCAACGGTGTTCACAGACCGTGCGGCGGGGGGACTCGCCCCGGGACGTGCTCCCACCCTTCGGGAGCCTATCGAGCACCCGACTCGCCCACGCGTCGCTAGTCCATCCCGGCGAGGCCGGCGGGCTCGCCGACCATGCCGGGCGTGCCGCCCTCGCGCTCTTGGTAGACGAACAGCAGTGGCCCGTTGTCGGTCTTCGCGGTGAACGACGGCACACCCCAATTGGTATAGCCCAGCCTACCCACCGGATGGCCCGCCTTCAGCAAGCGCTGATGGAAGCCTTCGGCGCTGTCGACGACCAGCGAGATGAGCCAATGGAGGCCGGGGCCGTCGTGGCTGTCGTGGAGGCCGTCGACGATCTCCACGATGGCCTTGCCGCCGTAGGCCGCGCGCAGGAACGCGATGCGATTGCCCTCCGGCTCGCCGCGCCCCCGCGAGGTCACCAGCCCGAGCCCCTCGGAGACGAAGCTGAAGTCCTCCTGCCAGCGCTTCGACCACCATGTGGTCTGGAAGTGGAGGACGTTGGGCCCGGATGGGTCGAGCTCGATCGTGAGCGACGCGTCGTCGATGCCCGGCCTCGGCGCCGTCACGCTGAAAGCGGGGCCCGCGGGGGCGCTGGCGACGAAACCTTCGGCGCTCCACGGCATCGGGCCGACCTTTCCGACCTCCACCCCGCGGGCCGCCATGCCCGCGTGCCACTCGGCGACGTCGTCCACCACCAGCTTCACGCCAAGCGGTGGGTAGAAGGGCTGGCCGTGCGGCCGTTCGATGAGCTCGAGGATACCGGCGCCGATCTGCAGCCAGGTCCCTAGAGCATCCTCATACTCGAAGTCGCGCAGCGACACAGCGCCCATCGCCTCGAAGAAGGTGCGGACCTCCTCGAGGTCCTCGACCTCCACGCTGCAGATCAGGTGTCTCGCTTCCATTTGCCCTCCCACGTGGCGCACCCGGACGATGGGATGCCGTGAAGCCTACCCTGCCGAGCGGGGCCCCATGGCTCGCAAGTCTCGCATGACCGTGGGCACGTGGGCCAGCAGATCGCCGGCCATGAGCCCGGCGTCTCCTGACGCGGCGCTGAAGCGCTCTGCCGCCAGGCCGTGCAGGTGTACGCCAGCGACGGCGGCATCGTACGGACCTAACCCTTGCGCAAGCAGGGCGCCGATGATGCCGGAGAGCACGTCGCCAGTCCCACCCGAGGCCAAGGCCGCGTTGGCGAACGGGCTCAGGCTCGTCGGTCCGTCCGGCGCCGCCACGACAGTGTAGGGCCCCTTGAGGACGACCACCTGCCGCCAGTCCCGTGCCGCCTGCCGCGCGACGGCAACTCGGTCGGCCTGGACCTCGCCGACGCTGGCCCGGAGCAGCCGGGCCATCTCGCCGGGGTGGGGCGTGATCACGGCCCGTGCCGACAATCGCGTCTGCCAGCCGTAGGTCTTCGCAAGCGCGTTCAGCGCGTCTGCATCTATGACCAGCGGGCACTCCAGCGGCTCGCCGTCCAAGAGCAACGCTTGCACGAAGCGCTGGACTGGCTCCGCGCCCCCAAGCCCTGGCCCGACGACGGCCGAGTTTGACGCTGCCATCGCGCGCCGCACGTCCTCGACCGCTTGCGGGCTGACGAACCCGTCGCTGGTCTCCGCCAGCGGTAGGTACGTCGCTTCGGGCAGCTGTGCGGCTGCGAGGCGGTACACGCTATCCGGCGCTGCCAGCGTCACCAGTCCCGCGCCGGCCCGGTACGCTCCCGATGCGGCGAGAACCGTCGCCCCGACGAAATTCCGCGAGCCGCCAACCACCAGGGTGGTGCCGAACGTGCCCTTGTGGCCGTCCGCCGGCCTCGCCGGCAGGAGCCCGGCCACGGCGGTGTCGTCCGCTAGGTCGAGCCCCAAATCGCCTTCGGTGCCGCCGGGTAGGCCGATGCCGAGGGTCTCCACCGTTCCGGTATGGGCAGCGGCCGGGAAGCGGAAGAGGCCGGTCTTGGGCACGCCCAGCGTGAGGGTCAGGTCGGCGAAGGGCGCCGATTCGTCGGCTCGCCCCGTGTCGGCGTCGATACCGGACGGCACGTCGACGGCGACGATACGGATGCTTTGGAGGTCGCGCTTGGCATTGGTGACCGTTTCCAGCATCTGCTTGAGCGCGGGCTCAAGCGGAAGGCGCGAGCCGATACCGAGGATGGCGTCGATGACGATGTCGGTGATCGGCAGGTAGCTGCCCAGCGCCCACTGTCCCTCGTCGTCGCTGCCCTCGACAATGCGCACCCGCCTCGCCTGGCAGGCCTCCAGCTTGTCTTCGCGGCGCGCTCGGGTCGCGAGGTAGAGGGTGACCAGGGCGCCCCAGTCGGTCAAGTAGCGCGCCGCGACCATGCCGTCGCCGCCGTTGTTGCCGGGCCCGACAAGCACGAGGATGCGGCGCCCGCGCACGCCGTCGGTGAACTGGGCGATGCGACGTGCGACGGCGAGCCCAGCAGCCTCCATCAGCGTGTCCTCGCTGACACCCGCTTCGACGGCACGCTGCTCCAGCGAGCGCATCTCTTCGACGGTGACGACCTTCACCTGCGGCTTCCGATCACGCTGGCCACCGCATAGGCGCGCGAATGCGACAGGCTGACGGCCAAGGAATCGACGCCGATGCGCTCCGCCCGCGCCGCCGCGCGGCCGTGGAGCGCGATGGATGGCGCGCCGCTCTTGGCCCGCACAACTTCGACCTCGCGCCAGCCAACACCTCGCGCCCCCGTGCCCAGCGCCTTCATCACCGCCTCCTTCGCGGCGAACCGCGCGGCGAGCTGCGGAGCGCGGCCGCGACAGTACGCGATCTCGTTCGGTGTGTAGATGCGTTGAAGGAAGCGGTCGCCGAACCGGTCGAGCGTGGCGACCACGCGCTCGATCTCGATGATGTCGACGCCAACGCTCAGGTCTCCCATGTCGCGGCAGTATATGTCCCACTCCCCGGACTCCGCCTTCGGCGGGCCCGGGACGAGCGGCTGTGCCCTTGGCCCATGCCGGCGTCATCCTGAGGAGCCAACGGCGACGAAGCATGCCCTGAGCCTGGCGAAGGGGATCTGAGGGACAGCTATGGTCGTCGCGCTGTACCAGATCCTTCGCTGCGCTCAGGATGACAAGACAGGAGCGTCCGGGGTGGTGGAGCCCGTCCGGCGCGTTTGACCGCTGTGCGGTGACAGCCGTCGCCGCTGCTATCATTGCGAGCGCCCTAGGAAATGGGCCGCCGTCCCGGCAAATGGAGCATCGCCCCGGCGGGTGGCGTTCCCAGTCGGTGGCGTTGCCAGTCGGTGGCGTTGGAGGTGCTTGATGCCCGCGGAGATCATCGACGGCAGAGAGATGGCTGCCGGCGTGCGAGCTGATGTCGCCGAGGGCGTCGCCAAGCTGCGGTCGGAAACCGGTGTGACGCCTGGGCTTGCGGCGGTGCTGGTCGGCGAGGACCCGGGGTCCGAGGTCTACGTTCGCAACAAGCGCCTGGCGTGCGACGAGGCAGGCATGTTCAGCGAGACACTGCGCTTGGGAGCGTCGGCGTCGCAGGCCGAGCTCTTGGCCCTCGTGATGCGGCTCAACGCCGACGACCGGTTCCACGGCATACTGGTTCAGCTGCCGTTGCCCCCACAGATCAACGAGCGCGAGATCATCATGGAGCTGGACCCGGACAAGGACGTCGATGGCCTGCACCCGGTCAATGGCGGCCGGTTGCTCGAAGGAGCGCCGCGGTTCGTACCGGCGACACCCGCGGGTATCCAGGCGATGCTCGTGAAGAGCGGCAATGACCCCGGCGGCAAGCACGTGGTGATCGTTGGGCGCAGCAATATCGTGGGCAAACCCCTTGCGGCCCTGCTCATGCAGAAGGCGCCCGGCGCCAACGCGACGGTCACTGTCTGCCACACCGGCACGCCGGACATCGGCGCCATGACCCGGCAGGCCGACATCGTCGTGGCCGCCATCGGCAAACCCCGCGCTATCACCGCCGACATGGTCGCGGAGGGCGCCGTGGTCATCGACGTTGGCATCAACCGCATCGACGACCCCTCGACCAAGTCGGGGACGCGCCTGGTGGGCGACGTGGACTTCGATGCGGTGGCCCAGAAGGCCAAGGCGATCTCGCCGGTGCCGCGAGGCGTCGGCCCCATGACCATCGCGATGCTGCTGGCCAACACGCTGAAGGCGGCGCGCTTTGCCGTTGGCGTGCCCGCGGCCGGGTAGCGCGCGCGAGGCCACCCGCGGGCACGAGGGCAGCCGAGCCGGAGTTGACCCGCCGGGCTTGCCTGGGTAGGCTGCGCACGTTGCTCGCCGCGGCGTAATCAGCTGGGGCCGTCCATGTTGGTGACGAGACTCGCTATCCGGGTGCCCCACGGCCAGGGAGCGGCTCGAAGGGTTCGTACTCGTGCTCGGCACGGATGGCACGGCTAACGGCGACGCCGACGCAACATTTGGAAATCTTGCCGGTATTCGGAACATTGGAGGAGGGATCATGACGCAGCAACAAGGTGGACGCGAGCTTGAGCCCGACCTGGCCAGTCAAGGGCTGACGGATGAGGACATCATCCATATCCCCGGACTCGCGAGCCGGTGGGTGAAGCTGGCCAATGGGGCAAAGGCCCACTACGTGACCAGCGGAGACACTGGCCCGGCCGTCATCCTCCTGCACGGGGGCATTGTCGGCTCCTCCGGTACGGCGGGCTGGCGATTCATGGCACCGTTCCTGGGAGCAAATGGCTTCCGCGTGTACTGCCCGGACCAACCGGCATACGGGTGGTCTGACACCGGCCCCATCGGCCAGGACTACGCGCGTCAGGGGAGCATTGGCCACGTCAAGTTCGTCGACGACTTCGCGGACGCGCTTTGCCTCGACCAGTTCTTCCTGGGCGGCAACTCCATGGGTATGGGGAACACCGTCCAGTACACGATGGCGCACCCAGACCGCGTAAAGGGCATGCTCCTGATCGCCGGCAGCTTCGGTAACATGATCGACCCGGCGAAGCGAGTGCCGCCGAAGGATGGGCGCTGGACCCTCAATACCGAATACCAGACCATTCCGTTCGACGGGACCGAGAAGAGCATGGTCGACCTGATGCTGGGCATCATCTACAAGGCGAGCGCCGTGTGGCCGTCATTGGCGACCATGCGGACCAAGGCGGCCCTGCGGCAGGCGGAGAACACCGAGCTACGGCTGGCAGCCGCTGCGAACATCGTGAAGGACCCGAACCTCGCGCAGATCGTCAGCACAAAGGGCCGATTCGACAAGCTCACTGTTCCTGCTGTCTACCTCTACGGGCTACAGGACGTGCTCTCGCCGGTGGACAACGGGTTCATGCAGGAGGATCTCGGGTTCGAGAACATCCAGTTCTTCTACCCGGACGAGTGCGGCCACCAGGGCCAGACCGACCAGCCGGAGATGTTCAACCAGACCGCCCTTGAGTTCTTCAGGGATGGCAAGGTGAGCTGGGAGACGGCGGAGTGGGCGGGCGTTTCACGGCGCACGCCGATCAAGCCCAGCCTGGTCCAGGCTCCATCGGGTGGCTTCCCGCAGCCGGACTCGAACTTCTACGAGCAGTTCACTCGGGAGGCCAGGGCGAAGGGCGGCGTCGCTGCCGGCTAGCGCCAGGGCCAAACAGGCGTATGTGCCAAGAGGCCCCGCCCATTGGGCGGGGCCTCTTGTGGTTTCACGGCGGGCAGGCCAGCGCTGGGAGCGCTCAGGATAGCTGCGCCGCGCTGGCCCGCCGGGAGAGATCCTTCGCTGCGCTCAGGATGGCCTAATCGTGGATTTCCACGATTAGGCTATCTCGCAGATGACCTCGATCTCGACGGCCGCGCCCGCAGGCAGCGATGCCATGCCGACGGCCGCGCGCGAGTGACGCCCGGCGTCGCCGAACACCTCGACGAACAGGTCCGACGCGCCGTTGATCACCAGCGGCTGCTCGCCGAAGTGCGGGGTGCAGTTCACCATGCCCAGCACGCGCACGACGCGGCGCACGTTGTCGATTCCTCCCCCGCCCGCGTCCATCGCGGCGAGGGCGTAGATCGCCGCGGAGCGCGCGGCCGCGTAGCCCTGCTCGGCGTTCATGGTCTCACCGAGCTTCCCGGCGAGCGTCTTGCCGTCGTTGCCCCGCGACACCTGGCCGGCGATGAACAGCAGGTTGCCGGTCCGGGAGGAGGAGACGTAGTTGGCGACCGGCGACGCGGGTGTCGGCAGCGTGAGGCCCAGCTCGCGTAGGCGTTCGGATGGCGTTGGCATGGATGTCCTCCGGCGTAAGGTCGCGCCACATCATATACGCGTGGCGCCGCTAGGCGGGGGCGTCGGCTTCGTCGGGGACGACGGCGATGTGCAGCTCTTCCAGCTGTTCCGCTGGCACGGGCGCAGGGGTGCCGAACAGCGGGTCGGTGCCCATCTGCGTCTTCGGGAACGCGATGACGTCGCGGATGGACTCGGCGTGGTCGGTGAGCAGCGTGATGAACCGGTCGATGCCGGGAGCGATGCCGCCATGGGGTGGGGCGCCGTACTCCAGCGCCCCGAGGAGCTGGCCGAAGCGCTCCTCCATCTGCTCATCGGTGTAGCCGAGGAAGCGCATGACCCGCTCCTGACGCTCGCGGTCGTGGATGCGGATGCTGCCCGAGGCCAGCTCCATGCCGTTGGCCACGAGGTCGTAGTGCCGCGCTCTGATGGCCCCGGGGTCCGTGTCCAGGAGCTCCCAGTGCCCCTCTTGCGGCGAGGTGAACAGGTGATGTGCGGGGCTCCAGCCCTTCGCCTGCTCGTCCCAGTCGAAGAGCGGGAAGTCGGTGACGTAGGCCAGGGCCAGCACGGAATGGTCGATGAGGCCGAGGCGTTCGCCCATCTCGTTGCGCAGCTGCGACAGGGCGGTGTTCACCACGTTGGCCGGGCCCGCGACGATGAGGACGAGGTCGCCGATGCTCGCGCCGGTCCGCCCGGCGATGGCCTTGACGTCGTCCACGCTGAGCGCGCGGGCAATACCGGAGCGCACGTGGTCCGAGGTCAGGTGCTCCAGCGAGCCGGCCTCCTCGGCCAGGCCGATGGTGATCAGGCCGCGCGCGCCTCGGGTCTGGGCGAAGGCGATGAGCTCGTCGATCTCGCGGCGCGAGTAGCCCGCGCAGCCGGGTGCGGCGAACCCCTTCACGACTCCGCCCGCCTCGACAGCTGCCTTGAGGATCTGCACGTTGGAGGCGGCGGCGAGGTCGGTGAGGTCGGCGAGCTCGAGGCCGAAGCGCAGGTCCGGCTTGTCGGTGCCATAGCGTGCCATCACGTCGTCGTAGCGGAGGCGTGGGAACGGTGTGGGCGCGCTGCGGTTGGCCGCGACGTCCCGGACGATGGCGGCGTAGAGCTCCTCGATGAGGCTCAGCACGTCGTCCTCGTCGACGAAGCTCATCTCCAGGTCAAGCTGGGTATGCTCGAACTGGCGGTCGCCCCTGAGGTCCTCGTCGCGGAAGCAGCGGGCGATCTGGAAGTAGCGCTCGAAGCCGGCGACCATCAGCAGCTGCTTGAGCTGCTGGGGTGACTGCGGCAGCGCGTAGAAGGAACCGGCGCGTAGGCGGCTGGGTACCAGGAAGTCGCGCGCACCCTCCGGCGTGCTCTTGATGAGGATCGGCGTCTCGATCTCCACGAAGCCGCGCTGGTCGAGGAATTCGCGCATGAACTGCACGACGCGATGGCGCAGCACGATGTTGTCGTGCATCGCCTGGCTTCTCAGATCGAGGTAGCGGTACTCCAGGCGCAGGAGCTCGTCCACCTGGCCCTGTGTGGTCTGGCTTACGTCGAAGGGCGTGGTCTTGGAGCGGTTGAGCACCCGAGCGGACGTGGCGACCACCTCCACCTGCCCGCTCGGCAAGTTCGCGTTCTCGGTGCCCGCGGGCCGCTCGCGGACCGTACCGGTGACCTGGACGACCCACTCGGCGCGGAATTGCTCGGCGACGCCGTGGACCTCGGGGGAGTCGCTCGGGTTGAAGACGACCTGGGCCAGGCCGCGGCTGTCGCGCAGATCGATGAAGATAAGGCCGCCGTGGTCACGGCGACGGTGGACCCAGCCGGCCAGGGTGACCTCTTGGCCGACGTGGTCGGTGCGGAGGTCGCCGCAAGCGATGGTCTTCAGCACGGGGTGCTCCGTTGGGGGCCGGGCGCTCTGAGGCGCGCCAGCACGTGGGGGTCGCGGGTGGCCGCTAGGTATTGTGTCGCCGCTGGGTACTGTGTCGTATGAGGGGCGCCGTTACATCTCGCCGACGACGTCACCCGCTGGGAGATCGTGGCCGTGCCGCCGATGCAGGGCTTCGTGCACCTTGACCAGGGCTCCGGCCGCGCCGGCGGTCTCGCCCGTCTCAATCTGCCGCACGATCTGGTCGACGCCCTCCTGCCCGAACTCGATGAGGCGGCGAATACCCAGGACCATGATGCCGAGCCACACAAACCGCAGCAGCAGCCGAACAAGTCTGAGCACGTTCTCCTCCTCCAGATGCCCGCCCTAACGAGCAGCCAGGTAACCATAGCGCAAGGGACACGGCTTTCCAACGATGGTGGGGAGAGCGGCGCTGGGATGACGCAGGCGCTGAGCGTGGCCTTTCGCCATGTCATCCCGAGGAGCCAGGAGCGACGAAGGATCTGAGGGCAACCATCGTCGTTGTGCTACGTCAGAGCCTTCGCTGAGCTCAGGATGACAGGCTCCCGGGTCCGATTCAGGGTGAGGTAAAGCCAAACGCATCTTGCGCCGGCCGAGATATTGGTGTTGCCTATGGTTGGGCCATCGCGTTGCCGTGGCGTTTGGTAGATATCCGTTGCCCGTTGCTTAAGATGCATACCCCACGCGAGGTGCGCTCTGACGCCGGGTAGGCAAGGGAGGCCGGATCATGGAGTTGGGCCAGCTCGAAGCCTTTACTGAGGTTGTGCGCACGCATAGCTTCAGCAAGGCCGCGGCCGCCCTGGGCCTGAGTCAGCCCTCGCTGTCGGCGCGAATCATCTCGCTGGAGCGGGACCTGGGCGAGCCTATGTTCCACCGGCTCGGCCGGGGCGTGCGCCTGACCGACGCCGGGCGCACCCTGTTGCCTTACGTCGAGCGGTCGCTTGCGGCACTGCGCAACGCCCGTGAGGCCCTCGAGGCCAGCCGTACAGCGGCGTCCGGCAAGCTGTACATCGGCGCCGTGCGGGCCGTGTCGGCGTACGTCCTTCCGGGCATCCTCGAAGCGTTCCGGGAGCGTCATCCCGGCGTCGACGTTGCCATAAAGACCGGGCGCTCGTCCGAGGTACTGGCCATGGTGCTGGGCGACGAGATTCAGGTGGGCGTGTCCCGCGCCTTCACCCACCCGGAGATCGCGACGCGGCACCTCTACGATGAGCAGGTGGTGTTGGTGACTCACCCCGAGCACCGGTTCGCGAAGGCGGGGGTTGCGAGCATCTACGAGGTCGGCCAGGAGCCGCTCATCGTCTACGACAAGGAGAGCACGTACTTCCAGCTCATCGACCGGGTGTGCCGGGAGGCGGGAATCGTGCCGAATATTCAGATGGACCTAGACTCCATCGAGGCGACGAAGCGGATGATCGAGCGAGGGCTGGGCATCAGCTTCTTGCCGCACAACGCGCTGCGGCGTGAGCTGGCGCTGGGCACGCTTGCGCTCGTGGAACTGCGAGAAGGACATCAAGTAACCCTACCAACGGCCGTTATGGTGCGCCGCGCGGCGAGGTATGGTGCTATCGTCAGAGCGTTCCTCGAGTTGCTGGACGAGCTGTACCCGCACGAGCAAGGGGAGCAGCGAGTGGAGCCAGCCGAGGTGGCGGGTTAGCCCGCCCAGACCGTGGCCTCGTTGTCAAGACTTTTTTGTAAGAAAGTGCCGTGCTATACAGAGTAGGCAACGATTTGATTGGCCGGGCGCAAGGGCGCCAATGCGTAACATCGTGAAGGTCACCTCCGAGCAACGCCCACCCCGCGAAGCCGTGCTCAGCGTCGAGCTGGAGCCCGAGGACCTTGAGCCGTACCTCGACCGCGCGTACAAGCAGGTCGTCGGGCGGCTCAACATTCATGGCTTCCGCAAGGGCAAGGCGCCGCGCCGAATCGTCGAGCAGATGTACGGGCGCGAGTACCTGACCAACGAGGCGCTCGACTTCCTGCTCCCGGAGGTCACTACGAAGGCACTCGAGCAGGAGTCTCTGGAGATGGGCGGGTTTCCCTCCATTTCGCTCGATCAGCTCGACCCGCTGAAGTACACAGCGACGGTCCCGCTCACGCCCACCGTCGACCTCGGCGCCTTCAAGCGCGTTCGGGTGCCGCGCGAGCGCGTCCGCATCGGCAAGTCGCAGATCGATGAGGTGCTGGCCCGGATCTCCAACGAGGCGGCTCCGTGGGAGCCCGTCGAGGGCGCACCGCAGTTCGACGACCTGCTCAACATGACGGTTCGCGGCTGGACCTACCATGAAGAGCACGCCCACGACCACGAGCTCATCAATAGCGAGCAGACCGACTACGTCCCGAGGCAGAACTCCCGCGCTCCGGTACCTGGGTTCGCTGAGAAGATCATCACGCTGCCCCTCGGCGCCGAGACCGAGTTCGCCATCGACGTGCCGGCCGACTTCGAGAACGCGGAGATTGCCGGTGCGTCCGCACAATTCGTGGCGACCGTCCACTCCGTGAAGCGCCGCGTTCCCATGGCTGTGGACGACGAGCTCGCCAAGGGAGTCGGCGACGGGTACGGCAGCCTCGCGGAGCTGCGCGAGAAGGTCAAGACGGACCTTGAGACACAAGAAGAGGCGAACGCAACCGAGCGCCACCGCAATGAGGCGGTCGCGAAGGTTGTCGAGGGCGCGACCGTGGAGGTCTCGCCGATACTCATCAACCACGAGCTTGACCACTATCTCGAAGACTTCCGCGAAGCCATGCAGACCGGCCGGATGACGCTGGAGCACTACCAGCGCTACCTCACCTGGGCTGGTAAGTCCGAAGAGGAGATCCGGGACGACGCTCGCCCCGAGGCCGAGGAGCGCGTGAAGCGCAGCCTGATCATGCGCGAGCTCATCGCGGCACACGACATCGAGATCTCCGACAAGGACGTGGAGGCCGAGATTGCCAAGATGGTGGGCGATGCAGGCAGCGAGGGCAAGCAGATAAGTGACATGTTCAAGGAGCAGGGCGCGAAGGACTCACTCCGCCGCGTCCTGGCCGAGCGCGGGACCATCGACGTGATCGCGGACATCGCGGCCACGGGAGGGGCGGCCGTCACCGAAGCCAAGGGTGGCGACAAGAGCTCCGGAAAGGCTCCGAAGCCGGCAGCAAAGGGGCGCGGCGGAAGCCGCGCAAAGGCGACCCGGCCCAAGGCCGGGGAGTAAAGGGAGGCGATGACGATGCAGGATCCCATGCAGCGGGCGGCGAACATCATTCCCATGGTCATCGAGACGGGGGCGCGCGGTGAGCGCGCGTTCGACATCTACTCGCTGCTCCTCAAGGAACGGATCGTGTTCCTCGGATCGCCCATCAACGATGCCGTCGCGAACCTCATCGTCGCGCAACTGCTGTACCTCGAGCGGGAGGACCCGGAAAAGGACATCAGCCTGTACCTCAACAGCCCCGGTGGCGTCATTACTTCCGGCCTTGCCATCTACGACACCATGCAGCTGATCAAGCCCGCGGTCTCGACGATCGCCGTTGGCATGACCGCGAGCATGGGCACGGTGCTGCTGGTCGGCGGCGCGCCAGGTAAGCGTTACGCGCTCCCCAACGCTACGGTACACATGCACCAAGCCATGGGTGGCGCGCAGGGCCAGGCCAGCGATATCGAGATCACGGCCCGCGAAATCCTGCGCGTGCAGGACAAAATACGGACCATCCTTGCAAACCACACCGGGCAGACGTACGAGAAAATCGCCCGGGACACTGACCGCGACTTCTACCTCCCCGCCGAGCAGGCGAAGGACTATGGACTGATCGATGAGGTGCTCGGCACGCCGCTGGCGCCCCACAACTCAGGGAACGGCTCGGCACCAGCAAGCCCAGAGCCGACTAGCTAGGACGGGAAGCACCCAATGACAGGAACCTCGAGCAGCAGTGGCAGCAGTAGGGCCGAGCACGTGTGCTCGTTCTGTGGCAAGGGCCAGACCGCGGTCAAGCGTCTCATCGCGGGCCCCGGGCGCGTCTTCATATGCGACGAGTGCGTACGGCTCTGCCAGCAGATAATCACCGAGGAAGGGGCCACCGTCAGGACGCAGCCGGTGTCGCCGGCCAAGAGCCTCTCGCCTCACGAGATGACCGACCGGCTCGACGAGTATGTCATCGGTCAGGACCGCGCCAAGCGCGTACTCAGCGTCGCTGTCTACAACCACTACAAGCGTGTGTGGTCCAACGCTCTGGCCAACGACGTCGAGATTCAGAAGAGCAACATCCTGCTGGTCGGGCCCACCGGCTCCGGCAAGACGCTGCTCGCGCAGACGCTGGCAAAGGTGCTCGACGTGCCCTTCGCCATCGCCGATGCGACCTCGCTGACGGAGGCCGGCTACGTCGGTGAGGACGTCGAGAACATCCTGCTCCGCTTGATCCAGGCGGCCGACTACGACGTCGCGCGTGCAGAGCACGGCATCATTTACATCGACGAGATCGACAAGCTCTCGCGAAAGACCGCCAACCCCTCCATTACCCGCGACGTGTCGGGCGAGGGCGTGCAGCAGGCGCTGCTCAAGCTCATCGAGGGCTACGTGGCCAACGTGCCGCCCCAGGGTGGGCGCAAACACCCGCAGCAGGAGTTCCTTCAACTGCGTACCGACAACATCCTGTTCGTCTGCGGCGGCGCCTTCGATGGCCTGGAGAAGGTCATCTCGCGCCGCGTGGCAGCGGGCCGGCACCGCATCGGCTTCAGGGCCGAGGAGATACTGGAGCGTAGCGAGGACGAGGTCCGCGACGAGGTAGCCCCCGAGGACCTCCTGGAATATGGCTTCATCCCCGAGTTCATCGGCCGCCTCCCAGTGGCGGTTAACCTCCATGGGCTGACCAAGGAGGACATGCTCCGGGTGTTGACGGAGCCGAAGAACGCGGTCGCCAAGCAGTTCCAGCACCTGTTCTCGCTGGACGGCGTGAAGCTGGTGTTCACGGAACGCGCCCTCGAGGCAGCAGCCGACCATGCGCTGAAGCGCAACACAGGTGCCCGAGGCCTGCGCGCGATCATCGAAGAGGCGCTGCTGGACGTCATGTACGAGCTGCCGTCGCTCAAGCATGTCGAGACGTGCTGGATCGACGCCAGCGAGAACGGCCGCATGGGTCCGCCCGTGCTGACGACGTCGACGGGCCAAGTGGTCGAGGCGCCGACCCTGCTCCACGAGGAGCGCGGCGCCAAGAGCGCCTAGCCTTCGCCCTAAGCAAACATCCGCCCGCGCCCTTCGGCCCGGCTCAGGACAGGCTTCGAGAGCCTCAGGACGAAACGGACTTTGGTTCAGGCTGCGATTGTCCGCTCCGTGCTGAGCCCGTCGAAGTGCGAGCGCGACGCCTGCGCTTACGGGCCATCCTGGGCCTTGGGGGCGTACGCTAGTTCGGTTTTTCCCACCCGCATCCGCCCCCGCGACGCGGCTCCGATGAGCTATCGGTCCAGCTCGTCCCTAACCCCGTAGCGCGGTCAATACCTCGTCGTGGACGAGGCGGTTGGTGGAGACCGCGCTGCCGCCGTGAATGGTCGCGTTGCCGCTTACATCGGTGAAGCGGCCTCCCGCCTCCTCGACGATCGGCAGCAGCGGCGCGCAGTCCCATACGCTCATCAGCGGGTCGACCATCACCTCGATGCGCCCGGTGGCCACCAGGCAGTGACCGTAGCAGTCGCCCCAGCCACGTGTCAGCCCTGTGGCGCCCCCTAGCCGATCGAAAGCGCCGGACGCGAAGTGGTGGGCGCTGGTCGCAGACCAAGTCGCGGCGCCGATAGGCGCGACTGCCGAAACACGCGCTGGCTTGGGCTCTAAAGGTGCGCCGGCTGCGACGCTCGTGGCCCACCACGCTCCGCTGCCCCGCGCCGCGTAGACGACCTCGCCGAGCGCCGGCAGGAGGATGACGCCCGCCACGGCGTCGTCGCCGTGCTCCAGGCCCAGCATGGTGCCGAAGAGGGGCACGCCGTGAATGAACGATTGCGTGCCGTCGATGGGGTCGAGGTACCAGCGGTAGCCCGACGAGCCGTCCGTATCGGGCAGCTCCTCGCCGACGATGGCGTCGTTCGGGCACGCTGCCTCGATGCGGGAGCGCATCAGCTCCTCGGCGCCGCGGTCGGCGTCCGTCACCGGCGTCGCGTCCGCCTTGCGCTCCACGCTCAGCGCGGGCGACTGGTAGAAGCGCATGACGTAGTCCCCCGCCTCGCGCGCGAGGGCGATGGCCAGGCCGAGGCGATCGGTGAGCTCGCTCATCGGCCTAGCCTCCCGCTGCCTGCGCAGCGTTTGAGCCCTGGGGGGCCAACGTGGCGTCGACCAGGGCGGTGAGGTCGCGTGCCGCCGCCGTGCCGCCCCGCGCGTCGGTGACGGCGCGACCGGCCAGGCGAACGTCGCCATCGGCGATCAGGCGCAGCGTCTCGACCAGCAGCGCGGGCTCTCGACTGACACCCTCGGCCCTGACCGCTCGGAAGAGAGGGAGGTCCTCGCCATCACGCTCCCGTAGCTGCGCCAGTGTCGCATCGCCCGCTGAGGCCCATAGGCCGTCGAATCGGGGTCCGCGTAACGAGAACCGGCAGTAGGCGATCGGCGGGCCACGGTCGAGGTCGGGCGTGACGAGGAACGCCATCGCGCCGCTCTCCTCCGCGCGGGCTTCGATGAGCTCCCAGATGACGGTCTGCCACAGGCCGATGGGGCCGCCGGGCAGCGCACCATGGATGTTGACGAAGCGGTACGCGTCGGCCATCGGCTCGCTCAGGATGAGCAGGTAGCCGGCGAGGACGCAGAGGTCGGGTGCGTAGGGCCGCAGGAGCTCGCGTACCTTCGCGTCGTAGGCGTCACGGTTCGATGCGAGGTTGCCGCCGTGAGCCTCGCGGAATGCGCGTGCCGAGTGCGCGATGACCGGTATCCCGCGAGACTCGGCGAGGTCCATGAAGGCGTCGCTGCCCTCACCCTCGCCGCGCTCCCTGTGCATGAAGACGAATTGCACCCGCGCGTCCAGCGCTCCCGTGTCGATGGAGGCCAGCGTTCGCTCGAACATGGTGCGAGAGCCCGCCCCGCGTCCCGCGGTGAACCAGCCGAGCTCGATGGTCATGGGGTTCGGCGGAGTCGGTGCCGGAGCTTGTTGACGGTGCTAGCGACGTGGACGAAGCGGCTGGCGGGCCGCTCGGTGAGGGTCGCCTCGGCCAGCGCGCGCTTGAATCCCTCGGCGGTGCCGTCGAAGTCCGGCAGCTCCGTGTAGGCGCGGCCGAGCTCGCCAAGGGTGTGTGCGTCGCTGACGGCGGTCATGACGATGCCGTGCTCCGTGGCGAAGGCCCGCGCCTCGGCGTTGATCAGCCGAGCATGGGTGCGTGCGTTAAAGGCCTCGACGATGTCCACGTAGGGCAGCACGTCCTCGATGGCCGACCTGGACATGGACGAGCGCCCCAGCCCCGCGAAGGGGTGTGGGATGGACACGAGCGCGTTCTGCTCCTTGATGCGCTTGACCGTTTCTAGGGGCGTGAGCCCGGCGGGCACCTCCTCCTCCAAAAAGAGGCCGGTGATCTCGCCTTCGGTGGACTTGGCCTCCTCGCCGACGATCACGCGAATGCTGGCCGTGTCCTTGGCCGCGATACCGCCGCGCACGCTGTTGTGGTCCGTCACCGCGATGAGGGTCAGGCCGACCTCTTGGGCGCGCTTCACCAGTGCCTCCGGGCTCGTGAGGCAGTCGTGCGAGAAGTGCGTGTGCATGTGGAAGTCGCCGCGCTGCATTACGGCTCCGGGTCGCCCAGGTCGTCCGTAACGTCGAGCGAGTCGGGCTCCGGGAACTCGTCGGCCGGCGCCACGCGGGCAGCCTCGGCGGCGTAGTCCTGCTGCAGCTTGGTGATCTTCAGCTCGGCGCCAGTGAGCAGCTCGTTACAGGCCTTGGCCAGCCGCATGCCCTCCTCGTACAGGCGCGTGGCCTCTGCCAGCGGGAGGTTGCCGGCTTCCAGGGCCTGCACGGTCTCGCGGAGCGTGACGAACGCATCTTCAAACGAGGCCTGTGCGGGCTCGCCCTGCTCGGGGCCGCCCTGTTCGAGGCCGCCCTGTTCGAGGCCGCCCTGTTCCGGGCCCTTAGCCACGCCGCACGCTCAGGAGCCGTCGGTCAGGCCTGTCAATCGAGATTGGCGAGATTGGCAAAGTCGGCCACCTAGAGGAGCACTCCCTGTCCATCGCGCGGGCCGCTGTCTTGGCCATCCCTGGTCTCCGATGCTGGTTTGGTGCGGCGCGCCGGCCGCGATTTGGGCGCCTGTGCCGCGGCGCCGTTCGTGCTGGCGTCCGTCACCCGCGCGTCGAGCGAGCCGTCAGACAGTGTCGCACGGAAGGGGTCGCCGGGCGAGAGGCTCGCGGCGGACACGATCCGCGAGCCGTCGGGCGCGGCCAGGGCTGCGTAGCCGCGAGATAGCACCGCCAGCGGGCTCAGCGCCTCCAGCGACCCTGCGACGCCGGCAAGCTCGGCGCGCCGCTGTCCCGCGAGTGTGGCGACGGCGTGGCGGGCCTGGGCAAGCAGGTCGTCAACGGCTTGGCGCAGCGCCCCTGTGTCCGGCAGTAGGCGTCCGAGCCGCGCGACGGTCTCCTGGAGGGCGTGGGCCTGCTGCGAGGCCGCCTGTCGCAGCGCCATCGCGGCGCGCCCCACCAACGTCCGGGTCTCCGCGGCGAGGGAACGGACGTCCGGCGCTGCCAGCTCGGCGGCGGCGGTGGGTGTCGCCGCCCGGACGTCGGCCACCCAGTCGGCGATCGTGACGTCGGTCTCGTGGCCGACGGCACTGATGATCGGCGCGTGGCTCGCGCGGATCGCCCGCGCCACGAGCTCCGTGTTGAAGGCGTGGAGGTCTTCGAGCGAGCCGCCGCCCCGGCCGACGATGATGACGTCGACGCCGCCGAGCGCATTGAGCCGACGGATGCCGCCGGCGACCTCGTCGGGGGCGAATTCGCCCTGGACGGCGGCCGGGCAGAAGATGAGCTCAGCGAGGGGATACCGGCGTCCGAGGGTCTGCGCGATGTCGTGGTAGACCGCGCCCGTTTCGGAGGTTACGACGCCGATACGCTTCGGGAACGAGGGCAAGCGGCGCTTGCGCGTCTCGTCGAACAGGCCCTCGCGCTCCAGCTGGGCGCGCAGGACCTCGAATTCTCTGGCCAACGCGCCGGCACCTGCCGCCTGGACCATGTCGGCGGTCAGCTGCACTTCGCCTCGCGCCGCGTACACGCCAACGCGTCCGTGGACGTTGACGTGCGCGCCGTTGGTCAGGTGGGCGGCGCCGGGATAGCGGGCGAAGAGCACGCAGCGGAACGAGGTGTTCTCCTCGCGCAACGTGAAGTAGGTGTGACCGGCGGCCGACGTGGTGGTATTGGCGACTTCGCCCGCGAGCCAGAGGTCGGCCAGCATCGGGTCGTACTCCAGGACGATCTGGAGGTAGGCGACGAGCTCGGCAACGGTGAACACCTGTGCGGCCATGGCGCTTAGGGTGCCAGGCCGCGCTTCGGTGGGCAAGTGGCGCATGCGCGCCGATAGGCCCTAGCCTGAGCGCACGCGGGTGACGTAGTCGCCGGTCCGCGTGTCTACGCGGATGACGTCGCCGGCGGCGATGAACACCGGGACGGTGACCACGAGCCCTGTCTCGGTAGTGGCCGGCTTGTTGCCACCGCTCTGGGTGTCGCCTCGGTGGGCCGGAGGCGTGTCGGCGACGGGTATGTCGACGGTGGTCGGCAGGTCAATGCTGACGGCGGCTCCCTTATAGACGATGACCGAGACGGGGGCCTGGTCGACGAGGTACTTGACCGCGTCGCCGAGTACTTCAGTAGACATCTCCCACTGATCGAAGGTCTCCGTGTCCATGAAGGTGTAGGCGCCGTCCGCCTCGTAGAGGAAGGTCGCGTCCCGGTTCTCGACCTGCGCGGGGTTCAGCTCCATGCCGTAGCCGGAGAACTTCCGCTCGATGAGCTGACCGGTGAGGATATGGCGAAGCTTGATGGTGTACGTCGGGGCCCGTTGCTGCATCTTCTGCTGGCTGTACTCCTCGACCCGGTAGGGCGCCCCATCCAGCTCGATGGCCAGCCCGCGGCGGAGGTCTCCGAAACCGATGGCCATGGACTCTTACTCCTTGCGCGATTGCGCACCGCGTGTGATCGAGTGCGTTCGCGAACGCCGGGGAGCGTAGCACGCCCGACGCGAGGTCGCAGTTGTCGTGGGCTAGGCGGCGGCTTCAGCCGCCGCCGGCGCCGCAGCCAGCCGTGGCTTCGTCGGCATGGGCGCGACCGAGACCAGCCCCATCGCGAGGAGGGTCAGGGCCAAGAAGAACATGAAGGCGCCGACGAACGAGCCGGTCGCGTCGAAGATGAGGCCGCCGACCATCGCCCCGACACCCTGCGCGATGGCCGTGAAGGGGACGACGACCCCGAATACGGAGCCGGCGGACCGGCGGCCGAAGTATTCGGCGAACATGACACGCACGACGAGGCCGAAGCCGCCGAAGCCGATGCCCATGGTGATGCCGATGAGCACGACCATCCACACCGACGAGGCCAGCGAGACGACGACGATGTAGATCGCGACGACCCCGCCCGAGGCCACATAGACCGCTTTAGCGTGGAGCCTGTCCAGCATGTAACCCCACGCGAAGCTGGCGGGTATCTGCGTCGTGCCGCCGATGGTGAAGGCCAGAACGGCGATGGACGGGCTCAAACCCCGATCGACCAGGTGGGGCACCAGATGGAACGAAACACCGATGTTGGCGACCGACATCACCGTCAGGGCGCCCACCAAAATCCAGAAGGTAGGGGTGTGGAGCGCCTCACGTGTCGTCCACTGCACCTCCCCCTCGGCCGAGCGCGCAAGATGTGAGGCGCCGGCTTCGGCATCCCGGCTGCGGCCATCGACCGCCTGGCCCACGTCGGACGGCAGCCGCCTGACGAGCAGCAGCGATACGGGAACGCCGACGGCGAAAACGGCGATCGCCATGGCGAGCCATCCGGCCCGCCAGTCCCAGCGGACCATCGTCACCGTGGCGAGGAGGGGCATCGTGGCGAACCCCAGCCCGACCAGCGTGTTGACGACGGCGGTGGCTGAGCCCCGCCGGGAGACGAACCACTGAGCCACCGCGGCGGAGGAGGCGACGCGGCCCGTGCCCGCAAAGAGGGACCAGCCGATGCCGAAGAGGGCGTAGAAGGCGAACAGCGAATTGACCATCGCGAGTCCGAGCAGACAGGCGACCATGAGCAGGTGCATGACGGTCAGGATGGCCTGCGCTCCATAACGGTCCTGAAGCCGGCCAGAGACGGGCGCGATGAGCGCCACGAGCACGCTCCCCGTCAGGACGCCGCCCGCCACGGAGGTCGTGGACCATCCCAGGTCGTCGGCCATGGGCTTGTAGAGCACCCCGATAACACCGGGACCGAAGGCGAGGCCCACGAGACTGACGAGCCCCATGGCGCCCGCGATTATCCACCCGTAGTAGAAGGAGAGACGCTTGGCCAGCGGCACCGCTAACGATAGCAATCTGTGGCCTTGCCGGAAGCCTCGGAGTGAAGCCGACCCAGCACCATGGGTGCGCTACACCTCGACCAGGTCGCGCTTGTGGGCCGTGGTCAGGACGCGCGGCTCGCCATTCTCCATGACCACAAGGTCTTCGATGCGCACGCCGCCCCAGCCGGTTAGGTAGATGCCGGGCTCGACGCTGAAGACCATCCCGTTGTCGATGCGCTGTTTGTCGGAGGACGGGCCCACGCGGGGAAACTCGTGGACGGCGACACCGATGCCGTGGCCCAGGCTGTGGCCGAAGGCCTCGCCGAAGCCGGCGTCCTCGATTACCTTGCGCGCGATGCCGTCTATCTCCTGGCCGCTCATTCCGGCCCGCGCGGTCGCCTCCGCTGTCTCCTGGGCTGCGAGCACGGTGTCGTAGACCTTGCGGAACTGCGCGTCGGCCTTGCCGAGCACGAAGGTCCGGGTGATATCGCTACAGTAGCCCTGGTACAAGGCGCCCATGTCGATGGTGACGCCGTCACCCTTTTCCAGCTTGCGGTCGCTGGGCTTGTGGTGCGGCTTGGCGCCGTTGGGCCCGGAGGCGACGATGGTGTCGAACGAGAGTGCGTCCGCGCCACCCTCGCGCATCGCCTTCTCCAGAAGCCAGGAGACTTCGCGCTCGGTGAGGCCCGGACGCAGCTGCGCACCCACCTGCTCCATGGCGCGGTCGGCAATGAGGATGGCCTCGGTCAGCAACTCCAGCTCTCCCGGCTCCTTGATGGCGCGAATCTCGTCGGCCAGGGTGCCGGTGGAGACCAGCTCGCGCTTGGGCCGCATGGCTTTGATGGCCTCGCGCACCGAGTTGTACATCCCGACGGTCATGTCGCCGGATTCGATGCCGATGCGCTGCGCTCCGGAGTCTTTGACGGCCTCCTTGAGCCAGCCCAGCTGAGCTCCGATGCGCACCACCCGGTAGTCCGGCGCCTGGATGCCGGCCTGCTCGGTGTAGCGGAAGTCGGTTGCGAGCATCGCGTCGTCACGGGTTATCCACAAGTTTCCCGCCGATCCCCTGAAGCCTGAGAAGTAGTGGCGATTCTCAGCCGAGGTGACGAGAAAGGCGTCCAGCGACTCGCCAGCCATGGCCTCGCGCAATCGGGTGATTCGTCCAGCCTTGGTCATTGCTTGCCTCCGAGGTCTATCGCTTTGGCGAGGTAGTCGAGGGCCAACAGATAGCCGTGGGTGCCGAGCCCGACGATCTGCCCCGTGACGACGCTCGATATGTGGGAGTGGTGTCTGAACGGTTCCCGCGCATGCACGTTCGAGATGTGTACCTCGACGATGGGGACGCTCAGCGCGGACAGCGCGTCTCTCAGGGCGACGCTGGTGTGCGCGAGTGCCCCAGGATTGATGACGACACCCTGGGCGAGCGCTCCCTGCTGCTGGATGCAGTCCAAAATGGCGCCCTCGCTGTTGGACTGAAAGAACTCGAGGGTCAGGCCGATGGTGCCGGCGTGGCCCCGCATGCCAGCCTCGACCTGTTCCAGCGTCGCCGAGCCGTAGATCGCCGGCTCACGCTGGCCGAGCGTGTTCAGGTTGGGCCCGTTGACGACGAGGACGCTCATGTATCGGCCCCTGCGGGAGTTGGCGGCGCACGGGCGGGTTCGTCGCCGGCCTGTTCGCGGGCCAGCGGGTGTGCGCGCAGGTACGCGCGTCGCGCCTCGCCACGGCTGACGTGAGTGTACACCTGGGTCGCCATGGGCGTGGAGTGGCCAAGCAGCTCCTGGACGATGCGCAGGTCGGCGCCACCATCGAGGAGGTGGGTGGCGTAGCTGTGGCGCAGCGTGTGCGGGTGGACGCGCCGCGGCACGCCGGCGGCCTGAGCGTAGCGGCTGACCAGCGACTGGACCGAGCGCGGCGTGAGCCTGGTTCCGCTGGCGTTCAGGAACAGCGCCCTGTCGCTCGCACCCGAGGCTAGGGTGGGGCGCCCGTGCTTGACGTAGCGTTCGATGGCGGCGATGGCTGGCTTGCCCAATGGCACCTGCCGGCCCTTCGCCCCTTTGCCCCACACGCGGGTGGTCCTTGAGCCGGCCGGCATGCTGCCTACGTCGAGGCCGGTGAGCTCGCTGACGCGAAGCCCAGCGCCGTAGAGCAGCTCGAGCAGCGCGGAGTCCCGCAGGGCGATGGCCGCAGCCTTCGCGGAGCGCGGGCCGGCCGATACGCGCTCCGCAGGGGCCTCCACGAGCGCCTTCGCTTCATGAGCGGACAGCGTATCGGGCAGGCGCCGCGGCTTACGCGGGGTGAAGCTCCGCATGAGCCCCGAACGCGATGCCCAGAGCGGCGCGTCGGGCACCATGCCCTGTTCGATCAGGTAGCGCAGCAGGCTTCGGAGGGCAGCCAGGCTCCGAACGACACTGGCCGCCGCGAGCCCACGCCCGCTCCGAGACCGTGCCGTGCTCAGCCAGACCACGTAGTCGCGGACCAACCGGCGGTACTCGCCGTTGATCCGACGCTGGCGCTCGTCCGGGCTGTGCGCGTCCGTCACGTCTCGCTGCACGAAGCCGCCAAGCGCCGCGGCGTCGTCACCGAGGTCGATGCCCTGGCCCCCGAGGTAGTCCACGAACGGTTTGGCGTCCGCCATGTAGTTGCGGACGGTGAGCTTGGCGAGCCCGCGGCTGCCCGCGAGGTGTTGCTTGTACGCGTCGAGCAGCCTAGGGGCAGCCATGATCTAGCTCGGACGGGAAGCGGCCGCCGCGGGGACGGCCTCCTCCGCGAGGGGGCAGGCGACTTCTTCGGGCCGCCGGTTCGCGGTGAACTTGCACTCCGGGTAACGCGTGCAGCCGAAGAAGGTGCGCCCACGCCCTTTGCGCTCGACGATCTCGCCGCCATGAGTGCAGGTAACGCCGGTGTGCTTGAGGAGCGGCCGGGTGTTGCGGCACTCCGGAAAGCCGGTGCACGCCAGGAACTGGCCGAACCGACCGGTCTTGATGACCATGGGCTTGCCGCATAGCTCACAAATCTCGTCCGTGGGCTCTTCGATGCGGACCCTCGGCATCTCCTCGGTCGCCTTCTCCAGGGCCTTGGCGAAGGGCCCGTAGAACTCGTGGAGCAGAGGGACCCACTCGCGCTTGCCGTTGGCGACGTCGTCGAGCTGGTCCTCCAGCTGGGCCGTGAAGCCGGGGTCCATGATGTCGGGGAAGTGGGTCGCGAGCTGCTCGTTGACGACCTGGCCGAGCTTGGTCGAGGAGAGCGAGCCGCGCTCGCGCGTCACGTATTGCCGGTCGACGATGGTGCTGACGATGGGCGCGTACGTGCTCGGGCGGCCGATGCCGTGCTCTTCCAGTACCTTCACCAAGCTCGCCTCGGTGAAGCGAGGCGGCGGCTGCGTGAAATGCTGGTCCGGTTTCAGGGCCTGGCAGTTGAGCGAGTCGCCCTGGGAAAGGGACGGCAGTGTGCGTTCCGTCTCCTCCTCTTCTTCAGTGGTGTCGGTGTCGGGGCCCTTTTGAGGCTCCTCGTCCTTCGCCTCCATGTAGAGGGTGCGGAAGCCGGCGAAGCGGACGACGGAGCCGGTGGCGCGGAACACGTACCCCTGCTGGGACTTGCCGGTGACGGGGATATCGACGGTTGTCGCGTCGAGCACCGCGTCGGCCATCTGACTGGCGACCATCCGCTTCCAGACGAGCTCGTACAGGCGGAACTGATCGCTGCTCAGGAAGCCGCGCATCGACTCGGGGTCACGGCCGGTTGAGGTTGGCCGGATGGCCCCGTGAGCCTCTTGGGCGACCTTCGAGCGCGAGGCGTAGCGCCGTGGCGACTCCGGGACGTACTCGGCGCCCCAGCGCCGGCCGACATAGCTACGCGTCTCGGTTATGGCCTCCGTGGCGACCACCGGCGAGTCGGTCCGCATGTAGGTGATGAGGCCGATCGCCCCTTCGGCGCTGCCGAGGTCCTGGCCTTCGTAGAGCTGCTGGGCCACGGCCATGGTCTTGCGCGCCGCGAAGCGCAGCTGGCGCCACGCCTCCTGTTGCAGCGTGCTCGTGATGAAGGGAGGCGCGGGACGGCGGTGCACCTCCCGCTTCGTCACGGTGCCAACGGCGTAGGTCGCGCCTTCAAGGTCGCTCACGATGCCCGTGACGGTCGCCTCGTCTGGCAGTTCGATCTTCGCGCGTTCGCCTGCGAGGCCGCGCAGGGACGCGGAGAAGGCCCGACCGTCCCCGGGCTTGAGGGTGGCCTCTATCGACCAGTATTCGACGGGGACGAACCCGGATATCTCCTCGTCGCGCTCGACGACGAGCCGGAGCGCGACCGACTGAACTCGGCCCGCGGAGAGCCCGCGCTGGACCTTGCGCCACAGCAGTGGGCTCAGCTGGTAGCCAACGAGGCGGTCGAGGATACGGCGCGCCTGCTGCGCGTTGACGAGGCGCATGTCGATGTCGCGGTCGTTAGCGAAGGCTTCGCGCACGGCGTCCGGCGTTATCTGATGGAACACGACGCGGCGCACCGGCTTGTCGCGAAAGGCTGCCGCCTCGAGCAGGTGCCAGGAGATGGCCTCGCCCTCGCGGTCGGGGTCAGTGGCGAGGAAGATGTCCTCGGCGCCCTCCGCGGCCTTCTTCAGCTCGTCGACGACCTTCTTTTTGTCCGCCATGACCCGATAGGACGGTTCGAAGTCTTTGTCCAGCGCGACACCAAGCTTGCCGCTGGGCAGGTCGCGTACGTGCCCCAGGGACGCTCTCACGGTGTAGTCGCTGCCCAGGTAGCGGCCGATCGTCGTGGCCTTGGCCGGCGATTCGACGATGACGAGGTGCTTTGCGGTCTTGCCGCTCGGGCGGCGGGCAGCCGCGGCGGGCTTTTTTCGGGGCGCGGCTGCCTTCTTTCGGGGTTTTGTGGGTGCTTTCGCCATAGGGTCCGTTCGTGGAGATTATCGGGACGATGGGGAGTAGCTTTCGGGCGCCTCCCGTGCCTTGATGTAATTCATTCTACCAACCTGCCGTACCAGGCCTCGTAATTCCAGGACCGCGAGGCATCCGATGACCTCGGTTACCGGCAGGCCGCTGCTCCTGCTTAGCTCGTCCACGTGCCGGGGGTTCTGGTCCAGATTCTGGAGCAGCAGAGTCTCCTGGTCCGATGCTACCCCGAGCATCTCCGGGAGCGGTGGCTGGGTAGCCACCGAGCCCAGGTTGAGCTCTTCGAGGATGTCGTCGACCGAGGCCACGAGCTTCGCGCCTTCACGTATGAGCGCGTTGGTGAGCCTGCTCGTTGGTGAGTAGATGCTGCCGGGGACGCAGAACACGTCGCGGTTCTGCTCGAGGGCGCTGCAGACGGTGATGAACGCACCGCTCTTTTCTCCCGCCTCGATGACCAGCGTAGCGAGACTCAGACCGCTCAGCAACCGGTTACGCCGAGGGAAATGGCGTGCGTCGGGCCTCGACCCCAGCGGATATTCGGTCATGACCGCGCCATGCTCGGCCATCTCCACGGCGAGACCCGCGTGCTCGGGTGGGTAGACGACGTCGATACCCGACCCCATGACGCCGATGGTCCGGCCGCCCGCCTCCAGCGCGGCACGGTGCGCAACTCCATCGATGCCGCGTGCGAGGCCGCTGATGACCGTCACGCCTGCCTTGGCGAGGTCGCCGGCGAGGTGGCGTGCGGCCTCGCGTCCGTAGGCCGTGGGCCGGCGCGTGCCGACAACCGTCACGCCCCGCTCGTCCACAGCCGTCAGCGTTCCCTTCACATAGAGGACCGGCGGCAGGTCGTCGATCTCGCGGAGCAGATGCGGGTAGTCGGCGTCGTGCCAGGTGACGGCTCTCACGCCCGCGGCGTCGATTTGTGCCAGCTCTTCCTGGGGATCGACGTGCGCCCGCACACCGCCGATGGCCGCGACGACGCTGGCGTCGAGCCCCGCGGCGCGCAGCTCGCCGGTGCTCGCCTCCCACGCCGCCTGGAGCGAGCCGAAGTGCTGCTCTAGCAGGCCGGCGCGAACGCGCCCGACCGAGGGGACGCGGCTGAAGGCGATCCAATAGGCGAGGTCTGGGTTCATCACAGCGGTATCATCGTGGGCCTCGACGGCAAACTCGGTGGCGGGGGAATCTTGCCCGTGGGGGGCGCAGCGGACAAGGGGTGGGTGACGAGTCGAGCGTTGGGGAGTGGCGGAGAGGGCGTCCGCCAACCACGATGCCTTTACGCTGGTATTAGACTGCAAAAATGGATACACAAACTAAAGGTGTACACCAAAACGTGTACCAATTGACTGGCTAGTGGCTGCTGGGTGGTATGGACCTCGTAGTCAAGTCAATTGGGGCTCTGATGAAAAAGTCCATTCTGATGCAAAAGTCTCTGAGCTGATGCAAAAGTCCCGTGTCATGGCGCCGGCGCACGGATCGGACACGCGAAGGTTGGGAGGTGCGTGGGCCTCTCCTTTGCGATGCCGACCCAGCACCTCCAATGGTTAAAGGCCGAGATGTATTCGTAGTAGGCCGTCTGGCGGCTGTGGCATACGGGACGGGACCAAGCGGGCATTGCGCCGGATCGCGGTGTCCGCAGTGGTGCTTGATCAGGTCAAAATAGGTGTCCTCTGCGGCATCCCTACGGGACGTGGCGCGGTTCACAGAGTCACGTGATAGGCGTTCTGCGGGGCCGCTCCCTGGAGAGATCGAGCGTGTCTCTGCGATGGGCTATCAATCTTCCGACCATCGTCATGCGCGCCCCCTCTCTCTTGACTCGCGCCGGAGCTGGAGTAGTCGCCGGGATAGCGCCGTCAACTCATCCGGCGGGTAGTGCTTGTGCAGCGTGTCCGCAAGCCGGGTGACGTTCCTGCCCAATGTCACTGTGCGCTTCGGCTGTACGAACTCGATCCCGGCCGCTTGCCCGGCGGCGCGCACACTGCGGAATGCCCCACGTTCCCACTGCTCAAAGACGGCTGGGTCCTTGTCGAGGATACGCCCCAGCAGGTATTCCGTCTTTGTCCCGCCCTTCTGTTTTCAAGTTTATCATGATAAACCTGAAACCCCGGACTCCGCCGGTCCCCGCCGTGCTGAAGCCGCACGCGGCGGGCAATCGGTTGCACTGCGAGCCGCCGTTGAGCTTGGCTGTCGTCGCCAATTGCGAGCTGCTTCAGCATCTCTTCCTTGGTGCCAAAGGGGTTGTCGTTCTGGCCAAGGTGTTTACCACGCTTCGCGACGAGGGCCTGACCACAGCTCGGATCGCTGACGAACTGGCGATACCCGAAGTCGAACTACACAACATGGTGTTCGGGTTCGCGTTCGTGTCACTGCCAGGTGGGGGACGCCCAGAATCGCTGAAGCCAGCACAAGGTTCGGAGTACGTTCGAGTTTGGTGCCGGTTTCGAGATGCAATTCGGCGTAGAGGAAGGCGGCCAGGTGTACGACGAGTGCCCCTACGATGGCTGCGACGGGAAGGCTCGCGCTGCGAAGCTAACGCCAGAGCAGCGGAAGGAGATCCAACGTGACGATGCTAAAACGAAACTTCGGGCGAATCGCTACCCTCAGTGCAGTCATCGCTGTGCTCGCCGTCACCCTAGTGGCAACGGCAGTGGCGAGCCACATCAACGCCCAATCGAGCGAGTGCGACCCTTCCGGCCACACCCACGACGGCGTACTCATCGACTGCTGGTCGAACCTGTCCTACAACAGCTCAAGCTTTTGGGGGAGCGCCTATAGCACAGCGGACGAGAACATCTCGTCCATCAAGGTTTGGAACCAGGGCTGGGAGTGGTGCATCGGCCAAGGTCCATCGGCCAAGTGGTCAACTGGCTGGATCGAGGACACCAATGACTGGTTGGTGAGCGGACGCGGATCAGAAAGCATCGCGTATTTCTGCTTACCCATCGGCTTCATCGAGTCAGTTGGAATGCATCACTGGTCAAGCTCACCACACGGACATGACAGCTATCACTTCATCCACCACCCCAATGTCTAAGGGGCCATGGAGAGAGGAGGACAATAGACACCATGCATATTGAATGGACAACCAAGAGAATCTCCGCTGGACTCATCGCGATCGTGGTCGTTGGGGTCACGTTCTTGACAATCCAGCTAGCAAGTCAACCTGCAGCCGGGGCAACCGCTCTCTCTGCCCTAGCGACAGAGGAACAGGAACGCCTGGTCAAAGCGGTCGAGGCCGGGAACACTTTGTTCATCCGGGTCGAAACTTTCGAGCAGGACCGTGTAGTCTTCGGCCTTGGCTCTCAGCCAGACCGCATCGTCATGGAGTGGCAGTTGTCAGCCGACCCCGCAGGCACGATCACTGAATTCGTCGGCGAGGCATACACGATGACAGGGACTCTGCTCTCCACGACCATCGTGATGGGCAACGAAGCGATCATCACTGACGCTACAACAGGGGCGGTACACTCATTCCGGGCAGCTGAGCAGCGTGGGACCCTCGCCGACTGGCTGACAGGCAGGTTTGCCATTTCCGAAAAACTGAGAGTTCAGGGCTATGTAGAGAGACCCGATGAGGCAATCGATGGCCGTTCGATAAAAGTGTTCGACAGCGCAGACACGGTAAACGGCACGAAGAGAGAGACCTCTCTGCGAATTCCCATAGACAACCCTCTGCTCTCAGATAGCAAGAACTTCGTAGTCGACGGCGACACTCGAACGCTGGTGGGTCAAACCACCTACTTAGAGGTGTCGATCCAAGGCGACTAGCACGCTCATCCACAATACCGAAGCGCCCCTGGGATAACTCTCGTTCCCAGGGGCGCTAGAAGTGGCTCCGGAAATCTGAACAGAGGGATAAGTGGAATCGCTGCCTGATTGAGGGCATGATAGTGCCCTCGGAGACAGGAGCGAGAGATGAGCAGACGACCCCGCCGTAACCACTCGGCAGAGTTCAAGGCGAAGGTGGCTCTTGCCGCAGTACGCGGCGACCGGACACTTTCGGAGTTGGCAAGCCAGTTCGATATGCACCCGAACCAGATCACGCAATGAAAGACCCTGTTGCTGGATCGGGCGGCGCAGTTGTTTGGCGCCGGGACAGGGCAGGCTGAAAAGCCGGTAGACAGAGCTTGATTTCTCTTACAGAGTCCGCGCCATCCACCGGACCTCGCCGATGACCTCGGCGTCTCCTCCGAGTCGATGTAGTTCTCCAGCCGCCAGGGCGTGTAGGTCTCCGTCATCGTTGCTCCCTCCTTCTATCCGCGGCCATGCGCTTGGCGCGGGCGATATCACGCTGCTGCCTGCCTTTGGTGCCCCCACAGAGCAGGGCGATGAACCGCCCATGCTGCTCTAGTGACGCGACCCCCAGCGCCAACCTGCCCAAGACCTTACACGTTCAGGTAGTCGGCCCAAGCCTCCATGAGCACGCGCCGTCGGTCGAACAGATCGCTGCGAGCGTAGGCCGCCTCGACCGCTGACGGCACCGTATGGGCCAATGCAGCCTCCATCACGGCGTGTGGTGAGTCGGTGTACTCGCTCGCCCAATCACGGAAGCTCGACCGGAAGCCGTGGGGGACAGCTTGCACACCTAGCCTTCGGAGCAGTTGGGTGAACGCCATGTTGGAGTGAGGTTTGCTGTTCGCCGACGGGAACAGCAAACCCTCGCCCCCATCAAGCTTCTTAGCCGGGGCGAGCACGGCCAGGGCACGCTTGGACAAGGGGACACGATGAGGCTTGCCCGCCTTCATACGCTCGGCGGGTATCGTCCATGTCGCTGCGGCCACGTCCACCTCTGACCATCTTGCGTGGCGCACCTCGCCGGACCGCGCGGCGGTGAGGACGAGCAACTCGAATGCAAGCCTGACGGACAGGCTGGCCGTGGAGTCTCTGACGGCCCTGATCACATGAACGACCTCACGGTGGTCAAGGGCGGCGTGATGTTCCCGCGAGCGGGCCGTCCTCGGGAGCACAGCAGTGATGGCTTCTCCTGCCGGGTTGTCCGATCGGTATCCCTGAGCGATGGCCCACTCCATCACCGCTCCGATGCGCTGGCGTACACGCCGCGCGGTCTCTGCTTTCGTCGTCCAGATCGGCGCGAGCACGCGTAGCACGTCGGCTGTGGTGATGGTCCCCACGGAGAGGCTCCTCATTTCCGGGTAGGCGTACGCCTCCAGCGTCGCGCTCCACTGCGCGGCGTGTTTGGCGCTCCTCCAGGTAGGACGGTGCATCGCGATGACGGTCCGGGCGGCTTCGGCGAACGTGGGCATCGCTCGGCGCCGTTTCTCGGCGAGCGGGTCACCCCCAGCGCGGGCAAGACGGCGGTTCTCATAGGCCACGTCCCTGGCCTCGGTGAGCGTCACCATGGGCCATCCGCCGAGCCCGATATGCCGGCGGCGATGATGCACCGTCAGCCGCTGTACCCAACGCTTGGTCCCAGACGGATCCACCCTGAGGTAAAGGCCGTTGCCGTCGGCGTACATGCCGGGCTGGGTCTGGGACCGGAGGAGGCCCAGTGTGAGGGCGTTGCTGGGGTGCCTGCGGTGAGATTTCAACGGGGCTTGGTCACGGGGTCATTCCGGTGAGGCCCCCCTCGAAAGGCAGCTTCCACGATGCCAGGCCACGTGTACCAAAACGTATACCATTATGCAGAGTATTCTACGCTACTGGATGCGATTAGATCAGACTAGATGCGATGCACCGCGGATGGGTTCCGGCTCATCCCCATGCGGTGGAAATGGTATCAATGGCTCCATGGCCAAGGAGCTGATGAAGGGCTAGCTGGCGGAGAGGGCGGGATTCGAACCCGCGAGAGACTTGCGCCCCTACACGCTTTCCAGGCGTGCCTGTTCGGCCGCTCCAGCACCTCTCCGTCGTCTGCTCGCCGCCGCTTCCGTGCTAGGGTGCCCCGCGCGGGGATCACCGCGGGCCTTGCCGGCGAAGGTGGCGGAGAGAGTGGGATTCGAACCCACGGTACCGGAGACCGGTACAACGGTTTTCGAGACCGTCGCCTTCAACCACTCGGCCATCTCTCCGAACCAGGCCACCACCACGTTCCCTGATTTCATGCTGACCCACTGTAGGCCGTTTCGCCCACAGTTCGCCCACAGTGGCTCAGGAAGGGCCTCTACGGGCGCGCTTGGTGCGGGTCGTTGAACTGCTCGGCGAAGCGGTCCACCGAGGATTCCTTGATGCCAGGAATGACGTGCGAGTACAGGTCCGCCGTCACGCTCGCCGAGCTGTGGCCTAACAACTCCTGCACCACCTTCAGATGCTCACCCCTGGCCAGCTGTAGCGATGCGAAGGTGTGGCGCAGGCCATGAATCGTGATGGGGAGTCTAGCGGCTTGCATCCGAGCGGTGAAGTCCCTCGTCACCTTGTCTGGGTCGAAGGGTGCGCCGTCCACCTTGGCGAACACGAAGCCGTCCGGGTTCCAGGCGGTGCCCATCGTGAGCTCCGAGAGCTCTATCTGACGGCCTCTGATTGCGCGGAGTATGTCAACAACCACTGAGGGTATCGGGATGCGTCGACGCGACTTGTCGGTCTTCACCTCGAGCAGCACCAGCCCTTCGCCCTTGATGCGATGCAGGCCGGCCACGATGGAAATGGCACGCCCATCGAGATCAATAGATGGCCAGCGTAGTCCTAGGACTTCGCTTCGGCGCGTGCCAGTGAAGAAGGCCGTGCGGTAGGCGTCGGCGTACCGTGAGGGTGCGATGGCCTGGAAGAACCGGCCAACGCCTTCCTCGTCGAGGGTGCGCATCTCGGTTCGCTTCGGCTTAGGCCGGTCCACGAGGGCGCAAGGATTGTGGGCGAGCATCCGCCACTTGACTCCACGAGCCAGAGCCTCATGCAGCAGCGCGTACGCATGGAGCAGCGTGCGCTCCGACAATCCTTGTGCCCGCATCTTGCTGAGCATACCGAGAACGTGCTGTAGTCCTAGGTCGCGTACGGGGACGCTGCCGATCGTTGGGTCGATGTACCGGCGAATGTCGCCGCGGTAGTCCTTCAGGGTACGAGGGGATAGCCTGGCCTCCGCGTAGGTCTTGAACCAGTAGGCGATGAAGGCGCTCGTCGTGTCCTTGGACGGCTCGACATGCCTCCCCTCATCCAGCGAGGCCAGAATCTCCCGCAGGCGCCTCTCGGCAGCCTGGCGGGTGCCCTTGACCGTCTCATACGCCTGCTTGCGGGTGTCGCCCGTCCCTGACGTGAGGGTGTAGACGAGCTGAAAGAGCTTCGGCCCGCGCTGGCGGACGCTGCCCTGTCCATTCCTACGCTTGCGCAAGGCCATGGATGTGTATCTCTCCTCAACCAGCTGCCCCTGTCCGGCTTTGCCCCCAAAGTGCCTTCTGTTCCGAAAGTCAGCGACCCGTTCCAGAAGTCCTACCTTGCCGCATCCGCTTCTCCGTCGCCTCTTTCGCTTTCAAGGCTGCTACACGCGCTTCCGGTGTGTAGGTGCAATAAGGGCACCCGCCAACATCCTCGAAGGTCTCCCGCGCGGCTATATGTCCACTAGCGCAGCGGACCACGGCCGACGTGCGAGCTTCCTGAGTACCCCAACGTGGAATGTTATCGTTGCCATCCGGCATGCATGGCGGGCTGCTCATCGGCGATAAACCCCATCCACGCCACGTCCAGGTCGGAGAGGGTCCATGTGTCCTTGAACGCTGCTCCGGCGGCCTGGCTACCAACCGGGGCGGCGTAATTCGGTTCGAGTTGAAGGGCGGGTCGAGGTAGATGAGGTCGACACACTCGCTGTTCATCCCCCGGAGGATGTCCAGGTTGTCGCCTGTCCAGATGGTCTTGTCGGCGAAGTTGGGGGCGATTGCTCTAATGGTCAATGCTTTACTCTCACGGCTGGGTCACTTACTGAGGATCGCGTCGACATGCAAGAGGATTCGGCTAACCCGTGAGGAGGCGGCCTGCACCATGTCGAAGTGGCGGTCCGATTCCGAAAGCTGGTCAAGCCGTTCCTCCGCTCCTTTCACCCACTCCTCATACCGCGCGTGCCAGTCCTCCACCCTGCGACGGACTAGGTCAAGTTCCCCGATCGCTATGCGGTTATGCAGCGAACCGGGAGCACTACTGGCCCACTCGTGCTCTAGCTCCTGGTGGGAACTGTAGAAAGCGGCAGCCCAGTAGTCGGAATTGTCGACGCGAGGCCAGATGTTCTGGAACAGTGTGTAGATCATGTCGAGGTGCGCGGCGATGCTCATCTGAGCGGACGACGTGGGAGGCGAGCCTCCGGCTGGGCCGGCTTCGCTTGGGGGACCTTGGGGGACCTTTGGGGGCCCTGGGGACCACGCTCACCCTGAGGCCCAGGAGGACCCTCACATGCGACGAAAAGAAGAAGCCCCACCATCAGAAGAATGGCTAGGGCACCGGCGACGGCATGCCGTCGACGAGACGATATGGCGCCGCCGGTCGTCTCAATGAGCAACGTGGGCCTCTTTCTATTCTCCGTACTCGGCCCTTGGCACTTCACCGAGGCGGGCGTGGAACACGGGCTCGCCATACTCTCCCATGTCCGGGTTAGCCGTCGTGGTGAAGGCATCAACTCCTACGTAGCGTCCCGTCTCGAACAGACTCTCGGCACGTCTCAGGGCAGCTTCGGCGCTCGGCACCGTTAGCGCATCCACCGGCGTGAGCCTTTGTACCCTCCGGGTCTTGGTCATCCGGTAGGGCTGCACAATATGTCGCTGGTGCTGGCCCTCATCGAGCGTCTTGTTGGGCAGGTCGCGCTCCTCGCTGGCGATCTCTTGAGGCGCATTCGCGCTTACCGGAGCCTCCTGTTCGGGCTCCTGAACTGATGTGAGGGTAGCTGGTGCCGCCAGAGGCTCTTCAGCGAAGAGGGGTAACTGGGCTATCTGGTTCGGCGTCCTCACATCAACCTCCCTGGCGTTTCGCGTCACGCTCACGGACGAATCTTATGTAGTCGGCGATTCAGGCCATAGCCCCGTCTGACACTTTTCGCTGTCGCTTCTGCTGGGCTGCTGCTCCCTTACAGTGTCACGGCGTACCACCGGACCTCGCCGATCACTTCGGCGGCTCGAGGCCAAGGGATAGGTTCCCATGTGGGGTGGTCACTCCATCGGACATTGCTTGACCGGACTGACGCCATCACCCTATTGCATCCAGTGGCGTGCGTCAGCGAGAATGCGAACTGGTGTTCTGTTTGGCATTAGATGAAGCATGCCGATAGTTGGGGACTGAGGAGCGGCGTTGGACGATCAGGTGCGGATCGTCGTGCAGCTCACGGCCTTTGGGGGAAGGGGCTGATCTGCCGGCTGTCATCGAGGTCCTTCCACCTGGCGACGGATACCTCCACGGAGTCCTTCAAGCGTTGCTTCGCGGAGGACTGGCACAGCGCGTCCATACAGATGGATGAGTTCTTGCACCATGGTCATTGGGGCCATGCCCGGACAGGCTGAAAGTCACCGTTGGCGCAGAGGTGCAACATGGCTCAACAGATCAGGTCCACCGTCATCGTGAGCGTCCTTGTCGGCCACGAGGATGCCGAGGACTTCGAGTGGCCGAATTCCATCAGTTTGGACGGACTGGCTGCCCGAGCATTTCGCGGGCTACTCCGAGCAGCAACCGACGACCTTCCTCAGTCAACGCGTTGAACAGGCCCAATACTTCGTCCTGGGCTGGGTCCAGCGTGTGATCCAGGTCCTCATGCGCGAGAACCCCACCTAATACGAGTAAGCGAACTCTCCGCTCACCCACGAGGTCTGCGAGGGCGATCAGCACGTTCGCTGTACCTCTGCCCGTCTCGAAGACGCCTGAGATCGTGCTGTGGCTCAGGTCAGAAGCCTGGGCCATCTTCCTGATGCTGCCAAACTGCGGCAGGTAGTTGTTGAGCAAGTCAATCAGCGCCTGCCCGTTTGGGTTCTGCTCCACCATCTCGAGCAGATTCTAGTGACTTTCTAGACAAGTGGCTGATTTTGTTGACAAATGGTCGATGAATAAGTAACCTGCTGCCTATTACGGCTACCACAAGTGACTCATGCCCCAGGTGAACTGCTGGTGATCTCAAGCCAGCCGACCTCTACATCTTCGTTCACTACCACCTAGACCAGCTGTCGCAGAGGCTCGGCCTCACGCCTAGTTACATCGACGACCTTCGGTCTGGCCGAAGGTCGATCTCCCCATTGTTCAAGCGGCGGGCGCAACTACACCTCAGCCTGCCCCAGGAAACGCTGTTCTCCGTGGCGCAACCGAAGGAGGGCGGCGACAACAAAGCGGAGGAAGGACATGAACCGAGCAAGGAATGATGGCGACGACGCCTGTGAGGCCCTGATGGACGCGCGGGCGCTGGGGAGCGACGCGCAGCAGAAGGTACTCATGATCGCGGAGCTCAGCGCGGAGTTGCTGGCGGTCCTCAACCAGGAAGCCGGCAAGGTCAAGGCTGCCGCAGGCTACACCGACTCAGCCGCCCGCGAGATGGCGGCAGGGAGCGCGCACGTGACTAATCGACCGGGGGGAGGCTAGGAGTGGCAACGCAAGGAATCGACCTCAATGTCCTGCACATAGGTCACGGTAGTCACCCTGACCGTTCCAACGGCCTGTGCGTCATGGAGGTGGTGGCGTGGTACGCCGGTGAGGCCCACAGCGATGCGCCAGCGTGTACGAGTCCAGTGCTGGCAGCGTACGCCCGCGGGCTCAACGACGCGATGCCCGACGACGCAACGCGGGACAAGTACCTCAAGCCGCTCATCATCCCCCTGGTTGGAACAACCGCGACGCGAGCGGTTGAAGTCAAGCGGGCAGAGCACTTCGCCCGCGTGGCGGTGACTCGCATCGCCCCTCTCGCGTTACGAACTGCTGGCTTGAAGAAGGAAGCGGAGACGCTAGAGGCCCTGGCGCAGGACGCTTCGCTTACGAGTTTGAGGGACGCCGCCTGGGCCGCCGCCGGGGACGCCAGCGGGGACGCCGCCTGGGCCGCCGCCGGGGACGCCATGGACGCCGCCGGGGCCGCCTGGAACGCCGCCAGGGCCGCCGGGGATGCCGCCAGGGCCGCCGGGGACGCCGCCAGGGCCGCCGGGGACGCCGCCAGGGCCGCCGGGGACGCCGTCAGGGCCGCCGGGAACGCCGCCAGGGCCGCCGGGGACGCCGCCAGGGCCGCCAGGGCCGCCGCCTGGGCCGCCACCTGGGCCGCCGGGAACGCCGCCAGGGCCGCCACCGGGGACGAAGTCTGGAGCGTGGCTGCTGAGGTGCTCCACGAGGCAATAGCGATCACGGAACCAGCGCGATGACCAACGGAGCCCAACAGCCCGACATCGCTGCGGCTATCGCCACCATGCAGGAGGCCGACGCCTTCGATGCGTGAGCGCGGCGAGGGTCTACGGGAGGCGGATGCCCTTCAGCGCCACATTGAGGCGCTGCTCGCCGTCGGGCTGCGGACGCTCCCCTGCTGGGGCGGCGGCAAGGCGCTGCCGGGCACGAGCTTCCGCGACCTGGCTGATGCGCCGCCTTCGCCCGAGGAGTGCCTCGCGGCCGGCTACAGCGGCGGTCTGGCGATTCTGTGCGGGACCGCGCTGGCGCATGGGGGCTACGTCCTGGGGATCGACGTGGACGCCGGGCCCGAGGCGTGGCCGGGCTGGCCCGTGAGCACGCTGTATGCCGAGGGGGGCACCGCGCCGGGGAAGTGGCACCTGTTCGTCGCGGCCGAGGACCGGCTCGACGGGCAACTGGCGATCTTCCGCGGTGGACGACTCGACCTCCTGCAGGCTCGCGCTGAAGGGCGCGCACCCGCAGCCGTTGTGGAGCTGAAGGGATACGGCCACGCGCTGCGCAGCTGGCCGACGGTGCCCGAGGGCAAGCCCCGGGGCTATAGGCCCTGCTACGTGGCGCCGCCACCGGGTCCTGGGCCACGGATGACGAGCCGGGGCAACGCGGAGGCCCTTGCCGACTACTACGCCCGCGCGTTGGGCTGGGAGGTCTACCTGCCGCCGCGCGGAGGGGCCTCGGGGGCCTTCGGGCGGGCCTCGGGCCACCTCAGTGCCTCGGAGGCCCCTCTTCTGCTGCGGGCGGTGCTCGCGGAGCTCGACCGCCGCGGCACATACCTCAAACCGCGCAAGGCCGGCCAGTGGGCAGACGGGCGGTGCCCGTTCCACGAGGATAGGCACCCCTCCTTCTGGCTGAACCTCGACACCGGCGCGTGGGGCTGCTGGGTGCCGGGCTGCGGCAAGGGCGGCCTGCGCTCCCTGGCTCGACGCCTCGGCATCCGGATCCGCCCCCAGGCCGCATGGGAGGTCCGGGCGTGAGCGAGATCGTGATCCGTCCCACCAGCGACTTCTCGGCGAACGGCGCAGCTCGGGGCACCCTGGTGGCCTACGACGAGGGAGACGAGCCGCTGTGGGAACACCGTGGCAACTGGTCGGACCGGCGGTTCGTCAAGGCCGCGGCCGCTGACCTGGCGGAGGCGATCGGGATCTCGGCCGAGCGGTCATCGGCGCTGCTGCGTGCGGCGCTCCAGGCTGCGCGGCGCGCAGCCGACGCCCAGGCCAGCGCTCCTACCTCCGGGCGCAGGTCGGACAAGCCCGACATCATCATCACCGGCCGCGAGCTCGACGACCTCAGCGACGAGTGCATCGAGGCCCTACGGCTCGACAACCACCAGGGCCCCGTTCGGTTCGTGCTCCAGGGCGGCCTCCTGAGCCAGATCGTGTGGCCCGAGGACGAACGCAGGCCCTTCGTCCGCCTCCTCACGCAGTCCGCCCTCGGCGGCCACCTGGCGCGCCTGCGCCGCTGGGTCCGCCACGACAAGCACGGCGAGGAGTCCGTCTGCAAGCCGGACGAACGCGTCCTGCAGGACATCCTCGCCCTGGAGACGCTCCCCTTTCCGTCCTTCGGCGGCTTCGTCAACACCCCCGTCCTCACCGCTGATGGCAGGGTCCTCTCCACGCCGGGCTACGACGATGACACCGGCCTCTTTCTCAACCTCGACCCGCGCCTCGGAACGCTGGGACCCACGCCCGGTGGTACCGGCGCAGCGCTGGCCCTCCTGGACGAGCTGCTGGGCGACTTCCCCTTCGCCACCCAGGCGGACCGCTGCCACACCATCGCGCTCCTGCTTACCGGCATCGTCCGCCCCGCCATCGACGGGCCAGCCCCGCTCTTCATGGTCGAGAGCTCCAGCCCCGCCTCCGGCAAGGGCCTCCCCGCCGAGGCCGTCGCCCACGTCCTCACCGGACGCTCCCCCGTGACCACGGCCGAGCCTCACGGTGAGGAGGAGTCCCACTTCCGAGCACGACGATAACCGCACGTTAAATAACGATGATTCGTCCCCTGTTGACCGAATACCGCCATGCGGAGAGCGCCATGCGGCCTTCCACGCCTACGCCGACGACGGACGCCTCATCTGCAAGCTCTGCTCCGACTACAACATCCTGTCATGACACTTCGAACAGGGCCACCACAATCGCTATCTGGTATGCGCATTACGACGAAGGCGCACATAGAGATGGGCGTCAGCGGGCGAACGTTCTGTGGCCGCACAGCGGAGCCGTGGCGGTGCCTGCCCGAGCGATTCCCCTGGCAGTGGAACGACGAGACGTGTGCTGTCTGTCGGCACGCCTGGAAAGCAGAGCAGATGAAAGGAGCGAGGGCATGAGCTTCACCAGAGACATCGCCGAGGCGGGCTACCGCGGCTACTGCATACGGTGCCATGCCGACCGGCCCATCGCGGACCCATGCGAGGCATGGCACCCCAACCGCCAGGGCTCCCTAACGCGCCACGTCCGCGGCTCATGCATCGCCTGCGGCACCACCGTGGAGCGCATCGTCGGCAACGTGGCTCCGCAGGTGCCGGAACGCTGGGAGCGTATCGAGCCCCACATCCCACCCCACGTCGCAGGCCTCCTGAGCCACGACGCATGCCCGCGCTGTGGGGGCTACATCGACCTGCGCCTGGACGACCGCAACCCACTGTACCGCGAGGCCCGCTGCATCCACTGCGGCTGGGCCGGCGACACCGTGGAGGCGCGGGAATGACGAGGTTGGAAGGGCTGGCATTCTTCGAGTTCCGCGACGGGCCTTGGTGCACCTGCATGGAGTGTATGCAGGTGGAGGCGCACGACCGGGCGCCCGCGCGGCATGACGACGACTGCGACGGCAGGAAGCCTCGCACGGTGGTGCCGCATGGCTGACCACAGCGCCATCGCGTGGACGGATGCGACCTGGAACCCAGTGACGGGCTGCACCAAGGTCTCGCCGGGCTGCGACCGCTGCTACGCCGAACGCATCGCGGAGACGAAGCGAGGCACGCCCGCCTTTCCCGTCGGGTTCGACGTGCAGCTGCGCCCGCACAAGCTCAAGGACCCCCTGCGCTGGAGGACGCCGCGGCGGTGTTCACCTCATTCGGTTGGCGGTGCCGATCCCCCCGAACCACTACGGGAGTGGGTTCGGCTGAGACGACCTGGCGCTCCAGGGTCTGCCCCAAAATTATGGATGCGTTGGCCGCTCGATTCCATTATTATCTACCGTAGAAGCACTGACGCTGGAGCGGCACAGCAGAGAGTTGCAAGCGCCAACTGGTCACGATTGTTGCAGACACGTCGGCTCAAGGATCGTGGCAGAGGCCTTGGCACCTCTCAGCTACCAGAGATCTAAAGAAGGAAATGTCAGAAACCGGCGGCACTTCCGTACCGGCCGCCCATCGCATGGAGGCAGTTTGGCGAACACAGCGCCTATCCTTGAGGTTCACGACTTGGTGAAGGACTTCGGCGGAGTGCGGGCCGTTGACCATTGCTCCCTGCGGATCAAGCGGGGCGCGATCACGGGGATAATCGGCCCTAATGGGGCGGGCAAGACGACTTTGTTCAACCTGGTTTCCGGCGCGATGTCTCCGACCAGCGGGCAAGTCATCTTCGACGGCCGGCGCATCGACAAGATGGGAATGCACCAGACTTTCGGTCTGGGCCTTGTGCGCACCTTCCAGATCCCTAGGGAGATGAAGCGCATGACGGTGCTGGAAAACCTTATCCTGGTACCCGCTCCACAGACGGGCGAACACATCTGGGCATCTTGGTTGATGCCCCGGAAAGTGGCCCGTGAGGAGCGCCAGATCGAGGTACAGGCGATGGAAGTCTTGGAGCTGCTCACCCTATCTCACCTGGCCGACGAGTACGCCGGGAATCTGTCCGGCGGCCAGAAGAAGCTGCTGGAGCTAGCGCGCGTCCTCATGGCCAAGCCCAAGATGGTGCTATTGGACGAACCCGCCGCCGGAGTCAACCGTACGCTGCTTCAAAGCATCTCGCAGAACATACTTCTGGCCAGCGTCGAGCGGGACATCACGTTCGTAATCATTGAGCACGACATGAGATTCGTCATGACCATGTGCGAGCCGATTATCGTCATGGCCAACGGTGCCGTAATTGCGGAAGGAACGCCGCGACAGGTGCGGCAAAACCCGCAGGTGCTGGAAGCATATCTAGGAGGCTCAGCCGGTGACGCTGCTTGATGCCTCCGGTGTCGTGGCCGGGTATGGAGAGACCGAGATACTGCACGGTGTGTCTATTACCGTGGGCATGGGCGAGGTCGTCACGATCATCGGCCCCAACGGCTGCGGGAAATCCACCTTGATGAAGGCCATTGTAGGTCTGATTCGGATGCGATCGGGCAGCATCATGTTCCGGGGCGAGGACATATCTGGGATTCAACCGGATCAGGCGGTGCGCACTGGCTTGTCCTATGTCCCCCAAACCGGCAACGTCTTTCCTTCACTGAGCATCCGGGAGAACCTGGATATGGGCGCTTTCATCCGTCGCGACGACTACCGGGGACGCATCGACGAGATGTTCGAAATCTTCCCAGACCTTGCCATGCGGCCGGGCCGCAAGGCGGGAAGCCTGTCGGGTGGCCAGCGCCAGATGCTGGCCCTCGCCCGCGCGCTGATGCTGGACCCTGCGCTGATACTGCTGGACGAACCCTCCGCCGGGCTCTCTCCAGAGATGATGGGCCTGGTCTTCGAGCGCATCAGGGACATTAATCGAAGCGGCGTAGCCGTGCTGCTGGTAGAGCAAAACGCCCGCGAAGCGCTGCGAATGTCGCACCGAGGCTACGTTCTGGTTGCGGGGGAAAACCGGCTGGACGACACCGGCCCTGACCTGCTGGACAACCCGCAAGTAGCCAGTCTGTACCTAGGAGGCTAATCAAGACGTGCGCTCAGAAAGCCAGAGATGACTACCCTGCGCGATACCGCCCGACAAATCGGCTCGGCCTGGACGCCAGCGCACACCACTGCCGTCATAGTGTTGGCGGCGCTGGCCATTGGCTTCCTGCCTTTCGTCAAGATGGGGCTGGTGGTCAACGGCATTTTCCTCGGGGCCATCATCGCCCTAGGCGCTATCGGCTTGACCCTGATCTACGGCATCCTCAATTTCGCCAACATCGCTCACGGCGACTATATGACCTTGGGAGCGTACGCCGCGCTGTTCATTATCGGCAGCCTGCTTCCGAAGATTGGAGTGGAGGGCGAGGGTCTGGGGCCATTCACATTCGGCTACCCTCTGCTCATTGCCTTGCCGATAGCGGCGGCGGTCATCGCCGCGGCGGCGATCGCTCTGGACGTGGTAGTGTACCGTCGGCTGCGGAACCGGGGCACGAACGCCGTAGTGGTTTCAATGGCCTCGCTGGGAGTAGCCATCGCGCTGCGCGGGTTGGTGCAGCTGATTTGGGGAGGAGATGTCCAGCGCTTGCCGAGGGAGACCCGGCAGGTGTTTCACCTACCCATGGACGTGCGGATACCGCCGGACGCTATCTTCATCGCCATCGTGGCCGTCATCCTCGTGGTGGCGTTGTATCTGGTGCTGAGCCGCAGCAAAATGGGCAAGGCCATGCGCGCCACAGCGGACAATCCCGACCTAGCCTTGGTCAGCGGCATCGGTACCCAGCGCGTCATATGGTGGACTTGGGGAATGGGCGCGGCGTTGGCCGCCACCGCTGGCATCCTGCTGGCCGTATTTCAGGCGAACATGCTGCCCATAATGGGCTGGAAGTTCCTCATCCCTCTGTTCGCCGCCGTAATCCTGGGAGGCACCGGAAGCCCATACGGCGCGCTGGTGGGTGCCTTCGTCATCGGAGTAACGTCTGAAGTTTCGACTCAATGGATCAACCCCAGCTACAAACCCGCGGCAGCCTTCGCGCTGATGATCATGGTGCTGCTGGTGCGGCCGCGTGGAATTTTAGGAGGAGCACGGCGCTGAGTTGGAAGTAATCGGCATCCTCGATTACCTGGTGGGCTTTGCCATCATGGCGGGCATCTATTCCGTCTTCTCCCTGGGGCTGAACGTTCATTGGGGGTTCACCGGGCTATTCAACATCGGAATCGCCGGATTTTTTGCGTTGGGCGCCTACGCATCGGCGCTGTTGACCACCTCGTCGCCGGACCCGACGCTGTTCGAGGACTTCAAGTTCGGCGGCAACTGGTCCAGTCTGAGCTATCTGGACTGGGGCATCGACGTCTGGTTCGTCTTTGGACTGGTGGCGGCAGCATTGTGCTGCGGAGTGATTGCACTGGTCATTGGCTACGTTACTCTGCGGCTGCGCGACGATTATCTGGCGATAGCCATGCTGGGAATCGCCGAGACGGTACGCCTCTTATTCCTGAACGAAAAGTGGCTGGCCAACGGCTCCAAGGGGCTGTACAGAATCCCAAAGTTTCTGGGCGACTGGATAGCGCCGGACATCTACAACTACCTGTATCTAGCGGTAGTGATCGTCACGCTGGCGGCGCTGTACCTGGCGGTGCAGCAGGCGGTCAACTCTCCCTGGGGACGGGTGCTGAGGGCCATTCGCGAGGACGAGACGGCCGCCGAAGCCAGCGGTAAGGATGTACTCAAGTTCAAGCTCCAGGCGTTCATCATGGGCGCGATGATCATGGGTATCGGCGGCGCGCTTTATGCCCACCACATCCGCTTTCTCTCCCCGCTAACCTTCGACCCGCTGCTCGCTACCTTCGTGATCTGGGCCATGCTGATGGTGGGCGGCTCCGCTAACAACAAGGGGGCAATCCTGGGAGCGTTCGTGGTGTGGGGAATCTGGACTGGCACGCAGTCCCTGCCCGGCATACTTTCCGATCCCAGCTTCCGGCTCTTCATGATAGGAGCGCTCATCGTGGCGGTGATCCTGCTGCGCCCCAGCGGCATCCTGGGTGAGCAGCGCCATGTCGCCCGACGCGGGGTCCCTCCAGACGCTCCTGGCTAGGTGTGGCGAATGCTACGATGGTCAAACTCTCTTGATCCGTGGCGATGTGCCCACGTCGAATAACATGCGCCGGGTCGCCGAGAATCCGCTCTCGGCGTCCCGGCTCAATCGCTAGGAGTCTAGTTTCGGCCCGCGCTGGATTTATTGGCCTAAGTCAACCGGCACTTGGCGATCCGAAACGATCTCGCCGCCTTCGATCTTCCACACTTCGATGTGGCCTGTGATGACGTCACCGTTCTCGTCCAAGTCAACCGAGCCGGCAGCTCCCTCGTAGTTAATGTCCTTGCCATCGGCGATCAACTCCATGGCCCGCTTGATGCCCTCCTCTCCGGGCCTCACCACCTCGCCGGGGGGGTTGGCCACGTCCCGGAGGGCGTCGCGAATAGCGGCAGAGTCCGTGGTGGTGCCGGCCTTGGCCGCAGCCAAGCCGATAAGGATCATCGCGTCATAGGTTTCGTTCATGAAGGGATGCTCAGGCTCCATGTCGTAGGTCCTCACATAGGAGTCGATGAACGCCTGGGTTGACGGGTTGGTTTCGAAGCCCGGCCCGGTGCCATAGCTGCCTTCCAGAAGGTCCCAGCCGATGACTGCGAAAGATTCGGGGATCTTGGTGCCGTCCACGAACAGGAATGTGTCCGCATAACCGCCTTCCAGGGCCTCGCGTAGGTAAACCTCGGCCTGTTGGTAGCTGATAGCGATCAGGACGTCAGGGTCGCCTTCGGTGGCCTTCGCCAACTCGGAAGCGAAGGTAGGCTGGCTATCTTCGTGAGGCACCGAAGCGATTACCGTGCCATCCAATGCGGTAAACGATTCCGTGAACTGGGCCGCTAACCCTTCCCCATATGCGTTATTGATGTACAGGATGCCCGCGCTCTCGTAGCCCAACTCCTTGGCCAAATCCGCCAGAACCACGCCCTGAGAGGCGTCGGACAGCGAAGTACGGAACAGGAAATCGTTATCTTCCAGCACGGTTATGGCGGGCGCGGTCGATGCGCCGGAAACTTGCAGCACGCCGTTGGGGACGGTCACCGAAGTGGCGACAGGTATAGTTACACCGCTCGCCAACGCCCCCACGATCGCCACCACTCCCTGGACATTCACCAACTCCTCAGCCGCCGACACACCCTGGACCGGATTCACTGCGGTGTCGCGGTGAACCAAGACCACGGAGCCACCCTGGATGCCGCCCGCACGGTTGATGTGGTCCGCCGCCAGGCCGATGCTGTCTGAGTGGGACTCGCCGAAGTAGGACAGCGACCCGGTGAGGGCGTTGAGGTGGCCGACAACCAACGGATCAGGCACCTTTTCGGGTTCACTCTCGCAAGCGGCCACTGCCACAGTCAAAACGGCAAGCAGAGCAACTACCATCAAACGGAACTTATCGATCTTGAACACCTTTCCTCCTCCTCAGGCCAACGCCATTTGCCAACCAGGATGAACGGGTTGAATGCAAAGGAGATTCGTCTCCTCAATACATTCCATATGATACGTCGTCGCCACCTCCGGATACTCGTACCGGGGCCAGATGTTAAAGGACTGGGTCTGCACGTCCTTGTCCTCTAGCCCGCGGGCCCTGACGGCCTGCATGATCGCGGCCATAGCCTCGACGCCGTTGGGGAGCACGAAACGACCCGCTCCGCCACGGCGTGCCCCGCCGCGCCCAAGCGATTGTGCCGTGCTCTGGGACGATGTCCGCACCTTCGACGGTGGCCCCTGGCGTGGGGCCGTGGATATCGTCACTGCGGGCTTCCCGTGCCAGCCGCACTCCATCGCTGGCCGGCGGGGCGGCGATGCTGACGAGCGCAACCTGTGGCCCAGCACCCTCCGAGTGGTACGCGAGGTTCGACCCCACTACGTGCTCCTGGAGAACGCTGGCATTGATCTCCGAGACGGAGTGGCACCGGCATACGCTTACACCGTCCTGGCTGACCTTGCCGGCATCGGGTATGACGCGTGGGGGGCATCTGCACCGGCTGCCGCCGTTGGTGCCCCACACCTCCGTTGGCGCTGGTGGTGCCTTGCCTACTCCGGTGGTGTCGCGGCACCCACAGAACCGCTCCCCGAGCCCAGGAGCAGCGGTGCGCCTGAGCCTGGAAGGCATGGCGGGACAGGGACTCTGGCCCACCCCGACCGCGGCGGACAGCGAGCGGCAGAGCGCGACGTACATGCGGGGCAACTCGACGCTGCTGGGAGCGGCCAGGAGGGGCTGGTGGCGCACGCCGAGAGCGAACGATGGGAAGGGGGGCGTGACGGTCGCCAACGGCTCGGAACGGGCCTCGACGGACTTCTACCTGCCCGACCAGGTGAACATGGTGGAACGGGCGCGGTGGCCGACACCGAGGGCGAGCGATGGGGAGAAGGGGCTGGACCCAGACCACGAGGCGGGGGGCCGCCATGCACCCGCGCTGGGTCGAGTGGTTGATGGGTATCCCCATCGGGTGGACGAGCTGCGCGCCCTTGGCAACGGGGTCGTACCGGCAGTGGTGGCGCGGTTTCTGCGGGGACGGTAGTTAGATGACCTCTAACACCACCCTCTCCTGGGCCCTGGAGGTGCTCGCGTGAGAGCAGCGCTGTGGGTCCGGGTGAGCACGGAGGAACAGGACACCGCCAACCAGCTGGCACCCCTCCGTGCCGAGGCCGAGCGCCGCGGCGACGAGACCGTCAAGGTCCATGACCTGGAGGCCTCCGCATACAACGGCCGTCACCAGGGCGCCCTCGCCCAGCTCCAAGCGGACGTGCGCGCACGCCACGTCCAGGTGGTCTACGTCTGGTCGCTGGACCGCCTGAGCCGCGAGGGGATCGCGGCGACCTTACGGGCCCTCGATCCCATCTATCGGGCGGGCGGGAAGGTGGTCAGCCTGCAGGAGTCGTGGCTCGACAGCGCTGAGGACCCGCAGATGCGCGAGCTGCTGATCGCCATCACGGGCTGGGTGGCTGGGTTCGAGAGTCGCCGTCGCTCGGAGCGGACGAAGGCGGGACTGGCGAAGCGGCGGGCGCAGGGCTACCGGCTAGGGCGGCCACCGGGCTCGAAGGACCAGATAACCCGGCAACGGCGGAGCAGACTGCGGTAGGGTTGCCCTGATGGTAAGCCAAGAGGCCCAATTCGGTCTTGTCTATGACGGCCCCGCGGTAGCGGACGGCGTGATGAACGTGCGCGACTTAGCGCCGGCCATGCTTGCCGTGGGAACGCTGTTCGAGGCTGCGAACACACGGTTGAACGGCCCGGGGACCACCGTCAACGTCAACGTGAAGGCAACCGCCGCGGGATCGTTCGAGGTGTCCTATGCCGTGGTGCAGGCCGTTAGCGATCAGACGCCGCTTAAGTTACTCCAAACCGCGGTTGATCTGAAGGAGTACATCGTCGGCGGGAGTGGGGCCAGCCTCGCAGGAGGCCTCTTCTGGCTCATGCGCAGGCTGCGGAACCGCAAGCCGCAGGTCGAACAGGTGAACGCAGGGCTCTATCGCCTAATCGTTGACGGCGAGACCTTTGAGTGTCCGATTGAACTGCTGCGGCTCTACCAGGACATCGGAGTGCGGATGTCGATCGCTGAGATCGTCAAGCCGGTTTGGAATGAGGGCATCAGCGCTCTCGAGGTGCGCGATCAGGGCCGGACGATCCAGCGTGTCACGAAAGAGGACCTTCCCTACTTCGACGTCGCTGATGCCGAGCTTCTGACAGACCAGACAAGGCGCCTCGCCTTCTCAATCATCAGCCTGGCCTTCAGGGAGGGCAACAAGTGGCGGCTGTCGGACGGCAGCGCCACCTATTCGGTAACGATGAGTGACGGGGCATTCCAGAAGCGGGTGGACGCTAATGGCGTTGCATTCGCCAAAGGGGATGTGCTCGTGTGCGAGCTGCGAACCATGCAGTGGCAGATCGCAGAAGGGGTGCGGAGCGAGTACGAGGTCGTCCAAGTGGTCGAGCACCGGCCGGTCCGCCAAATGTCGCTCTTCGATCTACCTGACGGATCAGCATAAAGTAGGTGCCCCGGCGTTCCCGCGTAAAAAGGTCAAGCCGATCCCGAGCCGATGCACGACGTCGTGGCCATGCGTCGGACGCCCCCTAAAAAAGGGACCTTTTTCCGTCACGCTCCTCAGGATTCGCGCTGACGCGGCTCTGGGTGGTTGATCCGTCGGCGGTCGGTGGTACGTTCCCCTTGGACGACGTACTAAGGAGGCTGAAATATGGTGAGCATCCCCGATGTCGAAAGAACACGGTTCGACTCTTTGCTGATTGGTGAGGCGAATCGGATTGGTCTTGGAGTGGACGAGTATCTGCGCAAGGTCTGGTACCACCAGCAGGCCGCCCAACTAGGCGAATACGTGGCAATGGCCTTGCTGGCGCAATTGCTTGAAATAGCTCCAAGCAACGCCGCGATGGGCGCCCAGCCTGCTATGCCCCACTCATCCTAGCCATTGCTCAAGGTGAGTACGTGCGTCGCGGGGATACTTACCAAAAAGGATCCCTTTTCCAGTGAGTCACTAGGAAGCTGGTGACCCATGTCGTCGTTGCACTCTCCGCTTAGATGGCGGGGCCACGTCCGAGAGACTTCGTAGCGCGGCGATGACCAGTTTCACGTTCGCGGGTCTGGCCGACCCTGCCGTCCACCGCTCGACGGCGACGCGCCCCACGCCGAGCTCGTCGGCGAGAGCAGCGATCGTCCACCCCTTCGCCCGCAGTGAGTGGACCGCTTCGCGCACATCGTCCATTGCCGTGATGGTACATCCTCGGGATACGCCCCACCAAGTGAGATTCATCGCGTAAGTGTATCCTCTGGATGTATAATATGCACATGGAAACGACCCCCTACTTCGAGAGCGTAGCCAGGGTCAGGCACCCTGAAGCCCTCCGGCAGGATTGGGTCGAGCAGGTCATCTCCGAGCCTGAGTACACCGACCGCGAGGGTCAGCCTCATGGACGGCTAGCGATGTGGGGGTTCATCGAAGAACGGGGGTACTACATGAGGGTCGTCGTGGAAGCGGACGAGAGAACGGTGCATAATGCGTTCTTCGACAGGAGTTACACCAGAAGGGTCCGCAGGAGCTCAAGATGAGCAGGACCAGAGTGACGTACGTAGCAGAGACGGACAGCCTCGCGCTGTACTGGGCCGAGGGCCCCGCAGCACATGCGACCGAGGTGGCTCCCGGCGTCGTCATCTCGTTCGATGACGACGACAGCATCATGGGCATCGAGCTCGAGGGCGGGGTTCAGGCCATGCTTGGGCACGCAGGACTCCGCCTCGATGTAGCGAGCCCGAGCCGGGGGGACGGCCCTACCATCCGCCAGCCGTAGCCCGGTCCAGCTGACGTTGCGTTGGCACGCGCACCGATACCGATCCCACGTCGGCTTTGCCGCCGCTCCCGCCAGCCTTGCGCTTCGAGCTGAGCTGCACGAGTTTGCCGTCGCGCCACTCGGCGACGCCGGCGTTGCCCTTCGACATGCCTGCGGTGACGATGTTGTCGATGGCCTCGCGCCGGTCCAGGTTGGCGCTGGGTGAATAGAGATGCGTCTCTACCGTGAGGTCGCCGAGCGTCGCATGCTTCCTGCGGTAGCGCCAATCCGCGTGCGCGTCGTCATACATCATCCGATACTGGTGTTCGGTTATCGACCCAGCGGGGTCGGTAACGGTGTCGCACCGAACGCGCGGCGAGTCGCAGTTCGCCGCACTCCACTCCCTGTCCGTCCATCCGCTGAAAGCCGCGTTCTCGCCGGCGTAGCTCGTGCCCCCGGTCTGGGTGTACACCATGTACGGCTTGCGTCCGTCCACCCACCAGTGACCCAGGTAGCTATGTTCAAGCATGTCGTAGGCGTGCATCTGGGCCGCCGGATTGGTGCCGAGGACGACGGGGGCCAGTCCATGGTCGGCGCGGTCCTGGTTGATCAGACCAAGCGCGTGGGTGCGAAGGTCCGGGATTGGGACAGCCCTGATGAGCGTTGGGATGACCACTGGCCGCAACAGTGAGAGCGCGGGAGTTGGGACAGCCCTGATGAGTGGGAGGCCGTAGCAATGGCCACTGGCGGAGTAGACAGGGGTGGGGGAGGCACAGCGACGATGGGTGGCTGCGGGAGCCCGACTTCCACGGGCTCCCGCAGCCTTGGGGTGGGTGTCGGTCGTTGTGTAGGGGTCGGTGTCGGTGTAGACGTCAGCGGGGCGGTCACCGGCCCCCCCGGCGGTTGCGATGAGGCAGCTGGCCCGTCCCCTGCTGCCGCAGGCGAATATTCAAAGAACCAGAGGGCACCGGCACCGATACCAAGGACGAGGAAGAGGACGAGGCTGAACGCGGCGGCTTGGATGGGCCAAGGACGCATAGCGGCGACGGGCCGCTGCGTACCGTCACCTCCGCGGCGGCTTCCAGCACCAGCAGAGCTCCGTCGCGCCAGCCGTTCGTCCGCGTCCTTGAGATCACGTATGAGCCGCTCTACGCCCATGCCCTCTCCCCGCTCCTGCTACCCCGTTAAGTCTGTCCGCTAACAGTAGACCAGCACGATAACCCAGCCCGGCCGGCCAACCCTCACGCGGAGGCGGATCGTAGCAGGCTCTTGGCTACTGCTGTAGCCCTCGCCGAAGCTCTACAGAACCGAACCTCCTCCGGGCGACGCTACGGTTTGCTGAGGTACTCGGCCCACTGGTTCATCAGCTCGCCAAGGCGGTTGCCCAATGTGGGCCTCCAGTCTGCCCACAGTCTGCCCACAGTCTGCCCACAGTGGGCAACCGATGGCAGCCATCGATCGCCAACGAAGACCCGTGATTAGCTGGTAGATAGCGGGGCGAGAGCACACGAGGGTCTACGAGGTAGGTGGCCTGACGGCTAATTTCGAGACCGTCGCCTTCAACCACTCGGCCATCTCTCCGGGCCGGAGAATTATAGCATCGGAGGCGCGGCGCCCAGGCCCGATTTGGGAGGCCGTCACCTTGACAGTGGCCTTTGGCCACCCTTAGGATGGCCGTGAAGTTGAGGCGGCGACGAAATAGGAAACGGTGGCAAGACGCCTCGTCGACACACGACGATGAGAGCGGTCGTGGCCACCGTATTTCTTTTTCTAACAGCCACCTCCCGTCGCATTAATGAACGACTGGACGGCCATCATGATGGCTGCGGGCAAGGGCGAGCGGATGCGCTCATCGAAGCCCAAGGTACTCCACTCCGTAGCGGGCGTCCCCATGGCGCGTCACGTGCTTAAGGCCGTGCGCTCCATCGAGCCCGCTTGCGTCGTGGTCGTCGTCGCGCCGGACCAGCGTGCCGCCGTCGGTGACGCGCTCGGCGAGGGCGTCGAGCTCGTGGAGCAGCCCGACCCCCTAGGAACGGGCGACGCACTCCGCGTCGCGCTGGCCTCGGCCCCCCCGGACCACGCATGCGTCGTCGTCGTCAACGGCGACGTGCCGCTGCTGCGCGGCGGGACAGTTATCGCGCTGGCCCAGCTGCACGATGAGCGGAAATCGGCCGTGACGGTTGGCGCCGCGATAGTGCCCGCGGAGCTCGGCAAGGACCTCGGGCGCCTAAAGCGCGGTGCGCGCGGCAAGCTCGTCGCAATCGTGGAGGCCGCAGCCGATAGCGAAGGCGCCGACCAGCGGGCGACGGGGCCGGTGGAGGCCAACGCCGGCCTCTATGCCTTCAGCTTGCCATGGCTCCGCGCGGCGGTGTCAAGGCTACGGCCGCGAGCGAGCGGGGAGTACCAGATCACTGACCTGGTGGCGCTGGCCGTCGCCGACGGCCAGCGCGTCGAGGCGTTTGCCATCGACGACCCGGACGAGGCCATCGGCGTGAACACGCGAGTCCAGCTGGCATCAGCGGAAGACGCGATGCAACGGCGACTGCGGGAGCACTGGATGGGTCAGGGCGTGACCATGCTCAGCCCGGCGACGACCTATATCGACGCCGAGGTCGAGCTGGCGCCGGACGTCACACTCCAACCGAATACCTCGCTCCGTGGCACGACGCGTGTCGGAGCCGGTGCCAGCGTCGGCCCGAACGCGGTCGTCGACGACTGCGATGTCGGCGAGCGCGTGACCATCGGCGGCTCGACGCTTCAAGGAACGACGCTGGAGGGCGACACCAGCGTCGGCCACTACTGCACGCTGCGGCCTGGCACCTACGTCGAGGCGACCGCGTTGGTAGGGAACCACGTCGAGATCAAGGACAGCCGCATCGGCAGGGCCACCCACATCGGGCACTTCGCCTACGTGGGCGACGCGCTCATCGGTGCGGGCGTGAACATTGGTGCCGGGACTGTCACGTGCAACTACGACGGCAAGACGAAGCACCAGACGATCATCGAGGACGGCGCGTTCATCGGCAGCGATAGCCTGCTGGTGGCCCCGGTACGGATCGGCGCGAACGCGTCGACGGGGGCCGGGGCGGTCGTCACGCACGACGTCGCTCCGGGCACGACCGTTGCGGGCGTGCCGGCGAGGCTGCTCAAGGCCGGTGTGCGCTCCGGCGGTGCGAGAGCCTCGACGGCCTCGTTGGAGCCGCCGGCGTAGCGGAAGCAACTTAGTATAACGGCCGAGGAATCGGCTGAGGACCGGTATCCCTGGGACGGGGAGCCGGTGCGACGAAAGGAGAGGTTTCCACCTGTGGATAGCGGTAGTACGACGATGCTGATCCTGCTGGTCGCCGGCGCGATGGCCTTCCTGGGCCTGTATGCCGCCGAGACCACACTCCCATTGATTCGCCGCGGCCAGGTCCGGGATGCCCTTCCGGAGCGTGGTCTGCGTGAGACGGCGGTGAGAAGGCTCCGGGCTGACCGGGGCGCCTATCAGGAGCTCGTTCGGCTCCTGTCGATGATCGCCATCGCCACGGCATCCGCGCTGGCGTTGGGGCTTTTCGTCAGGGCCACGGACCTCACCTGGCCGCTAGTGGCGCTGGCCGTCGTGGGGGTGTGGGCCGGGCTGCTGCTGGCGATGCCGCCGGTGCGCGTCCTTACGAGCCGGCTGTCCATCGAGCACCTGATGGTGGCGGCCGTCGTCATCCAGATGAGCCTCTGGCCGCTGACGCCGCTGCGCCAACTCGCCCGGCCGATCTTCCGGGCTACGACGCTGCAGGGCGAGCCGACGCCGGGCCCCGCCGCGCTGACGGGCACCGCCGAGCAGGAGGATGAGCCGACAGTCGAGGAGCAGATCGCCGATGAGCCCCTCGAGCCTCGAGAGCGGCTGATGATCCAGGCGATTCTCCAGCTCGAGGAGACGACCGTGCGGGAGATCATGGTCCCGCGGGTCGACGTCGACGCCGTGGAGGTGGAATGGGCGCTCGCGGGTGTCGTGGCCCGCATGCTGGAGAGCGGTCACAGCCGCCTCCCGGTGTACGAGGGCAGCCAGGACAACGTCGTCGGTATCGTCTACAGCCGTGACCTGCTGGCGGCGCTGACCGGCAATGGCGCGCCCTCACCGACGTTGCGCGACCTCACGCGCCCCGCCTTCTTCGTCCCCGAGTCCAAGCGCGCCGACGAAGCGCTCACCGAGCTGCAGGAGAAGCGAGTCCAGATAGCCGTTGTGGTCGACGAGTACGGCGGTGTCGCTGGGATTGTCACCATCGAGGACCTCATCGAAGAGATCGTTGGTGAGATCGAAGACGAGTTTGACATCAGCGAGCCGACGATCGAGCACCTGACGGAGGGGGAGGCGCTTGTCGACGCGCGAATCTCGGCGGAGGCTTTCAACGAGGAGTTCAACGCGGATATCAACCCCGAGGGGTTCGATACCCTGGGGGGCTTCTTGAATAGCCAGCTGGGCAAGATAGCCAACGTCGGGGACGTGGTCACGGTGAGCGGGCTGGCAGTCGAGGTGCTCAGCACGGCGGGACGCCGGATCAAGAAGGTGCGGGTACACCATGCCGAGGTGAAGCCTGCCGTGGAGACGGAGGCGTCGAACGGACAAGAGGGCTAGGCGCACTTCCCGAGGGCGCTGTGGCAGCAGCGGCTGCCGCCTCGGGTGGGCAGACGCTGGCGCCGGTGATCCCGCCACAGGACGCGGCACGCTGCATCAGGTTTTTCAAGGGCACGTAGCCTTTGCCCACTGAGGCCCTCCGGGCATCCGCCTGAGCTCGCGGCGTGAAGCCAGTCCCTGACACAAAGCAAAGGCCCCGTCCCAACTTGGGACGGGGCCTTCTTCGCGTCTCTGCGAATCGGTGGTGGGGTTACTTGGTCCCGACCACGAGGATGTGGCTGGCTGACCCACCTTCGGTGCCTTCGGCCACGACCGAGTACAGACCGCCGTCGGTCGTGGTAAAGGTGAATGTCCTCTGGAAGTGCCCTGGGTCGCCTGCGCGGGCGTTGCCGAGCCCCGACCTGCTACCGTCCGGCCATACCAGAGTGATAGTCGCGTTCTCGCCGTCAGTCCAGCCGGAGCCGTAGACCGTGATGGTCGCTTCACCGGACGAAACCGTCCAATCACTGAGCGCGATGTGCGCGTTCAGCGCCGGACCGGGGACACCAGGGGGGCCGGGAGGGCCGGGAGGGCCGGAGGATCCAGTGTCTCCACGCGGGCCTTCCGGGCCCTGCGCGCCTGAGGCTCCACCGGGACCAGTGGCCCCTGCAGGACCAGCTGAGCCGTCGCTGCCGGAACAGGCGACGGCCAACAGAGACACCAAAGTCATTACCATCACAAGGCCCATCGCCCTGACGCTCAGAAAGCGTTTCATGGGACCCCCTTCTACCAAGTTACTTGCATTTGGAATGCGGACAAGTTACATGCCCGGCGACCAGGCCACCGTCTTTTCCGAGGGCCCGCCGAATCATATTCATCGGCCTTTTTACGTGTCAAGGGCCTTAACGTCGGTTTTGCGGGTCGTGGCGCTCGTCCTTCAATCCCGAGTCGCCGGTCTGTGCGCGTTTTCACAATCGACCTTCCGCTATACTCGACCGGTCGCCCCCGTAGCTCAGTGGATAGAGTACCGGCCTCCGGAGCCGGGAGCGAGGGTTCGAATCCCTCCGGGGGTACCATCTGCCGTTTGGCTGCCGTTTGGCTGCCGTTTGGCTGTCGTTTGGCCGCCGTTTGACCCATGGTGGCCTGGCGGAACACCCGAAAGTAAGAATCGCCTACGAATCACATATGGGTTTCGTGAGCGCGTTCTCCACATGGCCCATCCGGCCATCGAGCCTTCCCTGAACGACGCCGAACGGTGGCCTGATATCCTTCGGTCCACGCGTGTCGAGGGAGGTTGCTCCCGCGCCGCGCTCAACTTTGCAGGAGCACCGCCATGGCATCTCCGACCGCCTACCGATTGTCCAGGAACGTGCTGCCGACTCGCTATGAGATCGCGTTGGAGCCGGACATTGAGCGGTTTACCTTCGCTGGCGAGGCGCGGATTTCCGTCACGGTTGCCGAGCCCACCGACACCATCATGACCAACGCGGCCGAGCTCGCCGTCTCGTCGGCAAGGGTCACGCTTGCGGACGGATCCACGCGCGCGGCAGCATCGGCGGTCGTCGACGAGGAGGCCGAGAGCCTCACCGTGAAGTTCGCCAACGACCTCCCCGCCGGCGAGGCGACGCTGCACCTCGCCTTCACAGGCACGTTGAACGATCAGCTGCGGGGCTTCTATCGCAGCCGCTACGAGGCGCAGGACGGGACCAAGCGCTGGCTGGCCACGACACAATTCGAGGCGACCGACGCTCGGCGTGCGTTCCCCTGCTGGGATGAGCCGAACGTGAAGGCGGTCTTCGACATGACCCTCACGATTCCAGAGGGCATGGTCGCGGTCTCCAACATGCCTATCGCCGAGGAGGGCCCGGCGGCGCCAGGGACGCGAAAGGTCCGCTTCGAGCCGAGCCCCCGGATGTCGACCTACCTGCTGGCCTTTGTCATTGGCGACCTCACCCACGTGGACGAGGTGGATGCCGCGGGTGTGCTGCACCGCGTGTGGACTACGCGCGGCAAGGAGGAGCAGGGCCGCTTCGCGCTGGAGCACAGCGTGAAGATCCTTGACTACATGAATGGCTACTTCGGTATCCCGTTCCCCTTGCCCAAGCTTGACCACATCGCGGTGCCGGACTTCGCGGCGGGCGCCATGGAGAACTGGGGCGCGATCACCTACCGGGAGACTGCGCTGCTGTTCGACCCTCAGAACTCCGCGGCGCAGGCACGCCAGCGGATCCTCGAGGTCGTCGCGCACGAGATCGCGCACATGTGGTTCGGCGACCTGGTCACCATGGAGTGGTGGGACGACCTGTGGCTGAACGAGAGCTTCGCATCGTGGATGGGCGACAAGACCGTCGACCATCTCTACCCCGAGTGGGAGATGTGGACCCAGTTCGTGTCCATGGATACCAATTCGGCGTTGGCGCTCGATGGGCTGCGCAACTCGCATCCTATCGAGCAAGAGGTGCGAGACCCGGCTGAGATACGCGAGCTGTTCGACGCCATCAGCTACAGCAAGGGAGGGTCGGTCCTGCGCATGCTCGAGGACTTCCTCGGAGCCGAGGAGTTCCGCGCCGGCCTGCACGATTACCTGTTGGGTCACGCCTACGAGAACGCTCGTGGCGCCCATCTCTGGGAGGCACTCGAAAAGGCGTCCGGGAAGCCTGCGGTCGCCGTCGCCAACTCGTGGATCAAGCAGGTCGGCTACCCGGTGATCGACGCGGTGGCCGATCGGAGCGCGGACGGCGTCCGGCTCGCCCTCAAGCAAGAGCGTTTCCTCTACGACCACCTCGTGGACGAAGGGGCCACCGACGCTGCCCTCTGGCAGGTCCCTATCTCCGTCGCACGGGGCTCGGGCGAACCGGTGTCCGTTCTCATGGAGGCGAAGGTCGAGGCGTTGGACCTGCCCGCTCCGGTGGAGGCGGACGACGACTGGATCAAGGTGAACGCCGGGCAGACGGGGTTTTTCCGGGTCAGCTACGAGCCCGACGAGTGGGGGCGGATGCGGTCCGCGGTCGCCAGCCGCCAGGTGCCCGCCACCGACCGGCTGAGCTTGCAGAACGACGCGTACGCCCTCATGAGGGCCGGCCACGCCCCTGCGACGGTGTTCCTGTCGCTGGCCGATGCCTACGACGGCGAGACGGATGCGACGGTGATCGCCGACCTGGCCTCCAACCTCCGCGGCCTGGACACGCTGCTCTGGGACGAGGCGTCGCTCGCGCCCTTCCGAGACTTCGCGCGGGGCCGATTCGTGGACAGCGCCGCACGGGCAGGCTGGGACGCAAGACCCGGCGAGGGTCACATGGACGCGCTGTTCCGCAGCACGGTCATCGGCCAGCTCGGCCGGTATGGCGACCCGGCGACCCTCGATGAGGCACGACGACGCTTCCAGCAGATGTCCACCGGCCAAGCGTCGCTGCACCCCGACCTCCGCGCCGTGGTGTACGGGCTGGCGGCGCAGACCGGCGACCGAGCCACCTACGACGCCATGTGGCGGCTGTATCACGACGCCTCGCTGCACGAGGAGAAGATGCGCCTGCTCGGCGCGCTGACGCGGTTCGCCCAGCCCGAGCTCGTCGCCGATGCGCTGGCGCGCTCCATGGACGACGAGCAGGTCCGCGCGCAGGACGCGCCGCTTGTGCTGGCACAGGTGGCCATGAACCGCGAGGGCCGCGACGCGGCGTGGGACTTCATGCGCGACCAATGGGGCGAGATCGACCGCCGCTACGGCAAGGGCGGCTTCGCCATCATGCGCTTGGTACAGGTCACCGGGTCGTTCACTACCCTCGAGCGCGCCGCTGAGGTCGATGCGTTCTTCACGGCGAACCCCGCACCGTCCGCAGCCCGGACCATTCAGCAGTCGTTGGAGCGCATCCGGCTGAATGCGCGCTGGCTCGATCGCAACGCCGCCGAGGTGGCCAGCTGGCTGGCCACTCGGGCCTAGCCCAGGCCATTTGGAACCGCAGGACGCCAATGCCCGACCTTCGCGTCCTCGTCGTTGCCGATGACCCGCTGGCGCGAGCCGGGCTCGCCGCGATGATATCGGCCCAGCCGGGCCTGGCGGTGTCCGAGGCGCTGCCCGCCAACGCGGAGCTCGTGGAGGCGGCGGGCCTCGCCGAAGCCTGGCCTGAGCCCAGCCGAAGGGCCGACGTGGTGCTGTGGGACCTCGGCGAAGGCGCGGAGGCAGCACTCGTGGCGCTCGTCGAAGCCCGCGATGCCCTGCCGCCGGTGCTGGCGCTTCTGTCGCCCGATGCGCGGGCCATCCCCGCCTGGAGTGCCCGCGCGCGGGGGATATTGCGCCGGGACGCGACCCCGGCGCAGCTGGCGGCCGCTGCGATGGCGGTCGCCGAGGGCTTCGCTGTCGTCGACCCCGCGTTCGCCGATCAACTGCTGCCGAGGCTCGGTCCCGTCGATGGCGCAACCGAGCCGCTGACGCCGCGAGAGACGGAGGTCCTCAACCTGCTGGCCGAGGGTCTCGGGAATAAGGCCATCGCGGACCGGCTGGGCGTCACTGACAACACCGTGAAATTTCACGTCAACGCTATCCTCGGCAAACTGGGAGCGCAGAGCCGGACGGAGGCGGTCACGACCGCGACGCGACTTGGGATTGTCCTATTGTGAGAGCGTTCTCTAAACGTGTTCGCTAAGAGGAGGTCTGCCCTGCCGTGTTGACGTTCGTCCGAATGCTGTGGCTGGTCTTGGTGCGGAGGGTAGGCACGCGGGGCTTCTACGATGCGTTCGCCGACCGCTATGACAGCCTCGTCTCCGATCAGCCCGGCGCGGCGGCGGCCGCTCGATACCTTCGCGAGACGCTCACGCGGCACGGGCTTCGCGTCGGGCGGGGGCTTGAGGTGGGATTCGGCACCGGGCTCTACACGCAGATGCTCCACGGGATGTGCCGGGAGCTGCATGGTGTCGACTTCTCCGTGGGGCAGGTCCGCCAGGCAAGGCGCAAACGCGTCGCCATCGTGCCTGTCCTGGGTGACGCGCGGGCCCTCCCGTACCGTGATGAGACGTTTGACCTCGTCGTCTCTTTCGACTTGCTGGCCCACCTGCCCGGCAGCGAGGCGGCCTACTTCACGGACGCCTGGCGGGTGCTGCGGCCAGGCGGCTTGCTGATGCTCGACCCGTTGCCAACCGCGGGCCCGGCCGACGGCTGGGGCCGCTGGCTTCGGCGTCGAGTCCGCTCCATGGCCTACCACTTTGTCGTGCGCTTCTCCAACATCGACGCGTGGGTACACATTCCCCAGCCGGAGGCGCTGGCCGGCGGCCTGCGAATGGCGGGCTTCGAGGCGGAGGTCGAGACGCGGACGGATGGTCAGACCCTGAGCTACGTCGTGGGCAGGAAGCCCGCGTAGTAGACCTACCCGTTTCCCTGGGGCCCAGCCCACCCATCTGGGTGGGTCGAGCACGCCACCTGGCACGTCACGCTGGTACCGATACGAAACCGATCGGTAGAAGGTGTGGCATGACCCCAGTACTTAGCGATCTATTTCAGCAGTTGGCCGCGACGGTCGAGCAGGCCGGCGGCAGCGTTGCGCGTGTTGAAGCCCGCAGGCGCATACCGTCCAGCGGCATCGTCTGGGACGGCGGACTCGTCGTCACGGCCTACCACGCGCTGGAGCGCGACGAAGGGATCAAGGTCGCGCTGCCTGGCGCTGACCCCGTCGAGGCTACGATCGTCGGCGCCGACGCTGCGACGGACATTGCGGTGCTGCGGGCGGACGTCGGAGGCGCAGTGCCTCTCGCGCATGTCGCGGCCGACGATGTGCGCGTGGGCCACATCGCGCTGGCGCTGGGCCGGCCAGGCCAAAGCGTGCGTGCGACCATGGGCATCGTCGGTGCCTACGGGGGCGGGTGGCGGACGCCGATGGGCGGGCACCTCGGGCACTACCTGCAGGCGGACATCACGCTCTACCCCGGCTTCTCGGGCGGGCCGGTGGTCGAGGCATCCGGTCAGCTGTTGGGCATGAACACTTCGGGGATAATGCGGGCAGCGTCGCCCGTCATCCCCGCCGCTGACCTTCGCCGCATCGTCGATGCCATCGCGCAACACGGGCACCTGCGCCGCGGATACCTTGGGGTGACCTCGCAGCCGGCGCGTCTGCCGGAGGCGCTCGCCGAGGAGCTGGGCCAGCGCTCAGGGCTCCTTGTGGCCTTCGTCGAGCCGGGGAGCCCCGCCGAGCGTGCGGGGATGCTCATGGGCGACGTCATCGTGGGCTTCGGCGGCGAGCCGATCGTCCAGATGGACGACCTGCTCGCGGCGTTGGCCGAGGCGGCGGACACGCAGGCCTCAATCAAGATCGTGCGTAGCGGGAAGGTCACTGAGCTCACCACGGACGTCGGTGAGCGGGGTCAGTCGTGACCACATCCACGGCCGCGATAGCTGAGCACGTCGGCGACGCCGCATCGGCGGTCGTGGCGATTGTCCGAAAGGCGCTCGTCGTCGTCCGGAGCAGGGATGGATTTGGGGCGGGCACCCTGGTCATCACCGCCAGCTCCACGGGGCTCGTTCTCACCAGCGCACACCTGCTGGGCTCACGTACGTCGAGGGTTACCTTTGCCGACGGCCGGACGTCGGAGGCCGAGGTGCTTGCGCTGGACCGGGAGCTGGATCTCGCCGCGCTCCGGGTGGAGGCGCTCGCCAGCTCACCTGCGCTCGACGCGATTCCCTTGGGCGACTCGCGAGCGATGGTGCCCGGCGAGCTGGTGCTTGCGCTCGGGCACCCAGGGGGCCTCGCAGCCGCGGTGACGGCGGGCGTGCTGCTGGGCGTTGGCGACGATTGGCCGGGATTGCCCGCTGGCGGGCGGGACTGGCTGGTGGCCAACCTCAGGCTGCGCCCCGGCCACTCCGGCGGCCCTGTCGTGGACACCGAGGGGCGGTTGGTGGGCGTCAACGCCGTCATGGCGGGGCCGGACCTCGGGATGGCCGTCCCATCGCACACGGCGGCAGCGTTCCTTCGCGAGTGGCTCGCGTAGCCGCTCGGCGGTACTCCCATCTGCCCCCCCGGCAGAGGGGGTGCCCCTCTGCACTCCCCTAGCAGGCCGGCCAACGAGGGTTTTGAGGCAAAGCCCTGCCTGGCAGAGAGATGGGTTCCCTGTCGCGGGCTCGCGGAACGACGAAAACCGGCCGTGCGGTCTTCGCCGATGCAGGTGAAACCTGTATCGTGAACGCCCTTTTCGCGGCCTCCGGCCAATTGGCTCCGCCGCACCATGGCCACCCGCGTTTGTTCGCCCTAAGACCCCATGCTATAGTCGGCGTCGGCCCCTTCCGAGGTGCGCCGCACCGCAACAGATAGAGGGATCGATGGCTGACCACGACGTATTGGTCGTCGGCGCTGGCCTAGCCGGTATGCGCGCCGCGATCGCAGCCCATCGCGCTGGCGCCAACGTGGCGCTGATGAGCAAGGTCCATCCCGTCCGAAGCCACTCGAACGCCGCCCAAGGCGGCATCAACGCTGCGCTCCGCGGTGCCGAGGACTCGGTCGGCTCCCACGTCTACGACACGGTCAAAGGCAGCGACTTCCTGGGCGACCAGGACGCCATCGAGTTCATGTGCAACGAGGCCCCGGCCGAGATCATCAACCTCGAGCACATGGGCGTCATCTTCAACCGCGACGACGAGGGGCGGCTTGGCACACGGGCGTTCGGCGGCGCCAGCTATGCGCGCACGTTTTTTGTCGCCGACATCACGGGCCAGGCGATCCTGCACGTCATGTACGAGCAGATCATCAAGTCCGGGGTCCGCTCGTACGAGGAGTGGTTCGTCACCGACTTGATCATCGAGGACGGCGTTTGCAAGGGCGTTATCGCAATCGACCTCCTCACCGGGAAGATGCAGGCCATCACCGCCAAGGCGACCATCCTGGCGACGGGCGGCAACGGCCGGGCATTCGAGCCCAGCACCAACGCGCTCATCTGCACCGGCGACGGCATCTCACTGGCCTACCGGGGGGGCGCGACGCTGCTGGACATGGAGATGGTGCAGTACCACCCGACCACGCTGATGGGCAACGGGGTGCTGCTGACGGAGGCTGCCCGCGGCGAGGGCGCGTACCTGCTGAACTCCAACGGCGAGCGTTTCATGGACGGCTATGCCCCGAAGATGCGCGAGCTCGCCTCCCGCGACGTCGTATCCCGCGCCGAGGCCACGGAGATCGAGGAGGGCCGCGGCATCAACGGCTGTGTCCTGCTCGACCTGCGTCACCTTGGCCGCGACCTCATCATGACCAAGCTCAGCTACATCCACGAGGTCGCTCAGGACTTCGCCAACGTCGATATCGTCACTGACCCGGTGCCCATCCGGCCCGGCCAGCACTACATCATGGGCGGCATCAAGACCGACGTGGACGGCAAGACTTGGGACGACTCCGGTGAGGCGCGCTGGAGTGGCGTCAGGGGGCTCTTCGCCGCGGGCGAAGCCGCCTGCGTGAGTGTCCATGGCGGCAACCGGCTGGGCGCCAACTCGCTGCTGGAGACGGTGGTCTTCGGCAAGCGGACCGGCGAGGTCGCCTCCGAGTTCGCCAAGTCGCAACCGGACGACGCGTCGGCAGCCGCGCACCTGGCCGATGCCGAGCGGCACATCAAGGCATTGATGGACCGGCCTGACTCGGCGGGCGACTTCACCGCCAAGGTGCGGCTCGAAATGGGCGAGACCATGAACGAGCACCTGGCCGTCTTTCGGAACGAGGAGGGCATGGCCGCCGCGCAGGCCAAGATTCGGGAGCTGCGGGAGCGCTACACTAAACTCTCGGTCGCTCACAAGGGCCGCATCTTCAACACCGATCTCATCTTCCACCTCGAGCTGGGCTACATGCTGGACGGAGCGGATGCCATCTGCGCCGCCGGGCTGACCCGCAAGGAGAGCCGGGGCGCGCATTTCCGGCGGGACATGCCGGAGCGAAACGACGCCGAGTGGCTGGTCCACACGACCGCCGTGCTCAAAGACGGCAACCCGGAGATCGGCACGTTGCCGGTCACCATCACGGAGTGGGCGCCGGTGGCACGGGTCTACTAAAGCCGCTCCACAACCCCTTCTCCCCTAGGGGAGAAGGTTTGGGATGAGGGGCAAGCGGTCCGTGCCGCTTCGCGATCACCCTCACCCTGGCCCTCTCCCTGCAGGGAGAGGGATATGACAACCGTAGTGAAGGCGAGCGGATAGCTAGAGGAACGCATGCAGGCAACGCTTAGAGTCCGGCGCTTCGATCCCGAAAGCCCCGACCCCGCGCCAAACGTGCAGGAGTATCAGATCGAGGCGCAGGACCACTTCACGGTCCTCGATTGCCTCATCAAGGTGCGCGAGGAGGTCGACCCGAGTCTGGCGCTGCGCTGCTCCTGCCGCGCCTCGATCTGTGGCTCGTGCGCCATGCGAGTCAACGGCCACGCCCAACTGGCCTGCAAGACCAAGCTCACGGCCGTCGCACCCCAGGGCGAGCCGGTGACCATCGAGCCGATGGGAAACCAGCGGGTCATCAAGGACCTGGTCACCGACCCGACGCTGTTCTGGGACAAGATCCGAGCCGTCGAGCCTTTTCTTCAGCCCCGTGGGCCCGAGCCGGAGGAGGAGTACATCGCTCCGAACGCGGCGATGCTCAACCTCATCACGCCGACGGGCTGCATCATGTGCGGCGCCTGCGTCTCCGACTGCACGGTGCTGGAGGTCGACAAGAACTTCCTGGGCCCGGCGGCGCTGGCCAAGGCCTATCGCTTTGTCGCCGACCCCCGGGACGACGCAGACAACCAGCGGCTGACCACGCTGAACGAGTACGGTGGCGCGTGGGACTGCACGCGGTGCTACGAATGCGTTCAGGTCTGCCCGAAGGGCGTCGCCCCCATGGACCGCATCATGGAACTCCGGGACGCTATCCAGGAGGCGGGCATGCCGAGCACCATCGGGTCTCGCCACGTCGACTCGTTCGCGCGCTCCGTCGCGCGGACCGGCTGGCTCGACGAGACGATGCTGGCGGTGGAGTCGTGGGGCAAGCTGAACCTGCCCAAGCTCATCGCCAACGCGCCCGTCGGCATACGCGCGCTGATCCGCGGCAAGCTGCCCAAGCCGGGACCGTTGCACCACAAGCGGCCGGGTGCCGAGAACGTCGGCCGTATCTTCAAGCGCCACGAGGCTGCCCGCGCCGCCTTGGCCACAACGGCGGGAAAGCAACACTAATGTCGAAGTACGCCTTCTACCCCGGGTGCGTCTCACGTGGGGGAACGCCGGAGCTGTACACCTCGACCATCGCGGTCGCCGACCGGTTGGGTATCGAGCTCGAGGAGATCGTCGGCGCCGCCTGTACGGGCGCGGGCGTGCTCCAGGAAAAGGGCCTCAAGCTGGGCGACACGTTAAACGCCCGCACCTTCGCCATGGCCGAGCGCATGGGGCTGACGACCATCCTCACCATTTGCTCGACCTGCCAGGGCGTGATGAGCCAGGCCAACTATCGGTTGCTGAACGACCCCGACTACCTTGCCGAGATCAACGAGGAGCTGAAGCCGGAGGGGCTGGAGTACACCGGGCGCATCGTGGTCAAGCACCTGGTCTGGGTCCTGGTCGAGGAGGTCGGTCTGGACAAGGTGAAGGCGCTGGTGACCAACCCCATGCCGGACCTGAAGGTCGCGCCGTTCTACGGCTGCTACATCCTGCGGCCCTCGGACGCGCTTGGCCTCGATGAGAACCCCGGCCGCGAGTACTACTTGGAGCGGGTGATCGAAGCCGTCGGGTCGGAGCCGGTCAACTTTCCGGGCCGCACCAAGTGCTGCGGCTTCCCCATCCTCATGATCAACGAGGCCAACTCCACGGCCATGGTGGGCAACCACACCCACAGCGCCATGGAGCATGGTGCCGACGCCATGGTGACGCCGTGCCCGCTGTGCCACCTGAACCTGGATGGCTACCAGCCGAAGGCGGCCGCCCAGCGCGGCGAGAAGATAAACCTGCCCATCCTGCACTTGCCGCAGCTGCTAGGTCTCGCGTTCGGTATCTCGCCGGGCGAGCTGGGGCTCGGCAGGCACATCGTCTCAACCAAGGCGGTGCTCGATAAGGCCAGCATCCGAGCGTAGGGCGGGGCGTTCGGCGCCGCCGATGGCGTAGGGACACTGCCATGACCCTGACCTCCGAGAATACGACGAGGACCGTCGACGCCAACGGCGTGTTGGTCCAGTACCACGAGGCCGCGCCGGAGGGCGTCAGTGATGCGCCGACCCTCATCTGCGTCGCGGCGACCGCGTTCGGCGCCACAGCCTGGGGGCAGAACCGCGCCAACATCGGGGCGCTGTCGCAACGGTTCCGCACCCTGCTGGTCAACCTGCCTCCGCAGGGCGGGTCCGACAAGCAGGTAACCTCGGACGGGCCGCGCACCATCTTCTACTCGGACGTGCTGCGCGACTTCATGGATGCGCTGGGGATCGAGAAGGCGCACCTCTACGGCGGCTCGCCGGGCGCCGGGCCGGTGCTGCGCTTCGCCACCCGCTTCCCGGACCGCGTGGGCAGGGTGGTTGTCGACGCGCCGACGGGGCTGGGCAAGAGCCTGTTCAACCCCTTGCCGGTCGAGGGGGCGGCGTACACGGCAGCCTTCTCCAACGACCCCACGATGGAGCGGCTCCGCGCGGTCATGGACATTCAGATATCGCGGCCGGAGCTTCGCGAGGAGGCCATCGAGTTGCGCTACGAGGCCGCGCATGCGCCCGGCTATCGGGAGGCCCGCGACAACATCAAGGGGCCACCGGAGAACCTGCTGACGTTCATCCAGGACGTAGGTGCGCCGACGCTCATCATTTGGGGCGCGGCGGACCGTGACGTGCCAATGGACCGTGCGCTGGCGGCGATGTGGGAGATACCGAACGCTCGCGTCCACTTTTTCGGAGCGGGGTGCGGGCACTGGCCGCAGTACGAGCGCGCCGACGAGTGGAACCGGCTCGTCGTCGGCTTTCTGAACGATTAGCCGCCTCGCCCGCGCGTCCCAGGAAATGGAGGTAGAAATGCCCTACACAAAGGAAGAGACCGACCGTTTCGCGACCGTCGACGGCGTCGCGCTGCACTACAACGACGTGGGCGACCCCTCGAACCCGGCGCTGCTGTGCTTCCACGGCGGCGGCCCTGGCGCGAACGCCTGGGACAACACGCGCTTCAACGTCGAGGGGCTTGCGCCGCACTTCCGCATGCTGCTCGTCGACATGCCCGGCTATGGAGGGTCGGACAAGACGGCCAAGCGTCCCGAGGGCGTGCCGGGGGACACAGCGCTGGCCCGGCTCTACGCGAGCCTATTGGACCAGTTGGGCATCGACCGGGCGCACTTCTACGCGTCGTCGGCCTCGGCCGTCCCGGCGCTGCGGTTCGCCCTGGACTTCCCGCAGCGGACCGGCAAGCTCGTGCTCCAGGCGAACAACAACCCCTTGCCTCGGCAAGCCTACTCCCCGACGCCAGCTGAGGGCATCAAGGCGCTGGGCGAGTTCAGGGCAGAGCCGACGCGCGAGCGCATGGCGCGCATGATGGAGCTGTTCGTTCCCGACCCAAGCCTGCTGACCGACGACCTGATCGACCGGCGCTTCAACTCGGCGATGACGCCGGGCCACCTAGAATCCGCCGGTCAGTACGGTTCGTCACCGAGCAACCTGTGGGCTGAGATGGGAGGCATGGAGATCGAGACGCTCATCCTGTGGGGCCAGCAGGACTGGATGGTCCCGGTGGAGGGCGCGATGCTGTCCCTGGCGACGATTCCGAACTCGCAGCTGCACGTGTGGGCCGGCGCCGGCCACTTCATCCAATACGAGAAGGTCGACGAGTTCAATAAGCTGGTGCTCGACTTCCTGACGCGCTAGGACACCACCGCGTATCCAGGACCGGCGCGCCGGGGTGGGTGAGGGTGGGAGGAACCTCGACCCCGCTAGCCCAGGGTCGACGGCAGCCGTAGGTGACCAGGCCGCGCACAGACGGCGTGGGCGCTCGGCAGGCTATCGTCCGCGTGGATGGCGGCGTACGCTTGTGACCCAGCCAACGCTTAGGTGGTTGTTCTCGCCCACCCGCCCCGGTGCGCGCTTTGCAGCAGGCGCCTGCGCGCGTGCTGCGCTAGCTCGCCCCGAAGCCGAAGTCCTTCTGGTAGGCGGCGACGAGCTCGCGGGCCAGGTCCTGCACTGGCTGGTCCGGCGACGGCCCCGGCGCGTATGGACCGGGCTCCGCCGCCACGGCGCGGTTGTGCGCGTTGCGGACGACCATCGCGGCCGCGCGCTGGACCGACGCGAGGATGCAGCCGTACTCGAAGGCGATGCTGAGGACGTTGTAGGCGACCTCGTCTTCGACGGGCTCGTCCTCGCCCAGCGGGGCGAACAGGTCTGCCATGAAGACCGTGGCCGTGACCTCGCCACCCGACGCGCGCGCCTCCTCGACCTGCTCCGACAGCGGCTCGCGGCACTCATCGAGGATCTCGTCGACGTCGTCGTGGGTCTGCCGAAGCACCGGCCCGACAAGGTCCGGGAACTCGATGCCGAGGGCACAGCCCAGGGCGAAGGCCGCTTCGGCCGCGGTGCGGAGCGGGCCCGCCGCGTACAGCACCTCGTCCTCGACCTCGCGCAAGTCGTGGGGCAGGCCCTCAAGGTAGAGGGCCATGATCACGTCGGTCAGCGCGGGGTGCTCACTCGGCTCGGCGTCGGCGGGCTCCAGTGGAATGATGCGCTGTGGGCTCATGCGCCTATCCTAATAGCCCGATGCCGATGTTCGTCTCAGCATGGGTCTGTCATTCTGAGGAGCGCGGCGACGAAGAACCTGGTGGACCACGGACGCCGGTGTGCTGTGTCAGGTCCTTCGCGGAGCCTGTCCTAAGCGAAGCCGAAGGGCTCAGGATGACGCAAGAAGGGCGCCAAGCATGGCGGTGGCTCGCGGTCGGCGCTCGCTACGCCGGCGCCTTGGCCATGGCGTCGATCAGCTCGCGCACGCCGTCGGCCGACTTTCCCATGCCTTCGCGTTCTGCGTGTGTCAGCTCGAGCTCGACGACGCGCTCCACGCCCCCTGCGCCGAGGATCACCGGCACGCCCATGTAGACACCGTCGATGCCGTACTCGCCTTCCAGCAGGGCGGCGCAGGGGAGCTGGCGCTTCTGGTCCAGCAGGATCGCGTCGACCATCTCGGCTGCCGCGGCGGAGGGTGCGTAGAAGGCGCTGCCGGCCTTGAGGAGCGCGACGATCTCACCGCCGCCGCCCTTGGTGCGCTCGATGATCGCCGCTAGCCGATCGGGGCTGAGCAGCTCGCCTATGGAGACGCCGCCAACGGTGGTGTGCTTCACCAGCGGCACCATCTGGTCGCCGTGCCCGCCGAGGACGTAGGCCTGAATGTCGCGGACGGAGACGCCAAGCTCCTCGGCCAGGAAGGTCCGGAAGCGCGCGGTGTCCAGGACGCCGGCCATGCCGACGACCCGCGACTTGGGAAAGCCGGCGACGCCGTAGGCGTGCTGCACCATCGCGTCCAGGGGGTTGGAGACGACGACGAGGACGCAGTCGGGCGAGTGTTTCACCACCTCCCCGACCACGGAGCCGACGATCTTCATGTTGGTGAAGAGCAGGTCGTCCCGGCTCATGCCAGGCTTGCGCGCGATGCCGGCGGTGACGACGACGACGTCGGAGCCGGCGGTCTCCTCGTAGCCGTTGGTGCCGACGATGCTGGCGTCGACGCCCAGCACGGGCCCTGACTGGGCAATATCAAGCGCCTTGCCCTGTGGCATCCCTTCGACCACGTCCACCAGCACCACGTCCATGTAGCCGCGCTCGTACAGGCGCTGCGCCGTGGTCGCCCCGACGTTGCCCGCCCCAACGACCGTTACGTTCTTGCGCATGTTCACCAGCCTCCTAACCTGGGCTCTGCGCGCCCCAGGGGGTGATTGCCTCTTTGAGGGCCTTGTAGCCTTCAAGGAACCCTGGGCGTGTACCAGCATAGATACCGTCAAAAGTGGCCAATGCGGCATCCAACCAATCGCTCAGTTCCTTGTTGCCTGGGTTGGCATCGAGGTAGGCATCTCTGATGAGGACGAAGTGGATGCGAGGGTCATAGGGACTCTTGGTGCCACCCATCGACTCGTCACCATCGAGGAGGCGAAGGAGCATGGCGTCGGCTGATCCAAGGGTCTGCTCATGGATGGGCGGGCCTTCCATGCGATACATGACCGATGTCATGTCACGGCCATTGCCGGTCGTGTAGCCCATGCTTGCCCACATCTTGCTGTCCATTTTGGTGTTGGTACCGGCGTGATCCAGCACCAATTGCCCAAATCTGCGTAGAGGGTCAGATGCATCCGCCAGAAGGTCGGTAAGCCGGTCACCGTCGAGGTCGGTTGCAAGGACTATGTTGTCCCGCTTTTCAATCAAATCCCAGAGGAGAAGACCGAAGTTGGTATCAGAAATATGCTGCTCTATCTGGCCGCTCCACGATTCCATTCCATCTTTAAAATCGCTCGGTAGCAAAGCGACGATGCGATCCACGGACTCACGATGTTCTTCGTAGCCATCGACGGCATATTTGCGGCCTACCGTGAATTGCGTGCCCTGGAGCATCCATGAAAGCAGCCCTGCGTTGATGCCGTCTTCCATAGCCTGCGTCGGCTTCATCGCGACGCGGCCGAGTCTCTTGGTCTCGTGAACCATCTTGAGGAACAGGCGGCAGGCATACGCCATCTGGATACCCGGTGTGTTCATCTCCGAGTGGACGATCCCCGTTTTGGCATCGACGTTGAAGGCCGCCCTATCCTGCGAATAGGGGAGGCATGGCATGCAGCGGACCACCGTGGTGGGTCCGTATGGCCGAACGTTGCAGTACACGCCAGCTTGGGTGCGTAGTGGCGCGTTGCCGGATTTCCCCATGACGACGACCTTGCCGCCCTTCCCGTCGTTAACGTAGGCGTCGCCTGCTGTCGACCACTTGATTGAAATGCAGGGCATGTTGCCGAACCAGCTGAGTGGCTCAAGCTTCTTGTCGTGCCTGATCTGAGACCACATCGGCACGGCATAGAAGGGCAGACCCAGCACATCGGCCGCCGCCACCGTGCCGAGCAACGCGTAGGCGTCGGTCAGGGAATGGGCAATGGGACTGACCTTCCCGTCATGGTTCCCACCTCGCCAGATCACGGCGTCAGGGTATCCGGTAGGTCGTACGTCGGTGGGCTCGAAAAGGCTCGACAGAAGCCCCAGCAGGTCGCCTCCATCGGCTTCCGTTCGCGCGATGTTCAGAAGGTCCAGCATGTCACATTGGCCTTTCGGTTGAGTAAGTCAGGCACACAGCGCCGATGATGGCCCTGCGCAGCCCCTGACTACCGCGGTATCGTCGGCTGAAGCCAAGCTCTTTCCCGGCCATTGAGGCCATCAGTTGCGTGACTTTCTTGAGGAGCCGACGACCCGGATGCAGGGTTGCTGCATACGGCGGACGCGCCCCGCCGTGAAGCCGTCGGCAATTATAGGAGCGCCCGGTTGCACCGGCAACCGCGCCCATGTCGCGGTCCCGGTGGCGGCTGTTCTCGAATGCCCACAAGCCCAGCGCAACCGCGGGGGACAGGCCCTTCTGTGCGGAGTCCTCGCCTACTCCGCTTGTGGGTTGCGCGGGTCATCCTCGAAGGCCACGACGTCCTCGTTGGACACGTAGCGCAGCTTCCACTGGTCGTAGGGGACGCCGGCGGCCGTGCGCTCGGCCTCCGCCGCGTTGGGCGCGTCCACGACGATCTCGTACCGGACGTCGTGGCCTACTCGAAACTCCATGATGACACCACCCGTTTCGGCTCGCGAGCACGATAGCACGGGCCGCCGCCCCGGCGGGTGCTGTGGTACGCTCCGCCAACTCAGCGGCAGGAGGGGAACGATGCCCACAGCGACCATCAACGGATTGACGCACTACTACGAGGACCAGGGGAGCGGCACGCCGCTCGTAATGTTGCACGGCGCCGCCGGCAGCGGCCACTACTTCGCGGAGGTCGCCGGGGCGATCGCCGCCGATGGCCTACGCGTCATCGTGCCGGACATGCGCAGCATGGGGCGCAGCGAGCACGTAGCCCAGATTCCGCCGTCGGCCTGGGTCGACGACGTGGTGGGCCTGCTGGACCACCTTGGCATCGACAAGGCCATCATCCACGGCGTGAGCCTCGGAGCCAGGGTCGCGTTGCGCTTCGGCATCGATCACGCGGACCGGACCATCGGCTGCGTCATTGACGCGGCGATCATCGCGAACGACCCGGCGGGGAACTCGCAGCTCAACGCTGGCTTCAGCCCCGACACCATGCCGGAGGAGCGCAAGGCGACTGCCAAGCTCCAGCACGGCGAGGACTGGCAGGCAGTGATGACGAACTACTTCAACATCCGCAACGAGCCTGACCTCCAGGCCTTCTACAACCTGCGCGAGTCCGCCAAGACGTGTTCGGTACCGGTCCTGATCGTGCGCGGCGACAACGTGCCGGACCCCGTGCACCCACTGGACCACGCCATCGAGCTGCACAAGAGCATTCCGAATTCCAAACTGGCCATCTACCCCAACGGCGGAAGCTCCGTCACAACGGCGAACCCGGAGATCTTCCGTGGCTTGCTCAAGGAGTTCGTGGACGAGCTGACCGGCGTGGCGGCGGGCTAGCCGGGCAGCCGAGGTGTCCGAAGCGGAGCTGGTCCCGTTCGAGGACGTCGGTGACGAGGTCCCGATGGGCCGAGTGCTGTCGGTCGCCATGGGCAATCCAGACCTCGCGGACCTGGAGGGTGCGCTCAGCCGCTACGCCGGTGACCCAGCGCTGGCATTGTTCGCCTACCTCCGTGACGGCGAGGCGGTGGGCATCGCCGGTGTCGAATCGGGCCCAACGGTTGGTCAGCAGGATGCCGCGGTGGTCCACCACCTCGCGGTTTTGGCTGGCCCCGCTGGCCTAGAGGTCGGCCCGGCGATGATCGGCACGCTCGCGGAGCGCCTGGGCGTGCGGGAGCTGGGGGGCATCGCCTTCGCCACCGAGCTCGCGCAGTTTGACACGTGCGGGTTCGAAATCGAGGCGCTGGGCAAGGCGGAGGATGGCGTGGAGCGCTTCCGCTGCACCTGGACCGCCGAGTGAGCGAGGGCCTGGTCCCGGCCGACGGGGCGAGCGCTCGTCACCTGCTGGCGCTGGCCATGGCGGACCCGTCGCCCGGCCACGTCGAGCGCCTGCTGGAGCAGTACGCGGCGCGGGCCGACTGGCGCCTGTACGCACACGTGCGAGACGCCGATGCGGTCGGCTGCATCGGCGTGGCGCTCGTTGAGCCGGGCGAGGCCGTGGTGCAGCACATCGCGGTGGCGCTGGAGTCGCGGCGCCGGGGCGTAGCACGATCGATGATCGCCGAGGTCACGGACCGCCACCGGCTGGACCGCCTCGAAGCGGAGACCGACTGGGCCTCCGCTTACTTCTTCCGCGCCTGTGGGTTCAGGGTGTGGAGCGCGGGAGCCGCGGACACCGAGGCGGGCGAGGTCGAGCAGTTCCGCTGCGTTTGGACGCGCGGAGGCGGCTAGCGGGGCCCACTGTCATCCTGAGCCCTTCGGCTTCGCTCAGGACAGGCTCCGCGAAGGATCTGACCGACGACAGTCGTCGTTGCGCCGTGCCAGATCCTCGCCCCGGCACGTCGGGAATCAGGATCACGCGAGAGCGAAACCGGCGCGCCGCGCCAGCACGGGTGCCGCGCTGCTACAGCGGGATGTTGCCGTGTTTCTTGGGCGGCAGCGTGTCGCGCTTGTTCTGGAGCATGTCCAGTGCGCGGATGAGCTTGGGGCGTGTCTCGGCGGGGTCGATGACGTCGTCGATGTAGCCGCGCTCCGCCGCCTGGTAGGGCGTTGCGAAAGTCTCACGGTACGCGTCGACGAGCTCGGCGCGCTCGGCCTCGACGTTCTCCGACTCGGCCAACCGTCGGCGGTGGATGACGTTGACGGCCGCGTCGGGGCCCATGACCGCGATCTCCGCAGTGGGCCAGGCGAAATTGACGTCGGCGCGGAGGTGCTTGGAGCCCATGACGATATACGCGCCGCCGTACGCCTTGCGGGTCACCACGGTGAGCTTGGGCACCGTCGCTTCGGCGTATGCATACAGCAGCTTGGCGCCCTGGCGAATGATGCCCCGATGCTCCTGCTCGGTGCCGGGCATGTAGCCAGGTACGTCAACAAAGGTGACGATGGCGATGTTGAAGGCGTCGCAGAAGCGGACGAAGCGCGCGGCCTTGACCGACGCGTGGATGTCGATGACGCCCGCGAGGTACGACGGCTGCTGCGCGACGAGGCCGATGCTGCGGCCGCCCAAGCGTCCGAAGCCCACGATGATGTTGGGGGCGAAGTCGCGCTGGACCGCGAGGAACTCGCCGTCGTCGACGACCGCCTCGATGACCTCCATCATATCGTAGGGCCGGGAGGGGTCGTCCGGCACCACCTCGCGCAGCGACTGCTCGGTGCGGTCCGGGTCGTCCTCCTGGTCGCCGAGGGGCGGGTCGTCCATGTTGTTCTGCGGCAGATAGGACAACAGCGCCCGGATGGTCTCCATGCACTCCTCTTCGGAGTCGAGCACGAAGTGGGCGACACCCGACAGCCGGGCGTGGCTGTCCGCGCCGCCGAGCTCCTCGAGGGTCACGTCCTCGCCGGTGACCGCCTTCACGACGTCGGGGCCCGTGATGAACATCTGCGAGATGCCGCGGACCATCAGCGTGAAGTCGGTGATGGCGGGCGAGTAGACGGCGCCGCCGGCCGATGGGCCGAGCACCGCGGATATCTGCGGGACCACGCCTGAAGCGATGGTGTTGCGCATGAAGATGTCGCCGTAGCCCGCGAGGCTGACGACGCCCTCCTGGATGCGCGCACCGCCGGAGTCGTTCAGCCCGACGATGGGTGCGCCGTTGCGCATGGCCATGTCCATGACCTTGCAGATCTTCTCGGCGACGACCTCGGAGAGCGACCCGCCGAAGACCGTGAAGTCCTGGGCGAACACGTAAGTCAGCCGACCGTTGATCTTGCCGTATCCGGTCACGACGGCATCGCCGGGGTAGCGCTTTTCCGCCGCCCCGAATTCGGTGGCCCGGTGGGTGACGAGGGAGTCGAGCTCATCAAACGAGCCGGGGTCCAGCAGCAGGCTGATGCGCTCGCGCGCCGTCAGCTTCCCCCGGGAGTGTTGCTGCTCGACGCGGGCCTCGCCACCGGAGGCCAGCGCCTCGTCTCGGCGTCGATGGAGTTCGTCCAGGCTTTCGTTGGTCTTCTTTTGGACGGCCATGAGGGGTATCCCGCGCGGGGGATGCTAGCATCCGCGTGGCGCCCCTTACAACCCGGACGAAATGGCCGGACGAATGGCCGCTACCATGTTCGCGTGCAACGCGAGGGCCCCGTGGCCGCGCCTACGGTCCGGGAGGTGACGGCCTCGCGCCCAGCTGTTCGAGCTCCGCCAGGTCTTCGTCTGAAAGGCGCACGTCCGCCGCCGAGTTATTGGCCTTGACCTGCTCGACGCGGCTGGTGCCGACGATTACCGACGTGATGGCAGGCTTGGCCAGGGCCCACGCGATGACGACGTCCGTCGGTGAGTGGCCGCTCCGGTCCGCGATGGCCTGGACGCGGTCGGCAACGTCCAGCGCCTCGTCCTTCATGAACATCTCCGCCATGCGCGGGCGCTGGCCGAAGCGGCTGTCGGCGTCGGGCTGCTCGCCACGGCGGTACTCACCGGTGAACACGCCGGCCTCCAGCAGCCAGTAGGGCGTGATGGCGAGCCCGTGTTCGAGCGCGGCCGGGAATACCTCGGGCTCGGGCTCGCGGCGCAGAAAGCTGTAGCGGAGCTGGATGGAGCGGATGGGGTCCAGGCCGAGTTGGTCTGCCGTCCAGAGCGCTTGGACTGCCTGCCAGCTCTGGTAGTTGGAGACGCCCACGTAGCGGACCTTGCCCTGACGCACGAGGTCATCCATGGCGCGGAGGGTCTCGCTGAGCGCGGTGTCTTTGTCCCAGAAGTGCAGGATGTAGAGGTCGATGTAGTCGGTCTGAAGACGGCGGAGGCTTGCCTCCGCGGAAGCCAGGATATGCGCTCGGCTGGCCCCCTTGTCGTTGGGGCCCTCGCCTGCCGGCCCCGCCACTTTGGTCGCGACGATGGCCTCCTGCCGGTGCCCCTTCAGCGCCTTGCCGATCGCCTCTTCCGACGCGCCAGCCGAGTAGATGTCCGCGGTATCGATGAAGTTCCCGCCTGTTTCGAGGAACGCGTCGATGAGCTCGGCGCTCCGCCGGTCGTCGACATAGGCGCCCATCATGTTGGTGCCGAGGCACGTCGGCGATACCTTGAGGCCCGAGTTGCCGAGACGCGCGTACTCCATGGGTCTTCTCCGATTTGCTCCGGGCAGGCTAATGGCGACCGGGACGGCCGACGCGATCACACCCGTTCGCACCCGGCCAATGACAGGCCTCAGGGGCTTAGGGCACGGGCCCAGGTGCTTAGCGCACGGGACTGAAGTCGAGCCTGGTATCGTCGCCGATCTTCGCGAGCAGGTCGCGGACGCGGGCCATCGTTGCGTCGTCGCGCAGCGCCTTGCGAAGGCGGGCCTCGCCATCGCCGCCCTGGAAGTGGGTGCGCAGTACCTCGCCCTCGCGGTCCAGCTCGATGCTCGACAGCGTGGGGATGTGCGTGAGGATGGCGGCCCACGACCAGCGGATGACCTCACTGGGGTACGCGACCCTCACGACGACGTCGTCATCGACCGCGAAGCGATAGGCCTCGGGGTGACGCTCGAACTGGTCCCAGACGGCCTTGGCAACCCCGGCGCCGCTCGGGGGCGAGCCGCTGCTGCATGCGGCGGCGACGAAGACGACGAGAGGGAGCAGAACCGCCGCAATCAGGTTGATTCGAGCGGGTGACGCTAGGCCGGTTCGAGCTAGCCACGATCGATGCTTGGACATGGGGCTAAGCGTACCGCGTGGGGCCCGCGGACGGGTCTGCCGGCCTTCCGCAAAGTCGGTGTGGAGGTGGGGCCGGATCGTCTTGCGCCGGTATGCTGGCTTTCTGGTATGATCACTCGGGACGGTCACGGGAAAGACGTCCACGGCTTCACGAAGCCTTGGACGCCGTTTTGCGGACACGTTCGGGAGTACCGAATGAGCACGAGCACGGGGCCCAGCTACTACTCGGATGAGGAGATCGTGAAGCGGCTCCACGCCCTCCTCGCGGAGAGGCCGGTGTCGGTCACGAATAGGCACGCGTCGTCCGAGATTCGCACCCTGTTCGGTGAGCTCGCAAGCCGCATCCACGACAACGCGGACCAATGGGGCCTATCGAGCATCCCAGCCGCGTTTCGTGACGATGCGGCGCGTGATGCGCTCGTCGATCTGCTGGCCGCGGTGGGCACCGTCAAGGACCGTCGCTTCACGACGGAGTGGTTCGCGGCAACGGTGGAAGAACGCTTTCGCCAGCTGTGGTCAGCGCAGGGGCGGGCCAACGCGCTCAGGGACCGTGCTCAGGCAGCCTCGAACGGGTCGGTTCCCACCTCCCGGCCACCGTTGGACATCGCTGAGGTCTTTGGCGCGGACGATGGACCCTGGCAGCGCTTCGAGCGCGATTTTCCCCGAGACGCATCGGCCCTGAAGCTCCGCTACCAGGATGGACATACCCCCGACGAGCTCGAGGTCATGTTGGACGCGCGGAGCCCCAGCGCCGTGACGGCACGGCTCAGCCGGGCGCGGTCGCGATTCCGCATGTTCGTCGAGCAGTCGGGCTACGACCGGCGCGAGGTCGGTGCGATCCTCGAGCGGTTCGACGAAGGGGAATGATGACCAACAGTGTCGACACGGTACGGATGGGACGCGGCAACTGGCTGCGCTTTGCCAATGAGGTCGTGGAGCGCTGGTCCGCGTTGCCCGGTAAGCCTCCCTCCGAGCTGGTCAAGATTGCGAAACACGTTCGCGAGCTGCGTCATGAGCGCGGGTTCACGATCGAGGATCTCGCGACGGACCTGCACGTTCCCCACGAACAGCTCGCCGCGCTTGAGCAGGGACTGGTGAAGCCTTCTGAGGTACCATCTGTCGCGTGGGTGCGGCTCATGCGGCTGCTCGAGGGCCGCGACGGTCTGGCCCGGGACGTCATCCCGGGCGCGGACGCACCCGCCGAGACGAAGAAGGCCCGCAAAGCGGCCAAAGTGACCAAAGCGGCCAAGGAGCCGAGCGCGCGCATGGCAGATGAATCCAAGACGGCCGCGGCCCAGCTCTACGGCGTCGCCACCGTCAAAGTGATCGGCGTCGGAGGCGGCGGCTCGAACGCCGTGGCGCGGATGTTCCGCCAGCCGATCACTGGCGTGGAGTACATCGCGATCAACACGGACGCGCAGCACCTCCTTCACCTCGATGTGGAGCAGAAGCTCCGCATCGGCGACCGGCTCACCCGCGGCCTTGGCGTCGGCGGCGACCCCGAGATCGGCCGGGAGGCGGCTGAGGAGTCGCGCGAGGAGATCCTCGAACTCATCGACGGTACGGACATGATCTTCGTCGCCGCCGGGATGGGCGGGGGCACCGGGACCGGCGCGGCGCCAGTCATCGCGCAGATCGCCAAAGAGAGCGGCGCGCTGACCATCGCGGTGGTCACCAAACCGTTTAGTTTCGAGGGGCGCACGCGCACCAACCAGGCGAACGAGGGCGTGCTCCACATGAAGGACCACGTCGACACGTTGATCCTCATCCCGAACGACCGCCTCACCGCGATCTCCGACGAGACGATGACCACCGAGAATGCCTTCCGCATCGCCGACGACGTGCTGCGTCAGGGCGTCCAATCCATCGCCGAGCTGGTCACGGTGCCCGGCGAGATCAACCTGGACTTTGCCGACGTGAAGACGGTCATGGAGGCGGCCGGGCCTGCATGGATCGCCATCGGCACCGGCCGGGGTCCCGACCGGGCCATCGCCGCCGCCCGCGCGGCCATCGCCAGCCCGCTACTCGATGCGCCCATCGAAGGCGCCACGCGGGTGCTGCTCAACGTAGCCGGCGGTCCCGACCTGACCCTCCAGGAAGTCAACCAGGCCGCGGCCTTCATCAGCCGGTCGGTCGACCCGGACGCGAACATCATCTTCGGCATGGTGACCGACCCACGCCTCGAAGAGGAGGTACGGGTCACGATCATCGCGACGGGCCTGCCCGCGGACGACGGGTTCGGGCCAAGCTTCGAGGACCTGCTCGAAGACACGCTGGCGGTCGACGAGGGAACCGAACGTATCGAGTCGGAGCCGGAGATCGAGCTGCCGGGCTTCCTTCAGCGCTTCAAGCGCCGTCGCGACTAGCGCCTAGCCTCTAGGGGAGTAGCGCTTAGACGACGAGCCTGAGCGCCAGTACGGTCGCGGGCAGGGCGACCAGTGCCCCCAGCATGACCATCGTGCCGATGCCACCGGGAACCGCGGGGGTCCCTGCGACCACCCGCTCGTACGTCACCCACGAGGCGTAGTTCGCAGCCATCGCGGGCGGCGCCGGCGCGTCCGCGCCCTCCTGGGCTCGTGCCTCCATCAGCTCGGAGAACTCAGCGATCTTCTCTCTCGCCATCTGGCGACGCGCCGCCTTCAGTGGCGCAAGCGCCAGGTATGCGGGCAGCAGCGCGGTCCCGACGACCACGACGGCACCGCCCAGCAGCAAACCGACGAGAAGGATGGTCGAACCGCCGGAAATGACCGATGCCGGCGACAGTGCGACCCCGATCAGCGTCGCCCCGGCGAGGGAGCCCGCCATGGCGAGCCCCCAGCGGGCGAACGCCTCCACGGGCGCCTGGCGATGGATGTCGATCCGAAGGCCTCCCCGCGCCAGCGACACCAGCGCGTAGGCGGAGACCGTGGTGGCGAATGCGAACCATCCGATGGTCAAGTAGAGAAGCAGGTGCGAGACGAGTACCCACCCCTCGGTCAGCGGGTACACCAGACTGATGTCCCACGCCCGCTCGAAGGCAGCCCAGGCAAGGAAACCGGCCGCGAGTGCCGCGACCTCGCCCGAGCGGCGCGGCTGGAGAGTTCGGTTACGGACGGAGGCGAAGTCCTCGGAACTGAGGTTGCTAATAGGCTCCAGCGCCCCGATCGCCGCCGCTTGCAGCCGCGCACGCCATGCGTGGGCGGCGAGCATGAACGCGACGAGCACTCCCGGCAGGGCCGTCGCCTGGAGGTAACCGCTCGCCTGGCTGGAGACGCCTTCCGCCGTAATCGCCGTTATGCCGAAGGCGAACGTGAGGAGAGGGACCACAGTCACGATGATCGGCAGGCTGACCCGTTGGGTGAGCACCTCGTAGACGGATGTGCTGGGTGCGCCGGAGGGCGCTGCGTCAGGCATCCCGCTGCGTTTGGGCAGTAGGGCGGCCGCCGCGCTCAAGAGCGCGCTGAGGCGTCCGAAGACGCGTCCCATCTGGGGGAGCCGCCCGACGAGCTGCAAGCTACGCCTCCTCCGGCGTGAACGGCGCAAGCACGTGCTCGCGGCCGCGATACATGACCCAGGATTGGGTGTTTCCTTCTATCGACGGTAGCAGTGGACGCGCCGGGCCGATGTAGGGCTCACCACCAAATCGGCCGCTAGCCTGCTTCCAATTCGTCTCGGTTCTCGATCGGTGGAAAGTGGCGCCGCCCGCGGCGTCCGATACCGGAACCCAACCGCGGCGTTGCTCTCCTAACGGAAGCCATGGCGGTCCGGCGCGTGACCGTCGAGCGCTGCCCAGGCTTGGGTACCCGCGCTGGGTGACCGCACTCGAGGCCCGTGGTACGGTTGCCCCAATGGAGACGACCGAACTCGGGCGGACCGGCCTCCGGATCACGCGGCTCGGCGCCGGCCTTGCCGAGATCGGTGAGAGCCAGACGGACGACCCCGTGGGGCGCGCGGGTCAGGTGTTGGGTGCCGCGCTCGACGCGGGTATCAACTTTCTGGATACCGCTGCCTGCTACGGCCTCAGCGAGGAGCTCATCGGCAAGACGGTGGCCGACCGCCGGGACCAGTACGTGCTGGCCACCAAGTGTGGACACGCCGCCGGAGACTGGCAAGGCGAGGCGTGGACGCGCGAGACGCTGGAGCACAGCATCGACCGCAGCCTCCGCCTGATGAAGACCGACCGCGTCGATGTGCTTCAGCTGCACTCGTGCTCGGTGGAGATACTGGAGCAAGGCGACGTGATCGACGTTCTCCAGCGGGCAAGGGATGCGGGCAAGGCACGGTTCCTGGGTTATAGCGGCGACAACGCAGCCGCTCGCTGGGCGGTGGACAGCGGCGACTTCGACACGCTCCAGACCTCGTTCAACTTGGTCGATCAGCATGCCCGCACGACCGGACTGCTGAAGGCGGCGAAGGCCAAGGGCATGGGCGTCATCGTGAAACGCCCCATCGCCAACGGCGCTTGGGGCGCCAGCGAAGCGCCGTCGACCTATTCGGCGGAGTACTTCCGCCGAGCCGAAGCGATGCGCGCCGATGGCAGGGTCGCCGGTGCGCCCGACGACCGTATTCTGCTGGCGATGGCGTTCACCTTTGCCCATCCAGAGGTGGATACGGCGATCATCGGCACGCAGAACACAGCCCACATGCGCTCCAACGTTGAGACGATCGTGCGGCGCCCGCACATAGACGCGAGGGCGCTGGAGGACCTGCACGGCCGCTTCGAAGCCCGTGGCAAGGGCTGGAAGCAACAGGTCTAGGCGGACCCCGCAGGCGCGCCGCTCTAGGTGGCGCGGAGAGGACATATGACCACCACGAGGCCACGGGCTGTCAGGCTAAGCGCTGCCGATAACGTCGTCGTCGCCGTCGAGGACCTCGCTGCCGCGACCGAGCTCCCGAGCGAGGGCGTCGCCGTGGCCGTGGCCATTCCGGCCGGCCACAAGGTCGCGATCCGTGCCATCGCGGAGGGCGAGGCGGTACGCAAGTACGGCCAGATCATCGGTTTTGCGAGCCAAGACGTCGCACCCGGCGACCACGTACACACTCACAACGTCGAGGTACGTGCCTTCGCGCGTGACTACGCGGCGGGCTCTGAGGCCAGGCCGACTGACTTCTTTCCCGCCACCGAGGCGGCGAGCTTCGACGGCTACGTCCGCGCCGACGGCCAGGTGGCGACCCGCAACTACGTCGGCGTGCTCACCACCGTGAACTGCTCGGCGACCGTCGCTAGGTACATCGCGGACCGCTTCCGCGCGATGCCGGCTGAGTTCGCCAACGTCGATGGAGTCGTCGCGTTGACCCACGGCTACGGTTGTGGCATGGACGCGCACGGCGGTGGGATGACGCTGCTCCAGCGCACGATCGCCGGCTATGCGCGCCACCCCAACTTCGCCGGCGTGCTTATCGTCGGCCTGGGTTGCGAGACCAACCAGGTGGATGCGCTCCTGGAGGCGACGGGTCTGTCGCTGGGGGACACCGTGCAGGCGATGACCATCCAGGGCCTGGGCGGCACGGCAGCCAGCGTGCGGGAGGGCGAAGCGCGGGTGCGCGAGATGCTGCAGGAGGCCAACCGGGCGAGGCGATCGAGCGTTCCGGCCTCGGAGCTCGTCCTCGGCCTGGAGTGCGGGGGGTCCGACGCCTACTCCGGGATCACCGCCAACCCGGCCCTCGGCAAGGCCGCCGATCTGTTGGTCCGCCATGGAGGCAGCGCGGTGCTCGGCGAGACCCCGGAGGTCTACGGCGCTGAGCACCTGCTGACCCGAAGGGCCAGCAGCCCCGAGGTGGCAGACAAGCTGCTGTCCTTCATCCGCTGGTGGGAGGACTATACGGCCAAGAACGGCGGTCAGATGGACAACAATCCCTCGCCGGGCAACAAGGCCGGCGGCCTGACGACGATCTATGAGAAGTCACTCGGTGCGGTGGCCAAGGGGGGGGCCACCAACCTGGTCGACGTCGTGGACTACGCCGAGCGGATCGTGACCAAGGGATTCAACTTCATGAACACCCCGGGCTACGACCCCGTGTCGGTGACGGGGATGGTGGCCGGGGGGGCCAACATGGTCTGCTTCACCACGGGCCGCGGCTCGGTCTTCGGCTGCAAGCCGGTCCCGAGCCTGAAGCTGGCTACCAACACGCCGATGTACGAGTCGATGCGCGAGGACATGGACATCAACCTCGGCCCGGTGCTGGATGGCGAGTCGCTCGACGACGCAGGGCTGCGCCTGTTCGACCTGATTCTGCAGACAGCGTCCGGCCGTAAGTCAAAGAGCGAAGAGCTGGGCTTCGGGGACGAAGAGTTCACGCCCTGGCAGCTCGGCGCGGTGATGTAGCGGCGGTGCGATCAGCCCTCGGCATCGCGGCGCTGCTGGTCTCTTCGGCGTTCGTCGGTGCGTTCAGCAACGGCGCGTTGGCTCAGGAGGGCACGACTGTCACCCTCGAGCGCGCCTTCCCAGAGTTGCGCTTCGTGCGACCGGTGTTGCTGACCCACGCGGGCGACGGGAGCAATCGTATCTTCGTCGTCGAGCAGGCCGGCGTCATCCGAGTCCTGCCCAACATCGACACCATCCCGGCCGCCGGCGTCTTCATGGACATACGGGATCGCGTCAACTCGTCGGGCACTGAGCAGGGGCTGCTCGGCCTCGCGTTCGACCCCGACTTCGCCGAGAACGGCTACTTCTACGTGAACTACACGGCGGAAGGCCCCTCCCGCACGGTGCTGTCGCGTTTCTCTGTATCGACGGACCGCAACCTCGCCGACCTTGGCAGCGAGCTAGCCATCCTCGAGGTCGTTCAGCCCTTCGCCAACCATAACGGCGGCATGATCGAGTTTGGTCCGGACGGGATGCTGTACGCAGGCTTCGGGGACGGAGGAGCGGGAGCCGATCCGTTCGACAATGGCCAGGACCCCAGCACGCTGCTTGGCACGATCGTCCGGTTGGACGTGCGTGATTCCAAGGCGGGCGAGCCCTACGTCATCCCCACCGACAACCCGTTCTTCGGCGGCTTGAAGGTGCCGGCGCCCGATGTAGTGACCCCCCGGCCGGAGGTCTGGGCGTACGGCTTCCGAAACCCCTGGCGCTTCTCGTTTGACAGCATGGGTGAGGGCGCGACGGGTGCTCTCTGGGTCGCGGACGTCGGGCAGAGTGATTGGGAGGAGGTGGACGTCGTCGAGGAGGCCGGCAACTACGGCTGGAACGTCATGGAGGGCGCACACTGCTTCCTCGCGGCGACCTGTGACGCCAGCGATCTGGAGCTGCCGGTCGCGGAGTACGGAAACGCCGGCGAGGAGTGCTCCATCACCGGTGGCCGCGTCTATCGGGGCCAGCGGGCCCCGGCGCTGATCGGCCACTACCTGTACGCCGACTTCTGCTCGGGCCGGATCTGGGCGCTGCGCTACGAGCAGGGGGTGCGCACCGGGCCGGTCGAGTTGCTCCAGGCCGGTTTCCAGGTCCCATCGTTTGGCATCGACGAGATCGGAGAGGTCTACGTGCTTGGCTTCGACGGCCGGGCCTACCGTTTCGCCGCCGCCGCTCCGGCGCCGGTGCTCCCCCAGCCCGAGGCACCGAAGCCAACCCCGACGCCGACATCCCCACTGCCGCAACCCGACGACACGCCGGTGCCGACGCCGACGCCCGCCCCAGCGACGCCCGTGCCAACTGCTCAGCCGACCGCGGTGCCGGCGCGTCCCACGGCCACCGCTGCGCCCCCGGCCGACCTGGAAGGCCCGCCCGGACCAACACCCACGCCAACCCCGTTTGACCGCTTCAGGCTGCCCTTTGACGGCGCTCCAGCCCTCGGCTTGATCATCATCGGGATCATCGCCGGAGGCGCGCTGGCCCTCGTCATCGTGGCGCGGCTGCGTGGTGGCGGAGGCTAGACGCCCGCGCCAGCTGAGCGCCCCGGCTACCGGTGGCTATCGTCAACTTGGACTAACGCGAAGGTGGTTCTTCTCACCAGCCGGCCCCGCTGCGTCTGCCTCTGGCATCGGGCGTAGGGCTCGGGTCGGGCTCCGCGTTAGGCGGGTGCCAGGGCCGCGGCCTTGGTTGGCCGCGGGGCCATGATCGCCAGCGTCGCGCAGACCACGGGGAGCGCGAGGAACACGAGGATGGCCAGGCTGTAGGAGCCGGAGGCGTCGTACAGCACGCTGAAGGGGAGGGGTCCCAGCGCGGCGAAGGCCATGGTGCTGGTCATGGCGACGCCTCTGATGCTGCCGAGGCGCTTGCGGCCGAAGTAGTTGGGCCAGATCACCGTGATCGTGTTCATGCCGAAGCCCTGGCCGACTCCCAATAGCGCCCCATAGACGAAAGCCATCCACGTCGCTGAGATCACGAAGGTGAACAGCATCGCGGTGATGAGCAGCCCCTGTGCGCCGGCGAGCACCAGCCGGTTGGGGAACCGATCGTTCAGGACGCCCGCCGCGAGGTTCGCACCGAGCGATACGAGGGCCATGACGCCGAGGACGCCCGCGGCGACCCCCGGCTCCAGCCCTTTGCCGGTCAGGAGCGAGACGTTGTGGAAGGTCAGAGCCGTGCCAATGAGCGAGAAGGACGACCCAGCCAGGAGCAGGAACCAGAACGCCCGTGTGTGCATCGCCTCCGCCAGCGTGAAGCCGTCGGAGGACCCCAACGTCATCTGCGAAGTGGCGGACGACGATGACTCGCGCGCTCCGTCCGGGAGCAGCCCCACGGACTCAGGAGAGCGGCGCACGAGGAGCAGGGCGGGCAGCAGCATGACCGCCCAAATGCCGATCGCCAGTCCGACCCAGGCGCCCTGCCAGCCATAGCGTGAGATCAGCAGGTGCGCCGCGATCGGCAGGGTCGCTGCGCTCAGCGCGCCGCCGATGACCGCCAGCGATGTCGCCTGGGCGCGCCGGCGGACGAACCAGATCGCCACCAGCGTCGTCGGCACCATCGTCATGGCACCCTGGCCAAGGGTGCGGATGGCGGCGAACCCAATGTAGAGGTCGAGCGTCGAGTCGACCCGGCTCATCCACAGCGCCGCGAAGCCGAACAGGACGACGGCCCCAGTGAGCACCTTCCGCGCGCCGAAGCGGTCCAGCAGACGCCCGACCAGGATGATCAGCCCGGCCGCCGTCAGCGAGCCGGCTGCATACATGCTCGTGATCTGGGTTCGGGACCACCCGGTGTCTTCGATGATGGGATCGAGGAACACCGAAAAGGTGTAGGTCTGGCCGGGCCCGGACGCGAAGACCGCGAGACCGGAGACCCCGAGAATGACCCAACCATAGTAGAAAGGGGTCCGCTGGGGCAGGGACCTGGGGCGCGCATCGGGCGGGGAACTCATCGTGGCGATTATACCGGCCGCTCTCCGCGTACCCGCGACTGGCAAATCGGCCGAGTTGGGCTCAGCCGATTGGGCTAGGGGCAAACCACCAAACCGATTGGGGGTTGACCTGCTGATCCCACCGTGGCCCCCTCCTTATGCTGGGCAGGCCGCACACACGGCAGACCTTTGGCGATGACATGTGCGCCGTCTACTGACGGCGCCTCACCATCGAGGGAGACCCCCAATGACGCAAGAGGCCAACGGCTCCACTAACGGCTATGCCGAGGAGGTAGCGGTCCACGGATACGAGGAGCCCATCACGGCGATGCTCGCCTCCGCGCCCGACTCCGACGAGCCCATCACGGCGATGCTGGCCCGCGCGATGGTCTATAGCCACGACGCGGACCGGAAGCTGGAGCAGGCCCAGGCCCTCAAGGCCGAGGCCGAGAAGTACCGCTCGCAGGTCCAGCGCCAGACGGTCGACGCCACCGAGGAGCTTTGCGCTCAGATGCGCGAGGAGGCCGAGGAGGAGCTGGAGGCCGCCCGGCGGCTGCGCACGCAGGCCGAGGATAAGTGGGCGGGGTCCCACGCCGAGCTTGAGCGAGCGACCCTCGCCCGGGAAGAGGCCGACGCCTACATGGCGGCCGTGCGCAACGAGGCGGAGGACTACCGGCGCTCCGTCACGGAGCAGACCGACCAGGACACGAAGCGCATCCGCGAAGAGACGCAGGCGGAGGCCATCGAGGCGATGCGTGCCCAGAAGGAGCGCGTCGACGAGGATATCCGTAAGGCCATCGCCGGCATCGAGAAGATGCAGCTAGCCGTGCAGTCCGAGTTGGAGGCCCAGCAGGCCTTCACCGAGGCGCTCCGCATGAAGGCGCTCAGCCCGTGAGGCCGGGAGCCGATGACAAACGGTGACAGCTTTGATCGGGAGGCCGAGCCCGAGCCCGCTCCCAAGCCGAGGCGTCGCCTAGCCTCCCGTAAGTAAAGCTATCCATAGCCGACCAACCGACCCCTCTCCAGTCGGCCCGTAGTAGCGCCCCGCCGTCGCAAGATCGCGGGGCGCTTCGACGTCCGGGCCCGTCGTGGGTTCCCCGTAGGGCGCCAGCGCCTATCACCGACCCTCCCCTGACAGCCGAACCTCGCGCCTGCGGGCTGGCCCCGGCAGCGGCAGACGCACACCTGAGCCCATGCCCCACGTACTGCATGCGCGCATGTAGCCCTTATGAGGGGAGGCCCGCACAAGGAATTACACATGCGTCCGCTCATGTGTAGCGAGCCCCGCTGCTACGTTCGGATGGAGGCGGACTGCGCGAGGCCCAACCAAGCCGCGTGTGCAGCTGACCCGATGTCGTCAAACCACACGGAGCGAATGAGTACGTGGATGAAGATCAAGATCGGAGCCAAACTATACGGGGGCTTTGGAGTTGCGTTGGCGGTGCTGGTCGTCATCGCCGTCGTGTCGTACACCAGCGTGAACTCGCTGATACGGAACGAGGCTCAGGTGACACACACGCACGAAGTGATTGAGTCCGTCGCGGAGATTGACTCCGCGTTGAAGGACGCAGAAACCGGGCAGCGCGGGTTCGTCATCACGGGTGCCAATCGCTACCTGGAGCCATACACGGCAGCGATCGGCGTGGTCGATGGGAAGATCGCTCACCTCCGTGAGCTGACCATCGACAACTCGAAGCAGACGGAGAGGATCGACGCATTGAAACCGCTGGTCGCGGCCAAGTTCGCCGAGCTCGCGGACACCATCAACCTCCGCGATACCCAGAGCTTCGAGGCCGCTCTCGCTGTCGTTCTGACCGACGCCGGCAAGGACATCCAAGACCGGATCCGAGGCCTCTTGGCCGATCTAGACGCAGAGGAACGCTCGCTGTTGGACGTACGCGCGGCGGCCTCAGCCTCCGCGGCATCGACCGCGAAGAACGTGCTTTTGTGGGGGACCGTCATGGCCGCCGCGCTGCTGGCCGCAGTTGCCTTCTTCCTGTCCCGGGGCATCACCACCGGTATCAACGCCGTGCGGAATGGCCTCGTGCAGATCGCGGTTGGTGACGTCACGGTCGACGTGAACGTGACCTCTTCAGACGAGGTTGGCGACATGGCCAAGTCGTACAACGACATGCGCGAGTACCTCACCGAAACCGTTAGCGCTGCTGACCGGATCGCCGCCGGCGATCTCACGGTCGACGTAGCGGCCAAGTCCGAGAAGGATGCGCTGGGCAACGCGCTGTCCAAGATGGTCGGGAGCCTGCGAGGACTGATTGGCGAGGTGACGAGCACGGCCACCGAGGTGGCCAGCGCCTCGCAGGTACTGGCCACCGCGGCCGAGCAGGCAAGGCAGGCGACCCAGGGCATCGCATCGACGTCCGGGCAGGTCGCCAAGGGCTCGAGCGAGCAGGCACAGTCGGTCCAGGAGACGACGCAGGCCGTGGCCGGACTGACCTCGGCCATCGACACGATCGCCAGGGGCTCGGAGCAGCAGGCGGCGGCGGTCGACCAGGGCGTCGACCATCGTGAACCAGGTGTCGAACGCGACCGGCGACGTCGCACGCAACGCGCAGGAGGCGGCCGACGGCGCCCGCCAGATCTCGGAGGCGGCTGGGCAGGGCATGGAGGCGGTGCGCCGCACCGTCGACGGCATGGAGCGCGTCCGGGGTGCCGTTTCGGCGGCATCCGAGAAGATCGAAGGACTGGGCCAGCAGTCAGCCGAGATCGGCAAGATCGTTGCGGTCATCGACGACATCGCAGCCCAGACGAACCTGCTGGCTCTCAACGCCGCCATCGAGGCGGCACGGGCTGGCGAGCAGGGCCGCGGATTCGCGGTCGTCGCGGACGAGGTCCGCAAGCTCGCAGAGCGGGTGACCGAAGCGACTAAGGAGATAGCCAACCTCATCGAGACGGTCCAGAAGGGCGTCGAGGATTCGATCAAGGCGACCGAGGAGGGCTCGAAGGAGGTCGAAGACAACGCCAAGCTTACCGAAGAGTCGGGCCAGGCGTTGCAGCGCATCAGCGATGCGGTGCAGTTGGTCTCGACCCAGGTAGAGCAGATATCCGCCGCGTCGGAGGAGGTCTCGGCCTCCAGCGACGAGATGGTGAAGACCATCGACGGCATCAGCGAGGTGGCTGGGCAGAACTCGGAGGCGGCCAAGGGCATGGCCGGGTCTTCTGCGGAGGTGACCAAGTCCATCGAGGCGGTTGCGGCGGTGACCCAGGAGAGTAGTGCCGCGACCGAGGAGATGTCCGCGTCGGCGGAGGAGATGAGCGCCCAGGTCGACCAGATGGTGACCTCGGCGAAGGACCTGTCGGGGACTGCCGCAAGCCTGATGGACCTGGTGTCGACGTTCCGCCTGGACGAGGCCTCGTTGCGGGGGAAGCGCCAGCAGCGGACCAATGGCCATGGTCCTGCAGCTCCCGAGTCAGGCGATGGCGCCCACGAAGGGGCCAGCCTGAACGGCAACGGAGCGGTGGCCGCCACCACCAAGTAGGCAAGCAGATGGCGGCGCAGGGACTGATTGCAGTCCCTGCGCCGCCTCAGCACCACGGACCGTAGGAGCAACGACATGGCTGAAGAAAACACGCAATCGGAGCAGCAATTGGTGGTCTTGGACCTGGGGTCCGAAGCGTACGGCGTGGACATCAGCTCCGTGCGCGAGATCATCCGCATGCAGGAGATCACCCAGCTGCCACGGATGCCGGAGTACGTCGAGGGTGTCATCAACCTGCGTGGCAAGGTGACGCCCGTGGTGGACCTGCGCAAGCGGTTCCGGATCGAGGTCACCGAGTACACGAAGGAGACGCGGATCGTCGTCGTGGACGTCGGGAACCAGGACATCGGTGTGATCGTCGACGCGGTGACCGAGGTGCTGCGGATCTCATCCGGGGACATCGAGCCACCGTCCACCGTGGTGACGACGGAAGAATCCGACTACCTGATGGGCATCGTCAAGCTGTCGGAACGCCTGATCATCCTGCTGGACCTCGACCGGGTACTGGCCGACCAGGCCAACATCGCGGCCGACAACGATGCCAGTGGCGTCGCGGCTTAGCCGACGCAGCCAAAAAGGCGTGACCAACGGCGGCGCGTCCGTGGAGAGCGGGCGCGCTGCCGTTTTCGCCGTAACGCGCGGTTGGGGGCCGACCGCCCCACGACGCAAGGGCCAGCACCCACGTCCGCCTGTTGGTCGTCCCGCACCCGATTGGGGTGCGCTCTTTCTGTCCCGCGCCAGCCCCGCTCCATATGCTGAGATGAGGTCGCGAAGTAGGTAGCGGCCGTCCGCGTTGGCCGCACCGGCGCGTCGAGGCGTACGTTGTTTGAGGCGTAAGGCGTTAAGGAAGCGCGCGTGACGAAGAAGAAGCAACCGCAGGCCCCGGAGCCCCAGCCTGAGCCCAGCGACAGCTGGGACGCGCTGATGGCTCGCGTGACATCGCAACTGGAGCAGCTGACCGACGCCGAGCAGGCCGCGGCCGGCCGGTTGACGCTTCCTCCCGAGGACGATGTCGCTGAGCCCGAGGCTGTCGAGCCGGAGGCCGGTAGGCCGGAGGCCGGCCCTGAGCCCGAGATCGCCACGCTCGCGGCTGCCACGCCCGCGGCTGCCCTGCCTGGGCGGCCGGAGCAGGCCCCGCCGGCGCCGCGGGCCCGCCCCGAAGCCCGCACAAGCTTGCAGCCGAAGCCCAGCCACGCTGACCAACACTCGCCGGAGCCCACGGCTGCGGCCATCGAGCCTGCGCTCTGGCGCGAGGCCCTGACGTCGGAGCGCAGGGCCTGGGATATCGAGCGCCGCGCGGCCGAGGAGGCCGCCGCAACCAGCCGCCGCATGGAGCAGGACTCGCGCGAGCGAGCCGAGAATCACGCGGAGGCCATCGAGCGTGCGGCCGAGCGCGCCGCCCAGGCGACGCAGCGGAGCGTGGAGCAGACAGCCGAGGCGACCCGCAGGGAGGCCGAGGCCGAGGGGGTGGAGCGCGCGGCGAAGGTCGTCATCGAGGCCCGCCAGCAGGCCGAGCTGAACGCCCTGCGCACCCAGCGCGTGGCCCGCTCGGACGCCGACGCGGCGGCCCGCCGCTTGGAAAGCGAGACCCGCGAGCGAGCCGGGTCCGACGCGGCGGACCTCCGTAAACGCGCCGAAGAGGAGGCCGAGGCCGACCGCCGCGCGACATTGCACATCGCGGAGTCCGGTCGCCGGACCATGCGCGCGGAGGCCCGCCAGCAGGCGTCGCAGATCATCTCCGAGGCGCGGCAACGGGCAGACGAGCAGGCGTATGAGATCCGTCGCCGTGCGGCCCGGGATAGCGAAGCGGCAGCCGACCAGCTCGTCGCAGACGCCCAACAGAGAGCGGAGCGCGTGGTCGAGGAGGCCCGCAACCAGGCGGAAGCGGCAGCGTCCGAAATCAAGGCCAAAGCAGTCGAAACCGCGCGTGAGCAGGCCGACGCGGCGGCTGAGGGCATCCGAGCGCGAGCCGTGCTGGAGGCCAATGCCCAGCAGGCCAGCAGCATCCAGGTCGCTGAAACGCAGGCCGTCACCATAGAGGCGGTCGCCCGGCGCGACGCCGAGGACCTCGTCGCCGACGCCAGAAGGCGCGCGACCGACGCGGCGGAGGCCGAGCAAGGGCGGATCGTGCTGGAGGCGAAGCGCCAGAGCGACCAAGCGGCGCTGGCAGACCGCCGGCGGCTGGAAGAGGAGATCGACGCCGAGCGCCGCTCTGTCCTCCAGCGGGCCGAGGCATCCGCACGCGCGCTCAAAGCCGAGGCTCAGCAACAGGCTGATGCGATCACCTCCGAAGCCCGCCAGCGGGCCGAAGACGCGCTAGGGGAGGCCCGCCGCCAGGCCGAGGAGGATGCGGGCAGAGTCAGGGCGCGTATCGAGGACGACGCCCGGCGGCAGGCTCAGGAGCAGGCCGACGAGGTCCGCGCCCGCGCCGCCCGGGAGGCCGAGGCCGCTGCCGCTCGCCTCATCGACGAGGCGAACGGCAGGGCAGCGCGCGTCGTCGTCGATGCTCGCGAGCTGGCCGAGGTTGTCGTCGCAGACCTCAAGGCCAAGGCGATTGCCGAGGCCGGGGTGCAGACCGAGCGGGTGGCTGCCGATGCCCGGCGGCGACTCGATATGGAGATGGACGCTCGCCGCGCCAGCGAGACGCAGGTTGTCGAGGCCGAGGGTGCGGCGATGAGAGCCGCAGCGAAGCAGCAGGCCGACGCGATCATCGCTGCGGCCCGCGAGCGTGGCGACGATCTGGTGGTGGAGGCCCGCGCCCGGGCTGCCTCCGAGGGCGAGGCCCTGGAGCGCCGTCTCGAGGCCGACGCCCGGCAGCGGGTCGACGCACGCGTCGAATCGGTCATGGGCGCCGCGGACGAAAAGGCCCGCGCGAACGCGCCCTTATAGAGGCCCGCCGCGATGCCGACGAGGTCGTGAGCGCGGCACGTGAGCGTGCCCAGCAGGATGCTGCAAAGGCCGCGGAAACTGTCGCCGAGACTATGGTGACGCGGGAGAGCGCCCTCGTAGAGGCCCGCCGCGAGGCCGACGAGGTCCTCAGCGCGGCACGTGAGCGCGCCCAGCAGGATGCCGCGCAAGCCGCGGAGGCCGACGCCGGGGCCGCGGCCACACGGGAGCGCATCCTCGCAGAAGCGAGCCGCGAGGCCGATCAGATCCTCAGCGTGGCGCGCACACGCGCACACCAGGACGCCGCGCAGGCCGCGGAGGCCGCCGCCGGGGAGGCGAAGGTCCAAGCGGAGCGCATCGCTTGGGAGGCGCGGCAGCGCTCCGAACAGGAGGCCGATGCCGCCCGCGAGCAGGTCCTCAGTGAGGCGAAACTCCAGGCTGAGCAGGTGCTGTGGGACTCACGCCACCGCGCCGAGCAGGAGGCCAAGCAGATCGTCGATCGTCTCCGCCAGGAGGCGGAGCTCGAGTCGCGTCAGCGCGGCGAACGCCTGATGGATGAGCTGCGCGATCGGGCCCGCGCGGAGGCCGAGGTTGCCAAGGAGCGCCTACTGACCGCCGCGCACCAGGAGGGCGAGGAGACGATCGCCAAGGCGCGCGCCCATGCCGAGGAGCTTCGGCGGCACGCCGACGAGGAGGCCGACGCGGTACGGCGCAGCGGTACGCAGGTGTCGGAGGCGGCCGCCCGCGGGACGGAGGCCGACGCCCGCCAACGAGCTGATGAGCTGGTGGCCGAGGCCCGTCGAGACGCGGAGCGACACACTGACGACACACGGCGGGTCGCCGTCGCAGAGGCGGAGCGCGCCGCCCGATCCATCGTCGACGATGCGCGGCACCAAGCAGAGCAGGACGCGGTTGACTTGCGCAGGCGGGCACGCGAAGAGGCCGACGCCGACGCCGGCGTGGTGGAAGCAGACGCCCGCCGGCGCGCCGACCAGATCGTCGCCGAGGCCAAGGACTACGCAGCGGGTGTGCGCCAGCGGGCCGTCATCGAGGTACGCAAGGTGCTCGGCAACGCCAAGCTTGTCGGCAACGAGATGCCGGATGTCGACGCTACCGTCCCCGTTGCCAACGGCCACGCCACCGGTAACGGCAACGGCCACCACACCGAGAATTAGCACTTCCCGGCCTGCCTAGAGGTCTTCTCCGGGTCGTTCGCCGCGACGTCTGCCGTTGTACGTCACGACCCAGACGAGCGCCTGCAGGCTGCAGCGCCGAGCTCATCGAGCCGCTGTACTCCTACGACGCCTTGCCGGACGACGAGGAGGAATGGGTCGACGCCCGTGCGCACGATGAGACAAGGGCCGACATCCTGCGGCTCCAGACGGGGGGAGCCTACCCAGCGGCCTTCTCCAGGGTGCGTGTGCCGGTGCTGATGCTGCACGGGGCGCGCGACCCGCATCCCGGCTCGTTGATCAGGGACAGTCTGGCGCCCCACATGCCGCAGATCGAGTTCCACGAATGGCAGCGTTGCGGGCACTATCCCTGGCGAGAGCGCGCCACACGCCGTGAGTTCTTCGCTACCCTTATCGACTGGTTGGCTGGGCGCGCAGGCGTTCGGCACCGGGCACGCGCAGCGCGGGCAGCGCCACGCTGGCGGTGTACGCGACCAGCGCCACCAGCGCGAGACCGAAGAGAATGATCACGGGGATACCAAGGAACGTCGCGGAACTCGGTCCCTGACGGGCCACCGGGTCAACGACTGGGATGGGGGCCTGGCTTCCGATGCTGGTGTAGCCCGCACGGGACGCTGAGACGATCACGATGCCTTCGCCAGGTTGCGTCGCAACGAACGTCGCGCGGGCCTGGCCATTCGCGTCGGTGACGCTTGGCGGGTCAACGAGCGTGCCGTTAGCGGGTGCCCAATCGAGCTCGACGCCGGCGACCGGCAGCCCTGCCGATATCGCCGTTACGACGACCTCGGCCTCGTCGTCGGGGAACAGGTGCCCCCCTTCGTATCGGACGGTCAGCTCGAGCGGCAGCGTTTCAGTGAGGACGTCCACGGCGGCAGCGCCGAGTGTGGGCGACGCCACCCAGACCTGCAGGCTCTTCCGTTCCCGTCGCCCCTCGATGGGTAGTGTGACGAAGCTCTGGCCCGCAAGGATGCGGCCGACGGTCGGCAACGCGCCCGCGGCACCCGCGATCGTGAAGTCGATCCCGGCGTGCGATGCGACCGGTACGCCTGACGCATCAACGACCTGGATCACCACCTGCCCGGGCACCTCCTCCGCGGCGAGCATGCCCAGGACCGAGGTGGAAATGCGGAGCTCGGCCGGCAGGTGGCCCTATGTCGTCACCTCGGCAGCCGTGGGCCGGAGACCGGTGGTGGTGGCAGTGATAGTCGCTACGTCGGGCCGTTCGTTCGTCTCCACCGTCGCCGTGACGTACTGGACCGTCTGGCCGCAGGCGGACGATGCGAGCGGCGTCACGTCGACCGCGGCGGGCAGGGAGGACACCAGGTGAACGTCGCGACAAGGGAAGTAGCCGGGCATGCCGTCTGCGTCGAGCGCCTGCACGACGACGCCCTCGTACGGGCCCGACCGCAGGCCACTCACCGGCGGAACGGTCTGAATCTTGAGCTGGGTGGGGATGAGGGCCGGATGCGTGACCCCGACGCTGACGAAGCGCGAAGAGAATCCTGGCGCAACGGCGGAGAGGACGGCTGTGCCGGAGCCCAGCGGCTCCATGAAGGTATCGGCCCCGGTCTTGCCCTTGGGAATGACGATCTCCTCGAGGACCGAGACGACGCCAGGCTCAGAGGAGCGCAGCACCGCCCGAATCGTCTCGGGTGCCGGCACCAGGCGCCCTGCCGCGTCGACAAGGACGAGCGATAGCAGGCCCGCAGGCTCGGAGCCTTCGATCATCGTTGTCGGCGCGGGATGGAGCTCCAAATAGTACGGACGACTAAGAACTGACGGGCTCACGGTCGTGACCACGGTCCTGGCCGCGGGGACTCCTTCGAGCCACGCGGTGATCGTTACATCTCCAGCGATGTCGGTTGCCTTCACGGCTGCACGCGCGTAGCTGCTGCCGGCGGGAATGATGACTGCGTCGGGCACCTGGACGATGAACGGGTTCGTCGAGGTCAGCCCGATGGCCACGTCGGCCTGTGCCAATCGTGGGCGGTTGCCGTCGCGCAGCTGCACATAGAGCACGTTGTGAGGGGCCCCGTCGGCCAGCACGCGAGCCGGCGCCAGCGTGAGCGCGATGGTCTTGGCGCTAGGCGGCTCCTCGCCGGGGAGCGCCTCCTGCGCCCTGACAGCGCCCGCGGTGCTGCCGGCGATACCAAGGGCTAGCAGCGACACCAGGATCACCCGCAGAAGGCGGCTCACCGCTCCACCTCTGGGGAGTCTTCCGCCTCGATAGGCGACCGCTCGATCAAGGATATCGGCGCTTCGTACTCGGCCGTGGAGTGGCCAAAGACGCCAGCCCACGCATCGGTCGTCTCGTCGTCGACGGGCTGGCCCAACTCGACGCTGGCCCAGGCGGGTGAGGCGATGTCCTCCACGAGGCCGTCGAGACCGAGGCTGGCCTCCAACGCCCATCGCTCCAACGATCCACGCCGGGCGACCTCGGAGGCGCCCGGACCGGGCGGAGGCTGCTTGTGGGCGCGTGCCCAGAGCTCCACGGCGCCGAAGACGGCGGCGAGGAGCAGCAACGGAATGAGAATGATTCGCGCGGCGCCCGAAGTCAGGAACAAAAAGACGGCGCCGAACCGGCCCAGGTTGCGCACGACGACGCTGTCGACGTTGGATGCGGGGACCTGGAACGTGTCGACGCTGCCATTGTCCCCTTGAGTCTGGAACACCAGCTCACCCTCCGCGGCGCTGATCTCGATGACGCGGTGGGCGACGGCGCCGCTCAGGCCCAGCGACGCGCGTGCCTCCGGCGGAACGCGAAAAGAGATGACGTCACCCTCGCGGATGTCGGCGGGGGCGGCGCGGCGCTGCAAGAGCAGGTCACCCTGGTGGTAGGTGGGCTCCATGCTGGCCCCTCGCGTCACCAGGAAGGGCGTGGCCGTCCCCACCTGGAACATGAGGAGCAGATAGCCCGCGAAGCCGGCGAGCAGCAGCATGGTGCCCATCTGTCGTTTGGTGACGCTGAAACGAGCCTCGAACCGCGCAGCGGAGCCGATGGTCCGTCGCACGAAGTCGACGGGGCTCACCATGCTGTCACGGCCGTGGGTGCCGGGGTTGGGTGTGGTGGCCGCTGTCATTTGCGTGCGCCTCATGTGGGCAGAGAGGAAGCAAGAGGGCGGTCGCGCTGAGCCTGTTGCCTCGTCGCGGACCGCCCTCCAATGTTCCGATTCTGCTCCGCCTCACCCGGGCCTCGGTGCGGCACTCCGGCCGCTAAGAGAGGAGGTGTGGCGAGCGAGGGCCCATGGCGGGCCCTGCCTCCCGCTATTAGATCTCCGCCTGTCGGTCGACGATGATGTTGTAGCTGTCGTACACACGCGTGGCGGAGCCGAGGTCGACGGTGACGTTGACTCCCTCCACGTTGCCCGCGTCAGCGGTGCCCTGAGTGGTGTAGAGGGTGCCCAAGAGGGTCGTTGTCTCGTTCCCCACGACGTCGTGGCCCCAGACCCGGATGCGGAACTGGTCCGTGCTCGGGGTCGTCCACGTGTCGATTCCCGACTCGATGACTTTGAACGTGTACTGGTAGTTGCCCGCGACGAGCACACCGCGCACGTCACCTGCTGGGGTCGCCGACTCGACGGCGCCCGCAGTGGTCGTACCCGCCGAGGCGAGGTCCACCGTGGTGACCGCCAGGTCTGGTTGTGTGATCGTCACGTCGGCGTCCGCCACGTAGGTGTTGATCGCCAGGGCAATGTCCTCATCGCCGGCGCCACCTGGGTTCAGGTCGGTCGCGGAGATGATCGTGTAGACCCCGGCGGTGCTGGTCAGGATCGCTGCCAGGATGCCAAACAGGATCACACGCTGCATGGGTGTCTGGATCCACCGCTTGATCCAAATGTTGCTCATCGCTACTCCCGTAATGGCCTCACACATGAACCGGCGAGGCGGGCTTTGGCCGACGCTTTGGGCGCTTGTCTCGCTTTCACAGCGCTGCATTCGACGATACGGAGTGCGAGGATTGGGGCCCAGGGGGTGGCCACGAAAAGGGCCGTGGGGTGTGCCCTCAGCGGGGGTGCGCTGTTTGGAGCGCGGAGGTTGGGGGTTGGCCCGCCGACCAGTTGGGAGCCTGCGCTAGTCGAGGCCGGCGATGGCCTAGTCGAGGTCGGCGATGGCATTGATGCGGATGGCGTTGGTGAGCGAGCGCTGTGCCGCGAGCTCCGCTTGGACGGCCTGCTGCATCTCGTCGATGTCGGCCAGGACGCGCGTGAAGTCCGCTTCGATCTGCCGCCGCTCGACGGCGTGTCCGCCGTGGCCTTGCGCACGAACTCCTGGCGGTCTGCGTCGGCTTGCTGGCGGGCCTCGGCGATGGCCGTGGCCTGAAGCGCGTTCACCTCGGTACGGACCGAGGCCGTATGCCCACCGGCCTGCTGGAGGATGTCTTCAGTTTGCGTCTTGAGCTGTTGCGCGGAATCGAGACTCGCCGAGGCCTCGCTGAGCAGGTTGTTGGCGATCCGTAGCTCTCCGATGGCCTCCTTCCGCATGGCGACCCATGCGGCTTCGGCCTCCTCTACGGTCTGCACGCGTGCGCGTGGGCTGTGGCCCTCGGCGTCCGCCTTGTGCGCCTTTGCCTCGCGGAGCTTGTGCTCGGCGTCTTGCTGGTCGAGGAGGGCGCGCGCCACCAGTGCCTCGCGGGGCTCAGCGCCCGCGAACAGGGCGTCGACTAGCCGGCTGCGCCGTGGGCCGCGGCCCGGCGCGGCGGCCTGAGACTTGGCCGTCGTGCGCTTTCTCATCCCGTCCACGATATGCAGTGACCCGGCCTCGTGCTGGTAAGGCCGCCCCCAAGCCGCTTGAGGGTTTGCCCGCAAGTGCAGGTGGCGTGGGTACCTTCGGACGGTGCCTGCGTAATGGGGATGTGGCAGTCTGGAGGTGGCGCTCGGATGCAGAAAGGGGACTGGGGACATGGGCATCCGGGGACAACTGCGTACTGCTGCGCGCGACGAGCGTGGCATCACCGGGCTTGAAACGGCCATCATTTTGATCGCGTTCGTCGTGGTCGCGTCGGTCTTCGCCTATACGGTGCTGACCGCCGGTATCTTCGGCTCGGAGAAGAGCAAGGAGGCGATCCACGCCTCCATCCGCGAGGTGCGCTCGACCTCCGTCCTCAAGGGCGGCACGCTCGCCTACGCGGACCCCGTCGACATCGACGGCGTGGCTACCTCCACGGCGGACCGCGTGACGGCGGTGACGAAGGTCGACCTGATCGTCGGCATCGCTCTGCAGGGAGAGGCTATCGACGTCACCCCGGCCTACCAGCTGAACGCCGCGAGCGGCTACCTCGAGTCCAGCGGCGTCACGAACAGCCTTGTGATCACCTACATCGACGATAACCAGGTCATCACTGACATGGCCTGGACGGTCACTTTCCCTGGCTCCAACGACGGCGACTTCTCGCTGGAGCTGACCGAGAAGGCGATCATCTCCGTCTGGCTTCAGGACTACGACTATTCCGCTGCGCTCGGGGCCAACTACTACCTGCTGGGGACGGACACCAGTGATCCGTTCATCGACACCTCGGCCAACTTGCTGGGGAGGTTCGACGTGTTCTCGATCGAGCTCAGTCCGATCCAAGGCGCCCCTCTGCTCGTGGAGAAGGTCGCGCCACAGGCGCTCAATTCGATCATGAACCTCAGGTAGTAGCACTGGCAGTTGACCCCTGCGGGGTCGAGCGGCAGTCCGCATGACGCGGGCTGCCGCTCTTTTATTGCCCGACCGGCGTGAGCCTGACTAGTCAACTGGTGGGTGCCGCAGGTGCCAGTCGGTCAGGGCCTGATAGGCGTGGCCGGCCGCGAGGAGCCGGGCGTCCCGCCCAGGCAGGGCCGCCAGCTGCAGGCCGACCGGCAGACCGTCGCCGGCAAACCCCGCGGGGACGGAGAGCGCGGGCCAGCCGTAGACGTTGAATGGGATGGTGAACCGGCCTCGCACCACGACCATCTCGAAGACCTGCCCGGCGATGGTGACCTGGTCCTGGCCAAACCGGGGCGCGGGTGTGGGCTGTGTCGGCAGCGCGATCACGTCGACGCCGGCGACAGCCCGTTCGGCTTCGCGTGCGAGGCGGCTCGCCGCCGCCTTGGCCTCCGCGTTGGCGGCCGCTGTGATGGTGAGGCCGTCGTCGATGCGTCGGCGGACGTGCGGACCATAGTCGTTGGCGTGCTCGACAAGGTAGGGCTTGTGTGTCGCGGCGGCTTCGAAGTAGGCGACACCTCGATACGCCGTGTTGGTTTCGTCGTCAGGCATGAGCGAGACCTCAACGATTTCGGCGCCGGCGTCGGCGAAGACCCCTAGGGCCTCGTCGAGGACCGCGATAGCCCCCGCATCGGCGTCCCGCTCGATCCACGCGCGAGGGACGCCGACGCGCAGCCCGTCGAGGGTGGCGTTCGCCAGCGCGCCGATGTAAGGCCCGGCCTGCGCGCCCAGCATCCCCTCCAGCAGCAAGGCATTGTCCTCGACGGTGCGCGTCATCGGACCGACGGTGTCGCAGGACACCGACATAGGGAAGATTCCGTTCATGTTTACGAGGCCATTGGTCGGCTTCAAGCCGACGATCCCGCAGTAGGAGGCGGGCTGGCGGACCGACCCGCCGGTATCGGTGCCCAAGCCACCGGCGGCCAACCCCGCGCTCACCGCGACGCCGGTGCCACTGCTGCTGCCGCCAGAGAAGTAGCCCGCGTTCCAGGGGTTTCGCGCGTACCCATAGTGAGGGTTGTGATCGACGCCGCCCATGGCGAACTCAAGAAGGGCGTGCTTGCCAAGCAGCACGGCCCCCGCATCCGCGAGGCGCTTCGTGACCACAGCGTCCTGCTGCGCCGCGACCCCCCGGCGCCAGCCCGTTCCCCACGTCGTCGGGATGCCGGCGGTGTCGATGAGGTCCTTCAGCCCGAGCGGAATGCCATGGAGTGGCCCCCGATAGTCGCCCCGGCCGACGGCGTCCTCGGCTTCTCGGGCCGCCGCCATGGCGAGGTCCGCCGTGACGGTGATGTAGGCGCCCAGCGTCGCGTCCAGCGCCTCGATGCGGCGTAGGTGTGCTTCCGTCAATTCGACCGGCGAGAGCTCGCGGGCCTGAATGGCTCGGGCGGCATCGGCGATGGTGCGGTAGTGGAGGTCGTCGGCCATGGTGGGCCGGTGGAGAGTACGGCAACCGGCCGAGGCGCGTCAAAAGCCTCGGAGCTGGACCTATGGGTAGCCGAGCGCCTCAGTGAGCCGTTGGTGAGGCCGACCGAGGTTGAGGCGAAACACTTTTTCGGAGGGGAGAGGGCGATAGAGTGGTCTCACGGCTGGAGTAGTCCATATGCGCCGCGAGCTCACGGAACTCCGAGACGTGACGTTGCTATTCGAGGAACCCAAGACCGCGAAGGGCCGGCGTGCCATTCCGCTGCCACCAACCTCAGTCCTTGCCCTACGCGAACATCGCCAGCGGGTCGAAGGCGAACGGCTGCCGCTAGGCCGGCCCGCCCTCCCGGCCGACGCGCTCGTGTTCACGCGGTTGGACGGCACCCCCATGCTCCCCGGATCCGTATCCCAGGCTTGGCGAAGGCTCGCGCGGGCGCAAGGGATCACCGTACGGCTGCACGACCTGCGCCACACCCACGCGAGCTTGATGTTGAAAGCTGGGGTGCATCCGAAGGTCGTTCAGGAGCGACTGGGTCACGCGACGATCAATATCACCCTGGATACCTACTCGCACTTGCTGCCGGGACTACAGGAGCAAGCTGCGCTTCGCTTCGAGGAGGCGCGAGGGAGCGTGGAACATGCCCTTGATTAGAGAGACCCCCGGTCGAGCCGAGACCGATTGAATGACATGGCACGACAGTCAACGGGCGCGTAGTCCTTGAGGCCGTGCCGGTCTCGCTTGACGTATGACTCGGGTCTCGCTTGAGGTGGAGATAGGCTCTCCTCCATCTCCACCATGAACACGGCTGACCGTCGGACACGGGCTGATGACCGGCCGCCCCTAGGTGCGAGACGACGACGAAATAGCTCAGCCAACCAGGCCGCTGGCTGAGCTATGGGATTTCCTAACTGGCTGCGCCCGCTCGCCCGCGAGGGTTCGGAACGAGCACGAGGATAACGATCGCGAGAGCCGTGACGGCGATCCATGCCCAAAACACCGCGACGTAACTTCCTTGGATGTCGTACAGGACGCCCGATATCAATGCGCCCAGTCCCAGCGACACGACGATGAACGGCGTCACGATTCCCATCACGGTCCCTGCGGAGGCGCGCCCAAAGTAGTTGGCGAAGATGACGCGCATAACCATGTCGACACCACCGGACCCCATACCCATGGTTATGCCGATGGGCACCGCCATGATGTTGGACCCGGCGAAGATGACTAGCACCCCCATCGCTAGAACGGACAACGCGGCCAGACCGTAGGCGACTCGAGCCCCCGCCTTGTCCACGAACAGCCCCAGACCGATGCTCATCGGCACCATGGTGACGCCGGCGATGCTGAACGATATCGCCGCGAAGGCAGGTGACATCCCCTGCTCTGTCATGTGCGCGATCATGTGAATACCAACCCCGTTGCGGGACATCTCAACGAGCGCGATGGAGGCCACGAGCATCCAAAGGGTCCGTGTCCTCACAGCCTGGCCCGCTGTCCACTGCACTTCGTCTGCAGCCGCTGTCCGGCCCAACGCAGCTGCTGTGTCGTCCGGCGCCGCGCCGTCCGGAGCCTGACTCACGTCCGCGGGACGATTGCGGTAGAGAAGGACACCAGCTGGCAGGGCGACGACGAGCGTGAGGAACCCCAGTGCGTACCAAGCCGCACGCCAATCTGATGCGTCCAGCACCCGCTCCGCGAGGATGGGGATGACGACGAAACCCAGCCCGAGCATCAACGTCACGAACCCCATGGCAGTCCCGCGTCTTCGGACGAACCACTGCGCCATTGCCGACGTGATACCGACCCGGTTGACGCCAGCAAACGCGGCATAGCCGATGCCGAAGAGCAGGTAGAAAACCCACAGTTGGGAGATCGTGCCAAGCCCGATGAGGCAGATGCCCATCACGACCGTGGCCACGTTCAGCACGAGCCACGCCCCGTACCTGTCGGCAAGCTTGCCCGCGAGCGGCGCGGCCACGATGACCAGCGCGCTACCGAGCAACACCGCGCCGCCCAAGGAGGACCTCGACCATCCGAAGGAGTCCTGCATCTGTGGATAGAGCAGGCCGATGATGGCGGGCCGGTAGGCGACTGTCGGGAAGATGGCCAACCCGACCACGGCCGTAACGATCCATCCGTAGTAGAACGGCGCGCGCCGAGCTATGGCATTGGCCGGGGACCGCATGGGGCGACAGTCTATTCCGTGCGACGCCCGGGAACTTCGCTAGGCGCCGCCCAACCGCCGCTAATGCCGGCGTATCCATTCCGATGAGGTCGGGTCACAGGCATGCCAATCACGAGTTCTGAACTTTTCTCCATCACGGGCTCAGGCCGACGTGCGAGAACAAAGGGCTGGCGAACACGCCTGGCTGCAGACTGCGCCCAAACGATTTCCTTTCGGAGCACCCGGGATTTGGGCTGACGCTAAGAGCGAGAAGCAGACTCCCTTGTCGGAGCAAGCGGCCGGCCTTCTGCGAGCATCTGTGACCGATATGTGACCAAACGCCATGAGTCCCCGCTTGTATGACCCAAGCGGGGACTTTGTTTACATGGCCAATATGCGCTGGAAGGATTGGCCCGCCCGGTGGGATTCGAACCCACGACCCTCGGTTCCGAAGACCGATGCTCTATCCACTGAGCTACAGGCGGGTAGCAGATGATGTTTGCGGCGTGGTCTCGTGTGGTACGGCCTCTCGGGAGGGACTTCGCCCTACCTCTTTCGCCCCTACCTTCTCACGAAGAAGCAGTTCGAGTCTTGCTCGTGGGCCGTACCCCCGGCAAGCTCGAAGCCGTACGGGGCAGTAGGTGCGGCGTGACCTGCGTGAGGTCGTACGAAGATGCCATTGCCTTCTCGGTCGATCTCGACATGCGATCGTCTCCACCCCATGCGCCACCGGGGCAACAAACCTCGATGCCGGAGCGCCGCGCTGCACGCCGATGCGGCTGGCGGCGTGTAGCCATTCTACCAATTGGCTACCCCAACGTTGGTCGGGCCTGCCCGCAACTTCGCCGCATTTGCGAGGCGCGACGCGCTCGACGTGGCGGGGGCTACGACCCCGGGTCCAACTCTTGGACCATGAGTAGGCTGAAGGCCGCGCCGCCGACGGTACCCGAGCTGCGCATCTCTTGCAGCGCGACCCGGCCCGTCTCTTCGTCGTAGCCCACGTGGCGCTCAACCCGCAGCTCGACGTTTTGGTCCGGCAGGTCCACGGTGGTGACGAGTGAGAAGACGATGGCCGTCGCTCCTGACGCGAGGACCCGCTTCCCAGTGGACGCCTCGGAGCCCGGATCTGAAGTCGCGTCCATCCAGGCCGCTTGGTGACACTCCCAGTCCAGCGTCAGCGCCGGGCTCAGGTTGTTGACCGCGATGGTCACTCCTGAGAGCTCCGACTCGTCGGACCGGAGCAGCAGCCCGCCGTCGTCCCGCCATTCGATCGTCGAGTGGACCTCGACGTTCATATCCTCGACGGGAACCGGTGCCTCACCCTCGCGTGATGACCCACCAGCCGGTGCCCAGCTACCGTCTTGGAGCCCGGTGACGCCGTAGCTGACGGCCAGGCTCGTGGTGCCTTCCGGGATGTCACCGGGGAACTCCCCCGTGAGCGTCACCGGCCCGTGCATGGACCAGCTGTCACCTACGGAGATGCCCAAGGGGGCCGCGGGCAGGCATCCGCCATCGACGAACTGGCTGCCAACCCCAATGTCGCCCGCTGGGGCTGGCGTGGACGCGACCGTCGGCGTCGGTGTCGCCGCAACCGTGGGAGTTGGCGTTGGATCGGCGCCGCCGCACCCGGCCACGGCCAACAATGCGAGCGCTATGACGACGAGCCATCGTTTCTGCATCGTTCGGGCGCTCTCCCGGCTGGCCGCCGGGCCCGCCGTGCGTTATGGGCGAGAGAGTAAGGATCGCTGGGAACTGTCACCCTGGCGTGGTCGACGAAAAGGTGGGCAACGGCAAGGAGCGATGGAGCAGAATGGGGTGAGCGGAGGGAATTGAACCCTCGATCTCCAGGGCCACAACCTGGCGTCTTAACCCCTCGACCACGCCCACCACGCTTGGCCATTCTATGTGGCCACGGCCTGGTTGCGCAAACGCCAGCCGCCTAATGTCGGCATCGATTACTTCGCGTTGGCCAAGTCCTGAACGAGCCTCGTGAGCGTGAGCATGGGGATGCCCGTGGCCCCTTTGACCAAGTGGCCGCGCACCTTGTCGGTCATGTTCGTCCCGGCGATGTCCAGGTGGACCCAGTCCGCGCCCTCGGTGAACTCCGAGATGAAGAGGGCGGCGGTGATGCTGCCTGCCGGCCGTCCACCCGTGTTCTTGAAGTCTGCCCAGTCCGACTTGTACTGCTCTTTGTACTCGTCGAACAGCGGGAGCTGCCACATCTTCTCGCCCACGGACTTGCTGGCGGCCAACACCGCGTCCACCATCTCCTGCGACGTGCCCATGACGCCGCTGGTCACGTGCCCTAGGGCGACGACCACGGCGCCGGTGAGCGTTGCGATGTCGACGACCCGTTTCGCCCCCTTCTCTTTGATGACGTAGGCGATGGCGTCCGCCAGCACCAGCCGGCCCTCAGCGTCGGTGTTGTCGATCTCGATGGTCTTGCCGTTCATCGCGCGCACGATGTCGCCGGGGCGCTGCGCGTTGCCGCCGGGCATGTTCTCGACCGCGGGCACGACGCCGAAGACGTTGATCCTCGGCTTCATGCGGCCGATCGCCCGCATGGCGCCAATGACCGAGGCACCGCCCGACATGTCGCCCTTCATGTCCCCCATGCCCGCGGCCTGTTTCAGCGAGATGCCGCCGGTGTCGAACGTGATTCCCTTGCCGACCAGCGCGACGTTGTTGTCGGGGTGCTGTGGGTCGCCGAGGTGCTCCATGACGATCAGCTTCGGCTCGTTGGCGCTGCCCGCCGCGACGCCCAGCATGGCTCCCATGCCGTGCGTGATCATGTCCTCGCGCCCGAGGACGGTGATGGCCAGGCCGCTGTCCTTCGCGACCGCGGTGGCGATCTCGGCCATGCGCGTTGGGGTCACGACGTTGGCCGGCTCGTTCACCATGTCCCTGGTGACCATGACGCTATCGGCCATGAGCGTTCCGGATGCGATGCCGGCGTTCGTCTCGTCGAGAGTCGATCCGTCCTGCCCGACGATCGTCAGCTCTTCAAGCTCGGCCTCGGGCTCGTCACCATTGAAGGACTTGTAGGCCTTGAACTGGTAGAGCCCGAGGATGGTGCCCTCCGCGACCGCGTGGGCCACCTCGCGGGGCTCCAGACCGCCGATGCCCGCCCCGTGCGCCAGGGCCGCGGCCTTACGGACTCCGATCCTTCGCAGGAAACGCGCCGCGGCCCCCGAGGCCGAGCGCACGACGTGTCCGTCGAATCTCTCCTGCTTGCCGAGGCCCACGATGACGACGCGCTTCACCGGTAGCTTGCCAAGGGTGTGGATGCGAGTGACCTCGCCCTCCTTCCCCTTGAACTCACCGTCGGCGATGAGGCTCGATATCGCGCCGTCGAGTGCCTGGTCCACCATGCCGGTGCCGCCAGCCGGGGAGGTGACGCCTTCGAACAGGGAGACGACGACGGCGTCGGCCTCCGTCTTCGTAATGTCTCCAACGGCGGCCCGGACGATAACCATGCGCCTGGTCTCCTTCTCAAAGTTGGCTGGAGTGTCGCACACGCGCCGGGGCTGAGCCAGCCATGTGCCTTGGCCTGTTCTGAGCTGAGGCGAGGGGCAAAGCCCGGCTCGGAGGCCGCTCATACTTCGACTGGCTCAGCATGAGCGAACGCTGTGTCGCACACACTCGAACCGTTCGTCCTGAGCCTGTCGAAGGACGAGCCTGAGACCAAGCCCCGGGGAAAGAATCCCGAAACCGGCTATTGCTCAACCGGGTGGACCGCGCAGCCGATGAGGCCAGGGCCCGTATGCGCTCCGATGACCGGCGTGAACTCGGTCACGAAAAGCTCGACGAGAGCGAGCTCGTCGTTGAGGCGCTGGGCCAGATTCCCGGCTCGCTCCGGCGCCCCCGCGTGGGCCACAGCGATCCGGCCTGGCCTGCCGTCGAGCCGCTTCGCTACCAAAGCGACCAGCCGGTCCAGGGCTCGGGCGCTGGTGCGAGGCCGCTCCAGCATGCCGATGCGGCCGGCGCCGAGCTCGAGGATAGGCTTTACGCCGAGGAGGTTGCCGAGCCACATGGCTACGCGTGGCACGCGGCCCCCTTTCCAGACGTAGTACAGCGTCTCCATGGACCCGACGAACCAGACGTCGCCGATGCGCTTGTCTATCGCGGCAAGTGTCCGTGCGCGATCCGCGCCCGAGCTCGCCAGGCGTGCAGCTTCGAGCGCCACCAGCCCCTCGGCGACGCCGGCCGTCTGCGAGTCCACCAGCGTGATGTCGACCCCCGGCAAGGCGGTCGCCGCCTCGTCGCGGGCGAGTTCGGCTGAGCGGTACGCGGCGCTCAGGCTGGCGGCGAGCGTCAGGCAGATGATGTCGGTCGAGTGCTCCGCGGCCCTGCGGAAGGCATCGATGAACGAGGCGGGCTGGGGCGCGGACGTCGTGGGTGCGGACCCTCCCCGCGCCTGGATCTCATAGAAGGCCGACGGCTCGATGTCGACACCGTCGTAGTAGACGCGGCCCGCGTGGTGGACTTCGAAGGGGACGGTGTAGAGCGGGAGGCCGGCAACGATGCTCGCGGGCAACGACGCCGTGCTGTCGGTGACAATTGCAAGCCCCTGCCGGCGTCGGCCAGGCCGTGCCTCGGCGTCGCCCTGGCCAGGCCCCGCGGCTGGGCTCAGGACGATCGTCGACCGCGCATGGCTAGGTGGCCTTGCGGTGGATGAGCGACGCCCGCCCTGCAGGGTCCAGCAGGACGGGGCTCATCAGGAACGCCATGGTAAGCACCATGGTGATGAGAACGGGCATTGACGCGGGTGAGGGTTGGTAGCGGATCGCGGCGAGCGCGACCAGCGGCGGTGCGAGTGCCAGGATGATCAGCAGGCGCCAACTTCGCTGGCCGATCTTCATGAACAAGGCCGTGAACGCCGCCAACCCCAGGAAGACCAGGGCTGTCGCCGTGTCGGTTTCCAGGGCGCGCACGCGGTTGGGGATGAGCACGCCCTCATGCCAGTGGATGAGGAACAGCCACGCCGATAGGAACGGCAACGGCAGCGCCGCCAGCGAGACCATGAGCCAGTCGTAGCTGATGGTCTTGCGGGCGATGGTGAGGACGACGCCGGTGGAGATCGGGATCCACAGGCCGATGGCCATGTACATGGCGAAGGGCAACGGCGCGGTCGTGTCGGTCAGTACCGCCCAAGCGCCGTAGCCGACGACCGCGACGGCGATGACCCAGGTCATTGCCGGGAGCACGAGGGCGTAACCCAGCCACGGTGCCGTCCACTTGGGCAGGCCACGGCGCCAGGCGATGGCGGCGGCGACGACGGCGAGGGAGACGGCCACGACGACCCAGAACAGCTCGACCCACAAGTGGAAGCGGAACATCAGGGCGATGCCCAGGTGGGGCATGACGCCGACCAGCATGTCACGAGTGGACCCGGCCGAGTGGACTGTGTAGAAGTCCTTGGCCAGCTGGCGAGGGTCGCCGAAGTCGCGGATGGCCTGCTGCTCGGCTTGGCCTGAGTCCAGCCCCGCGCTCCGGAGCTCGGCGGAGCGCTCCTCGACGTGGCCGCGCACCTCCAACATGACCTCCGAGCGCGTGCGAGGGTTGACGTGGAGCGAGCCTTCGATTTGACCGAGGTAGGAGCGAGCGTTGCCTTCCATGTGAGCGTCCCTAAGCCGGCGCTAGACCGACGAACTCATGACCAGGTTGACGGCATTCGCGAAGGAGTGCCACTCGCGGCGTTTCGCCGCCAGCGCCCTTTTACCGGTCGGGGTGAGGGAGTAGTACCGGCGCGGCTGGCCGGTGGTCGAGCTCGCCCACGCGCCCAGCACCATGCTGGCCTTCTCAAGCCGGTGCAGGGCCGGATACAACGTGCCCTCTTTGAACTGGAAGTACCCGCTGGAGCGTTCCTCCATCTCCCTCACTATCTGGTAGCCGTACATCGACTCTTCGGATAGCAGAGCGAGGAGCAGGGTCTCCGTGTTGCCCTTGAGTAACTCCTTTTGGTACACCACGTGGTCTCCTTTAAGCGCCCCCGGTCGAAGGCTATTATTGGCGGGGTCCCCAAGCCCGTCAAGGCGCTTGCAAGCGCCCCTTCTGTCGAGAAATCCGTGTCGCTGGAGCCCGCAACGACTGCCACATGCCGGTTGAATGTCTCGGTGCAGCCGAACGCCCAGGCTAACGACGTGCGGCTGAGGGAAGGCGCCATACGCGCGCGGGTCACGGCTGCTCCCGAGTCGGGCCGCGCTCGCGGCCCTTCGGCTTCGCTCAGGACAGGCTCCAGGTCGTCGAGGTACCACTGGCGGAGGCCGATGCGCTGAGGCGTTTGGGAAGGCAGCGAGCCAGGAAGCGCTAACGAGCGGGGAAGCGCTAAATAGAAGCGATCGCGCGGCGAATGATGAAAATGATGACGAACGCCGCCAACACCGAAAAGTCGAACGCCCCGGTCCGCGGAAGCACTCGTCGTATGGGCGCGATTATGGGCTCGGTGAGCGAGGTGACTGCGCTGTTGAGTCGCCACACTATGTCGTTGCGCCCACCGAGGACGATGACCCAGGACAGGATCACGCGGATGAATAGTCCGAGCCATACGAAGAAAAGAAGGCTGTCGATGAGCCCTAGGATCGTGTCCACTTATCGGTCCCCCAGTTCCTTGGCGCGGCGGTAGGCGGCGGTCACCGCCGCCTCGACCACGCCGTCGAAGTCGCTTTCTGTCATCGATTGAAGTGCCGCGGCCGTTGTGCCGCCGGGCGACGTGACCATTTCTCGTAGGCGGGCCGGCGACTCGGCCGATTCACGGGCCAGCAACGCGGACCCGTACACCGTCTGCTCTACCAGCAACGCGGCGTCCTCGGAGCCGAACCCATGCGCCACGGCGGCCGAGGTAAGCGCCTCCATGAACTGGAACACGTAGGCAGGCCCGCTTCCAGAGACAGCGGTGGCCACATCGATGAGGTCTTCGTCCTCGACGTAGAGCTGGGTGCCGAAGCTCGCCAGCAGCGCCGACGCCTGGCCGCGCTCGGCCTCGCCCACGCTGGCGGTGGCCGTCCAGACCGACGCGCCGGCACCCACCTGGGCTGGCGTGTTGGGCATCACGCGGATGACGCGCTCGTGGCCCAGCTCAGCGCGGAGGCGGCTGAGCGTGACGCCGGCCATGATGGAGAGGACGGTCTGCGACGGCTCGATCGCCCCGGCCAGGCCCGCGGCGACGTCCGGGAAGCTCTGCGGCTTTACGGCCAGCACGACGAGCTCGGCCCCCGGGAGGGCGTCCCGGCCCGCATGGGTGGTCGCCACCGCGTACGTGTTTTCCAGGTGGGCGCGCCGCTCGGCCACGGGCTCCGCCACTATGGTCTCAGCGGGCGAGAGGACGTTGCACACCAGCGCCCGGCTGAGGATGGCCTCGGCCATGACGCCGCCGCCGACGAAGGCGGCCCTCATGCGGTGCCCAGGCCCTTGCCGCTGGCAACGTCCGCCGCAAGGCGGATGGCGCTGACCATGCCCACGGGGCTGGCGATGCCCTTCCCCGCGATGTCAAAGGCCGTGCCGTGGTCGACCGAGGTGCGCAGGAAGGGCAGGCCAAGGTTGATGGTGACGCTCTGCTCCCATCCCTGGACCTTGACGGCGATGTGGCCCTGGTCGTGGTACATGGCCAAAACGACGTCGTAGGCGCCGCCCACGGCCTGCGTGAAGACCGAGTCCGCGGGCACCGGCCCTATGGCGTCGACCTCCGCGGCGCGGGCGTCGGCCACGGCGGGCGCGATGGCGTCGATCTCCTCGCGTCCCAGGAGGCCGGACTCGCCGCCGTGCGGGTTGAGTGCGGCCACGCCGATGCGTGGATGGGCGAACCCGTGTTGCCTGAAGAAGTCGTCGGTCAGCTTGATCTTGGCGAGGACGTTTTCACGCGTTACTTCGTCGCAGGCGAGCCTGAGCGACCGATGTGTGGTCAGGTGTACGACGCGCAGGCCCGTGGTCAGGAGCATCGTGGCAACCTGCGGTGCTTCGGTCAGGGACTGGAACACCTCCATGTGGCCCACGTCCTCGTAGCCCGCGAGATCGGCCGAGGTTTTGTTGATGGGAGCCGTGACAATGACGTCGACCTCGCCGGCCATGGCCAGGCGCGCGGCGTGGTACACCCACTCAACGCTAGCGCGGCCCGCGTCGGCGGAGATTTCTCCTAGCGGCAGGTCCACGAGCGTATCGTCGTCGTCGTCCAGCACGGCGACGGTCATGTCATCGACGCTGTCTTTCGGATCCTTTACCACCGCTGTGCGCAGGGGTGAGCCGATGGCGTCGAGGGCACGCTGCACCACCGGCGCGTTGCCGATGACGACCAACCTGCCCATGGCCCGGACCTCGGGCATGGTCAGCGCTTTCGCGACGACCTCCGGGCCGATGCCGACGGGGTCACCGAGTGTGATGGCAATGGTCGGGGTTGTGGTCACGTAGTCGACGCCTAGACGGTAGCCCAGGTGGGATTGCGGTCGGTGCCGGTGGGGCAACGGTAGTATACCCCGGTCGCGGCGCTGTACCGGTGACGTGGAAGCGTGGCCCCGCGCTGTTCCTCGAGGAGCTCGATTTTGGACAAAAAGGTGGGCCCCGAGGCAGTTATGCCGTCGGGGCCCAGTGGCCCACTCCCGTGGCGCGTCGGAAGGGGCCTGCGGAGGAGGAAACGAGGGACACTCCTGGGGAGAGGAATGCCCCGGGAGACCCGGTCATTGGGGGGCCGGGTCGTGTTTGCGTATGAGCCGAGCCGTCACCTCTGTGGTGGACGTCCCGGGGGTTAGCTCGCTGGTCGAGTCTCCTTTAGGCTAGGCTGGCCCGAGGGCCCGGCAAGATCGAGAGCCTGGGCTGCTTCCATGGGGCCAATTCGACCTCCGTGCCGTCGTCCATGATCTGTGCGACGGTCCGGCCGGTTCGGAGCACATACCTGCTGCCCGCGAGCTGGATGTCGCCGTACTGGCGGATGCGGAACTCGAGGAGCGAAAGGTTGCGCTCCACATCCGCCGCTCCCGCTGGACGGGCCTCGAAGACCACGATGCCTGGATGCCTTAGCTCCAGGGACCAAGGGCCGCGGAACTCCTGGTCGCAGGTGACCAGGCTCCTATCGAGGGCCGTCGCGGTGGTCAACCCCACCGGCCCGGGTATCCGGGAGATGTCCCGGGCGTGTACCGCGTCGCACGCTTCCGTCAGAACGACCGGCAGGTCCTCGTCGAGAAGCCATCGAAACCACCCGTCGGACATACACAACCTCCGAAGTCGGCCTGGGTTTGGTCAGACGCTTGGCAGCGAGGACAGGGCCTCGATGCAATCAGGGCAGGGGAGCCGGCTTTCGATTCGAGAGGTCAGGCGAGAGCTGGTCAGGCTCGCCGCCGGGTGATCGGGCCGGCTACTCGCAGCGGGTCCATCCGCACGCCGGGCAGGAGGAACACCCTTCCTGCATCACCAGTGGTCCGTTGCATTCGGGGCATCGGCCCCGGCCGAGAAGCGAGGTGGGCTGGACCAGCGGGACCGCTGGGCCGAAGTCGTCGGTGCCGTCGAGAGGGAGCGCGGACTGGGATGCGTACGCGGCGTGGATGCGCCGCTCCTCCTCGGTCTCCCCGGCCAGTGCGTGAAGCGCGAGGACCTGTGCTACCGCATCGGGTGCCGACATGATGAGCCTGCCGCTGTCCCAGACCGGCTCGCTGGTGATCCCACGGAGCTGCTCGATGATGTCGATGGCCTGCACGCCCGAGCGCAGGGCCAGGGAGATCAGCCGCGAGACCGCTTCGAGGTACGCCTGGTCGGTCGAGCCCGCCTTGCCGATGGTGGTGAAGACCTCGAAGGGCGCCCCGGCCTGGTCGAAGTTGACCGTGACGTAGGCGTTGCCGTGCGGCGTCCGCATTCGCTCGGTCACGCCCCGGATGGTCTTGGGCCGGTCGCGCTTCTCGTGGGCCTCCAGCGATCGTGGGGCCTCGCCGGGGGACCGGACCTCGAGCACCTGGGCTGGCTTGCTGCCGTCGCGGTAGACCGTGATACCGACGCACCGCTCGTGATAGGCCAGGAGGTAGGCGCGCTCCACGTCGTCGCGAGTCGCCTCGTGGCGCATGTTGATGGTCTTGGAGACCGCCAGGTCGGTGTGCTTCTGGAACGCCGCTTGCATGGCCACGTGGGCCTCGTAGGGAATCTCCATGGCGGTAGCGAGGAGCCGCTTCACGTCGCCGGGGACGGCTTCGATGTGCTGGACCGACCCCGTGCGGGCCACTTCGTCCCGAAGCTCCTCGCTCCAAAACCCGCGCTCCCTGGCCACAGCCTCCAGGTAGGGGCTCGTCTCGCTCAGACGCTTGCCATCCAGCACGTTCTTGACGAAGGCTAGGGCGAAGAGGGGCTCGATGCCCGACGATGTGCCCACGATGGCGCTAATGCTGCCCGTGGGTGCGATGCAGGTGCGCGTCGCGTTCCGCACCTCGTCGTCCAGCGCCGCTGGGTAGGGCCCGCGCTCCCCGGCGAGCTGCGCCGAGACCTCGCGCGCCGTCGCCGTGATGCGACTCATGACCTCGTGGGCCAACTCGACCGCGCTGGGGTCTGCGTAGGGGATTCCGAGCTTGATGAGCGCATCGTGCCAGCCCATCACTCCCAGTCCGATCTTCCGGGTCTGGGCCACCGCTTCCCGCACCTCGCTCACCGGGAAGACGTTGATGCTGACCACGTCGTCCAAGAACCGAGTTGCCGTACGGACCGTCTCGTCGAGCGCCTCGTAGTCGAACTGGGGAGTGGAGCTCTCCTGGACGAACGCCGCCAGGTTCAAGGAGCCGAGGTTGCAGGCCTCGTAGGGTAGGAGCGGTACCTCACCGCAGGGGTTGGTGCTCTCCAGCCGTCCCAGGTGGGGCGTTGGGTTCCGCCGGTTCGCCTCGTCTATGAAGAAGAGACCGGGGTCGCCCGTGCGCCACGCGCTGTCGACGATACGCTTCCAGAGATCACGCGCCGGTAAGCGCCGGGTCACGGCATTGCTGTGCGGGTCCACCAGCTCCCACGCTTCGTCGCGCTCCACCGCCAGCATGAAGGCGTCGGTGACGGCCACCGAGACGTTGAAGTTTTGGGCCGTCGCGTAATCGTCTTTCAGATGGATGAAGTCGAGGACCTCGGGGTGCGATACGGGGAGTATCCCCATGTTCGCGCCGTGCCGTTTGCCCCCCTGCGTGATCATGTCCGACACGTTGGAGAGCATCTTGAGGACTGCGACCGCGCCGCATGCCTGGCCGTGGGTCGTGGAGATCGGCGTACCTCTGGATCGCAGCTTGCCGAAGGAGTAGCCGATGCCACCGCCAAACTTCTGGATCATGGCCGACGTGGTCGCCGCCTCCATGATCGAGCCCATCGTGTCCTCGATGGGGATGACGAAGCAGGCTGAGAGCGTTCCCTGGCCGGTCCCCGCGTTGAAAAGCGTGGGGGAGTTGGGCAGGAACAGCCCCTGGGCCATCATCTCGTAGAAGCGTTCCGCCCAGTCGTCGGGGGCGGTCGGCTCAGCAGCGGCCACCGCCTGCGCCACTCGCCGGTAGAGGCCGGTGGGCGTCTCTCCCTCGATGAGGTAGCGGGTCTGGAGGATGGTGAGGGCGTTTTCCGACAGGTCAGGAATGGTTGCCACTAGGTGGTCCCGTTGCCTCCAAGCGCTTCGCCCATTGTTTCGCCGATCGTCCCGCCCATGGTCCCGAAGGACGGCTGGGCCGTCGGGATGCTGATGCTTGGGCGGCGCCCCCGCCGGGTCCGTGGCTTCGGCGGAGCGGCCGACTCCTCGGGTATCAGGGCTGGCTGGCTCACTCCGTCCGCTTCTTCGTCTTCGGGGAGGGCCTCCAAGGCCTGAATCTCGCGGAGGAACTGGTCGAGGTCGGCGAAGTCGCGGTAGACGCTTGCGTAGCGCAGGTACGCCACCGGGTCGAGTCCCTTGAGGCGCTCCATGGCGATCTCACCGACCCGCGATGCCTTGACCTCGGCGCGGCCGATGCGCCGAAGGTCGCTCTCTATCTCGTCGACCAGCTTGTCGACGGAGCCGGTGGGAAGGGGCCGCTTCACGCAGGCGAGCCTGATGCTGCGAAGCATCTTCTCGCGGTTGAACTCCTCGCGCCGGCCGTCGCGCTTCTCCACCATGAGGGAGGCCTGCTGCACTCGCTCGTAGGTGGTGAAGCGGGCCCCGCAGGATGAGCACTCGCGCCGGCGCCGTATCTCGCCGCCGGTGTCGCGGGAGTCGGTGACCCGCGAGTCGGCGTGGCCGCAGTGCGGACAACGCATCGTCGCCTCCTGACCCTCGCCCTTCCCACGTGCGGAGGGTGCAGGCCATGCTCAGCGCTCGCCGCTGGGTGGGTGGCCCCCGAGCCTCATGGCCGACGGGGGCCACCGCGTCCCATTAGCGGTGTGAGAACCAATATATAGTATTTTAAGGTGCATGGGCTACAACCTGTAGCCCTCGTACGAACGACGGCAGTTATCACAGGTGGTGGGAGTGTCTGTCAAGAGGTACATCCAAGGATTTGGTCTAAATAGGGGAGCAATCGGGGTTCGGCTACCAGATATTGTGCGTTCTCAAGCCCGAATTCGTGTCGCCGGAGGTCCCGGCCTCACCGCGGACGCGAGGTTCCCTACGGCTGTGCGAGCGCTACCCGCCGGCGCGCGAAAAGAGGCCCCGTTGGCTGTCCAGCGGGGCCCGGCTTTCGACCCACTCCTCGTGGCGCGTTGGAGGGGTCTCGGAGGAGAGACGTCGGAGGGTAAGCCGTCCTAGCGAGCGCGTTGCGCTCGTTTTGGGCCCGGCGAGCGCTATGGCCCGCCGTTGGAGAGGACGACCAGAGCCCTCCAGAGGTATTCATTTTTCGATCGCCCCGGCCTGGCCCCGGGCCCCGCTACAGCGCAGGGCCCGGGGAACAGTGCTCGGAGTGTCCCGCGCGAAGGGAGGCTATCTCTCACGCGGGTCCAGAAGGCTTGGTTAGCCGGCCGGCTGCTGCTTGGCCGCTCGCAAGAACGGCGGCAGGTCCAGCTCGCTCTCTTCTCCCAGCATGTCGCGCAGGAAGTCGGAGATGGCGTCGTCGCGCAGGGTGCCGGCTTCGACGGTGGGCAGGCCGGTGGCGATGATCGTCACGCGCACCTCACCCTCCATCTTCATGTCGGGCACCATGCCGAAGATGATGTTGGCCTCGGGGTCGACGGCCCGTCCGATGACGTTGGCGGCGTCCTGGACCTCGCGCAGGGTGAGGTCCAACCCGCCCGTGATGTTGAAGAGGACGCCACGGGCACCCTCGATGCTCACGTCGAGCATGGGGCTGTTGATTGCAGCCTTGGCAGCCTCCACGGCTCGGTTCTCGCCTGAGGCGGTGCCGATGGCCATCCAGGCGGGGCCGGCCCCGCTCATGATGGTCTTGACGTCGGCGAAGTCGAGGTTGATCTCGCCGGGCACCGTGACCAGCTCGGCGATGGACTGGACGCCCTGCCTAAGCACGTCGTCCGCGATCTTGAACGCATCCTCCGCCGTGACGTTCTCGTCGCAGAAGCTGGAGAGACGGTCGTTGGGGATGACGATTAGGGTGTCGACGTTGTCCTTCAGCCGCGCAAGGCCGTCGTCGGCGTTCTTGGCGCGGCGCCGGCCCTCGAAGCCGAAGGGCTTCGTGACCACGGCGATGGTAAGCGCGCCGGTCTCCTTGGCCACCTCGGCCATGACGGACGCCGCACCGGTGCCGGTGCCGCCGCCCATGCCGGAGGCGATGAAGACCATGTCGGCGCCGCGGACGGCTTCGTAGAGCTCCTCCCGCGACTCCTCGGCCGCGGCGCGGCCGATCTCGGGGTCGCCGCCGACGCCCAGGCCCCGCGTCAACTTGTCGCCGATGCGGATCTTCACCGGCACGTCCATGCGCAGCAGATGCTGCGTGTCGGTGTTGACGGCCAGGTACTCGACCCCCGGCACGCGCTCCTTGAACATGCGGTTGACAGCATTGCAGCCGCCCCCGCCCACTCCGATGACCTTGACTTGGGCGATGCCGTCCGTGGGTGACAGGTGGTGTCCGAACGTCTCCATGGTCTTTGAACTCCTTCTGGTGCTTTCGCTTCTGAGCTTCGAGATTGGTGGCGCGTTTCTGGTTGGTCAGCCGCCGGGGTTGGGCCGGCGGCGCTTTGTCGCTATGCGTTTGCGTGTGTCAGCCGGCCCTGGGTTAGCCTCGCGATGAAGCCGCGCAGCCGGTTCTGGACCGGGACCGAGAGGCTGACGTCGAGGGCGACTGCGCCCGCGTGGCGATGCCGGATGCCCCACAAGAGCAGGCCGACAGTCGTGGCGAAGGCTCCCTCTTGCAGCTCGGCGGGGACCCCGAGCGCGGACGAGGGCTTGCCCAGCCGAACGGGGAAGGCGCCGTAGTCTTCGGCGACCTCGCTCAGACCGGCGAGCCGGGACGAGCCGCCGGTGAAGACGACGCCGCCTGGCGGGACCTTGGTGAAGCCGGCGTCGTGCAGGGTGACGAGCACCATGCGCACCAGCTCCACGGCGCGGTCGTGCAGGAGCCGCTGGATGGCGACGGCCGGCACGGCGCGCGTCTGGGCCCCGTCGGTGCCGAACAGCTCCACGCGACGGTCCTTGTCGGCCTCGCTGACCACTGCCGATCCATGGCGGACCTTGGCCTCCTCGGCCATGCTGGGGGTGAGCCCGAGGCCGATTGCAAGGTCGTTGGTGAGCTGGTGCCCCGCCACGGGGATGGCTGCGGTGTGCAGCAGTGCGCCGCCCTTGTAGATCGCGACGTCGCTGGTGCCGCCGCCAATGTCCACGAGGGCGACGCCGACGTCGCGCTCCTCGGGCGTCAGCACGGCTTCTGCGCTGGCCAGGTGCTCGATGATGAGCCCCCGCACCTTGACGCCCGCCTCACGCACGACACGGGCGACGTTGTCGATCTGCGCGGCATTGCCGAAGACGACGTGTGATTCGGCGCTCAGGCGGGTCCCGGAGAGGCCCACGGGGTTGCGGACACCGGTAGTGCCGTCGACCTGGTATGCCCTGGGTATGACGTGAAGCACGCGCCGGTGGTCTGCTTCGCCCTCGGCGACGGTGGCGCTGAGCAGCCGGTCGACATCGTCGTCGGAGACGGCCTTGGCCTTCTCGTCGCGGATGATAGAGGAGGAGACGTTGATGCCCGCCAGGTGCGTTCCGGTGACGCCCACGAAGGCCGGCGGCAGCGACTTGGTCCCCAGCATGGCGCCGGCCTCTCGGACCGACTCGCGCGTCGATTCGGCGAGCTCGTCGGGGTCGACGACCAGTCCTTTGCGCATGCCGGCGGAGCTGGCGTGGCCGACCGCCACGATCTCCATCGCTCCGTCCTGGCCTACCTTGGCGACGAGGGACGCCACTTTGGTGGTGCCGACGTCGATGGCGGTGTACAGCTTGTGTTTGCCCATGGGTGCCTCCTGGGTGTGTCCGAGCGATCGATACCTATGCTTTGGCCGCCACCCGCAGCCGAGCGCTGCGGCTACGGCGGTTCCGAGCGACCTCCGCGGCCGAGGGGCGGATCACCTTCTTGTTGATGGCGTCCAGGCCGTCAGTGCCACGGATGAAGTTCTTCACGATGCGGTCTTCGAGGGAGTGATAGGCAATGGCGACGAGACGGCCGCCCGCGCGGAGCACCTCGAACGCTGCCTCCAGTCCCTGCGCCAAACGCTCGAGCTCGGCGTTCACCGCGATGCGGAGCGCCTGGAACGTGCGGGTCGCGGGATGCGTGCGGCCGCGCCGGTAGCCGGACGCCCGGCGGACGATGTCCGCGAGCTGCGCGGCGTCGTTGATCGGGCGAGCGGCGAGAATGGCGCGCGCTATCCGCCTGGCCCGCGGTTCTTCTCCGAGCCGCCCGATGAGGTCGGTCAGCTCACCTTCGCTGAGCGTGTCGATCAGGTCGGCGGCGGTGGGCCCCTCGTCGGGCGTGAAGCGCATGTCGAGCGGCGCCGCCCGTTGGAAGCTGAACCCGCGGTCCCCGACTTCGATCTGCCGGGCGGACAGGCCGAAGTCGAACAGCACGCCGTCGGCGGGGGCGAAGCCCTCCGCGCGGGCCACCTCCGCGACCGATGCGAAGTTGGACTGAATTAACCGTACGCGCGAGCCGTAGGGGCTCAGCACGCGCCGGCTGGCGGCCAGCGCATCAGGGTCGGCGTCGATGCCGAGCAGCCGCCCGCTGGGGGCCGACGCCGCGAGGACGGCGGCCGCGTGGCCCGCGTCGCCGAGGGTGCAGTCGATGTACGACCCTCCAGGGCGGACGGCGAGGCCTTCCAGCGCTTCCGCAAGGAGGACCGGCTCGTGGTATGTCTGCTCGTTCTGCATGGCGTCTGGTGGACGGCTCGCCCTCGTTCGTTGGAAGCAAATTAGTTAAAGTTTGAAAATTGTTCAATACATAGAACCAATTTGATGCCTGTCTGGTTTTGGTGATTGTGTTTTTCAAGCCAGCAGTCTACGACCCTTTAAATGACAGAACTACACTAACGATTGCTCCGCGCCTGGGTCAGGCTTTTGAACAACTACTAAACCTTGTATGAACAACGCATGAGCATGTGCCTGGCCAATCATGTGCTCATGCGAACGAGCAAACCGAAACGGTCTTTTTGGTTGTGTATAGGACGCACGGAGCTCTTTGTTGACGCAGGCAGCTTCTGCTCGGGCGTGCCGGCACGCTGACCAGTTCTGGGGCGCCTCAAAGGCTCGTGTGGCTCCTCGTGGCCTGCTATAGTGGGGTTCGCGGCCTGGCCCGCCCTTCTCGAAAGGGCGGGCCGCATCTATAACTGGCCAGAGTGCACCGCATGCAGAGCTACCAGTCCGAATTCCTACCGCCCCCCCGCCTCCTGATGGGAGCGGGCCCGAGCAACGTGCACCCGCGCGTGCTGCGGGCGATGACGGCGTCGCTCTTGGGCCACATGGACCCCGACTTCCTCCAGGTGCTGGATGACGTCCGGGCAATGCTGCGCATCGTGTTCAAGACTGAGAGCTCGATGACATGGCCAGTCTCGGGCACCGGCACGGCCGGCATGGAGGCCGCCGTCGTCAATGTCGTCGAGCGCGGCGATACGATCATCGTCGCCACCAATGGCTACTTCGGCGATAGGCTCTGTGACATTGCGTCCCGCGCCGGAGCCAACGTCGTGACCGTGCCGCACGAGCCCGGCGTGCCGGTTGACCCCGAGCGCGTCAGTGAGGAGCTGAAGCGGCACGACCGAGTCAAAGCCGTCGCGGTCATCCACGCGGAGACGTCCACTGGCGTTCTTTCGCCGATCCAGGTGCTGGCGGCAGCGGCCCACGAGGCCGGGGCGCTGCTGATCGTTGACGCGGTGACGTCGCTGGGCGGCGTCGAGCTTCGAGTCGACGATTGGGGCATCGACGTCTGCTACGCGGGGACTCAGAAGTGCCTGGCATGCCCGCCCGGCTTGGCCCCCGTGACGCTGAGCGAGCGTGCGATGGCCGCGCTAGAGGCACGCGAGACGCCGGTCCAGAGCTTCTACCTGGACATGACGCAGCTACGCAGCTACTTCCAGATGCGCGCCTACCACCATACGGCGCCCATCAGCAACATCTACGGCCTGCGCGAGGGGCTCCGCATCCTGATGGAAGAGGGCCTCGAGCAGAGCTGGGCGCGCCACACCGCGGCCGCTCAGGCGCTCCATGCCGGGGTCGAGGCCATGGGCCTCGGGCTCTTCGTCTCGGACCTGCCCAACAGGCTGCCGAGCCTGACGACGGTCCGTGTGCCTGACGGCGTGGACGCGGCCCTGGCGCGCAAGCATCTGCTGGACCACCACAACCTCGAGGTGAGTGGGGGCCTCGGCGAGACGGCCAACACCATCTGGCGCGTCGGGCTCATGGGCTACAACGCGACGGCCACGAACGTCTTCACGTTCCTCTCGGCGTTGGAAGAGGCGCTGATGGCGCAGGACTTTGAGGTGCCGGTCGGTGCGAGCCTCGCCGCGGCCCAGCGCTCGCTCCAGAACGGCGACTAACCGCGCGGCTTCTCGGCGCGCAGCACCACGACCGGCCAATACCAGTCGATACGGCCACCGGAGCCGATCTCGATGCCGAAGCTGTTCCGCACCTGCTCGCTCGCCCCGCGCAGGTCGGCCTCGATGCTGGCGGCGACGTCTGACGGCGTGGCTGATCTCAGGACCCAGTCCTCGTACTCCAGCCAGACCTTCGCCACCCCCCGGTCCGTGACGCCGAGGCCGACCGCCTCGACACCCGCTGCCCACTCGGCCGGCGTTCGGTTGTACACGTGGCTGGGGTCACGCCGGACCTCGAGATCGTTCATCCAGGCGCCGACGGCTGGGTCCTCGGGTGCCGTCGTGTCGCAGAGGACGAAGACACCGCCTGGTGCGAGGACCCGTGCGACCTCGCCCAACCATCGCTCCACGTCAAGGAAGTGGTGGGGAGCGGTACGGCAGGTGATGAGATCAAGCGAGCCATCGGCAAAGGGCAGGTCCTCGGCGATGACCATCACGAGACCGACGTTGGAGAGGCCGCGCTCGTCTCGGATGCGCCTGGCCTGCTCCAGCATCGGCCGCGTGGGGTCGGTCGCCAGCGTGCGCTCGGCATGCGGCGCCGTGGCAAAAGCGGTGAAACCGGGACCTGTGGCGATGTCGACGGCGGTGCCGAAGCGCCGCCCGCCCTTGGCGATGAACTCCGTGACCACATCAAGGCTCTCACCCTGCATGTGGGGCTGGCTGACCGCGTAGTTCGCCGCGGTCTGACCGAATTGATCGACGGATGAGCGCTGGGGTTTCGAGGCCATGGCCGCATTCTAGCCGAACGCGGTCTCGCCGAGCGCCAGCCGGACCCCATTGCACCAACCATTCGCCGAGCGTGTCAAACAACCCCGACACTTGCCGCCACCGCGCGTTGTAACCATCGATGAACAGCAACACGCGGCCTTTGACGGGACCTTGGGGAGGGTCGTTCGCAGACCGCCACGGACATGCTCCAGACCGCCACTGGTATGGCCTATTTAACAGGCCGTGGACGGGTGGAGCGGTAGAGACCGGATGGTATACTCGCGCTACTCCTCCGTACCCAGCTCACCGCTCCAGGAGCACTCCTCCGTGGCATCCGGCGGCTCGCCTCGAGTCCAACGCGACGCCGACGCGCTCGCACAGCTCTTCGAGACCTGCTACGACCGCGTGGCCCGCTACATGGTGGCCCGCTACATGGTGGCGCGCGTCGGCAACCCCGCAATCGCGGAGGACCTGGCGGGCGATTGCTTCGTCCGCGCCGCGGTCGATCGGCTCCTTTCGCGAGCGCGGCGTCCCGGTCGAGGCCTGGCTGTTCCGGATCGCGCACAACCTGGTCGTGGACCACTACCGCCGGAGCGCACGGAGGCAGACCACGCCTATCGATGAGGTCTTCGACCTCGCGGGCCCATCGAACCCCGAGGCCGAGGTGGAACGGAAGCTGACCATGGAGCGCGTGTACCAGACCATGGAGTCGCTAAACCCCGCTCAGCAGGAGGTCGTCGCGCTACGCTTCATGGGCGGGCTGTCGTCTGAGGAGGCGGGGCACGTCATGGGGCGTACGTCGGGCGCGATCCGCGAGCTGCAACGCACGGCGATACGCGCGCTGCGCGACCCCTTGGGCCCGAGTGCACTGGGTCCGGAAGGAGAGGGTGTCTAATGGAGCAGCGAAGCTTCACCGAGATCCTCGACGAGTGCATCGATCGCGTGCTGCTGCGCGGCGAGAGCATCGATGCCTGCGTCGCCGACCACCCGGCGCACGCCGCCGCGCTGCGCGAGGCCCTTGGCCTGGCCACCGGCGTACGCGGCGCCATGGCCTACCAGCCTGACGCCGACCGCAAGCGCGACGCCCGGCTCGGCATGCGGCAGGTGCTGGACCGCAAGGTACGCCCAAGCGTATGGCGGCGCTTCAACCCGGTCCGTGCCGTCCCTGCGCCGGTGCATCGGCTCGCAGCGGTTGCCGCCGTCCTGGCGATCACCCTCATTGGTGGCGGCACGGGTACGGTGTTGGCCGCCACTGGCGCGGTGCCGGGAGACCCGCTCTACGTGGTAAAGCGCGCTACCGAGCGCACGCAGCTCGCGCTGGCCTTCACCGACGCCCGCGAAGCGAGCCTGCGGGAGCAGTTCCTGGGCCGCCGCGTCGATGAGCTGGAGCACGTCACCGAGGCGGGTCGCCAGCAGTTCGTGCCCGAGCTCGCCGAGCAGATCGAACGCCACGTTGCGCGGGCCAGCGCGCTCGCAGCCGGCCCGGTGGACGACGCATTGCTGGATAGGGCGGGTAACGTTCCCGGAACGGACGCGCCTCCTGCGGACGCCGAGACCGTTACGGTCCCCGTGAAGCAGCTGCTCGAGATCAACGCGCGTCTGGCGGCGCTGCAGAGCCAGATCGACCAGCTGCTCGCACAGGCCGGCAACGATAACGTTCGCCAGGCCCTCGGCAACGTGAAGAACACCCTCGAAGCCAACCGAGCTACGGTCAGCCATGTGCTGGACCGGGCGCAGGACGTCGCGGTCCTGGCGCCACCGTCGGACGTCCGGGAGATCGACGCGGCGGTGCTCGGTACCGATGCCCATCCGGCACCGACACCCACCCCTGGCCGCGCTGACCCGACGTCGACGCCTGGTCGCGTCGACCCAACCCCGACACCGGAGCCGGACCGCCCGACGCCCACAGCTACGCCGACACCGAGGCCCGTGCAAGCACCGGCACAGCTGCGTAGCGTCGATGCGGTGCTGGAGGAGGTCGAGCTGGAGCTGCGGGATCGCGTGGGCTTCCTGAAGCTCAAGGTGCGAACCTCCGACGGCGAGCGGCACGAAGTCAAGGTATCGACCGACAGGACCCGCATCCTCCGCGGGAACCAGCCAGCGCGGCTGCACGATCTGGTTAGCGGCGTCCACGTCCGGGCCTTTTTCGATGCCCGTGGAGACATTCGGGCCATTCAGATACTGTCTGTGCTGTCCGACCGGCCCCCCGACGCGCCAACCCCGACGCCGTCGCGACCAACCCCGACGCCACGTCCCGTGGACCGGCCGACGCCGACACCGGCGAGCGAGCCGACGACACGCGACCTTCAGCGGATTCCCGCAGAGGTGCTCACCGTGGCGTTTGCCCGGGCCGATGGCCGAGTCGTGGCCCAGGCCGAGCTCCGGCTGGCGAACGGCGAGGTACACCGGGTTCGGTGGGTCGAGGGTCAGGTCCGCGTGGTGGAGGGCGACCGTCAGGTCCCGTTGCGGCGGCTGGCGCCCCACCAGAGGCTCGTGCTGATCGTCGACCGAACGGCGCAGCGCATCGTCCAGGTCGTGATCGTCGCGGAGGGCGAGCCCGGGAGTGCGGGCGACGACGTCAACGGCCTCCGGCGCGGTTCGAGCGCGGTCCAAGAACAGATCGATGGCCTGCGCCAGGACGTGGAGGAGACGCGTAGGAGGGCTGCCGCGGATCGGTGAGGCGGTCAGTAGACCGCGATGGCGAGGGCGCAGGCCGCTCCCGTAAACCCCAGCGCGCCGACGGTCAGCCCCGTGCTCTCGAGCGTCACCGCGCCGACGTACAGCAAGGGGAGACACAGCACCACCCCGACGAGGGTGAACGTCCGCAAGGCGGGCCGCAGGCGTGAGGGAATCACCGTGTCCACCCGGGGACGGCCTCGACAAGGACGATGGCCATGACGCCGGCCGACAGCACCAGCGCCAGCACGTAGGGAACGACGAGGCGCATGATCTCGTGCTCCCGGTCGGCCAGGCCGGTCAACGCCGCGCCGACCAAAACCTTGGCCGGTGCCATGGAGCTCCCGACCGACGCGCCGATGGACTGGACGCTCGCGATGGTGACGGTGCCGATACCAAGACTGCGCGCCGTCTCGACCTGGAGCCCGCCAAACAGGACGTTGGAGTTGGTGTTGCTCCCGGTCATGAAGGAGCCCAGCAGCCCGATGAAGGGCGAGACCAATGGGAAGACGGGCCCCGATGCCTGGGCGATGCCCTCGGCCAGCAGTACCGTCAGGCCGGTGTCCGCCATGATCAGCGCCATCATGACCATGGTGCCCACGCCTACCGTGGTGGACATCGACTGCCGGTAGGTGAGCCGGGCGGCCTCCCAGGCCACGCCTCGTTTCCAGTACCCGGCGGCGGCGAAGGCGGCCATGCTCACGAGGACCGATACGATGATGAGCGGCGCGGGATGGTTGAGCAATCTCAGCACCGCGTAATTGGCCTCCGGTGCGACCCTGAAGCCTTCGGCGGTTACGAGGCCCGGGAAATCCAGCCCCCAGGACAGGCCGCGGGCTGCGTCCTTCACCGGTCCGATCTGCGAAATGATGCTCAACCCGATGAGCAGGTAGTAGGGCAGGAACCCCAGATGGAAGCTCATCTGGCGGCCGTCGGATGGTGCGTCGGCGAGCGGACCACCCCCCACCACGACGGGTGCTGCCACCTGCTCGCGGCGTAGCAGCGGCGTGCGGGAGCCGAGAGCGATGCCCAGCAGCGCCAGGAGTCCCGGCACCGAGGATGCGATCTGCGGCGCGCCCGCCCACGCCATGGCCCACATGGCCACGGCCATCACCGTGCCGACGACGATGACCAGGCCGGCGCTGCGGCGCACCGCGGGCAGGCCGCCGTGGATGTGCGCGACCATGAACCCGCTGGCGATGGTGACCGGAGCGAACAACAACGCCATGTGCGGACCGATCTCGTCGCCGGGAATTCCGCTGACCAGCTGGATGGTGTAGTAGCTCGATCCCATGGAGCCGAAGGTCACCGCCCAGCCATGACCGACGAGTACCATGACGGCGGCGCGAGCGGGCCTGAAGCCCATCATCATCAGCAGCGGCGCGGCCACCGCCACCGGCACGCCGAACCCGGTGATGCCCTGGATGAAGCTCGCGAACCCCCAGGCGATGAGGAGGGCCTGGCCGGTCCGGTCGTCCACGACGCGGGCCATGGTGCGGCCGATGGCCTCGATGCCCTTGAGGCGATCGACCAGGTTGTACATGTAGACCGACGCCCACAGGATGGTCAGGACGAAGAGGGCCAGACTGAGGCCCTTCGCACTGGCGATGGCCGTGCTCTCGGCGCTGCCGCCGAAGTACGACAGCGCGAGGCCCGCAGCGACCAGCCATGCGATGCCGCCCGCGCGCGGTGCACTCCAGCGTAGCCGCATGATGGCGACGACGAGTATGACCACCGGAAGCGCGGCGAGCATCCAGTTCAGCAGGCTGAGGTCGGGTCCGGTGGCCATGTGGAAAGTCGGCTTGGCGATGGTGAGACAGTGGGCAGGATAGTCCGTGCCCGCCTCCGCGCAAACCGGTTTAGGGCTCTGTCACGGGACCGGCACCGGCGCCTGGTAACATGGAGAGACCCTTCCGAGTGCCGGGTCCCATGCCTTCCGACATCGCCGACCGACTCAGCCGCGGCTTTTTGCTCGCCGACGGCGCGATGGGCACGCAGCTCCTCACGCGGTCGCTGCCAGCCGCCGCGCTCGAAGAGCTCTCGCTGACGCACCCCGACGCGGTGCGCGATGTGCACCTGGCGTATATCGCGGCGGGCTCCGAGATGATCCTCACCAATACTTTCGGGGCGAACGCGCTCCGGCTGGGACGTGCTGGGCTGGCGTCACAGACCGAGGAGATCAACCGCCAGGCGGTGGCGATAGCTCAGGACGCACGGCGGCTGACGGGGCAGGACATCTGGGTGGCGGGCTCCATCGGCCCGGCGACCCGCGACGTGCTGGCGCTCGGTGCGCTGGAATCGGCGTCGGCGCAGAACGCCATCGCCGAGCAGGCCGCGGTCCTCGCCGACGCAGGAGTCGATCTGATCGTCGTCGAGACCTTCACTTCGCTGGCCGACGTCGAGCAGGCGGTGCGCGCGGTCAAGTCCGTGACGAACCTGCCGGTGATCGCGGAGCTGACCTTCAACGAGGACGCGCTCACGCCCGCGGGCAATACGCCGGAGGACATCGTCGCGGCGTTGGAAGGACTCGGTATCGTGGCCATCGGCGCGAACTGCAGCGTGGGCCCGGAGCCGGTCCTGCGGGTGATCGAGCGCATGGCGCAGGTCGCGCACATCCCCCTCGTCGCGCAGCCGAACGCGGGCTACCCGCAGTACCTCGACGGCAAGCTGACGTATGAGGCGCGGCCCGAGTACGTCGCTGACCGAGCCCGGGCGCTGGTCGAGGCTGGGGCGGTCGTCATCGGAGGCTGCTGCGGTACGACAGGCGAGCACATAGCTGCGGTCCGCGACGCGCTTAGAGGCGCCTGGCCGGTGCAGGGGCGCGCCCGGCTGACGCCGGGGCGTGCCGAGCCGTCGCCTCCAAGCCCTCGTCATGACGCAGTACCGGCGAGCGCGAAGCAGGAGGAGACCAACGTCGCGGCGCGCTTCCGCAAGCGGGAGTTCGTGGTCACCGTCGAGCTGGACCCGCCGCGCGGGTTCGATATCAGCGGCACGCTGGACAAGCTGCGCGGCATCATGCCGTACATTCACGCGGTGAACGTCGCGGACAACCCTCGCGCACAGGGCCGCATGAGCGCCCTGGCCACGGCGAGCCTGATCCAGTCGCGCCTCGGCGTTGAAACCATCCTGCACATGGCGATACGCCATCGGAACCTGTTGGCGCTGCACTCAGACCTTCTGGGGGCCCATGGGCTCGGCGTGCGCAATGTGTTCACGGTCATGGGCGATGTGCCGGTCACGGGTGACTACCCGCAGGCGACCGCAGTCAGCGACATCACGACCTCTGGGCTCATCAGGCTCATCGCCGGGTTCAACAACGGCGCTGACGGCAACGGCAAGCCTATCGATCAGCCCACGTCGTTCTTCATCGGCGCGGCGTTGAACCTGATGGCCGCGGACTTGGACCGTGAGCTAGAGGTGCTCAACCGCAAGGTGGCGGCTGGCGCCAATTTTCTGCTGAGCCAGCCCGTCTACGACCCCGAGGTGGTCGAGCGCGTGGCCCAGCGGCTGGGCGGGTTTCCGCGCCCGCTGCTCTTGGGTGTCCTCCCACTGCGGACCTTGCGGCACGCCCAGTTCCTGCACAACGAGGTGCCGGGTATCACCATCCCACCGCAGGTCTTCGAGCGGCTGGAGCGTGCAGGCGAATATGCGGGGCGAGAGGGAATCGCGTTGGCGCAGGAGCTGCTGACAGCGGTCCACTCACGGGTGGCCGGCGCCTACTTCATCCCACCGTTCGAGCGCTATCAGGTGGTTACCGAGACGCTTGCGGGCGTGAGCATTCCCGGCCTCCAGGGAACCCCGCCGCGTCGTTGATTAGGCGAACGGCTGCTCCGGGCTTGGGCGGGCCGGATGGCCGCGCCTATACTTGGGGGTGGGCCTGGCCGCAGCGCCGGGCAGCCGTGTGGGGCCGTAGCTCAGCTGGGAGAGCACCTGCTTTGCAAGCAGGGGGTCAGGGGTTCGAATCCCCTCGGCTCCACCAACGTGTACTGAACTGCGAACTACTGGGCCGTGGAGAGCCACCTCTGCGGCGTCTCCGCCCCCTATCGGGCTGTCCGGCGGCGTGGGTAGGGTGTAGAAGACCGTCGCCTTTCCTGGCTTGACCACGATCTCCTTGACGAAGGACTTGATGAAGGCCCTCGATTCGGTGATTTCGCTGGTCATCAAGAATTCGCTCATGTCCTCGGCGAAGGCGGCGATGGTGTCCACGTTGTCCAGCACGGCCCGGCGCTCTGAGAGCAATGCCCTGGCCTTCTCTGCGGCGATCTCCAGCCTCTCCTGACGCTCCCGGTGCTCTCTGATGCGGGAGGTGGCGTCGGATATGTCGAGTTCCGAGTTCTCGATGACGTGCCACACCCGGTCCAAGCGCCGCCGCACCTCGATAAGCTCCGCTTCGATGTTTTCCAGCCTCTCCCGCTGCTCAGCAGCCACGCCGTCCATCTCCTCGTCCATCAGTCTAACCAGGTCCCGGATGTTGCTTTCCGTGAGGATGTTTGCGCGAATCTGCTCCGATCATCAGCTTCTCAAAGCGCTTGGAGTTGAGGCGAGGCGTCTTGCAAGTTCCCTTGCCCTTCTTCAGCAGCGAGTGGCAGACGTAGTAGCTGTACTTGCCGCTTTTGGCCTCAGCCGCAGTGAGCGCCTTTCCGCACTTCTCACATTTCACCAAGCCGCTGAGAAGATAGGGGCTGGATGCACGCCGGGGGTTGATCCTGGTAGGGGCCTTGGAGCGAAGGGAGCGGGTGATCCGTCGAAACTCCTGCTGAGAGACGATGGCGGGAAAGGCGTTTTCCACCCGCACCGGCGGCGCACCGTCCTTGGCATCGACACCCCAAACCAGCGTTCCTGTGTACGCTTCGTTGGAGAGGATGCGGTGCACGGTGGACTTCAACCAGTGCTTGCCGGTTGAGGTGGGGATGCCCTCACCATTCAGCGTCTTCGTGATGTCCAGGGTGCTCTTGCCCTGTAGGGCCATCTGGAAGATGCGCCGGATCACTGAGTCCGCCGGCGGGTCCAGCTCCAGCTTGGGCCGATTCTTTGCTCCGTCCTGGACCGACACCTTCCTGTAGCCGAAGGGAGCGTAGGTGGAGACCCAGAAGCCCCGTATGGCGGCTTCCCGCATCCCTCGGACGACTTCTTGGGCCAAGTTTTCAGAGTAGAACTCGTCAACACTCTCGATGATGGCCTCCATGAGCTTGCCCGTGGGAGAGTCGTCGGCGTGCTCGGTGATAGAGACGACTTTGATGCCCCGCTTCCTTAGCATGGACTTGAAGGCCACGGCGTGCTCCCGTTTGCGGGTGAAGCGTGAGAACTTCCAAACAAGAATCTCATGGAAGGGAGAGTTGGGCTTGCTGGCCTCGTCCAGCATCTTTCTGAATTGGGGCCGGTCGGCGATGCGCCCGCTCTCGGCCTCGTCCACATACTCCCGCGCTACGACGTAGCCGTTCTTCTCCGCGTAGTCTCGAAGCGCCCTGAGCTGGGCGGACACGGACAGGTCCACGTCCTGCCGGTTGCTGGACACCCGTGCGTAGAGGGCTGCTGGTGTTGGGTCATTTTGTTGTTTCATGTATATCCTCACTCCCTTGAAAGTTGGTTTGCAATGAGATCGATATCGTCTTCATGTCCTGGCGTTTGCTATCAGCCCTCAAGGGTAGACAGTAACCGGGGTGCGTTGAGTATCCTGATCCCGCCGTGCTCTCCAAGTGGCAGAAGATGCCGCCGGTCTCCCGTGACCAGGTAGTCGGCAGAAGCCTCTACCGCACACCCCAGGATCCGGTTGTCCGCTTCGTTTCCCTCGATCACATGTGGCACCTGCTGGGGGTCGATGATGTTTGCCGCGTCCCGCAGCATCTCGATGGCCCTGTGTGTGTTCTCATCCTCCCAGCCAAACTTGCGAGCCAATACCCCTGCACCCTCTTCCAGGACAAAAGATGAGAGACAGAGCTCGAAGCGCCCCCTGTGGGCCAGCTCCAGCACTAGGCGCTCGTTCCCAGGGAAGTTGAGACCTGAGACGATGACGTTGGTGTCCAGGACGACCCTCATGCCCGGGTAGGACCGACTTCAGAGCGGTATTCCTCCACCAGCGGTCCCACATCCTCGGGTCCGAGACCCTGCTCCCTGGCCCGCTGCTCTCCGTACTGGAGCAGCGCTCTCCACTCACATTCTTCGATGTAGCGGATCAGCGCTTCCCGCAGGAACTCACTTCTGGTGCGTCCCTCTTGCTTCATCACCTCGTCCACCCGCTCCGCCATCTCTGGAGGCAGGGAGAAGGTGATGGTCTTCGTTGTTCTTGGCATGTCGGCCTCCACCCTATGTTACCGAGTCTTACTCTAATATTGCACCGACGATGGACCCGCTGTCAACGTCCCGGAGACACCTTCACAGGTATGGAGATGCTGGGAAGAACTCCTTCGATTCCTTTAGGGTTCTGCTGAGTCCTCCCCTGTAGGACCTAAATGTAGAGCAGAGCTAAAGACCCAGCGCTCCGGGGCCCCTATTGCTAAATGATTGCTGCATGTGAGCGAGCAATTTCGAGCGAGATGCCCAAAATACCCTCCCTACAGCATGGGCCCGGCAGCGCACCCAGAAACGGTCTCGGTTGACCTTGCTGGACACCTGAAGCAAGGGGCGCCTAGATCATAAGCATTGACCCAGCTTCATTCATGAGGTGTGGGGGAGGGCGCGCTCACCCTCCCTTTCAAGCCCTGACGTTCCCAGGGGCCTTCGTGGTGTGATGGACGTGTACAGAGATTTGAGTTTGTTCCAAAAAGGGAAGTCGGGGTCCTGAGCAAGCTAATTCGGGGAGAAAACACCCCCTATAGGACCATCTCAGCAAGCACTTTGTGTCCAGAGCGGGTTCCAGGGGGTGGTGCCAGGAACGGGCTAGGGAAACTTCCCGAAAAGGAAGTGCCGATTTGTGAGCCGACTTCCCTTTCGTCGTGGAGAAGTTTCCTTTTCGGAAGTGCGAGTGAGGGACCGATGAAAGAGAGGGCTGTAGCGATGGAAAAGACGAGGAGCCTGGAGAACCTGCACGAGTTGCGGCTCATGGCGCTGCTGCTCGACGTGATACGCGAGAAAGGGCGCATGGAAGCGGCGGAGATGCTGGGCGTCAACTACAAGACCCTGGCTAGAGCCGTGGAGACCGGCAGCCTTTCGCCGCGCATGAGCCATGCGTTGGATCGTTTGCTCCTGTCCAGGGAGTCAATAGCTATGGCCGCGCAGCAGGAACGCATCGCACTCTGGAGGGGCGGGTGGAGGGCCTGGAACAGAAGATCAAGAGCAGTCTCGGCAAGGTGCGAGCCTTCGTCGAGGGCTAGGTGAAGGCCCTGGGAGAGGAGCACACCAGGGATCTGCGCCAGCCAGATCGTGGACAAGGACGGTGTGCCGCTCACCGCCGAGGAGATGGGGCGCAAGCGCCGGACATGCGCCGGGTGCGGCTCCGCCCTGTGGCAGGCCGACCCCAAGGGGCCGAAGCGATATCCACTCGCCGACTACATCAAGAAGCGAATGAAGGGGTTCTTCGAGCTCCTTATTGGAGATGAGATTCACGAATACAAGGGAAGAGGCTCCGCCCAGGGCATCGCAGCGGGCGTCCTCGCCGACGCCTGCGGCCGCTCCCTCACCCTGACAGGCACCCTAACTGGAGGGTATTCGAGCACTTTGTTCCACCTGCTGTACCGGTTCAGCCCGGCCATCAGGACGGAGTCCGGGCGCTCCGAGGAGGGGAGGTGGATACATCGGTACGGCTTCGAGGAGCACACCATCGGCAAGGACGACGACGAGTCGGTGGAGGACGGACGCTACAGCCGGCGCAGGCGCTACCGCAAGGTGGTGCGAGAACGGCCGGGGCTCGCCCCAGCCGCGTTGTTCCACCTCATCGGCAACTCGGTGTTCCTCAGACTCTCCGACGTGGCGTCGGGGCTGCCGTCTTACGAGGAGCAGATTCTCCTCTCGTCGATGGACTCCGAGCCCGACAGCTACGGGTACACCCAGAGGGGAGTCTACGGCACGCTGTACGACAAGCTGCGGGCCGCCCTCGCCGATGCGCTGGCCAAGGGGTCACGGAAGCTCCTCTCCACCTACCTTCAATCGCTGCTGGCCTACCCCGACGGCTGTACACGGGGCGAGACGGTCTTCGACCCGGACTCCCGGGACGTGCTGGTCCAGATGCCGCCGCTCTCCGAGGAGAAGCTCTACCCAAAGGAGAAGGCGCTCTTAGACCTGGTGGCAGCGGAAAGAATGGAGGGGAGGAGAGTGTCGGTCTACGCCACCCACACGGGAACCAGGGACATTACGGAGCGGATGAGCGACATCCTGACCAGGCACGGTTTCAGAGTGGCGGTGATGAAGGCCGACGCCGTGGCCCCGGACCGCAGAGAGGCGTGGGTGGAGAACAAGGTCAAGGAGGGCATCGACGTCCTCATCTGCCATCCCCGATTGGTGCAGCCCGGCCTCGACCTGATCGACTTCCCAACGATTGTTTGGGCGGAAACGGATTACAGCGTCTACACCATGCGGCAGGCGTCGCGCCGGTCGTGGCGCATCGGTCAGACCCGGCCCGTCAAGGTCATCTTCATGGCCTACCGGGGCACCCTCCAGGCCGATGCCCTGAAGCTGGTGGCCCAAAAGCTCCAAAGCTCCCTGGCGGTGGAGGGGGAGCTCCCCGAGGACGGACTGGCGGCCTACGGCGACGACGGGGACGACATCATGCTGGCGTTGGCAAGGAAGATCGTGAACGGAGAGGAGGAAGAAGAAGGAGAGTCGGTGGAGGATGCCTTCGCCCAGGCGCGAGACGCCGAGGTCGTCTCCGAGGAGCTGCTGGTGGACGAGGAGTGGCACGCGGTGGAGGTGGAACCGGAGACGGTCGAGGTGCATCGGAACGGCACCGGGATCGTCGTCGAGACTGCGGCGGCTAACGGTCATGCTGACGTGGTGGAAGAGACCCAGCAGTCGATGTTCTCCTGGGCCGAGTTCATGGCCGAGGAGCCGCCGAAGCCGTCCAGAAGGAACGGGAAGCCGAAGCCCGCGTCGCTCTCCCTGTTCGAGTGGGCGCTCAGCTTGGAAGAGGAAAGGGAGGAGGAGATGGTCGGCGCGAGGCGCTGACCACAAAACCACGGGGGCTGCCACCGTTTGAATACGGTGGCAGCCCCTGCCTATTCATATGTGCTGGCCTTTTTTGTTGCCTGAATTCATTACTGCTCCATACATTGGAGGCAGCGATCAGGGTCAGGCGGCGTTCGGACTCCATGCCGAGGGCCGGACGGTAGGGCTATTGCGCTACGGCCTACCCTACAGCGGGAGGAGTAACTCGTCCACGTCGGAGGTTGGCGGTTTCACAATAAGGGAGGTTACCGTGTAATTGCGGCGTTATTCGACGGTCACGGTTATTGAGGAGCCGCCCTCAGCGGAAAGCTTGTGTTCACCAGGGGTTGCATCTTCCGGGATTCGAGCTGTCGCTCTGCATGCATTCATCATGCACCAGATGGTCCCAATCAACTGTTCGTCGAAATACAGGTGGAATTGCCTCGAGCCTTCGCTGTACCCACCTGTGATCTTGATATACCCGCCCGTCCCAGTCACGGTTATCTGGCTACCGGGTGATGCGGGCTGCGGTGCCACTGTTGTCAACTGCGGGGGATGAAGCTGTCCGCCGCCTGTGGGAATCGGCGTAGCCCCTGTAATACCGGACGGCAACGGCGTCGGGGTAGGGACTGCCGTTCGCGTGGGGATCGGCGTCATGATGCCGTGGGCCCATGATAGAGCGGAATAGATCACGTTCCCACTGTTGTCGTCGACTATGACAGTTACCCGGGGATCTGTCGGAATGGATGTCGCCCCGCGCGCAACACGAGCGTGTGCAGGAAAATCATGGAAAACCACGACCCATACTCCTAAGTTTGAAGTCTGCGTGTTAGTGTCTTCGCGGAGACCAGTGAATGCTCCAGTTGCCACTCGGATGGGTAACAGTGTTGGCTCGTCAATGCCCCAGGGTCCTTTCAGGAACGCTACTGCCTGTGCTCTCGCCTCTGATTCGGGAAGCACAGGAGCGAATTCAGATCCCACTAACTGAACGTGCTCGTCCACCCGAGCACCCGAATTCTGAAGAGGTATGGGGTTACCGCCGCTCAACCCTACAAATACCGCGGAGGTTACCAGAGCCACGATTGCGATGGCTGCAATGCCGTATGCATAGAGCCATTTGCGAGATCTCATGTTAATCCTCATCTTCTGGGGAATAAGACGTTCCCGAGATGGAAAAGGTTCCCGACCCGCTTCCTGGTATCTTTCTTCTCTAGTGGTTGTGCTCCGATTTCCAATTGGACAGACGACGAACGAGCAAGGGGTCCGCCCTTATCGAGGCCCTTTCCCAATGGGTCAATCTTTGTTACGGTCGCTCATGCCACATCTTGAGAATTGCCATCTCACGAAGACCGGGCGCGCTCACACACAGCGACCCGAAGGCGCTCTGGTCTGCAACGACAGCCTCTACCTGATATGTACGGTGCTAGAGCCGGAATCGTTCCACAGAAACTCCCGCCCTAGCCGTGTCTTTCTTGGAAGGTCCGCTCCGCTTAGACTGGTTGCTCTTGCCTTCTTCTCCCTCTTTATGATCTCTCATCCTTCGTTGGGTTGCCACGATCTTGGATCTGCGATATGACCAATTGTGACTCTTCTCGTTGATCTGCTGCACCCCTTCAAGCCTTACTGACTTACTTGGAGCGCCACGGTCCACTCCCATAACCACTCGCTTCCTGGGCGATCATCGGACGCGATGGCGAGTACAAGCGTACCGGCGTTGGCCGACACGGGGCCAAACGTCCATTCATGGTGGACACCATCCGCCGTCACCCGGTATCCGTGACCCCTCAGCTGGCGCCACGGGCCTCCGTCTATCCGGTATCGGGCCCCCAAGTCGGTTACGTCCACGTCGAAGCCGGCGGGCAATGGCACTGCTGTGGGCGTGGGAGTTCCCTGTTGTGGAATCGCGGTGGCGGTGGGTGCGGGTGCAGTAATGGGCTGAGCCTCCGCCGACTCGCAGGGCGGGGGTGTCGCCAATACCACGATGGTCGATTCCTCCGGGGCGAAATGTATCTTCTCCAAAGTTATCTTGGTCCCGCTTGTCTCTCGTACCTGGTCCACTATCACGGTCTTGTCCAGCGCTCCCTCCGGGGGAATGACCACAAAGCGGCCCCCGCCGAAGCCCAGCTTCGATTCGCCCGCCTCCGGGCTACCTGGGGCGTGGACAACGGCTACCTGGACTCGAAGACCGTACCTTCCAGGCGGCAGCCCGGCGCTCACAGCAGATGACATGTTGGCAACGAGCGTGAGCTCATCGCCGGGTTCTATGGAATGGGGGATTGCCCCGCCGTCTTCCCACTCCAACAGCACCGGTTCGTCGCTACCCCTGTCGACATTGGTCAACGGCGTCGTCGCGGGGAGCTCGCGAATCTCTATTGGCTTATCCCATACGTTCTTCAACGTTAGAGAAATGGTGATCGGATCACCAGGAGTGATCAGACTCTTGTCGACCTTCCATTCCTGTTCAAGAATGATGGACGGGGGTATGCTGGGCGGTCCCCGAACGGCCCTAGGCCCCTCAAGAGACGGCCCCTCCCAGGGTGCTGTCACCCATAGGGACGTCCCCCCAGCCACGACCAGGAGCACAAAGGTGACGGCTGAGGCAAGGAGAGGACGGCGAGGCGTAAGGAGCCTCACGAACCTCCAGATTCCGCGTCTCTGATCCTGCGACTTCACGTGGAGAAGCACGTCCTCCCATTGCTGGGCAGACAGGTCGCCTTGTACGCTCTCCTGCTCGAAGTAGCGTTTCAGTCGTTCCTCGTGCATCATGCATCACCTGCCCTGTCATAGGATTCGTGGCTGGAGAGGATCTGTCTGAGGAGGCCGAGCGACCGGCTCAGGCGGGACTTCACGGTTCCTTCCCGGCAGCCCAGCACCTTCGCAATCTCCGGCACCGTTAGCTCGTTGTAGTACCGCAGAACCAGGGCCTGGCGATGGTCTACCGTGAGCAGCTCCAGGGCCTGCCTCAATCGGCGGGCCTCTTCCTCTCTCTCAATCGTCTCCTGTAGTCCCTCCGAGTTCTCCGGAACCTCTGCCGCTGACTCCAAAGCCACCGTTGGCACCTGTTTCCTCCGGTAGTGCTTCCTGGCTTTGTTTACCAGTATTTTCAGCATCCAGGGCTTGAAACTGCCGATAGGTCTGTAGGAGGGCAGATCCCGCCACACCTGCACAAGCGCCTCCTGCATGACGTCCTGAACCGACTCGGGGTCCCGTGTCATCAGGTACGCCGTTCTTGTGAGCACCGTTCGATACCGTTCGACTAACAGCTCGAAGGCGCTCCAATCCCCCGCCTGCGAGCGACGGATAAGCTCTTCTTCACGCAATAGGAGCCTCACCCAAAGAAACCGGTCTCTATATACATATAGTCCACATTACCGCTAGTCCACATTACCGCCAAATCGTTCCATCATGCCCTGGCAGCGGGCTAGATTGTAGTCCCGAGCATCCGGGCCGGAGCCATTGCCCACACCTCCTCGGCCATAGCTTTGGCCTGCCTACGTGACTGGCGGTTCGCTAGAGATGTCCAGGAATTGACGCGCTCTACATGGGCTAGTGTAAATGGACTCCCAGTAGAGCGAATTCTTCGTGTTCCAATGAGTCCCGCATGCGAGCCTGACAATGAGTCGTTCACCCAGCAATGGGGCAGTGTTATTATTCATTAAGGGCACCTCCGAAACAAAAAAGAGATGAGGTAGAGTAGTGACAAAGTACGTAGTTTGTCTATTACGCGCCGGTCTCGGCGACGGAACAGATGAAGGATGCTACACCGGAGGACATGAAGAAGGGGATGGAGGCGTGGATGACCTGGACTGAAAGGTGCGGAGAGGGTCTCTTGGACAGCGGATCGCCGCTGGGTGGTGGGCTGACAGTTACCGAAGAGGGGAGCTCTCCCAGCGACAAGAACGTCGTGGGGTACTCCTTATTGCAGGCGGAGGACATGGACGGCGCGATATCTCTCCTCCAAGGACACCCTCATCTGGGCTGGGCTGAAGGCTGCGAAATTGAGGTTCACGAGTGCCTCCCCCTGCCTACGTAGGAACCTCCTTCGCTTGTTGCTCATCATAGCTAGATGTGCCAATTAGCTGCCCAAGGAGAGTCATGACAACGCAGAACGATTGGAATCGAGGAGTTCCGGAACAACGGCGGAAAGGTCGGCGGAGGATTTGAGGGTGCGCCCCTTCTCCTTCTTCACACCGCGGGAGCCAAGAGCGGGCAGCCCAGGGTCAATCCCGTCATGTACCTGCCCGATGGTGACCGATGGATCGTGTTCGCATCCAAGGCGGGTGCGCCCACCAGTCCGGACTGGTATCATAACCTCGTCGCAAATCCCGAGGTCAGCATCGAGGTCGGCACCGACACTATCCCCGTCACCGCGACCTTCGCCCAAGGCGACGAGCGGGGCCAACTGTACAGCCGCCAAGCGGCGCTCTATCCTCAGTTCGCCGAGTACGAGCGCAGCACCACTCGCAGAATCCCGGTGGTGACTCTGGCCCGTGGTTGAAGACGGGCTGGGTGTAGTTGCCTGTATGCTACCCCGCCTGGTGTACTCTGCGGGCCAGCTCTCTGGGTCGAGGCATAGCCGTGCGCCAAGCGCAATCGCAGTCAATAGAGCAGTGCCTTCCGAGCCATTAGGGTAGCTAGGGTATCGGCATGGGCGGCCCATGCCTTTGCGTGGACTGCGACCATGTTCTTGGCATTCGGACCCGTATACAGCGGCGCGTCGGCTCCTGCAACAGACCTCTACGGGCTTGGCGGCGCACAGGTACGGCCTGGTTCTAGCTCCAGCTTGGTAGCACAGAACGGGCTGTATGTAGTCCCGTTGCTTCTAGTGCCTATCTTTCTAACAGGGCATGTGTTGATAACCATGTATTTCCTACGGGCCAGGCGTGTGCCCCGCAGGGTACTTGTGTGGACACCTACTGTGATTCTCTTAGGATTGTCTCGTAGCGATGATGTCCATCGGCCGATTGAGCGGTAGTTATGGCTGATAATCAACCAGATGGCTTTGCGGAGGCTCAGGCGCGCAATACCCGTTGCCACAGGTGCGGCGGTTTGTTGGGCATGGGGCAGGCAATGCTACTGCGTGCGGAAACAGGCCAGGTAGATCAGATCCCCCAGGACCAACTTGGCCTCCTCGAATCATCGCTCCAGCGGCACATGGATGAGATGGCAAGTGACCCGGCTCGTGTCCTCGAAAAGCTCCGGGAGCAAATGGGCCGGTCGCGAAGCGGTAACGTCCACCCGCTTAGGAGGTTACTGCTCAGGCTACGCCGGATGTTAAAAGGCCCTGCCCCGATAGGCTATTTCGGCTACGAGGCATTCAAGGGTGATATGTTCTGTCGCACATGTGGGGAGAAGTCGATTGAAGGAAGAGCAGCTACGTACTCCCATGAGGACACCGGCAACGTGCTCAAGCGGCTACTGTATCGGCTGAAGGAGAGGCATCTCTTCGTGGCCGCCCTGAGACGCAACGCATCCTACGAGACTGTAACGGGCCTCATCGATCTGTCCCGCCTGGTGGCCGATGCTGCATTCCCGGTTTATGGTCTCAAGGGTAGTCCCCTGGGACTGCGCCTAGAGGACGTAGGCTGGAGTAGCAAAGGGAATGGTCGCAATGTTGATCGTGTCACACTCACCTACGTTGCAGGGGGGCCGAAGGGCGCTCAACAGGCCATAGAGCTAAGCCAGCATGCCGACACCACCGGAGTATCCAACGAAAGCCGTCTTTCTAGGGAGTTAGACGCCATCCTTATCCTGGTGAAGTCTCACGGCTCAGAGAAGTTGAGGCGAGAGTATCAGCGCAGAGGCAACATCCACCGCGACTGGAACCTGGCGTGCATCAGCCGCACCGAGCGTCGAAGGTTGACTGTCGAAGTGGATGGAGCGCCAGGCGGCGTGGAACTGGCCTTCTGGTGGGAGCCGGAACCGGTGGGTCTGGCCCACATCATGCGAGACGGTGACTCGATCCTGGCTACGTCGATCGGCATCACGCATGTACGGCTGCTCAGCCTACTCAAGACGATGGTAGTGCTCCAAAGGGACCCTGAAACCCTAGCGGGGCACCAGCAGGAACGCGAGCAGACTTACAGATACAGGACAAGCCCCCAGCGCGGGACACCATCCTAGAACAATGCGAAGCATATTGAGGTTCAGCTTTGCTCAATAGGCCCCACTTGAGACAGTCTCCGTCAATACCAGGACTCGATTGGCAATAGAGTATGAAGTACATCCGAAAATCATGGATTCAGAAACTGCGCCGGGCGTTGGGAACGAACCGGGGCGGCATGCCCCGTATGTACACACCCTCCACTAGAGGCGGTATTCCCATCCGTCAGACGAAGCTGGCACCCGATGGTCTGGAGTTCTCCGAGGACGTGTCCGAGGCCCGTTGGGTGGAGGAGAGCTTCTCAGCCTTCGGGACGCTGCGTTCCTTGCTGCCCGATGGGTTTGCGGCGTACGCCCGAATATTTCACCCTGCCTACCTGAATAGGGATGAGGAGAGGCCGGTCCGGTGGTCTACGGTGGCCGAGTGGACGGGACGGACCGTCCATCCGTTGATGCAGTTCGAACGTATCGCAGGTCTGAGTGAGGACCCTCACAAGATGTACAAGAACCCGCCGTGGGGTTCTCTTCCGAAGCACGGGTCCATCCCGGAACGGGAGTGCCGCACCCTGGGCGAGGTGCTCAGGAGCTTCACTTCAACCCCAGGCAACTGCTACTTTTGCCTTTGGGAAGGCTATGGAAACATCGACACTCGCCTCTACAAGGCTAGTTCTCGGGTGAGAGCTCCGGGGCGGGACTACCTGCTATTCCGCGGGCCTATCGATGCCATCATGGCATTCATTACAAGGGATGGGCCTTTCTGGGGGCATTCGCCGAGCATCTGGTGGCCGGAGGACAGGGCGTGGTGTGTAGCAAGGGACATCGACCTGTTCGACACCTATGTTGGTGGGAGCGAAGAGTCCATCGAGGCGGTCCTAAGCAACCCGGACCTGGAGGCGCTTCCTACGACCATTGATGCGCGGTTAGGTCTTCACGGAGACATCATCAATGCCCGAGACCTGTGAGGGAAAGGACATGATGGAGCTGGAGATTAGGCCATACACGGAATCAGACGAGGCGGTAGCAGCAGACCTATGGCGACCCTGCTCTGATGTTACCGTTATGAGGGAGACTTCGTGACGTTGGCTCTCACCAAAGGCCACCCCGTGGTGACGGCTGGACTGGCCGCTATCACAGGCACGGGTGTCGCATTGGGCTTCACGGAGCTTGGTAGCTCCACGAGCACCTGGCTTCTCATCCTTGCCACGGCAATCCCGCTAGCAGTGTCGTCCCCCTTCGTTGCAGGTTGGCTATCGCCAGAGCTAAAGCATGCCTGGTTCTTCCCGGTCGGCGTACTGGCGAGCCTCTCCATCGCGATGGCCATCTATGGGAACCTCTCTCTAGATTCCCACCCCGTCGCGTTCGTCTTCGCCCTCACAGTCATCTATGGTGGAGGGGCATCTGTGGCATTCTGTGTGAGCTGGATAGCGAGGCAGTACCTCCGCCGGTTACGAGGCCACAGGATGCCCGTGAGCCCCCTTGCCATTGCGTCGTTGGTAGCTGCTTGCTGCTCGATAGCCCTAAGTGCGCTCTTCATCGCCATACCGCTTGGTTCATCGCCTCCACCACACGCCCCGTACTGGTCAGCCGTCCTGGCGCCGATTGGATTGATAGGGGTCGCTGCGGGGTCTGCGATCATCTGGAGCGATCGCAGCAGAGGGCGTTGGGGTTTTCTGGGGCTGGGACTGTCCTTGCTGTACCTGGGGGCATCCCTTGCCCCGCCGGTATTCCTGACAACTGCGCACTGGTATGGGCCTGTCGCGCTGGTCCTTGTAGGGCTTGCGGTATGGAACGTTCTCAGATGGAGGCAAGGCGACGAAAGAGCAGCGTTGGGTGATTCGTAGTCGATGACAGCATCACTGTGGCTTCTCTCAATGATCCCGCCTGCCGCGTCCTGATCGCAGGAATCCGGGTGGCCAGGAGGAAGTACGGTGGTGTGCGTCACGTTCTCGGCGAGGCAGCGGATCCCGTCAAGCCGGAAGGACCGATATGTATGCTCTGTTCCCCAGGAAGGTTGCCAGCTAAGTCCGGTCATCACGTGAGTCGACACCACCAGATCACTTCCGTGAGGGAACGCTTTCTTGGTTTGAAACGTACTGTCAAGTATGGGCTCAAGCGAACAATCCAGGACCGTTGGCATCGCGCGGGCTTCGTTGCTATCGGGGAACTTTTGCTTGAGCCGATACGTCCTATTCAATGTAGGACCACTCCCACGCGATGGGTGAGCGGTGCGTCAGGGCAGAGGACTTTCCTGCTGCGACGCAATTTTCTCAGAGGAATAGGATGATTATTCGATGAGGCTTCAAAGCAGGGAACAGGAATGAAACGGGGGCTCCGAGCCTGGACCCGCACCATCATAGGAGGACTGGTAGTTCTCCTATGATGGCCGTGGCAGGATGTGCCGACGCTGAGCCTAAATCTACGGAAGTGCCCCGCGTTCCCACATCAGCACAAGTCGCGACTCCTTCGCCTTCACTTACTGCACCTCCGTCGCCGATGCCTGCCGACGCTACGGACGTTGAGGTCATCTACGCGTCTCCTGCGTATCATCACCGTTGGGACCAGGAGGAATACGACCCCCTATGGGGAGACCTAGACACAGACGCGCCGATAATTGACCGGTTGCTCCGTGCGATAGCGGGTGGAACACCTGTGGAGATTATGGAGATAGATGAGGAACGCACCTGGACCCCGTACTCTAGCCTGATCATGAACCTCAGGTTCCGCAACGGCACAACCTGGTCGGTCCGGACGGCGATAAGGTGCGACATCACATCGGAAGGAAGGAAGACGAAATGTCTGCCTGTGCCGGATCATTGGGAGCTGCTCCACCGCAACGGGGTGGTCGTCTCGACGGCGCTGACGGGGTGGTTCGAGCGCGTCGAAGAATACATGCCCAGTGTTGAACACTACGGCGTGCCCGACCAGATACGCCTGGGTGAGCCGTTCGCCATCTCCGGGGCGGGCTATCACGAAGGCGATAGAGTCGAACTGAGCATTGAGTTCATAGATCAGAGTAAGCTGCCTCTCGGCGAGGTGCCACTGGACCATGGCGCCTTCCGTTGGAACGGGGAGTTCCCGAAGACGGCCCCCACTGGCTACGCCATCGTTTCCATGCGGGTCTTCGAGGGCGCGGAAGAGGTGGGAGGCTTGACCGTGTCAACCACCGTCACAAGGTCGACTGCCGCAGGTGCCACGACTCCATCACCCACGCCGGCAGAGGCGGAATACAGCGCGGCCGATCTGGCTAGATGGTATGAGCGCTTAGTAGATGTCAGGAAGGTCCCCGGAATTGCGTGGACCAATCTAAACGAAGCTAGGAACCGCATTGAAATAGGCATATACCCACTGCGCGGGGCTCGTGAGGAATGGGAGGCTGCCCTGGCGACACTGGATGTCCCACGAGAAGCCATTGTCATCGAAGTTGGATGTGAGGGCATACACCCATGGCCTCTTGATCTCGGGGAACCTCCAGACGAGGCGTTCCTCAGAGCCGTCGACTATTCGCTGGAGGTGGTGTCCCAGGCCCCTTACGGAGAGACGGTGCGAATGAAGCTGACGTTGCGGAACGTCAGTGATGGGACGGTGAACTTAGTGCTCGGTGGCAGACCTCCCTATGACTTCGAGGTCTCGACGCCTGACGGAGAGCAGGTATGGCATTGGAAGTGCGGCAAGATTATCAACCAACCGCTGGATGGCAAAACTCTGGAACCCGGTGAGGAGCTGGAGTTCGTTGGCGAGTGGGAGCAGGTGGACAACCGGGGACAACCCGTCCCACCTGGGGTCTACTTGGTGCGTGGTGGATTGAATTTGGGGCCGCCCAATAAGAAGCTTGTGACCGAGGCCCACGGGCTGAAAGTGCAGATGCCCACCCCCCACGGCAACGCCCACACCAGCGCCTATGCCCACAGTAGGTAGAGGTGTCCTTGAAGAGCCGCCACAAGGACCTGGTGTAGATATTGGCGAGGACTACCCATTCACCTTGTATGTCCACTGCGGAGTTCGCGACGCACGTTTCGATGGGCGGCTCTGGATGGCGAATCCGATGCTGGGCGACGGTAGCGGTAATCCACCACCGGATTGGACTTCCGAGGATGGTGCAGGCTTCATAATGCTGGTCAGAGATGACCTTGCCATCTACACGGCAAAAAGCGGCCGAAGGATCGAGTTCATACCCTGGCCGTCAAATGTGGGATGGAGGCCGTGCGCCTAGTTGATGCGGGCATGGGACCGTTACTAGGGATGACGTAACAGGAAGAAGTGAAACTTGAGAGTTACTACCATATTGAAGAAGAAAGAGAGATTGGTGGCGATGTGACTAGGTCGAGTCTCATGATAGTCGTCTTCGGACTGGCTGCCCTATTGGTGGCGTCCTGCGCTAGGTCCACACCAACGCCTACCAGCGACGTGGTGTGGGGCGGTGGGACAGGGACTCAGTAGAGACGCCATCAAGCACACCAACAGCTATGATTGAAGCGGGGTCGGACACTGGGACACCGACACACGGAGAGACGACAACTCCAACTCCAGCCCGTGCTCCAATAGTTGGACAATCTCAACCCGTCCTGGACCGTCAGGCTCGGGACGAACAGCGTCTAAGAGAGGTTATGGAAGAGTTTCCTCAAGGGATGAAGACGTGGGTAGACCAGGATACCATTGTGTACTTGCTTGTTCGCGATCCTCACGACCGTGAGGGGGAATTGGTCGCTGTAGGCCTAGACCTGCCAACCGGGGCAGTCAAGAACTATGAACTTGCAATAGACGATAATGGTCAGGCTGGCATTGCTCTATATTCGGAAAGAACGCCCGACTCTCCTGAAGGCAGAGCGGCTTCCCTGCGGCTAGAACAAGACCCAAGAGTTACGGAAGCAGCATTTAAGCTTCTAACGCCGTAGAACGATGGTCCAAACAATGATGTATCGCATTGTGACGGTGAGGTCGAGCTGATGCTCTGGCCATCTGATGTCGAATGGAAGCCGCGCCGCCAGAAGACTTGGGCCGCCACAAAGCTCTCGTGGGTGGGTCACAAGGTAACGGCCAACCTAAAAGTTCGCAATTCAGTACACGTAGGCCCACCAACCGGGCTAGCCTCCTTCGTCGTCATACTCGTACCGCTCCATCCCGAGCATCTCGCGGAGCGGCGCCGCCTGGGCCGGGCGATCACGGAGGCGCGCCCAATGGGCCTCCAGTGCGGCCACGTCGGCCCACTTTTCGAGCAGCACGAAGCTGTCGGGGTTCTCGATGTCCTGAAAGAACGAGAACTGGACGCACCCAGGCTCATTTCTGACAGCCTGAGCGCGCTCCGCGGACTGAGCGATCATCTCCGCGCGCTTACCGGGCAGCGCCGTCATATCCACAACCAGACGAATACCCACGACATCCTCCCCAAGAGAAATTGTCGAGCCCGGCGGTAGTCGGACCCCCTCGGAGCCGCTCAGCGCAGGCGGCCGGCCACCCCTACTGCCGGCAAGCGCACCATACTAGGAGCGCCGGGTACCGCGGGCCATTCGCTAGTATGGTCGGCGCATCGCCTCGCCCGGAGCGACCGCGTGAGAAGGACTATGCCAACCGACACCGACGAAGCCAAAGCCGTCGTCCGGCGACTGTGGAACGAGGTCTTCAACGCGGGGAGGCCCGCGGTCGCCGAGGAGCTGATCGCACCCGACTGCATGGACCATGGCAGCGGGGAGCCGATCGACGCGCCGGTAGCCGCGGTGAAGCGTTGGTTTGCGCCGCTGCGTGAGGCCATGCCGGACCTGGCTGCGGCGTTCCCCGACGCGCACTCGACGCTCGATGCGCTCTTCGCCGAGGGGGACCGCGTGGTCGTGCGAGGCACCGAACGGGGCACGCATCGGGAGGCGTTCCGTGGCGCGCAGCCCGATGGCAGGCTTCGCGCGGTGACCGTCGTCAACATCCTCAGGGTCGCGGACGGCCGGATCGTCGAACGATGGGGCGCTGCCGACGCCCTGGGGTTCCTACGGGGGCTTGGGCTCGAGCCGCGCTAGCCGTTCGGCGGCTTGGCCGGGCTACTTGGCCGGGACCAGCGACCAGGCCTCCTGCAGGTCGATCTGGAGCCGGGCCTTCGTCTGCGGCCAGTCGGTCTTGATCTCTTGGATGTTGGCCTTGAAGGCGTCCATGAACCGGCCGCCAAAGGCCTTGGCGTTCAACGGGCAGACGCGCAGGCAGATGACGCAGGCGTAGTGGCTCGAGAAGTACGGTGTGCACTTTTCGGTGTCCACGACCCACTTCTCGACTCCGCGGACCTCCTGCTTGTCGTGGCTGATGGCGTCTCCGGGGCAGTAGTTCACGCACATCTGGCACTTGGAGCAGAAGTCCTCGATGCCGTCGTCGCGAAGGCCGTCCAGGGCCATCTCAACGTCCGTCGTCACGACCGACAGCCGGAAGGAGCAGCCCAGTTCCTTGTTGATGAGGGACCCGTGCTTGCCGAGCTCACCGATGCCGGCCGCCTGGGCCAACGGGATCATGGCCACGTCCTCCTGGCGGAGGGTATGCGCCCGGGCGGGGTAACCCATCTCTCGCAGCCTGATGGACAGTTGGACGGCTATCTGGCTGCACTGGTCGTAGACGCGAAGGTACTCCGCGTTGGTCTCGATGCGCGGCGCCTGGAATATCTCCAGCGGGTCCATCGCGCAGGCGACGACGACGGCGAACTTGTGAGGGACGTCGTGGTCCTTATAGACGTACTTCGGGTCGAGCAGGGTGATGCCCACGAGGTCCGCGCCCAGCTCATGGGCCAGGTCCTTGACTACGCTTGCCGCGGCTGTCCGATCACCGAACTCGACTTGCTCGGGCGCGGGCTCGCCGTCCTGGAGTGCGGTCCGTTCCCCGGTCCTCACCCCGAAGTCGAGCTCGTTGGCGTTGCGCTCATGCCGCATTTGGTAGCCGAAGTAGCCGTTCGCGCCACTGGGGCTGAGGTAGACGAGCTCCTCGCCGCTCCATTCGGGGACACTGGGGTGTGGCATCGGACACTCCTTGCAGGAATCGGGTCCGCCGGGGCGCTGACTGCGTGCATGGTTGACGAGGACGCTTGCGCCCGTCAAGCCGCTACCGTCGCCGCGCACCCCGCGCGAACCGCGACAACTCCGAGCCTTGGCTAAGCCTCCGTGACGTCCATCTTCACGAGCGGCAGTGGGCCCAACTTCCCGGCTGGCGGAACGTAGGGCCAGTACTTGGCCAGCGCCCCCGAGTCGACGGCGTAGTCGCTGCCGGTGATGAGGCGTGCGTAGTCCGAGCAGAGCCACGCGACTACGTGGCCGTAGTCGGTCGGCGTTGGGAGCTCCCCGAGCGGCGACATGCTGACGAAATCAGCCGAGCCGCCGGTCCTGTAGTGCTGTTCCTGGCCGCCCGCGTTCGCTCGCGGGCTTTGGCCCGGGTCCGGGAATCCTCCCAGCGGTCCCCCGACCCCAGCTCCCGCAGCCGCCCGTGCGGCGATACTCTCGGGGTTGTCCACCTGTGTCGCGGTGGGCGTGAAGCTGTTGATGCGGATGCCATACGGCGCAAGGTCCATCGCGGACGCACGCACGAACTGGATGATGCCGCCCTTGCTGGAGCAGTAGCCGACGCTGTTCGCGCGGCCCTGCCAACCCGCGGTGGAGACGATGCAGATGATGCTGCCCTTGATGCCCTTCTCGACCATCTGACGTCCGACCCACTTGGTGTTGAAGAAGTTGCCGGACAGGTTGACCTGTATCTGGCGCGTCCAGCTCGCTCCGTCAAACTCGAGGACGCTGGCGCCACCATCGATGCCCGCGCAGTTCACGAGGATGTCGATGTGACCCCAGGCGTCGACGACCTTCTGGATGTAGGCCTTCACCTGTTCCTCGTCGCTGACGTCGCCGGGGATCGCCATGGCCTCGATGCCGTTGCGCTCCAGGCGATCGACGGCTGCGTCGGCCACGTCGGCGCGCACGTCGTTGCAGGCCACCTTGGCGCCGTACTTGCCCAGCATGAGGGCGAGGCCGCTGCCGATGTTGGGCCCCGTTCCTGTGACCAGTGCTACCTTGCCGTTCAGATTGATGTCCATTGCTTCTCCTTCGCAGCTTGGCGCTCGGGGGTATACAGGCCCGAGCAACGGTGGAGGATACGCTAGCGGCGAAGTTTTGCCAGACCACGCGGTCTGGTAGCGTCCGCGTAAGCTATCGGTGAAGCGCACAGCCGCTCCGGGCCGAGGGGGAGAACACATGCCATCGTTCGACATCGTATCGAAGACCGACCTGGCCGAAGTCGACAACGCCGTGAACGGCGTGATGAGAGAGGCAGGCCAACGCTACGACCTGAAAGGGACCATGTGCCGTGTTGAGCGCTCCGAGGGCGCCCTCACCGTCACTGCCGACGACGACATGCGGCTGCGCCAGCTACACGAGCTGATCCACACCTACTGGGCGCGGCGCGGCATCGACAGCCGGGGATTGGAGTTCAAGACGCCCGAGAGCGCAACGAAGGGGAGCCTCCGGCAGCAGGTGGTGATCAAGCAGGGGGTCGATGGCGATTTGGGCCGGAGCATCGTCAAGGCGATCAAGGACACCAAGATCAAGGTGCAGGTTGCCATTCAGGGCGACGAGCTGCACGTGTCGGGTAAGAAGCGTGACGACCTTCAGGATGCCATCGCGGTCATCAAGGAGATGAAGATTGAGCAGCCCCTGCAGTACGTCAACTTCAGGGACTGACTGCGCCGATCGCGGGGGCGCGGGTTACGAGCGCGACGTGGAGGCATGCTCCGGATGCGCTGAAGCCGTCTGTCTGTCTCTCTCTCTCTGGCCCATCCAACGCGTCAGCCTCACCCGGCCCACCCCCGCGTCATGCTGACGTCCGTCCCTGCCTGTCATTCTGAGCTCCCCGTTTGTCGTCCTGAGGAGCCAGCGACGAACGATCTGATTGAAGCCAGCGACGTTTGGGAAAGTCAGATTCTTCGCTCCGCTCAGAATGACAGCTGGGCTCGCAATGGCAGCCGGGGCGGGCTTGGCACTGCGCGGGACTCCTCGGTCCGCTAGCGCCTCGTCATCCGATGGGCGAGCGCGCCGTCACATGCGGGGCGCGGACGGCTATCATTGCGCGAAACCTGCCGCCCAGCGCAGGGAGAGCAGGCCCGGACTCGCGTGAGCGCCACCTCCAACACACCGCGCCGGTCCAAGTTTTTCTACGGCTGGGCCATCGTCGCCTCGCTCTTTGTCACCAACTTCGCCGTCGAAGCGACGGCTATCTTCTCGTTCGCCGTCTTCCTCAAGCCGATGAGCGAGGACCTGAACATCTCCCGTCAGGCGATCAGCTGGGTGGTCGCCTCGCGCCGCCTCGCGGGGGGCTTGACCACGGTGGTCGTCGGCCGTGTCATCGATCGCCACGGCGGGCGCTTGCTCATCCCCGTGGCTGCGCTGGTGGCGGGGCTGGGCGTCATCGGCCTCGGCTGGGTCCACAGCCTGTGGCAGTTCTTACTCCTCTCCACCCTGGTTGGCCTCAGCGGCATCACCATGCCAGGGAACCTGTTCACGTCTGTTCCGGTGGCCAAGTGGTTCGTGCGGCGCAGAGGCCGGGCCACGGCGTTCGTCGCGGCGGGGTTCGGGCTTGGCGGCATGTCCTTCGCCCTCATCCACCAGGCGCTCATCGACGCGTTCGGCTGGCGGACGGCCTGGGTCGTATCGGGCGTGTTCCTGATCGCGGCGGTCGTCCCGCTGACGCTGCTGGTGGTGCGGCGGGCGCCGGAAGACATGGGCCTGCGCCCGGACGGCGACCCGGCCATCCCCGAGCCCGAGGCGATGGTTGCGATACCGACCCCGGCCCCGAGCGATGAGGCAGCGTGGACAGCGCGGGACGTCTTCAGGACGCTGAGCCTTTGGAAGATCATCGTCGTCTACATGTTCATAGCGTTCGCGATGGGCGGGTTCCAGCTCCACCGCGTGGCGTTCTGGGAGGACCGTGGCTACGACCGAACGCTGATCGCCAGCTCATTCGCTCTCGACGCGTTGTTCTTCTTCCTGGCGATCTTGCTGGCAGGGTTTCTCGTGGAACGGCTGCCGGTGCGCTACGTGGGGGCGGGCGCGATGGCGCTGCTCCTTGCCGGGATACTGCTCACCATCTCGCTGAACGTGTCCTGGGTGCTCTTCGCCAGCGCCTTCCTGGTGGGCGTGGGGCAGGGGACCAACGCCCTGGTGCAGGTCCATGTCTGGCCGACGTACTACGGGCGGGCGTTCCTGGGCACCATCCGCGGGTTCGTGTTCCCGACCACGCTCGTGGGGCAGGCACTCGGTGCGCCTTACGCTGGGTTCGTCTTCGACAACGTCGGAGACTACCTGCCCGCGTTCTGGACCACGGCCGTGTTGGTCATGGTCTCGGCGCTGGTGATGCTGACGGCCGTTCCGCCGAGGATGCAGCACAGCCTGGTGCCGGAGCTCACGCCCCCGGCGGGGCTGAGCGGCTAGCTAATGGCGGCTGCTCCGGCCGCCGCAATGTCCTCGTCCTGCTGGCTTGACGCGCCACCGGCGCCAACGGCGCCGATGACCGTCTCGCCGCGCTTCACGGCCACCGCGCCCTGCTGGTAGATGACCTTGCCCCCGTTCATCTCCTTGACCGCGTCCATGATCGGCATCGCGGCGCGCTCCTGCAGTGCGCCGCTGTGCTGACCGCCCCACAGGACCGTCGCCATCGCCTTGCCCTGTGCTGCCTCGGGTAGGAAGTGGAACCGCGCATTGTCCATCCGCGCGACCAGAACGATCCGCGCCTGGTCGTCGAGGACAGCGACCGCCACCGTCACACCGAGCTCCTCGGCCTTCGCGATGCTTGCGTCGATTGCCCTCTGCGCTTCCGCCAGCGTGATGCTCATGCGCTGCTCCTAGAGTTCTCGCTACCCGTCGCGTTCGCGGGCGGCGGTGCGCGGGCACGCTACCACAGTCGCATCGCGGACGGCAGCCGCATGGCTAACGGCAGACGCCGGCTAGGAGGCCCGGCCGCTGGGAAGCGACACCGCGACCGCGGACTCGTTGCAGCCGTTGTCCAGCAAAGGACAACCGGCGCAGTCGCGGGCGAGCTTCGCGGGTGGCCTCGCTTGGACCCGGAAGCCGGATCGGACGAACACCGGCAGTCCGTCCTTGCCGGTCAGCGCGAAAAGCTCCGTGTAGCCGAGGCGCGATGCTTCATCCATGCTGAGGCGGATGAGCTCGTGGCCAACGCCTCGGGACCGGTGACCCTCGTCGACCACGAGGGAGCGCAGCTCGATGATGCCGTCGTACTCGACCGTCGAAGCGCAGGCAACGACGACGTCGGCGTCGCACGCGACGTGGAACCGCCGCGCATCGATCAGGGAGCGAATGTCGGCCGGTGCCAAGGGCAGCACCGCGCCGGTGCCATCGGCTCGGAACGCGTGGTCACGGACCAGCTTGGCGACGGCCTCGACGTCTGAGCGGGCGGCCAAGCGGAATGTGATGTGCTCGGTCACGGCGGTGTGCCGCTGCGCTCGGGCGGCTAGCCCTGCATGTTGGCGGTACCCTCGAAGGTCGCCGTGATGGGGTCGATGGGGATATCCGCCCAACTCTCAGCGTTCATGAACTCCTGCCAGCGTAGGTAGAAGTGCCGCTGATTGTTCTCCGAGATGTAACGCTCGGAGACCTCGCCGGGGAACTGATCGCTCGAACCGGCGTGGCCATTCCCCATTGACAGGTTTTGCGCGTACTTGCGGGCGATGGGGCTGCGGCTCGCCTCGGTCACCGAGCGCCAGTTGTCGATGTCGTCCTGCTCGAAGAGCCCGGCGGCGCCATTGTTGCCGCCGTGACCCCAGCGCAGTGCCCGGGCGATCTCCTCCGGTGCGTCCTTCTCATAGACGACGAAGTGCCAGAACTCGGTCATCAGCGGTCCACGCGGCAGGGCCAGGCGGAACCCCAGAACCCCATTGGGGAACAGGCTGTGGTTCGTGAGGTTCAGCTTTCGCGCTCGAAAGGCCCCCAGCCGTTCCTCGACCTCGGGGAGCGCTTCGCGCTGCCAGTCCTTGAACTGCTGGATGTTGTCCGCCGTTACGCCGTGGAAGTAGCGAGGGGAGTCCTCGTCGTCCAAGACCTGCGACGTGAGGGCGTGGCCATTGACCGACATGTGCTGGAAGCTCGTCGCCTTGAGCATCGCTTCCATGGTGAGGCGCGGGCGCCCCAACACCCGCTCCTGCGCGATCATGCTCGACAGGTGGGTGATGGTGACGTGGTAGTTGTCGGAGCAGTTGTCCACCGGCGTCTTCCAGTTCACCGGCTCTAGCCACTTCTGCGGGCCGAGGGCGATGGTGCCGGACCCACGCCGGTTGAACACCGTGTCCAGGTACCAGCGGGCGTCGCCGAGGTAGGCCTCGAGGGTCGGGGCCTCCTGGTCCCACGTGGCGAAGACGATGCCGGCGTAGGTGTCCACCTTCGCCTCGATGAGGTGCAGCTCGTCCTTGTCGAGGCAGTTGTAGTAGACCTGCTCCTCGCCGGGGACGTGCGCCAGGCTACCGTCGCTGGAGTAGGTCCAGCCGTGGTAGGTGCACATGAAGCTTTTGGCGTTGCCGTCGTCGGCGCGGATGATGCGGTTGCCGCGATGGCGGCACATGTTGAGGAAGGCGTGGAGCTTGCCGGTGTGGTCGCGGGTGAGGATGATGGGGTCCTCGCCCATGTAGGTGTGGAAGAAGTCGTTGAGGTTGGGGACGAGGCTGGTGTGGCCGATCATCTGCCACGCGCGGCCGAAGATCTTCTCGAGCTCCTCTTGGTAGATGTCCTCGTCCACGAAGATACGACGGTCGAGGGCGCCGGTCTCCGTGTCGATGACGTTGTACTTCTTGCTGGCCACCATCGAGGGCCTCCTTGGTAGCAGGGGCAACAGCGCGCCTGCACGCAGACGCGGGTGCTCGCACCGCTCGTGAGGCGAAAAGTATAACGCCTGCTCAAGGGGGATGAGCCCAAGCCCGACCCTCAATTGACAGCTTCTCGGCGATCGGTAGAGTGGGTGTGCCCCTCGGCGAGGTCGAGGAACCCAGAGCAGGAGACGGAGTGGCACGTCTGTATTTGGTGCAGCATGGCAGCGCGCGGTGGCGTGTCCACGGCCGCGAGACGTTGGACCGGCTGGGCATTGCGCAGGCGACGGCCCTGGCCCGGCGGTTGCTGGATGTGGACTTCGCTGCCGCGTATGCGTGCCCGCTGCCGGACGCACGCCACACCGCTAACCTCATCGTGGCGGCGCACGGGATCGAGGTGCGCCCCCATGTATTGCTGCGCGACCTCGACCGCGGGCCCCTTTGGGGCTTCGGCCCGGACCTGGCACGCCTTGACCCCGAGCTGGCGCGAGCGTGGCACTATCAGCCGGAGAGCGTGCGCTTTCCCGGTGGCGAAGGTCTGGCGGACCTCAGACGCCGCGTGTATCGCGTCATCGTGACGTTGGCGGAGCGCCACCGCGACACGAATGTGCTCGTGGCGACGTACGAGGCACCGATGCGCGTCGCCGCGTCGCTGGCGCTGGGGCTGGACGATGCGCACCATCACGATTCCAAGCTGGCGTCGCCGCCGGCCTCGATCAGCGTCGTCGCCGTTAGCCCGGCGGGACTCCGCCTGGAGTCCCACGGCGACGTCGCCCACCTGGAGGGGTTGGCCCGCCTGGAGGGATCGGCCCGTCTGGAGGGATTGGATGGGGGGGCGTAGGGCTACCCAGGGCTCTGCGCGCGGCGCGGGCTAGACGGCGCCTCCGGACCTGCCGCGACCAGGGTGTTCGTGACAGCCTCGATGAGCGAGGCCGCGTCGAAGGGCTTCGCTAGCGAAGGGAGGCTGTGCCCCTCGAAGAAACTGCGGGTCTCATCGCTGGCCGAATCGCCGGTCACGAACAGAATGCGGCCGGTGAGCTCGGGCCGCACAGCGGTGACCTTGGCGTAGAGCGAGAGGCCATCCTCATCAGGCATGCGGACGTCGAGCAGCAGCAGGTCAGGGGTACCGACGTCGAGGATCCGAAAGAGCTCTTCGCCGTTGGCCGCCTGGGTCACGCTCAGTTGATCACTGCCCAAGAGCCTGACGGCGAGCTCTCGAATGTGGGGTTCGTCATCCACGATCACGACCCAGCCACGGAGCCTCGATCGGTCGGGCTGCTTGTGGCTGTCCTGCCGGACCCGCCCAGGGCTGGCGGCCGGCAGCTCCACGCGGAATGCCGTCCCCGCGCCTGGCGCAGTCTCCAACGTGATGCGCCCGCCGTTGGAGGTGACGATGCCGTGGCAGATGCTCAGCCCCAGCCCCTTGCCCTTGCCCACCTCCTTGGTGGTGGCGAACGGGTCGAACGCGACATCGCCGAACTCGGGCGACATGCCGGGACCGTCGTCGACGACGTCGATGTGGACGATGCCGGGCGTGACCTACGTCCGGATGGCGACCTGCGACCCGATGCCGGATGCCTCGATGGCGTCCACCGCGTTGTTAACGAGGTTGATGACGACGGACTGTAGTTCGCCGGCGTCGATCGCCGCCCAGACCGGCGTGGGCGAGAGGTCGGCGTGCAGGTTAAGCGGTAGGTGTTTGAGACTGTAAGACCTGATCTCGAGCGCTTGAGCCGCCGCCTGGTTGATGTCGATCGCCTTACCTCCATCGCTGGGCTGACGGGCAAATGCGAGCAGGTTTTTGACGATCTGCGCAGCGCGGTTTGCCTCCTCCGAGATGAATGTGACGCTGCGCTGGTCCCTGGCGCTGAGGTCACTTTGCAGCATGAGCTCGGAGAAGCCGACGACCGTGGTCAGCGGGTTGTTCAGCTCGTGCGCAACGCCGGCTACCAGGCGGCCGACAGCGGACATCTTCTCGTTCTGGACAAGCGAGCGCTGTGCGAGGCGAAGATCATCCAGGGCGCTGACCGCTCTCGCCTCGCTCTCGAGCGCCGCGGCCTCCGCTTCCTCTCGGCGGCGGACGTCGAGGGACAGACGAGCGTTCGTTTCCCGCAGCTCCCGGACCGCCCCGAGCTCCCGCTGACGTGACTCGCGGAGGCTGTCGGTCATGAGGCTGAACGCGTTGGTGAGCTCGCCGATCTCGCCTCCGGACCGCGTAGACGGCAGTGACGGTGATAGGTCGCCGTGCTCGACCTGGCTGATGGCGGAGACCAGCCGCCGGAGCGGCTGGCTCAGATACTGGGCTAAGAGGAAAGCGACGGGGAGCGCCAGTGCGATGAGGATGAGCGACTGGCGTATGTGAGACCCGACGATGTCGGCGATGGCGCCGTCCAACTCCGCGGTGTCCATCTGCACCTGCACCCCGCCGACCAACTGGTCCACGACGACGACAGGGTGACTCACCCAGAGCGCACCACCGAGGTCGACGATGGACGGCGAGACGTCTGCTGCCGTGGCGACCGGTGGACGAGGCGCCGCGTCCCCGCTGGTTCCGTTCGAGCCGCGGCGAACGAGCTCCGTGCCGTCCGCCCAGTAGACTCCGGCCTGGACCACCTGGGGTAGCCCCTCGGTGATCGCAACGAGATCGCCGAGGCGGTCGACGTCCAGGAAGTAGAGCGGATCGGCCGCAACCTTGGCGAGCGCGCTGGCCAAGAGCAGCCCTTGCTCGTGCAGGGCTTTGTTGGTGGCAGCCCGTTCTCTGCGGATCTCGACGACGGTGCTGGCGGTCGTCGACAGTACGACGAGGGCCATGACGGAGACGAGCAGCAGCGTGCGGATGCTCGCGCTGTGGTGGAGAGGATGGAGCCGCATGGGCCGCTACTGGGCAGGCACTGGGAAGACCAGGTCGATGAGCTCTGCAAGCTCTGCCAGCGCCAGCGTGGACTTTTCGGGCATCAGGTCGAACCTCTCGGTGCTTTTGAGGCTGCTCAGGAGCTCCCGCCCGACCTCGGTCTCGTGCAGCGACGCGAGCAGCGAGGTCACACGCTCGGCGAGGTCGCTCTCGATGCCGGGCCTCGCGGACACCAGCTGGCGGGGCACCGGGATAGTGGACAGCAGCCTCACCAATGGTTGCCCCGTGGCGACGAACTCGTCGTAGTCGATGTTGGAGAAGGCACCGGCCGCCGCGCGGCCTGCGGCGATTTGGGCCACGATGTTCTCCTCGTCACGGGCGAAGTAGTAGCCGATCTCGTCCGGGCCGACCCCGGCGCCGGGACCCGAGACCTCTCGCACCGAGTAGCCCATTGAGAGCAGGGTGTCGATGGGGAGCAAGAACCCCGACGTGGAGTGCGGCTCCTCGACTGCGATGAGCTGACCCAGGAGGTCCCGAGGTGAGACCGCGCCCTGCTCAGACAGGGACGCGAGCACACTCCAGTAGGTGGGGGCACCGTTCTTCCAGCGGCGGAGCACGATGCTCGTTTCGGCGAGGGCCTGGACTTGCAGAGTCGGAAACGAGCTGTCGAAGTAGAAATCTACCTCGCCGTCTCGAAGGAGCTGAGCCATATGGTGGGAGTCTCGTGCGATGACGACCTTGGCGGCGACGATGCCGAGATCGGCTGCTTCCCGAGCAAGGTACTGGGCGAGGGGCGTGAAACGCTCGATCTTCTTCACCGGCTCGTCCGGGTCGATGTCGCCCAGCACGATGACGCGCCCGAGTCCGCTGCCGGTCGGCGTTGCGGTGACGGCCGGGGACACGGCGGCATCGCTTACCTGGGGCCCGCACCCCGCTAGCAGCAAGATCACCGCCACAAATAAGACAAGTCGGCCAAGGCTCGTCACGTGCACGTCTGTCACCTCAACGCCGTCGATGACGTATCAACCATTGTCGAATGGCATGCGTAGGGATAAAGCCGTGCTACTCCCCATGGACTTGTTGGGGCGCGCACGGAGGTGGCCCGCCGCACCCAGAACGCGTCGGCGAAAGGCGGACCCGCGCCGGAGGTTGCATCTCGACGCGGGACGAGACCGAACAGCGTGCCGGAAGGCCTCGGAGCCGACGTTGACCTACTTCCTCGCGGCCAAGATACTGCGCGCCAACAGACCCCGATGAGGAGGCTTCGGTGCCGACATCAGGTGAGCTGTTCGCGAGGGCGATGGAGTGCACTCAGGCCGTTGTCGACAGCGTGCGGCCGGAGCAGATGGGCGACCCAACACCCTGTGCGGAGTGGACGGTGCGCGACATCATCAACCACGTGACGGGCGAGAACCTGTGGGCGATGGAGCTGTTCGCGGGCAGGACCATGGCCGAGGTCGGCGACAGCCTCGAAGGCGACCTGCTCGGCGACGACCCCAGGCCGCCTTTCGCCGCTCCGTCGCGGCGGGAAAGCCTGCGGTCTTGGCCCCGGGCGCAATGGAGGTGACTTGCGACCTGTCCTTCGGTCCGACGCCCGGCGCCGAGTACACGAGCCAGCTGTTCCTGGATATGCTGATCCACGGATGGGACATCGCGAAGGCAACGAAGCAGGACACGCGACTCGAGCCTGATCTCGTCTCGGCCTGTTTCCCGGTGGCGGGGAAGACCCGCGCGGCGTTTGGGGAGTACGGCGTCTTCGGCGACGACCTGAGTGCCGGAGCTGGCACGGACGAGCAGGCTCGGCTGCTCGCGCTCGTGGGCCGGCAGGCCTAGTGCGGTCCGACAAGCAAAGGAGGAAACCATGGCTATCGTTGTCAGGAGGACGTTCCAGGCGAAGGTGGGTGCCGGCGGCTCGGTCATCGCGCTGCTCAAGGAGCTCGGGGACGAGGTGGCGCGGCTGGACCCGTCGATAAAGTGGCGGGTGCTATCCGACTACATGAGCGGCCGTACCGACCGCGTCACGTACGAAGCGGAGGTCGACGACCTGGGCCGCTACATGGCTTTCGAGAGCTCAATGGGTGACACGCCCGATTTGGCCGCCAAGTTCGAGGACTGGTTCGGGCGGCTGAGCCAGCAGATCGAGTACTCGGTGGTCGAGACCTGGCAGACGCACTAGACGGCCGAGCGGTCGGGCTGCGGTTCGACCACTCGACTCCCAACAAACGCTCGGAGGCGATCAGTGACACAGGCCACGGACTTTTTTGATGTCATCTACAGCACGCGGGCTATCCGGCGGTTCAAGCCGGACCCAGTGCCGGCGGAGCTGATGCGCCGGGTGATCGAAGCGGGGACGCAGGCACCAAGCGGTGGGAACACGCAGCCGTGGCGCTTCCTCGTCGTGCGGGACCCGGCGGTAAAGGCGAAGCTGGGAGACGCCTACCTGCGCGGCTTCTCGGATTACAGCGGCAAGTCAGCGGACCAGCTGCGAGCGGAGGCGGCCGAGAGCCCGAACGCGGCCCTCGCGGTCCACTTCGGCGAGGCGCCGGTGATCGTAGTCGTCTGCGCCGAGCTCCGGCCGATGGCCGGGGACAGCACCGGCATGGTCGGCCAGCCCAGCTCGTTGTACCCAGCCGTGCAGAACATGCTCCTGACGGCTCGTGCGCTGGGCCTCGGCGGCGTGCTGACCACGAACCATCGCTTCCACGAAGGGGACATCAAAGCCGCCCTGGGTATCCCCGACAACGTGGTCATCTTCACCATGGTACCGATGGGCTTCCCGCGCGGCCGCCACGGACCCAAAACCCGGCAGCCGGTGGAAGAGGTGAGCTTCTCCGACCGCTGGGGTACCGCGCCGGTTTTTTAGCCCGTGACCGAGCGTACGTTGGCCTTCTACAGCGACGGTCTTCGGATCGCCGCGACTCTGTTCGCACCGGACGACGGCGGGCAGCACACCGGCATCGTCATGTGCCAGGGGGCCATCGGTGCCAGCCGATTCTTTGGCTTTCCGGGCATCGCTAGGCGCTTCGCTGAGCTCGGCCACGTTGCGCTGATCTTCGACCACCGGGGCTTCGGGGACAGCGAGGGCGAGCGTGGCCGCACGTTTGCCTTGGAGCAGGTACAGGACATCCGCGACGCTATGAGCTTCCTCCAGGCTCAACCTGAGGTCGACCCAGAGCGGATCGCACTGTTCGGTACCAGCATCGGCGGTGGAAGCGCCGTGTACGCGAGCGCCATCGACTCCCGCGCGCGCTGGACGATCAGCGCGGTGGGCTTCGGCGACGGCGAGCGAATGGTGCGCGCCGGCCGTGACGATACCGCATGGCGGGAGTTCCTCGCGGAGCTCGAGGAAGACCGCCAGCAGCGCGCGGTAACGGGCCGTTCGCGACTCATCCCTCGGTCTCGGATCGCGAAGCGCGACGAGCGCTCGTTGGAGGTCCGCGCCAGGGTCATTGGTGGCGGCCCGGACGCCGATACCGCCGTCCCGGACCTGACGCTGGAGTCGGCGGAGCGATTGATGGAGTTCAAGCCAGTCAGCGTGGCGGGCATGATCGCCCCGAGGCCGGTGCTCTTTGTCTCGGCCGAAGAGGACCAGGTGACGCCCGCCGACGGCATTGAGGCCATGTTCGCCGCGGCTGGTGAGCCCAAGGCCTACGAGCGCCTGCCCGGAATCACCCACTACGAGGTCTACGAAGAACCACACGTCAGCCGTCTCATTTCTCTGGCCCACGACTGGATCAGCACCCGCTAGCGCCCAGGCTCGCTTGAACACGTCCGCTTGAACAAAAAACGGGCGTGACGTAGCGTGTCGCCACTACCGACGGGGGTGCGCGCGATGCAGGCCGAGACCAACGTTTCCGAGTGGCACGCCGACGATAAGCCCGTAGGAACTCCTTATGAGCGCGCAGTCCTGGGGTTCCGCAACTACTGGTACCCCATCGCCCAGAGCCGGCAGATCAGCAATCGACCTCTGCGCCGAATCCTCCTCGGCGATCCCATCGCTCTGTTTCGGCGCCGTGGCGCCGCCTACGCGACGATAGATGAGTGTCCCCACCGCGGGGCCCGGATTTCGCAGGGCAAAGACGAGTTCCCCGGCACGGCGACCATTTCCTGCCGCTTTCACGGCTGGACGTTTGACCTCGAACAGGGCGGGATGTGCGTCGCCGCGCTAACGGATGGGCCCGACAGCCCAGTCGTCGGCAAAATTCGCCTGCGCGTCTTCCCGACCGAGGAGCGCAAGGGCATCGTCTGGATATGGATGGGGCGTGGCGCTCCCGTGCCGCTGGAGGAGGACGTGCCGAACCTGCTCCTTCGAGGCGACACCATCGTCAAGGTCCGGCAAGCGGTGGTCTACGGCAACTGGCGCTACCACGCGGAGGGCGGGCTGGGTAACCATGCCGCCATGCTCCACGCTGACGCAGTCGGTCGGCTGTTCCGCCGGCAGTACGCCATCTCTGGCGCACGGAAGGTCGGCAACGTGCTGGTTAACGACGAGGAGGATGGGATGTACCTCGCCTCCGACCAACAGTCCGGCAGGTCGGGCCCGCATAAGCCGCAGGCCATGTACCCGGGCCTGGGCTCCTGGCCGGCGCAGAGGCCCTGGCGGGTCGTCCCGCAGAAGCTCCGTCGACCGATACTGGGCAAGGTCCGCGTGGCCGGCACCCGGTTGCCGGGCTTCTTGCGCATCCCGAACTTCCCGATGATCGGCGCCCTTTACTACGAGTGGTACCTGGCCGTCGACGCCGACCACTACCTCTATTTCCAGGTGAGCGGCCACTGGCCCAAGAATCCCATAAGCAAGCTTTGGACACACCTGTGGTACCGCTTCTGGGCTGGACCGATACACAAGGGCCGCTTCAACAATCAGGACAAGGGCATGATCGGCGCCCAGACCGACTTCACGCGACGGTACGGGGCCAACCGTCCGGCGAAGCTGTACCGGCCGGACGTGGACCCGATCGACTGGATTGACATGGCGAACCGGTACGCTCGCGGGGAGCCGGGGACGGAGCCGCTACCAACGGCGGCCGCGCGGACCGACACGCCCCTGGAAGCGGAACAGGCCCAGGCGGCAGGCGGCTAATGCGGCGCTAGGCGCGGTAGCGATAGGCAGGGGCGAGTATTCACATGGCCCGGCCGCATTGCGTGAGCTGCGCTAGGCGCGGTAGCGATAGGCAGGGGCGAGTATTCACATGGCCCGGCCGCATTGCGTGAGCGGCGCTAGCCGCGGTAGCGATAGGCGCCCTCTTTGTCCGAGATGACGTAGTGAGCCATCAGGTCTTCCGTACTCTTGTTCACCTCGCTGGCGATGACCTGGACGAACTCGAAGTCCTGCACCGCGCGACGGATGTCGACGATGGTGCCTGAGGAGAGCGCCTCGCTCATGCGCCCGCACGAGTTCTTCACCTCGGTTAGGTAGAACTGCGCGCCTTCGATGAGCCCGCTGATGCGCCGGTTGGGCGAGTTCCGCTGAAGGCGGGCAAGGTCCTTTTGGAGCTTGTCGATGCCCCGCACGTTGTCGACGAGGACCGGCCTAAACGGCTCCTCGTCGGCGAGGCGGGTGTTTGCGTCGAAACGAGGCATCTGCTGAACGAGCGCCTTCAGGGCGTCGTGGAGCTCGATCGCGTTGAAGGCTTGGACTGCCTCCAACGCCGGTGGCCGGGTGAGGGCGTCCGGGACCGACATCAGGTGGTCATAGTTGAACAGGTGCCGGAGCGAGGCGTGCCCGCGTACCCGGTAGTCGTAGTAGGGCAAGTCGTTGGGCGGCGCCCAGAGCTCATAGACAATGGTCTGGCCGGGCTGAAGCTTGTCACCGGGCATCTGGAGAGGGATTGGCCGGCCGTCGGGGTTGCGTGCCTCCTCCACCAGCGGCTCGTAGCGGTCCTCCTCAGCAGGCTCTGGGCCCTGGGTTTTCATACCCGACGCCCACTCCGGCTCGGCGCGGTCCTTGGCCCTCAGCGGGACGACGTCGACGCCAACGCCGGTGAAGACGACCTGCGGGCCGTGATCGATCGACGCTGCCGTGTTCTGCGCCGTCAGCCGCACGGAGGCCAGCCGTTTCACCAGATGCCGGCCGGTGGACTCGTCGGTCATCTGCCTGAGCTCCGGGTCTCGGATCTCGATGGAGACCACCAGGTAGCTCTGGAGCCGGTCCCAGAGGGGCTGGATTTGGCCGAATTCCGCCGGCCGCGGCGTTCGGACAAGCGTTGGTCGATCGTTGATCTCGTTGACGTTCATGCGCGACCGGAACCGGGACGACACATTCGTCCACCTCCCAGTTTCGGCTCCCCGGCCGACATTGTCCTTGGGGCGTACCTGTCCCTGTGTGTGGTGCTAACCCCCAAGGGCCCCAGCCCGCTGCCGGGCTTTGCCTCAAAACCCTCGTTTGCCCGGTCCGCCAGGGGAGTGCAGAGGGGTACCACCTCTGCTGGGGACGCGGGGGCATCCCCCGCGTTAGCTCTTTATTACCTCCTTCCTGGCCCGGCCTGTCCTGAGTCCGCCGAAGGGAAGGGGGATGGTCAAAAGGATGGCGTAATACTAGGACCTAACAGGCCGAAAGGACCGATCTTGAGGCAAAGCCCCGCTGCCGCAGGGGGCTACAGATCGAAGGCCACGTCGAGCTCCGCGCACATCCCGCGCAACGACTCCACTACCTCCCGGTGGAGGGGAATGCCCTTCGCGCGGTTCTCGATCGTCGCCTCGGCTTCCGGCTGGCCGGGGACCAACACGCGCTCGTGGCCTGCTGCCGGCTTGGTGTTCTTGAGCGTGCGGAGGAAGTCGTCCATGGTGGCTTTGAACTCAGGCACGTCGATAAAGGCGTCGATCGAGTAGGCCGCGACCATGTGCTGGTAAAACCCAGGACCGTTCCGGGCCGCGAACCCGGAGCCGGACAGGACGCCGCAGAGGATCTCCACCATGCAGGCAAGGCCGTAACCCTTGTGCGACCCCATCTCGCGGCTCGTACCGAGGGGCAGCGGCAGGTACTCGTCAGGCAGCAGCACCGGCTCCATGACCGGCGTGCCATCAGGTCTGGCCAGCATGCCCGGCGGCAAGAGCGCGCCGTTCCGCTTGGCGTTGCGGAACTTGTTCACGGCGATGGTGCTGGTGGCCATATCCAGGACGAAGGGGCCTTCTTCACCTGCGGGTGCGGCGAAAGCGATGGGGTTGGTGCCCAGCCTGCCCTCGCGGCCGAATGTTGGCGGGACGACCGGCGTGGTCGCGGTCATGCAGACCCCGATCATGTCGTGGGGTAGGGCGAGCATCGCGTGGTACTGCGCCATGCCGATGTGTTGGCCGTTGCCGAGCGTCACCACGCCCATGCCCATCTGGCGGGCCTTGTCGATGGCGATCTGCATCGCCTTGGGCCCGACGATGATGCCAAGCCCGCGATCGCAATCGATGGTGGCGGTCGCAGGCCGTTCGCGAACGACCTGCCAGCCGGGCAGTGCGTTGATCTGGCCGCTGCCGTAGCCGGTGACGTAGGTGCGCAGCATGTTGGAGACCCCATGGCTCTCATGGCCGCGAACGTCCGCCGTCACGAGCACGTCGGCTGCGAGGTCAGCATCGTCAGGGGGCACGCCCATCTTCGCGATGACGTCGCGCGTCAGCTGGCGGAGTGCCCCCTCGTCGACGCGGACGGTGTCTTCTTCCCTCACGTGGAATGCTTCGAGCGTCAACGCACCCTCCCTCAGCCTGGTGGCCCAACTATGCCTTGGCTGGCGAACGGCGTCCAGGGCGCGGCCGAGCTATCGCGACCGTGGCTCTGCGGCTCGCGCAATGCGTGTGACGGCGCACGCGCCCTCACCTATCGCTATCGCGGCTAGCCTCGCTCGCGCAATGCGGCCGGGCCATGTCACATGGCCCGGCCTACTCCGGGAGTGAGAACAGGTAGGCAATGAGGTCGTCGAGCTCCCGTGGGCTGACCCTGTCGAAGATGCCGTGAGTCTCGCCGATGCCGAACACGTCCTTGAGAGTCGCCGCCGAGCCGTCGTGGAAGTAGGGTGCGGTCATCCAGATGCCGCGCAGGGTAGGTGTATCGATCATGCTCCCACGGCCGTGCGAGTTGCGCTCCAGGGCCGGATTGCCTACCCCCACGTCGTGTAACTCGCCGTCGACGAACGATGTGGGTTGGTGGCAGGTCTGGCAGCTCAAGGCTTCAAAGACGGCCGCGCCGCGCCGTGTTTCGGGCGTGTCGCCAGGATAGGGCGAGGTTGGGGGCTCCAGCGTTTCGAGGTACGCAACGAGCGCATCGAGGTCTTCGGACCGGCCGCTGTAACTCGGGCCCAGCGAATCGAGCGTGTCGCCGGTCGTGAGCCCCGTGCCGGCCTGGATGTTGCGCACGGTGAGCTCGACGTCGGCCAGCTCGTTCAGGTCGCCAGACCAATGCACGGGCAGCGTATCGACGACGCCGAGGAGGCTGGGAGTATTACGCGGCCCGTCGGGGAAGCCGACCCAGGTGCGTGCGTCCAGCGTGCCGTCGAAGTGGCACACCGCGCACGAGATCCAGTTGTCGGCGGTCAGGCGCGGCTCCTCGGCTGAGTTGAAGAGTCGCTTGCCGAGTAGCACCTGCGGGTCGAGCGGAATCTCGGTCAGCGTGACGAGGTGCGTGACGAAGTCGGCGGAGGTATCGATGACGCTCAGCGTGCCGTCCAGCGTGTTGTTGACGAAGGCGCGGGTGCGGTCCGGCGCTACCGCGATGCCCCGGGGGTTCGCGCCGACGGCGAGGTGGGCCACACCCCGTCCTGTCGTGAGGTCCACGACCGAGACGTCGTCGCTGCCGCCGTTCGCGATGTAGATCTTGTTGCCCGGGCCGAAGGCCACGGCGAGGGGCATGTCGACCGGCTCGTCGGCCGTGTCGATGGTGATCCGCTCGCGGGTGACCACCGCGAACCGATCGAGATCCAGCACGTTGACGACGGGAAAGACTGTCGTGTCGAAGACCAGCGCGGCGTTGGTGGCGTTCGAGCGAGTCTGCGGGAGGTAGGCGCGCGCACCGTCGCCATGTGCCACGAACTGCGAAAGGTTAGCGTCCGCGCTGGCCCGAGCGGTGCGGCTGACCGCCAGCGGCTCGGTGTCGAGACCGGTGACGCGGCCATCAAAGAAGTGGGTGACGAGGACCTCACCGTCGCGGTAGGCGATGCCGGCGGGGAACGCGCCGACCTCGACGCGGGCCACGAGGGCACCCGAAGCCAGGTCGATGGCCGCGACGTGTCCCAGGTCGAACTCGGTGACGTACGCCCTGAGCCCGTCGGTTGCCACACCGTAGGGCATGGGCCCGACGGACCAGCGGGCGACCTCGCGCAGAGAGCCGAGGTCGACGGCGGACACGGTCGCGCTGAGACGGCTGACCACCAGCGCGTGCCGGGAGTCGGGGGTAATCGCCACGGTGCGGGGGTCGCCGCCGACGGGCACCTCCGCAGCCACCACCAGCGAGATGGCGTCGACGATGGTCACGGTGTCGCTGTCCGGGTTCGCGGCCACGACCCAGCGGCCGTCAGGCGAGACGGCGACTGCCGACGCGGCCGATGCCCGAGCCGAATGACCGCCGGTGGCGATGCCGGTCGAAGGTTGTGTCGGCGTCGGAGCGGCGCCGGTGGGGATGCCGGTCGAGGGTTGTGTCGGCGTCGGAGCGGCGCCGGTGGGGATGCCGGTCGAGGGTTGTGTCGGCGTCGGAGCGGCGCCGGAGCAGGCCGCCACCAGTGCCAACAGGGCGCCAAGGGCCAGCGACCGGCCCATGCTAGGGCGCCGCCGCCGGCGCCACGGGAACGCGCGCGCCGTGGGTCGTGGTCGTGCCCACCGCCCGGGTCAGCTGGCCGCTCAGCGTGCCGACGGCGTGGAAGGTCACCGTGACCGTATCGGCGAAGTTGGGGTAGACGTCGAAGCTGTCCACGACCTCGTTGAGGGCCTGGGCGTCGAGCACCCAACGTAACTTGCCGTCGATGACCTCGGCGGCACCGTCGGCGAGCACGATGCCGGGCATGCTGACCGTGACGCGAGCGCTGTCGAGAGTGAATCCGGGTGGCAGTGCCGCCTCGAACGTGGCGGTGGGAATCAGGCCCCACTGCCACCAGTCCTCGGGGCCGTACTCGGCTACATCCGTCTCCACGGCCAATGGCAGCGTCGCCGGGTCAGCCACGACGAAGGTGAAGCTCCTGCCGTCCGGCGTCAGCGGTCCGCCGGTGGGAAACGGAGGCTCGACCGGGCCCGCGCTGCTCTGGCCGTCGTGCGTGACTGTCAGCGACACTCGCCAAGTGCCAGGCTGGTCCGCCACGAAGTCGTCCGCGGGGTCGTAGAAGTACCCGACCGCGTTGGCGCGGCCACCGAGGCTTCGAGTAGAGCCGTCGGGCCGTGTCACTGTGTACTCCACCAGGCTGGGCAGCGTGGGCATGATCGGCCCCGCCATGCGGACAGTGTCCCCGACGTCGAGCACGCTACCGGGGCGCACGCCCATGGGAACGAACAGGATGTCGAAGTCAAGGCCATGCACGTTCAGCAGGGCGCCGCCGTCCGGCCCGCCCGCCGCGCCGCGGTACGGCGGCATGATGCGCGCACCCAGCGGGTCGTCGGTGCGTGCGTGGACCCAGCCGGACCCGTAGATAGCGTACACGCCCTCGCCCGCCAGCGGGTCGCGCACCACCGCCGCGCCGTACAGGAACTTGATGTCGTCGGGCAGGTCTCCCTCCGGTCCGTTGCCGGACTGCGCCCCGTACGCGTCGCCAAAGCGCCAGTACGACCCGTCGACGTCGTCGCCCATGATGCCTTCGCGGACACGAACGCCCGGCCGCTCCGCGCTCCGGTACGCGTAGGACCACAGCGCGATCTCGTCGGGATGGCCGCCGGCGTAGACCCACTGGTTGGGGCGTAGCGCCTGGTCGGCCACGAGCCGCAGCGGCATCTGGCCGATCTGCACCGTATCCACCTGTTCGGGGCCGTCCCAATAGCCGAAGAGCTCCGTCTGCTCCCTGGCCCGGACGAGCAACGGATTGCCGGCATCGAGCAGCTGCACGCTGGAGTGCATGACCACCGCCTCGCCGGCGAAGCGGTCCTCGCTGGGGTTGTCCTGGCCCCAGAGCACGTCGTCGGTGAAGTAGGGGAAGTGCATGTGTGGCGCGATGGCCCCATCGCCGTACGCGAGGTCGCTCACGAACAGCCACGGCGGCGGAATCTCATCGAGGCCGTCGGAGCCCCGCCGGCCGTGGGCCACGAGCGGTGCGTCCGGCGTGGCGACCACGCTGCCGAAGCGCATGCGCCCCACCCACAGATCGCCGCCACTATCCACGCCGCGCGCCTCGAAGTCCACGCGGTACTCGCCGTGGTGCGCGAAGATGAAGGTCGCGCCGCCGCCGTCCCAGTAGCCGTATGCGTTGGAGCGCCCGGTGAAGGTTTCGGTGGTCGTGGCGCCGTCCGGGCCCACGATCGTGACGGTGTAACTCACGTCGACGGCCATGGCCGGGACCACCGTGACCGTCGGGGCCAGTGAGTCGCCGACCTCGAAGGGGGTCGTGGGAATGAGCGACGTCTCGACGTCGAGGGTGTTCGCGACCGTGAGGTCGTAGGTCCCGCACACGTCGTAGCGCCGGCCGTCGACGCCGCGCACGAAGCCCAGCGCTTCGATCACGTAGTCGCCGTCGCTCGGGAACCGATAGGCGAAGGTGTCGCCCGGCCCTTGCAGCTGCGGCAGCTCGCGAAGCTCGCCCCCGCCGCCGCCGAGCGTGTCGCCCCACAACGTGGACGGCGATTTGACAGCGTAAGGCGGTGATGGGTGCTGGGCCCAGGACGTCGATCACGCCGTCGGGCCGCGTGACGCTGATCTGAAGGGCGCTATCGGACAGGTCGAGCGGGACAGCCGGTGCGTTGGGGAGAGCCCGGTCCACGGCGTCGAGCATCACGGCGTATGGCTCCAGCCGGTAGGCCCAGGGCTCGCCATAAAAGTCGAGGCGCGGCAGCACCGGGTCGTGGCGCGTGATGGTGCGCAGGTGTACATCGAACAACCCTTCGCCCTCGCGGGCAACGATGCCGCGCGAAGCCTCGGAGAGCTCGTCGGCCAGCAGGACGGTCGACAACCTGCTGGGCGTGTCGTCGGCGCCGACGGTCAGGTTGCCGAGCGTTGCCCAACGGCATGGCCGTTGCGCATGACGATATCCAGCGGGCGCATGCCGGACAGCTCGAGGTTGGAATCGCCGAGGTCCCACATGCCGCCGGCGACGAGCTCGTAGACGCCGTCCCGGGTGTCGGCGGGGATGCGGATGCTGCCGTCGAAGGTGGCCGCCCAGCCATTCGCGCTCGTTTGCCATTGGCCCATGTCGAGCTCGCCCAGGTTGAGGCGCCCCAGCGGCTGGTCCTCCAGCGCGCGCTCGATCGGCAGGCCCGTGGAGGTCAGGAACGGCGACACGAACGTGCCGGCGCGCCCGACCTGCCTGCCACCTGCGTCAAACAGCAGCCCCATGTCGAAGGACAGCCGGGTCTGCTTTGGGCGCACGGCGGGGTCGGTGTGCAAAGTGACCGTGCCGCGCAGACGTAGGTCTCCGCCCGGCATCGCCGCCAGCGATTCCGCGACACCTTCGATAGCCCACGAGACGGCGTCGCAGCAGAGCCGCGCGCCAGCGCCAAAGGCGATGCCGTCAGAGGACGGCTCGACGGGCAGACGGAGAAGGACGCCGGGCGCGATGACGTTCTCGCCGAAGCGCTCCCGCTCGCTTTCCGGGAACACGTAACGACCGGTGACGTCCTGCTTAACGAGCACGTGGGTTCCTGGTGCTGCCGCGACGTCCGCCTCGAAGCCGCCGAGCAGGCCGGCCTTCACCGATACGTAGTCGTTCATCTCGATGGTGCCAACGAGGACCTGCGCGTCTCCGGGGACTGAGCCGGGCCCACCGGTGACGACGGCGCGACGTCGTGCAGCGTCGAAGTCAACGCTGATGGCCCGCGTGTCCGGTGCCGCCAGCTGGAATCCGGCCTGTGCGGCGCTGCCGTGTTCCGCCGTCCGCCACGCCGGGTCGCTCGCGGCGACGACGGGGATCCCGTCGATGTTCAGCGCGTCGCGCGTCTGCCAATCGGGCCACTCGCAGCAGGTGCCGCCCAGGGCCTCGATGCTGACGCGGCCCACCCGGCTGACACCGTCCATGTCGCGGAGATCGAAGCGCAGCTCGATGGCGTCGCCGAGCGCTGATTGGCTATGGCGCGAGCCGCCCAGGTCGATCCAGTTGTCGGGGTCGGTCGCGTCGGCGATTCAGGGCGTGTTGTCGCTCCCGGGCTCCCAGCCAAAGTAGAAGCGCTGGGCCGGCGTATGGATGTAGCCCTGGAGGTTTCCAATCGGCTCGTTGCCAGGGTCGAAGTCGACCAGCACGTAGAGTGCGTCGCGATTGAGAAATGCCCGGCCGGCTCGGAGGTCGGCGTAGCCGGCATCGTTGTCGCCCGCGGGGTCCGCCACGCCGACGGGTCGCGACGCCCAATCGTCAGCCTGCCCGTCGATGGCCAAGTACGTCGAGCCGCTCTCGATATCGAGCGCAGGGACGTTGCCCGCGGCACGGGTAAGTGAATCGACCAGGCAGGTTGGTACCGGCTGGAGCACCGGGTTCGCGACCGGCGAGGGCTCGGTTGCCTCACCCCTGGAACCAGAGCCGCCGTCGCTTCCTGGTGCAGTTGCATCGGCGCCACGGCCTCCAGGCGGCGGGTTGCCGGGCCCGCCCTCGTCGCCCCGACCGCCGTCCCGTTGGCCGCCGTCGCGCTGGCCGCCTTCGCGCTGGCCATCGTCGCCTGGGGGGTCGCGGCCTTCGCCTGGCGTAGACGCCGGGTCGCCACAGGCCTGCGCGACGAGCAGCAGGAACGCCACGAGGACGACCAGGGTCAGGCGGCGAGCGTCGAAACCCAAGGCCATGAGTCAGTTTTGGTTCGGACCGTGGTGGGCGTCAACCAAGGCAGCACCCAAACAGAGGCCAGTGTCATCAAAGCCCGGTGCAGGATAGAATCGATGACGCACCGAGACGCACGCGAATCGAGTGTACCGAACTACGGGGAGGCGACCTCAATGGTCTACTGCGGCATCAACCACCTGGCGCTGGTCACCAATGACATGGATAAGACCGTCAGGTTCTATCGGGACGTCTTGGGGATGCCGGTGGTCGGCGCCCTGAGTGGCGAGACCGAGGGCACGCCTTTCCGTCACTACTTCTTCAGTATGGGCGCCGCTGGCACAATCGCCTTTTTCGAGTGGCCCAACGTTTCGCTCCCTGAGCGCAAGGACTCCGGCGTCCCAACGACGGGGCGGCAGTTCGACCACGTCTCCATCAACGTTGGCTCGATGGAGGAGTTGCTCGACCTCCAAAAGCGGACGCGCGAATTGGGCGTTCCCGCCAGCGAAGTCGTCGACCACGGCATGCTGAAGTCGATCTACTTCGAGGACCCCAACAACATCTCGTTGGAGTTCTCCGTTTGGATGGTCGACATCGAAAAGCAGCCGTGGATGCGGGACCGAAACCCGGTGCCCGCGCTCGTCGAACAGGCCCGCTAGCTCGGTAGTCCCGTCCGTCGCGTTGTCATCCTGAGGGCCTACGTCGACGCGGCCTTGACGGCGTCCACCGCCGCTGCAAAGGCGTCGAGCGTGGCCGCTACATCGGCGTCCGTGTGGCACATGCCGACGTAGGTCTTGGTGGCGCTCTTGAAGACGCCGCCCTCTAACAGCGCCTGGTTGAAGATCGCGTTCAGCCGCCTGTCGGCGCTCAGCGTCGAGCGGTAGTCGCTGATTGGCTGCGCGCCGAAGTAGGTATCGAACAGCACGTCGTCGCCCGAGACGTAGGCGGGCACGCCCGCGTCGTCCAGCATCCGCTGGAGCCCGCCGCGCAGCGCGGCGCCGGTCGCGGCATACCGCTCGTAGACCCCAGGCTTGCGGAGCTCGGTCAGCGTGGCAATGCCGGCGGCGCAGGCCACTGGGTTGCCGTTGAGGGTGCCGATCTGGTTCACGAATCCTTCGGCGTCCACCGCCGTCGCATCGTAGGCCGCCATCAGATCACGCCGGCCGACCGCCGCGCCGAGCGGCATGCCGCCGCCGACGATCTTGCCCAACGCCGCGAGGTCGGGGACCACGCCGTAGCGCTCCTGTGCGCCTCCGTACGCGAGACGGAAGCCGGTGACGACCTCGTCGAAGACGAGCATCACGCCGTTCCGGGCCGTGACGTCGCGCAGACCCTCGAGGAAGCCGGGCCGTGGCTCGAGGATACGCTGAATCGGCTCGACGATGACCGCCGCGAGCTCGTCGCGATGGCGCTCGATGATCGCGGCGGTGGCCTCGATGTCGTTGTAGGGCGCCATGAGCACCGTGTCCTGGACGGCCCGCGGGATGCCGGCGCTCGAAGGCGTGGGGGTCGGGAACTCGACGGGACGGTCGGGCAAGACGCTCATCATCGCGTAGTCGTGCGTGCCGTGGAAGCCGCCCTCGAACTTCAGGATCTTGTCACGGCGAGTGTGGGCCCGCGCCAGCCGGAGGCATTGGAAGGTCGCGTCCGTGCCGCTGGTAGTGAAGCGGACCTGCTCCGCGCAGGGCACGGCGTCGACGATGGCCTCGGCGAGCTCGACGGCGTACGGGTTCTGGGTGAAGAACGAGGAGCCCTTGTGAAGGGCCTCTTCGACGGCGGCGACCACGATGGGATTCGAATGCCCCAGCACCATGGGCCCGGAGCCCAGCAGGTAGTCGATGTATTCGTTTCCGCTGGTGTCCCAGATATGCGACCCGCGTCCCTCCCGCACGACAAAGGCGTACTCGTCGGCCAGACGCAGGTTGCCGAGGCTTCCTCCCGGCAGGACGCGTTGGGCGCGCGCCAGCAGCGAGCGCTCCTCTGTTGATTGTCGGTCTGGCATCCCCGCTATCCCCCTACCTCAGCCCGCGTGCGCGTGCAGGTATCGATGATGGTGTAAATGATCTTGCGAGCAGCCCTGGCGAGGTCAGGGATGTGGGCGACGCCCATACCCCCGAACCCCTGCCACTCTGGCGGTATCGTCGGTACGGGCCCGGGCCCCACCTTGGCGGTGGGTATGCCCATGCGGCGGATGGCTGAGCCGTCCTGCTGACCCGCCACGGGGTTCACGCCGGCGTGATGGTCCTTGCCCTCCACCGCTTCCCAGCCGCGCATGCTCGACTGGATGATCCAGTTGTCGGGGTCCGTCCCGAACGCGGGGTAGGACGCGAACATCTCCCAGTCGAGCGAGAGCTCCGGGTGCGCGGCAAGGATGCCTTCGATCGCCTGCGCGAACTCGGCGCGGACGCCGGATGGCGTCTGGCGCGGGGTCAGCCGGATGTCGAGGAAGACCTCGACGGCGGCCGTGGGGAACGCCGGCTTGTAAGGCCAGCCGCCGCGTATGGCGGCGACGCAGCCCTGGGGCGAGACCGTGCCCGAGGCGTTGCGTGTTTGGTAATCGAGCAGCCATGCATCGATAGCCCGCACGAAGGTGGCCGCGTGCAGCACGGAGTTGCGGAAGCCGGGGATGGTGCGGGTCATGCCGGCGTAGCCCATCTGGCCGCGCACGGTGACCTTGAACCAGCACAGCCCTGCCTCCTCCCAGGCCACGGTGCCGCCGGGCTTGATGATGATCGCGTAGTCCGGGGAGACGCCGTGGTTGAGCATGTAGGTCACACCGGAGCCCAAGCCATGCACTTGGCGGGCGTCCTCGGCGGGCATCTGCACTGGCATGCCGCCGCCGGCGAAGGCCGTGATCAGGTCACCCCGCAGCGGTACCCCAGCCTTCTTGACGGCCTCGGCCGCGGCCAAGGCGATGGTGGCGAAGCCCTTGGGGTTGAAGGCGCAGAGCCCAATGACGTCACCGTTGTCCGCGATGTAGGCGTCGGGTTTCATCTCGGCGGTGAGCTCGCGGCCGACCCACGGCACGTCGACGTCCGGGTCGGACTCGAGGTGCGTGTCGATGGGGGCATACACCATGAGCGAAGGGCCGTCGCCCGCGCCGTGCAGACGTCCGATGGCGTTGCCCGAGTAGTCGTCCACGGCCTGGTAGTGGGCGTCGAGGCCGATGTTCCGCATGACCTCGGTCAGGCGCTCGCTCAGTTTGCGTTCATGCCCGGTGGGGCTGTGGATGCGGGTGAGGTCCAGGTCGAGCTGGCGGATGCGCTCCTCGTCGACCTGAGCCCACGCGGCTTCGAGCCACGCCTGCTGCTCGGCCGACAACGCCCTCTGGCGGACCGCTACGTCAACCGGCGCCTCGATCTTGGTCGTCGCCATGGCATCACCCTCCGAGACCAGCTCACGCGTGCGGCTTGGCTTCCTCGCCGGAGCCGCCAGCTACCGGCGGCAGCGCCTCCTCGGCGGCGCGCGCCTGCGCGTGCTCCGCCTGGCGTTGCTTCCACAGGCTGCCCTCGCCCCGCGCTCGTTCGTTGACGAAGTCGATGAGCGCGAAGTTGTAGGCGTCCGGCCGGTAGAGGCGCGTTGGACGGTTTCCGCCGTGCTTCTTCCAGTAGCGCCACTGCGCGGCCACCGCGCCCTTGTCTTGGTTGTTGAACCGGACCTTCCGCACCGGCCGGCCCCAGAGGTAGTACCACGCCTGCGTGTAGAGCCACGAGAGCGGGTTCCGCGGCCGGTGGCAGGTGACCTGAAAGTAGGTGTAGTGGTCGGCGTCTTCGGCCACGTACCACTCGAAGAGCATCGCGGCGTTGAACGGAAAGTTGATGACCCGCAGCGTCCCCGGAAGCCGGAAGGAGCCGCCGCGCGTGTCGACCCCGTGCAGTGGCACGGTGCCGCCGCCGCGGGGCATGAAGCGCCACAGGCGCTTCGGCGGCCAGTGCCCCAGCCCCGGGTACTCGGCCCTCTCGATCGGGGGGCCGCCGGTCTGCTGGACGAGGTACTCGCCGCCGTCGTCGAACTCGATGACCTCCGGGCTGCGACCGCCGGTGTGGGCGAAGAGCTGCGAGAACAGCAGCCCGATGGTGTCGCGGTGCAGCATGGAGAAGTGCCCGGCTTCCTGCTGCGCGTGGTTGCGCCAGTTGCCCTCGACGGTGCGGAAGCGGAACTTCACCAGCGTGTCGTCCGCGAGGACGAGAGCCGACACGTCCTCCTCGATGGGCACCGGGGCCATGTTGCCGAACCAGACCCAGACGATGCCCTTGCGCTCCTCCACGGGGAACGTGCGTAGCCGGAACTTGCCAACGGCGGGGCTGTCCGGCCCGTCCGTGAGGACGGCTACGCACTTGCCGCGGTCGGCGAGGTCGAACACCATACCGTGCAGGCGGCAGACGATCGTGCTGGAGCCTGGGAACTCGTGTTTGCCGTTGTGCATCGAGTTGCCGCGGTGGGGACACTCGTCGATGAAGGCGTAGGGCTTGCCGTTGCGGCGGACGATGGCGATGTCGTAGCCCAGGCGCGTGAACTTCGTCGGCCAGCGTTGCCTGACGTCGCGGGACCCGCACACCGGGTACCAGTAGTTCTTCAGGCCGGTCGCGGACCGCTCCCACGGGCTGTCCTGCGGGTCGCCGCCCGCCGCGTGCCAGTTATAGAGCTCGCGATCGCTGTCGGGGGTCGTCATGTGGGCACTCCCGCTAGAACTCGATGACCGTTCCGCGCTTCACTCGAAATGCGATGAGCCACGCCATCGGTCCGACCACCACCCACAGGCCAATGGTGGCGATCAGCGCCGTGTCGTAGCCGCTGGTGGGCAGGCCGAGCCGAGGCCCGACGACCCCCCAAAACAGCATGCCGGCCCAGGTGGCCAGCGCATAGAAGCCGGCGAAGACCAGCACGCGGAAGGCGATGGTGCCGAGAACGTCCCAGGCGATGACATCCCACGCGGTCTGCGATCTGCTCTGCATTGCTCATACCCTCCCGAAGGCCTTCGCCCCGCGGCCCCGCCGCGACGTGTGGACAGGGTAGGCCAGGAGGCACCGGTGTCAATACCGGGAGGTGGCCGTCGTTCGCATGCGTAGGTACTCCTGGAACTTGCTCTCCAGCTCGGGCCGCGTGCGGAAGGCCCCGCGCCGGGCCGTGGTCAGCGTGGCGCTGGCACGCTGCTCCACACCGCGCTGGATCATGCAGTAATGGACCGCCTGAACCACCACGATGACACCGAGGGGCGACAGGTGCCGGTCGATGGCCCGTGCCACCTGCTGAGTCAGCTGCTCCTGCACCTGTAGGCGGCGCGCGAAGACGTCGACCACGCGGGATAGCTTCGACAGCCCCGTGATGACGCGGCTGTCGGGGTTGGGGATGTACCCGATGTGGGCGACGCCGCGGATCGGCGCCATGTGGTGCTCGCACGTCGAGGTGAATTCGATGTTGTCGACGATGATCATGTCGTCCGAGTCGACCGGGTAGTCGTCCTCGTCGAGGTGGAAGATCACCCCCAGGTGCTCCTCCGCATCGTGGCCGAGTCCCTGGGTGTAGGTCAGCAGCGCGCGGCCCCATCGTTCCGGCGTCATGCGCAGGCCGGGCCGGTCGGGGTCTTCGCCAAGCGCTTCGAGCACGCTTCGCAGCAGCGGAGTCAGGCGCTCGAGCTTGTCGTCGTAGCCGAGGGGCTGCTTGTCATCAGTCGTTTGCATAGCTCGTCCTATCCTCCACTCCGGCCTCGGCGAACGCGCTTCGGCGCTCATGGCATTTGTTGCATCGGCCGCAGTGGCGGCCTTCGTCGGGCGAGTTGCACGTTAGCGTGAGATCCAGCGGCAGGTCCGCGTGGCGGCGGATGAGCTCGGACTTGTGCAGCTCCCGGTATGGCGTCTCCACGCTCACCTGGTGATCGAGCGCGGTGCTGAGCAGGCGGGCGAAGTCCGCGAAGAATGCCGGTGTCGCGTCCGGGAACGGGTTTCCGGCCAGCGAGGCCAGCGCGATGCGATGGACGTCATGGGTTGCACACCACGTCCCCGCGACGGCCAGCAGCAGGACGTTGTGGCCTGGAATGAACACCGCGGCGTCGGGCTCGTCCGCTCGCGGCGTGTCCCCGGTCACGCTCCAGTGCTGGCCCAGTATCGGCCCCATCGGCATCGGCAGGACGCTCACCTCGTGGACGCGCGGGCTCGCGAGGCGGCTCAAGAAGGCACGAAGCGCGGCCTGCTCGGGGGGTTCCCAGGCGAGCCCACGCTCCAGGCAGAGCGGGTACACGTCGCTGGTGCGGGCAAGGTCCGCTACCAGCACGCAGCTGTCGAGACCGCCGCTGGCCAGCACGGCGACGGCGCCCATGGCTAGGCTGTCCGGCCCATGGCTAGGCTGCCCTGCCCATGGCTAGGCTGCCCCGTACGACGCGAAGCTGTCGGGCGTCTCCCACAAGCGCACCTCGGCCACATCGAGCCCCTCGTCGCGTAGGTGGTCGAACACGAGGCGCGCGATGTTCTCGGCCGTCGGGTTGTCCGTCATCAGGAACAGCGGCTCGCCCAGGCCGCGGAGCGCCGGGACGGCCGGGTCCCGCTCGCTGAGCACCATGCGATGGTCGAGGTTGGCATCCACCCAACCCTTGGCGGCGTCACGGATGTCGCCGAAGTCGACCACCATGCCGCGGGCGTCCACCTGTGCCGCGCGGACCTCGATCTCCAGCCGGCCGTTGTGGCCGTGCAGGTGGCGGCACTTGCCCTCGTAGTCCAGGAGCCGGTGGCCGTAGCAGAAGTCGATGACCTTGACGACGGCATGGTTCTTCACGACGAGTTGCCCTCACGGAGAGTAGTCACTCCCGGCCCCACCACGTGGCGTCCGGCGTCCACCCGGATGATCTCCCCGGTGATGGTCTCGGCCTTCAGCAGCGTAGCGACGACCTCTGCGATTTCGTCGGCCGACGACTCGCGTTGCAGCGGCGTCTGGCGGACGACGGCCTGCTCCCAGCCCTCGGGTGTGAGGTCGGGTGGCCGCATGGTGGGGCCCGGAGCGATGGCGTTCACCAGAATGCCTCGGTCCGCGAGCTCGACTGCGAAGGCTCGGGTCAGGAAGTGGATTGCGGCCTTGGCGGTCATGTACGGCAGGTAGCTGGGGTAGACCGTCTCGCCGGCGGCCCAATCGCCGAAGCTGACGATGTGCCCCCGCGTCGGGCCGTCGTTCCGCAACATCTGCCGCGCGGCGTGGACCGCGAACAGGTACGTCCCCTTCGCGGCGGTCATCGAGCGGTCCCAGGCCTGCCCGTCGAGGAGGTCGAAGGGCACGCGCTGGAAGTCGGACGCCATGTTCACGAGGAAGTCGAGCCCGCCGAGGGCCTCCGCCGCCTCCGCCGCGGCGCGCTGCACGTCTTCCTCGACGCTCACGTCGGCCTGGACGACGATGGTGCGCTCGACTAGCGGGGCGATCTCGGCCGCAAGGCGCTCCGCATCGCCGCGCGAGTTTCGATAGACGATGGCCTGGTTGACGCCCTCGGCCGCGAGGCGCTTGGCCACGATTGCGCCGACACGCTTGGTGCCGATGATGATGGCGCCCTTGCCTCTGAGCGTTCGCATGGCGGTTTCCTCTTTTTGGCGCCGGGCTTGGGCGCCGGCCCTTGACTGCAAGTTCGGGCGTCCGGCCAAGGGCGGATTCTAGCAGCCGCTCTGCTACCATCGGCGCCTCTTGAGCAAGAGTGCGCAACCCTGGTTCGTCGAGTTCTTTGGAGCGGACTACCTGACCGCCTATGGCCCCGTGCTCACCGAGGACCGGACTCGGGACGAGGTGGCGTTCGTCGAGCGCGCCCTAAGCCTGCGGGCCGGATCGGCGGTGCTGGACCTCTGCTGCGGCCTTGGCCGCCACACGCTTCTTTTGGCTGAGCATGGCATTGACGCGACAGGCCAAGACCTGAGCGAGGCGTATATCGATGAGGCCCGCCAGAGCGCACGAGACAGAGGCCTGGCCGTGCGATTCGTCCACGCCGACATGCGGGAGATCCCGTTTACCTCCCGCTTCGATGCGGTCGTCAATCTCTTCACGTCGTTCGGCTACCTGGAGACGGACGCCGACAACGAGGCGGTGCTCCATGCAGTCGTGCGTGCGCTCCAGCCGGGGGGCCAGCTCCTGCTCGATACCATGAACCTCGGCTGGGTCCTCGCAAACCAGGTGCCGCAGGAGCGCCACGAACGCCCCGACGGCACCGTGTTGGTCGAGCACCGGCGTTACGACGCGACGGAAGGGCGCAACCACGTCTGGTTCGAGCTCACCTCGCCATCAGGTCCAACGCGTGAGCTGGTCGGACACCACGTGCGGCTGTACTCGCGCGGAGAGCTGACGTCGATGATGATCGCCGCTGGGCTTGAGCCGACCGAGGCGTACGGTGGCTTCGACGGCTCGCCGTATGCCGAGGACACACGGCGCCTGATACTCGTGGCGCAAAAGCCGGCCTAGGCGCTGCGTCATGCTGCGTGGGGCCTCTGTCATTCTGAGGAGCGCAGCGACGAAGGCCTGCGCTCAGGGTGACCGGTTGGCCTGCGGCCGACGTCGTATCCGACAGCCGCCGCTTGGGTCGATCGTTCCCGCCCAGCCCACCCCCCTCTCCCGCCTTGGGCGGGCTCAGGGCAGGCTCCACTTGATCCGCCCTATCGACCTTGCGCACTCCAATTGGTCGCGCAGCCGGTGGAACCGGCGCACTCCCAACGGCTATCATGCCGACGCCAGCCAGCACGCCAGGGAGCCTCAGCATGCGAGCCAACCTCTTCCTCTCCGTCATCGTCGTCGTCGCCGGTATCTTCGCCCTGGGCTTCATCTACGACCTGGCGTGGATCACGGGGCTGGCCATGCTCGCGGTCGGTGCCGCGTTCGCGCTCGCCCTCTGGTCATCCCCGGCGATCGACCCTGAGGAGCCGCGCTACGGCACCCCCGAGGCGGCCGCGGCCTGGGCGCGTGCTCACCCCAAGCGCACCTTGGTCGAGTCGCCGTTGGAGGGCGTCGGCGTCATGTCGGTCATCGTGGTCGGCGCCGGCATCTTCGCCCTGGGATTCATCTACGACGTGGCGTGGATCACCGGGTTGGCGATGCTCGCAGTGGGTGGCGTGTTCGCCGTCGCGTTTTGGCTGCACCCAAAGGCTCGCGCCTAACGGTGCGCGCGCCGCTCGCTAGGGGCTGAGCTCCGTCGTCACCAGCTTCCAGCCGCCCTGCGCGTCGCTGGGGCCGGCAACCACGTCGAGGTAGAACGTTCCGACGGACCCGTGGACCTGGGTCGTGCCCGTGACGCTGGCCAGAATGTTGTTGTCGATGATGTCGTTGATGATGGCACCGGTGTTGCTGTGCAGCCTCACCCAGAACCGGGCGGCGTCCGGCGATGAGGTCGCGGACCACGCCAGCTCCCAGGGGGAGCGCTCCATGCGGAAGGTCTGTGTCTGCATGTTCCCCGAGCCCAGGAAGAGCGCCACCTGCTTCGGGCCGGGCGTCGGCGACGGCGACGGCGTCGGCGTAGCCAGCACCTTCGCCTCCAGCGTGCTCACCTTCGAATCGATGGTGGCCAAGCGCGCGAGGACGTCGTCGATGCGGCCGTCGGGCGTTGGGGTGGGAGCCGGGGTTGGCGTTGGTAGCGCAGCGATCTCTGCCCGCAGCGCTTCGATGGCGGGGTCGGGCGTGGGCACGGCCGCGGCCAACGCCTCTACCTGAGCGAGGAGCTCGTCGATGCGTGGGTCGGGTGTGTCGGCGGGGCTTGCGGCTTGCAGCGCGTCCAGCCGGGTGATGAGGTCGAGCAGCTGCACGTTGATCAGGCTGATTTCGGCGGCCGGGTCGACCGGAGCGTCCGTTGCCTCGTCACCCTCGGCCGGTACCTCATCCCCGCCGCCCAGAAACGGGATGGAGCGACAGGCGGCCAGCAACAGCGGCAGCAAGCCCAGGAGGAGGAGTCGTCTCGCCGGCCAAAATCTGCTCATGCGTGGTAGCCCTGGATCGCGCTCGCGCGGGATGGCCCCCGAGGGCGAGTGGTGCGACGGATACAGCCATTGTGCGGTGCGGCACCCCCACGCACCTGATGGCTGGCCCTCAACGGGGTAGGGGCATTCACCCAAGCGAATAAGAATGCCGTATGGACGGTTGAGCGCTGGCCCCTATCGACGACTGAGCGCTGGCATTGGAACGGGCTTGGCCCGGCCGCTGCTCTCGGGTAGCCTTACGCCCGACCGGGCACAATGGAGTCACCATGGACGCAGCCCTGAGCCGGCAGCAACTCGAGTACCTCCAATCCATCGACTCGCCGACCGTCGCCAACGGCATCGAGACCTTCGACCTACGCTCGCGCGACCAGGGGTTCATGTCGGCGGACATCCACGGCCTCTTCCCGGAGCTCGGCCCGATGGTGGGCTACGCGGCCACCGCTGTTATCTCGGCGAAGGGGCCGGGTGGTCCCTCCGCTCCGAGAACGGAGCTCTGGGAGCACGTCCTCTCCATCCCACAGCCACGGGTGGTCGTTCTCCAGGACCTCGACGAACCGGCGCTGGGCGCCTTCTGGGGCGAGGTGCAGTCGAACATTTTCACCGCGCTGGGCTGCGTGGGCACCGTGACCAACGGCTCCGTCCGCGACTTGACCGAGGCCCGCGCCCTCGGGTTCAAGTTCTTTGCGAAGGCGGTATCCGTCTCTCATGCCTACGTCCACGTCGTCAGCGTGGGCGGCACCGTCACGGTCGGTGGCCTTGAGGTAAGCCCGGGCGACATCCTTCACGGCGACCAGCACGGGGTCACGAACGTTCCGCTGGAGGCTGCCGTAGACATGAAGCGCGGCGTCGACGCGGTGCTGGAGCGCGAACGGAAGATTATCGAGCTGTGCCAGTCCCCCGAGTTCACCGTTGCAAAGCTCAGGGACCTAGTTGGTTAGGAGAGAGATGAAGGCCGCGGTCTTGCGAAAGATAGGGAGCCCACTCTCATTGGAAGACGTGGAGCTCGACGCGCCGAAGGATCACGAAGTGCGCGTGCGCATCGCGGCGGCGGGCGTCTGCCGGAGCGACCTGCACTTCATGCGCGGGCATGCGGCCATCAAGGTGCCGGCGGTGCTCGGGCACGAGGGAGCGGCGGTGGTCGAGGAGGTTGGCGGGCACGTGACTCGCGTGAAGCCCGGAGACCACGTCATCCTGTCCTTCGCGCCGCACTGCGGTCACTGCGCGTCATGCCTATCCGGGCACGCGAACCTCTGCGACCGGCACATGGCGACGGGCGGGACGCTGTTCGATGGCACGGTGCGCTTACACAGTGGTGGCGAGGACATCGCGCACATGGGTAAGGTCGCGTGTTTCGCCGAGCAGGCCGTGGTCCCCGAAACCGGGTGCATTCCCATCGCCGAGGACTTTCCGCTGGACCAGGCAGCGCTCATCGGCTGTAGCGTCACCACCGGCGTTGGCGCGGTCCTCTACAGCGCGAAGGTGCAGGCTGGCAGCACCGTCGCCGTCATCGGCACCGGGGGCGTTGGCCTCAACGTCGCGCAGGGCGCGCGTCTGGCGGGCGCCTCGAAGGTCATCGCGATCGACACCAACGACGCCGCGCTCGAGTTCGCGGGCCGCTTTGGCGCGACGGACGTGGTCAACCCGGCGCACGAGGACGCCGTCAAGCGGATCCGCGAGCTGACCGGCGGTGCGGGCGTGGACTACGCCTTTGAGGTCTTCGGCTCGCCCGAGACCGTCACCATGGCGCTGAACGCGGCCAAGAAGGGCGGGACGGCTATCGTGGTCGGGCTCACGGCCGTGGGCGAAGAGACTGGCATCGACGCGCTCCAGCTGGTGCGGCAGGAGAAGACGCTGAAGGGCACCTATTACGGCAGCGCGATCCCGGCGGTGGACATGCACAAGATGGTCGACCTCACCCTTGCCGGCAAGATCGACGTGGGTGGTCTGATTACCCGGCGCTACCCGTTGGAGGAGATCAATGACGCCTACGAAGAGCTGGCGAGGGGCACCGTCGGCCGAGGGATCATCGCCTTCTAGCCGTGGCCTCGGCTGCCCCGCAGTAGCCTTCGGTTCCCGGACCCCGTAGTAGAATGTGAGTGGCCAACGTCACACGAGGAGACGCCTGATGACCTGGACCGACATATCGCCCGCACAGCGGCCCGACCAGATGCTGAAGGAGATCAACTCACAGATCGCGCGCGGCCTGGACGACGCCGTCGACGCGCTGAAGTGGAGCAAGAAGCATCGCGGTCAGCGCAAGGCCATCGACACGATGCGTCTCGTGCAAGCGAACCTCGGCTATCTGGCCATGGCGCTGGACTGGGAGATGGAGGCGGACACGGATAAAGCATCGGCCGCGTTGAACAAGCTCTGGTGGAAGCCCACCGAGGAAGCCCAGTTCGAGGATTGGTCCATGCACGGCTGCTAGCCGTGACTCTTTTGGCTTAGGGAAGCCGTGGCCGCGCAGTCCGTGGGCTGGGCGGCCACATTTTCTGAGACCATGACCCCCATGACGACAAGCCAGAGTCTGCGTGTGGCGGAAGCTTCCCCCAGAGACGTGGGGCGCGGCACCGTGCGCCTGGATCCCAAGGACCTGGCGGAGATCAGCGCACAGGTCGGCGACATCGTTCGCATCAGCGGCAAACGCGCAACGGTGGCCAAGGCCCTCCCGGCCTACGCGGGCGAGCGCAGGGGCCTGCTCCAGATGGACGGCATCGTCCGCGAGAACGCGCAGGCCGGCATCGACGATTGGGTGGATGTGGAGCGGACCGTCTGCCCAGCCGCCGAGTCGGTGGTGCTGGCGCCCATCGCCGACACGCAGCGCACCCCGCTGGAGTCGGACCTGCGCTACGTGGCCAGCGTGCTCGACGGCGTTGCCGTGGAGACCGGCGACAAGGTGCGCGCAACCTTCCTCGGCGGCTTGTACCGCGAGTTCGTGGTCGGGGAGTCGCAGCCCAAGGGCGCGGTCGTCATCGGCGCCTCCACGGCGGTCAAAGTCCAGGGCGAGAGCGTGGACCGTGCCGAGCGCGAGCGCACCGGGGTGACGTACGAAGACATCGGCGGGCTCCGGCGCGAGATCCAGCGTATCCGGGAGATGATCGAGCTACCGCTCCGTTACCCCGAGCTGTTCGACCGCCTGGGCATCGAGCCCCCGCGCGGCGTCCTGCTCTTCGGGCCGCCCGGCACCGGCAAGACGCTCATCGCCAAGGCGGTGGCCAACGAGACCTCCGCCTACTTCACCACCATCAACGGCCCGGAGATCATCGGCAAGTACTACGGCGAGTCCGAGGAGCGCCTCCGTGCGGTCTTCGAGGACGCCGAGGCACACGCACCCGCCGTGCTGTTCATCGACGAGATCGACGCCATCGCCCCCAAGCGCGAGGAGGTCGGTAGTTTTCAGCAGGTCGAGCGCCGGGTCGTTGCGCAGCTGCTATCGCTCATGGACGGGCTCCGATCGCGCGGACAGGTGGTCGTCATCGGCGCCACCAACGTCCCCAACATTCTGGACCCGGCCCTGCGGCGCCCCGGCCGGCTCGACCGGGAGCTCACCATCGGGGTCCCTGACCGTAATGGGAGACTCGAGGTGCTCCAAGTCCACACGCGGGGCATGCCGCTGGCTGACGACGTCGACCTCGACAAGCTCGCCGAGCTCACCCATGGCTTCGTCGGCGCCGATCTCGCCGCGCTCTGCCGCGAGGCCGCGATGATTACGCTGCGTGAGGTCATGCCGCAGATTCGGCGCGAGGTGGAGTACGTCCCCTACGAGGTGCTCGCGGACCTCCAGGTGCGGGACGAACATTTCATGGAGGCGCTGAAAGAAGTGGAGCCCTCGGCCATTCGCGAGGTCTTCACCGAGATCCCCGACGTCCGCTGGAACGATGTCGGAGGCCTGGATGAGGCGAAACGCGCCCTACGCGAGGCCATCGAGTGGCCGCTACGCCACCGGAACCTCTTCGAGAAGGCACACGTGACGCCACCCAAAGGCATATTGCTGAGCGGCCCGCCCGGCACCGGCAAGACGCTGCTGGCCAAGGCCGTCGCCAGCGAGAGCAACGCCAACTTCATCGCAGTGAAAGGCCCGGAGCTGCTCTCGCTCTGGGTAGGCGAGTCGGAGCGCGGCGTCCGGGGGGTCTTCCGCAAGGCCAAGCTTGCCAGCCCGTGCATCCTGTTCTTCGACGAGGTGGACTCGCTGTTGCCCGGCAGGGGCTCAGGGCACGACAGCGCCGTCACCGATCGCGTCATCAGCCAGTTCCTGACGGAGATGGACGGGATCGAAGACATGGTTGGAGTGATCGTGCTTGGCGCGACCAACCGACCCGACCTGCTGGACCCGGCGGTGCTGCGCGCGGGGCGGTTCGAGCAACGCATCGAGCTCCCGTTGCCAGACCAGCTTTCCCGCCACGCGATATTGGCGGTGCACACGCGAGATATGCCGCTCGACGATGCAGTGGACATCGACGCCCTCGCCGGCCGGACCGATGACATGACCGGCGCGGACCTCGCCTCACTTTGCCGGCGCGCCGCCTTCCTGGCCATCCGCGAGGCGCTGGACGCAAATGGCGGTGAGCCCTCGGAAGACCTGGCGTTGACCATCGGCCCGCGCCACTTCGAGTCCGCGCTGGACGAACTACGGGCCCAGCGAGGGCAGCCTGCCGGTTAGCCGCGTCGGCGTGAGCCGACAATGCGCGGCAGAAGTCGCCTAGCCGGTGGTGGCCGCGCCCTTATAGACCTTGGTCTCGGGCTGGAAGGCGGACCAGGCGAACCAGAAGTGGTCGCCGTGGACCACGGGCGTCAGCTGCTCACCGGCAAACTCTCCGCTCAGCCCCTTGCCCAGGATGCTCCACGTGGACTTGGTCTGGTCATCCACGAAGCGCTCGCCGCTCAGCGAGAAGGTCAGCGCGCGGCCATCGACTTCGGGGAGGAAGACCCCCGTCGAGCCGATGTCCTTGGAGAAGTCGATGATGTCCGAGTCCAGAACGGAGATCGTGCCGGGCTTGAAGAAGACGGCGACCGGCTGGCTGCCGACGCTGTAGTTCACGACCCGCTCCTGGGCGAGGAGGGTGAAGGGGAAGGCCGCGTGGGCGGTCTCGTCGTCGTTGCTGACGGCGACGACGCGCTCCTTAGGCAGGAGGCGGCCATCGGGGGACTCGCGGAACGCGAATGGACTGGTGTCGGCCCGGTCGTAGCCGGGGTAGGGGTTGACGCCGTAGGGCCGGTCGAACCCGGTGTCGCGGGACAGCACTTCGGCGTCGGGGAAGCCGGCCTTGAAATCGGCGTAGGAGACGATCGGGGCCGCGACGAACTCGAGCCGCTTCCCAGCGAGGGCGCCGACGACGGCGTCCCCAGTGAACTGCTGCCACCAGGTCTCGGTCTGCCGGTCCCACATGATCAGGTCGCTCTTGCGCAGATTGCCCGACACGCCGAACTCCAAGACGTTGCCGTCGACGCGGCGGTCCATGACGATGGCCGAGTTGCACAGCGGGCAGAACGTGACCGCGACCGGGACGCCGGCGAGCGTGTCGTTGGCGATCTCGTGGTAGATCAGGATCTGAAGCGGGTAGGCACGCGCCTGGCCGTCTATCTCCAGCGCGATGACGGGCTCCGGGTCGCCCAACCAGACGTCTGCCTCTCCGAACGGCACGAAGGTCGGGGCATCGAGTGAACGGATGGCGTCCCTCACGAGGCTCGTGTTGATCTCGGTGAGCGGCACCGTGTGGCGCGAGAAGTCGGTCAGCCACCCCTCGGTGAAGATCGAAGCGCTGAGCAGCTCGACCTGAAACAGCGGGTCGGGCTCGGCTATGCCGTCCTGGCTGAACTCGAGGCCGCCGATGACGACCGTGGCACCGGCTGGCGCGTTGGGCGTCGGGTCAGCGTCCGACACGAACGCGGCTCCGCCTCCGCAGGCCGCGGCGAGTCCGAGTCCGAAGGCCGCGAGGGCGGCGATCTTCCGTCGTTGCATGGGGGCTTCTCGTTTCGCTGCAATGGGCTTGTATTCCTGAGATGCGTCGTCCCCGCGATGGGATGTGCCGTGGGCGCACCGGTTGTTACAGTCTCGTAACAACTGCGGGCGCCACCGGCTCCGGCCCCCGGCTATACTCCAGCGTAGCGCGGCCGCGCCAATAGGCGACGGAGCCGCACGCTTTTGGAGGAGAGACCGATGGCACGACTTAGCCTCAGCACGGCCGCACAGGTGCTCGAACACCTGAAGGCCAACGATATCCAAATCGTCGACATGCGGTTCACCGATCTCCTTGGTACCTGGCAGCACTTCGCGGTTATGGCCACCGAGTTCGACGAAGACACCTTCAAGGAAGGCCTGGGCTTCGACGGGTCGTCCATCCGCGGCTTCCAGCAGATCGAAGAGAGCGACATGATGCTGGTTCCGGACCCGACAACGGCCTTCATGGACCCGTTCACCGAGGTCCCCACGCTCTGCATGATCTGCGATGTCCGCGACCCGATCAACGACACGTCGTACAGCAGGGACCCGCGCTATGTGGCCCGCAAGGCGGAGGCTCACCTCAAGGCATCCGGGGTCGCCGACGTTTCCTACTGGGGACCCGAGCTCGAGCACTTCGTGTTCGACCACATCGCCTTCGACCAGACGGCCCACTCCGGCTACTACTTCATCGACTCGGAGGAAGGGATCTGGAACTCCGGGCGGCGAGAGGACGACCACTACGGTTCGAACCTCGGCAACCGGCCCCGGCACAAGGAGGGCTACTTCCCTGTGTCGCCGGTCGACTCCCTGCAGGACCTGCGGACCGATGCCGTGCTGAAGATGGTCGAGGCAGGCATTGACATCGAAGTGCACCACCACGAGGTTGCCACTGCCGGCCAGGGCGAGATCGACATGCGCTTCACCACGATGACCCGCATGGCCGATTGGGTGTTGTTGCACAAGTACATTTTGAAGAACGTCGCAAACGAGCAGGGCAAGGTCGCCACGTTCATGCCGAAGCCGCTGTTCGGCGACAACGGCACGGGCATGCATGTGCACCAGAGCCTGTGGAAGGACGGCACCAACCTCTTCTTCGGGGCGACGGGCTACGCGCTGACCAGTGAGATGGCACGCCACTACATCGGCGGCCTGCTGAAGCACGCGCCCGCGCTCATGGCGTTCCTCGCCCCGAGCACCAACTCCTACAAGCGCCTGGTCCCCGGCTACGAAGCGCCCGTGAACCTGGCCTACTCGGCTCGGAACCGAAGCGCTGCCGCCCGCATCCCCATGTATTCATCGAGCCCCAAGTCCAAGCGCGTCGAGTTCCGCCCGCCGGACCCGACCTGCAACCCCTACCTGGGCTTCGCTGCCATGCTCATGGCCGGGCTGGACGGTATCAAGAACAAGATCGACCCCGGCGCGCCGCTGGAGGTGAACATCTACGAGCTGCCCCCCGAGGAGGCGGCCAAGGTGGCGCAGGTCCCCGGCTCGCTGGAGGAGTCGCTGGACGCGTTGGAGGCGGACCACGACTTCCTGCTGGTGGGTGGGGTTTTCACCCAGGACCTCATCGACATGTGGCTGGACTACAAGCGGAAGAATGAGGTGGACCCGATCAGGCTCCGCCCCCACCCATACGAGTTCCACCTGTACTTCGACGCCTAGCCCGCATCGAATCGAATACGAATGCGAAGGGCGCCCCGTACGGGCGCCCTTTTCTATTCCCACCAAACCTTGCGTCTGTTCGGGGCACTGTCTTAGCGGGCGATGCCGTTGCCGATTGACTTGATCGCGGCACTCTCGGCGGAGCCCATGTGGGCGGCCACCGCGGCGACAAGCGCCCCCATCGCCGTCTCGCCCCAAAACCACTCGTGCAGCTCCGGCTCGGCCACGCCATCGCGCTGGGCCATTCGTGCCTCGTAGTAGAACGCCTTGAGGTCGTCGACCGCGTAGCGCATGTACTGGTGCACTGAGACGTCGCGCGGACGCTCCGGCACGTCGGCGGCCTCATCGCCCTCGCTGTAGGCCTGGAGGAACCGCACCAGCTTGCGGAACTGCCGCTCGGGCACGCCGCTGAGGCCGACTGCCGTGCGCCCATCGTTGGCCTCGACCCAGCGCTCGTAGAACGCCCGGAGCTTGGTCAGCTCGTTCGCTGGGCCCACGTCGTCCGGCGCTTTGCGCTCGACGTGAGACGCCTGGACGAGGCGCACTTGCCGGGTCTCGTCCTCCGGCCACACGGCGAGGACCGGCGTGTCGTCGTTGCCGAGCAGACCGAGGGCCGCGCCCAGCACGCGGTGCTGGAAGTCCGGGTCCAGCGCGCGCCCCAGGGCGAAGCCGAAGGGGAACGGTACGGTGAGGGCCCGCGGAGGCTTCACCGCTTCGGCGTGCTCGCGGACGAGGGCGATGTTTACCGTGGTCAGGCCCATCTCTTCGAAGACCCGCGCGATCACACACCCGGTGTGAGTGCACAGGGGTCAGGTGGGGGTGACGAGCACCGCGTCCACGCCCTCCGCCTTCATGCGGCGGGCGACTTCGGGCGCCGTCTCCTCGATGACGCGGCTCGGGTCGCGTTGCGCTCCCATGAACGAGTAGTAGCTCTCGGCCAGGCTGCCGACCTCGCCCCGATCCCGGAGCTCTCGCAGCCGGTCCATGGGGAACGTGACGTTGATGTCGCGGTAGATGGCGGTGTGGTCGAAGCCGATGCTCACGTGGCTCTGCACGATGTCCCGTGGGTGCGTGTTGGCTGGGATGACCCTGAACGACGCGTCGGGTGGCGCCTGGTGGAGGAACGGCGCGTCGCTTCGGAGATGGATGCCCCCGGTGGTGACCAGCCCCAGCTTCGCCTCCGACAGTGGTTTGCCCAGCGGGGTCGACGGCGCGTCGTCGTGCTCTAGGACGGGGAAGTAGAGCAGGCTCTTCGCCTCGACTTCGCTCAGCTGGGACATGAGTGGCATCGCGTACCTCCGGTGGCGCTCGCTCTCGACTCTAGCGCAGCCGCTAGCCCCCTGTCATTGATGGATCGCCTGATGCACCCCTTGGTGGCCGGTCGGTCGCATCCGACGGTTGGAGCACCTCGGCGACGTGTGAAGGTCACACGCCAGGCACAACCCAAGGCGCGAGGGTATCCCTGGGGTCAACGACTAGGTGGAGAAACCTGGGTCAGAGGGCGGGCCTGCAACTAGCCCCGGTCGGTAAAGCCCGCCGCCAGGCAGGCGCGCACGGTCTGCATCAGCACGCGCGGGTCGGGGTCGCGGACGATCCACCGCTCAGGCAGCAGACCGGACTGGACCAGGTGACGCTCGGTGAACGGTGTCGCAATGGCGATGACGTGCGCACCGGCGGCCAGCCCTGAGCGTACGCCGGCGGGCGAGTCCTCCAGCACCAGGCACTCGTTGGTCGCAACGCCCAGCTGGCTGGCGGCCTTCTCGTAGATCTCCGGGGCCGGCTTTGGCTCGGTGACGTCCTCGCGGCTGAGGACGAGGTCCAGCGCATCGCGGAGGGACAGCGCATCCAGGACGCGCTCGGCCTCCGCCCGTTGCGACATGGTCGCCAGCGCCGTCGAGCAGAAGGCGTCGCGCGCCACCCGCAACAGCTCGGTCGTGTGTGGCCAGGCGTTGTCGCGGATGACCTGCGGGTCCTCCACGACGGCCTTGTAGATGCCTACGCGAAGGTTGCTGAGGGCCTGCTCCGGCGTATCAGCTCCCTGGCGCTCCATCTCGCTTGCCAAATCCTCCGCGAGCCCGAGCTCCTCGACGATGTGCTTCGAGGCCGCGTCCCGCGCGGCGCCAACAATCGCGCGATAGGCCTCCACGGCCCGGAGGTCCGGCTCGGCGAGGCCGCGGAGCCGTTGCACGGCGACGGCATAGGAGTGCGCCTTGAGCCGCTCGGATTGCACCAGCGTGCCATCCAGGTCGAAGACGATGGCTCTGATGCTCATGCCGGGCTGCGTGCCAGAGTCGATGCAACGGCATCGGCGACGTGCTCGGCGGTGAAGCCGAACTCACGTAGCAGGTCCGCAATCGGGGCCGAGGCACCGAAGTGGTCGATGCCGATGGCGGTACCTCCCCGACCAATGTAGCGCTCCCAGCCCAGGGTCGCGCCCGCCTCGATCGACACCCGCGCGCTCACGTCCGGTGGGAGCACGGCATCGCGGTAGGCCTGCGGCTGCTCCTCGAACAGCTCCCACGACGGCATGGAGACGACCCGTACGGACGCGCCCTTCCCCGCCGCAAGCTGTGCGCCCGCGAGAGCGATGGCGACCTCGGACCCGGTGCCAATGACGATGGCGCGTGGGTCGGGCCCTGACTCCCACAGCGTGTAAGCACCGCGAGCGACGTTGGCCGCGGGCGGGTAGACGGTGCGATCAAGCGTGGGCAGGCCCTGCCGTGAAAGGGCGAGCAGAGTCGGTCCCGTGCGCCGCTCCAGCGCCACTTGCCAGGCGGCCGCCGTCTCGGTGGCATCGGCGGGCCGCAGCAATACCAAGTGAGGGACCAGCCGAGCGCTCATGAGCTGCTCAATGGGCTGGTGGGTCGGGCCGTCCTCGCCCAGGCCGATGGAGTCGTGGGTGAAGACGAAGACGATCCGCTGTTCCATGAGCGCCGCGAGCCGCACGGCCGGACGCATGTAGTCGTAGAAGACCAGGAAGGTGGCGGTGTAGGGGATCAGGCCGCCGTGGACCGCCATGCCGTTGGCGATGGAACCCATGGCGTGCTCGCGTATCCCGAAGTGCATGTTGACGTTGCTGCTCTCGAACCCGAAGTCGCCCCGCGAGTTGATGAGTGTGTTGGTAGAGGGTGCGAGATCCGCCGAGCCACCGACCAAGGAGTGAACGCGCTGGGCGATGGCGTTCAGAGCGCGGCTCGACGCGGTGCGCGTCGCCATGCCCTTTCCCTCCGCGGCGTCAGCGTCGAAGAGATGCGGCAACTCGTCGGCCCAGCCGGCAGGCAGATCACCAGCCAGGTCGCGCTCCAATTGCGCGGCTTCGACGGGGTGGGCGGCTTTGTACGCTTCGAATCGCTCGCGCCAGTTACTGCTCCATCCCCGCCCACGATGGACCGCCTCACGGAAGTGTGCCAGGGCGGGGCCCGGGATGGTGAACGGCTCCTCATGGGGCCAACCCAGGTTGGCCTTCGCCAGCTTCGTCTCTTCGGGTCCGAGCGCCGCGCCGTGCACCTCGCCGGTGTTCGCCTTGTTGGGGGCGCCATAGCCGATGATCGTCGTGCAGATGACCAGGCTGGGACGGTCCATCTCCGCGTTCGCCTCGCGTATCGCCGCCTCCACGGCGTCGGCGCTCATGCCGTCTATGGGCCCAACAACGTGCCAGCCATAGGCCCGGAAGCGTGCGCCGACGTCCTCCGTGAAGGTGATCGTGACGTCGCCCTCGATGGAGATGCCGTTGCTGTCGTAGAGGTAGGTGAGCTTGCCCAGGTGGTGCGCTCCCGCGAAGGACGCGGCTTCGGACGAAACCCCCTCCTCGAGGTCACCGTCGGAGACGATGGCGTAGACGCGGTGGTCGATGATCTCGTGCCCTGGCCTGTTGTAGTGCTCGGCGAGCCAGCGCTCGGCGAAGGCCATGCCCACGCCGTTGGCGAAGCCCTGGCCCAGCGGGCCCGTCGTGGTCTCGACGCCCGGCGTCAGCCCAAGCTCTGGGTGGCCTGGTGTCTTGCTCCCCCACTGCCGGAAGCGCTTCAGCTCCGCCAAGGGCAGGTCGTAGCCGGTCAGGTGGAGCAGCGAGTAGAGGAGCATGGAGGCGTGACCCGCCGACAGCACGAAGCGGTCGCGGTCGGGCCACGACGGGTCGCTGGGGTCGTGTCGCAATACGCGGTCCCACAGCGCGTAGGCCGTGGCCGCGGCTCCCATCGGCGCGCCGGGGTGGCCCACTTTGGCCTGCTCAACGGCGTCTACGGCCAGGAAGCGAACGGTGTTGATGCACAGGTCGTCGACGCCGGCGCGGGTGGTCTCGGTGGTCATCGCGCGGATTGCCTCCAGTGGTGTGTGGGCGGCCAGCGGTATGTTGAACGGGTACGCGCCGGGACGAGACGTAGGTTATCTCGGAGGGGCGCCGGATTCCATTGCTGGTTGGGCCATTGCCGGCAGATGCCCAGCCTTCGTGGATTTCGATACCCGGGTCGCGTCCGCCACTGGGTGTAGCGATGGGATGGCCGGCAGCCCTGACCGGCAGTGGGAGCGCACGCCCGATCTGGGCCCTGAGCGCCATTGCTTGGGGCGTTGTACGAGGCCTGGCGCTAGCGAACGCGGAGGATGTCTGAAGCGGCGAAGGGCTGACCGACGTCCAGCCCGAGTGTCGGCTCCGCGTACAGCGCGGGAGGGACCCCGATGTCGGCGACGTAGAGTTCGCCTACATACGGGCTCGTCGCGGGGAGGCTGAGGCCCGTCTTCGGCAGCGCCAGGGTGAGCGTGGCGGTCGCCCGCACCACTGGGTCGAACACCTCGCCACTGCCGGCGTCGAGGCCGCTGGGTACGTCGAGCGAGAGGACCGGGGTCTGCGACGCGGTCGCCCCTCGGATGAGCTCGGCCGTGCGGCCGGCCGGTGCGCCGTGCAGGCTGTAACCGATCAGCGCGTCGATGATGAGATCCGCCTCGGGCAGCCCGCCATCCTCGGTGATAGCCAGCCCCATGCGCTCGGCGGCAACGAGCTGGTGGCGCGGCACATCGGTGAGGCGCTCGCGCGCCGTCGCGAGGACGATTGCCACGTCAGCCCCCCAGCCTGCGAGCCTGCGCGCGGCGACGATTCCGCCGCCGCCGTTGCCGCCCCGCCCCGCAAGCACCACGACCCGTTCCGCTACGGCGCCTGCGAGGAAGCGGGCACGGGCAAGGACCGCGAGCGCCCTGCCGGCGTTCTCCATCATCTGCAATAGCACGATGCCGTACTCATCGACCATGAGGCGGTCGACTTCGCGCATCTGCTCTGTGGTCACCGCGGGCAGGCCGGGGGGCGCGTCGGGAAAGCTGCTCGTCATTCGGCTCACGATTCTCTCAGGATGCGCACCAGAATGACCAGCACGCCGACCCCGACGAAGACGAGCGCCAGGGCGCGGTGCGCGACCTCCGATGGCACGAGTCCCTGGAGCCGTGGCCCGATCTGCGCACCGAGCACGACGCCGGGGATGGACCAGGCGACCACGTGCCACGCAGGCTTGCCCGCGGTGGCGTGGATGCCGGCGGCGAAGAAGACGGTGATGGTCAGCACCATGATGGAGGTCGCGACGGCGACTCGCGGAGGCATCCGGTAGCGGGGAACACCCACCAGACGGCGAGGGCGTCTTCGACGAACATGCACGCTCCGGGAAGGGCTCGGTGGACGGCCGCGCGTACTATAACCCGGCTGGGCTGCCTGATCGGCTTGCCCGTGGCGGCGCCGCCTCGTACCCTGCCACGACCGATCTCCTCCCCGTGAGGTGTCCAATGCGGTGTCCGATGAGGCGTTCGATGGTGCGGCGAGGCGTTCGATGAAGGTCGGCCTCATGGTCGAGGGCCAGAACGGGCTGACGTGGGAGCTCTGGAGTCACATTCTGGCTCTGGCAGAGCGTCTTCGCTTCCCCACCGTGTTCAGGTCCGACCACTACTTCATCGGCTCTCAGACCAACTCCCTCGAGGCCTACCTCTCGTTCGTGATGGCGGCGATGGAGACGTCGACCATCCGCTTCGGCCCGCTGGTCTCACCGGTGACGTTCCGGTCTCCCGTGGATGTCGCGCGCATGGGAGCCCAACTCGATCTGCTGAGCGGTGGCCGCTTCGTCATGGGACTGGGCGCGGGCTGGAACGAGCCGGAGCATGATGCCTACGGCATAACATTCCCGCCGGTGAAGGAGCGGTTCGACCGGCTGGAGAATGCTATCGCCGTCATCAAGGCCATGTGGGCCGAGGGCCCGGCCACGGTCGACGGCGAGTTCTACCGCCTCGACGGCGCCGACCCGCAGCCGAACCCCACCGCAGGCAGGCCGCCAATTCTCATCGGCGGAGGCGGGGAGCGCCGGACGCTGCGTATCGCCGCCGAGCATGCGGCGGAGTGGAACGTCGGCCCCCAGACGATCGAGAACTACGCCCGCAAGGTGGAGGTCCTGGCGCAACACTGTGAACAGGTAGGGCGAGACCCCAAGACGATCCGGCGTTCGATGATGATGATCGGTTTCGTCGGCCCCGACCGTACCGTCATCGAGAGGGCACTGGATCGCATGGCGCAGATGTTCCCCGCAGGCGACTCGCTCGGCTTCGAGGAGCGCCTCGAGCGTGCCCGCGATCGAGGAATGATCGCGGGCTCCACCGACGAAGTGATAGACCACCTGGGCAGGCTCGCGGAGCTGGACTTGGATGAGATCGTGTTCCAGCACTTCGACTTCGCGAACGACACGGTGCCCGAATACCTCGCCGCCGAGATCGCGCCGCGGGTCGCCTCGCTGTGAGGGCAGGGGTACCAGCGTGAAGTACCGGACCCTAGGACGCACGGGACTGCGCGTATCCGAAGTCGGCTTCGGCTGCGGCAACATCGGCGGAATGATGGTCCGCGGCTCCCACGACGAACAGGTCGCAACGGTGCGGCACGCGCTTGACCTTGGCCTGAACTACTTCGACACGGCGCCGAGCTACGGCGATGGCCTCTCGGAGACGCACCTTGGCCGGGTATTGGCCGAGCTGCGGCCCGCGGTGCATATCGGCACCAAGTTTTCGGTGCAACCCCAGGACCGGGACGACGCGCTTGGTGCGGCCCGGCGATCCCTGGAGGGGAGTTTGCGGCGGCTCGGCGTGGACTCCATCGACCTCCTCCAGCTCCACAACTCCATTGGCTCGGCCGCGAGCGGGCGGATGCTGGCCGTGCAGGACGTCCTGGCCCAAGGCGGCGTCGCCGACGCCCTCGACACCCTTCGCTCCGAGGGGTTGATCCGCTTCGCGGGCATGACGGGCCTGGGCGAGGCGCCGGCGCTCCACGCCGTGGTCGCGAGCGGCCGCTTCGACACCGTGCAAGCCTACTTCAACATGCTGAACCCTTCCGCGGCGTACCCGGTGCCCGCGAGCTTCGCGACGCAGGACTACGGCCGGATCATCGCCTTTGCGGCGGCACAGGAGATGGGAGTGCTGGCAATACGGGTCATGGCGGGTGGCGCATTGGCTGGGCCGCAAGCGAGGTCCGGCCACGCCGCGCCGGACGTCGGCGGTGAGCTGTCGCAGGGCCACCCCTACGCCGCGGACAAGCTTCGCGCGGGCGAACTCGCCCGGTTGATCGGCGGCGACCGTCCGTTGGCCCGCACGGCCGTGCGGTTTGCGCTCGATTGCGACGAAGTCTCCACGGCGCTGGTCGGCTTCTCTAGTCTTGACCAGGTCGACGAGGCGGCCGGAGCCTCGGAGGACCCACCCCTTTCAGTCGAGCTGCGGGAAGCGCTCGACGCGCTCTGGACCGAATAGGCGCGGGGACGGGCAACTACACGCGCGCATGCATGCGGCTTGCGGACGGCCCCCACGGGGGATTACGTGGTCCTATCCTTCTGGCCGAGCGCTGGGTGCCCTAGGCTGCCTTCACGGTTGACGCGGGTGCCGCTGCATTGCGCCTCCGTTTACCTCGCGTGGAGGCGCAAATGAAAGCTGAGTTCGTCAATCCGTTCCTCACCCCAGCCATGGACGTGTGGCGTAAGGAGCTGGGCGGGGAGCTCGGCTTCAGCGAGGCGGAGTTGGTGAGCGGTAACTTCACCACCGAGGACATAACGGCGCTCATCGGCGTCACCGGTAAGCTCAAGGGCAACGTCTTCTACGAGTTCTCGCACGAGACCGCGCTCCGGGTCGCGGGTACGATGTGCGGGGAACCCATCACCGAGCTGGACGAGATCTCCATGTCCGCGCTGGGGGAGATGGCCAACATGATTACCGGCAACGCCACCATCCACCTCGCGAATGCGGGCTACGACTGCGACATCAGCACCCCGGTGCTGCTGCCGAAGGGCGCGGCCTTCCAGACGCCGAACCCGCAGATACGCGCGTTGTTCACCAGCGAGCTGGGCCCGATGAGCATTCGCGTGAGCCTCCAGGAGTAGCAGCGCGGCCTACTCGATCGGCCAGCGGATGGTCGGCGTGACGCCGGTGCGGGCAAGCAGCCGCTCCGCCATCTCCTGTGTCCGGTCTACCAGCGCGCCTTCGTCCACGAACGTGGGGCGGCCGCCTTCGACCACCACGTTGCCGTCAACCAGGACCGTGTGAACGCTGCGTCCGTCTGCGTTGTAGACGAGGGCGTTGACGGGGTTATGGAGCGTCCGCCACTCCACGCGCCGGGTGTCGAACAGCACCATGTCGGCCCGCTTGCCGGGCTCGAGCGAGCCGATGTCGTCGGCGAGCCCGAGCGCCTGGGCGCCAAGGATCGTGCCCATCTCCAGCACCTGTTCCGCCGGCAGCAGCGAGACGTCCGACCGCGCGTCCTTGTAGAGCAGCGCCCCCACATGCATGGAGTGTGCGACCTCGATCAGGTTCCCGTTGTTCGCGGAGTCGGTGCCGAAGGCGACAGCCACGCCGTTGGCGAGCATCTCGGGAAGCTTGCTGCTTGTGATGCCACCCTGCGCCAGCTTTAAGAAGGCCGGCGGGCACACCACCGCCGAGGTGCCGGTGCGGGCCATGGCGTCGATCTCGCCCGCGTCGAGGTCGATGACGTGGGCGAGCAGGACGTTGGGCCCGAGCAAGCCGATGGACTCCATGTGGTTGGTCGGGCGCTCGCCGAACGCTTTCAGTGTCCGCTCGACGCTCTCCGGCCGGTTGATGTGGTGGAGCGTCAGGCCGGTCCCGTGGCTGTCGACCAGGCGTTTGAGGCCCTGGAGCAGCTCATCGGACGCCCAGTCGTCGGAGAAGGGCATCGCCCACACGTTGACGCGGCCTTCCAGGCGTCCGTGATAACGGCGAATGGCATCGTCGGTTAGTTGGATGGCCTCAGCGGGCTCGTACGTCGGTATGTTGGCGGGATTTGGCTGGTCGGTGACGTGGAGGCCGGTGACGACGCGGCATCCGGACTCCGTGTATGCCTGGAGCCCGGCATCCAGGAACTTGGTGCTGCCGGGGTCGAGGAAGGTCGTCGTCCCGCCTTTGAGCAGCTCCGTGATGGCCAGCAGCGTGGTCTGGTATTCCTCACTCTCGTCCATCGCGGCCTGCACGGCGAAAATGGCACGGAAGTACTCGCTCTGCTCCGTGTCCTCGGCGAAGGCGCCGCGAAATGCGTGGGCGTAGCTGACGTGGATGTGTCCGTTCACGAACCCGGGCGTCACCACCATTTCGTGGGCGTCCACGGTCCGGTCCGCGGGCACGCCGGCAAGCTCGTCCGCCTTGCTGACGTGCGTAATGCGCGGGCCGTCCACGATGACCGTGCCGTCACGGATGATGCGGCGTGACGGGTCCATGGTGACGACGAAGCGGGCGTGCTCGATTTTGGTGGTGGCCATGGCGCGAGTATACCGGCGGTCGACGGCACGAGGGCCTGCGCCGATATACTCACGCTCGCTCTGCGCTCTGCGCGCCGCCCAAGGAGGACACAATGGCCGAGCACCTCGACCCGCCGACGCTGCCGAAGCCCCGTGGCCGCTACTCGCAGGTCGTCCAGGCCGGCAACCTGGTCTTCATCGCGGGCCAGACGTCGGTCGACCTCGACGGCGAAATGGTCGGCGGAGATGACCCTGTGGCGCAGGCCCGGCAGGTCTATGCCAATGTCCAGGCTGCCATCGAGTCGGTCGGTGGCACGCTGGACGACATCGTCAAACAGACCATCTACATCACGGACGGTGGCTTTCTGCCCGCGGTGCAGGAGGGGCGGGGCGCCATCTGGCGTGATGGGCGCGCGCCTACGAGCACCGTCGTCGTCTGCAAGGGGCTCGCGCGGCCGGAGTACTTGGTGGAAGTCGAAGCAATCGCGGTGTTAGGGGGATAGCAATGGACCTAGGACTCGAGGGCAAGGCGGCGATCGTAACCGGGGGGAGCCGTGGCATCGGCAAGGCCTCCGCGATGGAGCTGGCGCGCGAAGGCTGCGACGTCGTCATCTGCGCACGGGGCGAGGGCCCGCTGAGGGAGGCGGCCGAGGAGATAGCCAAGGCGACGGGCCGCCGGGTCATCGCGGTGCCGGCCGACACGTCGAAGGCCGAGGACATCACACGCGTGATCGAGACGGCCAAGGCCGAGCTGGGGGGCGTGGATATTCTGGTGAATAACGCCGCCCAGGTCGGCGGCGGAGATCGCAACGACACGCTGCTGAACGGCGACGAGTCGTTGTTCACGAACGACTTCAACACCAAGATGCTGGGCTACGTGCGCGCGGCGCGCCTGGCGGCGACCCTCATGGTCGACAAGGGGTGGGGGCGCATCGTGCTCATCAGCGGGATGGCCACACGGATGCCCGGGGGAGTCAGCGGCGGCATGCGCAACGCTGCGGTTACCAACCTGGGTGCCGTCCTTGCGCACGAGCTAGGCCCGCACGGGATCACCGCTAACACGGTGCAGCCGGGCGGCGTGCTCACCGAGGCGCTACCGGAGCGCCTCGAGCGCCAGGCACGCGACCGAGGGGGCGATGCCGGTGAGCTCCGCGTGCAGATGGACACGGCGAACGCTATCCACCACCTCGTCACGGCGGAAGAGATTGCGAAGGTCGTCGCCTTCCTTGCTTCGCCTGCCGCGCTCTCCATCACGGGGGAGTCGATCTCCGTCGCCGGCGGCAGCCGCTCGGTCTCCTACTAGGCCGCCGTCGCTCGGGGGGGTCGTGCTTCGAGAGCCTCAGCACGAACGGACCCTAGTTGGCCAGGTGGCACTGACGGCAGGCCCTAGAGCCGCCAGCTATCGCCGGAGCCGGGGTCGAAGCGAGGCCAGCCTCCCGCCTCCACGTCGGCGAAGAAGCCGTCGAGGACCGCGTTGAACTCGGCGGGCCGCTCGATGTTGACCGCGTGCCCGGTCTGTGGCATCACCACGAGACCGCAGCGCGGGAGCGTGCGCTTCAGGTAGACGGACGGCTCGACACACGGGTCGTCCTCGTCGCCGGTGACCACCAGCGCCGGTACGTCCAGCTCACGGAGCTCGTCCTCGAGTGAGTACAGGGACGGGCGCCGCGCCTGAAAGCCCTCCAGCGTGTTTGCCGAGCCCTCGGCTGAGTGCGCCATGAAGAGGTCCGCGAATCGCTGCCATCCGGCAGGGTCGCGCTGGAGAAAGCGCGCCCGCGTCGTCCCGCGCACGTAGCTGTCGAGGCCGCGCATACCATCGGCCCGCAGCAGGCCAGCCCGCCGCAGGGCGTCGTCGCGGAACGCGGGCACGTTGGTCGATCCGGTGCCCGCGCCAGCCGCGACGAGCGAGCGGACCATGGCCGGGTGCGCGAGGGCGAAGCCGATGGCCGTGTGCGAGCCCATGGACAGGCCGACGACGTGCACCCGAGCGACGCCCAGGTGCGCCAGCAAACCGTGGAGGTAGGCCACCTGCCGGTCTTGCTCGTACAGGGTGGTGTCGGCGGGCACGTCGGAGGGCGGATAGCCAATCGCGTTGTACGCGACGGTGTGGTATCGCGCCGAGAAATGGGCCACCTGCGGTGCCCACGAATCGATGGAGCCGGCGAACTCGTGGATGAAGACGATGTGCTCGCCGGAGCCCGCGTCCTCGTAGGCGATGCGGACGCCGTCGATCGTTGCGATGGGCATGGCGGGCGCCATTGTAACCGCGAATACGCCCACCCCCACCCAGGCCCTCTCTTCGTTAAGAGCCCTGCATTACGGCGCTCTTCGCGGCGTCGCTTGGGTATCCCGCAAACCCTTCGACCATCCCCTACCCCCTTCCCTTCGGCGGACTCAGGACAGGCCTGGCCAGGAAGGGGGTAATAAAGAGCCAAAGCGGGGGATACCCCCGCGCGCCCGGCAGAAGGGCACCCCCTCTGCACTCCCCCAAGAGAAACGGGCGCACAGCCCTACTGCGATTCGAGGTGAGGCCCTCTGACGGTGAGACGAGAAGGGCCACTCGCCCTCCGCAGGCAGCTGTTAGAAATCTTCGTCGAAGGACACGTTGCCAGAGACGCCGACCTGGTAGGCCGACACGCGCCGCTCGAAGAAGTTGGACAGCTCCTGGACGTCCTGGAGGTCCATGAACGAGAAGGGGTTGCGCGAACCGAAGCGGGCCGGCATGCCGAGGTTGGCGAGCCGCTGGTCAGCGACGTACTCAAGGTACTGGCGCATGTCGGTGAGCGACAGCCCAGCGACGCCCTCGTCGAGCAGGTCCTCGGCGAAACCGAGCTCGCACTCGACGGCCTCCTCCATCATCGCGACGACGCTCGCGCGCATCTCGTCGTCGAACAGTTGCGGCGACTCACGCCGGACCGTCTCGATGACGGATAGCGCGAAGTTCATGTGGGACGACTCGTCGCGGAACACCCAGTTCGTCCCGGAAGCGAGGCCGTTCAGCAACCCTTTGGAGCGCATGAAGTAGACGTAGGCGAACGCCGCGAAGAAGAACAGCCCCTCAACGCACGTCGCGAAGCAGATGAGGTTGAGCAGGAACTGCTTGCGGTCCGCGTCGGTCTTCAGTTCCCGTATGTCGTAGACAGCGTTCATCCACTTGAAGCAGAACTCAGCCTTGCGCCGAATGGATGGGATCGTCTCGATGGCCCGGAAGGCCTGGTGCCGCTCCTCCACATCGGGCATGTAGTTGTCCAGCAGCGTCAGGTAGAACTGGACGTGCACCGCCTCCTCGAACAGCTGCCGCGAGAGGTAGAGGCGTGCCTCAGGTGAGTTGATGTGCTGGTAGAGGTTGAGCACGAGGTTGTTGGCGACGATGGAGTCGCCCGTCGCGAAGAATGCCACCAGCCGGTTCACCAGGTGCCGCTCGGCGGACGTCATTTTGGCCAGGTCGGGCAGATCGCTCTGGAAGTCGACCTCGTCAACGGTCCAGGTGTTGCGGATGCCGTTCTTGTACATCTCGTAGAAGTCCGGGTAGCGCATGGGCCGCAGCGTGAGGTTCAGGCCGGGGTCGAGAATCATCGAGCGGTCTCCATATTCCTACTAGATAGTGTGGACGCTTGGGCGAGGACTATACATCTGGTGCCGCAGGGCGGAGCAAGTGGGCGTTGGCAGGATTCTTGGAGGGGTGGCAGATAGAGCGTCCTTCACCACGGGCCTGAAAAGGGGAGGAGTGTTCCCGTGGTGAAGGACGGAGCAAAGCCCCGAACGTCGGGGGTCGTCAGTTTGCCGATCGAGCGTGACCGTCGAGTGCGACGGCCCTGAGCAGGGAGACCTGGTCGTGGAGGCTCGCGGCCTCCTCGCGCAGGTCCCGAATGATCCGCTTCTGGATGTCGTCCTGGGCGACGAGGTAGGGGGGCGCCGAGGCCAGGCCGAGGAGGCGCTCCAACGGCTCGATGACCTCGCGCGCTCGCGTCTCGGCTTGGTCGGCGACCTCTTGCGGCGTCCCGTGCGACTCGCCATCGAGCAGCGACAGCTGGCCGGCGAATACCGCGGCGGCACGCTCCAGCGCAGGCTCCAGATCGCTGGCAAGCTGGGTCAGCAGCTCACCGGAGCGCTTGAGTGCGACGAAGAGGTCTGCCGCGGTGAGGGAAGGCTGCGCTGTCACGCTACTCGCAGGCCTCGCAGTTCTCGGGGTTCTCCAGCGAGCAGGCCAACGCCTCGGCGTCGGTGAGGGCGGGCACGATGTCGAAGACGGGCGCGATGTCCGCGACGACGCTGGCCACGGCGTTGGTCGCCTGCTTGATGCGCGTCGCGGGCCGGGAGCGTAGGTAGTAGGTCGTCTTCAGCCCGGCCTTCCACGCGTACATGTACATGGAGGAGAGCTTGCCGATGTTCGGTGCCGCCATGAACAGGTTCAGCGACTGGCTCTGGTCGATGTACGGGCCGCGTGCGGCTGCCATGTCGATGAGCGCCTTCTGCGGAAGCTCCCAGACGGTGCGATAGAGGTCGCGTATGTCCTGCGGAATCTCGGCGATGTCTTGGATGGAGCCCTCGGCTGTCTTGATCTGCGCGCGCAAACCCTCGGTCCACAGACCGCGGGCCTTGAGGTCGTTGACCAGGTAACCGTTGAGCTGAAGGAACTCGCCGGACAGCGTCTCGCGCTTGAACAGGTTGGACAGCTGCGGCTCGATGCATTCGTAGCTGCCGCAGATGGAGGCAATGGTGGCGGTGGGCGCGATGGCAAGGAGCAGCGAGTTGCGCAGGCCGTACTCGGTGATGCGCAGCTTCAACTCGGCCCAGCGCTTGGGCTGTGAGGGCGTCACGCCCCAGAGGTCGAACTGCAGGTCGCCCTTGGCCGCTCGCGTCTCGGCATACGAGCCGTGCGAGCCCGACTCCTCAGCCATCTCACTGGAGGTGGTCAGCGCCCAGAAGTAGATCTCCTCCTGGATGCGTGCGGACAGATCGATGGCCCGGGGGTCGTCGAAGGGCAGGCGCAGCTTGAAGAAGACGTCTTGCAGGCCAAGCACACCGAGGCCCACGGGGCGCCAGCGCGCGTTGGACACGGCGGCGGCATCGGTCGGGTAGTAGTTGATGTCGATGACGCGGTCCAAGAAACGGACCGCGGTGCGCACCACGCGGCCGAGGCGTTCGAAATCGAACTCGCCGTCCGGCGACACGAAGTGCCCCAGGTTCACGGAGCCCAGGTTGCAGACGGCCGTTTCAGGCTGGCTGGTGACTTCGAGGATCTCAGTGCAGAGGTTCGAGAGGTGGATGACGTTCTGGGGCAGGCCGGTCTGGTTGGACTTGCGGTTGCTCCCGTCCTTGAAGGTCATCCACCCGTTGCCTGTCTGCGCGAGTGTCCGCATCATCGATGCGTAGAGCTCGCGAGCGGGGACCTGCGAAGTGAACAGGCCCTTCGCCTCGGCATCGAGGTACGCCTGGTCGAAGGCCTCGCCGTAGAGGTCGACGAAGTGGGGCACGGCCTTGGGATCGAAGAGGGACCAGGTACCGTCCTCCTCGACACGGCGCATGAAGAGATCAGGGACCCAGTTGGCGATGTTCAGGTTGTGGGCACGACGGGCCTCGTCGCCGGTGTTCTCCTTCAGCTCCAAGAACTCCTCGATGTCCGAGTGCCAAGACTCGAGGTAGACGCAGGCAGCACCCTTGCGCCGGCCGCCCTGGTTCACGGCGGCGACGGAGGAGTCGAGTGTCTTGAGCCAGGGGACGATGCCGTTCGAGTGACCGTTGGTGCCCTTGATGAGGGAGCCGCGGGCGCGTACCCGAGAGTAGGAGATGCCGATACCGCCGGCGAACTTCGAGAGCTTCGCTACGTCGGTGTAGCGGCTGTAAATCGCCTCGAGGTTGTCCTCCGGCGAGTCCAGCAGGTAGCACGACGACATCTGTTGATGCGACGTGCCGGAATTGAACAGGGTGGGCGAGCTGACCATGTAGTCGAGCTTCGACATCAGCTCGTAGAGCTCGACGGCCTCGGAGGGCGAGCGGGCAAGCCCGCAGGCGACCCGCAGAAAGAAGTACTGCGGCGTCTCGATGGCGTCGCGGCTTTCGGGGTGCTTCAGCAGGTAGCGGTCGTAGACCGTGCGCAGGCCGAAGTATTCAAAGAGCCTGCTCCGCTCGGGCGACACGGCGTCGTTGAGCTTGCGCGCGTTCGTGGCGACGAACTGCGCGACGTGGTCCGCGATGAGCCCCAGGTCGCTCCCGGTGCGAATCGACTGGGAGAAGGAGTGAATGTCTTGGTTCTCCACCTCCTTGTCGATGAACGTCGCCAGCAGGGATGCGGCCAGCTTGGAGTAGGCGGGCTCCTCTGCGATCAGCGACGCGGAGGTCTGGATTGAGAGCTCGTCCAGCTCACGGGTCGTGGCCCCGTCGTAGAGGCCGCTGATGGTGCGCGTCGCGATGCGGAGGGGGTCGACGTTCTCGAGGTCGCCGACACAGCGCTCCACAGCGCGCACGATCTTCGTCACGTCCGCGACCTCGAGGTCGCCGTTGCGCTTGAGGACGCGCATCCCGCTCCCGGACCCGTTCGCAGGCGTGCCAGCGCCGATGGTGAGTTCGGAGCCCTGTTGAATGGTCTTGTCGTCAGTGGTCGTCATGGTCTGCTGCCCCTGCGCTCTGTGAAGATTTGGGCCCCGCACCTCGATGGAGAGCGGAGCCCTGATTCATCAGAAAAGCAGGCGGATTATGGGTAAGGCCCTTGCCTCGGGTCAAGAGGCTTATTCCACCACATTTGGCAGTTCCACGTCAGTCTGCCACTAGATACGGGGTCAGGACTACCCCAGAGCATGGACAGCATCACAGAACAGACGGGCAAAGCGAAAGCCCCCGGTGGCGGGGGACTTTCGGGGCGACAATGGCGGGTGCGCGCTAATCGACGGTCAGGACGATCTTCCCTCGGACCTGGCGCGACTCCAGGTAGCGGTGCGCTTCGGACGCCTGCTCAAGCGGCCATGTGCGGTCCACCGGGACCTTCAGCGATCCGTCGGCCACGAGGCCGATGACGCGCTGGAAGTCGTCACGGCTGACGCCGCTGGACCCCGAGCCCAGGACGGTGAGGTTGGTAAACCACAGCTCCGGAATGGTGACGGTAGCGGTTCGCTGGCCCGAGGCCACTCCGTAGACGACGATGCGGCCGCCAGGCGACAGGCACTTGATTCCGCGCAGGAAGGTATCGCCGCCGACGCCGTCGACCACGACGGGGACGCCCTTGCCGTCGGTCAGCTTCTTGACCTCTTCAACGAAGTCCCGCGTCTCGTAGTTGATGGCGTGGTCGACGCCGAGGCCCTTTGCCCACTCGAGCTTGTCGTCGGTGCTGGCGGTGCCGATGACCGTGGCTCCACGGTACTTGGCTACCTGGACGTTGGCTATGCCGACCCCGCTGGCGCACGCCTGGATCAGCACCGTCTCGCCCGCCTGCACGTTGCCGCGGTTCACGATGTTCTGCCACGCGGTCGAGTACATGCCGGAGATGCCGGACGCCTCAGCGAAGGGGATTGTGTCGGGGAAGGGGTAGACGGTGGCCGCGGGTACCGCTGCGTACTCGGCGTAGGTGCTGGCGTAGCCGCGAGCGAGCACACGGTCGCCCACTGCCAGGCTCGTCACGTTGGCGCCGGTCAGCTCGACGGTGCCTGCGCACTCGTATCCTGGCACGTAGGGCAGCGACACACCGGGCGGCAGCGGGAACGACCCCCGCCTTCGGCCAACCTCGGCGAAGTTGACGCCGATGGCGGCGATTCGTATCAACACATCTTCGGGCCCGGGCTCGGGTCTGGGGACCTCGACCGCCTCGAGCACCTCAGGCCCACCGATGGTTGCGAACTGTACTGCCTTCATGCGCCGCTCCTTGTTTGGTTTGCTGGGTTGGCCGCTAACCGACGGGTAGCGGTTTTTCGAACAGGACGTGAACGTCCCCGGTGTTGCGGGTGGCGAAGCCGGCCTCGCAGACGGCCAGGTAGTAGTCCCACATGCGGACGAAGCGCTCATCGTAGCCCTGGGCCCGCACATCGTCGATGGCCCGCCAAAAGCGCTCGCGCCACTGGTGCAGCGTGGTGGCGTAGTGCAGGCCGATGTCCTTGGCGCGCGCCAAGACGAGGCCCGAGCGTGCGTTGGCGCGCTCCATCTCCGCCAGCGAAGGCAGGATACCGCCGGGGAATATGTACTTTTGAATCCAATTGACGCCCCGGAGCTGGGAGGCGTACTCCCGGTCGGGGACGGTGATGACCTGCATGGCCAAATGGCCGCCCGGCTTGAGCAGCGAGCCGCATGCCTCGAAGAAGGTCCCGAAGAATTCGGCGCCTACGGCCTCGAACATCTCGATAGACACGATAGCGTCGAAGGTCCCGGTGACGTCGCGGTAGTCGCGCAGTTCTACCGCCACCCTGTCCGCGAGCCCAGCCTCCGCGATCCGTTCGGTGGCGAGAGCATGCTGCTCGGCCGATATGGTGACCGTCGTGACGCGACAGCCGTACTCCTGGGCGGCAAGCATGGCGAAGCCGCCCCATCCGGTGCCGATCTCCAGCACGTGGTCACTCGGCTGAATCCCGGCCAAGTCGCAGAGCGCCCGATACTTATTGCGCTGTGCGTCGGCCAGCGGCTCGTCGGGGCGGGAGAACAGCGCCGAGGAGTAGGTCATGGTGTCATCGAGCCAGAGGCGGAAGAAATCGTTGCCAAGGTCGTAGTGCGCGTGGATATTCTCTCTGGCCTGCCGGGCGGTGTTGCGCCGGCCGAGGTGAATGCGCCGGTTGGTCACGCGGGAGAGCGTCCGCAACGGTCCGGAATTGAGACTCACGGAGCGCCGGTTGACGATAGCCAGCTCGATCAGGCCTACGAGGTCCGGGCTAGAGCAAAGGCCGTCCATGACGGCCTCCCCGAACCCGATCTCGCCGTGGCGGAGCACGTGGCCGAAGAAGGCATCGTCATGCACGACGAGCGTGGCGGTGGGGCCCGGCGTGTTGCCGGCGTAGGTGCGGGTGCCGCCCTCAGGCAGTTCGATCGTTAGGGTGCCTGCGCTAAGGCGGCCAAGGATGCGCAGAAAGGCGCTGCGAGCGACGCCCGCGGTGAGGCCACCGACTATCGCCACTGAGCTATCCCTCGGCGGGGGCGCCGGTGACCGACGAAAGGTCCAGCCGGCCGACGACGACGGTCCGGATCTTGGCGCGCAGCCGGTCGTAGAGAGCGCCCGGGGTGGGAACAGCGCCGATCAGCTTGTCGTCGTAGCGCTGTCCAATACCGTCCGGCATGGGAAGGCCGACGCACTCAAGGACTGCTTCGCCCAGGAGTGAATAGCCCGCACCGCCCAGGCGGTCGATGATCGCTTGGGCCCGCGTGGGCGACATGCCCGCAATGGAGATGCCCTTGATGACTGCGATGTCGATCAGGAGCTCGCCTGCGCGCTTCGTACTGCCGCCGATCTCGTAGAGGTGGCGAATGACCTCCCGCGCATTACGCTGCATGTCGGCGCCTGCCGGTTTCATCCACTCCAGGGCCTTGCTCTGGTACTCGGGTATCAGAGACATGCCCGGCATGCTGAACGACGTGACGGTCTCGGCGACGAGGTGGAGCAGGTCAGGGTTCGCCTGCACCTGCATAGCGGTCATTTCCCGGTACCACATGTAATGGAGCGTCTCGCGCTTCTTGATCTCGTTGGCGAGATACGCGGCCTCCGGCGCATTCCGCTGCAGGAGTCCGGCGATCATGCCGTGCCAGTGGTCCGTGAGGAACTCCTGGATCATGCCGAAGGTGGTGAGCTCGACGGGCGTCCTGCCAGAGGAGTGGACGAAGGTCTTTTCCTGTACGCGCTTCATGTGGTCGTCGAGCTCCGCCTCGCTGTGCCCCATGCTCATGAGCATGCTCTTGAACGGGTCGGCGTGCGTGTACTCGTCGGGGACCCATGTGCGCTCGGTGAACCTGCCCAGCCACGGTGCTCCGTAGTCGCGGGCGCCCTCGTAGAAGACATCCGCGTAGGAGTCCGTGGCGCACTCGGTCAGCATCGCCAACATGAGGATGCCCCGCAGGTCTTCTTCATCGAGGCCTTCGGGCAGGTCGTCGACGACGGCTTTGATGTTCAGGCGCTCGTAAGCGCCTTCGAGGTCGAGAGTGGTGGGCGCGCCAAAGGGACTGCGCTCAATCTCGTCGACGAGGCCGTCGATGCGCGCATTCGTCTCTTTGGGCAGCGCGTAGGTGCGGCTCATATGCAGGCTCTTGGCGAAGAGTTGGCGATCAAACGAATTTTGCGAGCGTTCGCGATGGCTTTCGCGTGCAGCGGAGCAGGCGCACCGCGCCTGGCGCTCGTACTGCAAATGGTAGCCCAGCGCCTGGGGGGTGTCAATTGGCGACGGTGCGCGAACTGGCCCGGCTTCCCCCGCTACACAAGGCGGGAGCCACTCAGCTCGGGAGGGCCGGCATCACGGCGCGTGGGCGGACCCACGATCTCGATCTCCACACACGGCATCGCGTCCAGTATCCGCCGCGCGAGGTAGAAAGGCCCCCACCAGGGCAGACGCAGCGCCCGGTTCAGAGCGATGGACCGGAGCGCCAGCGCGAAGAGGGGCCTCGGAGCGACGCCGCGTGCCGCCCACCTCGCCACGAACGCCAGCAGGTGAGGCAGGCGCTCCTCGCGGTCTCGCAGCACGCGTGCGCGCCCCGGCATGTCATACCAGGAGTCACCCTCCACGGTGTGCACAGTGACCGTCGCTTCGCGGGCCAGGTTGGCGACCCAGTCTCGCCGCCCAGGGTAGCCGGAGAGGTAGAGCTTGCGGTCGCGGTCCCAGGTATAGGTGGTCTCAAAGGTATAGGGGCGCCCGGACCGGCTCCGCGTGGTGGTCGTCCGAATGAAAAAGCTCCGGTCCAGTATTTGCCGCAGGTCGTCGGGGAGGGGGCCGGTGGGGTGGGGGGTGGTATTGGGCATTCGTGTCAACCTGGGACGGGCCAACGGTCAGATTGATCGAATCATGCGGCGCGCCCAGTCGGCGAATGCCGCGAGGTGGGCGTCGAGCCCATCGATCACCTGCTGGCTGGTCAACTGACCGTCTTCGCCGAAGTTGGCGCGTCCGCCTCTCACCCCAACGTCGCCCCTCGGCATGGTAAGCGCGCCAGGGAACACGAGCGTCTGCCTGACCTGCCCCCGCGCGCTGGCTCCGTTGCCGTTGGCCCCTCCGGACGCGGCCATGATCGATACGGGCTTCCCCGCGAGGACGTTCCCCGGATGGCTGGGCCGCGATGCCCAGTCGAGCGCGTTCTTCGTGACCGCGGTCATACCGAAGTTGTACTCGGGCGTGACCACCATCAGGGCGTCCGCTGCGGCAATCGCTGTCTTGAAGGCGACTACGGCGGGAGGCGGGCCTTCGTCCTCCTCGTCGCCGTTGTACAGGGGCACGTCGCGAAGGTCATACGTCTCGATCGTCATCCCTGCTGGTGCGCGTGCCACCGCGTTCGCAAGGAGGAGCGCGTTCACCGAGGTGCGCCTCAAGCTGCCAACAAATCCGAGCACGTGGATGGGTTCGACGGTCGACATCTCGGTGGTGTGCCCTCTGGCCGGGTTGGGGCCATTCTAGATGGTCGTTATGGGGCCGTCACCACGTGCAATTCCAGGCACCGACCACTAGAATGGCAGGGCCGTTCGCGCGTTTCGGGTGAGCCGCAGGCCAGTGCAACTGGCCGCTGTCCCCCGTTGCTCAGCCGGTGCGCGGGCATCCAGATTCCTCATCCCTTTGAGGGTGCCCGGTCTGCGCCACGCTGCGGGCGTACGGCGCAAGGCACCACCATGCGCTCAATCCTCCGCATCCTCGGCACAGTCGCCCGGTATCACCGGACCGAATTGATCGTGGCCTACGTGACGGTCCTCGGTGCGGCCGGCGCAGGCCTTGGCATCCCCTGGGTGCTTCGCACGGGCATTGACCGGGCGCTCGATCCCGACAATGCGTCGCAGGGCATGGACGCGCTCATCAGCGTCGGCCTTATTCTGTTGCTGTTGGGCGTCACACGGGGCTTCTTCGCCTGGGGGCAGACCTACTACGCCGAGGGGTTGTCGCAGAAGCTCGCGTACCGAATTCGGAATGACTACTACGACACGCTCCAGAACCTGAGCTTCGCCTTCCACGACGCCCAGGCGACGGGCTCGCTCATGTCACGGGCCACCGCGGACGTCGAGGGCGTGCGCATGTTCGTCAACATGGGTGCGGTGCGCTCGACGTTCATTCTCGCGATGGTGCTGGGCGCCGCCACGGCCATGCTGCTGCTGGACTTTCGGCTCGCGCTGGTCACGCTGGCCTTCATCCCGTTCCTGGTGTTCCGCGCCGTGTACACAAGCCGGCGGTTGCGCCGTATGTGGATGCGCGTGCAGGAGCTCACCGGCGACATGGTCTCCACGCTCCAGGAAAACCTCACGGGCATCCGGGTGGTGAAGGCGTTCGCCGCGGAGGACCACGAGCGGCGCAAGTTCCAGGTGCGCTCCGAGCTGGTGGCGGACCAGACGTTCCTTGCAGAGTCCACGTGGGCTCGGAACTTCGCCATCATGAACTTCGGCTTCATGCTCGCGATGGTCGCCATTCTGTGGTACGGCGGAAACCGGGTCATCGATGGGCGGGTCATCGTTGATGGAACGGTCGTATACCAAAACCTGTCGCCCGGCGATCTCGCCGGGTTCTTTCTGTACATGAACATGATGATCATGCCGGTCCGCATGATCGGGTGGGCGGTCAACAACTTCGCGCGGGCCGCATCGTCGGGCGACCGCCTGTTCGAGATCATCGACACGGTCTCACCGGTCCACGACCTGCCTAGCGCTGAGGCGGTGCCGTCGGTCCAAGGCCGCGTGACCTTCGAGGGCGTCTCGTTCGGGTACTCCGTCATCGGGGCGGTGCTGCATGACATCAATGTCGATGTCGAGCCTGGCGCCGTGGTCGCATTGGTCGGCCGGCCGGGTAGCGGCAAGACGACCTTCGCCCACCTCATCCCGCGCTTCTACGACGCGACCGAGGGGCGTCTGCTCATCGATGGGCGAGACGTCCGCGAGTTCACACTCGAATCGCTCCGGCGCCACGTCGGCGTGGTCCAGCAAGACGTGTTCATCCACACGGCGTCCATCCACGAGAACGTGTCCTACGGGGACACCGCCGCGGAGGGTGAACGTGTGCTGGAGGTGACCCGAATCGCCCAGCTCCACGACTTCGTGGCTGACCTGCCCGACCAATACGACACGGTCGTGGGGGAGCGCGGCGTCGGCCTCTCAGGGGGGCAGAAGCAGCGCCTGTCCATCGCGCGCACCATCCTGCTCGACCCAGGCGTCCTTATCTTGGATGACTCCACGTCCAGCGTGGACGTGCACACCGAGAGGCTCATACAGCAGGCGCTGGATGCGGTCGTGTCGGGCCGGACGACGTTCCTGATCAGCAACCGCTTTCACGCCATCGCGAAGGCAGACCTGATCTTGGTGTTCCAGGACGGACGGATAACCCAGCGCGGAACGCACGAGGAGTTGATGCGCGAGGGAGGCGAGTACCGTGAGCTTCACGACTCGCAGATGCGCCCCTTCGAGGAGGCACGCCTCGCCGCGCTGGCCGATGCGCAGTCGAACGGTGCGCGCCCAGAAGACGTACTGGACTCCAAGGAGAGCTCCGGCGGGGATGGCGCGGGCGGGCAGGAGACGGCGGGCTGATGGCCACGACCACACGCCGGGCCGCCAGGATTCGCTCCCTGGGCGCGAACCTCGATGAGATGTTCCTGGGCAACGTCTACGACGCCGTTGTCGTGCGCCGCCTCATGGGCTATGCGCTCCGCTACCGCGGCACCTTCGCGATTGCCGTTGTCGGCGTCATCGGCTACATCGTCGCCATCGTTGCGCAGCCGCTGATCATCGCGTGGGGTATCGATAGCTTCATCGCGCCGACCGATGGCCAGAGCCGGACCGGCAGCCTGACGCTGGTCTCGCTGATCTTCCTTGGTGACGTGGCGCTGATGGGCTTCTCGCAGTACATACAATTCCGCGCCTTGGCCAGGCTGAGCACGCGGGTCCTCTACGACCTTCGCCGCGACATGTTCGACCACCTCCAGCGGCAGTCGACGACCTTTTTCGAGCGCAACGAGGTGGGCCGCATCATGTCGCGCGTCCAGAGCGACGTGCTGGCGCTCCAGGAATTCTTGGAGCTCAGCGTCCCGACGATCGCGGACATGCTGATGCTCTTCGTAATCGCGGCCACACTGTTCATCAAGGACGTGCAGCTGGCCGGGCTCGCCCTGGCCCCGTTCCCGCTGATGATCGCGGCCATGATCGTGTGGCAGGGGCATGCGAAGCCCACGTTCATCCGCATCCGCACGGCGATGTCCGCGGTCAACGGCAGCCTGCAAGAGGGGATCACCGGCGTTCGCGTGACCCAGAGCATGAACCGCCAGCATGTGAACCTCCGCCGCTTCGATGGGCTGAACACCGAGCACCGGGATGCGGCCGTGAAGGGCGGGATGCTTTCGGGCATGCTCATGCCGCCGCTGGAGATCGTTTCGATGGCCTCCATCGGCCTGGTCATCGTCGTCGGGGGGTCGCGAGTACTGGACGGCGCCCTCGAAGTCGGCATCCTCGTCGCGTTCGTCATGTTCATGCTGCGCTTCTTCGAGCCCATTCGCATGATGACGATGCAGTTCACCCAGTTTCAAAAGGCCATGGCCTCCGGTGCGCGCATCTTCGACCTGTTGGACATGGAGCCGGAGCTGACCGACAAGCCCGATGCGACTCTGATGCCGACCATCGAAGGCCGCATCGAGTTCAAGGACGTGACCTTCGAGTACGTGGATGGCCTGCCGGTACTCCGCGACATCAACCTGGCCATCGAGCCCGGTGAGGCAGTGGCGTTCATCGGCCTGACGGGCGCGGGCAAGACCACGCTCATCTCGCTGGTCCAGCGCTTCTACGACGTCAATCAGGGCCAGGTGCTCATCGACGGCATCGACGTCCGCGATGTCACGCGTGCGTCGCTGGCGGGGCAGATGAGCACGGTCCTCCAGGAGCCGTTCCTGTACTCGGAGAGCGTGACCGCGAACATTCGCTACAACCACCCCGATATCCCCTTCGAACGGGTCGAGGAGGCGGCGAGGGCCGTCGGCGCGCACGACTTCATCGTTCGGCTGGCGAGCGGCTACGACACGGTCCTCGAGCAGCGTGGTGCCAACCTCAGCATGGGCCAGCGCGCGCTGGTCAGCATGGCCAGGGCCATCGTGGCCGACCCCCGCGTGCTGATCCTCGACGAGGCGACCGCGAACATGGACTCCGAGACCGAGCGCAAGCTCCAGGAGGCGCTGAAGACGGTCCTCAAAGGCCGTACGTCGCTCCTCATCGCGCACCGGCTGTCTACCATCACCGGCGCGGACAAGATCGTCGTGTTGGAGAACGGGAGGCTCGTGGAATCCGGCAAGCACCAGGACCTGCTCGACCGAGGAGGGGTCTACGCTCAGCTCTACGCCATGAACTTCGGCGAAGACGTCCCGCTCGAGAGCTAGGCGGCTCTACGCGGCCGTTGGGCTCACCGCCGGCGACCCGCCGGGCTCGGCCACATCGCGCAGGACGGGGTACCTCCACCGTAGCGCCACGACCAGCGCGAGTCCGATGACGGCCGGCACGGCGATACCCATCCGTGGCCCGGCCGTCTCCGCGATGAATCCGACGAGGAGCATGCCCAGCGGACTCGCGCCGATGGCCAGGGCCACGGCCCCCAACGCTCGCCCCCTCAGCTCCGGTGGCACGACCTCGATCACGAGCAGGGTCTGCATGATGCCGAACGAGACCAGGCCCATCCCTGCCACGACGAGTAGCGCGAACGAGAGGATGTACCACGGCGATAGGGCGAAGCCGAAGGCAGCCACCAGGAACAGCATGGTGCCCAGGGAGTAGACGCTTCCGCGCCGCCGCGGGTTGAGCGTCGCGAGGATGACGGCGCCGATCAGCGCACCGACGCCGAGCCCTCCGGCGAGCACGCCATACAGGATCTCCGGCACATCCAACTCGTCCCGGGCGATGACGGGAATTTGCGTGCTGATCGGCCAACCGAACAGGTTGAAGGCCATGGTCAGCAGCAAAGCAGCCATGACGCTGCGGTGCCGGCGTGCGATGGCGAGGGCCTCCGCGAGGACGCGGAGCGGTGCGGGCGCCGCCCCGGCGGGTTGCATGCCGCCGCTAACGGTGAAGAGGAGGACCAGCCCGGCCACCGTGAAGACGGAGATGCCCACGTACGCGCCGCCGAAGTCCGTCCACCGGATGAGTGCCGTACCGAAGAGCGGGCCGGTGAGGTTGCTACTGATCAGGACACCGGTGTCGAGCGACATCGCGTTGGTCAGGGCCCTGCCCCTGAACATCGACGCGAGATAGGCCCGCCGGGCCGTGAAGTCGAGCGTCCATGAGAGGCCGGTGACGGCGATGCCCGTGTACGCATGTCACGTTTCGATGCGGGAGGTCAGCATCAGCACGGTAAGCGTGAGGACGATGGCGAGGTTCATCACCTGCGCAGCCAGCATCACCGAGCGCCGCCGGTAGCGGTCGGACAGACCGCCCGCCAGCACTCCGAAGACGAACATCGGCGCCGCCCGAGAGACAGCGACCAGGGCGACGCTCGCCGGGAAGTCCGTCAGCTCGAGGATGAGCCACGATAGGACGGCGAGTTCCATCGCACGGCCTGTGTAGTAGGCCCATGAGGCCGCCCACAACCGCCTGAACGTGCCGTCGCGCATCGCTGCGAAGGTGCCGACGCCTTCGTCTGGGTGGCTCGTGTCCAATCGGCTCGGGTCTAAGGGCGCGGCGCCGGCCATGTGTGCTCTCACTAGCGAAGTGAGGCGCTATTCTAGGCCATGGTCATGCCCACGCTTGTCCGGTGGCGACGCGCCGCCCTCGAATTCCATGCGAACCCTAACTCTCACAGCCCTCGCGCTGGCTGCTCTTGTCCTCGGTGGATGCGGGGATCAAGGCGAGCGCGAACGCACCGATGCCTTCATCGTCGGCCCGCGGCCAACGGTCGTCATCGAGTCCTTCGGCGGCGAAATCGAGGTACGCGCAGGGGAGGCCGAGGTCGTCCGGGTGGACTCCACGCTCCGTAACGCGCACCGGATCGACTTCACCGCCGAGCAGCGCGGCGGCGAGGTGGTTGTTCGGGCGCGCCTGGCCACGAGATTCTCCATCGGGAACCTCCAGACCGGCGCCGCCATGGTGGTGACCGTGCCCGCGACGGCAGACGTCGATGTGACCACGTCCGATGGTGCGATTCGGCTCTCCGGGGTCGACGGACGTACGACGTTGAAGACCAGCAACGGCTCCGTGACCGTGTCCGAGGCCTCCGGGACGCTGGACGTCACAACGAGCAACGGTCAGGTACGCCTCGTGGCCTTTACGGGAGCCGCGACGGTAGACACCTCGAACGGCTCCATCACCGCAACCGTTGCTACCGGCGCGTTCGACCTTACGACCTCGAACGGCGGCATCGGCTTCGACGGCTGGCTCAGCCCGGGCGGCATGAACGCCTTCCGCACCGGCAACGGGTCGGTGGACGTGGAGATTCTCGAGCCCGACGTCCATCTGGACCTGGCGGCGACGGGAGGCGTTGCCACGGCGCCCACGCTCGACAACGTCACTGTTTCGCGACAGGACGCGCTGGCCGGTGACCTTGGCGGCTCGTCCGCTTCGCTCGTGGTACGCACGGCGAACGGCAGCATTTCGATCCGCTAGGCAAGGTCTCCAGCCAGGTGCTGCGCCCGAGTTTGGTCAAAGTATTAGGTTCTGGCTAACGCCTTCGCTGCTCAAAGTGACACCTCCAGACGGTTCGCGTACCATTCGCCGGCATGGTGATGCAGCCTGGTCCTTCGGAGGCGATACGCACGTGATCCGTGGTGCGCTTATCGGTGCCGGCATTACGTTGGCCCTCATCATCGTTCCCGTGGTCCACTTCGTGACCTTTTGGGTCGCGCCCCTCATTGGCGGCTTTGTCGCGGGCTCGAAGACCGCGGCTGACAGCGGGACGGCGCTTGGCATCGGCGCGCTCATGGCCGCATTTCTCGCGGGGCCGCTGATCGGAATTCTGGCGGGGGTGGCCGCTTTCCTGGGCTGGAGCCCAGTCATCGTTGCCGCCATCGGGCTCCCGGCAGTGGTTTACGTCGGTGGCCTAGGGGTTGTCGGCGCGGCCGTGGGCGGCGCCGCGGCCCGGAAACAGCAGACCCAGTCCGGCTAGCCTCGGCCCGTTTGTGGTTGCTCCCTGACGATCTGGTAGCGGGACCGTTTCCCCTAATGGCAAGTGCTGGAAGTCTGGCTTTTGGTCGTTTGATTAAACCCGGTTTCAGAAAATGGCTATTGACAAGCTCAGACTTGGCCAGTGCATAATGCCGCGACTCCAGCCTTAGGAGCAGACTAATGCGCAAGCCAACAGCCGACGCGCCTCGATTGATCAGAGTCAGCACCACACGTGTTGACGGCGGGACGGTTTTCGGTGCGATGCCGAAAACGCGATGGGAACCCTTCATCAGTCCTGACCGGCAAAACCGAGTTGCACTCGGCAACTACTCGATGCTGCTTGACCACCCCGACGGTTGGATACTGGTGAACGCCGGTCCGGGTGACAAGGCCCCGCTCGACCTGAGCATCGCGCCTGTCCGCAGCCGATCGTGCCTGCTTCGGGAGCTGCGGGAGTCCTACCTGACACCCAAAGACGTCGCGGTTGTCGTCCTGAGCCACCTTCACGATGAGTACGCCGGCGGTGCCACCCACATGACCTCGTCGGGAAGAGTCGTGCCGACGTTCTCCAACGCGCGCTACGTGGTTCAGCGTGCCGACTTCGAGGTCGCCAGAGCACCGAGCGAGCGCAGCCGCCGCCTCTACCGCTCCGACGACTTCCTCCCCCTGGATGAGGCAGGACAGCTCGACCTGGTCGAGGGTCCGACGGAGATCGCGAAGGGCGTATGGGTGGAGCCCGCTCCCGGCCCCACTCCAGGCCACCAGGTAGTGCGCGTCGAGCGCAACGACACGTCGTTCCTCTTTTTGGGGCTGCTTGTCCCGACCGCGATGCACCTCACTTCGTCGGTCCTCTCCTCGACCGACTGGTGCCCCGACACGACCATGTCCACCAAACGGCAGTTGCTCACGCGCGCCGCGCGGGAGGGCTGGCAGATCGCGCCGGCCGGATGCGACGGCTGGGTTGCCGCCGCGGATGCGGTCAAGACGACTGAACGCGACACCGGCGTCTCGGTGCCGGACTTCGAGGTCCCCAGGGTTCCCGCTTACGCCACCGCCGGCTAGGCGCTGATACGACATACGCCAAGAAAGGCCCCCGCGAATGTTCGCAGGGGCCTTTCTTCATTGACCGGCTTAGCTCGGCTATTGCTCGGGCCCAGGCTTCCATCCCTGCTTCCGCAGGGCATCGATGTCCTCCGCGCTAAGATCGGCGAACGCCAACAGGTCTGGGCGCCTTCCGAGCGTGCGCTGAAGAGCGTCGGCACGGCGCCAGCGGGCGATGGCGGCGTGGTCGCCGGAGGCGAGCACCTCCGGCACTGGCCAACCTCGGTATTCCGCCGGGCGTGTGTACTGCGCATGCTGCACCAGCCCCGAGGTGTGGGTGTCGTCAATGCGGGCCTCGTCGCCGTGGCCGAGCACGCCAGGCAAGAGCCGCGCTACGGCGTCGACCACCACCAGCGCAGCCGGCTCGCCCCCGCTTAGCACGTAGTCGCCAACGCTCAGCTCCTCGGTGGCCAAGTGCTGGGTCACGCGCTCGTCCACGCCCTCGTAGCGACCGCAGACGAGGGTGATGACCTCCTTCTGCGCAAGCCGCTCCGCGTGGGCCTGATCGAACCGTGGCCCTTGCGGGGACAGCAGGATGATGGGCGAGCCCTCCGGCGCCCCGATGGCCTCGACCGCCTCGAAAAGGGGCGGGGCCATCATCACCATGCCGGGGCCGCCGCCGAATGGCGAGTCGTCCACCGAACGGTGGCGGTCGTGTGTGTACTCCCGCGGGTCGTGGACGTCCACCGTCACCAACCCGGAGCGCACCGCCCTCCCCAAAACACCCAAGCCCAGGGCGGGTCCGAACATGCCGGGGAAGATGGTGACGATGTGGATGTGCACCCGCGCCTCTACGCCTTCGCGCCAGCGGCGGTCCCGTGTCCGCGGTCGCGTCCTGTCAGCTGGCCCAGGGCGTGCGGGAGCACGGGTAGGAGCACCTCGAGCCCCTCGGCGACGCCCTTCGGGCTGCCGGGCAGGTTCACGATGAGGGTTTTGCCCCGGGTGCCGGCGATGCCGCGACTCAGCATCGCCATTGGTGTCTTGGTGGCCCCGTACGCCCGCAGCGCCTCGGCGATACCCATGGCGAGTCTGTCGCAAACGGCCAATGTCGCTTCCGGTACGACATCCCGCTCGCTGAGGCCGGTGCCTCCGGTGGTGAGGATGAGGTCGACGCCTGCATCTGCCCAGGTGCGAAGGCGCTCCTCGATGGTCTCGCGGTCGTCGGCGACCAGATCGTCGTGGGCCAACACAAACTCGGGCGGGGCGAGGGTCTGCTTAATGAGCGCGCCGCTCGTGTCCTCGCGCTCACCGCGTGCGCCTGCGTCGGAGCTGGTCAGGACCGCATAGGTGAACATCGCGACGAGGATAGCATTGCTCAGCTCGCCGATAGTGTCGACAGCACCTCTTGGACATGCATGCCGATGCGCACCTCGTGGTGGAACGCGCCCGCGATGATCCCCGAGCGATCGACGACGTAGGTGATGCGGGAGACCCCGAGCCCGAAGCGGCGACGGGCCTGGTACAGCCGGATGAGGTGCTGCCGGGGGTCAGGAAGTAACTCGAATGGCAGGGCGTGCGCCTCGGCGAACCTGGCCAGCGTCTCCACCGGGTCGGGGCTGATGCCGACGATGAGCGCGCCGGCGGCGGTGATGACTTCATAGGCGTCACGGAAGCCACGGGCCTCACGCGTTCAGCCTGCGGTGAAGGCTTTCGGGAAGAAGTAGAGCACGGCGGGTTCGCGCCCACGCAGCGTGCTTAGCCGAAACGGTTGACCTGAGGCTGAGAGGGCCTCGAAGTCGGGGGCTTCCGTCCCTACGCGCAGCATTCGCCCATAATAACCGCTTGGCGCTTTCCCGCGGGCGCGCGGGCAAACGCAAACGTAGAATAGTCAGCGTTCGAAACGAGGAGGATGGATGGACCTTGACCTGATGGGCAGGGTGGCAATTGTTACCGGTGGCAACCGGGGAATCGGCCGCGCTGTTGCCGAGGCTCTCGCCGCCGAGGGCGCGAACCTCGCCATCGCCGCGCGAGACGAGCGGCTGCTAGGCCGCGTGGCCGAGGACCTCCGCGCGAAGCACGGGGTGCGCGTGCTCCCCCTCAGCTACGACGTACGGGACCGTGAGCGGGTGGACCGAATGGTCTCCCAAGTGGCCGAGGAGTTCGGACGCATCGATATCCTCGTGAACAACGGTGCCCCCTCCGGCGGTGGCGGCTCCCATGTGGAGCAGTTGACCGACGAGTATCTGTTCGACGAGAACCTGGACCCGAAGGTGATGGGCTACTTTCGCTGTCTGCGGGCTGTGGCGCCGCACATGCGCCGGCGCGGCTTCGGGCGTATCGTCAACGTCGCGGGAGTCGCCGCCAGGCACGCGTCCGCCATCCCGGGGGCGATGCGGAACGCCGCCGTTACGGCCATGGCAAAGGTGGCGTCGTTCGACCTGGGCCCAGATGGGATAGTGGTGACGACGGTGCATCCCGGCAGCGTGTTCGACGAGGACCGCGTGGGCGGCTGGCGCAGGGCAACCACCCTCGACTTGGCGAACGTCATCACCTTTCTTAGCTCTCCTCGCGCTGCGTGCCTCACCGGCGAGGTCGTCGCAGTCGCGGGCGGCAGGGCGGACTAGGGGAGCGCCGTGACCCTCGGAGACATTGGACGGCCGACCGTTGACCAGTTCGCGGGGCTGCGCAGGCTTCTCCTGGTGCCGTTCGTCAGCGCCGTGCATGACGACGATGAGCTTCACGCGTTGATCGAGCGTTACTGGGAGGAGGCGGCGCGCCAGGTGCGCAACCTGGAGGAGCGGCTGGGGAAGCTAGGCCAGGTCTACCTCGAGGGGGCCGTCGTCGGAGGCGAGTCGGAGGTTGAGGCGATTGAACGTGCTAGCCCTGCCGCTGGCCCCTTCGTCCGCGGCGCCATCGAGCGCGGCGCCACCCTGCGGAAGACGGAGGACGCTGATACGCTGCTGGAGGCAGTGGACCTCCAGCGCTGCATCATGGTCGCCCAGGCGAGCCCTCTGGTAGCGCGGAGGCTGTTCGACTGGCTGGCCGACGCCCGCAAGCGCAGGTACGAGACCATCGCTCGGCGCATCGACGAAACCCTGCCGGCCGAGGGCGTAGCCGTGCTGGTGATCAGCCAGGACCACCAGGTCCAGTTCGCCAACGACATACGGGTTTTCTACGTGGCCCCACCTGTGCTGGACCAGATCCAGCGGTGGATTCGCGCTCACGTTGGGGTTGGGCCGACGACGGGGCCTCGGGCCGAGGACATCGCGCGAGCCACGGGCGGCGAACCGCCGGACGGCTAGGCCCGCGGTGCGCCGCAACCAGCATGTCGCACGGCGAAGCCCTGGCCAAAGCGGATACGGAGCCGGCACTCGGGACGCCCAATCCAGTAGAATTCGTGTCGACGGGGCGTAGCGCAGCGGCAGCGCGCCTGCTTTGGGAGCCCAAAGTAGTCAATACCGCACACGATTCCATCGAGTAGAATTGAAACTGACGGGGCGTGGCCCAGAGGTAGGGCGCCTGCTTTGGGAGCAGGAGGTCGTCAGTTCGATCCTGACCGCCCCGACCAGACAACGATGAGGCCCAGGCGATTCGCCTGGGCCTCTCTCTCTACCGCTGATCGCACTTGTAGGGCCAGCGCTGGCCGCTCCGCACCCATCATCCTGATGACGGGTGCGCAATCGAACCACTGCGGATCACGTTGATCCAGCCTTTGAAGACGTGAGGCCGCGAGACGGCTTTCCGTTTCCGCTGGAGCCTAGCCGAGATTTCTGGAGGCTAGGCTCCCGTAATTAGTTACCCTACCCGCCCATTCGGTGGGAGCCGCGATGCCAGAAAGAAGCGGCAGACTCGCTGCTTTGGCAACTGACTGAGCGGCGGCGAATTGGGGCCTGGTGGCTCGTGGCCGAATTCGTCGGGTTCGTGGACTTTGTGGTGCCGGACGATTCAAACGTCAACCGTAGAGGCCAGTCCTCCTGGTGCGAGGTTTTCATGGGTCTCGTGGAAAAGGTGGGGACGTACGCGCCAAAGCCACCGTTAACCTACGATGATCTGATGGGGTGGCTCGATCGGCAGGTCGGTCCGGCGCTCGCCGTGGTCTTGGCTAGGAGTGACGGCAACCTGGCTACGGTGGCGGAGCTGGCGAAGCGCGGGCGCGAGCGTTGGCGGAGGGAGATGTGGGATGACTCACCTCCTGGTCGGCGGTTGTGTGGTTCCGGAGCGCAGGGCTCAAGTATGGGCATTGCTGGCAAAGGGCATGTCGAACACCGCGATAGCCCAAGAAATGGGCATCACGGTCACGACGGTCGAGAGGCACACGAGCGCCATCTATGATCAGGCCGTGATTCGCAGCATGGGGCAGTCAAGGCGGGTCGCTGCGGCGCGACTGTATCTGGGGTTGGCGTGACATTCTGGTGAGGCGCCTCCTCAAAGGATAATCACGAACGGGATCTATTGGAGAACGCGTACCAACTCGATGCCTATATCATCGATTCTTATCAAGAAGCGCAGTCAGGCCATCGATGGTCTTCTCACTGCGGTCTTTCGTGTCGCTCGTCAGTTTCACTTTGTTTGAACTCGCCAATGCTTCTTGCAGCGCTCTATTGAATTGTTTTTTTGCGTACTTTTCTCCAGGGAATATTGTGTCCTGGATTGTCTTTCTGTCTGTTGCATCGAATGCGCTCTCTAAGCTTTTTCCTTTCAAGTCTGGCGCCAGGTCACTTAGACTGACAATTCGGTTTTCCACTATCGTTCCGAACAGCTCTACATACCTGCGTCGTTGTTTGAGTCCTTCTGATTCTGAGTCCAACAGCACAACGAAATTCCTGGCCCAGCTTATGTACAGTCTTATTGTTTGCTCTAGACTGCCTGCACCGGTACCTGGGCCAAAATACGGTTGGCTATGTCCGATCCCGGCAACTGTGTCGAGCCAACGAAGCGCGTAGAAGTCGTTCTTGCCTTCAACTAGTACCAACTCCGGAACCATTTCCAAGACCGAAGGTTTGTAGTCGAGGACATCGAGAATGGGTTGAAAGTATTGTTCTTGGTCGGGATGCGCCGAGGCGAACGTCCTGTACCGGTCAATGGCGATGTCAGTTTTTTGCGCAGTCGCCATCTCTTCACCGAGTTCTAGACCCAGGTTTCTGACGACGTAGGTATTCTCTAGCCAGTCAGGCGAAATCAGATGTTGACTGTGCGTCGTGTAAATGAGGCTGCAGTTTTCCGCCGACCGCGACAGGCTACCCAGCAGCTGCGCTTGTGCGGTCGCGTGCAGATTCGAAGCGGGCTCGTCGAGCAACAGCAGCAACCCTTTGTCGGGCTGGCTGGTCATGGCCCGGTAGGTTGTCAACAACGAGAATACGAAGAACCAACGAAACCCGAGGGAGCGCTCTCCGAGGTAGTAGATTCCCGTCGCTATCTTCAATGGTGACTTCTGCATAGGGACCCTCATCACCCTCGATGTCGACACCCACTAGAGCCCGCGTCTGAAACGGACGGTTGAAGATTTTGTTCCATGAATTGAACACATCCTGCGTGACTCTACGGCTCATTTCGAGAAGGAGTTGCCGAAGTGCCGTTTGATCAGGCGGCTTCGAAGTTGCGGCTCGATCCGCGAGATGCTCTTGGATGTTCGCGGTCGGATCGACCACTTCCAATATGTCCCCAAGAAGCGCCCGGTAGAATCGATCGGGGTTGGTTTCGCCCTTCTGTGCGTTCAAATAGATTCGAGAAGGGAAGTCGAAAAGGAAATTAGGGAAGAACCAGATGCTTGGCATTCGTGCCGTCAAGAAGTCAGCTGCTGACCTCCAGGCGGCCCTGTGAGACGAAAACAGCGGACGCTCGATGACTCCCCTCGATGTTCGGCCCTTGAGGCTGAAGTCCGACCAGGTCGCGCGCCGGCTCTTGAAGGCACTATTCTCGAAAGAGTAGGTGTCGGCGACACTGAAAGAACGAGAAACCTCAGACACATTGATCTGATGCGGGCGTTCCTTGAGGTGGCGAGTGAGAGCACTGATGTCGTCATCGTTGAGTTCAATGCCAGCACGGATGACCGTATCGCCGTTGTAATTGCCGCGTTGAGCGACAGGGATCAGCTGATGTGGGTCAGGGCGAACAATCCCTGCGACATCCATTGGGTCAATGTCATGGATACCGGGCTTAAAGTAGGCAAGGGCCTCCAGAATGGTCGTCTTGCCACTCTCGTTCAGCCCGACCAATGTGTAGATGGGGCCCTTGGGAGATGCGTCGAAATCCAGCCGTAGTTTCTTGATCCCCTTGAAATTCTCGATCTCAAAATACGTGTACTTCACGACTCACCTGCGCAGCTGTTGGGTCCAACGAGAGTGCCTGGCGGTCTGGGCTGGGCGGTAGTCTCCGCTTCTAGCACGCCGTAGGCTGCCGAGCGGCTTCACACCCGACAACGATAATGACAACTCTAGGATCGCCTTGTATGTAAGTAGAAACACTGGTGCCGTCAGTGAAACCACTCCGGGGGAAGTATTGACCTTTCTGTTGGTTAGGCAGCCGTGGTGGAGGTCAGCTAAGGATCACGCCGCCGCCCCCCATGCCTGGGAACCCTAGCAAACCATATCCCGATACGGACCTCAAAGGGTAAACACTTAAACAATGGAGATGCCATCGGTCACGATCAACGGCCTTGAGCCCTCAGCATGGGGACTCAAGGAGCTGGAAGAACTTGTCGCTCAAGCTCAGCCTGAGGATTGGCATATTGAGTACAAGTCATCAGAGTTCGTCAATGTTGACCCTCCGGGTGCGCGCAACAGGTTCATTGAGGGAATCACTAAAGAAGTGTCCGCGTTTGCGAATGCCGACGGTGGGATTGTAGTAATCGGAATGCGTGAGGAAGCCGGAGCAAGGCCGATTGCGAGGGAGGTCGACGACGGGGTTCCGGTTGATACTGCGACTCCGGAGTGGCGTGCACAGGTTATCCAAGACAACATCGATCCAGCGTTGCCGGCGTTGGCGGTGCGAGGGATAGAACTTCGTGTGCCCGGACGGCAGGCATTCGTAGTATCCGTTCCCCGAAGCGTTCGCGCCGTGCAGGCCAAAGATCTGCGCTACTACCAACGGCATGACAGTAGAAGCTTGCCGATGCGCGGTTTCCAGATACGCGACGTGAACAACCGCGCAGAGGGCCCCGAACTGGACCTAGAGGTTCGAGTACCACGAGGGGGGGATCGCCGCCTACAACCTTCGGGGCACAGGACTGAGCAGATACTCCTAGAGGTGGTGGCGCGAAACCATTCTGACGTCGTGGCAGAGCTTGCACTGCTGCGGGTTTTGGTACCCGCAGAGCTGAACCCCTCGCTTCCTCCATACTGGTCCCAGAGCCATTTGCGACCGAAGATGGTCCTTACAATCGGAGGCGAGGTCGAGCGGGAGGCCGTGGGCGTCGTTTACGAGAGGGTGCTGCAAAGCCGGGAGGACACTCCGATCTTCAAAGGCTTGGGGAGCAGGACCGTCGCGGCTTTCGGAGTCAGTTTCCGATCTGGCTATCAGGAGATGCCACACTACGAACCTGTGCTGATGTTGGCGGAAGCCCCGCGGATGACACCTCGGGCCATCGCCTCAGTACTCATCCCGGGGCACCTTGAGCTCGATGTCCAAGGAATGTCCGCCACCGTCACACTGGATGGTTTGGATCCTGCTGATTACTTCGCTGGGCAGTAGGCAAGTGCTTGGAGCTGCAGATTCCGGGGCGGGTCGGGAGCCCAGCCGCCTATCGTCCCTCGCACCAATCATCGCTACCGTATTCAGAGGTCGTTGGGGAAGAGCTTTCTGAATGGCCGGGTGGCAATCACCAATCCCGGCTGGTAAACGCTGATTCCCACAGTGCCGGCCGGCCGACGCTGGGAGAGGTGCCGCGCGGGTCCACTCGCTGAGCCGCTGGAGAAACATTGCAGAAGATGCAACGCAGCTCGTGCTACGACGGGCAGAGTTGTCGACCGAGAACCGTCCCCACCGAGTGATGATGTCGCTACGGCCGATGGAGCTGAAGTACTCCATGCCGGCGCGGCACCCGGCGTCAGGCCCTTCGCGAACGCCGAGTTGCGATGCTCGTCGGCCTTCTGTTCGCGCTCGCCGTGGGCGGCGGTGTCATTGCCGGCCTGGAGAGCGTGGCGGACACGGTCTCGACGGAGATTAGCATCGAGCTGGGCGCGGGCGGTGGCGCTGCGGTCATCATCGCCGTCTGGATCCTCATTCTCATATCGTCGCCACGCTGGTACTGCGTAGGGCTCACCTGGAGTGGGGAGACCTACCCGGCAGCCGGTCAGACGGAGGGTGCCACTGCTGTGTGTCAGGCGGCGAAGGTACCTGCATTCCAGGCGGCCTCTCAGTCGGGTAGTTCGTGGACCTGACAACCGCTCCTAGACCCACCAATTGCCCTGCTTGGTACGCCTCTGCACGCCTTCGCTCCGCCTGGTGCCTGGCCTGGTTGCTCCTCGTCTAGTTCATCGAAGGTCTGGTAGGCCAACACCTCGAACCACTGGCTCACGTGGTGGCCGTCGAAGCCGGACTGGTGTTGTCGGTTCACGCGTGAGGACTCGCGGGACCGGTGGGCCCGCACGATCACGAGCGACTCGGACTCGCCACAGTGGCAGACCCAACTCCACAGTCCGACGTCAGCAGACGACGGTGGGTCCGAATGTTCCATCGGGCGACGTTCACAGAAGCCGCCCCAGTTCCGCTACTGTAGCAGGGACGCTGCCGGTGCCGGACATCGAGTGGCTGTCGCCGCCAGTAGAGGTGACGGGCCCACTGGCGAACAGATGCAGGCGTTCCAGGAAAAACTGCCCTGGTAGCCATGAGGTGGTTCCTGCAATCAACGTCCAGGGCGTCGCGGCACGACTTCGGGCTGGTCACCAGGTTATCGCCTATCCGCTGAGCGCTAACCAACGGATGACCTGCGCATAGAAGGCTAACTCAGCTTCGCGTTGAGATAGTGAAGGAGTGTCCTCACCTCGTTAATCAGAAGCATTGCCTCAGGCTCGTCTAGCACAGCTTCGTTCGCGTGCGCCAATGTGGCCCGATTCCTGAGGGGATTGAGAGAGTCGATGATGGTGGCGATCGACTGGGTGATGCGCTGAACCTGGGCGACCGCCGGCCCGTTTTCTATGAAGACCGGGTGCTGGCGCAGTCCTTTGAACAGGGCCGTGATGGCCGCGTCATGAGGCACATCAACGTGGTGCCTTTCACACAGGGCACGCAGGTACCCGTGGAGGGCTGTGTGAATGCGATCAGCCCCGCTGAGCGCACCTCGGCTGTGGATCAGCTGCTCGCTGTCAGCCAGGGCTCGCTCAACAATATCGGACGTGATCAATAGGGTCGGGTTCTTCACCGCCTGAAGAGCAGCCCTGTCCTGAAGAGCTACGGCGATGAACCGGATGGGGGGACCCACCTCCGAAACGGCACGAGCGATCTGACGCAAACTCGCCTTCACCGACGGATCCTCGTCGAGCTTCGCCAGCTCGACATACTGGTCAACGGAGGTCTCGACATACAGGAGTGAGAACTCATCCCCGAAGCCGTTGGTTCCTTCGCGGATCTCGAATGGTATCGATTCCAGGAGTCGGCTCGCGTCTTCCTGGCCGCGAACGCTAAGGAGTTCGCATACGGTGGCTTTCAGTTTGCTCCAGGCATCAAGCTCCATATGCGGACCCGTGAGCTGTATCTCGCCAGAGCCCGGACCTTGATAGAGACGGATCATGCCTGCTCAGCCCCAAAAGCGAGGGTCGTTCCTAGTTCGTCATCATCCATCATTGGCGGCGATGCCACGCGCTTCTTAGCTCAACGGGGTGCTCCCGCCCATTGGTACGCGCGCCCAGGCACTCTCTGTCCGCGAGCAACCCAATCGTCGCGATCTCGGGGCCGGACAACGAAACGCTCAGAGAGCTATCGGCGCCTCACAGAGTTCCCCTCGCGGGCCCAGTGAGACGAGAGGTGCGAACTAGCGTCCAACAGCCTTTGGAGCGTGCTGAAACGCGAAGCGCTGAGCTTCTGCACTTGGAGGACCGCCGCGGCATCGGCGGCAGCGTTTGGCCCCGCAATCGACGTGCCTGCAGCCGGGGCACGTTTGGCCCAAGCGTCGTCGACTGCTTTAGCCCAGTCGGCTGGTGGGACGGGCTCCCCTGAGGCCCCATCGACTAATCTGACAGTCACATCCCCCAAACCTTTCGGGCGCGTAACTCGTATCTCCTGTGACGTCTCAAGGAAGCGGAGGAAAGTCGGGTAGCCCAGCGAGCGATAATCGAACGAGGGTTCAAGGCGTTGGAGTGTCTCGTGAAGCTTGCTCCCGCTCACCACTCCCTGTTCGTCCATGGTCGACCGTACTGCGCGGACGATCAGCTCTTGAGCATCGCCATCAGCTTTCGGTGCTACTGGTTTCTCGCGGCCGAGTTGATCGAGAAACAAGTACCGGTCACAGGACCTCACCAGTGTCGACGGCGCGGTAGGTCTAGGCCCAGCGCCGATCACCGTCTTGCCCCCCGCCCTGAGGCGGTTCACCACAGGAACGAAGTCGCTGTCGGCAGAAACTATGACGAATACGTCCACCGGGGCCTGGTGCAGGAGGTCTACTGCATCGACGGCGAGACGCATGTCGGCCGCGTTCTTGCCTGACGCAGCCGACTGGAAAACATGCACCGGTTCGATACCGTATTCCAGAAGTTGGTCTCGGCTACCGGTGGCCTTTGACCAATCGCCATACGCTCTCCGTATGGTGATGCGCCCGACTTCGGCCAACTGGTCGAAAAGCCCCCGTATAGGTGCCAGTCCTACATTCTCGTAGTCGATCAGGACCGCAACTTGGGTTTCCGCCATGCTTATCTCCGCTTAGCCGAGTCTCCCGCCCCCGCGGCAGCGGATCCACGGCGTTTGACTCCTCGTTTGGTTGGCCCACTCCGCGTTCGGCGAGACGACGAGGCATCCTTGCCACCGCCCCTCCATAGTTCCCCGGTTTCAATGTCCTGTTTGAGCAATCGTAGCCTTAGCATGACCGCCAAGATGACAACGCCTGCGATGACCTCCCCCCGCAAGAGAGCCGACAGACCTGCTGAGCGAAGGTCCGGAATGACCTGGACTGCGATGACGGTCGCAACGCCGACCCCAACCAGCTGAAGGGGGTGCGTGAAGATGTGGCCACGAAGAATCGCCAGGACGGCGGCCATCACAAAGGCCACGCCGAACAGGACGCCCTGATCGAATGCCCATGCCCGGAGTCCGTAGAAGACAATTCCGGCCCCGATTAGGTCGACCCAGCCGTCCCGACCCTTGAGGCCCTTCGTCCACCTCTCCTTTGCCGGTCCGAATTCGTTACGAAGGCGTCGCACGGCCATACGCATTGACCATGCGGTGAGCCATCGAGCGCCTGCTTTGAGCCTTGAGCCAAGCATCTCGTTGACCATTATGGGCGCGACACGACCGCTCGTCTCGCCCAGCTGGCACGCTTGGACTTCCGCACCTTCTGATGGTCGACATCTGGGCCACGATCACGTACGGGTGTCTCCAGCTTCTTGTGCGTCCGAGGCTTATGCTGCTAGACATCTCGTCAACCCATTGTGGAGTGTGTTGTGCAGCAGGTAGAGCTCGCGCCAGGTGACCTATCCGCGCTTGCGGCGATCCGCCGGACGCTTGAGGCGAGAGTGGGGCAGTACGACCACGGCCTTGTCCAAGGATTGTTCATTCGAGAGGCCGACGGCACGTGGCGCAACGGCATCTCCCGTGTCACAGCAAACAGGGAAGCGCCCACCGAGGCGGCTCACTGGCTGGACTACGGGGATGTGTTGTATGCCCAGTGGAGGCTTGATCCGCACGAATTGGCCGGTCTCATCGAGCGGTGTTACCTCCAGGGCGTCATCTCGATCGACACCTTCGTGGCCCGAACGTCTGCCCTCCAAGCGAACATGGCAGCAATTCACACGCAGCTCTCGCGGCACGTGAACTCCCGGGACCGGCACATCAAGAGTGAGTGGCCCGCGACGCTCTACCAGTATCAAGGGCACTTTGAGCGCCGCGGGTTCCCTCATGACCACCTCCTGAGACCCGGGCTGCCGCTCTACCCTGATGCGCACCATCTGGTTCGTCACATGTTCGACCTCGACCTCCAGGAGGCCAACGCCCTCGTGGGGTCAGTGTTAATCCTGCTCCCGGACTTCAGAGCCCGTATTGGGGACCTTCGAATCGCAACGACGCGACTGTCGGCGCAGGTGGAAGCGGCACTCGCGACGGAGGATCAGCTGTTTGTGAAGGTGTTCGCCTCGAACGGGGCCGATACGTACCACGCCGACGTGGGATTGGCCGAGGTCGCCAGCGGACTCGAACTGGGGCTGTTGCCTACCGACGTCGAGCTATGCCTTCTCCATGGGGAAAAACGGATGGCGTCAATGTCGTGTCAATCCGTCCCTACGACATAGGCGAGCACACCTACCTAGACGAGACAGACCCACGATGGGTGGAGTTTCTTATCCACGGAGGAGAAGGGCTCCACGTGGAGTTCAAACCTGGTGCACTCCACGAAAAAACCGCGAGGAGATTGCCGTCTCCGCTGTAGCGTTCGCCAACCAGGCAGGTGGAAGGGTCTTTGTCGGCGTCACCGATGACGGAAGCATCCAAGGATGTGGGCTGCCCGACGCCGTTGAACGAGTACACAAGTTCTTGGCCGAGCGATGCAACCCGCCGATAGATGCACGAATCGAGACTCTGACAGTGAACGAACAATCCGTAGTCGTGGTGGAGGTCCCAGAGAGCAGAAGCAAACCGCATGAGATGCGCGGGAGAGGATTCTACATGCGACACGGAGCGAACGATTTCCGAATGGGGCGCGCCGAGTTGGATCTTCTGATAGAGCGGCGCGACCGTGATGGCTCCTACTAGAGTCGCTTCATGCCGCGGCTGCCCCGTCGCCGGGAGCGCGAGAAATCGCCTTGGTGTACAAGGTGAAGGCGGTCTGTGACGAGATCTCTGAACGTAAGCGACCTGGTTTGACGAGCATGCGACCGGCGAGGAATCGAGTCCCACAGACTGTGCGAGTTGCCTACCACGAGGCGGGGCACGCGGTCATGAGTCACCTTCAGAACAGGAGCATCCGAAAGGTCTCTATCGTGCCAACAAAGGATGTCCAGGGGGAATGTGTCAATGGGCCACTCCCTAAAGGTTTCTTCGCCTTCGATGAATCCCTGTTGATGATTCGTTGGTTCGACCGAGAGGTCACCATTCTTCTAGCGGGACTCACGGCAGAGCGGCTCCTGTCGGGCCGCCGGCCGCGTAGGCAAGTAGACGATGACACTACGAAAATTGTCCGGTTGGCGACGAGCATGCCCTATTCGGGAGAGGCAGCCACCACTCACTTCAAATGGCTAGAGCACCTGACAGAAGCGTCGCTTCGGTGGCACTGGGAAGCGGTTGAAGCTGTCGCTGAGTCACTACTCCAACTGAGAGAGATCAAGGGACGCATCGAGATAAGGCGACTAAACGACCTTATCCGCTGCTTCACCTCCAGCTCGGAGGCCGAGTAACAGCTGCCGCCGAAACGGACGGGATTAGGCCCAAGGGCGGTCACAACTTGGCGAAACGCGCGCAGCCCTTCAGAATCCGGTAGCTCGAGCCAAGTCCCTCACTGGCGACTAGCGAACAACTTGGGCAGCAACTCCCAAGTCTCAATCAGCAGCCGGCCCACCTTGGCCTCGTCGGCCAGTGCCGCAGCAACATCCCTATCGTCGTCCTCGTGGAGGATGAACGCCTGTGCGATCCCGGCTGCCTCAACTCCGTCTCCCATCAGTACCGCCGGTTGCTCGGTAAGCATCAGCCCCTCGCTCAGGTGAGACAGGTCGCTGTGCACGACGGCGTTACGGTAGCGCTGGACCGCGCGCAGAACACACGCCTGATCTTCGTCGACAATTCCCTTCTCTTTCGCGAGCGCCAACACGGCCCTCGAATTCGACTGAGATCCCGTCAGCGTGCGAAGGGAGTACTCCACCGCGATTGCGAGGACAGCGACACTTCCGCTGTAGAAGCCAGCAATGTAGCTGTGGACCGCTTCTAGCAAGAGGCGCGATGCCCTGTTCGGGATCCTCACACCAAGAGGGATGGTCATCACCGGAATCTGGGCCATGCGTTCCGCCCGACGTTGCCGTGAGCGGGGATCGCTGGTCTCCAGGGTGCTGACACATTCTCCGACGGCCCTTAGATGCGTCTCGATCTGCGCCATCTCACACCCCCCTACACGACTGGTCACGGCCTGTGTCCGAGACGATGAACTGCAAACCGAATAGGAATGGCTGGCAGATCAGTTCCGTCTCTTCGGCTGACTTCTTCAGATCACCTGGCAAGTCATCGCTAGATTCATATTGACCCGGCCATTTCGTTCCCCTGGAGGATGTGAGGCACAGCCATCGGACCCGGCTTGCGCGCCCTTAGGGGCTGCGCGCTGTCTTAGTCGCCGAATAGCCAGTCAGGCGTGACACCGAGCGCCTGGCACAGCGCCTTGATCTCCTTACCCGTCGCCGGTCGCGTGCCATTCTCGATCTTCGAGATCGCCGTCCCAGTAGCACGCTCGACTATTTTCAGGGAATTTTCCATAGCACTCCAACGCTCGATCCATTACTTGTTCCCGCCCAGGCTGCGTACCATAGCCCGGAACACGACCCGCCCCCTCGATAGCACCACCCGCAAGCTTTCCTCCGGCGAGTACGCTGTACGTAGTCAGGTTACCCACGACCGATAGGCCCGGGCGTGAAGTGCCCGTCGCCGCCCACTTCAAGGGTGAGTGCATCTTCGTCGACGCCGAGCACTTCGGGGGACCGATGATCTCGCCGAAGAGATAAAGATGTTGCGCGAATGAGTCGTCCATTTCAACAATCACCACGTGTCCACTCGTGGACAGGATTGGCCTGAAGCTGCCGGATATCCACGAAAGAGCAATCTCAATGCTACCTAGGCCGCTTTCTTGGAACCGCCAAGCCACGACGAGGTCATGGGACTTCCCAATTGGGCGTCTTTGGGGAAGTAGCGGCACACTTACCGCCGCGTAGCGGCAGCCGACCCTAACCGTGTCTTCGAATCAATGCGTACTCGAAAACGACATGGATCGATTCATGGCCTCCCAGACGAATACCAAAAGCGCAGTAACCGTGACGTAATAGAATGTTGTGCATTTTGACTATATCGCACAGTGATATACTTTAAGCGCAGTACCTTCCGCAGTACCGAAGGATAGGGTGTATGAATAGCACTCGGTCATCCCCCAAGGGGATATCTGAGAAGAACCGGCGCCTCCTAACTTTCCTATACCGCGGTGTCAAAGGGCCATTCACAGTCCGCGAAGCTGCCAGCATCCTCCCGTTTCCTATCCCGCGGACCCAGAGGTTCCTCGCCTATCTGGCCGATAGAGGGTGGCTGGTCCGTATCCGCCGTGGGCTCTACGCTCCCGTAGCCTTGGAAACCGCTGAGCCGAGCCTGTGGCGCGAAGATCCATGGGTCATCGCATCAAGGCTCTTCGGCCCTTCTTACTACATTGGAGGCTGGACGGCCTGTGAGCACTGGGGCCTAACTGAGCAGATTTTCCGAGAGACCGTCGTCGTCACAACGAGGCGGGTCAGAAGGAAGGCAGTCGAGGTTCAGAGCTTCCTGTTCCGAGTGAAGCGGGCCACCGCGCAGAAGATGTTCGCAATCAGGCCCGTCTGGCGCGGTCAGACCCGGGTCAATGTCTCTGACCCCTCGCATACCGTCGCGGACATTCTCGCTGAGCCGTCCCTAGGTGGGGGCATTCGTCATGTGGCCGATGTGCTGCACACCTACCTTGGCAGTGAGCACCGCAACGATGTGCTTCTGGCCGAGGACATCCAGCGTATTGGCAATGGCGCAAGCTTCAAGCGCTTAGGTTATCTGCTGGAGGTTACCGACACGCGAGCCCCAGTTCTCATCAAAGCTTCCAAGACTGGAGTGAGTTCGGGGATCAGCCTCTTAGACCCCAGCTTGCCCGCCCGAGGTCCGATCTTGACGCGTTGGAATCTCCGGGTAAACGCGACGATAGTGCCAGAGAGAGTGGCCGTTTGATCACCAGAACGGATCTCAACGAGAGGATCGAAGAATGGGGCCTCCGAGAAGACGTAGTGGAAAAGGACTACGTTATCGGGTGGGCTCTTTGGGGTATTGGATCCGATCCCAGACTTTCACTATCGTGGGCGTTCAAGGGCGGCACGTGCCTGAAGAAGTGCTACATCGAGACCTACCGGTTCTCGGAAGACCTGGACTTCACTGTCCTTCCCGACGGGCCGATTGCTCCAGGGGATCTCGTCCCCATTCTGATGGACGTATTCGAACGGATTTACGAAGAGTCCGGCGTTGACTTCCGTGTACGGGACCCGGTCGTCAGCATGCGTCCGGGCGGTAAGTCTGCCGAAGGACGGATCTACTATCGAGGCCCTCGAAACTCCCCCGAGGTCGCCAGCGTCAAGCTCGATCTAACGGTTGCAGAAGAAGTAGTGCGCCCCACGGTCCTGCGGCCCATTGCTCACCAATACCCCGACACGCTCCCGGAACCTGCGACGGTCCGGTGCTACAGCTTTGAGGAGGTCTTCGGGGAGAAGCTGCGGGCGATGGGTGAGCGCTCACGCCCGCGTGATCTCTACGACATCATCAACCTCTTCAGAAGGAAGGACTTCCTCCCCCATGCCGAACTGATCCGCTCTGTGTACACCGAGAAGTGCATATCCAAGGGAGTAGAGGTCTTCACATTTGCCTCTTTGGAGGGATCCCCGTTCCGGGACGAGTTGGAAGGCGAGTGGGCGAACATGCTAGCCCACCAGCTTCCCGCGCTTCCACTCTTCGCCGACTTCTGGGAGGAGTTGCCTCATCTATTCGATTGGCTGGACGGAGCAGCGGGGCCTACCACAATGGTCTCGATGCCGGTAGACAATGATGTTGACCCCGAGTGGAGCCCGCCGCCGACCGTATGGGTCTGGGGCGAAGGGGTGCCGTTAGAGACCGTGCGGTTCGCAGCTGCCAACCACCTCTGCGTTGACCTTGGCTATCAGGGAAGTACCCGGCCGATCGAACCCTACAGCCTGAGGCGCGCGCGCGCGGGCCAACTCCTTCTCTACGCCGTCAAAGCGAACACAGGGGAGCTTCGCTCATATCGGGTGGACCGGATACGGAGCATCAAGGTCAGCAATAGGCCGTTCAAACCCAGGTTCGTTGTAGAGATCACAGGCTCTAAGCACCTTGTCGCCCCTGCACAGACAACTAGACCGGCAAGGGCACGAACCCGGACGGGGAGGTCAGGCGGCTCCAGGGGAGCGACTTATGTCATCGAGTGCAGCTACTGTGGCAGGCAGTTTAAGCGGTCAACCCGAGACTCTCGGCTACGGCCCCACAAGGAACCTACGAGCTCCTACGACTGCTCAAGTCGGACTGGTTACCTGGTCGATACTCTGTACGACCACTAGCCGCCTAGCATCGATACCGTTGCCGACACACATTGGCAAGGAGGCCGGCGGTACCACCTAGGACCCAGCGTGTCTGGTTGAGGAGCAGGGATTCGAACCTTGAGCCTCTACGTTCGCAACTGCCGCACTCTGCCGCCCATTCTTGTTGCTGCCGTCGCATACATCCCTGCCGTGGCCACGCGGCCAATGCCTACCGCCTCCTGTGCTAGGCCATAGCGAGGTCAATACCGCTCTGAACGGCGATCGCGTCCTCGACAGTTACCGTCCGCAGGTAGCGCATGGTCATCTCGACCGAGCTGTGGCCCAACTGGGCCTGAACACTCCGCAGGTCTCCCGTGGCCCACGGCCCGGCAATAGCGCCGGAGTGCCGCAGGACATGGACATGGCCAACGTGGCCCGGCTTCTCTAACCACGCCCCCGGACAAGCTCACTCTCGATAAGCCTTGGTCTGTTCATGCCCGGTCCACACCGGTCGTCATGCAGGCCAACAGCAAGCTGCAAGGGGACCTAGCTAGTTCGGTTCCGGAGGTGGAGATAGGCTCTCCCCCATCTCCACCCATGAACACGAACGGAAGGCCCCAGACACGAGTGCCTGAGGCCTTCCTGTTTCCATCCGTGGGTCAGCTACCCACCGGCTCGGACGCTGAGGGGACTAGACCTCTACTGCCTCAGGATCCCGAAGACCACTACGGAGCTCCGCAGCGTCTTCGTGGCCGTGGCCGCCCACTGCATGGGCCGCAGCCGCAGAGACCCGAGAGGCCACTGCAGACAACGTTCTCGTTTGTTTATTCCTTAGCGTCAGAGCGCATTGCAAAGGCGTGAGCCGCTTAGGCGCCACTAGGTTTGATGTTCTGGTTCAACCTGAACAGATTCGCCGGTAGCGACCCAGTCGAGCTACTTGAGCAATGTCGCAAGGACGCTGAACGCCTCCTCACTGCGCCCCGGGAGTGGGCCGCGGTGACAGCACTGGCCGCGACGCTTCGTCGTCAGGACATCGTCAGGCATCGCCACGCCAAATGGATCATCAAGGATGCATTGGGGTCTGCGCCGATAACATTGGGAGACTAATTCGCCACAGTTGGACAATGTTGGGCCCGGAAGCCTCATTTTGGGCTCCAATGGCGGTCGTAAGGGCCAAATAGCTGGGTAACTGTCAGAATCGGGCAACTAACAACGGCCCAAGTCCCTCAACGACGATTGGCAGACAGTCTCGGCGATCGCTCCCAAGTCTCGATTAGCAGCCCGCCTACTTTGGCCTCGAAAGCCAGCGCCGCCGCAACCGCGGTTCCTCGTGCCGGTTTTGGAGGCAGCGTGTGACGAAGGCCCGCGTGTCCTCTTGGGCGTCAGGTGCCAAGCCGTCGTTCATACCGGAATTGGCAACTGACTGTGAGTCGCCCGTCGACGTCTCGCCGCACGGCCCGCCGACTATCTTTGGGCTGCCTAGCTAGTTTGAGGGGCATGAGAGGGCTTGGCCGATCACTTCGGCCACCTCTCAAACAGAGTGCTCGCCGGAAGGTCCAGGGCCTTCGCGAGGGCCAGGATGTTCTTGAGCGATGGATTGCGCTCGCCCCGCTCGATCCCTCCCACATAAGTGCGGTGTAGGCCTGCCCGGTCCGCGAAAGCTTCTTGGGAGAAGCCTCGCTCCAATCGGAGCGCCCTCAGCCGGGCGTCAAACTGCTTCGCTTCGTCCACGGCCTACGAATCGCCTCAGCAGGGATTGCGGCGAACGTAGGTACGCGTAGACTATGGGTTTACAGCCTATGAGTATCAACCTGCGATCGAGCTAACCCATGGACGAGACGCTTCGACGCTACGGTATCCGGTTACTGGAGGGGGAACAGATCCAGCGAGTGCTCGATCGCAAGCGCGGACTTGTTGAGCAGCGCCTTCGAAACCCGACTGGCTTCGTTATCACGACCCACCGGCTCATCCATCTGAGTCGCGAAGGGGGTCGGCGGCGGGCCTACTCAGCGATGATCCGCGATGTCTCCCACCTAGACATAGAGCATCAAGGTCGTTCACTGGGGTTTTTGGTCATGACGGTGATTGCTGTTCTCGGCGCCCCCGCTGCCTACGTCGGGCTTGAAGGCAACGACGTAGCCACGTATGCGGCCGCTGGAGCAGCCGTGGTTGGCCTAATCTTTCTCGTCCTCTTTCTGGGATCTGGACGAACGAGCATCTTGACGCACATCGGGGCGCGCCCCGTCCACGTTCCGATCGCCAAGCCCGCCATCGGGGACGCCGAACAATTCGCAGCAGACTTCTTCGAAGCTAAGTCGCGGCCAATCGCCTCCTACCAGCCGCGCCCCTAGCTCCCAACCACGATCTTCGCAGGTGTACACCGGCCTTAGCGCTGCGTCACATTGTCTGTGGCGTTCGCGTTGGGCCGGGTGTTCCTCGCCCCTCGAGGCATACCCGTGATATGGCGACAGCTACTGCAGGGAGGCGGGTCAGAGGACTGGAGTATCCAGACAACTCAACCGAAGCACCATTTGCGGTAGATTCGACAGAAGTCGATTTCAGTGGCGATGCGGTTGCAGTCCTCATTTCGATTGCCGACGACGTTGCCTCATCCTTCGACGCGACGACCCCTCAGCTCCCGAAGTTTCGGGTAGTGGTTAGTGCACGGCCGGCCGACGGGGAGTTTACAAGTCGCATCCAAGGTCCTGCGGCGGCCTATTCCCTCGCTCGGCGGATTATCGATGAGACCAGGACAGCGCGGGCCAAGTACAGGCCGGGCGGCGAGGTACACGTCTTTGCAGCGATCCCGGCCGGCCTAGCTGTGCTCATCGGGCAGATGTCCAACACGCTAGGAGCGTTGAACATCTACGAGCATGCGGAGACCGCGGCCGTCAGTCCCTACGCGCATAGCGTGCGGATACCAGCGGCGTCGTCTTAGCGCTGGAGGGGTAGGGGTCATGTCGAACCCAGGCGCTAGCAATCTAGCCCCCGCGCCCGAACAGCCTGCGAAGGCGGCCACGTCGCGCAGAGCCCCGCTCCAGATCGCGCCAATGCTCGCGCTCTGCGCGCATCTCGCGCTGGCCGTACGAGTACTCCAACACATACCGGAGCGAGAGCTCGCTGGCCCTGACGCCACGAAGGAAGTGATTGACGACGTGTTGCAGACCCGCGTGCTGGTCTCCTTCCACGTCCAAGCCGCACAGCAAGCAGAAGAACGACCAGGTCCTTCGGGAGCCTTTGTCGCGCCGGTGCTCCACCACCTCATGAAGGTGCGCCTTGAGTAACACGCTCGGGCACGCGTAGATCGCGTGGACCCGCTCGCTCACGGTTGACCGGCCAACGCCGATCAACCGTGCGATCGCGCTGGGACGGTAGCCCTGCCAGTGCAGCCAAGGGATAAGCGTGTCCTCGAGAGGGGTCAGCCGAGTGCGGGACAACTGAGCATCACGGCGGGGGATTCCGGCTGCGTAGCGCTCACTGAGGGTCCCTAGCTTTCGAGTTTTGGTGCTGGCCACAGGTGGCTCCTTCGTGTGCTGACCCCTCCTGGCGAACCGGCGTAGGTGCCTCCGTCTCTCCTACCTGTTCGCGCGAGTTCGCGGGGTTGGGGGAGACAGCGCCTCCGCCGAGCCTGATGGCCTGGGCATGAGCAGCGGAGATGACCGTGGCTAGCCCCGGAGGTGTGGTGCCAAGCGTCTGGACGGAGTAATGTCGGTTGCGGCCGCGCGCGACCTGGTTAGGTTCGGTGGGTCCTCGTTCCGGTTGTTCCGAATGGTGCTGCTCGTTATCCAAGGCAGGCTCGCTCAGGTCGGGCTGGCATGACCACCGGCAAGACCGAGGGGCCGTGGGCCTGAGCTTACGAGGGCGCCAGGAATGGCCGGTTGGCGTTAGGAGGCGCTTACGCGCTAGCTGGCAGGGAGGAAACCTTTGTCTCGGAGCCGCTTGGTGGCCTGCTGGCGTTGGCTTTTGACTCTTCTGGCAGCCAGCGCTTCTTGGACATCACCCTTTGGGGCGTTGTCAGCCTCATCGGCACGGCGGGAGGCTATTGCGTACAGGCCCAAGTGCCCGAGCCGATGTCCGGAGACACGCAACTCGCTAGCGGCTCGAGCGATGCGAGAGGGCCTCATTCGTAGGCCCAAACTCACACCGACTTCGCGCATCGCGTCCAGAGAGCGATTGGCGAGCGAGTCGAGGGCGGCCAAGAGCACCCGGTCCTGGACATCGACCGGCGCATCGAGGTGCAGGCGGACGACGGACAGAGGGGCCTCGTGTCCGGCGACGCCGGGAGAAAGAGACGGTCTACCTGGTCGCCACTGGACGGGGACTCCCCGCGATTTGCAGGCCAAGCGCAACCGTCGAATGAACTCTCCGCCACGGACGTGAGTGAGCAATACGCCTTTGAGCTGGGTCGGTGGCGTTTTCACGCGGACTCGGCGCGGGATTCTCAAGCCGGCGTCGCGCAGGTCGTCCTGGACTCCGTTCCGTGCCTGTCGAGCGAAGGCTTTTCTCAACTCGGGCGGTAGCTCTAACGGTAGCTCGAGGAGAAGGCGAAGGCCATTCAAGCTGACGGACTGACCCTGCGCGCGGCCAGAACGCTGAGCCGGGGCGGCCGAGCCCCGCCTCCGCAAGGTTGCGTGGAGGATGCGCTCCACCGGCACGGCTGCCGGATCCTCGATTCCCAGGCGCGCTCTTGGCTGCCATATGTCCAGAGGAAAGTCGTGCTCGCGTCCTTGGGGCGGGTGCGGGTCATATCGGCGCACCATGAGAGTGAGCAGCACCTGGGGCACGAAGAGTGAATAGGCTTCGGCCAGAGCCCCGGCGTCGCGGCGAATGGCCCACCATGCGTCTGCAGCATTCGCCTGAAGGTTCTCGTCAGCGCATTGCCACTCTTCGACCGAGCGAAAAGTCTTGGTGCGTGCCATGCGTGCCAGGCACCGCCGTCGGATCGAACGGAATCTCGGCTGCGCGCGCATGGCTGCGAGCCGTTCCAGAACGAGGGCGTCATAGCGTGCCTGTGGCTGCATGCAACTGGAAACCATCTGGGGGTGATGCGGTTTGATCGTACAACGGATGACGGCAACCCAGTGGCAGAAACGCAGTGTTCTGCACCACCAAGAGCCTGTAATTGGGCGGTGATGGCCGTGTGTGGCGCCTGGGCAGAACGTGTCGTGAAGCACGCTGCGGCGCGGCAACGCGCTGCAGTGAACGGCAACGGTCGGAAACCGCCTGAGAGCGCTGGGAAGCGTCTGCTACTGTCGGAGACGGTAGCTATGCCTTAATGCCCCTCGCCGCCTCCCCACCGTGCGGGGGCGGGCAGGGGGTGTGGGTTAGGGCCTAGCGCTGGGTGCTGGCGAAGCCAATCCGGTGTGGGGTGCCGTCCGGAGGTACACCCCGGCGCCGTGCCTCGTAGAGGTCCGCCAAGACGTACTCGCGCTGGGTGATCAGAGGGAACGGCACCAATCCCTGGGCCTGCTCGAACGGCAGCGGCGGCACCTCAATGTGGGCCAGACACCGTCCAGGCCGCAGGAGGGCTGGATTCACGTTGCCGATATCCGTGTTGAAGGACAGCAGCAGAATCGAGTCGGACAAAATCGACAGCAGCCCGTCGCTGAAGTTCAGCAAGGCCGCGTTCGATTCCACGTGTTGAGAGGGAGCCTGGGTCGCGAGCACGCCGCCAACGTCTTCGAAGACGACGAGGCTTCGCTCGAACGATGTCGTGACATCCATCAGCAGCGGTGCCTCTCGTACGAAATCGAGTGCGGGCGTGCAGACGACGGCCTGGCGTTCGTCCTTCAGCTCCGCCATGAGCGCTCGGATCAGGTGGGTCTTTCCCGTGCCGGGCGGCCCGTTCACGATGACCAGCCCGTGCGATTGGCTCTTCAGCCGGTCGATCAGATCCCAGGCCCGGGTCACGACGTCAGGACGATAGTTGCCGGCGACACTGGCAAGCGGCTCTGGAGGGAAGGCGTAGTGCTCGACCTTGATGCCGGTACCGATGTCAGGGCGAGCGAACACGACGTCGACCTCGTCGGAATCCCTGCCGTTGTGCGCAGGGACGAAGCCACGCTTTTTCATGGCGAGGCTCAGCCTGTCAGGAAAGTCGCTGCCGTCGGGCCAGAACACCTTCACGCTGGCGCGCGCGAGGCGCTCTGTCTCGCCGAAGACACTGAGCGAGGCCTGCGCGACACCGTCCGGCGCGACCCACGTAATGGAAGACGGGTGCCCCTTCTCGTAGCTCACAGACTCGAAAACGCCATCACCAAGGAGCTCAGAGGTCCCTACTAGGCCATCATCGCCCCGACGCCCCTTAGCCGATCCGTCATCGCGGGAGAGATCATGTTCGGCAAAGTGGACCCGGCCGCTGTGTTCATGCGCAAGCCGCTCCACCATCACGCCGAAGACGAAATCCTCGGGCTCGTATAAACCAAGGCGCTGGGCGAAGAACTCTATTGCGGGACCAGATGGGGCAGCCATATGCCGTGTGCCCTGAGAACGGGTGAGATTCGGCGGGCGGACATCGTGGAGGCCCCGCAACGAGTCCGCAAGGAGCCGATGACATTCCTCGAGTCAGGCCGGCTGTTTGACCCCTGGGTGTCGCCGAAAACCACGCAATGCACCAACTAGCTTGGTTAGCTTGATGTGGGAGCGAACCGTGCTGCCGTCTTCAGCTTTGATGCGCGTAAGCACAAACGGGGGGACCGGTACGACCCTGTCGACATTAGCGATGCGGAGAGCTTGGAGCTCTTCGCGCGGAGGTCCGCCTTTAAACGATCACTAGGCTGCGTGCGTACCTTACGCTAAAGAAGCCATACGCCGGCAGGTGCTACGCCGTCCACCCAGTGGCTAGTCGTGCCCCTCGTAAAGGAGTTGGAGCCGGTGGCCGTCTGGGTCGCCTGAAATAGATGCAGGTCGGGTCCCCCGTTCGTCCACTGACAGCGATCCCCTCGGCCTCAAGGCGAGCCTTCACTACCTCATAGCCTCCCGGTTCCATGTTGAGGGCCATGTGGTTCAATTCGGCGCCGGTTTTCACCGGATCGCCGTCGCCGGCCTGGAAGAGGGCAACCTGCTGCCCGCCACACCAGAGGAACGCCTGCCAGCTGCTCTCATGGGCGACGGACATCCCGAGGAGCTCGATGTAAAAGCGCTTGGAGCGCTCCAGGTCACCGACCCATAGGACGACGTGGTCGATGCCCGTGGTCTTTATGGATACCTGTGTCTCTACCATCACAACACCTCCATGAGGTGAGCGTATTGTCCTGTCCGCGGGCGGTGTCAAAGCGGACGAGGGAGAGCGACCCGTACCAGCGCGCCACCCGATGCTCTGCGAGGAATGTCGTTTGATGCCCATTCGCGATCTTCACGGTGGACCCCACGGCAGGTAGCTCGCCGAGGTCAAGTCCGTTCGTGACGCCGTTGTCGAGGTTGACGACTGATATGCGAGCGCTCGAACCGTGCGACCCGACCCCAAAGGAGGTAGGCTTCGGGCCACTCCGAGGGAGGAAGGCATGTACAAGAGAATTGTCGTCCCACTCGACGGCTCGTCCGCCTCTAACAACGCGCTCCCCTACGCCAACACCATTGCGAAAGCGACCGGTGCGACGGTCGTCTTTTTGGCAGTGCTTGTATTTTCGAGCGCCCGCAGGCAGCAGCGCTCGTGGGCGAGGGCGCAGTCGAGTCGGCGCTACGGCAACGAGAGACCATCACCGACGCGCGGTGGGTTGAGCTTCGCAAGGGCTTGAAGGCCGAGGCACAGAAACGGCTGGATGCCGCAGCTGTAGGGCTGCAGGAACGCGGGGTCACGGTCACGACACAGGTCGTCGATGGCAACCCCGCGGACGCGATCGTCTCCCTTGGCGAGAGCGAGCCGGGCTCGCTGATCGCGATGTCCACGCACGGCCGATCGGGCATTGGGCGGTGGGTGCTGGGCAGCGTGACCGACAAGGTCGTGCGCCATGCCCAAGTACCCGTGTTGGTCGCGAGAGCGAGGTGGAGAGCTTCGACATCCAGCTGTCGAACGTTGTCCTACCGCTGGACGGCTCGGAGCGCTCGGAGGAGTCGATCCCGCACGGCGTCACGACGGCGAAGGCGCTGGGAGCCAGCGTGACCGTCCTGCGATCGATCTCGCCGGCCGCCTATGGCTTCGGTTTCGAGGACTACTACGCCCCTCAGGTCTACGTGGACATCACAGCGACGTGGACACGGATGTGCGCGACTACCCGGTCCGAACCGCAGAGAGAGTCCGCCGCATGGGTCCATCCAATGTGGATACCCATACGGCCGACGGCTACCCGGGCACGGCCATCGTCGACGAGGTTGGCCACGATCCGACCAAGCTCGTTGTCATGACGACCCATGGACGTTCCGATATGGGGCGCTGGGTCTTAGGCAGCGTGACAGACCGCGTCATACGTCATTCGGCGGGTCCAGTGCTAGTGATCCCGGCACGCGGCTAGGCCCGGCAAGCGGACGACGATAGCGGCGCGCGGGAACGAAGCTGCGAGGAACCGGCTCCGGGGTAATGGGGCGAAACTTTAGACAAAACCCCGTGATACCCGCGGCAGCTTCTCCGAATGCATGCTCACCACATGACCACCGCAGAACCATTCGCTGTCAGACGTCGGGCTAGGCTCACCCGAGCCAGCGAGCACGTCCTCCGGTCTAGGCGCCATGTATAAGCGAATCCTGGTCCCCCTGGATGGCTCTGACACCGCTGACCAAGCGCTGCCGTACGCCCACCTGATCGCTCAGGCCGTGGGCGCGGATATTGAGTTGTTTGAGGCAATACCAGCGCCGGATCCACCGAATCGCTACTTCGACCCAGTTCGCGATCCGGATGATCGATCGCGGTCGGCTGTGTCGGAACACGGCGACGAAAAGGAGCCGGGTCCACCCGCACTTACGCCCCGCTTGTACCGTGAGGGCTTAAAGTTCGACGCGTCCAACCGACTCACCACCCGCGCCCTGTCCCTTCGTGAGCAGTGGCCACGGGTCCGTACCGTTGTGAGAGAGGGTGAGGCCGCCGAAGCGATCGCGCTCGAAGTGGCCAATGTGCCTCGGACGCTCGTGGTTATCGCAACCCACGGACGGTCCGCTCCTAGCAGGTGGCTATTGGGGAGCGTCGCCGACAAGGTGATCCACTTGTCGGTGGGTTGCCCAACTTTCCTCGTGCGGGTGCGGGCCCGCCAGAACCCAGTCGTCGTAATTCGGATAACAAGGATTTTACTGCCCCTGGACGGATCGGAGCTCGCCGAAGTGGCCATGCCCCACGCGGCCGCGCTAGCCACGGCGCTAGACCTAGAGGTGACATGCCTCACCGCCACACCGATCCATACGGAACCGGGGGATCTGTGGTCGCTCAGGCCAGGCCTGTCTGTTGATGATTATCTCAATGCGGCCCAGCAGCGTCTGAAATCAGCCGGTGTTACCAAGACGAGGCCCCTCATCGTTCACGCTGACCCAGGCGAGGCCATCATCAACGCAGCCGGTGCTACGCAGGGTGATACGTTGGTGGTCATGACCTCTCATGGCAGGTCAGGCCTCAGTAGATGGGCGCTGGGCAGCATCAGTGACAAAGTGGCTCGGCACGGGGATGGACCTGTGATGATCGTCAGGCCCCCGGGCTGATGCTTGCGCTGCGTCAATTCCATCCCGGGATGCTCGGAGAGATGCGCGGGCCGTGCTCGTCGTTCTCTGTAGCTATCCGACCGTAATAAACCTCCAGCGGTGTCGCGCACCGCTTGAGGTGACAGTCCGGCGAGGAAAGGGGAGGGTGCGCCCTAGTGGAGGCTCTAGATGCCTTAGTCGCACTGGGTGGACAGGGGCGAGCGCAACGCGGTTATCTTCGGCAGCGAATATGTGACCATCCCCGAGATGGCGAAAGTGGGGTTTGGCCTGAATGTCATCGGCGCCGTCTGGATCACTCTCGCGACCTACGCGTTAGCCGGCGCAGTATTCGGCACGGGCTGAGTGATGCCCCGTCGGCTCAAGCTAGGCGGTGGTTCCGTCGGAATGAGGGCAGCCGCAGCCGCATCGCGGTCCGCGTGCCGATGTCCCTGCGCTCGAAGACCGCCACGGTCGTCGCGGTGAGCACGCCTATCGCCCCTAGGGACGCGGCCAGGTAGCCCCAGCTGATGTCCCCGTTTATGGCCTCGGTACCCTGGAAATAAGCGGTGAGAAACAGCGGCTTCACCGTCTCCAGGGCGGACAGCGTCGCCGAGAGCGACTCGAGGACGTAGGAAGCGACTAGGTAAACCGCCAGCACCATGCCCGCGATCATCCGGCCCGGCAACACCATTGCCAGTAGGGCCGATGCGACGGCCAACATTGCTTCAAAAGGCCAGAGGAGCACCAATGACGCCATGAGGTGGGCCACCGAAAATTCGGCGTCGATGAACACGACGCTCAACCAGAAGAAGGCGATGACGATGCCGGTAAGAAGGCCTGTGGCGACCACGAGCCCTGCCAGCTTCGCCAGCGCCAAACGCCGCCGCCTGACGGCTGCGCCAGCAGCAGGTCCAGCGTCCCCTGCGACTCCTCGCCCACCAGGCTGGCGCTGCCCGCCATGACGGCGAAGATGCCAAGGACCAGTGGCGCGTAGCTGAAGAACTCGATCGAGAGGTACCCCTCGAGGGTGTCGAACGTCGCGCCGCCGAGGAACGAGAGGAACCCCTCGGGCAGCTCGTCGATGACATCCGCGTATGCGCTCCCGATGCTGGGGTACAGCAGCACGGTCAGCATGAGCATGAGCCCGATGCCAATGCCCCAGCCTAGGATCTGGCCGCGGAGGTCGCCGAGCGCCTTGCGGAACAGAGGGTCAGCCATCGCTAGCCTCATGCCGCGGGGCCTTGGGCCGCATCGTCGTACAGGGAGAGGAACGCCTCCTCCAATGAGGGCTGCTCCGCCTCCAAGGTGACGGCGTGATACGAGGCCGCCGCCTTCAGAACGCCATCGATATCGCCGGACACCTCGAGGACGATGGTCCTGCCGTCGTCGGCGTGCTCGGAGACCCGAACGCCGCTGAGCGTCGAGAAGGCTGCCTCCGGCACCGCCTCCGCAAAGGTGATGCGCGTGCGGTGCAGGCGCCGCGCCGTCAGGTCTTCGACGCTCTCCACGGCCACGAGCTTGCCCTGCCGAATGATGCCGACGCGGTCACAGATGCGCTCGACCTCGGCCAGGTTGTGGGAGGAGAAGAACACCGTGCGCCCCTCGGCGCGCACCTCGCGCAGGATGTCGAGTACGCGCACCTGCACCAGCGGGTCGAGGCCGGTCGACGGCTCGTCGAGGATGACGAGGTCTGGTTGCCCCATGAGGGCGGCCACCAAGCCTATCTTCTGTTTGTTCCCGTGCGATAGCTGGTCGATAGGTGTCTCCAAGTTGGCATTGAGGAGCCGGCAGACTCGCTCCACGTAGGCGGGATCGACGGTCGCCGGCCGCAGGTCGCTTAGGAGGTTGATAAGACGCTCGCCCGTGTAGCCGCCATACAGCGACAGCTCGCCAGGCAGATAGCCGACGCGTGCGTGAACCGTGAGAGAGTCGTGCTGGCAATCGAGGCCGAAGATGCGGGCTGACCCTGCCGTCGGCCGGATGAAGTCCAGCAGGAGGCGAATGGTGGTTGTCTTCCCTGCGCCGTTAGGTCCGAGGAAGCCGAAGATCTCGCCCTGGCGCACGCTCAGGTCCAGGCCGTTGAGGGCGAGCGCTCCTCCGGCGTAGCGCTTCGTGAGGCCGACTATCTCAACCGCAGGGATCGACTCCTCGGGCCCTACACCTTCAACAGCGGCGGTGGTCGGATCGCGGGCTGCGATGGAAGTCGGGTCGGCGTCCATGCACGAGAAGATAACACCGCCCGCCAACGGCCAGTGAGCCGCCAGGGTGGCCGCAAAGCCGGTGGAGCTTCACCCTAGCCTAGGATGGTATCCCCGACGAGATGTCCGAGGCCGAAGGTCACCGCTGCTGCGGCTCCACCTGCGAGCAGCATGCGCACGGCTCCACGAACCGGATTACGACCGGAGATAAACGCCAATGAAGCGCCCACCAAGGCGAGGGCGCCAGCGGTCAGCGCCGCGCTCAGCGAGAAGGCGAGCCGCCCGGCGTCGGCCAGGTATGGCAAGATGGGGACCAGCGCGCCGGCGGCGAAAGCCGCGAACGAGCTGGCCGCCGCCCCGACTGGATAGCCCAGCTGGGCCGGGTCCAGGCCGAGCTCTTCCCGGCTGAGGGTGTCGAGAGCTGCCTTCGGGTCGGCCATGACCTGGCGAGCGATGCGTCTCGCGTCCTCCCGCGGGATCCCCTTGGCCTGATACAACAGCACGAGCTCTGCCTCCTCCTCCTCTGGCCACTGCTCGATCTCGATCCGTTCCAGCTCGATCTGGTGCTCGTAGACCTCGCGCTGTGAGCGCATGGAGACGTACTCGCCGGCAGCCATGGAGAAGGCGCCGGCCAGGAGTCCCGCCAGCCCGGCGAGCAGTACGAAGTCTGGGTTGCCCGAGGCGCCAGCCACGCCCATGACCAGGCTGAAGTTGGAGATAAGGCCGTCGTTCACGCCGAGGACCGCCGCGCGCAGACTGCCTCCCGCTCCCGTCTGGTGTTGGCTCTCGGAGCGGACGGACTCCGCGGAGTCGGTAATCCCTGCCAGCCGCCGCAATGTCCGGCCGTGGCTCCGCTCCTCCTTGGCGATGCTGAGGCCCTCGGGGTCGGCCGCGTACGTGCGGATATCCTCCGCCTCACCGCGGAGCAGCATCGGCATGACGCGTGTCGTACCGATGAGACGAGCGTAGAGCCTGAAGAGCCACAGGCCGAGGCCGCCGCTAGGCTTGAGGAACGCTGCGTCGACACCGAGCCCCTCGGCCCAGCGAGCCGCGTGACGCATTTCGGCCTTCGACAGGTTGGCAAAGACCTCGGCCCGCTCAGGGTCCCGCTCGAGCCGTGCAAGGACGGCATACTGCGCCGCGCCCTTCAGCTCGCCCTTCAGGTAGTCCCGGTAGCGGGCTTTGCGGGTCTGGTCGTCCCGCGGTGGCTGTTCGGTTGCCATGCCTCGATTGTAGCGGCCAGACGTGAGTGTCACAGGTTGACACCTCGCCCAGCCGGCAGGTCCGCACCCGCGGGCTTCATGGCCTACGGCTCTGCGATCGGCTGTGCACGTGCTGGCGGGCCTAGCGGTGACCTAGAAGGGTCCCAGCCGACGCGTTAATTTGGGGAAGGATGCGTCCCGGGGAACATCGTCATCACCATGTGAAGACCTCGTTGTGGCCGCTAGCAGTGTTCATGGTGGAGTTGGGGAAAGTCGAACTTCCCGTCCAAGCTCTGGCGCCTAACGGTATTGGCAGCCCGTCGCATAGATCAACCTGATGGTCCTGGCCTAGGATGTGCCCATGATCGGAAACCACGACCCAGAAGGTGTGGAGGCCCGTGTCATCAATCGCCTCGTGGATTTCAGAGGGCAGTCCGTGCTGGAGATCGGGTGCGGAAATGGTCGGATGACTTGGGCCTTCGCTGACGCCGCAGCCTCCGTTCTCGCCTTCGATCCCGATGCGACAGCAATATCGAGCGCCCGTGAACATGCCCCTGACGCCCTAAGGGGCAAGGTCGACTTCCAAGTCGGTGGGGTGGCTGACATTGACATCCCCGTCACCACATACGACGTGGCGATGTTTTCATGGTCAATGTGATGACTGCCGGCTGAGGGCGTCGTTGACGCCCTGCGGAAGGTCCACAGGTCGCTCCGGCCTCATGGGGTGCTCATCGACGCTCGCCCCGGTCCGGACCCCGTGCCGCTCTCAATGCAGAGCGAGACGACCTTCCACCACCTGGGGCAACTCCACTACCAGTCGCGTTTCGTGAACGTAATCGACAACATCGACCGGGTTGAAGAGTCACTCGTGACTAGGGGTGCGTTCCATCAGGAGGACGAAGACACCTACGAGGTTCTGCTCTACCTGTCCACACTCGCCGAGTGGGAGGCCTACTGGGCCAAGGAGTCGGTGTACTACGAACCGCCGGAGGACTCGCTACTTGGGGCGATACGGACGGGCCTTGCCCTTGAGGGTTTACAGCTTGTCCAGAAACTTCAAGTCAAAGCGCTTCGGTTCGGAATACCATGAGGTCACCTGAGTGGCGCAGAAGTGGTGGTGGCGTCACCACAAGATTGAGGACCTATTAGCCCAAAGAAATCGGTTGTCACAACGCCCGTCGTTTCACTGGTGGCCTAGACGTCGTTCCGCAACAGCGTGGCGTGTTACCACCAATGGACCTCGTTGAGCCGTACCGGGTCGATCGCCTCGGCGTTCCACGGGCGGGCGGGAAGGTACTTCCATCCGCCATCAGCGAACATCACTACGATATTGCCAGACTCCATTCGCTCAGCGATCCGAAGCGCGACGGACAGCGTGGCTCCGGACGAAACACCGGCCAACAACCCCTCGCGTTCCGCCACCATTCGGGCGCAATCGATCGCGTCCCGGCTCCCTACGATGAAGCGTCCACTGAGAAGGCCGATATCGAGGAGTGGAGGGACGTACCCTTCCTCCATGCTCCGTAGGCCCTGAAGCCTTTCGCCCAACGTAGGCTCAACACCGATCACCTCCACCTTCGGGAAGCGCTCGCGGAGCCTCTTTCCCACCCCAGTCACCGTGCCGCCGGTACCGATCCCGGCGACGAAGACGTCGACCTGATCGAGCTGTTCTAGTATCTCTCCGCCCGTCAGGTACTGCGCTCCGACATTGGCCTCGTTGGTAAATTGACTCAGCTCCAAGGCCCCTTCGCGCTCGGCTAGCTCTTCGGCCGTTTCGATTGCCCGACGCATCCCGCCCTCAGACGGGCAATGCAAGATCTCAACACCCAGAAGGTTCATGGCATCGTCGATCGTGGGCACTGCGCCTTCCGGGGATAACTACCTTGAGGCGATATCCGCGCTGTCGCGCAACCAAGCCCAGGGCGATAGCTGTATTGCCGCTGGATGCTTCAACGATGGTTCCGCCCGCTAACAGCTTTCCGGAACGCTCGGCCGCTACGACCATCGCGAGAGCGATACGGTCCTTGAGACTGCCGCTGGGATTTTGTCCCTCGAGCTTCGCGTAGATGCGGACCGCGGACTCTGGCGCGACGTGCCGAAGCTCGACCAGCGGAGTGTTGCCGATGAGGCTAAGCAGCTCGTGTGGCCCCAGCGTGCTGCTGTGAGTACTTAGCGTTCCAGGGCCGGTCATGGCATCCGCCTCAACAGGCTGGCTAGATCGTCCACATGCTCCTCTTCGGCCGCAAGGCGTTGCTTGTAGCGTAGACGGCGCGGCTTCGCTACCCATGACCCGACCATGCTACATCCAGGGCAGGTTCAGTCAGGCTGGCTAGTGGACCACTTCGTTATCGCGAGCCGAGCGTGCACGTTGCACCTAGCGTCCAGGACTTGGCGCACAACAGGCCCCCCTGAGGATGCTCCCGTAGCCACGCGGCTGCGCTGCGGTCTGGGATAACGCTGCCGATCAGCCCTTGCTGAGCGCGCTGGCGAACAGCTCGTACAGTAGCCGGCGTGCCGTGTCGCCTCGGTCGCCCGATGTGTCGAGCACGATGTGGTACCGCGGGTCCACCTCCGTCACCGGTTCCCAGCGCCGGCGCATGTCGGGAGCACACGATCCTCAATGCGCCGGCGCACCACGGCCGCCGGCAGTGTGCATTCGACGACCAAGGCCGGCGCCCCCGCCTCCTCGGCCACCCTCAGCGCCTCACGACGGCCCGCCGCGGAGCGGAACGTCGCGTCCAGCACGACGGAGCGCCCGGCGGAAAGCTCCTCGCGGGCCCGCTCGATCAGCCGCTGGTACGTCCGCCGGTCCATACCGGGGGTGTAGACGTCGACGCCGGCGTCGACCGGCCGGGCCGTGGGTTCGAATCCTGCTAGTCGCTTGCGCTCGACGTCCGACGAGACGTGCGCGATGCCCCAGCGCTCGCCCAGCGTGGCGGCGACGGTGCTCTTGCCGCTCCCAGGCAGACCGACGACCAGGTAGAGAGCGGGCACCGGCACGCAGGCCATGGCGTAGCGATTCGCAAGCTCGTAGTAGGCACGAGCGGCCTCCAGCGTCCGTCGGCGCTCGGTGTCGGGCAATGCGGAGGTCGCTAGCTTGAGGCTAGTGACCTTGCCGCGAACGTAGGCGCGGTAGCACTGGTAAAAGCCCAGCACCGCCCGCAGGCCGCCGTCACCGGTCCGCGCGACGTAGGCGTCCACCAGGGCGGCGGACAGGTCGGGCCGCCCAAAGTGGTCGAGGTCCATGGCCAGGAAGGCGAGGTCGGCCGCCACGTCGCCGCAGCGATACGCGCCGTCGAACTCGATGCGGTCCATGATCTCGATGCCGTTTGTCAGGTTGATCTGCCCTGCGTGCAGGTCCCCGTGGCCGTCGACGACCCTCCCCTCGGCCGAGCGCTGCTCGAACAGCGGCACCCGTACGTCCATGAAGGCGCGGCTGTAGGCTGCGACGTCGTCGAAGACCGCCCGCGACAGGTGCCTGCCGACGAAGCGCTCGGTCTGCGCGAAGTTGTCCTCCACTTGCGCTCGGACACTGGCCAGGCCGCCCAGCTGGCGCGCCTCGTCGGTGGCGGGTAGCCACAGGTGGAAGTCGGCGATGCGGTGCGCGAGGCGCTCGGCGTCGGCCGGCGTGACCTCACCGCGGGCCAGCATGGCGTCGAGCATCCTTTCGCGGGGCAGTTGGCGCATCTTCACGGCCCAGTCGACGACCTCCCCGCCACCACCCAGAGCGAAGTCGTCCGCCTGCTTCGTGACCGGAACGACGCCGAGGTAGACGGAGGGAGCGATATCCCGGTTCAGCGCCACCTCGAGCTCGCAGAACTCGTGACGCCGTTCGAGTGTGCTGAAGTCCAGGAAGCCGAGGTCGACGGCCTTCTTGACCTTGTAGACATAGGGCCCGGTGAAGAATAGGTAGGAGATGTGGGTCTCGCCGAAATCCACGGCCTCGGGTACGAAGCCCTCGGGGGCGTAGGCCTGCGGCTCGAGGAGCGCCGCGACGAACGCAGGGCGATGGGTGTCTGTGCGCGAGGCCATGCTGCTCAGTGCCCCTCAATCGCCATGGTCGTGCTCGGCCTCCGCAGTCAGGTCCTCGAGCGCATGTCTTGCTTCGGCGAGCTCCCCCGCCTGCAGGTGCTCGACCACTTCGGCGGCCTGGTCCAGGCGGACCTGTGCGGTCTCGGTCGCCATGAAGTGCGCCAGGTGGTGGAGCACGTCCGCGCCGTCCGTCTCTTCCAGTGCTGCGGTGGCCAGGCTCAGGTGGAGGTCAACGGTGTCGTCGTCGTCGGCCTGCCCCTTGAGGAGGCCCTCAATGTCGTGCTCGGCATCGTGAAGGTTGCCGCCCTCCAACGCCGCGAGCGCGTCCTGCACGGTCTCGCTCAGCGACGCATCCGCCTCCTCCAGGGCGTGGGCCAGGTGGTGACGGGCCTCGGCGGCGTCATCGGTCTTCACTGCCACCAGTGCCAACCTGAGGTGCATGAGCGCGAGGTCGCCGGCGGGCAGCATCGTCGTGTGCGCGTGCCCGCCCTCCTCCTCCAGACCGGTTACGAAGGCCACGAGGTGGGTGAGCTGCTGTTCCGACACCCGCTCGGGGCCGTACCGGGGCATGGTCCCGGCGGGGTTCCGGACCTGGCGGAGGACCTGCGCCTCGCTATGGCCCGCCAGCGACGGGCCCGCCGCGGTGCCCTCACCGCCTCGGCCGTGACACGTGGAGCAGCCCTTCGTTAGGAACAGGCTCTCCCCGGTCTCGGCGTCCCCAGGCGCAAGCTGGCCGAGGTTGGGAGTCGTCGCGGTGGTCTGGGCGGCCGGCGCCGGCGCACCGTTGCCCCCACATGCGGTCGCCAGCATCGCGGCGAGGAAGACTAGCAAGACGGCAAAGGGTAGGCGGACCATGGGCGCTCGAACCTCCGTGCACTGAATTCCTACCGTACGCTCTAGCTGGAAGTATCGCGCGAGGAGCGTGAACGTCGAGTGACTGGTCGCGGTCGGGGCGTGAGAGGCGCGTGAAAGCCGCCGGGGCCGTCCACATCGCGCTTGGGAGGACAGCCGCGGAGTGCCGCGGGCGGCTTGGGCGAAGGTGACTGGCATCGCTGCGGGCTGAATCGCGCCCAGAGGGCGCTGTTTCGTCGAGCAGCGGCGCGCCGGCCCGCGGTGAACGACCGAGCGCTACTGGTACGACTCCGCTTCCTCTTCCGGCGCCTCCTCGGCGGGCTCGAGGTCCGCCTCAACGACCGGGAACTCGTCGTCCTGAAGCCTGACGACGTAGCGGTGTCCTGAAGCCCCCGCCGTGGGCTCGTCACCCTCGACGCGGACGATGGGACCTTCCTCTCCATAGAGCACCGACGGGGCGCCCGAGTTTGGCCTGACTCTCACCTGATCGCCGACACGAAAGTTCATTCCACAGCTCCTTGAGCTCCCCGTTCCGCTTAGAAGAACACGCTCAGGTTCTTGGCCCTTAATGACGTTCGCGTCGAGGATGATGAGCCGCTTCGCGATCCTCCACTGGCCGTTCTCCATGCGCAGGGTGTCGTGCCGGCCACCGCCGTAGAGGCTGAGCTCGGTCTCGAGGTGTGAGCGATAGACGAGGAACGCCGTCTTCGCCAGCACCTCGCCGCTCCCCGAGGGCTCGATCTCTAGGTTGGTGATGAGGTGCCGCGTTCGCGAGGGTGGGTCCTCGGCCCAGGCCGTGCCCGTGTCGAACCGCTCGACCCGGATGCGCAGCAGCGTCTTGTCCTCTTCGAAGATTGCGACGTCATCGGCCCCGCCGAGCTCGTGCTCGAGGTCCTTGAAGCGGACGTTCTTCCGGCGGGGCATGTAGTAGAGGGTGTCGTCGGTAAACAGGTCCAGCCAGTGGTGGAACTTGCGCTCGTCGAGGAGCCATGCCTCGCGGGCGTAGAAGCGCATGAGCCAGTGCCAGAGCCGCATCTCATCCTCGGAGGGCGGGGCGATCTCGGACCCTGGCTTCGTGCTGGTCGTGGTCGTGGTCATGTCTCTGCTCCTTTTCGGCGGACCGCCAAGCTACGACCTCCCGTTGGTCGAGGTGCCCTCGAACTGGGCAGTGAGCGGCTGTATGGGAATGTCGTCCCAGCTCTCCGCGTTCATGAACTCCTCCCAGCGGCGGTAGAAGTACCGCTGGTTGTTCTCGGAGATGTAGCGCTCCGAGACCACGCCCGGGTACTTTGAGTCGTGGTCGATGTGGCCCAGCCCCATCGATAGGTCCTGCGGGAGCCGCTGGCCGAGCGGACTCAGCGAGCCCTCCGTGACCTGGCGCCAGTTGTCGAGGTCGTCCTGCTCGAACAGTCCGGCAGGTCCGTTGTTGGACACCGAGCCGATGGCCAGAGCCTTCTTCAGCTCCCTGGGCATGGCGGCCTCGACGACGACGAAGTGCCAGAACTCCGTCTGTAGCGGGCCGCGGGGCAGCGCGAGACGAAAGCCGAGGACGCCATTGGGAAAGACGCTGTGGTTGGCCAGCTGCACATGATCAGCACGCACGCTGCCGAGGTGTCCCCGGGCCTCCTCGGCAGTGTCGCGGTAGTACTCCTCGAACAGGTGGACGTTGTCCTCTGTGACACCGTGGCCCCGCCGGACGTCGCCTGGCTGCGACATGCGGAAGGTCACGGCATGGCCGTTCACGGAGACGTGCTTGCTGGGACTCTTGAACTGGAGGGCGTGGGTGGTCCGCGGCCGACCCAAGTAGAGGGTCTCCAGGCGCGCGCTTGACCCGTGGGTCAGCGGCACGTGGTGTTGTCCGAGCAGTTGTCGACGGGGGTCTTCCAATTGACGGGCTCGATCCACTTGATGGGCCGTAGGCCTCGGTGCCGCTCGGAAGACGATTGAAGTTGGTGTTGAGGTACCACCGGGCGTCGCCCAGGTACTCGGTAAGCGAAGGGGCGGTCTTGTCCCAGGTGGCGAAGACGATGCCGGCGTAGCTCTCGATGCGCGCCTCGACCAGCGCCCTTTGTACGCGGTCCAGTTCACCGTAGTACGCCTCGTCGGAGCCGGGGACGTGTACCAGCTGGCCCTCGTTGGAGAAGATCCAACCGTGGTAGGCACAGGTGAAGAATCGCTCGTTCCCGTCGTCAACGCGGCAGATCCGGTTGCCGCGGTGCATGCACCGGTTCAGAAACGCGTGGAGCGCACCCTTACCATCTCGGCAGAGGATGACCGGATCGGCGCCGATGTATGTGTGCAGAAAGTCGTTGGGCGCGGGCACGAGGCTCTCATGGCCGATCATGTTCCACGCGCGGCCGAAGATCTTGACCAGTTCCTCCTGGTAGATGTCGGGATCGACGAAGACGCGGGGGTCCAAGGCCCCGTTGTGGGCGTCGATGACCTTGTGCCGTTCCGTGAGGACCATGGCCGGCTCCTTAGCGATCGTTCTCGTCCTGAGTACCGGTGGGTCGATCGCGACTGACCCTTCGGGTTCTGGGTTTGCAACGGAGTCTAGCCAGGGCACATGCCCCTCGGTGTGAATCGAGCTTGGCCCGACGTGAAGGGGTCGTGAACGGCACGCTCATGGCACTGAGGCAGGTCAGCCGTGGGTGATCCCGAGCGCGCTGATGCAGCAAGGCCATGGAGCGTAGCTTCCCGGTCTGGCGGGGCTTGGGGGGTGACGACGGGTACTAGCGAGATATCGAGGCGTGACCCCAAAGGAGGGGCCGCGTCCCTGGCGTAAGACCGTGTCCTTGTCTGCCAATGGACGGCGATCGCTACTCGCGGGTCGCGGCTGCCCTCCGGCCACCCGACTTGCCCTTCAAGTAGCCAGTGGCCACGCTACGCTCGAGCTGCATCTCGGAACCGAAGACCAGGCCGTCAGCCGGGGCGGCGACCGCCTGCTCCTCGATCTCCTTCAGCGAACGTCCGTGCCCGACACCGAACTCAGCATCTCGTCCGCCGTAGTGCCGGGTGACGATGAGCTTGCGCCATTGAATGATCTCGGCATCGGTGCCGGAGAGCTTCTCGGGGTGGTCGTAGCGCTGCTCGAACATCATCGAGCCGTCCTGGATGGAGAAGTTGTACTCCACGAGCCAGCGGTACATGGTGTTGTAGAGGAACTTGTACCACATCTTCTGGAACCAGTTGGCGGGCTGGGTCCAGTGGAAGTAGAAGAGGCGGCTCTTCCACGGCTCGATCGCGACCGGCCAGCGGGTGTAGAGGCCGAAGAGGCCCCCGCCACCGAACCGGAAGAGCTTGCCCTTGGCGGCGCCAGGAGGCCGAGCGCCCGCGCGGAACATGCCGGGGAGTCGGTGGCCCTGGCCCCACCAGTCGACCTCCTTCAGCGGAGGCGACTCGACGCGCGTCAGCGCCCAGGGCGCCGCCGGCCAGCGCGAGGTCGACCATTCGGTTGTACTCGGGCCGGTCGTCCCGTCTGCCGGAGAGCACGTCCACGAATGTCTCGATGTGGACGTCGCCAGCTAGCGCGATGTAGTCGGCGACTCGCGCTTGTTGGGTTTCGAGTGAGCTGTGGTGCTCGCCGACCTGTTTCCCGGTGGAGACGCGAGCTTATCCGAGGGCACGGCGCTGCGCTATCTTGGTCTTGAGCATCTGGTGGCCTCTCGCGTTAGAGTGTCATTATATCTAACATGGGAGCAGGAGGTCCTGGGTTCGATCTCCAGCGCCCCGACCAGACAACGATGCGGCCCAGGCGATTTCGCCTGGGCCTTTCTGGGCGTTCGAACCGGCAGCGGGTTTTAAGTGTGAGTGAGCCAATGTTGGCCACTGATACCAACTGACGCCTGCAAGGTCGTGCTGCGCCCGGTGGGGAATCGGAGTATCGGCCACTCTGGCGTGCTGATACCCAACCTCGGCCAATACGTTAGCAATCTGTTAGCAAACCCAGGCGCGGGGCCCAAAAACAGTGCGATTCATAGTCCGAAACGAGTCCTCCTTGTCCCGCACGTTCACCGTTGCGGTGAGCACGACAAAGGAAACAATCCTGACCGACGTTTCGCTGGCAGGCGAGCAGACGGTTACGACTACCGTCACGTTCCCGAGCGAACCGGCTGACTTTTACCTGTTCTGCCGCCCGCACGAAGGGGTTGGGATGCACGGCGCCATCCACTCGGGGACCGACGTCGCTGACCAGGCTACCCAAGACTCGTCACCAACGGTACCGGGCGCCAACGTCCCGGCCGAAGACGGATATGACTACTAGGTGCTCGGCGCTCCCTACCGTCCCGTGCAATCGCCTCGTGGGGTCACCACGGGACGGGAAGGAGGAGTATCTGAGGGAGAGCGCGGCCGGCCGCCTCGCTCAACCCTCGTCTCGCTGCTCCTTGATAGCTAGCCAGACGGCCGCGGCCCCTAGGCAGATGAGCGAGGCTAATAGAAGCGTTTCGTATGGCGCTCCGCAACGAAGAGCACCGCAGGAGACGAACAGCACAATCGTGATGCCCCAATAGGCGAAGAAGCTCAGAACGAGAACAGCGACCAGGTTCACAACAAATACGAGCCGCCTGACCTGCTCAGGACGTAGCCGTGGGTCGTCGAGCGGCCACGGAGTCAGAAGCTGGCGCGCGTACGGATGTCGGTCACACACGTCGTCCCTCCGACACTGCTGGGAACCACCCAATTCCAGCCTGAGCGTATGCGCTCCAAATCGGGCATGGCCAGCGACTCGGACGCGCTAAAGCATAGCGGATGGCGAATTCCTCACGACTTCGGGCATGATTAGGTGCATTGTTACGAAGCGCGACACGACCGCGCGCCCAAATGGGAACGAACCACATGAAGACGCACGCCGAGCTCCGGGGAAAGGTCGTCTTCCGGCGGGGCGAGCAGAACCAGTTCGGTATGTACGCCTACTGGGCTGAGCTCATGGACTCGGATTCCTGGGACGAGGTGATGGACAGGCGGCAGAAGCGCGGTACCCTACTGTAGCGCGAGCCGAGCCCCTTCGGCAGACTCTAGTCACGCTTGCATCGAGGTTTTTTCGTATGGTGAAGGCAGAGAAGTACGCGGTGGGCCCGACGATCGACGACATCCTTGACGCATTGAGGGTGGGGTATCACTCCATTGACGACGGCGAGGGGTTTTGGGACGGATTTGACGGTCATCTGACTAGCCTGGGCTATCGTCATGGCTCAGCAACACCTTGCTCGTGCCCCGACTCTGGAGCACATGGGCACATGCCCGAGTGCCGTTGGGTCCGAGACTGGCCGACATAGCGGCCGGAGCCAACGCGCCTCGATCTCGGGGGTTGCGAGCTTCAGGTCCTAGCGTCCGCGAAGGCGCCCGAGTCACCTCGGGCGCCTTCTGTCGTCCTCGTTGCGAGCGGTGTCCAGCGTAGGAAAGCGGCCGACCGCATGACCGTTAGAAGGAGGGACCGTTGGAGAGAATGGGAAAGTCCAAGCGCGCGCGTCCATCGCTTATGGTCCCGGTGCCATGGTCTCCAGGGTGAAGCGTCGCCACTTGAGCCGCGCAGGGGTTGTGCTGCTGCTGCTTGTGCTGGTGGTCCTGTCCGGACTCGCCACGGGGTTTCCCTTCTACTACAGAACCGCCTACGTCCTCAGCATCACGGTGGGGGGAGCGTACTGGTGGGGAGCCATTGCCCTCCGAGGCCTGGACGTGTACATCACCAGGCAGAGCTGGCGTGGGCAGGTGGGTGAGGTGTTCAGCATCGAGGCCGTCGTCGTGAACGGCGTGGCCTCGTCCAAGGCTCCGATCGAGCTTGCGATCCATACCAACCTGTCGGGACTCGTTCCTGGGGAGGTGCTCAGTCTGGAAGGCCTTGACTCGCAGATGTGGACAGGCTACGTGCGGCCGCAACAGCGTGGGGCATTCACCCTAGGCCCGTTTGCCCTTACCTCGCGCGATCCTCTCGGGCTGTTCAATCATCAACGCTTTTTCGGCCGGTCTCACGAGGTCCTAGTCTATCCGCGAACCGTACCGCTACCGCACTTCCGGCTTTCCGAAGAAGGGATGGCCCAAGACGGTGCGGCCCGGAGGGTCTCCCTCCAGGCGGGTACGAGCGCCGCGGGTGTCCGCCAGTACACGCCGGGAGACATGCTGAACCGAATCCATTGGCCATCTACGGCACGACATGGCCGCTTGATGGTCAAACAGCTTGACTCGGACTCCACCGATGACCTGTGGCTGCTGCTTGACCTCAATAGTGTGGTTCAGGCGGGCCGTGGGCCCGAGTCGACGGAGGAGTACATGATCACCACGGCCGCGTCGATCGCGAAGCACTTCCTGTCCAAGAACCGAGCCGTGGGTCTGCTCGGCTTCGGGCAAGCGCCGCTGCGCGTGCTCTCCCAAAGAGGCGCAGATCACCTCGCCCAGATCCTCGAGACCCTGGCCCGGGTCCAAACCGACGGAGCAACGTCGATGGCGGAAGTGCTCAAGCGGATCGACCGACGGGGCCTGGGCTCGGGGAACCTGGTGATCATCACACCAGACACATCAGCTGGTTGGGCGGAGGCGTTGAAGGCGGCTTCTTCCTCGTGGGGGCGCACTACATGCGTAGTCGTGGACCGTTCGTCGTTCGGCGCCTCGCCTAGCTCGGGTACCGCCACAGCAACACCCGCCGACACCGGCATCCAAAGCTACGTGATCGCGCAGGGCCAGCCCATCCCCGAAGCACTGGCGCCCCACGATGTCGCCCGGCATCGCTCCCGGATCCGACCGGGCGGATAGGAATCGCTTGCGCGCTAGCCCTCTGGCGATTCAGGACGCACCTCGATATGCGGCGCGTGGCGCGCGGTCGCAGTTCCGCTTGATCGCCGACCTCTGGCCGGGCGCCGCGCTCCTCCTTGGCTCGTTGTTGGTCGTGGTCTGGACTGTACAGTCGGCTTCATGGGTGGAGGGGTTATCTCTGTACCGCGTGGTGGTTCTCGCCGTACTCGCCGGGCTGGCCAGTGCCCTTGTGTCCCCGTCTCGCCGCGTCCTGATGCACTTCGCTGCCGCATCGACCGGCGTCGCCCTGGTGTACTGGCACTTGGCCATCTTGGCGGACGCTGGCCCGGCTGAAGCCGTTGGAGAGATCGGCAGACGAATGGAGCTCTGGTGGCGGGTAGTCACGAGCGGTGGTTTCACGACGGAAAACATGCCCTTCGCTATAGGGTTCCTGGTCGCGGCGTGGACGATAGCGTACGTCTCCGCCTGGGCGACCTTCGCGCGCCGCAACCCCTGGCTCGGGGTGGTTCCAGGCGCGCTCGCACTACTCACCGTCCTGGCCTACCTGCCGGACCAATACTCTCTCCACCTCTTTTTGTATATGGGAACCGCCCTGTTACTGGTCGTGTGGCACCAGGGGCTGGCCCAGAAATGCTCGTGGGAGCGGTCGGGCATAGCGGCGAAGGGGTTCAGCCAAGTCAGCGGACTGCGTCGTGGCGCGTGGTTCGCCCTGGTTGTCATCGTCGTCGCAGCGGCGATCCCTGTACGTTCACCCACCCTAGGCGCGTTCGAGGCGGGATGGGAGTGGCTTCGCACGCCAGTCACGAGTCTGGAGGATCAGATCAACCGAGTGTTCGTCGCCCTCCCGTCGCGGACTAATTCCACTGGCTACTTGCCGTTCGGGGACTACCTGGCGTTTGAAGGCCCGCTCTTCTTGGACGATGACCCCTACTTCGTGGTTGTAGCCGATGCGCCTGTGTACCTCCGTGCGCGATCGTATCCGGTATACACGTCTGGCGGCTGGTCAACTGGCGGGACTCAGGAGATTGGGGTCTTGTTGGCGCCTTCCTCGGGACCGACAGGTGAGAGCGCATCCGCACGACCGTTCGAGTACACCGTCACACCGCTCGTCCGTGCGAAGGATTTGCCGTTCGCCGGATCACCGATCGAGGCCTCAACGGACGTAATGGTCATTACCCCGACACCAAAACGGTTCCGCCTGTCGCTTGCGGACGACCCTCTAGAGGGCGATCCATTGCCCGAGCAGCTTCGGGCGGCCGCGTCACATTTCCGACAAGAACAAGACCTCAGGATCCGAGTGGCTCTGGATCCGGGCTTCTTGCCCCGGACGCTACCCCAGGATGTGGCTGTGAGCAGGTTGGCGTTGAAGGCGAATGACCAAGGCGAGGAGATCGTGGAGGCGGGTGGTCGCGACCTCGACCTCGCGGCCCTGCTGGCGACTCGTCAGGGCCGGATCGTCTGGATCGAAGTCGTCCGTGATTCGCCCACACCCCCGGACACACTGGGGCTGACGGGGGGGCGAACCTCCAAGCCAGGGGAGCCCTACCGCCTCACGTCGATGTTGGCCAACGCGACACCAGCGGGGCTGCGGCGGGCGGGAACCCAATACCCAGGGTGGGTCACCGATTCCTACCTCCAGTTGCCTGAGACGCTGCCTCAGCGGGTCCTGGAGTTGGCGCTCGCCGTCGGCCGGGATAAGCCGACGCCATACGACAAGGCCTTGGCGGTCGCCACGTACCTGGGCGACATCCCTTACGATCAGAGCATCCCTGCCCCCGCAGGTGGCGCAGATGGCGTCGACCATTTCCTATTCGAGGTGGGGCGAGGATACAGCCAGTACTTTGGCTCCGCGATGGCGGTGCTGATGCGAGCGAATGGAGTGCCCGCAAGGCTGGCTGTCGGCTATCTGCCAGGTGACCGCAATCCGGACTTAGGCGCGTGGATCGTACGGGAACAGCATCGACATGGCTGGGCAGAGGTCTACTTTCCAGGACACGGATGGGTTGACTTCGACGCCACCCCCCGTGGCCAGTTCGCAGGCAGTGCAGGTGCCGGAAACGCACCAGTTACACCCATTGGGGTTGACTCGGAGGCAGAGGGCGATCCGTTTGCTGACGAAGAAGACGCACCGCTCGCCGGATCCCGCACTCCGACCCTGACAGCGGGCACGCTCCGCGCCTGGCTCGTCGGGGTGTCCCTCGCAGGCCTAATCGCGGTTGCTGCTTTGGGCTATCTGTACTGGGCGAAATTCGTACTCGCCGGCAGCGTTGCCGTGGTGTTCGGCCGCATGCGCCTCTTGGGCGCCTTGGCTGGGGCCCCGCCTCGAGCACATGAGACACCGAGGGAGTACGGACGGCGGCTCAGCCAAGCGGCCCCCAGGGTAGCGGAGGACATCAGATTCCTCAGCGAGGCCTTTTCCAAGGTCGCATATGGCCGCCGGGAACCGGCCGATGAGGAGTCCGCGCTGCTGAGTGGCGCCTGGTCGCGCGTCCGCCGCGCACTAATCCGTGGGTTGTGGCGCAGGACTCACGTCTGATGCCTTGCCGCCATGGACTACCTAACCGGCTGCCGGTCTGCGGTCGGGCCTAGCGCCTGCCCACCCGCAGAAACAGACCCATCAAGCCGCCGAGCACGACGACCACGAGGACGATACCAATCCAACCCCAGATGGTAGCTTGGGAGACGGAAACGCGCAGGTCGATGGACTCGTTCACCAAAGGATTACGAGCGCGGATCGTCAACACGTAGTCCCCGGGAACGAGGTCTGCCGGCGGGGTTATGTCCATACGGATGTCCGTTACCGCATCACTCGGCAGCAGGGCGATACCATCGGACTCGAACGTCACGGCCCAGCCGGCGGGGGCGTCGGCGAGTAGGCCTAGGTCGGGAAGGTCGGCCGTTCCGGCATTGACGAGTCGTATGCTGGCGGTCGTGGCTCTGCCTGCCGTTGCGTCGACGTTCAGCCGACGGCTCGGGGTAGTCATCAAGAGGTCCGGCACGCCAGTGAGCACGACCTGCAGCGGAACCTCTAGGAGGAATTCGTCGTTCGTAGCTTCGAAAACGGCTGTATAGCCGCCAGGAAGCGCGTCACGGGCCGGAGTCAGTGTCATCCTAATCCGCTCGATCGCACGCGGAATGACGCTCACGCTGGATATGAGCTTTCGTTCCCCTACTGCAGGGGTGAACGCGACCGTCCAGCCAAGGGGTACGGCAAAGTTGAGGTTCAGTGTTACGTTGTCGACCGTCCTGTTCGTGATGGCGACGTCGAAGGCGAATTGGTCGGTCGTCGGGCCTCGTAGCGCGTTGTAGGTCGCTCGGGCCAAGACCTCTTCGCCTGGTGCGCGCTCCAGCTCACCTCGTCGGACACTGACCTGTTCGGTGCCAAGCAGTTCCCCAGAGAGTGACACGACGTTGAGCTGGACCGCGAACTCAGCGGTCCCCTGCTCTTGGAGTGACGTTAGCCTGAGCCGAAAGTCCTTGCTCACTCCCCCCGGCAGGGTAACGGAGGTGATCTCGTAGGCGCCGAAGATAGGACGCAAGGCTATGCGCCAGTCTTCGGGCACTCCTGCCGCTTCGAACCGTGCCTGCTGAGTCTCCGCCGACCCGTTGCAGACGGTGACGTCAAGCTCTAACTGCCCGACACCAGGGTCGAACACGACCCCGCTAACGGGCATGACGACGCTGATGCCCGGCGGACACTGGAGGTCCCCGCCCAGTTCATTGGTCCGCTCCTGAGCATCCACCGTGCCCATGCTCGATGCGAGCACGAAAGACGCGACTACCGCCCAGACGAGACGCCAACCTTTCGCTCCGATCACGACCTCCAACCACACGCCCTTTGCCGGCGCGGGGCCGGCCGCCAAGGCGGTCCTACGGCGGAACCGAGATTACACCAACGACAGCCGCGTCGCTCTGAGCTTGGAGCGGCTCGACGACCTATGGCTGTGTGCGAGGTCCAACCGGTCAAACGTGCAGAGCTAGACTCGAATGCACGCGGTCCAGTGACCTGGCTTGGTCTCTCTGAGTGGAGGCACCTCGCCCTTGCACTCGTCGATCGCGATCGGACAACGGGTGTGGAACACGCAGCCGGAAGGAGGGTTGGCGGGGCTGGGGATATCTCCTACCAAGACCTGCCGCTGCCTGGTCCGTTCGATACGGGGGTCGGGGACAGGCACCGCAGACATGAGCGCTTGCGTATACGGGTGGAGCGGATCGTCAAACAACTGCACGTTGTCCGCCACCTCCATGACTTTGCCGAGGTACATCACGACAACGCGGGAGGCGATGTGTCGCACCACGGAGAGGTCATGGGCGATCACGAGGTAGGTCAGTCCAAACTGCTCTTGGAGGTCTTCCAGCAAGTTCAGTATCTGGGCCTGGATGGAAACGTCGAGCGCGGATACCGGTTCATCGGCCACGATGAACTCTGGCTGCATGGCGAGCGCCCTGGCGACACCAATGCGTTGCCGCTGACCGCCGCTGAATTCATGGGGGTAGCGGCCCGTCATCGCGGGATCGAGGCCTACCGAGCGGAAGAGCTCTGCCACCCGCGCCTGGTATTCGGCCTTGGTGGCAGTGAGGCGGTGCACGACCAGCGGCTCACCGACGAAGCTGCCGGCCGTCATTCTGGGGTTCAGGGACGAGTACGGGTCCTGGAAAATGACCTGCACCCGCCGACGGTACGGCATGAGCTGTCGACGCTTGATCCGGAGGATGTCCACACCGTCAAACCAGATCTCGCCAGAGGTGGGCTTACTCAACCGCAGGATGGCGCGCCCCAGCGTGGTCTTTCCGGAACCACTCTCGCCAACAACCGCCAACGTCTCACCACGCCTGATGGTCAGGCTGATGTCATCGACCGCCTTGACGTCTCCGACTCTGCGCCGGAAGACACCTTCGGTGATGGGGAAGTACACCCGCAGGTTCTTGATTTGGACCAGATCCTCCTGCTCGGTTGCGCTTCCCTGAGTGCTCCGGACTCGCTCCGTGGTCATTTCGTCTTCACGACCGGAGCGTCAACGTCAACTTCTTGCCACTGCCAGCAAGCGCTCATGTGGCCATCGGCCACAGGCATCGAAGTTGGCTGTTCGGCCTCGCAACGCTCGACCGCGAAGCGGCACCTTGGCTGGAAGTAGCAGCCCTCAGGAAGATGGAGGAGGCTCGGTGGCAGGCCCTCGATCGTCCGTAGTCGGGTCCCAATTACCTGGTCCATCCGGGGCACCGACTGAAGCAGACCCAGCGTGTACGGATGCTTGGGGTTGTGGTAGATGTCGTCCGCGGCAGCTTGCTCAACGATTCTTCCCGCGTACATGACATTTACGCGGTGAGCATATCGTGCGACCACGCCCAAGTTGTGGGTGATAAGTAACACGGCGGTACCGAATTGCTCGGCCACGCTCTCGAGCAGCTCGAGGACCTGCGCCTGAATAGTCACGTCCAGCGCGGTCGTCGGCTCGTCAGCGATAACCAGCTTTGGGTCACAGCTGAGCGCCATGGCAATCATGACCCGCTGGCGCATCCCACCGCTGAATTGGTGGGGGTAATCGGCCATCCGCTCGGGTGCTCGTGGAATGCCAACCAGCTCCAGCAGCTCGACTGCGCGCCGCCAGGCGGACCTCTTGTCTGATCCTTTGTGGGCGCGGATGGTTTCGGTGATCTGTGATCCGATCGTGAAGACGGGGTTGAGAGAGGTCATGGGTTCTTGAAACACCATGCCGATTTCGCTCCCACGGACGGAACGCATCTCTGCTGGGGTCAGCTTGAGGAGATCGCGTCCGTTCAGGACGACCTCTCCCCCGACGATCCGCCCTGGTGGGTAGGGCACAAGCCGCATGATGGAGAGCGCACTCACGCTCTTTCCACAGCCACTCTCTCCAACCAGGGCGACGAACTCGCCCTCTTGGATGTCATAGCTGATGCCATCGACCGCTTTCGCCTCGCCCTCGTCCGTGAAGAAAGAGGTGCGTAGGTTTCGGACTTCTAAAAGCGTTCCCACTCTAGTCGTCAACTCCCTTGAAGGTGCGGCTCCGCCACGGGCAACAGAAGTAGGCCAGCGCTGGCCTTGTCAAAATGCTCGCGTCGTCGTCGGGGCGCCCTGGTCGTCTTCGTTGCCAGCCGCTCACGCCACAGATTCTTCTTCGTAGGTTCGGATATTCCCGGCGTAGCGAGCCGAGCGGCCAGTCAGACCGACACCACTACCGCGCAACCGTGGATCGAAGATATCGCGCAGGGCATCTCCTAGCAGGTTGAATCCGAAGACCGTGGCCCCGATAGCGATCGCCGGCGGAATGATCAGCCGATACCCATCGTTGAACACGTCTCGGACACCACGGCTGACCAGGTTGCCCCAGCTCGGCACGTCTCCGGGCAGCCCGAGGCCAAGGAAGCTCAGCGAGGTCTCGATGATGATGGCTGAGCCGATGATCAGGCTACCCAGGATCAGGTAAAGCGCGAGCACCTGTGGGAACAGGTATCGGGCAAAAATGCGTGGCGTGGACGCCCCGATGGCCTTGGCGCTTTCCACATAGGGCATCTCCTTGACGGACAAGACCGCGGAGCGCATCGTGCGCAGCTGCGGCGGGATGAAGATGATCGCGATAGTGAAAATAAGCGTATTGAGCGAAGAGCCCAGCACGACAAGGACGAACAGGGCCAGCACGAGCCCTGGGATCGTCATCGCGGTATCCACGATCCGCTGGAACAGCAAGTCCACCAACCCCCCGTAGTATGCGGTGACGATCGCGAGGAAGGTGGCTATCGTGATCGCTGCGAAGACCGCAACCACGCCGACCAAGATCGATAGGCGGGTTCCCCAGATGGTGCGGGCCCAAAGGTCCCGACCCGCGTAATCGGCGCCCAACAGATGGTCTGAGCCGGGGTCGGCAAAGGGCTGCGTAACGATGCGGGCGGGGTCGTGCGTAGCAAAGACCCATGGGAATATGGCCGCCACGACGGCGATCAGTATGAGGACAGCTCCGAAGGCGCCAAGCGGCTTTAGACGAGCGAACTTCCACAACGTCCGACCCCACTCCCGTGAGGTGCGGGCTGCGGGCGATGCAAGTGCACGCCGCCCTACTGTCTTTGTGGCCACAAGCTCAAGACTCCTTTGGGCGTGGGGTCGACACGTCCAGACTAGTTATATCGGATACGCGGGTCGATCCACCCGTAGGTGATATCGACCAAGAGGTTTGTGAATAGGACTGCAGCACCGATAAGGAGAGTGATCGCCTGGAGCACTGGGAAGTCTCGAGTCTCTGCTGCCCTGACGAGCGCCGCACCGATCCCGTTTACGCCGAAGACCACCTCGACGATGACCGAGCCGGCGACAATGCGATCGAGGCTCAGGCCGATCAGCGTTATCACGGGCAGCAGCGCATTGCGGAGCGCGTGCTTGTAGAAGACGGTCCCTTCACCCAGACCCTTGGCCCGGGCCGTGCGGACGTAGTCCTGCCCCAACACTTCGAGCATCTGCGATCGGGTGAGACGCATGATCGGTGCCGCCGCGGCGAAGGACACGACCATGGCTGGGATCGCGATGTTGGAAAGGTTGCTTACTGGGTCTTCCCAGAATGGTACAAAGTCCGGGGTGAGCCAGTAGAACTGAGTCGAGAGAATGACCACGACCAAGGCGGCGATCACGAAGGCCGGTATCGCGAGCCCCGTTAAAGCGATCATTCGTAAGAAGTTGTCCAGCCTGGACTCTGGGAACCGCGCGGACAATATGCCCAGCGGCAAGCCGAGGAGCACGGAGCCGATCAGCCCCATAATGCCCAGCTGGACAGTTGCAGGCAGACGCTCCTTGATGACCTCGGTGACCGCCTTCTGGTTCACGTAGGAGTTGCCGAGGTCGCCGGTAACGAGGTGGCTGATCCAGCGCCCGTACTGGATGGGGATGGGGTCGGCAAGCCCATAACGCTCGCGTACCAGCCGCTCCCATTCTTCCTCCGCACTCCCTGTTTGCCCGGTGATCCGCTGGCCGATGCCAGACCCGCCCTCCTCGGCGAAGAGGAAGTCCACGAAATCCCCCGGGATCGTCCGGAGCATGAAGAAGAAGATGATCGAGATCAGGAACAGGGTGACGGGGACGAGCATGAGCCGTCTGATGACGTATGTGCCCACCTATGCCTCCTCGTCTCCGGTGTGTCCACCACGTGCATACGTCCGTCCGTGTCTACGCTCGCGTTCGGCGGACCGCCTCAATCCTATGCCTGTGCCTTACGCGAGCGTGAGGCACAGGCGGCAGTGGCCGAATGGGGCAGTCGCGTTGGGAGGGGCCATGCCCCTCCCAACGCCTGATCGATATGGTCCTCCGGCCGTCCTACCGGCACTCCTCGGATAGCCAGGTGTTCGTCGGCTCACGCCCCTCGTACATCCCAGGCCCCGGGAAGTAGTCGTTCACACAACCGTGCACCGTCTCCCCAGCCAGGGTGACCCCGATCGCCCATTGGTCATGAGTCGGGTCCGCCATTTCGCGGTCAAGAATCTTCAGGTATTCGTACCGCTCGTCCCGATCGAGTATCCCCCGCGAGGTGACCAGAATCTCGTCAACCAACTCCATGCCACTCCACGGGAAGTTGCCCGCCGTGGTGGTGTTGGAGAAGGACGCACCGCTAATAAGCATGGAGTTCTCGGGCATGTTGAACGTGATCCCGCTCGCCTGGATCGTGGCAGTCCACAGCCCCTGCGCTATCTGTCCCCGTTGGATGACTCCCGGCCGGCCGAGGTCGGAGACAGCCCGGAGCCCCACGTTGTTCCAGGACTCGATCAGCGGAATGTAGAAGTCGAGGAAGCCGCCCGCGACGATGGGTTGTGGGAGGTCGAGACCATTGGGGTACCCCGCGTCTGCCAACAGGTCACGGGCCTTCTGCTCATACTCGGCGTAGTTCGCCGGGTTGGTCCACGGCATCACCTCGTATTGCTCTGCCTGTGAGAACGTGGCGTCTGGGTACCACTCGCGGTTGACCCACATATCCGCGCCGCCCTCGGTTCCCGGACCACGCCCCACGGTCATGTTCTTAAAGCCTTGTGTGGCGTAGCGGGCGGCAGTCAGTATCCGCGGGTCTTGCCAAACTTCCTGTTCGTTGTTCACAACCCATGAAAACCAACCATGGCCGTGCAGCGCGACACTGCATTCTTCAGCATCGCGGGCCCGGCTACACACGGACTCCTGCTCCGGTATCGGTAGGCTCGTCCATTGGCCGACGTGCCCCTGCCTCGCGACGAAGGCGCCCAGGGCCCGGGTGTCGTCGTCGAACTTCCTGTTGACGGCGCCGTCCAGGTAGGGAAGCTGGTTCCCCGCCGCGTCCACGTCCCAGTAGCCGTCAAAGCGCTCGAAGACATGGGAGCCGTCGGGTTCCCATTCGACGAGCTTGAACGGGCCTGTACCGACACTAATGCTCCCCGGCACGGTGTCATCCTGTATGAAGCGCCAGCGCTCCTCTGGAGTAGCGCCGTTGGGGTTGTCCCCGGTGATCAGGTGCTCTGGCACCACAACGTAGACCTGGTGGGCCAGAAGGTCCACGAAGGTCGCGTCGGGCTCGAAGAGCTCCATCTCGACCGTGAAGTCGTCGATCTTGCGAATGTCTTTGAGCGTCTCCTTCATGCCAAGGGCTCGACGCATGATCACGAGATCGGGGTCAATCAGACGCTTGAACGTGGCGACGACGTCGTCCGCCGTCAGGTCCTCACCGTCGTGCCACTTCACTCCTCGCCGGAGGCTGACCGTGTACTTCGTGCCCGAGGTGGCACCAGCCACTTCGGTGGCCAGCATAGGAATGACCTCAGGTCCCTTGTCCGGGTCGTAGGGCTGTTTGAAGCCCAGCAAAGGCTCGTAGTCCCAGAACAGAATCTGGAGGGCATTTAAGGGGTCATGCGGGTCGACGGCAGGCCTTCTGTCGCTCGTAGTCAGCATCACGAAGGTGCCGCCGTACTCGGGCCCACCGACAACCGGAGCTTGGGTGGCGGTGGGCCGTGGCGCGGCTCCTGGAGCGGATGTGGGAGTAGCGGTAGCCGCCGGGCCGCCGGATGGCGGCTGGGTTGGCGTTGGCTCGTCGTCGCTGGAACCACAGGCGACCGTCAACGCCAAAGCGAGCGCAACGACGGCCACTAAGAGAAAGAGCTTCTGAACGTTCATCCTGTACCTCCCCACCCGCATGTTCGTGCCCTCACTACATGCCGGCGCTACGTTAAGGCGCGCATGGAACCATCGCGCCCCTCGACTGTCAACCTTGGAGTTGGAGTGCTCGATGACACCCAGGTCGACTTTCAGCGTCCGCTACGGCCAGCGGCCCTGCGCGCGGAGGTCGTCCCACGTCTCGGCCTCCATGAGGTCGGCCCAGAAGTAGTAGGCGCCGCGCTGGTTCTGCTCCGTTGGCTTTCGCCCCGACGTCGAAGGGCTGGCGGTACCGTTGATCTCGATGCCGAACTCGTCGAGCGCTGGATGGCTCTGGACTTCGTGGCCAAGGCCCATACCGTAGTGGTACGGATGGCGCTTGGCGATGGTGCCCTTACTGGCCTTGTGAGCGTAGTTCCAGTTCTCCATGTCGTCCTCTTCGGTGAGGCCGGTGGGACCGCCATAACGCATGTAGTAGTGGCGGAGCATGTCCTTCACCTCTTCGGGCGCGTCGCGGTCGACCCAATACCAGCGCCAGCACTCCGTGGAGTCGACCCCGTTGGGGTGCCACACGCATACGCTCTGCCTAGTCCCCTGCGTGGCGTTGGGAAAGATGTTGCCGTTGCCCGAAGAAAGACGCCAGCGCTCACCCATGTTCTCCTTGCGCCGCTCGTACACCCCGCGGTAGTACTCCTCCGCAACGGGGTTGTCCGGGAACGTTGGGATGTAGGGGAGGTCCGGCGGGGCGATGCGTAGGCTGAGCCGGCCCGAGCCGTGGTGGGAGACGTTGAAGCTTGTTGAGGCCGCGTTAGCCTGGCGGCTGCCTTCCGTAGCGCGGCCTTTGCCGCCGCCGGGGTTCGTGCCGACGAGCTCGACGGAGCGGTGGGTGGGGGTGCCGTGGTAGCCGTCACCCAGGAAGTTCTCGGCACCGAACTTCCAGTTCGCCGGGAACACCCACTTGTACAGCCCCAGCACCTCCATGTCCGCCTCGGAGCCGTCTTCCTTGTCGAGGAAGAGGCCCAAGCCGAGGAGGTTGTCGCCGACGAACTCCTCGAAGGGCGGCGCCTGCGGGTCCCAGGTCGCCCAGATGGTCCCTTTGTAGCTGCGCAGCTGGGCCACCTCGGCCAGACCCCACTCCGACTTGTCCAGCTCCTCGTAGTAGGCCTCCTTGTAGTGGGGGACCCCCACCAGCTCACCACCGAGGCCATAGCTCCACCCGTGGTAGGGGCAGGTGAACACCGGCGTGTTCCCCTCGTCGTAGCGGCAGACCTTCATGCCCCGGTGCATGCAGGAGTTGAGGAAGACGTGGACCTTGTCTTGGCGGTCACGCGTGAGGATGACGGACTCCTCTCCCATGCGGGAGACGAAGTAGTCGCCGGGCTTGCGGACTTGGTCCTCGAACCCAACGAAGAGCCAGCAGCGGGCGAAGACCCGTTCGAGCTCGAGCGCGTAGAGCTCCGGGTTGACGAAGATCTCGCGGCTGATCAGGCCGCGCTTCTTGTCCACGTACTGCTGCATTGACGATCGTCCGATGTCGAGTGCCATGTTTTTCTCCGCTGCTGTCGCTTCTCCGCGGGCAGCTGTCGAGTTGCCTCTCTTGTTGAAGGTCTGGCGAGGCAGACGGAACAGTAAGTCCACACCATAGGCCTGTCAACGGCGTGCCTGAGCCGAAATGTGCCGCGGCCTAGCTTCCCCGACGGCTCGCGCTAGCCGCCGCCCTGCTTGTTGGCGGTCGATACGAGCTCGCCGACGCCGTCCACATACACCATGTCTTCGGCGCCTGCCTTGTCCGGTTCGTCCGACGGCGGCTCAAGGTAGCGGATCACCACCCAGAGACCGTCCTTGGGATTCATGACGACTTCAGCGGTACCCCCGGAGGTAGTTTTGAACTGGTCTCCCGGCTCGAGGTCACGGATGTTGACGTTCAGGTTCCCGCCGTAAGTGGGCTGCGATTGTGATTGCTCTTGCTTTGCCACTGATTATTCCTCTCGGTCGTAAGGGCTTCCCGGCGCATGCTGCGTGGGGTGGGTGAGCGGGTTAGAAGAGGAGCGTGATGTTCTTGGCCAGCAGGACGTTCTGCGCCAGGTAGACTTCGCGCCGGGCGACCTTCAGCTCGTTATCCACTCTGCGAAGGGTGTCCCGACGACGCCCCACGAAGAAATCGGTTTCCGTCTCGACCCGATTCCGATAGGTCAGGAAGCTGCACTTGGTACGGATCTCGGTGCCATCGTCGCTCACGTCAGTGATCCGGACGTTGGTGACCATGTGGACAATGCGGGACAAGGGCTCCTCCGCCCAGTGGATACCGGTCTGGATTTGCTGGAGCCGCTTCGACAGAATGTCCTTCCCCTCGTCGAAGTAGTTGATCCCTTTGCGCTCCGGTGTTAGTTCTCGCTCTTGCTCCCCGTACTTCACGTTGCGCATGATCGGCATGTAGTACCGGATATCGTCCGTAAGCAGCTCAAGCCACTCGTCCCACAGACGCTCGTCCAATAGCGAGACTTCGTAGGTGAAGAACTGCTCCACCTCGTGATCCAAGAGCATTCGGTCGAGAGCGGACTCCCGTTGCTTCGTGACCATCCCTATCCTCCTCGATTCTGATTGCCTAACGGCTGTGCGCTGACGGACCCTATCGCCAGCGGCCCTGCGCGCGGAGGTCGTCCCACGTCTCGGCCTCCATGAGGTCGGCCCAGAAGTAGTAGGCGCCGCGCTGGTTCTGCTCCGACGGCCGGCGGCCGGGCCTGGATTGGCTGAGGGTACCGCTGATCTTGATGCCAAGCTCGTCGAGGGCTGGGTGGCTCTTGATCTCGTGGCCGACGCCCATACCGTAGTGATAGCGGTAGCGCTTGGCGATGGTGCCTTTACTGGCCTTGTGGGCGTAGTTCCAATTCTCCATGTCGTCCTCTTCGGTCAGGCCAGTGGGGCCGCCATAACGCATGTAGTAATGGCGGAGCATGTCCTTCACCTCTTCGGGCGCGGTGCGGTCGACCCAATACCAGCGCCAGCATTCCGTGGAGTCGACGCCGTTGGGATGCCAGACGCACATGCTCTGGTGAGTGCCCTGGGTGGAGTTGGGGAAGATGTTCCCGTTACCAGGCAGCAGGCGCGCACGTTCCCCGAGCACCTCCTTCCGCCGCTCGTACATCGCCCGGTAGTACTCTTCGACCACGGGGTTGTCCGGGTACGTTGGACTGTAGGGGAAGTCGGGCGGCGTAACCCGGATACTGAGCTGCCCCGAGCCGTGATGAGAAATGTCAAAGCTGAGAGACGCATCCCACATCTGGCGGTCCGATGCGGTCATCCGGCTCCTGCCGCCAGCGGGGTTGATGCCGACGAGCTCGACGGAGCGGTGAGTGGGGGTACCGTGGTAGCCGTCGCCCAGGAAGTTCTCGGCACCGAACTTCCAATTCGCCGGGAACACCCACTTGTACAGTCCCAGCACCTCCATGTCGGCCTCTTCCCCGTTCCGCTTGTCGAAGTGCATGCTCAAACCAAGGAGGTTGTCGCCCACGAACTCCTCGAAGGGAGGCGCCTGCGGGTCCCAGGTCGCCCAGATGGTCCCCTTGTAGCTATGCAGCTGGGCCACCTCGGCCAGACCCCACTCCGACTTGTCCAGCTCCTCGTAGTAGGCCTCCTTGTAGTGGGGGACCCCCACCAACTCACCACCGAGGCCATAGCTCCACCCGTGGTAGGGGCAGGTGAACACGGGCGTGTTCCCCTCGTCGTAGCGGCAGACCTTCATGCCCCGGTGCATGCAGGAGTTGAGGAAGACGTGGACCTTGTCTTGGCGGTCACGCGTGAGAATGACGGACTCCTCTCCCATGCGGGAGACGAAGTAGTCGCCGGGCTTACGGACCTGGTCCTCGAACCCAACGAAGAGCCAGCAGCGGGCGAAGACCCGTTCGAGCTCGAGCGCGTAGAGCTCCGGGTTGACGAAGATTTCACGGCTGACGATGCCCCGCTTCTTGTCCACGTACTGCTGCATCGATGGCCGTGCGGTGTCGAGGGCCATGGCTCCGCTCCTTTGGGTCCCAGGGCTACCTCGGTCGTGCGGCTCGCGCCGGCCCTGGGCTCACCCCTTTTCCTCAGCCCGCTGCTTGCACCGGCGTCAGGCTTCCTACGAAGTTCAGCACGAGGTCGCATACCATCTCAGCCGGGATCTGTGGAGCGCCCGTCGCACCTGGGGCGCTGAAAGCCGGGATCACAGCAAGGCGAGTCCGACGTAGTCGCTCGTGGAGTTCTAGGGCGTGATCGAGTGTGTGACCTCGACTATCAGCGGAAATCGCCAATACGGGACAGGTGATCTCGGTTAGCGGGGCTTTCAGGTCGTAGAATTCTTGGAGGCCGGGCGCGTTTCGGATGCTGAAGTAGTTGCGGACTACGTCAAGCCAATCCTCCCCATGGCGGCGTTGCAGGTCTGCCTGTCGCTCTGGTGGGAGAGTAGTGCCGTCTCCTCCAGCCTGGTTCTGCGCCGCGTCCAACCCAGGGGTCAGGTAGATGTGTGGCGATTGCAGGATGAGCGAACGGGCGCGGGCCGGCGTGTCGATGGCAAGCCGCATGCCAACGCGCGACCCAAGGCTGTTGCCGAAGATGTGCGCGTCTGCCAGGCCGAGGTGATCCATTAGGGCGATCAAGTCCTCCAGCCACGCCGATGGGGACGAGAGCTCGCCGACGTGCTCGCTACGGCCCATGCCTCGCATGTCCGGGACGATCACCCGGAGGCTTTGGCTGAGGATTGGAACGTGCCGTTCGAAGTTATGGGCGCTTCCCATCGCACCGTGGAGCATGACAATTGCTTCACCCGCGCCCTCATCGTCGTAGTAATGCTGAAACCCGTTCAGGTTGACCGTTGGCATTGTCGCCATCTCCTTCGTCTAGGGTTCGTAACGATGGAGCGCCGGGGCTATTGCCAGCGACCCTGCGCGCGGAGGTCGTCCCACGTCTCGGCCTCCATGAGGTCGGCCCAGAAGTAGTAGGCGCCGCGCTGGTTCTGCTCCGTGGGCTTTCGCCCCGGCCTCGACGGGCTGGCGGTACCGTTGATCTCGATGCCGAACTCGTCGAGCGCTGGATGGCTCTGGATCTCGTGGCCAATGCCCATACCGTAGTGGTACGGATAGCGCTTGGCGATGGTGCCCTTGCTGGCCTTGTGGGCGTAGTTCCAGTTCTCCATGTCGTCCTCTTCGGTCAGGCCGGTGGGGCCGCCATAACTCATGTAGTAGTGGCGGAGCATGTCCTTCACCTCTTCGGGCGCGTCGCGGTCGACCCAATACCAGCGCCAGCACTCCGTGGAGTCGACCCCGTTGGGGTGCCAGACGCACATGCTCTGCCTGGTCCCCTGCGTGGCGTTGGGAAAGATGTTGCCGTTGCCCGAAGAAAGACGCCAGCGCTCACCCATGTTCTCCTTGCGCCGCTCGTACACCCCGCGGTAGTACTCCTGCACGATAGGATTGTTGGGGTATTCCTCAATGAAGGGCAGGTCCGGCGGGGCGATGCGCAGGCCGAGCCGGCCCGAGCCGTGGTGGGAGACGTTGAAGCTCATCGAGGCTTCCATGGCCTGTCGGTTCCCCGAGGTCATCCTGCTCTTGCCGCCTGCGGGGTTGATGCCGACGAGCTCGACGGAGCGGTGGGTGGGGGTGCCGTGGTAGCCGTCACCCAGGAAGTTCTCGGCACCGAACTTCCAGTTCGCCGGGAACACCCACTTGTACAACCCCAGCACCTCCATGTCCGCCTCGGAGCCGTCTTCCTTGTCGAGGAAGAGGCCCAAGCCGAGGAGGTTGTCGCCGACGAACTCCTCGAAGGGCGGCGCCTGCGGGTCCCAGGTCGCCCAGATGGTCCCTTTGTAGCTGCGCAGCTGGGCCACCTCGGCCAGACCCCACTCCGACTTGTCCAGCTCCTCGTAGTAGGCCTCCTTGTAGTGGGGGACCCCCACCAGCTCACCACCGAGGCCATAGCTCCACCCGTGGTAGGGGCAGGTGAACACCGGCGTGTTCCCCTCGTCGTAGCGGCAGACCTTCATGCCCCGGTGCATGCAGGAGTTGAGGAAGACGTGGACCTTGTCTTGGCGGTCACGCGTGAGGATGACGGACTCCTCTCCCATGCGGGAGACGAAGTAGTCGCCGGGCTTGCGGACTTGGTCCTCGAACCCAACGAAGAGCCAGCAGCGGGCGAAGACCCGTTCGAGCTCGAGCGCGTAGAGCTCCGGGTTGACGAAGATCTCGCGGCTGATCAGGCCGCGCTTCTTGTCCACGTACTGCTGCATTGACGATCGTCCGATGTCGAGTGCCATGTTTTTCTCCGCTGCTGTCGCTTCTCCGCGGGCAGCTGTCGAGTTGCCTCTCTTGTTGAAGGTCTGGCGAGGCAGACGGAACAGTAAGTCCACACCATAGGCCTGTCAACGGCCAAGAAACGGCCCCAAGCTTACGAGAAACGGTTGTGCCGAGGGGCTTGCTCAGGGACAATGCCGCACTGCGCTTGGGGCCCAGGAAGGCTATCGAACTGCGTAGAGCATCCCGTCCGCGGTCAGCAGAAAGACGGCGCCGTCGGCTATCACCAATTCCGTGAGGCCTGGAGCAACCGAGAACTCGGCCGCAAGCAGCCCAGATCCCCGCTCGATCTCAAGCACCTGTCCTGTTCTGGTGGCGATGTAGACCTTATCCCCCGCGACGACGGGTCCCGCATCAACAGGGGCATTCGACTGGTGTTCCCAAAGCACGTCCCCAGAGACAGCTTCGATGGAAAAGAGCGTGCCGTTCTCCGATACGACGTAGACCGACCCGTCCGCGACGGCCGGCGATCGAAAACCGGACCCATCCTCCACGCTGCGGCGCCACAGCTCACCCTTCGGCGTGGGCCGGCTTCCTTGGAGGCCCCAGAGGTACACCTGCGTGCGGAGCGCTCGCAGCCAGTCTTCCAATGGGTATTCGACCTTTTCTGCGTCCAGCGCTACTACGTGGCCTCGATCCGATGTCGCCACGAAGGTGGCGTTCACGAAAGCAGGGGAGCTTTGGGTCAACTGCCCGATGCCGTAGTCCATCCTTAGCTCACCGGTGACGACATCCAAGAAGTGGACATCCCCGTTCTGGCTCAACAGCGCCATGACGTTGTCGGCAAATATCGGAGCAGCCCCTATCCAGCTGCCCGTTTCGTAGCGCCATAGGTCGTGCCCCGTCTGCGCGTCCAGAGCCACCATCCTCCCGGTGGAGAGGCCCAGGTACAGGACGCCCTCTCGTACGACCGGGGCAGTCGAGACGCTGCCGTCGAACGCGCGAGACCACCTCAGCTCGCCTGTCTCCCTACGGAGCGCAAGGAGCTGGCCATCACGCAAGCCCACGTACAATGCCTCGGTGGTTACCACCGGGGGGGCGGACGCCGGATTGGCGATATCGCGGCCCCAGATCTGGACGCCTGTTTCGGCATCGAGGGCGAGCACTCGCCGATCGGCCGCTAGGTAGACGACCCCGCGTGCCACCGCCAGCGACGCTCCATGGGCTCCGCTGGTGTCATGACGCCAAAGCACCTCTCCTTCGAGCCGAAGCGGTTCGTCGACCCGTGACGTGCCCGCTAAGTCCCTGCCTGGCAATGCCCATGCCGACGGCCCGACAATCGCCTGGGATAGACCTGACGGTTGTGGGACGGGTGAGCTCAGGACGAGGTTCAGCGAGTACCAGGCCAAGAATGCCAACGCGAGCGCCACGAGGCTCGACCGGATCAATCGGCGGCGCAGCTTGGCGTGGCGGTAGGACCGGCGCAACTGCTCCGCCTCGACGGGGTCTACGATCGGGTCAGCCAGGCTGGACCAGCATCTCTCGCAGTACTTGGCGGCGGTGGCGTTCGCCGCGCCGCACAGACTGCAAAACACGACTCCTCCGAGCGCGTCGAGGGAGCGGGGTTGTCCGGGCAAATCGCTGATGGGAAGCGTTTCGCGACCTTGTGCCAGCTGGGCTACTTGCGTGGCGTCGTCGGGGACTACCGAGCGCTCGCCCTCTGGGTGGGTGGCAGCTCGCCAATGTCACTCAGTGCCTGCAACTGCTGCTCGGCGAGCGAGATGTCCGCGGCCAGGGCATTCTCTTTGATCTCATCGAGGCTCTCCGCGCCGACGACCACGTTGGCGACGCCCGGCCTCGAGAGCACCCATGCGACCGCGAGCTGGGAGGGCGTGTAGCCCCATTCCTTGCCGAACGCTTCGATCTTCTCTGCGACTGCGATCTGCTCCGGGGTGAAGGAGGGCCCTTGGCCTCCTCGGTAGCGTTGCATCCCTGCAAACGGACGGTGGGTCGGTTGCAGGCCGGCGAGGTAGCCACCGCCGAACGGGGCGTATGTCGTCAAACTGATGCCGAATCGAAGGCACGCGGGCACGATTTCACGCTCCACAGCTCGATTCGTGATCGTATAGGGAACCTGGTGAGCCGCAGGCTCGGGCATGCCTACCCTCGTTGCCGTCATCACAGCCTCAACGAACTCCCATGCCGGATAGCCCCCCAGAGTGTAGTAGCGAATCTTCCCCGCCCTCACGAGGTCCTCAAGTGCCCCAAGGGTCTGGTCGATCGGCGTATGTGGATCGGGGTGGTGGGCATTGTAGATGTCGATGTAGTCGGTCTCGAGCCTCCGCAAGGACCGCTCGGCCATCTTCATGATGTGGGCTCGGTCCAGACCCGCCGAATCGAGCTTGCCGTCCTTGACGGGCCCGCCGTAGCGCGGCGAAACCTTGGTGGCGATGATGAAGTCGTGGCGTCGCCCTTTGACCGCCGCGCCCACGATTTCCTCGGCCGATTTCCTCTCATGGGCCGGTGGTGCGCCCGGCCGATCCCAGTCGGGCCGGTTCCCGTAGTTATCTGACGTGTCGATGTAGTTGATCCCAAGGTCGTAGGCCCCGTGGATCATGGCGATGGCGTCGCGTTCCAGGGGGGCCGTACCAAACGTGGCGGTCCCTAAGGAAATCCTCGATACCTGGACGCCGGTCCTACTCAAGAATGTGTATTGGATGAATCCCCCTTTGAGGACAGCCCGTCCTAAGGGTAAGAGAGAGGAGCACTAGTGTAGTACCAAAGGCCTCTTGGTGGTCGTCAGGTAGACCAGAGGCGTCGGTCGACCGGCACCGGGAACGATGGTGCCCAAAGGTCCGGACGAGGTGACGCGGCAGCTAGAGCCTGCCGCGCCACTGAGGGAGGAGCGCCGTGAGACCGGCTGCCCCCGCGCGTTGGATACACCACCCCCCCGTGAAACGCAAGTGGGGCACAGCTTTGGGTAGTGTCCTAGTTTGGTAATTAGGACGCGGGCGAAGGGCCAGAAACGTGGAGGATATGAGCAATCCGCATCGGCAACCGAGGCCCGTTCCGCACCGAACGGGAGGCAACAAGTCCGTCTGTCGGGTCCGGCCTTTTTCGTCCTCTGTCCAGCCTATTAAGAGACGCGCGCGCGTCACGTATGGCTGGACGCTACGAGGTGGAGGCCGGAATCGCCGCTCGCGACCTCATGGACGGGCGAGGGCCGGGTGGGGCGGTGGCCAAGTTGACACCCCGGAGCGGCGCCTATACCGTCGCGCCCTCGGCCACCGCCCCCGCTACAAGGAGTCCCCATGCCTGTCGTTCTTGGCGCTGCCATCTCAAACTCGCCCGTTCTGTATCGGCCGCGCGAGCGCTGGGACGACATCTATCGGCAGCTCATTAAGGACGTGCCGCAGCCGAACCGCGCGGAGACGGAAACCGCCGAGACGCTCGACGACTACGCCAAGCGAATCGATGCCGGGTTCGGTGAGCTGAAAAAGCAGCTGGCCGCCGCCAAGCCCGACACGGTGGTCGTGTTGTCGTCGGACAAGGGGCGCATCTTCAATGACACGCAGGTCCCTCAGATCAGCGTCTACGTGGGTGAGGAGATATGGGGCACGACCCACTATGCAGAGGTCGGTGAGGCGCCGAGCGACGGCGAGCAGGTCACGCTGGCGTGCCACACCGTGGTGTCGGCCTGGTTGGCGGACGAGCTGACTGAGGAGGGCTTCGACGTAAACATCAGCCGCTTCTTCAAGCCGATGGGCTCGCCGGAAGACGGCGCGGGCCAGGCACTGACCGAGCCGGTACGCAAACTGGTCGGTCTCGCCACGCCCGTGGTCCCGGTGTTCATTAACGCGCATCGCCAGCCCGCCATCAGCGGACACCGGATGCCACCACTGGGCCGCGCGATGGCCAGCGTCCTGGGCGAGCGGGACGAGCGCATCGCGCTGATCGCGGTGGGCGGGCTCTCCGGCGACCCACAGGGATACCTCGCGGGGTGGGTGGACGAGCGCCTGGACGACTGGGTGCTTTCCCGCCTGCGGCGGGGCCGAGCCGAGCAGCTGGCATCGATTTGGGACCTCGACTCCAACACCGTGCGCGGGGCCACCGCGGAGGTCCGCCAGTGGATCGCCGTCGGCGCGGCCATGGAGAGTCTGGGCGCCAAGGCGAACGTCGTGGACTACATCCGCTTCCACCACGCCACGGTCGGGACCGCTTTCGCCTACTGGAAACCCTAGCGTGGCAGGCGGCAGGAGGGCGGGAGTAGAATATGGCCGTCGATCGTGATCGATCGTCGTCGTCCGGCGACGACCGGCCGACGATTCAGATAGCAACGATTGCAACGACTGGTCGAGTAGTCGAAGTAATAAGGAGGACGTCATGCCAATTCGAATGGGCCTCGCATCTTCCCACGCACCCAGCCTCTTCTCTTCCACCTATGCCGGGTGGCAGAAGATGCACGCGCGCCTGAACGACGGTCACCCGCAGCCGCCCGAGACCGAGCTCGAGACCGAAGAAGTGATCGCTGAGCGGGTCCCCCGCATCAAGGCGAACTTCGCGCGCTTGAAGGAGGAGCTGACCAAGTTCAACCCTGACGTGATCATTGCCGTCATCGGCGACCAGCGTGAGTGGTTCGACGGCTCCAACATTCCGAACGTCGCCGTCTACGTCGGGCCCGACGTAGACACGGTCCACAACACGGGCCTGCAGGACATGGACCCGACCCCGAGCCCCTACGACGAGCAGTTCCGCTACCCCGTGAAGGTTGACCAGGAGCTCTCCCAGGCCATCCTGAACGGTTTGGTGAAGGACGGCTTCGATGCGGCGATCATCACGGAGATGAACCCTCAGTCGCAGCCGGACCGAGGCGTGCCTCACGGTTGGGGCAATCCCGGACTCCATCTCCTGCCCGATATGGACATCCCGATCGTGCTCGTCTTCGTCAACGTGGACGACGGCCCCCCCGCGATCCTGAACGGCGAGCGCTGCCTTGAGTTGGGCCGCGCCATCGCCCGTATCTGCGAGAGCTCATCCAAGCGCATCGCGATCTACGGCTCGGGTGGCATGTCCCACGACCCGCGTGGGCCCCGCACGGGCTGGGTGGACGAGCCCCTGGACAACTGGTTCTTGGACCAGCTGACCTCCGGCCAGGCCGATAACCTCAAGGCCATGTTCTCCTTCCGCTCCGAGAACTTTGTCGGCGGCACAGGCGAGCTGCGCTGCTGGACGGTTGTCGCCGGTGCGGTCGATGAGGTCAAGGCCGGCCACAAGGCCGAGTGGACCGACTACATGCCCGCCCGCAAGGTCACGACCGGCTCCGGCTGGGTCTACTGGCCGCCAATCGAGAAGGAAGCACCCGTCGAGGCCGGCTAGCGGCGGACGCTCGCGGTAGTCAAGCGAGATCGAAGGGGCCGGCCTCAATGGCCGGCCCCTTGTTCGTGGGCCTGCCAGAAACCGGACCACGAGGGAGTTACCATCTGAGTCAAACCGGATGAGGAACCGATCTCATGGCCGGCTCGCATTGTCAGTCGAAGGCTGTTTCGGGCAGAAAGCGACGAACCGCGCTCGGCTACAAGACCTTCGCCTGTCGCACCTGCGATCGTCGCTCCAACGAACGCACAGGCTTGCCCTTCAACGCCTTCAGTTCCCTACCGACGCCGTATTGCTCGCGGTCCTCTCGCGCCTGCGCTACAAGCTCGGCTTCCGAGATGTTGCCGAACCGCTCCTCCAAAGGGGATTCGAGGTCAGTTATGAGACCGTTCGGGCTTGGGAGTTCCGGTTCGCACCGACGGTTAGCGAGCGTCTTCAGGCGATGGCTGAATTGGCTGTCTAGCCCCACGTTGGGGTAGGAGAGCCTTGGCCCGTCGACGGTGAGTGGACTGAGTTCTGACAGAACCTTGATCTTTGCCTGCCACGGTCGTACGTTTGCAGCCGATCAGCCAACCCCGGTTCATCATTGATCTGGTGCGCCGGTCCTAAAGGCGGCGCACCTTCTCCCCGGGCGCCGCCTTTCGCGTTAGCCGGCTCCTCAGGCGCTCAAACCACGGGGGACCAAACTTTCTGGTCCAGACACACCTTGGTCTGAGACCCAACCCAGCTCGGATAGTTCGGCTGGCTAGGACTTTCGGGTCTGCCCTGCGACCGGTCAGCGCGCCGAAGAAGCGCTCGCTGCTCTACCGAGGGCTGTCATCCAAGGAGGCCCAATGGCCAAGCGAATGGCTGCCACAGACGATGACTGTCGAAATCTTCAGGATTCCCATCGTTTCGCCAACGGGTTTCAGGGCTTGGTGGCTGACTGATCACCGAATAGTCCGCAGCCGAAGCCGAACTCGGCCTAGTGCCGGCGGAAGGCCACGTTGATCAGCGCGACGAACCCGCTCAGCGCTGCCGCAGCGTACAGGTAGGGCACAACATCCCCGAGCCCAAACCCTGCTCCTGATCCCTGCGGGGCTAGGCTCGCGGTCGAGGCGGCGACGAACGGGCCAATCAGCCCGCCGAGAATTAGCCACCGTCGGTTTGGTCGGCTTCTATGAGACTCCCGGTGCTGAACAGGATCCCCTCACTGTATGGGTAAAACCGCCCACACAAACGAGGCTGGAAAGTTGCAGGGGCGGCGACGTGCGGCTGCATCAGGCGTGGTTCGCAGCTAGGTCCTGAACTCCAACTCAATGCTTCCGTCACGGTAGACGTGTGCTGATTGCAGGATTGTCTGCAGCAAGGCCTTCGCCTGTCGCACATGGAGGTCTTGAACATCCTTAAGGAACGAACGCACGCGAACGGGTAGAGTGCCCACAGCCTCTTGCCGCTCGCTCTGGGCCGCCAGCCACCCGACCAGCTCGTCGCGGCGGGCTTCAAGCCGGGCTCGCTCCTCAGGTCGGAGCTCGTTCGCCCTGCGAGCTTGGGCGTAGAGTGGCCGCGGGAATAGCCACAGGAGACCCGCACCCACGCAGGTACAATGGAGACATGGACGTTCGTGCGACGCTGCTAGTGGTCTCGATGGTGCTATCGGCGTGCACCACAGCAGGGGAGCAAGGCCCGGCACCGACTCCATCCCCAACGCCCTTGATTCCGGGTGACGTCGCACGGGCCGCGTCGTCCCGACGGGCATCGACGGTGTCCTAGGCGGGCCTCGGATCGAGCGTGCGACGGGCCTAAGCGCCGCGCCTGAGCCGACACCGACGCCCGAGCCGCCGCCCTGCCCAAGCTTCGGTGACGGTCACTTCCTGGGCTGCTTTTTCCACGACCCCAGCCTCACCGCGCTCGCGTACACACAGGACGACGAGTTAGTCGCATTCGAATGGGGCTTCGATGCCCCAGCACGTCGTTACAGCCCGACGGCTTCGCGGTCAGGTGGCAAGGTGGGTTCGATCTCGGCGAGGGCGACTACGAGTTCCTCGTGGTCGCAGACGACGGTGTCCGATTGGTCGTCGACGACGTGCCGTTGATCGATGCGTGGTACCCGCAGGAGCAGCGTGACCACGTGGTCATGACGCATCTATCTGCTGGAACCCACCGAGTGCAGCTCGACTACTTCGATGCGAGCGGTCCGGCCGCCGTCGAGCTCCGATGGGCACCCCTGCAAAAGCCTTACTTCTCCTACGTCTGGCGCGCCGACGACTCGCTGACCGGAGAGGTTTCGCTGCCCGAAGCGGCCCCGCGCCCTCTTGTCGTCCTCGACGGCCAGCCGACGCTGACGCTCAATTCCACGGCAGCCCTGCGTTTGGCCGACATAGCCATCGTAGTCGTCGACGACGAGGAAGAGTGGGACGCCTCGACTGTGGGCCTGCTGTACGAGATGGTGCGCCGGCTTCCTCAGACGCGGCTGCTCGTCTTCGACGCCAAGCCCTGGCGCGTGACGCCCACTGACGCGCAGCTCGCCGAGGACGTAGAGGTGACGTTCGCGGCAGAGGGCGAGGCGGTAAACCGGGCGCGGTTCAGCAGGTTGGCGTTCGCCCGCTCGAATCCCGCTCTCCAACCCAGCGCCGATGGCAACGCGGATCGCGTCTTCTACTCCAACCGGCTGTTCCGAGCGGTGCTACGCGCCTTCTACGACGATCCTTACTTGTTGGAGGAGATACTCCAGAGCCGCTATGGGGTCGCGGTTGGCACCGCCGAACCCGCCGACGAATTCCAGGCCTTCACGCTCGACGAGCTGCGCTACCTGGCCTCGGTACTGGAGGACCTTCCATCCGGGTTCCGGAACATCCCTGGCCTAGACAAGGTCGTACGGCGGCTCAACGGTCTGACGAACCCCACCTATCCCAGCGCGCCCGCGATCGCGTGGGTGGATCTGGGTTACATCGAGTTCATGGACATCGCGTTCACGGGCGGTGATGCGGCGTACATACGCCGGCTCATCGCCCATGAGATGGCGCACTTCCTCTGGCGCAAGGTGCTCGACGAAGGGGCCGGGACCGAATTCCTCGCCTTGAGCGGCTGGAGCACGAGTCCCAGCGGAGCGGGCGTTCTGGCGGCATCCACCAGTGCCGTCGACCACCCCAAGGCTGAGGCGGGCGGCGCGGTGGATGAGGATTGGTATCGGTCCACAACCACGAACTTCGCTTCCGCGTACGCGGCCGCGCTGAACCCGGATGAGGACTTCGCGGAAACGTTGGCTTACTACGTCTACGAGCCGGACCACCTGCGCACCATCGCGCCCGCCAAGTATGGGTTCGTGGCCGACGTCGTCGACGGCTACGAGTACGTCACGCTCGTCGACGAGCAGTTCACGTTTCAGGTCTTCAACCTCGAGCCTGACTTCACCTTCCCGGGCAAGATCGTCGGCGTCGAGGTCGACGTGACCAAGTCCATCACCGGTGACAACCTGGTCGCCGCCACGCTGCGCCTTTCGCCCGCGTACGGCGACGGCGCCGGGCGCGCATCCGGGCGGCTGTTCTCGACGGCAGACACCTTCGTCGACGTGCAGTTCGCGCCCGAGGGAGAAGACCCCTTCGCCCTCCGGGCGGCATTCCCGCTCGACGGCGCCGCGGCCGGCGGCTACTGGACCATCGGCCAGATCGTCGTGGAGGACATCGCCGGCAACCGGCGATTCGAGGGTCAGGACCAGTTCGGCTGGCAGTTGTTCGCCGACAACCCCGACGAGGACTTGGAGGCGCCCATCGCGGACCTCGCAGGGGTGCGGGGGGAGACTACCTCCGGCGGCGATGAGTGGACGGTCTTGGTGCGGGTCCCCCTCGCGGATGAGACCCTCGAGGGCCTTGGCGGGTATGCGACGCTCCAGCACTACGGCTCCGGTCAGCAATTGGAGGTCTATGCGTCTTACCAGCGTGGCACTGGCGAAATCGTGTTTAGCTATCCTATCCGTGGCGATCACGCCAGCGGCGAGTGGGCGTTCCGCGAGTTCTGGGTTTCGGACAAGGCCGGCAACCAACGGCGCTACGATCTCCGAGACGCGACGCTGTCGTTCGACATCGTCACGCCTTCGCCCGACGACGCGCAACCGGAGCTCGACATCGCCTCTATCCGCGTCGAGGCGGAGCCGCGCAATCCTGCCGCGCCTGACGGCGAGACCGACGTGACGATCCGCTATCGGGCCCGCGACGATAACTCGGGTGTCGGCATCGTGTCCTATCGCCTCCTCAAGCCGACGGGAGGCACGCTGTTCGACTATCACTACCACGCGAACTTCTATACACCGTACTTCGTGGGTGTCGCCGACGAGTTCGCCGACTACCGCATTGACCTGACCCTGCCTCCCGGGTCGCCGCCCGGCACCTGGGTGCTCGCGGGGATGATCATCGAAGACAAGGCCGGCAACGCGCTCGACGCCGACTTCATCGAGACGGGCATCGTCCGCACGATCGTGGTTGGCGACTAGGCCCTGTCCCTTCTATGGGGACGCCCATCGAGCAGATCGACTGCACCGCCTCCTTCAGCCGTGCCACGGAGCTCCTCTACGCCTACCGACCGGCTGTCTGGGGTGGCAGGACAACACCGATGGTGAGCCGGGCGCTGCAATGGTCGTCATGGCGCTCGCCTGCCCGCGGATCGTTGTTCGGTCTGCCAGAGCCAATCCTCGGGCCTGGCCTTGCTCGCGACATCGCCCCACAGAGGGAGCGATGGTCGCCATCCCGGTGAGCGGCGGGTCATCCTGTGGGAGGACGCGTCGGGGGCAGGACCAGCCTTTGAGGCGAAAAGAGGGGCTCCAGCATGTTTCGCTGGAGCCCCTCGCAGTTGGCCTCGATCCGTCGGCGTCGTTAGCCGGCAGGGGCGGGTGCCAGAACTCGTCCGTTGGGCGTCGGGGGAACTTCCGCGGCTCCCTCGGAGGTCGAAACCTTCGGCAGCCACTCGAGCCAGCTGGGCAGGTACCAGTTGATGTCGCCCAGCAGCTTCATGGTGGCCGGCAGCAGTACTGAGCGCACTATCGTCGCGTCGATGAGCACCGCTACACCCAGCCCGACGCCGAACTGCTGGAGGCCGATGTCACGGCCCAGGGCGAATGCGGAGAACACACCCACCATGATCGCCGCCGCGCCAGTGATCTGACCGGCCGTCAGACGAATGCCCGTGCTGACCGCAAGGTCATTGTCGCCGGTCTCGTCGTAGGACTCCTTGACCCGGTTCAGGATCAGCATGTGGTAGTCCATCGACAGCCCGAACAGGATGGCGAAGATGAACAGTGGCAGCCAGGACGAGATGGTCGAGGCCTCCGAGCCGAGCAGGCTCACTCCCCAGCCCCATTGGAAGACCATCACCAGCACGCCGTAGGCTGCGCCCACGGAGAGCAGGTTCAAGATGATGGACTTCACGGGGATGACCACCGAGCGGAACATGACCAGCAGCAGCAGGAACGCGACGCCCAGCACGAAGCCGAAGACGTAGGGCGCCTTGCCGGTCGTGTGGTCGCGGAAATCCTTATTCCCCGCCGCGGCGCCGGTGACCTGCACCTCCGCATCGGTGTTGCCGAACGCAGACGGCACGATCTCGTCCCGTAGCGCGTCGACGGCGGCCTCCGCCTCGCTCATCTCGCCGCTTACCGGCATCCGTACGAATAGCGTGTCGCCGTCCGCGTTCACGACAGTCTCGAACGGGCCGAAGAAGGTAGCGGGGTCGGCCTCCGCCTGCGCGATCAGCGCCCCGACCGCGCTCTCGACTTCGGGTGCCGTGACGTCCGCCGCCGAGACCACCACGAAGACGGGGTCGGTCAAGCCGGCGGTGAAGTGGTCCTCGAGCAGGCGGAGGGCCTGCTTCGCGCTCACCGCGTCATTCAGGGACTTGGAGCCGGTCGGGAACCCAAGGTCGAGGAAGGCCGCCGGCACCGCGAGGGCAACAAGTGCAGCGGCGCTGATCCCCGCGAAGATTGCGGGGCGGGCCATGACCTTGTCGGTGATGGCGCCCCAGATGCCGTTGCCGCTCATGCGGCCCAGCAGCGGGACCCGCAGCCGGTTGACGTTGTCGCCCAGGATGCTGAGCACTGCGGGGAGGTAGGTCAGCGAGCCAACGATCGTGACCGCCACCACCAGCATCGCTCCAAGTGCAAGCGAGACGAAGATCGGGTGATTGGTCAACATCAGCCCAGCGAGCGAGACGAGGACCGTGACGCCGCCGAAGAAGACGGCCCGGCCGGTCGTGTTGCTCGCCACGGTGATGGCGTCCACCTTGTCCCGGCCGGCCTCCCGCTCGCTGCGGAACCGGCTGACGATGAACAACGAGTAGTCGATGCCGACCGCCAGGCCGAGCAGCAGAATCATTTCGCTATAGCTCTGGTTGAGCGCGTACGACTGGCTGATGACCGCCGCCAAGCCAGTGGCGGTGATGATTGCACCGACAGCCAGCGACAGTGGAATTACCGCCGCCACTACGGCGCGGAACGCGAGCAGCATGATGATGAGGCCGAGTCCCAGCGAGATCATCATGATCTTGCCGAAGTCATCTTCCACCATCTCGTCTATCTCTCGCCCGGTGGTCGCGTTGCCCACGATGGCGATGGGTAGCCGTCGTCCTGGGCGGCTTGCCGAGCCTCCTTGACCGCATCGAGCACCGCGTCGGCTCGGTGGCCGTCGACCTCGATCTCGGAGTCGATGAGGACGGCCGCACGCAGCACGTGCCGGTCCTCTGAGACCATGCTTGGGTCATTGGTCTCGTAGTAGCTCGAGACGGAAACCACCTGCGGCAGTTCGCGGAGCTCTGCTACGAGTACTTCCACCGTCTCCTGGTAGGCGCGGTCGTCCACGTTCAGGCTTGGATGGTTAAACAGGAGCTGTTCCGGCGAGTCTGCGTCTTGGGGGAACTGTTTGTCCAAAACGTCTAGCCCCACCTTGGACTCGCCAACATTACCGTCGCCGTCCTGGAGCTGTGGCGAGTAGGTCACAGAAGCGACCACGGCCGCGACCAATACCAGCAGGCTCGCCGCGAACACCCACCAGCGGTGGTTCGCACTCCATCGCGCCACCCGCGCCGTCACGGACACTGAGCTTCTGGAACTTGCTGATTGCACGGCCGCCTCCCATGAATCGTCTGGATTACGATGCAAACGTACGTGGGTCAGTGCGTGCGACGAATCGGCAGTTCGGGGGAGACTGGGGCGGCAACAGTAACGATGCGATGGGCCGCCAGATGGACGACCTTGCATCCCCCACCTGGATGGCTTGTGCTCCTTTCAAACAGCCGGGGCGCTGTCTACACTGGCGGCGCTATGACAACTACCGCTGCCGCCTATTCGCGCCTCCCCCTGTTCGCTGGGCTACTCGTTGCGGCATCCATGGCCTTCGCCCTGGTCGGCTGCTGTTGGGGGTCAACCATCAGAACCAGCGCGACTGGGAAACTACCTTGGCAGCCGGTAGCCCTATCGAGAGGGGTCGCCAGTTGCTCGAATTGGGTGGCTGCCTGCTAGCCCCCTTCGGTTGCTTCGCCGCATCGTGGAGAGCGTGCGTGCCCTCATCTTGTTCGCCACGGCGATGGTAGCGCTGGCCGCTTGTACAACGAGCGGTGAGGCATCCGATGCTCCAGGCGAGTCCGCGACTGCCTCGGGTGCACTTCAGAGCCAACCCGCCAACGCTTCGCCGACCCCGGCAACAGTCGTGATGGCTACGCCATCACCAACACAGCTGCCTGGCTTGCTTGCGGCGGTTAGCCAGGCAGCCGGCTCCCCTGGTGCACTAGTGGCTCTGCCTCTTCAGCGCCCCACGGTCCCGGGTATCCCCAAGACGACCGCCTCTGCGGTCACCTTTCGGCCACCCAACCTGGGCGACGTCAATACGCAGACCCATTTGTACGGCACGGGAGCTGACCCCAACTTGATAACGCTTGGACCTAAACAAGGGGGGATGCCTGGCCTTCAACCATATCCTGGCAAAACCAGCATGGAATTCGAGCTCCCCCATGGCACACCAATCCTCGCTCCAGTCAACATGGCGCTGATTGGCTTTGACAACAGAAGTGCTACTTACCGCATCGGCCCAGACGGCGGGCGAATGGAGCCTTTCGACGACTTGGAGCTGTGCTTTGAGTCGATGGATGGCGATTGGCCAGGGATGGTGATCTGCACCTACCACTTGCGCACCTCCCCGTTGCTTGTCGGCCACGACGTTGACCCCGCCTGCATCGGGGTCGAGGAATGGCAGGGCACGATCCAAGCGCAGGGTCGTATCTTCTTCGAATACGACGACTACATCGTTCCTGACACGCGGGCGCCTCGTCTCTGCGGTGCTTTGTTGAGGCATAGCGTTGACCGTGGGGAGGTCATCGGGTATGCCGGTAGCGTGGGTGACCATTCCATGGCGCCATTCAGATTCAAGGTGCCTCACGGAACGATCAACACGACCGTAAGATCAGGTGACAAACACCTCCACTGGGTGCAGCCCGGTTCCTTCTTCTTCTGGGGATGCTTCGCTCGGACGCTGACTTCGCGAGCGGCATCCTGGCGTACCCGTTTGAGTGCGACGGATACAGCCTTCCCGCTGAACAACGGAGCCCGAGCTTCAAGTACTAGAGATGTTGGCGTTCCACGTGGGGACCCAGCCTGCTAGGCACTGGTGAGTCCGTCCAATCGGGACCACCCACATACGGAACCGAGTACGCAGCGGGCACGGTTCGGCGCTACCTTCCACCTAGCCCGGCGACCTCAATCAGCCGTTCCGCGTTCCGGTGCGCGAACTGTTCCTGCACACTTGGATCAAGCTGGCCTATGAATGCTCGGCCGTAGTCCGCCAGCCGCAGGCCAACGTCAAGGTCGTAGGTCCAGACCGCCGGGCCGCCCCGGTCCGTGCCCCACATGAATCGATCCGGGTACGCCTCGATACGGTCCTTCCAGGCCCCCAAGTCAGCCTCGAGATGGCTGGTGTAATCCTGCGTGAAGGCCATGAAGCTCTCGATCGTCTCCTCGGGCCGCAGGATGTAGGTGTCGCTGAAGAACCCGTTCACGGTGAAGTAGATGTTCGGGTACAGGTCCATGAGGCTGGTGATGTCCCGACGGATCTCTGGGCCGTGAACCACGAAGTTGATCTGCGAATTCTCGGATACCGCTCGTGCGAGGTTCTCAACCTGGCCTTCCCCGGGGTGGAGATAGACCAAGAGGTTGTGCTTGGTCGTAACGGGGTAGATTCCCTGGAATATCGGTGCGTCGGGTGGAAAGTCTTTCGATGTTCGGCCAGGGATGTCGTAGAGCCCAATCTCTCCATATCCGTCGAACAACCCCGGGTTTGAGTCGAGCATCTTTGAGAGGGTCGCACCATCCACAGTTGGTGGGACATCGTCTGGACCGGGCGTCATGATGAACGGCACGTATAGGTGTGAGTACCGTTCCATCGTGCGCCGTGCGACTTCGAGCAGTTGCCAGTCGATGCTCGGGAATACGGGGAAGAAAGCGAAGGCTTTGACTGACCCATCGGTGATCAGCGCGCACGCTATCTCATCCACGTTGATGTTCTTGCCGAGCAGCGGCAACTGGTCGGCGAACGGGCGCCGCTTTTCGTCGGGGGAGGAATCGGTGTTAGCCCCCCCACTTAGCCCGCCCTCCCGCGGATCACCTTCCTCTGAGCCGGGTGCGCTGTCCGGGATGTGAGGCAGATGGAAGTGTGTGTCGATCAGTGGACCCGTGTAGTACGACACGGGATATGAGTGAATAGGTGGCGCAGGGCACCCGGTGTCTTCGAAAGATCGGTCGATCCGGTGCTGCCAGACCTCTTCTTCGTAGCCTCCCCTAGATTCACCAACGGGACCGTCCACTGCACGCGAGCATCCGCTCGTCAGTGCTGCCAGTGCCAGACCGAGTAGGAGCAACCTCGTCACACAAACGAGCATATGGCCAGGCGCTAGACGCAACAATGATGCAGACCATCAACTCCGTCGCCCGAATCTAAGAAGTGACGCCCCTACGTCTCTCAGGGCGGGCGCCATCACGTAGCACACCTACGACTGAACGGTTCTCATTGGCGTGTGCATGAACTCGGGGCGCTTGCGCGGTCGCCCAGCCAGTCGGCCAGCGCTTGCTTTCGGGACATCAGCCGATGGGCGGGCTCGGTGCCACAGATCTCGGCGACCGCTAGTGGGCTCTAGTAGTCGTATCCGTCCTCGGCCGGGGCGGCGGCGTCCGACGTCGCGGACGATGAGTCCTGGTGCGTCTGGTCCGGGTCGGTCCCCGAGTGGATGGTTCCGTGCATCCCAGCGCCTTCATGCGGGCGGCAGAACAGGTAGAAGTCGGCTGGCTCGCTCGGGAAAGTGACCATGGTCGTCACCGTCTGCCCGCCAGCCAGCCGCACGTCCGTCAGGATGGTCTCCTTCGTTGTGTTCACCGCGATGGTGAACGTGTGGGAGAAGGAGGAATCGTTGCGAACGATGAACCGCACCACCTGACCAGGCTCGACACTCATGTCCGATGGCTCGAAGGTGAGGCTCCCCGTCGTCAGCACGGTCACCTCCTGGTCCACGACCTCGGGGGTGGTCGATGTCGCGGCCGGAGTGGGAGTGGGATCGCTGCCCCCGCACGCCACCGCCAACAACACCGCCGTAGCGGCCAACGTGACCATCGTCACGGTCTTATGCATGTCCCTCCCTGTCGGCACCAAACGAGGAGCAGGCATTTTGTGGACCATGCCCACCGCCTATCAGAACAGGTTACGAGCGGGGTATCGCTAGGGTTTCACCCGCGCTCCGGAGGGTTCTTGGTGCCTAGCGGGTTGGTCCGGCCTGATTTGGCTGGTCCAGCCTGCGCTGGACATCCTCCGTTTACCAGTTCGTCATGGTCCGGACGGGGCCCAGGTGCGTTGCGTCGGCGCGACCGAGCCCGGTTTTCAAGACCGCCGTCGGCGACAGCCCTCACTCACAGACTGTCGCCGTCGTGAGTTCGCTGGCGCCCTCGAGCTGACCCGCTCCGAAAGGGGAGCCCACTTATTCCATTCGATCTAACCGTAAACGACCAGCACGTGCGGCACGCTCCAAAAGGAAATCCCTTCGCCGTTGCTGTGCGCCCGATCAAGCCCCGATGGCGCGGGTAGCGATCTGGCCGATGTGTCGGTGGTCCGTACCGCAGCACCCACCGAGGACGTTGATCCAGGGCGCCTGTTTGCGGATAACCGCATGCTCCGAGCCGAACTCCTCGGGGTCCCCATCGTCGAGCTCTGTGGCCGCGTCCAGCTCCGCATGGCTTAGCTTCGATGCGTTGGCGCGCAGGCCGCGCACGCGTTCGACCCAAGCCCCACCCCTAAGGACGCCTGCAAAGTGCGTCGGGTGGGCGCAGTTGATCATGTAGTAGGCAGGGCCCTGGTCGGTGGCCGCGTCGACCTCTTCGACGGCGCCCTCGAGGGGTTGGCCGGTCGGTAGGTTACCATCGGTCTCGACGGTGAATGAGATCACCACCGGGATGCCGGCTGCCTTCGCTGCCCGCGTGATTCCGATGGCTTCGTTGGCGTTGGTGAGCGTCAGTGCCGTGACCATGTCGGCCTCGGTCCCGGCGAAAGTGCCGATCTGAACGGCGTGGCAGGCCTCTGCCCCCTCTGGCGTCATGATTGCGCCAGGATCGTATCCGTCGCCACGTGGACCTATGCAGCCACTTATAACCATCGGCGAGCTTGCGGTTTCAATTTCGGCGCGTTCTCGGACCAGAAGGTCGATGGCTTTTCGATTGACAGCTTCTAGCTCCCCTTCGGAGTAACCGAGCCTGCGGCCCCAGTCAGGATTGGACCTCCACGTAGGGCTCTCTAGGACGAAGCCGGCGCGGTTGTCACGAGCAATCGATGCGTAGCGCAGGGTGTACTGGGTGAGCGCGTCTGTGCCAGCGTCGTCCTTGAGCAGGTGAAACGCGGCGAAGTATGGTAGGTCGAACCCGTCATGGAAGATCAGGGTCGTTTCCAGGCCACCGTCCGTTAGGAACAGACCACCGTCGAGCTGGGGAAGATGATCTCGGTATTTAGGCATCCGGTGGAACCCTCTTCTTGATGCTCGCTTGGACCGTGCCGTCTGAGGCTTTCACTCCGGTCTAGCGACAAGACTCAATGGGTCACGGCCCTGGGATGATAGCCCAGGGCCCTTGTTGTGTTTATGGTGGAGACAGGGCGGAGTCGAATTCCCGGGGATCCGATCCCTTCACGAGGGCTTCACACCATCTGTGCACGGCCTCACGTAGATGTTCAGTAGCGGCGGACAGGTGCGCATCCTCAGTGAGGCCGGCTGTCACCTCGCACCCAGCCCCGCGGAGAACGGCATCACCGTCCAGCGGATGCTGGCTGGATAGCCCGTGAACAAGCCCGCCAGCGGTCGGTTCGCCCTGTTCAACGGCGTCATCGATAGCCGCACCCTCCCCATATACGCCATGTTCTTCCTCTGGAGTCTTGGGACCGGGTCGCTGTTCCTCGCCCGGCCCATTTTAGCCTCCTCTTTCGGCGCGTCCGTGTTCCTCATCACGCTCATCATCTCCTCCAGCGCCGTTGGGCGCATTGTGGCGAGTCCCATCACTGGGCTTCTGGCGGACCGATGGGGGCGTAAACCCCTCGTCATCATCGGGAACGCCATTCGTGGTGGTACCACCTTTGCCATCTTTTTCTCCGATAGCTACGTCGAGCTCCTGGTGCTCGAGTTCATCGGCAACATGGGAGTCACCATCTGGGTCACCAGCTCGCAGGTGTTGGTAGCGGATGTCACCGACCCGTCCGTCCGCGGGAAGGTGGTGGCCACTAGGAACATAGCTTCGCGGGTCGGGTTGTTATCCGGCCCCGTCTTCGCGGGCGTACTGGCGGCCACCATAGGTGTCCGGTATGCCTTTCTTTTCAATGGCATCACCAAGGTCATGATCTTTTTCCTCACCCTCTACCTCATCAAGGAGAGCAAGCCGGAGACTCAGCCGACCCAAGCGGGCACCAAGCAAGCACCCCGGAAGAGTCTAGGCCTCTCCCCGTTCCGTAACAGGACCTTCGCAGTCTTAGCTTTCGCCGCCTTCAGCAACGCGATAATGAGTCACGGCGTCTACCAAGCAATCCTCCCGGTGTACGCTCAGGAGACCGTTGGACTCACCGCCGCCGGCATCGGCGGACTCATGGGCATCGCCGGCACCATCTCCCTGGTGGTCTCCCTCCCCAACGGAATCATCATCGACCGCTACGGCAGAAAGAAAATGATGGTGCCGGGTGTTGCCCTGGTGGCTGTCGCGGCATACCTACTGGGGATTAGCACCGACTACGGTGGGCTCCTCACCATGGTCTTGGTATACGGGATGGCGGAGGGGATGACTATGGGTACTACGCAGGTATTCGCCATGGACCTCGCGCCACCCGAACGACGGGGGGCATTCTTGGGCGTTTGGTCTCTGGTTGCCAGCACTGGAACCCTGGTGGGGCCCTTGGGAATCGGTTTTGCCGTTACGCGGTTGGGGTTTGGGTCCGCATTCCTCGGGCTGGCCGTCTGGATTGGGATAGCGGCGCTCTTAGTTGCCGTATTCGCGACGGACACCCGGGGGCGTGCGGACTCTACCTGGCCGCTAGTGAATACTCGTGCCCCAAGGAAACAGAGCTAGGCGTAGGAGGCCACATGGCGACTCTCGTAACTGGCGGGACCGGCTTCGTCGGCAGCAACATCGTCAGGGCGTTGGCAAAGGCTGGCCACACCGTGGTTTCCCTGGACCTGGTGGCTCCGGACGAGCTGGTGGATGGCTACCTCGAGCCCTGGAAGTCACAAGTGACCTTCGTTCAGGGGAGCATCCTGCGCCCGGAGGGCCTGGAGCGTGCGGCCAGCTCCGGCATTGACAAGATCGTTCACGCAGCAGTCTTCACGGGCATCCTCCCCGAGATCGAGAAGGGACAAAGTCGGTCCATCGTCGAAGTGAACCTGATGGGTACGACGAATCTGTTGGAGCTGGCGCGGCAGGTGTCCGTGGACCGGTTCGTCTACGTTAGCTCGGGCTCCGTGTATGGCGACGGCCCCGGCCTCCCCGATGTGCTGCACGAAGACACGCCGCCTAACCCCCGGAGCCTCTATGCAATCGGCAAGTACGCCAGCGAGTTGCTGACGCAGCGCTACGGACACCTTCATGGCTTTCAGACCGCCAGAGTGCGCGTCGGCACGCCATACGGCCCGATGGAACGGGTCACGGGGCACCGGGCGAATCAGTCGCTGCTGAAGAAGTGGACCGGCAATATCGTCAGGGGTGAGCCGATCGAGGTAGGTGACCGCACCGCGAAGCGCTCGTTCACCCACGTAGCCGACATCGCCGCAGGGATCTGCGCCGTCCTCGACGCGCCAGCCCTGTCCTACGACGTCTACAACAACTCCTCGGCGGAGTCGACGTCTATCGCGGAGGTGGTCGCCACGCTCCAAGACCTACGGGCCGATCTGCGTATGACCGATGTGCCCGAAGTGGAAATACCCGGCCGGGCCAGCCGGATGGATGTGACTCGACTGGAGCAGGACGTGGACTTTGTCGCCGAGTTGGACCTGAGGAGCGGGCTGCGGGACTACTTGGCTTGGCGGGAGGCGACGCACTTCAACGAATAGGGGACGGTCCGTTCGGCTAGCCGGTCGGGTGCGACGACTCAAACGAAGGTCACCGGGATACCCGGGTGACCGCGGTGAGTAGCGCTGAGGGCCCAGGGCAGGCTTCTAAGACCCCGGGCCCACTCCCCGAGAAGGTAGGCCCCCGCTCGTTAGGGACGTTGTGGCGATCCGTGACCGGCTTCAAACGGTTGAGGGCAGGCCAGGGGCGGTGGCGAAAGGGGCCCGCGCGGCGTCCTCGTGCTCCTTGGCGTGCTTGGAGCGGGTACTCTTGCTGGCCAATGACTGAGAATGCCACGACCCGACGCTTTCACGCTGTCAGCAGCGGGGACGCGTCGTTCGGGGCATGGAGGCAACCGATGCGAAGCCCGGCTGACTCACCCCTACGGGGCCGCCGTCACCACGGCTACAGCGGGCTAGGCTGAGTTGGAGCGGAAGGCGGCCAACGGCCTCGGCCGACGCCCATGGCAGGCCCGGGTGCCGGTCTACTACGGCTGGGTCATCGTTGGTGTTCTCTTCCAAGCCAACTTCGTCAACGCCATCATCGCCCTGTGGGGTCTCTCCGTCCTGGCAGGGCCCATGGCGGACGACTTGGGCTGGAGCCGTTCCAGCCTGTTCCTCCCGCTCACTATCCGCGCCGTCATCGCTGCTATTGGAACCCCCCTGGTAGGCCACTTCCTCGACCGCAAATTCGGCTCTCCGATCATGATGGCGACGAGCGGCATGCTCACTGCAGGGACGGTCATCCTCGCTTCTACCGCCGACCACGAATGGCAATGGCTGCTCTACTTCGGCATCTTCGGAGGGTTCGCCTCCCTGGGACAGTCCTTCGTTATCACCTCCGCCATCGTACCCAAGTGGTTCATCCGTCAGCGCGGCCGGGCCCTGGCGTTCGCCACCACCGCGGGCGGCGCGGCCGCCTTTGTCATCCCCCTGCCTCTCACCGCCCTCGTCAACGCCACCGACTGGCGGATGACCTGGGTGGTCATCGCCCTTGCCAGCTTCGCTTTCACCGTTCCCTTCGCCTACTTGGTGCGCCGCCAGCCCGAGGATGTGGGCCTGCTGCCCGACGGCGCTCTGGCCGCATCAGCCACTACTGCGCCGACGGGCGCGCTATCTGAGACGCGAAGCCTCACGATGGGGCAAGCCGTGCGCACCAGGACCTTCTGGTTCATCGCGCTGGGGCTTACCGCGGCGAGCCTGTCCGTCGTAGGTCTGCCCGCGAGCATGATCTCCTGGTACATGGACAGCGGCTACTCGGGCCAGGCCGCCGCCGCGGCCTTCACCGTCTATGGGCTCATGTCCATGCTCGCGCGCTTTGGCTGGGGCTTCCTGGCGGAGCGCAGCCACCCCCGGGTTGCCCTCATCGCCCTGGCGCTCTACGCCGTCCCCGTCATGCTGCTCCTGCCGATGGTCATCGGCTATTACCCCTTGCTCATCCTCGTCTCCGCAATGACCGGCTACGCCGTCGGCGGCATCGTGGTGCTCAATCCCATCATGTGGCCTACCTACTTTGGCCGTGCCCACCTGGGCGCGATCACTGGTGTCGTTGTGCCGTTGACGACTGTTGGCGCCGCGGCGGGCCCGCTCATGATGTCCAGCATCTTCGACCTGACCGGCAGCTATACCCTCGGGATGATCATCCTTGCCGTGGCCTGGGCCACCTGCGCCGCGTTCATATTCGCCGTCCAGCCGGTCCAGCGAGAGGCGTCTGAAGCAGGCTAGCAACGACCATCGTCCCACCGGCTTGTCTGAGATCATGAAACGCGCCGCTTACCACCGCGATCCTAACGAGAGCCCAGCCGTAGATCTGGCGTGGTGAGGGACGGACTGCGTTGGAGTGTGTGCGGTAGGGGCCGGATGCTGTCCCCCGGCCCGCGCCGCGAGCGCCGTAGGCGTGCCCAGGATCGGGCCTGCCAGTCCCTTCAGCTAATGATGGTGATGAATAGAAGGAAGAGGCCAAACACGACTGCCACCATGGCAACCACCATCAGGTGGAAGGCCAGGAACTTCTTCCAACCGCTCGTGTCGGCATACAGGGTGGACTGGGCATCCTCTGATCCCATGGGCTCCGCACCGGGGTGCGGTGTGAACGACCCAAAGCGCCTCAGATTCTCTTTGCGCCACTCCGAGCTCTCCGGGTCCAGAAGGCCCTTGCCCACGGCCAACTCCTCCTAGCCGTCCGAACCCAGAACGGAGGGCCCATGTAGCTAGCCGGGCGCCACTCCCAGCATTCGGATCTTGCGGATGGCGTCATCCACCTGGACTAGGTTCTTACGCATTCCCTCCCGAGCTGGTATCGGTCCTGCTGTAGAGGACCGACGAGCCCCTCTCGGAACAACTACCCCGCCTCGGCCGCTACACGATTGTCCGGGGCTGCGTCGACGTCTAGGCCAGCGGCGACGGCTGCCCGCCATTCGTCGGCGGTGCGGGTAGGCGGCGCCTTCACAGTGCCGTGCGCACCCCCGAGGCGCTGGAAGTCGCGCGAACGACGAGCTAGGTGGCGCCTGAAATAAATGACGCCGGTGTCTATCGGTCCGAGCTTCTGTGGCAGGTCGAAGCGCAACCGATCGCGCATGAAGACCACCAGGTCCTCCCATTCGTTGGTGCGGACCACTACCGAAGGCTTGCGCCACAGGTAGTACCAGGCGTTCTTCCACAGCCGCCCCGGCCACGTCTTCGGGCGCCGGCCTATGGTGAAGGTCCACGTCCGTGTGAGGTCCACCGTGATGGGGACCATCCAACGCGTGTGGACCGACATGGGCGGCCCGGATCCGAATACACGGATGATCGATGGAAGCTGGCCAGCGTGTTGGAACGGAGGAGTGCCCATGAGGCTCTGACGCGCGGGCCCGGCCCCGTTGGCCGCCGGCCCCCGCCGGCGAGCCTTCAAGAACTGCCACCAGCGCTTCTGAGGCCAGCTGGCGTTGACTCCTGGATGGTACTGAGGTCCTGATCGGGGAGCCGCTGGGTTGAGGGTGTAGAAGTTGTCCCCCTCCGTGTCGACTCGTACTCCTCCATAGAAGGACATGCGCTCGCGGAAGAAGCCGAAACTCTTGTCGAAGAGGGCGTGGAACTTGAACCTGCTCCCGCCAAGAGACGCGAATTGCTTGCGGTGCAGGTAGCCCTCGTGGAAGTCGACGCCCTGGTTGACCGGCTCAGTCCAGTTCGTCTCCCAGACCTTCATCCGCGTATAGAGGTCATTGCGCTCGTCGGTGAGTTCCACGGGCAGGTCCTCCTCGAGGGGGACCGGGTCGGTCTCCCCCATCCAGACGAAGACGATGCCCTTGAACTCCTGCGTCGGAAAGTGTCGCGCCTTCATCTTGGCGACGACGGGTGATTCGGGGTGGTCGATGAGGCCAGCGACACACTGGCCGGTGCTGTCGAACGTGTAGCCGTGGTAGGGGCACGTGATCGTGCCGGGGAACTCGCTCACGCCCAACGACAAACGGGCGTTACGGTGCGGGCACCAATCCGTTAGCGCGGCAACGCTGCCGTCACTCGCCCGGAAGAAGACGATGTCCTGGTCGAGCATCGTGACCAATGTCGGCTTGCGCCTCCCCACCTGCTTGGCCCAAACGCCGGGGTACCAGTACTCACGGAAGCCGAGCTTGGGCACGTAGTCGAATGGGCCGATCTGGGAAGCCCCCCATGCCTCTTTGGCGGCATCGTCGGCGTCGTGGACTCGTTGCGGGCTCTCACCGTTGCGTTGCGTCATCTCGTTGCCACCCTTCGTGCTGGGTGCAGAGGGGCACACTGACTCGTGCTCGCCCCGGCACCGCGCGTTCATTCCGGCTCGTGTCCTCGACGTTCTCTACACGGCGGCGGGCTCGTACTCCACGAGGGAGCCGGGCTCCGGGCAATACCCAAGGCATTCCCCGCATCCCGTGCACTCCGCTTCCACCACCTCGAACCAGTGGTGGTTGTCCAGCAGTTTCGGATGTATGGCGTGCTCCGGACAAACTTCGCGGCAGATTCCGCACGCGATACATACGCCCAAATCAATCTTTACCTTCAATCTATCTCCCTCACCAATGCAAGACTCCGATCGGTGGCCGTTCAGAACCTGCGGCCAGCGGGGGGTCCTTAGCGCTACGAAGCCCTCTGCGAACCTAGATGGGCGCCGGATCCTCTCGGAGCCGCTGGGCTGTAGATGCGAAGGGCGCGAGCAGGAAGTCGAAGACCTCCTCTATGGGCGCCTGGTCCTCAGGAGTCAGAGCGTAGGCGTCGATCTTGTACTTGCCCTTGAGGAAATGCATCATCTCCTCGTCGCGCTGACTGAAGTTCTCGTGAAGCGTAATGGGATCGTCAGTCATGCTGATGGCGGTCGCGATGCCCAAGCACGCAACGCCCTCGAAGAAGTAATGCTGTGCAGCCCGTGCGAGGGGATGGACATGCGGGAACATGGCCGTAAGACCAAAATAGGCCAGGTTGCCCTGCGCTGCTGCCCGCGGGATATTCATCAACTCCTCTTCGTTTTCGATCCAACCGCCTCGGAGCAAGACGTCGCAGTGGAGCTGCCCGTGACGCACCTCATCGAGGATCTGGCGGGCGTGCATACGCTGGATGTCGATGTACTTTTCCTGCATCGGCACCGGGATGTTGTGCAGCTGCGTGGACATCTGCTTGATTGACATGTGAGGGCCCTCACCTGAGTACCCTCCGAGCCCTCGAAACTTCTTCCACTCGTCGGTTGGCCGTTCGAGGTTCTCTATCGTGGTTTTCTCGGTGTTTGCGACGGCCTTCTCCCAGATGGGGACCATTCGCTCGGTCTGGCGCATGCGAAATTCGTATCCGGGCCCGCTGAACCCCGTGGGGTAGACGAAGTCGCTCAAGAAACGATCAAGGATCGGGTGCATTTCATTCTGCTCCTGGGAACTGGTTGGCCCAGCTATCTGTTCGCCGCTGGCTTCCGTGGCCACCGCTTATCGTCTGCCCACATCTCCAACGGCGGCGGGACCAAGGACCTGCCGGTTGCCACCTCGAAGATGGACCCCGGGGCAGGGCAGTACATCAAGCAGACGGTGCATCCGGGGAAGGTGCATCGCTCATCAATTTCGAACCGGTGTTGGGACTGTGGGTCGATCACCACGGCATTGATGTTGATCTCGCGGCAGACCACGTAGCACATCCGGCACTCGGTGCACTTCTCGTGGTCTATCTTGATCAGCGGCCGCTCGGTCTTTTGGGTCATCGTGGAGCCTCTTGCGCTACTTTACGAGCCTAGTCCACGTCTTCCGGGACGTTCTCTTGAGAGGGCACCTCCGACGCTCGCCCGAGGGCGTGGCCGGCGATCTCTTCCATGGCGCCCCAGTAGGACTTCTTAATGACGTCCCACTCAATCCTCGCTATCTCGTGGTCCACGGGCTTCTGTACGTACCTCTCCACGATAACGCGACCCATGTACACGTGGCTCCGGGTTTCGGCCACTTGGCTTGCGAACAGCGCACGTATGCGCTCGTCCGGCAGCGATTGGCCGAAGCGCTCGAGCCATGCCAGCTCCAGCACCTTCGGTCCGAGGTTCAGCCCCGCGATCCGGACGTTCTGGGCAAAGTTGGCGAGCCCTCGAAGTGAAAAGATGTAGCTGGCGACCTGGGTCGACATGGAGAACTGGCCGTACGGGTGCCGGAACGCTGCCTGCTGCGTGCGTGCCCACTTGCGGCGCAGTATCTCGTCCACGTACTGCATCTCGTGGGTCGACTCGTCGTAGATCTGCTTGCTCAGCAGGTACGCCACCGTCGGCGGGTATTCGTTGACGTTCAGCCCCATCGCCCAGGAGCCGTACACGTAGTACATCATCCTCTTGAGAACCCACAGATCCCCTAGAAGATGAAAGTACCCGTCGTCCGATATTTCGCCCCGGGATGCCGCCTCCAGCACCTCGTCCATCGGCGTGTGGGCAGCCTCAGCCTCAGTCTCTTTCCAGAGCGCATTCGCCAAGTCGGCGCCGGGTTTCTCAGCAACGGTCGCCATCCAGCCTCCGTGGACCTCCCCGCCTTCTTGGCGTGCGGAGTCGTTTGCTCGCGGTTGGCAGAGCGGCGTGGTTGTGCCGTTCAAACCCCACGATTGCATGCGCAATTGTGTCCGAGGGACCCCCCTCTGTCAATCAGCCGGAGTAAAGGTCTAATCCTCCCAATAGCACCGTGGTGGCCACCCTCCACGGCATGGTCGGCGTGGTAGATTTGCGCCTTGATGACAAAGATGACCACCCCCTCCTCCGGGCCACCTCAGCACCACAGAGCATGGCAAGACCTCCTGCGGACGCAGAAGAGCGTCCTCGCTGGGCTGGAAACCCACCTAGCCAAGGCTCACCGGCTCCCGGTGGCCTGGTATTACATCCTCTTGTTCCTCAACGAGACCCCCGGCCAGCGTCTGCAACTCTACGAGCTCGCGGACGTGCTGCTGCTGAGCCGAAGCGGGCTGTCGCGCCGAATCGATGGGATGGTTCGGGCTGGCCTGGTGCGCCGCGACCGGCCGGACAACGACCGACGCTCCGCATTTGCGGTGCTGACGCCGAAGGGGCAAGAACAACTGATGGCGGCCTCGCCCGACTTCAGAGCGGGCGTAGTCCAACACTTCGCCAGGCACCTGACCGACGAAGAGGCCAACACGCTCGTGGCATTGTTGTCGAAGGTGTTGGATGGCGAGCAGGTTGACCGGCACTACGCGGGACCTCGGCTCTTGCAGCAACTGCTCGATCGCGAGAGGGTCGTCGCTTCGAGCCTGCCCTAATCGCAAGGGCGGGCCGCTTCGCCTCCGAGGGTGCCCACCCGGCTGGTGTTCCTCTATCTCGACCAGCCGTCTAAGGGGTGGGTGGGCTCACCCAGCCGCAGTCTCGGTCTCAGCCTTGAGGCGGTTGTCCGGTGCGACGCTTTCCTGGTGCCCGGCTTCGACTGCCGCTCGCCACTCGCGCGCCGTCCGTGTGGGCAGAGCCCTCACGGTCCCGTGGGCACCGCCGAGTCGCTTGAAGTCACGCGACCGCCGGGCGAGGTGCCGGCGGAAGTAGATGAGACCAGCGTCCATCGGGCCAAGCTTCTGCGGCAGGTCGAACCGTAGCCTGCCCTTCATGAATGTCGCTAGGTCCTCCTTCTCGTTGGTGGCCACGGCGATGGCCCACTTGCGCCAGAAGTAGTACCAGACGTTCTGCCACGCGCGCCCGAACGGCGTGCGTGGGCGGATGCACATCGTGTAGGTCCACACGCGCGTTTCGTCCATCGTCTTCGGGACCATCCACCGCAGGTGGACGCTCTGTGGCATGACCACCGAGCGGATCTTGCTCGGTAGCTCGACGCTATGGTCAAAAGCCTTGCCTGTCAGCAGCGAGCTCGGTGCGTTATTGCTTCCGAAGTTCGAGTCCGTCGTTGACACCACAGACCTGCGCCGGGACAAGCGGAGCTTGCGCCACCAGATCTTGTTGGGCCACTTGGCGTTGACCCCTGGATAGAAGCCTTGACCGAAGACCGGCGCCTTGGCCTTGGTCACGAAGTAGTTCTCCGATTCGTCGACGACCTCGACGCCTCCGTAGTAGGCAATCTTGGGCCTGAAGAAGCCTAAATTCTTGTTGACCACCCGCGTGAAGCTCATAAGCCACCGGGCCCAGATGGGCTCCTTGGGGAAGAGGGGCAACAAGCTCAGCTGTATTCGGTGCAGGTAGCCTTCGTGGAAGTCCACACCCTGCGCGATGGGCTCGGTCCAGTTGGTTTCCCACTCTTTGACGCGGACGTAGGGATGGACGTCAGGTCGGAGCAACTCTGCTGGAAGATCCTCTTCGAGCGGCACGGGGTCAGTCTCCCCCATCCAGACGTAGACGACACCCCCATGCTCGGCGGTCGGGTACATCCGGGCCTTCATCTTGGCCACCACCGGGGATTCAGGGTGGTCGATAAGGCCTGCCACACACTGGCCAATCCCGTCGAAGGTGTAGCCATGGTAGGGACACGTGATCGTGCCCGGAAACTCGCTCACGCCCAAAGAGAGCCGCGCGTTGCGGTGTGGGCACCAGTCACTCAGTGCCGCGATCTTCCCCTCGCTGCCGCGGAAGAAGACGACGTCATCGTCGAGTAGTTTGACGAGCTTGGGCTTGCGTTTCCCGATCTCCCTGGACCACACACCGGGGTACCAGTACTCGCGGAAACCAAGCTTGGGAACGAAATCGAAGGGTCCGATTTGTGAGGCACCCCAAGCCTCGCGGCCTGCGGATTCGGCTTCGCCGACGGGCAAGTTGCCGTCACCCTTGCTGACCATGGCTACCCTCCAAAGAGTCGATGGGTCACCGCTCACGGGCCAGCCATTGCTGGCCTCAGACGAGTTGGACCGGTCCGGCCGTCACCGTCGGGTGGCCGGCGGAGGAGAGACCTTGCCTCCGCCGGCCACGGTTCGAAGGGAGGACCCCTTCTCAGGCGGACGGGGCACTGAATCCCGTCCGAAGCCCCTCAAGCTCTAGTCGGGGAAACCTCGGAGACCCCCGGCAACCTCGCAGAGACCGTCCTGATCGTAACTCTGGTGGTACACCTCGTCAAATCGTCCTAACCGGGCGTATGTGCACCGACATTCGTACTGCGGAGTTAGAACGTCCGGATTTTCCGCATGACGTATAGACGGATAAAGGTCAAGAAACCGGCCAAGAAGATGACTGTCAGGACCCCGAGCGCTGCCGCTTGCCCCTGGAATTGCCCATACAGGTTGAACACCAACACGCTGATGACGTGAGGGGCTGTCGCGCGGTGCACGATGAGCGGCAGCGTGAACTCTCGGAAGGCCACGAGGAACAGGAGGATCCATGCGCCGAACAGACTCGGCGAGACCAATGGGAAGAGGATTCGCCTGAAGGTCTGAAAGCCCGACCCACCGCTGGTCTGCGACACCTCTTCCAGCTCCCGGGCGATCTGGGTGATCCCCGCGCGCTGAATGCGGTATGCCAGCGCCATTCGATAGGAGTAAACGAGGATGAGCACTATCACCGTGCCGTAGATCGGAACCCACTTGCCCAGGTTGATATAGAAAAGCAGGAACGCGTTCGCCGCTATGACACCCGGGATGGCGATAGACGAGGAGCTGAAGAGGTCCAGGGCTAGTCGCAGGCGCGCCGCGATCCTCGTTCGCACAACCACCCACGCGATGACCAGCGCCACGAGCACCGCGATGGTCGGCGCGGTCACCGACACGATGAGCGTGTTGATGATCGCCGACGACAGGCGGTGGTCTTCGAACAGGTTCCGGTACTGGTCGAGGGATAAGCGATCGAATGCACGCTGGCCGATGGGTATGTAGGAAGGGAGGAAGCTGGTCCACACCAGGATGAGGAAGGGCGCGATGCCGTGCATGAAGATGAATATCCCCACGAAGGGCAGCAGTATCCACCGCCATACGCCCAGATCGTAGCGGCGCGCACGAAAGCCCTTGCCGGTCATCGTGGCATAACGCTCACTCTGTCTCGTCAATCGGTGGTAGACGTAGAACAGGACGTACGTAATGAGCATGAAATGCAGGCCGAGGGCCGAGACGGTACCGTAGGCGGGCGGGTTGCCCGCTGACGAATTCAACGCGAACCAAATCCGCGTTGCGAGGATGTCGGCCTTCGCACCGAAAGCCAGCAGCAACGGCACCTCGAACGACTCGATTGTGAGGATGACGGCCAAGACCATCACACCGAGGACGCTGGGGCGCAGGATAGGCACGACGACCCTACGCACGGTCGTAAAGAACCGCGCTCCCGAGGCCCGGCTTGCCTCCTCGAGGGCCGGGTCCATGCTGCGTAACGCGGCGCTGGAAAAGATGAACATGATCGTGGCCAGCCCGAACCCTTGGACCATGACCATGCCGTACATGGTGAAGATATCGAAGGGGCCGGCATCGAAGAACGGGATGATGGTTCGGAGCCAGATGTTGATCATCCCGGTCCTGTTACCCATCAGCAAAATCCAGCCGATGGTCACCACGATGCTGGGCATCATGAGGGGGAAGAGCAGAAGGACGAAGATATAGTTGCGGAAGGGGAGGTTGGTCCGCTCAACGAGCCAGGCCAACGAAAACCCGATGGCGAAGCCTAGGAGCACAGAGCCCGCTGCGAATATGGCCGTGTCCAGCAAAGTGCTCTGGAGCGATCCCTCGATGTAGACGTTCGTGAAGTTGGAGATGCCCCACGAGACGCCCGATTCGAAAGGCAGACGGTCCGCGGGAACCCGGAAGGCAGAGTAGATCGTCATCCCCAGCGGCGGGGCGATGATGTAGAGGGCCGCCCCGACGGCGGCCACGATCATCACCACATCCCCACGGATCCTGAGGCCCCACCTCGTTCGCCCGCGCTCAGTCTGACCGACTGTGACAGCCATGCGTTTCTTGGTCTCTCCCGTTAGGTGCTAGCGGAGGTGGGGATGGCCCCACCTCCGCTCCTTGACGCATCAGCGAAAGTGTCGCCCGCTGCTACTGGTGGCGCAGCGACACCGGTCTCCGGTGCCCTTATTGGGCTCCGGGGAATACTTCCTGCGAGAACTGCGTCTGCCACTTGATTCGGTCGCGGAAGGTCTCGATCGACTCGTACACCATCTGTGCCGCGAACGAGCCTGTCGTGATGCCTGCAGAGGCGTGACCGTAGGCCGGCCAGCCGGAACCACAGCAGTCCCACTGGGCCTGCGAACCCTCCTTACCGCTGACCCATGCCGCGAACAGCCGGCCCGCGTTGGGGTTCGGTCCACCGTCTATGACCCCAATGCTGAACAGGTTCACGCCCATACCCGGGTTCCAGAACTGCTCAATGTTGGGGTTCTCCAACAGGGTCGGCGGGTTGCCGTACCCGAAGACGTAGATCGGGCGCTCACCCGAGAGGAGCAGCGGGTCACAGCTGGACGTGACGATCAGGTCCTGGTCGTTGATCAGGTCCTGGCCCCACTCAACCACGGGCTCGATGTCGTAGTAGATGCCCGTGAAGCCCTGCCCCGCCCTGAACAGGAAGGCGTTGGCACACATCAACCCCTTCCACTGGGGGTCGTTGAAGCCAAACATGTCCTTGGGGAGGTCCTCGAGGTCTATCAGGTCAGTGTTCACGAAGTGGGTGTACTGGTTCTGATAGATGCCGATGGCATTCCCGGGGAACTCGGCGTTGGCGTCCCAGACGCGGCCTGCATCTACTCCCAGCGCCGCCCAGTCGATCTCCACGAACATGCCCCGGTCGTCGAGCTGCGCCGTGTGGGACATGGCGAGGCTGGCCACGTCGGTGCCTCTCTGGCCCGCCTCGCGCTCAGTCACCAGGGCAGCCGTGATCTGGGCCGCGCCGATGCCGCGGCCTTCGCAATCGATAGCCGGAAACTCGGCTTCGAACGCACCGCACCAAGCCTGTGCGGTCGCGTCACCGTACGTCGTGACCAAGACCTTTCCCTCGGCCTCGGCCAGGGGAATGAGGCGCTGGATCTCGGGGGCACTGCTGTCCCAGTCCGCGTCCAGCTCACGATAGACGAGCCCTGCCGTGAGCTTCGCCTGCCGTTCGGCAAGCGCTGGGTCCACCGGAATAGTCGCCGTTGGTGCCGCCGTTGTCGAGCCGCCGGACGATGTCCTCGTGGGAGTCGCCGTCGGCGCTGCCTGCGATCCGCCGCCGGAAGGTGCGGTCGTGGCCGTCGCCGCCGGTGCGGCCGTTGGTTCGTCGTCGCCGCCGCAAGCCGCGAGCAAGGCCAGAATCAACACTCCGAGGGCGATGAGCGCCGTACGGCGCAACGCCTGGAAACGATGAATAGGCATTAGTTCCCCTCCCAATTTTTTCGCATGCTGGACCCAGACGGTACCAACCCCGACGAGTTGGTCCTATCGGCCGAGACCCAAGTGGGCGGAGTATAGCAACCGAGAAATGAGTGTCAACGTGGCCATTAACGACGGGAAACACCGCATGTGATAAGAGCGTTACGAGAATTGCTGAGGCTACCGTTGCCCTGCTGCGGCAAACGGAGTGGGGCGGTTGCACTCGTGATGTTGCAGACCGGCGCTCGGTCAAAGGCCGGTGGGACACGACTCAAGGGAGCCCTACGCTCCCCAGATGCTGCGCCTGCGCACTCTCATACGACGGAGAGCTCCCGGTGAGAGTCCCGATTACCCTAAGGTCGGGGCAGCCTACGACGTGGCGAGGTCCACGAGCCGTGCTTCAGGCACTTGGAGTGGCATTACGCGGGTCGAGCCGCCGATCGACCCCACCGCCGTCCGGTATCGGCAATTGTCGTGCTGAGAACGTGGCGAGTGTCGCCCGCATCGGGAGACCTCGACCCGTCGGTCGCGTCAAGGTGAGGCGCACTCGTCATGCTCAGCCTTCAGCGGACGCGTACTCTTGCTCGAGTGCCCAGATCCGTTGGACTCCCAGTGCGTTCGCGATGGCCTCGCGGAGCTCCGCCTCGGTGCCCCATCGAGCGGCGGAACGCGCCTCTCCGGTCTCCCTTAGCTCTTCGAGCATGGCCTTCACGAACGCGTAGATAGCGAACATCGGCCCGCGGTTCAGCTGGATGGCGAACCCCAATTGTTGGACGGCTTCGAGTGGCAGCTGGCCGTTATAGAGGCGCGGAACGTCGGCGAGGCGTTCGCCGTATATCGCGAGTTCCTCGGCGTCGTGGATACCGTCAACGAACACCATGTCGGCCCCTGCTTCGCGGAACGCCCTGCAGCGGCGCTCCACATCGTCCCATCCTGAGGCGACGAGGGCGTCGGTCCTGGCGATGATCAGGAAGTCCGGGTCCGAGCGCGCATCTACGGCCGCGCGGATCTTCTGCGCCGCCTCGGTCAGAGGGATGACCTGCTTACCAGGGAAGAAGCCGCACCGCTTGGGCATGACCTGGTCTTCGATGTGAATCCCGGCGACACCGGCACGCTCGTAGGCCGCCACGGTCCTGCCGACGTTGATGGCGTTGCCGTACCCGGTGTCGGCATCGGCGAGAACTGGCACAGACACGGCGTCGACGATGTAGGTAGCGTTCTCCACCATCTCGGTTTGGGTCAGGAGCCCTACGTCCGGCATGCCCTTCGACATGGCCGTGCCGAACCCCGACATGTAGACCGCGTCAAATCCCGCCTGCTCTGCAATGCGGGCGGTGAACCCATCGTAGGTGAAAGGGATCTGGACCGTCTCGCCATGGGCTAAAAGATCACGGAGACGTTTGGCGGTGGTTACCATGTGGAATCCTCCTTGCCCGGAACGGGCCCTCGCATAATAGTTCGAGGACCGTTGTCGTGTTCATGGCGGAGGTGGGGGACAGTCGGACTCCCCGTCCAAACTGGGGCGTCGAATGCCTAAGTCCTGAACTTCAGTTCGATGCGCCCGTCGCGATAGACGTGCGCCGCCTTCAGAATGGCCTGTAGCAGGGCCTTCGCTTGCCTCACCTCGAGGTCCTGGACGTCCTTGAGGAACGAGCGCCGCGGACAGGCAGGGCGAGTGCGGCAGGCAGAGCAAGTACACTGGCGGGAGGTGAACTCAAGCGCACCTGCTTAAGGAGCCTCCCATGCCTGGCAGACGGCTAGGAGCGCGCCGTTTGCGCATAGACTGTTTGCCCAAGGGGCGAGCCCGGCATGAGCGAGCGAATCATCGTGGAGCGGCAAAGTGGTATCGGCACCATTACCCTCAACCGCCCCCGGCAGCACAACGCCATTGACTATGACATGTGGCTGGAGCTGGGCGACGCTGCCCAAGCGCTCGGCGACGACGATGACGTGAGGGTGGTTATCCTCACGGGCGCAGGCGAACGGGCATTTTCCGCGGGTGCCGATATCAAGGATTTCCCCGCACACCGAAGCTCGAGCTCCCTCGCCCGTCAGTACGCCACGGCGTTCGAGGGGGCGTTGGATGCTGTCGAGGAGATGCCGAAGCCCGTCATCTCCATGATCCGCGGCATCTGCGTTGGCGGGGGGTGTGAGCTCGCCACCGCCACTGACCTGCGTATCGCGGCAACGGGCAGTACCTTCGGTGTGCCCATCGCTAAGATCGGCGTGTTGGCCGGCTACCGCGAGATGCGGCGACTGGTGCGTCTCGTCGGCCCTGGCGGCGCGATGGACCTGCTGCTCACCGCACGGATAGTCGACGAGCAGGAGGCGCTACGGATGGGCCTGGTGACTGCGGTGGTGCCAGCGGCCGATCTGATCAGTCACACGCACGCACTCGCAGCTCAGGTGGCAGCTCATTCACCACTGTCACACCGAGGACACAAGCGCATCATGCGCACACTACTGAGGAACCCCACCCTTCAAGGTCTCACCGACGAAGAGGCGGCTTTCCCGCTGTCCATATTCGACACCGAGGACGGGATGGAAGGCTACCAGGCCTTCGTCGAAAGCCGGGCTCCGCGGTTCAACGGGCGATGACCGGATGACTGGTGCGCTGGCGGGTATGACGGTACTCGATGCCACGCAGGTGATGGCCGGACCCTTCTGTACTCTGTTGCTGGCCGACATGGGCGCTGAGGTCATCAAGGTAGAGAAGCCCTCCGGGGACGATTCGCGCAGAATGGGCCCACCCTTCATAAACGGGGAGTCGGCCGCCTTCCTGGCCATCAACCGCAATAAGAAGAGCGTGGTGCTGGATCTGAAGCGTGAGCTCGACCGAGACGTGTTCAGGCGAATAGCCGGCCAAGTTGACGTTGTGGCCGAAAACTCCAGGCCAGGCGCCATGGACCGGCTTGGTCTCGGCGCCGATGCGCTCATGAAGGCCAACCCAGCGCTCATCTACGTATCGATCTCCGGTTTCGGCCAGACTGGCCCGTACGCGCACAGGGCAGGGTACGACCTGGTGGCCCAGGGCATGTCAGGCATGATGAGCTTCACGGGCCATCCAGGCTCACCGCCAGTGAAGTCGAGCATCCCCATGGCGGACCTGAACGCAGGTATGTACGGCGCTAACGGCGTGCTGGCGGCGTACATCCATCGTTTGAAGACGGGCAGGGGGCAGCTCGTGGATACCTCGTTGCTGGAAGCGGCCATCGCCTACACCGTGTGGGAGTCGGCAGCGCTGTGGGGATCGGGTGTGGCGCCTGAGCCCAAGGGATCGGCGCACCGACTCGTCGCTCCGTACCAGGCAGTAGCCAGCGCCGATGGCTTCTTCAATTTGGCCGTCGCGAACCAGGCCACCTGGGAACGGTTTTGCCCTGCGCTAGGGCGCGAAGACCTGCTCACCGATGTGAGGTTCACATCCAACGCCGAACGGATGAGGCACGCTCAGGAACTCGCACAGGAAATTGACTCCACCATCGTGAACAAGCCCACCGGACAGTGGCTCGCGATACTTGAGCAGGCTGGAGTGCCCGCCGGACCCATCTACGACATGGCCCAGGTCTACGAGGACCCGCAGGTGCTAGCCCGCGGCATGATCCAGACGTTGGAGCACCCCACCGCTGGCCGGATCAAAAACATCGGCATCCCGATCAAGTTCAGCGAGACGCCGGGAGCCCTTCGCACGCCCGCGCCAACCCTTGGCCAGCACACGCGGGAGGTGCTCGCATCGTTCGGGCTCGATAGCGACGAGGTCGAACAGATCACGACAGCCAATTGACGTCGGCTTACTGAGCACCCCAAAGGAATTCCTTTGGAGCACTCCGAATCGCGGCTAGGACCCAAGCGCGGCCGCCAACTCCCGCCCTCGGCGCCTTAGGCTGTAGGACCTGCTGGACCGGGGTCTAGCCTCAGACAGCAACGACGGCGTCGATGCGCTCTATAAGGTCGCGGTGTAACGGTCCGGCCTCGGCGGCGGCCACACACTCCCTGAGTTCGTCTCGATTCTTTACACCAAGCACGATAGTAGCCGGGCCAAGCATCGATAGCGCGTACCGGTGCGCGAGGGATGCAGGCGAATAGCCAGCCTCGAGAGCGAGCGCCCGAAAAGGTGCTGCTCGCTGGTAGTCCAGTGCCTCCGGATGGTCGGCCGGAAGCGGACGATCAAGTCCGTCGGTCAACGCGCCGGCTTGGACGGCGCGGATTCCCATCACGGCGACACCTGCCTTGGAAGCTGCGGCCATGATCTGCCGCGGCTTCGCCGGACCCTCGAACCGTTTCAATCCGCCCGGCGAGTCCAAGAGGTTGGCTATGACTTGGATCGCGGCGGGCCGGAGTCCAGATGCCAGCATCGCCACCAGCACGTCCGGAACACCGATGCCCGTGAGGCCCCACGCTCGAATCATGCCGCTGGCCATGAGCCGCTCGAAGGCTGGTATTACCGCATTCTCGACCACGCCACGCGGCGTGCTTCGCTCATCGATCGACGTGTCATCGATAACCCCGTTGTGCAGAAAGAAAATGTCGACGTGGTCGAGCCGCATGCGGGCAAGGCTCTCGGTCAGACTGCACTCGAAGTGGTCGTAGACATCGGATGAGGAGGTCGACCCTAGCCTGCACTTGGTAGTGACCGCTACGCCGTCAGGCAGACGGCCTTCGAACGCTTCGCCAATGACGTTCTCGGCCTCCCCGTGGCCGTACGTCGGCGCCATGTCCAGCAGCGTGATGCCATGATCGACGGCCTCACGCACTGTCGCGACGCACTCGTCTCTGGTGGTGGCGCCCCAGAGTTGTCCCAGCCCTCCACCGCCAAGGCTCAACTCGCTTACAGCGCCAAGCCTGCCGAAGGGTCGAGTTTCCAACGCTAACTCCTGAACTTAAGTCGCCTCGGGGCAACCGGCAGCGCCCTGAAAGGGTGGCGAACCAGTGCCGTGTTCACGGAGGAGCTCGACTCGCCCGCGCCTGCACCATGAACAGGAAACCGGCCCTCAAAACTCTCCTAAGTGGCAGGGAGCTCAGCCGGCCGGAACGAAGGGTACACCGGGTCGGCCTTGAGCAGCTTGCCCGGCAGCTCCCGGCCCAAGACGCCCTCAAGCCATTGTGCGGTCCGAATGACCGCATCGAGATTGACGCCTGTGGAAACCCCCATGCCCTCCAGCATATGAAGGAGGTCTTCGAAGCAGATATTGCCCCCCGCCTTCGGAGCGAAGGGACAGCCGCCGGTCCCGCCCACCGCAGCGTCAAAATGCGCAATGCCCAATTCCAGCGCGGCGAGAACGTTGGCGAGCCCCGTCCCCCTCGTGTCATGGAAGTGAGCGCCAAGGACCACGTCCGGATACCCGGACCGGACGGCCTTGATGAGCTCCCGCACCTGACCCGGGGTGCCCATGCCGACGGTGTCCGCAACCGTCATCGTCCGGACGCCGTGCTCGTAGTAGTGACGGATGACGTTCAAGACGCCCCCGATCGGCGTTGGACCAACGTAGGGGTCACCGAGCGCGCCAGCGATTATCGCCTCGACCGCGACACCCTCTCGGGACGCGGCCTCGATGACGCTCGTCTGAGCATCGAGTGATTCCCGTATGGAGCGCCGGAAGTTGGCTTGGTGGAGCGGCTCCGAAGCCCCGACCACTAGCCGAATGCTCTTCACGCCGGCGTCCTTCGCATCGTCGTACCCACGTCGGTTTGGGACGAGGGCGTGGTAAGTGGTCGACGACAGCAGGTCTATCTTTGCGAAGACCTCGTCGGTCCCCGCCATCTGGGGCACGGCTTGAGGGCTCACGAATGAGCCAACTTCGATGGCCGGGATGCCTGCGGCGCTCAGCCGGTTGACCAACTCGACCTTTTGGCCGACGGAAAGCACGACAGCCTCAATCTGGAGCCCATCACGAGGGCTGACATCAGTCAGCGTGACATCCCGGGATGTTGTCATGTGACCCCCTCTCTTTGTAGTCGGCATATTCTTGGTCGGAAAGCTGAAGCGGGCACTCGAAGACTTTGTCGTTCGCTCGCTCCAGGGCCGGGCCAGCGCATGCGTCCTCGTGTCAGCGTGGATACTACGCCGTGCGGACGACCAGGGTGTGGCAAGGGCTGGCTGAGGCCGCTCCATTGACACCTCCGTGTGGTTCGATACGCTCACTGCTAACTGACAATGATGACGCACTTGCTAGCAACCAAGTGCTAGACGCACAAACCAAGCCTGAGCCGGCAGAGGGCACCACACACAGGGCCTCTCGCCCCCGGAGCATCCCCATGAAAGCCCTGGACGGACTGCGGATCGTCGATCTCACCACGCTGATCTCCGGTCCCTACGGTTCGATGTTGCTGGCCGACATGGGTGCCGAGGTCATCAAGGTCGAGCCGCCGGGCGGCGGTGACGTCAGCCGCACCCTTCAGGAGGACGACCCCGACTACCATTACCAGGGCATGAGCTCTTACTTCCTGACACTAGGCCGGAACAAACGGAGCGTTGTGCTGGACCTGCACGCTGAGGACGGGCGATCCGTTCTGCACGACCTGGTGCGGAGCGCGGACGTGGTGATAGACAACTACCGTCCGGGCGTTCTGGAGCGCTTGGCAGCGGACTACGCGACGCTTCGCGAGATCAACCCCCGCATCATCTGCTGCTCGATCACCGGCTACGGGCTCACGGGGCCGGGGAAGGACCGGGCCGCCTTCGATGCCTGCATCCAGGCCTTCTCCGGCGTGATGAGCATCACCGGCGTTCCGGGCGGCGACCCCGTACGGACGGGCATTCCCTACGCCGACCTCTGCGCCGGTATGGCGGGTGCCCTCGGCATCCTTGCCGCGGTCGCGGCCAGAGAGCACACGGGCGTCGGCCAGCACGTGGACATCTCCATGCTGGACGTGCAACTGTCCATGTGGAACTACATTGGCACCATGCACCTGATGTCCGGGCACCCCACACCGCGGCTCGGCAACGAGCACTTCGTCCACGTCCCTTACAACGCCTACAAGACCACGGAAGGATACCTGTTTGTGGCCGTCATACCGGACCCGCATTGGGCGGCGCTCGCCGCCGTCGTCGCCAACGCCAAGTTGCCGTCCGACCTCGCGGCCGACGTAGCCTTCCTGCAGGGCGAGCAACTGGCGCACCGGAGCGGCCGCCAGCAGGCCCGCGAAGCGCTCAACACCGCCCTCGGCAGGGTGCTCATGGCCAGGCCGCGCGATGCGTGGCTCGCGGAGTTCACCGCCGCAGGCGTCCCCTGCGCGCCGGTGAACTCCGTCGCGCAGGCCTTCAGCGACCCCCAGGTGCGGGCCAGGGAGATGGTGGTGAGGGTCGAACACCCGTCAGGCGGAGCCATCCCCCAGCCGGGGAACCCCATCAAACTCTCCGGCAGCGCCCCGGGTGGATTCGCGCCGCCGCCGCTCCTCGGCGCTCACACGGCGGCGGTGCTCCGCGAGGTGTTGGGCTACGACGATGCGAGGATCGAGGTGCTTCTCGGGAGCGGTGCCGCGACGCAGGGCGCGTCGTCGCCGGAGGCCGGCGCATGAGCGGTCCATCACCGGAGGCGAGCCGAGCAGACGCCGAGACGCTGAGCGCCATCCGTACCGCGGTTCGCGAGGTCTGTCGGGGCTATCCCGATGTCTACTGGCGGCAGCTCGACCGTGACGGCGACTACCCGCACGAGTTTGTCCAAGAGCTGACACGGCTCGGCTGGCTTGGTGCCCTCATACCGCAGGAGTACGGAGGCAGCGGCAGTGGCGTGTCGGAGGCGAGCGTCATCTTGGAGGAGATTAACCATTCCGGCGGCAGCGCGACTGCCTGCCACGCCCAGATGTACACCATGGGCATCCTGCTCCGCCACGGCAGCGAGGAGCAGAAGCGCCGCTACCTGCCCGGCATCGCCAGCGGCGAGTTACGCCTGCAAGCATTCGCCGTGACGGAACCCGACGCAGGCTCCGAGACCACGCGCATGCAGACGGCCGCCGTCAAACGCGGCGACCGGTACGTCGTCAACGGCCAGAAGGTCTTCATCTCGCGCGTCCAAGAGTCGGATCTTATGGTGCTGCTGGCCCGCACGACGCCCTACGCCGAGCTGGAGGATAAGACTCGCGGGCTCTCGGCGTTCCTAGTGGACCTGAGAGAAACGGGCGGCCACCTGCGGGTCCAGCCCTTGGAGATGATGTTTAATCACCACACCAACCAACTCTTCTTCGACGACTTGGAGATCCCTGTCGAAAACCTGATCGGTGAGGAGGGCATGGGTTTCCGATACATCATCGACTCGTGGAATGTCGAGCGCATCCTCATCGCCGCCGAGGCCATCGGCGACGGCCGCTGGTTCATCGACCGGGCGGTGGCCTATGCCAACGGGCGCGAGGTGTTCGGCAGGCCGATCGGCACCAACCAGGGTGTTCAGTTCCCCATTTCGCGGGCGTACACGCACATCGAGGCCGCTGACCAGGTCCGCATCAACGCCGCTGCGTTGTACGACCGTGGCGAGCCCTGCGGACCGCAGGCAAATATGGCGAAGCTTCTGGCCTCCGAGGCCGCATGGGAGGCAGCCAACGTCTGCCTCGACACTCATGGAGGCTACGGGTTCGCCAGGGAGTACGACGTGGAGCGCAAGTTCCGCGAGACGCGGTTGTTCACCGTCGCTCCGGTAACCAACAACCTCGTGCTCGCCTACCTGGGCCACAACGTCCTGGGCCTCCCGCGGTCCTACTAAGCGCTGGCCCTGTCGCAAGAGGCTGTTACACAGCCTGGTACTACCTGAACTCCAGCTCGATGCGCCCATCGCGGTGGACGTGCGCCGTCTTCAGGATCCTTTGCCGCAGCGCCTTCGCCCATCTGACGTCTCGCGAAAGGCGGCGCACGGGGAGAAGGTGCGCCGCCTTTAGAACCGGCGCACCAGATCGATGATGAACCGGAGTTGGTTGATCAGCCGCCAACTTATGGCCGTGACGGGCAAAGAGCAACGGTCAAGCGGGGTGCAGGCGATTTCGCCGTGGGGGCTCTGCCGTTGAGTTGACAGCATGATGCTAACCTCTAGACTGGCCGCCGCCAACCGCCTCTCGTAACTGCAGCGCAGCGCGCTGGGCTAACTCGACTAGGTTGCAGCACATTGGTGACGGCAACGGCAACCGGCGCACCAAGGAAGCAAATGGCCGAGATAGCGATCCGGCTGGACGGCATTCGAAAGCATTTCGGCTCGGTAAGGGCTGTGGACAACCTCTCTCTGGACATTGAGGAAGGAGAGATCTTCACGTTGCTGGGCCCCAGCGGGTGTGGCAAGACCACGACGTTGCGAATGCTGGCGGGGCTGGAAACGCCGACCGGAGGGGACCTCTACTTCCGGGACCGGCCCATCGTTATCACCGGCCGACACACGTTCGTGCCGCCCAACAAACGAAATGTTGGAATGGTGTTTCAGTCCTACGCGATCTGGCCTCACATGACCGTGTTCGACAATGTGGCGTATCCCCTTCAGGTGCGGGGCATGGGCAGGCGGGAGGTGCGCGAGAAGGTGACCAACGTGCTTGTGATGCTGGGGTTGGGAGGCCTTGAGCGCCGCCTGGCGCCGATGTTGAGTGGTGGCCAGCAGCAGCGAGTTGCGCTGGCGCGAGCGCTGGTGTATGAGCCCCAGCTCCTACTCTTGGACGAGCCCTTCAGCAACCTGGATGCGAAGCTCCGCGAGCAGTTGCGCGTTGAGCTGAAAGTCCTGCAGCGCCGGCTCGGAATCACCGTGGTATTCGTGACGCACGACCAAGTGGAGGCATTGAGCCTCTCAGATCGACTGGCGGTGATGAATCTGGGGCAGGTCGAGCAGATGGGCACACCCGACGAGCTGTATGCCCGTCCCCAAACTCCGTTTGTCCGGGACTTCCTCGGGCGGACGGTGTTGCTCCGCGGAATCGTTCAGGAGGGCGGGGTGTCAGGATCGATCACCGTGGCGCTTCACGGTCAACCGATGCCTCTGATCGCAGAGAGCCGGGACGACAGCGCGATGACCCCGGGACAGGAAGTCTATGTGGCCATGCGTCCCGAGGACGTCGAAGTGGTCAGCGAAAGCGAAGCCGAGGAAGGCAACACGCTGCGAGGGACCGTCGTCACCCAGCTGTTCACCGGCGAGCGCGTTGAGGTAGACGTCGAACTTGGAGACGATGCCCAGATGCTCGTCTATGCATCTCGGAGGCTGGCGGTCGAAGAGGGGCAGGCGATCTACCTTCGAGTCCGGCAGGAGGCCGTGACTATTTGGTCAGCTCAGGGAGAGTGAGTCCGCATGCACGCGTCGCCGCGACTTGCCATGGTCGCCAGTTCGGCCTGAGAGCGAGAAACATAACAAAGTGTTGGCGCTCATAGGCAAAGCACCGCTGGCCCGAATGCGGCGCGTCGAGCCCTCGACGCTTCTCTACTTGGCCATCCTTGGGGTCCTGGCGTTCTTCGTCCTCTACCCGATCACGCTCCTTCTCATCAATAGCTTGAACGTGGCGGACGACCCCACGCAGCCAGCGCGCTACTCGCTCGATGCGTGGCGTGTTGCACTGACCGCTCCCGGCATTCGCGGCTCCCTTGTCAATACGGTGAAGGTGGTGGCAGCGGTGCAGGGGATCACGTTCCCCTTGGCCATCGTATTGGCCTGGCTGCTGGCGCGTACCGACCTCCCCGGGCGAGGGTGGTTGGAGTTCGGTTTCTGGATCGCTTTCTTCCTCCCCAGCCTTGGGGTCACCCTGGGTTGGATCCTGATTCTGGACCCCCACTACGGTCTTCTCAACACTTGGCTCCAACGGCTCCCCTTTGTGGATGAGAGCATCTTCAACATCTATTCGTACTGGGGCATCGTCTTCGTCCACGTGGGGACTATCTCCTTAGTAATCAAGGTCATGCTTCTCACGCCGGTCTTCCGCAACATGGACATGTCCTTGGTGGAAGCCTCGCGAGTAGCAGGGGCAGGGATCCTGAAGACCGCCTTCCGTGTCGTGCTGCCGCTGATGTTTCCCTCTCTTCTGGTGATCTTCCTATTGGGCACCGTGGCCGGGATGAACGCGTTCGAGGTAGAACAAATACTTGGCGTACCAGCCCGCTTTTTCGTCTACAGCACTAAGATTTACGGCTTCGTGAGGGCGTCCCCGGCTGAATTCGACAATGCGACGGTCCTGGGAGTCCTCGTGCTAGGCGCGCTAGTGCCCTTCATCATCCTGCAGCAGGTTCTCACCCGGCGCCGGTATACGACGGTCTCGGGCCAGATGAGGACCCAGCCGATGCCGTTGCGCCGCTGGAAGTGGCCGGCCTTCGGTCTCATGGTGGCCATCCTCTCCTTCGTGACCGTTCTGCCTGTTGGCTTCATGTTCATGGGTGGGTTCATGAACCTGTTTGGTTTCTTTGAGCTAGAAAAGGTGTGGACGACCAGACACTGGGCGGAGGTGTTGTCCGATTCGACGTTCCGCACTGCCCTGAAGAACACGGTCATTGTGTCTCTCGGAACGGCGGCTGTGGCCATCACGCTGTACACATTGATCGCGTACATCATCGTCCGCACGAACTTTTTCGGCCGAAGGGCGATCAGCTTCCTCTCGTGGCTGCCGTTCCCGGTGCCCGGCATCATCATGGGGCTAGGTTTCCTTTGGTTCACTTTCAGCGTGCCTTTCCTCACCCCCCTCTATGGCAGCATCTGGTTGCTGATAGTGATCAATGTCATCACTTCCATGACTCTGGGCATTCAGATATTCCAGAGCGCGCTGATCAACCTGAGCATGGACCTCGAAGAGGCATCGCGAGTGACCGGCGCATCTTGGCTCTACACGCTCCGGCGGATACTTCTCCCGATCATCATGCCTACCATCATGGTGGTGGGCATCATCTCATTCGTGTCTGCCGCCCGTCAGATCGCCACAGTCGCCATGCTTATCGTAGGCAACAACCACGTGCTGGCGACTCTTCAACTCTCCTTTATGGCAGGCAGTGAGCTAGAGGCTGCCGCGGTCGTGGGCACGATCATCGCCGCCATCTCACTCGGCTTGGCCGTGTTGGTGCGCTTCGTAGGCGGTGGCGTCGGGATCCGGCTGGGATAACCAGCCGTTGGCACGCGGCCTGGGACCTCACAGCGCGGCACCACCTGCGAGTGATTCGCTTGTGAGCGATTGAGCGGCGGTGGTACAGTGCCGTGCAGTACGGCCCCAAAAGCCACGGTTTTCACTGCAACCAATTGTTCTGTGGGCTGATTTCGTGACTACCGGCCAGCGAGGGTTCGTTTCGGACCCACTGAGCGCGTCGGGCGTTGGCCTGGCGATGACCTTCCAAACACATTCAAGTAGAGACATGGTGCTTAAGGAGTAGGAATGAGGAAGAGTTTGCTCTCCCGTACGTCGGTGCTGGTGATCGGGGCCCTGGTGCTCGTGATGCTCGCGGCCTGTGGCGGCGACGACCCGACGCCGACGCCCGCCCCCACGGCCACCGCGACCACCGCTCCTGCGCCCACGGCAACCAGTCCGCCGGCTCCGGGCGTGATGCCACCGCCCAGGCCGCCTACGCCCACACCAACGCCCGGCAAGGCGGCATGGGAGCTGCGATGGGACGAGGTGCTGGCTGCTGCCAGGGAAGAGGGCAAGGTGAACTGCACCTGTGTTCCCATCCCATTCATCCGAGATGTGATTCTCGAGGAATGGGCGAAGGACTACCCGGACATCGAGATGGAGTACTCATTCGCCAGTTTGCCCTCCATTGAGCCCCAGATCACGGCGGAGCGGGCGGCGGGCAAGTTCATCCGAGACGTCTACAACTGGAGTGCGTCGCCTGAGCAGTACGTGTTCAATGACCGTGGCTTTTTCGAAAATCTGCGGCCTCTCATGATCCTGCCAGAGATCACCAATGAAAGCCTATGGCGCGGCGGCTTCGATGAGCGTTTCCAAGACGATGCCAAGCAGACGGTGTTCGGCGCGGGGGCATCGGTGACCACCATCGGCGTCAACACCAAAATGCTTGCGGAGTTGGGCCTCGACCCTCCCGTCAGCGCGCTGGACTTCCTAAAGCCTGAATATGCAGGTCTGATCGTGGGCTGGGATGTCCGGTTTGGTGGGGGCGGCGCCAACGTACTGGGCTGGTGGAACTTCATGTTTGGTCTGGACGACACAGACGGTGTTCAGGCACTTTTGAACACGGACATGCTTCAGGTCTCGGGCTCACGCGCGGTAGCGGAGCAGATGATTCAAGCCGGGTACCTCGTGGGCGTAAGTGCCCCCGGTGAGAGCGATTTCAGGCCCTTCCGTGAGGCGGGCTTGGAGTTCAGCATCGAGCGCTTCGGGCGGGGGGCCCAGCACGGCCCGCTGAGCCCTGGCTGGAGCCCCTCGATATTCAAGAACGCGCCACACCCGAACGCCGCCACGGTGCTGTTCAACTGGATGCTCTCCAAGTCCACCCACGAGCGCGTCTTCTCGAGGATCTCCAACAACAGCGCTCGGCTGGACGTTCCCATTTATGCCGAGGCGAGTGCTCCAATCGAGGGGGAAGAGTACTTTGGTGGTCAGACGGAGACGGGTTTGAAGACCTTCCGTATTCCGGCCATGGAGCTGGCTAGGGACTACTACCGGTAGCCTTCTCCCGGCCGCGATAACCATTGGGAAAGCCCCTGGGTCCTTTATCAAGGGGCCCGGGGGCTTCGCTTCCCCGGCTGGTAGCCGGTGAGGAGCGGGATGGGAAATGGGTCGGCGGTATAATCGAGGAAGCACCTGCGCGGGATACGGAAGGAAAGATAAAGGAGCGCTACGCCATGGCCACACGGGAGATCGGACAGGGGCGGAGCTACGCCGACTTGGTGGTGGACAAGCCCACCGACTTTCGGGTCCACTCCAGCGTCTACCGAGACCCAGCGATTCTGGAAGATGAGATGCGCCACATCTTCGAGAAGACCTGGGTCTTTTTGTGCCACGAAAACGAAGTGAGCCAGCCCGGCGACTACCGGACGACGACGATCGGGCGGACCCCCGTCATCGTCACCCGTAGCCAAAACAACGCACTCAACGTCCTGCTCAACACCTGTCGTCACCGCGCGAACGCCATCTGCCGGGACGCCTCCGGCAACTCCACCGACTTCCGCTGCCCCTACCACGGATGGGTCTACACCAACGAGGGCGACCTCGTCGGCGTGGCGGACCGCAAGCGCTACCCAGAAGACTTCACCACGGAGGGCATGGGCCTGCTGCGCGTGCCTCACGTCGCCTCCTACCGCGGGCTCATTTTTGGTTGTCTGGACGCACAAGTGCCGTGGAGCCTGGATGAGTACCTGGGTGAGACTAAGAAGTACATCGACCTCTGGGCAGATCGATGTCCCGAGGGGGAATTCAGGTTGCTGCGGCCGCACCGGTACAGCTATCGGGGCAACTGGAAGTTCCAGGCTGAGAACAGCAACGATGGCTACCATGGCGGCTTCACCCACGAGTCGAACCGGCTGACCATGGAGCATTTTGGGTCGGCCTCCGCCGGCCGTACGCGAGACAAGGTGAGCCAAGGCGGGATCGCCCGTGGCTTCCACTTCGGCCACGGCACCTTCGAGGGGGGAGGAGCGCGCCCAGGAGGCATGACGGACGAGGTCTTCGAGATCTACCGGGCGGCGCTGGCCAAGCGCCATGGAGACGAGCGCACCAAGGAGATCTTCGGGGCGCGGCACATGCTCCTGTTTCCCAACCTCGTGCTCATGACCCACAACATTCGAGTCATCCAGCCGATCACGGTAGACGAGACGGAAGTTGCCTCCTACGTCATGGCGGTGAACGGCGTGCCGAATGAGGTGAACATGGCGCTCCTGGCCGACGTCCAGCGGCGCCTGGGGACCACGGGGATGATTGCCCCTGACGACGTGGAGATGTTCGCCGCGAACCAGAACGGTCTGCGCGCGGAGCCCATGGAATGGTTGGTGCTGAAGCGGGGCTTGGGCAAAGAGACGATGCTACCTACCGGCGAGCGGTGGGGGGTGGCCTCAGACGAGACGCCGATGCGCTCCATCTACAAGGAGTGGGGTCGGCTCATGGCCGCCGCCGGGTCGAAGAACGACAACGGTGGCTGAGATGCAACAGCTAGCGAAGTTGACGCGGCAGGACGCCGAAGACTTTCTCTACCACGAGGCGGAGCTCCTCGACCAGCGGCGTTTCGAGGATTGGCTCAAGCTATTCACCGAGGATGGGATCTACTGGATCCCCATAGAGGACGGGACCGACCCGCTTCTGGAGGCTTCGATCCTCTACGACGACTCTCTGATGAGAGAGCAACGAATCTACCAGATTCTGCACACGCCGCGTTATGCGCAGAGGCCAGCCTCTCGGACCGAGCACCTCGTGACGAACGTGACGGTGTCCGAGGGTAGTGAGGACAACGAAGTCCTGGTTCATTGCAAGATGGCCTGTTTCGAGTTACGAGAAGGGGACCACCTGCAGCTTGGCCTCGGCGATCGGCGATGGCTCGCAGGTACTTGCGAGTATCGCCTGCGTTACGAGAACGGAAGCGGGTGGGCGATCGTCCTCAAGAAGGTCGTCCTCATCGACCGGGACCTGCCCGTCCGAAACCTCTCGTTCATCCTCTGAGGCTAAGGCCGCGCATGCGCCGTCAGCCACCGGTAACGAACCGCCCGTGTGGCGACGACAAACGCTTGTGAGGACGCTTACCGGGAGCCGCTGACGAGCCGGAGGAGGCTCGATACGTCTTCCATCTCGTCTAGCCGGTCTACCAGGCTGATAATCTCGTCGACGGCGTTGTGGCTCAATGCTTGCGGAGCGTGCTGTGCGCAGTCGCGGAACTTGGCGACCAGCTGCTCTGGCGTCATCGGGTTGGCGGCGCTACCCAGCGGTTGATCTACCCGGTTCGTGTGGCGCTGGCCTCCCGTCGTGGTGACCTCGATGGTGGCGGATCGGCCCAGGCCCTCTTCGAACTCGTAGCTCAGGCGCTCTGCCATCGCTAGGACATCGGGCTGTCGGAGCCCATCGGCCGTAAAGTCCGCCAGCGCCACACTCCCGTTCGCCAGCGCCTTGGCGACCCCAAACGGGATGCTGTTTGCTGCCGCCGCGGCGTTCTGTGGAGCGCGACGCGCCGCCAGCGGCTCCATCCACTCGCTGACTTGAGGGCCGGTACGGATGTGCACGCGCGCGATGTCTTTTGCCTTCAGGGCATGCTCATTGCGCAACCCCAACGACGCTTCGATGAAGGAGTGCAACACACCACTAGTTGGCCACGGCTTGAACCGTACGTCCTCCATGGCGAACTGCTCTCCCAGTCCGGCTAGGAGAGCTTCTCGGTCATAGACACCCCCGTAGTACATCGCGAAGAAGCCCGCCTCACCCTCTAGAGCATCGCACTCCGAACCGAGCCCTTGTTTGCTGAGGAGTGCACTCAACACGCCCCCGTGGTTAGGGAAGGCGGCGTAAATGGCCTTTGAGGGCGGGTCTCCTCCCACGACGACTTGCATGGACCCGGAGCACTGCATCAGCGCGAGACCGAGAGCACTGTGCATCTGTTGGGTCGAGAGCCCGAGTAACCGGCCCGCGCTGGCCGCGGCGCCAAACGTGCTTACCATCTGGCCCTCCAGGAACTTCTCGTTGGCCGTGACCCCCGCCGCCGAAAGGGCCGTGTTTATGCGGGCCGTCACTTCGGCACCTAGTGCCAGGGCCAGCAGGAACTCTTTGCCGCTCACCCCGCCCCGCCGTTCTGCGATGGCCAGGGGTGCAGGTACCAAGGCTCCCAGGTGGCCCGCACCGATGGCATCGTAGTTCAGGGCGTGCGCCATGCCGCCGTTGGCGAAGGACGCCATCAGAGCGCTGATACGATCGCCGAAGCCTATCAGCGTGCTCTCGGGCGTTCCTCCGCCCATGAGTCGCGCCACTTCGACGACCTCGCGGCACCCAGCTCCCAAGGTGCCGGCAGCGAGGGTAGTGCCCAAGGTATCCAGCACGACACGCTTGAGGGCTGTTGTCACACCGGGGGGTAGGTCTTCGTACTTCACGGCCGTCGCGAGCTCCGCGAACTGCCTCGTCGCCTCAGTCGCCGGCTTGGTCGGTGACCCGGTCATTGCACATCTCCGTTGCCGAGGTCTGTGGGGAAGCTCAAGCACGAGTCCAACAAGTCGACACAGAGGCCACGCGGACTTGGTCAGGCTCAGCGCGTCTTTCGCACACTGCGGTCCGTCCGCCCCGTTCGTTTGGCGTAGAGCCGCTTGCCGAGGCGCCGTGCCGTCAAGCCGTTGTAGCACCGGCCCGATGGGGTGTCAACGCAGCCAGGAAGGTCATGAGCGGTCAGTAGCGGCGGCGAACGGTCTCTTCGGCTCCCTGTTCGTAGACGAGACCTACCGGAAGACCACCTAGCAGGCGAGCCGTTGCGAGCCGGGCCGCGGATTGAGCAGGGGCGCTAGCGGAAGGCCCCCTCGGCCGGGAGTCCTGATGGCTTGCCGGTCACCTTGTGCGCCGCGCTTCTTCGATGACGAGCATCCGCTCTGCGATGAGCACCTCGGAGATGTCTCGTAGGCGCCGCGCAATCAGCTGAGACAAAGACGTCATCACCTTGGCGGCCAGGGCCGGGGACTGCTCTAGCACAGAGTCGAGTTCGCGTGTATCCATGGGGACGTAGGTGACCTGTCCCCGCATCGTGGCGGTGAGGGAGTAGCGATGGGGCTGGGCTATGGCCGACCAACCCACCGCATCGCCATGGCCACACGTCGTTATCACCGTATCGTGAGCCGGTCCGTGCCGATGAGCCGGCAGCCGTTTCTTGAGGAGAACCTGTCCTTGCGTGATCAGGTACACGGTATCTGCCCAGTCGTTCTCCTCGAAGAGCGTGGTGTCGTGACCGACAATCGCGTCTCCGAGGCAGGGACTCAACATCTCGAATTCTTCGTTGGTCAGGTCCCTGAACAACTCGTTAGACCTCGGCGCATGTTCAGCTTGGGTCATGCCTGTCCTTCTGCTCCAAGAAGGAGCCGCCGCAGTCTAGGTTTTCAGTAGCGGGATGAAGTCTTCTACGTCCATGGCTGGCAGCGTCATGATCTCCACGGTCCCCCGCGACCCCAGCTCCGCGGACATCTTCACGACGGCAGCATTGTCCGGAGCGTCGACAATCGTCAAGGAGTCGTAAGGGCCCAGAACCGCGTGCTGCGACAGCACGCGACCCCCCCAACGCTCGACCTCCTTGTCCACTTCCTGTATCCGTTCAGGGCGTTGCTTGATGGTCTTCCGACCCTCTCCTGTCAGATTGCTGAGTTGGCCCGCAAAACGTACCACATCCCCGGTTGTGCAGAGGGACGATAGGGTTGCGAGTCCGGGAAACTGCTGACCGGTCATGGCTGTGGCTCAGACCGTTGCCCCCCTACCAACGTCGGGTGGTACCTGGTACTACGGAACGACGTGATAACACTGGGACCGGGTTACGCTTGTATTCCTACGGGAAGGCCGGCGCCTCCCGTCAGCGTTGAAGGGGCCCGTCAGCCAAATCTCCCCCATACCCCGGTTGGCGGGCCCCTTCCTTGAACTGCAACAATCGTTGTTAGCCCTCATACGAACTCCATGACGTGTCGGTGAGCCGACATGACTAGCTCAGCGACCGGCCTCCGCATTACACGCCACAGGCGAGCACTCGTGGCGCTGATGCTACGGCCGCTGCGTCTGTAGATTTCGGGATCTGACGACTAGGCGAGCGATCCGCGTTCTACGGACCAGTACGTAGACATAACAGCCGTGCTTCTCCTTAATCGGCCGAATAGGATTCCTGTCGGTACCCTCCAAAAAGGAAACCGTTCTGGGCCACCTTGGTTTTGGTAAAAGAGCTAGCTCGGCATAGTATTCGCCCCATGCGGTTTCTCTGGTTGACTCTGGTCCTGGTGGGCTTTGGGCTGCTGACGGCCTGCGCCCAATCTGAACCAACGCCTGGAGCCACGTCGACAGATACACCGACACTCGAGCCCGCGCCGACTCCCACGCCTAAGCCGCTGACACGAACGCCGACGTTCACGCCGACCCCGCCCCGAGCGCCTACAGCCACCTCTGCTCCGACTCCTACAGCTACAGCTACCCCTACCCGTACTCCGACTCCAACACCGGTGGGACCTACTTTGAGAGGGCTGGCAGGTGAGCTAGGTATTGACTGGGGAACCGCCATCAGAACGTATGGGCCAGCGGTGAATGACGCCCTCTATGAGGATTCAATAGGCAAACAATTCAATGTGCTGATCCCAGAAAACGGCATGTACATGCGAGACCTGCAAAACACACGAGGCGTGTGGAATTTCCGCAGGATGGACCGCGTCGTGGCGCTCGCCGAAGCCAACGATATGAAGGTCCGAGGTCATCCGTTGGTATGGGGGGATAGCCCCGAAACCACCGGTGCTTGGCACCCCAACCCAGACTGGGTCCGCCAAGGCAATTTTTCAAAGGAAGAGGCCATTGGCGTCATGGAGGAGCATATTTCGAAGGTGATTGGCCGCTATGGGAGCCGGGTGGCGGAGTGGGTTGTGGTCAATGAGCCGATTGCAGGGGACGGAATCGGACTAACCAATCACGTCTGGAGAAGCAGGATCGGCCCGGACTACGTTGAATTGGCTTTTCGAAAAGCGGATGAATTGGCCCCCGATGCGATCTTGATCTTGAATGAGTACGGCGTTGACTACGCCGGACAGAACAGATTCAACAACAGAGGGCAGGCTTTCTACGCATTTGTCAGTGAGCAAGTCGCAAAGGGAGTACCCATCGACGCAGTCGGTCTTGAATTCCATCTATCGATGCCGACGCAATCGTGGGAAACCGAACCTACCCTAAGCAAGCTGGTAGAAAGTTTCGACCGGTATGGGGCGCTCGGGCTGGATGTCTACGTAACCGAGCTGGACATCAAGATCCAGAAACCGATAACCGAGGAAAAGTTACAGGCCCAAGCCGATCTATATGCCATGGTCATGGAAGCAGTCTTAGCGTCTCAATACGCTAGGAGCATCTCCGTTTGGGGCCATACAGATAGATATTCATGGATTGATGATCCCGGGCGAAATCCTGAGCATTCGTCTGCAGGTCTATTTGACGAAGCGATTGAACCCAAGCCCTCCTATTTCGCGGTGCTGGAAGTCATCGGGAAATAGGCTCCGCAAGTAGCTCGGGCTACAGAGGCAGTGGGCAAGGTAAAGCCCGCCGGCAAGGTGAATGACGCCAGCGTGAACGAAGGGGCAGGGTGCCCACCACCTCCTGAGGCTCGCTCTAGGCCTCGCGCCACACCGCAGGCCGATCGCGTCGTGCCTCGCGCGTGAGCTCGTCCGCTCGGCCGAACTCCTCCCAACGACATTCTGACCCGCGTCCGCGGCTTCGCAAGCTCGGGCATATTGACACGGCAGTGGCTGGTGGTTGAGGCTCGGCTGTGCGGACAGCCGTACCACAGGCGCCCCGTGTCCGCGTTTGAGCGCGGCGTCATCGGAGTTCGCTTTCAACGGGTTGACCCTCGCTAGCCCTATTCTGCGCCCGCCAATACCCATGAGCCGTCGCTTCGCCAACATCGTTAACCATCGCCCGTTCTATGGGTGGTTGCTGGTGCTCATCACTGCAACGAACGGCTCGTTCGCCGTAGGGGGCTACCTGGTCAACAGCGTCTTGCTCGTTCCGATGCAACAGGACCTCGGGTGGAGCCGAACGACTCTGTTGGGCGTGCTCACACTCAAGGGGCTCGCTGCGGGCGCCTTAGGACCCATCATCGGCCCGCTCGGGGATCACCGGTGGGCCCCCCGGCTGCTCGTCCCCGTCGGTACGGTGCTCCTTGGCGTTTCCTTCCTTGCCGTGAAGTGGATCGACGCGCCCTTGCCGTTCTATCTTGTGCATGGGCTCGTCGGGGCAATAGGCATGGCGTTCGCGGGCCCCGCGGTGCTCGACGCGGTGGTCGTGAAGTGGTTCCGCCGGAAGAGGCCTCAAGCCCTGATGTGGACGAATACGGGACCGGCGACAGGGCCGCTACTGTTTCCACCCATCGTGACGGCGCTCGTGCTCGCCGTTGGCTGGCGAGACGCGTGGTTTTGGATGGGCATCGTGACCATTGGTGTCCTCCTCCCGCTATCGTTGCTCATCCGCACCCGACCTGAGGACAAAGGCGTGGGCCTCGATGGGGAACCGATGGGAGAGGGAAACCAGTTGTCACCGAGCGCTGCCCTTTTAGACGACGAGGCCAGCTTGACACGGCGTGAGGCGATGCGGACGTGGACCTTCTGGCTTCTTGCTGCGGCCATGGCCTTGGCGCTCTTCGGTGTTCAGGGATACCAAGTCCATTGGATACCATATTTGCGGGAGAGCGGCTTCTCCGCAGGGACCGCGGCCGGCGCCATGTTCGTCTATGGGGTATTCACCGTGAGCGCTCGCTTTTTCTGGGGGTACTGGTCAGCGCGGTTCGCAACACGAAACTTGCTCTTCATGCAGGGCATTGCAGCGGCGCTGTTCGTCGTGCTATTCATCAATGTAGGAGACCGGCCGGTTGTTCTGTTCGGGTGGGCGGTGCTCCAAGGGCTTACGCTGGCAGGCGTGTTTCAACTCCAGGCGCTCTTGGTGACGAGCTACTACGGCCGCCGTCACTTCGGTGCGATACGCGGGACCATGTTGCCCGCCGCCACTCTGGCGTCCGCGTCGTCGCCGTTGCTGCTCGGCCTGATACGGGACGTTACCGGCACATATACAGCGGCGTTTGGGCTCGTAGCGGGCACCTGGATGCTTGCCGGCCTGTTGATCCTCTTTACTCGGAACCCTCAGCAGCAGCTTTCGGCCCAGGGCATGGAGGCGACCGACCCAAAGCCTGGCTAGCCCCTGGCTTGCCACGCCACTGCTCAGGTCCTCCTCATGGCTGACCGCAACACCAAAGCAACGTCTCTAGCAGGCCGTTACTTCGCGGCCCTGGCGTACCGCGACTACCTCTGGGTATGGCTAGCCGCGTTCAGCGGATCTTCGGCTCACTGGGCGCTGATCGTCGCGCGGGGCGTGCTGGTCCACGATATGACGGGCTCTTCGGCGTTGGTGGGGGTCGCCACCTTCGCCGCCATGGCACCGCGCTTCATCATCCCTCCGTTGGCGGGCTTCCTGGCCGACAGGTTCAACCGGCGCGACGTCGTGCTGGCGGCCTTCGCTCTCAACCTGGTGCACAACATCGTTCTTTCGACACTCGCGCTGACCGGCGTTTTAGAAGTCTGGCACCTCCTCGTGCTCTCACTCTTCAACGGGAGCGTACGCACCTTTCAGCTGACCTCGACAGCCGCGCTGGTGCCCAACGTCGTACCGCGCGAGCTTCTGCTCAACGCCGTGTCGCTGAACGCCGCAACCCAGCAGGGCTCACGCCTGATCGGCCCGGGGCTCATGGCTCCCGTGCTCGTACTGGCGGGCGCCGAAGCGGCCTTTGCCGCGAGCACGCTCTTCTACGTCGCCGGTCTCCTGGGCATCGCGCGGGTCGGGGTCCGGTCGACCGGAGGTCTAGGCCAGGGCGCCAGCCTCCGTGAAGGCATTATCGAGGCGTTTGCCTTCGTCTGGCGCGACCCCAGCCTACGGCCAGTCTTCATCCTCGTGGCCCTGCACTGCGCGTTCACCATGTCGTTCGAGTCGATACTGCCCGCGCTGGCCCGCCAGACGCTGGGCTCAGCCGGCGGCGGGGTCAGCTCCATGATGATGGCTGTCGGTGCCGGTGGCCTCATCGCCGCCGTGCTCATCGGAGGAGTGCGGGGCGACCGGTCGCGCGGGAGGTTGCTGCTCGTCACCGGTGCGCTCAGCGGCGTTTCGCTGGTCGCGCTGGGGCTCTCACGTGACGTCGTTTCGGCCAGCCTTGCCGCAGTAGCGGTCGGCGCATCGCAGGCTGGTTTCATGGCGCTGGTCGGCGCCATGGTGCAGTCGCTGTCGCCCGACACGATGCGCGGACGCATCAGCGGTTTGAACCAGATCAACATTGGCGGGCAGATGGCGGTGGTGAACTTGACCAACGGTATCGTCGCCGACATCACTGGACCAACCGCCATCCTCCTGGTACTTGGGCTTGGCTTCCTGGTGGTGATGGCCGCGAGCCTGCTGGTGGTGAGCCTGCGCGGAATCTACGCCGGCTCTATGGCAGCCAACCCCGCGCCTTTGGCCGCGGGCTGAAGCGAGCAAAACTCCTCCCCTCGGACCGGCCTCGTCCTCTAGGTTGACGTTGGCCTGAGATTCCTGCTATCGCTCGGATCGTTCGGCTGGCTTAGACTTCCGAGCCTAGGCTGCGAGCGGGCCGAGGAGAAGGGCTATGGACACGAAGGGCTACGCTAGGGATGACCTTCTTGTGGACACCGGCTGGGTGGCTGCCCATTTGGGTGACCCGCGGGTAAGCATCGTCGACGCCGGCGTCAGCCGAGGGAACGACCCGCGGACGGAGCGGATACCCGGCGCCGTCTCTCCGCCGCACTACTACATCAAAGGTGCGGATGACCCACTGCACGTCGTCGGACCCGCCGAGGCAAAGGCCATCTTTGAGGCAATGGGCATCAGCGATGACACGTTGGTGGTCGCCTACGATTCGGCCGGGTCGCGCAACGCTGCCCGCCTCTGGTGGGTGCTCGCCCTGCACGGCCACGACCAGGTTCGCCTGCTTGACGGCGGCTTCGAGAAATGGGCCGCGGAGGGGCGGGCGCTGGTCACCGATGCAGGGAGTCCGGCGCGAGGCTCCTTTACACCGCGCTCAAACGCCGCAGTGCTCTCAACCGTTGACACGCTCCGCGCCGCTATCGACGACTCGGATGCCGCCATCTGGGACACACGGGCACTGGGCGAATACACAGGCGAGGATTCCCGGGGCAACGCCCGTATCGGACACGTGCCTGGTGCGCGGCACCTCGAGTGGTCCGAAATGATGGCCACTGACGCTACCTTCAAATCGGCTGGCGAAATGCGGACCAAGCTCGCCGCGGTTGGTGTCACGCCGGACAAAGCCGTTCATATCTACTGACAGGCCGGCATCCGTGCGGCGCACGGAGCATTCGTCCTCGCGTTGCTGGGCTACGATCGAGTGTGCATGTACGACGCTTCCATGGCGGAGTGGGCCAATCGCGACGACACCCCGCTGGTGCTTGGATAACTACGAGCACACGGTAACCGCCGCCGAACGCGACGCCTGCACCTAATGACCGGTTGTCTGCTTCGCCACGTCCCGAACTGCCTCAACAGCCCGGTCGATGTCCTCTTCAGTGTTGAAATGAGCCGTGCTGAAGCGGACCGCAGCCGGGTACCCAACGGCGCGGGCGACCACTCGGTGCTGCTGCCACAGCGCACCGGTCAAATCGGACGGCTCCCTGCCCTCCAGCGCGATCGACACGAGGCCGCAGGACGCGTTGGGTTCCGTTGGCCCCGTGAGGCGCACTCCAGTAATACTGGCAAGCTCTGCCTTGAGTCGCGCCCCCAATGCCAACGTCCGCTTCTCGATCGCGCCGGCACCCAACTCCTGCGCGATGGCCATCGCCTCGGCGAAGCCCGCGGTGACGCCCACGCTCTGAGACGTCATCCCGTATGGTCGCAGGGTCGGCGACGAATCCTTGTCGGGTTTGGCCGAGAAGAGGGGGCTGAGCTGCTCCCGTAGATTGTCGTGGATGAACAGCGCGCCTGCCCCGTTTGGTCCGAGCAGCCACTTCTGCCCGGAGATCGCGTAGCCGTCGACGTGGAGCTCGTGGACGTGGAGCCCGACGTGCCCACCAGTCTGGGCGCCATCGATCAGCACGAGGGCTCCCCCGCGATGGGCTGCCTCGGCGATCTCGCGTACCGGCATCCGCAGGCCGCATGAGTATTGGATGTGACTGAGCGCGACCACGCGGGTCCTCTTCGTTAGTTCGCCCTCAATCGCTTCCACCATCCGTTCCACCGTTGCATCCGCAGCGATGGTGACGCGCTTGACGACGACACCGTGGCGTTGCTCGAGGAGGCCTGCGGGCACGGACAGCGCGGGGTGCTCTAGGTCCGCCGTGACGAGCTCATCCCCCGGCTGCCATGACAGGCCGTGGAGCCCAATGTTGACTCCTTCAGTCGTGCCGTGGGTCAGCAGGACCTCGTGCTCACTGGCCCCGAGAAGGTTTGCCGCTGCCGCAATCGCCTCATCGGTAGTGCGCCGGCTGAAGTCGCGCCCATCTGGCCCTGCGGGTCCGAGCCCACTCTCGGCCTCCAATGCCTCAGCCATCCGACCCAGAACCCTGGCCGGCGAGGGACCGGCCCAGCCCGTATTCAGATAGGTCATCGACCGCGTTGCTGCGATGCCGTCTCGGAGCGTGGTGAAATCCATGGCGCCATTCTAAGCGAGCATCGCTTTACTCCGTTGGCCCATCCTTGACTCCCGGTGTCTAGGCGTCGCCTCAAAATGGCGATTGGCGTAAGGTGTCGCTGTGCAACCTCGACCTGCCTCCGCCCTCACGATCCGAGCCGGCCGGCTGATCGATGGATCGGGAGCTGGCCCGTCCGAAGGTATGGCCGTGCGGATCGAGGGATCAAGAATTAGCGCTGTAGGTCCGGCCGTCGACCTCGCGCCGCCCGACGGCTCTACCGGGGAGCAGCTCGACTTCCCCACGGGGACACTGCTACCCGGCCTCATCGATTGCCATACGCACACCAACATGCCGGGGAACGGACGCCGCGGCGAGGACGTCCACAAAGACGATGACGACTACCTTCGCCTGCTACGGTCCGCTCACAATGTCGAGCGCGCACTTGAAACGGGCGTAACCACCGTGTGTGACTGCGGCGGCTGGCACGAAACGACCTTCCGCCTCAAAGAGGGTATTCGCCAAGGCGTCGTGCGCGGTCCACGCGTGCTCGCTGCCGGCAGGCCGATCACCGTTACCGGCGGGCACTGCTGGTTCATGGGCTCGGAGGCAGACGGTGTCGACGGAGTGCGCAGAGCGGCACGCTTGCTCATCAAACAAGGTGCGGACTTCCTGAAGGTAATGGCAACAGGCGGAAGCACGCTTGGAACGGACCCTTTCCGCCCCGCGTTTTCCATGGAGGAGCTGGAGACGATCGCGGAAGAGGGCCATCGGAGAGGGCGGTTCGTGGCCGCGCACTGCCGGTCGAACGAGGCCATGAGGATGGTCATCGAGGCTCGCTTCGACGTGATCATGCACGCGTGGTTTGCGGACCAGTCGGGCAATCGGGAGTTCGACGACCACCTGGCTGATCTCATCGCAGAGCGGGGGGTGCGGGTAAACCCAACGCTGCACATCACCCGCAGCCGGATCCCACGCCTCCAAGAGCGGGTTGACCAGGGTATCGCGACCGACGAGGAAGCGGCCCTCCTCACGCGCATGCGGACTGGCCACGCAACCACGATGCAGCAGACCGGCTGGTTGATCAAGCGCGGTGTCCAGCTGATGGCCGGTTCCGACTGCGGTTGGGGAGTGTATCCGTTTGGCCGGTTTGATCTCGAACTGGCGGCCATGGTCGAGGCCGGTCTCACGCCTCACGCGGCGATTCAGGCCGCCACGAGCGGCAACGCGCAGGCCCTACACATCGACGACTTGGTGGGCACAGTGGCGCCCGGTAAGGACGCCGATCTGTTGATCGTGGACGGTCGTCCCGACCAGAACATCTCCGACATCGGCAAGGTGCTCGCGGTGATCAAGAGCGGCCAGGTCGTGGTCAACAACGCAGCCTAGCCAGTCGGAGTGCGCCCGGCTCACATTGCCCCTCAGCGCACCTCAGGCCTCACGACTCATTCCTGTCACCAGTATTGGCATCTAACGCGTTCAAGCGCGAGGCCCGGCTACGACCTCTCGGTCGCTAATTGGGCGTGAGGCCTCGCCCTTGGACGGTTGTGCCTTCGGGGCTGCGCACTAAACCTAGCCTCGAGTGCGAGTACCGACGGCCGCTATGAGGACGGCCAATCGCGAAACCAGCGGCACTCCGGCATATGTCCGTGTCCGCCCTTGTCTGGGCAGCTGCAGGGCGCCTCGGGGACCAAGCGGTAGCCGAGACCCTCCATGCGGTTCTCGAAGCCGTATTGGAACCCATGGCCGTCGTCGATGGAGATGAACCCCGCGAGCTCGGCAGCGAGAACGTCATCCAGCGTCGGGCCCAAGGCGTATGTCTCGGTGTTCGCCATATTTATAGCCTCCGCCAACTAGCTCCCGGAGCCGCCGCTCGCTTCCACTCGCGCGGCCGGCCTGGTCGGCCGCAGCCTGCTGAGCAGGCCCGGCAGGAGGCCGTAGGCGAGAACGAGCAGGATAGCAGCGATGGTCGCAATCTCCCACGCCGAATGTCGCGACCACAGGTAGAGGAACGTGAGCACCGGTGCAGCCATCGCAACGGCCCGAATCCAGATGTTTTGCCGGACCCCCAGGAACCCCGCAAGGCCGGCCTGTCCGATGACCAACGCGAAGGCCACGAGGAAGAAGATGTGGAAGAACTGGCCGTTGAACCCGTCGACCAGCAGCAGCTCAGGCCCAAAGAACAGCAGGAACGGTAAGTACATCGCTCCGCCGGCGAACTTTGTCGCCTCGATACTGGCCCGCAGGTAGTTGGCTCCCGCCATCTGTGCCGTGACCAGGACGGTCGAGGCGACGGGCGGGTTGATGTTCGGGAACACCAGCGCGGTGTAGTACATGACGTAGTTCGCGACGATCAACTCGGCATCGAGCCGCACCAGCGCCGGCGCCAACAGCACGGCGGTGATGACGTAGACCGGCAGCGGGGGCAGGCCCAAGCCGAGGAAGTAGGACGCCACGACGGCGATGATCAGCGTCAGGATGATGGAGCCCTGCCCCCAATCGGCCATCTGTGACGCCACGCGCAGCCCAAGGCCGGTCTGGGTGATGGCGCTCAGCATCACGTCCAGCGTTGCGGCCGCCATCGCGATCCCGGCGGCGAGGACCGACGCGCGCACGATGTTGACGCGCGTGTTCTTCCACTCCTCCTGGAAAGGAAGGATGCCGGCCCGTGCGAACAGATAGACGATGCCCCAGAGGACCAGGATCGTAATGATGGTCCAGAAGATGGCGAGCTGAATCGAGAAGCGCTGCACGAGGAACCCGAGCAGCACGGCCATGGGGATCATCATCTGGGCCATCTGGACCAAGAGGTCGCGCCGGCTGATGCTCGGCAGTTCGTCGGAGACCACCATGTTGATACGGTCCCGCTGAGCGGCGAAGACGATGTAAGTCGCGAGACCCAAGTAGAAAAGGACCGCGGGAATCGCGGTGATGACGACGATGTCCAGGTAGGTCTTACCGACGAAGTCGGCCATGATGAAGGCAGCGGCGCCGAGGATGGGAGGCGTGATGCCACCCGCCACCGATGCGACGGCCTCGATACCGGCGGCCTTCTCCGAGGTGTAGCCGGCGCGCTTCATCATCGGGATGGTCACGACACCGGTGATCCCGGCGTTGGCGGCACCGCCCCCGGTGAACGTCGCCACGGTGCTGCTGCTGAGCACGGCGACCAGGCCGGGCCCGCCGGACACGCGGCTCGTTATCCCCCGAGAAATGCTCCAGATGAAGCCGATGCCGCCCGACGACTGGAGCAGCGCGCCCATGATGAGCAGCATGAATAGGAACGAAAACGAGAACTGGATGATCGAGCCGCCGACGGCTTGGAACGCCAACAGCGAGGTCGCGCGGCTGAAGGTCGAGTCAGCGGTCCGCAACAGGTCCGGCAGCCACGAGGCGTTGCCGGTGTAGGTGTAGAGGGCAAAGAGGCCCGCCGTGACCGCGAACACGGGACCAAACATGATCCAGGAGTAGTAGAAGGTCACCACCATCAGCGTGAACAGGAAGATGATCTGGGCATCAGAGGCGAAGCCCAGCTTCACCAGAATCTCCCCCTGGTTGTTGTAGACGAAGAGGAGCGCGGCGTAGGCGATGACCTGCACCAGCAGGATCCAAGCCCCGCGTAACAGCGTTGGCTTACGCCGGACGAACGCGACGGAGATGATCGTCGTGGTCAGGGCGAGGTGAAGCAACGGCCCGGTGATCAGGCCGAAGATCGACCACACGTTCCACATCGACAGCAGCACCGTCGCGATCCCCAGAAAGAAGATCGCCCAGGTGAGGTTCTCGATGACGCGGCGATCGGTGCCCGCCCGCCGTTTCGCTGCCTCTTGCGTGATCGCGTCTTCCACAACGCCTCTTCCCGCCGTCGTGCGATGCTCTGAAGGGGGCGGCGCTGGGCACCGCCCCTTCAGTTGATTCCTACGACTCGTTGCTGCCTAGTTCAGGCAAGCGACCTTGGGGTCACCGGCGGCGCGGGCGATGGCCTGCTGGGCCTCGTGCCCCTCGACACCGTATTCGATGCCTTCCTCTTCATAGACTCTCACCGCGCCGGGGTGGAAGAACTCCTTGCCGACGACCATGTTGGCCATCTGGTCCTCGAGGAATACGCCGTTGCGGTGGAAGTCCTTGTACTCGAACCGGTGGTCGTAGATTGTCCGCATCAGCTGGTACACGACCTCTTCCGGGACCTGCGGTGCCGCCATGTAGCCAGGCGTGAAGGCCACGTAGTTGACCGGCTCCGCCACCGGATCGTAGTCGAGGTTCAGCGCCTCGCGGAACGCACCCGGGCAGACAACGTTCGGGACCATCGGGATCTGGCTTTGCTGCCGCGCGAGCGCGAACAGCTCGTCGCTACCTTGGTTGTGCAGGTACGCACCGCGCGTCTGCATGGGCTCCGCGGCGCTCGAGGTCGTCCACTGGTCGATGATGCCGATGGTCGTGCAGTCGATGCGGCCGTCGACGTAGGCGGCGCGCTGCTGCGTGGACGACGCGATCACCTGAATGTCGATCTCGTCCCAGACTCCGGCGGCCCTTGCCAGGGCCTCCGTGAGGATGTAGAGGGAGCTTCCGGGCACGCCGAGCGCGACCTTCTTGCCCGCGAGGTCTGTGACGTCCTTGATGTCGGGGTCGGCGCAGACAACGCCCACTGACGAATTGGGTGCGTAGTTGAACAGCACCAGCGGGGGCTCAATCGGGCCGCTCAGCGGCGAAAGGCCCGCCTTGTACACGCCGATGTCGTTCTGGTTGCCCGACAGGAGCGTAAAGGGCCGCCTGTCCGGCTGGCTCTCGTAGGTGAGCATACCCTCCGGGCCGGTCTGCTCGATGGCGCGGACACGTACCCACGGGTGGTTCTTGTTGACGATCTCACCTGTACCGACACCCAGCGCGTAGGACGAGGACCCCTGGCCGCCCACCCAGATGGTGAGCTCGTAGGGCTCGTCACCCAGCTGTGGGCCGGACGTGGGCGTCGCGGTCGCCGCCGCAGCAGCCGTCGTCGGTGTCGGCGTTGGGTCGTCGCCTCCACACGCGGCGACAAGAAGCGCGACTAAAGTGAGTGCGACTAGAGCAATAACCGGTCTCATTTACGTTCCTCCCTCGATCGTTCGTCAACGGGCCCAACTGCATCTTCGACCGCGGGACGCGGCCGAACGGGTCAGCCCCATGGCTGGCGGTACGTTATCCGTGGCGTGTCGCGTTCGTCAAGGTCGCCGCCTGCGCCCGGCCATTCAGCGCGGTCACGCGACGAACGTTGTGGTTTTCGTCGCCTCGCTCACGTCTCGCGCACCGCCGGCCGGCGCAGCACGCCCGACACCACGGGCCGCGCCAGCAAAAGCGCCACCATGCCCACCAGCAGCAGCGCGCCGATGATGCTCATCGCGGAGCCGAAAGCCTCCGTGATGCTCGAATCGCCACGCACCGCGAGGAGCGCCGTGCCGAGGGCCGTGCCAAGCGACTGGCCGATGTAGCGGCCGGACGTCGCCATGGATGCGGCGCTCGCCAGGGCGTTCGGCGGCACTTCGGTGAATATGAGCTTGGAGATAGGCGGCATGAACAGGCTGATCGCCGAGCCAAACAGGACCAGCGGCAGGATGACCTGCCAGGTCGCGGGCGAGTCACCCAGGGTACCGGCCAGGAACAGGCTGGCCACCCCCAGCGCACCGCCGGCCACGAGCACGCGACGCACGCCGAAACGGTCCGCGGCTATTCCACTCAACGGCGAGCCCCAAGGCTGGACCACGTTCAGCGCGATCAGCATCACGCCCGAGCCGGCGACGGTCCAGCCGAGCCCTCGCTGGAGGTAAAACGGGAAGAGCAGGTTGACTGCACCGAACGCCAGGCTGAACCAGATCAGCGCCAGGCTGGCCACGGAGAAGTTCCATCGCTTGAAGAGGTCGAGGCCGAGGATCGGCATCGACGCCCGTTGCTCCAGCCGGACCGTCAGAGCCGCGCCCACAGCGGCCGCAACCAACAGCGCCCCGCCGATCACGCGGGTGTCCGCTGCACGGATCAGCTGAGCGCTGACGAGGAGGGCCACCATGACGAGGAGCAGCCCGACTGCGCCGGCCCAGTTGAGATCGCGCAGCCGCCCGGCCGAGCCGCGGGACTCCTGCGGCCGTAACAAGACCATTGTGACCACCGCCTGCGCCATGGTGTAGGCGGCGATGCCACCGATGGCCCAGCGCCAGTCCAGCCACTGGGCGATGAACCCGCCGTACAGCGGCCCCATCATGAGACCGATAGCCGCGAGCCCGGATACGCTCCCGATGACCCGGCCACGACGCTCGGGCGGAAACGCGCCAACGACGATAGCGGTGACGTTGTTCAGCGCCGCCGCCGCCGCGAACCCCTGGAGAAATCGGAAGACGAAAATCAGCCACAGGACGGGGCTTATGGCCGCGAGGGCCAGGAGAACTGCCTCGGCAGCGAAGCCGCTGACCGCGAGGCGGCGGTGGCCCAGCAGGTCGCCGAGCCGGCCGGCTGTCAGCGTGCTCCCGGCCATCCCCAGAGCGAACGCGATGATGGTCCAGGCGATGGCCGTTGACGATACGCCAAAGTCATCGCTGATCGTCGGAAGCAGGTTGGGCCACGTGGCGCGCTCCATGGCCCCGAAGCAAAAGTACAGGCCGCCGACGAGGAATGCCCGCGATCGGTAGTCCATGGCCCCTTGCTTGGCGGCCCGCGGCGCGCCGCCCCCTGGCCCAGCGGCTGGACCTAACCCAGGCGGCTGAGCGGGCCCCGCTACCCGGCCGACACGGGAGCGCCTTGAGACGCGGCGTGCTGTCCGTTGGTCACGGCCTGCTGCGCCACCTCACGTGGCCGGATGGGCCCGCCCTGGTGGTCGAAGCAGCCCACGTCGATGATGCTGCCGCTGACCTGGGCAGCGTCGTCGGAGAGCAGGTAGGCCACCGCGTAGGCAATCTCCTCAGGCTCCGTGTTGCGTCCCGACACCGTCTGCCGGCCCGCCTGCTCCAAGTAGGGCAAGCCCTCGGTCATGCCGGTCACGGGCGCGCCACCAGGGATCACCATGTTCACCCGTATGTGGTCATGGACGTAGTCGTAGGCGGTGGCCATGCTGAAGGCGTAGACCCCACCCTTGGACGCACAGTAAGCCAACAGGTTGGTGCGCCCCCACTGTGAGCCGGAGCCGATGTTGACGATGGCGCCGCCGCCCTGCGCGACCATCTGTGACAGGACGCTCTTGGACATCAAGTAGACACCCTTCAAGTTGACGTCGATGACCTTGTCCCAGATGTCCTCGTCCGTGTCCAACAGCGCGCCGCTCGGGTGGATCGCCGCGTTGTTCACCAGGCCATCGATGCGCCCGTACTTGCTGAGCGCGAAGTCAACGACGCGCTGGACGTCGCCGGCGTTCGACACGTCGGCCTCCAGCAGATCGGCACTGAGGCCCAACGCTTCGAGCTCGCGCCGTGTGGTCTCGATGCCGCGCTCTGCCGCGCTGCCAATCTGGCGCGCCTCCAGCCCGAACGCGACGACCTGGTGCCCGCGCTGCGCCAGCACCTTGGTGATCGCCTTACCGATGCCGTAGGTACCGCCGGTAACGATGGTGACCTTCTTGTTGGAGGGTGCGCCAACCGCGACTGGCTCCTCGGTGGCCTCGGGCGCCGGCGGCGCACCGGGGCTCTGCATGGGCTTGTGCCCCCATGTGGACGCCGCGATGTGCTGCTGGACGACCCAGGTGTCGTCGTCGATCAAGCGGCCCGCGCAGCCGTACTCGATGTCGAACCCGGAGGGGCTCGCCATGTAAAAGGAGACCATGTGGTCGTTGGTGTGCTTGCCGAGGCTCATCGACAGCGGCACCTTGTCTTCGATGCACTGGTAGTAGGTGCTGCCGACGTCGTCCAGGCTTTGCAGCTCCACCATGAAGTGCTGGAGATGCCGCGGCACCTGCATTTCGACGAATGCCACGGAGTGGTGGCGCGGGTTGCAGTGGAAGAATGTCGCCGTGCCAAGCCCCGGCATCGCGTACGAGAGGTCGATGTAGTCGCTGATCTTGAAGCCGAGAACGTCCTGCCAGAAGCGGGTCGTCTCATCCAGGCTCTTGCAGAAGAAGACCATGTGGCCGAGGCCCAAGGGGTCGCCATCCTCAGTCCTTGTTTTGAAACCCTTGATCGGGCGGCTCGGACGGAACGGCTTCTCCCACTGCTGAAGCGCCCCGTGGAACAGTTCCAAGGGGATGCCGGACGGGTCCTGGAACTTGACGAGGTCGACGACCCTACGGTTCGCCCGCTCCTCGGCCGTGCCTCTGGTAACGGCTACACCAGCGCGCTCGAGCCGGCCAACGAGCTCTTCGAGGGCCTCGGCCCCTGGGACTTCCCAGCCGACGTAGATGGCATCGTTCTCGCCACTGGGGCGCAGCGCGAACCGGTGGTGGTATTCGTCGATCCGGTAGTAAACCGTGCCGTCCGGTGCCGTCTCCATCTCTTCAAACCCGAGGACGCCGTCGGTCGCGAAGCGGCGCCACCGCTCCAGGTCCGATACGCCGATGCCGAGGTAGCCCAAGCCAGAGATGCCCATGGTCCTTCTCCTCCTACCGCTCACGCGAGGTCCGGCCACGCAACGCCCACAACGCCGTCGCCGCGCGCACGCTCGCACGCCTCAGTCGCCGGTGCGCGGGATGCTAGCATCGCCTTCGCGATAGCGTCAACGAAAAGGCACCGTGGAAGGCACCCGCGCCATCCGGGTACCGCAAGCCGACGATAATCGGCCCTACCGGCGTGCTCGCCTGCTCCTGCGCAGACCAGCAAGGTAGAGCACTCCGCCGCCCACGAGGAGGGTCGCGACCAAGATCAGCAGCGCGAGCCCTACCTGGGACGAGGCCTCGCCAATGCCCGCCACGGACTTGTAGTAGTTGGCGGGCGCGAACGGGCTGAGGGTAACGATGTACAGGATGAGCGCCGCGGGTACGGCCAGGGCGACCATGACCCCACCTGCCAACCGGAGGCTCGATCCTGGCCCTTCGTCCGGCGATGGACCGGGCGGCTCCAGCGGCTGCTCTGGTGGCGATGTTGGCTGTGGTTGCGACATCTGCCGTTCGGAACGTGAGGGCATATCGTACGCTACCGCAGGCCCAGCCGCGAGCGCATTCCTCGACGCCCCCAGCGACGATGCGTATTGAAGTCGTCGGGTCGTTTGATTAAGGTGAGGTTGCGGCTATTCGCCTGACCAGAGGCTTGGAGGCTCACATGGCTGAAAAGCGGACGACTGACGAGCAGAGCAAGGAGCGTGTTGGCCCTGCTAGCTGGCGAAGGAGCACCAGCATGGTCAACCTGATGGAGGTCGAGATCGGCCAAAAGCTCTCGTTGGTGGACGATGCCATCGGCGAGGTGGTCGACAACCCCCGGGATGGCAGCTGGATCATCGTCAAGTACATCGAAAGCCCCGCGGATGCTTCCAAGGTTGGCCAAGAGGAGCCGGTCTTCGCCGAAGATGTCCGGGGCACGGTGTGACGGCTCGACCCTCGCAGTGCTTCCCACAGAAAAGCCCCCGGCCAAGTGGCCGGGGGCTTCTTCGTCTGTGCGAATGCCCGGAGGCTAGAAGAGCAACGTCAGGTTCTTGGCCAGCAAAACGTTCTGCGCCAGGATCACCTTTCGCCTGCATATCTTCAGACCGCCGTCGACGCGCCGTAGCGTGTCTTCGCGCCTGCCGACGAACAGGTCCGTCTCGGTCTCCACGCGGTTCCTGTAGGCAATGATCTTGCACTTGACGTCGATCTCATCGCCTCGGTCGTCCACGATCTCCACGTTGGAAACGACGTGGACGATGCGCGAGAGCGGCTCCTCGGCCCAGTGGACGCCGGTGAGGATCTGTTCGATGCGCTTCGAAAGGATGTCCTTCCCCTCGTCGATCCAGTTCACGTCCTGCATCTCGCGCGTCTCCTCACGCTCGTGCTCGCCGAACTTCACGTTCCGGAGCATGGGCATGTAGTAGCGCGTGTCATCGGTGAAAAGGTCGATCCACTCAACGAAGCGGCGCTCGTCGTAGAGCGATGCCTCGTGGTAGAGGAACTGCTCGACCTCGTGATGCCGCACCATCTGGTCGAGCGACGTCTGTTGCTCTTTCGTCGCCATCGTTAACGCTTCCCTTCCCACTGGCGCTGCTCGCGCTTGGCGAACAGGTCGTCCCAGCTCTCAGCGTCCATCAGCTCAGCCCAGAAGGTGTACATACCGAACTGGTTCTGCTCACTGGTGCCCTCGACCACATGGCCCGGCAGGTGGTCGTTCTCGTTGAAGTGCCCGAGGCCGATCTGGTAGTTGTACGGGTTGCGCTTGGCGATGACGCCCTTGCTCGCCTTGGTCGCGTAGTTCCAGTTCTCCATGTCGTCCTCTTCGGTCAGACCGGCGGGACCGGAGTAGCGCATCCCGTAGTGCCGGAGCATCTCCTTCACCTTGTCCGGTGCCGTCTTGTCCACGATGAACCAGCTCCAGTACTCGGCCTCCTGCGAGCTGCCGCCTGGGTGCCAGACCACCATCCTGCGGGGCTGACGCGACCAGAAGGACATGTTGGGGAACACGTTGCCCACGCCGCCAACAACACGGGCCAGCTTACCCAAAAGCTTCTGCCGCTCGTAGTAGACGTGCTCGAAGTACTGGGCGACCTCCGGGTCGTGCTGATAGGCCACAGGCCACGGGTAGTCGTCGAGCTGTTCGCCGGTGAGGGCCCCGTGGCCGAACTCCGGCACGGATATCGCGAGCCGCCTGGTCCCGCCCGTCTCGTCGTCGCGACGGCCCTTGCCGCCGCTGGGCCCGATGCCCACCAGGTCCACCGAACGGTGGCTGACGTTGTGGTAGCCATCGCCGCACGCGTTCTCGGCGGCGGACTTCCAGTTGGCTGGCGTGCGCCACTTCTGCACGCCGCCGATCGCTTCGGAGCCGCCCGGGCTGCCGTCGCGCCCGTCGACCAGGATGTCGTAGTAGAGCTTCATGTCGCCGAGGTACTCCTCGAACGACGGCGCCTTCGGGTCCCACGTCGCCCAGATGGTGCCCCGGTAGTTGGCAAGCTGTCCCACTTCCACCAGGCCCCACTCGTCCTTCTTCAGCTCCGAGTGATACGCCTCCTTGAAGTAGGGGACTCCAACCAAGGACCCGTCGAGTGCGTAGGACCATCCGTGGTAGGGGCACGTGAACACCGGTGTGTTCCCCTCATCGTATCGACATACCTTCATGCCTCGGTGCATGCAGGAGTTCAGGAAGGCGTGCAGCTCTCCCTTGCGATCTCGCGTGAGGATGATCGACTCCTCGCCCATCCGGGATACGAAGTAGTCACCGGGCTTCTGGACCTGGCTCTCGTGGCCAATGAAGAGCCAGACACGCGTGAAGACGCGCTCCTGCTCGAGCCGGTAGATCTCTTCGTTGACGTAGACCTCGCGGCTGACGGTGCCGTTTTCCTGGTCGACGTACCCTTTGAGGAACGACTGCGCAATGGTGGTCATAACCCGGTTGCCTCCTGCTCACGATGCCAGCGTTTCGCTCTCGTCAGCCCTGATGGCGTCATAGGTCTGCCCAGCTCGAAGCCGACATGTACTCGGCCCAGCGCTTGTACATGCCGCGCTGGTTCTGCTCGCTGGTGCCGATGGAGAAGAGGCCGTTGCCCATCCACGGCGCCGGCGGCTCGGTCGACTCGTGGCCCATGCCCATCGCGTAATGGTAGCGATGGCGACGCGCCACTTCGCCGGAACTCGCTGCGGTGGCGTAGTTCCAGTTCTCCATATCGTCCTGCTCCGTCAGGCCGCCGGCTCCAGCGTAGCGCATGGCGTAGTGGCGCAGCACCTCTTCCACCTCAGGCGGCGAGTCGGCCGGCATGAAGTAGAAGCGCCACGCCTCGGTGCTGTGCGGACCGTTGGGGTGCCAGACGGCGATCGAGCGGCCCGCGGACAACGACGCGTTCGGGAAGACGGTCCCGACGGCCCCTTGGGCGCGGGCTTTTTCGCCCAGGCGCTCCTGGCGAGCGTAGTACGCCTTCTCGAAGTATTCTTCGACGGCGGGTGGGGCCAGGCCGTAGCTGGGGTTATATGGCAGGTCGCCGGTGGTCAGAAACAGGCCGGCGCCGTGACCCTGTTCGGGGTTGGTGTAGTTGACGAGCATGCGGCGTATCTGCGAGGTGTCGTCAAGGTGGCGACCCTTCCGCCCGCTGGGGCTGATGCCGACCATGTCGACCGAGCGGTGGCTGACGTTGTGGTAGAAGTCGCCGATGAAGTTCTCCGCTGCGAACTTCCAGTTGGCGGGCATGATCCACTTCTGCACGCCGACCCACAGCCGTTGGCCGCCTGGGCTGCCGTCAGGGTGGTCGGTCATCAAATCGAAGTAGATGCGCATGTCGCCGAGGTAGTCTTCGAACGCCGGCGCCTCGCTGTCCCAGGTCGCCCAGACCCAGCCTTTGTAACTGGCCATCCGCGCGACTTCCCTGAGCCCCCACTCCTCCTTCTTCAGCTCGGAGTGGTATGCCTCCTTGAAGTAAGGAACCCCCACGAGGGAGCCGTCCAGGCCGTAGGACCAGCCGTGGTAGGGGCAGGTAAAGACGGGCGTGTTGCCCTCGTCGTAGCGGCAGACCTTCATCCCGCGATGCATGCACGAGTTCAAGAAAACGTGGAGCTCGCCCTGCCGGTCGCGGGCCATGATGACCGACTCTTCCCCCATGCGGGAGACGAAGTAGTCGCCCGGCTTGGCGACCTGCGACTCGTGGCCGATCAGAAGCCAGGCGCGGGCGAAGACCTGCTCGATCTCGCGCTCGTAGACCTGTTCGTCCACGAAGATCTCGCGGCTGACGAGACCCTCACGCGCGTCCACCCAGCTCGTGGTCAACTCGCGGCTTGCCGGCCCAATGGTCATGCGGTCACGTCCACATAGATGGCAGTGCCTACGATGCTAGGTCTGGCTCATCCACGTGTCAATCCGTCAGGAAGGCTTTGCGGTGTGACGAATGCCCTCTATTCGTTCAAGTACAATGCCGCCCATGCCGTACCAGTGGCGAGCGCTTGTGGTGGCGGTCGCCTGGCTCAACGCCACCCTCATCCCGCTCATCGGCGTCCCTATTCTGCTCCCCGCCATCGGCGCGGAGTTTGGCACGTCGACGACCGCCACGGCGTGGGTGGCCCTGGCCTACTCACTGGCGATGGCCGGGGCGTTCATGCCGGCGGCTCACGTTGGCGACCTCCTGGGCCACAAGCGTGTCGCGCTCATAGGCAGCTACCTAGAGGTCGCGTTCATGCTGGCGCTGGTCGCCGCGCCCAACCTTGGTGTGCTGATCGCCCTCCGGTTCGGCCAGGGCATCGTGCACAGCCTGGCGGTGCCGAACTTCAACGCGCTCGCGATTGGCGGCTTCCCGCAGGAGCGGCGAGGCCGCGCCGCGGGGCTGCTGGGGGGCGCGGTCGGCGTAGGGATGTTGGCCGTGCCGGTATTCGTCGGCCTCGTCACCGACCACCTGGGCTGGCGGTGGGTCTTCGTCATTGGGTCGGCGATCGTCTTGGCGATCACGCTGCTGGGCGCGCTCGCGCTCCGGGAAGACGGCCTGCCACGCCGCGCGAGGCCGGCCCTGCGCGAGTTCGACGTGCCGGGAGCCATGCTGCTCATGGCGGCGGTCGCGCCGCTGATCGTGGCCGTGCAGATGCTCCGCCGCTCCGACACCGCTTGGCCTTGGCTCCTGTTCGCACTTGCCGGCGCGCTGCTCGCGGCGTTCGTGGTGATGCAGGCCCGGCTCGAGCACGCCACCCTGCCGGTGCGCATGTTCAAGCGTGCCAGCTTCGCGGTCCCGTCCGTTTACAACGTCGCCGCCCAATTCTCTCAGGGCGTGACCGTGTACCTGCTCCCGGTGTTCTTCATCCAGGGCCTGGGCTGGACTGCCACGTACGCCGGCGCGGTGATCGTCGCGATGGCGGTGGGCCGCCCGCCCGCCTCAGTCGCCAGTGGATACCTGGCGGACCGGTTTGGCGGCGTGCCGGTCGTCCTCGTCGGGGCCACGGCGCTGTTCGGCGCGTTGCTCGGCCTGGGGTTGGCGGGCTCAGGCGGAACGTTGGCGGGGCTGCTGCCGTTCATGGTGCTGTACGGCACGTCGCACAGCATGCTCCAGGCAGGCCTGCAGAAGCAGATGTACGCGGCCGTCCCGCGTGAGCAGCTGGGGCTGGCGCCGGGCGTCCTGGGACTGGGCCGGCATCTCAGCCAGGCGGTCGGCGTCGGGGTCGCCGCAACCCTGTACTCGGTATTCGCAGGCAATACCGGGGGAGCTAGCAGCGCCGCGGACGCCTCGGACGGTTTCCGCGCGGCGTTGCTGGCCACGGCGGCCGTCGTCGCGGTGACGTTCGCGGGCACGTCCGTTGCGATGCGCATGCGCGGATCGACCGAGCTGGCCGAGGCGCCCGCGGGCTAGCGGCTCACCGGCGGGTGCTGCGCTTCAGTCCAGGAACGCGTTGACGGCCGCGACGAACTCCGCCGGCTTTTGCTGAGGCGTGAAGTGGCCGGCGTCCGGCACCACGACGAGCTGGGCGCCGGGGATGCGCGCCGCGATGTCCCGGCCCACGCTCTGGGGGAACAGCGCGTTGCCATGCTCCCCCCAGACGACGAGCGTCGGCACGCGGATGTGCCCGAGGCGTCGCCCCAAGAAATAGCGGCTCCGCATGGCCGGGTCGCTGAGATGCTTGTTTATCTGGCGGAACGCGGCCTCCCCATCGGGGACCTTGGCGTTCCTCCACTGCGCTGCGAACTGTGCCTGGCGCATCTCTCCGTCCTCGAAGGTGCCGTCTATCTGTTGTCTCAGGCTCTCCTCGGTGGGTGGCTGGAAGTTCGACACGGTCGCGGGGGGTTCCACGTTCATGCCTGCGGAGTCGTCGATAACCAGCTTGTGAACGCGGTCCGGGCTCTCGTAGGCGAAGGTCGCCGCGATCCACCCGCCGAGCGAGTGCCCGATCACGTTCGTCTTGGCGTAGCCCAGAGTGTCCTGGAGCTCGCGGATGAAGTCGACGAAGTAGGAGAGCGAGTACTCAAAGGTCGGGCGGTCCCCTGCGCCCCAGCCGCTGTTATCCAGGGCCATGATGTGGAGGTGGTCCGCTAGCCCGGCGCGGATGGCTGGGAGCCAACTCTCCGCCCCTGACGTGAAGCCGACCCCGTGGATGCAGATCGTCGGCGTGCCCTGCCCAGCCTCGAGGAATCGGGCGCGCACGTCGCGCAGATGAACGTACCGCTCGACCGCCTCGGTAACGGTTGTTGTTGCCATGCTTTCCCCTCTGTGCGCTACGGCAGGGTACCGCGCTTCTGACGCCTGGCCATCACCTCGTCCCACGAATCGGAGGCCATCAGGTCGGCCCAATAGGCGTACATGCCGAATTGGTTCTGCTCACTCACGCGCCAGACAATCTTGCCGGGCACCTGGGGGTGGGTCTCCATGTGGTTCATGCCAATCTGATAGTTGTAGGGCTGCCGCGACGCGATGACGCCCTTGCTGGCCTTCGCCGCGTAGTTCCAGTTTTCCATGTCGTCCTGCTCCGTCATGCCCGCCGGACCGGAGTAGCGCAGCGAGTAGTGCCGCATGATGTCCTTGACCTCTTGCGGCGCGTTTGCGTCCACGAGAAACCAGCTCCAGAACTCCGAGCTCAGCGCCTCGCCCCCGGGATGCAGGACGAAGATGCGGCGGGGCTGACGGCACCAGAATGAGAAGTTGGGGAACGCGTTGCCTCCGCTCCCGAGCACCCGGGCGCGGTCGCCATAGTTCTTCTTGCGCTCGTAGTAGGCATGCTCGGCCCATTGCGCCGCAACCTTGCTCCGCTGCAGCGTCGGCGCCCATGGCATGTCCTCGAGCTGGAGCGCACCCATCATGGTGTGGCCGTTCTCCAGCAGCGCGTTGAACGGGGCCGTCTCTCCGACCTCGGAGTCGCGGCGGCCCTTCCCGCCGCTGGGCCCGATGCCCACCAGGTCCACCGAGCGGTGGCTGACGTTGTGGTAACCGTCGCCAGCCCGGTTCTCGGCGGCTGACTTCCAATTGGTCGGCGTGATCCACTTCTGCACTCCGCCGATCACCTCCGAGCCGCCCGGCGTGCCATCGCGGCCGTCGAGCAGGTCGTCGAGGTAGAAGAGCATGTCGCCCATGTACTCGTTGAAGCCCGGCGCGGTCTTGTCCCATGTCCCCCAGATCGAGCCCTTGTAGCTGGCGATCTGCGCCACCTCTCTGAGCCCCCAATCCTCTTTCTTCAGCTCCGAGTGGTACGCCTCCTTGAAGTAGGGGACTCCCACCAAGGACCCGTCGAGTGCGTACGACCATCCGTGGTACGGGCAGGTGAACACGGGGGTGTTGCCTTCGTCGTAGCGGCACACCTTCATGCCGCGGTGCATGCAGGAGTTCAGGAATGCATGTACTTCGCCTTGGCGATCACGAGTCAGGATGACCGACTCCTCGCCCATCCGAGATACGAAGTAGTCGCCCGGCTTCGCTACCTGCGATTCGTGGCCGATGAACAGCCAGGTGCGCGCGAAGATGCGCTCCTGCTCCATCTGGTACACGTCTTCGTCCACGAATATCGAGCGGGTGACGGCACGCCGCTCGTGGTCGACCCACCGGTCTACCGCCTGCTTCAGCGCCGTCTCACTCATTGCCATGATCGTCCTCCTGGGTCAGCGCCACGGTCACATCTCGTCGAGGTTCACCGAATTATGCCTGAACGCGCCGGGTCTCGCACGCATCCCGGCCGCGACTTACACCAGCTGGACCACGCCCTCGGCTGGGTGCCACGCCGTGCCGCGGTAGTGATCGTCCCGCTGCCACTCGCGGAGCTCGATTCGCACGCCGTCCGGGTCCAGCACCTCGGCCCGAATGCCGTCGAAGGTTAGTGGCGACAGCGATGGCTCGCCGGCCAGCTCGACGCCTTTGCCGCGCAGCTCCTCAAGCGTCGCGCTCATGTCATCGACGCGCAGCGCCAGCATGCGCACCCCTACTGAGCGTTGGTCCACGGCCGCATCCCCGGCAGGCAGGACCTCGATCATGAAGTCGCCCATCGCGAGGCACGCGACCTCGACGGTGTGCCCTCCGCGCTCGGCCCGCACCCAGCGCGTGACCTCGAAGCCCAGCACGTCGCGGTAGAAGGCGACGGACGAGCCCACGTCCTTGGCGTTGATCTCGACATGGTCGACGCGCGTTATCATGGTTTACCCCCTGTTGGGCGCCATCATAGCGCCACAGCCGGCCCTCGCGCGGGCGCTTACAACCGGGGCAGGCGCATACAATTGCTGCTGCCCCGATGCGCTCCCTCATCCTCTCCGTTGCCCTGCCTTTTGCCCTGCTGCTGGGAGCCTGCTCCTCCGACACGGCCACCCCCACGCCGATGCACACGGCCGACGAGGTGTCGCTCAGGGTGCGTTTGGAGCCGCACCCCGGCATACCGAAGTACACCATCGGCCGGGTGGCGGGTGAGCTTGGGCAGACGGAGGCAATCCACTACGTCGGTAACGAGTGTTGGCGGGTGAGCTTCCAACTCGATGGCAGAGAGACCGCCGCTTACTATGTGAGTCCCGAGGGGGTAAGTCCCGAGGGGCGCGGCGTGCTGCATGTGGACCCAGAGGGGGAGCCAAAGAGTGCGTGCGAAGTGCTCTGGGCGGCAGACGAGCGCTAGCCGCCATCGCGACCGCCGGCGGCATGTGGCACTGGGCGGGGCCACCTAGCCGGGCCGGAGCTCCACGCCGGCCTGTTGTTCGAGGGCACACACCGCCACCCAGTACTCGAAGTCACCCCAGCCCAGCTCCTGGCCACGACGCAGGATGTCCGCGGCGACGGTCCCCGTGCCCGACGGCGCGGCCACGTCGTCGGCGAGTGCCACCGCTAGCGCCAGGTCCTTGGCGACGATATCGAGCCTCGCCCTCGATGTCGCCGGGTCGCCGAAGTCACCGCTGAACAATCGTGCGAGCGACCCGCCGGGGCCGCGGTACCCCGTCGACTCACCGATGAAGTCAGCCACCGCGCGGACGTCTCCACCGGCCTTCGCCGCGACCAGCAGCGCCTCCACCAATGTGAAGAAGCCGGTGAACGACACGTATTGCCGCGTCAGCTTAGCAATCTGGCCTTGCCCTGCGGGGCCCACGTACAGCACACGCTCGCACATCGCCTCGAACGCCGCCCGGAAGCGCTCGAAGACTTCCCGTGGGCCGCCGACCGTGACGAAGACGCCGCCGTTGCTAACCGGCGCATCGAGCCCGAAGGCGCCCTTCGCCTCGCAGGCCGCGGCAATCTTCCGCGCCAGCTCGGGCGGGCTCGTGCTCATGTCGACGAAGACGTGGCCCGCCGGGAGCGCAGCAATAACCTCGGTCGCCACCGACTCCACGATAGCCGGCGTGGGCAACGACACGAACACCGCCTCCGTGTCAGCCGCGATGGCTGCCGGGCCCTTGCCGACCTCGGCACCCAGCTCGCTCATGGGCACCAGCGCTTCGGCCCTCGTGTCGTAGACCGCCACCTGGTGGCCCGCCTTGAGCAGCCGCTCGACGAACCGCGCGCCCATGTTACCGGTCCCAACGTAGCCAAGACGCATATCTACTCCTTCGGGTCCTTCGGGCGCCCCGCGCGCGGGCGGGCGACTAGCCAGTGGCCTTGTCCAACTCCGCCACGAACTCGCGAAGCAGCATGCGGAACACGTCGGGCCGGCCCGACGCCACGCTGAACCCCATACCGGGGAGGATGGCGAGGCGAGCGTCCTCTAATCCTTTGCGGAGCTCGTAGGTGTACGCGAGCTTGTGGTTATCGTCGTCACGGTCGCCGCGAAGGATCAGCACAGGGCACTTCACGCTGGGGAACGAATCCCGCAGGTTGTAGTACTCCTGCAACGCGGGGTTGTTACGAATGTTCAGGTAGTTGCGGGCGACTGTCTCCCAGTCGTCACCGTGGAGCCGGTGCATGTCCGCTCGGCGCGCGTCAGAGTAGGACGCAACGTCAAAGACCTGCGCCGTGGCGGCGTTCCCCGACTGGTCCTGCGCGATGATCGGGCCGTCGAGCACCAGCGCACGCACGCGCTGCGGGTTATCGATGGTGAAGCGCAGGGCGACCCGCGAGCCGAGGCTCACGCCATAGACGATGGCGCTCTCGATGGCCAGCTGCTCCAGAAGCGCGCCAAGGTCCTCGGTCCACGCCGCGGGGCTGACCTCGGCGACGTGCTCGCTGCCGCCCATGGCCCGCATGTCGGGCGCGATGACCCGGAAATCGCTGGAGAGGTCATCGAAGTGGCCCGCGAGGCTAACGCTGCTGGATCCGGCCCCGTGCATCATGACCAGAGGTTGGCCGGACCCACGGTCCTCGTAGTAGTGCTGGTGTCCGTTGATGGTAGTGGTTGGCATGCCTGTGCTTTCTAGGACCCCGACAGGTGGATAGGCCAAACGTTAGCAGGCTCGCGAGACCGCGCCTAGGCAGCGGCCGGAGGCCATCGGAGGCCACGAGTGCCCCAGGCCAGACCGCGGCCACGAACGAGGCGCAGTGGACGACAGGACAGGCCACCAGGACGCGCACGCTCTGGATGCTCGTGGCCTCCATCGCGCTCGTTGAGATGTCCCGCAACGGCGCCGGCATCCACATGATCGCTCACATGACAGAGCCGGGTGCGTCTCCGCCCGGACTGTCATGGGAATCGTCACGCGGATTCTTTGGTTCGACTCGGTCACTCGGAGTCGGCACAGGGGAATTCTTGGAGCCGGATTCTACGCGATACATCCCGGCGCGCTGGCCGGCGCCCCTCTATGATAGGAGCGCTTGTTGGCACCAGGCGCGGTTCGCCGTAGCCGCGGTGAGGACGGAGCCGTGTGGACGTGTTGTTAAACTCTGTTGCCGGCTTTGAGCCGTCAACGCACTTCCCGGACGCCTGGCGCGTGGAAGACCCGCTGGGGTAGCAATATCGTGAAAAGGGGCACCATGACGAGCAAACCGCAGGACGACGATGGCCCGGAGGTCGACAAACCGACCACCGATGGTCAGCAGGGCGGCAACGCATCGAGCGCCGGTGAGCCGGAGTCCCAGGCGCCGGAGACCGCAGCGGGCGCCGTGCCCCGGACTGCTGATCAGGCGATGCGTTGGTCGAAGACGATGGCGGATCGGTATGGTCCCTCGGTGAAAGAGCGTGGTGTTGCCGCGGCCGGTTGGATGGTCGCCAAGGCTCGGACGACCGCCGGGCGCAGGGCTTTCGGAGGGCTGCTGGCCCTGATGACGCTCCGGGGGGTCTTCCGAGCGCGCCGCCGCAGGCGCAACCGCGACGATGCGCCGGCTGAAAAAGACTAGGCGGCAATTCAGCGACCAATGCAGATTGATGCCCTTCAATCGGCTGATGGACCCGCTCCAGACGCAAACACCGAATGGTTCCTCTATTAGACTGTCGGCGGCGCTTGGCCGCTTGAGCCCGGTCCTGACGGTAACGGTCTACCGTTTAATACGGGCCAGGCACCCGGCGGTCGCTGCCTAGCCCAAATCGAACTCCACCGAGAGGGCGGTTTTCCGTTACGACCTTGACGACGGCCGCCAGGCCCCGGTCGAGCGACGCTAGGCCTCTTCAGTGAGGAACTCGGCGATGCGCACCCACGCAGCGGGGTCCTGGCCGAGGAACCCATGCCCACCCTCGAAGAACGCCAACTGTGCGCCCGGAATCCGCTCAGCCAGTACCCGCATGTTAGCGGGCGGCGCTTGGCCGTCGTAGTGGCCGCCGCACAGAAGGGCCGGCACCCGGAGGGAAGGTAGTCGGTCGTAGGTGTCGTGGCCGGCCCGCGCTTCCAGTTGGCGCCGATACCCCATCGCGCTCACCGGATCTGCAGCGCGGGCTTCTGCGGCGGTCACCGCTGGCCAGGTGAGGGCTGTAGTCTCTTCAGGGTGGGCGGCCTGCCAGTCTTTGTCGCGCCTCGTGTCCATAATCGGTAACCGGAGCCTTGCCAATTCTGCCGGCGGAAGATCAGGGAGCTCGTGGATGGGATAAGAACTGCCCCCCGGGCCTCCGGTGGACGTGCAGCAAAGCACCAAACGCTCGATGCGCTCCGGCTGTCGAAGCGCCAGCTCCTGAGCGACCATGCCGCCGAAGGATGTGCCCACCACGATGCAGTTGTCCCAGCCGAGGGCGGAGAGTAGAGCGTCGGCATCTTCGGCGTAGCTTGCCATTGTGTAGGGCACGTCGGGCTTATCTGAGCGCCCGAGGCCTCTCTGATCGTAGACAAGCACCTCGAAGTCCTTGGCCAGCGGCGCGCTGAGCACCTGTGAGCCAGAGCGGAGGTCACCACCGGTGCCGGATATGTAGAGGAGCCGAGGCCCCACACCGTGTACTTCGTGATAGATGCGAATGGGTCCAGCCTGGACGAACGGCATCGCTGACGCCTCGTGCCTGCGTGCGGCGCTAGAGCCTACGCATGTTGTCTTAGCATCTGGTAGTGGCCGCCTTTGGAGATCGGCGGGAGCTCATCGGCGATGCAAGCCCATGTCTCGCCGCAATTGTCGCTCGCGAAGACCTCGCCAGCGGTCGTCGCGGCGAAGAGTGATACTCCATCCGGCGACTCCTCTAGGGTCATCGCTTCCACGTTCCCCTTTAGCGCTTCGGGCAGGCCGCCACCAAGCGGTTCCCAAGTCTCACCGCTGTTTTCGCTCCGTGAGATTCGGCCCCGAGCGGAGTTTGTCTCCGGCCAAGTGCCAGGGTTGCGATGTGCGGCAGCCACGAACAGGGTCTCGGGCTGACTGGGCACATACACGAGCTGGTCCGGGTAGCCTCCTATTTGGTCATCTTCGCGGGTCGTCCGATGCTCCCAAACGCTCCCGGCATCTTCGGTGAAGTAGATACCATCACCCCCCGTTACCCACATCTGCCGTGGCATTCTTGGGTTGAGGACTAGTCGATGGACATCGTCGTCCATCCCCGTCACCACCTCGAATGTCTGCCCCCCGTCGTAGCTCTCGAGCAAGCCCCCCTGCTCGATGCTTACGTACATGTGCGAGGGGTCGTCTGGGTGGAACGTGATGTGCTTGACGTGCGCGACGTGCGGTGGTGCCGGAAAGGTCCAGCGCTCGGTGCCCGGTACGCCGCCGATCGCGGGCAATTCTGTCCAATGGAGCCCCAGGTCGTCACTCACGAAAAGATGCGCAGGTTCTGTGCCGGCATAGACACGGATTCCGCTCGGTCCTTTTACCCACGCCAGCGCATAGACATCGTCCTGGGTTAAGCCATGGTCAGAGCGCTCCCAGCTAGTCCCACCGTCGATGCTGCGGTGAATCGATCCATGGAAGGCGCCAGCCAGCACGATCCCCGGTTCGGGCTCAACGATGGCGCTGACATGGAGTCCCCTTAAGGAACTGACCGCTTTCCGCCATCCGCCTTTCGTCCGCTCCAGGCGGACAATCCCGTCTGTTGTACCGACCCTGACCGCTTGCGAGCGAGCCGCGGACGTGTGAATCGTCGCCCCACCATGTGTTAGCGCGATAGTCATCAGAACCTCTTCTGTACGCCTCATAGGGCTGCCTCGTACGCTAGTCTCCACCCACCGATGCGTCAATCAACGCGCAGCAGCCCCTTCACAGCGACCCGGCGATATGACAAATGGGGAGATTCGATCTCCCGATTCACTCGTAACCGTTCGGCCCGAAAGGCACGCTCAGAAAGAAAATCCCTCCTTAGGGCCACGTCAGGGCCTACGTCTTGCTCGGGTCCTTGACCTTACGCAGGTATGGCTTGACGGTCTCCCAGCCCCCGGGGAACAGCTGCTTGGCCGCATCGTTGTCGACGGAGGGAAGGATGATGACGTCCTCGCCCTTCTGCCAGTTCGCAGGCGTCCCAACCTTGTTGTTCGCGGTCAGCTGGGCCGAGTCAATGACCCGGAGCAGCTCGTCGAAGTTGCGGCCTGTGCTCATCGGGTAGGTCATGTTCATCTTGACCTTCTTGTCTGGGCCGATGAGATAGACGGTCCTCACCGTTTGGTTGTCTCCAGCCGTCCTGCCCTCCGATGATTCACCCGCGTCCGCCGGAAGCATGTCGTACAGCTTGGCGACATTCAGGTTTTCGTCAGCTATGAGCGGGAAGTTGAGATTCGTCCCCGCCAACTCCTCGATATCGGCAGCCCATCTTTGGTGGTCCGCGACCTTGTCGACACTCAGACCGATGACCTTGCAACCGCGGCTCTCAAACTCCGGGGTGAGCTTCGCCACGTACGCGAGCTCCGTCGCACAGACTGGAGTGAAGTCCTTCGGGTGGGAGAACAACATCGCCCACTCGTCTCCAATCCATTCGTGGAACCTGATCTCCCCTTGGCTGGTCTCTGCGGTGAAATCTGGCGCGGTGTCGTTCACTCGAACTGCCATTGCTCAACTCCTAGATTGGATTGCGTTGAGGATAACTGCTGCCAGGCGTTGTTGCATGGAGTCGATAGGCTTCAACAGCTCGCACAGGGGCATGGCGGCTCCGTTCACGCCGAATTCAGGTGTCGGAGAGACGTAGCGTTCCTGGCAATCGCAGGGCTCGCCGCCTCCGCGTTGGCGGTTTCGTTGCTCCGCCCGTCCGTGGTCGGAGGCCCCGTAGCTAAGGGCAGCCGGACACCAAAATCGCTGGCCGCATGACGCTCTGTGAGCTTGCCCTCGTCGCGTGAAGCGGCTCAATCGACGTTCGCTAGGCGTCGTCCTGGAATATTTGGTCGCCGCGATGCAGCCGGAAGGCCGTGTGGTAAGTCTGGCCCGCCGAGCGTACCGTCGGTGAGTGCGCCGCCAGAAAGCGCGCGGCCGCGATGAGTATCACTCGACCTTCGGCCGTGCCGCGCCGCAGTCCGTATTGCTGCATTGCCGCCTCCGCCAGCTGGTACTGGTGAAAGCCCGCGTCCTCTCTGAACATGGCGTGTCCTATGGCGGCGAGCAGGTCTGCGTCCGGTGCCCCCGAGTCCACGTAGTGCGCAACCTGCCGGCCCGCCTCGTTGACCTGCTGCTGGCGGTCGAGCAACTGAAGCAGGCCGTCGATGGTCTCGGCCGGGCCAGCACCGTTGTCCCCGTTCGGGACCGGAATCGCCGCGGGGGGGGTGTTGAGGAAGCGCGCGTGGTAGACGGCCATCGCCGTGTCGAATAGCCCTCGCATGAGATCGGCGGTTGGCGCACGCCTGAGGGCCATGTGTACCGCATTGGCCGTGGTCACCGCGTGGTGGACGGTGTTCCAGTCCGCGAACTCGTTGGACAGATGGAACCTGGCCATCCGGACGAACGCCGCGTAGGTCACCGCCGCGCCGAGCTGATCCGCCGTGGCACCGTCAGCGAGCGCGTTGACCAGGCCGTCGATGGCCCGCGCTGGATCATCGGCCACCAACAGCTCCACCAGCTCCGCATCGCTGTCCCATCGTTTGCCAGCGCCGCTGGCGAGGGCCTCCGGCAGCCGGGCTCGCGCGGCAAATACCAGCGACGAAACGTCGATCGGCTGCCGCCACTGCGACGACTCCTCGCTGCGCGAGGCCCTTGTCATCTGCGGCACCAGGCTGGTGAGCACCTGCGCTGCGTACTCCCAACCGATGTGGTCCAGCAGCTCGAACGCTTTATTCGCAAAGTCGATGGTGTGGCCGCCGTCCACGTACAAGTGCTCGGTCACGGCCGCGAAGACCATGTCCGCCACCTGCTCCCGGCTGAGCCCACTCTCGACGGCCGTCCGCAGCACCCGCTCCGCTGCCTCCTGGTCGCGCACGTTGATGAATGTTCGGAACCACTCCTTGAGCTGGGCCGGATCGGCCGCGCTGGACAGTGGCTCGATGAGGAAGCGCGGCGGCTTGCCTGCTGTCTCGTCGGCGACCTGGAACAGGCCGTGGTACATCGCGCGGATGCGGTCGTCGGGCGACAACAGCGGTTGGAGGTTCGCACACACCGTGAGGATGGTCAGCGCGGCGCTCCACCCGTCCCGCGAGTTCTTCGCCGCGAACAGCGCACCCTGGGTCAGCGGTCCACGGTAGTCGGCCCCCGCCTCCATCAAGCCGATGGCGGAGCGCGCGATGACCAGCCGAATGTCGTGCTCCAGCGCCTCGTCCAGACGCCGGGTCCAGGTGGCGACGGCATCGATGGCCGGATGCACTGGGTCGACGTAGACCTGGCCGTCGGCGACGACGACCTCGAACTTGGGAATGTCCCCGGCGAAGAGATCAAAGGTGTCGCCGCTGGCCAGGTCGAACCTGGCGTGGTGCCAGTGGCAGATCAGAATTCCGTCTTGGACCGTCCCCTGGGCCAGCGGGAAGCCCATGTGCGGACACCGATTGTCCACGGCGTAGACCCTGCCTTCGTGCGCGAAGACGGCGATGGTGTGCCCCCCGCCCGTGACCACCGTGCAGCCCTTGCGCGCCACGTCCTCCATGGTCCCGACGTGCAACAGGTTCGTGACAGGGGTAGCCATAGTGAACCTCCTGGCGCGAGAGTACGCCGGGGCCTACGGCCGGTCAACGGAGCGGAGCCGTTTCGGCGACATGTAGTTGACCCCTCGGTTTTGTCTGCGTAGGCTGCACAATCAGCCAGTGCCGTCTCGTTAGGTGACGAAACTCGCCGCACTGAGATCAAGGACCGCGACCCTGTGGAGAAGACGGCAAAGTCCCCACTAACTATCGGTAGTGCAAGCCGTCATATTCAGAACCTGAAGGAGAGGCAAATGACTCAGCAACAGGAAGGCGTAGACCTAGCCAGCCGAGGGCTCACCGACGAGGAGATCATCGACATCCCGGGGCTCCACAGCCGATGGGTGCGGCTGGCCAACGGCTCGAAGGCCCACTACATGACCTCGGGTGAGTCGGGCCCAGCAGTGGTCCTGCTCCACGGCGGCATCGTAGGGTCGTCGGGAACGGCGGGCTGGCGCTTTATGGCACCGTTCCTCGGCGCCAACGGCTTTCGCGTGTACTGCCCTGACCAGCCGGGGTTCGGCCTGTCCGACACCAGCCCCATCGGCCAGGAGTACGTGCGGATGGGGAGCACCGGGAACAGCAGGTTCGTCAACGATTTCGCGGACGCCCTCTGCCTCGACGAGTTCCACCTCGGCGGCAACTCCATGGGCATGATGAACACCGTGCAGTACACGCTGGCCTATCCGGAGCGAGTCAAGAGCATGCTCTTGATCGCCGGGTTCTTCGGCGACCTCATCGACCGCGCCGAGGCTGTGCAGCCGAAGGATGGGCGGTGGACTCCCAACCCCGACTACAAGAACGTCCCGTTCGATGGGACCGAGCAGAGCATGGTCGACCTGATGCTGGGCATCATCTACAGGTCAAGCGCCGTATGGCCTTCCCTGGCGACGATGCGGACCAAGGCAGCATTGCGGCAGGCGGAGAGCACGAAGCTGCGCATCGAGGCCACCGAGCGCCTCGCGAAGGACCCGAACCTCGCCCAGTTCGCGAGCGCCAAGGGCCGATTTGACAAGCTCACCATCCCCGGCATCTACCTCTACGGGATGCAGGACGTGCTCCTGCCGGTCGAGATTGGGTTCAAGCAGGAGGAGCTTGGGCTCGACAACGTCCAGTTCTTCTACCCGGACGAGTGTGGCCACCAGGGCCAGACGGACCAGCCGGAGATGTTCAACCAGGCCGCCCTCGAGTTCTTCAGGGATGGCAAGGTGAGCTGGGAGACGGCGGAGTGGGCGGGCGTTTCACGGCGCACGCCGATCAAGGCCAGCCTGGTCCAGGCTCCATCGGGTGGCTTCCCACAGCCTGACCTCAACTTCAACGAGCAGTTCACCCGGGAGGCCAAGGCGAAGAGCGGCGTCGCCGCCGGCTAGCGCCAGGGTCGGACAAGCGTATGTGCCAAGAGGCCCCGCCCATATGGGCGGGGCCTCTTGTGTGTTCATGGCGGACGGGCCAGCGCTGGGAGCACCCAGAATGTCTGCGCCGCGCTGGCGCGCGTGGCGACGCCTGACTTACACGTCGATGCCTATCACCACCCTCACCGCAACCCCCACACCGAATGACAATGCGGCTACGCCGAGGCTGATGACGGCCATTTCCAAGAATCTTCGCTTGAAGCTGTAGTCCCTGACGACCGACACGTAGAAGCTGAACAGGCTGACGACGCCTAGCGCTAAGGACACCGCAACGATCAACGAAGCAAACGGGTTGCTGATCAAAAGGAACGGCGTGACAAGAACGACGACCGTCATCAGATACGACAGAAAGGTGTACGCCGCCGATGTTCTTGGCGTCTCCGCACCATCCGTTTTTTGCGATAGATACTCGCTCGCCCCGATCGAGAATGAGGCGGCGATGCCGGTGATGATCCCAGTGAGGGCAATGAGACGGCTGTCCTGAAAGGCGAACGTGAGTCCGGCCAAAGCGCCCGTCAACTCTACGAGCGCGTCGTTTAGCCCGAGGACGACTGACCCCAAGTAGTGGAGCCTCTTCTCATCGATCATCCCGATCAGGGCTTGTTCCTGAGAGCCACTTAGCTGTTGTAGCCTCTCGATCTTGTCGGGGAACTCGCCTCGCAAGGGGTGCGTTTTGTAGTGGGACTCAGCGCGACGCTCCCCACGCTCGACCATCTTGGTCACGAACGTCAGGCCGAACAGACGCCGGAGCAGACCTACCGAACGCACCGCAATGGTTGAGGGTGCCAACCTCGCGCCCGTCAGCTTGGCCCACGTCTCGTAGCTTTGCAGCTCCAGGCCACCGAGCTCGGTGAGGATGCGCGCGTGGTCGCCGTCCTTTGCGTGCTCGGCGAGCTGCTGGTAGATCGCATGCGCCGTGGCCTGGGTCTTCTGCATCCCGAGAATCTCCTCCCGCGTGCGGGACGGCAGCAGATTGAAGTCCATCGTAGCCTCCAAGCGTCGACACGCCGCTATCCGCTTCCTCGCCGCCTTAGGCAAGCGGATGCGGCGGTGTTCTCCACGGGTGTCGCGGCTATGGTAGCCGCATCTCGTTAACCGCACCTTGGACAGGTGCGTCTAACCTGCCGGGCCCGCACGGGAGGGCGCTGGATCGCTCGCCGCTTCGGGGCGCTTGAGTGGTCGCGCGAAGTACATCAGCGCCACGAACAGCAACCAACCCACGATCAGGATCCAGTAGGCCGGACGGTAGCTGCCTCCGGAGTCGAAAATCAGATTGATCCACAGCGGGCCGAAAGCGGTCGACAGGGTGATGAAGGGCATGAACGTGCCGCGGATGGCGCCCACATTGCCTCGGCCGAAGTAGTTCGGCCAGAGCAACGGGTTCAGTCCGATGAAGCCTCCCAGGATGATGCCCTGGAAGGCCGCGTAGACCATGATGACGGAAGGCGACGTAACGCTTAGCAGGAAGAGGATCGTTCCCGCGACCAGCAGCCCGTTCACTATGATGACGCTTCGCACGTGGTACCGGTCCACGATGTATCCCCACACGAAACGAGACAGGACCGAAAAGAGGCCGTAGACGGTCAGTGCCGCCGTAGCCGTTCCAAGCGCCAGGCCCTTGTCCTGGAAGTAGGGCACCCAGCTGGAGGTCATGCCTTGCATGGAAGGTGCCGTGAGCATCGTCGCGATGACGATGAGCCACAACGTCCGTGTGCGCGCAACCTGCTTCAGCGAGTAGCTGTACTCGTTGACGGTTGCCGCCCGGCGGTCTCCGGCCGCTGCCCGGGCCCTCCACTCCGCCGCCTGCTCCGGCGTGTCGCCGTCGGGCAGCAACCCGATGTCCTCGGGCTGGCGGCGGATGAGGAACGCCATGGGCACCAGGAGCAGGAACGAGCTCGCGCCCATCCACAGCCACGCAGCGCGCCAGCCGAAATTGTCGATGAGGACGAAGGCGAACAACGGGTAGACGAAGGCGCCCATGCCTGTACCCATGCTCGACATGGCGATCGCCTTTCCGCGCCGGCGTACGAACCACTTCGCCACGACCGCCTGCCTGAGGATGCCGCCTCCGGCGCCCATGCCAACGCCGCCAAGCAAGGCGAACGCGAGGAAGTACTCCAGCTTCGAGTCGACGGTCGAGATGAGAGCGAGGCTCAGGGCGAAGACCGACCCGCCGAAGACCATGAGCGGCTTGGGCCACCGTTCCTTGTCGGCCAGGCGGCCAAAGAGGGGCGCGAGTGCGCCCATGAGCAGCTGACGCGCCGTCAACGCCCCAAAGAAGGTTGCGCGCGACCAGCCCAGATCGTCGGTCATTGGCACCGCGAACACACTGAAGGACCATAGCGTGGGGCCCGATGACGCCATCCCGGCCATGAAGGCTGAGGCGACCATAAGCCACCCGTAGTAGAAGGGCAGCCGGCGGGCGACCATCGAACTCGTCGGTGTGTCCATGGGTCTGATCGAGCCGGTGCGGAACCCAACCACAGGGACTAGCTCACCGGGTCCTAGTCGTTCTGCGGTAGCTCCGGCCGGAATTTGGCCCGGGCGGTGGAGGCCGGGTCCGCGTGCATGCAAGGCATAGTAGCAAACGCTCGCCGGCGACCGATGACCCAGGGCCTGTTAGTCGATGATGGCACCGCCGACCAAGCGCCCGAGCCCGAACGCAATCGCCGCGGCAGCGCCGCGTCGCGAGTACCCGCCGGCTTCATCGGCCATTCGCCGATCGCCTCGACGCGAAAAAGACCGGCCCTCGGCGGGTCTGCCGAGGGCCGGCATCACACGCCCCGCGCTACGCTGCGGGACGGTCGGCCATCAAGAAGTCGAGCACCAGTTTGTTGAACTGCGCGGCTTGCTCGTACTGCACCCAGTGCCCGCATTGGTTGAACATGTGGAGCTGGGAGTTCGGCAGTGCCGACAGCAGTTGCAGTGACGACTCCGGCGTGACCACTCGGTCGTTCCGCCCTTGGATGATGAGCGTCGGGTGGGTCACGCTCGGCAGATCGGCGAACAGGTTGCGCACGGGCCCGCTTCGGGACTCGATCCACGCTTCGACGTGCGGCTTGCTGACTGAGGCGGCGCGGGCCCGTAGCACGTCGTCCGGGACGGCCGAGCCGTCATAGAGCATGATGTCGAAGAACCTCCGGAAGGTCTCGAAGGACTGGTCGAAGTAGCAGGCTTGCAGCGCCTTGCCGCCCTCGGACGGCTGCTGGCCAAAGAGGGTCGGGCCGCCTCCGCCGCTGCCCATCAGCACCATCTTGTCCAACCTGTCCGGGTAGTCGACCGCAAAGGCAAGGGCGGTACCGCCCCCCATGGAGTTGCCGAGGAGGCTGGCCTTCTCGATGCCGAGCTTGTCCATGAGGTCCTTCACGGCGCGAGCGTTGGCCGTGTTTCGCGGCTCTGACCTCGCAACCCACGGGTCCGACTTGCCATACCCTGGCTGGTCCATGGCAATGGTCCGGTAGTGTTCCGCGAAGTAGCCAAAGTTGAGTACGAAGTTGCTCCACGAGCTTGCGCCCGCGCCGGCGCCATGGAGCAGGATTACCGGCGGATTGCCTGTGCCGCCATCGTTGTAGCCAATCTTTGTCCATCCCAGATCTTGGACGTTCGCCGTGGATTCATCGGTGTACTGCGTACGCGTCGTCATGGTGTTCTCCTCCTAGGAGAGGTGTTGCCTAAGGTCGGGCTTATCCGCCGGCCAGCAGTCTAGCATCGAGCCGTGGTTGCTCATGGGTGCGCTAGCGGTGTCGTCCACGGCGGGGTTGGCATCAGGCTATTCAGCGTGAATCGCTGATCCCCGGCCCGAAGTTATTGGGCCTTCTTCTCTTTTTTCTTAATCCGCTTTTCCTTCAAGGTTTTCGCCGGCTGTTTTTTATCGGTCTTTTTTGCATCTCTTCCCTTCGCCATGAGTCTCCCCCTGTGTTGTTCCGTGATCTCGCCAGCTAACCGCGAGGTTCGCGAAATCGTACAACAACGATCTCGACCTCCATAAGGGGCTGGCGCCACCGCCCGTTTAACGTCGTTCAGAGGCCGATCACGGCAGCCGAAGGGGCGTGCCGTCGTACTCGGCGATCGGGATCTCCCGCGACGACGGTTGTTGCGTTCGCGGTGGTAGCGCAGGAGGGTCGGTCGATACCGTACCTCCCGGCGATAACCAGGTGGAGGCTGGACGGCGCGTACAATTCGGCGTGATGTCCTAGCGAAATAGACGGCGCTCCGCTTCAGGTAGCGCGCCGGCCGGATGATGACTCACCGCTCATCCTAATGGCATCGCCGCCTCCTCCAGCAGGGCGATGTCACAACCGTGGCCGGGCGTGAGGATGGGGCAGTTCGTCGAAGTAGGTAGCAGATAGAGGAGCCCTTATGGGTGGAACACCCGCATCGCCGGGGGACAACGATCATCGTCAGCTGAGCACGGCAGCCCACCGGCCTGAGGGCGAGCCGCCGTCCGTCGCGTTGCAGGTGCGGGGGCTGACCAAGACGTACGGCGAGCGCCGCGTTGTCAACGACGTGTCGTTCAAGCTGGACCGGGGGGAGGTGTTCGGGTTCCTGGGGCCCAACGGGTCAGGCAAGACCACGACCATGCGCATGGCGCTCGATCTGATCAAGCCGGACTCAGGGTCCGTGAGCATGCTGGGCTCCGCGCCCACCCGCGGCGTGCTACGCCGAGTCGGCTACGTACCGGAAGAACGTGGGTTGTTCCAGCGGGCGCGAGTCATGGACGTCTTGCGGTACTTAGGTCGGCTCAAAGGCCTTACCTCCACTGAGGCGGAGGCCAGAGCGGCCGAACTGATGTCGCGGGTCGGCCTCGCCGAGCACCTTGGCGCGAAGGTCCAAGGGCTGTCTCGGGGCATGACACAGCTGGTCCAGTTCGTCGGCGCCCTGTTGCACCGGCCTGACCTGATTATTCTCGACGAGCCGTTCAGCGGGCTCGACCCCCTCAACGTCGTCCTGATGAAGGAGATCATCCGGGAGGAGCAGGCACGGGCGCTGCGGTCATCTTCAGCACCCACATCATGTCGGACGTCGAGGAGATGTGCGAGCGGGCGGTCCTCATCGCGGACGGAAACGTGCTGGTCTACGGGTCGATCCTCGAAATGAAGCAGGCACGGGGAGCCAAGACGGTTACCGTCGTGGCGGACCGCCAGCCCAATGCGATCCCCGGCGCCGTCCCGGTCCAATCCCCAAACGGGCACTACAGCTACCAATCACAGGTCGGCTCCACCCCGGATACGGTCCTGCGCGCGTTTCTCGACGCTGGCATCGAGGTCCAAAAGTTCGAGGTAGCGTTGCCCACGCTGAACGAAGTCTTTATCGAAGAGGTGAGCCGTGCACGACAGGGTAGCTGAAGCCCAGATCGTCTTCATCGAGGAGTTCCGCCGCGCTATCCGACTTCGCGGATGGCAGGTGACCACCGCTATCGTGCCGGTCCTCCTGATTGTCGCGCTCGTCCTGGTCCCGTTGCTCGACCGAGAAGACAAGGCGCCTAACCCAGTCGGCTTCGTCGACCTCTCCGGGGAGCTGCTCGAAATCGACCTCTCCGAGTCCCTGTCAAAGGCGCTCCCCGAGCTCATCCGGTTCCCAGATCGCGAGGCTGGGCTCGCGGCACTGCTCAGCGATGATCTCAAGATCGAGCACGTCTTCGTCGTCGCGACTGACTTCTTGGAGTCCGGCGGCGTCGAGTGGCTCTCGACCAAAGGAGGGATTTTCGCCGGTAAATCGAACCGCGACGCGTTCGACAGCTTTCTGACCGTGTCGCTGATAGCCGACCGGCTCGACCCACAGCTGTTGGCCCGGGTGCTCACGCCCACGAGTTACACGCGGGTCAATGTTGGGGGAGATGGGACGCTGTCCGAAGAGGACGAGGCCTCGGAGTTCTTGCTTCCCATCGCCCTCGCCATGCTGCTGCTGATGTCCATCTTCCTGAGTAGCGGCGCGTTGTTGCAGAGCGTGGCCGAGGAGAAGGAGAACCGGATGGTCGAAGTGCTCCTGACCTCGGTCTCGCCGCCGGCGCTCATGGCGGGGAAAGTGCTCGCGTTGGGCACGACCGCCCTGATCGGGACCGTGGTGTGGGCCACCTCGATCGCCATCATCGGGCCCCGCATCTTCGATGCGATCCCCAGTGCGGGCGAGCTGGTCGTCGCGCCGTCAACGCTCGTCGTTCTCGCTGCGTTCTTCCTGGCCGGCTACTTCCTCTTCGCCGTCACCTTTGCGGGCATCGGCTCCGCCGTGACTTCGGTCAGGGAGGCAGGGCCCATTTCAGCCATCTTCGGGCTACCCGCCATTGTTCCCGTGTATTTGAGCAGCGTGATCGTGAGCGATCCAACGGGAATGCTGGCCCGAGTCCTCTCGTTCATCCCGTTCACCGCTCCCACGACCATGATTCAGCTTGTCGGCTCGTCGGACGTCTCGGGGATCGAAACGCTCGGCAGCCTCGCCGTAACGCTGGCCGGCGGCATGGCGATGCTCTTCGTGTCCTCGAGGGTCTTCCGAGCGGGACTACTGCTCTACGGTTAGCGGATGACCATCGGCGGGGTCGTTCGCGCGGTCAGGCAGGCCGGTTAGCCCCACGCGCACGCGGCGTCCGCCGCGTGCTGCCGCAGCCGACCCTAGTCGACAGGAAGTGGGATGCGACGTCCGCTGACGGTGGACTCCTGGATAGCGTCCAGGACACGTTGGCCCTGGAGGCCGTCGTTGAAGTTCGGCCGGGGCGACTTCCCTGACTCCACGCCCTCGACGAACTGTCGTGCCAGCAACCGGAATGCTGCCATCCGGTCATCCCGGTCGTCGTCGATCGGGCGCAACGCATCCGGTATAGGCAGTTCAACGAGCGTCTCGTGCTCGCCGGGTCTTCCGCCCAGCACCATGGCGCCCGGCTCCGGGTTCGGTCCACGCTGCGCGGCGTGAAGAGAACCCTCCGTTCCATATACCTGCAGCCGCGCGCCGGGGCCTAGAGGGGAGCCGAAGCTACACGCCATAGTGCCCCACGCTCCATTGGAGAAGTCTGCTTGGAACTGAAATCCGTTGTTCGCGTCGGCAAGCTGCACGCCCTGTGGAGGCTGCCCGAAGACACGTCCCGAGACCCCGGTGATATCGCCGAACCAGTCTCTCATGCAGTCGATGTAGTGGGAGCCGAGCGCCCCGAGAACCCCTCCGCCCCCGATGGACGGCGGGCAGGGGCCGCCGGGGCGCGTCGGGAACGACATGAAGAGGGTGAACGCGAGGTGGCGAGGCTCGCCGATATAGCCCTCGTCAATGAGCTGCTTGATGTACGCTCGGTCTGGGGCGAAACGGAACTCGTGGGCGATCATCGCCGATAGTCCGCTTGCCTCCGCCTTGGCGGCAAGCTCTGCGGCCTGGGCAGCGTTCGCCGTGAACGGTTTCTCGCACAGTACGTGCTTGCCGGAATCCAGCGCCGCCAGCGTTATCTCGTAGTGGAGCCCCGCGCCGGTCGCGACGCTCACCGCGTCGAGGCCCGAATGCTCCAGCATTGCCCTGTAGTCGGTGTAGAGACCCGAAATACCGAAGCGCTGGGCCGCCGCCTCGGCGCGATCCCTGTGCTGCGCGCATACGGCGACGACCTCCAGCCCCTCCGATTGGAAGGCTGGGATGTGGACCGTCGTGCCGAACCCGACGCCAACGACTCCTACCCGGACTGCAGCCACGCTGGCCTCCTCGCTGAGCTCCCAAGGGGCTTCTGGTTCACCATCCAAGCACCGGCCCGTTTCTCATCGCCCATCGTCTGGGTCACAGACGGTATGTCTAGCGGCTTCGACCTGACCGGCCGGCGCGAAAGGTCGAGGGCGCGTGGGGCGCTGAAGGTCAGTGGCCGTGGAGGGCCAGGCCGTCGTGCTCGTGCGCGGCGGTCCGGTGGTGGGCGATGCCCGGCTTCCCAAGCGGGTCGACGTGGACGACGACATCGCCCAGGTAGGAAATCGCGTGGCTGAGGGCGTGCGACACCTCCGTCCCCAGCTCGTGGGCCTCGGCGAGCGACGGGCTGCCGGCTGCCGTCACGTGGACCTCCGCGTGGAGACGGTGCCCGACCCATCTCGCCCGCGTGTAGGTCACGCTCCAGACCCCGTCCACATGGCCAGCCTCGTGTGAGACCTCGTCCAGAGTCGCCGGCTCTACGCCGTCCAACATGCGCGTGAACACCGACTTTGCCGAGTCCCAGACGATCTTGGCGATGAGCGCGGTGATAACGAGACCCACGATGGGGTCGGCTATCGGGAACCCTGACCAGATCGCGATAGCCCCGCCGAGGACCGCGAGGCTCGTGAAACCATCGACCCGCGCGTGGTAGCCATCGGCCACGAGCGCCGCACTGTTGATCTCCCGCCCTATACGAATGCGGAAGATCGCGACCGCTTCGTTCCCAATGAAGCCGGCACCGCCGGCCGCTGCGACGGCCCACAGGAACGTGACGTCGCGTGGGTTCAGCAATCTGTCAATTGCTGTGTAGCCGGCTGCCACCGCGCTGAAGAGGATCACGAAGACGATGACCGCGCCCGCCAGGTCTTCGACCCGGCCGAACCCGTAGTTGAACTGCCGGCTCGGAGGGCGGCGCGCGAACAGGAACGCGATCCACAGCGGCACGGCGGTTAGAGCATCGCCGACGTTGTGAATGGTGTCTGCCAACAACGCGACGCTGCCCGAGAGAACCACGATGACGATCTGAATCGCAGCGGTGATGGCCAGCCCCACGAACGACCACTTGATCGCCCAAATGCCCCGGCTCGTCGTGAGGATCGATGGGTCGACGACTCCGTGAGTATGCCCGTGCCCCCCGTCACCGCCGTGGCTGTGGCCGTGCCCGTGGTCATCATTCTTCATGGTCGTCCTCGTGCCGATGTTGGTGGGGCCCATCCCCGTGGCTGTGCGCATGCAAATGGCTCGTACCATCGGCGTGCGCGTGCTCATGCTCGTGGAACACGATCTCCAAGCGCTTCCCAAAGGCGTCGGCGACGCGGCAGAGGGTCCTGAGGCTCGGCACGTGATCACCACGCTCCAGACGCGAAATCATTGACTCGGTCATGCCTAGCCGTTGTGCCAGCTGCTTCTGGGTCTCACCAGTGAGGGCGCGAAGCTCCAGCAGGTTGCGCGCGCACTGAGCGGCGAGCGCGGCGCTGTCGTTGCCAACGTTGTTGTTCAGCGCGGGGACCGGTATCAATGTGGGCGTTCGCACGGCTATAACTTAGCACAACTGCGAAGCGGTACGCGCCACGAAGGCTGACAAAGGGTAGACTTGCGCTCGCGGCGAACAAGTCGCCGCACAGTGCGGCGATCGGGCGCAGCTAGACCAAACCGGGAGGGTAGCATGGGAATCTCCGGACTCGGATACATAGGCATCGGCGTCTCGGATATGCCCCGCTGGCGGGCGTTCGCGACGACTGGCGTGCTTGGCTTGCAGGAGAGCGAAGAAGGGCCGGACGGCACCGTCTACCTGCGGATGGACGAGCACCACCACCGCCTCGCCCTCACGCCGACGGGTGAGGATGATGTCGTCTTCGTCGGATGGGAGGTGCCCACCTCCGAAGCGCTCGACGAGATGGCCGCGCGCTTGACGAAGCACGGCGTCACCTTCGAAGAGGGCACGCCCGAGGAGGCCGAGCACCGAAAGGTTGTTCGCCTTATCAAGCTCCGCGAGTCGGGAGGGGCGCCCATCGAGATCTTCCATGGCCCGCTGGTGCTATGGGAGCGGCCCTTCCATCCCACGACGCCGATCAGCGGTTTCAACACAGGCGCGCTTGGCGTGGGCCACATGATCCTGTTTCAGCAGAACCTGCAGCAGGCCACGGAGTTCTACCGCGACGTCCTCGGCTTCAAGATCAGCGACTACATCACCATCAAAGGGATGGGCGACGCGGTCTTCTTCCACTGCAACCCGCGCCACCACTCGATAGCGATCATGGAAGCGAGAACGCCGAAGCATTTGCAGCACATCATGCTCCAGGTCACGAGCCTCGATGACGTCGGGCTCGCCTACCACCGCTGCAAGGAGCACGGCACGCCGCTGTCGCTCGAGTTGGGCCGGCACACGAACGACCACATGTTCTCGTTCTACATGCAGAGCCCCTCAGGGTTCGACATTGAGTACGGCTGGGGCGCTCGTCTGATCGACGATTCCACGTGGGTGGTGCAGAAGCACGTCTCGCCGGCCATCTGGGGCCACCAGCCCGCTGCCCGCGAGGTGCCCGCCGGCTAGTCGAGCAGGAAGCTGCGCACGGCCCTGTTGAACTTGCGCGGCTGATCGCGGAAGCAGTAATGACCGGCGTGGTTGAGGACGGTGAACTCCACGTCGGCGGTCGTCCGCGCGATCCGCTCGTACAGCTGGTAACCGGACACGGGGAGGGGTGCCGACAGGTCGTTCGCGCCCCAGACCAGTAACGTTGGCACCGGGAGCCCGGACTCGTCCACCGTCTTGAGCACTTCTTGCTTCCACCGGTTCATGCTTGGCAGCCACGTGCTCGCGTTGAGGGTGGCCATGCGCCGTCGTGCCTCGTCGACCTGTGGAAGCTGCGCGATCTCCCACATGCGGCGGATGTAGTCCTCCGTGACGCTCGCCCTCGAATACGACTGCGCGATGGGCTCGGTGCGAACGCTCTCGATCGTCAGCGGGCCCGAGACGGCCGGCGGGTGGTAGGCCGCGTACGACGGAAGGCTCTCGTAGAAGCTGCCTGGTGGGATGTAGGGACTCGTCGGTGCCAGTGTGTTGGTATCCACCAATACCAACTTCCCGACGAGATCAGGCCGGCGCAAGGCGATGTCAGCGACCAACAGCCCGGCGCGCGAGTGCCCGACGAGGTCGTAGGGCGCCGCCGCCATATCCTCGAGGAAACGGACTGAGTGGTCGAAGAGCGCCTCGTAGGCGTAGTCCTCATCCCGCCCTGGGTTGGCGGTAAAGCCCTGGCCGAGCTTGTCGACTGCGAACACGTGGAAATCGCGCTCAAATGCGGGGATGTTGAGGCTCCACGAGTCGAGCGAATAAAGGTGACCGTACTGGCCGCCGTGGAAGAGGGCGAGCGACCGGCCCTGGCCACCCTCGTAGTAGCGGGTCCGCGCCCCCGCGACGTCGGCGAAGTGGACCTTCCGCTCGTCGAGGCTGTCGGCGCTGTATTCGTTCATCTGTGTCTCGTGTCGAGCCATCTCGCGGTTCGGGTGTGGAGACCATACGCCACCGAGGCTCGGAATCCCCATCGTTGCCTCACGCGCAAACCGGCCTTTGACACCCCCTTGGCGCACCGCTAGAATCGCGCCGGGCAGGCCGTTAGCGGCATCGTCGCCATGATCTCGTGACGAATCCAAGATTCGCCGGGCGGGACAGCGGCCTCTGCTGCGAGTTGTCGGACTGGAATCCTGTAGAAGGGTGTACATGCTGACTGCCGAGCAAATGGCGTTGATGGATGGCCCTCCGTCGCCACTCTCGCATGAGGCGAACGACCTGATGTGCCGCACAGGCGCGGGCACGCCCATGGGGGAGGTCGTGCGCCGGTACTGGGTGCCCGCGCTCCTCTCCACGGAGCTGCCGCAGCCCGACTGCGCGCCCGTCCAGGTCAAGCTCCTAGGCGAGGACTTGGTCGCCTTCCGCGACACCAGCGGGCGCGTCGGCATCGTCCAGTGGTGGTGCGCCCACCGCGGCACGCCGCTCTGGATGGGGCGCAACGAGGAGAATGGCCTGCGCTGCCTGTACCACGGCTGGAAGTACGACGTCGATGGCAACTGCGTCGACCAGATGAACGAGCCGCCGGAGGCCCAGTTCAAGGACAAGATCAACCTCGTGTCGTACCCGACCGTGGAGATGGGCGACATCATCTGGACCTACATGGGGCCGAAGGACAAGCGTCCACCCGACCCCAAGTTCGAGTTCACGCAGGTCCCCGAGTCCCACCGTCACGTCTCGAAGGTGATCCAGGAGTGCAACTGGGTGCAGGCCGTCGAAGGCGGTATTGACCCCTCCCACGCCTACGTCCTGCACACCGCGCTGACCAACGACGCTCCCGGTACGGCGGGGCTGAGGCCGGACAACACCTTCATGGCGCCCGATCACTATCGGATGTACGTCGACTACACGGACTACGGGCACCAGTTCTGGGCAACCGGCACCGCGGACCACAAGACGTACGTCCATGGCCACCATTTCGTGATGCCTTGGACACAGCTACGCCTCCACACGTGGATCATGCACATCGTCCCGGGCCACTTCTACGTGCCGATCGACGACGAGAATTGCATGGTGTGGAACTGGGTCTATAGCTTCACTGGCGAGCCTCTCCCCGAGAGCACGCGCGAGTTCGAAGACTGGCGCAGCGGCAACGGTCCAGGGCACGTCGACCAGACCACGTTCAAGTCGATCCCCAACAAGAGCAACAATTGGGGCCTCGACCGCGAAGCCCAGCGGACCTTCTCCTACTCGGGCATCGAAGGGGTCAATGTCCAAGACCGAGCCGTCCAAGAAGCTGTCGGCCCAATCGTGGACCGGAGCCGCGAGAACCTCGGCGCCACGGACCTGCCTGTCATCGGGGTCCGTCGCAAGCTGATGGAGGCGGTTCGAGTCGTCGCTGACGGCGGCGATCCGGCCGGCAGCGGGACCAGCTACTACGGCCTGCGGGCGGTCGGCAGGGTGTACGACGAGGAGATCGACTGGCGCAAGGCCTCGCTGGAAGAGATGCACCCCGAAAGCTACGCTGGGGCAAGTGGATAGTTGCTGACGAGCCAGCCATTGGTAATCGAGGAACCTAAATGACATCGCTAACTGCTGACCAGATGGCATTGATGGATGGCCCACCGTCACCCCTCACGCATGAGGCGAACGCGGTGCTGTGTCGAATAGGGCCTGGAACGCCCATGGGTGACGTCGTGCGCCGGTACTGGGTGCCCGCGCTCCTTTCGCGTGAGCTTCCCGAACCCGACGGTCCTCCAGCGCAGCTGCGTCTGTTCGGCGAAGACCTCGTCGCCTTCCGCGACACCAGCGGGCGCGTGGGTGTCGTCCAATGGTGGTGCGCCCACCGCGGCACGCCGCTCTGGATGGGACGGAACGAGGAGAACGGCTTGCGCTGCCTGTACCACGGCTGGAAGTACGACGTCGACGGCAACTGCGTCGACCAGATGAACGAGCCGCCGGAGGCGCAGTTTAAGGACAAGATCAACTTGGTGTCGTACCCGACGGTGGAGATGGGCGACATCATCTGGACTTATATGGGGCCGAAGGACAAGCGGCCGCCCGAGCCCAAATTCGAGTTCACCCAGGTGCCGTCCAGCCACCGCCACGTGGTAAAGACCTGGCAGAAGTCGAATTGGGTGCAGGCGTTGGAAGGCGGCATCGACCCCTCGCACGCGCCTATCCTCCATGGGGGACTGACCAAAGGCTCCGGCGCTACCTACGGTCGCGGCGTGAATGCGGGCGACGCGTTGATGAAGCCGAAGGTCTACCGCATGTACACCGAGCTGACCGACTACGGCCAGCAACACTGGGCCGTCGGGGCGAGCGAAGACGGGAACTACGTCATGGGGCACCACTTCGTGATGCCCTGGACCCAAATACGCCTCCACACACGGAACCCGAGCATCGTTGCCGGCCACTTCTACGTGCCGATCGATGACGACAACGCGATGGTGTGGGACTGGGAATACTGCTTCTCCGAGGAACCACTGTCCGATATGGAGGTGGATTGGCTTGAGCAGCACAGCGGATACGGGTCCGGTCACATTGACCAGACGACCTTCCTTCCCTATGCCAACCAAGAGAATAGCTGGCTGCTAAGCCGCGAGTTGCAGAAGACCGAGCGCTTCTCCGGCCTGCCAAGCAACGGTGACGAGGATCGCGCGGTCCAGGAGGGAGCCGGGCCGATCATAGACCGAAGCCGGGAGAACCTTGGCCAGTCGGATATGCCGCTCATCGGCGTGCGCAGACGCCTCATGGAGGCGATACGCGTCGTCGCCGACGAAGGCGCGCCCGTCGGGACTGGCAGCAGCTACTACGGGATACGTGCCCTTGGCCGCGCCTTCCCCAGTGACGTCGACTGGAGAGCCGAGACGACAAAGCTCATGCACCCCGAAGACTACGTCGGGGCCGGCGGGTAGCCGTTCCGATGAACAGCCAGACTGGTGAATGGAGGACTGCGAGATGACACTGACTGCGGACCAGATGGAGCTCATGCAGGGGCCTGCCTCTCCTTTGACAACGGAGGCCAACGACCTCCTGTGCCGCACCGGCCCGGGGACGCCCATGGGCGAGGTCGTACGCCGCTATTGGATACCGGCTCTTCTGTCTACGGAGCTGCCGGACCCCGATGGCCCGCCCGTCCAAGTCCGCCTGCTGGGCGAGGACCTCGTGGCCTTCCGCGACACCAGCGGACGTGTCGGCATCGTCCAGTGGTGGTGCGCCCACCGCGGCACGCCGCTCTGGATGGGACGCAACGAGGAGAACGGGCTGCGCTGCCTGTACCACGGCTGGAAGTACGACGTCGATGGCAACTGCGTCGACCAGATGAACGAGCCTCCGGAGGCGCAGTTCAAGGACAAGATCAACTTGGTGTCGTACCCCACCGTGGAGATGGGCGACATCATCTGGACCTACATGGGGCCGAAGGACAAGCGCCCGCCCGAGCCCAAGTTCGAGTTCACGCAGGTCCCCGAGTCCCACCGCCACGTCTCGAAGGTGATCCAGGAGTGCAACTGGGTTCAAGCCAATGAAGGCGGCTTCGACCCGTCCCACGCGCGTGCGCTGCATGGGGCGATCAAGGACGGCCAAGATGGCGGTTGGGGCCTGCCGCCAAGCTCCCCCTTCATGCTCGCGTCCCCGGGCCGCTTATACGTCGAGCACATGGACTACGGCCATCGATTCTGGGAGATCGCCAAGATGGAAAACGGTGACAACCACATCATGGCCCACCACTTCGTGATGCCCTGGACCCAGATCCGGGCCCACACGACCGCGGACAATCTCGTCCCCGGCCATTTCTACGTGCCCATCGACGACGACAACTGCATGGTGTGGAACTGGATATACAGTTTCACGGAAGAGCCTCTGTCGGAGAGGACCCTCTGGTACGAGGACAACGCGAGTGGCAATGGCCCGGCCCACGTCGATCAAACGACGTTCCGGTCGTTCCCAAATCGGGACAACAACTGGGACTTGGACCGCGAAGCGCAGCGGACCATCTCTTACTCTGGCGTGAAGGGCGTCAACGTGCAAGACCGGCTGGTCCAAGAAGCCGTTGGACGCCGCATAGACCGCAGCCGCGAGAACCTGGGCCAGTCGGACCTGCCGGTCATCGGGGTCCGAAAGAAGCTGATGGAGGGAGTCTCCTTAGTAGCGGACGGTGGAGACCCGGCAGGGGTCGGAACGAGCTATTACGAACTACGCGCCTTCGAGAAGGTCTACCCCGCGGAGACGGACTGGAAGGCCGAGACGCTCAAGTTGATGCATCCGGAGACCATCGGTAGCTAGTCGCGCGGACCGCGACACGATCTAGAAAGGGAGGCCCAAGAGGCATGAGACTTATTTCGAGACGTCTGATTGTGATATTTGGTGTGCTAGTGGCGGTCGCGATGGCCGTTGCGGCCTGTGGTGGCGAGGACCCGACCCCCGTCGTCGTCGAGGTCGAGGTGCCCGGTGAGACGGTCATCGTCGAGGTGCCTGGCGAGACTACCGTCGTCGAGGTGCCTGGCGAGACTACCATCGTCGAGGTGCCAGGCGAGACGGTCTTCGTCGACCGCGACCGCGACACGGCCGTTCCAGACCACATAATTGAATACGAAGAGACGCTTGCCTTGGCCAGGGAAGAGGGTCTCGTCAGCATCGTCGGGCACGAATCCGCGCTACGCCGGGCGATCATGAAAGACGAGTTCGAGAAGCGTTTCCCGGGAATCTCGGTGGAGTACCTTGGCATAAACAACAGTGACGCGGCTGCTCGATTGCCAGCTGAATGGGACTCTGGAGTCTTCAAGTGGGATGTCATGAGCGGGCGGGGCCTGGACTTCCAGTTCGAAAGAGCCGCCGCCGGTGACCTGCAGCCCATCCGCAGCCTGATAATCCTCCCTGATCTGCTGGAGGAACACCTCTGGGTTGCTGGCCTTGACGAGTCGTTCGTAGACGAGGCGAAGAGATTCATCTTCGGGTTCGGTGCCTTCTCGCTGTCAATCACCTGGCAGCGGGCCGATCTCTTGCCGATAGCGACGATCACCCGGATTGAGCAGCTGCTCGACCCGGCATACAAGGGCCAGATCGCGATGGTGGACCCGAGGACGGACTTCCTGTCCAACTACGTCATCTCGTTCATCTATCACGGACTTGGTGAGGCGGGTATCCGTACCTTGTTCGAAGACCAAGACCCGACCATCTTCGGCACGAGCGACCAGCTCATCGACGCGATGGTCCGGACGGATGACTACACACTAGCCTTCGGCTTCCCGGACCACCGGTTGCAGGAATACCAGGAAGCAGGGCTTGTCAAAGCCTTCAACATCGAGCCGACACAGTGGAACGACGCACTGTGGATGGGCCGTACCAACGGCGCCATCGCGGTGCCGGTCAACAACCCGCACCCGAACGCCACCAAGATTTGGGTGAACTGGATGCTCGGCCGCGAGGCGCAACTGCTCTGGTCCTTCGAGTCCGGTGAGCCCTCGGCGAGGCTGGACATTCCCGTGGGCGAGCCACTCCGGTGGCCCGACCCCGCTCGGGGTGATTGGACGAATTTCCAGGCCGAGGAATTCCAGGTCAGTTCACGGCTCTTAAACCCGACTCGTGACCTGATTGGCGTCATTCTGGACGAGCAGGGCAAATAAGCTCGGACTAGATTGAATCGATTACGCGGGTGGGACTGGTACGGGGAGTACGCTCCCCGTACCAGTCTCGTATTGGGCTTTGGAACCAGGCGCTGAGGCATTAGGGATGCTGGAATCGACGCAGTCGGGGCTGTCAGACTCAACGGTTGGCTCGGCGGTTGAGCCTACCCTGCGGATCCGAGGGCTGACGAAGCACTTCGGGTCGCGGCGAGAGGTGACCGCCGTTTCGGGCCTCGACCTGGACGTTTACCCAGGCGAGATCTTCACGCTGCTCGGCCCGAGCGGTTGTGGCAAGACGACGACGCTCCGGCTCATCGGCGGCCTCGAGCAGCCGGACGAAGGGGAGATCGTACTGAACGATCGCCCCATCGCCTCGGTCAGCAAACGAGTATTCGTGCCCTCGCACCGGCGCGACATGGGGATGGTGTTTCAGTCCTACGCCGTGTGGCCGCACCTCACAGTATTCGAAAACGTCGCCTATCCACTCCGCGCGCGAAGGGTACCCCGCGCAGAGCTACGCGAGCGTGTCGCCCGCGTCCTGCACCTGGTCGGATTGGATGGGCTGGAGTCGCGCCCGGGTCCGTTGCTGAGCGGAGGCCAGCAACAGCGAGTCGCCCTGGCGCGCGCGCTGGTCTACGAGCCGGGCATCCTGCTGCTGGACGAACCCTTTAGCAACCTCGATGCCAACCTCCGCGAACAGATGCGGGTGGAACTCAAGATTATCCAACGCGAGGTCGGTATCACGGTCGTCATGGTCACCCATGACCAGACCGAGGCGTTGAGCCTGTCCGACAGGCTTGCCGTCATGAACGAAGGGAACGTCGAGCAAGTAGGGACACCGACCGAGGTGTACCAGAGCCCGGCCAGCGAGTTCGTCCGCGACTTCATGGGGCGGACGCTCATTCTGCGGGCCACCGTCCTCGAAGCCGGAACAGGAGGCTTGGTCACCGCCCAGTTCGAAGATGGATCGACGATCGTAGGGCACACGGAGGGCTCCTGGTCGCCCGCCGTCGGCGCGACCGTGATCGTCGCTGTGCGTCCCGAGCATGTCGAGGTGAACCTGGACCGTACGCTCGCGGCGTCAACCAACACCCTCCACGGTGTTGTCGATACGGTGCTGTTCCTTGGGGACCGATACCAGTCGCGAGTGAACTGCGACTGCGGTGAGCACGTGGTCGTGAGTTTACCCTTGGGCATCACCTGCGAGGAGGGCGCGCTCGTGGCGCTGACGTTCCCGGAGAGGCACGTCTCGATATGGCCAGCCTAGCAAGCCGGCTGCGGCCAGGCTCATGGCCTCGCATCGAGCCCCAGACGGTTTTCCAGCTCCTCCTGCTCCTCAGCCTGGCTGCGGTCGTCCTTTACCCGATCTTTCTCCTGCTGTTCAGAAGCGTCCAGGCGTTGCAGCCCGGTCAGGGCGGCGAGTTCACGCTGGAGAACTGGCGCTTCGCCTACACCAACCCGGGCATGCGAAGGGCGATCACCAACACGGTAACGCTGCTGCTGACCAGGGAGAGCATCGCCCTGCTCATCGCCATCCCTGCCGCTTGGTTGCTCGCCCGGACCGACCTGCCGCACAAGGGGTGGATCGAGCTTGGGCTCTGGGTAACGTTTTTCTTGCCTGCGCTCCCGGTCACCATGGGCTGGATCCTGATGCTGGACCCCAGCTACGGGGTCATCAATAGCGCTATCGAGGCGCTCCCGTTCATTAACGAGTCCCCGTTCAATATCTATTCGTGGTGGGGCATCGTCTGGGTCCACTTGATGACGAGCTCCATCGCCTTCAAGGCGGTGATGCTGGCTCCCGCGTTCCGGAACATAAACTCCGCCCTCGAGGAGTCGTCTCGAATGGCGGGTGTGAGTGCGATTGGTACATTCAGGAAGATCGTGTTACCGCTGGTAATGCCAAGTATCGTCGTGATCACGCTGATCGCTCTGGTGATTTCGTTTCAGTCGTTCGAGATAGAGCTCTTGCTCGGCACAACCGCCAACATTGACGTCTTTAGCACCAAGATCTACCAATTCCTCCGTCGGACCCCAGTTGACTTCGGCGCCGCTACCGCGCTGGCGTCGTTCGTGATCTTCGCCCTGATTCCGCTTGCGGCCCTCCAGTACTGGTACATCGGGCGACGCCGGTACGCGACGGTCACCGGCCAGTTCCAGGTGAACTTGTCCCGGTTGGGGCGGTGGCGTTGGGGGTTCTTCGGGCTGTTCGCCGGTTACTTGTTCCTCGCCCTGGTGCTGCCCTTCTCATTCCTCCTCATGGGCACCTTCATGAGGCTGTGGGGCTTCTTCAGTGGCCTGGACCAGGTTTGGACGCTCAACAACTGGTCGACTGTCCTCTCCGATCGTGTTTTTCTCGGCGCGCTGAGGAGCACGCTCATAATCGGCTTCGGCTCCGCACTCTTCGGTATCTTGTGGTTCTCGGTCGTGGCCTACGTGATCGTCCGTACCAAGTTCCAACTGCGAGCGACGCTGGACTTCCTCTCATGGCTCCCTTGGGCCCTGCCGGGCATCATCCTCGGGCTCGGGGTCCTCTGGATGGTGCTGGGTGTGCCAATTTTGCGGCCGCTTCACACAACCTACTTCGTGTTGATCTTCATCGTGACACTCGGGTCGATCACCGTCGGGGTCCAGATGTTCAAGACGAACCTGCTGCAACTCGGACACGACATGGAGGAGGCGTCGCGAATGAGCGGCGGCACGTGGTTCTACACGTATCGGCGCGTCCTGCTGCCGCTCATGATGCCGACCGTGATCTCCGTCGGGCTCGTGACCTTCGTCTTCGCCGCACGAGACGTCAGCCGGGTCGCGCTGCTTTCGAGCAGCCAGAACCGGCCGCTCTCCCTACTCCAGCTCGACTACTTGGGAGGCAGCAGCCTTGAGTGGGCGTCCGTCATCGGCGTGGTAATCATCTTGCTGACCACGGGCGTTGCGGTCGCCGCGCGGCTCTTCGGGCTACGTATAGGGATCCAGACGGAGACGTGATCGGCTGCGGGTGCTAGACCAAAGACATGGGCGGCAACCGGGAATAGCCGCCGGAGCCCGGCCTGCGCGTCAGTCGTCGCGTTGGGTCGGTGACCCCGCCGATGGGTCGGAGTCCCTCAAAGCCTGGTAGACGCGCTCGGCCGTCAAGGGCAGCGTCCGTATCCTCGCGCCGACGGCGTCCTCGATCGCATTGGCCACGGCCGGCGCTACGCCGAGCAGAGCAATCTCTCCTATCGACTTGCTCTGAAACGGACCACGCCCTTCACCGTGGCGTAGCAAGACCGTGGTGAGGGCAGGGGTATCCATGATGGTCGGCAGCCGGTAGTCGCCCAACGACCCGCTGACCACCTGCCCATCGTCCAATAGGAGCTCCTCCATGAAGGTGTGGCCGAGGCCCTGTACGACGCCCCCATCGATCTGACCCTGGTGGGTGACGGGGTTCAAGACAGTCCCACAGTCGTGGGCGGTAGCGAACCGCAACAGTCTGACCTGTCCAGTCTCGGCGTCGACCTCGACTTCTGCGGCCTGAGCCCAGAAGTCCGGATCGTCGGGCTCGTCTGCCCCACTCACGACGCGCGCGCTCAGTGCCTCGGGAGGAGTCGTCTCGGCCAGCCGTCTCAGCGTGAATTCCTCGTCGCCAGCGTAAAACGTTCCGTTCTGATAGCGCACGTCTTCGACGGGGGAGCCGGCCTGCTCGGCGACGATCGTGGCCAGCCTGGCCTTCAGCTCCTCGGCCGCACGGAGTGCCACGCCCCCATTCACCACCGTCACGCGATCTCCCGAGGCCCCAAACTCCCAGGCACCCGATCGCGTGTCTTGAAGAGCCAGATGGACATCATCGACCGATACTCCTAGGGATTCGGCTACCACTACCTGGAGCATGAGGTGGGACCCGACCCCGGTGTCGTGCGTGGGGGTGTGCAGCGTCAGCGACCCATCCTGGTTCACACCGAGCGTCACTCCCGCGATGCCGCCGGTGCCGTGGTGCTCCCCGAGGCTCACCCCCCTCCCAACCCGGTGGCCCTTCGGTTCACCCCAACCGATCGCATCGACGGCGGCCTGGAGGGTCTCTTCGGCCAACGACTCGCTCCACCGGACGCCGAGGGGGTTGACGTCACCGGACTGCAGCACGTTCTTCAGCCGCAGCGCCAAGGGGTCAAGCCCCAACGCATGCGCTAGCTCATCCATGTGGGACTCGCCTGCGAAGACCGCCTGGACGCTGCCTGGCCCGCGCATGTACCCGCAGGGGACCGTGTTCGTGTACACCTGCCGGCTGTCGATGCGGACGTTGGGAATTCGATAAGGACCGACGGACCTATGAACGTGGGGGAGCATGACGCCCGGCTTGAACGCCCCGTACGCGCCGCTGTTGAAAACGGCATCTACTTTCCACGCCAGGAGTTGGCCATCCTCGGTGCTCCCCGACGTGACGGTGACGATGCTTGCGTGCCGAGGAGCACCTGCCGACAACTCCTCGCCGTAGTCCATGACCATCCTGACTGGGCGTCCCGTCGCTTTCGCGAGGAAATACGCAATCGGCACGTCCATGAAGGAGCCTTTGCCTCCGAAATCCCCACCGATCGGGCTAGGGTTGACCACGATGTTCTCCTCCGGAAGACCCGAGGCCTCCGAAAGGTAGGTGCGTAGGAGGAAGGGTGCTTTATTGGTGGCCCAGACATGAACGTCGGTCCCGTCGATGGAAACGATGCAGGCGTGCGGCTCCAAGTACCCTTGATGGACCCGCGGCGTCGTATACCTCCGCTCCAGCGTGACGGGAGCCTTCGCCAGCGCCGACTCGACGCCGCCTGTTTCCCAGTACACGTGGTTGAAGACGTTTGTCGGTCCCTTGATAGGCACGCGCACGGGCGGGACTCGGCTGAGGATGAACGGTGGTGGACTGCTGACCGTAGGCTCGAGCCCGGCATACTCGGCCACGTTGGGGTGAAGAAGAGGGGCGTCGCCGAGCATCGCAGGCAATGCATGGAAGACGGCGGGAATAGGCTCGTACTCCACCCTGATGAGCGCTGCCGCCTGCTCGGCTTCCTCTGTCGAGGTAGCGGCCACAGCCGCCACCTTTTCGCCGGCGAAGCGAACCTCGTCCCTGGCGAGAATGGGCATGTCTCGCAGGGTTCGTCCGATCAGCGTGCTAGGGACGTCACGGCCGGTTATGACGGCAAGGACGCCGCGGGACGCCGCGGCCTCGCTGACGTCGATGTCGAGAATCCGCGCATGCGGATACGGGCTACGCACCACGGCTCCGTAAAGCATGTGGGGGAGCGGGGCCATGTCCGCAACGTAGGTCGTGGCGCCCTGGACCTTGTCAGAGCCGTCCGGGCGCTGTGCGTGCCTCCCAACCGCCGTTCCCGTCACTATCTGGACCTCCCCAAGCTCGGTTCTGGGTTACGCAGACTCCGCCGCGATCGCATCGAGGGCCGCGCGGCGGAAGCGGAAGCTCGCTTCGAACACCGTCACGGGCAGCGGGTGCCGAGCCATGCGCCGATCGGAATCGTCCACCTTCGCCACAATGAGCCATGGCCCGGGCTCTCGGAGTGCACGCTCCATGGCCTGCCTCGCCTCCGCTATCTCGAACACAGTCGTCGTCTGTTTCAGGCCTGAGGCCCGTCCGAGCTGCTCGATGTCCGCGCCGTAGGCCGTGGCAGTCCCGACCAACCCACCGCTGGAGCTCAAGTAGTTTTCGTTGTCGCAAACGAGGACGACGAAGTTGCGGGGCTGGTAGCGCGCGATCGTTAACAGCGCTCCCGGGCCGGAGAGCAGCGAGCCGTCACCTTCGATGGCGACCGTCTTCTTCGATGGCCAACCGAGCGCAACCCCCAGCGCGAGGGCAGTCGTTCCTGGCATGACCATGTTGTAAATGGTCATGGGCTCATCGCAGCTGGCTGCGATCACGTGGTTGGCCAACGCCGGGGAGATGATCACCGGCTCCCCGCTACGCATGGAGCAGAACGCTTCCAGCAGTTCAATTCGGTTCAAGTCGGGTTACTCCCTGAGTATGTGCGTGGGCAGGAATACCGCGACCGGTATCTGTTGGCTTGCCGCGGTGGTGCGCGCCTCGACCAGCACGGTCTGGATCTCTGAAGAGGCGGATACCTCCGCCACGGGGATGTTCAGCCCTCGGAGTATCGGCTCCGCGGAGATTCTGCCCGAATTGAGGAAGTCAAAGCGCACGCCAAGCGTCGTGCCGTGGCTGATGAGCATCAGCACGGGCGTACGCATCGTGATCCCGTGAGCGAGGATGAGCCCGGACAGGCCTATGGAGGATGCCCCCATGAGGATTGCGGGCATCTTGCCCACGAGGTATGCGCCCATGGCGATGGCAACCCCTTCGTCCTCGCGTGAGCAGACGTAGAAACCCATCTCCGCGCGGTCCTCGATGATGGGCACGAGCCCGTCAAGGTCGCTGTCGGAGAGCGACACAACGAAGTCGATGCCCGCCGCCGCTAGCCCTTCGTAGAGCGCCAGCATGACGTCCGTTCGATGCGAGCCCGAGGTTGGCAGGCGGGCGAAGGAAGCCGTGCCCGCATCCTGAATCCCATCAACGTTCCCGGCGGGGGGCTCGGCCTTCCGAGTGCGCTTGGGGTCTCTATTGATCCGGGGCCTCCTTCATCTGTTGATGGGTCGCGTCTCGGCCCCGTCGAGGTCCGGTGCGCACCGCCCAAAGACTGCCGGCGGCGGCAGCATATCAGTCCGGATCGGGCCCGAGGCGCGCTCAACCGCTGTGCGTCTCTCCCATCGGCTTCGCCAAAGGGCCTGGGGCCGGTGGCCGCCGCGCCTCTTCAGGTGGTCGAACGTTTCGGAACATGAGGTAGAGGTTGATGTCGTAGCCCACCTTGAGGATGGCGCAGCCAACGAACGGAGCGCTGGCCGACACGCCCGCCCACAGTGCCGTCGCAACGGCGGGCCCGGCAGCCCCAGCGGCACTACGCCCGACCATGCTGATGCTCGCCATGGCAATCCGCTCTTCCGGGCCCACGATGGCCATGGTGTAAGAGTCGCGCGCGGGCACGTCCATCTGGCTGAAGAACGCCCGCAGCTGCCAGAAAACAATCGCCAGCCAGGCGACGGGCGCGAACGCGGCCCCGAGGAGGAACAGGCTCGCCGGGATGTGCGAGAGCACCATCGTGTTGATGAGGCCGATGCGGTTGGCGACTTTGGCCGCCATCCACTGCGACACGGCGGTCAGCGCTTGCGATGCAAAGAAGACCAACGCCAACGAGCCAAGCTCCAAACCGAAGCGCGTGTTGAACCAATAGGCCACCAGGCTTTGGATGAGAAGCGCTCCGGCGAAGTGGTCTAGGCTGAAGAGCGCCGTCAGCGTGAATATGACGCGCCGCGAGGGAAGCACGAGAGGGTTGACCCATCCGCGCTGGCTCTCTCCGAGCTCAACAGCGGGGGACAGGAGCGCGTAGAGAAACGCCGTAACCCCCAAGAGGAGGACGAAGCCCACGAACATGGCTTTGAACGCATTCAGCTCGCTCAGGCCTGCGGTCCTCTCTAGTACCAGGGGGAGACCGGCCGCGAGCGCGCCGAAGGCCGTGGCACCGGCAGCTATCATGCGGTAGATGGCGTAAAGGTCCGTCCGGCGGCCTGGGGGCGCGGCATCCGCGAGGATGGCCTGTTCCAACGGCTGGGTCGGACCGGTCGTGCCACCCGGCACCCCGCTCATGCTGCCCAAGAAAGCGAGAGACGCTAACAGAATGACGTTGTCGATGACCACCAGGGCGAGCCCGGAGACGCCGGCAAGCAGCGCGAAGAGCAGGAGCAGGCGGCGCCGCCCGAGCCGCTCACCGACTAGCGCCACGGCGAAGGCGAAAAAGGCGGACCCCGCCGCGCCAAGGCTGAAGTAGACCCCGATCTGGACGAGACCGAACCCGAGCTTCGCGAGGTACACGGCCAAGAGGACGGCGATCGAGCCCTGCGCGAACATGCGCACGGCCTGGGCCAGGATGAGAATCTTTCCGTCCCGGCTAATCCACTGCAGCGGCATGGCCATCGTATCTACCCTCGTACGCCTATCGCATCGAAGCCAGCTCCCTCATGCGATCGCGCCGCGACAACCGCGGCCGAACCAGCCGACACCCCGCGCACAGCCCAGGCCGACGCCTGCACGAAACATGGCGCTGGCCCGCCTCTGGTGGAGGCACACCGAGCAGCGCGTACTAGACGAACGACACGGTAACGACGCCGAGTTCGCCGTAGTCGGCGGCGACCCTGTCGCCTTGGCTGACGCGCAGCTGTCGCGTCAGCGACCCCGCCATCACGAGCTGGCCGGGCTCGAGCCGATGGCCAAAGGTCGCGAGCTTGTTGGCTAGCCACGTGACCGAGTGGATCGGGTCGCCCAGGATAGCCCGGCCTGTGCCCTGCGCAGTCGGCTCGCCGTTTACGGTCACAGCGACCTCGATCTCGCGTAGGTCAGCGACCCCACCGAGCTCGACAGGCTCGCCCACGACGATCGCCTTTTCCTGAGCGTTGTCGGCCAGCGCGAGCTCCAGCTGCCGCGTGAAGTCGCCCCGAGTCTCCGGCACCTCGATTGCCGGACGGACGCTCCGAACCGCTGCCCTTGCGGAGGCGTTGGTCGCTCCAGGCCCGTCGAGACTCGCGCCCATCTCAAAGCAGAGCTCGTGCTCGACCGCCGGTCCTGCCAGGTCGGCGAAGGCAAGCTCCACGCCCGACTGGAGCACGTCGCCGGCCATGATGTTGCCGAAGCAGGGCTCGTGGACATTGAACTGCCGCTGCATGGCCTCGCTGGTCAGCCCGACCTTCCACCCCGCTAGGGTTCGGCCCTCCGCGAGTCTGCGCCGCATGATGTCCAGCTGGATCTCGTACGCCTGGTCTAGGTCGATACGGCCGTGCCACTCCTGAGGGAAGTGAACGCCCTGGGTTCTGCGCTCCCAAAAGGCGCCGGCGACTGCCGCCAGGTCCCAAGCGTCAGTCCCCACTAGCCAGCCCCGACCTTCGCTGGCTCCAGCGATTGGAGGTATGAGACCGTCTCGTCTAGGGAGATGACGTCGGCGTACTTCATGTGCATGTCGAACAGGTTCACCGCGTGCGAGAGCTGACTGCGATCAGCGGAGCACTCGTGGGGGACCAGCACGAAGAAGTTGTGCTGGAAGGCGTCCACGACCGATGCGCGCACGCAGCCACTCGTGGTCATTCCGGTGACTACCACCGTGTCGACGCCGTGGTAGACGAGGTAGGAGATGAGGCGGGTACCGAAGAAGGCGCTGGGCGCTGAGGCTTTGTGGATCACGATCTCGCCGGGTCGCGGCGCCAGCTCATCGACGACTTCGTCGCCTGGCGGGAGCGAAGGGTCAACGGACGGCGCGTCGGCCGTTCGCCACCGCCCGCGGTCTTCGGGCGCCGGTAGGTCGGCCTCCATGATCGACGCCTTGGTGAAGTAGATCGGAATGCCTGCTTGCCGCGCCTCATCAAGGAGGCGCCGGTTGGCCTCCACGGCCGGATACCCGGTGGGGCTCCACCCCGTGGGGTAGGCGCTGTCCACGAAGTTGCGCGTCATATCGACGATGACCAACGCCGGCCTCTTGCCGACCCGAATCGGCCGATCTGGGTTGGCGAACCCACGGCCAAAGCTCGCGATGTCCTCCTGCGGCACGATCCCATCCCATGGCTTCATCCCATTACCTCCGCCTCGCGGGCGCTGACTCGTCACCAAGCGCCTTCGCGTGGCCGCGTTTTGACGTAACCGCATTTTGACAACGTACGACGCCGCTGACAAACTCCGTCCCGAAATCCCAGGCGCGGCCAAGTCCACTCGATAGGGCGTACCGTACTCGATCGCGCGTGGGCGGTAAAACACAGGAGGAAGAGACCATGGCGACGCTACAGGAGCTGGAGCAGGCCACGGAAGCATCGACGAGCAAGTACGTCGAGGCCGGCGGGATCCGCCTCCACTACAACGAGATCGGCACCGGCGACCCGGTCCTGTGCCTGCACGGTGGCGGCCCTGGCGCTACTGGCTGGAGCAACTTCAAGCAGAACATCGCCGACATCGCGGCTGATCACCGAATGCTGATGATGGACATGCCCGGTTGGGGCAAGTCCGACTACCCTGAAAACGACAACGACGAGGACTGGTTCGACTTCATCGGACGCGTCATTGAGAACTTCTTGGACGCCGTCGACGTCGGTGACGTGGACCTCATCGGCAACTCGATGGGCGGCCAAGCCGGGCTTGGGCTCGCGCTTCGCAACCCGAACCGCCTGAAGCACCTCGTGCTGATCGGCAGCCAGCCGACGGAGGCGGGCATCGTCATTCAGCCGACCCCCCAGGAGGCGCTGGCGAACATCGGCGCCTACTACGCCGGAGATGGACCGAGCATCGAGAAGATGGAGCGCCTCGTCCGTAGTCTCGTGTACGACTCGTCGTTCGTGACCCCCGAAACACTGCGAGAGCGCTACGAGTCCAGCATCACGCCGGTGAACCTGGAGCGCGGCAAGCGCGGGCTCCCAAAGCGCCGGGACCTCTACTCCGAGCTGTCGACCATCGCGGTCTCGACACTGATCGTGTGGGGCCAGGAAGACAAGGGTGGTGCACTCGAGGTCGGCCTGCAGATGCTGAAGCTGATGCAGAAGGCGCAACTGCACGTGTTCCAGCGTTGTGGGCACTGGGCGCAGGTCGAGTACCGGGACGAATTCGACCGTATCGTGCTCGATTTCTTCAAGTCCTAGCGAGCACCGGGAGGCGCGGCTGGGATGGACGCCATGACAACACCGACGATGGCTATCACCGAACGGCTGGCCACATTCGCCGCCACCGTTCGCTATGACGACCTGCCGAGCGAGGTCGTTGATGTGATTAAGCGAATCGCGCTCGACACCATCGGCACGACTCTGGCCGGTACAACGCTGGGCGGCGGCTGCGCGGAGGCCTTGCAGGTCGTCCGTAGCGCCGAAGGCGCGGCCGAGGCGAGCGTTATTGGGTTCGGCCTCAAGGCCCCGGCGCTGACCGCGGCGTTCGCGAACGGCTCGACGGCTCACGCGCTCAACTACGACCCGCTTGGTGGTGACGGCGGCCACCTGGGCGTCAGTACGCTGCCGTCGACCTTGGCCGCGGCTGAGCGCAAAGGAGGCGTTAGCGGCAAGGAGTTCATCGCCGCGATGGCTGCGGCGGCTGAAGTAACCGCGCGGCTGGCGACTGCCTTGTCGCGGGCCGGAGTCGACGCGAACGAACGCTTTCTCGAGGGGCAGCTGCTGGGCTACTTCGGGTCGGCCGCCGGCGCGGGGCGCGCACTGCGCCTCAACGCCGGCCAGATGCACAGCGCCATGGGTACGGCGCTGATGCAGGCCGGGGGCTCGATGCAGGTGGTATTCGACGGCGACCCGCCCGCCAAGGCCATCTACGGCGGTTTCGCGAACCTCGGCGGCATGCTGGCGGCGCTGCTCGCTGAGCAGGGCCTGGGCGCGCACGTAGCGGCGTTCGAGGGGCAGGCCGGACTCTACGGTCTGTTCTACGACGGACGGTACGACCCCACCGCTCTCGAAGAAGGACTTGGTAGCGACTGGTACCTATTGCAGGCGCGTTTCAAGCCGTGGCCAACGAGCGGGAACGTACACCCCTACATTGAGGCCGCGACCATGATCGGGCAGCAGGGTGTGAAGCCGGGAGACGTCGCGGCGATCGTCGCGCGCGCGGAGCCCAAACTGCGTCCCTGGTGCGAGCCGATCGAAGAGCGCCGCCGCCCGCCGAATTCCGCGTCCGCCGCCAACAGCATCGTCTACGGTATCGCCAAGGCGCTGACGAACGGCCATGTTGGCCTCGGTGACTTCACCGACGCCGGCCTCTCGCAAGAGAGCGCGCTCCTCCTCGCTGACCTCGCCACCTGCGAGATCGGCGAGGCGTACGCGGGCAGGGGCACCGTCGAGGTCCAGACGCACGACGGGCGCACGTTCGTTGAAACGATCACACGACCGCTTGGGCACCCCAGCCGCCCACTGAGTCAGGACCAGTTAATCGCGAAGTTCAGGGACTGCGCGGCCTATTCCGCGGTGCCGCTCCCAGCCGCCCAGCTCGATGCGCTGATCGACGAGGTGGGCTCCCTGGAGACGCTGAGCGATGCCGGGCGGGTAGGCGATCTTGCGCGCGGCCCGTTGGCCTAGGGACCCCACCGGCTATAGGCCAATATCGTCCGTCGGTATCTGCGGGTCTCTGGTTGCAGGGGCGACCAGCGGCACGAAGAAGTCGTGGCCCACGCGAGTGAGCGCCTCAAGCTCCAACGGGTCGAGGAATATCTCGTTGCTGGAGCCAAGGTCCTTGATGTGCAGCCGTGCGCCGTTGGCCGAGTGGTCTGACCCGACCTCGACCATGGCGAACTCACTCCGAAGCACCACTCGATCCACGCCGAACCTCCCGCTGGACCGGCGTTCAGCCAGACCAGGCCTCGAACCGAACTAAGATCTGACTACACTAAGAATGACAGGTTGATGAGGGGCAGGTGCCGGTCGAGGAGCACCACCTTCTTATGGGCGATGCGCCAGCGGTCCTCGCGGCGAAGAAGGTACTCGCACTTGCCGGCGAGGACGCGGGTGTCACCGAGTCCCAGCTGGGAATGATTCCCGGTGCGGACTTCGTGCAACTCGAGGTTGCAACGCACCCTGACCTCGCTGTCTACCGTTCCCGGCCAGACCTGCACGTTGCTGATGCTGTGGACCGTGCGCGACGGCGGGGACTGCGCGACGTTACGCTCGTGCGCAAGGTGGTGGACGCGAATCTGCCGTAGCTGCGCGTCGTCCCACAAGATCGACGTCTGCCTGGTCGGGTCGGAGTCCTCGACGATGGGGATCCAGTAGATAGCGTCCTCCGTGAAGAGGTCCAGCCATGCCGCGAACTCCCGCTCATCGAGGAGGCGAGCCTCTTCGTAGAGGAAGTCCTCGGCCTCCTGCCGTGTTATGCGCTCGGTCGAAACCACGGCTAACCTCCCACCCCTACCTTCTCCATGGCCTTCGCCCAATGGCGATAGAAGGACCGTTGCGGGACCTCGTCTGAGTAGTGGCCCACTCGCTCGCCGGAGGGCCCGACGTCTTCCTTGTCGACGCCCCGGTGAAGTACGAGCCACTCCATCTTGGCGTGTAGGCCTGTTTGGTTGGCCGCGAACATCTCCAAGTCGCTGGGGTTCACCATCCCGGTCGTGCTCAGCTGGCGCGTGATCTCATAGAGGCGCCGCGTGTTTAACTCGTCGTGCACCCCCTTCAGGCGGAAGGGGTATGAGCTGATCTCCGTGTACTCCAACGAGACCGGCTGGATGACCCGGATGAGCTCGTCGAACAGGAACACGTTCGGGAAGATGAAGAGGTGGCGGTTGGAGAGGATATCCGTCGCCCGTTCTTCGCCATGGACCCCCTTGAGCGCATTGAGGTATTCCTGGAACCGCTCCGGCAGGCCTCGCGCCGACCCGCGCCCATCGCTGAACCCGCCTTCCAGTGTCGAGTGCCCCCCCGGTAGCCCACGAGTGATGTTGCCGCTCTTGATCAGCTCCCGTTTTGCGAACGCACCGATGCCGAACTCTCCAAACGTCGAGAACGCGGACTCGTGGACCACGCCAGGGTGGTAGCCGTCTACGCCGTTTTCGCACTGGAACTTCCAGTTCCCGCGGTAGGCGTACTGGTGGGGGAGCAGCGCTTGGTGCTCCCCGCCGATGCTGCGGTCCGCCCAGAGGTCGATGTGGTCCTTGAGAAGCGCCAGATGTTCGTCCAGCTCAGGGACGTCAGCTGACAGGCTGGCGAAGATCAACCCTCGGTAGATGTCCAGCTTGGCCACCGAAATGAGGTCCAGGCCCTCGGTCATGAACCCCTCGGGGTAGCGCGCCCGGTCGGGCACCCCGATGAGCCGCCCATCGTTCTCATACGTCCATGCGTGATAGGGGCAGCGGAAGTTGGAGGAGTTGCCGCGCTCTTCGCGGCAGACCGCGTTGGCACGGTGGCGGCACACGTTCAGGAGCGCGTGCACACGACCGTCCTTACCGCGGGAGACGATGATGGGCCGGCTGCCGATCATCGTCGTCATGTAGTCCCCGGGCTCCGCTATCTCGCTCTCGTGGCCGACGTAGACCCACGTCTTCTCGAAGATCTCGGCGACTTCGTGCGCAAAGACCTGCTCGTCGGTGTAGACGCTCGAATGCACGCGGAAGCTCTTGTCCTTGATCTCGACGAGGTCGGCGTAGCTAAGGTGGGAAGGCTTGGTCTGCGTAGTCATCAACCGCTCCTTGTACGGAGCCTGCCCTGGCCGGGCCGCACGAGTGCCAGGTGCCGACTCACTTGCAACGGTTGTACACCTGCTCCTTTTTCGTGTCAACGCTGGGGCGGAAGCGAATCGCGGGCACTTGCGCTAGCCTCGGCTCGCCCGCCTACGTGGCGGCCCGAGGCACGAGGGGCTACCCTTCACCCAGCTAGCCAGAGGCCCGAGGTAGTACCGTGCGGATCGACGTCCTCGCACCCACAGGTGTCTCGATTGCAGAAACAGTCGATTTCGCGAGCCGGGCCGAATCCATCGGAGTGGCCGGCGTGGGTGTTCCCGACCACCTGGAGCACGGCCGCGACGGCTTCTTGGCGCTCGCGTTGGCCGCCCAGGCTACGTCGCGCGTCGAGCTCTACCCGGGGGTTGCCAACGTACTCACTCGCCATCCGTTCCAGCTCGCCGTTCTCGGCCGGTCGCTCCAGGAGATTGCGCCCAGCCGTTCGAAGCTCGTGCTGGGGGCGGGAGCCAGCACTGCTGAGCACACGGGGCAGGCTCCCGCGTCTCGCGAGCGGCTGCGGGAGGTTGTCGCAGCGATCAAGGAGCTCCTCCGCGGCGAGGCGGTCGCGTTCGGCACCAGCCTGGACGAACGCATCGAGGACCCCGAGCCGCCAGGCCCACCGGTCCTCCTGGCCGCTTCAGGGCCAAAGGCCGCCCGCCTTGCTGGTGAGGTAGCGGACGGGGCTCTGCTGTTCATGGGCATTTCGAAGCCCATTCGAGAGCTGGGGGCCGGGCTGATCGCGGACGGGATGACTGCCGCGGGACGCCGCGATCCGGCGTTCGAGGTCACGTTCAACACGCTCATGTCGGTCGACGACGACCCAATCGCAGCGAGGGAGCGCACTCGCCGCGCCGCGCACAACTGGCTCAGGCTGAAGCGCTTCGATGCCGGCCTTGCGGAGATTGGGCTGCGTGTCGAAGTCCCCGAGAGGGCGTCCGACCTCCCTGAGGAGGTGCTTGAGGCGGTCTGCGAGCACTTCTTCATCGTCGGCACACCGTCCCACTGCACTGCCAAGCTCGATGCGCTCTCCCACGAGGGGCTGGAGAGGCTCCTCGTCATGCCCGCCGGAGGCGCGGCCGGAATGCAGAGCGCCTTCCGCGTTATCGATGGCGTGTCGAAAAGCCGCTAACCCCCGCCGCGCAGCGCCCCGTGCGTCAGGAGACGGCTCAACCCGGGCGGATCGCCGCCAATAACGGCGGTCGCGTCTAGCGCAGTTACCCGTGGCTTGGACGTAGAATGCTCTCGCAATCTCGCCTTACGGACACGGAGCCTATCGTGGACCCTTTTGTTCTGGTTCTGAGAGTGGCGCCAGTCGCGCCTACCTTCGCGATGGCCGCGCAATGTTAGAGGCCGTCATCATCGGCTCGGTCGCGTTGCCCGCAGGGCTCATCTACGCAAGCTTCGCAGAATGGTTCATTCACCGGATGTTGATGCACCGTCCGGTCTTCAGGTTCAGTCACTTCTTCCATGGCCACGCCAAGGTCCACCACGGGAAGTATCAGGCGGACCCAACCTACACGGTGGGAGACCGTCCGCGCAGTGAGCTCACATTGGCCTGGTGGGCGATGCCGTTTCCGGTCCTTTTCCACGTTCCGTTCCTCATAATCCTTGCGGTCTGGCTAACCGCCCCCGTAGCGGTGGGGCTATTCATCGCCTTCGCGCTCTACCAAGCCAGCTACGAGTACCTCCACTACTGCTTCCACGTTCCTCGCAATCGCTGGGTCGAGCGCGCAAGCGCGTTCAATTGGCTCAATGCCCATCACTTCCAGCATCACATGAAACACGCCACGAACCTCAACATCGTCCTGCCGATTGCCGATTACCTGCTGGGTACTCGACGACGGCCGCAGCAACGTGCCCTAAGTCAAGCGTAGCTCGAACCTCCCTGGGGTCCGCCACGCGCACGGTGCCTGGTATGGACACGACGCGGACGCCCTTGGGATCGCCGCGTCCGTTGCGCAAAACACCCCGCGAGGCACGATGCCCACGCGGGGTGTCTGTTTGCGATCAGGCGTACAGGACGGGAGCCACGCCAGGCGTCTAGAGCAGGAAACTCACCTTCCCGTGCGGTCGTAGCGCGTCGAGGTCCAGAATCGCCCGGCGCTCGCTGATCTTGAAGGAATCGCCATCGCGCTCAAGGGTGTGCTCGTATCGCCCAATGTAGGCGTCGGTCACCTCCAGCCTGATGCGGTAGACGATGAAGTTGGACGTGGCCCGCACCGTATCGCCGTCGACCTCGCGGATGCGAACGTTCGCGATCAGCCGCCGCGTGCGCGAGTTCGGATGCTCGGCGTGAACGAAACGGCCCTTGAGCTGCGAAACCCTGGACGCCAGGCGATCATGGTCGTCGGCGATGATGAACAGGCTGGTGCGATGGTCTCCGTCCGGCACGTCGGTCGGGGGGACGTAGTAGCCACACACCGGAGTGAACAGAGCGAGCCACTCGTCGAGCCGCCATTCGTCCAGGAGAGCGGCCTCCTCGAATAGGAAGTCCTCGACCTGGTGGCGCGTGACGCTGTTAGTTGCGGTAGTCATGTGACCTAGACCCCAACGCTCGCCGCGGCGCCGACGATCGACGCCGGCTCGGTGGCATTCATCAGCCGTGCCCACTGCCGCCAGAAGGTACGCATCTGGAGCTCGTCGTCGGCATGGGGCTCTCGTTTCATACCCCGCGAGATGTCCGAGTACTGGACCTCCTTGACCGTTTCGAAGCCCCGCTGGCAGGCTTCCAACGCCTCGACGTCATCAGGCGTGGCGAACCCACCCGGCCCGAGGAACGTGAGGAAGTTGTCTAAGCGCAGCGCACGCTCGGCCGGCTGCTCCTCCTCCGGCCCGACACACCATGCGGTTATCTCCATGTAGCCCGGTTCGACCGGGTAGAAGGTCCGGATGGTCGTCGACATGATGTCGTTGATGATGAGGTTCGGGAAGATGTGGAGGTTGCCGCCGGTCATGCACACCTCGAACGCCCGCTCCTCGCCCAAGCGCTCGACCGCCTTCGCGTACATCTCCTCGAACCGCGGCTTGCGGTCCTCCCCAAAGTAGGGGATCCACTGGGCCATGGGGCGGCCCCAGGGGATCACGGCCCTGCCGATGATGGAGTGGCCGTTGCCGAGCACCTTCGGTGCCATGCGCGTCCTATCGTCCGTGTCGGTCATCATCGACCCCATGACGTCCATGTCCAATGCGTTTGCGCCGACGAGCCAATCGAAGTAACGCTTGTGCGTCGTCGCGGCGTGATAGCCGTCGATGCTGTTCTCGACCAGCAGCTTGTAGTTGCCCTTCATGCTGTAGGACTGGGTGCCGCTGGTGATCTCCATGTGGCCTTCGGACTGGTCGGCCATGATGTCGATGTAGTCCCTCGCGTCGGCCAGGTAGTCCTCGAGGCTGACGTCGTTGGCCGGGTTGAAGTTGACGAAGATCAGGTCGCGATACGTCGAAACGCCGCCGGGCGGCTCCTGCAACCGCCGCTCGTCCCGGTCGAAGGCACCGCTGTAGCCGTCCGCGTCGGGCAGGCCGTTGATGGCGCCTTCCGGCGTGTAGGTCCACCCGTGGTAGAAGCACTGGTGTACCTTCGCGTTTCCGCTCAGCTCGCGGCAGACAATGGCGCCACGGTGGCTGCAAGAGTTGAGCAGCACGCGGACCTTGTCGTCGTTGCCGCGCGAGATGATGACGGGACGGCCAGCCACGCGGCGCGTGACGAAGTCGCCCGGCTTGCGCACCTCGGACTCGTGCCCAGCGTAGATCCAGCAGCGATCGAAAATGCGCTCGCGCTCAAGCGCCAGTATGTCCGGGTCCGTGAAAACCGACCGATGGACTCGGAAGAGGCCCTGCTGCTCGTCGTCGACGACCAGTTCAGGCCGGTGCGTGTGTCCGTTGCGTCCGTTCGTAGCCATGTTCGCTCCTCTTTGCCGCCCGTCCAGGCTCTAGCCCGCAGGCGTCGCCGTGGCCTGCTCCACGAAGTTGCCGATCTCAGGCCGGCGCTTCGAAACGCCTGCCCAGTCTGCGGTCTTCCTGCTCACCCTGCCGTCCCTGAAGAACTCCATGAAAGCCTGAGCGAACATCTCCGGCTGGTCAGTCTGGCCCTGGTGTCCACACTCTTCTGGGTAGAAGAACTGGATGTTGGGCAGGGCCTCTTCTTGGCGGTAGCCCTCTTCCACCGGTATCAGCACATCGTCCACCCCGTAGAGGTAGATGCCGGGGATGTCGATCTTGTCCAGGCGGTCCTTCGTGTGCAGCATGGCCCCCAGGTTGCCTTCGTAGCTGTGAAGGAAGGCGTCTCTCCACGCAACGTAGGAGTCCTTTTGGCGCCGCGCCGTCATGACTCTCATTTTGACGAGGTCATCGGTAATGGCCGCTTTGTTCATGATGATGGACTCCATCATGTCCCGCATCTCGGGTTCGCCGCCATCAAAGTACAGCGGGTTTGGCCGGTCGGGTGACGGTGGACCGGGCGGCACCAGGTTCCCAACGTAACCGGCGATCAGCGCGAAGCTGAGCACCCTGTACGGGTGCGCCATCAGGTAGTTGACCGTGTTGACGCAACCCATGGAGTTGCCCGCCAGGTGAAATTGGTCCAGGCACAGCGCCGTGGCGAAGTCCTCGACGAATTGGATGTGGGAGGCGGGCCCGTTCTTCGGCCAGTACTCTTCTCGCGCATCCGCAAGGCCGAACCCTGGCTGGTCCGGGGCGTAGACCCTGAATCCGTTGGCGGCCAGGAACGGGGCCATAAACCGCCAGCCCGCAGTACCCGAAGACCCGGCGATACCGCCGTGGAGTAGGACGACCGGCGGGCCCGTCTCGCCCGCAGTCATGTAGTGCGCCTTCGCCCCGTTGGCCAATCGAACCCATCGGCTGTGAAAGCCCGGGACGCTGATGATGCCTTCTTCCGTAAGTGCCATTCGAACCCCTCCTGGTTGTCGCGCTAGCCCGCCGCGGGTGTCTCTGCCTGCTGCTTCTGGGCCTGCTGTAGCTGCTGGATGATGTCCATCTCGTTGTCGCCCAGTCCCGTCTGGTAGACGTCGACGGTGTCTCTGGCCATGGGCAGCCGTCGGGGCCTGAACACCTCGTCCTCGCCAAACTGACGAGCACCAAAGCTGTACTCGACCACCGTGTCCGGCCCCTGGAAGTAGAAGCCCACCGACCCCGATGGGCCGTGCTTGAGCAGGTCCATCGTGATGGGCAGCTCCGCCTTCATGACTCTGGCGCGGACCATCATCGTGTTGTCGAGATCGGCGGGCTGGAAGCAGATGTGATGCAACCGGGGACCACCCATCATCCCGAGGCCGATCCCGTGATGCCAGCCATTCCTGAAGTGCATGAACGTTGCTCCGCGGTCGATGCGGTCGGAGATCCGCATGCCGAGCATCTCCGTATAGAACGCCTCAGCCTCTGCCATGTCCTTCTGGCCGAGAACGACGTGCTGGATGTCCAGGATGTCGACGTTGATGGGCTTCGGCGGCACCGCCATGGTGACCATGTCGTGGTACAGCTCGATGGGGTTCCCGGCCGGGTCGTTGAACCGGACGTAGCGGTCCACGTAGTCGGACTTCAGACCGTCCCCGCTATCAACCTCAACGCCCGCCGAGCGGAGCCTTTGCTCGATCTCGTCGAGCTCGGCTCGGTCTGCCACTTCGACACCCAGACGCGCCATGCCCGGCGTGTCTTGTGCCTGCTGGAGCACTATCCAGTGGTGCTGCATTCCTCCCCTGAGGAAAACCCGCTCGTCTTGGCGGTCACTGACCTCCAGCTGGGTGACACTGGTCCAGAAGTCGAGAGACTTGTCGAGGTCCTCTACGTCCAACGCCACATAACCGAGGCGGTCTGACCGAGCTAGCGTGCCACCGGTTTCGTTCATGCTGGCCTCCTGAGCCGTTGGCGATGTCCGGGCCTATCCGTCGAACCACGACAATATAGACGAAACGCCGGGAATCGGAAGGGGCGGGGCGTGCTGCGGGTAGCCTCGAATGGTCCCGTTCCGCGTCGCGTGTCCAAGCTGTCCCGCGGCGTCCTTACCAGCCGAAAAGCCGGACCCCCAGCGCCGCCAGCACGGCGAGCGTGGCCGCCGCGCCGGCCACGACGAACAGCGCCACGCTGAACCGGCTGAACCCTGGTCCACGCAGCCGTTCGCGGGCCAAGCGCACGTGCTCGTCGGGGTTGGCGCCCGGCTCGTGCACGATGAAGAACGGGCAGAAGCGAACTTTCGCCACCTCTGATGTCCACACCGCTTGCGGGCGCCCCGGGTTCCACAGGTCGCGCCGGCAACCCCAGTCGTAAGTGTCGTTCTCCATGGCGTCCGACTGGGTCAGCACGCTCCGCCGCTCGACGGGCACCTCCAGGTAGCCCAGGCTCGCAATGGTCCTCAGACGCCGGTACAGAAACCCACAGTCGAGGCATGCGTGGGGGAGGGGGTTGCGTCTCATCATCGCGTCGGTCCTACTCGTGCCGTGTGGTAGATGAGTGGTTGGCGACGAGAGCCACCGTATTGCTGGCACCCGCCGACGGTCATCGTATGGCACGCCACGGCTCCGGCTGTGGCGCGGCGCGCGCGCCAACGTTAGCAGCCCGGCGTGGCCGCGCCTAGGCTGCGGTCGCCGCACCACCGGCTCGCCATATCGACCCCGTCCGTCCAGCACGCGCCCAAGCCGCACCGCTCCTCGCAGGTCTTGGCTGTCGGCTCGACGGGCAGAATGCGGTCGTAGTGGCGGCATTCACGCCGCCTCGGGTCTGCAGCACAAGTGCCGTCGGGCGACCACTTTTTGCTCGGATACACTCCGTAGCCCCGGTATTGGGAGCCCGATGGCCACGCTCAGCACGAGATGTGCGCCGAGGTGTCGCATGGCGTGGCGTGCCTCCCCGGACTCCATGCGGCTAGCATCTCGATGGCCTGAGCCTCGGTCAGCAGACCATTGGCTTCCCAGCGCGCCACACCGCAGGCGAACGCTGCATCTAAACGGCATGAGTGCCAAGGCGAACAGCAGTGCAACCACGACGCCGGGCCAGGCGAGCGGCTCGCCGCGAGGTCGACAGTGACTCAGAAGGGAGTCAGCTGGCTCACCTAACGGCTGCCGAGGCACTCTATAGGCCGCGCTTCCTGACGCTGCGTCAGCCGTTCAGGCCGACCTCCGCGCGGGTCCTCATGCACGAATCGATGACTGCGTAAATGAGGATCTTGGCCACGTCGGCCAGGTGGGGAATGTGAGCCACGCCCATGCCTCCGAGGCCGTTGCGCCACTCCTCCGGGACGTTGAGCGCGGCTGGATGCCCGATGCGTGCGAGCGGCATGCCCAGATTTCTGATCGCGGAGGCGTCCGTCTGGCCGCTCGTCCCGGTCCGGGCGTGGTGCTGCTTACCCTCGACGTGCTCCCATCCGCGCATGGTCGACTGAATCACCCAGTGCTCCGGGTCGGTTGAAGCGCCGGGGTAGGAGCCGAACATCTCCCACTCGAGGTGCATCTCCGGATGGCCGGCCTGGATGCCCTCGATGGCCTTCGCGAACTGCCGCCTGACGTCGGTGGTCGAACTGCGCGGGTTGACGCGGACGTCCATGAGCAGCTCGGTCGCGGCGGGCGGGAAGGAGGGCTTGTGCGGCCAACCCCCGCGAACCACGGACACGGCGCCCCAGGGCGTGCAGAGGCCCGACGTGTTCGCCTTGCTGTACTCCAGCAGCCACTCTTCGAGCTCGATGGTCACCTTCGCGGCCTCGAGGATGGTGTTCTTATACTCCGGGACGTCGTGGGGACGGCCTGCATAGCCGATGTAACCGCGGCCGACGGTGATCTTGAACCAGCAGAGGCCAACCTCTTCCCAGGCGACCGCATAGCCCGGCTTGGAAATGATCCCGAAGTCGGCCGTCACACCGTGGTTCAGCATGTAGGAGACACCGCTCCCCAGGCCCGCGTTCTCGGTCGGGCTGTTCGGCGGCGCCTTCACGGGCATGCCGCCGCCGGCAAACCCCGCGACGACGGTCCCCTTCAGCGGCACGCCCGCTCGGGTGATGGCGTCCAGGGCGCCCCAGATGGCGGTGATCATCCCCTTGGGGTTGTTGGCCCCCAGCCCGATGACGTTGCCATGCTCGTCAACGTGCCCGTGGGGCAGCATGTCCTCGCGAAACTCGGGGCCCACCCACGGCACGTCGTACTCCTCGACGATGTCCAAGTGGGTGTCGATGGGCGCGTACAGCAGCATGTGTGGGCCGTCGCCCGTGCCGCGGTAGTAGCCGACGGCGTTGCCCGAACCCTCGTCCATCGGCTGGTAGAAAGCGTCCATGCCCAGGGCCTTCATCTGCTCCGCCATCCACTCGCTGGCCTCGCGCTCGAAGGCCGTCGGGCTGTGGTGGCTCACCACGTCGACGCAGAATTGGCGCATCCGATCCTCGCTCACCTGAGCGTAGGCCGCATCGAGCCACTTCTGCTGCTCGGCGCTCAGCGGCGCGGGCTTGACCTCGACATCGGTCGGAGCGGAAACACCTCGCGTAGTTGTCATCGCTTCCCCTTTTGGCCGTCGGCCCAGAGTCGCCGCCCAGAGTCGTCGCAATGATACTCGGCGCGGAGGGAGAGGCGCGCTACGCGGAGCCGGGGCCCCAGGTGCTGCCGAAGCCCTGAGTGAAGACGACCTGCCCGGTGACGCTGACCGCGGTCTGCTGCGCGAGGAACACCAGCGGCGGAACGGAGTCCTCCGGCGCTGCGGCTCGTGTGTAGTCGAACCCCGGCCCGATCACCTGGCGGACCCGCTCCGTGTCGGTGAATCCGGGGCCCAGGGCGTTGACGGCGATGTTCGCCTCGCGCAAGCTCGCCGCGGCTTTGACCGTGAAGCGGTCCGTGCCGGCCCGCGCGACGGAGTAGGCCAGCGCCCCGGCGTCCTCGCTGGTGGCGGGGGACGAGCCCAGGTTGATGATGCTGCCGCCGCCCCGCCGTTCCATGTGGGGCACTACTTCGCGGGTCCAGATGAAAACGCCCGTGAGGAAGCCGCCCAGGGTCTCGCGCCATTGGTCGAGGCCCGTCGATAACAGGTCCTCCGCGTAGTACATACCCGCGTTGTTGACCAGCACGTCGATGCCGCCGCCCCACATCGCGCCCTCACGCATCGCCTGGGCGACCGAACTGGCGTCGCGGACGTCGCAGCGGACCGCGTGGGCCTGCCCTCCCTCCCGCGCTATCATCCGAGCGGTGTGCCCGACGGTCTGCGGGCTCTCCTGCGGAGTGACCCGGCGGCCCGCAACCACCACCCGCGCACCCTCCCGGGCCAGGCCACGAGCGAATGCACGGCCAAGCCCTCTCCCGGCGCCGGTGACGAATGCGACCTTGCCATCGAGCGCTGCCATGCACACCTCCCTTTGGTCGAGCTACGGCGATGATATCGCCCAGCGTCCGAGGCGTCGGCGGCGTTCTCCGTCGTCGACAAAATGCCAGCACCCGTCCTCGACTCGGGATGGGCGACGCCTCCACTTCGTCGAGGTTCGAGAAGCCGCTGGCGCAGTACTGAGGTGGAACGTTCGGCACAGCCGGCCGGCGGCAGGCCACATCGGAGTCGGATACGTAGCGCTGGTTATAGACTGGGGCGCGGTTGAGCCACACCACCGATCGGTATTCCCCTTTAGGTGACCTACCTCCGACTTGGACACACCTCAGCCTGTACGCATCCTGCCCCGGCTCGCATCGGCGGTGCTGACGCTCGTTATCGCCGTCAACCTCGGGCTGCAGGTTTGGCAGCAGGGCCAGCCCTTCACGACCGACGTAACGCGCCTCCACATGGCCCTGGCTGGGTCCATCGTGATCCTCGCCTTCATGCGGGCACAGCGAAGCGTACTGGGCTGGCTGATGCACTCGGGGGCCTTGGTTGCGTTTCTCATCGCCGCCTACTACTTCCTCCGGGTGTGGACCCGCTCGGCGCCGTTTCCCGGGGAGTCGGACTGGGGAGCGTGGATACTCACGCCGGTCCTCATCGGCCTGGTCCTACTCTACGTGTACCGCGCCTTCGGGCTCGCGTTCGCCATCCTCGGCATGCTGTTCGTCATCTACGCGTTCTACGCGCATCTCTTCCCTGGCGTGCTCCAAGGGCCTGAGAACACACCCTCATGGACCTGGAGCCGGCTGGGTCGCAGCATGTTCGGCGACCCCTTCGTCCTTGCAGCCGAGTTCATCTGGCTGCTGGTGTTCTGGGGCCTGATGCTCACAGCGGTTGGCGCCGGCCCCGCGATCGTCTGGTTTAGCCGCAAGCTTGCGCAAAGCACCGCAGGCGGGGCGGCACTTGGCAGCGTGCTCAGCAGCGCCCTCGTGGGCTCCTTCACCGGCGCGGGGGCGCAAAACGTCGCCATCACCGGCCCGGTGACGATCCCGGCGATGCGGCGCGCGGGCTACACGGGGGAGATGGCCGCGGCGGTCGAAGCCGTCGCCTCCAACGGCGCCGCCATCACACCCCCGGTCCTGGGCGCAGTCGCCTTCGTCATGGCGAACCTGCTCAACATCCCCTTTGTCCTCGTCATCGTGATGACACTGGTGCCCGCATCGTTGTGGTACCTGTCCACAGGCCTGCACCTGGTCGCCCACGCACGGAAGCACGGGTTCGTAGACGTTCCCTCTGCTACCGAAGCAGGGGCGACCGAGCCCTCGAGGTGGCTACTGGTGCGCTCCGCTGCCGTGGGCATCGTGCCAGTTGGCGTGCTCGTCTACATGGTATCGGCGAACGAGGCCATCGACAGGGCGGTGCTTTTCACCTTCTTCACCACCGCCGCGCTGTGGTTGACCATGCGCGTCGAAACTCGCATCGGCGTGCTGATCGACGCAGTGCGGTCTGCGGCACTCTCCGCCAGCGCATTCAGTCTCGTCCTCGCGGTGCTGGCGCTGGTCACGAACGTGATCAGCTACACGGCGCTGGGCTCGCGGCTGGACGAGCTGATCGAGGTGGCGAGCGGCGGGTACGCCATCGTCGCCCTGGGGCTGATGGTGATCGTGGCGGCGATTCTCGCCGGCCCGCTGCCACCGGTGGCGATGTACCTGATCATGGTCATCACCTTCGCGCCGGTGCTGACCCGCATGGGCGTGCCGTTCCAGGCGGCCCATTTCGTCGCGTTCTACATGGGCTCGCTCGGCACGATCGTGCCGCCCATCGCTCAGTCCACGCTCATTGCCTCGGTCATCGCGAAAACCGACTACATGAAGACCAACTGGCAGGTGCTGCGGATCGCGTGGCCGTTGTTCGTGCTCCCGGTGCTCTTCGTGGCGGCACCTGAGCTCCTGCTAGTCGCCGGCGGCCCCACCGGCTTGGAAGTTGTGCTGCCGTCCATTGGGCTCGCGGTGCTGGCGTACTCATTCGCCGCCCTGGCGACCGTCGGCTGGCTCTTCGTCACGATGCGTCCGTTCATCCGGCTTATCGCGATACTGGTCCCGCTCGTGGTCTTCTGGGCGATGTACACCGACACCACGTGGGTCGGCGCGGCCGCGGCAGCCGCCGCCGCGTACGTCTTCGTGCGCCAGTGGGCCCTCTACCTGGCCGACATGCGGGTGCAGGGGCACGGCCCCTTCGCAGACGGAGCCATCGCAGGCGTGTCGGTGCAAGCGCAGCGCGGCCTGGGACTCACCGCCGCAGGGCTTGCGCTGATCCTGGCGTTCGCCTGGGTCGTGCTGGTGGCTAGCCCGCTCGCGCCGGGAAAACGGTTCCAGTTCGCCAGCGGGATCGACGACGTGACCAATTCGATCAACCTGGTTTTCCTCGGCGCCACCGCCGTCGCGGTGCTGCTCACCGGCTTCTTCCTCGGCCTTTCCCGCTGGCGCGGCCGCTCGGCGTGACGCGGCTGTCGTCGTCGGCCCACCACGGCTATCTTTGTGTATGGTTAGCATTCGGGCGCCAGTCTACGAACGGCGTTCATGGGCCGCTGGTGCGTCATCGGCGGTCGTCGTACCATGGGCACACGGAGGCTCAGTGCGCAATGTTCGACGTCGACGAGTTCATCGCAAGCTGCCGCGAGGCGGCCAGCGCCCCGGACGGCCAGCTCGCTGTGCAGGACCTCTTGGCCAAGGCAATCGAACGGCCCCGTGACATCAAGCGGGCACTTGGTACACCCACGCGAGCGGAGATCGTGACGCTCCATGCCTCACCCGATCTCACGGTCATCCACTTCGTCTGGGGACCGACCATGTCCCTGCCTCCACACGACCACCAGATGTGGGCGGCGATAGGGGTCTACGGTGGGCAGGAAGACAACCTCTTCTACCGGCGCAGCCCCCAAGGGATCGAGGCTGCCGGCGGCCGCGAGGTTGGGGCTCGGGAGGTGCTGAGCCTCGGCGCACAGGCAGTCCACTCAGTCCGCAACCCCCGTCGTTCGCTTACGGGCACCATCCACGTCTACGGCGGTGATTTCTTCGCGACGGCACGGACAGAGTGGGACCCCGAGAGCCTCGAAGCCCGGCCGTACGATATCGAGCGTGTCCGGCTGGCCTTCGAGGAGTCCAACCAGCGGCTCGATACCACGGCGCCGTAGCCGCGGCCTAACGCATAGTGAGCATAGAGCTTGGCGTCAGCTACTTCGGCAATCGGTTCGTGGAGCACTACCGCGACCACGATCTGCCTCGCATCGTCGACGCTCGCTGCACGTTCGTCGTCCACACGTTCAGCGAGCACGATCTCGCTTACTACACCGAGGCGCTCCACGGCTTAGTCGCGGCGACGCACGAGGCAGGATTGCAGGCTTGGCTCGACCCCTGGGGCGTGGCGGGCATCTTCGCAGGCGAAGCGTTCAGCGATTTCCTTGTGTGGCACCCGGACAGTTGGCAAGTGCGCTCCGACGGCTCTCGCGTGGGACAGGCCTGCCCAAATGCGCCGGCGACGCGAGAACTGATCGCTCAGTGGGTCGAAGCCGCCACGGCGACGGGCGCTGACGCCGTCTTCTGGGACGACCCCGCGCTCCCCGACGAGGCGGGCGGGTGTGTCTGCGGCCACTGTCGCGCGGCGTTCTTCACCAGCCGAGGGACGGTCATGCCCGTGGACGACGGCCCAGCCACCATCGCCTTCCAGCGAGACAGCCTCGCAGGCTTCCTCGAGACGGCCTGCGGCCTGGCCGTGGCGCGCGGCCTGAGGAACATCGTGGGCGTCGTGCCCGGCACCGGCGCCGGGAGAAGCGCAGCGCTCGAGGCCGTCGCGCGTATTCCGACGGTTGACACCATCGCCACGTCGCCACTCTGGCGGGCGCATGGCCAGCCGCTCGATGCCTACGTGGCCGAGGCCACGGCTCAGCTCGTCGACGTATGCCGGCGCTCCGGCAAGCGGGCGATGGGCTGGCTCCAAGCGTTCGGAATCCCCGGCGGCGGGGAGGCTGATGTAGGCAGCGCCACGGCGTTGATGGCTGATGCCGGCGTGGACGCCATCGCGGCGTGGAGCTACCGCGCGGGCGAGCCCATGACGCCGGTGCGCTCCGGCGACCCTGAGGCTGCGTGGCGCGCGGTGCGCGACGCCTTCGCGGCGCTCGACGGTCGCTAAAGAGCCGCACCCGCCGCAGCGGCCCGGGCCAGCACCCAATCGGCGAATGCCTGCCCGAGCGGGCTGCCGGGGCGGCGTGCGTTCCGCACGAGGTATATCTCTCTGCGCAGCGGCAGGTCGCTGATATGCGCCCGGTAGACGTGGCTAAAGCTACGGTCAGCGAAGGCCAGGGAAGAGACGATGCCGAACCCGAAGCCATTGTGGGCAGCCACCAGTAACGCCTGCGTCGAATTCAGGACCATGACCGTTCGGTAGTGCGGGTAGGGGAGGCCGGCGACGGTGAGCGCCGTTCGGAACGCCCGGAGCGTCCCCGAGCCGCCCTCCCGTTCGATGAACGGCAGGCCGTCCAGCTCGGCGAGCCCTATCTCGGTCCGTCCAGCGAAGGCGTGGCGCTCGGGAACGGCGAGCATCAGCTCGTCCTCGGCGACCACGTCGTACTTCAACCCGCGGTCCCGGGTCTTGGCCCCCACGAAGCCAAGGTCCCACTTCCCCTCGCGGACCTCCTCGGCCACGACGGCGGAGTCAGCGACGAAAACCTCGGGGCGCACCGCCGGGTGGAGCTCCGTGAACTCCGCGAGCAGCGCAGGCAGCAGCGCCTCGCCCGGCGTCGTGCTCGCCGCGATGCGCAGGTCGCCCTGGAGGTCGGCTCGGCCGGCCTCCGCGAGTGATCCGATCAGCTGGTCGTGGCGTTCGATCGCCATCGTCGCGTACGCCAGGAGCTGCTCGCCCGCCGGCGTGAGCGTCGCGCCGCCACGCTCACGAACCAGCAACGCCGCACCGAGCTCGTTCTCGAGCCGTTGCACGTGCCGCGAGACGCCCGGCTGCGTCAAGCCGCGCGCCACCGCAGCCTGCCGAAAGCTCCCGGTCTGCGATACGGCAACGAAGCTCTTGAGCGCGCCTATATCCATTGCCCGTCCATCAGCCATTCATAACGTTTTGTTATCGGCGTTGCCTTCGACGATACCACTTCCGTAACGTGCGGCCACGGCCTGCGGACCGAAGGTCCTCCCAGATGCACCTCTCCATGACCCCCCTGCCTTCCACCACTCGCATGCTCGCCTTCGTCGCAGTCATGCTCGCCGTTCTCATCGTCGCGGCCTGCGGCAGCGACGATGAGAAGCCGCCATTCGTCATCGCTGGTATCCCCGACCAGAACGTCAGCATCCTCGAAGTGCGCTTCAACAACATCGCCGAATACCTGTCCGAGGAGACGGGGCTGAACGTCCAGTACGTGCCCGCGGCCGACTACTCGACCGTGGTCACCGCCTTCAAGCAGGGCGACATCCAGATGGCATGGTACGGCGGCCTGACCGGCGTGCAGGCACGGCTCGCCGTTCCCGACGCCCTCGCCATCGCCCAGCGCCCACGCGACGCGGAGTTCCGCTCCGTCTTCGTCGCCGCCCCCGGCTCCCGTATTGCCTCTCTGGCCGACCTGGAGAGCAGATCGTTCACGTTCGGCAGCGAGAGCTCGACCTCCGGGCACCTCATGCCCCGGTTCTACCTCACGGAGGCCGGGATCGACCCGGAGGGTGACTTCAGCACGCTCAGCTTCAGCGGGTCCCATGACGTGACGTGGAAGCTGGTGGAGCAGGGCGCTTTCGACGCCGGGGCGCTGAACGAGGCCGTGTGGGAAGCCCGGGTCGCGGCAGGTGAGGTCGACCTGAGCAAGGTCGACGTCTTCTTCCGCACGCCCGCCTACTTCGACTACCACTGGGTGGTCAACAGCGACGTCGACGAGACCTACGGCTCCGGCACCGTGGCCAAGGTCCAAGAAGCGCTCCTGGCGATCGCCGCCGCCGCCGTTGGGCGCGCCGCCGAAATCGCCGAGGCATTCCAAACGGATAGCTTCGTCGCGACGGAGAATGCTAACTACCGCGCCATCGAGGACGTGGCCCGAGGCCTGGGTATCGTCGAATGACGTCGGCATTGACGAATAGCCTGGGAGCGCATCCAGCCGTATTGCCAGCGGTATTGATGGAGGGCGTGGGCAAGAGCTTCGGCCGAAGCTCGGTGCTCGCGCCCTTCGATCTGAGAGTGGAACCGGGCGAACGCGTCGCGATCATCGGCCCCAGCGGTGCGGGCAAGACGACGCTGCTTCGCATGATCGCCGGCGCGGTAGAGCCATCGTCCGGCACCATTCGTCTCCATGGCCACGACCTCGCGCACATGCGCCCGGGACGCGAGCTGGCCCGCCTCGTGGGCATGGTGGCCCAGCAGTTCGACCTCGTGCCCAACCTGTCGGCGCTCCAAAACGCGCTGGCCGGGCGGCTGGGCGAATGGGGCATCGCACGATCGCTGGTGTCGCTGGTCTGGCCAAGCGACCGCTCGCAAGGGCTCGCGGCACTCGCGCGCGTCGGCGTTGAGGACCTCGCCTACCGAAGGGTGGGAAAGCTTTCCGGAGGCGAGCAGCAGCGCGTCGCCATCGCCCGTTTGCTGGTGCAGGACCCGCGTATCGTCCTCGCCGACGAGCCGGTGGCCTCGTTGGACCCAGCGCGCGCTGACGAGGTGCTGCGTCTGCTGGTCACCGTCACGAAGGAGGACCGCGAGACGCTGGTCGCAAGTATCCACACCGTCGAGCTGGCGAAGCGGTACTTCGGGCGAGCGATCGGCTTCCGCAACGGCATAGTGCAGTTCGACCTGCCTACCGAGCATCTGACCGATGAGCGGCTGGGTGCGCTATACGAGCTCGAAGGCCTGCGCAGTGCAACCTAGCGCCACGATGCGCCGGCCCCCAGTGGGACCGAGGCTGCTCGAAAGCAGGCGTGTTCTCACGCTGATTCTCGCCGGCGGTTTCTTCCTCAGTCTGTTCGCCGTGGACTGGTCCAGGGGCGTCCTGCACCCGCGCGGTATCGCCGCCATCGGCGACATCTTCGGCGCGGCCTTGCGGCCCGAGCTGTCGCAGGACCTGCTGGGCAAGGTCGTCACCTCCGCCTGGCGGACCGTGGCCTACGCGGTGGCTGGGCTGAGCGTCGCGCTCGCCATCGGCATGCCCCTTGGCGCGGTGGCCTCGGGCACGCTGGCGCGCTCACGCTCGTGGTCCGTCCTCAACGTCACGCTGGTCCGGGGGTTGTTGGCGTTCCTGCGCTCCATCCACGAGCTGGTATGGGCGCTGGTGTTCGTCGCGGCGCTGGGACTCTCGCCCATGGCCGCCGTCTTGGCGTTGGGCATCCCCTACGGGGGGATCCTAGGGCGCATCTACGCCGAGCTGCTGCAAGACGTGCCGCAGGCACCGCTGGAGTCGCTGCGGAGGGCCGGGGCGTCCGAGTGGCGGGTGTTCTGGTACGGGCGGCTGCCCATGGCACTTCCGGACATGCTCTCCTACACGTTCTACCGGCTGGAGTGCGGCATCCGCTCGGCAGCCATCCTGAGTTGGGTCGGACTCGGCGGGCTCGGCTTCCAGATCCAGATTGCGCTTGCTGACCTCGCCTACGAGCGAGCGTGGACCTTCCTCTGGGCTCTGGTCGGCTTGGTGCTGCTCGTGGACCTGTGGAGTACTCAGGTGCGGAGGCGGCTGGGATGACGGTTCGCTCCACCGAGCTCGCCCGCGCCATCGACCGCCCGCCGCGGATCACGTTCGTGCGTTTCACCGTCGCGCTCGCCCTAGCGCTCGTGATCTCGTCGTGGCTCTACGTGCTCGTGCTGGACCGGAACTCCAGCCACGCCTTCTTCTCAGTGGAGACTGTCACCCGAGCGTGGTCCTTCCTGGAGGAGCTGCTGGGGATCGGCACGGGGAGGACACCGGCCTACCTCCAGGCGGACGCTTGGGCGGGCGCCGCGCGTCTGGCGCTCGATACGCTGGCCATGAGTGTGCTGGCCATCGCCTTCGCGGTAGCGGGCGCGCTGGCGACGTTCATGTTCGCGGCGCGCAACGTCATGGTCGGCGACCTGGCCCCCCATGGGAGCCGCGCGTGGGGCGCGTGGCTCATCATTGTGCGGCTCGTGTACGCCGTCACGCGTTCGGTGCCGGAGCTGATCTGGGCGATGCTACTGGTGTTCGTGTTCGCGCCGGGCATTCTGCCGGGTGCCGTGGCGCTTGCCATCCACAACTTCGGCATCCTTGGCAAGTTGTCGGCTGAGGTGGTCGAGGGGATGGACGAGCGGCCATCGCGCGCCCTTCGCACGGCGGGAGCAGGCTGGCTGAAGGTCATGGTCTACGGCGTGCTCCCAGCGGCGCTACCGCGCTTCGTGACCTACAGCTTCTACCGCTGGGAGGTCATCATCCGTACCACCATCGTGGTGGGACTCGTGGCCGCAGGCGGGCTCGGCATGGAGTTTCGGCTGTCCCTCAGCCTCTTCCACTACACAAACGTCACGCTCCTGCTGGTCTGGTACCTGCTGCTGGTCCTGGCCGTCGACCTTGCGTCGGCGGGCATGCGCCGCCTGGCGAGATAGCCTGCGTTAGTTCGCAAGCTCCGCGATGAGCCGGCGCCAGGCATCCGTCTCGCACGCCGGATCAACCAGTGCTTTGAGGGGCGCCGCGGCCGCCACGAGCGCTCGGCGGAAGGTGGCCGACTCCTCGGCGCGAGTCAGGAGGGCGGCCAGCTCCGCAGTGCCCTCCACCGGAAAGTAACCGGCGTAGCGGTCACCTAGGAGTCCCACGTTGCCCGGCATGCGGGACGCGAGGATCGGGACGCCGTCGGCCACCGCTTCGGACACCACGTTGGCACCGCCCTCAGAGATCGAGGAGATGACCATCACGTGAGCGCGGCGGAGCGCTCGACGCGCACGCCAGTGAGGAACGGCGCCGAGCCATCGGTAGCGTGGGTTGGCCCTGGCCTCTCGCTGGACCCGGCGGGCCATCTCGGGGCTGAGGGCTCGGCCGCTCTGGACGATGCGAAGCCGCGAGGCCGCCGGCACCAGGCGCGATGCCAGCGCCGCGCGAAAGGGGTCCTTCACCGGGCGCAGGTGGCCGATGACTGCCGCGTCGAAGTGGCGTGCTCCGGGTGAAGGGCCGGGGCCTGGCGTCGGTGCAGCCGATTGCACGATGGTGCGGGCCTTTCGCCGGTCCGCGCTCCGCAGCTCTTCGATGGCCAGCGGCTGCAGCGTTACCAGGCGGTCCGCCAGCTCCACCGACCGCCGGCCGTCTTCACTGCCGTACAGGTCGCCGTAGACGTCGGTGCCGGCCAGCAGCACCACTATCGGCCGGCCGGGGCACTGCTCGCTAAAGCGCTGGACCGAGCCGGCGCTCCGGATGGCGTGGACCGCCACTAGCGCGTCAGCGTCCCGCCCGTCGTATTGCTGGCCGACCGAAACGCGATGGTCGAGCCCACGCAGGATGTGCGCCCAGCGGTTTGCCGTAACCCGGTTGCCGTTGTTGGCGCCGGGCCCGGCGGGCGTGACGACGGCGATTTTCACCTCAGCCGCCCTCGCGGTTCGATGCGCCGAGCGGAGCCACCGGCATCAGCGTGCGCACGTTCGGAACCCGCACATCACGTCTCGGCGATCGGGCGTGTAGAAGTTGCGCCAGGTATTGCGGATGAGGCGGCTGCGAGTACTCCAGGCGCCACCGCGCAGCACCTTGTGGTTGTAGAACCAGGGCTCGGAGTACTCCTTGTAGGGGTCGATGACAAAGCCGGGGTAGGGGGCGAAGTCCGTGGAGGTCCATTCCCACGCCTGGCCGATCATCTGGCGGACGCCGTAAAGGCTGTCGCCGTCGGGCAGCGCCCGCACGTCGATGGTGCCGCGCCCTCGAAAATCGAGGTTGGCCCGCTCGGGGGTCGGCGGCTCGTCGCCCCAGGGAAACCGGCGCTTGGCCTCGCCGTTGAGTCCGCCCGCTGCCGCGAGCTCCCACTCCGGCTCGGTTGGGAGCCGGCGTCCGGCCCAATCGCAGTAGGCGCAGGCCTCATGCCAGCTCACGTGGATGATGGCTGCGTGCGGGTCCAGGGGCACCTCACGGTCGTAACGCCGGACGTTCCACGCGCCGTCCGCGGCACGCCGCCAGTAGATCGGGTGGTCGGCCCCGACCGCCTCGCGCCACGCCCATCCGACCTCCGACCACGCTTGGCGGTCTTGGTAGCCTCCTGCGTCGACGAAGGCCCGGAACTCGGCGTTGGAGACTGCAGTCGCGCTCATGTGGAAGGGCGCGACGTGGACCTCGTGTCCCCACTTCTCGTTGTCGAAGACGAACGGCTCCTCGCCGGGCGCAGGCCCTAGCTGGAACATCCCGCCGGGGATAGCGGCGTCGTGGAGCTCGTAACCCGCCGGCGGCTGGGGCCGCACCGTGGGTGTTGAAAGGCTCGGCTCCGGGTAGCCGAGCGTCTGGCGCGTGTAGGTGAACGCCTCCGCGTGCATGTCGGTATGAAGCATGGACAGGCGCAAAAAGTAGGCCTCATCGGCTGTTAGCTCACGCCCTTCCACACGCCGCAACGCCTCTTCAGCGACGGTCGCCAGGTAGTCCCGCGTCGCCTGCCAAGAGGGGAGCCTGTGCTTCCATCGCACGTCATGGGGGATGACCGCTGAGTCGTAGAGGGCATCGGCCCCCTCGACGAGCGATTCTGCTTCGTACAGGTTGCGCAGGGTCCACTTCTCGAAAAACCAGCCGACGTGGCCGACCTCCCATGCCGCCGGGTTCACGATGGGGATCATCGGGCCATGGAGCTGGCTGCCTTCGAGTCGGTCGGTGATCTCCAGGACCCGCGCGACAGCCTCGCGGGCGCCGGTCAGCAGCTCGTCGGTGGCAGGGTCGGAGGCCTTGGTCATCGGTCCACCTTGGTCAGGCTAATTAGGCGATCCTATTTGGATACCGGAGCGCCGAGAACGGCCACTCCACGGCGCGTCGGCCCATTATAGCGAGAGGTTCGCCGAGCGCGGCCGCTGCGCTAGAATTCGCGTGGCCCCCAGAGTTCGCGTGGCCCAAGGTACCGGCGCCCTCGGCGGGCTGGCACCGGTCGCGGCGGTGTTCGCATCAGACTTTGCGATGCCCGGTCGCGCGATGCCGCAACACCATCCCCGCGACGCACGACCCGACCCAGGAGCAGCAAATGCCAGACAACTATGACGTCATCATCATCGGCGGCGGCTCCGCGGGCGAGAACATCGCCGGCCGCACGTCGCCTGGCGGCCTCACCACCGTCGTGGTCGAGAGCGAGCTCGTCGGCGGCGAGTGCTCCTACTGGGCCTGCATGCCCAGCAAGGCGCTGCTGCGCGCGGGAGGGGCCCTGGCCACCATCAAACGCGTGCCCGGCGCCCGGGAGGCCGTCACCGGCTCGCTGGACGTCGCCGCGGTCCTGAGCCGGCGCAACGCGATGGCGTCGAACTACGACGACAAGGGGCAGGTGCAGTGGCTGGACTCCGTGAAGACGCCGCTCATCCGCGGTTTTGGGCGCCTCGCGAGCGACAAGACAGTCGAGGTCGTGGTCGACGGCGTCGTCACCCAAACGCTGACCGCCAACAAGGCGGTGGTCGTCGCCACGGGCAGCAGTGCGTTGGTTCCTCCGGTGCCCGGCCTCGCCGAGGCCAAGCCGTGGACAGCGCGTGAGATCACCTCGATGACGAGCGTCCCACGCCGCATCATCGTCATCGGCGCCGGGGCCGTCGGCACGGAGATGGCGCAGGCCGTCAGGTGGCTCGGTGCCGAGGAGGTCACGGTCATCGAGCGCTTCAAGGCCCACGAGTTCCCGGCGGTCGAGCCGTTTGCCATGGAACTGCTGGTAAACGCGCTGAAGGAGATGGGCATCGAAGTGCGCATGGGTGCGACGGTGACCGGCGTCGAGCGTTCCCCCAGCGGCGAGGTCACGGTCACGACCGACGCGGGCGACTCCATCGTCGCCGACGAGGTCCTTGTGGCGGCGGGCCGCCGGCCGAACACCGCCAACATCGGCGTCGACACCGTGGGGCTCACCCCCGGCCGCATCCTGGAGACCAACGACAGCCTCCAGGTCACCGGCGTCGACGGTGGCTGGCTCTACGCCGTCGGCGACGTCAACGGGCGAGCGCTGCTCACGCATCAGGGGAAATACCAGGCGCGCATCGCCGGCGACCACATCCTGGGCAAGGACGTCGCCGCATGGGCCGACCACGTCGCCGTACCCGCGGTTATCTTCACCGACCCCCAAGTGGCCACCGTCGGCTGGACGGAGCGAATGGCCCGAGAGAAAGGCACCAACGTCCGCGTCGTTGAGATGGGGCTAGGCGTCGCTGCCAACCCGCTGTACGCCGAGGGCGTGCAGGGTGGCGTCAAGTTCGTCGTCGATGAGGACACACGGACGCTGGTCGGCGCGACCTTCGTCGGCCCGAACGCCGGCGAGCAGGCGCATGCGGCCACCATCGCCATCGTCGGCAAGGTGACGCTGGACACGCTCTGGCACGCGGTGCCGGCGTTTCCGACGTTCAGCGAGGTCTGGCTCAGGTTCCTCGAGGAGTACGGCCTCTAGCCGCGGGGGGAGTAGACCCGCCCGGCGCCGCCACTCCGCTCGCCCCGGCTTCGCTTGACCACGCCCTTGGTGCGTGAAACACTCGCGCTTCCAACTCAGGCGGGGGTGCGATGCGATGAAATCGGTCTGGAACGAGCTGCTGGGCGCGGAGGTCAAGTACTACGACGGCGGCAAGTACCGTACCCGCGCCATCGAGGCGGGCGACGGCGAGCCGCTGGTCCTGGTCCACGGTGTTGGCGGCCACGCGGAAGCCTACAGCCGCAACATCCTGCGGCTGGCCGGCGAGGGCTTCAGGGTCATGTCTATCGACCTCCTGTGGCACGGGCTCTCCGAGGGCCCCGAGCCCTTCGAACCCGAGGACTATCCGCTCCGTTTCTCGGACCAGATCGTCGACCTCCTCGACCAGATAGGCGCGGAGAAGGCCCATGTCGAGGGCGAGTCGCTCGGGGGCTGGGTGGCCATGAGCATGGCCCTGCGCTACCCGGAGCGCGTCCACAAGATCGTGCTGAACACCACCGCCGGGATCGACTGGGAGCCCGGTGTCGTCCGCGTCGATAACGTCGGTGGTCGTGACGCGCTAACGACGCGCTCGCTGGCCGCTCTCGAAAACCCAAACAAGGAGACGATCCGCAGCCGTCTCGAGTGGCTCATGGCCGCGCCCGATCGGGTCACCGACGAGCTCGTGGACATGCGTTACCAGCTGTACACGCGGCCGGAGACAAACGCTTCGCTCCGCAAGGTGGTCGACAACGGGCTCGGCATCGGCAAGGACCGCTGCCAGTACTACACCGAGGCGCAGATCGGCGAGATCTCCGTGCCGACGCTGGTGTTCTGGAGCGACAAGAACCCAGGCTCCGGGCCCGACGTCGGGGAGAGGATCGCAGGCGCCATACCCGGCGCCGCCTACTACTGCATGCTGGATGCCGCCCACTGGCCGCAGTGGGAGCACCCCGAAGAGCATGACCGTGTGGTGGCCAATTTCCTCAAGGGCAAGAGCACCGAGTAGCGTCACTAGTGCGCGTCCCGAGACCCGCGCGAGCGGCGAATCTCCATGATTGCCAGCGGGACGGACGCCACCAGCACGAGCAGCAACGCAGGTGCCGCGGCGCGAGCGAAGAACGCCTCCTCAGCGGCCGACCAAATCGCGGTCGCCAGCGTCTTGAAGCCGATCGGGCTCAGAATGAGCGTTGCCGGCAGCTCCTTCATGGCCAACAGGAACACCAGCGCGGCACCCGCCGCGACGCCGCGGTAGAGCAACGGGAGCGTGACGCTGGCGAACGCCTGCATCGGCGTTCTGCCCAGGCTGCGCGCCGCCTCCTCCAATCGCGGGTTCACTTGACGCAGCGACGTCTGCGTCGCACCCACGGCCGCGGGCAGGAACAGCACCAGGTAGGCCACCACCAGCAACAGCATCGTCTGGTAAAAGGGCGAGGCGTAGGCCGACGCGAAGAAGACGAACGCCAGCGCAACCGCGATGCCCGGTAGGGCAAAGCCGACGAAGGTCAGCCGCTCGAGCGCCGCGCTCAGCAGGCTGGGAAAGCGCGTCGACAACACGGCCACCGGCACCGCGGCGACAGCCGCGACGCCCGCGGCGAGCCCCGATACGTACAGCGAGTTGCGCCCGGCCGTCCACAGGATGTCGAGTGGCTCACCAGCGCTCACGCCCCGGACGACCCAGTAGGCGAGGATGGCCAGGGGCGCCGCCAGTGCCACCGCGATCACGGCCCACGCGAACCCCGCGGCTGGGTACCGCCATGCGCCAAGGCGCACCAGCGAGACACGGCGCGCCGTTCCCGGCGTGACCCGATGGTAGGCGCCGCGCCCGCGCGTGAAGGACTCGACGAAAAGGAGCGTCAGCGCGATGCCTACCAACACCAGCGAGAGGCCGGCAGCCAGGGTCCTGTCGAACGCAGAGTCGTACTGGATGAAGATGGACCACGTGAATGTTTGGTAGCGCAGCAGGGACACCGCGCCGAAGTCGCTGAGCGCGTAGAGCGCCACCAGCAGACCACCAGCGACGATGGCCGGCCGCAGCAATGGCAGCGTCACGAGGAGGAAGGTCGCGCGGCTCGACCTTCCCAGGCTGCGTGACGCCTCCTCGAGGCCAGGGTCCATGCGCGCCAGTGCCGCGCGCACGGGAAGGAGCACGTACGGATAGCTGAGCGCGACCAGCGTGAAGGCCGCACCAGGCAGACCAAACACCTCCGGCAGGCGGTCGACACCCAAAGGCTCGAGCCATCCTTGTACCATGCCCTTCGGCCCGAGCGCGACGACGACCACGAGCGCGTACACATAGCTGGGCACCACCAGCGGTAACGCGGTGAGGACGGACAGGACGCCCCGCATGGGGATGTCGGTGCGCTCGGTGAGCCACGCCAACGGAACGGCGATCGCGATGGATAGCCCCGTCACGATCACGATCAGCAGGATGGTACGCCAGAGGATGCCCAGGGTCCGTGTCGTGGCCAGGAGATCCCATAGAGCCGCCTCGCCGCCGAAGGCGCGGATGCCGAGGTAGACGGGCGGCAACAGCATGACCGCCGCGACGGCGGTGGCCGGCAGCCAAATGAACAGGGGGGGCCTACTCCGGGGCCCGCCCGTTCGTTCCGACGCGACGATCTCTGGCAGCGCCATACGCCCTCCGCTTACGGGAGTGCCCCCGCACGGCGCATCAGGTCTTGCGTGCCGTCGATGTCAGCCAGGTCCGCGAGCGCGACCGCCGGCTGGTCAATCTGGTCGATGGGCGTGAGCAGCCGGTGGATAGCGACGCCGTCGATGAGCGGGTACTCGAAGGTCTCCGCGGCGAAGTAGCTCTGGGCGACCGTGGAGAGCAGGAACTCAACGAAGCGCTCCGCGTTCTCTTTGTTGTCGGACCGCTCCAAGACCCCCACCCCGGACACCATGACCAGCGATCCGGGGCCGGTCACGGGCTGGTGGTAGTTCCTGCCGGGGAAGTCCTCGCCCTCCTCGGCGATGAACCGGTACAGGTAGTAGTGATTGACCAGCCCGATGTCTATCTCCCCCGACGCCACGGCCGTCACCTGGGGCGTGTTCTTGGGGTAGTTCTTGACCTCGTTGCCGACGATGCCCTCGAGCCACGCCAGGGTGCGCTCCTCGCCCCAGAGCTCGCGCATCGCCGTCACCATGGTTAGCAGCGACGAATTCGTCGGCGCCCAGCCAAGTCGCCCACGCCATTTGGAATCCGCCAGCGCCTCGATGCTCTCAGGTAGCTCCGACGCATCGAGCGTCTCGGGGTTGTACACGAGGACCCGCGCCCGTCCCGATACGCCGACCCAGAGGGCGTCCGGCGAACGGGCCCAGTCCGCGACCCGTGCGAGCGTCTCGGCGGGCAGGGGCGCAAGCAACTCCTCGACGGCGCCCAGCCCGCCGGGGTCTTGGGCGTAGTACACGTCCGCCGGCGTGCGGTCGCCCTCCTCCAGGAGGGTCGCCGCCAGGGCTGCGGTCCCGCCATACTTGACCTCCACTTCGATGCCGGTCGCCTCGAAGAACAGCTCGATCACCGGAGCCACCAGCGTCTCGCTCCGGCCGGAGTAGATGGTCAGCTTATCGTCGCCGCCGCCACACCCAGACAGGAGCAGCACAGCGATCACCGAGAGTGCAAGCACAGGCGCCAGGGCCGCTCGCGGGGAGGAGGGAAGGAGGCGCATCGGTAGGGTCCCCGTAGTGGTTTGTTCGTATGTACGAATATTCCACTATGGGCAGGCGCCGTCAAGCGTTTCCGGGCGATTCGCATTCGTTCATCTGAGGACTGTCGAAGAGCGGGCACGCCATTCGGGTGGCCACGCCCTGCTCAGGAACCTCGGTGCCCCCTCTCCTGCGGGACAACAAGAGAGGGGCCCCAAAAACGGGGCCCCTCTCATACGTGAGACGCTTGGTTTCGGCTCCAGCTCTACGGCTGGAACACGGCGAAGCACTTCTCGGAGTTGAAGATCCAGGTCTCCAAGTAGTCCACGATCTCGGCCTTGCGGTCCTGCATGGCGCCGGCCAGACAGATCCAGTTCTTGAACTCGGCGTCACCCGCGTCGTCGATCTCGGCGTTGTTCAGGTTCCGCCACTTGGTGTGCTCGCCGCCCTTCAGCTCCTCGAACCGCGCACGGTCGAAGTCGCGGTCCGGCCACAGCCAGCTGTGCTTAGTCGTCAGGAACGCGTGCGACCACCCGGAAGAGGCCATGATCACGTAGCGGCCTGGCATCTCGTCGAGAACCTGCCGGAGCTGGTCGCCCATCTCGAAGCAGGACCGCGGGGTCGGCCCCTGCGGCCCGGGGAAGTCGACCATCGGGTCCTTCTCGGCATCCGTCCGCGTGTCCTGGATGTTCGCGCTTCCGCCGCGGTTTGAGATGACCACCTTGCCGTAGCAGTTGACCGCGATCGGGATGACCGGGTAGGTCCACGGGTTGTCGTGGTCCCAGTCCAGGTAGGTGAGCCCATTGGCAAACGCGTGGGTCAGGCCCCGTTCGTAGTGCAGTGTCTGCGGTGTGTAGGAATACGGGACCGGGAAGTGGCGCTCCATGAGCTCATTGGCCACCTCCTTCGCCAGGTCGCTCGCACCCTTGTAGTTCTGCACCTCGTCCGGGTCCACGCCCCACAGGTTCTGCTCGGACCGGAAGGGCTTCGAAGGAAACTCCGGTGCGCAAAAGATATTGAACGGCGGGATGATGGTCTCTTTGAAGTTCTCGTACTGGTCGTCTCCGAAAACGAAGACGGCGTCGGGCTTGAAGTCGTCGATGGCGGCCCGGACCTTCTTGAAGGCCTGCCGGTGCTGCTCCGTGTGCTCGTGGGCACGCTCGATCTCGTGCTCCCACTCGTCCTGCATGCCCGCCGGCCAGTTCTTCGGATCCTTCATTTCGTCGGCCACGTTCGGGCTCTTCAGAATCCCCTTGAGGATGCCGGCGTAGCTCTCGGGCTTCCCGGTCATCATGGGAGGATAGTGCGTCACGCCGATGCCTAGAATTTCGCCCATGTCTGCCTCCTTCGTCGCGCCTTGGTAAGCACTCTGCCATTGCCGTGCCGCCGCTGGCGCCTCCCCCGTGGGGCAGGGAGCCAACCGGCCGCAGTCGAACGGCATTATACACGTCTAGTTGCGCTGTCAAGCGAAGGCTTCGGCCCGTCTACGGCCTGCTTGACCGGGCCTTCGCGAAGGCGTAGAAATGCGCCGCGCGCCAGATGGAGACGACGCGCGCCTGGAGGCAAACCGTGTACGACCTGGTGGTGAAGGGTGGGCGTGTGTTCGACCCGGGACAGGGACTCGACGCCGCCCGCGACATCGGGATCACGAACGGCGTCATCGCGGCCATCGAGCCGTCCATCGATGACCCCGACGCCAAGCGCGTCATGCAGGTCCAGGGCCAGCTCGTCACCCCCGGGCTCATCGACCTGCACGTCCATTTCATCCAGGGCGCGGCCACGCCTGGGATCAATGAGATAGCGGCCCCGCCTGAACTGGCGGGCGTGAACTCCGGCGTCACCACGATAGTGGACGCTGGCACCACCGGCGCTTGGAATTTCGGCGTCTATCCGCACCACGTGGCGGGCCGGTCCAAGACCCGCCTGCTATGCATGATCAACATCGGCAAGTTCGGTATCCCTGGCCAGGCCCTCGGGAAGCCGGAGATCTACACCGTCGATGACATCGACCAGGACGCGACCATCAAGTTGGCCGACGACTACCGAGACCTCATCCAGGGCGTCAAGCTTCGCCTCGTCGGGCCCGCGCTGCTGTCCATGGGCGCGGACCTCATCCGCCTCGCCAAAGAGACAGCCCGCGAGGCCAAGCTCCCCCTGATGGTCCACATCGGCGACCTCATCGGTGAGAGCGACAAAGCCCAGGACCTGACCCGGATTCTGCTCCAGACGCTGGAGGAAGGTGACATCCTCACCCACATCTGCACAGCGGTGCCCGGCGGCGTTCTCGATGCCAACGGCAAGATACTGCCCGAACTCCGGGAGGCCGAGGCCCACGGTGTGGTCTTTGACCCCGCGCACGGCCGGAGCAACTTCAACTTCGACGTTGCCAAGCGCATCGCCGGCCAGGACTTCCATCCGAGCACCATCAGCACGGACCTGACGCTCAACGGACGCAAGGGGCCGATCCACGGTCTGACGGAGACAATGTCCAAGTTCATGGCCGTCGGCTACAGCCTCGAACAGGTGGTGACGATGGTGACCACCAACCCCGCCAAGGCGCTCCATCGAGAGGACACCCTCGGGGCCATCGCCGTGGGGCGCGAGGCCGACCTGTCCGTGCTCGAGGAGCTGAGCGGCAAGTGGCGGTTCCAGGACTCCCAGGGCAATGGCTTCCCCGGCGAAAAGGCGCTGGTCCCGATCCACACCGTGCGCGCGGGAGAAATGGTCTCGCTGGATTGGGGACCGCACGCCTGGGGCTGGGAGCCGGCACAGGCCTGAGCGAGCGCGCCCGCGTGCCCGCGACGACACCACCGCAATGACTGACGACGCAGCCATCCTCGAGGGCTTACGCCAGCTGCCGTCGGCGGCCTGCCTCGACGTGCTGGACGGCTTAGGGTACGTCAACACGCAGATGCGCGAGGTCGTCTCCATGCTGCCGGGGCAGAAGCTGGTTGGGCGCGCCGTCACGATGCGCTTCGTGCCCAGCCGACCCGACCTGCGCGCCCAGGTCATCGGCGGGACGGCGAGCGCCGAGTACCGGGCCATGGAGCTCTGCGGGCCTGGCGACGTGCTGGTCATGGACGCGATGCGCTCAGGAGCGCCCTCCTCGGCCGGCGACATCAAGCTCTGGCGCCTGAAGCAGCGAGGGGCTGCGGGCGTGGTCACCGACGGCGGCGTCCGCGACCTCGCGACGCTGCGCACCTACGGCATCGGCGTCTTCGCCGCCCAGGAGACCAATATGACCATGCCCTCACACATGCTGCCGTACGACGTCCAAGTGGCGGTGCAGTGTGGCGGCGTGCTGGTCCTGCCGGGAGACTACCTAACGGCCGACGACGGTGGAGTCGTGGTCGTCCCGCAGCAGCTCGCCGCCGAAGTCGTCGAAAGGGCAGGGGAGTACGAGGCCCTTGAAGGCGCCGTCAAACGGCAACTGGAACGCGAGGACGTCTCGCCGGGTAAGTACTATCCCTTCAACGACGCGGCCCGCGAGCTGCTCAGGCGGGAGCGGGAGCCAGGCGGATAACGAAGCCTGCCCGCCAGAGGCGTGGCGACGCCTACGCCTGAGTCGCCAGGGCCAGGCCAAACAGCTCGGCTGGCTCCTCTGTCGTGAACCAGTCCGCCAACGCCAGCCCGGCGCCCACGAAGTCCTGCTCGATCGAGGCGCGCGAGAACTTGTACGAGGACTCGGTCCATATCCGCTCGCCCACCGCGAGTGTCACGACCATGTCCACCGCACCGATCCGGACACGCTGCGCATCGCGGGCTTCGAGGTGCATCTCGATGCGCGACTCCTCGGCGTTGAACAGGGCCACGTGGTCGTATGCTTCCGGCACGAAGTCAGCGTCCAGCTCCCGGTTGATGACGTAGAGGACGTTGCGATTGAACGCTGCGGTCACGCCGGCTGCGTCGTCGTACGCGCGTACGACGACGTCCCGGTCCTTGATGAGATCTACACCGATGAGCGCATGGCCGTTAGGGCCCATGACTTCGCGGACCTGCTCGAGAAACAGGCGGCGCTCCGGCGGATGGAGGTTCCCGATGGTGCTGCCCAAGAAGAGCACCAACCGCGCCCCGTCGGGAGCCGGGATTCTGGGCAGGTCCGTCTCGAAATCCCCGATGACGCCGTGGACCGTGATGTAAGGGTATGCATCCAGGAGGCTCATGGCGGACTCGCGCACGATGCCTTCGCTTACGTCAAAAGGGAAGTATCGTTCCAGGTGGCTGGGCGCCGAATCAGCCCCCAGGAGGAGCCGCGTCTTTGACGACGAGCCGGAACCCAGCTCCACGACCTCGGCGGGGCGAAGCCCTGCCATGAGGCCGGGCGCGACCGCCTCCAAGATCCTGCGCTCGGCGCGGGTGGGGTAGTACTCCGGCAGCTCGGTGATGCGCTCGAAGAGCTCCGACCCCGTGTCGTCGTAGAAATACTTGGGCGGGAGCTGCTTCGGCGTGGCCGTCAGGCCCTTCAGGACGTCGTTGGCCAGCGCCGCGCCGAGCCAGCCGGCCTCGGTGTGGATGTCGACACGGAGTCGATCACTGCTGCCCTGGGGACCGGTTGGTGTCATGCGCGGGTTGGCTGCACCCGCGACGATCAGGGCGCGGTGGTGGCGGCGGGGCCACGAGGCGGCCGAGACGGGGCCCGCAGGAGGCTACGAGGCCCGTCTAGGGCTGTCAACACGCCTTCCCCCACCCCGGCGCACCGCGAGCGGCAATTCGGTAGGATGGGCCCCATGCTCAAAGGCATCGACCCGCTCATTCCACCCGACCTCCTCGGCATCCTCGCCTCCATGGGGCACGGTGACGAAATCGCCATCGTCGATGCGAACTTCCCCGCCGAGAGCTACGCGCGGGAGCTGGTGCGCATAGGGGGAGCTGATTCCACCCGAGTCCTGCGCGCCGTGCTATCGCTCATGCCCATCGACGACTTCGTCGAGGAGCCGGCGTGCGTCATGCGGCCGGTGAGCGTCGACGACGACGAGCCCGCGACCCACACCGAGTACCAGCAGGTCCTGAACGCCGACGCCGGCACGGATGTCCACATCGGCGAGATGGGCCGCTTCGACTTCTACGACCGGGTCGCGGACTGCTTCGCGGTCATCGCCACTGGTGAGCGTCGCCTCTACGGCAACATCATCATCAAGAAGGGCGTGATCCGCCCCAGCGACCGAAGCGCCATCCAGTAGACCGTCGCCTGCTCGCAGGCCCAATGCGGGCTGATATGCTTTACGCGAGGGATAGTGCCTAATATACTAGGCACTACATTGGCCTATCTACGCACGAAAACAGTCGGCGGCCGGAAGTACCTCTACCTGGTCAGCACCACGAAGATCGAGGGGCGCGTCCGCCAGCGCCACCTGCTGTACGTGGGCCGGCGCAGACCCTCCGCTGACGAGGCACACGTGCTCGACATCGTCGCTCGCTACCAGGAGCGCGCCCGACGGCCATTCCCCTTCCAACTGATGCGGCAGGGTCTCATGAGCCCTCGCCTGGTAGCGCAACTCCTGGGCGGTAGCGACGGAGGGACCCTCGATCGCGCGAAGAAGGCCAGCCGGTCCCTGCGGCGCAAGGGCCTGCTCGATATCGAAGGCGGCCACTGGTCGCTAACAGGGTGGCGCGAGCGGCTCGGGCCCAAAGTCAGCCTGGGCAGGCTCACGGAGCTCCGAGGGCTCACCGAGCAGGGGTCCACCACGCCGTCCTTGGCCCCTTAAGCCTCTCTGAGCGCCACCGAGGGGGCGTCTGAAGCGCCCCACGCGGCCGTAGAGTGCTCAGGGCACCCTGTGCTTGCACAAAAAAGGAACCGGGTACCGCTCTGGAGGCTGCCGCAGCGCCTCGATGGGGACGCCTCGTCTAGAACGAGCGGATGCGCTTGAGGACGAACACGCGCAAGAAGACCAGCATCAAGAAGAGGAACGCGACCGTGAGCACGGCGAGGGCCGCGCGTTGGTCCGGATCGGTTTGCAGGTTGAACACGAGCGTGCTGATGACGAAGGGCTCCGAGCCCGCGGTGACTACCTGCGGCAGCGTGAACTCGCGGAAGGCGAGCAGGAACAGAAGAACCCAGGCACCGAAGGTGTAGGGCGCCACCAGCGGCACCAGTATGTGCCGGAATGTTTTGTAGGCACTCCCTCCGCTCGTGGACGAGACCTCCTCCAGCTCCTTGGCTATCTGGGCCACGCCTGCGCGTTGGAAGCGGTAGGCCAGCGCCACCCGGAAGGAGTAGACCAGCATCAACACAAGAAGAGACTTCGAGAGCGGAAGCCAATCGAGGAAGGGCGGCAGCAGCCGGTTGAGGTTCAAGTAGAACAGGAAGAACGCCAACCCCGCGATGACCGCCGGAATGGCAAGCGACGACGACGTGAACAGGTCCAGGAAAAGCCGGACCTTTGGGGCGGCTCTGCCACGGACCACCGACCAGGCGATGATGAGGGCGACCGTCACACTCAATGTCGGCGCCACCAGCGCGATGGCCACGGTGTTCCTCACGGCGCTCCAGAGCCGCCTGTTGTCGAACAGGTCCCGGTAGCCTTCCAGCTGGAACGCCTCGGGGAAGACGCTCCAGGCCGGCGGACGGTATGCGGGCAGGAACGACTGGTAGATCAGGATTACCAAGGGGGCGAATGACACGAAGGCGAGGAACGTGACCACTGCTGCGAAAATCGGCCAGCGCCACTGCCCCAGCTCGTATCGCCGGGCCCTGAAGCCCTTGCCCGTCATGGTCGCGTACTTCTCGGACCGGGCCGTGTAGTAGCTGTACAGGTAGAAGAGCAGGTAGGTCATGATCATGAAGTGGAGCCCCATGGCCGCCACCGCACCGTAGAGGGGGTCCTCTCCGGAGCCCGTCGTGAGCAGCTCCCAGACGCGCGTGCTGAGGATGTCCGCCCTGGCGCCGGTGGCAAGCAGCAGCGGCACCTCGAAGGACTCGATCGTGAAGATCGTGGCGAGGATGATCGCGCCGAGCACCGACGGGCGCAGCAACGGGATCGTCACCGTGCGGAGGATACGGATGAAGCTGGCGCCCGACGCGCGGGCGGCGTCCTCTAGGTTCGGGTCCATGCTGCGAAGGGCGGCACCCAGCAGAATGACGAACAGCACTACCAGCCCAAACCCCTGGATCGTAACCATGCCGTACATCGTCGTGATGTTGAAGGGACCGGAGGTGAAGTCGACACCGGGTATCCAGTTAAGGACCGTGCGGCCGACGACGTTGACCAGGCCGACCCGCGGGCCCAACAGGAGAATCCAGCCAAGCGTCGTGACGATGGCGGGCATCATCAGCGGGAACAGCAAAACCACGAAGACGATATTGCGCAGCGGCAGGTTGGTCCGCTCGATCAGCCACGCGATGACGAGGCCGATGGAGAACCCCAGCGAGACCGCACCCACCGTGTAGATGGCCGTGTCGATCGCCGTCGACTGGAGCGCTCGGCTGCCCGAATAGACGTCGGGGAAGTTGGACACCCCCCACGAGCTCGTCGCCTCAAAGAAGAGTCGGCCGGACGGCACGCGGAAGGCCTGGACGATGGTGATGAGTAGCGCCGGCAGGATGAGCCATCCAGCCACGATGATCGCGACGAACAGTAGGACATACTCACCCCTTCGAAGGGTGGCTACCCGCTGTGCGAGGCGCTGCCTCACCTGTGTCGCTACGGCCATGCTCGATCCCTCGGGCCTACGGAGGTCGATGCGGGGTAGCTCCGGGAGCTACCCCGCACACCTATTTCCGGTATCTCAGGCTCTAGTCGGTCCCGAACACTCGGTCTGAGAAGTAGCTGGCGTTGATCCCTCGCTGGCGGGCCACGCCAATGCTCTCGAACACCATGTCGACGTCCTTGAAGTCGCCGCTTACGAGGCCCTGGGCTGCGTGGCCGTAGCCGGCCCAGCCAGTGCCGATACCGTCGAAGAGCGCCTGCGAAACCTCGCGGCTGGAGTGCCAGGCCGCGAACAGCTTGGCCGCGTTGGGGTTCGGCGCGTTGTTGGTGACGGCAACGCTGAACATGTTGATACCCATGCCCGCGTTCCACGCCTGCTCGATCACGCCGCTGTCCAAGAGCGCGGGCGGGTTGCCGTAGCCCAGGTACACGAGCGGCCGCTCACCCGACAGGATGAACGCGTTACAGTTGGCCGTGACCAAGAGGTCGTTCTCGTTGATCATCCGCTTGTGCAGGTCCACCATGTCGTCCTTGTCGAAGATGAAGGGGTGGAAGCCGTTGCCCGCGCGGAACAGGAAGGACGGCGCGCAGACCAGGCCCTTGAGTGACGGGTCCAGCCACCCTTCGACTGTCGTTGGGATGTCCTCGACGTCGAAGATGTCAGTCCGCCAGAAGTTGGTGTACTGGTTGTTGCTCACGCCAGCGGCGTTGCCTGGGACGCCTTCTGCCTCCCAGGTACGGCGCTCGTCGACGCCGAGGCCTACCCAGTCGACTACTGCGGCGTAATCACGGTCAACGTACTGGGCCATTTGCGTCATGGACATGTAGACCACGTCCGCGGGCGCCTCGCCAGCCTCCCGCTCGGCCGTGAGGGTGCCGACGATCTGGCCCGCGCCGATGCCGCGGCCCTCACAGTCGATGCCGAACTCGGCGGTGAACAGGTCACAGACGATGTCCGTGTGGTCCACCCCATACGCGGTGAACGTGATATTGCCCTCGGCCTGGGCAAGCGGGATCAGCGCCTCGACGGCAGGCGTCCGAACCCAGTCAGCGTCCAAGGCGGCGAACGCCGCGCCTTGCTGGAGGATGATCTCCGCGTCAGTCGGCGTCGCGGTCGGCTGTGCGGCCGCCGGCCTCGTCGGCGTCGGGGTTGGGACCCCAGGGGCGAGGGTCGGTGTCGCCGTTGCGGCCGGCCCCGCCGGAGTCGTCGCCGTCGGCGCCGCCGTCGTCGGCGTCGGGTCGTCGCCACCACAGGCGGCCAACACCAGGGCCACGACAATGCTCAGCACTGTTAGTGCCAATATCCTGCTCTTGCCATTCTTTCTCATTGGTCTCTCCCTAATCAGTGCTTGAGCGTTACAACGGCCATGCCCTAATCGCTCACACCACTAGGTGCTTTCGCAACCAAGTAGGCCGTGGCCATGTCCGCAGACTTCGCGCGGCAGTATACCAACGGCGGATTGCGAGTCAACCGGCCATCGCGGTGCGATGCTGCGATGCGGCCCGGGCAGGGCACTACCGGAGGTACCGGCCCGGGAGCGTTGGCCGACCACAGTCTAGGGCCGCGATTCCCTCAGGCTTCGCGGCAGCAGATTGGGAATCGAGTCCTCGATGGGGTACTCCGTATCGCACTGAGTGCAGGTCAGGGTGCCCGTCACCACCTCGTCGCCGTCAGACTCAAGCTCCGTGAGCCGCAGCGGACTCTTGTCTTCGGGGCACGCCAGGATGTCCAGTAAGTCGCGTTTCATGCGCCTAGTCTACTAGTCCTCGCTCGACGATGAAGCGCAGGACGTCGGACAGGAAAAAGATCACCAGGCCGAGCACCACGGTCATGTTCACGTGGCCAAGGGCGTTGACGGCAAGCCGCACGCGTCCGCGCGGCCCGTCCGGCTGCAACGGCGCGCCCCGCCGGTTGATCACGAGGAAGAACATCCAAGCAGAGAGCGCGATCTTGGCCGCGAGCACTCCGAAGTAGGTGACGGTCGAGGTCTCCTCGGACAGGCGCTGCACGCCGAGAATTCCACCCGTCACCACGAGTACCCACATGGCGAGGCCAACCAACTGGCCGAACTCCAGCGAAGCGAACTTCGCGACACCGGCCGGCGCGCCGCCCGACCGGAGCGCCGGCCGGAGCACGGCCCAATAGAAAATGCCGCCACCCAGCCACGCAACCGCGGCCGTGGCGTGAAGCCAGCGAATAACCAGGAGAAAGTAGTCGCCCGCCATGCGTGGGGGATGCTAGTCGAACGGAGGCCGTCGCTCAATCGTATGGCAGGCCCATGGCGGGCCGCTTCGGCCGCGTTGACAGCCCACGACTGGCGCCGCCTACACTTGGGTCATGGCGGCAACCGTCTACCTCTATTACTACGCCAAGTGAACGACTTGCCGGAAGGCGAGGGAGTATCTCTCGCGCGGCGATGCCTCCGTCACGGTGCGCGAGTTCTTCAAGGACCCGCTCTCCCGGAACGAGATCGCGGCGCTGCTCGTGGGCCGGTCGCCCCGCGACGTCTTCAGCTTCAGGTCGCCGACCTTCAAGGCCAGCGGCCTCGAGCCAGAAGCCCTCACGGACGACCAGCTCATCGACCTCCTGGCTGGCGAACCGCGGTACTTCCGCCGCCCCATGGCGCTGATCGACGGGCGCCTCGTCGCTGGCGCGTCCGAACGCGTGCTCGCCGGCATGTTTGGGTAGCTGGCCAAGAAAATTTTGCGTACCGTTAGCCATCACGCCCGGCTTATCGGCCAGCAGTTGTGAAATTGGACACCACCGCTCGAATCCAAGTACTCGACCCGCGCGTGGCCGCGGGGATCGCGGCAGGCGAGGTGGTGGAGCGCCCCGCGTCGGTGGTCAAGGAGCTCGTAGAAAACGCGCTGGACGCGGGCGCTGCCCACGTCACCATCGAGCTGCGTCAGGGCGGACTGGAGTCCATCCGCGTGGCGGACGACGGGCGCGGCATCGCCGCGGACCAGCTCGAGGTGGCCTTCGCCCGCCACGCCACCAGCAAGCTAACCACCCTCGAGGGCCTGGACGCTCTTTCGACGCTCGGGTTCCGTGGCGAAGCACTGCCCTCAATCGCCGCGGCGGGGCACGTGCGGCTGGTGAGCAGGACGGCTGACGCGGACGCCGCGTTCATCGAACTCGAAGGCGGGCGCGTGCTCGCGGCCGGCGCTGATGCGTCCGCGCCAGGCACGTCGGTCACCGTTGAGGCGCTGTTTTCGACTATCCCCGCGCGACTGAAGTTCATGCGCACGAGCGGCGCGGAGACCGGCCGCGCCCGCCAGGTCATCGATCACCTGGCGCTGGCATACCCTCACGTGGCGTTCACGTTCGTGGCGGACGGCAAGGCGGCACTGCGGACCCCCGGCACGGGTCGCCTTCGCGACGTCGTCGCGGCAGTTCATGGCGTGGAGATCGCCGACGCGATGCTGGAGCTGACACCGTCGCCCCAGGCAAGATACGCCGCGTGGGGGCTGACCGCTTTGCCTTCCGTCAGCCGTCCCAACCGAACGGCTATCCGCACCTTCATCAACGGGCGCTGGGTCCAGAGCCGCGCGCTGACCATGGCGGTCGAGCAGGCGTACACGGGCCTGTTGATGGAGGGCCGGTACCCAATGGCCGTCGTCCTCCTGGAGGTGCCGCCACAGGAGGTCGACGTCAACGTCCACCCCAACAAGCGCGAGGTCCGGTTCTTGCACGAGGGCGACGCCTTTTCAAGCGTCCAGCGTGCGGTGCGCGACGCCCTGCTCGCCAACGTCCCCCTCGCGGCCATGGCGAATCAGCCGGCGCGGGCCGACGGAATGGCCATCGCCGCAGCGTGGCCCGCGTTTACCTTCACCCTGCCGTCGATGCCCGCTACTGCGCAGCCGCTGATCGACGCTATGGCCGACCCTTCTCCCGCCTTAGGCGGGCTCAGGGCAGGCTCCACGTCGTCCGCTGGCGACGCCATGCCGGGCCTGCGGGTGCTGGGCCAGATCGCCAACACCTACGTCGTCGCCGAGGGCGCGGACGGGATGTACCTCGTGGACCAGCACGCCGCGCACGAATCGGTCCTGTTTTACCGCCTGCTCCGCCACTGGGACGGCGGGGAGCCGGAGGTCCAGCCGCTGCTCGATCCGGTGCCGGTGCCGCTGACGCCCGAGCAGCAAGACACCGTAGCCGAAGCCCTGCCCACGCTTGCTGCGTACGGCTTTGTGCTTGAGGACTTCGGTGACGGGACCTGGCTCCTGAGGGCGGTCCCCGCCATGAGCCGGTCCGTGCAGGCCGAGAAGATGATCGGCGAGCTGCTGGCGGAGGGTGTCGTCCACCCACACGGAGCGACCCCAAGCCACTGGGCCATGGCCGCGTCCATCGCTTGCCACAGTGCCGTCCGCGCCGGCCAGTCGCTGAGCGACCAGGAGATGACCGAGCTGCTCCACGCGCTGGAAACCACCACTGACCCGAGCCACTGCCCGCACGGACGGCCGACCACCATCCGTGTCACGACCGGGATGCTCGAGCGCGAGTTCGGGCGAGCCTAGCCGTCATGGCGGCGCCCCACCTGCTGCTGGCGACGACGAATCCCGCGAAGGTGCCCATGCTGCGCCGGCTGGTCGACGGCCTGGGTTTCGACCTCATCGCGGGGCCCGGCGTCGACGGCCCGCCAACAATCGAGGAGGAGGATGCGACGCACCTGGCCATCGCGGTCCGCAAGGCGGTGGGGTGGTCCCGGCTGCACCCTATGCCGGTCGTCGCCAGCGACGGGGGCATCGCCATCCCAGCGCTCGGTAACGCCTGGGAGAGCCGGATGACCCGGCGCCACACCGGCGATGGCGAGGTGCCGGACGCGACTCGTGCGAGGCGTCTGCTGGGCATGCTGAAGGGCCTGGAAGGCCCGCGCCGGGCGGCCCACCGCGTCGAGGCGGCCGCCGTCGCTCGAGGCGGAGAGCTGCTGGGCGCATGGGAGGCCGCAGGCTTCCATGGCGCCATTGCCTCCGAGGCTGCGAGCCCTCCCGGCGGTACCAACGGCGCGTGGGTCGAGAGCGTGCTGGTCGCCGCTGATGGGCGCCGCTACTGGGAGCTTTCGCAGGCCGACCTTGAATCGTTCGACGAGCCGTGGATCGTGCTCGCCGCCCCCGTGCGTGGCCTGTTGGGGCGATTGGCGACGTAAGCGCACCAAGCGTCGGGTGGGAGCCACTCTCCTTTGACGGGTTCAGGATGAGCGGTCGCGGGAGGCCAAGTCCGTTCGTCCTGAGGCTCTCGAAGCCTGTCCTGAGCGAGGCCGAAGGGGACGGGGGCGCCTGTCGGACCCGAGGCTCACGGCAGACGAACGCGGCCCCCATCGGTTAGCACCAGGCCCTCGCGCTCCAGCTCAACCAGCAGCCCATCGAGCCACGCCCCGCCGGCCACGGCATCGCTAGCCTCCAGCACAATGTCTGCGAGCGCCGCGGTGGGGAGAGCCTCGCCGGGCGCAAGCGAGCGGAGCGCGTCCACAACTCTGCCGCGAAAGTAGCGCCGAGAGCCGGCGAAGGCCGATTGCTTCGGCGCGTAGGGCACCGACGCCTCGGCGAGCCTGCCCGTGGTGTCGCCTCGCAGCGCAGGCGCCGCGGCGCATAGGCTTTCGAGCGGGCAACGGGAGCAGTCGGGCCTCGCGGTACAGACGGTCGCCCCGATGTCCATCAAACCCTGATACCAAGCCGAAGCGCCCACTGCGGGGACGAGCTCGGCGACCGTGCCATCGACCTCGCGGCGGGACGGTGCCTGCGCCCCGTGCGTCACGCGGCTCACCACGCGGTAGACGTTGGTGTCGGCCAGCGGCACGCTGGCGCCGAAGGCGAAGCACGCCACGGCAGCCGCTGTATAGGGACCAATGCCGGGTAGCCGGCGCAGGCCGCCGACGCCCTCAGGCAGCCTGCCTCCGTGCTCCGCCTCGACCGCCTGAGCAAGCCGGTGGAGCCGGACGGCGCGCCCGTTGTATCCGAGCCCGGCCCAGACCCGAATGACCTCGCCGGCCTCCGCGGCCGCCAGGGCGTCGAGCGTCGGAAACGACTGGAGAAAAGCCTCGTACTTCGGGACGACCCGTTCGACCTGGGTCTGCTGGAGCATGATCTCGGAGACGAGGATGGCGTACGGGTCCGTCGTCCGGCGCCACGGCAGGTCTCGTGCGTTGGCCCCATACCAGCCGGTCACGGTCCGATGCAGCAGGTCGGGGCGGCGCAGCCGGTCGGGGTCGAGCGCGCTCACAGGTCGAATTCATCAAGCAATTCGTCCAGGATGCCTCGCAACGCCTCCCGCGAGATCGGGCCTGTGAACTTCCGGACGATCCGGCCGTCGGGGCCGATGAAGTACTTCTCCGGGACGCCCCGGACGCCGAAGCTCACTGCAAGCTCGCCGGTGTCGTCCAACCCGTTGGGGTAGGTAACGTCGAAGCGCTCGATATGGCCGAGCACGTCTCGCGCCTGATCCCAGATGGCCACGCCCAGGAACTCCACCGGCCGGTCCTCGTACTCGCGGTAGACCGCGGCCACGTCCGCGGCTTCGGCGCGGCATGGTGGACACCACGACGACCAGAAGTCGATGAACGTCACTTTGCCCATAACTGCCTCGTTGGTGATGACGGGGCCATCGTGCAACGTTGCGACGTCGAAAGCGGGCGCCCTGCTAGCGTTGATGGCGATCTCGCCGGGGTCCTCGTTGACCGAAAGTCCACCAGGGACGCCGCCCGACTCGATGAGCCCCCACGTCAACAGCGACAGGAGGGCGATGATCGGCGTCATGGAGATCGTGAACAGCACCCACCGGCGGCGGGCACTGGAACCGGCCGTGCTCCGCTCCGGCTGGTCGGGGAAGCTATCCATCGAAGGCGGAGAGGCCGGTAAGGTGCCGGCCGATGATCAGCTGGTGCATGTGGCGGGTCCCCTCGTAGGTGTTCACCGCCTCCAGGTTCATCATGTGCCGCATGGTGACGAACTCGTCGAGCACGCCCGCGGCGCCCAGCAGGTCGCGGCAGGTGCGGGCGATGTCGAGCGCGGCCTGCGCGTTGCGGTACTTGGCCATGCTCACCTGCGTATGATGGAGTCGGCCCGCCGCCTTATTCCCGGCGACCTGCAACGCCAAGAGCTGACCCACGGACAGCTCTGTGTGCATGTCCGCCAGCTTGGCCTGGACCAACTGGTAGGCCGCGATGGGCCGCGAGAACTGGACCCGCGCCTTCGTGTACTCCAGCGTCTCGTGCAGGCAGGCCGCAGCGGCACCCAAGACGCCCCAGGCGATGCCGTAGCGCGCGTGGTTCAAGCACTCCAGCGCAGAGCCGACGCCACGGGTGCCGGGGAGGATGGCGTCCGCCGGCACCTCAGCCCCGTCAAGCGATACCGCCCCCGTGATGCTCATGCGCAGCGAGAGCTTGTTGTGGATGTCCTGCACGGACACGCCCGGGTTGTCGCGCTCCACCAGAAACCCGCGCACACCGTCCTCGGTCTTCGCCCAGACGACGAACACCGCAGCCACCGACGCGTTGGTGATCCAGAACTTTTGCCCACTCAGGCGCCAGCCGCCGTCGACCCGCTCGGCGCGCGTCTCCATGCCCGCGGGGTCGCTGCCGTGGTCCGGCTCCGTGAGGGCGAAGGCGCCGATGGCCCGGCCGGCGGCCATCTCAGGCAGCCAGCGCTCGCGTTGCTCCTCCGACCCATGGAGCCAGATGGCAGTCATCGCCAGCGACGACTGCACCGACGCGAAGGACCGCAGGGCCGAGTCTCCGCGCTCGAGCTCCTGCATGACGAGGCCGTACGCGATGGGGCTGATGCCCGCGCAGCCATAGCCGTCGATGTGGGCACCGAAGATGCCGAGCTCCGCCATGCGCGGGACGAGGTCCAGTGGAAACGTGCCGTCACGGAAGTGCTGCGTCACGAGAGGGATAGCCTCCCGCTCGACGAAGTCGCGGACAGTGTCCCGGATCTGACGCTCGTCGTCACTCAGCCGGGACTCGATGTCGAGGAGGTCGATCCCGCGAAACGCTTCCATGGTCGGCCCGGCGAGTATAGCGCAGGGTTGGCGATGGCCGGGCCTCGGCGGAATCCAGCTGACCTGCTGACGATGCGTCCATAGCCAGTGGCCGTCCCCTTGGCTTTGCTCGGGGCAGGCTTCGCCCAGCCAGGACGAACGGGGAGAGTCAGCGCCACGAGGACGAGGGAGAGGAGGCGCCACGGGTCAACGGCGATGAGCGCGGTGCCGTTGACAGCGCTCACACGTTCGCCTAGAGTTCAACGGAGAGATGACTTACACGCACTCAATCTGTCTTTGTTGTTGTACCCATGAGGGGGCTGGAAGGTCCCTTGCAGTGGTAGGTGCGCGCGAGTAGCGCTCCTCCAACAACGCTGACAAGGAAACTAGTGTCCCCTCCCAAGCACGGCTTGCGGGGGGATTTTTTTGTGGAGTTTTGAACCGATGGCATTTCTGAAGGCACTGACCGACCGCATCCGTGGTCAAGTCGAACGGCTGGGACGGCACTTCGCCGACAGCATCGACGCGACCGACGCAACCCCCAAGTGGGTTTCGCGGTAGCCATCGATGCAGGTCGAGGCTGAGCAGAGCGTGCTCGACGAGATCGAGCAGGCGAACCGAGAACTCGAAGGGCAGACCCCAGAGCAGATCATTCGGTGGGCGGCCGATCGCTACGGCGACGGAATCACCTTGGCCTGTAGCTTTGGCGGTCCGACCGGCATGGCGCTCGTGGATATGGCGTCTCGAGTGGGCCCATCCATTGAGGTCTTCTACGTCGACACCGAGTTCCTGTTCCCGGAGACCTACGAGCTGGTCACGCGCACCTCGGAGCGCTACGGCATCCGGCCGAAGGCCCTCAAGCCACGCTGGACCCCGGAGCAGCAGGCCGCTGAGTTCGGCGCCGAGCTCTGGAAGAGCGACCCCGACCTGTGCTGCCAGATCCGCAAGGTCGAGCCCAACGGCAGGGCCCTCGAGGGGAAGCAGGCGTGGATCTCAGGTCTGCGCCGCGACCAGTCGAAGGGCAGGGCGGACGTCCGAGTCGTCGAGTGGGACGCCAAGTTCGGCGTCGTTAAGCTGAACCCGCTGGCCGCTTGGACCGAGTCTGACGTCTGGGCCTACATCAGCGAGCACGACGTGCCGTACAACTCGCTGCACGAAGCGGGCTTTCCAAGCATCGGCTGCACCTATTGCACACGCGCCGTCAAACCCGGCGAGGACCTGAGAGCCGGCCGTTGGGCCGCCTCCGACAAGGTCGAGTGCGGTCTGCACGCCGATACGATGGCCGGCCGCGAAGCCGAAATACGCATTCCCTAAAGGTGGAGACATGAGCACATCCCAAGCCCCCGCTACCACGCGCGGGTTCACCATCTGGCTGACCGGGCTCTCCGGCGCCGGCAAAAGCACCATCGCGGAACGGCTCGCGGCCGATTTGAAGGCCGCGGGACGAAATGTAGAGGTCCTGGACGGCGACATCGTCCGCACCAACCTCTCGAAGGGCCTCGGCTTCACCAAAGAGGACCGTGACACCAACATCCGGCGCATCGGGTTCGTCAGCCAGCTGTTGTCGCGCAACGGCGTCGCGACCATCGTCGCGGCCATATCGCCCTACCAAGAGATTCGTGACGAAGTGCGAGAGATGATCGGGGACTTCGTCGAGGTTCATGTCCACGCGTCCCTCGATGAGCTCGTCAAACGCGACGTGAAGGGGCTCTACGAGAAGGCGATTCGTGGCGAGATCAAGAACTTCACTGGCGTCTCCGACCCGTACGAGGCGCCGCCCACGCCCGAGGTCCAACTCGACACCGAGACGGAGAGCATCGACGAGAGCGTCGCGAAGATCATGGTCGCCCTTGGCGATCTCGGCTACGTCGCGGCCGGCGGGCGGGCCTAGCCATGACAGACACCCGACTGGAGGGCAGGCAGATCGCACCACACGGGGGCCAGCTGGTGGACCGCTACGCAGCGAAATCGGACATTGACGCTCTTCGCGAGCGCGCATCCTCGCTCCTTGCAATCACGCTGGGCCCACGCGAGCTGTCCGATGCCCACATGGTCGCGCAGGGCGTTTTCAGTCCGCTGGACGGCTTCATGGCCTCCGCCGACTACAGCACGGTGGTGGACGGCATGCACCTCGCCTCAGGCGCCGCGTGGCCGCTGCCGGTGACCCTCGGCGTGGACCAGGCGCAGGCCAAGACCCTCGTGGAGGGACAGGAGCTCGCCCTACAGGACGCGAAGGGCACGTTGGTCGGGGTGATGCTGCTCAAGGAGTCCTTCGGCTACGACAAGCAACACGAAGCCGAGCGGGTCTACCGGACGACCGAGGAAGCCCACCCAGGCGTCGCCGGGCTCTACGCCCAGGGAGACGTTCTGCTGGGCGGGCCCGTCACCATGCTGCCGGGCATACCGCCGATCGACCCGGCCGCCCTCCCTCACTACCGGACCCCCGCGGAGGTCCGATCGGCCATCGACGGGATGGGGTGGCGCCGGGTGGTCGGGTTCCAGACCCGCAACCCCGTGCACCGGGCCCACGAGTACATCCAGAAATGCGCGCTGGAGATGGTGGACGGGCTGCTGCTGCACCCGTTGGTTGGCGAGACGAAGTCGGATGACATTCCAGCCGACGTGCGGATGCGCTGCTACGAGGTGCTTTTGGAGCACTACTACCCGGCGGACCGGGTCCTGCTGAGCGTCTTCCCGGCCTTCATGCGCTATGCAGGGCCGCGTGAGGCAATCTTTCACGCCCTCGCCCGCAAGAACTACGGCTGCACGCACTTCATCGTCGGCCGCGACCACGCGGGCGTCGGCAGCTACTACGGCACCTACGACGCACAGCACATCTTCGACGAGTTCGCTCCCGAGGAGTTGGGCATCACGCCCCTCTTCTTCGAGAACACCTTCTACTCCCTTCGCAACCAGGGGATGGCCAGCACAAAGACCTCCAACTCACCGCCCGAAGACCGCGTTTTCCTCAGCGGGACGCAGGTGAGGGAGATGCTGAGCCGGGGGGAGATGCCCCCACCTGAGTTCACGCGGCCCGAGGTGGCGCAGGTGCTCATGGAGGCATACCGGGAGTCGTAACCAGCCCCGCTGGCCGTCCAGCGCACCGTTGCCCTCGTGCTATCCTCGGCGGCGATGGCAGCCACGCTCGCTCCCTTTCGGCTGAATGCACGTCTGGCTGCGCTCACCATCGTCGCGGTCCTCGCCGTCGCCTGCTCCAGCAGTTCGCCAACCGAGACGCCGGCGCCAACGCCCACCAACGCAGCGGCGGTCGCCTCTGCAACGGCGACGGCGCAGCTCGGCTACACACCGGCTTTCGAGGGCGCGGCGTGCGAGTTCGAGGTGCCCGCGGACGAGCGGGTGCGGTGCGGCTGGCTCGTCGTCCCCGAGGACCGCTCGGACCCCTCCGGGACTCAGGTCCGGTTGCACGTGGCCATCTTCCGGAGCCGGTCAGGCAATCCCGAGGCGGACCCCGTGGTCTATTTGGAGGGCGGGCCCGGCGGCCACGCTCTCGAGACCGTGCCGTTCGTCTTCGACCTGGACTTCGCCCCGTTCCTCGCCAACCGCGACTTCATCATGTTCGACCAGCGCGGCGCCGGCTACTCCGAGCCTTCGCTCTACTGCCAGGAGCGCGTCGACCTCACCTACGAGCTGCTGCCTCTCGACCTTACGACCGCCGAGATCGACCAGCGGCTGATCGAGGTCCTGAACGCCTGCCGCGACCGGCTCAGAGCCGAGGGCGCGAATCTCGCGTTCTAGCATCGGCACAGAACGCCACGGACCTCGCAGACCTGCGCGTTGCCCTGGGCTACGACGAATGGAACCTGTTTGGCGTGTCCTACGGGACCAGGCTGGCACTCACGGCGATGCGCGACCACCCAGAGGGCATTCGCAGCGTCATTCTGGACTCGACTTACCCACCGCAGGTCGATGGATTTCTCGAATTCCCCTCGGGAATGGTGCGGGCGCTCAACGTTCTCTTCGACTCGTGCCGTTCAGACGCTGCATGCGCTCGCGCCTACCCGGACCTCGAGCGGACCTTCCTGGATGCCGTTGCCCGACTGAACGAGGAGCCGGTCAGGTTCGACATCACCCACCCGCTGAGCGGACAGACCTTTGACGCGCTCTACAACGGCGACTCGCTGGTCGGACTCGTCTTCCAGTCGCTCTACTCGCCGTCGATCATCCCGCTGCTGCCCGAGGCCATCTCGGACACGGTCCGCGGCCTGTATGGCACCGTGGCGGCGATCGAAGGACAACTGCTCGCGAATAACGAGTTCAGCAGCACCGGCATGTACTACTCGGTGCAGTGCGCGGAGGAGGCCCGGTTCGTCGACGAGGAGGCCGTCGCCGCGGAGAACGCCCGTTACCCCGAATACCTCAGCTTCCTCGAAGGCGAAGGGCTCTTCAGGGTGTGCGACGAGTGGGGCGCATACCAGGCAGGGCCCATCGAGAACGAGCCGGTGGCCAGCAACATACCAACGCTGGTCCTCGCCGGCGGCTTCGATCCCATCACGCCCCCCAGCTACGGTCGCCGAGCCGCCGATACGCTGTCGAGGAGCTTCTTCTTCGAGGTGCCAAGCGCAGCGCACGGCGTCGCCAACGACAACGACTGCACGCGGGCCATCGCCCTCGCCTTTGTCGACGACCCGCTCGTCGAGCCGGACGCGGCCTGCATCCGGGGCCTGGCCCCCATCGGCTTCACCGTCCTGGAGACGGAGGTCGCGCTGACTTCCTACACGGACGCCGTGGCGGGCTTCGCGACGCGGGTGCCGGCCGACTGGGAGGAGGTCCAGCCGGGGTTCTACGCCCGCACGCAGATTGGGGCCACCTTCCTCCTCGTGCTGTCGATCCCGACACTCGCCGTGCCGTTCGCCGTCGACGATTTCGCAGACCTTGCCAGCGCAGGCGCCGCTCCGGTCCCGACAGAGCGCACGATAGGGGACGTCGAATGGCGAATCTACGAGATCGAATCGGGCACGGAGCGCACGAGCGTCGGCGCGGGAGATCTTGGGGGAGGCGACAGCGCGATCGTCCTGTTCCGCGGTCCCGCGCACGTCGTCGACGTCCTCCACACGCCGGTTTTCGTGGCCGCAGTCGAGAACCTGCGGGCCAACTAGGCCTCACCCGATCGGGTGAGGCGATCTACCCGAAAATTCACCCGCTGCTCCTCCAAGCGGAGGATTCGCGGCCACCTGGTCGTCCCTACCATCGCGGGTGGCATAACCGTCGTAGGAGGAACGACATGAACGCCGTTACCAGGGTGTGGCTGGGCTCTTGCCCACGCTGCAAAGGGGACCTGACGGCAGGGCGCGACGACGAGGCGGAGTCACGGAAGTGCATTCAGTGCGGGCACGTGTTGTATCTGATGCCGGTCACGGTAGAGCTGGCCCCCGCTCCGCGGGCCGCCTAGGCGGGCACTCGGGGCCCGCCAGCCGTTCGGCCGGTGGGCCCCGAACGCAAATGGGGGATAGCACTTAGTACCTTCGTACGGTCTCGTCCCGGACGTCCCACAGTAGATTGGCGCCACTGCTCCGTATTTCCACGGAACTCAAATGGCGCAACTGCTCAGAAAATCGGTCGTTCTGCAGGGGCTCACGCTGCTCCTCGCGCTGGTGCTCGTCGCCGGGCAATTGCCCGCTGCCTACGCGGCCACGGGCGGGAAGCACGAGGAGAAGGCGCGCGAGCAGCGCGAAGAGCGCGAGGAGGACGCGCGCGAGCAGCGCGAAGAGCACGAGGAGAGGGCGCGCGAGCAGCGCGAAGAGCGCGAGGAGAAGGCGCGCGAGCAGCGCGAAGAGCGCGAGGAGAAGGCGCGCGAGCAGCGCGAAGAGCGCGAGGAGGACGCGCGCGAGCAGCGCGAAGAGCGCAGGGGCGGCTCGCAGAGCACGCCTCCAGCAGCGCGAAGAGCGCGAGGAGGACGCGCGCGAGCAGCGCGAAGAGCGCGAGGAGGACGCGCGCGAGCAGCGCGAAGAGCGCAGGGGCGGCTCGCAGAGCACGCCTCCAGACGACCTCGTCGTAGCCGACCCATCGGCCGATAAGCCGGATGACGCTCCCGCCGACGATGCGCAAGACAACTCCGGCAACGCCAATGGCAACGGCGGCGACGACGATCCGCCCGCTGATGAGCCCTTCGTCGACGACACGCCGGCCAGCGATGCGCCGGGCAACTCCGGCAGCGCCAACGCCAACAGCGGCGACGGCGACGATGCCCCCGCTGGCGAGCCTGCCAGAGACGACACACCGGCCGACGATGCGCCGGGCAACTCCGGCAGCGCCAACAGCGTCGACGGCGACGATGCCCCCGTTGACGAGCCTGCCATAGACGACACACCGGCCGACAATGCGCCGGGCAACTCCGGCAACGCCAACAGCGGCGGCGACGATGCCCCCGCTGATGAGGCTGTCGTCGACGACACGCCGGCCGACGACGCGCCGGGCAACTCCGGCAACGCCAACGGCAACGGCAATGTCGGTGACAACGCCGCGCCCGCCGATGAGCCCGCCATAGACGACACGCCGGCCGACGAGCCCGTCGTAGACGACCCACCGGTCGAGCCCCCGGCATCCGTCGTTTGGGAGCCCGCGGAGCCGTCTGAGCCCGAGCCGGCCGCCGCCGACGACGACGACAACGCCCAGGATGTCTGGGACGCAGCCTTCGGCACGTTCGCCGCGATCGATTTCGACGACGAGCCATTCTCCTTCGACCCCATCGTGTCCGCCGGCTTCGACCCAGGCCTGTTTATTGACAAGCCGGAAGTCGATGAAGACGAAGCGAGTGGCCCCGCCGACCCTGCCGACCTGTTCGACCTGTTCGACCTGTTCGACCTCCGGCGCGTTGCCGGCGCGTGGACGCGGTCCGCTGGGTTCGACCCGGTACTGTTCGCCGGATTCGATGTCGCGCTGTTTGAAACGCCGTAACGGTCAAAACAGGAACCGAGAGGGACTAATTTGTTCAGGCCAACCAGCTTCGTTCGAAGAGAACCGGCGTCCAGCGAACCCATCGCTCCCCCGGGGCGCGATCGTCTACCACGCTACTTCGTCGCGGTAGCGGTGGTCGCCGTACTGTTGATTACCTCTCTCGTGGCTTTGCTATTTGTCCGCGCTTCGGAGCGGGAGTTCGTCCGCGGCAGTGAGGAGCGGGCGCTCGCCGAGGCCGAGCACATCACGTACATTTTCTTCCACACGGTGTGGAGCCCCGTTCACACCAGCATGCCCAATCTCGGCTTCGACGAGGCGATCCACCCACGGATGATGACCGTCTTCACTCAGCAGAGCACCTTCGGCCTTGGCGTCGTCGGGCTCAATGTCTGGAGCGTGGACGGCGCCCTCGTCTGGAGCAGTGACGCGGCGGCGAACCTCGCGACACAGGGCAAGCTGGACTGGTTCGACAGCGTCGTCGCCAACACCTCGCCGATGTCCGAGTTCGAGAGCGGCCGAACCCTCACCGACCTCGACGGCGTCGAACGCGAGCTCGACGTGGTCCGGACTTTCTACCCGGTCCAGGAGCGCGGCCCGGCAATCGATGCAGCCTCCGGCTCTGCCCTGGGCACCTTGGGCGCTCTGGAGATCACGCAGGACGTCACCAGCGGACTGGCGACGGCCCGGGCCACTGCCGTGCGCATGGCCCTCGTCGGCTGGGCAATAGTCGCCGCGGTGGCTGTCACGCTGCTGTTTGCCCTGGGCCTGCGGGCCGACGGGGCAGCGCGCCGCGCCCGCACCTCGCTGGTCGAGCGCCAGCAGGAGCTGGAGGAGGCACAGGCCCAACATGCGCGTGCGACGAAGCTCGCGGCCATGGGTGAGCTGGTGGCCAGCGTCGCTCACGAGCTGAACAACCCACTGACCGGCATTGCCGGGCTTAGCCAGCTCCTGCTGCGGCGGGACCTCGAGCCCAAAGCCCGGTTCGAGGCTGAGATGATTCACGAAGAGGCCAATCGGTCCGCGCGGATTGTTCAGAACCTCCTCTCCTACGCCCGTGCACGGCAATCGGAGAAGGCCTTTGTGTCCATCAACGCCGCTGTCGAGGGTGCGCTGGAGCTGCGGCGCTATCACCTGATGGTGAACAACGTCACGGTGAGCCTGGAGCTCGTGTCGAGCCTACCCCGGACCATGGCGGACCCGCACAAACTGCAGCAGGTCGTACTCAACCTAATCAGCAATGCCGAGCAGGCCATGCTGGAGGCCAACGACGGTGGACATCTGATCTTGCGCACTCGAACAGCCAAAGGCCATATCCGGTTGTCCATCATCGACGACGGGCCCGGAATTCCGGCCTACCTGATTGAGAAGGTCTTCGATCCATTCTTCACGACCAAGAGTGAAGGGCAGGGGACAGGCCTGGGGCTGAGCATCTGCTACTCGATCGTTCAGGAGCACGGAGGGACGATGCGCATCCTGAGTGAAGAGGGCAAGGGGACGGAGTTCCTCATCGATCTTCCCATCCTCGGCTCCTCGAAGACGACGGACATGCCAAGGACCTTTCCCTTGCCGACAAGCGCCGAGTCCCACGAGCAACAACTCGATAGACCCGTCCCTGTGCGGACGGGCCGATGAAGGAGCCAGTTATGACGCGGACAGCCCTGGTAGTGGACGACGAGCCTTCGGTACGATATTTCCTGTCGGCGGCCCTTGAGCAGTCTGGATTCGACTGCGTCACAGCTGATGGAGGGCAGGCCGCGCTCGACCTGCTGGCTCAGAATGGCCCGCTCGACCTCATGCTGATCGATGTCCGAATGCCGGGTATGGATGGACTCGAAACGCTGCGGCGTCTGCGGCCCACGAATCCTGACCTGCCCGTGGTCGTCGTGACGGCGGTTGGAGACCCGGAGATGGCGGCGACCGCCCTGGCTGAGTTGGGAGTGGCGGCGTTCCTAAGCAAGCCATGCTCTTTGATGGAGATCGATCGCACGGTCCACGAGGTGTGCTCGTTGGCCCTATAGCCGAGCTTTCACGGCACACGAAGAGACGGCCGGCGCATGCGCCGGCCGTCTCTTCGTGTGCGGATGGGGCAGCCTCGCCCCGGTCAGGGCCTGCCCCGAACCGGCGGCTATCGAATCCGAGCGGTGTTGGTCGAGCAGACGGGGCAGACCCCACGCTCCATGGTTCTGCCGTTCTTCGTCTTCGTTGAGTCTTGCCTGACGTTGTTGGGGACCCGCGCCGCCTTGCACTTCACGCAGTAGTGCTCGTTCGTCTCCATGTTTTGTCTCCTAGCGGTCGGTTGGTTGACGCTTACTCAGTGGGGTAGGGCCCTAGGCCAGGCTCCACCAAGACGAAGCTTAGCCGGGCGCTGCCCCTTTAAGGGGCGCCTCGGAGTGTAGTGAACACGCTCAGGCACCGAGTAGCAATGGGCGTACCGGTCAAGATAGACGTAAATTTTGCTCCACTTTGGCGTCCGTTTTCAGCCCAGAGGGCCGACCCGGGCAATGATTGGAGGGTAGCGAGCAGGCCGCCTAGCCGATATTGGCGCCGCCGACCGAGCGCGCAAGGCCAAAGGCCACGCCTTCAAATCATCGACGTCGGCCAGTTCAGCGCCGGGAAGCACCGAGTGTGCTGCGGGCCCGGCTAGCTCTTCAGGAAGTTCAAGACGAAGGAGGTGTACTCCTCGGGCTTCTCGTACGGCGGCCAGTGTCCGCAGTGATTCAGGATCACCATGCGCGTGTCGGCGATGTGGTTGAGGGCCGCGAGGCTGACCTCGAGCGCGACCATGCGGTCGTAGCGCCCGTGCAAGAGCATGGTGGGTGCCGTCACGGCATGGATGTCCTGCGTGTGGTCGTAGTACGTGCTGACGGACTTCGCACGGGCCTCCGCATGGTCCGCGCGGCCGGTGTGGACACCGTGCACGTAGTCAACCAATTCGTCGGTGACCAGGTCCTGGTCGTCGAGGTGAACGCTGAGGTAGCGGCGGAAGTTCTCCTTGGAGGGGTCATCCATGACCACGCGGGTCGCACGGCTGCCCTCGGACGGCTTGTTGGCCAGCATGTAGTTGTCGCCACCGGTGACGATGTGGGCACCGCCGAAAACCAGTTTGTTGATCCGGTCCGGGTAGTGGGCCGCGAAGACCATGGACGACTGGCCACCCTGGGAATTGCCGACGAACGAGGCCTTCTGGATACCCAGCTTGTCCAGAAGAGCGAGGGCCGTGTCCGCCTGAAGGTTGTGAATCGGCTCGTTGAACACCACGGGGCCGGACCTGCCGAAGTTGGGCAGATCCATGAGAATGCACCTGAAGTGCTTCGAGAACTCGCCGAGCACCTTGTGGAAGGTGATCCACCCGGTCGAGCCGGGGCCATAGGAATGCAGGAACACCACCGGCTCTCCCTCGCCCGCTTCATGGTAGTGAACGGGCATCCCGTTGGCCTCAACGGTTTTGCTGGTCCCTGCCTCGGTCAGGTCGGCGCTGATGTCAAATACGCTCGTCATGTTCCTCTCCTGGCGGCCGCGTCGCGAGGAGGAAGGGTACGTGGCTCTGGCCGATTGTCAATTGCAGCCGACCATTGGCGGCTGCACGCCACCGGCGTGAGCCGCTATACTTTACGGACCCGCGACATCGTTGTGCTGTGCCCTAGGGCCAGCTACCTGGAGGCTCGCATGGTTGCTATCGACAAGAAGTACCAAGCCCTCGACCCGCGAACGGGAGCTCTCAGCAGGAACATCTTCGTCGATGAAGATGTCTACCAGGAGGAGCTCGAGAAGATCTTCGGCCGCGCGTGGCTGATGATCGGCCACACCAGCCTCGTCCCCAACCTCAACGACTTCTTCCACACCTACATGGGCGAGGACCCCGTCATCCTCACCCGCGACCACACCGGCAAGCTCCACGCCTTCCTCAACATGTGCCGCCATCGCGGCAACCGCATCATCCGCGCCGACGACGGCAACGCCAAAAGCTTCATGTGCACCTACCACGGCTGGACCTACTCCAGCGACGGTAGCCTGGCGCACGTCCCCGGCGAGGAGCAGGTCTACTACAACTGCCTCGACAAGGACGAGCTGCACCTCATCGAGGCGAAGGTGGACACCTACGCCGGCATCGTCTTCGCCACGTGGGACCAGGAGGCCCCGACCCTCGAGGCCTACCTCGGCGACGCCCGCTGGTACCTGGACCTGTCCTTCAACCGGCGCGACGGCGGCACCATCGCCCTCGGCCCCCAGAAGTGGATCGAGCCGGTGAACTGGAAGACGCCGGTGGACAACTGCTCCGACAACTACCACGTCCCCGTGACGCACCTGTCCAGCATGTTGGCCAAGAACAAGATCCTCGGCACCCCGCGATCGTCACAGCAGGAGATGTTCGAGAGCACGACCCAAAAGCATCTGTTCGTGAACGGTCACAGCCTCACCATCGGCGAAACGGACGAGAAGACGCCGCGGGCGGGGCATGGGATGACAGCGGACAACCGCCATCGCTTCGAGGAGCATCAGCTAGAGACGTTGCCCGAGGTCGAGAAGCGGCTCGGCTCGCTGAGAGCGAGGAACTTGCGCCTCGGGAACCACAGCCTGTTCCCGAACGGCGTGCTGGGGTTCCGTCTGGCGCACCCGCGTGGCCCTCTCGCCACCGAGTTCTGGCACTTCGTCATCATCGAGAAGGACGCACCGGAAGACATCAAGACGTGGCTCCGCTGGGGCCTGAGCGGCAACAACGGGGCCGCCGGTATGTTCGAGCAGGACGACATCGACAACTGGCGCTCGGTGACCCAGGCGAGCCGCAGCCCCATCGCCCGCAAGTACGCCGCCAATCTCTCCATGGGCGTCGGTCGCTCTGGCAAGCACGACGCGTACGTCGGCGAGGTCTCGGAGAGCTACATCTCCGAGAGCAACCAGAGGGGCTTCTACACCCGGTGGGAGGAGTTCATGAACGCCGACAGCTGGGCGGACATCCACGTCGACCCCATCACTGCGGACTTCGAAGGCACCGCCACTCTGCACGGCTAGCCGGTACCACCCGGCCCAGGTGCGAGGCGACATCACGGAAGCGAGGGAGTTCCATGGCGGCACCAGCAATAGCGACCCAGCGCGATCTCTGGTACGAGTTGATGCAGTTCTACACCAACGAAGCCTGGCTGCTGGACGACCGCAAGTTCAAGCAGTGGCTCGACATCTTCACCGAGGACATCTTCTACTTCATGCCCCGGCGCAAGAATGTCTACCGCAAGGACCTAGCCAGAGAAATCACCGCCTACGGTGACCTGGCAATCCTCGAGGAGTCCAAGCAAGACCTTGAGATGCGTGTCGCCCGGTTGGACACAGGCATGGCGTGGGCCGAAGACCCGCCTTCCCGGACGCGCCATCTCATCACCAACCTCGTCGTCGAGCCCCTCGACAACGGCGAGGTCAAGACGAGGACAGCGTTCCTCGTCTACAAGTCTCACCTTGAGCTCGACCAGGACCTCTACGCGGGCAGCCGCGACGACGTGCTACGCCAAGTAGACGGCGAATGGAAGGTGGCCAACCGCACGATCATCCTCGACGCGAACGTGCTGCTCTCCAAGAACGTTAGCGTCTTCTTCTAGTACTTCGACTCCTCACGTCGCCTGAAGGGGCCTGGCATAGATGCCGGGCCCCTTTTGCTTTTGCACTCTCCGTGCGCGCCGAACTTGCTCCACGATCGCCATCGACTTCGGTGCCCCAGGCTAATCCTCATTTGGGGGCTAAGCCCCAAGACGCTTGGGGGCTTCCTTCTGATGCACAGGGGCTTCCATCGGTAGCCTGGCTACGGGGCGCGAATCGTGTCGCTCCACAGATGTGCCAGCAGTGGCCGCCTGTTCCACCGGGGCCGATACAAAAGCCCTCGGAGCAAAAGCGGACCGAGCTTTGGAGATGAAAGTGATGAACCTCTTGCAGAGTGTGAAGCGCAACGAGCGCGGCATTACGGGATTGGAGACGGCGATCATCTTGATTGCCTTCGTGGTGGTGGCCTCGGTCTTTGCGTACACGGTTTTGTCCGCGGGCGTCTTCTCCTCCGAGAAGGGCAAAGAGGCGGTCCACGCCGGCCTCGAGCAGGTCCGAAGCTCGATGACCATCATTGGACCCGTCGTCGCCAAGGACACCGACAACGACGACAACGTCGACCAGATCGTCTTCATCGTGGCCAACGCCGCCGATGGTGAGGGTATCAACCTCATCACCACGGCCGACGCCGACGGCGATGGCGACCTCGGCGACGAGACCAGCCCCGTCCACACCACTGTCATCACCTATATCGACGCCTCCCAGAGCGTCGATGACATGGCCTGGGTCAAGGCCACCGTCGGCAAGGCCGACTCCGACAACATCCTGGAGTCCGGCGAGAAGTTCGAGATCACCGTCGACGTCTCCGGCACCTCGCCGCGCCTCAGCATCAGCGACGAGTTCATCATCGAGGTCAAGCCCAAGGACGGCTCAAGCCTCACCATCGAGCGCACCATGCCGCCCGTCGTCGACAAAGTCACGGACCTCAACTAGGCGGCATCGGTTCGGTCCTAAGGGACAAAGTGAGAGCCCTGGGAGATATCTCCCAGGGCTCTTTGCCGTCCATCCTGAATCGTGCGACCGTTCTCATGTGGGCGGAGGCCGGCGCAAGCGTGCCCTGGCCAAGACCGCGGCGGCGAGCGCCACCGAGAGGCCGGCGACCCGCCAATCGTCTCCTCGCGCCAGCGCGAAGATCAAGTAAAAGGCAAACCCCATACCACCTCCAACCCCGGTGTTGCGCAGGACCGCGATCACCAGCAGCCCGAAGCCCGTTGCGGCAAGCCCGGGTATCCACGCTGTCCCAATGCTTACGCCGACGACGGTAGCCAGGCCCACACCGCCCGGGAAGCGGCCGCAGTAGGGGAACCAGTGGCCGACGACGACGGCGGCGCCCGCGGGTAACACCATGACGTCGTCCGCGCCAAGCGCCCTCGCAACGCCAACCGCGGCCAGCCCCTTGGCGACGTCACCCGCGAAGACCGCGACGCCCCACCGTCTGCCTACGTTACGGAAGACATTGGCCGCGCCCGCGATGCGCGTGTCCAGCCGACCCACGTCGACGCCATTCAGACGGCCCGCGATGTACGCCCACGGGAGCGAGCCCAGCAGGTAGCCGAGAGGGACCGATATGGCTAATTGCACGGCCAGGGGCACTGTCTACGCTACCTCCGGCGGCTTAGTGGGAACGGAGGCGCACGCAGGCCCGATGCGCCGCCACCCGAGTTTCCACCCCCTGGCGCGGCTGGCGCCGCCCGAATGCGATTGCCACGCCCTGTTGGCCGAGCTCTGATGGCTAACCCTCAACAGACATGGGAGATACCCCGATGGTTGGCACATGCATTACAGCAGATGATGGGAGCGCGGCCGGATTCGCGCCGACTTCGAAGGAGTAAGCCATGAAAGCCGGCGACCTGATGACACCAAAGGTTTACTCGGTTACGACGACCGCGACCGCGGTCGAGGTCGCGGGTCAGCTGCTCGCCAACCAGGTCAGCGGCTTCCCAGTGCTGGACCCGGAGCAGAATTCGATCGTTGGCATCGTCACCGAGGTGGACATTCTCAAGGCCGTCCAATCGGGGCTGGACCTCGGGTCCGTCACGGCCGCCGAGCTCATGACGCCCAAGGTGATCTCGGTCGACATCGAGGCGTCCATCGAGGAGATCGTGGAGCTTTTGGAGCGCCACGGGATTCGCCGGCTGCCGGTGACCGACGGCACGCACCTCGTCGGTGTCGTCTCGAGGTCCGACTTGATCAAGCACATGCTCCGGAGCAACCAGATCCTCGCACACTGATCAATCGGGGCGAGGAAAGCGCAGGTAGGCATGCCCAAGACCATCATGATCGTCGATGACATTGCGCTGCACCGCGCCCGGGTGCGCGATCTGCTGGCGAGTGCCGGCTACCAGTGCCTGGAGGCCAGCGACGGCACGCGGGCGGTCGCGTTGTTCGAGATCGAAGCGCCCGATGCGGTGCTAATGGACCTTGAGATGCCGGGAATGGACGGGGTCTTGGCGTTGCAGGAGATCAGGCGATTGCACCCGCACGCCAAGGTCGCCATGTTCAGCGTGTATGGGAACGGGGCCTCGCGGGATCTGGCGTTGAGCTACGGTGCCCTGGATTACTTGCTCAAGGGCGCCTCCAACGACCGAGTCCTCCAGTGTGTTCGAGGGCTGTTGGGCGAACCGGAGACTCCTCTCGCCGCCAAGTAGCGGCCCACGCGGTGCGCGAGCCGAGAGTCCGGCTACGCCTCCGATAGCGGCGCCACGGTAAACAGGACGTGGAAGGGCCGGCAGTAGATGACGACCGACCGGTACCCGGCCGCGTCGATGTCGGCGGGCACTTCGTAGTTCTGGTTTCCTATGTTCCCCTTGAGCTTGGCTAGCTCCACGTAGCCCTGGCCCTTCAGTTGCGACTGCGAGTCGGGGTCCGGATGTACGCTGAGCAGGACGCGGAGGTCCGGCCCGTTGGTGCCGTTGAATTTTTCCAGGCGCAGGAGCTGCGAGCCGTCAGCAAGCGCGTAGACCGTGGCCGTACCGCTACCCCGATGCACCCCATCGATGTCGTGGAACTCACCGCGCAGCAGGGCCACGGCGCCGCCCCGGTCGTCCTGGGGCATCTCCTCCGCGACCGGCTCCTCAACCTCGTCGCGGGCGTCCATGATCGCCTCGGCGTCGGCTCGGGTGACAGCGAGCGCCGTCTGGTTCGTCGGCGCCGCGACGTCGGCCGTCATGCGCTCGATGATCGTCTCAACATCGGGTGCGGGCGCGCCTTGAGTCAGCTCTTCGACCTCGAGTCGCGTCAATGTCATGCCCTCGATCTGGGCCGACGCGGCCAGCGGGAACTCCTCCTCCACCGTCTTGTCGAGGAAGAGCGGCGAGCCGAGCCACCATGCAACCGCCCCTACGGGGATTGCCAGCGCAACGAAGACCGCAAGCACGATCCGTCCGTTGCGGCTGTTGAGCATCCAGCGTGTCAATCGTCGCGAAGCCGCTCCTTTGCCGGCGAGTTCGCACCCTACCGTGCGACATTATAGTGATACGCCAGCGTTCACCCGGCGGCTCTCCTCGTCCTGCTCGGCAACCGGTGGCACGGCTTGGACGAACGGCTCCGCCGTTACTGGAACCGCCAACCTGCCTACGGCGGCATGTGGGCTTTGTCGAAAGGAGCCAACGTATCCGTTTCGCTCACCGTTGACTCGTTCCCCGCCACAGCCCTATGCTTGAATAACATCGCCACTAGCGACCATGAGGAGCGAGAGAATGGTTGACACCGTCGAACGCAGCACGGAAGAGTCTCAGCCCAAAGGAATACCTTCGCTTTCCGGCGATATCCGGCACCTCATACCCAAGCTCGGGCTCAGGAACTACTGGTACCCGCTGATCCAGGACAAGAAGGTACCGAAGCGCAAGCCGATCGAAATCTCCTTGCTGGGTGACGATCTGGTCGTCTTTCGCGGCAAGGACGGAGCGGTCGCAGCGCTCGCGTCGATCTGCCCGCACCGGGGCGCCCGGCTCGCAGAGGGGCACGTCCATTGGCCCGGCTACGTCAGTTGCCCGTACCACGGCTGGACCTTCGACGTTGAAGGCAACAACGTGGCAATTCTCTCCGAAGGACCCGAAGCGGCCATCTGTGGGACTGCGGGCACGCAGGCCCGCCACTACCCAACGCAGACGCTGCGCGGCATGGTGTTCGTCTGGGTCGGCGAGGAGGCTCCCGCGCCAATCACGGAAGATGTGCCAGAGGAGTTTTTCGACGACAAGTCGCTGCTGCTCTTCGGCACCGGGGCCGGTGGCGGCTACTGGAACTGCAACTGGGAAGTCGCACTCGAGAACTCGATGGACTCCCACGTCAACTACCTGCACCGCGACGCCCTCGTCGTGCTCCGCGGCGAGTACTACGCGCGCGGGGCCCGCGGCCAGCATCCCGTCTTCGTCGGCAATGGCTTCGGTGGGCTGTACGGCGACGCGGCGGTACCGGGGCCCACGTCCGAGCGCAACTCCAACCAGGACGACTACCCAGACCTCGGCTTCAGGTGGCCCAAGAGCCGCAGGCGCCGGTTCTGGACCTGGGCGTTCAAATGGAATGTGCGGGGCACTCAGGCCAACGTACCCAAGCCGAAGACCACGGAATGGTGCGGTGGGCACCACCTCCCGGGCATGTTCCGAACGGAGTTCGCCTACGACCTCTACACGCGCATGTGCGTTCCGGTGAAGGAGAAGAAGACGCGGCTCTTCTACTACCACTGTACGTATCCGAAGAACCGGCTGCAGCGCTGGTTGCAGACCTTTCTGTACTACGCCTACCACCGCTACATCATCGAGTACAACTTCTCGAACCAAGACAACGCGGTGATGAACAACCAGAGCTACGAGGCGCCCGAGGCGCTGTCAATCACGGACTCGGAAGTCGTGCAGTGGCGACGCCTCATCGTGACGAAGCACTTCGGCGGGCGGAATGCTGAGTACAAGTTCCGCAACCCGGACAACGTCCCGGCCTCCGAGGTCCCGCTGTCGATGGTCTCGGGCGGCGGCTAAAGGCGCCCACGGCACAGCGAGGCGTGGAACGGGGTGGACGATGCTGTCGGCACTGCGGTGTCGCAGCCGCTACTTGGCGAACGCCGGCTTGACCTCGTTGGTGAACAGCTCCAGGCTCTCGCGGTCGTTGCCGTGGAAGTTCACGACGAGCGTGTCGACGCCAATCTCCTCGTAGTACCGGACGAGCTTGATGGCATCGTCCGGTGTCCCCACCAGAGTCTTCCAATTCCCGCGCATGGGGGAGCCGAACGACCGCCACTTCTCGTCAGCCCGCTCCTGGGTTGCGGCTAGGGTGACGTTCTCCGTCTTCGTCTTCTCGATCTCGGCGTAGTCACGGCCGATCGCCTCGCAGTGAGCCTTGAGCGCGACCTGCGCCTCGATGAAGTTGTCGGGGTGGCCAACCTGGTTGGTGATGTCGGCCTCCTCGGCCGCGATGCGCAGGGTCACTTTGGGTCCGCCACCGCCGATCAGTATCTTCGGGCGCGGCTGCTGCAATGGCTTAGGCTCGAGAATGGCGTTGGCGATGCTGTGGTACTCCCCTTCGTACGTGGCGTCCGGCTCCGTCCAGAGCTTTTTGACGATCTGAAGTGTCTCCCGGAGCTCCTGGAACCGCACCTTCGTGGGCGGGAACTCGTAGCCGTAGCCCACGTACTCCTCCTCAAACCAACCGGCCCCAATACCCAAGAAGGCCCGGCCGCCGGAGTTGACGTCCATGGTGGCTATCATCTTGGCCAGCAACGCGGGGTTCCGATAGTTCACGCAGGTCACGAGCGCTCCGACGTGGATGTTCTTGGTCGCCTCCGCCACGGCGGCCAAGGTCACGTAGGCCTCGAGAATCGGCGCCTCGGCACCACCGATAACCCCGATTTGCCAGAGGTGATCATTGAGCAGGAAGTATTTGTAGCCGTGCTCGTCGACGTACTGAGCCCGGTCGCGAAGCTCGGGAAAGATGTCTTTCCGGTTTCCGCTGAGCGGATCGAACAGCGGGTTGTGAAACGCGAATTCCATGGAGCACCTCCTGGCGCGGTCAACGAAAGGGTTAGGGCGGGCGATGGGGCTCGGCCACGGCGATTCCCTTGGAACATATCACTCAATTCCCGTGTAAGGGTAGTGCCCAGCGATTCTGCGTGGGCCAGTTGGTCTGGTAGATACGAAGAGGCCCGGATTACTCCGGGCCTCTGGTATTCGGACCGACACCATCGCGGGCAGCCGCCCAGGTTGCGGTAGATGAGATGGGTCCCCGCTTACATAGGTAGCGGCATGGCCTCGTGAACTTCGATCGCGGTGTTGGGGTTCCATCCGAGGTGAGGATGCCCCGCCAGAAGCGCTTTCGCCGCGTTCATGTCCTCCGCCTGCAAGACGGAATAGCCGGCCACGTCCCTGTCGCTTGGGGAGCTGCCCGACTCCGCAATCTTCTGCCCGCCTACCAGCGGTGAGCCCATGTCAACCAGGCTGTCCCCGCATCGTTGTGCCCACGCCATCCACGGCTCCATGCCCTTCTGCATATCCTCGGCACTGGCGCCTGCCACCTGCTCCACTGCTGACGCTGGCGCATGGTAGATCACAAGAAACTTCTTCACAGTGTTTGCCTCTTTCGGTGGTCCGTTGGGCGAGCGGTCCGCCCGCAAGACGCGAGGATACACGCCTGGGTGCGTTTTCGCCTGCCGGGTTTGGCAGTGCACGGCCTGCTTGGAGCGGGAGATGGGGATCGAACCCACGACCATCTGCTTGGAAGCCTTTGTGCGCTAAAACGGACGGGTGGGCTCCTTTCCTGCTACTTGCCGATCCGCGTCCACGTTCCGCAGCCGGTCACTCTAAAGCCGACATCGCTAGACTCGATCGTCACGAAGCGCCCGTTCGGCGAGGCCCCGGTGCAGGCGTAGACGAGGTTGCGATTGTCGAAGCGACTGGCCGTCCGCGGATATACGTGCCCGACGCCCTCCCGTAGGGGACCTTCCTCGCAGCGTCACGCTTTCTGACCGGCTGGCTCGCGCATTGCTCGAGCTACTACGTGCAGCGCATCGCGGCGCTCCTTAGCGAGCGAGCGGTAGATCTCCACCAGCTCGGCTTCCTCATCGTCGACGGTGGTCGCCTGTAGCCCGAGCAGCCAGTCGGTGGACACCTCGAATAATCCCGCGAGCCGCACGATGCGATCTGGCGATGGGAAGTGTTGTCCGGCTTCCCACGCGTGAATGTTGGACCTCGTCGCGCGGACCTTGTCGGACATGTCGTCGAGCGTGATTCGACGCGCGTGTCGCGCCTCGCGTATCCGCTGGCCAAGAGCCTTGCGGATCTTCGCGCTCGTCTTCTGATCCGCTGGCGATCGAGCAGGCAAACCGCCACCCGTTAAATCCTCTTATTAGTCAATTGCACGGGAACGGTAGTCAAGCATGTCTTGACAGACAACTCGTACTACAGTTACAAATAGCTCACGCTATCAGAGCTAGGCGAAAGACGAACAGAATGGCCGTAGTCGCAACACCCTCTTTCCGACCCGATCAAGTTCGCGCCTGGTTAGACGCCAACGACAGGAATCAGGCATGGCTCTCCCGTCGGATGAACAGCGGCGAAGGAACCATCAGCAAGTACCTGAACGGACACCTGACCCCGGGCCCTCGAGTCATCCGACGCATGGAAGCCGCGATGGGCGTACCTGACGGGTCGCTTACCCAGGAGGCGGCATGAAGCGCATCTTCGAGGACTACCGCGAAGTACCGGGAGAGGGCGGGGACAAGGCCATCGCTGAGATCAGCGCTGCCGTCAGAGGGACGGAGGACCCGGCCGCGATGCCCTCGTTGATCGGCCTCGAGGTTCGCTACGAGGACTCGACGGACCACTCGACCTTCGAGGACGACCAATGGCTCGTCCGTGCCCATGAGGTTCGGCAGGCCGACGTCATCCGCGAAGCTATCAAGCTGCTGGACGCCGTCGAGTTGGAGCCGGTCGTCGCGAAGCACGCAGCGCGGATCCGCGCCATGGCGCCAGCGTGACGCAGGCGCAGCGCGCCCAACGCCGCGCCGCTGGCGCGGCCTCGTGGAAGGCCCGCATCGACCGGGACGGCGAACCGGTGGCCCAGGCCCACTTCTGGCTGCACGTGGGGAGCAAGACCCGAGGACGGCCCACGCGAGAGCAGGCCTCCGAGAAAGCCTGGGCGGAGATCGAAGAGCGCAGGGCGCGCCGGGGCAGGGCAGGGTACTCAACCAGGAAGGAGCACGCCCGCTCCGGCCTTGCCCGCCCCGGTGCGCTTGATCGCGAGGCCTAGCGAGGAGCAGATCAAGGCCGGGCTGAGTGAGATGAAGGCCTCGACACGGGCCACCAGGCCCTGACGCATTAAAAAGCCCCACCTAGCGCGACGGGGCCTAGCACACCCAAGGAGATTAACCCTCCATGAGCGGCCACACCCATCCTACCAACTCCCTGCCCCGTGAGTCGCCCGCTCTTGGGGACCCCGCGGCGCGAGACCTTGACCTGTACGTCCAGCACGAGCTGCACGAAGGAAGTAGCGATGACCACACTGCGTGAGAGCACATACGACCGCCTCGAAGTCGCCGGTATCACCCGCGAGCACCTCGAGGAGCTGCTCGCCCATTTCCGCAGGAGCGTGCTCCGCGGCGAGACGATGTCGGTCATCGACCACCTGGTGGCCGCACTGGCCGACGAGATTGACTACCTGACGGCGGTCCGTGACGAGGCCACGTCATGCAAGAACAGCGACGAGGTCGCGTAGCCATGCGGAACTTCCTCAAGTCAGTCAGGTGGCACGATCTGTGGCGATGGCGGACTTTGCTCCGCGAAGACGCCGCCCTCACCAAAGAGCTCGACGACCTCAGGGCTCGTTATCCCGAATACGACGACTTCTATCGCCGTAGGTGTTCGAACGTCAACACGATGTTCGCCGGAATTGCGACCTTCGTGGCAATCGGGACCGTTGCAGTCGTTGGGGCCAGTCTGACTTTTTGAGAACCAAGACCAAAAGGAGCCCAACAGCGTGCGAACGGCGGCAAGAACCGCCATTGGACTCCTGAGAGGAAGACATGGCAATGAGGAACGCAGGAGCACGCAGGTGACTAATCGACCGGAGGGAGGCGAGGAGTGGCAACGCAAGAAATCGACCTCAATGTCCTGCACATAGGTCACGGTAGGTCACGGTAGTCACCCTGACCGTTCCAACGGCCTGTGCGTCATGGAGGTGGTGGCGTGGTACGCCGGTGAGGCCCACAGCGATGCGCCAGCGTGTACGAGTCCAGTGCTGGCAGCGTACGCCCGCGGGCTCAACGACGCGATGCCCGACGACGCAACGCGGGACGTGTACGAGTACCTCAAGCCGCTCATCATCCCCCTGGTTGGAACAACCGCGACGCGAGGGGTTGAAGTCAAGCGGGCAGAGCACTTCGCCCGCGTGGCGGTGACTCGCATCGCCCCTCTCGCGTTACGAACTGCTGGCTTGAAGAAGGAAGCGGAGACGCTAGAGGCCCTGGCGCAGGACGCTTCGCTTACGAGTTTGAGGGACGCCGCCGGGGCCGCCGCCTCGGCCGCCGCCGGGGCCGCCTGGAACGCCGCCTGGGCCGCCGGGAACGCCGCCAGGGCCGCCGGGGAGGCCGCCATGGACGCCGCCGGGGATGCCGACGGGGCCGCCGCCTGGGCCGCCAGGGCCGCCGGGGCCGCCGCGGCCAGGGCCGCCAGGGACGCCACCGGGGACGAAGTCTGGAGCGTGGCTGCTGAGGTGCTCCACGAGGCAATAGCGATCACGGAACCAGCGCGATGACCAACGGAGCCCAGCAGCCCGACATCGCTGCAGCTATCGCCACCATGCAGGAGGCCGACGCCTTCGATGCGTGAGCGCGGCGAGGGTCTACGGGAGGCGGATGCCCTTCAGCGCCACATTGAGGCGCTGCTCGCCGTCGGGCTGCGGACGCTCCCCTGCTGGGGCGGCGGCAAGGCGCTGCCGGGCACGAGCTTCCGCGACCTGGCTGATGCGCCGCCTTCGCCCGAGGAGTGCCTCGCGGCCGGCTACAGCGGCGGTCTGGCGATTCTGTGCGGGACCGCGCTGGCGCATGGGGGCTACGTCCTGGGGATCGACGTGGACGCCGGGCCCGAGGCGTGGCCGGGCTGGCCCGTGAGCACGCTGTATGCCGAGGGGGGCACCGCGCCGGGGAAGTGGCACCTGTTCGTCGCGGCCGAGGACCGGCTCGACGGGCAACTGGCGATCTTCCGCGGTGGACGACTCGACCTCCTGCAGGCCCGCGCTGAAGGGCGCGCACCCGCAGCCGTTGTGGAGCTGAAGGGATACGGCCACGCGCTGCGCAGCTGGCCGACGGTGCCCGAGGGCAAGCCCCGGGGCTATAGGCCCTGCTACGTGGCGCCGCCACCGGGTCCTGGGCCACGGATGACGAGCCGGGGCAACGCGGAGGCCCTTGCCGACTACTACGACCGCGCGTTGGGCTGGGAGGTCTACCTGCCGCCGCGCGGAGGGGCCTCGGGGGCCTTCGGGCGGGCCTCGGGCCACCTCAGTGCCTCGGAGGCCCCTCTTCTGCTGCGGGCGGTGCTCGCGGAGCTCGACCGCCGCGGCACATACCTCAAACCGCGCAAGGCCGGCCAGTGGGCAGACGGGCGGTGCCCGTTCCACGAGGATAGGCACCCCTCCTTCTGGCTGAACCTCGACACCGGCGCGTGGGGCTGCTGGGTGCCGGGCTGCGGCAAGGGCGGCCTGCGCTCCCTGGCTCGACGCCTCGGCATCCGGATCCGCCCCCAGGCCGCATGGGAGGTCCGGGCGTGAGCGAGATCGTGATCCGTCCCACCAGCGACTTCTCGGCGAACGGCGCAGCTCGGGGCACCCTGGTGGCCTACGACGAGGGAGACGAGCCGCTGTGGGAACACCGTGGCAACTGGTCGGACCGGCGGTTCGTCAAGGCCGCGGCCGCTGACCTGGCGGAGGCGATCGGGATCTCGGCCGAGCGGTCATCGGCGCTGCTGCGTGCGGCGCTCCAGGCTGCGCGGCGCGCAGCCGACGCCCAGGCCAGCGCTCCTACCTCCGGGCGCAGGTCGGACAAGCCCGACATCATCATCACCGGCCGCGAGCTCGACGACCTCAGCGACGAGTGCATCGAGGCCCTACGGCTCGACAACCACCAGGGCCCCGTTCGGTTCGTGCTCCAGGGCGGCCTCCTGAGCCAGATCGTGTGGCCCGAGGACGAACGCAGGCCCTTCGTCCGCCTCCTCACGCAGTCCGCCCTCGGCGGCCACCTGGCGCGCCTGCGCCGCTGGGTCCGCCACGACAAGCACGGCGAGGAGTCCGTCTGCAAGCCGGACGAACGCGTCCTGCAGGACATCCTCGCCCTGGAGACGCTCCCCTTTCCGTCCTTCGGCGGCTTCGTCAACACCCCCGTCCTCACCGCTGATGGCAGGGTCCTCTCCACGCCGGGCTACGACGATGACACCGGCCTCTTTCTCAACCTCGACCCGCGCCTCGGAACGCTGGGACCCACGCCCGGTGGTACCGGCGCAGCGCTGGCCCTCCTGGACGAGCTGCTGGGCGACTTCCCCTTCGCCACCCAGGCGGACCGCTGCCACACCATCGCGCTCCTGCTTACCGGCATCGTCCGCCCCGCCATCGACGGGCCAGCCCCGCTCTTCATGGTCGAGAGCTCCAGCCCCGCCTCCGGCAAGGGCCTCCTCGCCGAGGCCGTCGCCCACGTCCTCACCGGACGCTCCCCCGTGACCACGGCCGAGCCTCACGGTGAGGAGGAGTGGCGCAAGCGCATCACCTCCATCTATCTGTCGGGGGCGCCCCTCGCACTGATCGACAACGTGGTCCGCCACCTGAACGCCGCAGCCTTCAACGCCGCACTCACCGCCCGCGAGTGGTCCGACCGCCCCCTCGGCACCAACCGCATCGTCACCTGCGCCGCACGCACCATCTTCGTGGCCACGGCCAACAACCCCGAGTTTGGCATCGAGACGGCACGCCGCGTCTGCCGCATCCGCATCGTCCCCCAGGAGGAGAGCCCCTGGGAGCGGACCGGCTTCCGCCACGACCCCCTCGGTGCCTGGGTCCGCGCCAACCGCGGCCCGCTGCTCAGTGCCCTCCTCACCCTCGTCCACGCTTGGGTGGAGGCCGGCCGGCCGCCCGGCCGGGTCCGCATGGGCTCCTTCCAGGAGTGGGCCGACATCGTCGGGGGCATCCTCGCCCACGCCGGGGTCGCCGGCTTCCTCGACAACCGCTCCGAGCTCATGGAGCGCCAGGTCGGGGAGCTCGCCGAACAGCGGGCCCTCGTCGAGGCCTGGGCCGACGCCTACGGCTCCCAGCGTGTCGAGGCGGCCAAGCTGTTCGACCTCGCGAAGGAGCACGACCTCTACCTCGAGCTCCGCAGCGGCCGCTCCGACCATGAGGCCAAAACACGGATGGGGCGGCTGCTCGCTCGCCTCACCGATCGCGTCATAGGCGGCTATCGCATCACACGTGACGGTTCTCACAGCGGCGTCGCCGCGTACAAAATTTTTCTCCCCGGAGGGTCAGGCGCGGCACAACCCCACCCAACCCCACCTACCCAACCTATTCAGGTGGGGTTGGTGGGGCAAGGTGGGGTTGTGCCGTACCTCGGTGCTGGGGGAAATGTTTTTTCGCACACTTCCGAGCACGACGATAACCGCACGCAAAATAGCGATGATTCGTCCCCTGTTGACCGAATACCGCCATGCGGAGAGCGCCATGTGGCCTTCCACGCCTACGCCGACGACGGACGCCTCATCTGCAAGCTCTGCTCCGACTACAACATCCTGTCATGACATTTCGAACAGGGCCACCACAATCGCTATCTGGTATGCGCATTACGACCCGAGCGATTCCCCTGGCAGTGGAACGACGAGACGTGTGCTGGCTGTAGGCACGCCTGGAAAGCGAAGCAGATGAGATGAAAGGAGCGAGGGCATGAGCTTCACCAGAGACATCGCCGAGGAGGGCTACCGCGGCTACTGCATCCGGTGCCATGCCGACCGGCCCATCGCGGACCCATGCGAGGCATGGCACCCCAACCGCCAGGGCTCCCTAACGCGCCACGTCCGCGGCTCCTGCATCGCCTGCGGCACCACCGTGGAGCGCATCGTCGGCAACGTGGCTCCGCAGGCGCCGGAACGATCGGAGCGTATCGAGCCCCACATCCCACCCCACGTCGCAGGCCTCCTGAGCCACGACGCATGCCCGCGCTGTGGGGGCTACATCGACCTGCGCCTCGACGACCGCAACCCGCTGTACCGCGAGGCCCGCTGCATCCACTGCGGCTGGGCCGGCGACACCGTGGAGGCGGACGGCGCGGAGGCTGTGGCGTGAAGACACGAAAGCGCATCGAACGCCTAACCGCAGCGCAAACGGCCCGCTTCGGTGAGTACGTGGAGCGATGGACAGCCATCGGGCTTTCTACCGAGCCTGCCGACCGGCCCACTGCTGAAGCGGCGATCGCCACTATGTACCGCTGCGGTGGCCTCGAGCCCCCTCAGCACATCGTTTGGTGCAAATCGCCCCTCAGCATGTTGCTCACAGCCGCCGTGCTACGCCGCAGGGACTCGGTCAGGGCCTCGCTCAGGGACTCGGTCGAAGACTCGGTCAGGGCCTCGGTCAGGGACTCGGTCGAGGACTCGGTCGGGGCCTCGGTCGGGGCCACGGTCAGGGACTCGGTCGAAGACTCGGTCAGGGCCTCGGTCAGGGACTCGGTCGGGGCCACGGTCGGGGCCTCGGTCGGGGCCACGGTCAGGGACTCGGTCGGGGCCACGGTTAGGGACTCGGTCGAGGACTCGGTCGGGGCCACGGTCAGGGACTCGGTGTGGGACTCTGTCGAGGACTCGGTCGAGGACTCGGTCAGGGCCTCGGTCTGGGACTCGGTCGGGGCCTCAGTCGGGGACTCGGTCGGGGACTCGGTCTGGGACTCGGTCTGGGGGCAACATGAGGCTTACTGGCTAGCCTTCTACGCCTACTTCCGAGAGGTCTGTGGGATTGAAGAGGAGACGAAGCAACTAGACGGACTGCTCGCTCTGAGCAAGAGCGCCGGGTGGGCCTTGCCCTACCGTGACATCTGCTTCGTCTCTGAGCGCCACACGACGCTCCTTCGTGATGAGCGCGGACGGCTGCATGCGGAAGACGGGCCAGCTGTTCGGTACCCCGACGGTTGGGCCGTCTGGGCCTGGCATGGCGTCCGGGTGCCTCAAGAGGTCATCGAGCAGCCCGAGACGCTGAGTGTCACGGCCGCTTTGGGTGAGCCGAACACCGAGGTTCGACGGGTCATGCTGACGCGGATCGGAGCCGACCGACTGAGCGCGGAGTTGCCCGCCGGCGTCATAGACAGCGATGTCGACGGTCGAGGGATGCCGCGCAGGCTGTTCACCCTCGGTGACATCACGGACCGCCGCTTCATCGCTTACACCTGCCCCAGTACCGGCCGTGAGTACCCAGCACAGCCCGTTCCGCCGCAAGTGGACACCTGCGCGGAGGCTGTGGCCTGGCGCTTCGGGGCACTGGACATCAACGAGTTCGGGAACAAGACCAAGCAGTTCGATTACACACCCTCGGTTGAGGGATAAAGAAGGAGAGAACCAATGGAGAAGCAAATCCGCAATGGCGACGTGTTCCTGCGACGTATCGAGGGCCTGCCTCAGGGTGCCGAGCGCCGGGCAATGCCACGGCCCGAGGTGTTGGCATACGGGGAGGTCACGGGCCACAGCCACCAGATCACCGGCGCTGTCGTGGAGCGCTACGACCACGACGGCCGGGCCTACGTGCTGCTGGACCAGGCTGGCGTGCTCACCCATGAGGAGCACGGCACGGCGGACCTGGAGGCCGGTGCCTACGAGCTCATCATCGAGCGGGACTATGACCCGTCCGAGTACGCGCGCCAAGTTGTGGACTAGCAAGCCATGACGCACCTGAACGAGCTCACCATCACGAAGCCGTGCCCGCGGTGCGGCAACGACCTCACGGTCCGCGTGGACGGCGGCGACGGCAGGAAGCCTCACAGGATGCCGCATGGCTGACCACAGTGCCATCGAGTGGACGGACGCGACCTGGAACCCGGTGACGGGCTGCACCAAGGTCTCGCCGGGCTGCGACCACTGCTACGCCGAACGCATCGCGGAGACGAAGCGAGGCACGCCTGCCTTTCCCGTCGGGTTCGATGTGCAGCTGCGCCCGCACAAGGTCAAGGATCCCCTGCGCTGGAGGACGCCGCGGCGGGTGTTCGTCAACTCCATGAGTGACCTGTTCCACCGGGCGGTCCCGGACGAGTACCTGCGGACCGTGTGGGACACGATGCTGGAGGCCGACCACCACACCTACCAGGTGCTGACGAAGCGCCCCCACCGTATGGCGCACAAGGTACGGACGCTCGGGCTACAGCCTGCTGCCCACATCTGGCTCGGGACGTCTGCCGAGGACCAGCGCTGGGCGGACAGCCGCATCCCGGCCCTACTGTCTATTGATACCCAGGTGCGGTTCGTCTCGGCCGAACCCCTGCTGGGAGCGATCGACCTGACCCCGTGGCTTGGCCGGCTGGCGTGGGTGATCGCCAGCGGGGAGTCGGGGCCGGGGCGCCGGCCGATGGAGCTCGCGTGGGCAAGGTTCTTGCGGGACCAGTGTTACGACACCGGCACCGCTTACTTCTACAAGCAGGGGAACGCCTTCCGTAGCGGGCAGGACCGCTACCTGGACGGGCGCACCTGGGACGAGTTCCCGGATGCCTGACTGGAGCATCCGCCAGGGCGATGTGCTGGACCGGCTACGGGAGATGCCGGACGAGAGCGTGCATTGCTGCGTGACCTCGCCTCCCTACTGGGGGCTGCGCGATTACGGCGTGGACGGCGCCTACGGCTTGGAGCCGACGCTGGATGAGTACATCGAGCGCATGGTCGAGGTGTTCCGCGAGGTGCGGCGAGTGCTGCGGAAAGACGGGACGCTGTGGCTGAACCTTGGGGACGCGTACGCAGGGAGCGGTAAGGGTATGAACGCTGACGGAACGCACTCAGTCGGCGCAAAACAGGAGACGAACATAGGTAGCCTCAGCGCTCCGGTGAAATCGAAGCGAATGCCGAGGGGCGACGGTAGATGGGGTGGCGGCGATAGCTACGTGCCGGAACTCAAACCCAAAGACCTGATTGGCCTGCCCTGGCGCGTGGCATTCGCGTTGCAAGCCGATGGCTGGTGGCTGCGGTCAGACATCTGCTGGCACAAACTCAATCCGATGCCCGAGAGCGTCCGGGACCGGCCAACGCGGGCGCATGAGTACGTGTTCCTGCTGAGCAAGTCGGCTCGCTACTTCTACGACGCCGACGCTATTAGAACACCGGGGCAAGAGCGCATAGGCCAAGCAGGGACATTCAGCAGGAACGGAGCAGTATCCGAACTCGTCATTCCCGGACAAACCGCAGCGGAACATCGTTTGCGAGATGACCGTGTTCCCGCCGGAGCCAACGCCCGCACGGTCTGGAGCATCGCCACGCAGGGATTCCCCGGCGCACACTTCGCCACGTTTCCAGAGAAGCTGGTCGAGCCGTGCATCCTGGCAGGCACATCGGAGCGCGGCGTATGCGGCGTGACGGGCGCACCGTGGGAGCGGACGGTGGATAGGGAATCAATCGAATTGCGACCCAATTCCGGTTCAATCAGGGGCAACTCTCCCAGTTCTAATGCTTCGATGGGTGGGGCGCAGCGGGGAGCGATGGCGGTAAAGACACAAACCACCGGCTGGCAGCCCACCTGCGACCACGACGCCGAGCCGGTCCCAGCGACCGTGCTTGACCCGTTCTGTGGCAGCGGCACCACGGGCGTCGTTGCACTACGGCATGGGCGCTCGTTCATCGGTATCGAGCTGAACCCGGAGTACGTCGAGCTCGCGCGCCAGCGAGTCATCGGTGATGCGCCGTTGTTCCACGCCGCGGCAGAGGTGGTGGCGTGACATGGGTCCACGCCCCCTCCATGAGCTCAGCCTCTTCAGCGGCTACGGAGGCTTCAGCCTCGGGCTCCGGCTCGCAGGGCTCGATGTGCGCACCGTCTGCTATGTCGAGCGCGAGCCCTACGCGCAGGCGGTCATCCGGGCACGCATCGCCGACGGCCACCTCGACGACGCTCCCCTCTGGGACGATGTCCGCACCTTCGACGGAGGCCCCTGGAGTGGGGCCGTGGATATCGTCACTGCGGGCTTCCCGTGCCAGCCGCACTCCATCGCTGGACGGCGGGCCGGCGATGCTGACGAGCGCAACCTATGGCCGGACACCCTCCGAGTCGTTCGCGAGGTTCGACCCCACTACGTGCTCCTGGAGAACGCTGGCATTGATCTCCGAGACGGGGTGGCACCGGCATACGCTTACACCGTCCTGGCTGACCTTGCCGGCATCGGGTATGACGCGCGGTGGGCATCTGTACCGGCTGCCGCCGTTGGTGCCCCACACCTCCGTTGGCGCTGGTGGTGCCTTGCCTACTCCGGTGGTGTCGCGGCACCCACAGAACCGCTCCCCGAGCCCAGGAGCAACGGTGCGCCTGAGCCTGGAAGGCATGGCGAGGCAGGTTGGTGGGAAGTTGAACCCGCGCTGGGTCGAGTGGTTGATGGGTATTCCCATCGGGTGGACGAGCTGCGCTCCCTTGGCAATGGCGTCGTACCAGCAGTGGTGGCACGGTTTCTGCGGGGACGGTAGTTAGATGACCTCTAACACCACCCCCTCCTGGGCCCTGAAGGTCGTGGAGCTCGGGGCCGAGCCGTTCTGCCAGCCGGTCGTTTCTCTCAATTCGCTAGACGGGCGCCCGCGGGTCAGGTTCGACTGGACCGAGGGGCGCCTACGGGACTTCGCCAGGTACTTCAATCGGTTCCTGTGGAAGTACACGCCAATAGCCGAATACAGCAACCGCCAGGGGGAGAGGCCACCCTTCGCGGGAGTGCCGCTTTAGGCCATGAACTACGGACGCTGTGAGCAGATGATTGAGAAGACCGTGCGTGTGCACGTGATGGGCCTCAGTGGTCGCGTGCCTGTCCCGAAGGAAAGGCGGTGCGCTCACCTCGCTATCGTCCGCATCTTTCTGGGCGACGGGCGATTGGTCGCGCTGTGCACTCAGCACGCCAAGAAACTGAGCCCAGCGGTACTACCGGATTAGGCCATGAGCAAGCCCACCATAACGATGCGCTACTACATCGAAGACGGTCCTCTCGCGGGGACGTATTTCGGGCCGGTCGTGCTCGGGTGGACCTGGCGCGTCCAGTACCCGCATCGCAAGAGCCCCGACCTCTACGTTGTCATTCCCGATGAACCGAAGGGGCGAGCCAAGCCCAAGCCGCCAAGCGTCCATTGCTGCCAGGAAGGATGCCCGGGCCCGGACTTTGCATGGGAGGGCATGGCTTGGCTCAACCACATCGAAAAGCACGCCGGAAGGCTGCTCAGCAAGCGGAGGGCGGCAACTGCCGCTTAAGGCCATGAGTCGCACAACATCATTGAATGCTGCTGAACGGGCTTTCGAGGCCAACCAAGATGCTTTTCTATTCAGCCTCGCATGCAACTGCGGTTGGGTGGTGAACGAAAACAGACCCCACGTGAAGAAGCGAATCTGGAACCACTTCAGTTACCCAGACGCAAGCAGCCATGAACACGTTGAGGTACTACCGGAGTAGGCCACAGGAGACAGTCATGAAGGAATACGAACGCATAAACCAGCACGTCGCGTGCCCGCGCTGTGGGGCGCGCCCTGAGCAACCCTGCAGTACCGGCTTAGGCAATGTGCGCACATCAAGCCACGCGAGCCGGATCGACGCTGCTACCAGACGATTCCGATAAAGGCCAGCATGAACGCACTCGTCATCAACTGCTCGACCCCGCACTACAACCTCGGCGCAGCCAAGCTCGCCGACTGGTTGGAGGCGGACGGCCACGCGGTCACGCGCTGGGATGGCGACCCGGGCATGTTCGCTGACGGATACGACCTCGTAGCCCTGTCGGTGATCTTCTCGTGGCACGCACCGATGGCCCGGCGCATCGCCTTGCAGGTGCGTGGCCACGCCGACGTGTGGGCTGGCGGGCCGGGGCTGTTCGCACTCGGCAACTGGTGGACGCGTGAGACGGGGCTAGGGGTCCAGCAGGGCCTAGACCATCGGTTTGAGCGCCAACGAGGCGCCTACCGCATGACGTTCGCCTCGCGAGGCTGTCCCGTGGGGTGCTGGTTCTGCATCGTTCCCAAGATAGAAGGCGCGGCATTCACCCTCGACCCTGACTTCGTGCCGGCGCCGATCCTGTGCGACAACAATCTGTCGGCGCTCCCTGTCGACTACCAAGAGCACATCATCAGCCGCTACGTCGAGTCGGGCACTCGACTACTCGACGCCAACAGCGGCTTCGAGCCCGCGACCTTTGACGAGGCCACCTATGAGCGATGGCGCCATGTGCTCAGAGGCCCGTGGCGCCTCGCACTGGACGAAAGCAGGGAGATCGCCGACGTGGAGCGTGCCCTGGACATCCTCGCCGGCGTGCGCCGGGCCAAGAAACGAATCTACGTCCTGATCGGCAATGAGCCGATGGCTGCGTGCTACGAGCGAGCGACGAAGGTCGTGGAGCTCGGCGCCGAGCCATTCTGCCAGCCCGTCGTCTCGCTCAACTCCCTCGATGGGCGTCCGCGTGTGCGTTACGACTGGACCGAGGGGCGGCTAAAGGACTTCGCCAGGTACTTCAATCGGTTCCTGTGGAAGTACACGCCGATCGCCGAATACAGCAACCGGCAGGGGGAACGTCCACCCTTCGCAGGTGTGCTGTGACGATGCCCTCATCGGTGACCCTGACGGCCCGCCAAGTCGAGGTCGTGGAGCTGCTCGCATGAGAGCAGCGCTCTACGCCAGGGTCTCGACGGCTGACAAGGACCAGGACCCAGAGACGCAGCTCTATGGGCTCCGGGCCTGGGCGAGCCAGCACGGGCACGAGGTTGCCGGCGAGTATGTCGACCGTGCGTCGGCAGTGGACATGCGGGCCCGCACACAGTGGCGCCGGCTGCTCGATGCAGGCGGGTACGACGTCGTGGCCATCGTCCGGCTGGATAGGGCCTGGCGATCCACGGTGATGATGCTGGCGGACCTGGAGCACCTAGAGCGGCGCGGGAAGGGCTTCGTCTCAATCACGCAGCCGGTGGACACGACGGGAGCGCTGGGGCGCATGGTGCTGCAGATCCTGTCCGCGGTGGCGGAGTTTGAGCGCGAGCTGATCCGTGAGCGCACCCGCGAGGGGCTGGCGCGAGCTGCGGCGAACGGGCGGCGCCCTGGGCGGCCGAAGGGAAGCCTCGATAGGGTGCCTCGAAAAAGGGGGGTGCGCTAGTTGACCCCCCTTTCCTGCCGGTAGAGGCCCTCTGCGCGGGGGTGGCCTAAAAACGACCCTTTTTGGTAAGTATCCCCGCGACGCACGTACTCACCTTGAGCAATGGCACGTTCTTCACCCGGTCCTGCATCAGTGCTCCCGATCGATCGTAAAGACAGAGAGCGGGCGACTGGACGCTAATCACTGACTGACTCTGGGGGGCGCCCCTACCGTCCTCCAGCTGTCGCCCGGTCCAGCTGCCGCTGCGTCGGCACGGGCACGGCCACGGGCCCCGCGTCGGCCTTGCCACCGCTCCCGCCAGCCTTGCGCTTCGAGCTGAGCTGCACGAGTTCGCCGTCGCGCCACTCGGCGACGCCGGCGTTGCCCTTCGACATGCCTGCGGTGACGATGTTGTCGATGGCCTCGCGCCGGTCCAGGTTGGCGCTGGGTGAATAGAGATGCGTCTCTACCGTGAGGTCGCCGAGCGTCGCATGCTTCCTGCGGTAGCGCCAATAGGTGTCCACCGCCTCGGCCTTCCCGTTGAGCTGCAAGTGGGCGAGGGCCAGCTTCGGGAAGTGCTCCTGGACTGCCTTGTCCGCAGCGCGCCCTGAGCGGCCCTTGAACATCCGGGCCACGACCTTGTCGCGTTGGGAAGCGGTGTCGAACGAGATGCTCTCTTCCACGCGCTCCGCTGTCGTGGCCTGCTTCGTCGTGCCGGGAAGGGTGGAGGCCTGCTTGCCCCGCTCGATGTCGATCTCACGCGCGAGCTCGAAGGGGTAGTGCTTCGCCGATCCCCGCTTCTCTTGCAGCGTCCGCGGCGCCGTGATGCCGGCCAGGACCTGCTTGTCATGGACCAGCAGTGAGTCATGCGCTGCGTCTGCGGGGAGGCCGGCCTTGAGCTTCCCCTCCTTCTTGATGTGCTGGTGATAGCCGCCCCTGCGCCCCGTGGGTGCCTGCCGGACGCGGGCGAGGGTCTCGGCGTCGGTCATCGCCTCCTCCAGGTCGCGGTCACTGCCCGATGTGAAGAACGGCCGCGGGCGCTGGCCAAGGGTGCCCCGACGCCCGGGGTCCCGCCGGCGAAGGAAGTGGACGAGCTCGTGCGTGAGCACGTCCTGGTCCACCTTCTCCCCCGCGTTGGGACCCCGGGCATCGGGCTGTCGGGACAGGAAGAGCGGGTCCACCTGGATTCGCTCGAACACCACCGGTCCCTGCTTCGCCTGCTGGAAGACGCCCGCCGCACCCTTGGCCCTGGGGCGTTTCACCTCGATGAGGAGGCCGCGCATGAGGCGGCGCTCCCGCGCGGTGAAGTTGCGCCGCAGGACCTCGAGGACGGCCTCCCGTTGGGCCTTGTCCTTGGCCAGGATCGCCATGCCGTAGCCCTTCTCCCGCAGGTGGGCCGGTGGTGCCCACGCCGCATCCGTCGTGTCGACGTTGGCGAAGTCGGCCTCGTTCGGATAGATCCACCACAGGTATTGGGCGAGACGGTCCCCCTTCGTGGCGACGCGCTTGGCTTGGATCGCCAGGTCGACCGTGGGAACCCGTGGTTTGCCGTCGCGGTCCCCCTCCTCAATCTGGTGGAGGCGCACGAGGGCCAGCTCCTCGGGCACGTTGCCCTGTCGGTCTATGGGGACGATCCCGAGTATCGTGCCCGTAGCGTCCCGCACGGTGACGCTGCCGATCTCCCCGCGCTTGGTCGGGGTGAAGGCCTCGGCCGTCCAGCCATGCGGGAGCGCGACGTCGGGCTTCGGGTCAGCCTTCGCGGGCTGCAGCAACCGCAGGCGCTTGGCGGGGCGCCCCTTCGGTGTCGTGTGGGCGCGCTTCATAGCAGCAATGCGCCGTCGGGGCCGGTCTCGAAGCCGGCGGTGAGGAGGATGGCCTCGACCTCGGCGGCGGTGATGGAGGTGCCGGCGGACTGGATATCGCGGGCGAGGTCGGTGGGGGAGAAGCGGCGCTTTCCCTGCTGGACGCGCTGGGCGAGGGCGGTCTCGACGAGCTCGGAGACGGTGGGGAAGAAGACGTTGCCGTTGGGGTCGGTGAAGGCACGGCGCTTGTCTGCTGCGGGCTTGCGCATCTCCCCGCGGGCGTCGGCCAGGTCCTTGCGTGTGTCGTACAGGTGGCGCGAGCTGGTGGTCTGCCAGACCCGGATACCGTCGTAGACCATGCCCGACGAGCGCATCCAGGGGGGCATCCATCCGACGGCGCCGGTGTAGACGGCGGCGTAGACGCGGTGGCCTTCCTGGTCGGGGTTCCAGCAGTTGTAGGTGCGCGCGGCCTGGCCGCGGATGCGGCGTGCCACGAAGTCGAAGGACTGGGCGCTGATGAGGACCTTGAGGGTCTTGTGGCGGACCTGCATGAGGCGGTTGGTGAGGGCGCGCTGGGCGCCGCTCATCTGGTTCTGGGTATCGATGTACTGGTAGCCCTCGTCCAGCAGGATCACCGCGTGGTCGGGCACGTTCTCGGTGCTGCCCAGGAACTGGCCCGCCACGTGCAGGGGCTTTGCCCAGGACCAGGTGGAGGGCAGGTTGGTGAAGACGTCCCACGTCTCGGGGCAGCCGCGGACGCCGCAGAGGCCCGCGCAGGGCCGGTCGCGATAGGGGTAGGCGTGGTGGAGCGCCAGGAGTGTCTTGCCGGCGCCGAAGGGGCCGACGTAGGCGTGGATCCCATAGGGCTGAACGCTCGAGCTCGGACCGACGGGTGTTGAGCCACCACCGCCGCCCACGCGGATACGCCCCAAGGGCAACCGCATGCGGCTAGCGCGCGTCCGCAGCGGGCTCATTGGCCTCCTCCTGCTTGCCTCCCTTGCCGAGCCGCGAGAAGAACCCGCCGCGGCGGCGCGGGCCGCCGGCGAAGGGCGGGCGCTGCTGGGTCATGGCGGCGAGGGCGTCCTGGCGGGCACGTCCGTCCTCCGCCGAGCTCAGCACCAGCAGGCTCAGCAGCGAGTGGGTCGTCTCGGCGTCTTCGTAGGCGATCGCGGTCTCGAAGGCGTTCAGCCAGGCCACCTGCCGCGAGCGGTTCATGGCCGAGCGCATGAGCATTCCCCAGAACTCGTCGCCCGGGTCCAGGAACTCGCCGGCGTCGATGCCGGAGCGTCCCCCGGCCTGGAAGCCCTCCTCGGTGAGGGGTGTCGAGCCGTTGCGCTGCTCCTCCATCCGTTAGCCCCCTCCTCGCAGGGCGAATCCCAGTAGGACGATGGCGCCCAGCATGGCGACGGCGAGCCAGATCAGCGAAGCCTTCAGCCCCTGGACGGCATCGGTGAGGCGTCCCCCCTCGAAGGTGTGGGCCAGGTCGCGTGCCTGATAGGTGTGGTAGAAGCTCGTGGGTGTCTGGCCCGTGAGGTGGCCGAAGCGCCCGTACGTCACCACGTCCAGGAAGCCGTGGACCGTGCCCTCATCGGCCTCCTTGGCCCGCGCCTTTGCCTTGCCGCTCGCCCTAGCCCGTGCCGCGGCGCCGAGCGCCGTCACGGGGAAGACGTCGTCCACGGTGAGGTAGTGCCACTCGTCATGGGCGACGGTGAGCTTCCCACATTCCTTGCCCCGGACCAGCAGGGCGGTGGCCCCCTCGTTCCAGAGCAGCTCCTCAGCCGGCTCAACGTCGCGGGGCAGGTGGCCCGCGGCGATGGCCCGGCCATACTCGATGTAGTAGGCGGCCGGCCCCTGCTGCCCGGCCCTGCGCACCAGGGCCCGCAGGACGGCGCGCACCTTCCTCACGAACGGCTCCATGGCTAGCGCTCGAGCAGGTCGAGCAGCTGCGGCATGCCCACGACCACGACGAGGAACGCCAGGAGGAGTCCCAGCACCACGACGCCGACCGTGATGACACGGAGCCAGTGCAGCGTGGCGGAGCCGAGGCTGTGGTCCCCGAGCCTGACCGCTCGGGAGCGGTCGGCGATCACCCGATTCAGGAGGCCCTGCGTGATCCGTACCTCGTCAGGGGACTGCCAGGGCATGCGCACGGGGGGCAGCTGCTCGTCGGAGAGCAGCACCATCCCCCGGCGGATCACGGTCGGGGTGACGTATATGGCCTGGGCCCTGTCGTCCAACAGGACGGCCCCGGTGCGCTTGAGCTTGCGCTCCTCCAGGGTGGCATCGCGGGACACGACCAGGGCCTTCACCGCAGCTCCTCCTCGTCGTCCTCCACCAGGGGGATCAGCCCGGGGATCCAGCGACCGCCCGAGGGCAGGCGCTGTGGGGCTGGCTGCTGACGCATCCGCACCTTCGCCGTGGGGTCCTCATAGGGACCGGTACCTTGCAGCAACGCAGTCAGGAGTGGAGCCGTCTCCTGGAGCGCCCTCCAATCGGGACGAGGTCCGAGGGCCGCGATATAAAGCCTGCGTGCTACGCCTGCCAATGGCTCATGCTTGCCGCGCCGGTACTGGGAGAGATCGCTCGGCGTAACGCCGAGCAACTCCGTCATCTGCGACCACGTGTAACCGTGGTAGCCCTGAACCTCGACGATGGCGTTCGCGATGGCTGTCGTCATCATTGGCCCTGCTCTCCAGCAACGCCGTATCAGCGTATCACGGCCCCCCCGTTCTCCTAGGGAAAGTATGCCCCTTCCGAACACTGTGAAACTTCACAGTAGGGGTGCCCGCACATGGCAATGGCCTGCTTGCAGGCCACATGATCGCCGAGGCGGGCACTGTGAAACTTCACAGTATTGACGGGGGTGGGGTAGGCCTGCCTAACGTGGAGGGCGCGGCGAGCAGAGCGGGGGTCCACTGGGCTTCCCGCTTCGCAAAATGAAGCCCAACGAGGTCTCCGCCGTTGTGGAAAGGAGAGAGCGCCATGAAAAGCGTACGGATGACGGCGACGTTGGGGACGGTGTTCGCTGTCGTGGTCGGACTGCTCGGCCTGATCATCGTGGAGGGACCGCTCACCGACGCGGGCTCCGACCCCGCGACGATCGCTCTGGTAGCGGGGACCGCGACGATCCCCGAGCCGGGCCACTTCTATGCCGACACGACCAGCATGAGCACGGACGACGGGACGGCCGTGACCTACAACGCCACGACACGGACGATCACGGGGACGGGCACCGCCACGGTGTCCTATCTCAAGCCGCTCGAGGACTCGACGAAGCTGACGATCTTCACGATCATCCCCTTCTTCCTGCTCATCAGCGTGATCGGGGCGGCGTTGGGCGGGGCGGCCATGCGCGCCGGGCTCATGTCCGGGGGCGGTGGGGCCGAGAGCGCGATGCAGACGGTGATCGAGGTCACGGTCATGGTGATCCTGATTCCGGTCATCACCGCCTTCGAGGGTCAGGTGCGGGAGGTCTTTGAACCCGCACCCCGCTATATCGGCGTGACCACCGCCCTGTCGTTGGTGACGATCGCCTACATGTTGCAGCTGCTCGGCACCGGCGTCGGCGCGGTGCGCAGTCGCGTTGGCGGCCGCAAGGACAAGGCTGGCCCGGCCGTGGGCGGCGGCTTCCGGTAGGAGACCCACTCGGCGCTTTGGGAGGGGCCAGGGGTGCACCCGTATCCCTGGTCCCTCGCCAAAGCAACGGAGGGACCAGCCATGACCCAGCGATTGCAGCCTGAAGCCGTGGGCCAGCGGATCCAGGTCTGGGGTTGAAGGTGGAGGGAGGCGTGCCATGCGCATCGCTGCCGTGGCCGCGTTGGGGCTGCTGCTTCTCGGGGCGGCACCCGCGCAGACGGCCTTCACGCGCCTCGCGCTCTTCGAGGTCGAAGCCTTCCGGCACGCCTTCATCACCGATGACGTGCTCCTCCTCGGCACCTACGCCGCGGAGGGAGGGGAGGCGGGCCCCGACGGCCTGATCGCGCAGCTCACGGACGCGACCGACGCGGTCCTCGTCCGCATGAACCCGCCGCTCACCGGCCACGCGCTCTTCGCCCTGTATCTCCCCCCGGACACCGCCACGTGGGAAGGGACCTACACGGCGAGCATCATCGAGTCTCCCGTCCTCAACACCGACCCACAGGAGGTCACCGCCGGCCTTACGTGGCGCGACGCCGACGACACCGACGCGGCGGCCGTGGTGATGGCCAGCCGTCTGCCCGCGCTCCTGCAGGGCCTCGAGCGGGAAGACCCGGACATCGACGCCGGCGCGTACGTCCAGGGGGGCTTGATCACCATCGAGGGGGCCGCGCTCGTGCAGGCCGCCGCACCCGCACTCCTGGGCCGCATGCCCGCTCTCTTTGCCAACACGCTGCTGCGCGAGGCCCGTCCTGAGGAGCTGCCCGGGGCCGGGACCACCATCGAGGACACGGGGGCCTCCTCCACGGTGGGGGTGGACCTGCGGGCCCTCGGCAGGGTCATCGGGATGCCAGCGGTGGGGACGGGCATCATCCTCTGGGCGGTCCTTATGCTGGCGGTCGGGGCGTTGGTCTACTACCTGTCGTACTTACGGGCCGTGCGGCCCGTGCTGCTGGCCGCGCCGCTGATCGCCTTCTGGGTGGCCTCATTGGGGCTGTGGCCCGCGGTCGCGGTCCTCGCACTGGTCGCGGTCCAGATCCTCGTGGCGACGTCCCTGCTCGTCACCCGCCTCTGGCCGCGGGGATAGCCCATGCAGCGCCTCCTCTCCGTCGCAGTCCTCGGCACCGCCGCCCTCGGGCTGCTGCACGCCGGCACACCGGTCGCCTCAGCTCAGGAGGCACAGGAGGCGCCCGAGCTCGCCATCGAGGTCCGCAACGACGGGGAGACCACGGTGCCTGCGGGCACACATGCCCCCGTCACGGTCAACGCGGACGCCCTCATCGAGCACGGCTTCATGGCGTCGACGGGAGCAGGCGCATCGATCGACGGTGGTCTGCTCCAGGACCTCGACGCGAGCGATGCGACCTGGTGGGTGCGGCTCGACAACGCCCTGCCCGCCGGCAGCACGGTGGAGCGCGTGGTGGCACTCGAGGGCGCGGACGACCAGCGCTGGTGGCTCGGCGCGGATGACCAGGTGGACGTGACCTATGGCAGCTTCTCCCCCACCGCCGCGAACAGGCGCTACGCACTGACGGACGTGACGGCTGGGGACGTCGGGACCACCGACCGGACCTTCGCCTCGAACGGCGACAACTGGGAGCTGTACGCCCGCACGGGCATCATCGGCGCCTCCTTCCGAACCTCGCCCACCTCCGCGGATCTGGCGCCGGACGGGGCAGGGACACACACCCTGCCCGGCACGCGGACGGGCTGCTCCGGCGCGACGACCGACTGGGAGTGCATCCGCGACGGTGGGGGCATCGACATTACCTACAACACCGACTCTCAGGGGGACGAAGGGACCTTCACCTACGGGGACGTGCATACCGCGAGCACGAGCATCACGGCCGTCAAGATCAACGTCTACGTGGCTTGCGCAGGGACAAACGACGGCTCCCCCACCAACACCAGCTACACCGGTTTGAGGCCGGTGGCTGTCAGGAGTGGGACGACCTACACCGGCAATGAGGTGTCTGTCGCGCCCAGCTCCACAGGGAGTCTGACGATGCCGGCGCCGAGCGGCGGATGGACCGCCACGGCGGTGAACGGGGCGGAGTTCGGGGTGGAGGTCGGGTCCTTCTCTAATCTATGCAACCCCACGCTGTCTAATATGAGCGTTGAGGTGACGGGGTCGCTCATCGAGCACGAGGCGATCGAGGTCACTGCCGGTGCCGGCCCCCACGACGTGATCACCCTCACCGTCGACGACGGGGATGTCTCCCTCGACGTGGACCTCGTCTCCGCCACCGGCACCAGCGACGCCGCCTTCGCCGGAGCCGCGACCTCCTACACGCTGGGCCCAGATCTCCAGCTGGCCGGCTTCGCACTGCAAGCAGGGACCGGCTACGTAGACGCCTACTCCCTGCCCACCGCGCCCGACGACATCGCACAGACGCAGGCGGGCACCGAGGCCAACTCCTGGACCTGGGAGGGCACCGCAGGCACCGACGCCACCTACACCTTCGTGCGGCCCAACGCCGCATCCCTCGTGGCCGCATCCGTCTCCCTGCGCTTCGACGGTTCGAGCGCGCGCGCACCGGGCGCCGTCGGTGTGCAGGATGAGGTGGAGGTCGTCGGGAACCCCGACACCGCACCCTTCACCGCAGCCCCCGAGCGCATCGACTCCATCTTCACCACCAACATCGGCGACCTCGCCGCCTCCAGTGGCATGCCCTCCGAGAGCTGGTATCTGCTCGTGGGGTTGCTGCTCGCCTTCGGCGCCGTCGGCTACGCCAACCGCTACATCTCCAACGGTGTCGTCGACGCCGTCATCGTCGGCCTGGTCCTCACGCTCGCCATGCTGATAGGAGGCATCGACGCCGCCTGGCTCGCCTTCGCCGCCCTCAGCCTCTTCGCCTCCACCGCCATGCTGGAGATAGCACACCGATGAGCGTCCCCGTCATGATCTGGCTGATCTGGACGTACGTCCTGGTCTCCTTCATGGTCTTCTTGGTCGACGGCGTCTTTGCCAGCGCGCCCTCGGAGCACCTCTCGCGCTTCCTGGCCTTCGACGCCTTGCGCTTGCAGCCGATCCCCGTCCTCCCCATCAAGATTCCCACTATCAGCCTGGAGTGGCTGACCTCGGTGCGCGCGATCCTGTTATGGGAGCTCGCCGTGTTCGACTCCGCCGGCGGCCGCTGGATCCGCTACCTGCTCTTCCTGCCCATCAGCGCCGGCGTGGCGCTCGGCCTCGCTATCAACGTCGGCCCCCGCATGGTCCAGGCGGTGGCCACCCTCATCAGCGCCATCCCGAAACCATTGCTCCTGGTCGGGGCCATCTCACAGCTGTTCGCCGGGGGATCACAACTCATAGGAGGTTAGACATGTCTACGTTGCACGACCTGCTGGGCGCACCCGAGGACACCACACCCGAGGAGCTCGAGCGCCTCGCGCGGGAGCGCTATGCCCAAGCCCCCACCGCCCATACGCCAGGGGGCGATACGCCAGCACCGCCCGCATCGGCATCCCCGGCATCCCCGGCATCCACTGACCCGGGCCCACCACCCTCGCTCCCCGGCCTCCCGTCGCCGTCCGACCCCGACGACCCCTACCCCGACGTGACGACGGCCGACCTGTTCCGCTCCCCCAAAGGAGAGACGCCCGAGGCCCTCGCCCGCCGTACCGAAGAGATAAAGAGCCGCCTCAATGACCCCGCCCCGGCATCCCCGACACCGGCGGAGCAGGCCACCGTCCTGCTGGACACCGGCGAGCGGGTCTACCGAAAGGGCTACGAATCCATGTCGCCCGGGGAGCAGGCCCAGCTCAACGAGCTCGGCCTCGATGCCTACAACGAAGCGGTGGAGCAGGCCACCGTCGTGCTCGACAACGGCGAACGGGTCGACCGGGAGAGATACGAGGCTATGGACCCCGTCGAGCAGGCTCAGCTCAACGAGCTCGGCTTCGATGCCTACAACGAAGCGGTGGAGCAGGCCACCGTCGTGCTCGACAACGGCGAACGGGTCGACCGGGAGAGATACGAGGCTATGGACCCCGTCGAGCAGGCCCGCCTCAACGAGCTCGGCTTCGATGCCTACATCGAAGCGGCCACCGTCCTACTGGACAGCGGCGAGCGGGTCGACCGGGAGAGATACGAATCGCTTGGACCCAAGGCGCAGCGTCGCCTCAACGAGCTCGGCCTCGATGCCTACAACGCGCCGCAGGAGAGCGGCGTTGACTTCACCCCCCTTCTCATCCGCACCTACGATGCGCACAAGCAGGCTGCGCAGGAGGCCATGGCGTTCACCGAGGCCATGACGCTCCAGACCGCCGAGGAGGCAGAGGCCGCCCTCGAACGGGCGAAGGTGCGGCTCGAGTCCTACCAGCGCGCCAGGACCGCAGCCGCCACCGACATCCTTGACCTCGCCGACCTGCAACGGCGCGAGTCCGCACTGCAAAGCAGTCGGAAGACCCGAGATGCGGAAGGGGACCAGGCCCTGGCCGAGTTGGCGCTGCAACGTGCCCGCGCCCTGCCGCCATCAGTAGCAAAAGAGCTGGCAAAAGAAGGCCCGGCGGAGGCGGCTCGGCTCATCAACCAGGGTGCCGACCTGCAGGCAGAAAGCGCCGCCGAGGTCGCCCTGCTCTCGGCGCGCGCGTTTCGGGAGGGCGGCCTCGATGCCGCCGAGGTCATCGTGCCCGGCTTCTGGGCGCTGCGCCAGGTCAACAGCCGGGGCGGCTTCGAGGGCATGTCATGGGGGGCGATCGCCCTCAACAGCGCCCTCGATGTGGTCCAGCTGGCCACGCTCGGGGCCAGTACGAGCGTGCGGGCGGGTGCAAGGGGCCTGCTACGGGCAGCCGTCACCGACCTACCGCTCGACGAGCTGAGCCGCGCACAACAGGCTCAGCTGCGCTCCCTCGCCTCCGCTGCCACCAGTACGGACGTGCGGGCGGGCGCAAGGGGCCTGCTACGGACAGCCTTCACCGATCTACCGCTCGACGAGATGAGCCGCGCACAACAGGCTCAGATAGGCGCCCTCGCCTCCGGTGCCGCCAGGCGTACCATCGCCGCGCTGCGCCTGCCGGAAACCGGGGCAACCATGGCAACCATGCCCGTTGAAGCGCAGCGGCTGGCAGAGATCGAGCTCACCCGGGCCTTCGGCCGCCTCTTGGTAGGGGGAGCCGCGAGGAGTTCCGAACTGATCCGCAGCGGCGGACGGGCGATCACCGACTTCGGCAGGCGTGTGGGCAACGACGCGTTGGCGGGCCGCGGTGCGCTCTTCGGCGAGCACGCCCAGGCGCTCGCCGACGCCGCCCGTCTGGATCTCCTGCGCGCCACCCAGGACGCTGCCCTCGCCGAGGCGGGAGCCATCATCGGCAAACCCGCGCACATCCGGCGGCTCGTCGAGCTGCAGCAAGAGGTAGACAGGGCCCGCGATACCCTCCTGCGAGGCCTGCGCGACTCCAGGAGCAGGCCCGTTGAGCCCCGTGGCAAAGGCGGTGGTACCGCGGTCGCAGCTCCGGACGACGCGGCGGCCGCCGCCGTGCGGGAGGCCTCGGTGATCACCGAGGTCTCCCGCATCATCGAGGAGGCATCACGCGCCAAGCGGGCCATCGCCCCACCGCCACCTGCGCCTGTACCTCGGCAAGGACCCGCGAAGGCCCCGGCGGAGGCCGCGAAGCCCGCCCCGAAGGAGAAGCAGGCGCAAAGCCCGCGGGGGGGTTCGCGCCCAGCGCCCGCAGCGACCGAGGAGATCACCCGCGCCATCACCCCTTCGCGAGGGGATGCGCCCTGGCCCTATGTTCTGGTCCCGCGCCGGGGCCCTATCGAGGCGCCCGACCTGGCCCCATCGCGCATACCACGGCTCGACGACCCCAGCCTTGCGACCGCTACGCGCGTGCAGCTGCAACCCACCGTCACGCCTGGCGAAGGGCCGGAACCGGCGATCAAGCTTACCCTCAGGCCCTTGGAGGACCCGGACGATGCGGTCATCGTCGACGAGGCCGTTAAGCATTTTCCGAAACCGCGGGGGAGGCGCTTGCGTATCGGCGTGCGCAAGCGCCAGCTGGTCGGCATCGAGCGTGCGAAGGCGCGGGCCAAGCGCAAACCCTATCCCGCCATCGCCGCCTGGCAGCACGCCGAGGATTCAAAGGGCCCTCTTTACGTCGTTGCCGACGTGAACACCGGCGCCTTCGAATACCTACGCAAGGACCCCGGCGTGCGCCAGCCCGGCACCCCCGAAGAGAGCTACACCCTCCTCGCGCGCGACTCCGACCCCCCGAGCCAGCGCGAGATCGACATGGGCCCCCTCACCGCGACGATCGGCGAGGGCATCTCCCTACGCCGCAGGCGGAGGCGCTGACCGACATGGCCCCCATCCTGGACGTGCTCCTCGAGATTGCGGGATCCCTTGCCTCCATGGCCCTGGCGTTCACGCTGTTCGAGCGACAGCTCGACCTGCTGGCCTGGGCCGTGATGGTCGTCGCCCTCTACCTGCTGCTCGATGTGGTCGGCACCGCATGGGCCATCTTCACCGAAGAGGGGGACTAGGCCATGTCGCGACGAGGTGCCATGAGCATCGTCCTCGTGCTCACCGCGGTGGCCTTCGCCCTGTTCGGGTCTGCGGAGACGACGCTGACCGTCCAGGAGGACTTCCCGCTGCCGCCAGGGAGCATCACGAGCGTGGTCGCGGCCGACGGCTCCAGCGTGGCCCTGGGCTGGTCGGAGCCGACGCGGGGCTATAACACGATCTCCCACTACGAAATCGAGCGCGGCGGCGTGCTCCGGGGCGCGACACCGTCGCGCGCAGGGGCCTACACCGACCCGACCGACGACCAGGCCAGCGGCACCCAGCTCACCTATCGGGTGCGCACCGTCAACGCCCTCGGCACGTCTCTCTCGAGCCCGCCCCATACGGTGACGGTCCCGTAAAGAGCTAGCGGGAGGGGCTTCATTCCACGAACAGAGATAGTTCGGTGAGTATCTCGCGACCCGCCGTGCCGCTCCAGGTGACGACGGTGTAGACGCCTGGCTCCTCCAACCACGTACCCATGCTGGCCGTCACGGCGAAGTGGTTGGTCGTCTCCTCCCACCTGATGTCGGCGACCACCATGTTAGGCGCTAGGTCGCTGTAGTAGCGACCAGCGCCGGGCGGCGCGAGAATCCTGACGAGTGCCTCGACGCCGTCGCAGTCGTCGGTGAACCCGCCACCAAGACAGTAACTGCTGAGCCTGCCGATCGCCTCGGGCGTCCGAGGCACGGGAGGCGGATCGTAGTAGATGTTGATGACCGGCCGGATGGGGACGCCAGGCTCTTGCTTAACGAGCTCCAGGTGCAGCCGTCCACCGGCCCCGAGGGCCGGCGGCACCGGCGCGATCACCGCTCCTCCTTCGAAGTGCTGGACGTACGTCAGCCGTCGACCGTTGAACGCGATCCCGAGGTTCACCACCCGATGACCCTCCCCCAGGATATTGTCACGGTGCCCCCAATCCGAGTCCGCGTCGTCGTACATCATCCGATATTGGAGATCGGCTATCGACTCAACCGGCGCGGTAGCCGAGCACCGAACGAGCCACGAGTCGCAGTTCGCCGCACTCCACTCCCTGTCCATCCATCCTTTGAAAGCCGCGTTCTCGCCGGCGTAGCTCGTGCCGCCGGTCTGGGTGTACACCATGTACGGCTTGCGTCCGTCCACCCACCAGTGACCCAGGTAGCTATGTTCAAGCATGTCGTCGGCGTGCATCTGCGCCGCCGGATTGGTGCCGAGGACGACGGGGGCCAGTCCATGGTCGGCGCGGTCCTGGTTGATCAGATCAAGCGCGTGGGTGCGAAGGTCCGGGGTTGGGGCGGCCCTGATGAGCGTTGGGATGACCACTGGCCGCAACAGTGAGAGCGCGGGAGTTGGGACAGCCCTGATGAGTGGGAGGGCCGTAGCAATGGCCACTGGCGGAGTAGACAGGGGTGGGGGAGGCACAGCGACGATGGGTGGCTGCGGGAGCCCGACTTCCACGGGCTCCCGCAGCCTTGGGGTGGGCGTCGGTCGTTGTGTAGGGGTCGGTGTCGGTGTAGACGTCAGCGGGGCGGTCACCGGCCCCCCCGGCGGTTGCGAGGCAACTGACCCGTCCTCTGCTGCCGCAGGCGAATACTCGAAGTACCAGAGCGCCCCGGCACCCATACCAACTATGAGGAGGAGGATGAGGCCGAATACGGCGATGGGCCAAGGACGCGCTTCACCGACGGGCGGCAGCCAACCACCATCCAGGAAGCCGCCTCCAGCTCCAGGAACGCTCGTACCCCCCAGCCGTTTGTCCGCGTCCTTGAGATCACGTATGAGCCGCTCTACGCCCATGCCCTCTCCCCGCTCCTGCTACCCGTTAAGTCGGCGTCGCGCCAGATGGCGACGGGACCCCCACCGACCTCGCCCGCAATATCCAGTCCGCTGGCACCTCCACACCCGCCGCCGAGGTCGAGGCCATCCTCCTCACCGCCGGCTTCGAGACGGGACCTGGGCGGGCCTCAGCGTTCTTTGCCGCACGGAGGAGCTTCGCGCGCTCCTCTTGTCGCGTGGTGGCGTCCCTGAATGTCGCGCCATAGCCTGTCTGACCCCATGCTCTCCTTTCCCGCTCCTGGTCCCCCCCTCCCGCGATAACCCAGCCCGGCCGGCCAACCCTCACGAGAGGGGCGTGATCGTAGCAGGCTTTTGCTCCAGGCACAGCCGGGAACGGGGGGCACAGCATGAGTGGCTGGCCGCAGTTCCAACTCAACTCACATGCGGAACGCATGCAGCTTTCCCTTGCCGCCAGAATGCAATCGCATTCTCGGTTTCCCATATTCCGTGGCCCATTCAAACGGTACCCCCCGACACACAGGTTGGCCCCGATGGACGCGTCTAGCCCCTCGCGTTCTTAGAGCCTCCATTCACCGAACGGGTCGGCCTTCTTGAACTCCTCGGTGGCGTGCTCGCCGCCCATCCCCCTCGTATAGATGTCTCCGGTGATCTTGATGCTGGAGTGGCCCATTAGGTCCTGGACCAGCTTCAGGTTGCCCGTCGTCCGCAGGACCTGCCGGGCGAAGGTGTGGCGGCCGCGGTGCACACCCAGAACCTTGCCCCCGATACCGACCCGTACGGCCAGATCGTGCATCACCTGATACACCCCGTTTGGTGACAGGCGATGCGATCCCCGGTGCGGTGCCGTCTGTACCAGCGCGGGCTCGCGCGCGGACCTGAAGCGGTCGTACCGGAGCAGAACTCCCAGCAGGTCGTCGCCGACAGGGGCGATGCGCTGCTTCTTCCCCTTGCCATGAACGATCAACTGACCCCGCTCATCGTTCACGTCGTAGCGGTCGGCCTTGGAAATCTCCTCACGTCGTAGCCCCGCCGTGCACGCGAGAAGGATTACCGCCGCATCGCGGGCTCCCCACCAACGGTTGGGAGGGCAGAGGCGGAGCATCGCCGCCAGCTCAGCCTCGGTGAACTCCTCGGGGATCTCCTTCGACGTCGGGGGCGCCTGCATGCGGCGCATCGGAGACTTCTCGATGACCTCTTCGTCCTCGACCGCCCAGTTGAAGAAGGCGCGCAGGGCCCGGAATCGGTTGTTGAGCGTGTTGTCGGCGTAGCCGGCATCCTTCAGGCCGTTCAGCCAACCCTCGATCAGGTGCCTGGCCTCTCTGCCCTCCAGGTTGGCCGGCTCGCCCGGGTCGACGTCCTGGGCCGCCGCGAACCGACAGAACGACGCGAAGGCCTCTTCGTACCAACCGCGGGTCGTGTCGGCTATCCGGCTCCGTCTGCCATGGATGAACAAGCGGAACAAAGGCGGCAGATCCGGCTGGGCAGATCGCCGCGAGAAGCTGTTCAGCTGGCGACGATCACGTTTCCGTTCCAAAGGCAGATTGTCGTGACGTTCCATGAATACATGTTGCCCGCTCCGTTTTCATGGTCGTTGTGTGCTTCCTGTCAGGTTGGAGCGGGAGATGGGAATCGAACCCACGACCATCTGCTTGGAAGGCAGATGCTCTACCACTGAGCTACTCCCGCGTCGGCAGGCGCTATACGTCTTGAGGCCGGATCAGCAGCACAGGCTTGTTCGCCTCGCGCAGCAACCGCGTCGCCACGCTCCCCATGAGCGTGCGCGCGAGGCCGGTCCGGGCATGCGTCGACAGCGCGATGAGGTCGCTGTCGTGCGCGTCCACGGCGTCCTTAACTCGAGCGACAACGTCGTCGCCGAACAGCACCTGCGTCTCGACCTTGACTCCGGCTTCCCGAAGCGGCGCCGCCACGGACTCAAGGTGTTCCTTGTTGGCACGGCCCGCTCCCGCCGTTTGGGGGTCGCTCAACCCAGCGGCGTCCCTCGGTGCCGCTGAGCTGGCGCCGATGAGGCCACCGACCTGCGCGACGCCTGGCGCGCCTGTTCGCTCGGGCTTCGCCACGACCGTCAGCAGCCGCACCGATGCGCCGGTCTGCTTGGCGAGGTCTGTCACCGTGGGCAGGATGCGTTGCGAGAAATCCGACTCGTCCAGCGGGACCAGAATCCGTTCGACCATGCTCCCCCTCCGCGATTACCTATTCGGCCGCCCACCAACTGAGTCTATAGTGTATCGCCGATCGACGGCGTCGCATGCATGCACGCCAGCACTGGAGCGTTCATGGTCGACCATGTGCTGTGGGAGCGGTTCCTACCGGACCTGAGTCTTGGCCGGCATACCGTCTGCTACGACGAGGTCGGCTCCACCATGGACACCGCGTGGGCCCGCGTCGAGCAGGGGCCGGTGCACGGCCTCGCCGTTCAGAGCCTAGCGCAGCGGGCGGGCAGGGGCCGTTTCGGCCGGCGTTGGACCGGCGGGCAGGGCGAATCGCTGTTGCAGTCCGTCGTCATAACGGCCGACGCCTACATCCTCGCCGGCCTGAGCATGGCCGCCTGCGTCGCAGTGGCGCGTGCCACCGAGGCCCTGGCTGGCCTGGCGTGCCGGATCAAGTGGCCGAACGACGTCCACGTCGACGGCAAGAAGCTCTGCGGTGTGCTGGTCGAGTCCCGAGTAGGTACCGATGGAAGCGGCGTCGCGGTCGTTGGCTACGGCCTCAACCTCAACGTCGACCCCGACGCGGTCCCAGAGCCCCGGAGCGCCGTGACCAGTCTCGCCCACGAGACCGGGCGGCGGTTCGACCTCGTCGGGGCATCGGACGCCGTGTTGCGGGCCCTGGACGGTGCTTACACCGGCACAGCGAGCGGGGAGACGCTGGACGCCTACCGCCGCCTCGTGGACACAACGGGGCGGGAGGTCAGCGTCCGCTGGGGAGAGGCGCGCCTGGACGGCGTGGCTGAGGGCATCTCCGACAGCGGGGGGCTGATGCTGCGCGCGAGCGACGGCGCGGTCCATGAGCTCGGCGACGGTGAGGTCACGCTGACCCGGATAGGTCCGTAGCCCACGCGGCAGACGGCGGCCACGTCTACGGCCTTGCCACCGCCGGTAGAATGACCAGTAGAACCGTCGGCGAAATGACCAGTAGAATAGAAGGCCGGTCCGCGGAAGTGGACGGGCCAGTTTCGTTGTGAGACGACCCGGGAGACGAACGGTGGGTAACACTCGCGACCTCGCCCCACAGGCGTGGCGGCGCATGGCCACGATCCGAGGACGCCTGGAGACCTTTCTGGGCCGCCGCGGGTACGACGTCATCGGCGTGCCGTCGCTGGAGCAGACTGAGCTCTTCCTGCGCAAATCAGGGGGAGAGCTCGCCGCGCGCATGTACAGCTTCACCGACCCCAGCGGTCGGCGCGTCAGCCTGCGGCCCGAGTTCACGTCGTCGGTGGTGCGCGCCTACGCCGAGGGCACGCTGGGCGGCCCACTGCCGCTGCGCCTCCAGTACCACGGCCCCGTGTTCCGCTACGAGGGCGAGGGTGCTGGCCGCTCAGGTGCGATCGAGTTCGAGCAGGTCGGCGCGGAGCTCATTGGCGCTGGCAGCGAAGTCGCGGATGCCGAAGTGATCGCGCTGGCCGCCCAGGGACTCGCGCTTCTTGGGGTTCGCGGCCACCGTCTGCGCATCGGCCACGTCGGTGTCGTCAACGCGCTCCTGGCCGCCCTCGGGCTCAGCGAGCGGGCGCGCGTGTTCGTCCTGGGCAGCTTGGGAGACCTCCGCACCGGCGGCGCGGGCCCAGACGCCGTCCACCGGCGCGCGGAGGACCTCGGCATGCTGTCCCAGCGGAGACGGCGTCAGCTGACGTCGCTGGCAGGCCGTCTGGAGACGGAGGACGCCCAGGAGATGGTGGAAGGCTTCCTGACCGACGCCGTGTCTGGCGCCACGGGCCAGCGGAGCGCCGAGGAGATATTTCGGCGGTACCTCAAGAAGCTGCGCGAGGTGGAGGACCCGGCGACCATCGAGCGTGCGCTCGGCTTCGCCGGCGAGCTCGCCGCCGCCGCGGGTCCGATATCTCCCGCCCGAAAGCGCCTGGGGAGTCTCGTGGGCAAGTACGAGATCGACCCCGACGTGCTGGCCCCGCTCGACCGGCTGATCGAGGCCCTCGGCAGCTACGACTTGATGGGTGCGCAGGCGGTGCTGGACCTGGGGACCGCCAGGGACATCGCCTACTACACCGGGGTGGTGTTCGATATCGAGCACGCGCGCGTGAAGGAGGCTCCCTCGCTGGGCGGCGGGGGCCGGTACGACGGCCTTGTGCGCGCCTTGGGTGCCGACGAAGATGTGCCCGCGCTGGGCTTCGCCTATAGCCTCGAACGCGTATCGCAGCTGCTGCCAGCGGGCTTCGGCGACGACGAGCCCGAGCCGCCGGGCCGGGTGCTGGTCACCGCGCAGGAGACCGCCATACAGCAGGCCGTCGAGACGGCGGAGCGGCTCCGGGCCCAGGGCATCCCGACGGAGATAGAGGTGCTCGGCCGCAGCGACCTGGAATCGGCGCGCTACGCCAAGCAACGCGGCATCGAAACAATCATACGGGTGGGACGCGATGGCACGGTCGACGAGCAACGGGTCTAGCCCGCGCCTTCGGGTCGCGGTCCCCAGCGACGGCGCTATGTACGAGCCGACGTTGGGCTTTCTGGCGCGCGCCGGCATGCCCATCGACCGACCGAGCCCGCGCCGGTACGTCGCCGCTGTCCCGGCGGTCGCCGGCGTCGAGGTCATCCTCCAGCGGGCCCGTGACATCACCGCGCAGGTCGAGCAGGGCAACGCCGACGTCGGCTTCGTTGGCTACGACGACTACCAGGAGCGGCGCGTCGAGGCGGGGCAGAGCACGCTGCTGCTCAAGGACCTCGGCTACGGCCGCTGCGAGCTGGTCGTCGCCGTCCCCGATGCATGGGTCGACGTCGAGTCCATGGCCGACCTGGCCGACCTCTCCGTCGAGTTTCGCGAGTCCGGCCGCGAGTTGCGTATCGCGACCAAGGCACCACGGCTGGCGCAGCGCTTCCTGTTCCGCTACGGCGTGAACTACTTCAGCCTTCCGCAAGTTTCGGGGACGCTGGAGGCGGCGCCCGCCATGGGCTACGCCGACGTGATCATCGACATCAGCGCCACTGGAACCTCGCTCCGCGAAAACCGGCTCAAGCGCCTCCTCGACGGCACCGTGCTGGAGTCCGAGGGCTGCATGATCGGCAACCGCGACACGCTGCGCTCGAGGCCGGACGCGCTGGACGCGACGCGCGAGATCATGGAGCGCATCGAGGGGCGACGACAGGCGGACGCCTACTGCCGGGTCACGGCCAACATCGAAGGCGCATCGGAGGAAGCGGTGGCCGCGCGGGTACTGGAGCGCCCAGAGGCCGCGGGGCTTCAGGGGCCGACCGTGGCTCGGGTCTACACCTCGGGCGCGGGCAGCTGGTACGCGGTCACGATGTTCGTCGAGCGGGACAACCTCTCCACCGTCGTGGACTACCTCCGCGCCATCGGCGGCGCGTCGGTGACGGTCTCCCAGGCCGACTATGTGTTCGGCCAGGCGAGCGCCGCCTATCGCGAGCTGCTGGCCAATCTGGGCCTCAGCTGATGCGCATCGTCCAGGGAATCGAGGCTGGCAGGCAGCTGCTCGCGCGCACACCGGGCCACCTGGACCCCGCCGTCGCCTCGCAGGCGCGGAAGATCGTCGAGGACGTGCGCAAGCGCGGTGACGCCGCCGTGCGGGACCACACCCGGCGCTTGGACGGGGTCGAGCTCGGCGAGATCGCCGTACCCCGGCACCAGACGGCGGACGCGCTCGATCGGCTGCCCTCCGGGCTGGCCGACGCCCTGCGCACGGCCGCCGCGCGTATCGCGGCGTTTCACACGGCGGCAATGCCCAAGTCCTGGCACGCCGCCGACGAGGGGTACGGCGAGCGCATCGTGCCCTTGGCTCGGGTCGGCATCTACGTCCCCGGCGGCACGGCGGTGTATCCATCGGCCGTCCTCATGGATGTCATCCCCGCCAAGGTCGCGGGCGTCGAAGAGGTCATCGTGTGTACCCCAGCGTCGAACGACGCCGTGCTTGCCGCCGCCGAGCTCGCGGGCGTCGATCTGCTACTCCAAGTGGGCGGAGCGCAGGCTGTCGCGGCCATGGCCTATGGCACCGAGACCGTCCCACGCGTGGACAAGGTGTGCGGGGCCGGCGGGGCCTGGGTGACGGCCGCCAAGCGCGAGGTCTACGGCGCGGTCGACATCGACGGGCTCTACGGGCCCACCGAAACGCTGGTCATCGCCGACGCGAGCACCGACGCGGCCCTCGCGGCCGCCGACCTGCTGGCGCAGGCGGAGCACGACCCGCTGGCCATGCCGGTCCTGGTCGCCACCGACGGCGCGACGGCCGAGCGCATCGTCGCCGAAGCCGATAGGCAGGTCAAAACCCTCGAGCGCGCCGTCATCGCGTCCGAGGCGATGGAACACGGAGTCGCCGTGGTCGTCGCCAGCGTCGCGGAGGCCATCGAGCTGGCCAACCTCTTCGCACCGGAGCACGTCTGCCTGCTCGTCGAGGGCGCCGAGCGCTACGTCCCGGACATCCGGCACGCGGGCGGCATCTTCGTCGGCGAGCATTCACCCGAGGTCATCGGCGACTACGTCGCCGGGCCCAGCCACACCATGCCCACGGCCGGGACTGCGCGCCACGGCTCCTACTTGGGAGTGCACCACTTCCTACGCCGCATCCCAGTGATCGACCTCAGCGAGGTTCAGATGCGCCGCCTGGGCCCCGCCGCCGCGACTATCGCACGCGCAGAGGGGCTGAGCGCCCACGCCCGCGCCATCGAGCGCCGCCTCGAGGGCGACGTTGCGCCCTCGCCTGGTGCATCGTCGTGAAGGATGCGCGGCGAAGCGCCCTTTCGCTCGTCCGGCCACACCTCCTGGAGCTGGCGGCCTACGAGGCCGTCGACCCCCCGGAGGTGCTCGCCGCACGGGCCGGTATCCCGGAGTCGGCCGTGGTCAAGCTCAACGCCAACGAAAACCCCTACGGCCCGTCGCCCAAGGTGGCGGAGGCCCTGGCGCACCTGGACCGCGCCCACATCTACCCTGACCCCCGCCAGGCGGCGATGCGCGAGGCGGTCGGCGCCTACGTCGGTCTCGACCCATCGCACATCGTCGTGGGCAACGGCAGCGATGAGGTCATCGACCTGCTGTTCCGGGCTGTGCTTGGCCCCCGCGACGCCATAATCGACAGCGTGCCGACGTTCGGGATGTACCCCTTCGTCGCGCAGGTATGCGAAGGGCGGACCGTGGCGGTGGAGCGCGGGCGCCTCTTCGAGGTGGACATCGAAGGCGTTCTCGCGACGGCGGCTTCCGAAGGGGCCAAAGCCGTAGTCGTCGCGTCGCCCAACAATCCGACGGGCAACGCCACGCCGCTCGCCGACGTCGAACGCCTGCTCTCGGCCGGATGCCTCGTCATCGTCGATGAGGCGTATCACGAGTTCGGCGGCGTCACGGCGGCGGAGCTGGTGCCGGCGCACCCGAACCTGGCCGTGCTGCGGACCATGAGCAAGTGGGCCGGACTCGCGGGGCTGCGCGTCGGCTACGGGCTCATGGCGCCCGAGCTGGCGGACCTGCTCCTGCGGGCAAAGCCGCCGTACAACGTGAGCCAGGCAGCGGAGTTGGCGCTGCTGGCCTCGCTGGGCGACGCGGGCACGCTGCGCGAGCGTGCCGGCTGGATCGTCGACGAGCGTGTTCGCATGTTCGGCTTGCTCGAAGCCATGGACGGCGTGACGCCCTGGCCCTCCGAAGCAAACTTCGTGCTGTGCCAGGTTGGCGAGGGTCGTGGCGCGGCCGTCTACGACTCCCTGGCCCGCCAGGGAGTCTTCGTGAGATACTCCCCCGGCGGCAGACTCGCCGATTTCCTGCGTATCAGCGTGGGCAAGCCTGAGGAGACGGACCGCCTCATCGAGGCCATGTCCGTCGCGCTGCGAGACTGACCGAGGCCCCAGGGAAGGGACGGCTGACAATGGCTGATCGCATCGGCACCCACACCCGCGAGACGAGGGAGACCAAGATCACGGTCTCCATCAACCTCGACGGCTCTGGAAAGGCCAACGTCAGCTCCGGCAACGGGATGCTGGACCACCTGCTGTCGCAGGTCGCGCGTCACGGCCTCGTGGACATCGACGTCGACGCCAAGGGCGATTGGCTCCAGACCGGCTGGCACCACACCGTCGAGGACACGGCCATCGCGTTGGGACGCGCCCTTCAGGACGCCGTGGGCGAGGGCGCCGGCATTCGCCGCATGGGGCACGCCATCGTGCCGCTGGACGAGGCGCTCGCCCGAGTCGCCATCGACTTCAGCGGCCGGGGCTACGGCGCCATTGAGCTCGGACTGAGCGAATCGCTCGTGGCCGATCTGCCGGGCGACCTGGTACGCCACTTCCTGCTGTCCTTCGCCGTGGAGGCGCGGGTTAACCTGCACGCCAAGGTCTTGGAGGGCGTCAACCCGCACCACAAAGCGGAGGCGACCTTCAAAGCGCTGGCCCGTGCCCTGCGGGACGCCGTGACCATCGACCCTCGCATCGCCGACCAGGTGCCAAGCACCAAGGGGACCATCGCAGGCTGACGCTAACCCGGTGGGGGCCGATACCATATCCCTGCCGTGGCGAGCCGCCCGGAGGCGAACTCCCGATGATCCGGCCAGCGACCGAGCAAGACCTGGCGGCCATTGTCGACATCTACAACGCGTCCATCCCGGGACGTCGCGCCACGGCCGACATCGCGCCCGTTACCGTCGACTCGCGGCGCGGCTGGTTCCACGAGCACGACGCGCGCCACCCGCTGTGGGTCTACGAGCACGAGGGCACGGTTGCAGGCTGGGTATCCGTGGGGGCGTTCTACGGGCGCCCCGCCTACGAGGCCACGCGGGAGGTCAGCGTCTACGTCGCGCCGGGGTCGCAACGCCGGGGCATCGGGTCCGCGCTCCTGGGCGAAGCCGTCACGCGGGCGCCATCGCTGGGCCTACGGACGCTCCTGGCCTTCGTCTTCGCCCACAACGAGCCGAGCGTTGGCCTGTTCCGCCGCCACGGGTTTCGGCAGTGGGCACGACTGCCGCAGGTGGCCGAGCTCGACGGGGTCACGCGCACGGTGCTGATCCTCGGGCGCCACGTCCCGTGAGGGCCCGGCGCGCGCAGGTCTCCGCCTCGCGCGCCGAGGGGGAAGGCGCGGCGGTGCTAGCCCTGGGCGCGTCGGGCAATCATCGCTTTGCCCATCTCCACAACTGCCTCCAATGGCTCGACCGGCGTGACCTTGAACGTCTGGCGAAGGGGAACGGCGTTCGCGTACTGAGCCACCGCTCCCACGCTGTCCGCCTCCAACACGGCGTAGGCCACGTGCTCCGGGGCTCCCCAAAGCAGCGAGTGGACCTTGATCCCGAGCTGCTCCGCCACCGCCGAGAGCTTGTCCATCCCTTCAAGGGCCTCCGCCATCTGCGCGTGGTCGTAGCCAGGGCAGTTGTCTTCGGTATGAGTCATTGTGACGTGGAACAACATTGTGCACCTCCGAGCGCCATGATTCGGCCATTCTAACCCGGAGTTGACTAGGCTGAGGCAAGCAATGGTCCGGTCCCCGATGAGACCGGACAGACCTAGGCTTCAGCGCTGGGCGCCACCTCGACCCGGTAGCTCTCGATGACGGGGTTCGCAAGCAGCCGCTCGCACATCCGCGCGGCGTCCAGCTCGGCCTGAGCAGCGTCGGGGGCCTCGAGCTCGACGGTCAGGAACTTGCCGACGCGCACGTCGCGGACACCGTCGAAGCCCAGGGTGTGCAGGCTGCCCATGACCGTGTTGCCCTGCGGATCGTTCACCGCCGGCTTGAGCGTGACGTAGACCTGGGCGGTGAACCGCACGGCTACGGCTGGCCGGCGCCGCAGTCGACACCGAAGAAGAGCGGCGCCTGGTTCAGGTGCACGGCCAGGAAGGCGTCCATGCCGATCCGGTCCACGCCGGTGAACTCCTGGGTCCAGCCCCAGGAGGTGAGGACGACGCTCCCCACGCTCACCGCTTCGTTGGGTGCCGCCACCAAACAGCCGGGGTAGCCCGCCTGACCCGAGGCGAAGTCCTTCAGGGCGATGGCCTGCGCATCGTCGGCGAGGTTGAAGCTGATGGCGACGCCGCCGCGCTCTAGGTTGGTCAGCACCGATTCGTCAGCCAGCGGTACGTCGCTCACGCCCCACGGGGCGGGGTCGGCATGGCGCGGGCCCGACGTGGGGGGCGTGGTCGTGTAGGGGTCGTGCTCGGCACCCGGCTCGATGACGCCGCCGGGCTGGATGGCGACCGCGGTGCCGACTTCAGGAACCTCAGGGTCGGCTATACCGAAGTTGCGTCCGCCCCCGATACTGCCCAGCTGCGGGACGAACAGGCCAGCGATGAGGGCCAGGCCGAAAACGCCGCCGATGCTCCCGAAGATCAACCGCCGTCGGGCCCTCTTGGCCGACGAGCGGTGCCGACGGTCTTCCCGCAGTTGACTCCGGCGCGCTGTCGGCTGGTCGAGCCTCTGGTCCGCCACTTCCCGTCCTCCCGTCAGTCCAGCGGCTCGCCGGTCAGCCGGCGGTACGCGTCCAGGTATCGCTCCCGTGTCTTCGCCACGATCTCGTCGGGCAAAGCGGGGGCCGGTGGCTCCCGGTCCCAGCCGGTGGAGATGAGGTAGTCGCGGACGAACTGCTTGTCAAAGTTCGGCTGGGAGCGCCCGGGCGAGTAGCCCTCGGCGTCCCAGAACCGGCTCGAGTCGGGGGTCAGCACCTCGTCGATGAGCGTGAGCTCGCCGTCGATGTTCCCGAACTCGAACTTGGTGTCAGCGATGATGATGCCCCGCGTCAGGGCATAGTCGTGCGCGTGCTGGAAGACCGCGAATGAGGTGTCCCGTAGCCGCGCTGCTACCTCTCCGCCGGCGAGCGATTCCACGTCCGCCATCGTCATCGGCTCGTCGTGGCCTTCTGCCGCCTTCGTGGTCGGCGTGAACATCAGCTCGGGCAGCCTGTCGCCGTCCCTGAGTCCGCTGGCGGCGGGCTGGCCGAAGATCGTGCCGCTGCGGTCGTACTCGACGAGAGCCGAGCCGGTCAGATACGCGCGCACCACGCACTCAACGTCGACGCGCTCCGCCCGTCGCACCACCATCGCTTGGCCTGCGATCTCGGGGGGGAGGTCGCGCAGGCGTGGGTGCTCGGCGAGCGAGCCAAGAGCGTCGGCATCGTCCGCCAGCGCGACGAGGTGGTTCGGCACGATGTGGCCCGTCATGGCGAACCAGAAGCGCGACAGCCGCGCGAGGATGCGGCCCTTGTCGGAAATTCCGGTCGGCAGCACGACGTCGAACGCGGACACACGGTCGGTGGCCACCATGAGCAGGAGCCCCTCGCCGAGGTCATACGTATCGCGGACTTTGCCCCGGTACAGAAGGTCGGGGAGGGCGGTCTCAAGCAGTGGCACTCGAGCGCTCCTTGGCTCCGAGGCCGACGCGCGCGAAAAGCGTGTCGACGTGCCGGGTGTAGTAGTTGTAGTCGAATAGATCGGCGAGCTCGACGTCCGATAGGTGTTCTCGCACCAGGGGGTCGGCGCTGACGAGCTCACGGAAGTCGGCTCCCTCGTCCCAGGCGACGTGGGCGTGCGCCTGCTGGATGCCGTAGGCCTCTCTCCTGGCAACGCCCCTCTCCACCAGCGCAAGCATGAGCCGCTGCGAGAACACGAGGCCCCGCGTGGACTCGATGTTGGTCATCATCCGCTCGGGGAACACGCGAAGGCCCCGGAGCACGCCGGTAAACAGGTCCAGCATGTAGTCCAGCGCCAGGCAGGCATCGGGCAGGATGACCCGCTCCGCGGACGAGTGGCTGATGTCGCGCTCGTGCCAGAGGGCTACGTTATCGAGGGCCGTCACCACGTGTCCACGGACCAGCCTGGCCAGGCCGCAGACCCGCTCTGAGAGCTCGGGGTTGCGCTTGTGGGGCATGGCCGAAGAGCCGCTCTGCCCCTCGCCGAAGAACTCCTCCACCTCCCGGACCTCAGTGCGCTGAAGGCCGCGGATCTCAGTCGCGAACTTCTCCAGCGAGGCTGCCACGATGGCGAGCGTCGACACGAATTGCGCATGGCGGTCGCGCTGGATGACCTGGTTGGACAGCGGCGCGACGCCGAGCCCCATGGCGCGGCACGCCGCCTCCTCCACCTCGGGCGGCACGGTGGCGTGTGTCCCGACGGCGCCGGAGATCTTGCCGACCGCTATCTGCTCCTTCGCATCGTGGAGGCGCTGGCGGTTGCGGCGCATCTCGTCGTACCACAGGGCCAGCTTGAGACCGAAGGTGATGGGCTCCGCGTGGACACCGTGCGTTCGCCCCATCTGCAGCGTGTCCTTGAACTCGACGGCACGAGTGGCCAGCACCTCGAGCAGCGCATCCACGTCAGCCAGCAGAATGTCGGCCGCGTCGCGCAGCTGCATCGCGAGCGCCGTGTCCTTGACGTCGTTTGACGTCAGGCCAAGGTGTATCCAGCGGCTCTCGGGCCCCAGGCTGGGCGAGATGGACCACAGGAACGAGTTGACGTCGTGCTTGGTCCGCTCGAGCTCCGCCGCCATGACGGCCATGTCGTAGCGCGCGCCGCGTATCTTGGCCATGTCCTCGGACGGGATCACACCCTGCGCGGCCCACGCCTCGCACGCGGCGATCTCGACGGCGAGCCACCGGTCGTACATGCCCTCTTCGGTCCAGATCAGGCCCATCTGGGGGCGTGTGTAGCGGGGAATCATGCACAGCCCTCCGCGGTGAGGACGATCGTTGGGGGGTACAAAGCGGCTCCGTAAGTGGCTGCTACGTGGGAGTCACCGCGTCGGAGCATGGAGGCCGTGGCCTTGTGCAAGGGTGGAGAGTCAGCGCTCTCTGAGGCGCTTTCGGTACGCCTCGCTAGCGTCCGCAATTTTAGCATATTTGAGGCCGAGAATCTGTGCGGCCAGCACCGCCGCGTTCCGCGCTCCCCAGCTCCCGACCGCGACGCACGCCACCGGCACGCCAGGCGGCATCTGCGCGATCGAGTACAGCGCGTCGACACCCCCCAGCTCGCTGCTGGCCAGCGGCACGCCGATCACCGGTAGCGTGGTCAGGGACGCAACCACACCGGGCAGCGCCGCCGCGCCGCCCGCCGCCGCGATGAAGACCTCGACCCCTCGCCCAGGGGCCCCCAGCACGTACTCGCGCACCGCATCCGGGTCTCGATGGGCCGAGGCGATGCGCAGCTCGGCTTCGACCCCCAGCTCCGCGAGCAGGTCGAGGGTCTGGCGCATGGTCTCTTCGTCGCTCTTGCTGCCGATGAGGACGCCGACTTGGGGCACTGAGGCACGCTCCACGAGGGTCTGGCGGGGCATAGCGTAGGTTGGCGCGCAGCAGGCCGTCAACAGGCGCGTGAAGCTACACTAAACCAAAAATATCGACTTGACCGCTCCCTGGGCCACGACTAGACTCGCCACTCGGCGCCCGACGCTCAAACGGACGCGGAGCTCACGAAGGAGCACGCCATGGCGATCAAGACCGAGGCCCCGACCGACGTCGCAGTGAAGAAGGTCCCGCTGTCACCGGAGCAGCAGCAGGCCCTGGACAAGGCGCTGTCGCTCATCGACGAGGACAAGATGCGCCAGTTCGACCTGGCATTGACCGACATCCACAGCCCCACGGGTTTCGAGCGCGAGGCCAGCGAATGGCTCACCCAGCACATGACGTCCATCGGCCTGGACGCGTTCTACCAGCACATGGACGAGGAGTCGGGCAACGCCGTCGGTCGGCTCAGGGGCACCGGGGGCGGTCCTTCGCTGATGCTGTACGCCCCCGTGGACACGCACCTCGACGCCGACGAGCGCGACGTGCCGTGGGCGGGGCCGGAGCTGACCGCAGAGATGCTGCCCGACGCCTACATCGCCGACAACGGTGACGTCATCGGGCTCGGCTCGTCCAACCCCAAGGGCATGATCACGGCCATCGGCGAGGCTGTCCGCGTCGTCGCGGCGGCGGGCATCGCGCTCAAGGGCGACCTCGTCTGGGCCTCGTGCGGCGGCGGCATGCCGTCGAAGCCCGCCGAGGACGAGGTACGCCAGGCCCACGGCCTGGGCAGTGGCGTGTCCTACATGATCAACCACGGCACGACCGCCGACTTCGGCATCATCGTCAAGCCGGGCTGGACCGTCTCGTGGGAGGAGGTCGGGCTGTGCTGGTTCAAAGTGACAGTTAAAGGCCAGCTGGGCTACGCCGGCATCACGCGCAGCATCCCCGGCTTCCGCAACTCGGTGGTCCACGCCGCCAAGTTCATTCTCGCGCTGGAGGAGTGGCTGTCGACGTATCAGGACCGCCACGCCTCAGGCCTGTGCGGACCGCAGGGTGCCATCGCCGCGGTCCGGGCCGGCTGGCCCAACAAGCCCGCGTTCCCGTCCGCGGCCACCGAGATCTACATCGACATTCGTCAGTCGCCACGGCAGACGCCGGCTCAGGTCCAGGCCGAATTTGGGGAAGCCGTCAATCAAATCCTGGCCCAGTACCCCGAGTTGGACGTCGCGTGGGAGATGACGGCGGCGTACCCCTCCGGTTACACCGACCCAGAGAACTGGATCATTCAGTCCACCATGCGTGGGTGGGAGATGGCCGAGGGTGCCGAGCACCACGCGCGCACCGGGACCAGCGGCCAGACCGACGCCTCGGCCATCCGGAACCTCGGCATTCCCCTCGCTCGGGTCGGCTTCCCACAGGTGCCCACGGTGCCGCCCGAATGGGCCGGCTTCGGCGGCATGGGCGTGAGCTACATGCCGGACCTGGCCAAGGTGACGCGGGCCCTGGTCTACGCCATCGTCGACACGTGCTCCCGCAGCCGCGAAGAGGTCGGCCTGTAATGACGCTCGAAATCCACATCGCGGGGGGTCAGGGGCAGCCGATTCCGACCCAGGTCGATTTCATCAAGCGAGCTGAGTCGATGGGGTTCGCGGGCGCCGGCGTCGCTGACCACCTCGAGCACGGCCAGGACGCCTTCGTCATCCTCGCGCTCGCCGCGACCCAGACCAGCAACATCGCGCTCTACCCAGCGGTGACGAACCCCAAGTCGCGCCACCCGTTCCACCTGGCCGTGATGGCCAACACGCTGGCCGAGCTGGCGCCGGGCCGGGCCAAGCTCGCCATGGGCACCGGGGATAGCATCGTCGTCAACCTCGGCACTTCGCCCGCCAAGACCGAGGTCTTCAAGGACGCTGTCCGCACCATCCGCGCGCTCCTGCGCGGCGAGAAGGTGCAGTTTGGCACCAACCCCGATGGCCGAATTGAAGGGCCGGTCGACCCGCCGCCGCCGGTGGTGGTCACCGCCAGCGGCCCGCGGGCTCTGCGTGTAGCCGGGGAGGCCGGCGACGAGGCCATGTTGCTGGCGGGCCTCAGCACGGAGTTCCGGGCACAGGCGGGGATACGGCTCGCAGAGGGAGCCGCCGCTTCAGGACGCGACGTGGCCTCGATACCGCTGATGTATACCACCGCGGTCGCCGTCGACGACGACGCTGAGGCGGCCAGAGCCCGCGTCTGGCCGGCGGTGTTCAGCTGGACCAAGATGGGCTTCTTCAACGATGGCCTGAAGGCCGTCGGCCTGTCCGTCCCGGAGGAGGAGCGGGCTGAGGACGTGGCGCCCGCCGTCGTCAAGGAGCTGACCGACCACCTGGCGCTCGCTGGGACGCCGGCCTACGTCATCGAGCGCTTCGAGCAGCTGCGCGACGAGGGTGTCGAGCGCGTCTACTGCTTCGCGTTCGGCCGTGGGGAGACGCGCGAGCGTGTCCTGTCGCTCTTGTCCAAGGACGTCATCGGCCGCACCTAGCGCGCTAGCCCACGGCGAAGTCGGCGATGTCGCGCCGGTAGTACGCCCCCTCGAAGCGGATGGCATTGGCACCTTCGTAGGCGAGTCGCCGGGCCTCGGCGTGCGTCGGCGCCTTGCCCACCACCGTCAGCACGCGGCCGCCGCTGGTGACGATCGCATCGTCGTCCCGTTCCGCCGTGCCCGCGTGGAACGCCGTGACTCCCTGGGGCAGCCCGTCCAGGCCCGCGATCGGCCTGCCGGTCTCGTAGCCGCCGGGGTAGCCGTCCGAGGCCAGGACGACGCCAACGGTCGCATCGGCGGACCAGCGCAGGCCCAGGTCTTCGACGCGGTCCGCCGACACCGCCATGGCCACGTCGACCAGGTCGTTTTCGAGGCGTGGCAGGATGAGCTGTGCCTCGGGGTCGCCGAAGCGAGCGTTGAACTCGATCACGTGAGGGCCGGTATCCGTCAGCATGAGGCCGCAGTAGAGCACCCCTTGGTAGGGAGTGCCGGCTTCCGCCAAGTGTCTTACCACGGGCTCGACGCAGCGCTCACGCACCTCCCGCTCGAGGGCGGGCGTCCAGAAGGGCGGCGGGCTGTAGCCGCCCATACCCCCCGTGTTTGGGCCGGCGTCGTCGTCGAACACGCGCTTGTAGTCGCAGGCTGCCACGAGCGGCGACACGGAACTGCCGTCGGTGAAGCTGAAGACACTGACCTCTGGGCCCTGCAGGCAGTCCTCGATGACCACGCGATCGCCGGAATCGCCGAAGACGCGCGCTATCATCATGTGGTCGACCGCGTGCAGCGCCTCTTCGACGCTCTGCGCCACGACGACGCCCTTGCCGGCGGCTAGGCCGTCCGCCTTGACGACAACGGGCGCGCCGTGCTCACGGACGTACGCGCCAGCCTCGGCGGCGCTCTCGAACACGCGAAACGCCGCAGTCGGCACCCCGGCGTCGGCCATGACCTGCTTCGCGAAGGCCTTGCTCCACTCGATCCGGGCAGCGTTCCGGTTCGCACCGAGCACCGGGCGTCCGCGCGCGCGCAGCAGGTCGCCGACTCCCGCCTCCAACGCCGCGTCGGGTCCCACGATGGTCAGGTCGATGTCGTGGTCGAGGACGAACTGAAGTACGCCCTCGACGTCGTCAGCGGCCAACTCGACGTTGAGGGCGATGTGGCGTGTGCCGGCGTTGCCGGGCGCGACGAATATCTGGGGCTCGTGGGGGCTCTGCGCCAGCTTCCAGACGATGGCATGCTCGCGACCGCCGCCGCCGAGGACGAGGATGCGCATCAGCGTGCCTGCCGCGCCATGACCAGCCAAACAGCCAGCGAGACGACGCCCAGACCGACGACGGCGCCCACGGGCACTGGCGTGTCGGTGAGCAAACCGTAGGGTACCGCGACGATCAGCAGCCCGAGGCCCATGGCGGCGAACGCGCTGCGCGCGACCTGTGAGAAGTTGTCCACGCCTGTCACACGCCCACGTCGATGGGTGCCGCAGGGGTATCGCCGTCTGGGCGCGTCACTCCCACTCAATCGTCCCGGGCGGCTTGCTGGTGATGTCGTAGACCACGCGGTTGACGTTCGGCACCTCGTTGACGATGCGGTTCGAGGTCCGGGCCAGCGTCTCGTAGGGAAGGCGCGCCCAGTCAGCCGTCATGGCGTCGTCGCTGGTGACGGCGCGCAGCGCGATGACATGCTGGTAGGTGCGCTGGTCGCCCATGACACCGACGGTCCGCGTGTCGGTGAGGACGGCGAATGACTGCCACAGCTGGTCGTAGAGACCATCGCCCTTGATCTCGTCCATCACGATCCAGTCAGCGGCGCGCAATGTCTCCAGCTTCTCGAAGGTCACCTCGCCGATGACACGAATGGCGAGCCCCGGGCCGGGGAAGGGTTGGCGGTTCAGTATCTCGGGCGGCATGCCCAGTTCTTTGCCAACCAGGCGCACCTCGTCCTTGAACAGGTAACGCAGCGGCTCGACCAGCTCCATCCGCATGTGCTCGGGCAAGCCCCCGACGTTGTGGTGCGTCTTGATCTTGTGCGCGGCCGTCGACTCCCGCGTCTGGGACTCGATGACGTCCGGGTACAGCGTCCCCTGCGCCAGATAATCGACCTTCCCCAGGCTCCCAGCCTGCTCCTCGAAGACCGCGATGAACTCGTTGCCGATGCGCTTGCGCTTCTCCTCCGGGTCGACGACCCCCGCGAGCGCCGTCAGAAATCGCTCCGTGGCGTCCACGTAGATGAGGCGTAGTCCGAGGTTTCGCTGAAAGACCTCGCGGACGCGGGAAGCCTCCTCTCGCCGCAGCAGGCCGTTGTTGACGAAGATGCAGGTCAGCTGGTCGCCGACCGCCTGGTGAATCAGCATGGCCGTAACCGCGGAGTCGACGCCGCCCGACAGCGCGCAGATGACCTTGCCATCGCCAACCTGGGCACGAATGCGCTGCACTGTCTCGGCAACGAAGTTCCCGGGTGTCCAATCGCCGCCGCACCCACAGACGCGCAAGACGAAGTTGCGGAGTATCTCAACTCCCTGCGGCGTGTGGGCCACCTCGGGGTGAAACTGAATACCGTAGATACCCGCGTCCGACACCATGGCGGCGACGGGCGAGTTCTCGCTGTAGGCCAGTGCCCTGAAACCGGGCGGCATCTGGTCGATGCGGTCGCCGTGGCTCATCCACACCGGTATCTCGGGATCGAGCCCGCCAAAGAGCGGCGACGGGCCGCCGTCTTGGTGGATGACCGCGTGGCCGAACTCGCGCTCCCGGCCCTGGGCAACGACACCGCCCAATTGGTGCGCGATGAGCTGCATGCCGTAGCAGATGCCCAGTACGGGCACACCGGCGTCGAAGACCCAGGCCGGCGCCTGTGGCGCACCTGCTTCGTAGACGCTCGCCGGGCCACCCGACAGCACGATGCCCTTGAGGTTGTAGCCCGCGACCGCGTCGCGTCCGGCGTCATGGGGCAGCAGCTCGCAGTAGACGTTCTGCTCGCGGATGCGCCGCGCGATGAGGCGGCTGTACTGCGAGCCGAAGTCGAGGATCGCGATGACCTCGGTGGGCTCGGGCAGGCCCGGTACCGGCTCACCGCCACGCGCCGCCGGCTCTCGGCGGGCGTCCTTCTCCCGTGCGATCTCGAGGTAGGTGGAGACCTCGACGTCGCCGGTGGTCGAAACGCGGTGGCTGGAGTCCGAGGGCCGGGTTTTGGCCATGGCTGGGGTGCGACCTCCGGTGTATCACATGTTAGGGCACACCGCCTACGGCGGCAACGATTCGTACGCCGTGCGGATGACGCCACAACGGTTAGCGGCGAGCGACGGGCTCCTCGGGGCGCGCGATCATTCCCCACGGTCGCTTGGCCCCCACGGTGGCCTGGCCCGGCCCCATGCGATAGACTCGCGCCACCTCCCGCCCACCGACGGCTTGACCATGCTGCGCGTGCCTGATAATGAGGCGAACCGATTGGCGGCCGCCGACGCCCTGCATCAGGGGAGGGTGGTCGCATACCCTACGGACACGCTCTACGGCATCGGTGCCAATGCTTTCGACGAGCTCGCAGTCGCGGCCGTCTTCGCCATCAAGGCGCGGCCTCGCTCACAAGGCTTGCCGTTGCTGATCGCAGACCTCGGCGATCTCGATCGCGTGGCCACCGGCGTACCACCCGCGGCGCTGGCCCTGGCGGAGCGGTTCTGGCCCGGCATGCTGACCATCGTCCTGCGGCGCGACCCCGCGCTACCGGCCGCCGTGACGGGCGGCGGAGACACGGTCGGTGTGCGCCTGCCGGACCATCCGTCGCCGCGGGCGCTCATCGAGTCGCTCGGCGCACCCATCACCGGTACCAGCGCCAACCGGCATGAGGGCGCCGACCCGACGACGGCCGAGGAGGTGGAGCGGCAGCTCGGCGACCTGGCGATGATCCTCGACGGCGGTCCATGCAAGGTTTCGGTAGCATCCACCGTCGTTGACCTGACGACCGACCCGGCTCGGATCGTACGGGCGGGCGCCATCTCAACACGGGAGCTGCGGGAGGTCGTCGCCATAGCCGAGCCGTCGGGAGCACGCATCCCGTGACGTTCCCGCAACCCCTGCTGGACCACGAGGGCACTGTCGACCGGGCGCTTCGGCGGCTGTTCGATGGGCCCGCGACCAGCGCGCTGCCGCTCTATCGCATGATGCAGTACCAGCTTGGCTGGGTATCGACCGATGGCACGCCGGAGGTCGGTCCGCTGCCGGAGCGCCTGCATGGCGCACTTGCTGTGGAAGCGGCGGGGCACGACGACGAGATAGTCGCCGCCGCCGGCGCCGCGGCCGAGCTCCTCTACCAATCGGTTCGCGTCCACGAGCAGATGCAGACGTCGGAGGGCCCGGGCGAGGGGCGATCGGCGGTCTGGTGGGTGTGGGGGCCTGCGCAGGCCATCAACGTCGGCGACGGCCTGCACGCTCTGGCCCGTCTGGGCGCGTTCAAGCTCCAAGACCTGGGGTTGGCGGCCGATCGCACGCTCCAGGCCGTGGCAGGCCTCGATAGGGCCGCGTTGCGTTACTACGAAGGGCAGTACCTCGACCTGACCTACCAGGAGCGCATCGACGTCACGGAGGCGCAGTACGACGGTATGGTGACGGCCAAGCGGGGCGCGCTGCTGGGCGGCGCCGTTGCCGCAGGCGCCTACGTGGCGGGAGCCAGCCAAGCGGTCGTCGAGGCGCTGCGCGCGTTCGGCGAGTCCCTCGGCCTCGCGGCCCAGGTGCGCGAGGATATTGCGGAGCTATGGCCACCCGCCGGTACCGCGCCGTCGGGGCGGGTGCTCAACAAGAGCAAGCTGCTACCCGTGGTCTACGCGTTGGAGCGGGCCGAGGTCCGTGGCAAACGGGCACTCGGCGAGGTCTACTTCAAGCGCGTGATGGAGCCGGACGACGTTGACGCGGTGCGGACGGTGCTGGACGAGCTCGGCGCTCGCGACTACGCGGAGGCAAAGGCCGCCAAGCTGGCCGACGACGCGCTGCGCCTCGTCGAGAGCGCCGGTCTGAGCGCCGCGGCGCTTGGCCGCTGGCGGCAAGTCGTCGACGCGCTGGCGGGCGCCTGAGTGGCGAAGCAGACCGTCCGCGACGTCGACTGGGCGGGGAAGCGCGCTCTCGTGCGGGTCGACTTCAACGTCCCTTTCGAGCGCGGCACGACCCGCATCTCTGATGACGTGCGCATCCGCGCGGCGCTGCCCACCATCGAACACCTGCGCCAGCAGGGCGCGGCCGTGGTGCTCGCCACGCACCTGGGACGGCCGGGAGGGGAGGCCAAGCCAGAGCTCGCGCTGGGGCCGATCGCCGAGCGTCTCGCCGAGCTGCTGGAGGCGCCCGTCACCTACGTGCACGACGCCGTCGGGGACGGCGCGCTGGAGCATGCGCAGCGGCTCGGGCCCGGCGCCGTGCTGCTGTTGGAGAACGTCCGCTTCTACACCGGCGAAGAGGCGAACTCGGACGCGTTCGCGCTGGCCCTTGCCCGCCTTGCAGACATCTACGTCAACGATGCGTTCGGGACCGCGCACCGCGCGCACGCATCCACGGAGGGCGTAGCGCACCACCTGCCCGCAGTCGCCGGACTGCTCATGGACCGCGAGCTCGCATTCTTGGGGCGGGTCATGGAGTCACCGGAGCGGCCCCTCGCCGCGGTGTTCGGCGGCGCTAAGGTGAGCGACAAGGTCCGCGTGCTCGAGCGGCTGCTGGGCCAGGCGGACGCCATCCTGGTCGGTGGGGGCATGGCCGCGACCTTCCTGAAGGCACTGGGCCACGATGTCGGCGCTTCCCTCTTGGAGCCGGAGTTGGTCGGCTTGTGCGGTGATATCATGCGGCGGGCGGCCGGTGCAGGCGTTGACCTGCGTCTTCCCCTGGATGTGGTGGTCGCGGAAAAGGTCGAGGCAGGCGTGCCGTCGGCCGTGGTGGCCGCAAACGCGGTCGGCGACGGTCAGATAATCCTCGACATCGGGCCGGCGACCGCCGAGGCCTTCGCCGAGGTGCTGGGCGGCATGAAGACCATCGTATGGAACGGGCCGATGGGTGTGTACGAGGTACCTCCCTTTGAGCGGGGCACTGAGGCAGTAGCGAATGCCATCGCGAACAGCCAAGCGACCTCGATCATCGGCGGCGGCTCGACCGCGGAAGCCGTCGCGGCGTTCGGACTGGCCGGCGCAATGACTCACGTTTCTACTGGTGGCGGCGCGTCGCTTGAGTTCCTCGAAGGACGCGAGCTGCCGGGCGTCGCGGCGCTGGACGACAAATAGCTCTGGCACGCTTCAAGGACCAGCATTGATCGACTTCCCCTACCTGTCTGAAATCGTTCAGAAGACCGATTCGAAAATACTGATGCTCGTCGCTGACGGGCTCGGCGGTGTGCCTCAAGTGGGGACCCGCCGCTCGGAGCTCGAGACGGCTCGTGTTACCAATCTGAATCGGCTGGCGCAGGAATCCGCCGGCGGGCTGAGCCTGCCGGTCGCTCCCGGCATCACGCCGGGCAGTGGCCCCGGCCACCTCGCCCTGTTCGGCTACGACCCGCTGAAGTACATCATCGGTCGAGGCGCGCTCGAGGCCATCGGCATCGAGATGGAGCTGAAGCCGGGCGACGTCGCCGCGCGGGGAAACTTCGCGACGGTGGACGGCGACGGAAATCTGACCGACCGCCGGGCCGGGCGCATCGCCTCCGAGCTGGCCGCACCGCTCGCTGAGAAGCTCGATAAGATCAAGGTCACCGGCGTCGAGGTCGCGGTCCAGCACGTCAAGGACTACCGCTTCGTGCTGCGGTTGCGCGGCCAGGGGTTGAGCGACGAGGTGACGGAGACGGACCCCCAGCGCACGGGTGTCGCGCCGCTCGCAGTGACGGCACGCGCCAAAGCGGCAGCAGCTACCAAGACTGCGAAGGCCGCCAACGCCTTCGTCGAGGCGGCGCGAGAGGCGCTGAAAGACGACGCGCCGGCCAACGCCGTGCTCCTACGCGGCTGGTCCACCGCGCCAGCCCTGCCATCGTTCGGCGAGTCCTACTGTCTGAACCCGGCGGCCATCGCCGCCTACCCGATGTACCGCGGCCTGGCCTCCATCGTGGGCATGAAGGTACTGAAGACGGGGGAAGACTTCGCGTCCGAGGTCGAGACCCTCCGGGAGCACTGGGATGAGCACGACTTCTTCTTCCTGCACTACAAGCCCACGGACGCCGCGGGAGAGGATGGGGACTTCGACAAGAAGAAGAAGGCCATCGAGGCATTGGACGAGTTCCTGCCTTCCCTGACCGACCTCAAACCCGACGTGTTCATCCTCGCGGGGGACCATTCCACGCCTTCGATCATGGCGTCCCACTCCTGGCACCCGGTGCCCTTCATCCTGCGGTCCAAGTGGACGGCGGGCGAGGGGGTGGACCGCTTTAACGAGCGCGATCTCCATAGGGGCTCGCTCGGCCAGTTCGAGGCCAAGCACATCATGTCGCTGGCGCTCGCCCACGCCGGCAAGCTGCTCAAGTTCGGCCCCTAGGCAGATGCCAACCCCGCTGGTCGCAGGCAACTGGAAGATGAACATGACCATCGCCCAAGCGGTGGAGGTGGTCAGGGTGCTGCGTGACCCGCTCGGGAGCATCAGTGGGATCACGCGCGTCGTCTGTCCGCCCTTCGTCGCCCTCGCCGCGGTCGCTGAGGAGCTGACCGGCACGAGCGTGCAAGTCGGTGCGCAGAACATGCACCCGGAGCCCAGCGGCGCGTTTACCGGTGAGGTTTCGGGCCCCATGCTCGCGGGGCTCTGCACCTACGTCATCGTCGGCCATTCGGAGCGCCGTCATGTCTTCGGCGAGACCGACGAGTTCATCAACCGCAAGGTGCAGGCCGCGCTGGAGCTCGGGCTGACGCCCATCTTCTGCTTGGGCGAGACGCTGGCCGACCGCGAGGCTGGTAGCGCCACCAACGTGTGCCACGATCAGCTCGCCACGGGTCTGTCGGACATCGCGCCCGATGACCTCGCCCGCGTGGTCGTCGCCTATGAGCCGGTGTGGGCGATTGGCACCGGGCGCGCCGCGACACCGGAGCTGGCACAGGGGATCATGGGCGCGCTACGGCACGAGCTGGCCCGCCTCTCGCGTATCGACATCGCCGAGCGCGTCCCGCTGCTGTACGGCGGCAGCGTCACCGGCGACAACGTCGCCTCCTTCGTGGAGCAGCGCGACATCGACGGCGCCCTGGTCGGGGGCGCGAGCTTGAGCCCAGACCAGTTCGTGGCCATCGCCACCACCGTCGCACGGGTCCGCGCACCATCCGGCTAGGGCGCGCGGGTCCGCGCACCACCCGGCTAGGGCAACCCCAGACGACGCGCGAGGGCACGGCGCTACGGCCCAGCGCTAAGATGCGCCGCATGGCCCCCGACCAATCCCGGCCCCCTGTTCTCTTCATCGTTGGTCCCACGGCGTCCGGCAAGACGGCGGCGGCGCTCGACCTCGCCCAACGACGTCCCATCGAGGTCGTCAACGCCGACAGCCGGCAGGTCTACCGCCACATGGCCATCGGGACGGCCAAGCCCACGCCGGAGGAGCAGACCATTGCGCCGCATCACCTCTTCGACGTGGTCGACCCCAACGAGCCCTTCAGCCTGGGCGTCTTCCTCGACTTCGCCCGCGCCGCGATAGCCGGCGTCCACGCGAGGGGACGCCTCCCCGTAGTCGTTGGTGGCACCGGCCAATACGTCTGGGCCCTGGCCGAGGGGTGGCAGGTGCCCCGCGTGACGGCGCAGCCGGACCTTCGCAGGCGCTTGGAGGAGGAGGCGGAGCGGCACGGCACCGAAGCGCTGCACGCTCGACTGACGCGGGTGGACCCCGACGCTGCCAGCGCGGTCCACCCGAACAACGTCCGCCGCATCGTCCGCGCAATCGAGGTGTTCGAGGCGACGGGCCAGCGCTTCTCCGACCAGCAGCGGCGCGAGAACCCGCCGTTTGCGCCACACCTAGCGGCTATCGCCGTGCCCCGCAGCGAGTTGCACCGCCGCATCGATGAGCGCATCGCCCGAATGGTCACCGACGGTTGGGTCGAGGAGGTGGAGGCGCTGCTCGCCATGGGCTACATGCCCGAGCTTCCCGCATTCTCCAGTGCGGGCTATCGCGACGTCGCCGCCCACCTGAACGCTCAGCTCAGCCTCGACGAAGCGCTAGAGCGGGCGCGAATCGCGCACCGCACGCTGGTGCGCGGCCAGGCCGTCTGGTTCCGCGGCGACGACGAGCGCATCGCCTGGAGCGAGGACGCAGCCGGGTTGCTCTCGGCGGTGGAAGCCGCCCTGGGCTAGACTGCGTATCGCAGGCGGCCTCGGGGCGCGGGTGCCGACGACGACGGTGGGGCGCCGACACCAAATGCTAGAATTGAGCCGTTATGCGCTTCACCAAGATGCACGGCGCTGGCAACGACTACCTCTTCGTCGACGGATTCGATGCGGAGCGTGACTGGGCGCGCGTCGCGAAACAGGCGTCCGACCGCCACTTCGGCGTGGGCAGCGACGGACTGATCGTCGCTGTGCCCTCAAAGGTGGCGGACGTGCAGATGCGCATGTGGAATGCCGACGGCTCCGAGGCGGAGATGTGCGGCAACGGCATCCGCTGCTTCGCCAAGTTCGTCCTCGAAGGCAGCCTCGTGGCCGCCGACCCGGCGGCGCTGCGCGTGGAGACCGGCGCCGGCGTGCTCACCGTCGCACCGACCTGGGAAGACGGGCGCATCACGCGAGCCCGGGTGGACATGGGCGCGCCCATCCTCCGGGGTGCCGATGTCCCAACCGACGCCTCGGCCCTTGGCCCAAGCGACTACGCGGGGCTAGACAACGGGCTCGTGCAAGCGTTGGGGCTGTCGCCTCAGGACCTCGTGTTTGACGCGCGCGCCACATTGGAGGCACCGGGGGACGCACGGAGGGGCAGCGTGTCGTACGTCGTCACCGCCGTCTCCACCGGCAACCCCCACGCGGTGTCGTTCGTCGACACTCCGGTCGCTGACGTCGCGCTGGAGCGGGTAGGGCCCCTCATGGAGCACCACACGGCGTTTCCGAACCGCGTGAACTTCAGCATTGCCAACGTCCTCGGCCGGGACCGGCTGCGCTCGCGGACCTGGGAGCGCGGAGCGGGAGCCACCCTCGCGTGCGCCACGGGTGTCACGGCCACGGTCGTCGCCGCGCGCCTCCACGGCCTGGTCGGCGACGACGTGACGGTGGAGGTGCCGGGAGGCGAGCTCTGGATCTCGTGGCCGGGCCACGGCTCCGCGACGATGGAGGGCCCGGTCGCCGAGGTCTTCAGCGGCGAGCTGCCGGAGTAGACTCCGCCCAGATGAGCACCTCGCCCGCCGCAGGCAGGCCCCACATGGCCGCGAGCTACGGAGTTGACCCCAAGGCCACCGCCGGCGTCCTCGCGTGGGATCTCGTCGATGACGGCATGCGCACGTCGCATAACTACTGGGTGACGACGACGGGCCCGGCTGGTCGTCCGCATGCCACGCCGGTGTGGGGCGTCTGGCTCGACGGCGCGCTCCACTTCGGCACCGACACCGCCTCCCGCAAGGCCCGCAACCTCGCCGCCAACCCTGCGATGGTGGCGCACCTGGAGAGCGTCGACGATGTGGTCATCATCGACGGCGAGGCCGTCCGGGTCTCGGACGCAGGGAGCCTCGCACGGTTCGTCGACGCCTTTGAGGACAAGTACGACATCAGGCTCGAGGCCGGAGCTAGCGGGGCAGGGGAGGCCATGGCCGTGTTCCGGCTCGATGCGCGGGCTGTTTTCGCCTGGCGCGAGCGCGACTTTCCCGCGACGGCGACGCGCTGGACGATTGATTCTAACCAGAACCGCATAAGCGAAGACCGACTCGGTCAGGGCCAAGCAGGCCAGAGGGCAACGTAATGGAACTCGCGAACCGGCTCGACAAGCTGCCTCCGTACCTGTTCCTCGAGATCAGCCGGAAGATTCAGGCCAAACGGGCGGAGGGGGCCGACGTCGTCAGCTTCGGAATCGGCGACCCCGACATCCCGACCCCGGGGCACATCGTCGACGAGCTCAAGCGGACGGCCGACGACCCACCCAACCACCGCTACCCCGAGAGCGACGGCCTGCCCGAGTTCAGGGAGGCGATCGCGGGCTGGTATCAACGTCGTTTTGGGTTAAGCTTCGATTCCGGGAAGGAGGTATTGCCCCTGATAGGCGCGAAGGAGGGCATCGGGCACATGGCCCTGTGTCTCCTGGACCCGGGCGACGTCGCGCTCGTGCCCGACCCGGGCTATCCGGTCTATGGCGTGGGCACGATGTTCGCCGGCGGCGAGTCCTACACCATGCCTCTTCGCGAGGCCAACGGCTGGCGCCCCGACCTGTCGGCGATCCCCGCGGACGTCGCGCGCAAGGCCACGGTGATGTGGCTGAACTACCCGAACAACCCCACGGGAGGGCTTGCCACCGAGGAGCTGTTCCGCGAGGCCGTCGACTTCGCCAAGACCTACGATGTCGCGATCTGCCACGACGCGGCCTACTCCGAGGTCACTTTCGACGGTTACGTCGCGCCCAGCTTCATGCAGACGCCGGGCGCCATGGACGTGGGCATCGAGTTCCACTCGCTGTCCAAGACCTACAACATGACTGGCTGGCGGCTCGGCATGGCCGTGGGCAACGCCACGCTCATCGACGCGCTGCTGCGGGTGAAGTCGAACCTCGACTCCGGCATCCCCCAGGCTGTCCAGTACATGGGCATCGAGGCGCTGGAGCACACCACGGGCGAGTGGATGGCCGCGAACAACAACGTCTACCGCCGCCGTCGCGACCGCATGGTGGAGGTGTTGTCCGGAATGGGCCTCAGCATCACGACCCCGAAGGCCGGGCTCTACGTGTGGGCACGCTGCCCCGAGGGCTGGACCTCCGCGGCGCTGGCCACCGAACTCCTCGACAAGCATGCGGTGGTTGTGACGCCCGGCCGCGGCTACGGCGAGCACGGCGAGGGCTACATCCGGCTCTCCCTGACGACGCCGGACGACAGGGTAGAGGAGGGCCTCCGCCGCCTCGAGGGTTTTGTGCTCGCCGCGCCGCCAGCGTAACGGTAGAATAGCCAGCGCAGAGGGACCGCCATCGCGAAGTCGAAGCACCACACCGTCGCAACCCGCGCCCAGCGGGAGCGTGCGCTCTTGATCGGCGTCACGATCAAGGGCGAGCAGCACCTTTGGAGCCCGGAGGACTCGCTGAGCGAGCTCGGCCAGTTGGCCGCGACCGCGGGAGCCGAGGTCGTGGGCGTGCTGTCGCAGCGGCTTGAGCGCCGACTCCCCACCTATATCGGCAAGGGGAAGCTGGCCGAGGTCAAGGAGCTGCGGGAGGCCGTCGGCTTCGACACCATCGTCTGCGACGACGAGCTGACCCCAACGCAGCAGCGCAACCTCGAGAAGCAGTTTACCGGCGTCATTGGCCCCGGCGGCGAGAAGAGCGACGTCAAGGTCATTGACCGAACGGCGCTCATCCTTGACGTGTTCTCGCGTCATGCGCGGAGCCGGGAAGGGCGCCTCCAGGTGGAGCTGGCGCAGGCCGAGTACCTGTTGCCGCGCCTCGCGGGGCAGTGGAGCCACCTCGAACGGCTTGGCGGCGGCATCGGCACCCGGGGCCCCGGCGAGACGCAGATCGAGACCGACCGGCGCATCGCCACCCTCCGCATCCATCAGCTCAAGCGCGAGCTGGAGCGCGTCCGCGAGCAGCGCGCCCAGCACCGCCGCCGCCGGCAGCGCGCCGGGATACCCGTCGCGTCCCTGGTCGGCTATACGAACGCCGGCAAGAGCACGCTGCTCAACGGCCTTGGGAAAGCGGACGTGGTCACGCGTGACCAGCTGTTCTCGACGCTCGACCCAGTCACTCGCCGCGTGAGGCTCCCGGACGGCTCGCCGCTGTTGCTTACCGACACCGTCGGCTTCATCCAGAAGCTGCCGACCACCCTGGTGGCCGCTTTCCGCGCCACCCTCGAGGAGCTCGAGGAAGCGACGGTGCTGCTCCACGTGGTCGATATCTCTCACCCCAACGCGCCGGAGCACGTCGCCGTGGTCGACGAGATCCTGCGAAGCCTCCATGTGCAGGACAAGCAGCGGGTCCTGGCGCTGAACAAGGCGGACCTTCTCGACCCCAGCCTCGGAAGCGACGGAGCAGGCCACGATGGGCTGGAGCTGGCATCGCGAGTCGAAGGCACGACGGCTGTCGTGACCTCGGCAGCCACCGGCCTGGGGCTGGCGGACCTGCTCCAGGCCATCGCGGACGCCGTTCCACGCTACGAGGCCATGGAAGCTACCCCAGCGGGCTAGCCCGCCAGCCCCACTGCGGGGTTACCCCGCACTCACCCCACCGGAGGATCCCCGTGACCGAGATTCCAGCCCTTCCGGAGCGCCCCTTTTTCAGCTGTGACGCGCGCGAGTTCGCCGTGGTCGACGCCTTCCAAATGCGCACCGGTGTCGGTCTCGCGAGCGTCGAACCCACGTGCGTGTTCACGGTTGGCGCCGGCAACGTTTTCGAGCACGCTCCGCTGCGGGTCGCAAGCCACGAGGGCGAGCAGGTGGCCGTCGAGTGCGAGGGAGGCGAGACGGTGGTCCTCGATTTCCACGATCTCGCCGCGCGCAAGCGGACCGCCGATGGCGAATGGGTCTATCGCGGCGGGCTGGACGAGGCCAACGACGGGCTCGGCTTTATTCCCGCGCGCTAGGGGCAGAGGAGGGGTCGCGTGCTGACCACGCTGGGAACCATCGCCGTCACCATCATGCTGCTGGCGTACTGGCAGGAGGAGCGCTCCAAGTGGCTCGTGCTGGCGTTCGCCGGCGCGTCCGCCGGCACGGCCGTGTACAGCGGCTTCGTGGAGGCGTACCCGGTCACGGGTGTGGAAGCCGTCTGGTCGCTGGTCGCGCTCCAGCGGTTCTGGCGGCGCCACCGTGCCGAGGCCCTTGCGCGAGCCCCGTAGGCGGTCCAGGGCCATCGCCGGGCGTCACGATCGCCACATGAACGACACGTACAAATTCCAACTGCGCTTCGTCGCCGTCTTCCTCGTGATCACGGTGATTGCGACCACGTTGACGAACCGAGGCATGCACGTCGGGACGGCCACCTTCGCGAGCCTGGCGATCGTCGGGCTGGCGGCGCTCGCGGCCTATGTCGGCGTCAAGCTGCTGGGCGACGAGGGCCGCTAGCGCGAGGGGGGCGGTGACGCCATGCGGCACCGAGACTCTCGCTAAGGGGCCGGAAGGGCCTCTACGGCCTCCAATACCAATAGGTCTACTGTGCGGTTCGCACTATTACTGTTATGTAAACTTATGCGGCAAATGAAGCGCTCAGTGGACTTCAGGGGCGCTCCCCTTCTCCCGCATGCCCGCTCGACACCCCGGCTGGAGGCTGCGCTGACCGCGTAGCGCTCGCATGCTAAAATGAGCCAACGGCCCCGCGGCCTGGCAACGGCCATGGCGACGGGGCCTCTGCTTTCTCCTCGCGCACTTCGCGCACCCAAGTGACCATGAGCTCACGCGTCCTCGCCGTCGTCGCCGTCCTCGTCGCCATTGCGACGGTCGTCGTCATGCTGGCCGACTTCGGCACCAGCGAAGAGCCCACCGAGGAGGCGCGCACCCTCGACGAGGTCCTCGCGCTCATCCAGGGCGGGTACGTCAACAAGGGCGACCTGGCTACCGAGGACCTGCTCAACGCGGCCATTCGTGGTGTCATCGAGGAGCTGGACGACCCCTACAGCTCCTACACCACCCCCCAGCTTTACGAGATCACCTTCAACTACAGCGGCCAGTTCGAGGGCATCGGCGCCGAAGTCACGAGCCGTGACGGCCAGATTCTGATCCAGGCGCCGCTACCCGGCTCGCCGGCGGAGGGCGCGGGGCTGCTGCCCGGCGACGTCATCCTGGGGGTCGACGCCGAGAGCATCGCCGGCTTCACGATCTTCGAGGCCGTGGCCCTGATACGCGGGCCCAAGGACTCCACCGTCATCCTGTCCATCCTGAGAACCGGTTCGCCGGAGCCTTTCGATGTGTCCGTCGTGCGCGACACCATCACCTTGACCAGCGTGACCTCCCGCCTGGTCGACGGCTCGCCGCATATTGGATACATACGCCTCTCAGCGTACGAGTCGGCGACGCCCGGACAGCTGCGCGAGGCCATCGCCGACCTGCGGTCCCAGGGTGTGGAGGCGCTCGTCCTGGACCTGCGCAACAATGGCGGCGGCCTCGTCGACGCGGGCGTCGCGGTCACGGGCGAGTTCATCGACGGCGGCCTCGTAGTCTCGCTGGTCGATAGCGACGGCGGGCGGACGGATTTCGAGGCTAGCGATGGCGGGAGTGCCACCGACCTGCCGCTAGCCGTGCTGGTCAACGCCTTCACGGCCAGCGCTGCGGAGTTCACCACGGGCGCGCTCCAGGACCAAGGCCGCGCCACCATCGTTGGCTCGCGCACCTTCGGCAAGGGCTCCTTCAACACGGCCTACCCGCTGGCGAACGGCGGTGGGCTGTTCCTGACAACCGGACGCTGGCTCACGCCGGACGGGCGCCTCATCGAAGGCGAGGGTTTGGAGCCGGACGTCGCGGTGGGGCCGGCGTCCAACACGCAGGAGCTGATCCGCATCGGCGGCCTGGTCCAGGCGCTGTGCTCGGGCTACGGCGGGGCCGACTCCTCGGCCGGCGCCAACCCCGAGGTGCTCGACGCCATCGAGGCGCTATGCTCCATCGAGGCGCCACCACCGGCGGACGGCGATGCCGACGAGGCCCTCGACGTTGCGGTCTCGCTGCTCGACCGCGAGCTCGGCCGCTAGGCGCATCGTGGCCAAGAAGTCAAAAGGCCGTCAGCCCAGCGCGACGAAGCCGGCCCCTGCGGAGGGTCAGCCCCGCTACCGCACAGTCGTCGACAACCGGCGAGCGCGCTTCGACTACGCGGTGATCGAGAGCGTTGAGGCGGGTCTGGCCCTGACCGGTACCGAGATCAAGTCCATCCGCGCAGGCCGGGTGAACATAAGAGACGCATATGGACAGGTCCGCAACGGCGAGCTGTGGCTCCAAAACCTGCACATCTCCCAATGGACGGCCGGCGGGCCTTGGAACCACGAGCCGCTGCGGGCGCGCAAGCTGTTGCTGCACCGTGCGCAGCTCAACCGGCTGACGAGCCAGGCTGGACAACAGGGGCTCACGCTCGTGCCCTTGCGCCTCTACTTGAAGGACCACCACGCCAAGGTGGAGCTTGCCCTGGCCAAGGGACGCCGGAGCTACGACAAGCGCAAGCGCATCATGGAGCGGGAGTCGGACCGCGAGATAGGCCGCGCCATCCGCGAGCGCTCTCGCTGAGGCGACCCGGCGTCACGGCCGCTAGCGGGACGCCGCCATCCACTCCTCGTGCGACGGGACCTCCTCGCCGACCACGTAGAGCATGTAATACGCGCCCGTGTTCCCGAGGAACTTGAACTGCTTGCGCATATCCTTGACCAGCGCCGGGAAGTCGGCGTGCGAGCGCAGGTAGCCCTTGAATCCGCCCGGCGCGCGGTCGAGCTCGATGAGCTTCCGGGCGTTGCCCACGATCCCCTCTAGCTTGCGCCTGTTGCGAATGACCCGCGTGTCGTTGGTCAGCGCGTCCAGCTCCGTCTCCCCGAAGGCCGCAACGGCCTCGGCGTCGAAGTTCTTGAACGCCTCCCTGATGCCGGTCCATTTGTTTTCGACCACCTTCCACGAGATGCCGGCCTGGAACACGGCCTTGCTCATGATCTCCAGGTAGTCCCCTAGCCGCTTGGGCTCGATACGGTCCGGTGCCTGCATATCGGGCATGTGTCCTCGCCTCCTTGCGCGGTCGACAGAGGGTAGCGCATGCTGGCGCGCCACGGCCAGGCGTGGCCGTCGGCAGCGGAGGTGCGCAATGGCGTACGACGAGCGGATCGCGGAGCGCGTGCGGCAGGCCATGGCCGGCCGCGGGACGATCACCGAGCGCAAGATGTTCGGCGGGCTGTCCTTCATGCTGGGCGGCAACATGTGCTGTGGCGTGCTGGGCCACGAGCTGGTGGTGCGGGTCGGGGCCGAGGCGCACGCGGACGCCCTCGCCCTACCCCACGCCCGGCCGATGGACTTCACGGGCCGCCCTATGTCGGGCATAGTCTACGTCACGCCGCCTGGCTACGCCGACGATGCCGCGCTCGCTGGGTGGATCAACCGCGGCGTGGCGTTCGCCGGGTCACTGCCGCCGAAGTAGGCGCACAAGCCCAGTGTCGCCCAAGTATCGATGGTGGCGCGCGGTACAGCGTCGGGTTCGCAGTCTCGCTCGCGGTACACACACCCGCTGTACATGCGCCCGCAGTACAATGAAAGCGTCCGACTCATGGGGATGCGTGGTTTCGACAGGGGATGGTTGGGCAGGATTGCAGGCCGAGGTCGTCGCCCCCTCGTTAATAAGGTGACAAACAAGTGACTGGCAACAAGCAAGTCGCACTGGCCGCGTAAAGCACGTAGCCACGCCCCTGCTGCCCACCCCGACGGTGGCGGGAGGCGATATATAGCCGGGGTGCTGCGGCCCCAACGCCGCTGAGGGCCGCCTAAGATCAGCGGTAGGCTCCTGGGAAGTCCGCCGGTGGACGTCCCGGGCGTGTCAACAAAACGCCGGATAAGCCTGTAGTACATCCTGTACCGGTATCTTCTGGACGGGGAGTTCGACTCTCCCCCATCTCCACCATGAACACGGCAGCCCGATGGACTGTTGGTTCGGCAGTTAAGATTCTGGGCACACTGCCGCCGAGTCTGGAGCGCAATGCTCCACTCCCCCTCCCACCATCGTCATTTGGACTTCCAGATCGATGAGCGAATCGAGTTCGACCGTCAGAGGGTTGTCGGAGAGGATCACCAGATCGGCGAATTTACCGGGTTTCAAGCTTCCGATCTTCTCCTCCATGAACAGCGCATAGGCCGCATCAATCGTCATCATGCGCAGGGCTTGTTCGACCGTTACGGCTTCATCGAGCATCCAGCCCGGTGCTTGACAGACTGCCTCGCCATCGAGGTTGATCTGATTGCGAGTGGTAAGGCTATATAAACCAGGAATGGGACCCAGTCCCCACCACGGCAGGTCGCTCTGCCATGCGACGTGTAATCCGGGATTTGCAGCAAGAAGCGAGCGCCACGGCGTGAACCAAGACCGCGTCGTCGGTCCGCCGCGATCATCAACCACCGCCGTTGACCAACAGGTCGATGAATTTGGTATTGAAGGGACGATGCCGATCTGCCCATAACGGGCCAACAGATCTGGCCTGATCTCCGCATTGTGCTCGATGCGATGTCTGGATGTGTTAGGGGCGCCGTCCAACGCGTTCTCAATGGCGGCCAGGGCCGTCTCGACAGACAGATCGTTGATGGCATGAATTGCGGCTTGGTAGCCAAGGCTCTGCAGCTTAACCACGACGTTCGTCAACTCCTCCTCCGTCAGAGATAGATACTTCCCAGGGCTATCGTGACTCGAAGCTGAACCCTTGCCACCATTGCATACGGAGTCTTCGAATATCTTTACTCCTGGGATGCGCAGCATCTGGCCTGTGTCCAAGGTTGGTGGGTGATCCATGTACCAGTCTCCAAAGACTTCGCAGTGCCAGTTGTATCTCAGATACAGACTCGTCCGGATTTTCAGTCTCCCTTGTCGTTCAAACATCCGCATCTGTTCTAGAAATCCTGGCTTTACAAACATATCTGCCATCGTGGTGGTGCCGCGTTGCAGGCCAACCGCCTGGGCCTCTTCAAGCGTTAGCCCCAAGTGCTGACTCGCATCGTTGAAGAGGTGGCTATGAGTGTCGACGAAGCCGGGGAGCAACGCCCTCCCATCTAGATCGACGACCTCCGTCTCCAATCCGCTCAGGCCGAGGACTTCAGCGTCGGTCCCGACGGCGATGATGTCCCGTCCCAGGACGGCCAAAGCCTGAGCTCGCGGCATACCCGGCTCCATAGTGACGATCTGGCCATTGAAGAAGATGACATCCGCCGCCAGATCTGAAGCGGGGAACGGCGAGGGTGTCGGCCGAGAGATTGATGTCGCCGTTGGGCTTGGTCTCGCGGCGCGGGCGGCGGGCGTTGGCAGCGCGGCGCGGGCGGCGGGCGTTGGCAGAGAAGAGGGTGAAGGCGTAGGGCCAGACGTTGGCGTTGGGCTGGTCGCCGCCTGGGCACACCCGGCGGCTAGCCCAAGGGTAAGGAACGCAACGACCGCCCAATGTCTCGGCATGGCTGCACTCTAGTATTGAGGCTACCGCTTGCCAAGCGAGCTACCAAAAGCTTGACGTAGCGGGCAGCATTCGAGGTGCTAGCTCAAACTCGAACAGAGGGGTCGTACGTGCCAATCAGCACCGCCTCGAACGCCGCCTTCGGCCTGATGCTGACCACCGCCTTTGCCTCTCGCATGTCCACGTAGACTGCGTCCAGCACCGCCAGCAGCAGTCGCCGGCGCTCGCCAGCGTCCGCCTCAGTCCAGAGCGTAGGCAGGTCCTCAACCAAACGACCGGCCTCTGCGACCGCATCGGCCTCCGGTACGACCAGCGACGCCAGGTCAAACTCCAGTTGGGCTTTGTGGCGCTCGTAGTCGGCCCGGCAAACGAGGCCGTCAACGTCGCCTTTTCCCCTTGGCCCAACGGTTTGCTTGCTGCGGGAGCCGTGTCGTCGTACGCGCATCGCGCGCCGCCATCGCTGTTTGCCAACTGGCTGTGCCCAAGCCGCTCACGGAGGAATCGCCGCGATGGTAGGCTTCCATGCGCAATCAAACCTCGCGGTTGGGGACCCATGCTCAAAGTAGACCTACGCACCCCGCCAGGACGCCCCGTGGAGGAGATGGTCCGCTTCGCCCAACAGTGCGAAGAGGCCGGCTTCTGGGGCTGCGGTTACAACGACTCCCAGATGTACTACCGGGACACCTACGTGGTGATGGCCGCCGTTCTCGCCGCCACGCAGCAGTTGGTTGTCCACCCGGCGCTCACTTCGCCCGGATTGCGCCACACGTCCGTCCTGGCGTCCCTGGCCAAGACCCTTCAGGAGATTGGTGCCGACCGATTCGAGCTGTGGCTCGGACGCGGTCAGGCGGCCCCGCAAAAGGTCGGTCTCGAACCCCTGCGCCTCTCGGCCCTGCGGGCAGCCGTGGAGGAGGTCCGCCGCGTCATGGCGGGCGAATGGGACGTGTACGGTGTCCACTCGCACCTGTACATGGGAGGCGAGCCCACTGTCCCCATCTTCCTGGCCGGCCACGGCCCGCGGAGCATACGGCTCGCGGGAGAGCTGGGCGACGGCGTCTTCCTCGGAGTGCCGCTGACGCGCGAGGGGCTCGCTCAGGGGAGAGCGTGGCTGGCCGAGGGTGCCGCGTCGGCAGGACGCGACCCCGCCGGTATCGAGGAGGTGATCGAGGTACGGTGCGTGGTCCGCGATACGAAGGAAGAGGCACGGCGTGTTTGGAGTCCCATGCTCTTGCCAATCCTCGCGTCGCCGGACATCGACGAATGGCTTGCGGCCCGCGGCATCGACTACGACGTCACCGATCTCAAGCCCCACGTCGCCAGGGTCATGGCCGAGGCGTCGCAGATGGACCCTTCGCTCATGCACACCGACGACTGGGAGCGCGCGATGACGCTCGCCGACGTGATCCCAGCAGACCTGCGGGCGATGATGACCGACGCGACGGCAATCGCGGGCGAGCCGGACTTCGTCCTCGCGCGGCTCCGGCAGCTCGAGGAGTGGGGAGCCACCCGCGTCTACCTCTCGTCGGTACTGACCTTTCAGCCTTCGGAGGAAGAACGGCGAGCGTTCCAAGAGGTCATCGGCCCAGGACTGCGTGAGTCCGCCATGCGCGAGGAGGTCAGCAGATGAGAGGCTCCAACGGCCGAGCCGGAAAGCCCAGCAACGAGGACCTGGCGAGCATGGTCAGGGAATCCGCGAGCGATTTCCAGATCAGCCCGCGGCTCTACGTCGATCCGGAGGTATTCGATAGCGAGATCGAGCGCATCTTCCAAGCGGGCTGGGTCTACATAGGCCACGTCAGCCAGGTCGCCAGCGAGGGCGACTTCGTATCGTCGTCCATTGGCAAGCGCCCCATCATCATCGTGCGCGGAGCGGGTGGCAGCATTCGGGCCTTCCTCAACACCTGCCGGCATCGGGGCAACATGGTCTGCCTCCAGGCGAGCGGGAACCGCGAGACGTTCGAGTGCTTCTACCATGGCTGGGTGTACAAGAACTCCGGCGAGCTGGTGGGCGCCACGTTCCCTGAGCGTTACCCCACACCTCCTGACAGCGAGGGCTTCGCGCTCGAACAGGTCCCCAGGGTCGAGGCCTACCAGGGTCTGATATTCGGCAGCCTCGACCCGGACGTGGTGTCCCTGGACGACCATCTTGGCCCAACCAAGGCCCATATCGACTATTGGGCCGAGCGGTGCCCGGAGGGCTACGCGCGATTGCTGGCTCCACACCAGTACGCGTATCGCGGCAACTGGAAGTACCAGGCGGAGAACGCCGTCGACGGGTACCACCCGGGGTTCGTCCACCGCTCGGCTTTCACGACCTACGACAAGTTCCTCGCGCGAGCCGGCTTCGCCCGGCGGCCGCTGCCGACCGCCGAAGGCATAAGCCGCGGGTTCGACGAAGGGCATGCGGTTCTCCAGGGTGGCTACGAGAACGGCAAAGCTCGCTCAGGCGCCGCGGCGGGTGAGGCCTACGAGGCCTACTGGCGCACGCTGGTGGAGCGGCACGGCGAGGAGCACGCGAAAGAGGTCATCAGCAACCGGCAGGTCTTCGTGTTCCCGAATCTGGTGCTGTTCGACGCCAACATCAGAGTCATCCGGCCCGTCGCCGTGGACCACACCGAGGTGTCCTCCTACACCTTCGCGATCCCGGGGGTTCCCGACAAGCTGAACTCCGTTCGCATGCTCGACGTGCAGCGGTCGCTGAGCACGACGGGCATGGTCAACACCGACGACTTGGAGGTGTTCCACGCCACACAGGCCGCTCTCGGTGACGGAGCCGGGGGATGGCTCACCTTTTCGCGCGGCATGGACTTGGAAGCCGTCGCCCCTACTGGAGAGCGCGTGGGGGGCTTCACGGACGAGATACCCCAGCGCGCCCTCTATCGAGGTTGGGCGAAGCGGATCGCAGCCGGCGAGGGCCGGCCAGCGGCGCCACGTAGCGTGCGATGACCGGACCCAGCGCGATCGGCGCCTCGGTCCCCCGCTCCACGGAGGCCGGAAAGGTGACCGGCGAAACGACGTACACGGCCGACTTCGCGCTGCCGGGGATGCTGTGGGGCGCGCTCGCCCGCAGCCCCCTCCCCCACGCCCATGTCGTGGGCATCAACACGGACAGAGCTCGCGCGATGAGCGGTGTCCATGCGGTCATCACGGCGCTAGACGTGCCAAACGTCCGGTTCGGCCGGAGCGTCAGGGACCGGCCGCTGCTGGCGTGGGACAGAGTGCGGTTCATTGGCGAAGGAGTCGCCGCCGTGGCCGCCGAGACCCTGGAAGAGGCACGTGAGGCCGCGCAGGCGATCGAGGTGGAATACGAGGACCTGCCCGCGGTGTTCGACATGGACGCCGCAGTAGCCGAATCCGCGCCGCTCCTGCATCCGGAGAAGGACGGGTACGAGCGAGTACCGCGCGGCGCCGACTGGCGCCCGTCGTATCTGCGCTCGGGTGGTTCACCCGAGCCGGTTCCGGCCGATTCCAACGTCTTCTCGCACGTCTCTTGGACGAAGGGCGACGCGCCAGCCGCCCTCGAGCGGGCGGCGCATGTCTACGAGCGTACGTTCACGACGCCGCGTGTGCACCAGATGCACTTCGAGTCGCACGCCTGCGTCATCGACGCAAAGGACGGCGGCGATGTCGACGTGTGGTCGTCCAACAAGGCGCCCTACCAACTCCAGGTCGCGGTGGCGGCCGCGGCGGGAGTCGAGCCGTCCGCGGTCAACATCCACGGGATGCCGCTCGGCGGCGACTTCGGGGCGAAGGGCGCCATACTGGACGAGGCCGTCGCCCTGTTCCTCTCTCGGGCGACCGGCAGGCCGGTAAAGATGCTCATGTCCCATATCGAGGAGCTGGCAGCAGCCAACCCGCGTCATGAATCGAGCATCACGGTACGCGTGGGGGTCGATGACGCGGGAGAGATGATCGGCTGGCACTCGGACGTCTGGTTCAACGCAGGCGCGTACGCTGGCATGAAGCCGGGCGCATACCTGCCTCTCGTCAACGATGCCGCGGGTGTCTATCGGACGCCGAACGTCCGTATCGATTGCCATATGGTCTACACCAACACCGTCCCCGGCGGACATTTCCGAGGGCCCGGACAGGCCCAGGGAGTGTTCGCCGCCGAATCGATGGTCGACATCATCGCCCGTGACCTCGGCATCGATCCGCTCGAATACCGGCTCCGCCACGTCGTGAGCAAGGGTGACACTTCGCCCGTCGGTGAGGATTGGGGCGACGCGCTCGCTGGTGCCACGCTGGCAGAGGCCGCCGCCGGCTTGGGCTGGACCGGCCCCAGGCCACCCGGAGTCGGCCGAGGCATCGCGGTGTGTGAACACCATGCCATAGGCGGTCCGACGAGCGGCAGGGTGACACTCGAGCCCAGCGGGCAGGTGCTGATACACTCGCCCGCCTTCGACAACGGTGCTGGGTTCTACACCGTCCTGCGCCAGATGCTCAGCGCGGAGCTCGGCATCGACATCGACCGGATCGCGGTCGTCCCCTGGGACACGAAGGGCGGCAGCGGTGACTACGGCGTCGGTGGTAGCAGGACGACGAATGGGCCCGGCCAGTTCGCCCTCGCTGCCGGCCGGCAGCTGCTGGCCCAGCTCCGCGAGTACGCCATCGAACGCCTCAGCGCGCCCGGCGCGGAGGTTACCTTTGACGGCGCCGGCTTCTCGGTCGACGGGCATACGGCGTCACTGGAGCAGATCGCGGCGGAGGCGCCGGTGGACCTTCTGGTCGCGACCGTCGAAGGCGGCGTGGACGAGGTGTCGCATACCGGCTTCGCGGCGCTCGGCGCGGAGGTCGAGATCGACGCGGAGTCCGGCGAGCTGACGGTACGGAAGCTGGTCGGTGCGTACGACAGCGGGCGCGTGCTCAACCCGATGCTGTTCAATGGACAGGTGTCAGGAGCGACGGTCCAGGGCCTCGGCTACGCCTTGATGGAGCAGTTGCAGGTCGAGGACGGACGCGTGGTCACGCCGACGCTGGCCGATTTCAAAATCCCCACCTTTGCAGACTTACCGCCGTTCGAGTTCGTGACCCTGGAGCAGGGTAGCTCCCAGAGCGACGGGCCCTTCAACATGAAGGCCATCGGCGAGCACCCCGTCTGCACGGTCGCCCCGGCCATAGCCAACGCAATAGAGGACGCCGTAGGCGTGCGGCTAGCCGACCTTCCACTCACGGCTGAGCGTCTGTATCAAGCGCTCCGAGCCGCCAAGGCCTGATCCGACTATGACGCAGCTATCGCCAAAGCTATCGGAAAAAGACGCCGAGCGGCTGCTCTTCGAAGAGGCTCACCTGATCGATACGGGCCTACTCGAGGAGTGGCTCGCGCTATTCACCACCGACGGGATCTACTGGCTCCCCATCGACGAGGAGAGCGACCCTACGATGGAGCCTTCGGTGCTCTACGACGGGCCCCTTCTCAGAGAGCAGCGAGTGCATCAGATCCTCCACGAGCCCCACTACTCCCAGATGCCTCGCTCTCGGACCGTACACCAGGTGACGAACGTCGTGGTGTTGGACGATGGAGAGCACGGGGAGGCCTTGGTGCGTTGCAATCTCGCCGTCCACGAGCTACGCACCGGAAACCCCCTCCGAACCGACGTTGGGCAGCACCGCGTGTTGTCCGGCCGGTGTGAGTACCGCCTCCGCTTCGAGGATGGCTGGCGGATCGCTCTCAAGAAGGTGGTCTTGATGAACCGAGACCTGCCCATAACCAACCTCTCGTTCATCGTCTAGGTCCAGCGGCCCTCATATCGAGTCCGTTGAGGCGGACCGTGCGCAGCCCGCGCCGGGGACCCTCCCCTGCCAGAGTTCGCCCGCGGGAGCCGGGTAGGACCGGTGGCTAGGTGATGGAGATTCGCGTGACCATCGACACCACGGCGAGGATGACGAAGGTCGCGGCGAGCGTACCCGCGCCGAGCACGCCGAGCAGCAGCAAGACACCCCGGCCAATTGCGGGGCGAGCTAGCGCTTTGTCACTGGGAGTGAGGTTTTGGTTCATGGTGAGCCTATGAGCAGGCCGCCACATGTGGTGTCGGCCTGGCTCCCATGGTAGTGCCCCGCTGGGGCTATCACACCGTCCAAACGTAGGGTCGCCTGGGCTGGTCGACGCGCGGCTTCGCATGGCGGCCGCCGGGCGTCGACCAACGCCCCTCGATCAGGCAGGCTAGCTGTCGGCGCGCGGTCCCGAATGCGTCCGGCGTGCGTCGCGGGGTGACGTACCCCGGCTGGCCCCCGGCGATCGGACGGCCGGTCCCCTGCCCATCTGGTTCGCCTTCACGCGGTTCCGGGCCCTCGACTTGCTCCGGTGCGTGCCGGCATTGGCTCGGCTGTCACGCTCACCATTGCTCTTGGTGCCGCCCACGCGTCCACTGTGGCTTTGGGCGCCGACGGGACGAACGCGATCTGCGGCGTGAGCTCGATCCTCTTCGACGATGGCCGCCTCAACCGGCTTCGTGAACGGGAGCCGGCGAGCGGGCGTGGGGGACAGCGCACGCAAAGCGCTGGCGTCGGGCGCGGTAAACGCCTCGTCGATGCCGATCCGGCGCTGCATCTGGCGCACGTCCCTCTCCTGCTCAGGCTGCACGAGGCTAACGACCACCCCACCCAGGCCCGCGCGGGCCGTGCGTCCGGACCGGTGCAGGTATGTCTTGTGGTCCTCGGGCGGGTCGAAGTGGACCACCGACGCTACGGCGTCGACGTGGATGCCGCGGGCGGCGACATCGCTGGCGACCAGGACTTGGACCTTGCCGTTGGTGAAGTCGGCGAGCGCCCGCGTGCGCTGGCTCTGGCTGCGGCCGCCATGAATCGCCGCGGCCTGAAGGCCGGCGCTGCCAAGCCGCTTGGCGAGCCTGTCGGATTCGCGCCGGGTCCGGCAGAAGACGATGGCAGGCCACACCGCGCTCACGGCTTCCACGGTGGCGGCGGTGCGGTCTGCCTTCGCCACGTTCCAAAACACATGACTGGCTGCGGTGATGTCCGGGGTCTCTTCCCCGACCTCGTGCCGGACGGGGTCGTCCTGATAGTCGCGGGTGAGCTTGGCCACGTCCCCGTCGAGGGTCGCCGAGAACAGCATGGTCTGGCGCTGGCTGGACGTCTGGTCGAGCAGGCGGCGGACAGCGGGCATGAAGCCCATGTCGGCCATGCGGTCGGCCTCGTCGAGCACGACTCGATCGACCGCGGATAGATTCACCGCGCCCTGTTGGATGAGGTCCTCGAGGCGCCCCGGACAGGCGACGAGGATATCGACACCCTGCCTCAGCGCCTTTATCTGAGGGCCGTAGCCGATCCCGCCGTAGACGACTCCGGTCCTGACCGAGCCGGCGAAGGTGCGAATCTCGGCATTGATCTGCTCGGCGAGCTCACGGGTCGGTGCCAGCACGAGCGCGCGTGGGCGCTTGGGCTCCGCACGGCCAACCGTGACGACGAGCGGGATCCCGAACGCGAGCGTCTTGCCCGAGCCAGCGGGGGCCCGGCCGCACACGTCGCGGCCGGCCAGAGCGTCGGCCACCGTGGCGGCCTGGATGTCAAAGGGTTTGTGGATGCCTCGACGTGCGAGGGCGTTGGAAATGGACTCGGGGACCCCGAGTTCGGCGAAGGTGGAAGACATGAGCTCCTAAGGCGTGCGTCTGCACGTGGATGATGGGTTCGTGGTACCTCGACGCATGCGACGAGGGCGGAATTCTCTCGGGCTGGTTCACGGTGACTGGAGGAACCAACACCCGTCAGCGAACCCACCGGCTGGATAGCCCTGCCGGAGCGTTACCTAGTGTACCACTTCACGGTTTTCGTCGCGGCGCGAAACCCAGCGGCCACGCCGCGGCAGCCGACAGGCCCTGCTCTGTCCACCCGGCCGACAGGTGCGATAGTGTCTCCGACGATTGCGTCGAGGACCGCCAGGTGGGACGCTGGGCCCACGGCCGAGCAACGCCGAACTCCGGGGTTCGTACGTCCACCAGGTAAGCGACGCGCGCGGAAGCATTAGGAGACGTTCGGCTTGGGCGACACTGCGGACAGCGGCTCGTCGCTTGGCACCCTGGCAGGCGTGCTGCTGGGCCTCGCCGTTGTCCTCGCGCTCGTGTGGTGGATCGTCGCGCTCAGCCCGGTCGGGCTGGCGGGGCGCTTCGAGAACACGACCGGTGGCGACGACATCCGCACGCTGTTGAATGACGTCTTCAGCGCCAGCGTCGGCATCCTGCTGGCCGGTGGGCTCGCCACTGGTGCCCTCGCCCTGTGGCGGCACCGGCGCCGCCGGGGTTGAACCCCGCGCGCGGCGACGACTGGGGCCGCCGCCGCGACTCTGGGCGGCCCTTGGGCCACGGGCACAGCGCGATGCGGCGTTTCTTGACACCCCTTGGCCTTCTGCTACGGTTACGCCCGCCCACGGCGAGGGCATTAGGCAGACGCTCGCCGACGGAGGAGGCGCATATGGCGACCGAGACGCTGACCGAGCAGAGCACGAGCAAGACCGTAGACGCCAACGGCTTCAAGATTCACTACAACGAGGCCGGCAGCGGCGACCCCGTCATCTTTATTCACGGGGGCGGTCCCGGGGCCAGCGGGTGGAGCAACTTCGTCCGCAACATCGGCCCGTTGTCCCGCGACTACCGGGTGATCCTGGTGGACATGCCGGGGTTCGGGAAATCGGACCCGCTTGTCATCGGCGCCGACACCGACCGGCTGCACGCGAACGCGAAGATCTTCGTTGATTTCCTCGATGCCCTGGGCCTCGAGAAAGCGCACTTCGTCGGCAACTCGATGGGGGGCGGGACCTCGGCCTGTGTCGCCATCGACCATCCAGAGCGCGTCGACAAGCTCGTCCTCATGGGCGCGGCAGGCGCCGGCAAGAGCCTCTTCAGCCCGCTTCCGCTTGAGGGCATCAAGGCCCTGCAGGATGTCTACGTCGAACCATCCAAGGAATCGTTTCGTCGAATGATCGACCTCTTCGTCTATGACTCGTCCTTCGTGACGGAGGCGTTGCTGGAGGAGCGGGTTGCCGGCCTTCTGTCGCACCCCGAGCACAACGAGGCGCGCAAGCAGTCCAACCCGATGCTGCCAGACCTCACGATGGAGCTCACCAAGATCAAGTCCAAAACGCTGGTCATTTGGGGACGGGACGACCTGTTCGTCCCTCTCGACCAGGCGCTCAAGTTCATGTGGCAGATTCCCAACGCACGCGTCCACATGTTCTCCAAGTGTGGGCACTGGGCCCAGTACGAGCACGCCAGCGAGTTCAACCGGCTGCTCCAAGACTTCCTGTCCCACTAGCCGCACGCAGACCCAACGGAGAGGTAGAGAACATGGCCATTCAGACACTGACCGAAGAGAGCACCAGCAAGTTCGTCCAGGCTGGTGACGTCAAACTGCACTACAACGAGGCCGGAACCGGCGATGCGGTCATCATGCTGCACGGCGGCGGACCCGGGGCGTCGGGTTGGAGCAACTTCCGCACCAACGTTGGCGAGTTCTCCCAGAAGTACCGCACGATGCTGCTGGACATGCCCCAGTACGGCAAGTCGGACCCCGTGGTCATAGACGGCGACGCAACCCGCTACAACGCCCAGGCCATCAAGGCGATGTTCGACGAGCTGGGCATCGAGAAGGCGCACTTCATTGGCAACTCCTTCGGCGGCGCCACCTCGCTGCGGTTCGCCATCGAGTACCCGGAGCGCGTCGACAAGCTCGTCGTCATGGGCCCGGCAGGGAGCGGCCCCAGCTACTTCATGCCACGACCGTTGGAGGGCATCAAAGCGCTCAACGCCTGGTGGGACAACCCGACGCGCGAGCAGATGAAGAAGATCGTCGACCTGTTCGTCTACGACGCGAAGTTCAAGACCGACGAGCTGGTCGACATGCGCCACAAGGCGGGCCTGAGCCACCCCGAGCACATGGAGGCGCGCGCGAAGTCGACCAACCGCTTCACCCCGGACTTCACGCCAGAACTGGCCAACGTACAGGCGAAGACGCTCATCATCTGGGGGCGGGACGACCGGTTCTCACCGCTGGACTTCGGGCTCAACATGCTCTGGCGCATCCCCGACGCCCAATTCCACATCTTCCCGGAGTGTGGCCATTGGGTGCAGTACGAGAAGTCGGACGAGTTCAACCGCCTCATCATCGACTTCTTCGAGGGCGACTAACGCCGCAGCACTGGTAATGTTTCGACCGGCGGGGCACCGCGTGACGGCGAACACGACCTAGGAGGGTGCAGTGGCTGCCCAGGCCGGCACTGAACAGGAGCGGAAGTCAGACTGGCTAGACAAGGCTGTTGTGGGCCTTTTCTGGTTCTCGCTCGCCGCGATGCTCGCCATGGGCCTCGGGCAGTTCCGGTGGGACCCGCCCGTGCAGGCGTTCCAGAACGCCCACCTGGCATTCGCGCTCTGGCTCGGCCTGATCGGCTTCATGATGCGCAAGCGCACCAACTCGCGCTGGGGCATCGCGCTCGTGTTGATGCTCGGTGTGGTCATCGCGGAGTACTACTTCTTCCAAGGCGCGGCTGACTTCTTCCTTCGCTCCGGGGTCGGCACATGGCCGGACATCATCCTTGGCATGATGATCTTCGGGACCGTGCTGGTCGTGGCCTACATGTACTTCGGCATCGTCTTCCCGGTCCTCGGTGTGATATTCCTCACGTACCACTTCACCTCCGGTCTGCTGCCCGGCTTCCTTCACGGAGCGGACTTCGAAGCGTGGCGAGTGCTGACGCGGACCGCGCAGGCGCAGCACACGGGCGTCGTCGACCAGGCGTCGCGCTTCCTGTGGCTGCTCATCTTCTGGGGCATCCTGCTCGCCACGGGGGGCGCTGGGTTGATCGTCACCGGCATGGCCCGTTTCTTATCCAAGCGGCTGGTCGGAGGGCCCGCGATGGGCGCGCTGGTGGCATCCGGCGTCGCGGGATCGTTCATCGGCGCGGGGCCGAACAACGTCGCCATCACCGGCCCCATCACCATCCCGGCGATGGTGCGTGGAGGCTACCGGGCCGATGAGGCGGGCGCCATCGAGGGGGTGGCCTCGAACGCGTCCACCATCACGCCGCCCATCCTTGGCATCGTCGCCTTCGTCATGGCCAACCTGCTCGGCATCAGCTACTTGGAGGTCATCAAGATGGCGCTCGTGCCGGCTGCCATGTGGTACGTCGGCACCGCCGCCTACATCGTTGGGCACGCGAAGCGCAACGACGACCGCATTCGTCAGGTGGTGGAGACCGAGCAGGAGCGGGCCGACCAGCCCACGGCCGACCAGGAGGCCTGGCCGTACATCCGGGGTGGGCTCATCGTCTTCGCACCGCTGGTCCTGTTGCTGCTCAACTTCACGACGATACGCATATTCCCGTGGCTGCTCTTCGGCGACGGCGCCTTTCCCGTCTTCCTATCGGCGTTCGTGATGGTTCTGGCGGGGGTCGTCGCGTCTGTGGGGTTGGCCATGGTGACGCGCAGCCCCGCCGGTATGTACATCCGGTCGGCCGTCATCGCCGTCATCCCGGTGGGGATCATCATGGCGTTGGTGCTCGAGGGCTTCACGCTGCGCACCGCGATCCCGGCGGCCCTCATGTCCACGCTCATGCTCGGCGTCACCCTGCGTGTCGAGACGCGCTGGGCGCGCTGGTCCAGCGGCATCAAGAGCGCAGCGGGCTATGCCAGCGCCGTCTCCATCGTGCTGGTCATCGTCACGATCCTGGCCGACACCATTGGTCACACGGGTGTGGGCACACGGTTCGGCGCCATCGTCAACGACATCAGCGGGGGCAGCGTCGCCATCGCCGGGGGCTTGCTCATCGTCCTATCGGTCATCATGGCCGCTGGCCTTCCGAACCTGGCCATCTACTTCCTGGTGACCGTCACCTTCGTCCCAATCCTCTTCGAGATGGGCGTCGACATACGTGCGTCCCACTTCGTGGCGTTCTACATGGGCTCGTTGAGCCTCATTGTGCCCCCCGTCGCCGGTAGCGCGATCGTGGCGGCGGCCATCGCCGGCACGACCTACGCCAAGGTGTCGTGGCAGCTGGTCCGCATGGCGTGGCCCTTCTACATCTTCCCGATCGTCCTGCTGCTGGCGCCCGACGATCTGCTGCTGCTGAGTGACTCGGAGTTCGACAACGGCCTGCCGACCGTTTTGGTCATCGTGGCCCTCGCGGTGGTCCTCATCGGCATACAGATGGCCAGCGGCGGCTGGGTCGGCGTGCTGCTCAACCCACTCACACGCGCCGCCTTTTATGCGGTGGGGGCGATCGTGTTCTACGCACTGCTGCGCGAGCACGTCGGCTTGCTCATCCTGGCACCGCTACTCACCATTGGGCTCGCGGCCGGCCTGATAACGCTTGGGCGCTTGAGGCCGACGAAACAGCCAGCAGCCGCACGAGTCTCCGGCGGCTCGGACACCGACCCCGCCGGCGGCTAGGAGGCACCCGATGGCGATCGACGCGAACGGAAGCGCCCGGGCGGAAACGCCCTTCAACCGGGCCGCGCTGGGCTTCAAGAACTACTGGTACCCGCTCTGCCGCGGGAAGGACGTCGGGACAAAGCCGACCAGCATCGCCATCATGGGCGAGCAGGTTGCCGTGACGCGCCGAAACGGCACGGCATATGCCGTCATCGACGAGTGCCCTCACCGGGGGGTGCCGATGAGCTTGGGCCGCTACTACTTCCCCGGCTCCAACACGCTGTCATGCCGGTTCCACGGTTTCACCTTTGACCTGACCGACGAGTCGTGCGTCGCTGTCGTGTCCGACGGGCCGGACAGCGACGCCGTAGGCAAGCTACGCATCCGCACCTATCCGCTGGAGGAGCAAAAGGGCATCGTCTGGATCTGGATGGGGCGCGGCGCGCCCGTGCCCCTCGACGAAGACGTCCCGAAGCTGCTGCTGCGCGATGGCACCGTCGTGAAGTGGCGCGATCGCATCATCGAGGGCAACTGGCGCTACCATGCCCAGGCGGATGCCGGCCACTTCCCGACCACGCACCACGACGCCATGGCGCTGCTCTTCCTCCAATGGCACGCGCACGGAGTCGGCTACGAACCGCGCATCGTTTCCGACGAGGTGGACGGTGGCGAATGGGTGACCCACTCCGGGAAGGGACGCGTGCTCCAGGCCGACTATCCGGGCCTCGGCAAGTGGCCGCCCAACCGCGTCTGGCGCAGGGCCAGGTCGAAGGCCGGTGGCTTCGGTCCGCTCATTCAGGGCACCGGGCACCAAGGGATACGCATGCCTGGCGTGCTGCGCGTGCCTCACTGGCCGATGCTGGGCTCGTTCCACTACGAGTGGTACGTGGCCATCGATGAGGACCACTACCGCTATATTCAGGTCGACGCCTACTTCCCCGGCAATCTGCTCACCCGGGTGTGGACCCATTTGTGGCACCACCTGTGGGCGGACTCCATGCGCAACGGCAGGTTCAACCAGCAGGATGCGGCGATGTCAAAGGGCGCGACAGACTACGAAAAGAAGCACGGGCCTCACTCGCCCACGCCGCTTTACGCTCCCGACAAGTTCAGCCTGGCCTTCATCGACCTGGCGAACCGCACCGCGCGTGGGGAGGGCTCCGGGGCGGCCCCGCGCGCTGAGCACACCGAGCCGCAGCCCATCGCTGGCGGGTCAGGCGACGGCGAATAACACACGGCTCGGCCCGGCTAAGACGCGATTGACAGGCAAACGGCGCCTGCTATCCTGCGGCCCACCGCGGCCAGGGCAGCGGCAAATTGGGACGTGATGAGGGAGGAACGACCGTGAAACGCCGATCAATTGCGCTGTTCGCCATCTTAGCCTTGGTAGCGATGGTCGCGGCGGCCTGTGGCGGGGACGACCCGACACCCACGCCGACACAGCCCTCAGCCGCGGCGACCGCCACCCCAACCGCTGATCCAGGCGCCGTGACTGCGACTTTTGACGTCATCATCAACATGGGCCCATTCGGCACAGTCTCGGTCGGTATCCGGGACATGATCGAAGCGGGAACCAACGGGCGTATCAAACTCGAGCACCAGGACGAGCCCAACGCCGCCGTGGCGGTCCCGCAACTGCTCACCCGAAACCCCCAGAGCTACAACCGTACCCTCTTCTACATCAACGAAGAGACTCGCGGCCTCTGGGCGCAAGGGATCGACATCAGTGGCAGCGGCATCGTCAAGCCGGACCCCGTAGCCCTCTACGGTATCTTCCCGGCCGCCTGCACCACTATCACCACCATCGACCCGAGCATCGTCACCGTCGCGGACTTGGTCGGCAAGCGAATCCACCCAGGCACGCAGGGCAGCGTGCTGCCGATCATCATCGACATGGCCATTGAGGCTGCCGGTGTCAGGGACCAGGTCCAGATAGTGCAGAGTGCGAAGCGTGGTGAGGATGCGCTGAAGGACCGCGAAGTGCACGCGGCCGGGACCGGCATCATATTCGGTGGCGCCAAGGGCTCGGCCCTGACGCCATCCCAGAATCAGATCGCCCAGACCACGGGCGAGCTGTGGCTGGTAGACATACCTCCCGACTTGCTGGACAAGGCCCGGGCGGCCAACCCACCCTGGGACGCAGCCAATCTGCTCCAGCCGCTGGCCGTCCCAAAGGGGGCGCTCCGTGACGCGGCACGCGTCGACTACGACCTCGTCCGGCGCGACATGACCTGCCCGGCCGGCATCTCCGTGCTGCTTTGGACCTCGCCCGACGCGGAGGACGAGGTGATCTACCAGATGATGAACGCGCTGCTCGACAACCGCGACATGGCGGACCAGAGCTTCCCGTTCATCTCACGTCCCTGGAAGGAGCGCCTGGGCCACGTCTTCGTGTCGCAGGACGCCTTCCACCCCGCCGCTCGGCGTGCCTACGAGGAGCACGGCGTGACGTACGGGATCGAGGGCCTTAGGGAATGGCAGGCCGCTCAGTAGCAAGCCGTCCCGCAGCTTAGGACCTCACGAAGTGGGGCCACCCGAACGGGTGGCCCCACTTCCCTGTTGCCGAGACCTTTCCTCTCGCAAAAGATTCCCTAGCCCGGAGAGGGAAGACGGGAGTTCTGCCGGTGCGACCCCGGCGACGAGCTGTTCCTCCACGATTGACCCAACGGCCGGCCGGCACTAGCCTTGCCCGGGGTCGCGCCGGTTCTCGCTGGCGCCAGCCCTACGGGGCCCGACGACATATGCCCATCCTGACCTACTCGCTCGACGATCCGGCAGCCCGGCTACCGAAGGTGGCCGGCTCGAAGGGCGCCATGCTGGCAAAGATGCGGGCGGCCGGCCTCCCGACCCCAACGGGCTTTGTCGTCACCACCGACGCCTTCGCCCTTGGCGGCTTCGCGGTCCCCGACCACACGACACACGAGCTGGCGGCGTTGGGGCCCTCGGACTGGGAGGCGCTCGACCGTCATGCCGGTGCCCTTCGCTCCGCCGTGACCATCGCCGGCATCCCTGACGACGTGGCGGCCGCGATACGGACCGCGCACGCTCAGCTCGGCTGTCCTTCGGTGTCGGTGCGCTCGTCGGCGACCGGCGAGGACCTGGAGCGGGCCAGCTTTGCGGGCCTCTACGACTCCTTCCTGAACATCACCTCTGCTGACGACGTAGTGGCGTCCGTCCTCGACGTCTGGGTTTCGCTGTTCACAACGCGGGCCGTCTCCTACAGGCTGCTGGCGAACATCCCGAACGAATCGGTGGCGATGGCCGTGGTCGTCCAGGAGCTCGTCGACGCCGACGCCTCCGGTGTCGCCTTCACGCGCGATCCCGTCTCCGGAAGCGAGACTCACCTCTGGGTCAACGCGACCTTCGGCCTTGGCGAGGGACTCGTGTCGGGAGCGACGCCGGCCGACATTTTCGCGGTCGACAAACAGACGGCGGCTGTCACGACTCGGACCGTCGTCGACAAGCACACGAAGCACTCGCCCAAAGCCGGCGGCGGCCTCGCGTCAGCCTCGGTTGGCGGGCGGCGCAAGCGCCCCTCACTCACCGACCCTCAGCTCGCGGAGTTGACGCGCCTAATCGGCCGCGCGGACGGTCTGTTCCTCGGTCCTAAGGACGTGGAGTTCGCGGTGAACGACGGCCGCGTGAGCCTCTTGCAGATGCGGCCGGTCACCGCATCCGGGCCACCTCGCCCGTTCCAGGTCACATGGGACAGCCCCGAGGAAGAAGAGCACGGCTGGCTGAGGGACCGGGGGCCGGTGACGAAGCTCCAGGAGGGCAGCCTCCACGTGTACAACGAGCACGCCAAGACGTGCTTCGACGAGACGGGCGTACCGATGGCCCGCAACCACATACTCAAGATCGCCGATGGCTACGTGTTCGCCCGCGGCCCGAACGTCGAGGAGACCGAGGTCCAGCAGCGGACCGAGGCCCTAGAGCGGACCGACCTCCAATACATCGAGGCCGGGGCATTGCTCTACGACGCCGAGATAGTCCCCGTGGTCCGGCAGGCCATTCGCGATCTCCGTGCTTTCCGGTGGCGCTCGGCCTCGCCACCCCAGCTCCACGCACACTTCCTACGCGCGCTAGACGCCTACGGGCTCGTCATGGGCGACCTGCATTGGCGGATGGCCGGGGGCTTCCGGCCAGAGTGGCCCAAGGAGTTCGCCGCGCTCACGGGCCGCCCAGAGGTTGAGTCCGGGGAGCTGCTTCAGGCTATCTCCAACGAGACGACCCGTCTGGTCGGCCGCCTGCGCCGCTTGGCGCGTGTCGTGCGTGACGACGCGACGCTCAGCCGCATCTTCGCGGCCAGGGATTTTCCCGCGCTCGATGCGTCAGCGCTCAGGGATCACCCGCCCCTCCGGCAGCTCAACGCCCTCCTCCGGCGTCTGCTGAACAAACACGGCACCCGTACGGGCCAAGGGTTCGGGTCCGCAACCGACTTTGAGTCACCCACGTGGAACATGGACCCGAGCCAGCCGCTGGGGCTCGTGGCCTCCTACGCCGAGCAGGACACCGGGGCCCTCGAGGCGAGCGAGCGTCGTGCGCGCCGCTCGCGATACGCGGCGATCCGTCGCACCCGCAGGCGCCTGGCGCACGACCCGGAGCGCCTGGGCGCGTTCGAATGGTACCTGCACTGGGCCAAGAACAACGTGCGGCGGATGGAGGACCACAACCACTTCATGGAGCAGGGCATCAATGGCCTCTTCCGCGAAGCGATACACGACCTGGGCGTTGGACTCGCCCGCGAGGGTCGCATCGGCGCGCCCGGCGACGTGTTCCACCTGCGCCTCGACGAGCTGGGCTCGCTTGCCACCGGCGAATCCGGGGATGTGCGCGAGCGCATCGAGCAGCGCAAGGGCGAATTCGCCGAGCAGATGCTGCTGCACGCGCCCGCGCTGATCGGCCATGGGCCGGCGCCGCAGCGACGCCGGGGCCAAGGAGGTGGGCCGCCGCCGGACGCCGGCCTGAACGGCGCCGTCCTGCGCGGCGTCGGTGCGTCACCCGGCCGAGCCGTTGGGAACGCGATCGTCAGCATGCCCAGCCCAACCCCGCCGCGAGTGGCACCGGGTGACATCCTCGTCGCCCGAAACGCCGGGCCCGACTGGACGCCTATCTTCCCGCTGCTCGCCGGCATCGTCCTCGACGAGGGCGCCGTGTTCCAGCACGCCGCGCTGGTCGCCCGCGAGTACGGAATCCCCGCGGTGCTGATGACCCAAGAGGCGACCGAGGTGATCATGTCGGGCCAGCGGATCGCCGTCGATGGGACCAACGCCGTCGTCGAGCTCTACCCCGACTAGCGGTTGCGTCTGAGCGTGGTCGCGCGGAGGCTAGACGTAGCCGCGCAGCTCCACGGCGCGGGCGACACGCTGGACACCGATGAGGAAGGCGGCCTCGCGGTGGGAGACGCCCTCTCGTGCTACGGTCTCGGAGACGGCCCGGTACGCGGCGGTCATCCTCGAGAGCAGCTCCGAGTTGACCCGCTCCTCGTCCCAGTGGAACTGCTGGAGGTTCTGGGTCCACTCGAAGTAGGACACCGTGACGCCGCCGCCATTGACGAGGATGTCCGGCAGGACCGGGATTCCTCGCTTCAGCAAGATGGCGTCGGCCTCCGGTGTTGTGGGATGGTTGGCCGCCTCAAGGACGACCCTCGTGCTGATCGCGGCCGCATTATCGCTCGTGATGACGTTCTCGATGGCGGCGGGCACCAGCACGTCGCAGTCCAAGCAGAGCAAGTCCTCGTTGCGGATCGCGTCCCCACCGGCGAAGCCGGCCACTGAGCCCCCTTGCCTGGTGTGCTCCACGAGGCTCGTGACATTCAGCCCCTTGTCGTTGGCGATCCCTCCACGGTGGTCGGATACTGCCACGATGCGCATCCCAGCCTCTGACGCGATGCGAGCAAACCAAGACCCGACGTTGCCGAACCCCTGCACGACCACCCTCGCGTTCTTGAGGTCGATACCGAGGTCGGGCGCCGCCTCCTTGAGCACGAAGTAGGCGCCACGGCCGGTCGCCGCCTCGCGGCCCAGCGAGCCCCCGATCTCAACCGGCTTCCCGGTGACGCAGGCCGGGTTGTGCCCGTTGATGGCACCGTAGGCGTCCATAAACCAGGCCATCGTCAGTGCGTTGGTCCCCATGTCAGGCGCGGGGATGTCCCGATGCGGCCCAATGATGTGCTCGATATTCATGACGTAGCGCCGTGTGAGCCGGTTCAGCTCATCGTTGCTCAGCTCATGGGGATCGACGGCAACGCCTCCCTTCGCGCCACCGAATGGGACGTCCAGCAGCGCCGTCTTCCACGTCATCAACGATGCGAGGGCCCGGACCTCGTCCTGGTCCGCTCGCGGGTGGTAGCGAATGCCTCCCTTGTAGGGGCCGCGGGCGCCATTGTGCTGGACTCGCGAGCCGGCGAACACGCGGACGCTGCCGTCATCCATGCGGACGGGCAACGCGACATCCATTTCGCGCCACGGCATGGTCAGTATCTGGCGCATGCCCTCCGAGAGGCCGAGTCGCGCCGCGGCTTGATCCACGAAGAGGTCAACGTCGCGCTTGGAGCTGCGGCCTTGCTGGTCCATTCGACAAGTCCCCTACTGGCCGAGGACGCGTTTGGCGCGCCTCGGCTGTCGCGCGTGGGTGTCTACTCTTTGGTCTCGAAGATGATCGCGTGGACGTCGGTCGTTCCGATGTTCTCCACGGTATGGGTCCACGCCTCGTGCGCCATGGTCGCCCCGTCCGGCAGCTCGACCTCCATGGACTCGCCGCCGGGAAGGTGCACTTTGATCTTCCCGCCGGTGATGAAGTAGACCAGCTCGCCGGGGTGGGAGTGCTCGATGTCCGATTCGCCGGCCTTCAGCGTCATCTCGACAAGACGGCGGTTGCCGTCCTCGAGCAGCAGCTTGTAGTTGGCGGGGGAAGCTTCGATCGGGTCGATGTAGGCCATTGGTTCTCTCCTTCGGTTGGGTGGAATACGCGGGTGGCTGCTATGCCCAGTCGCCGGTCAGGAAGTCGATGACGTGGGCGTTGTACTCGGCCGGCTTCTCGAAGGGCGACCAGTGGCCAGTGTCCTTGAGCACGGTCAGCCGGGAGTTCGGGATGAGGTTCAGAGCGTTGATGCCAATCTCGAAAAGGCACGTGCGGTCGTTGCGGCCCCAGATGACCAGCGTCGGCGCCTTGATGTCCATGATGTTACGGCTGTGGTCATAGGGTTCGCTGACGGACTTGGCGCGTGCCTCGGTCAGGTCCGGCCGTCCCGTGTGCTGCTTCAGCACGTAGTCCACTAGCTCGTCGGTGATCAGGCTGTGATCGACGATGTGGAGCTCCAAGTAGCGGCGGAAGTTCTCGTGAGTCGGGTTTGTCCCCGCTTCGCGGGCGGCGCGGATACCTTCTTCCTGCTTGTTGGCCAGCAGGTACTCGTTGGGGTAGCCGCCCGCTGTACCGATGTGGCCGCCGCCCCAGACGAGCTTGTTGATGCGGTCGGGGAACAGGTAGGCGAACGTGAGGGCGGTCTGGCCACCCTGCGAGTTGCCAAGGATGTGGGCCTTCTGGATACCAAGGGCGTCCATCAGGGCCAGCGCGGCTTTCGCCTGGTGGACGTGGGTGGGCTCGTCGTAAACCAGCGGGCCGCTCTTGGCGAAGTTCGGCAGGTCCATGGCGACGCAACGGAAGTGCTTGGAGAGCTCGGGGAAGTTCTTGTGGAAGGTGATCCACGCAGTCGTCCCAGGCCCGTACGAGTGGAGCATGATCAGCGGGTCGCCCGTCCCGATGTCGTGGTAGTGGAGGGTCGTACCACCCGCCTCGATGGTCTTGCTCGTGTTCTCTTCGGTGAGTTGCGTGCTCGTGGTCATGCCTGGCTCCTTGGTGGCCGAATCGTGCGGACGGCGAGGGTACTACCTCCGGGCCCGCAAGGGTAGCGACGCCGGCCCGTCAGGTGTCGAGGAATGCCTGCCCTTCGGTGTCAAGGAACGCCTGCCCTCAAGTGTCAAGGAACGCCTGCCCTCAGGTGTCAAGGAACGCCTGAATGTACGGCGCCACGCAGTCCGGCATGTCGCGCACGAAGAAGTGGCTGTCGGTATCGACGGTCATCAACTCGGCGTCAGGCAGCAGCCGCTGCAGGTGCTCGCCGACGGCTTGGGGGGCCGTCGCGTCCCGCGTACGGAAGATGAGCAGGCAAGGCACCGGTAGATTGGCGACGCGCTTCGACAGGTCGGTCCGGTCGTCGGCGAACCAGTCCGGGTTGCCAGGGGCCTCCCGCCTGTACTCGGCCCGCGAGTCCTCCGGGTCAAACGGGGCCATCGAGATACCGCCCGAGGTCCCGGTCAGCACCAGGTGGCGCACGAGACGATGTTGTCGAAGCGCCAATTGCATGGCCATCACCCCACCCATGGACTGCGCGAGGATGTCGACCGGACGATCGATGTACGTCTCGATCCAGTCGGTCAGATCGTCCAGCGACGCCAGCTTAGGGTCCGGAGGGTTGCCGCCGAATCCGGGATAGTCGAACGCCACGTGCTCCACGGACAGCGTGAGGCGGTCGATCACGGGCTGCCAGAAGCGCCCGACCCCGCTCGCGCCCGGCAGGAACAGCACTCGCCGAACTCTCGACGCGTCGGGCATGCGGCAGATGCTATCACCGCAGCCCCGCACTGCTCTGCCGCCGGGTATGCTCCGCGGCCAGCACCGTCTTCGAGATCGACTCCTCAACATAGCAAGAGACCGAGGCGCGGCTACAATTGGCCAGCCACCGGAGGGACCATGGAGTACGCACGGTTGGGGCGCACCGGAGTGCGCGTGTCCCGGGTATGTCTCGGCACCGCGCTCTTCGGCCTGGCGCCGATCGAGGCCGACGTGCCGGCGCTCGTACACCGCGCGCTGGATCTGGGCATCAACTTCATCGACGTCGCAAACACCTACGGCAACAGGCCCAGCTTCGACCGGCCGGGACTCCCGTCGCATGCTGAGCGTAAGTCCGCCGAGGAGCTCGTCGGCCATGCCCTCGAGGGCCACCGCCACGACGTCGTCCTGGCCACCAAGGTCGGCGAGCGCATGGACCCCGGTCCCAACGGCAGCGGCCTCAGCCGGGGCCACGTGATGCGACAAGTCGAGGAATCGCTCAGGCGCCTACAAACCGACTACATCGACCTCTACTACGCCCACCACCCCGACCCCACGACCCCCATCGACGAGACGCTGCGTGTGATGGACGACCTGGTCCGCCAGGGCAAGGTTCGCTACTTCGCCATGTCCAACTACGCCGGCTGGCAGGTTGCCGAGGCGATGCTGACCGCGGAGCGCCTCGGCCTGGCCGCCCCGGTCTGCAACCAGGTGCGCTACAGCATGGTCGCTCGCCAGGTGGAGCGAGAGGTCGCGCCGGCCGGCGAGCACTTCGGCATCAGCCTGTTGCCCTATAGCCCGCTCGGAGGCGGGCTGCTGAGCGGCGAGGCCAACGCGCGTCAGCCCATCGCCGGCAACCAGCGCTGGCGCGGGGGCCAGGGCCCCGGCTATACGCCACAGCAGGTGGAGGTCGCCGCACAGATGGACAGGCTCGGGGTCGAGTGGGGCCACCCTGCGGCGCACCTGGCCCTGGCCTGGCTGCTAGCGAAGCCCACGGTAGCCAGCGTCGTGGTCGGGCCCGGCAGGATCGCGACGCTGGAAGAGAGCGCCGCCGCCGCGGACGTCACCCTGACGCCGGAGCAGATCGAGGCGCTCGACCCGGTGGGAGCGGACCTCGGGTAGGTGTGGCCAGGGGCCACTCAGGGCCGGTTCATGAGGAACGTGGCGGTCTCTTCGAAGTACTCGACGAGCGATGCGGCGTCCGACGGCTCAATGGACTGCGCGGCGACGGCCTCGCGCATGTGGCGCGCCCAGGCGTCGCGCTCGGGCTGACCAATGTCGAACGGGAAGTGGCGCCTACGAAGCCTCGGGTGCCCATGCTCCATGGTGTAGTACGGCGGGCCGCCCCAGTACTGCGCGAGGAACGCGGCGAGGTGTGCTTTGCCAGGCTTCAGGTCGGCCGGATACAGAGGCCGCAGCACCGGGTCGGCGGCGACCGCTGCGTAGAAGCGGTCCACCAGCGCGACGAAGAAGGGTCCACCCCCTACCCGGTCATGGAGGGTGGCCCCAGGGCCCTCGCCAGGCTGTTCGGTGTCTGAACTCACGGCGCTCGCTGCCTCCCTGTGTCTAGGATAGGCTCAGCATAGCAAGCGGCGGCATGAAGCCGTCGCGGCACCGCCGCCGGCTCGCGGAGACGAACGTCGCGTCTGGCAGCGCCTAGAGGGCAGCCTGCCCGGCCTACCAGTGGCCCGGCGCCTTGCCCGGCGAGTAGCCCTTCCCGTCCGGCGACCAGCCCTTGGTGTCGGCGAAGTTGCCGCGCGTCTGGATGCCGCGCATGTGCTTGGCCACCACCATGCGCCAGCGCACGATGATGTAGTCGGGGCGGTAGAGGCGCTCGCGGTTGAACCAGTCTTCGTTGGCGTACACATGCTCTAGACCCTCGCGCCCCACGGAGTCGAGGTTGTTGAAGCCCCAGGTGGGGCCGTCGCCGGGGAAGGCCGTCTGGTCAGCCGGCATCTTCCACACCATCGGACCGAGGACGTTGTCGCACTCCTCATGGAATGCGCGCTCCTCCTCCTCGGTCTCGCAGTACTGTGACTGCAAGATCATGTAGGTGTGGCTGTGCTCGTCGATGGGCACGTACCACTCGAAGTGGAGCATGCCCGGCTTGGGGAACCAGTCCACCTCCAGGCCACAGGGCATGTAGAGCCCGACGTCGATGTCGGCGGGCGGCGGCGGGTTGTCCGGGTCGACGTTCGCGGCGACCACCAACTGGCCCTCAATCTCGGCCGACCAGACTTGGACGTCGACGCCCTGAAGCTTCACCACGCCCTTCGGCTCGGGGCCCTCCTCGTCGTGGACGACGACGCCCTCCTTGGTCGGCGAGTAGGTGCCCAGCGGCAGCGGAATCTTCATGGCGGAGACGATCTCCGCGCCGCGGTGCGCGTAGATGTGGCCTGCGTCGTAGCCGTTCTCACAGGAGATGCGCCAGTTGGCATTGATGCGGTGGCGCATGAGCGGGTGAAACTTCAGACCTGGGTTCCAGAACTTCGGTTGCACGTCCGTCTTCAGCGGCGGCGGCGGGTCCATGTCGCCGACGAAGACAAAGACGACCCCGTTGTGCTCTTCGACCGGATAGCTGCGCAGATTGATCTTGCCGATGGCGTTGCTGTTGGGCTCCGTGATGATCTGCACGAGCTTGCCGTCGCGCACGTCGTAGGTGAAGCCGTGGAGCCAGCAGGTCAGCGTGTTCTCGGTGTAGCACTCCGGCTTGGCGGAGAAGGCCATGCCCCGGTGGGCGCACCGGTCTTCGACCCCGTACACACGACCCCCAGCCCGCTTGAAGATGATGCGCTCGCCCAAGCGCATCTCGGCGATGGTCTTGCCCTCCTCGAGCTCCTGGCTGAAGAAGGCCGGATACCAGTGGTCTCGGATGCCGAGCACCGCATCCAGGTAGCGCTGGTAAGGCTTGACCCGCTCGACCACATCGACGGCCTCCTCCGTGTCGCTGATGTTCGCCAGCTGGTCTTCGCGGAACGCTTCCTTGACCATGCTCGTCTCTCCTGCGGGCAGATTGCGAGACGCCGAGTGTACGCGATTCGCCTCCGGCCGGCCTCAATCTGCGCGTCGTGACGGCGATCAACGCGGCCTTCAGCATCGCTGGGCCAGAGAGTTATAGTTGGTGGCATATAGTTCGTGACCACAAGGGAGGTGCCGCCGTGGGCGACCGTCGCACCCGAATCGGACTCATAGTCCCCTCATCGAATTCATCGGTCGAGTACGACTACCAGCGGGTGCTCCCCGAAGGGGCGTCGCTCCATTCGGCGCGCGTGTTCCTCGTCGACACGACGCTTGAGTCGTTGGAGACCATGAACCAAGACGCGGAGGAGGCGGCACGCTCCCTGGCGACCGCGGACGTCGATGTCATCGCCTACGCCTGCACGAGCGGCAGCTTCCTGGGCGGGCCCGGCTACGACGCGCAGCTCCTGGCGCGCATCGAGAGCGCCGCGGGCGGCACCCCCGCCATCGGAACGACACCCGCAGTCGTCGAGGCGCTTCGTGCGTCCAGTGTCGAGAACGTCGCCGTGGTCACACCCTACCTGGACTCCATAAACGAGCGGCTGACCGCCTTCCTCGAAGGAACGGGCTTCCAGGTCGCCAGCATGGCCGGCCAACAGCTGGTCGCCAACCTGGACATCGGCAATCAGACGCCCGAGCAGATCGTCGATTTCGCCCGGCGGCACCTCGATAAGGACGCCGACGGCTTTTTCCTCTCGTGCACCAACTGGCGTGCGATGGAGGTGGCCGAGGCCTTGGAGCAGGAGAGCGGGAAGCCGGTCATCACCTCGAACCAGGCCACCATCTGGGCATCGCTGCGGGCCGTCGGGTATGCGGACCCTATCGACGGCTTCGGCGCCCTCATGCGCACGCCGGTTGGCGTGGGCTAGCGATACCCGATGGCCGAGGACACCATCGAGGACATCGTGCTGCGGCGCGACGGCCGGAGCATGTCGGCGTTGCGGCCCTACCTACCCGCCGACTTCTGCACGCGGGCCGCTCAATCGCTGCTCGACCACGCCGGCCCGACCCTCATCACGACCGGGTTTTACATCCTGTCGTCCGGCGTGATTGAGACCGACGGACCGCCAGGCGCGGTCGCGATCGGCCAGGCGCTCGCGAAGCTGGGCATGCCCGTCGCGTACGTCACCGACGTCCACGGCGCGGCGATCATGCGCGGGCTGGCACCCGAGGCCGAGGTCATCGACTTCCCCATCGCCGGTCCGGCCGAGAGCGCGCAGTTCGCTGACGAGGTGCGCCGGCGCTTCCGGCCGACGCAGATGGTCGCCATCGAGCGCTGCAGCATGACCGCCGAGGGGGCCTACCGCAACATGCGCTCGGTGGACATCGGCGAGTACACCGCGAACGTTGATGCGCTCTTTGACCTCATCGGCGACACCGTCGGCATCGGGGACGGCGGGAACGAGATCGGCATGGGCAATCTCAGCGACCAGGTCAAGGCCGTCCCCGCCCTGCCCGACGACCCGGCGGCCACCACCTGCACGCACCTCATCATCGCCAGCGTCTCCAACTGGGGAGGCTACGGGCTGGTCACCGCGCTCTCGCGGCTGACCGGCCGCAACCTGCTGCCGTCACTGGAGACCGAAGCGTCGTGGGTGACACGCAGCGTCGAGATGGGCGCCGTCGACGGCTACCTGGCCAAGCCCGCGGCGTCGGTCGACGGCTTCGCACTCGACGACAACAGCGAGACGCTCAGACTGCTGCATGCGCTACTGGAGCGCGAGGGCGTCCACTAGCGCGTCTCTGTCTTCCCATAGGGTGCCGGGGCGGTGCGGGTTGCCCTTGCCCAGGCCCCGGGCGAGCGCTCCCTAAGTATCCAAAGAGGCGGGACACGTCGCGGGCTGGGCGGGAACAACCAACCCGAGCGTCAGAGCCCGCACCGACGCGCACCGCAAGCGCGGCGCATCACACCTAGCGGAGCAGCGCGGCGATCCGCTCGCCGACAAGGTGCTCCTCGCCGTCATGCAGACCGAAGACGTGCAGGGCGATGAAGTCCTCCCCAGGCCGGACTCGTGTCCAGACCGAGGGGTCGCCATCCTTCAGGCGCGCGACGATGTCAGGCAGGCTCACGCCGGTCACCGACTCGTCCACCCGCAGCCGTACGCCGAATGAATTGTGGCCGACGATGTTGTCGATGAGCGTCGCCTCCACGCCGGGGATGCCGGTCAGATGCGACCGCATCGCCACGCTCCTCGACTCCGCGTCGGCCAGGCGCTCCTCGTGGTTCATGGTCATCCACCGCTTCACCGCGGCCACGGCGCCGACGATCTCTTGGCGGTCGATCTTTTGGGGACGCCCCACGCCCCGCACCTGGCGCCCCTCGTAGCTGGCGAAAGACTGGAGCGCGAGCTTGTGGATCATGTCCTCGGACCCAAGGGCGAAGCCCGTCGACTGGGGCGCACCGATGTACTTGGCCGCCACGCACTGGAACGCGGCACCCATACGCACGTACTTGCCGATGTTCTCCAGCGGGTATATCTGGCCGGCGGCATCCACGATCACGGGGATGCCTGCCGCATGGGCAACGCGAAGGGTCTCTTCGAGCGACAACGCCGCGTCGTCAGGGACCTCCTCCTGGACGAAGCAGTGGACCGCCACCGTCTGCGGCCCAATCGCGCGCTCCAGGTCCTCGGCCGTCGTCCCGTCCTCCGAGCCGAACTCGACCAGACGGGCCCCGGCGAGCTCCAGGCAGCGGTCGTACCAGTACCGCCGCCTGCGTTGGATCAGGATTTCGTTCTTCATGCCGGTGGTATCCGGCAGCTGCTGGATCTTGTCATCGTCGTCGCCCGCCATGAGCGCCGCCGTCACCAGCGTGAGCGCGGAGCCAGCGCCCGACGTGACGTACGCCGCGGGGACATCGACAAGCCGCGCGATGTACGCACCCGCCCGCTCTTGTAGATCGGTCAGCGAAACGTAGGCGGACTCGGCGGCCTCCATCGCCTCCTTGACCTCGCGCGGCGGGGTCGAGCCGCCCAGCAGCGTCAGGCTGCCGATGGCGTTGATGACCGGCGTCGCGCCGAGCTCTGCGTATATCCCCGCCGGGTCCAGTGCCACCATGTCAGCCTCCGCGTCCGTCGGGCTTATGAGCCGACATGATTCTCGCAGAGAACCGCATCGCCTGCTGCACCACCGCGGAGGCCGCGCAACGAGCCTCTGTGCGAGTCGCCGCGGACTCCGCGGGCACCTGTTTCCGGCGAGGCCGGCCATATACTGGCCCACGGACATCCGACTGCCCCGGCGTGCGAGCGCTCATGGTTCAACCGACTGACAGACGGCGATTCGTCGTGTTCGGCGTCGTGGCACTCGCGCTGCTCGTTTCCACCATGAACCTGACAGTGGCCTTCGTCGTCCTCCCGCAGATGACGGAGGGCCTGGGCGCCAGCCTCACGTGGGTCGGCTGGACCATCACCGCTTACCAGCTAACCCAGGCCGTATCGATGTCGTTGGCCGGCAAGATCAGCGACCGGATAGGCCGCCGCCGCACGTTTCTCATTTCCCTGGCCCTCTTCTCGGTCGGTGCGCTGGGCGCGGCGTTCGCACCGACCATCAGCACGCACATCCTGTTGCGCATGGTCGCGGCCCTGGGTGGCGGAGCCATCATGCCCGTGGCCGCCGCCATCGTCAGCCTGGAGTTCCCCAAGGAGCGCGCCAAGGCCCTTGGGCTGTTCACCAGCATCATGCCCATCGGCTGGATACTGGGACCAACGGTCGGCGGGCTCATCGCCGAGCAGCTCTCTTGGCGCGCGACGTTCCTCATGCCGTTGCCCTTCGCCGCCCTCGCGTTTGCCGGCACATTGCTCGTGATACGGGAGAGCACGGAGCGCAAGGAGGCCCGGCTCGACTTCAAGGGGGCCGGATTGTTGGCCGCGGCCATCGCCTCGTTCATGCTCGCGCTCTCGCTGTTCCGCGTCGATGCGGGGGCCGCCACGGTGGCGGCGTGGGTACTGTTGCTGGCCAGCGCTCCCATCACGCTGGTCTTCTGGCGGCACGAGGCACGGACCGAGGACGCCATCGTGGACCCGGCTCTTCTGCGGCTGCGCCCCTTCGTGGCGGCCAACGTCTACAACGTCATTTGGGGAGCGGCGTCCATCGGCTCCTCGGCATTCATTCCTTTCTACGCCATGGTCCAATTCGGTTTCGGAAGCTCACGCGCCGGTGCCATGCTCATCGGCCTCGAGGTCGCGTTGATCGCTGGGTCGACGGTAACCGCCCTGTTCCTGCTGCGACGCGTGGGGTACCAGCCGCTGCTCTTGGTCGGCGGGATGATCATGAGCGGCGCACTGCTGGCGGTGGGGATCGGCGTCTTCGACATCCTACCGGACTCCATACCGCCGTTCTGGGCGCTGTTCGGCGTGCTAACCGTCGCGGGCCTCGGCATGGGGATTCAGGCACCGGCGTCCAACAACGCGGGCATCGAGCTCATGCCCTCCCACATCTCGTCCATCGTCGGGCTCCGCGGCATGTTCCGCTTCGGCGGCAGCGTCATGGCGACGACGTTGATCTTCTTCATGCTCTCTGGCTTCGAGGACACCGCCCGGGGTGTCGAGGTCGTCTACCTAGGCCTTGCTGTCCTGATGTTCGCCGGCTCGCCGATTATTCTGCTCATGCCGACGGGGCGCGAGCGCCGCATCGACCAGCCGGCCGAGGTTGTGCCCACCGCATAGCCGCGGCGAGGCGCCGGCCAGGACGCGCCATCCCTTATAGTTGAGTCGAAGGCGCGTTTGGCGCGGCCCTGGGGAGCGGATCCATGGTCATCGGGAAAGAGCGGAGCAACTGGTTCGCCGACCACCCTCCGGCGTGTACCTGTGCAGCCTGCGAGGAGCGCCGCGCGTCGAAGCGGCGCTTCGACGAGTCCACGGGAGGGCGTAAGGTCGGCCGTAACGAGCCTTGCCCATGCGGCAGCGGTAAGAAGTTCAAGCGCTGCCACGGCGCCTAGCTTCCGTGGCGCCCTCCAGGCCGCCGCGACCTACCCACACGCCAAAAGTACGGGCTGCTCACCTCATGCGGCCCCTCATGCGGCCGACGATGAGGCATTGCCGCCGCGATGGGCCGAGGGCAGCATCCGGGACTGCACCATCGCAATCACCTGGGTCATCGCCGCGACCATGCCCGCGACCTGCTCCGTGAGCGAATCGACGTCACCGTGCATGACAGCGTCGGCCGCGTTCGCGCGGGCCTTCACCGTCGCAACGACGGCGCTGACGCTCATCACCATGACCGCGAGCTTCTCGCCGACCTCTTCACGGAGGCCGTCGTTCCCCTCGAGGCGAGCCGTGGCCTCCTCCAACGATTGGCTCAGGAACGCCAGCTCCTGCGTGCGCTCGTCGAGCTCCTGCCGAGCCTCGATGAGGTGCACCTGCTCGTCCGCGTGCCTGCGCAGCGCGATGTCGATCGTCGTCTTCAGGACGCGGGCATCGAAGGGTTTTACCACGTAGCCGAAGGGGGCGCCGGCGACCGCCCGGCCGACCGTCCCGGGGTCGGAGTTGGCCGTGAGGTACACCACGGGAACGTCGAAGCGCTCCGCGATGTGCCCCGCAGCCTTGATGCCGTCCATCTCCCCGTCGAGGTGGATGTCCATGAGCACGAGATCGGGGTGTGACGCCTCCACGATCTCGATGGCCCGCTCCCCTGTGGACGCGGTGCCGACCACACGGTATCCGGCGCGCTCCAGCGTCATCTGGATGTCGAGGGCGACGACCGGCTCGTCTTCCACGACGAGGATGCTTTTCAGGCTCATAGCTTGGCCTCCTTGGACCCGGTAGAAGGGGACTCGGTCGCAAAGGTTACGGTGCACGCCGTCCCGTGATCGTTAGTAAAGGCGAGGGTCGCGCCCAAGCGCTGAGCGAACAGCGGCACCAGCCGCATACCCAGCGAGCTCGAGTTCTCCACACTGAAACCGGGTGGCATCCCGACACCGTCGTCTCCGACCGCCAGTGTGGCGACACCCTCGCCGTCGACCGATAGGTCGATGCCGATTGTGCCGAGCCTGCCGTTGGGGAAAGCGTGTTTGATGGAGTTGGAGATGAGCTCCGTGGCGAGCAGCCCGCAGGAGGCGGCCTTGTCGGCGTCCAGCCAGCAGGAAGGCGCGTTGACCTCCAGCGCGATCTGGTCGGGGGTATCACCGTACGATTTGATGAGGTTCTCGCCGATCTCCCGCAAATAGTCGCCGAGGTCGATCCGCGAGAGGTCCGAGCGATGGAGCCGCTCGTGGACCAGTGCCAGCGACTTGATGCGGCTCTCACTTTCCTGCAGCGCCATCGCGGCCTCTTCGTTCGCGCTGGCGTTGGCCTGGAGCGACATCAGGCTGCTGACGATCTGGAGGTTGTTCTTCACGCGGTGGTGGACCTCTTTGAGCAGAGCTTCATTTTCACTGGCCGAGGCGGAGCTCTTCGCGGCCGCCTCCCGCGCGTCGCGTAGCCTCAGAATCATGGTGTCGAAATCGCCCGCCAGGCGCCCTATCTCGTCGCGCCGATTCGAGCCGACGAGCGTGTCGAAGTCGCCCTCACCGACGCGTCGGGTCGCGGCAGCCAGACTTCGGATGGGCCTCGCTAGGTTCTGCGCGACGACGTAGGACACGGGTATCGCGAGCGCCATGAGCAGCAGGCCCTGCCACACGTGCAACATGACGATGCCGCGCAGCGCGGCCCGCAGCTGCTTGGCGTCGAGGCCAAAGTACGCGATCCCCAACGGCTCGTCCCCGATCAGGATCGGAGTAACGACGTCCAGCTGCCGGTCGCCGAGTTGCAGCACAGTCTGCCTCCCGTCGAGGGCGGCCTCTCGCAACTCATCCGACGCCCCCGGCACCGTATCGTCGCCAACGCTCAGGAAGGGCGGGCCGTCGACGCCGGCGACCCGTATGTACGTCATGTCGGGGTCGGTCGCGAAGACCTCAGCCGTGGATTGCGCGCGCGCAATGTCCAAGGAATAGATGCTGTCCGCCAGGAGTGCGTCGATGCCCTGGGCGAAGAGCAGGCCCTTCTCCTCCAGGTTGGACACGAACACGGCGCGCTCCCGCCTGACGGACAGCGTCGCCAGCAGCGTGATGGTCACGGCCACGATGAATACCGTGGTCAGCGTGATGGTCCACGTAATGCTCGGGGTCGGCACGAGGTGCCGCCGCGCGTCAACCAGGCGCCGTCCCCGCGCGGCGGGCAATACGAGGAGGCGTAGTTTGGCCAGAGCGGCGAGCATGCCGGCAACCCCCTTGAGTGGGATGAGGGGGATCCGGGCATGGCCTGCGAAACCCGCCCAGGCACCGATGATGCCGGGGCAGCGACACGCATCCCTCCGGCTCAGCCCTGCATGAGACGCAGGGCCAGCACGCAAGCATCTGGGGGTTCCAGTCCGCTGCCTGCTGACGACAGCAGGCAGCGAAGAAAGGGGGCGGATGCGCTCGGGAACAGGGTGTTGACATATGACTGAGTGTCAGTCATACTCCCCCCATAGACTCCGTGACCACCACACCCCGAACCCTCAGCGAGACCGAACGTCGCCAGCAAATCCTGGCTGCGGCTCGGGCCGTGTTCAACGAGAAGGGCTACGAAGACGCCACGGTGTCCGACATCGTGAAGCGGGCCGGCGTGGCCCAGGGCACCTTCTACCTCTACTTCCCTTCCAAGAAGCGCGTCGTGATCGAGCTGGCGCGCAAGCCCATGGAGGATGTCGCCGCCAGGTTGGCCGGCGTGGTCAGCGTGCCTCTGTCCTTCGAGGAATCGCTACGAGGGTTCATCAGGGTCGCCTTCGACGTCTCGCAGGCGAGCCCGGACCTCTGCCGGCTCATCCACCTGAGCATGGACCCCTCCGACGCAGACATGGGCACCATGGAGGTCGAAATCCGCGGCTCCCTCGTGGCCATGCTCCGTCGTGCCGTGACCTCGGGTGAAATGGAACCCATGGACCCCGACGTGGCAGCCGACATGTTCCAAGTGATCATGCGTGGAGCACTGGGCGCAGCGTGCGCCATCGGGGTGGCCGAGGGGTACCACGCCAGGGTCGAAGAGACGACAACGCAGATCCTCGTCAACGCATTCGTAAAGCGGGGTTAGCCCGCGCTATTTCTTGAAGCATTCTGACTGAGCGTCAGTCAGAGCTTGGCCGACGACAACACACTTTGGGAGGCTACGAGATGGCATCGGAACAGACCCTGGCGAATCACGACGTGGACAAAACGTCGCGGAAGTATCGGCGGCGCTACCTGACTCTTGGCGTGTTGTCGGTCAGTCTCATTCTGATCGCCCTCGACGTCACAGTCCTGAACGTTGCCATCCCTACCCTGCAGACGGACCTCGGCGCCTCGGCGGCAGCGCTGCAGTGGGTCATCAACGCGTACATTCTCGTGTTCGCCGGGCTGCTGCTGACCATGGGCACCCTCGGCGACCGATACGGCCGGCGGCTCGCCCTTGAGATAGGGCTCGTGATCTTCGCGGTCGCCAGCATCGGCGCCGCCTACTCCGACACCAGCGCCCAGCTGGTCGCGGCGCGCGCTGCACAGGGCATTGGCGGCGCCCTCGTCATGCCGTCGACGCTCTCGGTCATCATCGACGTGTTTCCGCGCGAGGAACGCGCGAAGGCCATCGGCATCTGGTCCGGCGCCGCCGGCCTAGGCGTCCCGGTGGGAATGATTCTCGGCGGCTGGCTCGTCGACCAGTTCTTTTGGGGCTCCGTCTTCCTGATCAACGTCCCCGTCGTGCTTGCCGCCCTCGTGGGTAGCAGGTTGCTGGTACCGGAGAGCCGCGACCCGTCGAAGCGCCGGATCGACGTGATCGGCGCCCTGCTCTCCATGTTCGCGCTGGGTGCGCTGGTCTACACCATCATCGAAGCGCCTGAGCGCGGCTGGGGAGACCCAGCCACCATAGGTGGCTTCGCTGCCGCGCTGGGTGCGAGCGTTGCCTTCGCCCTGTACGAGCTGCGGACCCACCAGCCGATGCTGGACATCCGCTTCTTCAAGAACCCACGCCTGTCCACGGGCGCGGCAGCGATCGGCATCGCCTTCATGTCCATGCTTGGCATGATGTTCCTTATGACGTTGTACCTCCAGTTCGTGCGGGACTACACGCCGTTGCAGACCGGCGTCAGGCTCGCGCCCCTGGCTCTGGGGTTCATGGTCGCGGCGCCGACGAGCGCGCTCTTGGTGGGCCGGTTCGGCGGCAAGGTGGTGATTGCGGGAGGCCTGACCGTAGTCGCCATCGCCCTCGCGCAGTTGGCAGTCGTCGACGTCACCACGCCTTACTGGGCGGTGGGCGTGGCCCTGTTCGTGATGGGCCTGGGCATGGGGGGCACCATGGCCCCGGCCACCGACGCCGTCATGGCGGCGGTTCCTGAGTCCCAGGCCGGGGTTGGCTCGGCCTTGAACGACACCACACGGCAGGTGGGCGGAGCGCTCGGCATTGGCGTGTTCGGGTCCATATTCAACACGCTGTACGCCTCAAATGTCTCTGCCGCTGTATCGGGGTTGCCGGCCGAGGCCGCGGCGGAGGCGAAGAACTCGATCGGTGCGGCAGTCCAGGTCGCGGCGGAGTCCAGCGATCTCGCAGGCCAAGCGCTGCTCGCCGCAGCCAACAGCGCCTTCGTCGACGCGACGAGCGTGGTCTACATCGTCGCCGGGGCGATAGCGTTCATCGGCTCGCTGCTGGTGTTCCGCTTCATGCCGGCGCAGGACCTCGTACCCGGCGAATCGAGTGCCTTCGACGGGCCCGGTGACCTGGTCGCGGTGCCGGTCCGAGCGGACGAATAAAGAACGGCGAGCGTCGCCTCCGTCCCTCGCACCTCGCGGCGGGGCGGAGGCGACGTCCGCCACAGCGACTTTTCAGTTCACCCGGACCGAGCGCCGGAATCTCTAGATCGCTTATCTCATCTGATCCCATGGAGGAGACCCAAATGACGCAAACGCAGAAACCGCCGGCGACCCTAACGACAAGCTTCGAGAACTCCGTCATCCGCATCGAGCCCACGCCAAAATGGATTCGAGCGGTCTTCGCCGGCGAGACGGTCTTAGACACGAAGCGCGCAGTGATCCTCTTCGAAAAGGGGAGCGTGCCCGCCTACTACATCCCACTGGAGGATGTGCGATCCGACCTGCTGACGCCGACGGACCACTCGACGCACTGCCCCAGGAAAGGCGACGCCTGCTATTACACGCTGCGCGTCGGGGACCGCGTCGCCGAGAACGCGGCCTGGTACTACCCACAGCCGTTCGCCAGCTCACCCGATCTGGCCGACGACGACTCACCCGACCTTCGCGGCTACGTCGCGTTCTATTGGAGCAAGATGGACCACTGGTTCGAGGAGGACGAGGAGGTCTTCGTCCACGCTCGCGATCCCTACAAGCGGGTCGACGTATCCCCGAGCTCCCGCCATGTGCAGGTCGTCATCGACGGGGTGACCGTGGCCGACACGCAGCGACCGACGCTGCTATTCGAGACGGGCATGCCAACGCGCTACTACGTGCCCCTGGCCGACGTGCGCCTCGACCTCCTGACGGCGAGCGACCGGACCACCGGCTGCCCTTACAAGGGCCAGGCCGGCTACTACTCGGTGCCCACTTACGGCGAGCAGGGCCAGGACATCGCGTGGTACTACCGCTACCCGACACGCGAGTCGGCCGGCGTCGCGAACCACGTGTGCTTCTTCAACGAGCGCGTGGACCTCATCGTCAACGGTGAGACGCTGGAGCGCCCGGCAACGAAGTGGTCGCCGCGTTAGCACCACTTCACCTGGTCCGCATGATCGGCGACGGCGAGCACGGCCAAGCGGCCCCGCAGCGCACCGGCGACCCGGCGGGGCTACAATGCGGCGACCCAACGGAGCGAGGTCAGGCATGAAGGTCACCGAGGCCATGGCGGAGGTGCTCAAGCGGGAAGGCACCGAGTACCTGTTCTGCTACCCAGTCAACCAGCTCATCGAGGCGGCGGCGGCAAAGGGGATCAGGCCCATCGTCTGCCGGCAGGAACGTGTCGGGGTCGGCATGGCCGACGCTTACGCACGCGTCACCAACGGGCGGAAGATGGCGGTGTTCGCCATGCAGGCCGGGCCCGGGGCCGAGAACGCCGCGCCAGGCATCAGCACCGCTTTCAGCGACTCGTCGCCGGTGCTACTCATGCCTGGCGGCTACGCCCGCGGCTACGACAGCTGGCCCAAGGTCTTCAACGCCGCCTCCAGCCTCGCCCCCCTGACGAAGTGGTCGGAGCGGGTCAGCAGCGCCGCGGAGGTGCCTGCTGCATTGCGCCGGGCCATCTCCAGGGTAAAGGGCCACAGACGGGGCCCCGTCCTGTTCGAGGTCGCGGGGGACGTGGGCGCAGAGGAGATCGACGAGGCGCTACTCGATGACGAGCCGGTCCGGCCCGCCCTGAGCGCGGCGGACGACACGGACGTCGAGCGAGCCGCCAAGGCGTTGATCGGCGCCGGGGCTCCCGTCATCCAGTCCGGTCAGGGCGTCCTCTACGCGGGCGCCACGAGTGAGTTGGTGGAGCTTGCCGAGCTGTTGCAGGCGCCTGTCTATACGACCCTGCTGGGCAAGAGCGGGTTCCCGGAGAACCACCCGCTCGCCCTGGGTACCTCGAATGCCTCCGCGTTCCCGCGGACCATCCCCCACTTCGTCGACAAGGCGGACGTCATCCTCGGGGTTGGCACGTCGTTCTCCCGGCACGCCATGAAGTACCCGCTGCCCGAGGGCAAGACACTCGTGCACGTCACCAATGACGAGGACGACCTCAACAAGCACTACCGGGTCGACTACCCCGCGGTGGGTGATGCCAAGCTCGTGCTGCGCCAGCTCATCGAGGCGGTCCGGGACCTCGGCGCCGGACGCGCGGCCAACGGTGAGGTGCAGGAGGAGATCAAGCAGGTCCACGCAGAGTGGCTCGCGGAGTGGATGCCCAAGCTCACCCAGGACACCGGCCCCATCAACCCGTACCGAATCGTCTGGGAGCTCAATCGAACCGTGGACCCGGCAGAGGCCATCGTCACCCATGACGCAGGCTCGCCCCGCGACGAGATGATCCCGTTCTACCGCTCAGGCGGACCGCGCACCTACATCGGCTGGGGCTCGTCGCACGCGTTGGGCACCGGGCTTGGGTTCGCCATGGGGGCGAAGCTCGCCGACCCGAGCAAGGTCTGCGTCAACTTCATGGGCGACGCCGCCATCGGCATGGTGGGCATGGACTTCGAGACCGCCGTCCGCGAGCGAATCCCCATCATCACCATGGTCTCCAAGAACTCGGCCATGGCCATCGAGACCGACCGCCTCAAGGTCTCGCACGATCTGTACGGGACCCGCAACGTCGGCGGCGACTACGCCGACCTGGCCAAGGCGCTGGGTGGGTACGGCGAGCGAATCGAGGACCCGGCGGACGTCGGCCCCGCCATCCAGCGGGCACGCAGGGTGACCGAGGAGCAGGGACTGCCGGTGTTGTTGGAGTTCATCACCTCCCAGGAGCACAGCTACCCCAGAGGCTGAGCCTGCGGACGCTGAGTGGCGCCAAGGCAGCGTTCGCCGAATCGACGAGCGCCGCTGCTGCGGGACGCTGAGGGGCTTCGGGTCTGGCATACCAACGAACCTTCGTACGATGTGGGGCAACGTCGACTGCCCCTAGCCTGTGTGGATTACCTACGGGAGTCTCCAGGCACATGGTTTCATCCACGCTCTTTCGCCACCGCGGGACACGGTTCGCCCTCGCAGCTTTTCTGATCGCCGCGGCCGTCCTCTGGTTCCAGCAGCCGCTGGCCAGCGCACACGACGATGGCACCGTCCACACCCACGACGGCGACTCGCAGCCGAGCTTCGGTTTCAGCTTCGACGATCTCTTCGGCGGCTTCGATCTCGGCGGGTTCGACCCGTCGACCTTCGCCGACTTCGGTGACCTCCACGACGACGTGTTGGCTCCCGTCGCCGCGGCGGGGTTCGACCTGGCCGCGTTCGACCTGTCGAACCTCACGGACGAAGAGCGCGCACGGGTCGAAGCGCTCCTGAACGGCGAATTCGCCCCGTCACAGCTCACTGATGAAGAGCGGGCCCTCTACGACGCCTACCTTGCCGGGGACTTCGACCCGTCGGCGCTCGGTGACCACGGCAGCGCGTCCGACCCGTCTGGGTTCGATGATTTCGGGTTCGAGGGGCGTGGGTTCGATGACCTGTTCGGCGGCTTTGACCTCGGCGACTTCGACCCGTCGAGGTTCGCGGACTTCGGCCGGCTCGGCGACGACATCCACGACCCGGCCGACTTTGCGGGCCTTCCGCCCGCGGACTTCGACCCCTCGCGGCTGAGCGACGCGGAGCAGGAGCAGTACCAAGCGTTCCTGGATGGGACGTTTGACCCGGCTACCTTTGCTGGCTCCCCGCCTCCCGGCTTCGATCCCTCGCAGCTGAGCGACGAGGAGCAGGAGCAGTACCAGGCCTACCTTGACGGCGAGCTCGACCCGACCGCTTACGCTGGCGCGCCGCCGGTCGACTTCGACCCGTCGCAACTGAGCGACGCGGAGCAGGAGCGGTACCAGGCCTACCTTGACGGCGAGTTCGACCCGAGCATCTACGCCAGCGCACCGCCGGTCGACTTCGACCCGTCGCAACTGAGCGACGCGGAGCAGGAGCAGTACCAGGCCTACCTTGACGGTAACTCCGACGGTAACTTCGGCCCCATCAAGGTCAACGACTCCCCGCCGTTCGGCGACGGTGAGCCGTTCTTCACCGACTGGGGTCCGGATAGCCTCGGGCCGAACGACTTCCTCGACTCCGGCTTCGACACGATTGACGACTTCGGCGGTGGGGACTTCGCTGCCCCCACCTTCACGAACATCGACCCCGCGCAGCTGACCGCGGAGGAGCAGGAGCAGTACCAGGCCTACGTCGACGGGACGTTTGCGCCCGGCCTGTACGACGGCTTCGTCTACGAGGAGTACGACCCTTCAACCGGCCCGTTCAACACCGAGTTCGAGGACTTCGTCGCCCACGGTGGCGACCCCGCCACGTACTACGACCCGGCGTCCGACCCGAACTACGACCCGGCGCTGTATGACGGGACCGCGACCGACAACACAGCGGTCTACTACGACGAGCCCGTCGTGTATGACGAGCCCACGGACAACCCGAGTTTCGACCCGGCACAGCTGACCGGCGAAGAGCAGGAGCTGTACCAGGCCTACCTGGACGGCACCTACGAGCCGCCGGTCTACGACGGCGTCACGTACTACGAGGAGCCCGTCTACGACCCCACGGTCACCTACGAAGAGCCGCCGGTCTACGACCCCACGGTCACCTACGTGGAGCCACCCGTCTACGACCCCACGGCACCCTACGTGGAGCCACCGGTCTACGACCCCACAGCACCCTACGTGGAGCCCCCTGTCTACGACCCCACGGTCACCTACGTGGAGCCACCGGTCCACGACCCCACAGCACCCTACGTGGAGCCGCCGGTCTACGAAGAGCCACCGGTCTACGACCCCACAGCACCCTACGTGGAGCCCCCTGTCTACGAAGAGCCTCCGGTCTACGACCCCACGGTCACCTACGTGGAGCCGCCGGTCTACGAAGAGCCACCCGTCTACGACCCCACGGTCACCTACGTGGAGCCACCCGTCTACGAAGAGCCCACGCACGGCCCGCCGCAGCCTTAGGGATGTAGCCGGACCGGAGAGGGACGGTGCAGAAGCCCCTGCCACGAGTCCGTGGCAGGGGCTTCTGCCGTCACTTGGAGAGATCGCCTTCCCGGAGCGACGGCAGCACCGCGCGGAGCCGGTCGATCAGTCCGGCCGCCGCCCCTTCGTCGACCTGCCATCTCCGGCGTGGGGCTGGACGCGCCGTGAGGTAGCGGAACAGCGCATCCCAGGCCCGCTCCTGTGCGGCGGGGCCCGACGCTCCCAACGCAGCGGACAGATACTTGGTGAGCACCCGCTCCACGGCGTCGGCTCTGGCCGATCCGTCTTCGATGGACGCGAGGGCCTCGTCGACCTCGAGGATCAGCCAGTCGGGCGGCGCCGTATTAGCCATCCTTGAAACCGTTGCGCCAGTGGGTCCCGTCGGAGAACGGCTTGTTGGCGGAGCCGCCGCAGCGGCAGAGCAGGTAGCGCGGGCGCGGCTCGGCGTCTTCGCACGGGCGGTTGGCCGGGACGCTGCCTGCGACAACGTAGGGTCCGCTGTTAGCGATGGTAATCGACGGCGTGGGGTCAGACTCGGCCATGGTGCGCGCTCCGAGCGAGGGTGTCCGGCGATGGTAGCAACCGCGTCAAGGAAGTGTAGCGTTGCCTCGCCGTAGCGCACGGGGATACCTCGCGTACAATACCGCGGTCCCCCCTTCGTCCATGACAACGTCCCCACGCAGGCCGCAACCCCGCTTCTACTACGGCTGGGTCATCGTAGGCGCACTCTTCAGCGTCAACGTCGCGCTGCACGCCTCCGCCAACTTCACCTTCGGCGTTTTCCTCAAACCCATGAGCGAGGACCTCGAGGTCTCGCGCGGCGCGATCTCGTTTCTTCAGACGGCGCGCATGCTCTCGGGCGGGCTCACCGCTCTTTTCATCGGCAGGCTGCTCGACCGGCACGGGGCGCGCCTCATGCTGCCCATCGCGGCGGTGATCATCGGCGTGGCGATGATATCGCTGCGCTGGGCGGGCGATTTTTGGGCCATCGTTCTGCTGTTCATGGTCATCGGCGGCGCCGGCCTCGCAGGTCCCGGCGCGCTCATGACGTCGGTGCCGCTCGCCAAGTGGTTCATCCGCAAGCGGGGCCGCGCCACGGCCATCGCCGCCGCGGGCCTGGGCATCGGTGGGGTGGCCTTCGCGCCGATCCACCAGTCGCTCATCGACTCGTTCGGCTGGCGCGCGGCCTGGACGATCTCGGGCGTCATCCTCATCGCTATCATCGTGCCCGCCGGCCTGCTGTTCGTCCGGCGCTCACCCGAAGACCACGGGCTGCTGCCGGATGGGGAGCGGCCGTTCGAGCCAAGCGAGGAGACGCCGACCGAGCCGGTAGCCGCGAGGGAGGAGCAGTGGACCCCTCGGGAGGCGCTGCACACGGCGACTATGTGGAAGCTGCTGGGTGCCTACATGGCGATATCGCTGGCCATGGGCGGGTTCATGGTGCACCGCATCCCCTTCTGGGAGGACCGTGGATTCGACCGGGGGCTGATCGCCTGGTCCTTCTCCCTCGACGCGCTCATCTTCTCCGGTTCCATCCTCGCCGCCGGGGTGCTGGTCGATCGCTTCCCAGTCCGGTTGGTCGCGGCGGTGGCCACTCTGTTCCAGATCGGCGGCATCCTCTTTTCCCTCGCCTTCGACAGCACCTTCGGCCTCTTCGCGACCGCGGTCTCGGTGGGCCTTGGGGCCGGGACCAACGCCGTGGTGCAGATCCACATCTGGCCCACCTACTACGGACGGCGCTTCGTCGGCACCATCCGGGGCATCGTCGTCCCGACCACCCTCATCGGCGTGGGCTTCAGTCCGCCGCTGTACGGCTTCATCTTTGACTCGGCAGGGACCTACGTGCCCGCCTTCTGGATGGGGGTCGGACTCATCGCGCTCGCGGCCGCGCTGCTGGCTTCGGCGGCGCCGCCACGACGCCCAGCGCCCATCGCGGCCACACAACACCCTGCCCCGGCCGGCGCAGGCCAGGAGTAAGCCCATGCCCGAGCACGTGCCTATCCCCGCCTCCACAGTAGACCGGCTCTCACGCTGGTATGACCGCTCGCTCATCGAGTCGACACCGGTGCTAAGTGGCTCCCTGGTGGGAAGGATTTTCGGTCTGGGCCGACCCCACGCGGTGACCCTCAACGGCACCGTCCACTGGACGCGCAACGCCCCCGCCGACGTCGCATCCGTGGCGGGCACCGTATTGCTGGGCCACGAGCTCTACCACGTCGTGGACCAGCTACGACGAGGGTGGTGGCGCTACCTGGCAGGCTACCTCTGGCGGTGGCGTCCGTGGCACCTCAGCCGCCCGTGGGAGCACCCCTACGAAGTGCCGGCGTACGAGCGCGGCCGCGAGATCCGCTCGGCCATCGAGGGCTAGCGCAGCCCCATCGCCTCCTGTGCTCCCACATGGCGACACGCTCCTCTTGCTCGATCCTCGTCGGAGTCGCAGCCTCGCGCGGGCACAAAAGAAAGGGGCCCGCCGTTGCCGGCGGGCCCCTTGTCGTTCGCTTGCTCGCGTTGTGAGCGGCTACCCGGCGGCCACCGGCTCCTCGACGTTCCAGAACGCCCAGCCACACCCGGTGGTGGACTTGCGGGCGACGATGTAGTCGACGACGTTGCCCCTGTTCTGGCCCATCTCGGCCATCGCGCCGGCGACGGTGATCCACGAGCGGATCTCCCCCGTCCCGGCTCCCATGGTCATGGAGTCGAACTTGTAGAGCGCCGTCAGCGCCTCGGGCGTGCCCTGCTCGATCTGCTGCAACACCCAGCGGTCCAGCGGCTCGTCGATCCACCCGGAGCGCGGGCCTCGCGGGTCGTGCGACAGCCCGCCCGAGCCGTAGATGGCGATGCGGCGCGGGTCGCCCTTGAACGCGCGGGCAATGGCGCGGCCAAAGTCGTAGCAACGCTGTGCGGTCGGGGACGGCGGGTCGTAGGTGTTCTCGTAGACCAAGACCGTGGGTATGTCGAACTTGGGCATCAGGTAGGGCGCCGGCACGATGAACGCATGGGGCGTGCCCCGCTCCGGCCGTCCGAACGCGTCCTGCAATGTCGATACGTTGACGTCGAAGCCCTGTTTGGTCAGCGAGTTCACCAAGTGCTGCGAGGCGTCACGGTCGACCTTGACGCGGACCATGGTCTCCTCCGAGGACTTCTCCCCGGCCAGGAAGTTGGCGTTGTCGCCCCAAGCCGAGTCGCCCACGAAGATCATGAAGTTCGGCACCAGGCTGCGGTCGAACATCTCGTTTTGGTCGCCGCCGATGATGACGAGTAGGTCGGGCTTGTAAGCCTTTATCTGGTCTTCGAGCGCCTGCCAGTCTCCGCGCATGCGGGGAATCCACTCGCTGAGGACCTCCTCGGTCTCGAGTGCGGTCCCGGGCGGCTGTGGCGTATGGGAGTTCAGAAACTCGTGGATGTTCTCCCACTCTTCGACGGTGTTCGCTTTGGTGGACGGTGCGTGAGACGATGCGAGCCCAAGTCCGATCGGCATGATTGCTCCTCCGCTACGCTATGCGTGCCCGTTGCGCCGATTGTACTCCGAAACTAGCCCGGCTTCCTGGCAGAAACCGCGGCTGAGTACCAAAACTCGCCCGGCCGCGCGGAGGTCTCGTCGCTGGCGCTCACGTCCAGGAACCCCGCCGCACTTATCGCAGCCAGGTAGTCGTCAACGGGCAGCGACCCCGAGATGCAGCCCGTCAGCAGCGCCATGTCGGCCGCCTCAGTCTCGGTGGCCGGCCGCGTCAGCACAATGTCGGACACCATCAAACGCCCACCGGGGGCGAGCGCGCGGTAGGCCTCCCGGAATACCGCTGGCTTGTCAGGAGCGAGGTTCACCACGCAGTTGGAGATGACGACGTCGACGGAGGCGTCGTCCAGCGGCAGCTTCTCGATGTCGCCCTCACGGAACTCCACGTTGGTCAGGCCCAGAGCGGTCGCGTTGGACCGGGCCCTCACCAGCATCGCTTGCGTGAAGTCGACGCCGACGACCCACCCTTCGGGGCCCACCTGCCGCGCGGCGATGAAGCAGTCCAGGCCAGCGCCGCTTCCGAGGTCGAGCACGCGCTCCCCCGGCCGAATCGACGCCAACGCCGTCGGGTTGCCACAGCCGTAGGAGACGACGCCGTCCGGCAGCCCGTCGATGAGACCGGCCGGATACGCGGCATCGCCACATTCGGCGTCACCGCAGGACGCCGAGGTCGCCTCGATTCGCGCCGCGTAGACCTCCGCCACCACCTTCTTGATTCCGTCCAACTGAGTCATCGCAACACCTCCATGGGTTCCACGATTCGTCCATCCGCCAGGCCCGCCATAGCGACTCCCGCCTCCTGCAACATTGCCGACGCCTCAGGAGCCAGGCAGTAGCAGGTGGATGGACCTTCTATCTCGCCGACGACGAGTCCCGCCTCTCGTAGCACCTTCAGGTGCTGAGAGACGGTTGCCTGGGCCAACGGCAGCTCGCTCACCAGCTCGCCGCACACGCAGCGGACCCGTTCGGCCAGCAAGCGGAGGATGCGCAGCCTTGCCGGATGGGCCACCGCCTTCAATCGGCCGGCCAGCCGCTCGTCGTTCGCTTCGTCCGTTATTCCGTTCATCGTCATTCTACGATGGACGATTCACTCGGCTCTGTCAAGCCATCGCTGCCCGCTCACTTGCGTGCCCCAGGGCGCACGAGGAGCCGGCCGCCCAGCGTCGCCGCGGGGGGAGGCCTACGGCCAGACCCGCACCCGCCCGTAGACACCGTCGTAGCCCGGCGAGACCGAGACGTCGCCCGAGCGCACGCGGCGGACGCCCTCGCCCACGCGCTCGCCCGCGGCCTCGGCGATGGCTTCGGTGGGCGTGTGCAAGAGCACATCGAGCTCAGGCCCGAGCGTCGCGATCACCCGGTCGTAGACGGCGCGGACCGCCATCGTCTGCTCGCCCTTCCCCAGCGCCTGCGCGATCACCCCCGCCAGCGACACCAGTCGGCGGTACGGTGGGCGCCGTCCCGTCGGGTCGCGCAGCCAGCCGTCGGCGTCCTGCGTGAGCGCGAGGGGCCGCGTGGCCAGCGACTCCATGCGGTGCGCGACGCCTATCGTCATCTGGCGCCGACATACAGGGCAGCGCTCTCCGGTCTCGACGGTCACGGCCGGCGACTGGCAGACCTCACACTTGCGGTGGCCATCGAAGTGGTACTTGCCCTCCTGCGGATAGAACTCGACCGTGTAGGCGATCCCACCGTTGCGGAGCGCGGTTCGATACCCTTCGTACGAGAGGTCGGCGTCGAAGACGGTGAGCTCGCGTCCCAATCGCGGCGCCGAGTGCGCATCCGAGTAGGAGACGAGCGCCAAGGAGTCGAGCTCGGCGACACGCCAGTTCATCGAGGGGTCGCTGGACAGCCCCGTCTCGACGGCCGACAGGTGCGGCAGCATGTCACCGAAGCATTCGGCGAGTGAGTCGAAGCCGCCCTTCGACCCGTAGACCGAGTACCAGGGCGTCCATGCGTGCGCCGCGACGACCACGCAGCGTGGGTCGGCGCTCATCGCCGCTTCCACGACCTGGCGGCCGCTCAGGGACAGCGTCGGCCGCCCGTCCGACGCCAGCGCCCCGTAGGGGGCGAAGGCCTCGCAGAGCGCATCGACAGTCTCGAAGTCCGGCGCATAGACCAGCAGGTGCAGCCGGTGTGTTCGCCCGCCCTGCTGGTACACGCACGAGACCTCCGTACCGAGCATGAAGAGGGGCGCCGGGCTTTCGCCCTGCCCTGGCTCCGACAACGGCGAGCGCAGGGGGTCGTCCCTGGCGACCGCTGGGTCCCGCAGCGCAAACAGCTCCGTGCCGTCTACCGGCGCCAGCTTCGCCTTCAGCTCCGCGAGCCATGCGGGGTGCGTAAAGTCACCGGTCGCGAGCAGATCGATTCCCTTCACGCACGCGCCGGCGGCCAGCGTCTCGAGGTCCAGCGCAGGGCTCGTGCCCATGGCGTAGCGCGAGTGGAGGTGGAGGTCCGCCACGAAACTCATGCGCGCATGATGCCACGGCCTGGCCTGCGCGGCCGCACACCCTGCCCGTCGAGCAGGCCACGGCCAGGGATTCGTGTGTCCAAACCTCGTTGACACTGTCGGCATCGGATGCTACTTTTGGTGGGTCGTGGCCAGGAAAAACACCTGCCCTGAGCCAGCCCCTGAAACCGATCGCGGGCTGAGGTACGGGTCCGGACTCGGCCACCAGCGGGCTCGTCTCCGGTGAAGGATGGCGGGCCGTTTCCATACGGGGCCCCTTGGACGGTCGCGGAGTAGACCCCATGCAGATGAGCGGCGCGCGGGTGGTCTGTGAAACGCTCCTTCGTGAGGGCGTCGACGTCATGTTCGGCATCCCCGGGGGTGCCATCCTGCCCTTCTACGACGCCCTGTGGCACTACCCCCAGATCCGCCACGTGCTCATGCGCCACGAGCAGGCGGCCGCACACGCCGCGGAGGCTTACGCGCGCGTAACCGGCCGGGTCGGCGTCTGCGTTGCGACGTCCGGGCCCGGGGCCACCAATCTGATAACCGGCCTCGCCGCAGCCAAGATGGACTCCACGCCGGTGGTCGCCATCACCGGCCAGGTCGCCCGCAACTTCATCGGCACCGAGGCCTTTCAGGAATGCGCCACCGTCGAGATGGCCGCCCCTCTCGTGAAAAAGACCTACCGGGTCATGGACCCCAACGACATCGCCGGCACGCTGCACGAGGCCTTCAGGGTTGCTCGCGAAGGCCGGCCGGGTCCGGTCCTCGTCGACCTGCCGAAGGACGTGCAGGCGGAGGTCATAGAGTTCGACCCCGGCATCGTGCTCGCGGCTGCGCCGGTCGCCCCCGCGGCACTGGACGGCGCCGCGCTCGCCGAGGCGGCTCGCCTGCTGAACGAGGCCCAGCGTCCGCTCATCATCGCCGGGAACGGTGTACATGTCTCGGGTGGCGCCGCTGACCTAAAGGCCCTGGCGGAGAAGGCCCGGGTGCCGGTCATCAACACGCTACATGGCACGGGCGCCTTCCCCCAGGACCACGAGCTCTCCCTGGGGATGCTCGGCATGCACGGCATGTACTGGTCCAACATCGCGACGTGTGAGGCCGACTTCATCATCAGCTTCGGGGTCCGATTCGACGACCGCGTCATCGGCCGGCCGGGCTCGTTCGCGCCCAACGCCAAGCTCGTCAAGGTGGACATCGAACCTGACCACATACAAAAGAACGTGCCCGCGCATCTCGGCATCGTCGGCGACGCCCGTGATGTCCTCACGCAGCTATTGCCGCTCGTCCAGCGTAGCCAGCGCGAGCCGTGGCTCGACCGGCTCGCGGACCTGCGGCGGCTGCATCCGAGCACCGAGGTGCCCGACAGCGATGTGGCGACTCCCCAGTCGCTGCTGTCGGAGCTGAACGGCCTGCTGGCGCGGGCCGACGACCCCATCGTGGTCACCGGGGTTGGCCAGCACCAGATGTGGGCTGCCCAGTTCCTCCACCTCAACGCGCCACGAAGCTTCGTGACCTCAGGCGGCCTCGGCGTCATGGGCTTCGAAGTGCCCGCCGCCATCGGTGCGCAGATCGGCCGGCCCAGCGCAACGGTCTGGAGCGTGGCGGGCGACGGCGGCTTTCAGATGACGCTCCAAGAGCTGGCCACGATCGCCCAGGAGCATCTGCCCATCAAGTTCGTCATCGTCAACAACGGGTATCTGGGCATGGTGCGGCAGTGGCAAGAGGCGTTCTACGAACACCACTACAAGGCCGTGGCCATGTCCAGCATCGACTACGTCAAGCTGTGCGACGCCTTCGGCATCCCGGCGCGGTGCGTGACCCGCAAGGAGGACGTCGCCGAGGCGCTGGAGATGGCGATGGAACACAGCGGGCCCTTCCTGCTCGACGTCCGTGTGGCGCAAGAAGAGAACGTCTACCCAATGGTGCCGCCCGGCGCGTCACTGGCCGAGACGGTCGAGGATCCGCGCATCGTCCATCGTCGCCAGCAGATTACCCTCGCACCCGAGGGCACGGTCAGCTACCCCTAGCCGACCCTGCCCTGAACCCCGCGGTTCCCTCCCCGGTCACGGAGAGACCCTTCGCTTCACTCAGGGTGACGCGCGGGGTGACAGTGGCGAGCGCACCTCACGCCTCCGGGTAGACCCGAAGCTCGGTGCGCACGCCCTCCGGCCCGACGAAGTAGACGGACTCAGCCCACCCCAGGGCACCGAACCGCCGGCCTCGCTCCGTGACCACGACACCCGCCGAGGCGAGGGCTGCGGCTACCGCATCGAGGTCCATCGGCTCCAGCGTCAGACAAAAGTGGTCGAGGCGTTGCCGGCCCGGTTCATCGGGCTGCTCCTGCATCGGCACGAGATCGATCAGCGTGTCAGCCGCAATCCGGACCGACGGAAAGGGTGCGTCGCCCGCTCTCCATTCCTCGACTCGGACCTCGCCAAGACCCAATACGCGGCAATAGAAATCCAAGGAGCGCTCAATGTCCGGCGAGCGCAGCACGATGTGGTCGAGCCCTCGAATCTGCATGGTGCCTCCAGATTTCAATCCCCTATCCGGCGCTATTGTACGCGCCGGTGTACGCCGCATCGTGGCCACGGAAAGGGCGCCTCTGACCAGATCGGAGCAGCCCATCGGTTCTATTTGACGCCGGTCGAAAGGCCTCCTATGGTGCGCCCGAGGCACCCGTTTCAGACGGCGCCAGGGTGTTGCGGCCCCCCTTTTCGGGAGGCCCCCTTTTTCGAATAGGGCTTGAATCCGCTGCTCATAGCGAGGTGACCCGACGTGTCTGGGATGACTGCTCTACACCTGGTGTCAGACGGAACGATGAAGATGGACGGGGGGGTTGTCTTCGGCCAGGTGCCGAAGGGGCTGTGGCAGGACTGGGCGCCCGCTGACCGGCGCAACCGCATCAAGATCGGGCTGAACTGCCTGCTCGTGAACGTCGGGGACCGCAACTACCTCATCGACACGGGCACCGGCCCGAAGATGTCGCCCGACCAGAGGGACGTGTACGGCATCACCACGAGCCAGCTCCTTCCCTCGCTTCGCAAGCTGGGCTGCCTGCCGCAGGACGTCCACGGCGTGGTCCTGACCAGCCTCCACTTCGAGCACACCGGTAACTGCACCAAGGTCGAACGGCGCGGTGGGTTGGCCCCGACCTTCCCGAAGGCACGCTACTTTGTGCAGCGTAGCGCCCTCGAGGAGGCCATGAGCCCCAACGAGCGCGACGCCGAGGGCTACATCACCGACGACTACCTGCCGCTCTTCGAAAAGGGGCAGATGGAGTTGCTGGACGAGGAGTGCGTCATCACTCCGGGCCTCACGGTGCGCCAGACTGGCGGGCCGACAAACGGCCATCAGATCGTCGTCGTGAGTCACGGCGGCGAGCGGGTCGCCTTCCTCGGTGACCTGGTGCCCACCCCGTTCCATTTGCAGCTCGCCTGCATCTCCGCCAGCGACCGCCGACCGGAGGAGACGCTCGAGGCGAAACGGAAGGTGCTCAACGAAGCGCTCAGCGAGGGCTGGCTGCTGGTCTTCAGCCACGGCATCGGCGAGCGCGCTGGCTACCTAGAGCGGCGCAACGGGCGCCCCTACCTGCGCCCCGTTCAGCTGAACTAGCCCTCCAGCGTCTCGCCATCGGGCGGCCCCTAGGCCCGATGGCCCCCGGTGCGTGTGTGGCCTTGGCGGCCTTTGTGGGATGAATACCCGGCCGAGCGCTAGCGTACGCCGTCCGGGCACGCTACCCTGACACGCGGAGTCCCGTGGCTCCCCCTACCCCCGAGAGCAGCCCCGGCCTTTGATGCCTTCGACAGGGGCTCGGTGGCGAAGCTCTTCAGGACAGGCCTGTGGCTTACCAGCGCATCCACGACTACGGCATCGTTGGCGATATGAACTCGTGTGCCCTCATCAGCCGCGGAGGCTCAATCGACTGGGCGTGCTTTCCCCGGTTCGACTCGCCCAGCGTGTTCTGCGCCGTACTGGACGACGTACGGGGAGGACGCTTCTCACTCGCCCCCGTGGCACGTCACAGCTCCGCCCACCGCTTCCTGCCGGACACCAACGTCCTCGAAACGACTTTCGAGACGGACTCCGGCACCGTACAGGTCCTCGACTTCATGCCCCTGGCCCGCCCGGCCGACGACGAGGCGCCCCACGAAATCCATCGCATCGTCCATGGGGTCAGCGGCCACGTGGAGATGGAGCTGGTCTTCCAGCCGCGGTTCGACTACGCCAGGGCGAACACCACCCTGGCCGTCGACCGGGCAGGCGTCGTGGCGCGCTCCGACGGCCATGCGATGGCGCTGGTCACGGCCGTGCCCCTGGCCATCGTCCCCGCCCCCGACGGCGGCACGCAGGCCCACGGCACCTTCGCGGTGGCGCCCGACCTCCGCATTCTTTTTTGCGCCGCCTACGGCCGCGATCGAACGCCCAGCGTCGGCGCGATGGACGTCGAGGCCCAGCTCCAGCGGACCATCCGCGTGTGGGAGGCCACGGTCGCCAAGCTCGAATACACAGGCGAATGGGCCGACTGGGTCACGCGGTCGTTTCTCGCGCTGCACCTGCTCATCTATCAACCGACCGGGGCCATCGTCGCCGCCCCCACGATGTCGCTGCCCGAGTTCGTTGGCGGCGACCGCAACTGGGACTACCGCTACTGCTGGTTGCGCGATGCGGCATGGACCGCCAGCGTGCTGTTTCGGCTGGGCGACCCCACCGAAGGCGAGGCTTTCGTCGAGTGGCTCGTCAACCAATGCACCCTCGGTGTGGAGCACATGCAGATCCTTTACGGCATCGCCCCGGAGAGCACGCTCGAGGAGACGACGTTGGACCACCTGGAGGGTCACCGCGGCAGCGCGCCGGTCCGCGTCGGGAACGAGGCGGCGTTCCACCGGCAGCTGGACGTCTTCGGGGAGATCGCACTCAGCCTCGCCACCTACCACAAGTACCACGGCGACCTCACGCCGGACATGTGGCAAATGGTCCGGCGCGTCGCGGACCTCGCGGCCCGTACCTGGCACACCCGCGACCGCAGCATATGGGAGGTGCGCGGCGAGGAGGAGCATTTCGTCTACTCCAAGATCATGTGCTGGGTCGCGCTCGACCGCGCATCGTCGCTCGTCGAGGCGCATGGCTTCGAGGGCCCGGTGCAGCTCTGGCGGCAGGAGGCGGAGCGTATCAGGGCCGAGGTGCTCGAGCGCGGGTGGTCGGAGGAGAAGCAGTCCTTCGTCCAGCGGTACGACTCCGACGCCATCGACGCCAGCGCCCTCATGATCCCGTTCGTCGGCTTCCTTGATGCCAAGGACCCGCGCGTCGTCTCCACCATTCGACGCGTGCAGATGGAGCTGGCGAACGGACCCTTCGTCCGCCGCTACATCCCCGCCGAGACGGACGACGGCCTGACCTCCGACGAAGGGGCCTTCTACATTCTGTCCTTCTGGCTCATCGGATCGCTGCTTGCCATCGACGAGGTGGACGAGGCTCGTGAGCTCTTCGACCAGGTCCGCGACACCGCGAGCCAGCTTGGACTGTTCGCCGAGATGGTGGACCCAGCGACTCATGACGCCCTCGGCAACTACCCGCAGGCGTTCAGCCACATCGGCTTCATCCACACCGCACGCAACCTCTCGATGGCGCTGAACCGCGAGCCGACGGAGGAGTTGATCGGCTAGCCCTTGCCGAAGGGCAGCCCCGTAATAACATGCCAGGGCTAGAACCCTCCGAAGGAGCCCGACGTGCCCGAAAAGGTCTTTGTCAGTGGGGTGGGCATGATCACCCCGGTCGGCCTCGACACGAAGTCCTCATGGGCCGCGCTGATGGCCGGCACCTCGGGCATCGATACCATCACGGTGTTCGAAACCGAAGGCTACGAGACCACATTCGCCGGTGAGATAGCGGGATTCGAGCCGGAGGCGTACGTCGACCGCAAGCAGGCCCGCCGGCTTGACCGCTTCGCCCAGCTTGCGGTCGCCGCCACGTCGCAAGCGCTCGACCAGGCCGGCCTCGATATCCGGGGCGGCTCCGTCGACCCCACACGGGTCGGCGCCGTCATCGGCAGCGGTATAGGCGGCATCATCACGCTCTCCGAACAGTGGGCGGTGCTGGCCGAAAAGGGCCCCAGCCGAGTGAATCCCTTCCTCGTGCCCATGATGCTTGCGGACATGGCCCCAGGGCAGGTGTCCATCATCTTCGGCGCCAAGGGCCCGAACCTCTGCACGGTAACCGCCTGCTCATCCGGGGCTGACGCCATCGGCCAGGCCTTCGAGATGATCCGCCGGGGCGACGTCGACATCGCCATCGCGGGTGGCACCGAGGCGCCGATCTGCCCCATCGCCGTCGCCGGGTTCAACGCCTGCATGGCGCTCTCGAAGCGCAACGAGGACCCCCAGGGCGCCAGCCGCCCCTTCGATGCGAAGCGCGACGGCTTCGTCATGGGGGAGGGTGCCGGCATTCTGGTGCTCGAAAGCGAATCGTCGGCGGCTCGCCGGGGAGCGACCCCGGTCGCCGAGCTGGCGGGCTACGGCGCCACCTCGGACGCACACCACGTCACCGCGCCAGACCCGGAAGGCGCTGGCGCTGCGCGGGCGATGCAGAAGGCGTTGGACGTAGCGGGGCTCTCCGGCTCCGACATCGACTACGTCAATGCGCACGGCACCGGCACGCCCATGAACGACAAGTTCGAGACCCTGGCCATGAAGCGGGTCTTCGGCGACCACGCCTACCGGCTCAAGGTCTCGTCGACGAAGTCGATGACCGGCCATCTGTTGGGGGCAGCGGGCGGCGTCGAAGCGGCCATTACTGTGCAGGCCATCGTCAACGGAGGGGTCCCGCCCACCATCAACCTCCGGAATGCCGACCCCGATTGCGACCTGGACTACACGCCCAACGAGGGTGCCGGCACGACGGTCCGGGCCGCCATGACCAACAACCTCGGCTTTGGTGGACACAACACATCGCTCGTGTTCAGGGCCGTTGGCTAGGCGCTACGTCGCCCTCGTCCGCAAACACCGCCATCGCCCTCTTGGCGCGTGCCATCCGCCGGCCCTAGCATCGCGCTGTGACCCAAGCCGATACGCTCGTGTTCGCCGGCCGCCAACGGCGCTGGCGCGTTGCCGCACCCACCCGCGGCGAAGACCTTGGCGTGAGCCCGCTGGCCGCCCACCTGCTTCGCCTGCGAGGAATCACGTCCGCGGGCGCGGCGCGAGAGTACCTCGACGTCGCCGACTCGCTCTACATGCCGCCGTCCATCCTGACGGACGTCGATCTAGCGATGGACCGGCTGCGGCTGGCGCGGGAGCGGCAGGAGGCCGTGGCGGTGTACGGCGACTTCGACGCCGACGGCGTGACGGGCACGGCGGTCCTGGTGCGAGCATTCCAGCGGTATGGCATATGGGCAGTGCCCTACATTCCCCACCGCGTGTCGGAGGGCCACGGACTCAACATCGCGGCCATCGATCAGCTCGCGCTCCAGGACGTGAGGCTCATCGTCACCGTGGACTGCGGCGTGACCGACGTGGACGCCATCGCCCATGCGAAGGGTATCGGCATCGATGTCATCGTCACCGACCACCACACGCCGGGAGCCACGCCACCGGCGGCCATCGCGATCGTCAACCCAAAGGCCGACCACAGCGACTACGCCTTCGACCAGCTGACGGGCGTCGGCATGGCCCTCAAGCTCGCGCACGCGCTCCTCGAGTCGGACCGCGGGGACTGGGGCGACGGTCTGTTCGAGTTGGCCGCCATCGGCACCATCACCGACATGGCGCCGCTCCAGGACGAGAACCGCTACATCGTCGACCGCGGGCTCAAGGAGATGCGACGGACGCGGAACATCGGTCTGCGGGCGCTGATGCGCGTAGCCCGCGTCGACGCGCCGTTCGCCAACGCCGAGAGCATCGGCTTCGGCATCGGGCCACGGCTGAACGCAGCGGGCCGCATGGAGCACGCCATGACGGCGTACGACCTCCTGATGACCGCGAATGCAACGCAGGCTGATGCGCTGGCCGGCGAGCTGGACCGATACAACCGTCTGCGGCGCGAGCTGACCGAGGAGACCGTGAACGCCTGCTTGGAGCGCGTCGAGGCGATGGGTGCGATCGGGCCGCTGATCATGGTCGGCGACGCCGCGTTCAACCCTGGCGTCATCGGGCTGGCGGCGGGCAAGCTCGTGGAGCGCTACGGACGCCCCGCCGCGGTGTTCGCCATCGAAGGCGACCTCGCGATGGCCAGCTGCCGAAGCGCCGCGGGGTTCCACTGGGCCCACGCGCTCCAGACATCCGACGACCTGCTCAACCGCTACGGAGGGCATGCCCAGGCCGCCGGCTTCTCATGCGCGGTCGACCGGCTTCCCGAGCTGCAGGCACGCCTGGAGGCGGTCGCCGCCGAGTGGCTCGACAGCGAAACTCTCAGCACCGACGGCCTCGTGGACGCCGACGTACCACCGCGCGAGGTCATGGGTGAGACGTTCCAGACCATGCGCCGCATGGAGCCCTTCGGCGTGGGCAACCCGGCCCCAGTCTTCCTGGCTCGGGGCATCGCGGTGGAAGACGTCAAAACGATGGGGGCCGAGGGCCAGCACTTCCGGCTGCGGCTTCGGGACGGCGAGGCGACCTGGGAGGCCGTGGGATTCAAGCAGGAGTGGGTACCGGGGACCCGCGCCATCGACATTGTCTACACCATGGACATCGACCACTGGAACGGGAACCCGCGCCTGCGCCTGACCATCCAGGACTACGCTCCTAGCGACTGAGCACTACCGCGAGACGATGTCGCGCGGACGCACGCCCTTACCGCGGAACCACCACACCGCCGCGACGACGATCACCAGCCCGAGCCACTGCGCCTGCTGAAGCCCGCCCCAGACCGGGTCGGTACGGGCGAACGCGATGACGAAGCGAAACGCCGCGTACGCGCTGATGGCCAGGGCGAAACGCACGCCATCGGGCAGCGAAGGCCTGCCCAACCGCAATAGGAGGCCAAGCACCGCAGCGTCGACCAGCAGCTCGTACGCCGCGACGGGGTGGACCGCCACGCCGTCGGCGACGTGTGCCTCGGCACCCACGTGGGCGTATTCGACGCCCCAAGGCAGCGCCGTCGGCGTCGCCGGGCGCTCGCCGCCCAGCAGGTCGCCGACGCGGCCCAGCGCCATCCCCACGAGCGCCGGAGCCATGGCCTGGTCCAGCACGCGCCCCAGCGGTGCCGGCCAACGCCGTGCGCGCCACGCCAGCCCCGCGACGCCGCCGATGATCGCGCCCCACAACGACAGGCCACCGTTCCAGACGTAGAGCGCCTCGAAGGGTGCGTCGGCGAAGAAGCCGGCGTGGTCGACCACGTGGCCCACCCGCGCTCCAACGAGCCCCCACCACACCACCCACAGCGCCAGCGCGTACGCCGCACGCCGGGATACGCCGAGCAAAGGTCCCTTGCGCACGAACAGCGCCACGCCCGCCGCCACGCCTGCCAGCGTGAACAGCGTGGCCCACGGAAGCAGCGCGATGCCAAACGCGTTGGGGTCGAGCGAGACGGTCATGAGCGGGGCGGGCCGAAATTGGTTGACATAATCAGGTTTCACGGCCGTGAGGCACCCCTAGAATAGCCGCGCTCCGGGGTCGGAGTCCCGCTCAGGCCCTCGCGAGGGTTCCGCGAAGACCTATGTTCATCATCGACTACGAAGACGCCGTCCACATCGCCGGGCCTGACGGCGTGCGCCACCCAGGCACCGTGAGCGGCATCGTCGAGCCGGACCGTCCAGGCGCAGCCGGGTTGGGGCACTCGCCGACCGCGCTGGCGGACCAGTCCTGGAAGCAGCTCACGCTGCGCGTCGGCGGCGAGCTGGACTTCGAAGCGGGGCACCTCATATTCGTCGACGGCTCGCGGCGCTTCGTCGAGCTCAACCGCACGGACTCGGACGACGGCGAATACACCTACGATCTGAAGCTGGGGCACGCCTAATGGCTTCCGTGGAGTCTGTCCGCGATCGTCAGGTCGACGAGTACCTGCGCCACCTTCAGGCGGAGCGCGGCGTGTCGCCCCACACGCTGGCCGCGTACCGGTCGGACCTAGCACAATTCGTCGAGCTGATCGAGGCCACGGGCGCGCGCGCCGACTGGACGACCGTTGACGGCGGCACGCTGGAGCGGTACGCGCTGAGCTTGGGAGATCGCGGCTACTCCGGCGCGAGCACGGCACGAAAGATCGCGTCCGTGCGCTCCTTCTTTCGCTTCCTCGTGGAAGAGGAGTATCTGCCGGCAAACCCCGCGGAGCGGCTGCGCTCACGCCGAGCACGGCGCACGCTACCCACGGTGCTGAGCGCGGAGGACGTAGTCGCGCTGCTCAAGGCGGCGGACGCTCCCGGGCCCCTCGCATCGCGGGACCGGGCGATGCTGGAGCTGACCTACGCGGCGGGGCTTCGGGTCTCCGAAGTAGTCGGCCCCACCGGCCTCGCACTCCGCAGCATGCGCTTCGACGACGGCGAGGTCCGGGTGCTGGGCAAAGGGTCCAAGGAGCGCATCGTTCCCATCTATCAGGGAATCGCGGACCGCGTCGCCCACTACGTCAGACACGCCAGGCCACAGCTGCTCGCCAGGAGCCGCTCGCGGACGACGATCGACGCGCTGTTTCTGAATGCCCGTGGGAAGGCCATGACGCGCCAGGGCTATTGGCTGGTGCTCAAAAGGTGCGCCGTGCGCGCGGCGCTGACCCAGCAGATCAGCCCGCATGTGCTGCGCCACTCCTTCGCTACCCACCTGCTGCGTGGCGGCGCATCCCTGCGGCATGTTCAGGAGCTTTTGGGCCATGCTAGTATTTCGACGACTCAGGTGTACACGCACTTGACCGACGACCAGGTGGTGCGCGCCTTTGACAGCGCGCACCCGAGAGCGTAGGAAGACGATGCCTGTCATCACCATAAGCGGACTCTTTGGAAGCGGCGCGAACGAAGTCGGCGCCGAGGTCGCGCGCAGGCTCGACCTGGACTACGTCGACCGGCAGATCCTGGCGGAAGCGGCACGCAAAATGGGCGCGACGGTGGCCGAGGTGGCCGAGCGGGCGGAGCGGCCCGTGGGCCTTGGAGACCGCCTCTCCAGCTTCGTGCGCACGGTGCTGGAGCGCTCCGCATTGGCGGGCTCGGGTGCCGACCCCTACTTCGGTGGCGGCATGGACATGCTGTTGGTGCGCGAATATCGCGATATCCCCGAAGCTGAGGGTGGCGAGGGTGGAAGCGACCAACACCTGCTCGAAGTGCTGACGAGCGTGACCCGGGAGATCGCCCAGAGCAACCGCGCCGTTATCATCGGCCTCGGGGCCAACATGGTGCTCAGGGACTGGCCCGGCGCGCTGCACGTCGGCACCATCGCGGAGCTGGATACGCGTACCCAGCGCGTCATGGAACGCGAACGGCTGGAGACCATCGAAGCGGCGGCGGGATACATCGAGGAGAACGACAAGGGGCGCACCGCTTTCTACCAGCGCTTCTTCAGTACCAACCCGCAAGACCCGCGGGGGTACAACCTGATGGTCAACACCGAGCGCTTGAGCATCGACCAGGCCTCGGACCTCGTGCTGGCCGCTCAAGAAATCGTCGGACGCGCCGGTTAGTCAGGGAGATACGAATGGCTAAGAAGAAGCAGTCGCGCCTCGTAGCAGGACAGCAGCGAGCCCGCGAGCGGGCGCGCCGCAAGGCCCATTACACCGGGCCCACGGTGGTCCCCACCAACGCGACCCCCACAGAGGCGGACGCCGAGGACGTGGTTGAAGAGCTCGAGTTGGACGACGACCCGGCCGTTGCCGAGGCCGAGTTGGAGCCGGCGACCGCTGAAGTAGCGGCGGCCGAGCCCCATGCGGCCCCACGGGCTCAGCGAGGAGCGCGCTCAGCGCTGACCGTCGCGCAGCGGCGGCGCACCACGCAGGCCATGGCAGTCGCGTCCGGGCCCGGGATCCGCAGCGAGGTTCTGCGCATCGGCATCGTCGCGGCCCTCGTCGGCGGCGCCCTGGCCGTCCTCAAGTTCGGTACCGACATCGGCGCCTAGCGCACCGGCATGTGCCCGCCGCACGCGTCATTCTGAGCGCACGCGAAGAATCCCCAAGACGGTGGGCCGCTTCGTGCCGTGCCCTGCAGAAAGACGGCGGTCCCGCGGTGCCCGCTTGAGCCCAGCGATAAGATGGATGGCGTGACCACCGCTCCCTCCAAGAAAGCCAAGCGCAAGCGCTTCGACGAGCGCCTCAAGGCGCTGCCCACCACGCCCGGCGTCTACCTCATGAAGGACGCCAAGGGCCAGATCATCTACGTTGGCAAGGCCGCCAGCCTCCGCAACCGCGTCCGCTCCTACTTCCAGACGCCCCACGGCAAAGAGCCGAAGATCCAGGTGATGGTCTCGCACATCGCCGACTTCGAGTACATCGTCGCTGAAACCGAGTCTGAGGCGCTGCTACTCGAGAACCTGCTCATCAAGCAGCACAAACCCGTCTACAACTCCAGGCTCAAGGACGACAAGTCCTACCCTTACATCAAAATCGACCCGAGCGAGGACTTTCCGCAGCTCTACTTCACCCGCAGGGTCCAGGCCGACGGCGCGCGCTACTTCGGGCCCTTCGCCAGTGCCTCGTCGGTCCGGCGCACCATGGACCTGCTGAAGAAGCTGTTCCCGTACCGCTCCTGCACCAAGCCGATCACCGGTACCGACGAGCGCCCCTGTCTGGAGTACCACATCCATCGGTGCGTCGGGCCCTGTATCGGCGCCGTGGACGCCGGGGAGTATCGCGAGGTCATCGACGAGGTCGTCCAGTTCCTCGAGGGGGACTCCGACGAGGTGCTCAATACCCTCAAGACCAAGATGGCCGCGGCGTCCGAGGACACGCGCTTCGAGCAGGCGGCGATCCTGCGCGATCAGGTCCGCGCCATCGAGTCGGTGTCCGAGAACCAGAAGGTCGTCTCCGACCGCACGGAGGACCACGACGTCATCGCGCTCGCCATCGACCAGGGTGAGGTGTGGACCGAGCTGTTCCAGGTACGCCGCGGCAAGGTCATCGGGCGCGACCACTTTCTGATGGAGGGCGCGGAGGCCGAGGAGCCGTCCGAGGTGCTGGAGCGCTTCGTGCAGCAGTACTATGACGCGGCGCCAGCGGTGCCCCAGACCCTGCTGGTCGAGCACGCGATGGAGTACGCCGAGCTGCTGGAGGAGTGGCTAGGCGAGAAGCGAGGCGGCCGCGTGCGCATCCAGGTCCCGCAGCGCGGCGAGCGGCGCCGCCTGGTGGAGATGGTCGCAGCGAACGCGCAGCAGGGCCTTGCCCAGCGCCGCATCAAGTGGCTCAGCGAGTCGGACAAGGTGCTTCAGGCCCTCGGCGAGCTCCAGGAGGCGTTGAGCCTGCCCGAGCTGCCGAACCGCATCGAGTGCTACGACATCTCCAACATCCAGGGCACGAACTCGGTCGGGTCGATGGTCGTCTTCGAAGAGGGGCGCCCCAAGACCTCGCAGTACCGGCGCTTCCAGATCAAGGGCGTCGACGGCATCGACGACTACGCGTCCATGCAGGAGATGCTCCGAAGGCGGTTCAAGCGCCTGGGCGATCTCATGCAGCAAGCCGCGCAGGACGGTGTCACCCTGCCCTCGGTGTCCTCGGACGCGCTCGCCGGTCGACAGGCTCAGGGCGAGCCCACGTCCGACGCCGGCTCGCTGGGCACGTCGCGGGTCAAGTACCGGCGACGGAGGCGCGCCAAGACGGGCGTGGTCGCCGCTGCCGAGGCGGTCGCCAGCGACCTGGAGCCGGGGGCGGGTGGCGAGAGTCACTCGGCGCCCAGGCAAGAATCATGGGGGCTGGTGCCCAGCCTCGTCATCATCGACGGCGGCAAGGGGCACCTGGGGGCCGTCCAGGAGGTCTTCCTGGAGCTGGGCATCACCGACATCCCGCTGGTGAGCCTCGCCAAGCAGCGCGAGGAGATATTTCTGCCGCACATGCCGGAGCCGGTGATGCTGCCGCGCAACTCCCAGGGGCTCTACCTGGTGCAGCGCGTGCGGGACGAGGCCCACCGCTTTGCCATCACCTACCACCGTCAGCGGCGCTCGAAGAGCGCGACGGCGTCGGCGCTGGACGACGTGCCGGGCGTCGGCCCGAAGAAGAAGCGCGCCCTGCTGCAGCGCTTCGGCACCGTCGCCGGCATACGCGCCGCGTCGGCCGCCGACATCGCCGGCGTCGACGGCTTTTCCAAAGCCTCCGCCGCCAAGCTCATCGAGACGCTGGGGGGCGAGGCCCCGTGAACAGCCAGAGTCGGGACGTCATCGAGCAGGCGTTAGCCCAGCAGATCGATTACTACCGCGAGCGGGCAGCCGAATATGATGAGTGGTGGCTGCGGCAGGGCCGTTACGACCGTGGCCAAGCCGACAACGCGCGCTGGCGAGACGAGGGTACCGTCGTCGAACAGGCGCTGGCCGAGTTCGCACCGCGCGGTCGCGTGCTGGAGCTCGCCTGCGGGACCGGTCTCTGGACGCAGCGCTTGGCCGCCGAAGCGGACCACGTTACCGCCGTCGATGCGGCGCCCGAGGCCCTGGCCGTGGCGCGTGAACGCCTAGCCCGCACCACCAACGTTGACCTGGTACAGGCGGACATCTTCTCGTGGAAGCCGGACGGCGCTTACGACGCTGTTTTCTTCTCCTTCTGGCTCTCCCACGTGCCACCGGACCAGCTCACGTCGTTCTGGGAACTTGTCCGCGCTTGCCTGGCTCCCGGCGGACGGGTCTTCTTCGCGGATTCCCGCAAGAGTCAAACGGCCTCCTCGCCCGACCAGGATCCGGAGATTCCGGGAACGTCGACTTCACTCCGGCGCCTGAACGACGGCAGGGAGTTCTCCATCGTGAAGGTTTTCTACGACCCGATCGAGCTCACCGACCGTCTTGACGCACTCGGATGGGATGCCGATGTCCGCGTCACGGACGAGTACTTCATCTACGGCTCCGCCCGGCCGCGCTAACCCCCGCTATCCTCCCGAGCCACCCCAGGAGGCAGGCCATGGCCAAGCGGCAGAATTTCTTTACCGGCACGCCGACCGAGGACGCGGGCGCCTATTCCCGCGCGGTGCGCGTCGGCGACGTGGTCCACATCGCGGGCACGGCGGCACTGAACGACAACGGTGAAATCCAAGCCGCGGGCGACATGTACGGCCAGTGCGTCGTCGTCCTCGGCAAGATCCAGCGTGCGCTGGAGCAGGCAGGCGCTTCGCTGGCCGATGTGGGTCGCACACGGGCCTTCGTCACCGACATCACGCAGGCCGCCGCGTTTACCCGCGCCCACAAGGAGCGCTTCGACGCCGTGCGCCCGGCGACCGCTCTCTACGGCATCACCGCGCTGGCGCAGCCCGCGATGCTGGTCGAGAATCGAGGCTGAGGCCATCGTCGGCTCCGGCGCCTAGCCGCGCGTGTAACATCGGGCGGACAAGGGCACGCCGCCCAGGAGCAGACCATGACGACCAAGAAGCCGGACCTCGTCGCGCTGTGGGAAGAGCACCTACGCCACGAGTTCGACACCAAGAGCACGCCCCACACGCTCGACACGATGGTCGAGGGCGCGTACGTGAACCACATCCCGGTGCTAACCGGCGGGCACGGCAAGCCGGCGCTCGACCACTTCTACTCCACGCACTTCATCCCGCAGATGCCACCGGACGTCGAGCTGGTCCCCATATCCCGCACCGTGGGCGAGGACAGGCTCATCGACGAGTTCGTGTTCAAGTTCACGCACAGCGTCCCCATGGACTGGATGCTGCCTGGGGTCGCGCCCACCGGCAAGCGGGTCGAGGTGCCGTTCATCGTCGTGGTGCAGTTCGAGGGCGACAAGCTTGCGCACGAGCACATCTACTGGGACCAGGCGACGGTGCTCATGCAGATCGGGCTGCTAGAGCCGGGGAACCTGCCCGTCGTGGGCGCGCAGCAGGCCGCCAAGGCGCTCAACCCCATCCTGCCCTCCAACGCGCTCATTCGAGGCGGCTAGTACGCGCCATAGCGCGGCGGGGCGGGCTGGGTGGGAAGAACCTCCCTCTTCCAAGCGCCGCTAGGCGGCAAACGCCATCCGTGCCGACATCGGGTCCAGCGGCCTGCACGCCACCTCGTCCGCGCCATCGCGGCTAGCGGTAGAAGGTCTGGGCGCCCGCGGGTAACGACGCGGGACAGGACCCCGAACCGGACGCAGCCGCCAACTCCACGTCTGAGAGCAGCTTCACGTAGACGTGGCCCTGTCCCTTGCGGTCCTCGAAGCAGTGCTCGCCCGTAACCGCGTCTGGATCGGCGAAGGTCGCGTGCGAGGGCGCCGTGCGGATGTTGAAGCTGGGTCCGTTGACGTCCACGTAGCCGTCGGCCGCGATCTTGGCCACGAGGCCCCAGTCGGCAGGCGGGAACGCGAGCGAGCCGTTGTATGGCGTTTGGAACCAACCACCCGTGAGCGCGCCCAGTACGTCGACCGAGGGCTGGCACTCGTAGCCGTCGAGCTTGCCCTGCCACGATGCGAACTTCGCCTCGTGCGTCGCCCGCATCTCATCGCTCATGTAGCTGGATGGGCAGTCGGTGTGCAGAATGTGCCCGAGGTTGCCCGTGCCCTCGTAGCGCGCCTGGTTCGCGAACGTGCTCGTCTTGGCCGTGTTCACGATGACGAAGTCCCAGACGTGCGCGGGCTCCGTGCCGCTGCTCCAGCCGATGATGTCGCCGGCCTTCACCTCGACATTGATCGCTACAGCCGCGTCCTGGGTCGTGAGCGAGCCTTCGGCGGGTGCCAGCGACGCGAAGGGCTCAGCGAGCTGGCTGATGTGGTCGAACCAGTAGCGCACCTCGCAGGTCGCCTGGAAGCGCACGTCGAACTGCGATAACAGGAATGGCTCGCCCACCCACGGCTGCATCATCGCCCGGTAGTGCGTCACCTCAATGGCCACGGCGTCCGTGGGCGCGTAGAGGGGCACGAGCGGGGCATTGTTGCCAGCGTCGGTCACCACCTTGTGGTATTGGCGGTTCTTGAGCCAGTTGCCGCTCGTGACGATGGTCGGGTTGATGAAGTCGATCTGGCTCAGATCGGTGTAGTGGTTTGCAAAGGTGGGCGATGGGTCGCTGACGCAGCCCTCGAGCCTCGGGTCTGCGTAGGGCGGGGGCTGGGTGGCTGGCGAGCCGACGTCAGGGGCGGCCTGCGCGCTGCCGTGGGCTTCCTGACCCGCCGGGGTCTGGCCGGTCAGAGTCGGTGTCGGCGTGGCCGAGATCGGCGCCGGGGATTGCACGGACGTACCGGTTGTGGCCGTGGGTGACGGTGTTGCCGTGGCCGTCGAGTCGGGCGCGGCGGCTGTCGGGGTCGGCGTGGCCGTGGGGCTGGCGACCGCGAGCGCAATCGACGGCTGCGTGGGCGGCTGCGCAGGCGCGGTCTGCCCGCCGCATGCCACGGCCAGCGCGGCGATCAGGCCAAGGGCCGGCATGAAACCGACGTGGCGCATGATCCCATCGTAGGGGCAATGCCGCCCCCCTCCGAGAGGGCTGGCCCCCAAAACTCCCTGGGCGGACGCAACGTGAACGAGGCTTGAGGGCTAATCCGCAGGCGGCCTGGTGGCTACCCCGAAGTGGCCCAGGGACGCCGGTGCGACCGTGGTCGAATGCGCGAACGAATCATCGGGGTCGGCCTGCTCGTCGTGGTCATGGGCCTCCTGGCGCTCACCCCCGGTTGATGCGCCCGACGCGCCTCGGACTGCTGGGCCGCCACGCCGCCACCGTACCCGTGCGACCCCGCGATGCGCGTGCCGGTGTGATACTTGGTGGCCCCAGGCCGGCTGGCAATGATCCCCATCAACGACCCCGACATCCACCGTCGTGAGAGACCACTCGTCACCTACGCGCTTGTGGCCATCAACGTCGTCGTCTGGCTCTACCAGTCCTACGTCATCACCGACCTCGACGAGTTCATATTCACCTTCCAGTTCGGCGTCATTCCCGCTGAGCTCCTGCGGAGCGTCGAGCTCGGGACGGAGCGCCTGCGCTTGGACGCATCCATCGTGTCGGTGGACCTCACCTCGCCTATCCCGACGTGGGCGACCGTGTTCAGCTCGATGTTCCTGCACGGAGGCTTTCTCCACCTCGCCGGGAACATGGTCTTCCTGTGGGTCTTCGGCGACAACGTCGAGGACCGGTTCGGCCGGGTCCGCTTCCTGACGTTCTACCTGATCGCTGGCGTGGCGGCGGTGTTCGCACAAGCGATCATCGATCCGGAGAGCACCGTCCCGATGATCGGAGCCAGCGGCGCCATCGCGGGGGTCCTGGGCGCGTACCTCGTCCTGTTCCCCTACAGCAGAGTCGACACGCTGTTCTTCGTCGGCCTCGTGTTCCACGCCCGGCTCGCCGCCGTGTGGCTCATCGGCGCGTGGGTGCTGCTCCAGGCATTCAACGGCGTCGGCTCGCTGGGGGCATCGAGCGCAGGCAGCGGCGTCGCCTACTTCGCCCACCTGGGGGGCTTCGCAGCAGGACTGGTCATCGCGGTGCTGTACAAGCTGGCCAGGCGCGAGCCGATAATGGCACGCCGTCGTCGGTGGCCACCGGGGTAGCCCCCTTCCACCGGCAAGCGCCGGCTTGCCCCTCGCGCGGGGGCTCCCGCATGCTGGGGGCCGTGATGCGCGTAACGCTGCCCACATGCTGGCGCTGTATGCGTCTGCCAACCCCGGGGGTGCCGGACGTCTGACGACGCATGAGCCCAGCGTCACAGCAGACGGCAGACCAGTCCCTTCCGAGATGAACCCGCCCCGTGGGTGCGGCCCACACCGGCGCTGAGTCCTCGTAACCGCCTTTCGCCCATGCAGGCCGCCCATGAAAAGGGCCCGACTTAGTCGGGCCCTTCTCCCGCGCCACGGGAGTTCATGATGGAAAGCGCATTGTCGAGCCGGGGCTGCCGCATTCGTCCAACCTCGTCAGCCCGCGCCGGACACCTCAGCGTCAGGTTTTCTTCGGTGTGGCCACCCGATCGTTGATCGCAGTCTGATCCGCCACAGCGCCATCCGTTGCATCGTTCTCCGGCGCCTCGCCGGCGACCAGCTCGCGTCGGATGGTGGTCAGCAGGCTAATGGCCACATCGACGTACGCAGGGGTCAGCGGCACAGACAGCCTGCGCCCGGCCGCGGCCAGGCTCAAACCATCGGTCACCGCCTCGTCAGGGATCGCTTTTGATGCTTCGCCCCGTGCCGGCGGTGTATTCGTTATCCGGTTTCTTCCAGAATATTCTGGTTTATTTCCTGGCTCAACGCGTCGTCCCATCACACGAACCGCGTCGGTTAAGTGTTTCTGGATGAGAGACGCCCGGCGGACGATCTCGTCCCGGGGTGACCGGGTGATCTCCTCGATGCCCACCAGCAGGCCCATGTCGTCGGGGATCTCGCCTTGAAACCGTGCGTAGAGCTGCCGAAGCAGGTCGACACGCTGGAATGCCTCGGCGCGGGCCGCTCGGCCCTCTTCAGACGTCGCCGGGTGTAACACCCGCTGGGCCAGCGGGGAGACACGCAGCTCACCACGGCCCTCCACGAGACCGAAGTCCCGCAGAGCGGCCACCTTCGCGAACAACGTGCCGCTGCCCTCCGCCATGCCCAGCTCCCAAGCCAGGCCCTTCACGCTCACCGTTCCCTTGAACTTAGTGGCGATGCGGCCGGCAATCTCGACAGCGTCCCCAAAACGGATGTCGGGATACGAATACGGACCTAGCTTTGCCATTTCTCCTCCGTCAAAACCGGACCTCGGTCCTGGACCGAGGCCAGACTATCTGGTTTATCCTACCGAGTCAAGCGGTTATATCTATATATTCTGTATTACACAGCAACTATATAGCACTCTCGCAACCCTACTATCTGGTTTTTGCTGGTAAATACTCTGGGTCTCTTTCGCTCCGAGGCCGTTCTGGGAAGGGGGCTCTCGGTGCTGTGCCCTATCCCAAGCTCCGCCCAACCGCAGACAGGCCGCTCCTCGTTCCGTTCGGGGCCCCCGGCCGTTTGACCGAGATACGAGGCTGCGCTACCCTACGCACCGCACCACGAAGCGGCGCATGAGGTCTTCGACAGCCGCTCACACCCTCGCTCCGCCAGGGGAGATGCCATGGTCAACACGAGCACTGCGGACAAGGTCACGCGCGTCGTCGAGGCCGACAAACAAGACCTCATTGACCTTTGCTTACGGATTGGGAACCTGCCCGACTACGCAGGCCACACACTGGCCGTCGGCGAATCGGTGGTGAGCTGGCTGGGCGACGCAGGCATACCCGCCTACCTTCAGCACATCACGCCGGAAGCGGTCAACGCCATCGGCGAGCTGCGCGGCGCCGGCGGTGGGCCGAGCCTGATCATGAACGCCCACATGGACGCGGGAGAGCCGCCGCCGCCGGACGCGTCCGCCTCTGAAGTGCGCATGCGCGGCACCTGGGTCGACGGCGATCTGCTGTTCGGGAAGGGCATGATCAACGACAAGGCGCAGCTGTGCGCCGAGATGATCGCCATGCGCGCGATCAAGAAATCCGGCGTGGCCCTGCGCGGCAACCTCACCGTCATGGGCGTCGACTTCGAAACCGGCGCGCCCTCGGTCGACGAGCGCCAAGGGGTCAACTACCCCGGCGAGGGCTTCGGTACCGAGTGGGCGATCAACCGTGGCGTCATCGCGGACTACGCGCTCGTCGGCGAGACGTCCGAGTTCACGATCATCGCGGCCGACGCCGGCAACCTGCGCCTGCGCATATCGGTCAAGGGCCGTCGCGTGTACACACCCCGCCTGAACCGCGGCGACACGTGGAAGGACAACCCCAACCCGTACGAAAAGTCCGCCCACCTCATCGTCGCCCTTGAGGAGTGGGCCCGCCGGTACCAGGAACGCGAGGTCGTTGAGTTTTGGGGCGGGAAGATCGTCCCCAAGGCCCAAGTGCATCAGATTCGGACCACGGAGGACTACGCCTACATCTACCTCGATGTGCGCCTGGCCCCCGGACGGAAGCCCCTACCCATCGTCCAGGAGCTCAAGGAGCTGGGCGAGGACCTCGGCCTCGTCTGCGACGTCGTCCCGTACGAATACAAGCGCGGGCACATCGCGGAAGGCGCCGAGGAGCTGGTGGACGCGTTGAAGCGCTCCCACGCCCGCGTCATCGGCGGCGAGCCCGCGCCGCCCTCCTCGCCGGTGCTCAGCATGTGGCGCGACAACAACGTATTCAACGAGCTGGGGATCCCCAGCGTCTGCTACGGACCCAAGCGCCAGCGTGAGACCATGACCGCCGAGGGCAACCGAGCGATGCTCGTGGATGACCTGGTGTCGGCAGCGAAGGTGTACGCGCTCACCGCCATGGACCTCTGCGGGGTGGCGACGGACTAGGCCGACCGGGCCGCCATTGCCTGCCGGGGGCGTCGGCCCTAAGGATGGAGCATGTTTAGCAGGATCGTCGTCCCCCTGGATGGCTCCGCGGCCAGCGAGGCCGTCCTCCCCTACGCGCGGACCCTCGCCTTCGGCCTCAACGCCGTGGTTGAGCTGCTGCACGTTGTCGATCCGGAGGGGCTGCGTGCCGGTGACGACCCTTCGGCGGGAGTCGAATCCGCCAAGGGCTATCTCGCAGCCCTAGGCGCCGAGTTCCCGAACGCCGAGACCGCGGCGCTCATCGGCAACCCGACGGAGCTCATCGCCCAGCGCGCGGCCGCCAACGCCGACACCATGGTCGCCATGTCCACGCACGGGCACGGCGGCATCAAGCGCCTGGTCTTGGGCAGCGTGACGGACAAGGTTCTGCGCGCGATCGAGCAACCCCTGTTGGTGGTCCACGCCCAGGAGGACGGCCCACGCGCCGGGCAGGCGATGGTGGACTGCATCTTCCTGCCGCTGGACGGGTCCGAGGCGTCGGAGGAGGCCATGCCGGTAGCAGTCGAGCTGGCCCGGCGGCTGGCGGTGCCCCTCGACATCGTTCGCTCCGTCCCCCCGGTCATGAACTACTACTCGCCGGGAACCGACACCCTGGCGGGGCTGGAAGACGTGATCGAGGCGGCGGAGAGTGAGGCGAGCGCCTACCTTTCCCGCCAGGTGGAGCGCGCAGGTGCCCTCGGCGTTGAGACCGTCCGCAGCCAGTCGACGCTGGGCTTCCCATCGGCCAAGCTCATGGACCTGGCGGAGCAAAATCCCCAAGGACTTATGGTCATGAGCACCCACGGCCGCTCCGGCCTCGGCCGATGGATCCTCGGCAGCGTGAGCGATCGTCTGGCACGCGACCCCCACCAGCCGGTGCTGCTCGTCAGACCAGGGTGACCCGGACGGGAGCTAACCGGCGTGCAAAAACGCGCGGTTCACCCACCGGTTGGCGGGCGGCGTGCCTCGTCGTGCTGGCGTTCGCGGCGGGCATCACGGCCTGCGGCGGGGTGGCCCGCGACAACTCCCCGACCCTCCTGGTCGGCGTCGCCTCCTCTCTCGAGCCGCTGTTCTTGGAGCTGGCTCCGGCCTTCGAGGCGCACGCTGGAGTTCAGATCACGCTGATCGTGGGTTCCTCGGGTGCCCTCGCCCAGCAGGTCCGGCAGGGAGCGCCGCTCGACGCCTTGGCCTCGGCGGACCCCAGCCACGCCATGTCGCTGGGCGGCGGCGCGGGCCAGGCCCTGGACGACCGCATCAAGGTGTTCGCCGAGGGGCGGCTGGTCACCGTCACGAGCCTACCGGTGTCGGTGACGGCCGCTTGGGATGAGGTGGCAGCCGACGAGCGCGTACGACACCTGGCTATCGCCAACCCCGAGCTGGCCCCCTATGGAGAGCGAGCGCGGGCCGCGCTCCGCAGCGCCGGCCTGTGGGCGGCGGTCGAGCCGCGCGTCGTCTTCGGCGAGAGCGCCTCCCAGGCCCTCGAGTTCGCTCGCAGCGGCAATGCCGAGGTTGCGTTCGTGGCGCTTTCGCAGGTCCGTGCCGGGCTCGCCAACGGCCTCAGCTCCCACCCGGTCGACCGTTGCTTGCATGGCGGCCTCAACCAGGTCATCGTCGGCGTCGCGTCCACCGCGCACCCGGAGCTAGTGCGCGAGCTCGTCGATTTCGTCGGCAGTGACCCGACCCGGTCCGCCATCGAGGCGTACGGCTACGGCGCAGCGCACAGCCAACAGGGCCGGTCCGCATGTAGAGGGGGTGGCTAATGGACTGGTCGGCCCTCAGGCTCAGTCTTCAGGTTGGCCTTACTAGCACGGCGCTCGCGCTCGTGGTGGGCCTGCCCCTGGCCTGGCTCCTCGCACGCAAGCGCTTCCGCGGGCGTCAGCTCGCCTCTGCATTCGTCCTGCTGCCCATGCTGCTCCCTCCGACGGTCCTGGGGTACTACCTGCTCCAGGCCGTTGGGCGAAGGAGCTTCATCGGGGGTCTCTTGGACGATCTGTTCGGCTTCTCCCCCGTGTTCCACTGGACCGGCGCCGCACTGGCGGCATTTATCGTCTCGGCTCCGTTCCTTATCCGCTCCGCGCAGGCGGGCTTCGAGTCCGTTGACCGGCAGTTGGAGGAGGCGGCGCGCTCCCACGGAGGCAACGAGTGGTCGGTGTTCCTCCATGTAACGGTGCCGCTGGCGTGGCCCTCCCTGGCGGCCGGGGTCGCCATGGCGCTTGCCCGTGCCATGGGGGAGTTCGGCGCAACGCTCCTGGTCGCGGGCAGCGTGCCTGGGCAGACGCGGACCATGCCCATCGCGATCTACGATGCAGTCCTGTCGGGCCGTGCAAACGACGCTGAAGTGCTGGCGCTGACGCTCTCGCTGGTCACCATGGGTATCATCGTCGCCATCGGCACTCTCGCGAAGGGGCGCCGGTGGTAGGCCACCCCCGGGCCGCAGCATCCGAGAGGTGCGCCAGCGCATCTGAGAGGGTGCCTGGGAAAGCCGTGACGGCGCCCAGCGCGTAGAGAGAGGCGAATGGCCAGCAAACAATCACAGGCAACCCGGCGCAGGACGTGGACGTCCGCCATCGTGACCGCAGCGGCGATCGTCGCCGTCGCCACGGTGGTGAGCGCACTCATCAACCCGGTGCTCGGGCGCACCGTCCATTGGAATATCGTCGCGGTGCTGATGCCTTCGCTGTTCGTCCTGTTCACGCTGGCGATCAAAAACCGCTGGGTCTGATGAGGGGCTATACAGTTGAGCGGACAGCAGAGCGGTTGGTAGCCTTAGAGCAGGAGCGCTGAGAGACCCCATGGCAGGATCGCTCGCAGGAGATGTCGGGCTCGGCCCGCGACCGTCGCTGGCACGGGCCCTGTTCTGGCCCGCGGTGCTGCTAGTCACCGCGCTGGGCGCCGCATTCGGCGGCGCCATCGCCACCGGCTCGAGCGTCGGCTCCGTGGTCGGCAACGTCGAGTCGTTGTCCTCTTCCTCCGGCGGCTTCCTGGAACGGGTCAGCACGCTGTTTCCGCTGGGCTTCGCTTTCAGCGCGGGAATGGTCTCGTCGGTGAATCCCTGCGGGTTCGCCATGCTGCCCGCCTACCTCGGCCTCTATCTCGGCGACGGCACCAGCGATAGCGAGCACGCCACGGACCGGCTCCGCCGCGCCGTGACGGTAGGAGCCATCGTCACTCTCGGCTTCGTGCTCATGTTCGCCGCCATCGGGCTCCCCATCACGCTGGGTGCAAGGAGCATCGCAAGCTTCTTCCCTTGGATCGGCTTCAGCGTGGGCATCCTGCTCGCCGTGGCGGGCGCATACATGGTCGGTGGTGGCAAGATCTACACGGCCCTCGGCAGCCAGCTCTCCACGCGCATGGGCGACGCCAGCCGTGGAGGCGCCCGCGGCTACTTCGCCTTTGGCCTTGGCTACGGCATGGCATCGCTGAGCTGCACGCTACCGATCTTCCTCGCGGTGGTCGGGAGCACAGTCACCGCGAGCACCTTCGGGAGCTCGATGTTGCAGTTCGCGCTTTACGGGCTCGGCATGGGCAGCGTCATTCTGGCGCTGACCTTGAGCATGGCGATCTTCCGAGGCGCGATGGTGGGCCTGCTCCGCAAGGCGCTGCCCTACGTCCAGCCCGTCAGCGCCGTCATGCTGGTACTGGCAGGGGCCTTCATCGTCTACTACTGGTTGACCATCGGCGGGTTGCTGGATACGCTGGGGCTCGCCTAACGACGACGAACATTTTGTACTCGCCGCGAGGCCAGCGCGGGCTAGATTGAGAGTGAGTTCTACTGGCCGCGAGGCCGGTACGGACCGGGCTGAGGGCAAGCTCTCCGCTCACCACGAGGTCAGCACGAGCTCCTTTCCTCGTGCGGCCTGCACGGCTGAGAGCGAGAGTTCACCACTCGCGTCGAGGCCACCACCCTACAGAGGCAGGTTGACGACACGTGGCAGAGCAACGGCGACGGCGGCGCGAAGGCTCACAGCGAGCACAGGCATCCCGAGAGCGACGGCAGGACGCACGCAGCCGGAAACGGACCCGCAACCGGCTGTACGCCCTCGCCGGCGGCGTGGCCCTGGTCGCGGCTGTCATCCTCGTTGTGCTGCTTCAGGGAGGCGGCTCGGATCTCGGACGCACGATCCCTCAGCTCCGGGGCGTTCACTCACCTCCCTACGTCTACAACTCCGACCCGCCCACGTCCGGCAACCACCTGGCCATCCAATCGCCATCGGGTCACCTCGGCGCGCCCTTGGTGAAGGAGGCGGTCGTCCACAACATGGAGCACGGCTCCGTGGTCCTGTGGTATCAGCCCGACGACCCTGAGCTGGCGGGCGACGTGAACCGGCTCGTACGCGATCTCGGCGATACGTGCCTCGTCGCAGGCACCTACGGCGACATGGACTTCACGATGGTCGCGACGGTCTGGGGCAGAACGTTGGAGCTCGACCGCTTCGACGAGATACTGCTGCGCGAGTTCATCGAGGCGTACCGGGGCGAGCTCGGCCCCGAGGCTGGGCTCTGCCGCCAGGGCGGTTAGCTACCGAAACCAGCCGTCGACCCAGTCCACGCTGAGGATCCCGAGGTAGGCAAGCGCCAGCGTGCTGATGATCTTGCCCACCGACACCCAGGCTAGGAACCGCCACAAGGGGTAGTGCAGCGACCCGGCGGAGAGGCCCGCGATGTCGAACGGCAACGGCGTGGCGGCGAACAGCAGCAACAAGGGGCCCATGAGCCGGGGCGGGAACGCCGGCAACCGCTGAATGAAGGTGGTGCGGTTCATCACCCGGCGCCCGCTGGCACCCAGGATGTAGCCCGTGAGCTCGCCGATTGCCGCCCCGGCACCCCCCACCAGCGCGAGAAGAAACGGGTTCAGCGTCTCCGCCACGGCGATGATGAACGCCTGACCAAACGCCGGCAGGATGATCGTGGCGTTGTTGATCAGCATGATCAGGAACGCCCCGGCGTAGCTCCAGTCTCCAAGGCCCTGGAGCGCCTCCCGGTACACCACGAGGACGACCGTGATCGCGACGGAAAAGACCGCCGCACCGGCCAGCGGCACCCAGACCTGGGGGCTGATCCTCAATTGGTGATGGTGCGCAGGCGTAGCGTGGCTTTCCATGCTCTCTCCAGCCGGATGCGCCCGCATCCTAGCCGCGTTCGTGTTGGGCGGATAGCGCAACGACGGCCTGAGAAACGCACTACTCGGCGAAGCGGAGTGCCTCAGCCGGGTAGACGTTGGCCGCCTGACGGGCAGGCAGGAACGTCATCAGCAACGAAGCACCGTAGGCGACCACGACGACGAGGATCACGGTCAGCCACGGGAACTGGTAGCTCACGCCGTCAACGTCCTCGGCGATACTGCGGATGATCCCCACCGATAGGCCGGAGGCCAGCGCGATGCCGAGGGCGATGCCCAGCAGCGCGATGAACGACGACTCCATCATGAAGGACAGCTGCACCATGTTGCGCTGGAAGCCGATGGCGCGGAGCACGCCGATCTGCCCGCGGCGCTCGACGACGGACCGGGCGGAGATGACGCCGAGGGCCGCGATACCGACGACCAACCCCAAGGCCATGAAGCCCTGGATCAGCCGGTTGAACGTCAGGTTCACCTGCGTTATCTCGCGTACCAGCTCCTCGAGCGAGTCGGCCCGCAGCCCGTTCTCGACGAACGCATCCTCGAGCGCGGTCACCACTGCGTCGGCTTGCGTCGGGTCCGCGAGGCGGATGGCGTAGCGCAGCGTCGGTATCTCCACGGGGGCGAGCGGGGCCAGGTTCGCGGGGCTCGTGATCATGGTGTTGGCGAAGAAGGCTGCCTCCTCGAGGATGCCGATGACGCGTAGGCGGACACTCGTTCCTTCCGCGAAATCGAACGCCTCGATGTAGACCTCGGGCAGCGTCTCGTCGTCGCGGTAGAACCCCTCGAATCGGAAGAAGTCGACGTCTCCGACGTCGAAGTCGGAGCGGGCCGGCACCAGCTCCGCGTTAACAACTATGACGTTCGGCTCCGTCTTCAGGGCCTCCCAGACGGCCGCGTCACTCGCGAAACGCGCGTCCCGCAGCTGGAACGTGTACGTCACCGTATCGACGTACACCTCGTCCACACCGGTGATGAACCAGTCCTTGAGGTCCTTCTCCTCCTCGATCACGCCGACCTGGCGCACCTTGACGGGCAACCCCGTCAGCGAGCCGACGGCCTCGAAGTTGGTGGCGTCCAGCGCGCCTGCCTCGGCTACCGCCGCCTCCAGATCGCCGATGGGGTTCGAGAGGCCGACGTTCGCGCTCACGTCGAAGCCACCGGATATGCGGCGCGTGTCGTCGAACGCCGAGGTGAAGCCGGCGACGATGAACCCCATCACGACCAGCGTGAAGACCACCAACGAGAACATCGCCAGCGCCATGCCGGTGCGGAACCGGGCCGCCATGGGATACGCGATCGACGTTCGGAGCACCGGCGCCAGCGCCCGGCTGCGGCCAAAGATGCGCAGCAAGGCGCCGAGCAGGATGTCCGAGTTGTACATCACAGTCCACACGGCGCCGAGGACCAGCATGACTCCAGACAGGATGAACATCTCGATCCCCTGGGCGAAATCCGAGAAGACCGCCTCGACCAAATCGAAGGGCAGCAGCCACCAGACGACGAGGCCCAGGCCCGCGGCGGTGTAGGCCGGCCTGTCGGCCAAGTTGAACGTGTGGCGTAGGGCAAGCGGCGCGCCGATGATCACGAGCGACGTGCCCAGCATGAACAGCGAGAACTCCTTGGACGAGATCCCCAACAGGGTGACCAGCAGGCCGAGGACGATTGCCCCCCACCCCGCCATGACCGTCGCCCAAGCCAGCCTCATCGATGCCGCCCACGTGCCGAACGTCATCGTTCCCAGCCCGCGGACATCCCCACGCAGCAGGCGCCCGAACCCTTGGCGGAGGCGAGCGAATGGCTCTCGGAGCAGCGTCCGCAGCCGGGCGCGCTGACCCGGCGGCTCCGGGATGTCGCGGATCGCGCGCACGATGTTCAACGCGCTCACGCGGCCAGCCGAAAACAGGACGACGACGAACGTGGTGACCATCCCCAGCGTGAACGCCAGTACCAGGCTCTGCCACCGGAAGGCGAAGCTGATGATGAGGTCGAATTCCTCGATGTTGCCGATGGCGGAGGCGATGATCCGCACGACGCCCAGGCCGACCAGCACACCGAGAACGCTGCCTACCGCGGCTGAGGCGACGGCGTAGAGCGCACCCTCGAAGGTGAACAGCCGCACGATATCGCCGCGCTGCCCACCGACCGCGCGTGTGACACCCAGCTCGCGCTTTCGCTCAGCGGCGAGCATGACGAAGATCAGGAAGATCAGCAGCACGCCGGCCATGATCGAGAAGTTGCCGAAGACGAGGAAGATGGTGGCGAAGGCGCTGCCAACTGCGTCGGCCTCGTCGAGCGCGTCCTGCTTGAGCTCCCACACCTCGAATCCCAGCTCCTCGTTGACATCCTCCAGCGCCTCAACTACCTCTGCTGTCGACTCGGCGCCCTTGAGAAGCCCGCCGCTATTGCTCACCAGGATCACGCGCGCCTTGCCCGGCTCGCCGAGTATCTCCAGCATGTGGTCCAGCCGCATGACGGCGGACTCCGGGTCGGCCGGGTTCGCACCGGTGGCGTAGATGCCCGCAACCTCGATGCTCGTGGGCTCCTCACCGAAGAACATCAGCACCCGATCACCGGGCGTGACGCCCAGATTGGCGGCGGCCTCCTCGCTGAGGTAGGTCTGCCCCTGCCGTAGCGCGTTGAGGTCGAGGACGTCGCCATCGGCTGTTTCGAGCGCGTCGAACCCGGACATCTGCGCCGGGTCGAAGCCCAGTACGTCCACCCGGGGCTCGCTGCGTCCGCTGCCCTCTGCAACCGCTGGCACAGTCTCCTGGGCCGCAGGAGCGATACCGTCGACAGGGGCGTCTGCCAACGCCTCCCGGAAGCGCTCGACGAGCCCCTGGTCGAAGTATAGGGCTTGTCCCGTCTCGTCCAGCTCCGACGAGAACAGCATCTCGTCCACGAAGCCGATGCGTTCGAGCGCCTGCACGCGGATGGAGTGCGCCAGCGTATCGCCCGTCGCGAAGGAGGATGAGAACAGCAGGGTCGCGAGCATGAGGCCCAGGATGATCAACACCGTCTGGGCTCGGCGCCGCGGGATATTGCGCACCGCCATCTTGAAGATCACGCGATTCCTGAGCGCAACGACGGCCATGATTGCCGTAGCGATGAGGAGAACGACAACGAACGCCGTCGTCAGTGGACCGATGGGGATCCCGAACAGTGATTCCACTAGCGAGCCTAGGCGCCCGGGTTCGCCGGGCTCTGGGCCGCGCGCGAGCCGTTCTGCGGGGTGTCGCTCTCAATCTGACCGTCGCGCATGCGCACGAGCCGTCCCGCGCGGGCGCCCACACCGGCGTCGTGCGTGACGAGGACGAAGGTCTGCCCCTCGCGCTCGTTGAGGTCGCAGAGCAGGTCCATGATCTCGCGCGAGGTCTCGCTATCGAGCGCACCCGTCGGCTCATCGGCCCAGACAATGGCCGGGCGCGCCGCGAGGGACCGCGCGACGGTCACGCGCTGCTGCTGACCGCCGGACATCACGGCCGGCCGCTTACCGGCCTGGTCTTCGAGCCCGACCTGCGCGAGCAGATCTCGCGCCCGGGCACGGGCCTCTCGCGGGTCGACGCCCACGAGGAGAAGCGGCAGCTCGATGTTCTCGACGGCGGAGAGTACCGGCAGCAGGTTGAAGGACTGGAACACGAAACCCATGTTCAGGGCCCGGTAGCGCGTTCGGGCCTTGTCCGACATCTCATGAATCGCGGCGTTATCGATCATCACTTCGCCCGACGTCACGTCGTCGATGCCGGAAAAGGTGTTCAGAAGGGTCGTCTTGCCGGACCCTGACGGGCCCATGATGGCGACCATCTCGCCGCGGTCGATAGTGAGGCTCACGCCCTGCAGCGCACGCACTTCGAGGCCCCCCGTCTCGTACACTTTGACGACGTTATGCGCTTCGATGATCGAGTCTGTCACGCTCACTCGCTCCGGGATGCAGTCTGCGGCCTGGTGGGCCGGTAACAGATGCTACACGATACCCGGTCGTATACTGCGCGCTCGCGACGGAGGACCATTGCCATGCCCAACCACTGGCTGTTCAAGTCGGAGCCCGGCGCCTACTCCTGGGACGACCTCGTGCGGGACGAGGTCGCCGAGTGGGACGGGGTCCGCAACTTCACGGCCCGGAACCTGTTGCGGGACGCGATCAAGACCGGAGACCTGGTGCTCTTCTACCACAGCAACGCCAAGCCGACGGCCGTGGTGGGCATCGCGGAGGTGGTCCGCGACGGCTACCCCGATCACACGGCGTGGGACCCCGCCTCCGACCACCCGGACCCCAAGAGCACGCCCGACAAGCCGCTTTGGTACATGGTGGACATCGCCCCGCGGGAGAAGCTGGCCCGCGAGGTCTCGCTTAACGAGGTCAAGACGGTCCCCGAGCTCAGCGACATGGTCCTGTTACACCAGGGGCGCCTGTCCGTCCAACCGGTCAGGCCCACCGAGTTCGAGACCATCGTGCGCATGGCCGGAACGCCCCGCTAGCGTCGGTCGCCCCAGCAGGCGTCCCCTCCCTGGACTGAGGGTTGACCCTGAGGCCGCTTTGAGGGTTGACCCTGAAGCGACGGCACTATTCCACGGCTACCCTGAGGTACGCGTCAACGGTTCCGGACCATCGGGCGCGATGGGTCGGACCAAAGGACGATGCTCGGTGGTAGGCGGCGACCCAGAATACGCCGCAACTCGCGGGGAGCGAGAACGTGAGGAGAGCGGAAATGAGCACACGCGTCGAGTCTCCATCAGCCAGTGACATCAGCCAGGCCACCGTCCGGCTGGCCGAGGCCACCGGGGAGCGCTGGATGGTGAACTGGGATGACCAGACCATCGAATGCATCCACGGCGTCCGCCTGCCTCACTGGAGCGCCCTCGCGACCTCCACCGAGACGCTCGCCGCAGTCGTCGCGAACCGGCACGACAGCCGCCGTCCCCGCCCCCTCCGCAGCCGCCGGCTCCAATTGGTCGCCTAGCTCCCGGTTGGCCGCCTAGCCCTCCCTGGGTTTGGCAGCCTTGCTCCCGGGGTTAGCCGCCTAGCTCCCGGCGCCGGCCTCCTCGAACCGCACCGCCGTCCCGTACGCCAGCAGCTCGGAGGCGCCGCCCATCACGCCAGACGTGACGTAGCGCGTACCGACGATTGCGTTTGCGCCGAGCGCCTCGGCCTCCTCGACCATCCGGTCGGTCGCCTGCTGGCGCGCGTCGGTGAGCAGCTCCGTGTACTGAGTGATCTCGCCGCCGATGATGTTGCGCAGGCCTGCCAAGATGTCGCGGCCCACGTGGCGCGCGCGCACGGTGTTACCGCGCACGAGACCGAACACCTCGGTGATCTGCTTTCCGCGTAACTCATCCGTCGTTGCTATGAGCATTGGGGCCTCCTTGATGATCGGGTTATCGCGGTGCCCGAGTTACTGTGCGGTGCCCGAGTTACTGTGCGGTGAATGACACCACGGCGTCGTTGACCGCGACATTGTAGGTGACGCGCGACTCGAAATCGCTGCCAAGGGGCACCGTCGTCTCGACCGTGCCGTACACCTGGGCGCACGCCACCGCATCAGCGGGCGTGGTGTTGTAGACGCGAACCACGACGCCGGCGTCCTCGCCGCCTCGCGCAATGTCCCAGCGGTCGAACTGGTGGCACGCGTTCGGGAGCCCCGAGACGACACGGAGGAAGTACTGCGGCGGGAAGCTCTCGGCGATGTCCACGCGCAAGTCCACGATAGGCGCGAGCACACCAACGCGCTCCTTGACCCCCCGTGGGTCCTCCCAGTACACACCCACCTCACGCGCCCGATCGAAGAAGGCGACCGGCCGGCCATCGCCGCCGCCCGCGATACCGCCGCTGGGGTGGCCGATCATCCGGCCGTCGGCGTCGTACAGGTCCGTGAACATGTCGCAGCATGGCGCCATGACCAGATAGACGGCTGCGCCGTTCCACTCATACTCGACGACGCTGCGGGGCGGGTTGGAGACAGGCTCCGCCTCGAAGGCGGCGATGAGCTCGTCGAGCCAGGCGGGGCCGTCCGGCGTCGCTGTGGGCGCGGACGTAGGAGTCGGCCTAGGAGTGGGCGTGGCGCCGCCACCGGGTGGTCCCGCTTCCCCTCCGCCGCATGCGGCCAGAAGCAGGGTTGCGATCAGGATTAATAGCAGCGGTTTCATGCAGTCCTCGGTCTCACTCTAAGACGTTGGCCGCGCATGCCGAGTTCCATCAAGCAAGGCCGGCTAGGCAAGCAAGGCCGGCTGGGCAAGCAAGCCGCCTAGGCCAGCAAGGCCGGCTAGGCAAGCAAGGCCCGGCTAGGCCGACGCGAGAACGTCGAGCCTGGAGGCCATGTCCGTGTCCTTGGCCGTGATGCCGCCCGAGGCGTGGGTGACCGGCGAGAGCGTGACGCGAGCACCGGAGATGGTGATGTCGGGGTGGTGGTCGGCTTCCTCCGCCAGGCTCCCCGCCCGATTTACGAAAGCGAGGGCCTCGGCAAAGCTGTCGAAGTCGAAGCGCTTGGCGAGCGAGCCCTCGGCATGCTCCCACCGGGGCAGGCGGCGCAGAGCGGTCGCCAACTTGACGTCGGAAAGCAATCGTTGGGTGAGGTCATCCGCAAGAGGTGCGTCATTTTGCGTCATTTTGCGTCACCTGACGGCGCGGATTTCATGGGACCCTCGTCAGCCTCACCGGAGCGCCGACCGCCTCTCACGCTACGGCGCGGGGGCGCCATGCTACGCCGCGCGGCGTGCGGAGGCGAGGGGCCAGCCGCGGGTCCAGCCGCATTGGAGGCACACGATGTCGCGGCCGTCGTCGCCCGCACTCGGCGGCACGACCCGCAAGATGAGGTCCCCAACCCCACAGCGCGGGCATGAACGAAACAGGATCACGCCATTCACCCCCACAAGAGCACACCAACCAAAGACGGCGGCGCGTCTCGGAATCGCAGTCTCTGTGGGGTCGCCTCAGCGTACCAGTACGTATGTTCTCATTCAACCGGGCACTGACCAAATAGGCAGGCAGATCGCCTGATCGCTGCCGACACGCGCAGCACGCCCAGCCACGGCACGTGCGCCGCAGCGCGCAGCCACGGCGCACACTTGCGTACGAGCCGCCTATGCGGCCAGACGCTCCGTCGGCCCAGCCTCTTCGTGCGGCGCGGCCGGCCCGGTACTTGTGCTCCAGCACCGACAGCGTTTCGTGGCAGTGCGTCAGCACGACCTGCCGCCGCTCCGGGCTCATCCTTGCGAACGCCCGGTCCATGACCCGAGACACGAACCGGAACATCAGCTGCTGGACACGCCACGGGCCGGCACTCGCCGGACGGGCCTCTTTCGACCGTAGCGCCTGACGAGCCGGACCAGAATCGCAACGAGCACCATGCTCCTGAGGAACTTGCGGATGCGCTTCATGAAAGCACCCCATCTCGACCGTCTCCGAACGATCCGCCCCAATGCAAGGGTCGCTCGGGAGCCGTGATCAGCACGTGATGAACGAGGCCCCCGCTATGAACGACCGGTGAATCCGGGCGGCGGGCAGCCTCTAGCCGGCTGTCTCCGCGACGGGGGCGAGGCGTGCGCGGCTCGGCTTCACGGTCAGCATCAGGAACGCAGTCAGCAACCATGTCCCAACGAGCGTGCGGTACGCCCAGGTGTAGGCGTCGGTGGCATCGAACACCGCGCCTGCGAACAGCGGACCAGCGGCGAGGACAAAGGTCGTAAAGAACTGCGTAATCCCAGTGATGGCGCCCAGGTGGCGCCGCCCGAAGTACTCGGGCCAGATCAGGGGCTGCAACACCACGTAGCCGCCCAGCATGAGCCCTTGGTACGCGGCGACGACGAACAGCATGGCCTCGTTCTGGATCGACAGGTGCAGGGCGATCCCACCCGCCGTCAGCACCGCCTGGAGCACGATGGCACGCCGGACGGAGAGCCGGTCCGCCAGGTATCCCCACATGAACCGGGACGCGGCTGAGAACCCCCCGTACACTGCGAGGCCCGATGCGGCCACGGCCGATGAGAAGCCGACGCTCTCGAAAAAGGGCACCATGCTCGATGCGTTCGTCGACATGGAAAAGAGGCCGACGCTCGTCGCAATGGTGAGCAGCCACAGCGTCGGGGAACGCAGGGCCTCGCCGACGGTGGCGCTGTGCTCTTGATCGGCCGCGCTCGGCTCCTGGGAGCCCGCCACCGCCTCTGGGGCCCCGTCTGGCCGCAGACCGATATCCTCCGGCGAGCGCCGAATGAACAGGGCGAGGGGCAGAAGCAACGCGACGGTCATGGCGGCAAGCCAGACCCAGCCCGCTCGCCAGCCGGCGCTGTCGACGATGATCCGAGCCACCGGGCTGACGACCACCGCCGACAACCCGCTGCCCGTGGCGGCGATGCCCATGGCGATGCCACGCCGGGCAACGAACCACTTGGGGATGAGCGTCGCGACGATCAACCTCCCCGTGCCGATACTGCCGAGACCGCCGACGACGCCAAACAGCAGCAGGAACTCGAACTGGCTGTCCGCCCAGTAGAGCGCGGCCATCGAGCCACCGTCGAGCAACGTCCCCGCCACCAATAGGAGCACGGGGCCGTGCCGCCGGTCCAGCGCGAAGCCGAGCAGAAGCCCACCGACCCCAGCGACGATCCACCGCACCGTGAGCGCGCCCATGATGCTCGCCCTGGCCCAGCCCGTGTCGTCTTGCATCGGGCCCACGAACACCTGCAGGCCCCAGAAGGCCGTGCCGTTGCTCACGAACATCGTCATGAAGCCGGCCGACACAATGGTCCAGCCGTAGTAGAACGGGAGCCGCTGAGCGAGAGACGTAATCATGCCCGCGCGTTTAGCGCACCGACTCGTGCGTCAGATCGAGCACCTCGTCTGCAAGCGCGGTGAACATGCGCCAGGCGGATTCGTGGTCGGCCGTCGCCTCGATGCCGCTCGCGTAGGTGTCCAGCAGCACGCACGCTGCACCGAGCGCCTCCAGCTCGGCCAGGTCGTCGTGGACCTGCTCCAGGGTGCCCTCCCCGACCAGCCGCTCGTCGTCCGCCAGCGGAGACTCCGTGAGCCGGAACCTGATCCTCGGGCACAGGTCGGGCATGGGCCGTCCCGCGTCGTCGGCTATCCGCCGGAGGCGGGGCAAGCCATCGTCACGGAGAAAGTTGACGGGCACGCTGATGGGGTGCCACCCGCCGCCGAAGCGCACCGCCCGCCGGAGCGCCGCGTCGCTGGCGCCCCCGACCCAGATTGGGGGGTGCGGCGATTGCACCGGCATCGGCCCGCTCTGGACGTCGGCGAAAGAGACGTAGCGGCCGTCGTAGGACGCACGCTCATGCGTCCAAAGCTCGACGATAGCCGCGAGGTAGTCGTCTGCCATCGCCCCGCGCTCGTGTCGCGGCTGCCCCAGGGCCGCGAACTCCAGCGGCGGCCCGCCGACCCCGACCCCGAAGATGAAACGCCCGCCGCTGAACCGGTCGAGGTTCGCGGTCATGCGCGCCACCAGGAGCGGGTTTCGGTAGGGCACCACGAGCACCGTCGTGCCCAGCTCGATGACGCTCGTCTGCCCGGCAAGCCATGCCAGCGTCGTGAGGGGGTCGTAGAAGGGCGCCGGGTAGCGGGCCGCAACGTCTGGTGTGATCGCCACGTGGTCGGAGATCATCACCATGTGGTAGCCCATGGCCTCCGCCCGCAAGGTCCAGTCGACGAAGGACTCCGGGCTGGCTCCGGGGCCAAAATTCAACAGGTTGATCCCCACCCGCACAGCTCACCTCTCACGCCAGCGTAGCGGCGCGGCGCAGCGGGATGATAACCGATGTCTGCGTGGGCGACGCGTGGGCGCGGCGAGTTCTGACGCTGAGCGCCCGCGCCGAGCAAGGGGGCTACGGCAGGGCGAACAGATGGGGCCGGACTCGCGGGTCGATGGCCACGCCACCGACGCGCACCAATCGGACGCCCTGTACAAGGTCGGCGGTGGGTGCATCCTCGAGGTAGAAGCCGTCCAGGCCCGCCTCGATGGCCGCTCGCAGGTGGTGTGGTCCGCCGGCGTCGACGAGGATCACGCCGACGGCGGGCCATACGCGCTTCAGCATCGCCGCCGCCGCCAGCCCGTCCCGGTCCGGCAGCCTGGCGGACACCAGGGCTACGTGGGGCGGCGAAGCCGCCACCATGGTCACCGAGGAGGCGTAGTCAGCCGCGTGCCAGACATAGTCGAGACGGCCCGTGTTCTGCAAGCTCCCGGCCAAGCCCTCTGAGGCCCCGCTCCTCCCGATCACGACGACGGCGCCTAGCGTCGGCGCGACCACCGCCCGGCCCATTCGGTCCGTTGCCATCGCAAGCTCCTCAGCGGACGGGGCCGGGTGCGGCGCCGCTGCCGGAGCGAAGTGTACGGAGCGTTGGTAACGAGACACGCTCCGTGGGGCGCCCGGTGGTTACAAAGCGGTTGGGATCTGCCTATTCCGCATCGGCGAAGCTGTAGCCGAAGCCACGGTGGGCCGTGATCCGCGACGACGCGACACCCGGTGTGTCCAGCTTGGCGCGCAGGCGGCTGACGCACGCCTTGATGGTCGAGCGCTCGATGTACTCGCTGCCCCAGACCTCGTCGGCGATGGCTTCGTAGGTAGCGATGGTTCCGCGCCTGCGGACCAAAAGTCCAGCAGCCGCCACTCGTTGGGCGTCAGTAACACCTCCGCCTCTGCAACCACCACGCTGCGCCGTTCCGGGTTCACGTGGAGGCCAGACCACGATGAGGCCGTGTCGGGGCCAGTGCCGGCGGCCTCGATACTGGCGCGGCGCACGAGCGCTTGCATCCGAGCCATGAGCTCGAGATGCGAGAAGGGTTTGGTCACGTAGTCGTCGGCGCCGTCCACCAGTCCTCGGACGTGGTCGCCTTCTGCGTCCTTGGCGGTGACGATGATCACTGGCACGTGGGACGATGCCCGGACCTGGGCCAGGACCTCCAGACCTCTCATGTCGGGCAGACCGAGGTCGAGCACGATGAGGTCCGGCGGGTCCTCGGCGACGATGCCCACGACAGGCGCGCCCCGCGTCGAGTGCACCTGCTCCGCGTCGGGCCACTGGAGGTGGGCGCAGATCCCGATGAGGTCCGCGATGTCCCGGTCGTCCTCTACGATGAGAATCTTCATCGGTTCCCCGTCGCTGTCCGTCTGCCTGTAGCGTCCTCTGCCACGAAGGCGTCTTCAGCGCGAGCGTCTTCGGGCGACCCGATGTTTCGCTCCCCGCCCGCGATGGGCAGCGCGAATTTGAACGTCGCGCCGCTGCCCTCCGTGTCCTCGACCCATATCCGTCCGCCGTGCTGCTCCACGATGGCCCTACAGATGGCGAGTCCCAGACCGCTCCCGACGTCATCTCCGGCGTCCTGCCCTTCTATTTGGTAGAAGCGCTCGAAGATTCGCTGTCTCTCATCCAGAGGAACGCCGCGGCCGCTGTCGGCAACCCAGAACAGTGCCTCCGGTCCTTCGATCTGGACGGCCCCGACCCCCACCGTCGACCCTGGCGGCGAGAACCTGATGGCGTTGGAGAGCAGATTGACGATCAACTCGATGATCCGCGGCTCGTCGGCCTCAACGCTAACTCCCGCGGCGGCGACGTCCAGCGTGACGTCCTTTTCGACCGCCATCTGCCGCATCTCGTCCACCGCCGTCTCGATGAGGGCGGTGGCGCTCAGCTCGCTGGTGCCGAGCTTGACCATGCCGGATCCCAGGCGCTCGACCTTCAACACGTTGTTCACGAGGTCCGCGAGACGTTGGGTGTTTCGGGCAGCGATGCTCACCAGATGTCGCCCTTCGTCCGACGCGACCTCGACCATGCCGGACTCCAACAGCGAGAGCGAGGCGTGGAGCGAAGTAAGTGGAGTCCTGAGCTCGTGGCTCACCGTCGATACGAACTCCGACTTCGCCCGCTCGAGCTCGTTGCGCTCGGTCATGTCGCGGTGGACGGCGAGGACGGCGGCCTTGCCTTCGTACAGAACGGAGACCGCCGAGGCCTGGACGTCGAGGGTCCTGCCATCGGGTGTGCTCCGCTTGAACTCAATGGCCGCCACAGGCGTCAGTCCTTGCTCCACCTCCATCAATCGCCGCGCCACTCGAGTTTGGTCAGCCTCGTCGATGCCGAGGAGGCGAGGCTGGTCCAGCGCCTCTTGCTCATCCTTATCGCCGTACAGGTGAAGGTATGCCTGGTTCACGAAGAGCCGCTTATCACCTACGGACACGATCACAGGCTCAGCCATCGTCTCGACGACGGCGCGGTAGCGCTCCTCGCTCTCGCGCAGGGCGTCCATGACGCGGCGCGCCTCCGTGACGTCCCGCAGAACGCTGAGCTCTGCGGCTTCGCCTTCGTACGGGACCGCGGTGATCGCGGCTTCGATCCGCCGCGTCGACCCGTCCGGTGTCTCCACGTCGTACTCGATGCGCCCAGGAGGACGGAGTCCTTCGCGCACGTCGCTCGCGAAGCGCATCACACGCGCGTAGTCGGCGGCCACAATGCCGCTGCCACAGAACTCGGAGAGCGCATCCTCCTGCGACGAGTAGCCCATTGTCGTGACGTAGGCTTGGTTGAGCATCCGCCTCCGGCCCGCCGCCGCCACCACCACGGAGTCACTCATCGTCTCGACGACGGCACGGTAGCGCTCCTCGCTCTCGCGCAGGGCGATCGCCGCTCGCTTACGCGCCGTCACGTCCCGCACTGCGGCGTACGCCGCGAGCCGGCCCTGGAAGCGCACGGCCGAGCCGACCATCTCGACGTGGCGGACCTCGCCGTTCTTCTTGATCGTCCGGTAGGCAAAGGGTTGCTGGACTTTTTCCCCATGCTCATACGCGTCCCAAAACTCGAGGAGCCCTACGCGATCATCGGGATGCGCTCGGTCCGCCGCGCATGACGCGAGCTCGGCCAACGCTTCTTCCTTGTCCTTGAACTCATAGAGATCGACGTACGCCTGGTTCACGAGCAACCGTTCGTTGTCGGCGTAGACCACGACGGCGTCCGGGTTCGTCTCGTTGACAATGCGATAGAGCTCTTCGCTCTCGCGAAGGGCTTCCATGGCGTTGGCCTGCTCCGACAGGTCCTCGACCATCGCCACGAAGAATTCGACCTCACCGATGGGGGAGCGCATCGCCGAAGTGGTCAACCGCGTCCACAGGAGCGAGCCGTCCGCGCGCCGAAAGCGCTTTTCGGTCTCGAATCCCGTGCGCCCATTGAGGATGCTCCGAAAGCCCTCGGCGCTGGCGTCGAAGTCGTCCTCGAAGGTGATCTGCTGCCAGCCTATCGCGTGCATCTCCTCCCGCGAATAGCCGAGCAGGTGCTGCAACGCGGGGTTGGCGTCCAAGAAGCGGCCGTCCCTGCTCAACGTCGCGATGCCCATGCCGGCGTGGTCGAACACCGCATGAAACTTAGCCTCGCTGTCCCGGACGGCACCCTCAGCCTGACGCTGCGCGGTCACGTCTCGTGCGACCGTGAGTACCGCCGCCGTGCCCTCGTAGTCAATGGGTGAGGAATGAAGGTCCAAGAACCGCGGCTCGCCGTTCCTGCTCAGTGCGTACTCCACCTGATCGGCGCTCTGGCGGTCCTGCTCGACCCTAGCGAGAGAGGCTCTTACTCTGGCGGTGTCCGAGGCCGACACGGTGTAGTCAGGCGGTACGGCAAAGGGAACCAAGGAGAGCGCGGCCTCCTTACTCTCCAGCGCGAACAGGTCGACGAAGGCGTCGTTGACGAACAGCCGCTTGCCCGCGGCACCGACGGTGACCGGATCGTCCATGCTGTCGAGGAGATCCCGGTAGCGCGCCTCACCAGCGTGGAACGCTGCCTCCATCCCCCGGTACCTGAGCACCATGTCGGATAGACCACCGACGGTCATCCCTACGGGGATGGCCGTCAGCGAGGCCACGGTGACGGCCCCTGTCACGGGCTGAAGAAATCCCCCGCCCGTCATCCCAAACAAGAGCATGTTCAGCGCGATGCTGAGGACGCCGGCCGCGGCGCCGCCCTTCGTACCGTAGCAGAGGCCCGCAGCGATGACCGGCACGATAACCGTGGCGCAGGCCGGGCTCATTGCCGCAGGCAAAGCGAGGAACGCCACCACGTAGACCGCCGTGACGCCAAGCGTGAGGGGACCCCGCACGGTCAGGCCGCTCCTCCTCGATCTGACGAGCGTATCCCCTGATGTGGGTTTGATAGCAAGTCCTCCTCTTGCGCTGGGAATGCGACCGATCCGTCACAAGAACAAGACGAATCGAATCCCGCAGCCTTCAGTTGGCAAGGATAACGAGATAGTCGCCGGCGCCCCGCAGGTTCCGCCTCAATTCGGTAACACGCCGGTTACAGGACGGTTGGAATGATGCCAGCCTCGTGCCTTGGCTCAGCCGGTGCTAGCGCTGGCGCCATCTGCGGCCGCCGACGGCGCCGACAAGCGGGGCGATGGCCAGCCACGCGCCGATGGTGACGACCATCGCGTTCACGTAGCTAAGCGTGTCAATGCCAACCCACGGCGCGACGATGCCCCAGAACACCATCACGATCCATGAGCTGAAGAAAAAAGAAAATCCGGCGGACGGAATGGCGAAGATGGCTGAGCAGCCCACGGTACCCCCTGAGACGATGGATCGCCGCGAAGTCTCCGCAGCGCCGCCGAGCGTGTCAAGCCGACGCAGGCGCCCCGCGCACTAGCTGGCCGACAGCAGCTCGATCTCGAACGTCAGCGCAAGTCCCGCGAGCGAGTGGTTGGCGTCGATGCTCACCGTCGCCTCGGAGACGGCCAGAACCGTTGCCCGCGCTCCCGTGTCCGACTGGAGCGTATCGCCGACGCTGATGTCGCCCGGTATGTCACTCCTCGGCACCTCGAAGACCAGGTCGTCGAGCCGCTCTCCATAGGCACGCGCAGGCTCGATGCGCACCGTCTTGGTCTCGCCGACCCGCATGTCGCGGACGGCGTCGTCGAAGCCCGCGATGACCTCCTGGGCGCCCAGGACGAACGAGAACGGCGGTTGCGGGAGGAGTCGAAGACCGTGCCGTCGTCCAGCGTCCCGTGGTAGTGAATCTGTACCGTCTCGCCGTCGTCGGCCACATCGTCGCCTCCGCCTGTGGCGGAAGCAGGGATTGCGGCAGAGGTCGGCGTCGGCGCGGGGTCCTCACCGCCGCAGGCCGCCAGCAGCGCGACCATCGCCAGGGGCGCGAGCGCAGGTCGAAGAAAGCTGAGGCTGAGCATGGGTGCGGGGACGGGGCGGTCTTGGCGGGCCGGGGCAACCGGCGGGGAAGCGTCCCCGACTATTAGACCATACCGAGGCCCCGCCGTCAGCCGGGGGGGCGCGTCCGCGGTCGGTCCTAGACGCCGAACAGGGGCCGGCAACACGCTGGCGAATCTACGTCATCAGGTCTCGCGGGGAATGAAGCGCGTCCGGCGGCCGTGAAGAGGCCGTGAACGCGCTGGCTTGTCATGCGGTATCCTCGGCAGCCTGAGCGGGCGGCCGAGGATAGTTCTCAGGGAGAAGCGATGGCAACTGAAACGCACTGGCGGTCCATCTGGGTCGAGCTGGCCGGCGCCACGGTCCGCATCGTGAAGGGCAAGACGTACTCAACACGCGTCATCGAGGCGGGTTCGGGCGATCCGCTGATCCTCGTGCACGGCATCGGCGGGTACGCCGAGGCCTACGCGCGCAACGTCCTGAACCTGGCCAAGGACTTCCACGTCTACGCCATCGATGCGCTGTATCACGGCTTCTCGACCAAGGAGCCGTTTGACGCCGAGCAGACGACCCTGCGGCAGGCCGAGGCCATCATCGACCTCATGGACGCCGAGGGCCTGACAACGGCGTTCATTAAGGGCGAGTCCATGGGCTCGAACATCGCGTTCGAGTTCGGCCTCCGGTTCCCCGATCGGGCGCGCAAGCTGGTGCTGGACACCGGCGCCTACTTCATCAAGTTCAACCACACGTTCGAGGAACGCCCCGGCGGCGGCACCGCACTGGCTGACCTGTCGCGGGAGGCGATCGTCAACCCGAAGCGGGAGACGGTGCGAAAGCGCCTCGAATGGCTTGTCGTCAGCCCCGAGCGGATCACCGAAGAGATGGTCGACCTGCGCCTGAAGTACTACACGGACCCAGAGATCAACGCATCTATGCAGCGGGTCAACGGCATCACCTCACCCCGGCAGCAGAATCCCCGGTACACCGAGGAGGACTGCGCAAAGCTAACGGTCCCCAGCATGGTGTTCTGGACGGAGCACAACCCGGGGTCCGGACCGGACGTCGGCGAGTACTTCGCCAGCCTCATACCCGGTGCGGAGTACTACTGCATGGCGGATGCCGCCCACTGGCCGATGTGGGAGCACCCCGAAGAGCACGACCGAGTCATCACCGCCTTTCTGAAGAAGTAGCTGGTAACAGACCAAGGGCAGAGGGCAGGAGGAACGCAATGGAATATCGCAAGCTGGCTCAGACCGACTTGGAAGTCTCGGTGGTCGGGTTGGGCGGCAACGTGTACGGGCCGCCACGGCTGGACCAAGAGCAGACCACGACCAACATCGGCCGCGCGCTGGAGCTCGGGGTGAACTTCCTCGACACCGCCATCGGCTACGGCGAGGGCCACAGCGAGACGTTCATCGGCAACGCGCTGAAGGGAAAGCGCGACCAGATGATCATCGCGACGAAGTTCTCCATGCGCGGCCGCAAGGAGGGCGCCAGCGCCAAGGAGCATATCCTCAGCCAGGTGGAGGAGAGCCTCGGAAAGCTACAGACCGACCACATCGACCTCTACCAGCTGCACCAGCCCGACAACTCGCTCACGTCCGAGGAGCTGCTCGAGCCGCTGGCGCAGCTGGTCGAGGAGGGCAAGGTCCGCTACCTAGGCGAGTCCAACTTCGGCGCGTGGCGCCATGCGATCACCAACGCCGCGGCGGAGGCGCACGGTTGGCCGAAGATGGTCTCGTCGCAGAACCACTACAACGTGTTGCGACGCCATGTCGAGCTCGAAATCATCCCCTACTGCGAGCGCTTCGGCGTCGCGTTCCTGCCCTACTTCCCGCTCGGCGGCGGCTTCCTCACGGGCAAGTATCAGCCCGGCCAAGCCGCACCGCCCGGGTCGCGTGGCGCGGAGGGCAGCGGCATCGTCGGCAAGACGCGCAACGCCAGAAACGAGGCCCTGCTCGCCAATCTGGAGGCCTACTCTCAGGAGCGCGGTCACACCGTGCTCGACCTGGCCTTTGCCTGGCTGCTCGCGCACCCCTGCATCCCCAGCGTCATCGCCGGCACCAGCAGCGAGGCGCAGATCGAGGCCAACGTGGCCGCCGCCAGTTGGACGCTCACGCCCGAGGAGCTGGACGAAGTCAACCAGATCGCGGCGTGGGACGGCTCGGGCGAGGTGGTCGACGGCTCGGTCGGCGGGGTCGGCGCGCGCGCCGGGCGCGCCGCCCAGGGCGCAGGCCAGCGCGCCGGATAGGCCGACGCTCGACGAGCGGGTCGTCACAAGCGACGCAACAGAAGGGAGCCCAGCCGAATGGCTGGGCTCCCTTCTGTTACGTCTGAGTGCCCGTACGTCTGGGCGCCCGCGCGTCGCCGCGTCCGGCAGAATCAGCGGGCGCGAGGCCGTGGGCGATGGTCCTCATCAAAGCGCGCTTGCGTAGGGCGCGCTCGCGTACGTGAGCTCTGGGGCGCTGAGTACGTCCACACGCTCCGGAAAGGCGGCCGAAAACGATTTCTGGAGCTACGCCGCCGTCGCCGACGCCTGGGTGGCCGTGCTGAGCGCGCCGGGGGCCATTGACTGGGGAGGCGCCGCTACGACGCGTCTATGCCGGTACCCAAACTTTCATTTCAGGGTCCGCATTGAGCGGAATGCGTTCGCCCGATCGCCGTTCGAGCACGATGGCGCTGGGCACGCCGGTCGGCTTAGGCTCGTGCGGGAACTCCCGAACGTACTCTTGGAGTCTGAGGACCATCCGCGGTGATTGGCGGCCTTTGCCACGCCCGGGGTCGCGCTCGTACCAGCGATCGCCGGCCCTGAGCTCTCGGAGCTTTCGCTCCACGTATCGCGTCAGATCCATGATCGACTCCCCCTGGAGAGGCGTGCGGCGAACGGCCAAGCAGGACGCCGAAGGCGAACCCGGTTGGTCGGCGCTTGTGTCCCCCTTTCGGATGTTAACGAGGCCGACGCCAATCCCCTTGAGGGCAGACCCCCAAATCTTCCCACCTGCGTCTGTTCTTGGCTTGGCGCCGGTTCCCTATGGCAGCGGTTGATCCCATTCCGCCCCCGGCCCACGCCCGTGTGGGACCGCCGGACCGAGCGTTCCCCTGCCCGGCCGGGCTGTGGGGCGGCACACCGGAGTCCACGCTTCAGAAGCGGGCCGCGCCACCGATATTCAGTGCGGTCAACCACACGTAAGGCGGGACGCTCGCCTGCTCGCGGGGCGGGGTGCCCATCAAGCGTGGCGACGAGATCATCGATGAGATCGAGGACGGCGGCGCACCGTCAGGGCAGCTGGACGAGGATATCGCCGCGGCTGGCGCAGTACTATTGGCTAGCCCTGGGGGCGGGGTCAGTATCCGCCCCACCGAACGCCGCGCCGTAGAGGAGGTGTGAACTTGAAATCGTATGCAGCAGATACGGTCATCAACGCGAGTCCGGACAAGGTCTGGTCGGTCCTGGTCGATGGCGCCGGATACACCAGTTGGGACTCGGGCGTCGAAAAGGTGGAGGGCGATATCGCGCCGGGCGCAACGATCAAGGTCTACTCACACGTCAGCCCGGGTCGCGCTTTTCCAGTCAAGGTGACCGAATTCGAGCCAAGCCGGCGAATGACTTGGTCTGGCGGCATGCCACTGGGCCTGTTCAAGGGCTCACGCACCTTCACTCTGGTAGCCGAAGGCGAGGGCACCAAGTTCACGATGCGCGAGGAGTTTCGCGGGCCGTTCCTGCCGCTGATGTGGCGGATGATGCCCGACCTCCAGCCCTCATTCAATCAGTTCACGAAGGGGCTGAAGGCCCATGCGGAAAGCTAGCGCGGGCCGTGGCCGGCCACGATCACGTCTCAGGCGCCGCTCGCCGTCTCGCCCCTAGGAGTCGCCCCACTGGACGAACATCGGCATGACGACATGGATGTAGCTTTCGTCGTCCACCGGGCGGATGACTCCGGGACTCGATGATGTCGTCATCTCCAGCGCGACCTTGGTCTGGCCGATGACGCCCAACACGTCGCCCAAGTAGCGGCTATTGAAGGCGATGCGTCCCTCTGCGCCCTCCACCTCGGCCTCGATCTCACCCCGATTGTCGCCGACCTCCTCGGCCCGCGACGAGATGGTGAGCGTCCCGGGGCCCCCGTTGGCCGACGGCTGCATCAGCAGGCGCACGATACCGCTGCCATCCTTGGCGAAGATGGACGCCGTCTTCGTCGCGCGCTGAAGCTCGCTGAGATCGACCACCACGCGCGTGTCACGGCCCTCCGGGATCAGCTGGCCGTAGTTGGGGAATGTCCCCTGGATGAGCTGCGAGACCACCTCCGTGTTCTTCATACGGAAGAGGATCTGGCTTCGCTGGGGCGTGATCACGATGTCGATGGGGTCGTCGCCCTCGATCAGCCGCTCGACCTCGGCGAGCGTGCGCGATGGCACGATGACGGAGAGCGCCTCCGGGACCGGCTGCAGGACCTTCGCGTGGTGCACAGCAAGCCGGAAGCCGTCCGCGGCGGCCAGCGTGAGCTCGTCGCCGCTGAGCTCGACGTTGACGCCAGTGAGCACCGGGCGTGAGTCCTCGGCGGCGGCGGCGAAGACCACCTGGTGAATCGCATCGCGGAGCGCCTTGGGTGCCACCTGCGTGGCCGTCCCCTCGCCGACCGACGGGATGGGAGGGAACTCGTTCGCGTCGTTGCCGTTAATGGTCGCCTGAACACGATCACCCTTTAGCTCGATGCCGCGACCCGGCGAGATATTTTTGACCTCGATGGTCTGGCGCGTCAGCGAGTTCACGAAGTCCGTGAGCAACCGCGCAGGCACGGTGATCGCACCTTCCTCGACGATCTCGGAGCCAACCCAGGTGCTGATGGCGATCTCAAGGTTGGTGGCCGAGAGCTTGAGCCGCCCCTCGTCGGTCGCGAGCAGGACATGCTGCGTGATTGGGAGGGTGGTCCGCGTCGCCACGGCACGTTGGACAATTCCCAGACCGTGACTGAGATTCTCCTGAAGACAGTTCAGGTGCATGGGCCCAACCTCAACATGTTGTAGTAATGCGGCACCGACGTCCGCAGTATAGAGGCGTGATTCAGGCGGTCGCAAGAGAGCGCGACGGAGTCGTGGGGCGACCATCCTCAGACGACCCGCTGACGCCAGGAAATCGCGCTCTTGCCTCGATCGACAGGGCTGAGTTACCGACGAAAAACGAGGACGGCGGCTACTGGAGCCCGGAGAGGAAGTTCACCAGGTCGTCAATCTGCTCCTGCGTGAGGGCCGCGGCGAAATTCTGTGGCATGACGCCGGGAGAACAAGGGCCGAACGGACAGTCGCTCGCCATGACCGCGTTGGGGTCGAGGATCGACTGGCGAATCTCCTGCGCGCTCAGCTCGCCGCCCACGTGCGACAGGTTGGGCCCCACTTGCCCACGGGCCGCCGGCACGGAATCGATGGTGTGGCACGCGCTGCATCCCGCGACCCTGGTAAAGACCTGCTCGCCGGGCGAACCGCCCGTGTCAGCGGTCGGAAGCGGCGGCCGGGTCGGGGTCGGGACCGCACCGCCCGGACCGTCCGGAGCGATACACGGCGCGTTGACTAGCTGTCCGCCCGCTGCGTCGACGCACTCAGACGGCGTTGGCGTCGGCGCGACCACACATGCGGCGAGTAGCACGAACGCACCGGCCACGATGAGTGCGAGCAGGAATGGCTTACGTGGGGACAATAGTGGCCTTCGCGAGGGTGCCGGTGAAGCGAGCCCTCCCAGGAGTCGCTTCACCACGCGGGGAATACCCCGGGCCCTTAGTGAATTGAATCACGCATTTAGGTATCACTGGCTGGGCTGGCGTGTCAAGGAGACCGCCAAACCCCAAGACACGAACGAGCCCGGACATCTGCCCGGGCTCGTTCGCAGATCCCAACAGGTGGTACTAGCCGGTCCGCTTGACCTCTAGCGACTCGCCGGGGGCCAGAGCAACACGTCGGACGTTGATCCCCAGCTTGAGTAGCCAGTAGCCCAACGTCGCCTTGCTGACCTCGAGCATCAGGGCCGTTGCAGATAGGCCATGCTCATTGATCATCTCCGGCAATAGCCGTTCCAACGGCTGCCGGTACCGGTCCTCCACCGCTTGCATGAGACGGGTCTTGCGCGCCATAAGAGAAACCCTCCTCCCCATGTTCAGAGTAGTGCGCCTATAAGATGTTCTACCATCGTTTGGGCCAAACATCAATCACAATCATAACCAAAATCAAAGACTTTAGGCCAGTCGAAAGGCTAGGCAAAGTTTAAGAATCGTATAGAACATCGCTCCACGCGCCCGCATTCTGGTATGGTTGGCGAGGCGATGCACTAGGCCACTGCCCGGCGCACGACCATTACTGGACTCGCGATGCCCGACCTCCTCATCGTCTTCACCGCCGCCATGGCCCCCATCGGCGAGCTGCGGGCGGCCATCCCCCTCGGGCTGACCAGCTACGACCTTTCGTGGCCGTCCGTCTACGCGGTCGCCGTCGCTGGGAACCTGGTGCCCGTGCCGCTGATCTTCTTGGCGCTTCACCGCGTGGGCGCGAGGATTGAGCGCATGGACAACCCCCTCGGTGCCTTGCTGCGCTGGCGGACGCGGCGCCTCAAACAGCGGTGGTCCGACCTCGCTCGGCGGTACGATTTCCTTGCCGTGGTGCTGCTGGTGGCCATCCCCCTGCCGTTCACCGGGGCCTGGACCGGCAGCCTTGCTGTGTGGTCGCTCCGGATCCCGACCGTCCGAGGGCTCGCGGCTATCGTCGTCGGCGTCGTCATCGCGGGCGCGATCGTAACGGCGCTCACGGAGGCTGGGATTGGCCTGTTGCGCCTCACAGGCTAGTGCGAACAGCGGCCTGACGACGCGCTAACGGCACCCAGACAGGGTCGACCGCCCCAGAGGCGCCCCGCGGGAGACCGCCGGGCGTGCGGGAGCTGTTGAGTAACCACGGTCGGGTAACATGGATTAGGAAAGACACCGGGGGAGGGACGATGCGCTTTTGGCAGAAGACCAAGCGGAACCACGGCCTGGAGCACGGGACCATCACACTGCTGCTCCCCGAGCTGCGGCAGGACCGGATGGTGGCCGGCTACTCCGTCCCCGGCGGGTTCCTGGTTCTGGGCAACGTGCCCACGGAGCGCATCGATGCCTGCGCGCACGAGGCACTCAGCCGCATGCAGGCAGGTGAGGCAGACCTCGCCATCTCGCCGTTCTGCGGCACGAACATCGTTGTCGGCGCCGCCCTGACCACCCTCGGCGTCGCGATGGCCCTGCGATTCGGCGGACGCGGCTTTCGCGGGCTGAACCGGGCGTTCTCCAACGCCACCCTGGCGCTGGTCGCCTCGCGGCCTCTCGGCCGTATGGTCCAGCAGCGCTACACCACCTCCGCCGATGTCACCGGCATGTCGATCACCGACATCTCGCGGCGCCAGATCGGCAAGCTGACGGTCCACTGGGTGGCCACCACGTTTGACCGATAGGTCTCGGGCGACCGGTAGGCTTCGGCCTCCGAGCGCACCACTGTCACTCAGGCTCGACCTTACCGCCCTGTAAAATGGGGCGCTCGCTTCTCCACGAAGGCCAGGTAGCCTTCCCGCCGGTCCTCGGTCGCCGCGACTATCTCGGAGCAGCGCTGCTCGTAGTCCAGCCCGGTGTCGATGTCGGCGTCGAGCGCCACGTTCACGGCCTGCTTCACTAGGGCGAGGGCGCGTGGGGCTATGCCGACCAGTTCCTCGGCCATGCGGCGTGCGGCGGCGGCGAGCGCATCGGGCTCCGCAATGCGGTTCACCAGCCCCCACGCCAACGCCTGCTCCGCGCCCACGGTGGTGCCGAGCAGCATCATCTCCTTGGCGCGGCCGGGGCCAATGAGGCGCGGAAGCCGTTGCGTTCCGCCCGCGCCGGGGAGTATCCCCAGCCGGGCCTCAGGCAGCGCGAAGGTCGCAGCCGTCGATGCGACCCGGAGGTCGCAGGCCAGGGCTAGCTCGCAGCCGCCGCCAAACGCGGGGCCATTGACGGCGGCCACGCTGATCTTGTCCATTCGCTCGAGGCGCCGGAACAGCGGCGAGATTCGGGCCGACGTCCGCTGGACGGCGATGTCGGCCGCGTTCTCGGCGCGCTCCTTGATGTCCGCTCCCGCCGAGAACGCCCGGCCCGCGCCGGTGACGACCAGGACGCGAGTGTCCGGGTCAGCCTCGAAGACATCGGTCGCCTCCTCCAGCTCCGCGATCATCTGGCGGTCGATGGCGTTCAGCCGATGCTCGCGTGACAGCGTGAGGCTGGCGATGGGCCCGTCGGTCTCGTAGCGGATGGTTTCAAAGGGCATCGTGCGCGCTTCCCCTGGCGTTGTGAATCTGGCATGCATGGGGCCACGGTCAGTCAGATGCGTTGACCGCCCCCCTGCCCGACACTATAGTCGAAGCACCTGCCTGGCCCCCATGGCTCACCGGTCCCCGTAGCTCAGCGGATAGAGCAGCTGCCTTCTAAGCAGACGGTCGTGGGTTCGACCCCCACCGGGGACGCCACCGACTTCGTAGACTGCTAGTGCCGGCGCGTCCACCTACTCACGAGTCCGGCGGCCGCCGCGCCCGGCGCCGGGCTAGGACCCTTCCGCCGCTTGCTCCCCCGTTGTACCGACCCCACGAAGGAACGGCGCCAGCATCGAGGTGAACTCCATCGGGAAGATGAACTTGGTGGACTCGCTCGAGCCGATCTCCTTCAGCGTGTCGAAGTACTGGAGGCTCATGGTGCGCGGGTCGGCCTGCATCGCTGCCTGATTGATGCGCTCCATGCCCTGGCTGAACCCCTCCGCGCGAAGGATAGCGGCCTGGCGCTCACCCTCGGCCTCCAGTATGGCTGCCTCCTTGGCGCCCTCAGCGCGCAGAATCGCCGCTTGGCGGTCACCCTCTGCGCGGTTGATCTCCGCATCCCGCTCGCCCTCGGCCTCCGTGACTGCGGCGCGGCGCGTCCGCTCGGCGGAGAGCTGGCGGTTCATGGCATCCTGCACGTCGCGCGGCGGCTCGACCTCTTTGATCTCCACGCGGGTCACCTTCACGCCCCAGTTCGCGGTCACCTCGTCCAGCTTCACCTGGAGCTGGGAGTTGATGCGCTCGCGCTTTGACAGCACGTCGTCCAGGTTCATCTCGCCAACCACCGCCCGCAGTGTTGTCATGGCCAGCGCCTGCGCGGCCGCGCTGAAGTCGCTGACATTGAGGATCGTGGCCTCTGGCTTGTCTTCCATAACGCGCATGTAGACGAAGAAGTCGATGTCGATGGGCGCGTTGTCGCGCGTGATGCTGGTCTGGCGCGGGATGGCCACCGGTTCTTCCCGCAGGTCCACTGTCCTGCTGCCGTTGTTGATGAAGGGCCACATCCAGCGGACGCCCGGCCCTCGCACGTGGGTGAAGGAGCCGAAGGTGAACACCACTATCCGCTCGTACTGCTTGACGACGTTCAATCCCCAGTTCGCCATGAGAGACCTCCTCGCGCTTATGTGCCGTCGTCTTCGCCGGGGGCGGACTGCGCCGCCCCCCGCTCGACCGTGAGCAGGGCGCCAACCTCGTCAAGGACAACCACCGCGGCGCCCTGCTCGATGTGCTCGTCGGCCGCCGCCCGCGCCGTCCACGTCTCCCCACGGACGCGTATCCAACCTTCCGGTCGGAGGGCCGTGATGACGACACCGAGCTTGCCGACCATCTCCAGCGGCACCCGGCCCGCGGCCCGCTGGCGCCGTCGCGAGTTTAGCATCGCGTAGGACAACCCACCCGTGCCCATTGCCATCACCGAAGCGACGGGCGCCAGCGCCCATGGGCTGACGCGCAGGCTCGGCAATACCGGGGACGGTGTCCCGAAGTGGCCGAACAGCAGGATGCCGCCCAACACGAAGCTGACGATGCCCAGCACCCCCAGGACTCCGAAGCCGTCCACGTTCACCTCGGTTGTCAGCAGCCCGAAGGCCAGCAGCATGAGGGCGGCGCCGGCCCAGTTGCCTGGGAGGTTGCCCAGCGCCATGAAGGCCAGGACGAGGGCGATGACCCCAAATGTGCCCGGCAGGATGAGTCCCGGGTTGAGCAGCTCTACGAAGAGGCCCAGCCCTCCCAATGACAGCAACAGAAAGGCGATATTCGGGTCCGCGATCAGGGAGAGGAATCGATCGAACAGGCCCATGCGGACTTCGCGCTGGTTCAGCCCCGCGGTCGCCAGCACGACGGGCACCTCGCCCTCGCCGGTGTCGACGAGGACCACACGCCCGTCGACCGCCTCGAGGAGCTGCGCCACGTTGGGTGCTATCAGGTCGATGATGCCGAGGTCGAGCGCCTCGCGGGCCGTGTAGGCCTTGGCCTCGAGGACGGTCGCCTCCAGCGGGGCGACCGCGCGCCCGCGGTGTTCGGCGATGCTCCGGATCTCCGCCGCCGTGTCCTCGAATACCTTTTCCTTGAGCGTCTCCGGGAGTTCCGTGCCCTGGCCCGACACGGGGCTCGCAGCGCCGATGTTGGTACCCGGCGCCATGGCCGCGATGTGGCCCGCGGCTGTGATGAAGGTGCCTGCTGACGCCGCCCGGCCGCCGCTGGGCCAGACATACACAATGACGGGCACGGGGGAGGCGAAGATGCTCGCCACCATGTCTCGCGTGGAGTCCAGAAGCCCGCCCGGCGTGTCCAGGAGCACGACGACGACCTCCGCACCGTCGCGCTCCGCCTCTTCGATGGCGCGCGTCAGGAATCGCTCGGTGATCGGGTTGACGATGCCGTCGAGCGTGACCACATCGGCGTGACGGTCCTGGGCCACCACCTGTCCCGCCATACCCAGGGCCAGTGTGACCAACCAGACTGTCGCGAACGCGGCCCGCCAGCGCGAGCGACGGAGCGTGGACGGAAAGGCGCGCCCCCTCATTGTCATGGCGTCAGCATGCGGATGGCGGGGGCTGGCGTCAATTCAGTGACAGAGGAGAGGGCAGCCAAGCGGCTGCCCTCTCCTCATTTCCGCCATGCTCGGCCTACGGCTAGCGCAGGTTCATGATGGGGTTCAGGCTCTGCGGGATGATCTTCTCGATGAAGAGCGGGGTGCCCTGCACGGGGCTCAGCTCCACGGAGAAGGTGTCGAACCGCTGGAGCAGCGCGCCTGACGTGTCCATGAACGGGTCGCTGGAGTCGGTGCCAAGCCGGTAGTAGAGGCCCACCGCGGCCGTGCCGTAGTCATACGAGTAGTTGTTCAACCAGATGGTGATCACCGCCTTCTCGGTGGGCTCCAGCGAGAAGTCACCGTCATTCGACCCCGTGAACGAGACCGTCCACGCGACGTCGTCGATGGTCTGGGTCGCGTCGATGTAGTCGATTTGGACGGTGTTGGTGTCGCCGCTGAGCTCGAGGAACCCGCTGGCCGTGTCGAGCTGGTAGGCCGGGGTGATGTCGATGGGCACGCCGTTGAGCGCGACGCCGACGGTGAAGTCGACCTTGACGGCGGAGTCCGACCGGTCGGCCGTGGTGCTGGCGACCCCGTCAGTGTCCACCGCCCCGGTGTAGGCGATGGTGTTGCCCTTCAGGGTCATGGAGGAGCGGACCTCATCGAAGCCGGCGGTCACCACCTCCTTGCTTTTCTCAGCCCCGAAGATGCCCGAGGTCAGGATAGTGAACGAGAAGACCGAGGCCACCACCACGAAGGCGATGAGGATGATGGCCGTCTCCAGGCCCGTGATCCCGGCCTCCGACCGCCGGAGTGTGTTCGCGTACGTCACCATGGCATCTCCTTGATGTCCGATTCGCTGCGCTACCGCAGGTTCATGATTGGATTGAGGCTCTGCGGGATGACCTTCTCGATGAAGAGCGGGCTTCCCTGCACGGGGCTTAGCTCCACGGAGAATGAGTCGAAGTTCCCCAGCAGGTTGGCGGTGGTGTCGATGAAGGTGTCCGTTGCGTCGGTGCCCAGCCGGTAGTACAGGCTCGTCGTGGTCGTGGCGAGGGCATCCCAGGTGTAGTTCTGCAGCCAAACGGTGATGACCGCCTTCTCCGTTGCCTCCAGCGAAGAGCCGCCGTCGTTATTGCCCGTAAAACTGACGGTCCACGCGGCGTTCTTGATGACCTGGTTGCGGTCGATGTAGTTGATGACCAGCGTGTTGGTGTTGCCGCTGCTCTCCAGGTAGTCGCTCGCGGCGTTCAGCTGGTACGGCGCCGTAACGTCGATCGGCACCCCTTGGAGCGCGACGCCCACGGTAAAGTCGACCCTGGTCGCGGCATCAACCCGGTCCGCGGTGCTGGTCACGACCCCGTCCGTGTCCACCGAGCCGTGGTAGGCCAGCGTGTTGCCCTTGAGCACCAGGGAGGAGCGAACCTCCTCTATGCTGGCGTTCACCGCCTCCTTGCTCTTCTCAGCCCCGTAGATGCCGGATGTCAGGACGGTAAAGGCGAAGACGGAGGCGACCACGACGAACGCGATCAGGATGATGGCGGTCTCGAGCCCCGTAATCCCCCGCTGGGAGCCCCACGACTCCCGCGTCGCCCCAACCTTGGCCGACATGCGTGTCTCCGATTCCGTTCGCTGGTTTCGTCCGCCGGGTCACCGTGGCATCGAGCCAGGCGTAGACCCGCCTTGGCCATGCTCCTCCCCTGCCCCCTTGGCGATAATCGGCACAACACTTAAATACCGAAGGGCCTGCCAGTAAGGGGCATGCATTCGGGCATGTACGTGGGCTCGTGCAGCCCACGGCTCCGCGGACAAAGAAAAAGGCCGCGCCCCTAAGAGCACGGCCTCCTGTTTGGTCTGCGTGGGAGGGCGTCAGCCCCAGGTCACGAAGTGCGCCACCGGAGTCCGGCTGGAAACCGACTGCTCGTCCGGGTAGCCGATGGCCAGCATGCCCACCATGTCCCAATCGTCCCCGGCACCGAACAGGCCGGCGAGGCCCGGCACCCGGGTTACCCGCCCCGTCTCCAGCGTAACGGCGAGTCCCTCCGCGACGCCCGCAAGCGCCATGTTGTGGATCGCCATGACCACCGATGCGTAGTTCTCCCCCGCGACGAACTCGTCCGGCCCATGCAGGCTGTAGACGTAGGCCACCACGGGCGGGGCCATGACCTTCGCGCGGTACCCATCGGCGCGGGCTTCGTCGAGCTCGGCGAGCATGGTGTCGTGGACCAACTGCCCCAACCGCTGTCGCAGCGGGCTGTCCTTCTCCATGACCACGAATCGCCAGGGCTCCGTCATGCGGTGGTTCGGGGCCCAGACCGCGGTGTCGAGCAGGCGCTGCACAACCTCCTTCGGCACGGGGCGGTCCTTGAGCTTCCACGCCCCGCGGCGCCGGTACAGTGCCTCATAGACCGAGACGGTGCTCTCCGGCACCGGGACGTCGCTCCAGGCTAGCTTCTCAACCTTCGCGTCGCTCGACATGCTCATCACCTCTCATTTCGAGTGGCCCGTACGTCAGCCTAGCACTCGGAGCCGCCGCCCTATGCGGGCGGACCCAGCCGATAGAAGTCGCGCGCGTTGTCCGCCAGCAGCAACCGGAGTTGCGCGTCGCTGGCAGGGGCCACGCATTCGCGGGTGACTTCCAGGACTCGCGCGTAGTCCGCGACCATGGTGCTGACCGGCCAATCGCTGCCGAACAGCAGCCGCTCGAAGCCGAACAGACGGACCACAGCGTCCACGAAGGGCTTCATGTGCGCGACCTGCACGTTAGCGGGGTCGTCCTCCGTGACAAGGCCCGACACCTTGCACCAGACGTTCGGACACGCCGCTATCGCCCGCATGTAGGTGCCCCACGGCTCCCGTTCGCCCGCCGCAATACGCGGCTTGGCGATGTGGTCGACGACGATGCGCAGGTCAGGGTGGCGTCGCGCAATCTCCGGGACGGAGCGCATGTGCCGTGGGCGCACCACGACGTCGTAGGACAGGCCCCGCTCGGCGACCGCAGCCAGACCGTTGCCCACGTCCGGCCGCAGCAGCCACGCGTTGTCGTCCTCGTTCTCGACCAGGTGGCGCACGCCCTTCATTTTCGGGTGGGCTGCCAGACGGTCCAGCTGCTCACCCACGTCGGCCGCGGCGAGGTCTACCCAGGCCACCACCCCGCCGACCCACGGCGCGTCGCCCGTCAGCGACAGCAGCCACTCCCCTTCCTCGATGGAATGGTGGGCCTGCACGAGCACCGTCTGGGTCACCCCGGCCTCGGCCATCAGAGGCGCAAGGTCGGCTGGCAAGAAATCGTGGGCGAGCGCCGGCGTGGCCTCGGTGATGAAGCCGTAGGTGCGCAGGCTGAGGTCCCAGAAGTGCTGGTGGCTGTCGACGATGCCCGGCTGACCGACTACGGGAGCCGTCATCCCTTGCCTGCCGCGCTGGTGGGCTCGGCCTGCCGGACGTGCAGGCTTAGCTCACGAATCTGCCGGTTGAAAATCGCCGACCCGAGCGCGAACGACGTCACGATCAGGCCACCGATGGCCACGGCGGTCGGCACGCCAACGAGCTCGGAGACGAGCCCTGCCTGCAACCCCGACAACGGCAGCATGGCGTAGGTGATGCCAAAAACCCCCATCACCCGGCCCCTGAGATGGTCCGGCACGATGGTGACCAGGGAGGTCTGGATGATGATCATGTAGGCGGCCTGCGACGTGCCCATGGCCACGATCAGGCCCATCGCCAAGAGATAGGAGCCGATGCGCTCCGCCGAGATGGCGAATGCCGCGACCAGCAGGCCGTACGCCGCGGCCCCGCCGATGAGCAGCGGCGTCCGCCAGCGCAGGCTCCCGCCGGTGCCAAGAACCAGCGTCACCGACAGCGCGCCGATTCCGCTGCCGGACAACAGCCAGCCCTGGAGGTCGGCGTTCACGCCCAGCACGTCCCGCGCGATGGCGGGCATGAGGGTGATGTAGGCGCCTCCAAACAGTCCGTTCACGAAGGACATCAGCATCAGGAACATCACAATCGTGTTACCCCGAATGAACCGAAGCCCCTCTTTGATGTCCTCCAGCCCGCTGGATCTCCGTCTAGCCTCCACCGGGGCGTGCGGGTCGAGGCGCGTCATCACGATGCCCATGACGATGAAGCCCACCGTCGCCAACATGAAGGCGATGGCCATGCCTCGCTCCTCGGTACCGCCCAGGTTGGCGACGATCAGGCCCGCCACGGCAGGTCCCGCGATGCGTGTGCTCTGCCAGATCACCGACTGGAACGCCACGGCGCTCGTGAGGGCGGAGCGGTCAACCAGTCGGGGGTAGAGCGACTGGCGGGCGGGGTTGTCGAACGCGAACACTCCCCCTGCCAGGAAAGCGACGGCGATCACGTGCCACGGCTCCACGAGGCCCGTAAAGGTCAGCGTCGCCAACAACGCCATGAGCGTCGCGCTGGCCGCCTGCGTGCCCAACAGGAGCCGCCGCTTGTCCATTTTGTCCGCGACTACGCCTCCGAACAGGTTCAGGACCAGCGCCGGCACCGCGCTGGCCAACCCGACGAAGCCCAGGTAGACCGCTGAGCCGGTTAGGTGGTGGATGAGCAGGAACTGCGTGAACTGGAAGACCTGGTAACCGATGACCGAGGCCAGCATGCCGCCCCAATATCGGCGGTAGGCCGGGTAGCGGAACGCGGGGGGCACCCGACTGCGGAGCCCGCGCAGAGGGGTGGCGGGCGTCGCGGGGGCAGTGGGGTCCGGTTCGCGCATGAGCGGGTCCATTATCCGGGGCGGCCGCCACCTCGGCAACGGCATCGGTAGCTCTGCGGCCAGCGTACGGTACCGTTCGGGTACGGGTTAGGCCTTAGACATCTTCAGTATTCGATAGTCTTTTCGTGTCAGACAATCTGTCGTATCATGGCCGCTCAACTGGCTCCATTCATCGATTATTCGTTCGCTTGGAGGCGCAGTCGAAGGAGCATCGTTTCATGCCACAATTCGATACCGTTCCCTTGAGCGAAGCACAGTTGCAAAGCAGCACTGGAAAGCGTGCGGCACTCATCCGCGAATACGTCGGCTACATCGAGCAGGTCACGCCGGGGCGGGCAGGCAGGCTTGGTAACAGCGCCAGCGAGAGCCTCGCGGCGGTGCGCCGCCGGCTGGGGGCCGCGGCCCGTTACTTGGACAAGACACTCGTGATTCGTCGGAGCGAAAACCACGTCTACTTCTGGGTCGACGAAGGGACCGGCCGGCGCCGCAGGTCCACGAACCGCGGCTAGCCAGACGCGCCACCATGCTGGGGGAGCTGGCCTCCAAGGGGGCGCCAGCGGCTAGAATGGTCAGGTGCCGCCTCCTGCTAACGACCAATTCGGCGCGGCCACGGCCAGCGGCGACGCCGGCGCGTCGGGGCACTCCATCGCTTCCAGCCAGGTAGCGGCCGCGCGGCAACAGCCCCGCAAACTGCTGTTCGCACTCGCAGGCGGGCACGGCGTCAAGCACGTATTCGCCTCCGGGTTATTCGTCCTCCTGCCCGAGCTCAAAGCCACGCTGGGGCTGAGCAACGCTGAGCTGGGGACCCTCGCGACCGCTCGCTCCGTGGCTGGGGGCCTGGCGAACGCGCCGGCGGGCTTCCTGGCGGACCGCTATCGCCGCCACTTCTCGCCCATGCTCGTGGCGCTTCTCGTATTTATCGGCATCTTCCAGTTCGCGATGGCCCGCTCAGTGGGCCTCCTGGACGCCACGATTTGGGCGAGCATCCTGGCGGTTCTTTTCACGGCGTGGCACCCGACGGCTCTCGGGGTGTTGTCTCAGGTGTTCTCGGACCGGCGTGGCCTCGTCATCGCGCTACACGGCACTGGCGCGAGCATCGGCGAGACCCTGGGCCCGCTGATTGCCGGAGCGCTGCTGCTGGCTATGTCGTGGCAATCGGTGCTGCAGGTAGCCATCGTCCCAGCGCTCATCGCCGCGTTCGTCGTCTGGCTGATGACGCGGAACTACGAGATGGAGTCGGTCCCCACGAGCGTGCGGGGCTACCTGCGCTCGTCCGCCGGCCTCCTGCGCAACCCTCAGATACTGGCCGTCCTGGTCGTGGCGGGCGGCTTCGGGGCGGGTCAGTCCGCCATATTCGTGTTCCTGCCGGTCTACGTCAGGGAGGACCTAGGCCAGTCCACGCTCACCGTGGGCCTGTACGTGGCGCTGGCGCAAGGCGTGGGCATCGGGGCGCAGCCCGTGATGGGCTATCTGCTCGACCGGCTGGGGCGCCGGGTCGTCATCGTGCCCGCGCTGCTTTTGCTGGGAGCGGCCCTGTTCGGCATGTACGCCGCCGGCGAGGGGCCTCTCTTCCTCATCGCGCTTGCCGTGGCGGGTGCGTTCCTCTTCTCCACCACCGCGATGCTGGTGGCAGCCGCCTGCGACATGGCGGGCGACGGCGTCCAAGCAACGACCGTGTCGCTCGTCTACTCGGCGCTCGCGCTGTTCACCGGACTTGGACCGCTGATCGCCGGCCTCGTGGCTGACGAGTTCTCCGTCCGGGCCGTGTTCGTCTACGCCGGTTCGCTCACGGCGGCTAGCGGCCTACTCGCGTTGGGCATTCGCATGCGAGCGCCGTAGCGCGTCGCGAACAAAAAGGACGCCGCGCAGCCGCGCGGCGTCCTTTTTCGATTCCGAAAGATGGCCGGGGCTAGATGCCGAGGATGCCGCGGGCTTCGTCGCCCACGCCGGCATCGATGCATTCGCGGTAGATCGAGTAGATACCCCGACCCACGAGTTTGACGGTCAGCGCGTCCGAGTCGCTGGCTTCGTCTCGGATGTCACCGAGCCGCTGCAGCCTCGACAGGAAGTGCATCTGAACCGGGGTGTAGGCCTTGGCCAACTGCCGCTCAGTCGGGGGCTGTTCGGCTGCCGGGCTCTCCTCGGTGTCCGTGTAGATGAACGCGCGCTCCATGGCTCTCTCCACAGTGGAGGCTCCGCCTCTCGGAGCTTCCGGGGTACCGTCACGCTACCACCGCCCGCACGGAGGTACCTGAGGGTCATTCCCCGGTTCGGCTGGGGGCTAACCCCTAACCCATTGGGAGTAGCCGGTCGTGGAGGACAGGCTTAGCGCAGCGCGCGCACGCCTCTGCGGGCGGCTCCGGCACGCACGATCGGCAGCAGGGCCCGCGCCAATTTGTCCGGGTCATGCCGGCTCGATCGTTGCTCATCGATCATGTCCCGCGCCAGGAACTCGCCGCCAAAGTCCAACGGCTCCTCCGGTTGGACCGGGTCCTGGCGGTACTCTGGGGCGATGAGCCGCGGACTGGCGTTGGCTAGAAAGTGGGTGATGCGCACGCCCGCCTGAGACTCGAATACCCGCAGATGGTCCGCTGCATTGAACCCCTCGGTCTCGCCCACCTGTGTGGCGATGTTGCAGACGAAAATCTTGGGTGCAGCCGACGAGTCGACGGCCCGTCCTATTCCCCGTATGAGGAAGTTGGGGAGGATGCTCGTGTAGAGGCTTCCGGGGCCGATGACGATTGCGTCGGCCGCTTCGATGGCATCGATCGCCACGCTGTTGGGCGCCGCGTCCCTGGGCTCCACCCACAGGTGCGCAATGGGCTCCATGGCACGGCTAATAGCCGACTCGCCCGTGAGCACGCCCCCAGTCTCGGTTTCAGCCTTCAGCACCAGGTCCGCTGCCCTCGTGGACGGCACTACCTGTCCTTTGAGCGCAAGCAGTCTGGCAGCGGCCTGCAGCGCCTCATGCAGGTCACCGTCGTGGGCCAGCGCCGCCAACAGCAGGTTCCCCATGCTGTGCCCGTGGAGCTCGCCGCCGGTCTCGAAGCGGTAGGACAACGCGCGCTCCAACTCGGGCTCCGAGTCGGACAGCGCGATGAGGCACTGGCGCGCATCGCCGGGTGGCGAGATGCCAAGCTCGTCGCGCAGCCGGCCCGAGCTCCCGCCGTCGTCAGCAACGGTCACGATCGCCGTCAGGTTCTCCGTGTGGTGCTTGAGGCCACGCAACAGCGTCGACAGGCCCGTCCCACCGCCCATGGCCACGATCCGGGGTCCGCGACGGCGGACCCTCTGCACCGAGAGGTTCTCGATCACCCCTTCGCCCCGGCGCGCGTAGGTGGCGCCCGAGAGCAGCGTCCGGTACAGCTCGAAGGCGCCCACCGCGAAGACGAGAAAGCCGAGCCCTCCGAAAAGGACCGCCCGCCAAAACAGCGGAAGCACACCCGCCAGCGTCAGCTTCCGGCCGAACTCAATCGTCCAATCGGTCACTTCGAGCGACAGGTCGGTCAGCGACGCAAGGCCCAGCCCAACGCCCAGCAGCACCAGGGCCGCTCCCAAAACCGCGAGCGCGAACCAGCGCTTGAGGCCGATGCCGGGCGTCAGAAGCACGCGCAGGCGTCTGCGCGTGCGATTGCCCTGGCCGTTCTGCGGTCCCGTGTCGTGCATGCTCATATGCCGCGCCCTCGCGTGGCGCGGACGCGATGACCATGGGGAGCGTACTCCTGTCGGCCGGGCCGTGTGAAGCAGACGGCGACGCACAAACAGGGTCCGCAAACGGTACGGGCAAGCATGCATTTACACCCGATAGCGCCGCTGCTATTTTGGCACCGTCGTCACCAAGGTGGGGTCAGCCGTTCACGCGTCGGGGGAACACGCCGCGCCGCGCGGACCACAAGCGTACGATATGCATCGTATCCAGCAACGTACGACCGTAGCGCGCCAGCCGATCATGAGGCTGGAGCGCCTGGCACACAGGGGGCAGCCGTGCGTATCGCCATCGGCGCTGACCATGCTGGCCTCGCGTTGAAGAACGAGGCCGTGGCCTGGTTGGCCGAAGCTGGACACGACGTCGAAGACATCGGCGCCCACACACTGGACCCGCAGGACGACTACCCGGACTTCGCCCTGGCGGTGGCCGAGGCTATCGTCGCAGGCAGAGCCGAGCGTGGCGTTCTGGTATGCGGCAGCGGCGTTGGCGCCAGCATAGCCGCCAACAAGGTCTCGGGCGTGCGGGCGGCCATGTGTCACGATACCTACTCGGCCCGGCAGGGCGTCGAGCACGACGACATGAATGTGCTGTGCGTTGGCGCACGCATCGTCGGCCCGGCGCTTGCCCGCGAGCTCGTTACGTCGTTTGTCTCCGCACGCTTTTCGGGGGAAGAACGACACATCCGCCGCCTTGGCAAAGTCCGAGACATCGAGTCTCGGTACCAGTCGAACGGGCAGCGGCAGGGAGCAAGCTAATGGAGAACGCGATCCTCCGAGCCCAGACGCTCGGACAGTCCGTCTGGTACGACAACATCCGCCGGGGGCTGTTGACCTCAGGTGAGCTTGGCGAGCTGGTCCGCAAGGGCGTAACCGGCGTGACGTCGAACCCGACCATCTTCGAGCGAGCAGTTATTGGGTCGACCGATTATGACGAGGCGCTCGCCGAGCTCATCGCGGCCGGCAATTCGCCCCGGCAGATATTCGAGACCCTGACCATCGAGGACATTCAGGGCGCCGCTGACATCCTTCGCGGTGTCTACGACCACACGGACCGCGTCGACGGTTACGCCTCCTATGAGCTGCCGCCTCACCTCGCCCACGATACGGATGGGTCCATACGCGAGGCGAGACGCCTGTTCAAGGCCCTGGGACGCCCCAACATCATGATCAAGGTGCCGGCGACACCCGAGGGGGTGCCGGTGGTACGCCAGCTCATCTCCGAGGGCATCAACGTCAACGTCACGCTGATCTTCGCGCTCGATTCCCACGAGCAGGTCATGGACGCATACCTCGGTGGGCTCGAAGACTTCGTGGCAGCGGGCGGAGACTCATCGGGAGTGGCTTCCGTCGCCTCATTCTTCGTCAGCCGCGTGGATACCGCGGTCGACGCGCAGCTCCGCGAGCTCGAGGCGGCCGGATCAAAGAATGCCAACTCGCTCCTCGGCAAGGCCGCCGTGGCCAACGCCCAGCTCGCCTACGCCCGGTTCCGCCAGGTCTTTGCCTCCGAGCGCTTCCAGACGCTCGCCGCTCGCGGTGCGCGTGTCCAGCGGCCTCTGTGGGCCAGCACGAGCACCAAGGACCCCTCGCTCCCCGACACCGTCTATTTCGACGAGCTCGTCGGCCCGGACACCGTCAACACCATGCCCGACGCAACCGTCGAGGCCGTGCTGGACCACGGCGACGCCACGGTACGGCTGGACGATGAGGCAGCAGACGCACAGGCCAACCTGGCCGCCCTGGCCAAAGTCGGGGTGGATATGCAGGCGGTGACGGCCAAGCTGCTCGCCGACGGCGTTGCGGCGTTCGCAAAGTCCTACGACAGCTTGGTCGGGAGCATCGAGGAGAAGTCCGCACTGCTGGCCGATCTTCCTGTCACCTCTCTTGAGCACCAAGCCCAGGCCGTGGAACAAGGACTGAAGCGCGTCGACGATGAGGGCGTGACCGAGCGAATCTGGGCACACGACCACACGCTTTGGGACCCGGACCCGACCGAGATAACGGACCGCCTTGGATGGCTCCGCCTCGCGGACACCATGCGCGAGCAGCTGGGGTCGCTCGAGTCCTTCGCCGGCGAGGTGCGCTCGGGCGGCTATCGCTACGCGGTGCTGTTGGCCATGGGCGGGAGCGCGTTCGCGCCAGAGCTCTACCGCAGCGTCTTCGGGTCCGCCGACGGCTGCCCCGAGTTCATCATGCTCGACTCCACGCAGCCGGGCTGGGTCCAGCGGGTTACCGACACCATCGATCCGGCGCACACGCTGTTCTTCGTATCGTCCAAGTCCGGCGGAACCATCGAGGTGACCTCGTTCTACCGCCACTTCCGCGCCAAGGTGGACGAGGTGCTGGGGCGGGAAGCCGCCGGAGCGAACTTCGTCGCCATCACCGACCCCGGCACCAAGCTGGAGGCGCTCGGGCGCGACGAAGGCTTCGGGTGGGTGTTCCTCAACCCTCCCGACATCGGCGGCCGGTTCTCTGGGCTGTCGCTCTTCGGCCTCGTCCCCGCCGCGGCCATGGGAATGGACGTGAGCCAGTTCCTGAACGCGGTGGACGAGATGCGGGCTCGCTGCGAGGCCCCGTCGACGTCCGAGAATCCCGGTGCATGGCTCGGGGCCGTCATCGCTGGGCTGGCACAGGACGGCATCGACAAGATCGAGATCGTGACCTCGCCGTCCCTCACGGCGATGGGCTTCTGGACCGAGCAGCTCATCGCAGAGAGCCTGGGCAAGAGCGGCAAGGGCGTGATCCCCATTGCGGGCGAGCCGCCTCTCCAGCCGTCGGCCTACAACGACGACCGGCTCTTCGCCTACATCCGGCTCGCCGAGGACGACAACACGGCCACGGACCGGCACGTGAAGGCGCTGGCGGACGCCGGAAAACCGGTCGTGCGGTTGGACCTGGACGACTGGTACGACCTCGGCGGCGAACTCTACCGCTGGGAGTTCGCCACGGCCACCGTCGGAGCACTGCTCGGCGTCCACGCCTTCAACCAGCCCAACGTCCAGGCCGCCAAGGACATCGCCCAGGCGGCTTTGCAGGCCTACGAGCGGGACGGCGCGCTGCCGCCGCCGGACGACGCGCTGAGCGTCGGCGAGCTGCTGGCGACGGTCAAGCCGGGCGACTACCTCTCGCTCCAGACGTACCTGGTGCAGACCCCAGAGCTCGATGCCGCCATCGAGCGCGTGCGCCGTGCGACGGTGGAGCGCTTCGGGATCGCAGCAGCAGCCGGATACGGGCCCCGCTACCTCCACTCGACCGGCCAGCTGCACAAGGCCGGCCCCAACACCGGCGTGTTCATCCAACTGGTGGGCGACGGTGGCGAGTCGCTGCCGATCCCCGGCACCAGCTATTCGTTCCGCGTGCTGGCGGATGCGCAGGCCGACGGCGACCTGCGGGCACTGTTGAGCCAGGACCGGCGGGTGGCGCGGGTGGTCGTCGGCGACGACCCGGCCAAGACCGTGAACGACCTCGCTGCCCAAATAGCGAAGGGCGCTTAAGTAAGCCAGGAGCGCATAAACCAACGGGGCAGCCGACGCTGACTCCAGGGGGACTCATGGAGATTGGAATGGTCGGCCTGGGCCGAATGGGCGGCAATATGGCCGTGCGCCTGCATGAAGGCGGGCACCGCGTGCTCGCCTACGATCGCGACCCTGACGCGCGCGCCTCCTTCGGCGAGCGAGGGCTCATCCCGATCGCCTCGTTGGAGGAGTTCGCAAGCCAGCTCCAGCGGCCGCGCGCGGTGTGGATCATGGTCCCATCGGGCGCCCCGACCGAGGCAACCGTCGCGGCGCTGGCCGATGTGCTCGACAACGGGGACATCATCATCGACGGCGGGAACTCCAACTACAAGGAATCCATGCGCCGAGGGCATGAGACGCAGGCGAAAGGCATCCATTTCGTCGACGCGGGGGTGAGCGGGGGCATCTGGGGCCTGACCGAGGGTTACTGCCTGATGGTGGGCGGGACCGACGAGGCGGTCGCACGCGTCGAGCCCGCCTTCAAGACCCTGGCGCCAAGCGCGGAGCAGGGGTACGCACACGTCGGTCCGTCCGGCGCGGGCCACTTCACCAAGATGGTTCACAACGGCATCGAGTACGGGTTGATGCAGGCGTACGCCGAGGGCTTCGAGCTGTTGCAGGCCAAGGAGCAGTTCGATCTCGACCTCGCGCAGATCGCGGAGATATGGCGCTACGGGAGCGTGATCCGGTCCTGGCTGCTCGACCTGACCGCCGTCGCGCTCAAGGAGGACCCGGGCCTCGAATCGCTGGAGCCGTGGGTGGAGGACTCGGGAGAGGGGCGCTGGACCGTCGAGGAATCGATCGAGCTGGCGGTGCCTCTGCCGGTGATCTCCATCGCGCTCCAGGCCCGTTTCCGCTCGCGCCAGGAGAACCCGTTCGGGTTCAAGCTGCTGGCGGCGATGCGCAACCAGTTCGGCGGCCACGCCGTCCGGAGGCGTGCGTGAGCACGACCCTCGTCATCTTCGGGGCGACGGGCGACCTCGCCCGCCACAAGCTGATGCCCGCGCTCTTCACACTGAAGTGCAAGGGCCGGCTCCCCGACGACGTCAAGATCGTCGGCTTCGCACGCGGACAGCTGACCCGGGCCACCTACTGCGCATCCGTGTGGGATTCCATGCAGGGCTACGCGGACCTTGTCTGCGAGGAGGACACCTGGAATGAGTTTGTCCGGCGGATCTGGTTCGTGCAGGGCGACCTGACAAAGCCCGAAGACCTCGTGAAACTGGACCGCGTCATCACGGACGAGATCGAACAGGGCGAGGCCGAGGCCGATCGGCTCTACTATCTGTCCATCGCGCCAGGGCTGTACGAGCCGGCGGTCGCCAACCTCGCCAACGCAGGCATGGCGAAGTCGGCCAACGGGTACCGGCGCGTCGTAATCGAGAAGCCATTCGGGCACGACGGTGCGTCCGCCAATGCGCTTGACCGTGTCGTCCACGCAGCCTTCGATGAGGATCAGGTGTTCCGCATCGACCACTATCTGGGCAAGGAGACGGTGCAGAACCTCCTCGTCTTCCGTTTCGCCAACACCATTTTCGAGCCGATCTGGAACCGGAACTACATCGAGCAGGTCCAGATCACCGTTGGTGAAGACGTCGACGTCGGTACCCGTGCCGGCTACTACGACGGCTCCGGGGCCTTGCGGGACATGGTCCAAAACCACTTGCTCCAAATCCTCACCATGGTCGCGATGGAGCCGCCGACGGTCATGACAGCGACGTCACTACGGAATGAGAAGGTGAAGGTGTTGGAAGCCGTGCGGCGGTGGTCGTCGCCTGAGGAGGCGGCACGAAATGCCGTCGCAGGCCAGTACGACGGCTACCTTGCCGCTGACGGTGTCTCGCCCGACTCCAAGACGCCAACGTACGCCGCGCTCCGGCTCTACTTGGACACCTGGCGCTGGCAGGGCGTGCCCTTCTACCTACGCTCGGGCAAGGCCATGGCGACGAAGGTGACTGAGGTGGTGGTCCAGTTCCGGAGCCCCCCACACGCGCTTTTCGACCTCGGCAATGGCTCCGAAGAACCGCAGGCGAACCTGCTCGGCCTCTGCCTGCAACCGAACGAGGGCGTCCACTTGCGCTTCCAGGTCAAGGTGCCCGACGCGGGGACGATCACGCAGCCGCAGGACATGGAGTTCCACTACGGGTCGTCATTTGCCGACCAGAGCATCCCCGAGGCCTACGAGCGGCTGCTCCAAGACGCGCTCGCGGGCGATGCCTCGTTGTTCATCCGAGGCGACCAGATCGCGGAGGCGTGGGCCATCGTGGACCCGCTGCTGGAGGCCTGGGGAGCAGCCGGCGCGCCACAGCATGCCTACCCCCGCGGCTCGTGGGGGCCCGCGGCCGCCGAGGCGCTCATTGCCGAGACGGGGCACGTCTGGCTCCACACCTGCGCTGAGCGCGCGTAGCGCCATGCCCGACATCTTGGTCCTGCCGACAGCACAGGCGGCGGCGAGTGCGGCCGCCGACGCCGTTCTGGGCGCGGCGATTCAGAGCGTCGAGAAGAGCGGCCGCTTCGTCGTAGCCCTCTCCGGCGGCTCGACCCCTACCCTGCTCTACCGGACACTCGCTCGGCCTCCCTACCTGGAGCGGATGCCATGGGAGCGTACCCACGTCTTCTGGGGCGACGAGCGCTGGGTGCCTCCCACCGACCCCGGCAGCAACGGGCGCCTCGCCCATGAGGAGCTCCTGGCCCACGTCGCCGTGCCCGCGGCCAACGTCTGGCCCATCGTCACCGAAGGGGTGACACCGGAGGAATCGGCCGGGCTCGCGGAACGGGCGCTCAGAGCGCTCTTTGCGCAAGGGGCCGAGCCCCGAATGGACCTGATTCTGCTTGGGCTCGGGGAGGACGGACACACGGCCTCATTGTTCCCCGGCTCGCCGGCCATCGGCGAGCGAAACGCGCTCTTCGCGGCCAACCATCTCTCCTCAGGCACCGTGCGCATCACCGCCACGATCACTTTGATCAACGATGCCCGGCGGGCCCTGTTCTTCGTCGTGGGCGAGAACAAGGCCCGCGCCCTCCGCCAGGTGTTGCATCCCGAACCCGAGACGACGGTCGTGCCCGCTTCGCTCGTGCGCGCGGGCGACGGCGACGTCACGTGGATTGTCGATGAGGCCGCCGCAAGCCTTCTGCCCGAGGAGGACTAGCCAGCTTTCCCCCGCCGCTGAGCGCCTGCTACGCTGTTCGGCGCAATGTGCGGCATCTTTGGCTACACCGGCCCGCAAAGCGCCGGACCCCTCATCCTCGACGGACTGCGGCGCCTAGAGTACCGCGGCTACGACAGTGCGGGCCTGGCGGTCTTCGACTCGGCGGGCCGGTTCCAGCTGCGCAAGGTCCCAGGCAAGCTCGATGGACTCGCCACAGCCCTTAGCGAGGAGCCGGCGCCGGGAAGCTGCGGCATCGGGCACACCCGCTGGGCCACCCACGGCGAGCCCAGCGAGGCGAACGCGCACCCGCACACCGACGATCAGCACCGCGTCGTCGTCGCTCACAACGGCATCGTCGAGAACTACATCGAGCTGAGGCGGCGCCTCACCGACGCGGGCCACGTCTTCAGGTCGGCGACCGACTCCGAGGTGATCCCGCACCTGGTCAGGCACCACCTGGACGCCGGGCACGGCCTCGTCGACGCTGTGCGCCAGGCAGCCGCGGAGCTGCGGGGTGCGCACTCCATTGCGGTCATGAGCGCGGCCGACCCGGGGACCATCGTCGCCGCGAGGCTTGGCAACGCTGGAGGCATCTCGATCGGCGTCGGCGTTGGGGAGAATTTCGTGGCCAGTGACCTGCCGGCCCTGGTACCGCACACGACCTCCGTCGTATTCCTCGCACCTGGACAGGTCGCCGAGGTCCAGGCTAACGGCCTGGCGCTGTTCGACCTCTCGGGTGCTTCCCTGCCCGTCCACCCCGTCACGGTGGCCGCCGACGCGGTTACCGCCGCCAAGGGCGGACACAAGCACTTCATGCTGAAGGAGATATTGGAGCAGCCCGAGGTCGCCATGAGCGCGCTCCGCGGCCGAATCTCGTTTGACCCGGGCGAGATAACGTTGGACGAAGTGCCTCTGACCGACCGCGAGATCAGGTCCATCTCCCGCGTTGTGCTGGTGGGCATGGGTACAAGCCTGTACGCCGCTCAGCTGGGCGCCCTCTACGTCGAGCGGCTGGCCCGCATCCCCGCCACGGCGGAGGACGCATCCGAGTTCCGCTACCGTGACCCGGTCGCCACGGACACCCTCGTGGTCGCCGTCGCCCAGTCCGGAGAGACGGCGGACACGCTCGAGGCCATGCACGCGGCGTCGACCTCCGGCGCACGGCTCATGGCCGTGGTCAACGTCGCCGGGAGCCAGGCGACGCGCGTCGCCGAAGGGACACTGATGATGCACGCCGGACTAGAGGTCGGCGTCGCAGCGAGCAAGACCTTCACCAGCTCGCTCGTCTGCCTCCTGCTGCTCGCCGCCCACCTGGGCTCGCGCCGCGGAGCGATGGACGGCAGCGCCATGTCCGACCTCGCGAACAGCCTGGCCCACCTGCCGGTGCTGCTGGGGGACGCCATCCAGGCCAACGCCGGTCCCTGCGCGCAGCTCGCCGCCAAGTACGGCCGCATGAAGCGCCTCCTGTTCATCGGTCGAGGGCTGCTGGTGCCCATCGCCAGCGAAGGGGCGATGAAGCTCAAGGAGATCAGCTATATCCACGCCGAGGGAATGACCGCCGCGATGATGAAGCACGGGCCCATCGCGCTGGTGGACCCGGAGACGCCGGTGGTGGCGCTGGCTACCCAGCACGCCATGCGGGACAAGATGATCAGCAACATCAACGAGATACTGGCCAGGGGCGGTCCCGTGCTGGCCGTGGCCACCCACGGCGATGAGGACATCGCCGCACTCGCTGACGACGTGCTGTGGGTGCCCCCGGCGCCGGCGCTGCTGGAGCCGATGGTGGCGACGATGCCGCTGCAGCTGCTCGCCTACCACGTCGCCGAGCACACCGGCGGGGACGTGGACCAACCCCGCAACTTGGCCAAGAGCGTCACCGTCGAGTAGGCCCTAGCCCGCGGTACGCAGGTGCGCGACCGTGCGCTCGATGCCCTCGCGCAGCCCCATCAGCGGCCGCCAACCGGCCTCCCGGCCAAACGCTGAGGCGTCCAACGCGATGCGCTCCACGTCGCCGGGCCTTGCGGGCGCGTGCTCGATGGGCCCCCCGTACCCCGTGGCATCCGCGACCAGCGCGGCGATCTCGTTGACCGAGGTGGTCACGCCGGTGCCCACGTTGTAGGCGCCGACGAAACCCCGCTCGACCGCAGACAGGTTCGCCGCGACCACGTCGCCAACGTAGACGTAGTCGCGCAGGGCCTCGCCGGTGCCAAAGACCACCGGCGCCTCACCCCGAAGCATGCGCGCGGCGAAGATGGCGACGACCCCGGCCTCGCCATCGGACGACTGGCGCGGCCCGTAGACGTTGGCGTACCTGAGCGCGACACAGGGCAAGCCCCAGGTCTGCCGGTAGACCCACAGGTAGCCCTCGACGGCGGCCTTCGCAGCGCCATAGGGTGACAGCGGGCGAATCGGGGTGGCCTCGTCGCACGGGACAGCGTCCGGCTCGCCGTAGAGGGCACCTCCCGTGGATGCGAAGGTGAGGTGCCGGACCCCGTGGCGCAGGCATGCATCGAGGATGGTCAGCGACCCGCCGATGTTGACGTCAGCGTCGGCTTTGGGGTCGCGTGCCGAGGCGGAAACGCTGACCTGCGCCGCGTGGTGGCTCACCGCCTCGGGGCGAAACTCGGCGAAGGCCTGGTCAACGCCTGCCGCATCTCGAATGTCGACGCGATACGAGGTCGCTTTGCTATTGAGGTTAGCTTCGCTGCCGCTGGCCAGTGAGTCGAGGACGGCAGTCTCGTACCCACGCTCCACGAGCGCATCGACCAAGTGGGACCCGATGAGCCCAGCGCCTCCGGTCACCAGCACTCGCGCCGGGTCAGGCACCGTTATCCTGCGGTGTCCGCCGACGGCGGCGGCGCTCGGCCGACCGAGAGCGTGGGGCTCCGTCGCCCGGCAGCGCCGCCTTGGGCTCCGGGGCCGCACGCAGGTGGCGGTAGGCAAATGAGCCGGCGCCAAACGCGAACATGGCCACGGACACGATCTGGGCCATGGGGATTCCCCCCTGCTCCCACGGGTCCGTGCGCAGGAACTCCAGCGAAAAGCGGACGACCGGGTACCACATCATGTACATGGACAGCGAGTCCCCCGGGCGCAGCCGCGGACCCAGCCGGAAGATCACGAACACGATTATCGCGACGCCCAGGAAGTTCAGCAGCGACTCGTAGGCGAACAGCGGGTGGAACGTGTTGAAACCGAGGAACTCGGGCGCCTCCCTGGCCACCTGGTCAGTCGGGATGGTCACGGCCCAGGGCAGGTCCGTCGGCTTCCCGAACAGCTCCTGGTTGAAGTAGTTGCCCCAGCGCCCGATGGCCTGGCCCAGCAGGAAGGCCGGCGCCGCTATGTCCAGCCAGTTGATGGTGCTCACCGGTGGTCGGCGGCGCACCAAAACCGGCACGCTGAACGGGACCGATGCGTAGCGGCGGAGCTCGGCCTTGAAGTACGTGTAGACGACGAGCGCGAAGACTGCGCCGACAAAGGCTCCGAAGATGCCGATGCCACCATTCCACACCGCGAAGATTTCGGCAGGGTTGTCGCGGTAGCGCGGCCACTCCTGCTGGTCGAATACGTGGTAGAGGCGCGCGCCGATGATGCCGAAGATGGCCCCGAGCACTGCGATGTTCACCGCGTGCGCTGGGTCCTCGCGATAGCGCTTCGCCAGCCACTGGCCCAGCGCTATACCGGCGAACAGCCCCAGCAGGATCGCTACCGAATAGAAGCGAATCTGAAGCCCGCCAATCTCGACGCCCCGTAGGGTGATATCCACGCCCAAGCCTCCCGTGCTCGGCCACCTTCGACGACCCCGCTATTATAGCCGTCCGCGGGGCCGCGACCTTGCCTGAATCCGCCGAATGGCGGCGTTTCCCGGTCGCTCGCCCGAGCAACGAAAAGGGGCCCGCCGGGCGGGCCCCTTCGCTCATCGTTCCGTGGCGCCTAGCGCTCTTTCCCCAGTCGATACATCCTGGTGCTGCAGGCTGGGCACCGCCCCTCGGTCGCTGGGCGTCCGTTCTTCATCATGACCGTCTTCGTCTCTTGCATCTCGACTTCGCCGCGGCATTTCATGCAGTAACCGATCATTGGGAACGCTCCTCCGAAGTGGGGTTGGGGGTTTGGCGCCAACGGTGATGCTAGGAGTTGAACGGAACCGGAGTCAAGCGAAATCCATGGGACTTTGGACTGCTCTCTCATAGGCGTAATCCGTAAGCATCCAGCCCAAGCAGGTCGCCTGGCGACGGATATCGCAAATGGAAAACCAGCAAACTGGACGCCCCCTGTAGGAGGCTGGGCGAACCACAACCATACCGGCCCTCGTCACGTTTTGACACCCTCCACCTCCTCCTCTACCATGCCGACGATTCCCTCCGGCGGTGCCTTTTGAGCGTCCTCTCCCATCAGCAAATCAAGGCGCTCATCGAGTCCCCCGAACCCCTCGTGTCCGGCTACTCCGATCTCGACGCCCAGCTGCAGGCGAACGGCTTCGACATGACACTCGACACCGTCGCGACCTACGGCTCCGGCGGGCGCATCGGACGCTCCAACGTCGAGCGCCGGCTGCCCGACACCAGCGTGCTGACCTTCGATGGGGAAGGCTACGTCGACCTGCCACCTGGCCCCTACCTAGTGACGCTGAGCGAGGCGGTCCGCTTGCCCGAACACGTCATGGCGCTCGGCAAGCCGCGTTCCAGTCTGCTGCGCAGCGGCGTCGCGGTGCACAACGCCGTATGGGACGCCGGGTACCAGGGACGCTCCCAGGCGCTCATGGTCGTGTACAACCAAGCGGGGTTCCGCGTCGCGCAAGGCGCACGAATACTCCAGCTGGTCTTCCTGACACTGGACGCTGCCACGGCCATGCCCTACGCCGGCCAATACCAGGGCGAGCGCCTATCCGGATGACGTCGGATGCGCGCTCAGCCGATGTCATCATCGTCGGCGGTGGAGTCATTGGGACCGCCGTCGCCTTCTTCCTCGGTGCGGACCACCACGCCCGCGTCATCATCGTGGAGCGCGACGGCGTCGCCACCAACGCCTCGGGCACGGCCGCGGGGGAGCTAAGCCCCGCAGGCCGCTCGCAGCTCGACCCCGCGATGGCTGGCGCCGACCCCTTCGCCGAGTTCTGCGCCGAGGGGCTGCGCCTGCACCGCAGCATGGCCCCCGCGCTGCTGGAGGAGTCCGGGATCGACTACGACCTGGCCGATACGACGGTCCTGCGTCCGGCGTTTGACGAGGCCGAGGCGGAGGCGTTACAGCCGCAGGTCGACCTCCAGCGCGGCATCGGCATGCCCGCCGAGTGGCTAGACGCCGTCGCCGTCGCGGCGATCGACTCGTGGCTTCCGGCAGGGGTCCTCGGCGCCATTCACACTAAGGAAGCGCAGGTCGAGACCGCGCCATTCGCCCGTGCGTTGGCGGGCGCGGCGGAGAGCAACGGCGCCTCGATTGTTCGAGGCGAGGTCACGGGTCTGCTTCGCGAGGGCGATCGCGCGACGGGAGTCATCGCGGGCGCGGCCAGTTACGCGGGACAGGCGGTCGTGGTCGCGGCGGGCCCTTGGTCGCAGATGGCTGGGCCGTGGATGGGCATGGAGGTGCCGGTTATCCCTCTGCGCGGTCAAATCGTGCACCTCAAAGGCCCGCCGGTGATGCCGCGTCACGCCATCTTCCACGGCAGCGGATACGTGCTTCCGAAGCCCAACGGCACGATCTACGCTGGGACCACCGAGGAGGAAGCCGGCTTCTCGGCAGAGACGACGGACGAGGCCACCGCAAGCATCCTCGAGGCGACCCGGCGGTTGGCGCCGCGCACGGATGGCCTGGCGATCGAGCGCGTCACCGCGTGCCTGCGGCCCATTTCCGGCGACGGCCTCCCGATCATTGGCGCGGTCCCCGGCTGGCGCGCGCTCTACCTGGCGACGGGGCACGGGCGCAAGGGCATCCTCCCGTGTCTGGTCACCGGCCGCTACCTGGCGCAGCTGATTGCCCGCGGCAAAAGCGACTACCCCCTCGATCCCTTTTCACCGGCCCGCCTCGGCGCGTCATCGACGCCATAGCGGCTCGCGACACCGGGACGAACGCTCGCTTGACGCCGATGGGCCTGCGCCTTAGCCTGCCTGAAAACGCCCCGATGAAGCGAGGTATGCGCCATGGCAATCCACCTCAACCACACCATCGTCCCCGCCAAAGACAAAGAGGCATCCGCCAGGTTCTTCGCCGACGTCATGGGCCTCACCTACGAAGGGCCAATGGGGCACTTCGCTCCGGTTCGGGTCGACGACAACTTCAGCATGGACTTCGACAATCGCGAGGACTTCGAGCACCACCACTACGCCTTCCAGGTCAGCGAGCAGGAGTTCGACCAGATCTTCGAGCGCATCCGGGAGTCCGGCACGACGTTCGGCTCACAGCCCTTCGCCCAGGACGACGGCGAGATCAATCACCGGCGCGGGGGGCGCGGCGTCTATTTCGCGGACCCGAACGGGCACTCGCTGGAGTTGCTGACCAGCCCGTAGCCTCAAGCGGAGGCGCCTACCGGCGGAGTGAGAGGCACAAGGTGGCCCTCCCGTTGCGGATAGGCCCAACCCTTCGGAGAGAGGCGCCCGGCCCTTGGCAAGCCGGCTCCACCCGAACACCGCAACGAGAGGGCCGGTGCTCTCGATCACTCCCAAGCAGGGGGCTATCAGGAGATTCTGAGAGCGGTGCCTCTGCCTTGTTCTACGCGTGAAGTGAGAAGGTGGATTGGCCCAGCCCGAGCGGGCTACTGAGCCTGGTCGATGCGGCCCACCAGGATGGTCCTGTCGTCCGCCACCGTGCCTGCGTTCAGCGTCGCAGACCCCACGCTGATGCCACGCCCCGCCTCCATGGCGTCGGACGCGTGCATGTAGAGCTGCGCGAACCCGGACGCGTCGACATCGAAGGAGGCCAGGTGGGTGGCACGGCCCTCACGGTCCCAGAGCCAGGTCCGGTAGACCTGTTGGGGCCCAAGCGGGTCTAGGTTCAACGCAACCAGTAGCGCGGCATTCGAGTCAGGGTCAATCATGAGCATCGCGCGGGGCCCGACGGTCGTTGCGGAAGCGAGGGAGACCGGGGTCGCCACGGGCTTCATGACCGTTGTCTCGACGTTGGGCAGTGTGCTGAAGTAGGCCAACGTGCGCTGATCCTCCACGCTCTGCTCCGTTTCCGCCATTTCGGTCTCGAGGTCATCGATCCGGCCCTGCTGCATGGACATCGTGACGCCGAAGCCAACGATGGAGACGAAGAGGACGGCAGCCACCCCGCTGAGCGTTCGCAGGGCCCACGCCCGGCGGGGAGCCGGCGTGGCTGCGGCCACCGATGGGAGGTCCGCCCCCGAGGTGTCCGCATCACGGGGCGCGGGTCGTGCCCTCACCGACGCGGAGGGCACGACGGACTCGAAGCCCCGCGCCAGCGCGGCAGCGCCCTCCAGGTAGTCGCGAAGCACCTCCTGATAGCGGGGCTCGCGCTCCAGCGCGCGCTCTACGCGCAGGCGATCGTCCGGGTCAAGCGCATTCAGCGCGTAGCCGGGCAGCAGCGCCTCGATGGGGTCGCTGGGCTCGCGCTCCACTTACGCCTCCTCGCCCATGGGTTGCCGCAGCGATTGCCGCAGCTTGATGAGCCCGAGCCGGATCCTCGTCTTCACCGTGCCCAATGGGACCTCCGTGCGGTCCGCGATCTCCTGTTGGGTGGCGCCGTGCAGGTAGGCCATGACCACGGCCACTCGCTGCTCCTCAGGGAGCATCAACAGCACCTCTTTCACGTCGCCGAACATCACGGCGCTGATCGCCATGTCGGCCGTATCGCCAGGCGCCACCAGCCCCAGCGCCACGTCCTCCGGCTCGCGGTCCGAAGCGTGCTGGGCATGGCGACGGCGCCTGCGCAACTCATCGATAATGCGGTTGTGGGCGAGGTGCAGGAACCAGTGGCGGAATACCCCTCGTTCAGGATCAAAGGACGCGGCCCGGGTCCACAGCGAGAGGAAGACCTCTTGCGTGATGTCCTCTGCCGAGCCGTAATCGCGCAGGATGCCGTAGCACATGCTGAACACCGCCTGCCGGTAGCGGCTGTACAGCTCGTCCATCGACGCACTGTCGCCCTGGACGACGCGAGCTACGAGCACGGAATCCGGCGGCTCTGGCAGGCCTTCGTTCAACCTGATGTCTTCTCAAGCACGCCTCCGACGCCCATCACTAAGTGATACGACGCCAGTGCGGCAGGGGTTTGGTCTCTTTCTACCATCGGTCTCGGAAGGCGTCCACCGAAGGCGATGCCGGGTTGGTGCGGATACCCAGCGGGCCTTCGCGGAGCCTGTCCTGAGGGACCGAGCGGTTCGGGCGACAGACGCGCGATGGCCCGCCGTGGCCACGAACGCGATGGGGGCGGGCCGCCACAGCGGTCCGCCCCCATCGAAGAGCGCCTGAGTCAGCCGCCAACTCTAGTTGGCGGTGAGTGCCTGCTCGAAGTCCGGCGCCGCGACGGTCACCATGGGCGACTGCCGAACGCCCTGGACTATCACCCACGAGCCGATCGCCACCAACCACGCAATGGTCGCACCGGCGCCCGCGGTAGCGACGCTATCATTTGCCCATGCGAAGGGCAGCAGCGCCGCGATGGCAATGGCCACGGCGCCCAACGCGCGGGGCATCATCCCCGAGCGCGCGACCACCAGGCCGAACGCGCCAAGCCCCATCGGCAGGAAGGTCGTGGCGCCCACGTACCACCCCTTGTCGATCAGCTGTGCCAGTGGCACGGCGCTGGTAGCCAGGGCCGCGGCCTCCTGTGGGCTCGTCACCAAGAGCATGGCCGCGGCGGAGTCGCCGAGAGCCAGGCCCGCAGTCCCGACACCCGCGAGCACCAGGCCCGCGAGGGCGAACCCGATGGCGCCGACCATGGCCAGCGCTGGGTCCCACCACCGGAGCACCGAGTAGAGCAGGCCGCCGGCGATGGCGATCATCGCGCCCGCGGCGATTGCGGCGGCCATTCCGACGGTGTAGCCGGTGTCCTGCGCGATCTCCACGAGGAGCTGTCCGAACGGTACGTCCGTCGTCACCGTCGAGATGCCGACCAGCGCGACACCGACCGCCACTGCGAGGGCCACGAGCGTCAAGCCGGTGGCGCGGACCAAGCCAATGCTAGGTTGTCCCATGTCTATCCCCCAATTTGCCAATGCGAATCTTGATCGAGTTGCTACCTCCCATCGTGCGGGTCAATCGGGCACACGGCGACGACCGGACGGCGCCAAATACGTAGTACGAAAGTCGGGCGGGCCCGCTAGACGCCCCGCATTCGTCCCCTTTGCTAACATGCGGGCCATCCGGGGCGGGAGGCACACCATGGCCGAGCCGAAGGTGACCAAACTCGAGCTCGTCGTGTTCGAGCACAAGATAGAGGACCTCGGGACCGACTACGCCGGCTTCAATCAGGTGTATGAGCCCGGCAGCGTCCTCACGAACAACCCGACCATCTTCCGGCTCCACACCGACATCGGCATCGTCGGCGAGTACCCGGCCGGCGACGTCCAGCGCGCGTCCCACTATCTGGACACGGTCGCGCACTACGTGCTGGGCAAGAACCCGCTTGAGCGCGAGCGAATCTACAACGACCTCAAGCGCGGGCTGCGCCATACGGACCGGACCGCTATCTCCATGGTCGACGTGGCCCTCTGGGACTTCGCGGGCAAGTACTACGGCGCCCCGATCTACCAGCTACTCGGCGGCTATAAGGACTCCCTACCCGCCTACGCGAGCACGTATCACGGCGATGAGAACGGCGGGCTCAGCAGCCCCGAGGCGTACGCGGACTTCGCCGTGCAGGCGAAGTCGCTGGGGTACCCGGCCTTCAAGATCCACGGTTGGGGGCAGGGTCCTGTCTCGCGCGAGACGGCCACGGTCCACGAGGTCCGCAAGCGGGTTGGCGACGACATCGACCTCATGATCGACCCGGCGTGCGAGCTCGTGACGTGGGCCGATGCGCTCAAGGTCGGGCGTGCGTGCGACGAGGCGCGGTTCTTCTGGCTCGAAGACCCCTACCGGGACGGCGGCGTGTCGATATTCGGCCACCGCAAGCTCCGCGAGTTGATCAAGACCCCGCTCCTCCAGGCTGAGCACGTCTTCGGCCTGGAGCACCACGTCGACTTCATCGTCAACGGCGGGACCGACTTCGTTCGCACGGGCGCCTACGAAGACGGAGGCATCACCGGCGCCATGAAGGTCGCCCACGCAGCGGAGGGCTTCGGGCTCGACGTCGAGTTCCACGGCGGAGGCCTGGCGCACCGCCATTGCATCGCGGCCGTCCGCAACACGAACTACTACGAGCTTGGCCTTCTGAACCCCAAGGTCAAGAGGACAAAACCTCCCATCTACGAGCCCGCCTACCTCGACGAGTTCGAGCACGTCGACGAGCACGGGCACGTGCCGGTACCGCAAGGTCCGGGCTTGGGGGTGGAGCTGGACTGGGAGTACATCATGCACCAGCGCGTTCACTCCATCGTTCGCGACATAGCGGACGCCGGGGGTCAGATATTCAACCCTCATTTCACGTAGGGCGTCTCGGGCCTCATTTCACCTAGGGCCTCATTTCGCTTAGGGGTCCGCTTCGTCCGCTCCGCCGCTGCCCGCATCCTGCTAGGCAGGCTGGCACGTGGCCGATCTGGGGGCGCACCGTCTTGTGGGCGGCGCCTGAGCGCGGCAGTGTTGGCACATGAGTACCTGGCGCCGCGCCGCGATCTTCGCCCTCGCCCTGGCCGTCGCCGGCTGCGCAAGGGCGGCAACGCCCACGTCGATATCGCAGCCCCTGCAACGCGAGGCGACGCCAACACCGACTGCGGCACCAACGCCGACTCGCGGAGTCGACCCGAGCCCAACGCCAACGTCGCGGCCCCTGCAACGCGAGGCGCCGTCAACACTGGCTGCGGCACCAACCCCGACTACGACACCGACGCCGACCCTAACGCCGACTGCGACACCGACCGTGGCCCCCACACCAACGCTGGTGCCGACCCCTACCGCCACCGTCGAGGCGTGCCGCCAACCGGTCAACGCGCAAATCGTCTCGGGACCGTCGGAGCCAAACCGCCCACAGGACAGCGATAGCGTCTTCCGCTCGCTCACCGTTCACCCGCGCGATGCCGATATCGTGGTCCTCGGCACCGAGCGCAACGGCTTCGTCAGGACCACGGACGGCGGTACGACGTGGACGCGGCTGCGCGCCGGCCTGGGCACCGACGACGCAGGCACAGGCTACTCAGAGGTATGGGATATCGCCTTCGCGCCGAGCGACCCGTCCGTCCTGATGGCCGCGACGCTCGATTCACCAAGCCCGCCGGCCGGGCCTCGCGTCAACGCCGGCCTCTACAAGAGCACCGACGGCGGTGGGTCGTGGACACGGCTTAACTGCGGGTTCACCACCTCGCGTGTGACCTCCGTGCGCTTCCACCCGACCGATGCCAACATAGCGATCGCAGGGTTAGAGGGTGGCGAGCCGAGCTACACGGGCGGCAGCGGCTACTTCCCCGGAGGCATATTCCGCACAGTCGACGGAGGCGAGAACTGGCAGCGGATCGAGGTCGGGCCCAACGACGGGCGCAACGGCTACATCATCATGACAACCGTGCCAAACGAACCGTCGACCCTGATCACCTTCGGTACGAACTGGGAGGACCGGAGCCAGAACGTCGGGTTCATCAGGAGCACCGACGCCGGCGTCACGTGGACCCCCTTTGCCGCTGAGCTCCGGACCAAGGCCATCGGCAGCTTCGCCGTCTCAGCCGACGGTAACGTGCTGTACGCGAACGAAGACGGCACTTACTTCGGCTGGGTATCGCGCGACGCAGGCGCCACGTGGTCGCAGAGCGCCATCCATCAGGTAAACGGGCCCATCGCGGTGTCGCCGCAGAACTCGAGCCTCGTCGTGTTCGCGAGCCAGAGCCGGCTGCGCCGCTCGACCAACGGCCTCGGGAGCGTCAGTGTGGTGGCGACCGCGCCAGCCCCGTTCCGCGAGATCGTGTTCGCGCCCTCCAACCCCAGCGTCGTCTACGCCGAGACCGACGGCTACCTCCTCTACCGCAGCGACGATGCGGGCGCGACCTGGCGCTTCGTCGTCAACGTCCGGGACGACGTCCTCAACGTCCAGCCGTAGCCCGACCCCGCGCGGTCGCCACGGGCCCACCGAAGCGTAGACTGCGTGGCCCGCCCAGGCGGGGCCACGGCAAGCCATGAGCAAAGTCCTTCCGACAATGGCCGACGCGGTCGCCGACATCCCCGACGGCGCGACCGTCATGATCTCGGGGTTCACCGGGCCGGGCACGCCGCGGAACCTCATCCGTGCCCTGCTCGAACAGGGCGCCAGAGACCTGACGTGCATCTTCAACTCCCCCGGCGTCGCCTCAGGAGCGGTCCACCCCGGCTCGCTAATCGAGGCCGGACGTGTACGGCGCATGGTAAGCGCGTTCAGCGCGCGCTCGGGTGACGGCCGCCTGCCCTTCGAAAGGATCGTCGAGGCCGGCGAGATCGAGACCGAGCTCATGCCCCAGGGGACGCTCGCCGAGCGCATCCGGGCAGGCGGCGCGGGCATTGGCGCGTTCTACACGCCGACCGGGGTCGGCACCGAGGTGGCGGAGGGCAAGGAGCAGCGCACCATCGACGGCCGCGACTACCTGCTCGAACACCCACTGACCGCCGACTACGCGCTGCTCCGAGCGCACCGCGCCGACACCACGGGGAATCTCCAGTTCCGCCTGGCGCAGCGAAACTTCGGTCCCATCATGGCCATGGCGGCCCGCACGACCATCGTCGAGGTCGAGGAGCCCGTGTGTGAGCCCGGCGAGATCGACCCCGATGCGGTACACACACCGGGCATCGTGGTCGATCGGATCGTTCAGATTCCGCCCGCGCCCGAGGGGTTGTGGGACGGGGCGGGCTCCAGCTCATGACCTCGACGCCGGCTCCGCTGAGCAGGAACGCCCTGGCTTACCGCCTGGCGCAGGAGTTCGAGGACGGTTGGGTGGTGAACCTGGGCATCGGCCTGCCGACGCTCTGCGCCAATTTCATCGCCCCGGAGAACCGGGTGACGCTCCATGCGGAGAACGGCGTCATCGGCTACGGCCCTGAGGCGACGGCCGACGAGGCCGACTACCACCTGGTCAACGCGGGCGGTACCTACGTACTGGCCCAACCGGGGATGGCCATCGTCGAGCACGCCACGTCGTTCGCGCTCATCCGCGCGGGCTACGTGGACGTCACCGTCATGGGTGCCTACGAGGTCGCGGAGAACGGCGACCTGGCCAACTGGAAGCTCGCCGGGCGCCGAGGCGGCGGCATCGGCGGCGCCATGGACCTGGCGGTGGGCGCCAAGCGCGTCCTCGTGGCCATGGAGCACACGACACGCGATGGCGCGCCACGGCTGAAGCGCCGGTGCTCGCTGCCGCTCACCGCGCAAGGAGTCGTGCAGCGGGTCGCGACCACGCTGGGGGTCTTCGACGTCACACCCGACGGCTTTGCGCTGCGCGAGATCGCGCCCGGCTGGTCGCCGGAGGCCGTGCAAGCGCTGACCGAGGCCCCGCTGACCATCGCGCCGGACCTGCGCGAGATCGACGTCCCGGCCGGGCTATAGCGCCCCGTGTGCCACGCCAGGCTGGACGGTGGCCGGCTTCATCGGCTTACGCACGGTGTACATGAGGCCCATGGACAACACCATGAGCCCGATGAATAGAAGAAACACCTGCGTGTAATCGCCAAAGAGGTCGTAGGCGGCTCCCGCGATCAACGTACCGCCGCCCTGCGCGATGGCGATGAACGGCACGGCCAACCCCAGAATCGTTCCAGCGGACTGCCGGCCAAAGTAGTTGGCGTAGATCGTGCGCTGTACCATCCCAAACCCGCCGAAGCCGAGCCCCATGGTCACCCCCAGCGGCACCACCATCCACTCCGATCGCGCCACCATGGCGAGCAGGGTAAAGAGGATGACGAGTACCGAAGCTGCGAGGAAGGCAGTCCGAGCAGGGAAGCGGTCGAGGAACCAACCCCACATGAAGCTCGACAGGAGCATCGTGGCGCCCGCGAAGCTGAACGTGAGGGCTGCGAGCCTCAGGCTGACGCCTTGGTCCACCAGGTGGGGTACCACGTGGACCGCCAACCCTAGGATGGCGATGGCGATGGTGCTAAGGCTGACGAGCACTATCCAGAAGGCGGCCGTGCGTACCGCGTCCCGCGACGTCCACTGGACCTCGTCGTCGACGTACTCTTGGGTGCCGGTCGCGCTGGCGGCGGTCGCACTCGTCAAGCCGTCGACCAGCTGGCCCACGTCGGACGGCTGCCGGCGCAGGAGCAACTGGCTCGCGGGGACGGATGCCAAGAACGTTGCCAGGGCCAGAGAACGCCACCCTGCTCGCCAGCCCCACTGGTCGATGACCAGCGCGGCCAAGATCGGCATGATCACGAAACCGAGACCCAGGAACATGCTCATCACGGCCATCGCCCGGCCACGGTAGTGGACGAACCATTGGGCGACGACGGCGTTGACCGCGACCCTCGTGATACCGGCGTTCACTCCGAATCCGATGCTCAGCAGCGCATAGAAGCTGAACACGGAGTCGGTGTACGACAGGCCGAACAGACAGAGCGTCACGACTGCGCCGCCGCCAACCACAATAGGCCGTGGCCCGTATCGATCGACAAGCCGCCCAGACAACGGCGCTGCAGGGATGATGAGCACCGTGCCCGCGGCGATGCTTCCGGACATCATCGTCCGCGACCATCCGAACTCGTCCGCCATGTCCGTGAAGAAGATGCCGAGGATCGCCGGGCTGGCCGAGACGCCGGCGAGGCTGATGAGCCCAACCACGACTGCAATCACCCAGCCGTAGTAGAAGGGTGAACGCTCCGCGACGCGGTTGGAGATCGACAGCATGCGCGTCGGGCTCAGTCCGCCGCGACCATGGTCATTTCCACCAGCGCACCGCCGAGAAGCCGAGCGAAGCGCGCGGGCCCGACGGCGGGCTTGGCGTCGCCACACGCATCGTAGTAGACGCTCAGCGCGGGCATAACGACGTCGTGGAACTCCGAGTCGCTGACGCTGGGGTCGCAGACGACGTCGTAAAACACCACGTTGGTCCGAACCATGCTGCTGCTGGCGAGCATGTCGTCGAACCGGGCAAGAACGTCCTCCGTCTGCTCCGCAAGGGTGGGCCGTTTGCGGTTCTGGTACGCGCTCAGGAAGACAGTCCGTTGCGCGCCCGTGACCTCCAGAGCCTAAGAGCTTATGCCCGCAAGGGCGCCGTAGTGCGAGCGCGTTTCATGGTTGGCGTTTCTCGCGGCGGCTCCAGCGTGGCCTGCACGGCGGCGTCAGGCCGGCGTCCGCACGCCGTGTAGTACGCTGACGGTCGTTTTTGCTTGGGGAGGTGGTGGTTGGGCAAGGCTCGCGCGCCGATACTGGCGGTCCTCACTCTCGCGGCACTTGCCCTCGCGGCCTGCTCGTCCGGCTCGCCCCCAAGCTCCGGCTTCGACGCATCGCCGACAAGCGGAGCGGCGCCACTCACCGTCCAGTTCACCGACACGTCGCTCGGCGAGCCTACGGCCTGGGGTTGGGAGTTCGGTGACGGTGGGTCGTCGAGCGAGCAGAGCCCCGCGCACCGCTATACGTTGGCCGGAACGTATGACGTGACGCTGACGGCGTCCACCGGCGCCGGGCCCGACTCGGCGACGCGCGCCGGGCTCATCGTCGTGGCGCCCGGCCCGGCCGCCGAACTGTCGGTCGAGTCCGCTAACGGACCCATCGCCGCAGGCGCCCAGCACCGCTTTGCTGCTCAGGTGCTCGACGCCTTCGGCAACGCCGTCGACGCCGACGTCACGTGGTCGGCATCGAGCGCCGGCACGGTGGACGCCACCGGGCTGTTCACGGCAGGCCGCCAGGCGGGGACGTTCGCCGACGCGGTCATCGCGGCCGTGAGCTCGGGGGATGGCCTGTCGGCGGCGGCGGACATCGTCATTGCGCCATCGCAGCCGGCACGCATCGAGGTCGCCAGCCTCGACGGCTCACTCGACATCGGGGCTGAGCTCCGGCTGGAAGCACAGGTTCTCGACGAGTTCGGGAACCAGGTCGAAGGCGAGGCCATCGTGTGGTCGGTCGAGGGCGATGCCAACGCGGTCACCGGCGACGGCCTCCTCACGGCGGGGCCGGTCGCGGGCACGTTCGAGGTCATGGTGGGCCTCGGGACCGGCGATGGCGCCGTGACGGGCGTTGCCAAGTTCACCATCGCCCCAGGTCCGCTATCGCGAGTGCGCATCGAGCCGGCCTCGATCGACGTCGTCGCTGGCGAATCGCTGGCGCTGGAGGTGGTGGCTACCGACGCTGACGACAATCCGCTGCCCGACGTTGAGGTCACCTGGCGCAGCACCCTACAGGACATCGCGGTGGCCGCTGACGGCACGCTCGCCGCCCCCACTTCCGCGGGCGCCTACGGGCCGAGCATAGAGGTCACCGCCAAGCTGGGCGACACGACCCTCACGGCGGTGGCCCCGGTGACGGTCGCGCCGGGACAGCTAACGCAGGTTGTCGTCGGCCCGCCGGGTATCAAGCTCGGCCTGGGCATGACGCAGCAGCTGGTGGCAGCGGCGGGCGACCGGTTCGGGAACCGCATATCGACGCCCCTCCAGTGGGCCGCGAGCGACGGCGGCAGTATCGACGCCGATGGGCTCTTCGCCGCGGGAGACGAGGCCGGTGAGTTCACGGACGCGATCGAGGTGTCGGCCACCGTCGGCGGCGTCACGAAGAGCGCCTCCGCCAAAGTCACCGTTCTTCCGGACCGCATCTCCTTCCTCTCCGACCGGGAGGATGACCAATTCGATATCTACGTCATGAGCGCCGATGGGTCGGACCCTCAGCGCATCACGTCAACTCCGGCGCGCAAGTTCCTCTACTCCTGGTCGCCCGACGGCCGCCGCCTGGCCTACGATGCCTTCGCCCTCGGCACCGGCATCGTGCTGACCGACGACGAACAGGCGTGGACCGTGGTCCTGGTCGAGAACGAGCCGACCGTCGGCCATATCTACCCCTCGTGGTCGCCCGACGGCACCAAGATCGCTTTCGTGCGTTTGGACCTGGAACAGGACCTGCGCGAGCTCTACGTCATAGACGCCGACGGCGGCAATGCGACCAGGCTCCTCAACGACCCGGATGGCGACGCCTTCGTCCCCGCCTGGTCTCCCGACGGCACGTTCATCGTCTACGACTGGACCCCGGAGGGCGAACGCGGGCACATCCACGTCATCCGCGCCGACGGCACGGGCGATCGCCGCCTGACCAACCACCCGAAGAACGATACGTCCCCGGCGTGGTCACCCAATGGCCGCAGGATCCTGTTCGCGTCGAACCGTGACGACAGCGACGACATCTACGCCATGGACACCGACGGGACGGACGTGGTCAACCTCACGGACACCGACGCGGAGGACCGCAGCCCGTCCTGGTCGCCCGACGGCGACCGGATCGTCTTCTATTCCGACAGGGACGAAAACCAAGAGCTGTACGTCATGGACGCTGACGGCACCGACGTCCAGCGCCTGACCGACAACGAGTCCAACGATATCGACCCTCGGTGGCTCCCTCGGACCGCGGGTGTGGCCGTCAGCGCGGCCGTGCTCCAGTTGTCCAGCGACACACAGCCGGTGGACCTGACCATCGCCGACGTAACCGCGGCGGTGCGCAGCTCCATCGTCCGCATCGAGACGGACCTCGGGCTGGGCTCCGGGTTCATCGTCGACGCCGACGGGCTCGTGGTAACCAACGATCACGTTATCGTCGACGCCGCCGAGATCACCGTGAGGCTAGACGACGGCACGGAGCTGGAGGCGACGGTGGTCGGCCGTGACCTCATCCGCGACATCGCCGTGCTCAAAGTCGAGCCGGAGGCCGCCCTGGCGCCCGTGGAGTTGGGCGTGGGCGTGGAGACGAGGCTCGGTACCCTTGCGCTCGCCATCGGCTTCCCGCTCGGGACCGACGATCTGACCATCACCCAGGGCCTCGTGTCGGCCGTCAAAAACGACCCGGGGCGCAGCATCGTCTGGCTCCAGACGGATGCCGCGGTGAACCCCGGCAACAGCGGCGGGCCGCTGGTGGACCTTCAGGGCCGCGTGATCGGCATCGTGTCGGCGAAGTTCGTCGACGTCAGCATCGAGGGCGTGGGATTCGCCATCTCGGCACAGACCGTCGCCACCTACCTGGAGCGCCTCAAGGCGGGAGACGTCATCGGCCAGGCGCCATAGGCGACGCCCAAGGGTACCGCCGCGTCATGCACCGCATCACGCTGAAGGGCGACAAACCGGCGTAGTGACGGCCCGGCTGGAGCGGGCCCCGCCTCCCGTTGGTTGACCACGCAACCGCCAAGCGCTAGCCTGCGACCCTCAGCCGACGCCTAGGGCCGTTTTGGGGCGGTACCGGGCCATCGGAGTCAGCAGCATCGGACGGCTCGACGAGCCGAAAGCGGGGCCGACAAGGCCAAGGAGTGACGCAAATGGAAATTACCGAAGAAGGCATCGTTCACGTCGAAGGGCTGGCAAGCCGGTGGGTCCGCTTGGCCAACGGCGCCAAGGCCCACTACATGACCGCCGGCGACACGGGGCCCGCGATCATTCTGCTCCACGGCGGCATCAACGGCTCCTCCGGCACAGCGGGGTGGCGCTTCATGGCCCCGTTCCTGGGCGCCAATGGCTTCCGCGTCTACTGCCCGGACATGCCCGGCTTCGGCCTGGCGGACACGCGCGAGGCGTACTGGCCAACACTGGGCACGCTCAGCCACGTCCAGTTCGTCATCGACTTCGCGGATGCAATGTGCATCGACAAGTTCCACGTGGCTGGCAACTCAATGGGTTGCACCAACACCGTGCAGACCGTGATGCACCACACCGACCGGATCCTGAGCTTCGGGCTCATCGCCGGCGGCGTTGGCGACCTCGTGGACCCCGCGCTGAGGGTGGACGGCAAGGACTCCAAGTACAGCGCAAACCCGGACTACGTGCGTCCTGACTACGACTTCACCGAAGCCAGCATGCGCACCCTCATGGAGGGCATCATCTACGCGCAGTCCGCGATCTGGCCCGAGCTGATCACGATGCGCAACAACGCCGCGATCCGTCAAAAGCAGTCGTTCGAGGCCAACGCTAAGGCCCGCGATGGGCTGCTCAACGACCCGAACCTGTCCTCGCGGATGAGCACCAAGGACCGCTTCAACAAGCTCACCATCCCCGGCATCTACCTCTACGGGAAGCAGGACGTCCTCATCCCCGTGGAGAACGGGTTCATGCAGGAGGACGTCGGGTTCGACAACATCCAGTTCTTCTACCCGGACGAGTGTGGCCACCAGGGCCAGACCGACCAACCCGAGATGTTCAACCAGGCGTTCCTGGAGTTCTTCCGTGACGGCAAGGTCAGCCGGAAGACCGCAGACTGGGCGGGCGTCTCCACCCGGCGCGCGGAAAACCCCAAGCTGGTCGAGCAGGTCGCCGCGACGCCGGCCGGCTAGCGGCCGACTGAGCGGACCCAACCGCGATTGAAGGCGGGGTGGCACGAACGACGTGCCGCCCCGCTTGCGGTTCGGCCAGCAGAGAGCCGCCGCAACAAATCAGCGACCCCGCGCGCAGGCACGCCGCACGATGTCTCCATGAACGGACCGCTTCGCGATATCAAGGTGCTCGACGTGAGCCGGATACTGTCCGGCCCGTTCTGCACCATGCTGCTGGCGGATCTGGGGGCCGACGTCGTGAAGATCGAGCGCCCACCAGGCGGAGACCTGGCCCGGCGGCTTGGCCCGCTCGTTGGCGATGACACGTCGTACTTCGTAAGCGTCAACCGCGGCAAGCGCGCCGTCAGCCTGGATATCTTCGACGACGCTGACCGCGAGACGTTCAAGCGGCTGGCCGCGAAGGCCGACGTGCTCGTCGAGAACTACGCGCCGGGAACCCTGGGACGCCTGGGCCTGGGGTACGCAGACCTCGCCAGCGACAACCCGCGGTTGGTCTACGCATCCATCACCGGCTTCGGCCAGGAGGGGCCGTACGCGCAGCTCCCCGCGCTGGACGCCGTCGTCCAGGCGATGGGCGGACTGATGAGCGTGACTGGCGAGGCCGGGGGTGCGCCGTTGCGGCCGGGCGTATCGCTGGGCGACAGCCTCGCGGGGCTATTCGCGGCGCTGTCCATAACGACGGCGTTGTATCAACGGAGCGCCACCGGGCGGGGTCAGTACATCGACACGGCCATGCTCGACTGTCAGGTGACGCTCATGGAGAATCCGCTGGGGCGGTACTTCGCCACGGGGGAGGTGCCGGGCCGCATCGGCTCCCGACACCCGGCCGCCGCGCCATTCCAGACCTTCGACACTGCCGACGGTCAGGTCGTCGTGGCCCTGCTCTCCGACGACCCACAACTCTGGCGCGCCTTCTGCGCCGCCATCGCGCGCCCGACCCTCGCGGACGACTCGCGGTTCAGCGACAACCGCTCCAGGGTCGCCAACCGCACCGCGCTGGAGGAGGTGCTGGACGCAGCCTTCGCGGAGAATCCAACCGAGGAGTGGCTGCGGCGGCTGAGCGCGGTCGGCGTACCTGCGGGTCCGGTCACCGACGTCGGGCAGCTGGCTGTGGACCCGCAGGTCGTCTCGCGCGGCATGATCGCGGAGGTCCCACACACCCAGCTTGGTACCTGGCGCGTCGCCAACACGCCCTTCCGGTTTTCTGAAGCCGAGACCGGGCCCGCTGGGCCCTCACCCCGCCTGGGCGAGCACACCGACGCGGTGCTCGCAGATTGGCTTGGCGAGCAGGCCTAGCCGGGGCATCGCCGCGCTCGCGCGGGGGCACGCCAGTCACGATTCGAAATCGGATACGCTCTCACCGGCGGCGCGCGCCGCCGCCACCCACTAAGCCATCAGAGGTGCGCCATGCCCGACGACTTGCTGGAAGTAAAAGCGCAGACCGCCAGCGCCAATCGCATGCTAGCGCAGACCGGCATGGCGCAAGGCGTGCTGGCGTCGCTGGGCCACGCATCCGTGCGAGTCCCCGGCGCTCCCGACCAGTTCGTAACGAAGGGCAGAGGCTACGCAGTCGACGCACTGGCCCTCATGAGGCCCGAGGACATGGTCGTCTGCGACCTCGGGGCCAACCTCATCGAGGGCCCACCGGGCATCAGCCAGGTCAGCGAGGTCATGCTCCACGCGTGCATGTTCCGCTCACACCCAGAGATCGAGGCGGTGGTCCACGTGCACCCACGCTTTGCCACCCTGGCCAGCGTTCTCGGTGGCGACCTGGTCCCTATGTGCAACGAGGGCAACGTCCTCGTCCGCGACCCGCTCCCCCTATACCCGCGCTCCCAGCTCATCGTCACCGAGGAGGACGGCATAGAGGTGGCCGGGTATATGGGATCCGGGAGGGCCATGTTGCTTCGAGGCCACGGCGCCATCACCGTGGGCGCTTCGCTGGAAGATGCCGTCGTCACCATGCTGGAGCTGGAGGAGCAGGCAAAGATGAATTGGTATGCGCGCTGCGCCGGGGGCCCCGACCACCCTCACCTCAGCACCGAAGACGTGGACGACTGGGTCGCATCGTCAATGATGCGAAGCAGTCTGCCTCACTTCAAGCGGGAGCCAGGCGAGACCTCGGCGCGGACCCACGCGCAGAGCGGACTCTGGGCCTACCTCAGTCAGCTGGCGGAGCTGCCCGGCGCCTAGGTCAGCGCGCGCCCAGGGGATTCGACCGGAGGTCGGCGGGATGGGCCGCGCCCACGCGCTTCATCTCGGCGTCGAGCTCCCTGGCCATCGCGTTGGCGGCGTTCCATCCCCGGTAGACGAGGGCGGTGTAGAACTCCACAGCGTCCGCGCCCTGCCTCAGCACCTCGGCGGCCTCCGCGCCGGTGAAGATGCCGCCCGAGACGCGAATCAGCAGCTTCCCCTGGCTGCGGTCCGCCACCTCGCACGTGATGCGTAGCGTACAGCCAGCGCCGGCCGGCCCGAAAGCGAGCCCTGCCCCGTGCCAAGCCTGGGCTCCTGGGTACGGCCATTGCCCTGGAGACTGACCCCGTCGACGCCGACCCGGACGCACACGTCCAACATTGCCATGACACGGTCCCGGTCGGCATCGTTGAAATAGGGGGGCAGCTTGATGAAGAGCGGCTTGCGTCGGCGCTCGGCCAGCGTCTCCGCCAGCTCGGTGAAGAGCCTCAGCTCCTCCAGTCGCTCCTCCGGAGTCGTGTTCGGGCAGACCAGCCCGATCTCCACGGCATCGACATAAGGCTCGACGCGCTCGGCGCACTCCAGCAGCTCTTCGAGCGTGAAGCCCGCAACGCTGCCAATGACCTTTGCCCGTGTCCGGGGCCGGCGGCGAAGCGTCTCGATGGCCAGATCCAGGCCCTGGCTTGGCAACCCCATCGAGTTGGCGATCGCCTCGGTATCGGGGTAGCGGACGAGGCGCGGAAACGGGTTGCCGGGACGCGGCTCCTTAGTAATGGAGCCCACGACCAGGTACCCGAAGCCGAGCTGAGACAACGCCGGAATGAACTGTCCGTCCTTGTCGAGTCCCGGGGCGAGGCCGATGGGGCTATCCAGTGCGAGCTCCCCCATCGGCGTGTGCATCGTCGTCCTTAGCCGGGGGCTGCCGGAGCGAGATGAGAGCCCGATGAGCCGCCATAGTGGCCCGAGCCGCAGCACCAGCCTCGCGAGGCCATGCGCTTGGTCCGCGGTCAGCCGGAACAGAATAGGCCGAACGATGCGCCGATAGACGTCCATGGCTCAGCCTCCCAGCGCGGCCGCAGCAGCGCGGACCGACTCCATGATCCCGGCGTAGCCCGTGCAGCGACAGATGTTCCCACTCATGTGGCGGACGATCTCCTCGTCCGTCGGGTGTGGATTGGCATCGAGCAGCGCCTTCGTCAGCAACACCATGCCCGGCGTGCAGTAACCACACTGCAAGCCCCAGTGGTCGATGTACGCCTGTTGGATAGGGTGGAGGGCGCCCTGGGACGTTGGCTCTTCACCCAGGGGCGTGAGCCCCTCAATCGTCGTCACCGCCCGGCCACGCACCTGCGGCGCCAGGAGGCTGCAGGCCGAAGCCGACTCACCGTCCAGCAGCACCGTGCAGGCGCCGCACGCCCCCGAGTAGCAGTAGCTCTTGGTCCCCGTCAGGCCGAGGTCTTCCCGCAACACCGATAGCAGCGTGCGCCACGGTTCGACGTCGACCCGGTGCTGCTCGCCGTTCACCGTCAGCTCCACGTTCATTTGAGCTCCTCCGGGGCTTCGCCCGCGGCCTCCGCTAGCGCCCGCAGCACGGTCTCCGGGTCCAATGGGACGCTGTGGAAGAGCACACCCGTGGCGTCGTAGACTGCGTTCAGGACGGCGGCCGGCAGCACCACGGACCCAACCTCTCCCATGCCCTTGGCGCCGTATGGGCCGCCCTCGAAGTGGGGCTCGACGAGCGCGGTCGCGTACTCGGGCATCGTCGACATCGTCGGCAGCGGGTAGTCCAGCAGCGACGAGGTCAACAACTGGCCCGTGTCGTCCCACACGAGCCGCTCAAAGAGCGTCGGGCCCAGCTCCATGCCGAGTCCTCCCTCGATCTGCCTGTGGACCGACACGGGGTTGATGGCCTTGCCGACGTTCGCCGCGGAGGAGACCTTGGTCAGACGAACCTCACCCGTTTCCATGGACACCTCCACGTCAGCGCCGGCCGACGCGAAGGTCCAGAAGGTGGAGCTGATCGGGTAGCTGCGGCCTTCGGCGTCAACGTAGGTGCCGCCAACCTCGCACTCGCCGGACATCGATAGCGGACCGCCCTGCGCCTCCACCAACTCGACGAGGCCGATGCGGCGCTCGGGGGCGGCAGCGACTCGGACGGCTGAGCCGTCAAGCGCGAGGGCCTCCGCCTCCTCTTCGAGCAGCGCCGACGAGACGTCGATGATCTCCGCGCGCAGCTTGGTCGCGGCATCGAGGACCGCGTTGCCCATGTGGAAGGTCGACCGGCTGGCCGTGGTGCTCGTGTCGGGGGGAACCAACCCGGTGTCGCTGTGGACGACCCGCATGTCGGCCAGCGTCGCGCCGAGGGCCTCGGCCGCGATCTGCGCCATCGTGGTATCGGACCCCTGCCCGATGTTCACCGTCGCGACGCGCACTTCGTAAACACCGTCCGTCCCCAGCGCGACGACTGCCTCCGACTCGACGGAGCTCCGCGGCGGGGTCAGGGTGTATTTGATGGTGCTGGAGAAGCCGCGACCGCGCAGCACGCCCGCCGTCGGTGGAGATGGGCGCTCGCCCAGGGCCTCGACGGTCTGTGCCAGGCACTCCTTGGCGTGGGACGAGCGGATGAGGTCCCCAGTGACATGCACGTCACCCTCGACCAGCAGATTGCGCATCCGGATTTCCACCGGGTCGATGCCCAACTCGTGTGCGATGCGGTCCAGCTGGGACTCGTAGGCCATCGTGTGCTGGGTGGTCGGCAGGCCCCGGTAGGGAGCCGACGGAGGCTTGTTGGTGTACACCGCGAAGCACTCGACGAACACGTTGGGGATGCGATACGGGCCCGTGGCGACCTTGACGGTATTGTTGGCGCTCCGCGCCCCCGTGATGGCGTAGCCGCCGACGTCGGTCACGAAGCGGTACTGGCGGGCCACGATGGTGCCGTCGCCCTTCACTCCGGTCTTGATCCAGCACTTGAAGGCGGGCCGAATGTACCCCCCGAGGAAGGTCTCCTCCTGGGTCAGCACCAAGCGGACCGGGCGTCGGGCCAGATTGGACGCAGCGGCGACCACCGCCTCGATGCGGTCGCGGCTCTTGCTGCCGAAGCCGCCGCCAACGTAGGACACGATGACGCGAGCCGGGCGCTTGAAGATGCGCTCCAGCTCCGTTCGCAAGGGGAACGGTGCCTGGCAATTCGTCCACACCGTCATGGCGTCGTCTCGCACGTCGGCGATGACGGCGTGCAACTCCAAAGCGCAGTGCTGGACGGGCGGCGCTTCGTACATGTCCTCGAAGATTGCGTAGGCCTCCGCGAAGCCCTTCGCCACGTCGCCGGTCTCCAGCGTCGTTCGGTGGCAGATGTTGGTGCCGTCGACCGGGTGCAGCTCCGAGGCGATGGGCAGCATCTCGTCGTGGACGAGGGGCGCACCCGGCTCCATCGCCTGCTCGGCGTCCAAGACGTAGGGCAGCTCCTCGTACTCAACGTCGACGAGCTCCAGCGCCTCCTCAGCGGTCTGGAGCTCATCGGCCACCACCACCGCGACGATGTCCCCCTGGTAGCGCACGCGGTCCAGCGCGACGATCGGCGAGTCCCGGAACACGTAGCCGTACATGGCCTCGACACGGGGGTCGGCCAGCAGCTCCTCGCGTGTGAGCACGCAGACCACGCCGTCCAGCGCGTTCGCACGGGAGGCGTCGATGGAGACGAGCCGCGCGTGGGCAAACGGGCTCCTGAGTACCTTGGCATGCGCCATGCCGGGCACGTCGAAGTCGGGCAGATAGACAGTGCGCCCGGTGGCCTTGTCCGCGGCCTCGAGCGTCGGTGGAGACGTGCCGACTACTTTGTGGCTTTCGCTCGGAGCATCGCGCACCGCAGCCCCCTTTCCACCAGCACCTTCACGATGCGGCGCTTGTACCACACAGAGCCCCGCAGGTCGTCGATGGGCTCGACATCCTCGCTGGCCGCCTGCGCAGCTTGCTCGATCTCGCGGTCGGACGGCTTCGCGCCCCGCAGCATCGACGCCGCCCGCTGCGCGACGAACGGCGTTGGCCCGACGGCGCCGGCGACGATGCGCACGTCTTCGCATGCTCCCGCAGCGTCCAGCCGAACGATCGCCGACACGTTGGCCACCGGCTTGTGCTCCATGGAACCGATGGTGAACTTCACATGGCAGCCGCCTGTCCCTGAGCCCATGGGCGGAACCGTGACCTCGGTCACCAGCTCGCCGGGCGCGAGGTCGGTCTCGTAGGGGGCGTGAAAGAAGTCCGCCAGCGGCATGCTCCGCCGACCATCCCGCGAGGCCAGCTCGACGGATGCGCCCAGCGCAACCAGGGCCACGGGCACGTCGGTCTGCGGCTCGCCGTAGGCGATGGCGCCGCCGACGGTGGCGGCGTTACGGACGCGGACGCTGCCCACCTGCGCCGCGGCCTCGGCGAGCACCGGGTAGCGACCCTTGACCCGCTCGGAAGTCTCGATCTCACGTATGCTCGTCAACGCACCGAGGCGATAGGCGCCGCCGGCCTCCCCTGCCCCATGCAGGCCACCGATGCCACCGATGTCGACGACGAGGCTCGGCCGCAGCAGGCCAAGGTTCAGCAGGACTACGGCTGCCGTTCCCCCGGCGAGCACCAGCGCGTCGCTCTCACCGGAGAGCAGTTGGGTGGCCTCGTCGATGGTCCCCGCCTGGGCATATTCAAACCTATACATATTGGGTACCCCGGGGCTTTCAGCCAGCTTGCCCAGGGGCAGCGTGGCGGAAGGTTATCCCAGTGCTAATGACTGAGCCAGCCTCGTCGGGCGCGGGCGTGTCGGCCAGCACGTCTTCGACAAGGGCCTCGAAGCTCACCAGCCCATCGCCCTCGTTCGTGGTCCCGGAGGCGGCACGCACCTTGAGGTAGTAGACCATGTCGGGGTCGACGAACACGAGAGTGAGCTTCCCGTCACGGGCGAGATTGACGGCGGTCCGGCTGGCCTCGGCCAGCGTGACGCGCAGCGTCCGCTCCCCAGTCGGCTCGACCGACGCGGCGGCCAGGAGCGACGGGTGTGGCCAGCCCTGGTCGTCAAGCGTCGCTGCAACCAGCACCTTGTCGCTGTGCCCGGCGGCCAGCGCCGCGAGGAGGCGCTCAGGAAGTCGGTTCCCGACCGATTTCGACATCGGCAGCCTCCCCGCCGCCCCATCGCTGGAACAGATGGTGGGGCACGCCGAGAACGTCCAGTAGCTTGCCCACCGTGTGGTTGACGACGTCCTGGACGGTTTCAGGACGCCCGTAGAAGCCAGGGACCGGCGGCAGCACCACGCCCCCCATGTCGTTGACCGCGAGCATGTTGAGGAGGTGGGCGCGGTTCAGCGGCGTCTCGCGTGGGACGACGACCAGGCGCCGGCGCTCCTTGAGGCACACGTCGGCGGCCCTGGCGATGAGGTCCGCCGAGTAGGCGTTGGCGATGGCCGACAGCGTCTTCATCGAGCAGGGCACGACGACCATGCCGTCGGTCTGAAACGAGCCGCTGGAGATGCTCGCGGCCATGTCGCGCGGGTCGTACGCAACGTCCGCCAGCGCGGTGATGCCGTCGATAGTCCAGCCAGGCGCCTCGTGGTGGATGGAGGCGCGGGCCCCCTCGGAGAGCACGAGGTGCGTCTCGACGTCGGGGCTCGCGTTGAGGGCTTGGAGCGTCGAGACGCCATAGATGGGCGCCGACGAGCCGGTGATGGCGACGATGATTCTACGCATCGGCCTGCTCCTTCCCTGCGCGCGCTTTCACGGCGCGGATGGCGCGCCAGACCCGCTCCGGCGTCAGGGGGAGGTCGGTGATGCGGGCGCCGGTCGCGTTGAACACCGCGTTCGCCACCGCCGGTGCCACGGCCACGATCCCACCTTCGCCGACACCCTTGGCACCGTACGGACCGGGGCCATCACCCCGCTCGATCAGTACCGTCTCGAAGCTCGACGGCAGGTCGGCGAACGTCGGCACTCGATAGTCGACGAGGTTCGCGTTCATCAGCTGACCGTCCTCGTACACCATCTCTTCGAAGAGTGTGTGGCCGATGGCCTGCATCGCGGCACCTTCGTCCTGCCCCTCGACCTGCTTGGGGTTGATGGCCTTGCCGGGGTCGGCGACCGAGGTGTAGCGCAGGATACGCACCAATCCGGTCAATTCGTCCACCTCGACCTCCGCGAACCCCATGCTAACCTCCCAGAAAATCGGGTCCTCTCGCAGCTTGCCGGAGGGGTGGCGGGGCGTCACGTAGCCGCGCCCCATCAGCTCGCCTCCAGGCCCACCGAACATCTCCCTTATCAGCGCGGAGTACGTAACCCTCTCGTCGCCAAAGGCCGCCCACGCATCGGCAAGCGCCACCTGCTCGGAAGGCGCCTCGAGGTACTCGGTGGCGAGCCTGAGCAGCTGGTCGCGGACCTCGGCTGCGGCGTCGTGGACAGCAAGGCCCATGAGCGTGGTAGACCGGCTCGCGCCCGTCGAGCGGTCATAGGGCACCGCGTCGGTGTCCGCGGCGACCATACGCACCGACTCCAGGGGCAGGCGAAGCTCCTCGGCGGCGATCTGGGCAAGAGCCGAGCGCGAGCCCTGGCCGAGCTCAGTGGTGCCAACGTGGACGCTCGCGCTGCCGTCGGCGTGCAGCCGCGCGAGGGCGGTCGAGATGGGGCTTGCGCCGGAGTTGGTCACGGAGCACGCGAGGCCGACACCCCGCTTGAGGTGCGGCGCGGTCGGCTGCGGCTTGTAGGCACCCCAGCCAAAGTCGTCGGCGACCTGGCGGAGCGGTCCCGCGAGGTCTGCTTCGAGCGGGCGGCGGCCCCGCAGGACCTCTTCGCCTGAGCGCACGAGGTTCTTGAGCCGCAGCTCCAGTGGGTCGATGCCGAGCGCGCTGGCGATGATGTCGACCTGGGACTCGCAGGCCCAGGCCGCCTGGGGGCCACCGATGGACCTGAACGAGCCGGCGGGCGTGGTGTTGGTGAACAACCCCGTCGCGCGCGTGCGCAGGTGCTCGAAGCGGTACGGCCCTGTAATGCGGTCCGCGATGCGCTCGGTGACGCGCACGCCGTTGTCGGTGTAGGCGCCCGTGTCCACGTACACGCGTGTGTCTCGCGCGACGAAGGTGCCGTCGCTCTTCACGCCCGTGCGGACGGTCGCCGTCGCCGAGTGGCGGCGCACCGTCTTCATCGCCTCCTCGACGGTGAGCCCGAGCCTGACCGGTCGCCCGGCCTCGCGGCTGAGCGCGGCGACCAGCGGCTCGATCTTCGTGTACGACTTGCTGCCGTAGCCGCCGCCCACGTAGGGCACGACCACCTGCACCTGATCGAGCCGCAAGCGGAAGATGCGCGCGATCTCCTCTCGCACGAGAAACGGGTGCTGCGCCGACGTCCAGAGCCGGATGCGGTCGCCCTCGAAGTGTGCAATGCAGGTGTGGGGCTCCATGGCGTAGTGGTAGACCATGGGAAACGTGAACTCGTCCTCGAAGACGTGGTCGCACCCAGCCAGCGCGCTCTCCACCTGCCCCCACTCGATGGCGTACTCGTGGCAGACGTTCGTGCCCTGGACGGGCTCTCCGCCGGACGCGAGCGCTTCGTTGATGCCGAGCACCGGCGGCAGTTCCTCGTAGTCGACCTCGACGAGCTCAACGGCCGCCTCCGCGGTCGCGAGGTCGACCGCCGCGATCGCCGCGATGGGCTCGCCCTGGAAGCGCACCTTGTCCATCGCGACGATGGGGCGGTCCTTGCGGTCCGACCCGTAGTGGGTCTCCATGTTCACCAGCTCGGCCGCGGTCAGCACGGCGTAGACGCCAGGCAGCGCGCGCGCCTTCGACACGTCCAGCCGCTTGATCCTGGCGTGCGGCAACTCGCTGGGGACCAGCTTCGCATGGGCGGCGCCGGGCACGGTCAGGTCGCCCGCGAACAGGGCCCGGCCCGACAACTTGTCGTCGGCGTCCACCCGGCGCACGGAGCGGCCGACCGTGTTGAGCTCTCGCTGGGTCATGGGCGTCGGCCTGCGTCGACGACGGCTTCGACGATCTTCTTGTACCCGGTGCAGCGGCAGACGTTGCCCCCGAGGTAGTCGACGACCTGCGCTTCAGTCGGCTCCGGCACGCTGTCCAAGAGCGCTTTGGCCGCCAGGAGCATGCCCGGGGTGCAAAAGCCGCACTGGAAGGCTGCGCTCTCCGCGAAGGCCTCCGTCAACGACGCACCCAACGAATCGTGCGCAAGTCCCTCGACGGTCAGTACGCGCGTGCCGCGGACCTCGAAGGCGGGCAGCGTGCAGGAGCTCACGGGCAGGCCGTCGACGAGGACCGTGCACGCCCCGCACACCTGTACCTCGCACGAGCGCTTGGTCCCGGTGAGCCCGAGCGGGCCACGCAGCAAATCGATGAGCGCGACGTGGGGCTCGACCTCGATGCGTGCGGGCGAGCCGTTCAGCTCGAACTCGACGGCGATGCGGGTCAACGCCGGCACCTCAGCTCGCTCCCAGGCGGGAGAGCGCATCGCTGAGCACGCGTCCGGCGAGCACGCCGACGAGGTGCTCCTTGTAGTCGGCGCGGCCGTGCAGGTCGTCGACCGCGTCCGCCGCGGCTGCCGCCAGCCGGCCCGCTTCGCTGACCACGGACGAGCCCTCGCTCAAGGCGTCGACCCGCTCGCCCATGAGGACCGCCTCGGCGTCCGGCAGCCGTCTCGGGACGGGCGAGACGCAGCCCAGCGACAGCCGCACGTCCGATAGCACGCCATCCTCGACCCGCAACATCGCACCCACGCCGATCGTCGGCCGCTGGTGGAGACCGAACTTACGATAGGCGTCGGCCGCGCCGCGTGGGGCGCTCGGCACGCGCACGCGCACGACCATCTCGTCGGCGGCCAGCGCCGTCTCGTACGGACCCACCTGGAGGTCCGCCAGCCGAATGCGCCGGGAGCTGGAGGGTCCGGCGATCTCGACCTCAGCGTCGTACAGCAGCAGCAGCGTCGCGGGGTCGGAGTGCGGGTCGGCGAAGCACAAGTTCCCGGCGAGCGTGCCGGTGTTGCGGACCCGAACGTTGGCCACCAAGTGCTCGACCTCGGCCAGCAGGGGGAAATGCTCGCGCACGACGGGAGAGAACTCGATCTCGCGGTGCGTCGCCGCGGCCCCGATAACTAGCGTCCCGTCGTCGACGCCGATGTCGCGAAGCCCGTCGACCGTCTTCACGTTGACCAGGTCGTCGCACACGAGCAGGCCGCTCCTCATAGCGAGCAGAAGCTCGGTGCCGCCCGCATAGAGCCTCGCGGTGTCTCCGCGCTCGCTGAGCAGGGACACGGCCTCCTGTGCTGAGGTCGGTTCGTGGAGCCTGAAGGGTTTCATGAAGGTGGACCACGCTTGTCGGCCGGTGGCCGGTTGAACGCGATGCTAATCGGGGCCGTCGATGCCTACAAGGGCTGACCCTAGCGTTGGCGCCGTGATAGCCTCGCTCTACCCTGAAAAGGCGTCCTTGGAGCTCATGGAGTACGGCCTGTATCTCCGGTCCTTCCTGACCGACCGCACACGACCCCTGCACGAGCAGATCGACGACCTGGTCGAAATATGCCACGTTGCCCGGGACGCGGGCTTCTCGACGGCGACGATGCCCCAGCACTGGGTCTCTCACCCAACGATCTGGCCGCAGCCTTTCCAGATGCTGGCCCGGCTGGCCCCGGAAACGGGCGACATGCGCCTGCTGACCGGCATCCTGTTGCTGCCGCTGCACAACCCCGTTCAGGTCGCCGAGGACGTCGCGACCCTCGACCAGATCTCCAAAGGCCGGGTGATCTTCGGCGTCGGCATCGGCTACCGGGAGGCGGAGCTGGCGGCTGTTGGGGCCACGCGCAAGGACCGCGTGCCCCGGCTCGTGGAGTCCATCGAGGTCATCAAGCGGTTGTGGTCCGGCGAAGAGGTCGATTACGAGGGCACCTACTGGCAGCTACGCGGGGCCAAGATGGGGTTTCTCCCGGTCCAACAGCCGCACCCGCCCATCTGGATCGCGTGCCAAAGCGATGGCGCGGTGCGCAGGGCAGGCCGCATCGCCGACGCCTGCTATTTGGCGCCGCAGGTCGGCTTTGACGACCTGCCCGTCCTCGTGGCGGCGTACCGCGACGAGCGCGCGAAAGCAGGGCTGGGCGACGGGCGTGTCACAGCCTCGCGCGGCGTGGCCTTTGCGGCTGACAGGCGAAAGGCGCTGGACGAGGCCCGCGACGCTGCCGAGTCCTCCTACCGCATGTATAGCTCGTGGGACATGCAGGAGGACACGATGGTCCGCATCAACATCAGCTCGGAATCGAGCGTCGAGGACTGGGCGGTGGTGGGCAACGGCCAGGACTGCGTCGAGGGCTTCTCGGCGCTCGGCGAGCAGGGCGTGGACTTCGTCAACATCAGCTTCTACAACATGCCGAAGACGCTGGAGGAGCGCAAGGAGTATCTTCAGCGCTTCGCCGAGGACGTCATCAAGGCCCACGGCTAGGAGTGCGGTTTGGAACTCAGCGACAGTTTCACGGTGAGCGCGGCACCCAGCGAGGTTTGGGCGCTGTTCTGGGACCTCCCACGAGTCGGCCGCTGCCTGCCGGGCTGCGAGGATATCCAGGCCCTGGACGATGGCGGCTACCGGGCTCGGATGGTCCAACGGGTGGGCCCGTTCAGCGTGGCGATGGACATCGACCTAGCGGTAGAGGAAGCTGTCGAGGCCAAGCGGGTCGTCGTGACCGGCAGCGGCCAGGACCGCATGGGCAACCGCTTGAAGCTGAACAGGCTCTCGCTCGAACTGGACGAGGCGCAGGCCGGGACCCAGGTGCGCTACTCGATCGACTTCGCGCTCTTCGGTCGCCTGGCCGCGCTCGGCAACTCTGTCGTCAAACGGAAGGCGGAGGAAACCCGCCGCGAGTTCAGCCGGTGTATCGCCGCCGAGCTGGGATCGGAGTAGGCACGTCATGGCCGTCAGTGACCTGCGCGAGTGGATCGAACGAGTCGAGGAGCTGGGCGAGCTGACCCGCGTCGAAGGTGCCGACCCGCACTTGGAGCTCGGGGGGCTGGTCGACCTGTTCCAATGGGACATGGAGAACCCCGCCCTGCTGTTCGAGCGCGTCAAGGGCCACCCGGAGGGCCACCGGCTGGTCGCGAACGTCCTCACGTCCCTGCCTCGCGTGCTGCTGACGCTCGGCCTGCCCACGGGGCTCTCGCGGCGGGAGTTCGTCCGGGAGTGGCGCGACCGGCTCGAGAGTCTGAAGCCCCTGGCGCCACGCCTCGTCGAGGGTGGCCCGGTGCTGGAGAATCGCGCAACCGGCGACGAAATCGACGTCACCCGATTCCCCGCGCCGTTCTGGCACACCGAGGACGGCGGCAAGTTTCTCGGTACCGGCTGCATCGTCATGACCAGGGACCCGGACACGGGGTGGGTCAACGCCGGGACGTATCGGATTCAGGTCCACGACAGCAAGACGCTTGGCATCATGATTTCGCCAGGGAAGCACGGCCGTCTCATCCGCGATAAGTACTGGGCCCGAGGCCAGGCCTGCCCGGTCGCCGTCTCGTTCGGGCACGACCCGTTGCTCCTCGTTCTCGGCGGCATCGAGGTCGACTACGGCGTCGACGAGTTCGCCGTTGCAGGCGGCATCCGAGGGGAGCCATTGGAGGTCATCGCCGCACCCCAGACCGGCCTGCCTGTCCCCGCCACCGCGGAGCTCGTGATCGAGGGCGAGATACCGCCGGACCAGACGCACCCCGAAGGCCCCTTCGGTGAGTGGACCGGCTACTACGCCGGGGGCGAGCGGGACATGCCGATCATCAACGTCACGTCGGTCCTCTGGCGCAACGATCCCATCGTCCTCGGCTGCCTGCCAGGCAAGCCGCCCAACGACAACACCTACTTCCGCAGCCCGATGCGCGCCGCCCTGCTCTGGAGCGAGATGGAGCGCGCTGGCATCCCTGGCATCGTCGGGGCCTGGTCCCACGAAGCGGGGGGCGGCCGGCTGTTCAACGTCATCGCCATCAAGCAGCTTTACCCAGGCCATGCGAAGCAGGTCGGTCACGCAGCGACGTCGGTACACTCCGGCGCCTACGCCAACCGCTTCGTCGTCGTCGTCGACGACGACATCGACCCGACCGACACGAACGAGGTCCTGTGGGCGCTATGCACCCGCACGGAGGTGACCGACGACATCGACGTGGTCCGGCGGATGTGGAGTACGTCGTTGGACCCCATGTCCTACGCCGGCGAAGGCGGCGGCGGCCGTTACTACAACAATCGCATGATCATCGACGCCTGCCGGCCCTACGATCGGATCGACACGTTCCCAGCCGTCGCTCGCAAGACACAGGCCGAGGCTGAGGAGCTGCGGGCCAGGTGGCCGGGGCTGTTCACGCCCGACGGCAAGGTGAGGCGGGATGCGACGCGGGTATCGCGCGCAGACTGACGAGCACCGTCCGCGCCGGCCTTCGGCTACCGTGGCCACTGGAAGAATGGCCGGTGGACCGTCGCGTGCGCCCTATGCCTGACTCGCCCTCGCGGCGGGCAGCATCTCCGCCATCTCGGTGAGCAATTCCTCGAGTGGTAGCACGCGACCGAAGAACATGTCGATGGTCTTGAGTGTGGCCGCCTGCATCTCCGGGTCGAAGGTACCGTTGCAGTCGCTGGGAAACACCACGTTGTAGTCGCGGAAGAAAGCCGACCGTGCGGTTGACTCGCAACAGACGTTCGTGGCGGTGCCGGTGATGATCACCGTCGTGATGTCATTGTTGCGCAGGATGGCATCGAGGTCGGTCTCGAAGAAGGCGTCGTACTTGTGCTTCACGACGCGGTACTCGTCGTCCAACGGCTGCGACATGTCAGCGTAAAGCTCGAACGAAGGGTCGTCTTTCCACAACACGCGGTCCTCGCGGATGGCGGGGAACTTACGCAGCAGGATGCCGCCGTAGGGCGGGCGGTGGTCGGACTGCGTCCAGATCAGCGGCAGCCGGTGCTCGCGCGCGAAGGCGATGAGCTTCTCGAGACGCGGGATCATCTGGCGTGCCTCGGCGCTCTGGTAAGTGCCGTCCTCGGCCACGAATGCGTTCTGCATGTCGATGACGATGAGCGCCGTGCGGCTCGGGTTGATGGTGAAGAAGTCCTTGCCGAAAACGATGCTTTCCGTTGCCATGGCGTCCACCTCTTGTGTCGTTCCTCAATCGCGTCCCTATGCAGAGGCCGAGTGCTCCCGATACCAGTCGATGATCTCCGAGCCGTATGCCGCCCAGACCCCGGGCATTCCCATGACGTGGCCAAGGGCCTCATCGAGATGGGACGCACGGAAGGGCTGGCCGATGAGCCAGGGCCGGAGTACAGGCAGCATGAGCCGGCCGCTCTGCGCCCCGTCCTCGTGGAGTTGGTCGGCGGCATACCTCAGCAGGTCGGCGTAAGCACCGATGGGCAGGCCGCGTTCCATGAGCGCAACGTGATCGTCGAGGTCGTATGAAGGCGGCAGTGCGTGCAGTTCCCCTGAGGGTGTCGCCATGCGGTACGGCTGCTCATCGTTTGGCCAGTCGCATACGTAGGTGATACCCTCGGCGGCGAGCAGCTGCGGCGTCCGTTCCGACTCACCATAATCCGGCCCGAACCAGCCGGCGGGGCGACGGCCCGTCGCGCGCTCGACAGAAGCAATCGACGCGCGAATGTACTCCCGCTCCTCGGCCTCGGTCATGTTGCTGGTGACCATCTGTGTACGAGCGACGCCGTGAGCGATGATCTCGTGGCCTCGCTTGGCTACGTGCTCGACGAGAAACGGGTAGTGCTCGGCGGTGGTCTGGTCCATTGCGACCGTGGGCTTGAGCCCATGCCTTTCGAGCAGGTCCAACAATCGGAAAATACCGACGCGGTGTCCATACTCACGAAGCGAAGACTGCGCGATGGAAGGAAAGTTCGGCATGCCGACCGTGGGAGATTGGTACGTGCCTTCTTGCGGCTCCCATTCGACATGTTCCAGTACGACAATGACCCCGATGGCGAGCCGAGCGGCATCCGGCCATCGCAATGCCGGACGCGCTGGGAGTGGTGACCACGGGTAGTGCGGGTGGTCCATGCCCGCCCGACGCTCGGCCGGCATTACGAGCTCCTCCCAGCGGCGCCAAGCTGCTCGGCATGGGCCACGGCCTGATCGTAGTAGTTCTCGATGTAGTAGTCGGCGATGTCGTCCGCGGTCGTGTGCCAGACCCCCTCGTGCGACCTGATGTACCGCAACACCTCGTCGAGCTGCCTGATGCGATGAGGCTGACCCATGACGTACGGGTGCAGCGCGATGCACATGACCCGTCCGCTCAGTTCGCCCTCTCGGTACAGCACGTCAAACTGACGCTTGCACATGTCCACGAACGTATCCGCGTCGTACGGGCTGCGGCTCAGCGGCGCGTCGTTCAACAGCAGCGAGTACGGCACGGAGATCAGCTTGCCCGTCTTTACTCGGATGGGCATCGGTTGGTCATCGTGAAACCAATCGGTGTGGTAGACGAGCCCCGCCTCGGCCATGAGATCGGGAGTGTGAATCGTGTTGCTGATCGCCGGGCCGAGCATCCCCTTCATCGTTTTGCCAGTGTGACGCTTCACCGTCTCGATGCCATCACGGTAGAACTCGCGCTCTTCGTCCGGAGTCTGGGTGAGCAGGTAACGCGTGTTATAGGTCCCGTGGTACATGAAGTCGTAGTCCCGGCTCACCATCGCCTCGGCGACCTCCGGGAAGTGCTCCAGCACGGCGACATTCAACGAGACCGTGGCACGAATATCGTGCTTGTCGAGGACGTCCACCATGCGCCAGAAACCAACCCGGTTGCCGTAGTCGCGTAACGAGTACTGCTGCACGTCCGGGTACGGCGTGCGGGGCCAGGGGTTTCGTACCGGGTTGGGCGCCGGCATGTACTCGTAGTGCTCGACGTTCGGTGATACCCAGAACGCGAGCCGCGCGTCGTTCGGCCACTTGATCGTCGGTCGGTCAACCAGGGGCAGGTAGTCCATGCGGTGGGGGGCGAGGGACATGGCATCCTCACGAATCGAACGTAGGTGAGCGATTCTACGCTTCGGGTCCGCGCTGCGGCGGTCGCAGATCGCCACGCCCACCGACGCCCCTTCGCCAGCCCTGGTCGCCGTCTCGCAACAGTAGATGGTCAGCTTTCGGCCGGATGCCGCGCGATCACGAACCGAGGCGCCACCGCAATCGTAGACTCTAGCGATGACCTTGGCACGACATCGATTGCCGCCCGTGGGATTGCCTATCGTGGCTGGCGTGGTCCTGCTCGGTCTCGCGCTGGCCCTGACAGCGTGTGGCAATTCGGTGCCCACACCGGCGCCAACGCTGAGCCCGACGCCAACGCCGAGCGCGGCGCCAACGCTGAGCCCGACGCCAACGCTGAGCCCGACACCAACGCAGGTGCCCACGCTCATCCCCGAGGGCTCGGCGAGCGACCTGATGTGGTCCGCGGTATCCAGTGCTTCCAACGGCGACCTTGGGCCCATAGTACGAATGGGCGCTTCAGGCGACACGCAGTTCATTCCCGTGCTTGTCGAGATGCTCTACTCGCCCGCCGTGCGTCGGCTCGACGTCACTCAGCTGGTCCAACTAGCGCTGGAACGGCTGGCCGGCGAGTCGCGCGACTGGATCACGTGGCTGGGCGAACACGAGGAGGTGGCCGGACCCGAGGATTTCGCAGCGTGGAAAGGCGCGCTCTATGCGCTCATCGATCCCAGCATGGGCGCCTTCCTCCCGCGAGGTGTGAAACACGACATCAGACTGGAAGAGGTCGTCTGGGGCGGAGTCCCCAGGGATGGCATACCCGACCTGCGGATGCCGCCCCATATCGCCCCGGCCGAGGCTACGTACCTCAGGCCGACGGACCGCGTATTCGGGCTCTCGATCGACGATGAGCACCGCGCCTACCCGCTCCGCATCCTGAATGCGCACGAGATGGCGAATGACGTGCTCGGGGGTGCGCACTTCGCCCTTGCGTACTGAACGCTCTGCGGCACTGGAATCGTGTATTCCACCGAGGTCCCCGAGATCAGCAACGAGCCGTTCGAGTTCGGCACGTCAGGCTTGCTCTACCGGAGCAACAAGCTCATGTACGACCGCGTCACGGGCACGCTATGGCGGCAGTTCACGGGCGAGCCGGTCGTCGGGCCCCTCGTGGGCAGTGGGATCAAGCTCGAGCGCTTTCCCGTGGTGGTGACCACCTGGGCGGCGTGGCTCGCCCAGCATCCGCGGACGACCGTCCTGTCGGCGGAGACGGGCGTCTACGATTCGTCCTCCTACGCACCCGAGTCGGACAGTCAGTCCATCTACTACGACTACCGAGCCAACCCCGGGACCATGTTCCCCGTCTGGGTCCAGAGCGACGCTGTCGCCCCCAAGGAGGAGGTGCTCGGCGTCCTGTTGGGAAGCGATGCGCGGGCCTACGTGCTGGGCGAGCTGACCACGCCGGTCATCAACGACGCCATCGGCGGGACGCCGGTCGTCGTCGTGGTCGAGCCGGGGGGCTCCGGTGGCCGAGCCTACCTGCGAGGTGAAGCCGAGTTCGAGGAGGACTTCCTGGAGCGGGGCTCCGGGCCGCCCATTCTCCGCGACCGAACGGGGCGTGAGTGGGCAGCGACCGAGGAGAGCCTGTCACCAGTAGGGGGCAGCGACGCGCGGCTGGCGAGGCTGCCGTCGCACAGCGCGTTCTGGTTCGGGTGGTACGCCTCCTACCCACAAACGTCCCTGTACGAGTCGTCCCCGGCGAACTAGGACGGAGTCAAGGCGGGCGCGTTTCATCCAATGCCGGCGACGTCAGTGCCCTGCCCCGTGGGCTCGGCCCCCGGGGGTGATTCACCCGAGAGGCTCCGCGCCGAGATGCCGCGTGCGACGGGAATGAGACGGAGCGCGTTGCCAGCTGCGAACGAGGCAAGCAGCCCGACGGCGAACGAGACCCCACGGAGCTCGGCAAGGCCGCCCATGGCCACGGAGCCAAGATTGACGCCACTCAAGAGGGTCGAGTGCAGGCCCAGAACCCGCCCGCGCATGGCATTCGGGACCATGGTCTGGACGAGACTGTTGCCCATGATGTCGTAGACCACGCCGGCAGCCCCAGCCGCACCGAAGAGGACGAGCGAAACGAGCAGGCTGTGGGAGAGGGCGAAGGCGACGACGAACACACTGAACCCGAAGGCGGAGCCCATGAAGACCCAGCCTCTGGACCGGACGTCACCCACGGTGGCGATGGCCAAGGTACCCACGATGCCGCCCGCCCCGAAGGCCGCCTGGAGGTAGCCAAGCGCCCGCGCATCCGCATGCAGGACGTCGCTGACCACCACCGGCAGCATGAAGAGCACGCCGAACCCAAACATCTCGGTGAACATCACGACCCAGAGGACGGCACGGACCTGTCGGTCGCGGAGCGCGTAGGACAATCCCTCCGTGAGGTTGGTGAGGAACGAGCCACCAGTCGTGCTCAACCTCTGCGGTGTGCGCATGAAGAGCAGCAACGTCGCGCCCAGTGTCGTGATGCCTCCGACGATGAGGAAGAACGGGCCAGGCCCCCACGCGGCAAGAACGAACCCTCCGGCGAGCGGTCCGATAATGCCCGACAGGTTGACGGCCAGGAACTGGAGCGCCACGACGTTCACAATGAGTGCCGGACCAACCAGGTCAAAGGTCAGTCCACCGCGGGACGGCATCTGGACGGCACGAACCGCCCCCATGACAGCCGACAGACCGAACACGTAGCCCAGTCGGACCACATCGGGCACACCCGCGATTGCCAGCAGCCCCAGAGCCGCCGTCAGCGACCCCATGCAAAGGTGGCTCAGCAGGAGCAGCGTCCGCCTGTCCCCACGGTCGCTCAACACGCCACCCAGCGGGCCGAGAAGGAGCATGACGACGCCGGTGATACCTGGAGCAAGCCCAACGAGGGCCGGTCGGTCGGTCAACTCGAGGATGAGCCAGCCCTGCCCCATGCTGTAGGTCATGAACCCGATGGAGCCCGACATGGCATTGACCCACAGATACGGGTAGCCCGGAATGCGGAACGCACTGAGCGTACGGACGAGACCCCGGCTGGAAGGGCCCTGGTTGCTCATAGGGGATAGTTACCCACTGTGGACTTGATCATCTACGCTCGCCGGTCCCACCCGCTGGTGATCCGCCACCGAGAGTCTATGACGTAGGCCGTGCCCGCCCACAAGCGCCGCGCTTGGCGCCTGACGACACCAAAGCGATACCCATGGACTCGGGGGGCAAAGCTGCCCATACTTGCGCGCGTGCCACCCCTCCTCGAAGCCGAGAGCCTGACCAAGCACTACGGTGCCACGATCGCTCTGGAGTCCGCCACGTTCCAGGTCCACGAGGGTGTGACCGGGCTACTCGGCCCTAATGGTGCCGGCAAGAGCACCGTTATTAAACTCTTCCTGGGCCTCATTCGCCCCACGTCGGGCTCGGCCAGGGTGATGGGCGACGAGCCGTACCAGACCATTGAAGGCAGGGCCCGTCTCGGCTATATGCCGGAATACGAGGCCTTGCCCTCGAATATCACCGCCTCCGAGTTTCTGATGCACATGGCCCAGGTCAGCGGCCTGCCGCCCTCCCATGCCCGTACCCGCGCGGCCGATACCCTGCGCCACGTGGGCTTGGACGAGGAGCGCTACCGGCAGATCGGCGAGTACTCCACCGGTATGAAACAACGCGTGAAGCTCGCCCAGGCCCTGGTCCACGACCCAATCCTGATCCTGCTGGACGAGCCGACGGCGGGCCTCGACCCTGGCGGGCGCGAAGAGATGCTGGATTTGATCCGGCGTACCGGCCGCGATTTTGGCATCAGCATCGTGCTCTCCACCCACCTGATGGGCGACATTGAGCGAACGGCCGACCGGCTCATCGTGCTGGAAGGAGGTCACGTGGCCCAGGAGGGCGCCGTCTCTCTGTTCACCCAGGAGACTGAGGACCTACACATCGAGGTGGACGACCGCCAGGACGAAGTCATCGCTGCGCTCGCCAAACGAGGCGTGGTGGTGAAGGTGCAGGGAGCCGCGTTGGTCGTGGAGCGGGCGGATGATGCGGTCTATGACGCCGTCCGCGACGCCGTGGCCGAAGCCGACGCCCGGCTCCGCCGGTTGGCCCCGTATCGCCACACCCTGACCGAGATCTTCCAAGGCGGAGACGGTGATGCAGCCGCAGGGTGAGGTCTACAACCTTGGCTACCAGCGCTACGATGGCCCCCGGGAGGGCCGCTCGCGCGCCAGGAGGGCGATCTTCGAAAACGGCGTGCGCACGGTACTCGGCATCGGCCGGGGACCTCGCGCCAAGGTCCTACCCGCGCTGCTCTTTCTCGGGGCCATAGTCCCCGCTCTCATCTTCGTCATCATCCTGTCCGTGGCCGAGCCAGCCGCGGATTTCCTTCCGAGCACCGGGGACTACTACCAGGTCGTATCCATCATCCTGCTGCTTTTCGGCGCAATCTCTGCACCCGAGCTTCTCGTCTCCGACCGTCGCGACAACGTGATCCACCTCTATCTGGTCCGGCCCCTGACGCCCACCGACTACCTCCTCGGGCGGTTCCTGGCCTTCTTCGTCATCGTGCTCGCCTTGGCGTACTCCGGGCAGATCATCCTCCAAGTGGGGCTGATCCTTTCGGCGAGTAGCCCCTGGGAGTACATCAAGGACAACTGGACCGACGTCCCCCGGTTCCTCGGAGCGGGCGTGCTGGTGGCGCTCTTCATCACCGCCGTGCCCCTGGCCGTCGCCTCCCTCACGAACCGCCGCGCCTATGCCGCCGCCTTCGTCATCGGCCTCTTTTTCATCTCGACGGGTGTCGCCGACGGTCTGACCAGCACCGAGGAGTGCCGCGAAGTCAGGCGCGGCGACGGTTCGACCGATTTCGTGTGTGACTCCGGGCGCGAGCCGGTGACCGGCGAAGCGGCGAAGTGGTTCGCGCTCATCAGCATTCGAGATGTGCCAATCCGCATCAACGACATGATCTTCGACACCGAGAATGACGGCGCCTCCCTCAAGGCCGCCGCAGAGCTCCACGATTCGATCCCCATCACCTTCTACGTCTTCTTCACTGCTGGCCCGATGTTGCTGCTCTGGCTGAGATACCGAAGGATCCGGGCATGACAACGCGCCTCGGCTCAGCCTCCAGCCCCGGCCCAACTATCGAAGTCGATGGCGTGTCGAAGTGGTTCGGCAGCGTCGTGGCGGTCAACGACGTTTCGTTCCATGTCTTCCCTGGCGTCACCGGACTTCTGGGCCCGAACGGCGCAGGCAAGACCACCCTTCTCCACATGATGTCCGGGCTGGCCAAGCTGTCCAAGGGCGACATACGGATACTTGGCGAACCTGTACGCGGGAACAGCGGACTCTATCGTCGAATCGGTGTCATGTCCGAGCACGAGGCGGTCTACAGCTTCCTTACCGGCCGTGAGCTTGTGGAATTCTCCGCTCGGATGCAGAGGGTGAAGAACGTCCAGGCACAGGTGGACTGGGCGGTCGGCATCGTGAACCTGGCAGACGCTCAACATCGGGCTCTCGGCACCTATTCGCGGGGCATGCGCCAGCGTATGCGGCTCGCAGCCGCCATAGTCCACGACCCCGAGTTGCTCATCCTCGACGAGCCGCTCAACGGCACCGACCCTCGACAGCGTGTCGAGTTTCAGGACCTCATGCGCAGGTTGGGGGACGAGGGAAAAACCATCCTCATCTCTTCGCACATCCTGGAGGAGGTGGAGACCCTGGCCGATCGGATCTTGCTGGTCGTCAGCGGCAAGCTGGCGGCGGCGGGCAACTTCCGGGCCATCCGCGAAAAGCTGGATGAGCGTCCCTATAAGGTCCGCGTAGCGGCCGAGGCGCCTCGGGCCGTCGCGGCGGCACTCATGGCGCTGCCTGCCGTCGACTCAGTGTCGGTGGACCCCGACGGTTCGCTGATCGTGCTCAGCAGGGACGTGGCCGTCCTGCAACGATCAATCGCAAAGCTGGCCCAAGAGGCCAAGACACGCCTCTACCGGGTCGAGCCGCTGGACGAGTCTCTGGAGAGCGTCTTCAGCTACGTGGTGCAGCGATGATGAGCCTCATGCTGAGGCTCTCGCTGCGCCAGCTGGCGGGCCGCAACCGGCTCCTTCTGATACTTGTCCTGTCGGCATTGCCCGTGGGTCTCGCACTGATTCTGAACGCCTTCGCCTCGGACGACCAGGAGTTCAGCGCAAACTTCATCGACACGATTCTGGACGGCATCATCATCGCCGGGATCATGCCCATCGTGGTGATGAGCCTGGCCACGGCGGCCTTTGGCAACGAGCTGGAGGACCGCACGCTCAACGTCCTGGTACTGAAGCCGGTGAGTCGTGGCGCCATCGTTCTGCCCAAACTGTTGGCGTCCATCGTTATCGCGGCTCCTTTGCTCGTCGTCACCGGGGCGGCGGTGACGCTGATCGCCCTTGATGGCGGCGGCACACGGGCGGCTCTGGCCACGGTGGCAGCGCTATTCGCCGGAGTCGTGGCCTACGCCGCCATGTTCACCTGGGCTGGGCTGATAACCGCCCGAGCTCTGGGCTTCGCCCTGGTCTATGTGTTCCTTTGGGAAGGTCTCCTGGCCACCTTCCTCAGCGGAGTCCGCTACCTGAGCGTGCGCGGCTATACCTTGGGCATTCTCCACGGTCTCGACGACCAGACCTTCGGCAGCATCGGGGGCCGCGCTATAGAGTTCCCGGCGGCGGTGGTCGGAGCGGTAGGAGTGACGGTGGTCTTCGCGCTGCTGACGGTCCGGCGCCTCCAGCGGATGGACGTCCCCTAACGGGGCGTCTCTCTCGCCAGGCCTCGACCCCACGAGGAAGCTAGGCGTCGGCCTCTCGCACGGCGCGGCTCAGGAAGAGCAGGCTACGGGTCGTGAACTCGACCATGTTCGCCTTCCGGTCGGAGAGACCAGTCTCGATGACATCGGTGCGTGCCACGGGGCCAGCAACGCTGATGGTCGTGCGCCCTGGAGGGGCGCCGGAGCGGCCGCCCGTCGGGCCAGCAAGGCCGGACTCGGCTATGGACCACGTCGCATCGAGGCGCAGGCGCATCGATTCAGCAAGCGAGGCGAGCATTTCTGGAGTCGTGCCTTGGTAGTTGGCGTACTGTTCTGGGGGCGCTCCGGCGAGGGCGATACGCGAGCCAAGCGTGTAGAGAACGCCTCCACCGGCATAGTAGCGAGAGGCACCCGCCACTGACAGGAGTGCCGCCGAGATCAATCCGCCAGTCGTCCCCTCGGCTACGGCGACCGTGTCGCCACGCTCGATGAGCAGCGCCGCTATCTCGTTCGCCAACCTCTCCTGTTCGTCGGTTAAGAACATGCCCATTGAAGCCCTCCGTAGTCGCTGCGTGCTGCGTGAAGCTCTCCCCATAGCGCCGACTACCATCGGGGCCAGCGCTTCGATAAAGATAGGCCTCACGTGGTCTGAGTCGTGTATGGTCGACGCCTTATGGCACGATGGTGGATCTTCACAGCCGACCCCGCACGGTACGACCTACCGCGCGCCTTGAATGTGCTGCCGGAGATCCTCTGGCCGGTCATCGGGCCCGCGGGTGCGATTGGGTCCGGCGACACCGTCATGCTCTGGAGTGACGAGCCAGAGCCAGGCATCTATGGCGTTGCCACGGTAGCCGGCCCACCGTCTCCTTCAGCGGGTCCCGAACTTGATCCGTTTTGGCACACCGAGCCCCTCTGGGATGTCTACTGTCGCCTCAGGGTCGATCGGAGCTTGTCGGCTGAGCCTCTGCTAGCCGGTGATCTCGAGCAGACTGGAGCGATCGAGGCCCTCGCGGCCGCTCACACACCCATCGTTAGCGTGGGCGAGCGTGAACAAGCCTCGCTGGCCGAGGCCCTGGCCAAACGGGGCTGGCCTGCCGGCTAGCGAGAGGACGGAGGGGCACGCTTGTGCCTATGTCCCTCGACAGGCACTAACCGGCGGGCGTCGCAACCATCTGCTCGACCAGAGCCGGGTTCTCTGGGCGACGCGCGGAAACGCTCGCCCACTCGGCGGTCTTCCGGCTGACCGTGCCGTCCCTGAAGAACTCCAAGAAGACCCGTTGGAACATCTCCGGCTGGTCCTGCTGTCCTACGTGGCCGCACTCGTCTGGGTAGAAGAACTGGACGTTTGGAAGCACGTCTTCCTGGTGGTAGCCGTTCTCTAGGGGCGAGAGGTCATCTTGACGGCCGAACAGGTAGAGCCCTGGGATCGCGAGCTGGTCCAACCGGCCCTTCGTGCTGAGCACCTGGCTGAGGCTGGGATCAGCCGCGATGCGCTGGCCGGCTGACCGGAAGGCTGCGGTCGCATCCTTTTGCCGATTGGCCGCGTCGGTTCGCATCTGGACCACCTCGTCTGGCGGGTCCAGTTTCTTGTGTGTCAGCGGCCCAAGGTGCGCGCGCATCGACGCTTCGGTGCCCTCGAACCGGGGCAGGCTGATTCCCGAGCTCACGTGCTGGCTGGCATCGACCAAGTTGCCGACGGCCCCGTTGATCAGGATGAAGCTCTTGACCCGCGCCGGGTGGGCAAGCGTGTAGTTGATCGTGTTGGCGCAGCCCATGGAGTTTCCCGAGAGGTGGAACTCGTCGAGGCACAGGGAATCGACAAACTCGTTGATGAACGCCATGTGGCTCAGTGCGCCGTCGACCGGCCAAAATTCCTCCCGCGTGTCGGCGAGTCCGAACCCTGGCACGTCGGGGCAATAGACCCGGAACCCGTTCGCGCCGAGAAAGGGCGCGAGGTTTCGCCAAACGGCGCTGCCCGAGGCACCGGTCGCGCCCCCATGGAGCAGGACCACGGCTGGTCCAGTGTCGCCCGCCGTCACATAGTGAGCCCGCGCCCCGCTGGCGAGTCTAACCCAGCGGCTCATGAGGCCCGGAATGTGGGCAAGGCCTTCTTCCGTAAGTGGCATCGAACACCCCTTTCAGGCTCCCGCTTGACAACGGCTGCGATCGGAGCGGGAGCGACCTGCGGCAACTTTACCCTAGACGGCGAGAACTGGCGCCGAGGCTACGTTTTGATGCCGGACGACGTCCCCGTAGCCCAGGGGTAGTCGAACATGCGCCTCGGCCACCAGACAGTAATGGCCGTCCAGGCTCCTAGGCCTAACCAGATCGTGGCTTCCCACGGACGGTTGATGTGAGTAAAGCCCAGGTTACTGCTGGTGTCTCCAGCGATGATTCCTAACAGTCCGAGCACCACGTATGCGATGGCTAACCCGCTGGCGACGCTGCGTTTCCATGATGAAGACCACACCTCGCCTATCCAGTAGACAACGGCTCCGGTGGGTATGAGTATCGACGACTTTGCCGTGTTCATGTAGATCGTGGCATCGGTCGATTCCCACTCTTGGAACAGACTCACGATCCCGACGACCACCATGCCGAAGCCAACGACCATCAGCGCTCTGCGCGGGACCCACCAATAGGAGTAGCGCAGAGGCCACGCCATCTGGGCCTCTTCCTTAGTGCGTGGCGCGCCTATCAGCGGCAGAAAATCACCGGACATCGGCGTCAGCTCCTGGATACGGCCGGCGCGGGTGTGGCGGGCTGAACGTCCTCGAGCTGGAGGTCTTCCTTGGCTGCTAGTTCGCCCGCTTTCGCCTCTTGGACGCTCCAAACGCGTTCGTAGTCACGCGACTTGAACGGCATCCGGCGTCGCCAGAAGGCATTGGCCGCGTCAGAGGGGCCCATCGTCTGCTGCTTGTTAGGGTCAAGCGTCCCGATACTTTGGATCGGCATGTCTTCCAGCTCGTTTACGCCCTGGATAAACCCATAGATATACCAGGTGTTGTACATGAACCTCCACCACATGCGCCCAAGGAAGCGCGACAGTCCGAACGGCCCCGTACGGAACGACTGGCGTGTCAGCGTGAAGGTCCACATCCGGCACGAGTCCTCGTCTACGGGCACCGCCCAGCGGAGGTGCACGTTCGTGGCAGGGATCCCCGGCGAGGCCATCGCAGGGAGCCTTAATATCCCGCCCTTACGGTCGGGGTCAAACCGAGTCGTCCGTTGACCGGCCCCACGTCCCAAACGACGCCACCAAATATGCCTCGGCCACACCTTCCCGAGGACAGGGTAGAAGGCCTGAGGGGTTCGCGAGGCAGCCGTTTGCCCCGCGCCAATAGGAACAACGTAGACGTAGTTCTTCCCCTCTTCGACGACCCTGGCTCCTCCCCAGAACGCACCCTGCTTCCGGAACAGGCCAAGCGACCACACCCTTCGAAGACTCCCCCGGTGAACTTTGCCTTCGTGAGAGTCCTGTGAGTTCTCTACGGTTAGGGTCCAGTTCATCGGCCAGACCCGGATATTGATCTTGTCGATGACATCGTCGTCCCAGAAATAGTCAGGGACATCCTCTTCCAAGGGGACCGGTTCGGTCTCGCCCATCCAGACCCAGACCACCCCTCGGTGTACCTGCGTGGGGTAGTGGCGAGCCCGGAGCACCGGTTGCAGTCGTGACTCCGGTCCGTCGGTGAGCGCCGCGACACATTGCCCGGTGCTGTTGTAGGTGAACCCGTGGTAAGGGCAGGTGATGAACCCCTTGAACTCGTTGTTCATCTTCCCGGGTGCCGCACCTCCTCCCGGTGTGACTCTCCAGCCGCCTGATAGGCGCGCACCGCGGTGGGGGCAGTAGTCGGTCAGCGCAGCGACACCACCATGCTCGTCACGGAAGAACACGATGTCGTCACCCAACATCTTGAGCGACACCGGCTTTCGGCCAACGTCGGCTACGAGAATGCCGGGGTGCCAATACTCTCGATACCCGAGCCTCGGGACGAGGTCGAACACACCGCCCTTGTAGGCGTTGGCCAGCGTTACGTTGCTGCGCGCTTCTTCTGTGTGGACACCGTTACCAGCCATGGTGCCTCCTTGTCTGACAGGCTAGACCTGGGCGAATCGTATCACGACACCCGCAGGTGGCCAAATCGCCGCCGGCTGCTCTTCACCTGGCGAATCTCGTCGGGTGCTCCTCGTTGAGCGCTGGGTTAGGAGGGCGGCATCGCTCGCACGACACCAACCCCGACTAAGCGCTAAAGGGCGCCGCGGAGCACCACAAGGTCGAGGGCGCCTGGGCAGCCGTGGACACGACCACGGGTCGCATAGGATTACGCCACGGAGAAGATCGTATTGACCCAGTTGGAGTTAAACGCCCAGTTCTCCTGCATGTCGCTGTGAACGACCTTTGCCCCGAGCTCAGTCATGGCGCCGGCTAGGCAGATGAAGTTCAGCAACTCCCAGTTCGCCGTGTCTTCGAGCTCCTTGTAAGTGATCTCGCCCCACTTGTCGAACTGGTTGCTCTTCCACTGCTCGTGAAAGCGCCGGTCCGATTCAATGTCGGGGTGGACCCATTGGTGGTCCCAGCTGGTGTTTTGGGCGTGGGACCAGCCCACCCCGGCTACCAGGGCTACGCGCCATGGGCTGGCTCTGAGAACGCGAGCTGTGGCCCGTCCCAGATCGAATGCCCGTTTCGGTGACAGAGGCCATGGGTCCGTGGGGTTGATGGGCGACAACCCGTCCCCTCCTCGCTCTCGATTCGCGAACGGGTTGATGGAGACGGGGACTGCGGGAATGGCGTACTCATGCTTGTCCCAGTCCAGGTGGGTGAGAATTCCTACGAAGGTGTGCGCGAGACCATTGGCGTGTTTGGGTTCTAGAGAATAGGTGACGTCAAAGCCCGTCTCCTGCAGGCCATTGATCAGGTAGAACGCTCCTTCTTGGTGTCCCTTGATCGTGACAACCTTGTCCGGGTCCTCTCCAAAGAAAGAGAGTCCGGGCTTGACCTCGGTGCTGGTGTGAGCCTGAATCCAAAAGGGTGGTAGGGAACCGTTCCCCAGACTCTCTCGGTTGTCCTTCGACCACATGAGTATGAAGTCGGGCTTGAACTCGTCGAGGGCTGCTCGCAGCTTACGGAACTGCTCGATCTGCTTTGCGCGCTTCTCTTTGCCGACCGCTAGCCCTTCGTCATCTCCCCACTCGCGGCGCATCTGCTCGGGCCAGTTGGCCGGATCCTTCGTCTCAGTCGTGTAGTGGACCCCACGGGCTAAGGCGCCCTTCAGTACCCCCGTCATGTTGCCGTCTGCTGCGCGTAAGAATGGGAAATCAGTGGTTGCCAAACCTAAGATCTCAGCCACGTTGTCCTCCTTATTCGTAATTCTTAGCCGAACTCGTAGCCGATTCCAGCGCCGATGGCACCATGGGGACGATAGACCACGCCCTGGCGCTTGTCTAATCGAGCGCTGAACGCCCGGAAACAGAGGTGGTTCGGCCCCGTGGCACCTCCCAATGGCTCGCATTGCTGCTTGCCCCCTGCCTGCCCACGATTTCACGAGCGTCTTCCAGGACGCTGAACTGGCTCAGGCGTTTGGAGAGGCCGCACGACGCGATCAAGGGCAAGCGCGCGTAGCGTTCGCCGGTATACGTGCCGTCGCCCTGATGTACTCACGGTCGCTACCAGCGACGAACCGCGGTGCCCGCTGCGCATGGCTCATCGAAATTTGATCGTGAAGGAAATTAGTTGTGAAATCGAACACACTTTTAGGGCCCATCGCGGTATGTCGTAATTCCAGCGCCGCTTGACACCGTAAAGCCGTCGCATCTATGTTCTCCCCATTCGTGTCCGAGCGCACGCCCGGACAAGGGGAGATGACAATGCGCAGCCTCAATGGCTTCCGACCTCTTTGGATAATGGTGCTCGTCGCGATAGGGCTCCTCGTGCTGGCCTCCTGTGGAGGCTCAGACCCGACACCGACTAGCCCAGCCCCACAGCCTACGGCTACGCCGACCACTCCCGCGGACTCAGGGCCGGCGCCCACAGCGACTAGTGTGCCCGCCCCGACCAGTGCCGACAGGATCGCCGAGCTCTACGAGAAGGCTAAGGCCGAAGGGGAGCTGACCATCCTGACCCAGGGTGACGCCATGCGGAATCTGGCCGAGGGCCCGTTCGCTGACAAGTTCCCTGGTATAAAGATCAATATCCAGACCGCCACGACGCCTGAACGGCCGACGAAGATCATTGCCGAGTACCAAGCAAACAAGGTGACGTCAGACATCTTGACGGCCTCTGCCGGCGTGGCCTCGAGCTTAATCGACAGGGGTTATCTGGCGTGCTCTGGCGATGTAGATTGGGATCTGCTGGGCTTCACCGGGGAGTACGTCATGGGGGGCGGCTGCCTGCCGGTCTACTCGGACTTTGTGTATGCCCACGAGTACAACACAGACCTGGTCGACGCCAGTGACCTACCCCAGAGCTTTGAGGATTTCCTGGACCCGAGGTGGAAGGGCAAGATCGCTGCCAGCCCATTCCTCTACTTCTTCGGCTTCGGCTTCGTCGCCCTTGAACGGGGGCTAGAAGAGGCCCAACAGCTTGCTAAGCGGATCGCGGAAGAAGCGGATCTGACGCTGAGCAACGCGTACGTCGAGCTCCTCGAGACAGGGGAGAAAGAGCTCCTATTCTTCGGCTCTCTGGGCAGTGCGATCCAATCGGGGCGAGACGGAGCGCCTGTCGACTATTTCTTTGCCGGAGAACACGGCGTGGCACGGGTCGGTATGCCGATCACGAGGGACGCACCACACCCCAACGTGGCTCGACTCTTCAATCACTGGCTTGGCTCACCAGACGGCCAAGCAGCCACGTGGGAGGAGAGTGCCTCCATTCGAGTTGGAGCTGACCAGGACAATGAAATTAGGGACCAGATGGATGCTTCCGGGCAGACGTTCGTCTTTGAGAGCGACGCGAACTGGAAAGAGCGATCGAGTATGGCGGCCAAGATCCGAGAGTTCGTCCTCGGCCAGTAAGGCAGACAAGAAAGACGGAGGCGGCGGTCCTGCGGCACGACCATCGTGAAGCCGGGCCGCCGCCACGATTGGCGAATGTTGCGGCATTGCGGTCGCCCAGTTTGACCGCGAAGCCTAACGCGCGGCCGGCTTGAGATTTATGTACGCATTGCCTGCACTGAAGTGGTCAAGGATTCGCCAGATTCGGCTGTCCGGTCGCCTCAGCGCGGACGTGCTGCTGATGACCCTCGCAGTCGTTATCGTCCTTTATCTCATTGGCATCCCGTTACTGACCAACGTCTTTACCGCGTTCCGTGGACCCCCCGACTACCTGCCTTTCGAAGCACAGTCGGGCTTCAGTCTCACAAACTTCCCAACGGCCTACAGTAAGGCAAGCGCCCTCACCGTCTTCTGGGACACTGGCATCTTTGCCATAGGATCGGTGGCGGTGGGGTTCACCATTGGGATTACTCTGGCCTGGCTTGTCGAACGAACGCAGCTGCGTTACCGCACCGGCATCTACGTTCTCGCTCTGGTTCCCATCATGATGCCGGGTATCGTGACGGCGTTGGCGTGGATCTTCCTCTTGGGCGAGAACAACGGTCTCCTCAACGTCGCTATCCGGGCCGTCACGCCTTTCGCTGACAGCGGTCCCTTCGACGTATTCACAACCTACGCCATGATCTGGGTACAGGGGCTCGGGATGTCGACGTTGGCGTTCCTCCTCATGAGTGCATCGCTGCGAAGCATGGACTCGGGACTTGAAGAGGCGAGTGCCGCTTCGGGTGCGAGCACCCTTACCACCATTCGGCGCGTGACTCTGCCTATCCTGAGGCCGAGTATCTTGAGCGTCCTCATCCTTATGATGATCTTCGCCATTGAGTCCTTCGAGGTGCCGCTAGTGCTTGGGCTCGGCGCTGGACGTCAGGTATTCGCGTCTAACGTATTCTTCGCGCTGAATCCTGTTGGAGACTTCCCGCGGTACGGTGAGGTAGCAGCGTATTCCTTTAGCTTCCTGGCCTTCACCTTCATGCTCTTCTACTTCTACTCGCGCGTTACAGGCCAGGCCAACCGGTTCGCAACGGTAACCGGCAAGGGATACCGGCCCCAGCGCATGCGGTTGGGAAGGTGGGCCTACCCAGCCTATGGATTCATCGGCCTCTATGCATTCTTCCAGGTGGTGGCCCCGTTCTCGATCTTAGTGTGGGCAAGTCTGCTGGACAGGTTCGCGGCACCATCCTTCGAAGCGTTGGGCACGGTGAGCCTCGAGTCCTACCGGACCGTGCTCTCCCAGGGAGACTTCTTGCCAGCCCTCCGGAACACGTTCGTAGTCGCCTTCGGGGCCGCGACCATCGTCGCGGTGGTTTCCGCGACCGTTGCGTGGATCGTTGTCCGGAGCCATATGCGGGGCAAGCGGGTCCTGGACCTAGTCGCCTCCTCCTCCGTCGCGATTCCGAGCGTGATCGCCGGGTTTTCGTTCTTGATTTTCTACCTGACTATCTCGAAATGGGTTCCTTTGTATGGGACGGTCTGGGTGTTGATACTCGTGTTCGCCTTCCGGATTTCCCTCGCCTACCGAATCAACGTGGCCGGGATCACACAGCTCGACAAGTCGCTTGAGGAGGTGTCCATGACCAGCGGCGCCACCTGGTTGCAGACCTTCCGGCGCATTGTCGTACCACTGCTGGCGCCAAGCATGATGGTCGGGTTCATCCTCATCTTCTTCTTGGGTTTTCGTGAGTTCACCCTGGCACTCTTCTTGGGCACCACGGAGAACAAGGTGCTTGGAGTGCTCGTCTGGAACAAGCTCTCTGCGAACGAGTTGGGTCAAGCCGCCGCCCTGTCGGTGCTCGTCGTCGGCCTCCTGTTGGTCATGGCCGCTATCCTCCGGGGAATCGTCCTGCCCCGCTTCCGTTCGTTCTAGCGCTTCGAAGTCCGCTCCCGCATCCGTGTAAAAGGAAAAGGAGGCCCGCGAGTTGCTCGCGGGCCTCCTTTTCAGTTATCCGTGCCTGGCTCGGACTATTTCATTCAATCGTGGTAGTCGAACGGGCGCGGCCATCTGGCCGCGATAAGGTACGCGATGCCCATGACCAGGTAGAGCGAGGCCTCCCAGGGCCTGTTGATGTGGGTGATACCCAAGTTGGATGAATCCTGTCCTCCCCAGATGGCGCCAACCGCTCCTGCGACCACGAGGATGATTCCCAAGATGCTCGTGACGGTCTTGCGGACGTCATAGGACCACGACACACCAACCCAGAGGACGAAGGCACCCAGCACCAGTAACGCGATCGCCTTCGAGCCGTCCAAAGTAGCCGGGTCATCGGTACCCCATGCAGAGAAGAAGCCGGCAATTCCCAGTCCGATGATGATGGGGGAGCTGAGCAACAGCAACCAGCGGGGCAACGTCAACTCTATTCTCATCGCCAGTCCCTTCTAGGCCTTCTTGGAGTCGCTACTGGAAGACCGCGGTCACTTTGGTCGAATTGAAGATCCAAGTCTCGCTGAAATCCAGATACTTCGGTCGTAGCTGAAGCTCTTCCATCGCGCCGGCAAGCGCCACCCAACTCAGGACCTCTTGCCGGCCCGACCGGACCATGTCCTCCAGTTCGAGTTGTCCCCAAGATAGATAGTCCGCGGCTTCCAGGGCTTGGAACAGCCTTCGGTCTCCTTCAACATCTGGGTACAGAAAGTCATTCATGGGCGTGACGTGAGCGTGCGACCAGCTCGAGCCGGCGATGATCGCCACGCGCCACGGGCTGTCCCGCAGGATTCGGGCCGTGGCCCGGCCCAACTCGAAGCATCGCTGCGGTGACGGCGCAGGAGGGTTCAGCTCACCCTCCCGAGAGAATCCTTTGTTCGTGAGGTGCCAGTGTCCGTACGCGTTGACGTAGAACGGCACCACGGGGTAGGGGAAGCCCTTACGGTCCCAGTCGAGATGCGTCAGCAGGCCCTCGAACGTGTGCGCCAACGTGGCCACATGCAAGGGTTTGTACGCGTAGGCCATGTCGAAGTTTTGCTCCATTAGCTTGGTGGTGAGGTACTTGGCCGCTAATCGGTGCCCTTCGATCTTGACGGTGGCGTCCAGGCTCTCGCCCCAGATGGTCTCTCCGACGTCCTGGCTCTTGTACCGCTCGTGGGGCCGGAACTCCATCTCGTCATAGGCGTAGATACAGAACGGCGGCATGCAGTCCTCGGCGAAGTTCTCGAGCTGCTCCTTACTCCAGATCAAGACGATGTCGGGTTTGAAATCGTCGATCGCCTTGCGGAGCTCGCGAAACGCCGTACCCACCTTTTCTCTATGACTGCGGGCACTGCTGACCCCATGGTCGGCGCCATACTCCGCGGCGAGACCAGCGGGCCAATTCTCGGGCTTCTTTAGGCCGGGGTCGAGGCTTGGGTTCTCAAGCCTCCGTTCGAACATCCGCACCATGACGCTGTCATCGGCAAAGCGAAAGAAAGGGAACTCGTTCAGACCCCCACCCATGATCTCGCCCATCGGGTGCCTCCTCGTAGCGTGCTGGCGCCGCCTGGAACCAGTCGGGTTTGATGGACCCCTAGCCTGCGGCGGCCTCCGTCTTCATCTCATCCTCCAGCTGCTGGGCGAAGGCCTCAGCCTCGGGAACTCCCTCGATTGCCTGACCGGCCATCCCCCGCCCCTGAAGGACCAGCTTCCTCCACTCGATCGTCTGGACGTCCGTGGCGGAAAGCTTCTCTGGCTTGTCGTAGTACTGGTAGATCATCTGGCGGCCGTCCTGGCCTGAGAAATTGAGGTTCATGGACCAGTCGTGCCAAATGTGGAAGTGAATCCGTTCATACAGACGCCCGAGCCAACTGCTTGGCTTGGCCGAATGGAGGTAGAACAACCGCATATTGCTGGCGTCTACAGGGACTGCCCAACGGGTGTACATGTGTGTGCCGTAGAAGGCGCGGAACATACTGGGCAGGTGATGGCCACCCCGCCACTCAGGCTTGTCGACAAACATCTGTCGCTTCATCCGTCGCCGAGCCATCCATCGAAACGCCCACGTCCACAGCAGCCGCGTCCGACGTCGAGGCCACGTCACGCCGGCCCTCTCGTAGCGTTGCTGGTAGGCCTGCGGGGCCCCGTTGGAAGCCTGGGGCGTGGGAACACGGCCTGCGGCGACGATGTACGACGTCATATTCAACGCACGCCCTTGGACGACCTCAGGCTTGTTCCGCCTGGGGCCAGACTGCGGAATGGGCGACGTTATGAACTGCATGGAGTCCTTGTGCACGTACTGCACGTGGGCGTCATAGATGTTTTCCATGGCCGGACGCCAGTTGCAGGGCCAAGTCGTGTTGCTGTGCAAGACGACTGTACCTTCCTGGAAGAGCTCCTCCGGTACGTCTTCTTCAATGGGCGCAGGCTCTTCCTTGCCCATCCAGATGAAGACGATCCCCTTGAGCGTCTGGGTCGGGTAGACCCTCGCCCGAGCATCGGGCTTGCCCGGAATCTTGGACTCCGGACCCTCGCCCAGCACGGCGATGCACTCGCCACGCTCGTCAAACGTCCAGCCGTGGTAGGTGCACGTAACCGTCCCCTTCCACCAGTGGTCCGCCATATGGAGCATGCCGCCCCGATGAGGACAACTGTTGTCGAACGCCACCACACCCTCTTTGCCTCGCCAGAAGATCAACTCGTCTCCCAGCATCTTGACCAGCACCGGCTTGCGGCCCACCTTGTGCGCCGGAATCCCCGGGTACCAATACTCCCGCAGTCCCAGTTCGGGAATCAGCTCTCGCCGGTCCTGAGGAGAAAGCCCATGACTCAGCGCTCGCTCTGCCCCTGTAGGACGGTCCAGTTCTGCTCGCATAGGTAAACTCCCCTCCTCGGGTTGCTCATGGGTCCATTTCCAACGGCAGGGTCTTCGCTACTCTCTTCACGGCTCCGCTGGCAGGCCTCAATAACAATCATCCGGCCACGGTTAGGCGGCCGGATGATTGGTCAGTAGCAGGTCTCAACCCCTTGCCACAGGTCTAACTCTAGCCTGCCGAGGGTGCCTCCGCTTGCATCTCATTTTCCAAAGCTTCAGCGAAGGCCTCTGCCTCGGGAAGTGCGTCAGGCTCTTCGACGTGCATACCTCGTGCGCGGAGTAGCAGCTTGCGCCACTCAATACTCTGCGCGTCGGTGGCGGAGAGCTTCTCAGGGGTGTCGTAGTACTGATAGATCATCTGTCGACCGTCCTGGCCCGAGAAGTTGTAATTCATGGACCAGTCGTGCCAGGTGTGGAAGATGAACCGCTCGTAGATACGCCCAAGCAAGTTACGTGGCTTCGCTGAGTGGAAGTACATGACCCGAACGGTCTTGGCGTCGATGGGGACAACCCATCGCGTGTAGAGGTGTGAAGGGGACCCCGTGCGGAACATGCTCGGCAGGTGGTGTCCACCCGCCCACTCCGGGTCGGTAACGAACATCTTCCGCTGGCGTTGACGGTTGCCCATCCACCGGAAGGCCCATGTCCACAGCAAGCGAGTCCTCCGTCGCGGCCAAGTGATGTCCGCTTGGGGGAAATACTCGCGATAGGCCAGTCGTTGCGGCAGCGCCGTGGATTGCTTGGCGTCGGCCCCATTCGCGGAGCTGCCGTTGGCCTGAGGCCTCCGGCGCTGAGCAAAGCTAGGCATGATGAGGGCACGGCCGTTGATGACCTCTGGCTTCGACCGTCGTGGTCCCGCCTGGTTCACCTGGTTGATCACATTTCGCGACGAATTGCGATGCACGTACTGCACGTGCGAATCGTAGACATTCTCTAGAGCCGGCCGCCAGTTGGTGGCCCAGATGGTGGCGCTGTGAGAAACCACGGCCCCGCCGTCGAAAAACTCAACTGGTACGTCTTCCTCAATGGGCGCAGGCTCCTCCTTGCCCATCCAGATGAAGACCATCCCCTTGAAGGTCTGGGTCGGGTAGACCCTCGCCCGTGCATCGGGCTTGCCCGGAATCTTGGACTCCGGTCCTTCCCCCAGTACGGCGATACACTCGCCACGCTCGTCAAACGTCCAGCCGTGGTAGGTGCACGTAACCGTCCCCTTCCACCAGTGGTCCGCCATATGGAGCATGCCGCCCCGATGAGGACAACTGTTGTCGAACGCCACCACACCCTCTTTGCCTCGCCAGAAGATCAACTCGTCTCCCAGCATCTTGACCAGCACCGGCTTGCGGCCCACCTTGTGCGCCGGAATGCCCGGGTACCAATACTCCCGCAGTCCCAGCTCGGGAATCAACTCTCGCCGGTCCTGAGGAGAAAGCCCATGACTCAGCGCTCGCTCTGCCGCTGTAGGACGTTCCAGTTCTGCTCGCATTGGGATCCTCCAGCCTAACTAGTGCCCCCGCCATCTTCTTACTTGTTCTTGTACCACTCTGGCAGGTCTCGGTCAACTACGATTCTCGGTCGGCTACCGTGTTCGCGACGACGATTCATAGTGGGAACCACCTTGGAACAGATCGCAATGCGCGTGCCTCGTCGATGCGCCGAGAGCGGCTGTTCGTGCGGCCTAGGCCTCGGAGTTGAAGTGCTCAGGTACCCAGGGCCAGTACTTAGCGGTCGTGCCCGAGTCGACCTTGATGTCCGTGCCCGTCATCATCTTGGACTCGTCCGACGCCAGGTATACGAAGGCGCCCACATAGTCCCAGGGGCTCGGCCGGCGGCCCATCGGGTTCAACCCGACGAAGTCGTTGACGTACGCCTGTGGAGGCCTGGCGCCGGCCCGGCTGCGGGCTGCTCGGAAGGCCGTGGCCTCTTCCGTGGGCTCGGTGGCGGATGGCGTGAAGCCGTTGACACGAATGCCATGTGGGGCGAGCTCCATGGCTGCGGATCGGACGAAATTGATCATGCCGGCCTTGGCCGTGCAGTAGCCAATGTTGCCAGGCTGGCCTTGCCACGCCGCGGTGGAGTAGATACAGACAATGCTTCCCTGAACGTCTTTTTCTACCATCGACGCCGCCACATACTTCGTGCACAGGAACGCCCCCGTGCAAATAACGCTGAGCGCCTTTTGGAATGTCGCCGTCGGCATGTCCAGAACTCCGCCGCTGGTAAAGGCGACAGCTGCGTTCACCAGGATGTCCACGTGACCCCACCTGGCAACGACCGCGTCGACCATCTCCTTGACCTTCTCTTCGTCAGTCACGTCGCAGGGAAACGCGAAGGCGTCCCCTCCGTCCTCCTTGATGAGGGCGACAGAGGCGTCCGCTGTCTCCGGGTCTAGGTCATTGATGCAGACCTTGGCGCCCTCTCGCGCGAATCCACGGCCGACCGTGCCCCCAATGTTGGGACTCGCACCCGTGATGATGGCTACTTTGCCTTCCAGTCGCATTGTTGCACCCTCTCATTTCTGTTCGCCGTGCGGGGCTCACCGTACGCGCGGTAGCCCCTCTTCTCGCTGCCAGGTTCGTCCAAGGGCTACGCCACTGAGAAAATCGTGTTCACCCAATTGGAGCCGAATGCGTAGTTCTCCTCCAGATGACTATGTTGGACCTTGGCGCCGATCTCGGTCATGGCCCCGGCGAGCGCTATCCAGCAGGTCAGTTCCCAATTCGCACTGTCCTCCAGTTCTTCCAGCGTCATGTTCGCCCAATCGGCGAACCGGTTGTTGCGCCATTGCTCGTGCAGCTTCTTGTCCGCCTCCGCGTCCGGGGTAAGCACTTGCCGCTCCCAGGACGTGTTCTGGGAGTGTGACCAGCCCACGCCTGCCACCAGCGCGACCTTCCAAGGGCTGTCCTTGAAGATGCGGGCGGTTGCCTGGCCGAGCTCGAAGGCCCGCTTGGGAGACAGCGGTAGCGGACCGTTCGGGTCGATGGGTGACATGCCGTCCATCACGCGCTCGCGGATGCCGAAGGGGTTGATGGAGACCGGGATCACGGGGGTCGCGTAGCGGTGCTTGTCCCAGTCGAGGTGGGTAAGGACACCAACGAAGGGTGCGGCCAGACCGTTCTGGTGGTTCGGTTTCAGTGAGAATGCGACGTCGAACCCTTCCCGTTGCAGACCGTTGATGAGGCGAAACGCTCCTTCTTGGTGTCCCCGGATGGTGACTTCCTTGTCGGCTGGCTCACCGAAATGAGCCAGGTTCGGCTTAACCTCCACACTCTCAAAGGCCTGAATCCAGAAGGGCGGGATACAGATGTCTCCCAGGCTCTCCCGCGCATCTTTGGACCAAACCAGGATGAAGTCTGGGTTGAACGCCTCCAGGGCCTCGTTCAGTTTGTGGAACTGCTCGATCTGGCTACCGCGCCTCGCCTTCCCGACCGCGACGGCCTCATCGTCTCCCCACTCCGCAAGCAACTCCTTGGGCCAGTTGGCAGGGTCCTTGGTCTCCTCGGTCAGGTGCGTGCCTCGGGCCAGCGCACCCTTCAGCACCCCCGCCATCGAGTCTTCCTGCCCACGCAGGAAGGGAAAGTCCGTGGTCCCAATTCCGAGAATCTCTGCCATAACGACCTCCGAAACGGAATGCACCTGGCTCTGTCCTCATGCTCAACGCCCAAGTCCACCGACGTGGGTAGGTCGAAGGGCGCACCGACAAAGGGCGCACCGTACGCGTTCCAAAGCAGCACCGCTTGAGGGTTCTCACGCCCGCGACTTTTACGTATCAGCTCAGCGCCGCTCTCGCTCCCCACGTGCTGCTTTCGTCGCCTCGTCCGCCCAGGCAGACTATTCTCGCCTAATGAAACCGTCAACTACGGAATCAGCAGGCGATCGCCAACGCCTTGTCGCCAATCCCTTCGTCTCCACCAAGAACACCTGAGCTCGGCCAAGGCTGGCCTTGATCCCACTGCCCACAGGTAGACTCACCTCCATGGAGGTCCTTGGCGCGACTACTGAAGCGCGGGCGTGGGAGCTGGTGTTGCTCGCGACGCTATCCGGCGTCATCGGGGTGCTGGGCGGCTTCGTTGGTCTGGCGCTCGGCACAATGCGATTGCCGGCCCTGCTGCTCCTGGGATTTCCCGCCCCGCTGTCCGGCGGCACCAACATACTCGTGAGCGCGGCGAGCGCCGCCGTGGGCTCGGTCCGCCACGTGCGTGCCGGGCGCGTGGATTGGCGGGTCGTCGGGTTCATGGGGATCCCGGCTACAGCTGGAGCGTTCGCGGGAGGGTTCTTTTCAGACCGCGTGTCTGAGGACCTGCTCATTGGCGGGGCTGGAGTGCTCGTGCTGTGGCAGGGTATGGAGTTCCTTTTCCGCGTACGAATCTCCGGCCTCAATGCCAGCACGCAAGCCGAGCGAGTCACGATGCGGCGTGGGGCGCTCGAAGGATTCCTTGGCCTCACCATCGGCGCTGTGGGTGGAGCCGTTGGGCTCATCCTGGGCTCCATCCGTCTGCCAGCGATGATTCGGGTACTGCATCTGAACCCGCGCATCGCCGCAGGCACGAATCTCTTCATCGGATTCTGGTTGGGCCTCGCCGGGTTCGTAGGGCACGGGCTGCGGGGTGAAGTGGATCTGCCGCTTCTGCTGGCCATGGGAACGACCGCCATGGCGGGCTCGTGGTACGGCGCTCACCTCACGGGACGAGTAGAGCTGAGCGTGCTCATCAAAGCCCTCGGCGGGGTGCTGCTGGTGGTCGGCGCCGTGCTGGTGGGCAGAGGGATAGTCTAAGGGCTATCACGTTCATGCTCGTCTCAAACGACAACTCAGCCATGTAACCTCCTTTTGCTCTCCCTGAGTACTGATCGCGACAACGATGCCAGCGGCGCCTACGGTAGCGGGCCCGCGGCGCAGGCCCGCGTGGTGCGTTTGGACAGCGGTTTGGACAGCCGTTGAACAGGGATGGACGGCGGCTGAGCAGGCCTCGCACGCCGGTTGAACGTCAACACAGCACTGGCCGGCGGGCCTACATACATAATTCCCGAGGGGCGGTTGTAAGATTCGCTGGATGGCGCGGCTTCGCCGAATGCGCTAGCTAACGGTGGGGCCCTCACTTACGTAATTTGCCGAGGGTCGCCTGTAAGTTGGCCAACCGGCTCAATCGGTCGATAAGCCCGGCCTCGCGACGCCGATCGCTAGCGGGTCTTGAGGAACAGAGGCGAGGTGGCGTCAGGTCGGCTTTGCAGTCTCGCGGGGACGGTTGCCCTCGATGGCGAGGCCGGGTCCAACAGTGCGTGAAGACTGCTGTAATGAGTCATTCGACGTGGAGACAGGCTCTCCCCCTTCTCCACCATGAACACAGCAAGCCCCTAGCGCGTATGCTCCGGGGGATTTGGCTGCGCAGCACCGCCCCGCACGCGGGGGATTCGGATGTCTCGGCATCCCACCGGAGGAAACGCATGGCATTAGACGTGCGAACGGTCTCGTCGCTCTACGGCGGGTTCTGGAACGTCGACGTCCAAGACTTCTGCTACATGACGAACCGCTACTTCCCGCCGGGGGAATTCCTCGAGTCGCTCGCTTCCAATCTCCCAACGCTCGTGGGCTCTTACCCTTCCACCAATCGCCACCTTTCTTCATTGGTCGCGGAACAATTGGATGTGAAGCACGAAGAGTTGGTCGTTGGCAACGGCGCGAGCGAGCTCATCAGCGTCATCACCAGCCTGCGCGTCGAGCATCTGGCGATACCCACCCCAACCTTCGACGAATACCGCAATCGTGCTGAGCTCCTGGGCAAGCAGGTGAGTCCGTATGCGATGGGGATGGAATTCGCTCTGGACGTCGATGGGTTCATCACGCACGCGCTGGAGGCCGGGGCCAACTCGGTGGCCATCGTGCGGCCCAACAACCCTACCGGGACGCTCGTTTCGAGGGAGGAGGTCGTTCAGATGCTCCGAGCCTTCGGCGACCTCGATATGGTCCTGGTGGACGAGTCGTTCCTCTGTTTCGCGGGACCGAACTACCCGGAGCTCAGTGTGGCGGACTTGATTCACGAGTACCCTAACCTCGTGATCGTCAACAGCATGTCGAAGGCGTACGGGGTGCCTGGCCTGCGTCTCGGCTACGCTCTGTCAGGCAACGAACAGTTCATCGCGAGGTTGCGGGCCGAGGTGCCGATCTGGAGCATCAATTCGCTCGCGCAGTATTTCCTAGAGAACATGGGCAAGTATGCCTCCAAGTTCGCCGATTCCTGCGCGCAGGTGAGAGTTGCCACGCAGGCACTCTATGAGGGTCTACAGACCGTGCCTTTCCTAGACCCGTATCCGACCCACGGAAACTACGTCCTCTGCAGGACCTCACCCGTTCTCACGGGGTCGGGGATCACGGCCCGCCTGTTCGACGACTTCGGGGTCCTGGTCAACGACTGCAGCGGGAAACATGGCCTTGACGCCAGATTCTTCAGGATCGCGTCGAGGACGACTGAGGAAAACGAAGAGTTGGTGCGCATTCTGCTCGCCATCGCCAGCGAAACGCTGGCAACAGAGCGAGTAGGAGGCTAGCGCTAGGAATGCAAGCCCTCATTCTTGCGGCAGGCCAGGGAACCAGGTTGCTTCCGCTGACCGATCATCATCCCAAGTGCCTTGTGAAGGTCAAAGGGAAGCCCATCCTCCAACACCAACTAGAGGCGCTGGGCGACGCGGGCGTTCGCGAATGCGTCATTGTCATCGGCTATCGGGGCGCACAGGTCCGCAAGGCCTTCGGCTCGCGCTTCCGAGAGCTTTCGATCACCTACGTGGAGAACGAACTCTTCGATCGTACGAACAATATCTACTCGCTCTGGTTGGCTCGTCGGGAGATAGCTGACGACCTGCTGCTGCTGGAAGGAGACTTGATCTTTGAGCCGGCGCTCCTGACGGACCTGCTCGTAATCCCCCACAAGAACGCTGCGGTTGTGGACAACTTCCAGTCCTCCATGGACGGGACGGTTGTCCTCGCGCATGGTGACAGGGTTAGCGCGATGGTTCTGAAACTCGACCAATCGCCTGACTTCGACTATGAACGCGCCCTCAAGACCGTAAACATCTACAAGTTCTCCTACCAGGCCGTGAGCGACGTGCTAATGCCCGCGCTTGGTGACTACGTCTCCCGGGGGTTGACCAACCACTATTACGAGGTGGCAATCTCCCGCGCCATCGAGGAGGGTACCCTCAGTCTCCATATCTCGCGCACCGGCCTTCGCACCTGGGCGGAGGTTGACACGGAGGACGATCTCCGCGAGGCAGAGTCGATGCCCATGCTGTGGGTCCCGGCGTCAACCAGCGCACCTCGCGCGCCAAGGCCAGCGTTCTATGGGGTGCACTATGAGCGGGAATGATGACGCCGAAGCGGAGATGGACCAGCTGATGAGGACGACACCCCCCATGGACTCCTCCGTCGCCGTCACACTCCTGCATGAAGCGAAGGAGATTCTGGACGAGCACGGAGTAGTTTTCTTTCTGAGACAAGGGACTTGCCTCGGCGCAATTCGGGACAACGCCTTCATCCCATGGGACGACGATCTCGACATTGGCAGCATCGTGGGGTTGCACGGGTTCGATGAGCGTGTGATCGAACCGGTCGCGGATTCTTTCCGGGCCCGCGGGTTCCACGTGAAACGGAGCCAACTCGACGGCGAGACCTGGTTGGGTCTCATGAAGCACAACATCAGGATCGATTGGGTGTGCTTCCGGGTCCAGAAGCAACACATCGTTCATTTCCCTGGCGCTCGGATCCCCGTGCACCTCTTCACCGATCTGAAGGAGATCGACTTCATCGGTCAAAAGTTCCTTGTCCCCAACCCGCCCGAGGACTATTTGCGTCACAAGTATGGGGCGAACTGGATGACACCCAACCAGCTTGGGTACGGCAAGGATGTCGTGGATAACATCCCTGAGGGTCCGATACCCGGTCACCCCGGGAGGCTCAAGCAATCCCTCATTAGCCGCCTATTCCCGCGCCACGCCGCGCGGCTCAAGGTAATCGACGAGGGCGGATCGCCCCTGCCCGGAGCCACAGTTACCGTCGTCGGCTGGGGAACGTACACGACCAACAGGGCGGGCTACGCGCGCTTCTATCTGCCAACCGATGACGTGTACGCGCTCGTGGTCACGAACGACAACCGAGAGGAAGTCCTCTACGAAGAGCAGTTGGGCCCTGGCAAGACGTACATCTACCGGCCCGACCCAGCCCTGTTCTCGGGGAGGATCTTCGTCCTCACGGAAGAGTAACTACCGCACGTACGCGAAGCCCTCGGCCCGAAGGTGGTCCAAGAACGCGCCGGTCTGGTTCGAATCTGGCTCACCGCCGTCGAGCCATGACGCGAACGCGCGCGTGGCTAGCGCCAAGCCCCGACGGCCGAGCTCAAGCTCATACGATGCGATGGCGTGCTGCACATGGGCAGCGTCGCCCTCATCGAGCTTGTATGCACCTTCTAAGTGCGTCTGATCGAGCGCACCAAAAGGCACGGCACCGTGGCCATGAAGCCACGGGCGTGCCTGTACCAACACGTAGTTGGCGGTTGTGGAACCAAGACGACCTGTAAGCCGGATTCTGTGCCGCGACGGATGCCGCGCGGTGGTCATCTCTCTAGCCCCGCCGTTACCGACGGGGTCGAGCGGCCTACCCGGGGACGCGTCCAGGCGCGCATAGTCCCCCTATTCGGCCTTGCTCCGGGTGGGGTTTACCAGCGCCCCGCGTCACCGCGGGGTCTGGTGCGCTCTTGCCGCACCGTTTCACCCTTGCCTGTGGCCCAACGGATCGGGCCCATCGGCGGACTGGTCTCTGTGGCACTGCCGTCACCCCGATTGCTCGAGGCGCCTGGGCGTTACCCAGCACCCTGCCTGGTGGAGTCCGGACTTTCCTCCCCGGCTTAACCGGGGCGACCACCCGGCCGCCTTGGCTCCACAACCATTATAGGGCCATCGGCGCCACCCTTAGCCGCGTTGAACCACTTCCACCTGACCGTCCTTCAACGTCGTCTTGACCACCAGCGTACGCGCGACGTCCTGACGTTCCACGGCACCGAGCGACTCCCACACGGCAGGCATCAGTCGTGCCCTTGCGGCCGCCAAGGCCTCATCCAGCGCTGCCCCGCCGCCTTCGAGCACGGCCATGCGCGCTTCGATGCCACGGCGCGCGGTATCGAGGTCCGCCAGCGCAGGCCGTAGCCGGTCGAGCGGCAGCGCGCCGCTGGCTGCCATGCGAACGTAGTCCACGTAGCGCCGGTCGAGGCCCCGCAGGCGCGACGCCACTCGCACGCCGGTACTCGCGGTCCCGTCGTCCACATCCCTGGGCTCGCCGTCGACGGCCGGAGCCCTCAGCTGAGACAAGACACGGTCCTCGACCTCCGACGCACGGGCAGTGCGGTAGTCGCACTGGCTCCGGTTGATTCGTGACTGGCACTGGTAGTAGCGGTACTCCGCGCGCCGCCGCGCGCCATCTTTTCGGTACCACGTCTGGTGCCGCGTGACGCCCATCATGCGCTGACCGCAGTGCCCGCAGTACAACAGACCGCCGAGGATGAAAGGGTCGCTGCGCCCATGGCGTCTGGCGGGGCTGCGGCTCGTCATCCGGTCCTGTACCAGGCGGAAGTCCGCAGGGTCGACGATTGCCTCGTAGCTGCCCGGGATGCGAAGCCCGAAGCGGCGATAGGTGCCAATATACGCGTGGTTGCGCAGCACATCCCGCACGGTGACCATGCTCCAGCGCTGGCCCCGGCGAGTCCGTTTGCCCGAGTCGTTGAGGCGCTGAGCCACCGACCGGACGCCAAGGTCCTCGTCCAGATACATGCGAAAGACCGACCTCACGACATCGGCCTCGTCGGCCACAGTCCTGAAGGTGCCGTCGTACTGGACTCGGTAGCCATACGGGGGCTTGCCCAGGCCGAGCCCGCGCGCTGCTTTGGCGCGCATGCCCTCGCGGATGCGCTCGCGTCGGCTGCCAGCGCCCGCGCCATTCCACAAACGCATCGCCGCCTGCAGCGGGTCGGGGGACTCGGGGTCGTCGCAGAGCACCTGGCAATGCAGCGCGTCGAGCTCCATGATTCGTCCGACCTGGTCGCGGAGCCCTGCTCCGAGGTGGCCTACCGTCGGCACGACCACGAGGTAGCCAAGCTTCGTATCGCGGATGTGCGCGAGCATCTCCTGGTACTTCGCGTAGCGGTCGTCGCCCGCTCGGTCCTGAAACATGCCCATGGCGTTGTGTCCGCGGTCGGCGCAGTAGGACTCGAAGGCGAGCGTCAGGGCCGTGGCACCCAGCGCCTTCGCCGGATCGGCGTTCTCATCGACTTGGAAGTATGCGAGCGTACGCAACGTGACTACTCCGGAAGAAGAATGAGCCCACAGCTCGGGCAGCGCTCTGGGGCTGTTGCCGTCCGGATCGCCTGGACCTGTCCGCTGGGCAGCCCGACACGGCACGAGTCGCACATAGCGTTGTGAACATGCGCCACGCCCCTGCCCCCCGGGTGACGCGCGCGAACCTGCTCGTACAGCGCGACCTCACCTGCGGGAATGGTGGACGCCTGTGTGGCCCGGACCGTTGCCAAGGCGGCGACATCCGATTCGAGCTCGGCCTTCTCCGCCCCCATGAGGGCCTGGTCGGCTGTCCAGGTCTGCTCCGCCGTGGCCAAGCGAGCCGCGATGTCGTCGCGCCGAGTCTCAAGCGGCTCCAGCTCCTCCAGCACCTCGAGCAGATCGAGCTCGCGGGCGTCGCGCTGGTGATTCAGCTGCGCGATGTCCGCCTGAAGGTCCTCGAGCTCGCGCGGGTTGCGGATGGTGCCGCCGTACAGGCGCGCGTCAGCCCCTTCGATACGCTCGGTCAGCGAGGCGACAGCGTCATCGATCTCCTGCTGGCGGGCGGCTACGCCCCTAGCAACCTGATCCAGTTTGGTCACCTCCAGGGCCACGCGGTCAAGGGCCCTGCGATCGCCAAGCCGAGCCGCTATCTCCTTCAGACGGGCGTGCCGCCGGTCGAGGTCGAGGTCGAGGGCTTGCAGGTCGAAGAGTTGACGGCTGGCAGGCATGGGAGCAAACGCCGCACGGTCGTACTGCGGGCATTAGTCTAGGGGGCGCAACCTAACCTTTGCTACAAAAAGCCAGGTGGTTTTGAGGCAATCGCACCGGCACGCTGCCGCAGAACCGAGCCTAGCCCGCCGCCAGTGCAGCCGGGAGCGCGGTCAAGGGCGTCTCCTCCCAGGCGATGCCCAGACGCTCGCCGAGGGCGTACGACAGCGCCCGGCGGACCTCGGCCATCGACGGCGCCGCGTGAGTCGTCGACGCGCCCAACGAGGAGGCGATCGACGCCATCGGGCGGTCGTGGATGCCGCAGGGAACGATGGGGCCGTACGCTGCGAGGTCGGTGAACACGTTCAGTGCAAAGCCATGCAGCGCAACTCCCCGAGCCACCTTAACGCCTAGCGCCGCGATCTTCCCGGCGTTGCTCCACACCGCCGTCAGACCAGGCTCGTGCCACGCCTCGACGCCAAGCGCGCTCAGCGCGTCGACGATGGCCTCTTGGAGGAGCGCCACGTAGGCACGCGGCCCCAAGCCTGCCTCGTGCAGCGACACGATGGGGTAGCCGACCAGCTGGCCGGGCCCGTGGTAGGTAGTCTGTCCCCCACGGTCCGTCTCGACCAGTGGCGCGCCGAGCTCCGCCAGGACGTGCTCTGGGACCGCGCTGCGGCCAGCCGTGTATACCGGGGCGTGCTCCAGCAGCAGCAGCGTGTCGGGGGCCAGGCCGTCGGCCCTTTGAGCAGCCAACCGCTTCTGGAGTCCCCACGCCTCCGCGTAGTCGACTCCGGTACCCAACCACACCAACCTGCCCGCTCTCAGCATGGTGCCACGGTACCCGTTCGTCCTGAGCCTGTCGAAGCGTTACTGCGCTCCGGCCCTCCTCCCGACCCCCTTAGTGGTGGAAGAGCCGGACGCCGGAGAGCGCCATGACCATGCCGTACTGGTCGCAGGCCGCGATGACGTCCTCGTCTCGCACCGAGCCACCCGGTTGGACGACGAACTCGACACCACTCATCGCGGCCCTGTCGACGTTGTCCCGGAAAGGGATGAAGGCGTCGGAGCCAAGTGAGACTCCCCTCATACCCTCGATCCATCCCCGCTTCTGCTCAGGGGTTAGCCGCTGCGGCGCCCGGTCAAAGGCCTCCTCCCAGATCGTCTGCTCGGCCGGCGACAGGTCGTCCCGCAAGAAGCCGTCGACGGCGTTGTCGCGCTCCGGGCGCCCAAGCCCCTCGCGGTAGGGAAGGCCTAGCGTGGCCGGGTGCTGGCGCAGCCGCCAGAGGTCGGCCTTGCCGGCGGCCAGCCGCGTGCAGTGGATCCGTGACTGCTGGCCCGCGCCCACTCCTATGACCTGACCGTCCAGCGCGAGGCACATCGAGTTGGACTGCGTGTACTTGAGCGTCGTCAGGGCCACGATCAGATCGCGCCGCGCAGCGTCCGGCAGGTCCTTCCGCTTCGTCACGACGTTGGCCAGCTGATCAGGGCCGGTCGCGCGGTCGTTCCGCCGCTGCTCCAGCGCGATGCCGAACACCTCCCGGCTCTCGCTCTCCGGGGGCTCGTAGGCGGGGTCCATCCGCAGCATGCAGTAGCGTCCGCCCTGCTTCTGGGTCAGCAACTCGATAGCCTCGTCGCTGAAGCCGGGGGCGACGACGCCGTCCGACACCTCGCGCCGCAGCAGCCGGGCCGTCGCCTCGTCCACCGGCTCGCTGAGCGCCACCCAATCGCCGAAGGACGAGATGCGGTCGGCGCCGCGCGCGCGGGCATAGGCGGTCGCCAGCGGCGAGAGCCCGGCGTCGCCGACGAAGTACGCCTGGCGCAGCTCGTCGCTCAGCGGAACGCCGACCGCCGCGCCCGCAGGCGACACGTGCTTGAACGAAGCCGCCGCCGGAAGACCCGTGGCCTGGCCCAGCTCGCGGACAAGCTGCCACGAGTTCAGCGCATCGAGGAGGTTGATGTAGCCCGGCGAGCCGTTGACCACCTCGAAAGGCAGATCGCCGTCGCGTAGCAGGGCCCGCGCGGGCGTCTGGTGCGGATTGGCACCGTATCGAAGGGGGAGCTCGGAGGGCACAGGCTGACTCCAACGGGAGGGATCGCTCCCATGTTGTCACATCCACACGAGCGTGACCAAGAGCGCGTCAGAGACGCCGTGCGAGGACGAACAGGTGAGAGCCAGTCCCCAGGGGGTCTGCCTCCTCCTCCTTGTCGACGATCTCGAATCCAGCGTCGATAAGCAGCCGGACGTTAGTGGGTCCGTCGAAGTGGCTCCAGTACATTGAAACGCCGAAGAAGTCGTCATCCACTTCCGACGGCAGGTCACCGCGGCCCAGGCATAGCAAAGCCAACCCTCCGGGGCGAATCCAAGTGTGAAACCGTCGAAACAGCGCTGCGTGCTCCTCTCGGGGCACGTGTATGACCGCGTAGTAGGAGACGACGGCGTCGACGGCTTCCGGCGGCAGCTCGAAGCTCGTCATATCCGCCACGTGGAACTCCGCACCCGGCACCGCCTGGCGCGCGCGAGCGATCATCGCCGGACTGACGTCGACTCCCAATACGTCGAAGGCGCCGGCCAACGCGCGGGTCACCGGTGCGCCAGCACCGCAGCCAGCGTCGACAACGACCGACCCTTGTGGCAGCGACACGACGAGTTGGTCAAGCAAGCGTACGGCTTCGGGCTTAGGCCTGGCGGCACGGTCCGCCGACCAGGCCGCCGCAATCTCATCGTACCCGGCGCGGACTGCGTCGCGTGGGTCTAACGGCTCGGACGACGCGAGGCCCTTACCCATGGCCAGACGCGGCTAGTCCATCAGTCCAGTGACGGTAAGGAATAGGACGAAGAGGCCGACCAGACCGGCAATGATCGCCAGGCTCAGCAGGTTGAAGGCCAGGAACTTCTTCCAACCGCGAGCGCTGCCAATCAACCGAGACTCGTCGCCCTCGAACCCCATCGGCTCGGCACCAGGGTGCGGCGTGAAGACCCCAAAGCGCTTCAGGTTCTGCCTGCGCCAATCTTCGCTCTCGGGGTCGAGCAGACCCTTACTCACCACCGCTACCCACTGCCGCTGCACGGGGGCCCTGCGGCGCGACGGCTTCGAGGCGCGCCTTGACGTCAGCCAGCAAAGCGCCGGCCTCCGCCCCGTCGCACACACGGTGGTCGAAGCTCATGCACAGGTTCATCATCGACCGCACGGCGATGGCGTCACCCTCGACCACGACGGGGCGCTTCACGATGGCTTCGGTGGTCATGATGGCGGCTTGCGGATGGTTGACGATCGGCACTGAGACGACGGAGCCGAGGGCACCGGTGTTGTTCAACGTGAAGGTGCCGCCCTGCACGTCGCCGAGCGCCAACGATCCCGCACGCGCCTTCTCCGCCAGCGCGTGCGCCGCCACCGCCAGCTCGGCCACCGACATGCGGTCGGCATCGTGGACGACGGGGACCATCAGACCCGCGTCCGTGGACACCGCGATTCCAAGGTTGATGCGATCGTTCGTCGCGATGCGGTCGCCGGCCCAGCGGCTGTTCAGCAAAGGGTGGGCCCGCAGCGCCTGCGCGAGCGCATGCGCGGCGAAGGCAACGTAGGTCAGTGGCGCACCGTGCTCGCGCTCGAACGCCTCTTTCTGCTCCTGCCTGCGAGCCACGAGCCCCGTGACGTTGGCCTCGACCATCGACCAGGCCGCGGGTATCTCCCGCCAGGCACGGGTCATGTGCTCGGCGATGGCCTGCCGCACCGGGGACGGCCGATCGGCCTGGCCGGCCGCGCCGGAGGCTTGGTCCGCTCGTCCTGAGCCTGTCGAAGGGCGAGCACCAGGGGTCGCGGACGCGTCGCGGGTGACGACGTGGGCCAGCACGTCCTCCTTGGTGATGCGGCCGCCACGCCCGGTGCCGGTTAGCGCGGCGGCGTCAACTCCGTGCTGTGCCACGAGCCGACGGACCACTGGCGACAGCCGTTCTTCGAGAGCTCCAGCACGAACGGGATCATCCGGCTCCGCTGGCGCGGCGACGCTCGGAGCGGACTCGGCCACCGCGTCCAGCGCCGCGTCGGGCCTCCCCTGTCCGCCCTCGCCGGAGCCCGTCGGTCCGACCGAGCGTACGCTCTCGAGGAACTCGCCCACGCGGGCACGACGCTCCGCTTCCCGGTCGAGCACCGGCTCGGGCTGCGCGCTGGCCTCGGACGGCGCTGGCGCGGCGCCCTCGACCTCGAGCTCGGCGATGGGTTTCCCCATCGCGACGGTCTCGCCCTCCTCGACCAGCGTGCGCAGGATGATGCCCGTGAACGGCGCGGGCACCTCCATGCTCACCTTATCGGTGGTGACTTCGACCAGCGGGGCGTACTTCTCGATGCGATCGCCCGGCTTCACCAGCCACTTGCCGATGATGCCTTCGGTGACCGACTCGCCTACCTGTGGGAGCTCAATGATGACGGGCATGGGCGTAGGTTATCGCACCGCCGGTCGCGCGCAAACGGCGTTTCGTTTCGCTAGCTATCGGATTGCCACCCACACAGCCCACTATGCCGTTGCCACTTGCGTGGCGCTGGGGGCGCACGCCTAGTACGCCAGCAGCTCACGTAGCGCGGCGGCGATCTTGTCCGCCGTCGGCATGTACGCGGCTTCCAGCGTCGGGGCGAAAGGCATGGCGGGAATGTCCAGCCCCGCGCACCGCATGACCGGCGCGTCGAGGTCGGCGAAGGCACCCTCGGTGATGAGCGCGCTGACCTCCGCGCCGATACCACCGGTGAGGTTGTCCTCATGCACGATCAGTGCACGGCTGGTCTTGCGGACCGACGCGAGGACGGTCGCGGCGTCGATGGGGCGGACGGTGCGCAGGTCAACGACCTCCACCTCGGCGCCTTCGCCGGCCAGCGTCTCCGCGGCCTGCAACGCATAGTGCACAGTGAGGCCATAGGTCACCAGCGTGACGTCCGCGCCGTCCCGCTTCACGTCGGCGGATCCGATGGGCACGATGTAGTCGTCCTCCGGCACCTCTCCACGGACTGAGCGATAGGTCCGCTTGTGCTCCAGGAAGATGACCGGGTCGTCGTCGCGGATAGCGGCCTTGAGCAGCCCCTTGGCGTCGTAGGGCGCCGCTGGGGTGACGACCTTCAGGCCGGGGGTGTGCGCAAAATAGGCCTCGATGCTCTGCGAGTGGAAGAGCCCGCCGCGGACGTGGCCTCCGTAGGGGCTACGCAGGACCATGGGCACGTGGACACCACCCTTGGTGCCATAGCGCGCCCGCGCCGCCTCGCCGACGACCTGGTTCATCGTCGGCCACACGAAGTCAGCGAACTGGATCTCGGCGATGGGTCGCATGCCTGCCATTGCCGCGCCCATGGCTATGCCAGCCAGCGACGACTCGGCGAGAGGAGTGTCAATGACGCGCCCAGCCCCGAACTCGTCGATAAGCCCCTGGGTTGCGAGGAATACTCCGCCGCGTTTGCCCACGTCCTCCCCCATGACGAAGACCGACGGGTCGCGCTCCATCTCCTCGCGCATGGCATCGCGCACGGCCTCAATGACGGTGAGGATGGCCATGGCGCTTACGCCGTCCCCTCGTCCGGCGCGTAGACCTGAGTCTGCACGTCATCCGCGCTGGGGTACGGGGCTGCCTCCGCGGTGTCGGTGGCCTCATCGACCTCCCGCCGTGCTCGCTCGCGATACTCGGCGTCCCGCTCGGCGGTCAGCACGCTCTCGTCGACAAGCCGAGCGCGCAGCTTGGCCAACGGGTCGCGTGCTTTGCTGCGCTCCACCTCTTCGCGTGGCCGATAGGTCGAGTCGTCATCGTCGCTCGTGTGCGGCAGGTAACGCTCGACCTCGAACTCGATGAGCGACGGCCCCTCCCCGCGCAGGGCACGCTGCGCCGCTTGCGCCACGGCCTCGTAAGAGGCGGCCACGTCCGTGCCGTCGACCGTCACGCCGGGCATGCCGTAGGCCTGGGCGCGCTCGGCGACGTGCTCGATGGCCATCTGCTGCTCGATGGGGACCGAGATTGCGTAGCGATTGTTCTCGCACAGGAACAGGACGGGAAGCTTGTGAATGGCGGCGAAGTTCATGGCCTCGTGCACGTCGCCCTGGCTTGTCGCGCCGTCGCCGAAGTAGGCCGCGACGACGGTTGGCTCGCCGAGGAGCTTGGCGGCCAGCGCCCAGCCGACGGCATGCGGAACGTGGGTGCCCACGACGTTGGACAGGTTGATGAACCCGCGCCCCACGTCTGCCCCGTGCAGCGGGAACTGGCGGGCCTTGCTGATCGGCTCGCCGTCCTTGGCCAGGAATCCGAGCATGACCTCCGTCGGCGTGAGGCCCTGGGCCATGCAGACGCCCATGTCGCGGTAGTAGGTGAAGCAGAAGTAGTCGGGGGCGTGGCGGCGCAGCGCCCAGACGCTGGCCAGTTGCGCGGCCTCGTGACCCTGGGACGACGCCACGATGGCCGCCTTGCCCTGGCGGTTCAGTGTCCACACGCGCTCGTCCAGCGTGCGGACCAGCACCATGTTCGCGTAGAGGTCGAGCAGCTCCTCGGCGTTGAGGGGCTCGATGCCGGCGGACTCGACCGCCGGCTGCGTCTTGCTCTTCGTCTGGGCCATGGCGCTGGCGATTATAGCGGTCTGAGTCGGAGCGGGATGCGAGGGTTATAGAATCGCCGGTGCTATGGATGAGTTGAGAGACATTGTCATGCGCATCCACGAAGTCGCGCTCAAGGGCCGAAACCGGCCTATGTTCCTGCGCGCGCTCGTGGACCACGTGCGCCAGGCCACGGCTGACCTCGGCGTCGAGCGCGTCTGGGTAGACCACCTCGTGGTGCGCTTGCGGCTCGGCCCGGATGCCAGTTGGGAGGTCCTGCGCGGGCGGCTGGCCAAGGTCCCCGGCGCGGTCAAGTTCTCGCTGGTCCGTAGTGTTGCGCCCGAGTACGACGACATCGCCAGCGCGGTCTCCGCGGTCGTCGCCGAGCGCCCCTTCGCATCATTCCGCATCACGGCGCACCGGGCCGACAAGCGCTTCCCGCTCACGTCACGAGAGCTCAACGTGAGCTTGGGCGCGCTTGTCCAGCACACGACCGGAGCGCACGTCGACCTGACCAACCCCGACCTAGAGGTGCATGTCGATGTCCTGCCACGCGACGCCTTCGTCTGGGCGGACGAGGAGCCGGGGCTCGGCGGCTTGCCCGTGGGCACTGGCGGCAAGGTCGCCGTGCTCATGTCCGGCGGCATCGACTCGCCCGTCGCCGCCTGGCGGATGGTGCGCCGAGGGTGCCGCGCTTCGCTGGTGCACTTCCACAGCTTCCCGCTGGTCGAGGGGCGCTCGCGAGAGAAGGCGCGTGAGCTCGCCGCGCTGTTGAACGCCTACCAATTGAAGACGCGCCTCTACCTCGTTCCGTTTGCGCCCCTGCAGCAACGGATCATCCTCAGCGTGCCAGGACCGAATCGCGTCGTGGTTTACCGCCGGTTCATGATGCGCATCGCCGAGGCCATCGCCCGGCGGGAGGGCGCAGGGGCGCTGGTGACCGGCGAGAGCCTGGGACAGGTCGGCTCGCAGACGCTCACGAACATGGCAACCGTATCGGACGCCGTGACGATGCCTGTGCTGCGGCCGCTGGTCGGCATGGACAAGTCGGAGATCATCGAGCAAGCCCAGGGCATCGGGACTTTCGAGACGTCGATCCTGCCCGACGAGGACTGCTGCACGCTGTTCGTGCCCAAGTCACCGTCGACGGCGGTGAGCATCGCTGAGGCGCGAGCGGCCGATGCCGGGCTGGACGTGGACGAGCTCGTCGTGCAGGCGGTGCGAGACGCCGAAGTTGTCGACATCCGCGCATCGGAAGCGGTCGCCGCAGGCTAAGACCCTACTCCTGGAATCCCGCCCTTTTCGACAGGCTCAGGGTGTGCGATTTCGGCCTAGCCCATGAACTGCCGCATGATCGCGGCGAACTCCTCGGGCTTGCGAGCGGGCGGGATGTGCTCCCCGCGCTCCACCAGGATCAGCGAGCCGTTGGGGAGTAGGTCTGCTGCCTGCTGGCCGTGCTCGGGTCCAATGATGTGGTCGTCTGCGCCCCAGACCACCAGCGTCGGCGTCTGCACCTGCGCCAGTCGGTCGGGCAGCCAGAAGGCCTTGCGGACCTCGGGGTCGTTCACGTAGCTCAGGATGGCCGTGTAGGCCTCCGCTGCGCCGGCCACCTGTGAGCGCGTGACCTCTTCGTCCACCATCTCGTCGGTGATCTCGATGGCGCCTGCGAAGGTACGCTCCAGCGCGTCGCGTAGCCCTTCGCGGTCCGGGACTTTGTAGTCCTGCGCGGGTGTCGGCGCCCTCGTGTTCAGGCCGGCGGTGTTCGCCAGCACCAGCTTCTCGACGCGCTCGGGGTGCTCGTAGGCAACGAGTGCCGCGACCCAGCCGCCTAGCGTGTGGCCGACCAGGGTGGCGCGCTCGATGCCGAGTGCGTCCATGAAACCCAGCGTGCTGGCCGTCCAGGCCTCGAAGGTGTAGCCGGAGGCGGGCCGGTCGGACAGGCCCCAGCCGAAGCGGTCGAGGCCTATGACCCGATAGCGATCGGCCAGCAGACGCATCGTGGGCACGAACTGGTCAGCCGACGCATCGAATCCGAGTCCCGTCTGGAAGATGATCGGCGCCCCGAAGCCCGCCTCGATGTAGCGCAGGCGCCTCCCGTCGACCGTCACGAACTGATTCTTGCCGAGGTCCGTCTTTAGCACAGCCGCCTCCCTTGCTGATGTCGGGCGGATTGTAGCCGCTCGCGGGCAGCGCGGCGAGGTCACGACTCAGCCCCAGTTCTTGGACGGCGGCGACACTTTGCCGAGCGCCTCGATGGGCTCGACGTGGCTGGCGACGACGTTCATGGTCCCATCGCGACGGGAGACGACGCCCGTCACCAGCAGCACCGGTTCGCGCACGAGGTAGCGGTACCGCGCGTAGACCTGCGGCCAGACCACCACCGGCGTGTGCCCGTGCTCGTCCTCCAGCGTGAGGAAGACCGCCTTGGCCAGCGGGCGCTGACGACGGATGACGAGCCCGGCGACCCTCACCGGCGCGCCATCCTCCAACTCGCCCACCTCGGCGCTCGTCAGCACGCCGGTGAGCCGGCCGCGCAGGTAGGCCATGAGGTGCGATTCGGGATGCATGCCCAGCGTGCGGTACTCGTTGCCCATGCGCTCCCATGCCGTCTCCTGGGGCAGCGGCACGACGTCTTGATCAACCGGCAGCCCCAGCGACAGCTGACGCCCCACCGGGCGGTGGCGCAGGCCGATCTCCCAGCGGCTCTCTCGCCGGCTGCGGCGCATGCCCTCACCAGAGCTCGTGGCGCCATGCTGAGCGGTAACGGAAAGGTCCAGGGCGAGCCCTGGCGAATCGAAGGCGCCGGCGTCGGCCAGGTTGTCCATGGCCACGCGGGAAGAGCCCGTACGCTCCATAAACTCGCCCAGCGAGCCAAAGGCGCCGGCAGCTTCGCGCTCCTCGACGATAGCCGCCGCGGCTGCAGGCCCGACGCCATCGACGTTCAGCAGGCCCAGCCGGATGCCTTCGTCCTCGATCACGCACCGCTCACGGCTGCGATTGGCATCGGGGTTGAGCACATCAATGTCGTGGCGCTTGGCGTCCTCTTTCAGCGTCTCGAGGTTGTAGAAGCCCATGGGCTGCTCATTGAAGAGGGCCACGTAGAACTCAAGAGGGTAGTAGTACTTGAGCCACGACATTTGGTAGGCCGTCACGCCGAAGGCGTAGGCGTGTGCCTCCGGGAACATGTAATGGCCGTTGAATTTCCGAAAGATACGCGCGGTCACCTCGTCCTCGACTCCGTTCCGCCGAGCGCCCGCCAGGAACTTTGGCCACCACTCGGCCAGGATCGCCTCCTCCTCGTCGGCCCGGCTGAAGACGCGCCGGAACTGCTCCGCCTCCGCCGCGCTGAAGCTGGCGACCGATACGGCCAGCTCGTTGAACTGGTCTTGGAAGAGCACGATGCCACGCGTTCGCTCCAGGGCGGGGCGTTCGAGGTCGTGCTCGTATGCCTCGGTGTTAGCGCTCCGGCGGCGAATGTACTCGCTCACCCCATCGTTCACGCCGACCCCCGGCCGCACGGCCGCCACCTCGTGGGCCATGTCCACCAGGTTCCGCGGCCTGATGCGTGTGATGGTCTGCATCTGCGCAGCCGACTCCACCTGGAAGATACCGACGGTGTCGGCCCTGTGGAGCATCGCGTAGACGTCTTCGTCTTCGAAGTCGATACGCGAGAGGTCCAGGTGCGTTCCGGTACGCTCCTCGATGAGGCGCACCGCATCCTGCATCTGCGAGAGCGCCCCGAGTGCCAGGATGTCGATCTTCACGAACTTGGCGTCCTCGATGGAGTCCTTGTCCCACTGGCAGACATAGCGCCCGTCCATCGCCGCCTGGTGAACCGGTACCTGGTCGATGAGCTTCGAGGACGACAGGACCATCCCGCCGGGGTGCTGCGACAGGCCGCGGGGAAAGCCGTCGAGCTGCTTTGCCAGGTCGATCAGGTCACGCCATACCGGAGCGTCGGCTTTGTCGCGGAAGTCCGGCATGGCCAGCATCTCCTCGCGGACCTGGCTCGCCGTCGCGTGCTCCGTCTGCTTGGCCAGCTTGTCGATCTGGTCATCGGGCAGGCTCAGCGCCAGCCCAAGGTCCCGGATAGCGCCGCGGATCTTGTAGGTAGCGAAGGCCCCGGTGAGCGCGGCGTGCTCCCAACCGAAGCGCTCGTGCACCCGCTTGATGAGCTCCTCGCGGATGTTGCGCGGGAAGTCCAAGTCGATGTCCGGGGCGGCTACGAGCTCCTCGGGAAGGAAGCGGTCGAGGTGCAGGTCGTACCTCAGCGGGTCGATGTGCGAGAGGCCGAGCAGGTAGCCGACGAGCATCGCCACCGACGACCCGCGGCCACGGCCGGGCGGCGCCTCCTCGATGGGCACTTCAGGGTCGACCAGTCCCAGGTCGATCTGCACCTCACGCGCGATGCCGATGATCTCGTGGTATATCAATAGCAGCCCGGCCAGGTCGTGCTTCTCGATGCGGCGCATCTCCTCCTTCAGGCGTGCGTCCACCTCCGGCGTAACGCTCCCGTACTTCCGTCGCGACACCTCTCGGCATAGCGCGTCGAGGTACGTCGTGGGGGTATGGCCCTCGGGCACGGGGTAGCTGGGGAACCGGTAGGTCAGGTCCTCCGTGACGTCGAACCGGCATCGGTCCGCGATGGCCAGCGTGTTACGCAGGGCCTCCGGCAGCTCAGCGAAGAGCCGTGCCATCTCACCCGCCGGCTTCAGGTGAAACTCGGCGTTGGCCCGCCGCTGCGGGTGCGACTCCTCCAGCGTCGTCCGGTGACGAATGGCCACCAGGCAGTCCTGGAGCCGGTGGCGGTCGCGCACGTGGTAGTGGACGTTGTTGGTGGCCACGAGCGGTATGCCGAGCTCCCGCCCCAGCGCGGTCAGACGCTTGATGCGCTGGGTGTCGCCGTGAACGAGGTTCTGCTGGAGCTCCAGGTAGAAGTTGCCTTCGCCGAACCATTCGACGTAGCGCTTGGCCAGCGCCTTCGCCTCGTCAGCGCGCCCCTCGTCCAGCGCCTGGGGGATGGCGCCGTGCGCGCAGCCCGAGAGGGCGATGAGCCCTTCGGCGTGCTCGCCCAGGAGCCGTGGGTCCATCTCGGGGTGGCGGCGGTCGCTGAAGTAGTGGGACAGCGACAGCAGATTGCAGAGGTTGCTGTAGCCACTCGATGTCGTCGCGAGCAGCGTGAGGTGGCGGTCTGGGCCACCGTGCGGCCGCTCGCTGTCCCGGCTGCTCTGGAAGGCCGACGGAGGCGAGTCTCCGCCGGACCGCTGGGCGTCGGCCAGTGTCACCTCGGCGCCGGTGATAGGCCGGATACCGGCACGCTTGGCCTTGCGCGCGAACCGCATGGCCCCGCACAGGTTGTCGTGGTCGGTCAGCGCCAGGGCTGGGTAGCTCAGCCCGGCCGCTCGGCCCACCAGCTCCTCGATGGAGGATGCGCCCTCTTGGAACGAGAAGTTGCTGTGACAGTGAAGCTCGACGTACTCAGGTGGTGTCATTATTTCGGCCCCCCTTGGGAACATGGGGTCTCCGCCTCCCCCGGGGGTACAGGGGCTGTGCCCCTTGAAACGCTCCTGGGCGGGTGGGCGGGACAACCAGCCCAGCGTCCCTCTGACCGCCCAGCTGCGCCGCCCAAGAGCGCCACGGCCCCAATGGCTTTCGCTCCACCGAGCCAGCGGGAGAACGCGGCCCTGCCCGCCCCGGCACGCAGCTCTGTCTCGGGGCGTAGGGAGAACCGGGACGGCTATCGCTGGCCCGCGCCGAGCCAGATGTAGCGTTGCGCAGGCATCAGCCATAGGACTGCTCGAACCAACCCTCGCCAACGTCGTCCCGGAACAGCGTGAGCCGCTGTCCGTCCTCGAGCACGAGCTCCACGTAGGTACGCGCGACGGGCTGTCCCCGCCACCACTCGTCCTCCACGCGCCAGCGGTCCTCGACGGACGCCACGCCCAAGCGCTGCCCCCTCGCAACCACGGCGTAGGGGAGGCCATCCTCCGCCTCGACGGATGCGGGCCGGGGGGTGTTCAGGGGGCGAACGGCACCAGGGCCTGACGCCGTTCCGGCAACCTCGACCATGGCTCCACCTCCCGAACGTGGTAGACGGGCGGCTGGATGCCCAGCCGCGCCTTGAGCTGCTGAAGCGCCTCCTTGAGGTTCTCCTGACGGCGTGCGTCACTGAAGAGGCTCTCCTGATGGCCGCCCTCCCCCGTGATGCGGGAGAGCACGATGCGCAGGTCCTCCAATGGCCCCGGCGGCGGCCGGCCTTGTAGGGCGTGCTTGATGAGCAAGACGGCACGCCGCCGGTCGCCGATGGGCTCGTGGAAGGCCATGCGCCGCTGCCAGCGGGGCGCCCGGAAGACGGACGCCTCCAACGAGCAGACCCTGGCGAAGCGCCCACGCATGGCAGGCTCGGCAAGGATGCGCTCCAACAGGCTGTCGGCGGCGGTAACGATGGCGCCCAGAGCCGTGGTCGGCACCGGGAAGCTCAGCCAGCCGTCGATCACCTGCTCGGGCCGGCGAGGAACGAGCGTGCGTGCGTCGATGCCGTGGGAAAGGTCCCAGATGCGCTTGCCGTCACGGCCGAACTGCGACTGGAGCGGCCCCGGCGGCAGCATAGCGACGTCACCAAGGGTACGGAGGCCGAAACCCCTGAGCCTGGCCTTGGTCTCCCACGGCACTGGGAGGAGGTCAATGGCGAGGGGGGCCAGCGTCTCCCCCACGTCGTCGGGCAATCGCAGGAGCCCTCCCGGCCCGGCTAGGCCCGCGGCGACGTAGGCCGAGAACTTGCTGCCCGCCACGCCCAGCCGCGGCTCCAGATAGGCAGGTACCGCCCCCAGGAGCACCGCTGCCAGGCGCTCCTCGCCTCCGAACAGCAGCTCCAGGCCGCTCACCTGCACGTAGGCCAAGCCCGAACCCTCCCCCCCCTCCTCCACGTCGGCACCCAGCGCCTCCACCGTGGCGAGCACCCCGTCGAAGGCAGCGCGATAGGAGGCGGGGTCAGGCTCGGCCAGCGCCGCGCCCTTGCAGTTGGCGAGCGCCTCGGCCAACGGCATGCCGACGGCCACGCCCTTGGCCTCGACGGAGGCGTCCAGCACCACGCGCCGGGGCCCCGTGCCCTCGGCCACGATCAGCGGACGACCCCGTAAGTGGGGCCTCCGCGCCAGCTCTACTTTTGCCGGTAAGTGCTCAATCCATAGGCAAGCGAAACGCATATGCACCTCCCTCGCGCCTGGGGTAGGACACGAGAGCCTAATAGAACGTAAGTTCTATTACAAGCAAGGGCTGGCGGTTCGCGGTAGCGCAGTCTGGGAATTAGCCAGTCTGGGATTAGATCGGCCAGCGCTCGAGGTTCCAGGCCATCTCCCAGAACAGGTACTCGTACCGGCAGGAGGTGACGAACGCCTCCTCCACGCGTGCCAGTCCCGCCGGCGGGAGCCCCTCGGCCAAGCGGTCGAGCAGGTCGCGGCACCACTGGGCAAGGTCAGCGAACTCGTCGGAGGCGTACATCTCGATCCACGCGGCGTAGCGCGCGTCGGTGGGCAGGCCCCGCTCGTGGAGGCGCCGGCCCACGTCGCTGAAGCCCCACATGCAGGGCAGCAATGCGGCAACGAGCTCGACGAAGTCGCCGGCGGACGCCGTCCTGACCAGGAAGTCGGTGTAGGCACGGCAGGTGGGGCTCATGGGCTCCGCCTCGAGCTCCGCCTTGGCGATGCCGAATTCGCCCGCATAGGCACGGTGCAGCGCCATCTCGGAGTTCAGCGTCTCGCTGGTCAGCGCCGCCATACGGGTCATGGTGTCGAGGTCGGGCGCGCGGGCCGTTGCCATCGCCAGCAGCCGGGCGTACTCGATCAGAAACCGGTAGTCCTGCCTGACCCAGTGCTTGAACCGCGCGACGTCCAGGGTGCCGTCGCCGATGCCGCGAACGAAGGGGTGCTCATGCTGGGCCCGCCAGATGGCGTCTGCCCGCTGACGGAGCGTTTCGGTGTAGCCCATGGGAGTGAATCCTACGCGCTGGCCCTTGTTAGGTACGGCAGGCACAGGTTCCCTAGCACCAATGGACGTAGCGACAGGACAGCCGAGTGGCGTCCACTGTGGGTGTGGGGATTACAGAGAACGGTGGTGACCTGTTGAACGCAAAACTTCTCCTATCGGGGTCATTCGACCAAGCGTCAGAAGAGGAGCGTCAGGCGGCCATCATGGACGTACTCAGCGTGTACATCGCCATCGAGGGCCCCACCGCATGGGAAGCCGCCGAAGGCCCTGAAGACTCGGTGATCGACTAGCCTTCGGGCGCCCGAAGCCGAAAACGACGGCTCGGCGCGCCCCTGGAGGCTAGGCCTCGTTGGCGATGAGGATATCCGGGGCACCCTGAACCCCGGCCCTGACCATCGCGCTCTTCAAGTCCTCGGTCGAGAGGAACGACTGGGCAGCGCCGGTGCTTTCCCAGCTGTTGACGACCGTCACGTCGTTGGGGTCACCCTCCGCCCGGAGCACGACCGCGCTCTTTCCGCCCGCCGCCTTGCGCACGGACTCGAAGTCATCAAAGGCTTTCCGCCACGTCGCGTAGTCGGCCACCTTGTGTCGAATTACTGTGTACGCCGCCATGCTCGCCTCCTATCGGGAATGCCGGGGAGGCTAGTACCTTCCGAGTTTCCACGCAACGGCCGGTGGACGAGAGGTCGTCCACCCCGTGGTAGCCTTCGGCGGCCCGCCCAGGGAACGCCATTGCCCGCCAGCACGCGCACCAAGCCCCGCATCTTCTACGGCTGGTACATCCTCGCCATCGTCATGGTCACGGGCTTCGTGGGCTCCGGGACAGGCCAGGTGTTCCTTGGGCTGATGATGAAGCCCATCACGGAGGACCTGGGCTGGAGCCGTAGTTCGGTCGCCGCCGCCGTCACCTTTGGGGCTCTCATCGGTGCGGCCTCTCAGCCCATCTCAGGCTACCTCGCGGACCGGCACGGCCCTCGGGTCCTCACCGCCGTTGGGCTCTTGGCGCTGACGGGTGCGTACTTCTTCCTCTCGTCCATTGGCGAGGTCTGGCACATATTCGTGGCGTACGCGCTGGCACGTGGCGTATCCCAAGGATCGCTGACCGGCGTCGTGCCGCGGACCACGGCCGTCAACTGGTTCAGGAGGATGCGCGGCAGGGCCCTGGGTTTTACTGCCACCGCCCCGGCCCTCGGCTCGGCACTCGTCGTCCTGGCTGCCCAGGGCCTCTTGAGCGCTGGGGTGAGCTGGCGGACGGTGTTCGTCATCCTGGCGGCCGTGGCCCTTTCGCTGGTCGTGCCCGCGGCGCTCGTGCTCAGACGCAGGCCCGAGGACATGGGGTTGCTGCCAGACGGGGACGATGCGCTCCCCGAGGATGACGGGCAACGAGTGGCACCCGCTCCGGAGAAGTCCTGGACTCTCCGTGAGGCGAGGAATACCTGGGCGCTGTGGCTCATCATCTATGCGATGGCGGTGGGGGCGATGAGCAATGGAGCCATCACATTCCAGATCGTCGTCTACTACAGCGAGCAAGGCATCTCCGACGGAGTCTCCGGTATCGCGCTCTCCGCCTATTCGTTCTCGGGGGCGGTGGCCGCGACCGCCTGGGGATTCGTGACCGAGCACTTCTCCGAGCGTTTGCTCGCGCTGGCAGCCTTCACCGCGGGCGGTATCGTGGCCTTTAGTTTTACCGGAGTGTCGGCCGCGGCTGTCGGCGTGTTGCTGGCCGCCTTGTTCGGGCTCACCGTCCGCGGCGAAGGCTCATTGCTCAACCTGATGCTCGCCTCCTACTACGGTCGCACCTCCTTCGGCGCGATATCCGGGTTCGTGTCCCCATTCCAGTTCGCGGGACTGGGCCTGGGACCCGCGTTCGGCGCGTTCCTCATCGAGGCGACCGGCTCGTTCACCCCCCTGTTCGCCGTGGCGAGCTTCTTTTTCTTCTCAGCGGCGCTGGCGATTCTCATGGCAAAGCGTCCGCCGCTTCCACCGCGGCTCGCCTCGCAAGAGGGCCAGGTCCCCCAGCCGCACGTTGTCGGGTAAGACTAGAGCCGGCAGAAGGCGCCCCCACCAACACAAATGGTCTCCGCTGTCGTGAAGGAGGCATCGTCTGAGGCCAAGAACGTGACGACCCCCGCGATCTCCTCCGGCTCGCCCGGGCGCCCCATGGGAATCGGCGAGAACTGGGGCCCGGTCACCGACACGGCCGGCCTGCTGGCAGGGACGGCCTGCCCAGGAATCCGCGTCACGAGCGTGTCCCCTTCCTCTCGGTTGCTGATGTGGGGGACCACCATGTTCATGCGGACGTTGTGTGGAGCGAGCTCCAGCGCCAGACTGGTCGTGATGGCCGCGATGCCCCCTTTGGCGGCGGCGTAGCCGAGGCGGTCGGTACCGCGGACCGCGTGAGAGCCGAAGTTGATGATGGAGCCGAACCCCTGCTCCACCATGATCGGTGCCACCGCCCAGCAGCACCACAGACAGGTGAACAGGTTGTTCTGGATGTTGGCCGTGAGGTCCTCAGGGCTCTTCTCCCAGCCGAGGCGCCCGCTGCCGGGAAGCGTGAATGCGCCGCCCACGACGTTGACCAGGATATCGATCCGGCCGAATCGCTCCTTGGTGGCGGCCATCAGCGCCTGAGCGCTTTCTGGAGTGCCCACGTCCCCGATCCAGATCTCGGCGTCCGTGCCAAAGTCTCTCAGCTGGTCGCGCACACGCTCTGCCCCCGGGCTGTGGCGGTCGGCGATCATGACGCTGGCGCCCTCTTCGGCGAACCGCTTGGCCGTGGCCCTCCCGTGGCCCTGGCCGCCTCCGGTAACGATGCCGATCTTGCCTTGCAGGCGCTTGCCGCCCGCCGCTCGTGGGTCCAGTACAGTTGCTTGAGCCATGTCAGCGGCCTCCCGTTCAAGATGGCGCTAGGTTACCCCCTTCGACAACTTCGCATAGCCGGGGCTGCTCGATGCAACACGCGGGCCACAAAACAACCTCAGGGGTGGGCCCTCGACGACCAATTTGATGAGCCGTAGCGCCAACTTGATGAGCCGTAGCGCCAACTTGATGAGCGGTAGCGCCAACTTGATGAGCGGTAGCGCCAACTTGATGAGCGGTAGCGGATGAAGATGGTCGCCGCGCTGTGGAGTGAGGCGTCATAATAGAAGGCGCCAATCCTCATGGGGCCCCAAAGCGGTCCTAGCTCAGACTCTCAGCGGCCCTGGTTAGACCTCCAATGCTTTTCACCGACAACGTCACGAAGTCGCTCGGTGGCTTCGTCCTTTTCACAGGGGTTTCGTTCAACATCTCCGATGGTGAACGCGTGGCGCTCGTCGGGCCCAACGGCGCGGGCAAGACGACGTTGCTGCGCATGCTGGCCGGAGAAGATTCGCCAACATCGGGCACTGCCGGCCATCGCAACGGCTCGCTGGGCTACCTGAAGCAGGAGTCGGGGTTCGACCCCAAGAACACGCTGGAGCAGGAGATGTGGGTGGCGTTCCCCGAGGCGCTCGCGATCTCCCGCCGCCTTGAGGTCGTCGAGACGGAATTGCGCGAAGCCAGCGACAATGCGACAGCGCTCGTGGCGGAATCGCTCGATCTCTACGAGCGGTTCGCCCTGCTGGACGGCCACACGGTCGAAGCGCGAGTGGGCCGCGTCCTCAGTGGGCTTGGCTTCAAAAAGACAGACCGCACCAAGGCTTGCGGAAGCTTTAGCGGGGGCTGGCGCATGCGGATATCGCTGGCCAAGGTGCTGGTCCGCCGGCCCGACCACATGCTGCTAGACGAGCCGACGAACCACTTGGATAGCAAGGCTCGCGACTGGCTAGCGCGCGAGCTCCGCGACTACCTGGGCACCTTGGTGATCGTGACGCACGATGGCGCCTTCCTCGACAAGGTGGCCAAGCGGGTGCTGGAGGTTGGCGATTCGGGTGTCGTGTCGTACACCGGCAACTACACCAAGTATGTCCACGAAAAGGAGAAGCGACACCAGCAGCAAGAGCTGGCGGCGGGGCGGCAGGAGCGTCAGCTCGCGTCGCAACAGGGCTTTATCGACCGCTTCCGCGCGAAGGCGACGAAAGCCACGCAGGTGAAGAGCCGTGAGAAGGCGCTTGCCAAGGTGCAGCGGATCGCTCGGCCCCGTCGCGAGGTCGGCGCCAAGTTCAGTATAAGCTCGCACGGCCGTGTCGAGCAGAAGGTGCTGACGCTGGATTCCATCTCGCTGGCATTCGACGACGAGTTCGTGCTGATGGACGCGAGCCTGACGGTCGAACGCGGGCAAAAGGTAGTGCTCGTCGGGCCGAACGGCAGCGGGAAGTCCACGCTTCTACGCATCGCGATGGGCGAGATTCACCCCTTGGAAGGCGCGGTGCTGTGGGCGGAGCGTGCTCGGCCGGGGTACTACGAGCAGCACCAGGACGAGGCCTTGGACCCTGAGCGCACCGTCCTCGAAGAGGTGCAGGCGGCGGCCGAGGGCGCGACGGAGCAGCGCGTGCGGACCGTGCTGGGCGAGTTTCTGTTCAGAGGCGACGACGTGTTCAAGCCGGTGTCAGTACTGTCCGGCGGCGAGCGGAGCAGGGTCGCCCTGGCGAAATTCCTGATCCAAGCCACCAACGTCCTGCTGCTGGACGAGCCGACCAACCACTTGGACAAGGCCACGCGGGAGAGCCTGGTGAAGGCGCTGGACAAGTACGACGGGACGATCATCTGCGCGACTCACGACACCGCGATACTCGACACCATCGCGACGCACGTCTACGAAGTGCGCGACGGCACCTGCGTGAACACGCGTGTTATCGAGCCGCCGGCACCCGTCAAGGCGCAACCCAAGAAGCGCAAAAAGTAGGCGCCTCGCCTACGGACCGCGGGCGCGGGCATACCTGGACCAGCACACGGTCCGCGCGGCGCCGAGGGCTGCGTTGCCACGTCTCCACGCCGTGGTCCGCCAGCGGCCACCGGGGAACGCCCCGCAACCCCTTGCCTCAGAAGTCGACGTCGTGCTGGCCAAGTGGCGCACTGGGCCCTTTGTAGGTATTGGTGCGACAATCGCGCCTGCCACCTGACTGACGACAGTCCTACCATCCATCGGACGACACAAAAGGGAGGGTTCTATGGAGACTGACCGTGTTGACTTCGACAAGCAAGACCAACTCGAACAGATTGAACCATGGCTGGTCGAAGGGGAGCGCCTCTATGCGGTCTATGACTGCAAGGGGGCGGGGACAGGCTTCATCGCTATAACGGATCGCCGCTTGATGTTCTACGACAAGGCTTTCCTGGGAAAACGAAAAGCGCTCACAACCGTCCCATTTGGCAAAATATCGTCGATCAGCAGCGTCGATGAGGGCCGAGGACTATTCGGAGCGACGAGCGAGATAGTCGTGAAGACGGGCAGCGAAGCATTCGCGTTCGAGTTCCGCGGAGGGACAAGGCTCAGCGCGCATACGGTTTCATGATTGGCAAGATACTGAATGCCAGCGAGCCCAGCGTGTAGCGTGTGTCTATGGCGCCTTCCTTGGGCGCGAGGGTACTATGGCGGCTCTCGAAGGCGGCCCCGCGCTGCACGCGGAGATGGGCCGGGAAGGACTCGAACCCTCACCCCAGTCGGTCATGAGCCGACCGCTCTGCCTTTGAGCTACCTTGACTGTGGCGCTGCTCAGAAAAGAGCGGTTTCGTCCCGTATGACCGACGAACCGACCATACCTATCGCCCCTCAGATTGAGGGTGTCGCTATTGCACCGACGGCTGTGGTTTTTTCGGTCACCTGGACACACCGTTCCTCAGGTCTGGAAGCGCTGCGCGGATCTCGTCGACGTGGACGGAGTAGTTCGTCCCGATGTGGCGCCCCGTTCCAGTGCCGAAGGACGCCCGTACCATCCCAACCAAGTCGCCGTTGGCATCGAGCACCGGACCTCCACTGTCCCCCGGGTCTACGGCCGCGTCCATCACGATGTTCAACACGTCGAGGTAGCTACTCAACGTAACAATTCCTGCCATCGACCCCACGTTCGCCGAAACAGGGCCAACGGTCCCGTTTCCCATGACCTCGATGTTATCGGGGAAGCCCAAAGCAATGAGCGGCGACGCCGCATCCTCCGCGGCGATGTTGCCGAGGTTGAATGGCTTCGCTAGGCCACCGATGAAGACGGTGTTCGTCGGATACTGCACGAGAGCGACATCCCGTAGGGAATCCGAGGCCAGGACCAACGCCAAGAACTGCGGCAAATCGGGCAGCCGCACCGTGACCGTGGACCGGCCAGCCACTGTGTGTTCGCTCGTGACGATAAGACCCGGCTCCAGGAGCCATCCAGTGCCCCGGTTGAACCCCGACTCTATCCAGAAAACTGATGGGGACCACTCGCGATAGAGAGCATTGAAGTCCGATAGCAGCTCTAGTGGAATAGGGGTAGGTGTCGGAGGAAAGACAATCGGAGTCGCCGTCGGCTGCGGCGTGGCGGTCGGGAACGGTGTGGCCGTGGGCTGAGGCGTCGGGGTCGGAGGAAAGACGATTGGCCCTCCGTTCGACGGCCCCGGAGTGGGGAACGGCGTGGAGGTAGGTAACGGCGTGGGGAATTGGAGTGCCTTCGGTGTTGGCACCGCCGTCAGCGCCTGCGCCACCAGCAGCGCAGCCCGGTCGTCAACGAGACTCCGCACGTCCTCATCGGACGGCCCGCAGGAGGCCAACAAGGCCGAACCCGCCAGAGCGGTCATTGCGAATACCGTAACGGAGAGACGCATACGGACCGACTATACGCGCCCCAACGGTCGCGCTCTGCGGAAATAACATCAGAGCAGCAATCACCGCTGGCCGTCACGTCCTAGCGTCAAGTGGTATCGGAACGGCGGCGCCGCGCGGCACGCGGATGGTGGGCCGGACAGGACGATACTAAGAACATTCGTCGAGTCGTTCAGGCTGGCCGGATGACGCAGATCCGCGCTCAGCGAAAGCCACAGTGCGCCAATCGCCCAGGTTCGGAGCTGACCCCTTCCCAGAGACAGGAACCCCTTCCGAGTGCGAACGCCTAGCGATAATATCGAAAGAACATATGTTCTTTCTATTGCCGCTAAGCATCGATGATTAGGTCCCATGCCACCCCCACAATGCGGGCGCATGGTCGCGCTTCTTTGCTGGAAGCCCTCGAGCACCCCGCGCTGGTTGGCGGCCTGATGATCGCATCAGACGGTCGTTTCGTCGTCGAAAGAATCGAGTGGGCTGAGTACTGGAGACACGTTCCCACCCTTGGTGACTCAGACGTAATCGAGCGACTGGCGGGGCTGCGTGAGATCTGGACCGAGTACGTCTGTAGACGGTTCCCTCATTCGCTCCGGCGCCTCTACTGCTATGCCTACTTCTTTTTGCTCGAAGCGGTAGTAGAGAGCCATGCCCGGCACACCTCTCTCGCAGCCTGGAAGCACGCCCTTCACGCGACGCTCGCATTCGAGTGTTTCAGTATCACCTCCGCAGACTCTGCGATCGAAGCGACCGCGGCCGGCACTTCGACGGCCAGGAATCCGTGTTACCTCTTGGCCAAACTGAAGATGCCGAGTGGGCCCGACGACACCAGATTCCATCCCATCATTACTGCTCCGCCGCCATCGCGTCCGGTAAACCTCTACTACCACTATAGGCAGTTATCTCTCAGTGCCGACGCTGAGGTCTCGCTGCTCTTCTATCTGGAGACGGACCTCGCACAACGCAATTCGAGTTTCAGGCTCGTGAATGCTCTACTCAAGAGCCTGAGCATGGCCGTGGAGCCACGTGCCCGAGAAAGGTCAGCCCGGCTCGTCGACAAGATCATTGGTCCGTGGGTTCAGTCTGAATGGAACAAGGGCAGCGCCGGTCAAACACTTGAATTTGTAGAAGTTGGTTCGGGAAGTGGCAGTCTTACTGCAGGGCTCTGCCGTCGGCTCTTGTCAGCGCTGGATCAATCCACCCGAGAAGTGACCCTCAATCTCAGGTTTGTTGATCTCGATCTGGCGGAGCCAACTCGATTTTTCACCGCCGCGCCCCTCCAACGCCAAACTGACTCCCTCACGTTCATTGCGAGCGATTACCGGGAGTGACTAAGCAAGCCGCGCGCACTACCTGCCCCGCTTGGCATTCGATTCGCGCTCGTAACAAAACTCCTCAACAACTTGAGCCATTTCTCCATAGACCGCGCCGAGGCGAGAACAAGAACGGGGGAAGCATCACCTGTGCGATGCCTGGCTCCAAATGGAGTGGGGCCCCAAGCGCTGCAAGTCTCCAGAACGCCGGTCCAAGTCGAACAGGGAAGTACGCTCCATACAGAATCCCTAGGGGAGTTCCACCGGGGTCTGTATGCCCTCTTAGCCTCTCGCGCGGAGTCTCTCTCGTCTGAGAGCCAATACCTGCTGGTTAGGTCTTTCAATCCTGATTGCTTGCTAACGAGGTCCGGCGAGAGTGTTATCGACGCCTTGCTGGGATACTGCGACTGTGTCCTTATCGAGGACGCCGACCTACGGCCACATAACCTAGTGGAACACGTACGCCAGCAGGTCCGACGGCCGATGGCAATTGAGGACGTGAGCAGAACGTTGGGGCTCGTCAGCAACCGAGCCTACTTTGTTCGGCGAGACAGCGATGTCAAAGCGGACGCAGCGTTAGGAAAACGCATCTGGTGAGCTCAGGGGTCCCGCAAGTGGGCCTCTACGACAAGAGGAGGATGAGCCCCTCGAAGAGTTGGCATCACACAACGAACGCGAAGGGTGGCTCCTGTGGAACTCCATGATCTTCCCGTTGAGTCTCTGGTCGAGCATCCATGGAATACGAACGCGATGAGCCCCTCCGCGCAGCGGAGGCTACGGCTGCATATCGAAAGACAAGGTTGGTACGAGCCGTTGGTTGTCCGCCCTCTTACCCCGTCTGAAACTTCTGCAACCTACCAAGTGATTCACGGCCACAGTCGCCTACGGGCTCTCAAGGCGATGAACGAGCCCATGATCCGCTGTTTAGTCTCTGCGATGACTGACGAGGACGCCATTTGGAACCTCGCAACGCTCAATCGTCTCTCGGGCACAGAAGTCCCCGAACGCCGTGCGATGCTCATCGAGAACCTGCTAGCGACTTACAACGTGGACGAGCTTTCGAAACTGCTCCCTGACGATCGCAGGTCTATCAATGAACTGGCCCAACTCGCCTCACTGAGTATCACTGACCTGAGGACAGCCACCGACGACACAGTACCCGACACGTCCTCGGTCATACTCAGTTTCGTGCTGCCGGAGTCTGAGGCAAAGGAAGTGGACCTCTCGATCGACCTAATGCTCCACGCCAATGACTCGGAGCTCTCAAGGTCACACGCGCTGGTCCAGGTGGTGCGAGCATATTTGGCTCAGCGCGTAGACCCCACGACGCCGAGGGCCGCGTAGCCTCGTGCCTCCTGAGCCACGATCGACGAGCGAACGTGCGGGCGCTCCGCAACCTCTGCCCCGGGGGCTCGATGTCGTGCTGGCCCGACAACGCACCGGGTTCTGGAGGCGTCTCGGCAATGAGCCTGCATTTCCCGACTACACGGCGGCGGAGGCGCCGCAGCGCATCTACACGTTCGAGCCGTGGCTTGGGTGCCTTTGGGGTACCAGTTGCGAGTTCTGCTATGTACCGAACCTCAGCGAGCGCTTCTACCCAGACGGCAGGGATGGCCCCTGGTACCGGGACTGGGGCCGTTGGCTCCTGCCCAAACCGGACATCAGTCAGCGCCTCCGTCGGGCGCTCTTCACTGGCTCGGGGAGCACCCGAACACCGGTGCGCGGCGCATTCGTGTTCATGAGCGCCAAGACGGACCCATTCCTGCCGACATCAGCGACGCTGGCCGTGACTCAGGCCAACTTGGACGTGTTTGCAGAGGCCGACATCTTCCTCATGTGCCAGACGCGCTCGCAAGTGGTCGTCGAAGACAGCGCCATCTTCAAGCGTCTCGTTTCCATGGCCCAGAAGGGCCGTGTTGGCGTCAGCTTCAGTATCTCCACAGACATGGCCGTCAGCCAGCGGATGATAGAGCGCGGCGGTCTATCGCCCGATCGGCGGCTCGACATTATGGGGCAACTAAAAGCCGCCGGCGTGTTCGTGTCTGCGGCGGTCAGCCCTATCATGCCCTTCAGTGCTGACTTCGCAGAGCGCCTGCGGGAATCTGCGAACCACGCCTCGATCCAGCCCCTGCGGATCACCCACTTCGGCGCGACAAGCCCCATCGCCGTGCTGAGCAAGGTGCGCCAGTCGGTGGCCGACTACGAAACGCTTCCGACCAGACTCACCGCGCAGTTTGGTGCACAAGAAGGCTTCGCTTGGGGCATCGGCAACAAGGGCTTTATCGGTGCGTTCCTCGCTGCGCGGCGCCATTACGGTCCCCAGCCCGATACAACATCAGAGCAGCAATTACCGCTCGCCGGTATCGGGACGGCGGCCCCGCGCGGCACGCGGGTGGTGGGCCGGGAAGGACTCGAACCTTCACCCAGTCGGTTATGAGCCGACCGCTCTGCCTTTGAGCTACCGGCCCGCCGCCGCCATTATGCGGCCAGCCACACCGGGGGGCTATTCGAGCGGCGGATGCGAGCGCCCAGCAGCGCCCAGTGGCCTTTAGGTGGTCTCGGGGCCGAGGTGCCGCAGCTCGATGGCCAGGCGGTCGGCCGTGACGCCCTGCTGCTCCAGCAGCTGCCCTGCGACGTCGTCCGGTGACTCGACCAGCATGGTCAGCAGGTGGCCCGTGCTCACCAGACGTGTGGAGTCGGAGCGCGCTCGGCGTGAGGCCTGCTCGATCACCCGCTGAGCCTTGCGTGTCATGCCAGTCGTCCCGGTGTAGAGCGAGCCACGCCGGCCGATCACACCTTCGATCTGCGTGCGCAGGCCAGCAAGCTCGACGCCGAGGTTCACCAGCGCCCGGGCCCCGACGGACCGTTCTTCGCGCGTGATCGCCAGCAGCAGGTGCTCGGTTCCCATGTAGGCGTGCTCGAACCGGCGTGCCTCCTCCTGCATCATCGAGAGCACGCGCCAAGCGCTGGGGGTGAAGCGGCCAGGCAGCCCACGAAGCGACTGTCCTCCAGTGCCCACCTCCATCGGCCGCGGGCCGCCGATACCCGGCACTCGGCGGATGTCGATCCAGCCGAGGAGGAGCGCACCGAGCGTGACCGCGATGGCCATGCGTCCCGGCGGGCCCAGCAGGAAATCGGGAAGGCCCACGAAACCATCCGAGCCATGCCGCTGCATCGGCGTGAGCAGCAACAGCAGCAACGGAATGCCCACCAACGCGTAGACCAGCCAGGCGAACCGTTTGGTGACGAACTTCGCCTGCCTGACCCCGGCGAGCGTAGCGCCACCGGCCACGATGGCGGTCGCGGTCAGCAGTAGCGTGGCCAGGTATGCGTTGCTCGGGGTGAGCCCGCTGGGCAGGGGCCCGTGCCCCAATGAGTGGTCGACACGCTCGGCGAAGAAGGCGGTAGCCGCCAACAGGCCAAGCACCAGGCCGGATATGACGATGGCCGCGATGGCCTGCCATGTGGTAGTGCGTTCGATCATTGGCGCGCCCATATACCCAGGCGGCGGGCGCCCAGAATGGTAGTGGCGATTGTACCCGCGGGCACCCGGCCCCTCAACGGCTTTGAGGCAACCTTTCGCCGGCTTCTGCGCTGCGCCGCCTCCGCCGGAGACGCAAGTCTGGCGGGCCAAGCGATGGCGGCGCTAACATTGCTGCTTGGCCACGGCGCACGGCACACCCCGCGCCGGCAAGGAGCAATCGAGCAAGATGACCCAGCAACAGCCGACTCGCACGGAGCGCGACACCATGGGGGAGATGGAGGTCCCAGCCGAGGCCTACTGGGGCGCATCGACCCAGCGGGCGGTCCTCAACTTCCCGATCAGCAGCCTGCGCTATCCGGCCGAATTCAACCACATCCTCGGCCGCATCAAGCGCGCGGCTGCCAAGGCGAATGCCGACCTTGGTCAGCTGGACCGGGCCTTGGCCGACGCCATCGTTGCCAGCGCGACAGAGGTCATCGATGGCCGATTCGACGACCAATTCGTCGTCGACCTATTCCAGACGGGCTCCGGCACCTCGACCAACACCAACGCCAACGAAGTCATCGCTCGGCGGGCCCGAGAGATCGCCGGCGATGGCGTGGGCGTCCACCCCAACGACCACGTCAACATGGGCCAGTCCTCCAACGACGTCATCCCCACAGCGAGCCACCTGACCGCTGCCGCTGCCATCAAGAACGTGCTGCTGCCCGCGCTGGAACGCACCCGCATCACCATCGAGGCCAAGTCTCGCGAGACGTGGGACGTCATCAAGACAGGCCGCACGCACCTCCAAGACGCCACGCCGATTCGGATGGGCCAGGAGTTCCTCGGCTACGCCCAGCAGATCGAGCTTGCCTGCCGGCGCCTCGAGCGTGCCGTCGACGAGCTTTGCCAGGTGGCACTCGGCGGCACCGCCGTCGGCACGGGCATCAACACGCACCCTGAGTTTTCGGGGCGTGTCTGCGCAATCCTCGCCGACGAGCTCGGGCTCCCTGTGCGGGAGACGCCGTACCACTTCCAGGCCCAGGGCACCCAGGACTCGATGCTCGCGGCCAGCGCCACGGTGCGCAGCGCGGCCGTCGCCCTGCAGAAGATCGCCAACGACCTACGCTGGCTCTCATCGGGGCCTCGCGCCGGCCTCGGCGAGCTGGAGCTGCCGACCGTGCAGCCGGGCTCCTCGATCATGCCCGGCAAGGTGAACCCGGTCATCGCCGAGTCAGTGGTGCAGGTCGTTTGCCAGGTCATCGGCAACGACGCGGCGGTCGCCGCGGCGGCCCAGGGCGGCTACCTGGAGCTGAACACCTATTGGCCCGTTGCGGCCTACAATCTGCACCAGTCGATTACCCTACTCGGCGCTGCGGCGGGGAACTTCGAGGAGCAGTGCCTGCGCGGGTTGAAAGCGACAGCCCGGGGCCCGGAGACCGTCGAGCAGGGGCTCATGCTGGCCACCGGGCTCACCCGCGCCGTCGGCTACGACCGCGCCACCGCCATCGCCAAGGAGGCCGCGGCCACTGGCAAGACCATTCGCGAGCTCGCCCGGGAGCAGACCGACCTTTCAGAGGAGGAGCTCACCCGACTGCTCGACCCGCTCCGCATGACCGAGCCCAGCGCGGAGCTTGGGACCGGCGGGGGCGGCTGAAGCATCGCCGGAGCATCTGCGCTATGGTACAGACACAAATCGACGACGAATCGGCAAAGGAGGCGAAATGATGACGACTCTGCGCGCGGAGCGGCTTGGTTTCGTATCGATGTACGTCAAGGACATCGATGTCTCGACCGAGTTCTACGAGAAGGCCGTGCACCTCGAGGTTTCGGACCGCCGGGACGGCAAGGTGTTCCTACGTGGCGGTCTGCCGCACCACTGGATTGTGGTGCAGCCGACCCCTGAAGGGCGCGAGCCAGGGCTCGAGCGCCTGGGGATCGAGGTGGCTGACAGGGAGACGCTCGATGGCTTCGAGGCGCTCCTGCTTCGCAAGGGCTTCGATGTCGAAGCACGCGACGGACTCGCCGACGAGCGGGTCATGCGCTACCTCAAGTTCAATGACCCCAGTGGCAACCCGCTCATGCTGTACACGGAGATGGTGCAGCTGGCGACGAAGCCCAAGCCGCGGCTCGTCGAGTTCCTCGACATCCAGCACGTCGTGCTCCTCGTCCACGACGTCGACGTGGGCCACGACTTCTACACGAACGTCTTGGGGATGCGTGTGTCCGACTGGTTCGAGCACACGACCGCTTTCATGCACTTCCGCAACGGCTGGCACCACGGCATCGGCATCAGCGCGCGTGGTCCGAACCCCAACGGCCTCGGCCACATCTGCTTCCACACGCCGGACCTCGACACCACCATGCGCTCCCGCGCAACGGTCAAGAAGCTCGGCCTGCCCATCACCAGCGACCTGCTGAAGCACGGCCCCTCGACGTCGGTAGGCTTCTACTACCAGGGGCCCGACGCGATTATCGAGAACAGCTTCGGCGCACGATGGTTCGACCCCGAGCTGGAGCCGGCGGTGCGCGTGATCGCCCAGCGACGCGAGAGCGGCGACGTCTACCAGACCGGCCTCGAAGACCTTGAGCTCAACCGGGCTCCGGCAGCCGACAGCGAGCGGGAGGCGACCGCCGCGGGCTAGCCGCAGAGGTTTGGCTGTGCGATAAAGAGGTGGTGCCCAGTGGTGGGCACCACTTCTCTTTCTCCGTCTGGCGGGGCGCCTGGAGACGTTATGGACTACGAGGTCGAGGCTAGGGATCTTGCGGAGCAGCGCACCGTCTGCAAGCGCATCTCGGTGGAGCGCTCCGAGCTTGGCCCGCGGATGGGCGAGGCGCTGGCGGAGAGGCTGGCCTACCTGACGGCGAAAGGCGTCGAGCCCACGGGCCCGCCCTACAGTCAGTACTACGCCTTCGGTGCCACGACCGCGGACCTTGAGCACGGTTGGCCAGTTGCAGAGCGCGCGGAAGGCGCCGGCCTCCTCCAGCCGGGCAAGCTCGCGGCTGACAAGGCGGCGGTCACGGTGCACCAGGGCCCCTACGAAGCGCTGGTCGCTGCGCACCAGGCCGCCCACGGCTACCTCCACCAACACGGCTCTACCGCGACCGGCATGCCCCGCGAGGTGTACCTGACGGGCCTCGACACGACCGACGACCCGTCCGAGTGGCGCACCGAAGTCATCTGGCCGATGCGTTAACCGGAGCCTGGATTGGCCCACGACATCGAGGTCCGCCTAATGGCACCCCAGCCGATGCTCAGCATTCGCCGGGCTATCAGGCCCAGCGAGTTGGCACGGTTCATGGCGGACGCCCTCAAGGTCACGCACGACTTCCTCGCCCATCGCGGCGGCACCCCGGCCGGGCCGCCGTTCACCATCTACCACGCGGTGAGCGACCAGCAGATGGTCGTTGAGGTCGGCATACCCACGGCCACGATGTTGGAGGCCAGCGACGGTGTCGAATCGGGTGATATGTACGCCGGCAGGGTGGTCACGACGACCCACGTCGGTCCCTACGCCACGCTGACCGACGCTTACCGTGCCCTCAACGGCTGGATCGTCCGGCATGGGGAGCAGTCCGCCGGCTCACCGTGGGAGGCCTACGTCACCGACCCGGCGCAGATGGCACCGGAGCAGGTAAGGACCCAGGTCTACTGGCCAATCAAGTAGCCGGTAGGTTGACCCCGAGGGCGGGGACTAGGGCTCGAACGCCCCGTCCGGGTCGTGGCCCTCCAGCGCGCTCAGGTGCACCGGATAGATGCGCTCTCGGTACAGAGCTTCCAGCCCGTCCAGCAGCTGCATCGGGTCACGGTGCGACAGGACGACGGCACCCGTCTCCTTCTCCACCACATCGAGTATCTCGTTGATGTGGTCCGCGACGCCGCCCGTCTTCTTGAGCACACCGATCACCTTTCCTTCGTCGTAGGCAATCGCGAACTCGCCCAGCGTGCCGGACCGCCCGCCGGCGAAGACGACGACGTCGCAAGTCCGAATGTTTTCGATCTCGCGCCCCATGAGCCCCGACCCAGTGAAGATCAGGACGTCGTAGCCCCTGGTTGGCGACCGGTATTTGCGCACGTGCTCCTCGAGGTTGAGCGCGGGCGAGATGCCGACCACCACCCCACCTGATTTGCAGGCGCCGAGCACGGCATCCTGGGGAAGCCCCGGCGCGGCACCCGTGACCAACACGTGGCCACGCTCACCCACGAGCCTCCCCAGCTCGTGCACTCGCTCGCGGACCTCAGGGTCCAGGTGCCCCCCTGCGGAGCCCATAACGCCCACAGCCATTCGGGGGAACAGGTCTAGGGGGGTACCGGTGGGCGCAGGCATGATCAAACTCCAACGTGCGAATAGCGGCTCAACGTTTGCCTAGGTGTGTGAAGCTTGCAGGCTACACTCCACGCAGGCTCTATCCCACATGGGTGCCCCCCATGGACCGCATCTCTGAACCGCATCCGTGGGTTGTGTCTCATGTGATTCTCGCGAGCGCGTTCCGATGCGATCCGGCAGTCGGGGCGAAGTTGACAGGCCCACCGGCCCGCAACCACCATTACACATACGCGATTATCGGAGCATGGGGATCAGACGGGGGGAGGCGCGCCGTGGACGATTCGACCCGAGCTTACATCGACGAGCACCTCGAGGAGACGCTGGACGACCTCAAGCGCCTCGTCTCCCAACGCAGCGTCAGCGCCCAGCGTGACGGCGTCCTGGAGTGCTCCGAGATGGTGGCCGAGGAGCTACGCAAGGCAGGGCTCGAACCGGCCATCATGCCGACGGCGGACCCTGGCTACCCCGTGGTCTTCGGTAAGACCACCAGTGAGGCCGAGCAGACCATCCTGTTCTACAACCACTACGACGTGCAGCCGCCCGACCCGCTCGACGAGTGGGAGTCGCCACCCTTCGAGCCGTTCGAGAAGGAGGGCTACATCTACGGGCGCGGCATCTCCGACGACAAGGGGCCGTTCATCGCCCGGCTCGCCGCCATCAAGGCCCTGCGCGCGACCACGGGCGAGCCGCCTCTCCAAATCAAGTTCTGCCTCGAAGGGGCCGAGGAGATCGGCAGCCCCGGCTTCCACGACTTCGTCAACGAGCACAAAGATGTGCTGAAGGCCGACGCTTGCATCTGGGAGGGTGGCGGCGTGAACTGGGATGGACGCCCGCTGATCTCGCTGGGCGTGAAGGGATTGCTGTACGTCGAGCTGGAGTGCCGCGCCGCGGCCCGCGACTCTCACTCGTCGTACGCGCCGACGGTGCCAAACCCCGCGTGGCGGCTGGTGTGGGCGCTGGCGTCGATGAAGGACGCCAACGAAAACATCAAACTGCGCGGCTTCTACGACCGCATCCGCCCCGCCCTCGACGAGGAGATCGCGGCCCTCAAGGCACTCCCCGATACCGACGACGCCTTTCGCCAGGACCTGGGCCTGGAGATGGTGCTGGGCGAGGCCACGGGCTATGAGTTCCGGCGCCGGATGATCATGGACCCGACGGCCAACATCGCCGGCATCGTCGGCGGCTACACCGGCGTCGGTGCCAAGACCATCCTGCCCGCCGTCGCACGGGTGAAGATCGACTTCCGGCTGGTCCCGAACCAGGACCCGCAGGAGGTGCTGGCAAGCCTGCGCGAACACCTTGACGGCCAGGGCTACAGCGACATCAGCATCAGCGTGCTGACGTCCGAGCAACCCGCGCGCACACCGCTGGCCGATCCCTTCGTGAAGCTGGTGTCCGACACCGCGCGGACCGTCTACGGAAGCGAGCCCTACCTCCAGCCCAGCATGACGGGCACAGGACCGCAATACCCCATCCAGCACGTGCTCGACCTGCCCGTGGCCTCGTGCGGCATCGACTACCCTGGGAACCGTATCCACGCGCCGAACGAAAACATCCGCCGCGACTACTTCCGCATGGGCATTCTGCACACCGCCGAGCTGCTCAGTGCGATGGCCGCGGGCAACCGATAAGCGAGGCTCGACCATGCCATTCGTAATAATTGCGCTCCTGTTCGCGGCCATCTCCGTCATTGGATGGTCGCGCATCTACTACCGCATCGGCTGGCCGGCTTGGTACGGGTTGCTTATGGTCGTGCCCTTTGTCAGCGTCGTGTTCGTCCTCCTGGTCGCGTTCAGCAAGTGGCCTATCGAGCGGCGCATGGAGTCGATGGAATACGACCTGAAGCGTCTGCACGGGGAGCTGTAGCGGGCCCGGGCATTGCCGGCGCCCAGACAGTCCCGCTGGCGCGTTCCCCTAGCAGCCGCTCGCCTCGGCCACTCCGTTGCATAGCGCTCCCTTGTCATCCTGATGACCTATAGGCGATAGCACCGCTACGCCTTCCATAGAGCGCAGGTTGGTCACGCGGCGTTAGGCCGACCCTCAGGTTCACCGCTCAGGCTTGACAATCCGACTATATCTTCCTATTGTCCCGCCATGCGCAGGAAAGCTGGGTCACTCGTCCCCATCGAAATCACCATCCTCGAGGTGGCCATCGGGCTGCGAGCGCACGGCACCGCAGCCGTGCATGGATTCCTCCTGGCGAAGGAGATGAGGGACCGGACCGGTGCTCGGCTCCTGACGGCCTACGGAACGCTCTACAAGGCCCTCGACCGCCTGCACAAGGCGGGCTACCTGAACGACCTCTGGGAGGACCCTCAGTTAGCGGCAGACGAGGGCCGGCCGCGGCGGCGGTTCTATCGGGTCACGCTGGCGGGCGAAGCCGCGCTGGCCAAGTCGCGCGAGGCACAGTCCTCGCCGTCTGCGCCTGCCAGACTCCGGCCTGGGCAAGCGATGTCGTGAGCACCGTCGCGCTCCCGAGGTCGATGCGCTTCGTACGCGGCTGGGTGCACGTCTACACCGCCGGCCTCCGCCCCTCCGTGCGCGGCGAACGACGTGAGGAGATCGAGGCTGACCTTTGGGAACAGGCGATGGAGGCAACCCTAACGGGGCGCACCTCAGGCCTTGGCACACACGTGCTCATGAGGTGGGCCCTAGGTACACCGGACGACCTCGTCTGGCGGGTAGCCCAGCTCGGGAAGAGAAACGACAGCGGAGCGAAGGAGACAGCCATGGTTCAGTCGTCGACGTCGCGCACGATGGCCTATGGGGTTGGTGGGCTCGCCCTCGTTTTGTTGGCGGCGGTCCTTACCTTCACGGTGGCCAATCAGTTCCGCCGGGGCTGGACGGTGAGCTCCATCGAGTATCAGAGTCTGGGTTACGCGTGGTTGCCCGATACCTTTTGGGTGTTGATTGTCACCTGGCCGCTGGCCTTCGGCCTTATCCTCGGTGGGTTCGGGGTGATGCGCCGCTCGCCGTCGCTGGGGGCCTTCCTGGTGGTGGTCGGCAGTGCCGCCTTCGCACTGGTCCTCTTTTGGCTCATCATCCCGCTCATCGCGGCAATCGCGCTTTCCGTCTATGCGGTGCGGCGGGCCCGCAGGCTCGACAAGCAGCGATAAAGCCCTTCCCCACCGAGATGGGAAAACCCTACGGCCGGTTTTGACGCGGCTGCTCATGCCCGAGCGGCCATGGCCGGGATGCGGTCGAGCACCGTTGACACCCACGGGGCCACGCAGTACGCTCCGCCGCACCGTCAGGCTGTAAACGGCCTGGCGTAGTCCCCAGCCCGCGCTCGACGGAGGCCCCGTGCCCGCGACCGCAGAACGCGAAGTCTCTGCCCTCGCCCAGCGCTACCTGGCCGACGTCAAGGCACGGCTCCGCGCTTCGGTCCCCGACTCGCCTGACGGCTACTTCGACCTATTGCGCTACCACCTCGGCTGGCAGGACCGCGATGGGAGGCCCGTCGACGAGGACAGCGGCAAGGGCCTCCGCCCCATCCTGTGCCTCGCCTCCTGCGAGCTGGCCGGAGGCGATTGGCGTCGGGCGCTACCCGCCGCGGCCGCGCTGGAGCTCGTCCACAATTTCTCGCTCTTGCACGACGACGTCCAGGACGGGGACACGACGCGGCGTGGGCGCGCGACAGCCTGGACGGTCTTCGGAACGCACCAGGCAATCGCGGCCGGCAACGGCATGCGCGTCGTCGCGGACCAAACGCTCCTGGCGCTGGCGGACGCGGGCCTGAGCGCCGAGACGATCACCGCGGCGTCGGTGGAGCTGACGCGCCGTTACCTGGAGATGATCGAAGGCCAATACCTGGACATGTCCTTCGAGCACGCGGACAACGTCACCCCAGACGAGTACCTGGACATGGTCGCCCGCAAGACCGGCGCGCTGATCGAGGCGGCCATGTACCTCGGCGCCCTCGTCGCGACGGACGACGATGCCGTGGCCCACGCCTTCGGGGCGTGCGGCCGTCAGTTGGGGCTCGCGTTCCAGGTGCGCGACGACCTTCTGGGCATCTGGGGCGACCCGGACGCGACCGGCAAGCCGGTGGGGTCCGACATCCGGCGCAAGAAGAAGTCCATGCCGGCCGTCTTCCTATTTGAGTCCGCTGGGCCCGAAGACCGGCGCTGGCTGGACGAGGCCTATGCCGCCGATGAGGTCGCGGGCGAGGACGTCGAGCGCGTCCTCGAAATGCTCGACCGGCTCGGCGCGCGAGCACACGTCCAGCAGACGGCGGAGCGTCAGGCAGCCGGTGCCGTGTCCGCCATCGAGGGCCTCCACCTGCCGCCCGACGCCCGCCGAACGCTCGAGGCCATGGCCGAGTATTTCGTCACCCGCGATAAATAGGGCATAATGCCCGCCAGTCAGATACCTAGGGTAGCGAGGCTAACTCCATGGCTGTGCCGGCATCCCAGGCGTGGACCGTCGCGACGTACGTGCTCAAGCAGCGGCTGTTTCGCCGCAAGCGCTATCCGCTGGTGCTGATGATCGAGCCCCTGCTGCGCTGCAACCTTGCGTGCGCCGGGTGCGGCAAGATCCAATACCCGGCCCAGGTGCTGCGCAAGAACATGAGCGTGGCCCAGGCGCTGGCGGCCGTCGACGAATGCGGCGCCCCCATGGTCAGCATTCCCGGTGGCGAGCCGCTGCTCTACCCGCACATCAGCGAGCTGGTCGACGCGCTGGTAAAGCGTAAGAAGTACGTCTACGTCTGCACCAACGCCGTCCTGCTCAAGCAGAAGCTCGAGGCCGGGCTGTTCACCCCGTCCAAGTACCTGAGCTTCAGCATCCACATGGACGGCTTGCGCGAAGAACACGACGAGTCGGTGTGCCACGACGGCGTCTACGACACGGCGGTCGAGGGCATTCGCGAAGCGCTGCGACGCGGCTTCCGCGTGACCACCAACACCACGCTGTTTGACAACGTGGAGCCGCTGCGGGTCCGCGAGTTCTTCGACGAGATGATGGACATCGGCGTCGAAGGGATGATGGTCTCGCCGGGCTACAGTTATGAGAAGGCACCGGACCAGACGCACTTCCTCGGCCGGGAGAAGACCAGAGAGCTCTTCGGCAAGATACTGGGCGACAAGAAGAAGCACTGGCGGTTCAACCAATCGCCCCTGTTCCTTCGTTTCCTCGTGGGCAAGCAAGAACTCGAGTGCACCCCATGGGGCAACCCGCTCTACACCCTGTTTGGCTGGCAGAAGCCCTGCTACCTGATGCAGGACGGGTACGCGGCATCGTTCCGCGAGCTCATGACGGACACCGCCTGGGAGAACTACGGCCACGCCAGCGGCAACCCGGGCTGCCAGGACTGCATGGTCCATTCTGGGTACGAGCCCACGGCAGTAGCCGTGACGTTCGGCTCGTGGCGCGGCCTGAAGGACACCGTCGTCTCGACCGTCACCGGGAAGGTGTAGCGCAGGCGCTCCAATGAGCCCCGAGTCTGAGCTAGCGGGCGAGATGGCCAGCCTGGAGGGCTGGGACCCTGCCGCGGACGGCCCGGTTGACGTTCGGGACGTTATCGAAAAGGCCTTCGCCTACCGTGGCAACGTTACGATAGACACCACCGGCGGGAGCACCGTCGTCGGCTACCTGTTCGACCGCAACGTGCGCTCGCCGGGCGCCTTCGTTCAATACCTCGACGACAAGGGTGATGGCCCGTTCTCCCTGCCCTACGCCGACATCGCCAACATCCGGTTCACCGGCACCGACACTGCCAAAGGCAATTCCTACGCGGACTACCAGAAGCGCAAGGCGCAGGGTCAGCCAGCCCAAGACGCCCCAAACGAAGCGCCGGCTGAATAAGCTCCGCCCTCGTGAACCCAACGTGCCAACGTGCATGAGTCCTCCGCCCGCCCGCTGGTGGTGGCCCCGACCAAGCGCGAGCTTGGGGGCCTGCGCCCTGGCACGGGCGGAACGGTCGACGTCGCAGAGGTCGGCATCGGCCACATAGCCGCGCCCTCCCTCCAACGCCTGATGGCGCAACGCCGGCCCGCGGTGGTCCTCTCGCTCGGCTTTGGCGGTGGGCTCGAGCCCATGGCGGGGACCGCCGACGTCGTCCTGTGCACGCAGGTCCGCACGGCCGACGGACGCAGCCTTGACCTGGCCACCGAGACGCTGGGGCCCGTCCTCCGGCGGGCGGGCATCGAGCCTGCGGTGGACGCGCTGCTGACCGTCGACCGCCCGCTGTTGCGCCGCCCCGACAAGTGGCGAGCGCGGGCCGACAGCGGCGCCGCCGTCGTGGACATGGAGGGTTTCGCGTTGGCCGAGGTGGCACGGGACGAGAGCGTCCCTTTCCTGGCGGTGCGGGTGATCCTCGATGAGTTCCACGAAGACCTGCCCGACTTCGTCGGCACTATCGTCGAGGACGGCGGCCGTCGCGAGTGGCGCCACAGCATCGCAGCGCTGGCCACGAACCCGCTGCTGCTCCGCGCCATGCTTCGCCTCGCCGGGCAGGCGCGCGCGGCGGGGGCCGCTATGCGAAGGGTCGTCGACGCGACGCTCCCTACCCTGGCCCAGCTCCCGGAGACGACCGCATGAGGGTGTTCCTGACGGGCGCGACGGGGTTCATCGGCAGCCATGTGGCGCGTGCGCTGCTGGCCCATGGCCACGAGGTGCGAGCGCTGGTCCGCCCCGGACGGCCCATGCCCTTTGAGAACCCGGCACTGGCGACGGCGAACGGCGACGTGCGCGACCGCTCGTCCATCGACAGCGGAATCATAGGGTGCGACGCCGTCGTACATGTCGCGGCGCTCTACGCCTTCTGGCGGCCGGACCCAGCGCCGCTACGCGACATCAACGTCACGGGAACCCGGAACGTGCTCGATGCGGCCATCGCCGCCGGCACCAAACGCATCGTGTACACGAGCACCGTCGCCACGGTTCGCTTCAACGCAGACGGGACACCAGCCGACGAATCGTCGTTTGCGGGGCCGGCCGATCTGGTCGGCGCCTACAAACGCACCAAGTACGAGGCCGAAAGGATCGCTCGACGCCTCGCGGCCCAGGGCGCGCCCATCGTCATCGTCAACCCGACCGCACCCGTCGGGCCTGGGGACGTGCGGCCGACGCCGACCGGCCAGGTCATCGTCGACTTCCTTCGAGGCGCCATGCCGGCCTACGTGGACACCGGGCTCAACCTCGTCGATGTAGCGGACGTCGCGGAGGGCCACGCGTTGGCGCTCGAGCGGGGCACGCCTGGCGAGCGCTACATCCTCGGTAACGCCGGGGGCAACGTGACGCTTCGGGAGATGCTCGAGATGCTCGCGAAGGCCAGCGGCCGGCCGGCACCAACGAGGCGCATGCCCTATGGGCTGGCCCTGGCGGCGGCCTACGTCGACCACGTGGTCGAGGGCATGCTCCTGAGACGAGCACCACGTATCCCGCTGGAGGGCACGCGTATGGCGGCCAAGCCCATGTGGGTCGATCCCGCGAAGGCGGTACGCGAGCTGGGCCTACCGCAATCTTCCGTGGAGGGGGCGATCGGCGCCGCCGTAGGCTGGTTCACGGAGCACGGCTATGCGGGCGGGGGCCACCGTGCAGCCTAGGCAGCGGTTTGGCAGAGGGAACAGTCGCGACAACCCCCGTCGCCATGGGTATCATCTGGGTCGCTCGGAGAGCCTCGGTCCAGCGAGATACGAACGATGACCGACCACGCGACCCGTCGCAGCCCTGACCCCCTGGACGAGCGCGCTCAGCGCGCGCTCACCAAGACCCAGGACTATTTCATTCGGACCCAAGCCGATGACGGCTACTGGTGGGGCGAGCTGGAGTCGAACCCCACAATGGAGGCGGAGCACCTGATGCTCGTCTCCTTCCTCGGCACCAATGAAGGCGACCGCATGCATCTGGTCGCAAACGACATCCGGCGCCGTCAGCGCGAGGACGGGTCTTGGGGGATGTTCTACGGCGCCCCCGGCGACCTGAGCACCTCGGTCGAGTGCTACTTCGCGTTGAAGCTGGCCGGCGACACCGCCGGCATGCCGCACATGCGGCGGGCCCGCGACTTCATCCTCGAGGCCGGTGGGGTGGCCGGGGTCCGCAACTTCACCAAGATATGGCTGGCGCTATTCGGTCAATGGCCGTGGGAAGGTACACCGGTCATGCCGCCCGAGCTCATCCTGCTCCCGACGTGGGCTCCGTTCAACATCTACCGCTGGTCCAGCTGGGCCCGGGCGACCGTCGTGCCGTTGACGGTCGTCCTCTCGCAGCAGCCGGTGAAGGAGATACCGCCGGAGCAGGCCATCGACGAGCTGTTCGCGCCGGGTGAGAAGGTCCGGTTCGCGCTGCCTCGGCGGAGCGAATCGTGGCTCAGCCTCGAGAGCATCTTTTGGCTCGCCGACAAAGGGCTGCGGCTCTACGAGCGCTTCCCGTGGAAGCCGCTACGCCGGCATGCGCTGAGGAAGATCGAGGATTGGGTCGTCGAGCATCAGGAGGCCGATGGGTCTTGGGGCGGGATTCAGCCGCCGTGGGTCTACTCGCTCATCGCCCTCAATGTCTTGGGCAAGCGGCTGGACAACCCCGTGATGGCCAAGGGCCTCGAGGGTTTCCGTCGCGAGTGGAGCTTGCCCTCGGAGGACGGCGAGTCCATGCGGGTCCAGGCGTGCCTCTCGCCGGTGTGGGACACATGTCTCGCGCTCCTGGGCCTGCTCGACTCCGGGCTGCCGGCCGACCACCCGACGGTGCAGAGGGCCTGCCAATGGATGGTCGATAGGGAGGTCCGCGCCAAGGGAGACTGGGCGGTCACCGCGCCGAAGGTCGAGCCGAGCGGCTGGGCCTTCGAGTTCGCCAACGAGGCCTACCCCGACATCGACGACAGCTCAATCGTCGTCATGGGCCTCGACGCCGCCCGCTTCGTGGACACGGCCCGGGAGAACGAACGCCGGGGCGTCGTCGAGCGAGCGCTGGGATGGATCGAAGCCATGCAGTCGTCGAATGGCGGCTGGGCGGCGTTCGACAAGGACAACGACTCCAAGCTGCTCGCCAAGCTCCCGTTCAGCGACTTCGGCGAGGTCCTCGACCCACCGAGCTCCGATGTCACCGCGCACATCCTCGAGATGTACGGCAGGCTTGGCTACGGCCTAGAACACGGGCCCGTACGCCAGGGCGTGGAGTATCTCAAGGCCCACCAGGAGTCCGACGGCTGCTGGTTCGGGCGTTGGGGCGTCAACTACATCTACGGCACGGGCTCGGTCCTTCCCGCCCTCGAAGCCGTTGGCGAAGACATGCGCCAGCCGTACGTTCGGAAGGCCATCCACTGGCTCGTCGAGCACCAAAACCCGGACGGCGGATGGGGCGAGACCTGCGCCAGCTACGCCGACCCCACGCTGCGGGGCCAGGGCGAGAGCACCGCTTCCCAGACCGCGTGGGCGCTGATTTCTCTACTGGCAGGAGGCGAGGCCGACGACCCCGCGACGGCTCGCGGCGTCGACTTTCTGGTATCGACACAGCTCGACGACGGGACATGGGACGAGCCGCAGTTCACCGGTTGCGGCTTCCCCGGCTATGGCATCGGCGACCAGCCTGACGTCCCCAAGGTGGCCGGCGACCCGCACTGGCAGGGGGAGGAGCTCGGTGCCGGCTTCATGATCAACTACCACCTGTACCGGAACTACTTCCCGTTGTGGGCGTTGGGTAGGTTTGTGCGTGCCCGTGACGGCGGCTCACACCTGCCCCAGCGCGAGCGGCAGGCAACGCGAGGGTCGTGAGCCGGGCCAGATACGCACTTGCACGCCGCGAGTACAATGCACCGACGCGATGCCTCATGGGTTGCTTAATGCGCCGTGGACTGCCTTGCGCGCCGGGTCAGGTTTTTTGTTGAAGCGAGATGCCTAGGTATGCTAGGCTTCCGGCCAGCCTGAGGGCGGGTTTCAGGGCGACTACGGTGGGGAGGGCTTGAGGCACGATGACCACGAACTCGTTGGTGTCCCGAATCGTTCTTGAGACCACGCGTGCCCCGGAGTTCATCGACATCACCGATCGCGTGCTCGCCCAGGTGCGAGAGTCGGGCGCCCGAGACGGCCTCGTCTGCGTCTATTCGATGCACACCACCGCCGCCATCAAGATCAACGAGCACGAGCCCCTCCTCATCAAGGACATGGAGGAGTTCCTGTGCCGGATGGCCGCCCCCGAGGCCTACTACCGCCACAACGACTTCACCATTCGTACCGTTAACATGACCGAGGACGAGTGCCCCAACGGCCACGCCCACTGCCAACAGCTGCTGATGAGCACCAGCGAAACGCTCCCGCTGATCGACGGCGAGCTCCAGCTCGGCCAGTGGCAGCGGATCTTCCTTATCGAGCTTGACGGCACTCGGCCGCGGAAGCGAGAGGTCCTCGTTACCGTCGTCGCCGCCTGAGGGCACCCGCCGTGGCGACCTACCGCGCCACCGCTTCACCACCCGAGCTCGCCAAGGCCTACGCTCACTGTGAGCGTCTGGCCAAAACCCACTACGAGAACTTCACCGTCGGCTCGCTGCTGTTACCCCGCGGCATCCGGCCCTACTTCTACGCCGTCTACGCCTTCTGCCGGCACACCGACGACCTTGGCGACGAGGCGGAGGGCAACCGCCTCGCGCTGCTCGACGAGTGGGAGGGGCAGCTGGTCCTCGCCTACGGCGGCACGCCGTCCGAGCCCATCATGGTCGCCCTCCAGGACACCATCCGCCGCTTCGACATCCCCGACGCCCCGTTCCGCAAGCTGATCCAGGCCAACCGCATGGACCAAGGGGGCGGGCGCTTCGCCACCTACGAGGACCTGCTCCGCTACTGCGAGCACTCCGCCAACCCCGTCGGCCAGATGGTGCTCTACCTGTTCGAGGACCGCACCGAGCAGAGCCAAGCGCTGTCCGACTCAACGTGCACGGCACTCCAGCTCGCCAATTTTTGGCAGGACGTGAAGCGCGATAGCGACATGGGGCGCATCTATCTGCCGCTGGAGGACATGGCCACGTTCGGCTATTCGGAGGCGGAGCTACAGGCCGGGGTCGTCAACGACGCCTTCCGCCGGCTCATGGCCTTCGAGGTCGACCGCGCTGAGGCCCTGTTTCAAGAGGGGCATGGACTCGTGAGGCGGCTCAAGGGCCGCTTCAAGCTCGACATCGCCCTCTTCACCAAGGGTGGCATGAGCGTGCTGAACACCATACGCCGGCAGGACTACGACGTCCTCACCACGCGCCCTGTCGTCGGCAGCCGTCGGAAGCTATGGCTGTTTGCAACCACGGCGGGCCGCATGGCGATTGGGCTGCGCCCATGAGCGCCACCACCGTCGCCCTGCGAGAGGCCTACGATCACTGCCAGGCGGTCACGAAGCGCGAGGCCCGCAACTTCTACTTCGCCTTCACCACCCTGCCCCGAGACCGCCGTCGCGCTATCTATGCCGTCTATGCGTTCGCCAGGCTCGCGGACGACATCGCCGACGGTACCGATAGCGATGCCTCGAAGGCCGAACAGCTCAACGCACTGCGGGGCGACCTCACAGCGGCCTTCGACGGCGATCCACGAGGCCCCGTCCTCACCGCGCTGGTGGACGCGGCGCGGGAACACGGCATCGACCTCGCGCTCTTAGAGCAGCTCATCGACGGCGTCGAGATGGACCTGACTCCTCGCCGCTACGCCACGTTCGATGAGTTGCGCGAGTATTGCTATCGAGTTGCGTCCGTGGTCGGCCTCATCTCCATTGAGATATTCGGCTACCGGGATGCCCGCGCCCGTGACGCCGCCATCGATCTGGGCCTGGCCATGCAGCTGACCAACATCATGCGCGACCTCCGGGAGGACGCCGACGTCGGCCGCGTCTACCTTCCCCTCGATGAGCTGAACCGGTTCGGCTACTCGGAAGAGGAGCTCAACCGAGGCGTGGTCAACGACCGGTTCGTCGAGCTCATGCGCTTCCAGACGGAGCGTGCCCGCCGCTACTTCGACACCGGAGCGACGCTGCTCAACTACCTCAGCCTCCGCTCCCGTGCCTGCCCCGCCGTCCTTCATGGCCTGTACAGCAAACTGTTGGACCGCATGGAGGAGCGCGGATTCGACGTGTTCAAGGAGCGCACGCGCCTGTCCTCTACTGAAAAGCTAAAGCTGACTGCGAGGCTGTGGGCAACGAGCCTGATTCCACGGCAACGCACATGGCCACGACCCCGCACTTGACCACAACGCTCCCGCTGGGCCCCCCGCTGGGCTCGGTCATCGTCCTCGGCGGTGGGCTCGCCGGAATGGCGACCGCCTGGAGGCTGAGCGAAGCGGGCTACGGCGTTACCCTCGTCGAGCGACGGCCCTACCTTGGGGGACGCGCCTACTCCTTCGTGGACCGGGACACCGGCGCGCAGATCGACAACGGCCAGCACGTGTTCATGAGCTGCTGCACGGCCTACACGAACTTCATCCGCGAGGTCGGGACCATGGGCCTGATGTACGAGCAGAGGGCGCTGCGGGTCGAGGTGCGCAGTCCAAACGGGCGCACCGGCGTGCTGTCCGCGGCACCCCTCCCCGCGCCTCTCCATTTGGTGCCGTCCTTCCTGCGCTACCCACACGTGTCGTGGCGTGACAAGCTCCGCGCCGTGCCCGCCCTGCTGCGCATCCAGCGCCAGCGCGACCACGAGCGTCCCGAGCTGAAGGCGATAAGCTTTGAGGCCTGGCTGCGGGCCAATGGCCAGTCCGACCGTGCCATCGCTAATTTCTGGGATCTCATCGTGGTCCCCACGCTCAACGACGCCTCCCGCGACGTCTCCGCGTCGATGGCGTTCATGATGTTCAAGACCGCGCTGCTCACCGGCCGTCACGGCGCCGACATCGGGTTCGCCCGCGCTAGCCTCTCGGAGGTCATGGGCGATGCGGTGGAGGCCAAGCTCCGCGAGCGTGGCGTGACCCTGCTGCTTGGGCACACCGGCGAGCGCATCGAGACCGCCGGCGGCTCGGTTTCCGGCATCGCCGTCGTGGGAGGCGAGACGCTCCACGGCGACTGGTACGTGAGCGCACTGCCACCCTACGCCCTCACCCCCCTGCTCGATGCGGAGCTCCAAGCCTCGCCGGCGTTCGCCCCTGTGGCCACGCACGACTTCGCGCCCATCGTCAACGTCCACGTGTGGTACGACCGCGAGGTGACGGACATCGACTGGGTCGCCTTCGTCGACAGCCCCTTGCAATATGTCTTCAACCGCACGCGCATCGCGCGCCTGGATGGGCCCGGCCAGTACCTGACGGTCTCGCTCAGCGCCGCGTGGGAGTACTGGCCCAAGCCCAAGGCCGAGCTCCAGGAGCTGTTCCTGGCCGAGTTGGCCCGCGTGTTTCCACGAGCGGGGGAGGCGACGGTCGAGAACTTCGCCATCGTGAAAGAGCAGCGAGCGACGTTTCGCGTCCCGCCTGGTGCCCCGGCCAACCGCCTGCCGGCCGCCACGCCGCTGCGCAATCTCTTCCTGGCCGGCGATTGGACCGACACCGGCTGGCCGGCGACCATGGAGAGCGCCGTCCGAAGCGGCAACGCCGCGGCGGCTGCCATTGGCGCCCAGAGTGGTGCGCTCGACGGTGGAGACGGACCCTCGTGAACGCGTTGGTCCTCGCGCCCTTTAGCGACCAAGGCCTGGCCGCGCTTGTCAGCCTCGGTTCGGTCACGTACGAACCGTGGACCGAGACACGGCGCCTCCATGACCCGGAGGAGCTGGGCATCCGGCTCGCCGCACAGGGCTTCGACACGCTCATCGTCGAAGCCGACTTCTTGTTTGACGAGCTGTTCCAGGCACCCGCTTCTCTGCGGTTCGCGGCCATCTGCCGCTCCGCCCTCAACCAGGTCGACCTGGACGCTGCCACCGAGCGCGGCGTCGTCGTCGTCCACACGCCCGGCCGTAACGCAGAGGCCGTCGCGGAGCTGGTGCTCGGGCTCATGCTCTCTTTGGCGCGGGGAATCCCGGCGTCGTCCGCGTACCTCGCCTCGGGCGCCTGGGAGGACCCGACCGAGCCGTACACCCGCTTTCAGGGGCGCGAGCTGGCCGGCTCGACGCTCGGCGTCATCGGGCTCGGCCAGATCGGCCGGCGCGTCGCTGGGTTGGGGCGCGGCGTCGGCATGCGAGTCCTCGCCTACGATCCCTACGTCGTGCCCGGCAGCCGCGGGGCCGCTGGCCTGACGTTGGTGGGCCTGGACGAGCTGTTGGCGCACAGCGACTTCGTCAGCATCCACGTGCCCGAGACGCCCGAGACGATCGGCATGGTAGGCGCGCGCGAGCTCGCTCTCATGGGACCCACCGCCTACCTGGTGAACGTCACGTCCGAAGCCGTGGTCGACGCCAAGGCCCTCGCGGCGGCCCTCAGTGGGCGCGCGATCGCCGGCGCGGCGATGGATGTCCACGAAGCGCACCCGATCCCTCCCAACTCGCCGTTCATCGGGATGGACAACGCCCTGCTCACGCCCCATGTGGGCGGCGCGACCGTCGAGAGCATCAAGCGGCACTCGTCCATGGTTATCGCGGACCTCAGCCGTTTCCTGTCAGGCCGGCGGCCGAAGCACCTCGCCAACCCGAAAGTCTGGGCTCGCCGGCGGCGCTAGGGTCGCCAAGAGTAGCCGATGGTATGCTGCGCGGCCCGTCCGAGGAGGCCATGCCCGGCGACTATGTCCTGACCCTCGACCTTGGCAGCAGCGGGCTGCGGGCTGCCGTCCACGCGACCGACAGGCCGTCGGACGTGCTCGCCAGCGCCGAGCGCCGCTACCGCACGTACCGCCCGCGTGACCCCGACGCGCTGGCGTCCAGCTTCGTCGATGCCGAGCTTTGGCAGCGCATCGCCGGCGCCATCCGCGAGGCGCTCGGGGATGTCGCATCGGCCAGCCGAGTCTCAGCTGTCGCCGTGACGGCGCAGCGCGGTGGGACCGCATTCCTCGATGCGATCGGCGGCACCGTCCACCTGGCCCCGAACACCGACCTGCGCGCGGTCTTCGAGGGGGCGGGTATCGACGACGAGATGGGGCCGGAGGTCTACTTCACCACCGGCCACACTCCATCGCTGTTCCTGTCGTGCGCCAAACTGGCCTGGTGGCGGGCGCATCACCCCCGGACGGCGAAGCGTATCGCCACCGTCACCACTCTCGGCGGGTGGGCCGTCCTTCGCCTGACGGACGTCGTGGCGACGGTCCCCGCGGAGCTCAGCGAGGCTGGGCTGCTGGACGTTTCGACCGGGAAGCCCGCCGTCGAGCTGCTGGCCCGGCTTGGCATCGACTCGTCGCTGTTGCCTTCCGTGCAGGACGACGGCGGGGCCATCGGCCCGGTATCGAAGACAGCCGCCGCCATGACTGGACTTCAGCAGGGCACGCCCGTCTTCCTCGCGGGCCCCGACACCCAGGCGGCGGTGCTGGGCGCCGGTGTGTCGCGGCCAGGCGACGTCGCCATGGTCGCGGGGTGGAGCGCACCGGTGCAGGTCGTCACGCAGGCACCCGCCTTCGACCCCCAGCGGCGCACGTGGACCGGTCCGCACCTGGCGCCGGGTCTTGCCTACGTCGAGGCCAGCGCGGGCGACACGGGTGGGACGCTGGACATGGTGCGCACGTTGCTCGGCCAGCGTGCCAAGGGGGACCGCTTCGACACGCTGCTCTCCAAGTCGCGCCAAGCGTCCAACATGGTCACCGCCTTCTGGGGGCCGCGCGCCTACAACCTGTCGGACTCGGGCATCAGCATGGGTGGACTGCTGGCCCCCGTGCCCATCACCTACAATCAGGTGCGGCCGGCGCACGTCGCTCGGGCCACGCTGGAGAACATCGCCTACGCGCTGCGGGAGTGCGTGGAGCTGGCCACGGAGGTCGCCGGAGTGCGGACGCCGCGGAGCGTGGCGCTGACCGGCGGGATGGCGGCGAGCGCGCTCTTCTCGCAGGTGCTGGCCGACGTGCTCAACGCCACCGTCCTGCGCCACAGCCCGCGAGGGAGCGCCATTGGCGCGGCCATCACCGCGAGCGTGCCCCGCGCAGACTGGGCGGCGGCGAGCCAAGACCTCGCCAAGCGGGGGGAGAGCTTCGCGCCCGACGTTCGCGGCGTGCTCGGCTACCGGGAGGGATTCGATCGGTGGCGGCGGCTGCGGACGAAGCTGGACGAGCTGGCCGAGGAGCTCTAGCACGAGGAGAACGTCATGAGAGCAGTAGTAGCCAAGCCCGGGGGCGGTCTCTCGTACGAGGAGGTCCCCGACCCATCGGCCGGCGTTCGCGACGTCGTCATCGAGGTGACGGCAGCCTCGGTAAACCGCGGTGACCTGATGCGCCGGGAGTCCGGCCCACCAGAGGGCTCGTCCGGGCCCTATGTCATCGGCTGGGACATCGCCGGGCTGGTGAGACACATCGGCGCCGGTGTCCAACGGCTCCAGGTCGGCGACCGGGTGGTCACACGCCTGCCGCAGGGCGGCTACGCGGAGATGGCCGTGGCCCCGGCCGCCCTCTGCGTGAAGCTGCCCGACGAGGTCAGCGATCAAGAGGGGGCGAGCCTTCCCGTCGCGTTCATGACCGCGTGGGTCGCGCTGCTGGATACCGCGGCGCTGGAGGAGGGTGAGACGGCCCTCGTTCACTCGGTCGGCAGCGGCGTGGGCCTCGCGGGCGTGCAGATCGCGAAGCGCGTGGCCGGCGCGACCGTCTACACGACGGCCGGGAGCGACGAGAAGGTGGCCCGCGCTGAGGAGTTCGGTGCCGACCTGGCCATCAACTACCGCACCGAGGACTTCCTGGCACGCGTCCTCGAAGCCACCGACGGGCGTGGGGTCGACGTGGCCCTCGACATGGTCGGCGGCGAGGTGTTCGCCAAGTCCCAGCAAGCGTTGGCACGGGGTGGGCGCCTGGTGTCGGTCGGGCGCGCCAGCGGTCAAGAGCCGGTCGAGGACAAGGCGCTGTCCGAGCGGCTCGGGCTCGCTGTCGAGACCGGCTGGCGCCTCAGCGACAAGCGGACCCCGGAGGAGTGGGCGCGCGACCTCGCCGAGATCGTCGCGCTGCTGGCCGACGGCACGCTCAAGACGGTCGTCGACCGCGTGTTCGCGCTGGCCGACGTGGCGGAGGCGCATCGCTACCTCGAGAGCCGAGCCAACTTCGGCAAGGTGCTGCTGACGCCGTAGGGGCTTCCTTGCGGCCGAAAACTCGCTCAGGGTGTGCCATTGTGTGCCATTCTGGTCAGGCCCTCGTCGGGAGGAGGTAAGGCAGCGTACGGCGAATGGTGACGAATTGGCAACGGCGTTTTGTCATCGTCACGACAGAAACGTGGACCGCGCACGCCCCGACGCTTACCTTGATGAGTTGGAGTGGCAGTTCACGACCGCCAGGAGCGGTACGTGTTCCGCTATCCGTGCTGCGCGCGAGTGACTCTGGCAATCTGGAGTGCAAGGCGCTTACGGCCTAGACGTCAACTTCCGTGAACCCCGCGTCGTCCAATCGGTAACGTCGAACGGTGGTCCCATCAATCTGCCTAGGTTCGCAGACAAACGTCACTTGGATTAGGATTTCCGGCCGCTGAATGCCCGCGCTCGGGATAATCCAACCCGTCGTGTTGTGCCATGTCAGTCGACCACGTACCTCGTCCCAGTAGAGCAAGTCATAGCGAAACGCTCCGCCATTGCCTCTAGGTTCGGCGATTAGCTTCGCTATCCCTGTCGTCCGCGTCTCACCCCCAGCTAGGCGTGTCGTAGCCGACAATTGGTGTTCCCAATTGACTTGATAGCGCTCGCGGTATCCGGGGACAAAGCACGACGAACACGAGTTCGACGCTCAAGCCAATAACGATTGCTGATAGCTCTCGGCGCACGCGACTATCTTAATCGTGCCACCGTGTCCGGGTGATAAGACGCGATTGTTCGCCTCGCTGGGATTCACAAAGACAAGAGACGAGGTGGCGGCTCGCGCACCGCCACCTCGTCTCTTGTCAGCCTCCAGGCTGGGGAAGCCCGCTCTCCTTCGGCTCCGCTCAGGGGGCAGGCCCTAGAGCAGCGTCGCGGCCCCTGCCGAGGCGCCGTCGCCGGAGTCCGGAATCGAGCGCTCGAAGGAAAGGCGGGGGAGGTTGAAGGCGCTGGCGGCCCGCGGGGGGCCCTGCTATTCTAGCCGCCCATGGCGACGCGCAAGGCCACGGCCAAGGAAACGGCCAAGGAGACGAGTAGCGGCGCACCCTGGCTGGTCCAGCGCCGGGCGGTGCTGGATGCCGCCCGGGCCATGCATGCCGAGGGCCTGGTGGTCGAGACCAGCGGCAACGTGAGCGCACGCGTCACCGACGGCACGCGCGACCTCATCGCCATCACGGCGTCCAGCACGCGCTACGACACGATGACCGTCGGCGACGTCGTCGTCGTGGACCACGAGGGCGAGCCAATCATCGGTGACGCCCTGCCCTCGACCGAGCTGCTCACCCATGCGGCGATCTACCGGGCACGGCCGGACGTCGGCGCGGTCATGCACACCCACTCCACCTACGCCAGCGCGCTGGCGGTCGTCGGCATCGCCATCCCGCCCCTGATCGACGAGATGGTCATCGTCCTCGGCGACAGCGTGCGGGTGGCCGACTACGCCTACCCATCGACCGACGAGCTGGGCGAGTTGGCCGTTGCCGCGCTCGGCGAGCGCAACGCGGTGCTGCTGAAGAACCACGGCTTCGTCGGCGTGGGCAGGACCGTCGGCGACGCACTCAAGGCGTGCCGGCTGGGCGAGCAGCTAGCGAAGATCTTCGTGCTAGCGAGGCTGATGGGGAACGCGGACGAGCTCCCACCGAGCGCCGTCGAGGCGGAGGTCGAGCTGTTCCGCATGCGCCAGGCTGCCGGCGGGGACGCTGCCGGGGCCGGTGCAATGGAATGAAGGTCCCCGGCTTCATCCTCCGCCGCCTGTACGTCAAGGGCAGCCTCAGGGCGACGGCCGACGGCTTCGAGTTCCAGCTGCGCAACCGATTGGGCTCTGGGTACGCGCGGCGTCTGCTGCCGCTAACGCTCGACGGCGCGGAGGTGGACTCGGCCAAGAGCACGTTCGAGGTCGAGGGCCGGGTCGTTCCGTTCGACGCCGTCGACAAGGACACGCCGTTCACCCTCGGCATGAACAAGACCACGACTATCGTCTACACCGGCGGTGCGATGGCCTCCGGCGCCCACAGCATCGGCATGCGCTTCGAGGTCGCCGGCCTGGGCGAGCTGGGGTTCGACTTCTCCGACATTGCGGAATAACCGGCGGTGACTCAGCCTTCCTCAGTCCCCAAGGTCGTCGCGGTTACCGGCGCGGCGGGCTACGTCGGTGACCGGATGGTGCGCCGGCTCGTCCAAGAGGACGCCATCGCGAAGGTGCTCGCCACGGACCTCCAGCCCATTAGGTTCGAGCACCCCAAGGTGGTGGCCCTCCAGCAGGACATCGGCGAGCCCTTCGAGCGCGCCTTCGTTGAGCATCGCGTCGAGGCGCTGGTACACCTGGCGTTCGTGATCCGTCAGCAGCGCCGGCGCGAGCTGAGCCATCGCGTCAACGTCGATGGCACCGATAACGTGCTTCGCGGCGCGGGGGCCGCCCAGGTGCGCCGCGTCGTCTACCTCTCCTCGTCCACCGTCTACGGGGCACTGCGCGACAACCCCCAGCCCCTGACGGAGGAGTCGCGAGTCAGGCCCACGCCCAGCTTCCACTACAGTTGGGACAAACGGGAAGCGGAGCTCGCCGTCAGCGCGTATGCGAGCGATCGGGAGGACGTGGCCGCCTCCATCCTTCGCGGCGCCATCGTCATGGGCCCCAACGCTGAGAACGCCATCACCCAAGCGCTCTCCAAGCCGCTGTTGGTCGGCGTACGAGGTAGCGACCCAGGGCTCCAATTCCTGCACGAGGATGACCTCGTCGAGCTGCTTTGGCGCTTCGTCGCCGAGCCGCATCCCGGTGTGTACAACGCCGCCGCGCCGGGCGTCGTGCACTGGTCGGAGCTCGGGCGCCTGGCGCACAAGCGAATCGCCTGGCTGCCCGCGGCGCTCGCCTACGGCATAACCGACCTGGCGTGGCTGCTGCGCCTCCAAAGCGATGCGCCGTCGCCAGGCCTGGACTACGTGCGCTGGCCGTGGGCCGTCAGCACCGAGCGCCTGGAGCGGGAGCTGGGCTACGAGTTCCGGTACACGTCCCACGAGGCGCTGGAGGCGTGGCTTGGGGCCAGGTAGCGAGGCGCGGTCTGCGCCACGGCCTGCTTATTCTTGACAGGCCAACCGCCTATGCTAGAGTATTGTCGACTCAACAGGTCGACAATATAGAAATCCCATGACCACACCCGAAAAGACCACCCCCGAGGCCATCGCGTCCGAGGAGTACAAGTACGGCTGGACGACGGACGTCGAGTCGGAAACGGCGCCTCCCGGCCTGAACGAGGAGGTCATCCGCTGGATCGCCGCGAAGAAGAATGAGCCCGACTGGCTCTTGGACTGGCGGCTGAAGGCATTCCACCACTTCGAGCGCCTGCTCCGCGAGGAGCGCTCGCCCGAGTGGGCGATGGTCCACTACCCCCGCATCGACTTCCAGGACATCATCTACTGGTCCGCGCCCAAGGCGAAGGCCGAGCTGGGGAGCCTGGACGAGGTGGACCAGGAGATTCTGGACACCTTCACCAAGCTCGGAATCCCCATCGAGGAGCAGAAGCGGCTCTCCGGAGTCGCCGTCGACGCCGTCTTCGACAGCGTATCCATCGCGACCACCGCGAAGGACACGCTCGCCAAGCACGGTGTCATCTTCTCCTCCTTCAGCGAGGCCGTGCAGGAACACCCTGACCTGGTCAAGAAGTACCTCGGGTCAGTGGTGCCCTACTCCGATAACTTCTACGCGGCGCTCAACTCAGCCGTGTTCTCCGACGGCTCCTTCGTCTACGTGCCCAAGGGCGTTCGTTGCCCGCTGGAGCTGTCCACCTACTTCCGCATCAACGCGGCGGGCACCGGCCAGTTCGAGCGCACGCTGCTCATCGCCGAGGAGGGCGCGTACGTCAGCTACCTCGAGGGTTGCAGCGCACCGATGCGCGACGAGAACCAGCTGCACGCCGCCATCGTCGAGCTCGTGGCCTTGGACAACGCCGAGATCAAGTACTCGACAGTCCAGAACTGGTACCCCGGCGACGAAGAGGGCAAGGGCGGCGTCTACAACTTCGTCACCAAGCGCGGCGCCTGCCGTGGCAGGGCGTCGAAGATCTCGTGGACGCAGGTGGAGACCGGATCGGCCATCACCTGGAAGTACCCCAGTGTCATCCTCCAGGGCGACGACTCGGTCGGCGAGTTCTACTCGGTGGCGCTGACCAAGGCGCACCAGCAGGCCGACACCGGCACCAAGATGATCCACCTCGGCAAGAACACGTCCAGCACCATCATGTCCAAGGGTATCGCCGCGGGCCACGGCTCCAACGCCTACCGCGGTCTGGTGCAGATCATGCCCAACGCCACCAACGCCAAGAACTACACGCAGTGCGACTCGCTGCTCATCGGCGACCGCTCGGCCGCGCACACCGTGCCCTACATCGAGGTGCGCAACGATTCCTCCTCGGTCGAGCACGAGGCGTCGACGTCCAAGGTCAGCGACGACCAGGTCTTCTACTGCCAGCAGCGTGGCCTATCAGAGGAGGACGCTCGGTCGCTGATCATCAACGGCTTCTGCAAGGAGGTCTTCAAGCGGCTGCCCATGGAGTTCGCCGTGGAGGCCAACCGCTTGCTCGAGGTCAACCTCGAAGGGGCCATCGGTTAGGCGATGCTCGAGATCCGAGATCTGCACGCCGCCGTCGGCGGCACCGAGATACTCAAGGGAGTCGACCTGAGCGTCGGCGCCGGCGAGACCCACGCCATCATGGGGCCGAATGGCTCCGGCAAGAGCACTCTCGCTTATGTCCTGGCCGGTAGGCCCGGCTATGAGGTCACGCGAGGGACCGTCACCTTCAATGGCGAGGACTTGCTGGCGCTCCCCGTGGAGGGGCGGGCCCGCGCGGGCCTGTTTCTCTCCTTCCAAAGCCCCATCGAGATCCCCGGCGTTCGCCTGGATCATTTCTTGCGAGCCGGCTACAACGAGGCGCGGAAGGCCGTCGGCGAGCCTGAGCTGGGCGTGCTGAAGTTCGACCGGCTCATCAAGGACAAGGTCGGCATCGTCGACATGGACTACGCCTTCACCAAGCGCTTCGTAAACGCAGGCTTCTCAGGCGGCGAGCGCAAGCGCAACGAAGTCCTGCAGATGGCGGTCCTGGAGCCCAAGCTGGCCGTCCTCGACGAGGTCGACTCCGGTCTGGACATCGACGCGCTGCGGGAGGTAGCCGAGGCCGTGAACTCGCTACGCTCACCCGACCGCGCGCTGGTCCTCGTCACCCACTACCAGCGCATCCTCAGTTACGTTGTGCCGGACAAAGTCCACGTGCTGGCCGGGGGGCGCTTCGTCGCAGAGGGCGGCAAGGAGCTGGCCCTGGAGATCGAGGCCAATGGCTACGACGGGCTCATCGAGCGCGCCGGCGCCTCCGGTTAGGGGGCAGGCCATGGCGACGAGCACCGGCACGACGCAGGAGGGGCGCTACCTCGCGGCCTTCGACGCCAGCGCTCTTGAGCGTGCGCGTGTCCGTGGGCGCGGGCGTAGCGGCGAGCCCACGTGGCTCAGCGACCTTCGCGCCGCCGCCGTCGAGCGCTTTCGCGTGCTTGGCTTCCCCGTGGCGCGCCGCGGCAACGAGTACTGGAAGTACACCGACGTCGGCCCCATCGCCCGCGCCGAATTCATCGCAGAGCCAGCCAATTCGGCTGCCGTGGGCAACATTCCCAGGGGTGTCAGCCTCGTCAACTTGAACGGCGCCACGGGTCCGCTCATCGATGCGGCCAGGGCCCATCTGGGCGCCCACGCGGGCTTCGAGGACGAGGCATTCACCGCGCTGAACACCGCGTTGTTCGCCGACGCCGTCCTGATCCACGTAGGCGAGGGCATGGTCGTTCGCAATACGCTGCGCATCGCTCTGATCTCCACGGAGGGCACCGTAGCCCACCCACGGGTCTTAATCGTCGCGGAGCCGGGCTCGCGCTTGAGCGTCGCGATAGACCATCAGGGCGCCCCGAACAGCGGCTACTTTTCGAATGCGGTCACGGAAGTCGTGGTTGGCGAGGGCGCCAGCGTGACACTCCACCGGTTCCAGTACGAAAGGCCAGGGTCGTTCCACGTCGCCACGACAGCCGCGACGGTTAAGCGCGACGCCCACTTCGAGTCGTTCGCCCTCGATGCCGGGGGCGGACTGGTGCGCCACAACCTCAACGTGAGGCTGGCGGAGGCGGGCGCCTCGTGCCGGATCAACGGTGTGTACGTCACCAACGGCCGGCAACACTTGGACAATCACACGCTCATCGAGCACGCCAGCGCGGACACCTCCAGCGCCGAGCTATACAAGGGCGTCGTCGATGGGCACTCGCACGCGATCTTCATGGGGCGCGTGGTGATTCCCGAGGACTCGCAGCGCACCGAGACGCACCAGTCCAACAAGACGCTGCTCATGTCCGCGGGCGCCGAAGTAGACAGCCAGCCGGTGCTGGAGATATACGCCGATGACGTGAAGGCGACACACGGCTCCGCCGTCGGCCAGATGGACCCGGAGGCGCTGTTCTACCTCAAGAGCCGTGGCCTGGACGAAGACTCGGCGCGCTCGCTGCTGGTCCACGGCTTCATCGACGAGGTCGTGTCGGGCATCGCGGACGACGACGTCCGCCGTCGCGCCGAGGACCTGATCGACGGGGCGCTGACCATCGGCTCGGGGCGGGAGGCGTAGGGCATGTTCGACGTCCAAGCGGTGCGAAACGACTTCCCGATACTCAAGCGCCTGGTGAACGGCAAGCCGCTGGTCTACCTCGACAACGCGGCGACCTCCCACAAACCGCGGCAGGTCATCGACGCGCTGGTCGACTACTACGAGGGCTACAACTCCAACGTGCACCGCGGCGTGCACACGCTCAGCGTTGAGGCGACGGAGCACTACGAGGAGGCGCGGGTCAAGGTTGCGCGCTTCATCAACGCGCCGGAACCGGAGCACGTGATCTGGGTCCGCAACACGACGGAGGCCATCAACTTGGTGGCGAAGACGTGGGCCCGCGCCAACGTCCACGCCGGCGATGAGATCCTCGTCACCGAGATGGAGCACCACTCCAACCTCGTGCCCTGGCAGCAACTCGCCGCCGACAACGGCGCGACGCTCAAGTTCATCGGTCTGGACGACGACTACAAGCTGGACCTCAGCGACCTCGATACGCTGCTCACCGCGAAGACGCGCCTCGTGGCCATCACGCACATGTCCAACGTGCTCGGCACCATCACGCCGGTTGAGCGGATCATCGAGGCAGCCCATCGCGTGGGCGCAGCGGTATTGGTCGACGCGGCGCAGTCGGTGCCCCACCTACCCATCGACGTGCAGAAGCTGGACTGCGACTTCCTGGCGTTCTCCGGCCACAAGATGCTGGCGCCCACGGGTATCGGGTGTCTCTACGTTCGAGGCGAGCTGCTGGAGGAGATGGAGCCGTTCCTCCACGGTGGCGAGATGGTGCTGGAGGTCACGTTCGAGACGGCGTCCTGGGCGCCGCTGCCCATGCGCTTCGAGGCCGGGACTCCGAACATCGCGGACGCCATCGGTATGGGCGCCGCCGTCGACTACCTCGAGGCGCTGGGGATGGACAACGTGCGCCAGCACGAGATGGCCATAACGCGCTACGCCGTCGAGCGCTTCCGCGAGATGGAGGAGGTCACGACGTACGGGACGTCCGAGCTAGAGATGCGCGGCGGTGTCGTCTCGTTCTACCTGGACGGCGTGCACCCGCACGACCTGGGCCAGGTGCTGGACAGCTACGGTATCGCCATCCGCACCGGACACCACTGCGCCATGCCGCTGGTGCGCAGCCGGCTGAACGTCCCAGCGACGGCCAGGGCCTCCTTCTACATCTACAATACGGCGGCTGAGGTCGACGCGCTCATCGACGGCCTCAAGGCGACCGTGGAGTACTTCGGCAAAGCCACTCGGAGTCGTCCATGATGCAGCTGCCCGACCTCGACGACCTCTACGCCGAGATCATCCTCGACCACTACAAGAGCCCGCGGAACCACGCGCTGTTGGATGCCCCAACGCTCAGCGCCGTCGGCTTCAACCCATTCTGCGGCGACCGCGTGGTGCTGAACCTCGCGCTGGATGACGCTGGACGCATCGGGTCCGTGGGCTTCGAGGGCGAGGGCTGCTCCATCAGCCAGGCTTCCGCCTCCATCATGACCGAGCTGCTCAAGAGCAAGACGCTCGAAGAGGCGTCGGCGCTCAACACGACCTTCCGCGAGATCATGGCCGGTACGCAGGTGGCCGCTGAGATGGAGGACGAGCTTGGTGAGCTGGCGGCGCTCGAAGGCGTGAAGCAGTTCCCCGTGCGCATCAAGTGCGCGTTGCTCGGCTGGGCGACGTTGGTCGACGCTATCGCGGAGTACCAGAAGGCCCACGACTAGCCTCGACAGCGCTCAGGGCGCAGCAAGCACTTGGACGGGGAGGTCGCCTCTCCGCCACCTCCACCACGAACACGGCAGCGGCCGCGAGCCCATGGGCTCGCGGCCGCTTTTCGTTAAACGCTACGCTTTCCTTGCATCCGGATAAGTCCAGCGTCTTCAAACCCTGTTCACTGGTGTGAATCTGGGTGCTGTTAGCCTGGCAGACCAGCCGGAGCGTCGGCGACCGCAATCGCCCGCCGAGACACGTCGGCCGCGACATCCTCGAACGTGCCGATCACAGCCGTACTATCTCCGGTCGTCTGATGCACTTTGGGGTCGCGGGCTGGCATGAACTTCGCTACGATCAGCGCGCCGGTAAGCGTGAACCCGGCGCCGATCAGCACCGCAAGCCCCAGTGCATCTGTGAACGACGTCCTGGCAGCGGTGGACAGGGCAAGCCCGTCCACTTGAGATAGCTGCGCCGCAGTCTGAACGGCCGCCCCGATTGAGTCTCGTGCGGCATCCGCCACCTGCAGGGGCAATGATGCCGCGGCGTCCGCCAGCCTGGCCCCATAGATCGCGTACATCACGGAGCCGATCACTGCGATGCTGAGAGCGCTTGCCAACATCTGGGTCACATCGTTCATGGCCGACCCAACGCCAGCCTTCGCGAGATCCACGGCGCCCATGACGGCTTCGGACGCCGGCGGGATAACCAGACCCACACCCAGCGCGATCACGGCCACAACAGGACCGACCATCACGTATGAGGTGTTCACTTCCCAGAAGAGCACAAGCGGCATCGCAGCGCTCACGATGACAAGTCCACCCACGACCACCTTGGTCGTACCGAAGCGACGCACCAGCGCCTCACTCGCCATGGCCCCGGCCATGAACCCCAATGCCGCCGGGAGGAAGCGAACTCCCGCTTCCAGCGGAGTGTGTCCCTGTACGAATTGGAAGTACTGCGTGAGGCCGAAGATAAAGCCGACCATCGCGAAGAACGCGACACTGATCGCGGCAGCTCCCATCGAAAAGCGCGGCATCCGGAACAGCCCAAAGTCCAGCAGAGGGTACTCAGCTCGCCTCTCCCGCACTACGAAGCCCACGCCCAGGATGAGCGAAGCCGCAATCGCGGTCAGGATCAGCGGGGACGTAAACCCGCGGCCCGGTCCTTCGATGATGGCGAAGATCCCCGCCGCAACCGCCCCCGTCGAGAGCAGCGCGCCGGGAATGTCCAGCGGTCTGCTCTCAGGATCGCGACTGTCCGGCACGAGGAACACGCTGGCCGCGATGGCAATCGCGGCGATCGGCACATTCACCAGGAAAACCGAGCCCCAGTAATAGTTCTGGAGCAATACCCCTCCGAGGACCGGTCCAAGCGCGACTCCGACCCCCGCCATCATCGCCCATATGGCGATGGCCTTCGCCGTTTCCTTTTCTTGGAACACGTTCACGATGATGGAGAGGGTCGCCGGCATCATCATCGCTCCGCCCAACCCCTTGATTGCTCTGGCGCTGATCAACTGCGACGGTGATTGTGCCAGCGCCGCGCCGAGCGAGGAGATGGCAAAGACCGCGAGCCCGTAACGCAGCATGCGGGCCCGTCCGAACCGGTCACCAAGGCCACCCATGGTCAGGAGCAAGCCGCCGAAGACGAGCACGTATGAGTTAATGATCCACTGCAGCGCGGAAGCGGATGCCCCCAGGTCACGCTGTAGGGAGGGCAGGGCCACATTGAGAATCGTTTCGTCGATAGTCGCTATCAGAACGGTGACTGAGACTATTGCAAGCGTCCACCAACGCAGGCTGTACGTGGGTGAACCGGTAGGCATCACAATGAACTTCTTCATGAAGTGTTACCTACCATTCTGGGAATACCATGCAGCCTACGGCGCCCAGCGAGGGTGCAAATCGACAGTCCGGGGGAGCCTGAGACGGCAATAATGACGATGCTGGGAGCACCAGCTGGACGATGTGCATTCCCCCATCTGGATGAGCTGGCGATGGCCGTGCTCGACAATGAGCCCGGTGGCATCCCCAGCGCGCCGACGTCGCACTGGGCGCGGTGTGCGACCTCGGCAGCCATCCATCACGGAGTCCCGAAAGGATTTCTTTTCGGTGCGCCCGGAAATCAGACTAACGTCGGGAGCGAGACGCAACCCCCATTTCGGAGCGGTGTACCCCGAATGGCCAGTCCGGCGGCCGCAGATGTTGACGGCGGATGGCAGCAACGTGCTCATCAACAGGACAGCCTTGGCACGTTCCGATGTTGGTCAGCGTCGATGCAAACGGAGTGGCTAGACCGACCCTCGGTCGGTCGATCAAATCCACCGGTCTGGACCCCAGGACTTCAGTCGGAACCTAGGCGCTGAGGTGGAGATAGGCTCTCCCCATCTCTACTGTGAACACGCGTGAGGCCCCGCCACAACTGCGGGGTGTCTTGGTTGGCTCTTTATGTCTGACCACCCAAACCTGAGCCTGGTCTAATTAGAGCTTATTCTTTCTGCCTTGTAGAAACCGTAGCCTGGAGGCGATTCTCTTACGAACGTATCGTTTGTTAGTGTCAGTTGCCAGACAATCCTACGGTCGCTAGTGACTTCAACTATCGTCGTTGTCCCGACGATCAAAGTGTTGCCGTTGGGGAGCCTGTTAGCGTCTCTGACGGGCCAGGTTGCTCGTTGAAATCCCATAGATTGCCAAACGACGGCGTTCGTGTTCGGGTCAATCTCTTCGGCGCGGTGGGGTGGGTTGTGGTTTGCGAGAAGAATGTTCCCATCTGAAAGCACTTCCGGGTCGTGCACGTTGTGAAGAATACCTTCTCCGATAGTTCGAACCACGGCCCCATCGGGCCCGACCTCAACTAAAAGCTGGAAATTTCTTGGGCTAAGTAACGTATTGCCGTTTGGCAGTCTCTCGGCGCTGTTCATATGGGTCCAACCCTGATTAGAAATTTCGTCAAAAGGAGGCTTGTCGGATTCATCTTTCGCATACCAGGCCCAAACGATATCTCCATCAGGACTTATCTCTTTCACTTGAGCATCTTCTACGGTGTCCCCTCCACCCCACACTATTAGCGTATTGCCATTTCCCAGACGGTCTGCGTCATGGGATATCTTAGGATCAGCGTACGACCAGACGATGTTGCCATCGCGGTCGACCTCGTACACACCGTTGTGAGGCAATACAAAGAGAATGTTGTCGCTCGGTAGCAACTCCACATCCAGCCCCGTATTGCTGTGGGTACCTAACTCTTCGGGAATGGCGTATTCCCAAACAATCTCTCCAAGCATATTTACCTCAATTATTCGAACGAAAAAGTCGCCGTCAACACCACGCCGCTCGGGATCATGTGCGTCTGCCAGCAGGGTAGTCCCCGGCCAGACCAAATCGGGTAGATACACATCAACACGGAGGTCTGGGTCCGCCATTCCTCTAACGATCGGGGGTGGTGTCGGCGACGGGGTTGAGGTCGGTCGTGGCGGCGAGGTTGAGGTAGGGGTTGGAAGTCCGGGGCGGCGTGGGAAACGCTGAAGTCGACGTGGTGTCGCGGTGGCCGTGAGCGTTGGCGCCAACGTTGGCTCGGTGATCGTCGGTGTTGGTGAAACTGGGGTGGGAGTCGGCACAGGTGCCGAGGTCGGCGTTGGCGAAGGCGGGGCCGATGCGGCAGGTGGCTCGGAACCGGATGGCCCAGAACAGGCCGCCAACAGTGCCAGAGCGACGACTGGCAGGCCAAAAAGTAGATTTGCGGGTGCTTTTCGACGAATTCTTAGCATACCGGGGCGCAGACTGCCAGCGGCACGGTCTCGTGGCCAGAACGGTTTCCTTTTGGAGCGTGCTGGAAGGACTGGTTGGTTACGGCTACCCGGAACGGAGCAGGCCGACTGCCCTTGCGGAGCGCGTCAGCTCAGGGGACTAGCAACCGCCTCCGCTCGCCAAGGTCAGCCTCGGCCCACCGAGCATGCTGGTCGCGCAGGTCTCGCTAGACCAGCTGCACGACCGTCGCGCCGTCGCCGCCGCGGCCGGGGTCAGCGTAATCGTACGACGCGACGGCACCCTGGCTGGCCAGGTGCTTCCACAACCCCTGCCGCAGCGCGCCCGTTCCCTTGCCGTGGATGATGAGCGCGTGCTCGCGGCCTTGCGCCAGCGCATCGTCGAGGAAGGCGTCGACGCGCTCGACGGCCTCGTGGACGCGCATGCCGCGAACGTCGACCTCCGGCTCCAACGCCATGACCGGGCGGTCGCTCCGCAGCTGAATACTGACGCGGGGCGCTGGCGTCTCGCCATCGTCACGGTCCACCCGCCTCAAACGCGCGGTGTCCATGTGGATCCGGGCGCTGCCGACCAACACCTCCACCTTCTTTGCGGGGCCGGGCTCGGTGAGGACTCTGCCCGTAATGCCCAGCGTGCCTATCTCCACGGTGTCGCCCGCCGCCAGCGGCTTTCGCCGCGCAGGTGTCTTGGCCCGGCCCCAGATGCGCGAGCGCAACATGCGCTGCACCTCGGCGACGTCGTCGCGGGCCTCGGCGACCTCTCGCGGCGGCGGCGGCTCGCGGACCGCTTCCCAGGCGGCAACCGCCTCGGCCCGCTTGAGCCGTGAGAGGATTTCACGTGTAAAGCCCTGCACCTCGCGCCGGGTGTCTTCGATAATGCCGTCCTGGGCAAGCGCCAGCTCCTCCAGGCGCTGCTCCAGTTCGAGCCGCAGCGTGGAGGCCTGGCGCTCGGCTGCCTCCGCCTCCTCCAGCCGCCGCCGGGTCGCGTGGCGCTCTTGCTGGATGCTCGCCAGCAGCGACTCGGCCGCGCGGTGGTCCGGGTCTTGGAGCGCCCGTGCAGCTTCGAGCACGCCAGCGTCCAGGCCAAGCCGCTGGGCCATCTCGAGCGCGTAGCTGCGGCCCGGCAGGCCCATGGTCACCCGGTAGGTGGGCGCCAACGTCACGGGGTCCAGCTCGACGCTCGCGTTCTGAAGCCCAGGCTGCGCCTCGGCGAACGCCGCGACGCCACGGTGGTGGGTCGTCGCCACGGTCGCGACACCCCGCTCGGCGAGGTGCGCGAGGATGGCCATCGCGAGCGCCGAGCCCTCGTCCGGGTCGGTGCTCGTCCCCAGCTCGTCCAACAGCACCAGCGAGCGGTCCGTCGCCAGGCGGAGGATGTCGGCGATGTTGGTCAGGTGCGCGCTGAAGGAGGACACCGCCTCGGCGATGCTCTGTTGGTCGCCGATATCGGCGTAGACGCCATCGACCACGGGGAGCTCCGTCGACTCGTCGCACGGGAGCATGAGCCCGGCCTGGTGCATGAGCAGCATGAGGCCCAGCGTTTTCAGCGCAACGGTCTTGCCTCCGGTGTTCGGACCGGTGATGACCACGCCGTTCGCCGGGGCGCGGAACCGGAGCGACACGGGCACCGCGCTCTGGCCGATCAGTGGATGGCGTCCATCCACGAGCGCGATCCCATCGGACACCAGCCTGACGCCGCCCCCAACCAGTGCCTTGCCATAGCGGGCGCGAGCCAGGCTGAGGTCGATTCGCGCCGCAAGCTCCAGCGCGTAGGAGATCTCAGCCGTCTTCCGGGCCACGGCAGCCGAGAGCTGGCGCAGGATGCGCTCGACCTCCTCACGCTCCTCCGCCTGCCGCTCGCGCCACGCGTTGGTGGCACCGACCGTCTCGAAGGGCTCGATGAACAGCGTGGCGCCCGAGTCCGACACGCCATGGACGATGCCAAGCAGGCGGCTGCGGAACTCAGCCTTGAGTGGCACGACGAGCCTGTCCGCCCTCAGGGTGATGAGGTGTTCCTGAAGCAGTCCCGTTTCGGCATCCGCGTCGACGACCCGCTGGAGTGCGGCGGTGGCCCGGCGGTAGGTATCGCGGGACTCGCGACGGAGCTCACGCAGGTAGGGAGTGGCGTTGTCGGCCAGCTCGCCGGTGCCGGTTACCTTGGCGCGTATCTCCCGCTCCAGCGGACGCAGGTCCGGCACGCTGCGCGACAACGCGCGCAGGTGGGGTGTCCGTCCGACGAGGCGGGTGCCGATAGCCTTCACACGGCGCGTCGCATCGAGGGCCACCGCTAGCGCGTCCAGCTCCTCGCCGGTAAGCACGGCCTGCACGGCGGCGCGGTCCACGAGCGGACGCACGTCACGCTCCATGGAGACGGCTGCGTCACCGGCCTCGTTGACGACGAGCAGCGCCTCCGCGGTCTCCTCCTGCCGCTGGAGCACCGCGTCCTCGTCGAAGGCGGGCTCGAGGCCAAGGGCCAGCTCGCGAGACAAGGGCATCGACGCATAGCTCGCCAGCGCCTCGCGGACGCGATCGAACTCGAGCAGGCGGAGCGCACGCCGGCGTAACGCCCAAGCGTCGAGGGGTTGCGCTTCCAGCGTGGGGCTGGTCATGAGGTGTGCATTGTAACGTGAGGAACGGCTTCAGCGCCTGGCGCACGAGGAATCGCGGGGGCGATCTCACACAGCGTGCTACAATTCCCTACTCTCCGTGAACGTGGCCAAAAACCGCCTGGCGAAGGCGTCACGGCCGCCTCGGGCGGGGAGTCTCCGCCGTCGGGGGGAGCGTGCTTGTAGTAGGACTGACAGGTGGCATCGGCACCGGAAAAAGTGAGGTCGCCGCAGCCCTCGGCGGACTCGGCGTCACCGTCATGGACGCCGACCGTGAAGGGCATGCTGTCTACCTGCCGGAGACCGAAGGGTGGTGCCGCGTCGTCGACCTGTTCGGAGACGAAGTTGTGGCAGCGGACAGGACCATCGACCGGAAGGCGCTTGGAGAATGGGTATTCGCAGACCCCGAGCAGATGGCCCGCCTCGATGAGGCGCTCCATCCGCTCATCAGGCGCCGCATCGAGGAGCGGCTGATCATGCTGGCGGACGCCGGAACACGCGCCGTCGTGGTGCAGGTCCCCCTGCTGTTCCAGGCAGGCTGGCAAGACATGGCGGACGAGGTGTGGGCCGTGACCGCCCCTGAGAAGCTCGTGGCCCAGCGTTTAATGGCACGGCACGGGCTCTCGGCGGAAGAAGCGCAACGGCGGATCGAGGCCCAGGGGCCGAAAGCCGCGTTCGTGGAGGGGGCCGACGTCGTCATCGAAAACGATGGGAGCGTCGGGGAGCTTCAGGCGAGGGCTCACCAGCTCTGGGTCGAACGAATCGAGTCGAAGGGCGAGGGGTATGACAGGCAAAACTGAGCAGGCGTTCCGTACACAGCCCGTCGAAGAGTTCATTGTCGAGCACGAGCCTTTCTACCTCCCGGTCGCGGACGAGGTGGAGCTATTCGAGGCCGCGTACCGCGAGCGGATCCCGGTCCTCTTGAAGGGCCCGACCGGCTCGGGGAAGACTCGGTTCGTCGAGTACATGTCCTGGCGCCTCAGCAAGGACCTGTCAGAGCGGTCGGGTGGAGAGTCCCAGATCCCACTCGTCACCGTCGCGTGTCACGAGGACCTGACTGCGAGCGACCTGGTGGGCCGCTACCTGCTCGAAGGCGAGGGCACGCGCTGGATCGATGGGCCGCTGACGCGCGCGGTGAAGCACGGCGGCATCTGCTACCTAGACGAGATCGTCGAGTCCCGCAAGGACACGACGGTCTTGATCCACCCGCTTGCGGACCACCGGCGCCTGCTGCACATTGAGAAGCTGGGTGAGGTCGTCGAGGCGCACCCCAACTTCCTGATGGTCATCTCCTACAACCCGGGCTACCAGTCGGCGTTGAAGGACCTGAAGCACAGCACGCGCCAGCGGTTCATCGCCATCGAGTTCGACTTCCCGCCCCAGGACCTCGAGGGGCCGATCATCGAGCACGAGTCAGGCGTCGACCGCGACACCTCGAAGCAGCTGGCGCTACTGGGCGAGAAGGTGCGCAACCTCCGAGGCCACGGCCTCCAGGAGGGCGTCAGCACCCGCCTGCTCATCTACGCGGGCAAGCTCATCGTCCAAGACGTCGCGCCACGCCGCGCCTGTGAGGTGGCCGTGGTGTGGGGCCTAACCGACGACCAGGAGATTCAGCGCAGCGTGAGCGAGGTCGTCACCTCGATCTTCCCGTAGCCAGGAGCGCACCGCACGGACGTGGGGCAACAACGACGAGGGCCCGGGAACCAACCCGGAGATGGCGACCTGGCGGCCGCGCTTCGTGACACATTGCCCGCGCGCGCCACGCAGGCGGATGGCGCCGATAACGCCAAGCCCGCCGGTGTGCTGGTCCCGCTCTACGTCCGCGATGGCGCATGGCACGTCCTCCTGAACGTGCGCTCCAACCACGTCAGCGAGCACCAGGGCGAGGTCGCCTTCCCCGGCGGCTCCCTTGATGACGGTGATGCCGACATCCAGAGTTGCGCACTTCGTGAGGCCCGCGAAGAGATGGGCATCAAGCCTGCGGACGTGACTGTCCTTGGCGCGCTGGACCCGGTGTTGACGCGGACGGGCTACCACGTATGGCCCACGGTCGGTGCCATCCCGTATCCTTACGTGTTCAACGTGAGCGAGCGCGAGGTGGCCGAAGTCATCGAGATGCCGCTGGAGTCGGTGCTGACCGGCTCGGCGCTCCGCCACGAGGCCCGCCTGCTCGAAGATGGCTCAGTGCAGAGCCGCGTCGCGTTCGCCCACGGGCCGCACCTCGTTTACGGGGCCACGGCCACGATACTTGAGCAGCTACTCTCGTCGGTCCGCGAGGTCGTGGACCGGGGAGAGGCGACCCTAACCGTGGAGGTGCGATAGTGCCGGGCGCCGAGATGACGTCGAAGAGCGGCGGCTATGCACTGCACCGACACTTGCAGTGGAGGTGCGGTAGTGCCGGGCGCTGAGATGACGTCGAAGAGCGGGCGGCTATGCACTGCACCGACACTTGCAGTGGAGGTGCGGTAATGCTGGGCGCTGAGATGGACCACGTCGTCGCCGAGCTGAAGAAGCACCCGTCGTCGCTCTACCAAGCGTTCGAGACGGCCCTGGCGACCATCGAGGGCCTGGTGGGCACGGTCGAGCAGGTTCGCTGGGCACAGGAGGGCGTTCGTGTAGCGCGCCAGACCGCGCGCTCATGGGAGCCAGCGGCCGAGTACTTCCGCGCGAGCCCCCTTCTCATTCAGGCTCTCAGTTACCCGCAGTTCCAGCGTTGGGTCGACAGCGGCATCGAGCTCTGCAAGGACTCGCCGACGATGGCCGCCGCCTACTTCCGCGCGAGCCCCGGCGTGATGGCCCACCTGGCGCCACGCAACATCGCCGGCTGGGCGACGCTCGGCAGCGGGCTCTCCCGAGGCACGTGGAAGTCGGCCAGCCTCGCTGCTCGCTTCTTCGACGCCAGCCCGGACTTGGCCGCGCACCTCAACTTCCGCGAGATGCAACGGTTCGTCGCACTGGTCGACGCGCTCTCCTACCGCTCATACGACCTGGCGGCCGACTGCCTCCACCTCGGCCAGCGCATCCTGCCGACCATCACCGAGCGCGAGGAGTTGATCTCCTTGGCGACGACAGTCGTCGACGGGAGCTGGCGGGAGGTCCGCGGCTGCTTCGAGGCCGCCGGGCGCGTGGCCACCAGTGTCAGCCGGCCGCTCCGCGGCCGCGTCTTCGCACTGACCGAGGAGATGGCCCGCCAGGGCATGACCAACGTCGCCATGTTCATGGGCGAGGCCACGCAGAGCCTGGCGAAGCTCCCGGACTCCGAGCACGAACAGGTACTGTCCAAGGCCGAGGAGCTGGCGGGGGTCACGATGGACGCCGTCTCCGCTTTCCTCCACACGGCGCCCGCCGTCATGCAGCGCATCAGCACGACGCAGTTCGAGCATTGGTACCGCGCCGGCCGCGATCTGCTGAAGGAGAACGTCGACGGCGGCGTCGCCTACTTCCGCATCGAGTCGTCCCGCGCTGAGGCCACCCTCGACCTGCTCTCATCCACCGTGGAGCTGGAGAAGGTGAAGAGCCTGCTGTCGATGTACGCCAATGCACTCGCGGGGTCGGAGGTGGAGATCGAGGCGGCGTCCGAACTAACGCACAAGAACGTCGGGTGGGTCGAGATCGAGCAGGCGACGACGGATGGCTCACGTGTGTACTTGCCGTCGTCGGTGGACCGGCACGCGACCAAGCGTGACAACTTCTCGTGGCTCAAGGTTGTCACGACCCACCAGGTGGGGCACATCGAGTTTGGCTCCTTCGAGTTCGACTTCGAAAGGGCCTCGACGCTGTTCGAGGACCTGCGCCCCATGCTAGAGAAAAAGTCGCCATCCCAGGCGGCGACGTCCATGGCACGGTACTTCAACCTCTTCATCAACCGGACCCTCGCAGCCGACGTCTTCTCCGTGGTCGAAGACACGCGCATGGACCACAGCGTCCTGTCCCGCTACAAAGGGCTGGCGCCCCGCTACCAGCAGGTGCAGGCTGACGCGCTGAGCGGCCGGCCACGCCCCCAAGAGCTGCCGCTGCAGCAAGCGATGGTCGAGATGATGATCCAGCTGAGCATGCAGCGCTCGCAGAGCGTCCAGGTGCCGCATGAGTACGCCAAGGAGGCGCGCCAGATCGCCGGCACGCTCCGCGTGGTCCAGAACGACCAAGCGACCGTCGAAGATTCCGCCGAGGCGGGCGTCCGCATCTACTCGCTCATCGCCTCCCTCCCCAACGAGCAGGTGCCGCCGGAGGAGTGGGACGAGGAAGACCTGTCGCAGTCGGAGTACGAGGAGCCGAACACCGAGCAGGTGATAACTCAGTTCTCCATGGGTAGTGACGGCACCGGCGACGAGGGCGAGGAGTACGAGTCACCCGACGATGTCGACTACCGAGGCGACTTCAAGCCCGAGATGGTCCAGCTCCTCGCCATGATGCGGGGCCAAGGGGCCGAGGGGCTCGAGGACGCCGACATGGAGTCGATGACGCAGGAGGCGCTCGAGGAGCTGCTCCGGGACAGCGTCGAGTTCGACGCGGGCGACGAGGCGAATTTGACCACGGTGGCCAACAACCTCATGAAGGAGGCGAGCACCAACCTCCAGCCCAAGGGCGAGGGCGCCGGCCACTCCGACATCCCGCACCAGGACGATGAGGGCGGCTCGCTGGAGCCCGTCGAGCCCCGCTCCTACGTGTACGACGAGTGGGACTTCAGGGCTAACGATTACCGGCCACGCTGGTGCGTCGTCCAGGAGAAGCAGGTGACGTCCGGCGACTCGCGCTTCTTCCAGGAGACGCTCCAGGCCCACTCGGGCCTGATGGAGCAGATACGCCGGCAGTTCGAGGCCATTCGCCCGGAGATGTACCGGCGGGTCAAGCACCTCTCCGAGGGCGAGGACTTGGACTTCGACGCCGCTCTGGACGCCATGATCGACATACGTGCCCGCCGCACGCCGGACGACCGCATCTATTGGCGGCGCAACAAGGCCGAGCGCGACGTTGGCGTGGTCTTCTTGCTGGACATGAGCGCATCGACGGCGGAGGCGGTGGAGGAGGCCAAGCGCGAGGGCGGCGACTGGGACGTCCCGTCCGACCCGGTGGCCTACACCATGTGGCTGCGCACCCGGCGCGGCGAGGGCCAGAAGCGCCAGTACAAGCGCATCATCGACGTCGAGAAGGAGGCAATGGTGCTGCTGATGACGGCGCTGGACGCCATCGGCGACCGGTACGGCGTCTACGGCTTCTCCGGGTTCGGCCGCGAGAACGTCGAGTTCTACGTCATCAAGGAGATCGAAGAGGCGATGTCGGACCGCGTGCGGCGCCGGCTGGACAAGGTGTCGCCGCTCCATGCCACGCGCATGGGGCCCGCCATCCGCCACGCCACGACGAAGCTCGAGCAGCTGGACGCGAAGACCAAGTTCCTGTTCGTCGTCAGCGATGGGCGCCCGCAGGACCGCGGGTACAGCCGCGAGGGCGTCGAAAAGGAGTACGCCGTCCAGGACACGCGGATGGCGTTGCTGGAGGCGCGTGATAAGGACATCACGCCCTTCTGTCTCACCGTCGACCGCCAGGGCCACGACTACATGCGCACCATGGCCGGCGACATGGGCTACGAGGTCGTGCCCGACATCATGGACCTGCCCCGCCGACTGCCCGCGCTCTACCGCAGCCTGACGGTGTAGCCTCCGTCTACGCCGCGCAGCTACCAGCGCCGCGTAGGCCCGCATCATCAAGGTAATGAGGTAGGCGATGACGACCACTCCCTATGACCCGATTGCGGATTGGTACGATCGGCACATGCGCGCGGCTTGGGCCACTCAGTGGTTCGAACAATTGCGTACAGTCCTAATGGCTTTGATGGGCGATATCCGGGACAAGGACATCTGCGACCTGGCATGTGGCCAGGGGACGGTTTCCCGGTGGTTGGCCAAGACAGGGGCCGCTAACGTCGTCGCAGTTGACATCTCCAGGCGCCTCCTAGCGATGGCCGAGCGGGAGGAGCAGGCCTCACCCTTGGGGATCACCTACCTCGAGCGTGACGCCCAGCGCCTTACGCTGGCTGAAAACAGCTTCGACGGAGTCCTGTGTACGTTCGCGTTGGCGGACATCGAGAAGGTCGAAGCCTGTATCGCGGGCGTTCACAGCGTCCTTCGCCCCAATGGCTGGTTCGTCTTCGTCATTACGCACCCGTGCTTCGAGGCACCGGGGTCGGAGTGGCTAGGCCCAGACCGGCTCGTGCGGAACTACTTCCAGGAAGGATTCTGGCGCTCCGACAATCCGAACGGTGTACGCGGCAAGGCGGGTGCGTACCACCGCACGCTAGGAACGTACATCAATGTAGTGGCCGAAGCCGGCTTTGTCGTAGAGAGAGTGATCGAACCGCAAGGCCCGGCCGGCATGAGCCCCGACACGAACCAGGTGCCAGCTTTCCTCGCCGTTAGGTGCACTAAGGCCTAGCGGACACTTGGCCGGGCCAGACCGCCCGCCAGGTGTCGTCCGGTAGCAGCTCCGAGGCGGACACCGTGAGCCTCGCCACGTCGTCGACGCCACCGAGCACCGCCACCTCCTTGACGTCGCTGCTCGGATAGTCGTCCAACGCTGCGAAGGTCCACCGGCCCCGACGCGCAGGGTTGCGTCGCGCGTACCCCGAGTTGATCGCAGACAGCCGCAGGCGTTCGCCGGCTGCGTTCACGAGCCCTCGCGTGTCGAGGGTCAGCACCAGCCGAGCGTCGCCTCGGTACTCGGGACTGTTCGCCATTCGCGAGAGGTCGTCCCATCGAGGCCACAAGAAGACCATCCCGTTGAGCATGCGGTACCACTCGGCGACCTCCATATCCACCAGCGAGCGTTGAAGGCCAGGCTCGTACAGCGGCTTCTGGTCGCGGATGGTCGCCGTGCCGTGCATAGGGTGGCGGATGTCGACCTTCGCCGGTCGCCTCTGGGACTCGATGGGCTCGCGCTCGGGGCCAGCGACCTCGAATAGGTCCAGCAGGCGCGAGGTGCTCAGCAGTCCGTGGCGCAGGATGGACTCCCACGAGCCCCCCTCGGCCATGTGGTACAGCCGCGGAAACCGGGCGACGAACCTCGCTGCGTCCACGGTATGCGTGCCGACGGCGCCGGTAACCGCCCTACCCGCTCGCTTGAGCGGCCTCGGTCTTCTGGAGCGCGTGGGCCATCTGGAGCAGGGCCATGGCGACCGTGCGTCCGCGCACCAGGGGCCGGCGGGGCGGGAAGGTGTACTTCTCAACCTGCGCGCCCCCGGGGAGCGCGACGCCGACGAACACCGTCCCCGGCTCGACGGACTCGCCCTCTTGTTTTTGGGGGCCCGCAACGCCCGTGACGCCAATGCCGCAGTCGGCACCGTACGTCGCGCAGGCCGCCAGGGCCATGGCCTTGGCCGTCTCGGCGGACACGGCGCCGTGCCGATGGATGATGTCGGCAGGGACGCCTGCGACAACCTTGGCCTGGTTGGAGTAGACGACAGACCCGCCGACGAAGTACTCGGAGGCGCCGGGAACGTCCGTCAGCGCACCGGCGATGAGGCCGCCGGTCAGCGATTCGAGGACCGCCAGCGTGTAGCGGCGCTCCGTCAGCAGCGCACCGACCCTGGCCTCGGGCGTCTCTTCGTCCACGCCCCAGAGGTTGGCGCCGAGAATCTCGCGCACGTCGACCTCGATGCGGTCCAGCGCCTTCATCGCGACCTCCTGGCTGGGTGCGCGCGCGACCCCACGAAGGTAGATGCCGTCGGGTTTGGCGTAGCAGCCCAGGTCGACGCTCGGGTCGTCGTAGATGTGGCTCACCATCTCGTCGACTGCGGCTTCGGAGAGGCCGATGGTCTTGAAGGTCCGCGACAGGATGACGCTGCCGACGATGCGCTCCTTCAGCCGTGGCGCCATCTCCGTCGTCCACATGTGCATGAGCTCGTTGGGCGGGCCGGGCAGCGACACCAAAACCTTGCCGTCCTTCTCCACCCACCACGAGGGCGCGGTGCCCATGGCGTTACGGATGGGCGCGGACGACGGGATGATCGAGGCCTGGCGCAGGTTCTGGCGCGGCATGGGCTGGTTGCTGCGGCGTGCGAAGGCCTCTTCGAGCCAGGCCACCAGCTCCGGGTCGGTCGTGATCTCCTCGCCCAGCATCTTGGCGACCGCGTCGCGGGTCAGGTCGTCCAACGTCGGGCCGAGGCCACCGATGGTGAAGACGTAGTCGGAGCGCCGCCACGCGCGGTCGAGGATTTCGGTGAGCCGCGTGAGGTCGTCTCCGACGACCGTCACCCACTGCAGCTCCAGCCCGAGCTCCGGCATGTGGGCGGCGAGCCAGCCGGAGTTGGTATCGGCCGTCTCTCCCATCAGCAACTCGCTGCCGACCGCCACGATCTCCGCCTTCATGGTCCCGCCTCCTCGACGCGGGGCGGAGTATATCGCGGCGAGATGCGCTCCGGCCTACAACCCCAGCGTTCCCTGACGCGCGCCGAAGGCCGCGGCGATGACGTCCGGGCTATCGTTCTTGACCGAGTTGACCCTCGCCGACACCTCATAGAGAGCCATGGCGTCCGAGTTGAGGGGCACCAGCAGGTCGGCCAGGCCCTCACCGGTCGTGTTGGCGGGGTCGAGCCAGCGAGCGTGGGACTCTTTGGGCAGGACCACCGGCATGCGATCGTGGATGGGCCGCGTGAGCTCGTTGGGCTCGGTGGTGACGATGGTGCAGGAGCGCACCGGCCCATCGGGGCCGCGCCACTCGTCCCACAGCCCCGCGAGGCCGAAGGGCTCCCACGAGTGCAGGCCGAGCCGGTAGGGGCGCTTCAGCGTGCCATCGCCGGCCCATTCGTAGTAGCCGTCGGCCAGCACCAGGCATCGCCGCCGCTCGAAGGACTCGCGGAACATGGCTCTCTCCGCCAGCGTCTCCGCGCGTGCGTTGAATGCCGGGGGCAGCTTTTGCTCCGGCTTGCGCCAGCGAGGGATGAGGCCCCAGCGCATCATGTCGCCGGTACCGGGGCCGTCGCGCCGTAGGTCAGCACCGAGTCGGTGGGTGCGATGTTGAAGCGAGGGCGGTAGGGCACGCCGAAATCCAACGACATCATCTCGAAGGAGTCCATCAGCGGCTCGAGTTCGAGGGTGAGGGAGAAGCGGGCGCACATGTCCTGATTGTACTCATCGCCTCGCGCATGCCTCCACAGTCGGCGCAGCCCCGCTGCGCGTCCGGCAAAAAGGACAGGCACGCCGTTGTGCCGCTACGGCCGTGCTGCTATCCTTCGTCGCCGCTCGGCAACCAGGCCGCTTTTTCGCACTCGCCGCGACGCGAGCGCGGGCAGGTGCCATGGAGGGACGTACTTGCACCTCGTGATCGACGGACACGGCTGCGACCCGGCACAGCTGTCGGACCAGGAGCACATCCTGCGCTTCCTCGACGCCTACCCGGACGCCATCGGGATGACCAAGGTCACTCCTCCGGCCGTCTACACCTACCGCGGGCCGACTCCCGAGGACTGGGGCGTGTCGGGCTTCGTCATCATCGCCGAGAGCCACATCAGCGTTCACACCTTCCCCGATCGTGGCTACATCAACGTCGACGTCTTCTCCTGCAAGGAGTTCGACGCCGATCGAGCGCTGGCCGAGATCGCGCCCCTCTTCGCCATGGGGGAGGTCAAGCACTGGGTGCTGGACCGCGGACTGGAGCACTTGGACCCCACCGTCGCCAAGCAAGCCGTCGAGGCGGAGCGCGAAGCGCTCTACCGCCCAGCGTAGTCGGCGTCCTCGTGCTTCGACGAGCTCAGCACGAACGGGAACCGGGGCTGGCAAGCGCCCCCTTTGTCCAATCACAGACCGCGCTTCGACAAGCTCTATACAAGCGGGTACGCTCAGCGGCGTGAAGCAGACCTACGGCACATTCCTCGCCCTCGACCCGGCGGAGCACACCCTCGAGCGTAGCCGCGTCGTTGTCCTGCCGGTCCCCTACGCCGAGACCGTCTCCTATCGACCGGGAACCGACGCGGGTCCCGCCGCCATCCTCGCCGCCTCCGCGCAGATGGAGGACTACGACCCAGAGCTGGTCCGCGAGCCCTGCGAGGTCGGCGTCCATACCGCCGCGCCGATTGACGTCGCCGCCGACGGCCCCGAGGCGATGGCACAGCGAGTGGCCGACACCGTCGCGGCACACGTGTCCGTCGGAAGGCTGGTGTGCATGCTGGGCGGCGAGCACTCGCTGACCGCCGGCGCCGTCGAGGGCACGGCCCGCTACGTCGACGACCTCAGCGTCCTCATACTGGACGCGCAGGCCGACCTGCGTGACGACTACCAGGGCTGGCGCTACTCCCACGCCTGCACGGCACGGCGGGTCCTCGAACACGCGCCCGTGACGCTGGCTGGCGTGCGGAGCATGACCGCCGACGAGGCCGCGCTCATCGAGGAGCTCGCCATCCCCTGCTTCCCGCGCGGCCCCACGCCCATCGACGATGTCGACGCCATCGTCGCCACGCTCTCGCAAAACGTCTACGTGAGCGTCGACCTGGACGCGCTGGACCCCTCCATCATGGCGGCGGTCGGGACGCCGGAGCCCGGTGGCATGGGCTGGTGGGAAGTCCTGCGGCTGCTGCGGGCGGTGGGCGAACGCAGGCGCATCGTCGGCTTCGACGTCATGGAGCTGGCGCCCGCCGAGGGCCCGGAGGCCTGCGCCTACACGGCGGCGAAGCTCGCGTACAAGCTGATGGCCTACGCGACGATACACGACTAGAGCACTCTGGGCGCGACTAGCGTGCCGTGAGCGAATCCACGGCTAACGCGCCGTGATCCATTCGATGAACTGGATGATCTGGTCCAGCTGCGCGTCCCCCAGCTGCTCGCGGGTGTAGGCCGGCATACGGCCGGGGCCGCTGCGGACCGCTCGCTCGATGCGGCTGACGCTCACGCCCGCGAGGGGCCGGCCGAGGCCGCCTTCGGCCCGCGCGCCGTGGCACCCGGCACAGCCCTCCTGCGCGTAGGCGAACTGGCCGATCTCTACCTCGATGCTCGGGGGTGTCGGGGTCGGCCCGAGAGGCGCACGCTGCCCGCCCCCACTCCCACACGCGGCCAGAAGCAGGAACGCCGCAACGAGCGCGAGCACCACGCCCCGGCGCCCCAGCGCATGGGAGGCCGCACGGCCTGTTACGCGGAGTGTCCTGACCAACAGGCGCCTATTATGCGCTTCGAGGGCTGCGGTACAATCGGGCATATGGCCGCGCAGCCGACGAACACCGTCTACATGGACCACGCGGCGACGACGGCCGTCTCGGCGGAGGCCCTCGCGGCGATGCAGCCGTACTTCGCCCAGGCGTACGGCAACCCCTCGTCGATCTACGCGCTCGCCCAGGACGCGCGGCGGGCCATCGACGACGCCCGGGAGCGCTGTGCGCGAGTGCTCGGTGCCCGGACCGGCGAGATCGTGTTCACGAGCGGCGGCACCGAGTCCGACAACTCGGCCATCATGGGCGCCGCGCTCGCCCTCAAGGACCGCGGCAATCACATCGTCACCTCGGCCATCGAGCATCACGCGGTGCTGTACGCTTGCGAGCTCCTGGAGACGCTGGGCTTTCGCGTCACCTACCTCCCCATCGGCCGCGACGGCCTGGTCGACCCCGGCGCCGTCGAAGCGGCCATCACCGACGAGACCACGGTGGTCAGCGTGATGCTGGCCAACAACGAGATTGGGACCATCCAGCCCGTGGCGGAGATCGCGAAGCGGGTCAAGGAGCGGGCCGCCGCGGCCAAGCGGACCATCGTCGTGCATACCGACGCCGTGCAGGGCGCAGGCTACCTCGATCTGGACGTCAACCAGCTCGGGGTCGACCTTCTGAGCCTCTCGGCGCACAAGTTCCAGGGTCCCAAGGGCGTGGGCCTGCTCTACATCCGCCGCAACACGCCGTTCGTCCCCATGCAGGTGGGCGGGGCGCAGGAGCGCGACCGGCGGGCGGGCACGGAGAACGTGGCGGGTATCGCCGGCATGAGCGTCGCCCTGGCGCGGGCCGAGGCCGAGCGCGAAGCGAACTCCGCGCATGCCCGGGCGCTGCGGGAGCGCCTCGTCAGCGGCATCCAAGAGCGCATCGACGACGTACGCCTGAACGGGCACTCCGCCGAGCGGCTGCCCAACAACGTGAACTTCTCATTCGACGGCGTCGAGGGCGAGGCGATACTGCTCGGGCTCGACCTGGCCGGCATCGCGGCCTCCAGCGGGAGCGCGTGCACCGCCGCGTCGCTCGAGCCGTCGCACGTGCTGCTGGCGCTGGGCATGTCCACCGACCTGGCGCGGGCGAGCCTGCGGCTGACGGTCGGCCCCGAGAACACCGAGGCGGAGGTCGATTACGTGGTCGACACGCTGACGAGCCTCGTCGCCAAGCTGCGGACCATGTCCGCGACCCAACGCTGACCCCAGCCCGGACACGCGGGCGTGGCATGTACGTCGCGGCGAAGCCGCTCGCGTAGACTGACGCCAGGAGGCCCACCTTGCCCAACAGGCTCGCGGACGAGACGTCGCCCTATCTGCTCCAGCACGCCGAAAACCCCGTCGACTGGTACCCCTGGGGTCCCGAAGCGTTGGAGCGGGCCCGCACCGAGGACATGCCGATCATCCTGAGCATCGGTTACGCCGCGTGCCACTGGTGCCATGTCATGGCGCACGAGTCCTTCGAGAACGAAGCCATCGCCGCGGTGATGAACGAGCGCTTCGTCTGCATCAAGGTCGACCGCGAGGAGCGGCCGGACCTCGACGCCGTCTATATGCAGGCGATCCAAGCGCTCATCGGCCGTGGCGGGTGGCCGCTGACGGCATTCCTCTTGCCCGACGGGCGGCCGTTCTACGGCGGTACCTACTTCCCACCCAGCGACACGTACGGCATGCCCGGCTTCCAACGCGTCCTCTACTCCGTTCACGACGCATTCCTCAACCGCAGGGACGACGTGCTGCGCAACGCGGGACTGCTGACCGATGCGCTCAAGGACGCGGCGGTCGCCACTTCGAGGCAAGGCGAGCTTGACCCGCGGACGCTCGACATGGCGTTCGCCGATATGCGCGCATCGTTCGACACCGCCAATGGCGGCTTCGGCGACGCCCCCAAGTTCCCGCAGCCCATGGCGCTCGATTTCCTCCTGCGGCACTTTTCTCGTTCCGGCGAGACCGAATCGCTGGCGATGGTCACACGCTCGCTGGACGCGATGGCGGCAGGGGGCATCCACGACCAGATCGGTGGGGGGTTCCACCGCTACTCCACGGACACGGTCTGGCTCGCTCCGCACTTCGAGAAGATGCTGTACGACAACGCGCTGCTCGCCAGCGTCTACGTCCGAGCGCACCAAGCCACGGCCGAGCCTGCCTATGCACGCGTGGCCCAGGCGACGCTCGACTACCTGCTGCGGGAGATGCGCGACCCCGCGGGCGGCTTCTACTCCTCGCAGGACGCCGACAGCGAGGGGGTCGAGGGTAAGTTCTACGTGTGGACGGCCGCGGAGACGACGGCGGTCCTGGGCGACGACGCGGCGGCGTTCAACGAGCGCTACGACGTGACCGACGAGGGCAATTGGGAGGGCCACAGCATCCTGCGCGTCGCTCATCCTGAAGCACCCGACCAGCCGGATCTCAGCGCCGCCAAGGCCCGGCTGCTGGCCGAGCGCTCGCTGCGCATCGCGCCCGCCACCGACGACAAGGTGCTGACGGCCTGGAACGCACTGGTCATCCGAGCGCTGGCCGAAGCCTCGGTGGCGCTGGATCGTCCCGACTACCTCGACGCCGCGCAGGCGGCCGCCGCCTTCCTCTTGGAAGCCATGCGCCTCGGAGAGGGACGGCTCCTGCGGGTCTGGCGGCGCGGGCGAGCCCACCAGCCCGGCTACCTCGAAGACTACGCGGGCCTTATCAACGCGCTGTTCGCAGTGCACGAGGCGTCGCTTCACCATCGATGGCTGCACGCCGCACGTGAGCTGACCGACGAGATGCTGGCGCTGTTCTGGGACGAGGACGCCGGGCTTATGTACGACGTAGGCTCCGATCAGGAGAAGCTCATCGTGAGCGTGCGGGATAGCTTTGACAACGCCGTGCCCAGCGGGGGGTCATCCGCCGCGGAGGCACTGGTGCGGCTCGGGCGCCTCACGGGAGAAGCCAGGTATCAGGCCACGGCCGAGCGGTTGCTCACGTCGGTGGCACCGCTGCTATCACGCCAGCCGCTGGGCTTTGGCAACTGGCTGGGCGTGCTCGATCTGTTCCTGGCGCCGCCACGGGAGGTCGCCATCGTCGGCGATCCGGCAGCCGAGGCGACGCGGCATCTCCTGCGCACCGTGCGGAAGCGGCACCTGCCCAACCACGTGCTCGTCGGCGTCGATCCCGCCGAGACTCAGCCCTTCGCCTCACCGCTGCTGGAAGGCCGTGGCACGCTGGACGGCAGGCCTGCCGCCTACGTCTGCGAGGGTTACACCTGCGACCTGCCCACTTCCGATCCGGCGGCCCTGGCGCAGCAGCTCGCCCGTCACATGGCCTAACACGTACGCATTCCAGCCACCGCAGGGCTCTATTCAGACGTATTCGGTCGTCTCGGACGCTGGCTTCGATGCTGATTTCGCCAGGTGTACAATTAGATAGCCCGTCCGGGGACGGGCTATTGGGTACTTCATGAACGAGCGCAGCTTGTGGTTCCGTGCGGCGGTCATACTGATCGCCATTGCCGCTGGGGTCTATTTGGTCCAGTCGGTGAGCCGCCTATGGGGATTCATGGGCGACCTCATCATGATCATCTTTTTCGGCTGGCTGGTCGGATCGGTCCTCATTCACTTCGTGAACGGCCTCATGAACGTGCCGTATATGAGGCGGCCCATTGCGATCGTCCTCATCTACCTCGCGCTCGTCACGGTGGTCGCCGACCTGGCCTTCCTCGTGCTTCCCGCCGCGGTGAACCAGCTGCTGGACCTGGTCGACGAGGTACCGGGCTACGTCGATCGCGTGCCTGAGTGGCTCGCCTCCGTCGAGATCTTCGCGGCCCGGTTCGGCATCGAGATCGACCTCGTCAGCCGCTACCAGATCACCTCGGCTGACGACATAGTCGCCAATGTCACGACCTTCGTTGCGGACAACGCGGTCACCATCGCTCAGACCGTCGTCTCCGCCGTGTTCGCCATTGGTTTGGTGATCGTCCTGTCCTTCTACGTCGTCTTGGATGGGGGACGCCGGCTGAACGAGGCGCTCAAGGTCCTGCCGCCAAACGCCGAGCGTGAGGTCCGGCTGGTGCTGAGGACCTTCGACGACATCTTCCAGGGCTACATCCGCGGGATGCTTTTGGTCTCGTTGATCTACGGCGTCGGGACCGCGACGGTGATGATGGCCACCGGCCTCCCGGCTGCCCTGCCCAGTGCCATCATCGCCAGCATGCTGCTGGCGGTGCCATTCATCGGCGACTGGCTCGCCCTGGCGCTCCCGCTCATCGTAGCGGCGCTCGCGGGTGACCTGGTCACGTTCCTGATCGTCCTCTCGACGCTGCTCTTCATTCAGCAGGTCATGCTCAATCTACTCACGCCACGCATCCTTGGCGCGGCCGTGCGCATGCCGGCCGGGTTGGTCGTCGTCGCGGTGGTGCTCGGCGCCAGGGTCGCCGGCCTCTCGGGTGCACTGCTGGGCGTGCCCGCGGGCGCGGTCATCTATTCGCTGGCCATCATCTATGGCACACGCATCCGCCAGCGCCGCGAGGCCAAGGAGCGCGCCCTCACGGAGCAACGGCAGCTGGCGTTCGACGAGGCCGAATCCGACGCCCGCGGCGAGGTCCCCGAGGCGCCGCCCGTGGACTTCGGCCCGCAGGAGCCACCTCAGCGAGCAACGCAAGCCAGGCGGCGGGACGACAAGGATCGAGGCACTGACGCGTTAGGGGGCGGGATGCTGCCCGTGCCGGCCGGCGCCCAGGATGACCCCGGGCCTACGGTTGAGCCCGAACCGCCAGAGGAGCCGGCGACCAATAAGGGCTAGTCCAGCGATATGGCCGGTGTCACGGCACGCTGGACGGCAACTTGGTCCCACCGGAGGACGTATCCAGGAGCGCCCAACCCAGGACGTGGCCGTCCTTCACCGAGAAGAGGTCCGCCCCCACCGGGAGCGGCTGCCAGGCTTCCGACGGCTCGTCCCAGACGAAGGTGAGCCAGAATCGCGACCCCTCGCTCGACGTGCCCAGCAATGACGTCACGAAGTGCGAGCGGAACTGCGGGAACCAGTCGGCCTCCAGTTGGCCTTCCGTCGCCGCCTCCAGCAACTCGTAGCCGTCGGTACCTTTGTCTACCTCCACGTCGCGGAACCAGCGCGCGTCGCCGGAGGCCGGCTCCACGAGAATGGAGGCGCTGATGCGCTCCGGGGCCACGGCCTCGGCGGACGAGCAGGCGCCGAGGACCAGCGCCGGCACGATCAGTAGCAGGACCGCGGCCAGCAACCGCGAAGCCCCGGCTACCATCCGAAGCGTGATCGCGCGTCGCCTGCCGCCCGCACCAACGGCGGGCCGAATGCGGTGAAGAATACGAGGTTGCTGGTCAGGTGGACGGCGGTGAAGAACAGCGCGCCCGGATTGAACAGCGCGACCCAGATCCACGCAGCGCGGTCGTCAGCCCCCGCCAGCCCAGCCCAGAACAGGCCCGTGTAGACGTTGGTGGCAGCGTCGTAGGCAACGGTCGCTACCAGCGCGGCCGCTGCAAAGGCCAGCCAGCCGGCAGATGGCTGGAGCCGCACACGGTCCGGTGGCACGAGACGGCGCACCACGGTTCCAGCGATCGCGTAGCCGACCTCGGCGCCCATGAGCGTCGCGAGCAGCGCCGGCTGCGCGTAGCCCCAGGGGTTGGCCTGCCCGTAGACGAGCCAGGCCGCTACCGCCACGGTGGCCCCACGCCTGATACCGAGCGTGTAGCCGGCCACGAAAACCAGGAGATCGAAGAGCTTGACGTTGGGCAGCGCGCTCAGCGCGTAGTTGGAACCCAGGATGGCTGCGAGGAACAGGCTTGGGGCCAGCACCTCGCGCATCACGAGGCCGCTCAGTGGGTACGCGTGACCCTGCCGGACTGCCAGACCGCGAACGTGCATCGCGCACCTCCATACAAAAACCCTGCCGCCAGGGCAGGGTCTCGGGCCGTCCAAACGGTCCACTGCCCCAGGCGCGAGGGCTCGGCTTGCGGTGGCCGGGATCGGACTCGTCCCGGCGGGGCCGGGACATACCGTTGCGCGTCAGTGCCGGATTCTCACCGGCTTCACCAGCCCATGACAGGCTTCGACGGCCACCGCTCGTGACGTCAGGCGCGACCATACACCCGCGACGGTATAGTGCGCGCGTGGACGCGGGCGAATTCCTCGTGATAGACGTCGAGACGGCCGGCGGCAACTGGTCGACGTTCCCGGCCGGCTTCGACCTGCTGCTCACCGGCACCCGCGCGGCAGAGACGTACGGCGCCTACACCGCGGCTCCCGAGAGCCTGGCAGGGCTCGCCGAGCTCCTCGCGTCGTGGGACGGGCCCATCGTCACCTTCAACGGCGCCAAGTTCGACCTACCGGTGCTGGACCGCTGGTTCACCGAGGTCCTCGCTCAACGAATCGACGTGCGGTGGCACTACGACCTGGCACGCGAGATCGAGGGCAGGACCGGAATCCGCATCGGGCTCGACCGCGTGAGCAGGTACACCTTCGGCGAGGAGAAGATGGCGTGGGACCATCGCCGTAACGCCCGGTCCTGGGCCGAAGAGCCACACCGCATGGTCGATTACAACAGGATCGACCTCGACCTGACCCACGAGCTCTTCATGCGGGTCCTGCGCGCGGAACCGCTGTTCCTCGGCGAGGCGACCGTGGTCCTCGACCCGCCGAGCCCGCAGGCGCTCCAGCCGTAGGGGCTTCGCCTCAGTAACCCCGTCCCGGTTGACCAGGGGAGTGCAGAGGGGCATCCCCCCGGAGCCTGTCCTGAGCGAAGCATGTCCTGAGCCCAGTCGAAGGGCCGAAGGGGCCGACCTTTTGAGGCAACTCCCGGGTGGCTGCCCAACATGGCAGCGGTCGCCGAGCGCGGCGATACAATGCCCGCATGACGATGGGGCCCGCATGACCACCAGCCATCAGCACAAGCGCAGCGTCCCGGAGCGGCATGGCCTGGAACGCGCCTTCGTCCGGGCGCGCTGGCTGGGAGTATTGGGCCTGGCGGTGCTCACCCCCCTTGGCGGGCTGGGGCTGATCGCGTCCGCCGCGCTGGTGGGCGCGCTCGCGGCGGGCAACGGCGTGGCCTGGTGGGCCAACCGCCGCGTCGCCACCCTCCGAGGCCAGCAGGTGCTGGGCCTGGGCGCGGCGCTGCTGGATTCGGCGGTGGTACTGACGGTCGTCGCGCTCGCCGAAAGCGACCTGACACCGTCCGTGAACGCCCTGCTCGCCATCGCCGTAGCCGAAGTCGCCGTCCGCTACGCCCCAGCGAAGGGGTTCGCGCTCTCGCTGGCGCTCGTTGGGGGGCTGGCGGCGGCCATGGCGGCCCAGAGCGCGGGCGTGGGAGCGGATGGCTTCAGTCCGAGGCTGTTCGCGTTCTGGGCGGTGCTCATTGTCCTGCTCGGCCTCCTGGTCGGCGCAGCGGTCCGCGAGGTGTATCGCCAGCGTGCCGCCGCCGAGGGCGCCCTTGGGATGAGCCCCGTCGACCTCCCAGCGGAGGCGCTGGCCGCGCTCACCCGGCGTGAGCGGGAGGTGTTGACGCTCATCATCCGAGGCTACAGCAACCCGCAGATCGCCGAGGCTCTGGTCATCGAGCCCAAGACCGTCAAGAACCACATCAACAGGGTCTACGGCAAACTCGAGCTGGGGAGTCGTTACGAGGCGATCAGCCGCGTGCTGGCGGCGCGGCAGAACGCGCCAAACGCGCCGGCGGGGCAGGACGGCTAGCGGGCTGTGACGGACCTGCGCAGACGGTAGGCGGCGCGGCAGGACGGCTAGTGGGCTGTGACGGACCTGCGCAGACGGTAGGCGCCGCGCAGTGTGTTCACTCGGTCGGCGTACAGCGTGCCTGCCTCGGCCCACTTCGGCCGGAAGTCATCGAGCCCCGTCAGCGCCACCGAGACGTCGTCCAGCGCCGTTTCGTACAGGTTCGCGTAGCGCACGTCGTCGGCGCCGGCCTCGACAGCCTTGAACCGGTTCATGGTCGTGTAGTTCCCAGTCGCCTCGATATCCAGGCTATGGACGTCGTCGTACCACTCGTTGAAGGTGGCGTCGGTGCCCAGGGTTTTCGGGTTGTTGGCCATGAGAAGGAGACCGGTGGGGTGGGCCAAGTCCTCTCCCTCGAAGCGGTAGAGTCCCGGCCACATGGTCTCCATGACGATGCGATGGGTCGCACGCGCCGCCGGGTGGATGAGCCCATCCTTCGCCTGCTGCTCGATCGACGGGACGAGGTCCCGGGCCATGCGGGCGACATCGCCGGTCTCGTAGATGGCCAGGTACGGCTCGCAGGTGTCCGGCGTCGCCAGATCATAAAGCGAAGCTCGCTGGCAGAGGCCCGTGGCCAACATGTCGTCGAGGTGCTTCTCGTACCACTCGACGAAGCCGGCTTCTTGGGACGGGTCGTCGCAGACCGTTAGCGCCAGCAGGATGCCCTCTGTCCGCTCGCCAAACATGCTGTTCCTCACCTGATCGCGCCCGCGGAGTAGCCCCTGCCGGTCGCGCGAGTAGCCCCCGCGGTCGCGCGAGTAGAATGCGCATCCGACCCTATCACGACAGGAGCCGACGGACGCCGCATCCATGGCCAAGCACACGGTTTACATCACCCAGCACGGGGACAAAGACGACATCAGCGTCGAGGCGTCGGTCCTCGGCGACGACGTCGATTTGCGGGTGGTCCACTCGCGTGATCCTGTCGAGATCGGGCGGCAAGCGAAGGACGGCGACGCGCTCTTGGTGTGGCGCACGCCAATCCCTGACCCGGCGCTGAGCCAGCTCGAGCGCTGCAAAGTCATTGTCCGCATCGGCGTCGGCTTCGACATCGTCGACATCGTCGCGGCGCGGGAGTACGGCATACCGGTCTGCAACGTGCCCGACTACGGGACCAATGACGTGGCGGACCACGCGATGGGGCTGATGCTGGCGCTGCGTCGCGGCATCCCGGTCTTCAACGAGCTGGTGCGCGCCGGGAACGAGGGCTGGGCCTACATCACCGCCGGGCCTCTCACCCGGCTTACCGGCCAGATTCTGGGCATCGTCGGCTTTGGGCGCATCGGCACCGGGGTCGCATTGCGAGCGAAGGCCTTCGGCCTACACGTACTGGTCTATGACCCGTACGTGCCGGCGGGCCAAGAAAAAGCGCTCGGTGTGGAGCGGGCGCGCACGCTCGATGAGCTGCTCGACGCCTCGGACATCGTCAGCCTCCACGTGCCCCTCAGCCCGGAGACCCGCAACCTAGCGGACGCCGGCTTCTTCGCACGGGTCAAACGGGGCATGACCTTGGTGAATACATCGCGCGGCGGTGTGCTGGACGTCGACGCGCTGGAGGCTGCGATGCGCGACGGGCGCGTGGCACTGGCGGGCCTGGACGTGCTGCCCACCGAACCGCCCAACCCCGTCCCGTCGCTGATTCAGGCGTGGCGCGACGGCGAGCCCTGGATCAAAGACCGGCTGGTGGTGACGCCCCACGCCGCTTTCTACAATGAGCAGTCGTACCACGAGATGCGCGCCAAGGCGGCCCAGACCGTGCGCGACGTGCTCGACGGGGGGCCACCTCGAAACTGTGTCAACTGCTAAGGGCTGAGCTCGGCTTTTCGCTCGTACTGGGGGCCGCGTCGGCCGCGCTAGGCGGCCAGCATCTCCTCGATCTTCGCGACGAGGGCGGCGGGGCTGAAGGGCTTGGTCATGTAGTCGTCCGCGCCGGCGCCCAGGGCCGTGTCGCGGTCCGAGTCCTGCGCCATGGCCGTCAGCATAACGACCTTGATGTGCCGCATGTCATCGCTCTCTTTGAGCGCCCTGCACACGGCGTTGCCGTCCAACTTGGGCATCAACAGATCGAGGAATACCAAGTCCGGGCGGTGCTCGGCACATAGACGAAGCGCCTGTTCACCGTCGGACGCGAGCAGGACCTTGAAACGCCCGTCGGTCCCGAGGGTCGCCTCCATGAGGCTGAGGATGCGAGCCTCATCGTCAGCCAGCAGGACCTTTTTCATCGGAATTCTCCTCTCGCGTTTCGACCCTCGCCGGTTTTGGGGGTCTCGTACGAGCCGGGCTCCGGCGCAGCCATGCCGGCCGCAGCCACGACACCATCGTCCCACCGGTCGGCAGGCTTGGCCTGGGGGTGAATTTGTATTAGTGAGGGGGGTTTGCACCACCACGCGTAGGTGTTTGACTCCTCACGCGGGCCCCGATAGCCTCACGCGCAGCCATTCAGCACGTCGAGATCGACCGGGCCAAGCACTCCCATCAGCACCGCCGTCGACGCGCCAAACGTCTTGGCGGGCACCGTGCGGCACGAGGGGTATTTTCGGTGACTAGCGTCCGGTTGACCTTCTCCCGCGCAGCGGCCATCGTGCTCGTTTCCATCATCGGGGCATTGGCCGCCGCCTGCGGTGGCTCCGCCACGGCCACCGTGCCCCCGGCCGAAGCAACATCACCACCGACAGGGAGGACCCTCGTGGCCGAAAGCTACAACGCACCGCCGGCATTGACGATCGATTCGACCAAGAGCTACGTGGCGACGTTCAAGACGGAGAAGGGCGACATCGTGGTCGAGCTGGCTGCCGACAGGGCACCAGTCACCGTCAACAACTTCGTCTTCCTCGCCCGCGAGGGCTTTTATGACAACACCAGCTTCCACCGGGTCCTCGCGGGTTTCATGGCCCAGGGTGGCGACCCCACGGGCACCGGCAGCGGCGGCCCCGGATACCGGTTCGAGGACGAGTTCCATCCAGACCTGCGACACGACTCGCCGGGCACCCTCTCGATGGCCAACGCTGGGCCCAACACCAACGGGAGCCAGTTCTTCATCACCTTCGGCCCGACACCGCATCTCGACAACCTCCACGCCGTGTTCGGAAAGGTCGTCGGCGGCATGGACGTGCTCGGCAATCTCACTGAACGCGACCCCTCACGGAACCCGCGGGGTTCGGGCGACACGCTGTTGACCGTGGAGATAGCGGAAGGGCCCTAGCCCGCAACCGACCCTGTACCAAAGTACGTTTCGGGCCGTCCGTCACCTGGTGCTCCATGGAGTGGTGCATGCCCCTCGAAGAGTGGGGCTCGCAGGTGGGATCCATGGGACTGTGGCCGGTTGGGGAACCGTGGCCGCTCGGCGTGCTGAACGCACCGTCGTCGGCCCAGAGAGCACGGAGCGCAGCCGTGAGGCCGCGTTCGTTTGCATTCGCGCTGCTGGCTGCGGGCGCCCTCGTGCTCGCGGCCTGCGGCGGTGACCCCTTCTCGCTGCCCGGGCCCCAGCAGGCGCAGGCCGCGGACGAGCAGGCCGCCGTTCCGGAGCCGACGCCGACTTGGGCGACGATCCTGGCCGCGAGCCAATCGCCGACGCCAACGCCGACCCCCCGGGCCACGCCAACCCCCGGCCCGACGCCGACGCCCACCGCCACACCGACGGTGACGCCGACGCCCACCGTTACGCCGCCGCCGCCGAGCCATCAGTTCGTGACGGCGGCGTTCGTGTGGGCCCGCGGCACGACCGGCGCGAAGCTGGGCGAGTTCCTCGATATCTCTGACGTGGTCGTCGGGAACGACGGGACCATCTACGTCTCCGATAGCTTTGCTGACCGGGTGCAGGCCTTCGACGCCACCGGCACGTTCCAATTCCTCATGGGCATGACCGGCACGGGGCCAGCCCAGCTGCGCGAGCCCCGAGGCATGGCGATCGGCCCGACCGGCAGGGTTTGGATCGCCGAGGCCAGCAACAATCGAGTCCACGTCTTCTCGCGAAGTGGATTCTTCGATGACTATTGGGGGCTGCCGGGCTCAGGGACTCGCGAGTTCAGCCGGCCTATGGACGTCGCGGTGGACGCCGTCGGCAACGTCTACGTGGCCGACACGGCGAACCACCGCATCCAGAAGCTCACCATCAACGGCGCCTACCTGCGCGAGTGGGGCTGGTACGGAGCCGCCGCGGGTGAATTGATCAGCCCCCAGTCCGTCGCCGTCAGCCCCGACTCCAAGGTCTACGTGGCCGACACCGGCAATGACCGCATCCAGATCTTCGACCCGCAGGGCGGCTATATTAAGACGCTTGTCGGGTTCGACGACCCCGTCGACATCGAGATCGACAGCCTGGGCCGCATCTACGTCGTCGAGGCGGGCCTGAACGTCATCACTGTCCTTGACCGCGATGGCAACCCCATCGGCACCGTCGGGCGGGAGGGGGTCGCCAACGGCTCGTTCGTCGAACTCAGCGGTATCGGCGTCACGGGCTCGGAGGTCTACGCCACGGATAGGCGATTGGACCGGCTCCAGAAGTTCTCCATCAGCCCAGCGGCGCCGACCCTGGAGTAGCTGCGGGCCGGACCATGGCCCACAGGTGCGGCCCGTCTCCCGGCACATCAGCCTCGGCCCCGACCGCGAATCCCAACCGCTGGTATAGCGCCACCCCTTCGTCTGTCGTCGTGTTGAGGTAGGTCGGCAGTGCCTCGCGATCGATGCGCCGCAACAGGTAGCGCACCATGCTCGCTCCCAGCCCCCGCCGCTGGTAATCCGGGTCGACGCCGATTATCTGGAGGTGCCAGTGGGCACCGGAAATCACCCCTCGCTGTAGCTCCCCGGACGCGCGATTGAATACCGACATCCGCCGGCTGCCCTGGCGCCCGAGCTCGAGGCGCTCGGTCAGCATGCCGGTCACCAGGCGCCGAAACAGCGTCAGCTTGTCGGTACCGGGGGGAAACCAGATGGCCACGCCCGGGATCGGCTGGGGAGGTATCTTGGCGCCTTCGGGCACCTTGGCGGCGGCGTCCATGTAGGCCCACACCTGGCCGTGACGAAGGCCGTGCTGCAGCAGGGTGCCCAGGACGTAGCGCGTCACGTGGCTCCGGTTGCCGCCGCCGGCGACGAAGCGGATCACGGGATCGTCGAGGAACGCCGCGGTCAGGACGTCGAGGGCGTCGTCCTCACGGTCGCGGGGCAGACGTAGCGGCTCTTTGAGGTCGGGCTCGTGGGATTCGGCTTCGGGCTGCACAGGCTGGTGCTACCTCCAGAAGCCGACTTTTGGCTTCGTTGACTGCCCCAGAGCCCCAAGCATACACTCGCCTCCGGCGATATCGCCCAGGGACGGAGGTTTGACGTGGCCCGTTCAATCTGGAAGGGAGCGATCAGCTTCGGGATGGTCGCCATCCCTATCAAGCTCTACATCGCGACGGAGCAGAAGGACATCGCCTTCGTGCAGCTCCACAGCACCTGCCACCACCGGTTGCGGCAGAAGCGCTGGTGCCCGCACCACGAGGCGGAGGTCGAGCTCGCGGAGGTTGTCCGCGGGTACGAGTTCACCAAGGACGAGTATCTGGTCATGGAGGAGGCGGACTTCGAAAACGTACCCGTCCCCTCCAAACACACCATCGAGATCGCTCAGTTCGTGGACCTCGCCGCCATCGACCCCATTCACTACGAGCGCAGCTACTTCCTCGAACCGGAGGAGGTTGGCGTCAAGCCCTTCTACCTCCTGAAGAGGGCGCTCGAGGCCACCACCCGAGTCGCGATCGCGAAGGTATCCATCCGCCAAAAGGAACACCTCTGCGTCGTTCGGCCGTTCCACGAAGGCCTCATCATGGAGACCATGTACTACCCGGACGAGATCCGGACGACCGCCGAGCTCGCGCTGCCTGAGGAGGAGACCACCATCACGGACGCCGAGCGCGACATGGCGGTGATGCTCGTCGATCAGCTCACACGCCCCTTCGACCCCACCGAGTTTCGCGACGAGTACCGCATCACGCTCCAAGACGTCATCGCGGCCAAGCTGGGCAGCGGTGCGCCGGTCGCGTCGGCCGGGCCGGCGCCGAAGGGCGAGGTACGCGACCTGATGGAGGCGCTGCGGGCGAGCATCGAGGCGGCCAAGACCGCCCACGCCGGCGAGGGGTCGGCGGCCTAGGCGAGCCCCGCTAGCCACTCCGCCATCACGTCGGCGACCTCGTCCCACACCTCTGTGCGCGGCCGCCTCTTCCCCGCCGCGAAGCCGTGGTCGGCCCTCTCCAGCAGGTGCAGGCGGGACCCGGAGACCTCGGCGGCTGCGACGCGGAGCTCCTCGGGCGCACCGAAGGCGTCGCGCGTGCCCGAGCAAAACAGCGTCGGCACGCCTATCGCCGGGAGGTGGATGACCCGCGAGCGCTTGGCGCTGCCGGGCGGGTGCAACGGGTAGGCGAGCAGCGCCAACGCGTCGGCCACGAGCCCCTCGGCAACGGCCATGGAAGCAATCCGGCCGCCCATCGACCTCCCGCCGACGACGAGCCTGCCGGTCTCGGGGCGCACCGCATCGACGACGGCACGCCACGTCTCCCGCAGCACCGGCGGTGGATCGGGGCGTTTCGCTCCGCGCTCGGCGTAGGGGAATTGAAAGCGCACGACCTCGATCCCTCGTGCCGCCAGCAGCGGCGCCGCGTGCGCCGCGAACGGATCATCGACGTTGCTTCCAGCGCCGGGGGCGTAGGCGAAGGTCCACGCATGGCCGGGCACCGGCGTCCGCAGCGCGGTGACGGAGCCGTGGCCGGGTACCGGTATCGATAGGCGCTCGGTGCTCATGGGCTCGATGTGCGGCATGGGCTCAGCGCTCACTCCGCGCGCCATTCGTCTTCGAGGATGGCGTAGAGGTGGCAGTCACGCCAACGCTCGCCAGTCCATACCTGTTGCCTTAGCAATCCCTCGCGCCGCATGCCGACCTTGTCCAGGACACGCGCTGACGCGGCGTTCTCTACGGCACAGTTGGCGACGATGCGATGCGCGCCCATGTTCTCGAAGCCGACTCCAAGCAGTGCCCGCAAGGCCTCCGTTGCGTAACCCTTGCCCCAGGACGCGCGCTCGAGCAGGTAGCCAACGTCCGCCTCCCCCGCGACGTTCGACGACATGGTCAGGCCGCACCCGCCGATCACCCGCTCGTCCGCGCGCAATACAATCGAAAGGGGGAGCCATCTCCGCGGCTCGTCGGGTTGGCTTGCGACGCAGCGTGCCACGAAAGCCCGCGTTTCCTCTTCCGTTTCACGCGGCAACCCCATGTAGCGCATGACCTCTGGGTCAGACCTCAGCGCGAGCGTAGGCCGCCAATCCTCCGCGGCGAGCTCGCGCAGGATCAGGCGCTCGGTGCGTATCGGATCGATGGGTGGCATGCTCACCCTCTGCGGGAAGGTCGCTTGGTAGCCCGGGTGGGAATCGAACCCACAACGCTCGGATTAAAAGTCCGACGCTCTGCCATTGAGCTACCGGGCCAGGGCGCGCAGCCTACCAGAGGCTCGGCAGTCGGCTCACGAGCGCGCTAAAGCGGTCCAGCGGCCAGTAGCCGACCCAGGCGCGGCCAATGATGTTGTCCTCGGGCACCGGACCCCAGTTGCGGGAGTCGTTGCTCTGGAGCCGGTTGTCTCCCATGACGTAGTACTCGGCCTCGCCAACCACGAAGGGCGGCAGCGTCTCGTTCGAGTCGTGGACCACGTAGGGCTCGTCGAGCGGCTCGCCGTTGACGAAGACGGTGCCCCGCTGGACCCCCACCGTGTCGCCGGGCATGCCAATGATCCGCTTGACGAACGACTGCGTCTCATCGTTCGGGAATCGGAACACGACGATGTCGCCGGTCGCCGGCTCCCCGAACGGATGCCATGCTTGACCCGGCTCGGAGTCGACCCAGGGCAGGAATCGTCCCACGCGGTTGGCATCCACCTCCATGTACAGCGCCTTGTTGACGAACACACGGTCGCCGGTCGCCAGTCTCGGGTCCATGCTCGGCCCCTGGACCTCGAACAGCTGGATCGTCGCCTGAAAGAGGAGAGTGAGCAGGACAGCAAGCGCGATTGTCTCGATAGCCTCGCGGATTGCAGTTCGCATGGGGTACCAGGGCCACCGAGCGGCCATCTCCCAATTATACCAGCAGGGTTTGGCAGGCCATTGCCTCGCGGAGGGTTGCTAGAATGACCGCGGCCGCGCGAGTCGCCGCCTTAGGCCAGCGCCCAAGTCGACCCCCGAACCATTCCCCTAACCATCCAATGCGCTCTTACCCCAGCGATCCCACACCCGACGACGAGCGTCTATGGGTGGCTCGCGCGAGAGATGGCGACCTGGCCGCGTTCAATGCGATCGTCGAGCGCTACCAGCAGCTGGCATACAACGTCGCGCTGCGCATGCTGCACGACCCCTCCGGCGCCGAAGACGCCACGCAGGAGGCCCTCTTCTCGGCCTACCGCAACCTGGCCCGCTACCGCGGCGGCAGCCTGCGCTCCTGGCTGCTGACGATCGTCGCGAACGCCGCACGGGACCGCTTGCGCTCGACCCACGCTCGGCGCACCACGTCGCTGGACGCGATCACCGCGGCGGGCGACCCCGGCGGTTACTGGCCGTCGGCCGACCCATCGCCCGAACTGGAGGCGGAGCGCGCCGAAGATGCGCGGGCGATCCAGAACGCGCTGAGCCAGCTCCCCGAGGACCAGCGATTGGTCATCACGCTGGTCGATCTACAGCAGCTTGCCTACGAGGAGGCCGCGAGCGTGACCGGCGTATCCGTCGGCACGGTCAAGTCCCGCCTCAGTCGCGGCCGCGACTGAGGCGGGTGCTCCTACGTGCCCGCTTGGAACCAGCGAGGGCTCCCAAGCGTCCCAGTAGTGAGGGCGCATGATGCTCGATCGCATATTCGGACGTAGACGGCGCGAGTTCCGCTTGCTGCTGACGGACGCAGCCAGCCGACGGCTGAACGCGCACGATGAGGCCCGGCTGGATGCGCTTATCGCGTCCAGCGCCGAGCTGCGCGTTGAGTACGAGGAGACCATGGCGCTGGCAGGACTGCTACGGGCACAGCCACTGGTTTCGGCGCCCCGCTCGTTCACCTTGGCCGGCGTCCCAGCGCCCGCGGCGCCCCGCAGTCCGGCACCACGACTACGAGCGCTCCAGGCGATGACCGCCGTCGCGGCCATCGCGCTCGTCGCGCTCATCGCCACCGACCTTGCCGTCGTCGACTCACCAAGTGGCGTATCGAATCTGACGCTCCCGCCCAGCGCCGAATCCCTGGCGGCGCCCGAGGCGGCAAGCGGCGAGGACGCCGAGGCGCGGTCGTTCTCCGCACCAAGCGCCGCGCCCGAACCGGCGCCGCTGGTTGCAGCGCAGGCCCTACCCGACGAGTCCGGCGGCGTAGGCGACCGGGGCGCGCTGGGCTGGGCCGTTGTCGCCGTCGGTCTGGTCACCGCAGCGTTAGCCCTCGGTGCCGTCACCACTAGCGTCTGCGCCGCGCGACGCTCGTGGCCGTAGCGCCGGCGTTTAGGGGCCCACACTCCCGCGGCGCCCCAGCCTCGTGCCTGCGCCCTCGGCTGGGGGCGAAGATGACCCGGCGATAGACGGGAACATTCGGTGGGTCTGCCCCGTCCTAGGGATAGAGGACCCCAAGGAGGACCGACATGAAGAACCTGACCAAGAAGGGCAAGCTCGCCCTCGCAGTATCGCTACTCGTGATTGTCGCGCTGGTGACGGCGGCCTGCGGTAGCGGCGATGACAACGTGCCCGTCGGTAGCGTCGGCAGCTTCGACACGTTCGCGGCGGAGCTGGCACGCTCGGTGGCCACGGACGGCGCGGCCGGCATCCACGTGACCGGCATCGGCAAGGCGACGGTGGACCCTGATGTCGCGCTGTTGTCGCTCGGCGTCGAAGGCATCGGCGCGACAGTAACCGAGGCCAGGGACATCGCAGCCAACGCCATCGATGGCATGCTCGATGCGCTCCGCGCCCGCGGCGTGTCCGAGAACGACGCCAAGACCACGTACTTCAACATCCAGCCGCAGTACGAGTTCCGCGAGGTCATTAACGGCTTCCGCCGTACCGAGCGGGTCCTCGTCGGCTACATTGTGACGAACACGCTGGAGGTCACCCTGCACGACCTCGACCGCGTGGGCGATGTCATCGACGGGGTGACCGCCGCAGGCGGCGACGCGACGCGCATAAACAGCGTGCGCTTCGACATCGAGGACCGCACGGGGGCGCAGGAGGAGGCCAGGCTGCTGGCACTGCGAAGCGTCGTCGCCCGGGCTGACCTGTTCGCCAGCGAGACCGGCGTGAAGCGCGGCACACTGATCTTCATCACGGAGACCAGCGCACCGGCACCCGCCATCGACTACCCTCGGTTCGCCGAGGCGGCCTCCGCGCAGGGCGCCTTCGCCGCTCCAACCCCGATCATCGCAGGCGACCTCGACGTCATCGTCTCGGTCCGCGCCGTCTTCGCCATCGAGTAGGCGCGCGGCCAGCCGTAAATTGAGCAAGGGACCCCCGCCGCACTCGAAGCAAGGGGCCTCGCCAGAGTGGCGAGGCTCCTTGCTGGTGGTCAGGAGTGGTGAGCCTCAGTCCAACGTCAGCGGCGTGTCGTCGCGATTCGCCCACTCGGACATCGAGCCGTCGTACACGCACACGCGGGGATAACCCAGCAGAGCCAGGACGAACGCGCCGTGCGCCGCACGGATGCCGCCCTGTCAGTAGGTGTGGACACGCTTGTTGGGCGTTATCCCGACTGACGCAAGGGCCGCACGCATCTGGTGGGCCGGCCTGAAGGTCCCGTCGTCGGCCATCATCTCGGACCACTCCAGGTACCTGGCGCCGGGGACGTGCCCGGAGCGGGCGTTGCCCCTCGCCTCCTCACCCATGTACTCACCGACGGTGCGCGTGTCCCAGATGGCCGCATCGCCGTCGGCGGCGGCCGCGCGCAGCGTGTCGACGGTGGAGAGGACCGAAGCGTCGGCACGCGGCGAAAAGGAGGTGCCGGCCTTGACCTTGCCGGGGTTCTTCACGACCGGGCGCCCTTCGGCGACCCACTTGTCAAAGCCGCCGTCCATGATCTTGAAGTCTTTGTGGCCGTAGTAGGCCAGCACCCACCAGAGCCGCGCGGCGTTGAGCGAGAGGGCCGAGTCGTAGGCCACCACCAGCGTATCGTCGCCGATACCCAGAGCCTCGAAGATCGCTTTGACCTCCGCAGGCCCGGCGACGAAGCGCGGGTCCTCCGTGCCTTTTATGTAGGCGTGTGGCGGCGATACCGCGCCCGCGATGCGCTGCTCACGCGGGTCCTGGCCCACCCGCGCGCCCATGTCGACCAATCGCACGCTGGGGTCGCCCCGGTGCTCGGCCACCCAATCCGTGTCGACGAGCAGGTCCGGCCGAGCGTAGCCCTTGTCTCGCATGGGGTCTCCTCTAAGTGTGCGTGAGGCGAGTGTGCGTGGGGGTGGGTGCGCCGTAGTCTCGGTGGGCTCTCGGTGCGTGTCAACGATATACTGGCCGCGTCGGCCTGCACCGCCCCGTCGGGGCTCAGCCTCGGAACAGGGGCAGGCCTTCGAACCCCGCCAGCACCAGAGGACGCCATGGCCACGCAGCGCCACATCGATCAGGTCGACATGACGAAGATCGTCTCGCTCGCCAAGCGGCGCGGCTTCGTCTTCCCTGCCAGCGAGATCTACGGCGGCATCGGCTCCACGTGGGACTACGGTCCACTGGGTGTCGAGCTCAAGCGCAACGTCAAGGACGCCTGGTGGCGATCCATGGTGACGGAGCGCGACGACGTCGTGGGCCTGGACAGCGCCATCATCCAGTCGCCGCGCGTCTGGGAGGCCAGCGGCCATACGCAGGCGTTCACGGACCCGCTGGTCGAGTGCCTCGTCTGTCAAAAGCGCTACCGGGCCGACCACCTGGATGACCCCACCAAGTGCCCCGACGACGGGGCAACGCTAACCGAGCCGCGGTTGTTCAACCTGATGTTCAAGACCTTCGTCGGCCCCGTGGAGGAGAACGCGGCGGTCGCCTGGCTCCGGCCGGAGACGGCACAGGGCATCTTCACCAACTTCGACAACGTCCTCACCGCGACGCGGATGAAGCTGCCGTTCGGCATCGCCCAGATCGGCAAGTCCTTCCGCAACGAGATCACCACCGGCAACTTCATCTTCCGTACGCGTGAGTTCGAGCAGGCGGAGATGGAGTTCTTCGTGAAGCCCGGCGAGGACGAGCAGTGGTTCGAGTACTGGGTCAACGCGCGTCGGGACTGGTTCGTGGGCCTTGGCATTCGCCCTGAGTCGCTGCACATCCGCGCCCACGACCCTGACGAGCTCTCGCATTACTCGCGCGGCACGTCGGACATCGAGTTCGATTTTCCCTGGGGCACTGGCGAGCTGGAGGGCATCGCCCGGCGCGGCGACTACGACCTCACCCAGCACGCCAAGCACTCGGGTGCCAAGCTGGAGTACTTCGACCAAGAGGCTGGCGAGAGCTACGTGCCGTGGGTGGTGGAGCCGGCGCTGGGCATCGACCGCGCGGCACTGGCCTTCCTGGTCGACGCCTACGACGAGGAGCCGGGCCCTTCGGCAGGCTCAGGACAGGCCGAGGACGTGCGGACCGTCGTGCGGTTCCACCCGGACGTTGCGCCGGTGCAGGTATCGGTGCTGCCGCTCAGCCGTAACGACAAGCTGGTGCCGACGGCGCGCGATGTCTACGCCGAGCTGCGGCGCAACTTCGTGACGCAGTACGACGACGCCCAGTCCATCGGCCGGCGGTACCGCCGGCAGGACGAGATCGGCACGCCCCTGTGCGTCACCGTCGACTTCGAGACGGTCGAGCAGGACCAGGCCGTGACCATCCGCAACCGCGACACGATGGCCCAGGTGCGGGTGCCCATCGCAGAGCTCGTCGCCTCGCTCCGCGACCAGCTGCGCGGCATGGGCGCGAGCCGGGTGTAGCCGCGCCGTCGTCGGCGTCGCGTGGCTGGGTCGCACCTGCTACGCTACCGCCGTGCGCACCCCGCATTCGTCAGCCGACCACATCGGCCCAAGTGTCATTCTGAGCGAAGCGAACAATCTGATGTACATTGCACCATCAGGTTCTTCGCTTCGCTCAGAATGACAGAACACAGTCTGGAACAGCCTTCGATGCGCAGCCTAGACCTATCCATCGACCACCCTTCACTCGCCCTTCGACAGGCTCAGGGCGAGCGAACGGACACAAGCTAGCCGTGCGCATCCTGCACCTGTCCGACGTCCACATAGGCGTCGAGAACTACAGCCGGCCGGCCACCGATGCGGACATCGAGGCGCTGCCGCCGTACTTCGCACCGGGCACCGACCGCGGCGAGCTCGTCGGCGTGTCCACGCGGTTGCTCGACTTCCTGTCGACGCTGGACGCGGCTGTCGCCTACGCGCTGGAGAACGGCATCGAACTGGTGCTCTTCGCGGGCGACGCCTACAAGAGCCGAGACCCCTCGCAGACTCACCAGCGCGAGTTCGCCCGTCGCATCGCACGCCTGGCTGCCGCGGGCATCCCGGTGTTCCTCACGGTCGGTAACCACGACCTACCCCACGTGGCCAACCGCGCGAGCGCCCTCGACATCTTCCCGACCCTCGACGTGGCCAACGTCACCATCGGCTCGACGCTGGCGACCCATGGCGTCACCACCGCAGCGGGCGACATCCAGATCGTGGCGCTGCCGTGGATCCGTATCGGCGGCTTCATGGCCCGCGACGAGACGCGCGACATGACGCTGGAGGAGATCACGCGCAACGTCGAGGACCGCCTCGAGGCCATGCTGCTGGCGGAGGTGGAGGCGCTCGACCCCGCGCTGCCGGCTGTCCTCTGTGCCCACGTCACCGTGTCCGGCGCCAAGCTCTCATCCGAGCGTGGCCTCATGCTGGGCAATGACCACGTACTGTCGCTGGGAACCCTCGCCAACTCCGCGTTCGACTACGTGGCCCTGGGGCACATCCACAAACACCAGGTGTTGTCCCAGAACCCGCGTGTCGTCTACCCCGGGAGCCTCCAGCGCATCGATTTCTCGGAGGAGGACGACACCAAGGGCTTCTGCGTCATTGACCTGGACCCCGCGCGGCCGCTTGGCGAGCGGATCGTCGGCTTCGAGTTCGTCCCGGTCGACGCGCGCCCCATGCTGACCATCGAGGTGCGCGCGCTCCCCGGCGAGGACCCGACGGCGGCCACGCTGAGCGCCATCGCCGCCCACGCTGGCGGGAGGCTCGACCGCTCCATCGTCCGCCTGCGTGTTGCCATGGAAGCCGACGACGAGCCCGCCTTCCGCGAATCGGCCGTGCGGGACGCGCTCGCCAGCGCACACTACGTTGCGTCCATCGAGCGGCAGGTGCATCGCGAGCGGCGCACGCGCCTCGGGCTGGAGGACGCCGAGCGGCTGGGGCCGATGGACGCGCTCCGGCGCTACTTCGAAGCGCGCAGCATGCCCAAGGCCCGCGAAGACACGCTCGTGCGGCGCGCCGAGGAGCTGCTTCAAGAGGAGACCGAGGGGAGCGGGGACTAGAGCGGGCGGAAGAAGCTGTGGAGCATGTCGCGTTTGTGGGCCCACCGGTGGGCCTCGCGCACTGCTTCCGGCGGGATGCCCTTGGGCGCTTCGATGTTGACCGCCGTGTAGCGGGGCCCCGGCGACTCCCGCGCCACCACCGGTGAGGTCGAGGGGTACGCCACCAGGCAGCCCAGCTCCTCGAGCCGCGCTTTCAGGTCCCCGTAGCCCTTCATCTTGGTGTGTGGCGCGACGAAGATGGTGAGGCGGTCGACGCCCTCGAGCTCGGACAGGTGGTCATCGCCCGTGCCCCGGTTGGAGCTGGGACGCAAGGTCCGCCGGCTGGCCCCACCCCAGCGCATCGTTACGTCAGCCTCCTCACGGCCACCGAGTCGATCATCTTGCCCAGGCGGTAGAGCCAGGGGTGAGTCTCGCGCCATTCGAGGTAGGAGCCGCGGCCGCTCGCGATCTGAAGGATGCGCTGGAACAGCGCCTCGGGGACGCGGCGGCGCAGCGCGATGGCGGCGACGAAAACATTGCGTAGCGCCAACCCCGCGTCGACCTCCGCCAGCAGGCCCTCGTAGTCGCGTTGGTATCCACGCAGCGCCTCGGGGCCTTCGCCATTCAGCGAGCGCTCGATCCACGGCGCCGCCTGGGCCGCGCTGCGCACGCTCCAAGAGATGCCGGCTCCCGTGGCGGGGTCCGCTACGCCGGCGGCGTCGCCAACGAGCACCACTCCATCCTTCACGGCCTCGGAGCCGGGTTGGGCGAAGGGAATCCAGTGGGCCCTGCGCTCGTAGCCCCAGTCGGGGTCGAGTCCGGTGCGCCGGGCGAAGTCCTCGGTGATCTGGTGGACCTTTTTCGCGGCGCGCTGTGGGAGGGCAAAGCCGATGTTCAGGTAGTGCTCCTTGGGGAACACCCACGCGTAGCCGACTGGACGGACGCTACAGTCGAACAACATCCGGCCCCGCCACTCGTCCAGGACGGCGGGCGGGGCGTACAGGTCCCACTCGGCCGCGACAAAGACGGTACGGGGACGCGACATCTTGGCCAAACGGCCCACCGTCGAGTAGGCGCCGTCCGCTCCCACGACCACGCGCGCACGGAGCCTATCGCCGCCGGCCTCGACCTCGTAGGTGCCGTCGGAGCGCCTGTCCACTCGCTCTACCCCGGCGCCCTGCCGCACCTGTACGCCCATCTCCTGGGCCTGCATAAGCAGGAAGTGGTCCAGCTGCGAGCGCTCCGTCATGGCGACCTGCTCTGGCATCGGAAAGGTCCGCTCGTACGCACCCTCGTAACGGACCTCGACCTCGTTGGCCCAGTCCTGCACCAGCGGTCTGACGTCGATTCCCTCAGGGATATAGTCGAAGAAGGAGCCGTCCAGGCCGCCTCCGCAGGGCTTTACCCGGGGCAGCTCGGCCTTTTCGACCAACGATACGTCGACTCCACGCTGAGCGAGCCGGTATGCGAGCGTCGAGCCGGCCGGGCCGGCCCCTACGACGACGACGTCTGGCACGGAGTCTCCTCGGACGAGCTAGGGCGTCACGCCAAGGTTACCACCAGCGTCGCCTCGCGTCCTTTCCGTCATTCGCCGTAGCTCAAACAGCTTGTTGAGCGCTTCGATGGGGGTCAGGTCGTCGAGGTCCAGCGCGGCGAGCGCCTCCAACACCGGCGAGGGCTCCGCGGCGGAACCAAAGAGCGCGAGCTGTGCGTCTCGCGGGTCGGGACCGCGCTGGGGCGCCCCGCCCTGCGCGTCCTCGTTTCCCTGTTCGTGCTCACTGAGCAGCTCCCACGCACGGCGGACGACGGGGCGGGGCAGACCGGCGAGCTGGGCGACGTGGACGCCGTAGGAGCGGTCGGCGCCACCGGGCACGATGCGGTGGAGGAACACGATGTCGCCGCCCTCGTCGGCCACGGCGACGCTGTAGTTGCGCACGCGGGGGAGCCGCGAGGCCAACGCCGTCAGCTCATGGTAGTGCGTCGCGAACAGCGTTCGGCAGCCCAATGCGGGCGCGTTGTGGATGTGCTCGAGCACCGCCTGGGCGATGGACATACCGTCGTACGTCGAAGTCCCACGGCCCACCTCGTCCAGCACCACCAGCGAGCGGGGCGTCGCGTGCAGCAGGATGCTCGCCGTCTCGATCATCTCGACCATGAACGTGGATTGGCCCGCTCCCTGGTCGTCCTGGAGCCCGACGCGGGTGAAGATGCGATCGACGAGCCCGATACGCGCCGCCGTGGCCGGAACGAAGCTGCCCATCTGGGCCATGAGCACGATCAGCGCGGTCTGGCGCAGGTAGGTGGACTTGCCCGACATGTTGGGCCCGGTGAGCACGATCACCTGGTCATCGGCCCGCGAGAGTCGCAGGTCGTTTGGGACGAACGACCCCGCGGGCAGCAGACGCTCCACGATCGGGTGGCGTCCGCCCACGACCTCGATGTCGCCTCCGGCGTCCAACTCCGGGCGCACGTAGTCGTAGCGCGCAGCCGCCTCGCCCAGCGCCGCGACCACATCGACTTCCGCGATGGCGCGCGCCGTGGCCGCGATATCCGCGGCCATCTCGCTAACCTGCCTGCACACCTGGCGGTACAGAGCCGACTCCAGCTCCTCCATGCGCTCGCGGGCGTTCAGGACGCGGCTTTCGTACTCTTTGAGCTCCGGCGTGATGTACCGCTCGCCGCCGGTGAGCGTTTGGCGGCGCACGTAGTCTTCGGGCACCCGCGCCGCGTGCGCGTTGGACACCTCAATGTAGTAGCCGAAGACCTTGTTGTAGCCAACCTTGAGCGTCGGTACGCCGGTGCGCACGCGCTCGCTCCGCTCCAGCCCGGCGATGTAGCTGCGCGCGTCTGACGACGCCGAGCGGAGCTCGTCAAGCTCCCGCGAGAAGCCCTCCCGCACCACGCCACCCTGCCCCACCTCACCTTGAGGCTCGTCCGCGATAGCCTGGGCGATCAGCGCGACGGCGGCGTCGCAGGGCTGCAGGCCCGCACCCAGCCACGCGAGCGTGGCCCCCGCCTCCGCCACCTGCGCGGCCAGCGCGGGCACCTGCTCCAGCGATTGGCGCAGCGCGACGACCTCGCGCGCCAACGCGACACCCGCGCCGATGCGCGTGAGGGCTCGCTCGATGTCGCGAACGCCGTCCAACAGGGCCTGTACGCGCCTTCGCGTGGCAGGGCCGTCTTTGATCCAGCCAACCGCGTCGTGCCGGCGTGTCAGCTCACCGAGGTCCAGCAACGGCTCCGCAATCCGCCGCCGCAACAGCCGGGCGCCCATGGGCGTCTTCGTGTCGTCCAGCACGGCGAGCAGCGAGCCTCGCCGCTCGCCGGAGCGCCCGGCCTCGAAGAGATCGAGGTTCCGCCGCGTCTGCGAGTCCAGGACCATGAAGGCATCGACGCTATAGGTCCGGAGGCCCACCAGCTGTCCGAGGACCGCGCGATGGGTCTCGCGCAGGTACCTGACGACGGCGCCGGCCGCCGCGGTCGCCAGGTCGAGCCCCTCGCAGCCATAGGCATCAAGGCTGGCGACACCGAAGTGGTCGAGCAGCAGTCGCCGGGCCGGCCGTGGTGCGAAGGAGGCAGCGTCCAGCGCCGTGCGCGAGTACTCGGCCCCGCTGCCGTCCGTGAGCCCGAGGGTGTCGTCGCTGCCTGAAGGGACCAGCACCTCCGACGGCGCGAGGCGGGCCAGCTCGCGCGGGACGAAGGCAGCTTCGACCTCCGTCGCGGCGAACTCCCCGGTGGTCACGTCGACGTGGGCGATACCTGCGCGTCCGCCTCCCGCGACGACCGCGGCGAGGTAGTTGTTCGTTGCCTGGTCGAGCAGCGCGGGCTCGACGACCGTGCCGGGCGTGACGACACGGACCACCTCGCGATCCACCAGTGTGCGCCCGTTGGGTTCGCTGGTCTGCTCGCAGATGGCGACTCGGTGGCCCTTCTTGATGAGGCGCGCCAAGTAGCCGTCGAGGGCGTGGTACGGGATCCCGGCAAGGGGCACGACCTCGCCCTGGCCCATGTCCCGCTGCGTCAGCACGATCTCCAGATCGCGTGCCGCGGTCCTGGCGTCGTCATCGAATGTCTCGTAGAAATCGCCCATGCGGAACAGCACCAAAGCGTCCGGATAGGCGGCTTTGACGTCGAGGTATTGCTTGCGAACGGGAGTCGGCACCCCGCGATTCTAGCGAAGCGCGAGGCACTCAGGAACCAGCGGGCGGCATATTGTCAGCCAGTGGACTTCTGGGCCGGCTCGGCGGTCGACGCCGGAGCCTGCCCACGCCTCCGCCGCACCATTCCCTTCAGCGGCAGCTCCCGGACGAATAGCGACGCCGCGAACGCGATGGAGACGAAGGCGAGGCTGAGCAGGAACATGTCACCGATGGCATCAGCCAGCGACACGCGGAGCAGCTCGACAGCGCGAGTGAAGGCGTCGGCCCCACCGGCGACGCCCGCCAACTCATCGGCAACGCTGGCCCGCCCAGCCACGTCGATGAGCAGCTCCGGGTCTTCCAACGCTTCGCGGACTCCCTCCGGCAACGGTGCCTCGGACCCGCCGTCGAAGCCGGCTCGGACGCCGCGCTGCACGCCGACGGCGACCAGCGAGCCCATGATGGCCACGCCGATGGTGCCGCCGATCTGGCGGAAGAACTGGGTCGTGGACGTGACGATGCCCATGACGCGCTGCTCGAAGGCGTTCTGTACGGCGATCACGTAGACGGGGAAGGTCGTCCCCAACCCGGACCCAACGACCACCAGGTTCCGAACGATCGTCGTCGTCGTCGTGCTCTCGTCCACCTGCGACAACAGGTAGAGGCCGAAGGCCATGATGGCCAGCCCGCCAGACCCGAACATCTTGTAATGCCCCGTGCGGGAGATGAGCTGCCCGGCGATCGTGGAGCTCACGACGATGGACAACGACATGGGGATGATGACGGCGCCCGAGCTGGTCGCGGACGTGCCCACGACTCCCTGGACGAACAGCGGGATGAAGACGATGGCGCCGAACATGCCGAGGCCGGTCATGAAGATTGCCAAGATCGACACGCTGTAGACGGGGTTGCGGAACACCCACAGCGGGATGATTGGCTCCGCCGCCGAGCGCTCGATGAGCAGGAACGTCGGGACCATCAGGGCGGACCAGGCGAGCATGCCGATGATCTGCACCGAGCCCCAAGCGTAGAGGTCGCCGGCCCACGTCAGCGCAAGCAACAGCGGCACAACGGCGGCGACGAGGGCCGCGGCGCCCCCAAAGTCGATCGAGCCGCGCGGCCCCGAGTACTTTGCCGACGGCATGTTCGACAACAGCACGGCGATGGCGATGGCCCCGATGGGAAGGTTGATGTAGAAGATCCAACGCCAGTCCAGATTGTCGGTCAGGTAGCCGCCGGTGACAGGGCCGATGACGCTGGCGATGGCGAAGACGCCGCCAAAGAGGCCCTGCCACTTGCCGCGCTCGGCGGGCACGAAGAGGTCGGCCAGAATGGTAAAAGCGTTACCCATCAGCGCGGCCGCGCCCACGCCCTGGACCCCGCGGAAGATGATGAGCTGGTCCATGGTCTGCGAGGTCCCCGAGAGCACCGAGCCGGCCATGAAGATGACCAACCCCCCGACGTACACCCACTTGCGCCCATACATGTCGGACAGTTTCCCCATGATGGGGATGAGGGCGGTCGACGCGAGCATGTAGGCGGTGAAGACCCAGGCGAAGCGGTCGAAGCCGCCCAGGTCGGCGACCACGCGGGGTAGCGCCGTGGCCACGATCGTCTGGTCCAGCGCCGCCATCAGCAAGCCGATGAGGACACCGGCCAGCGCCTTCATCTTCGTGCGTAGCGGGTAGGAGGCGAAGAGAGGCGCGTCGACATCGCGCGCGGGGACGGCCTCGGGGCGCTGTTCGGAAGCGTCAGCCATGAGCGTCCGCGTATTGTAGGGCTACGGGGCGTTCGCGCCGATGGATGCCACGCGCGAGGTTGAGCGGCTTTCGGCCGCGGGCCTCGGCACCCCCCACAGAACCTGGGGAGGCTCTGCGTTCTGCCAGCCGTCGCGGGCGGTCTGAGCGCAAGAAACGTACGGCGAACCAGATAGACTGCCGCCGCATGCAGTCTTTGCCCCATGCCATAGCCCGGCGCATCCCGTTCTACTACGGTTGGATCATCACCGCAGTGGTCGGGTTGGCCATCTTCCCGACGCTTGCCTTCCGGCCCCCCATCATCGGCCTGCTCTACCCGCCGATGCAGCAGGAATTCGGATGGTCCAGGTCCTCGCTGGGCGGGGCCGTCCTCCTCGGCAGCGTGCTGGTTATCGTCGCCGCGCCGCTGGCAGGCAGGCTGGCCGATCGGTACGGAGCGTGGCTCGTGCTGAACGGGGCCACGGTACTCATGGGCCTATGCCTCATCGGCTTGGGCATGGTCTCCAAGCTCTGGGCGTTCTACCTCCTGTTTGGCATCGGGTACGCCATGCTCGCCGGCGTCAACCGCGTCGGCATCACGTCAGCGATGGCGCAGTGGTTCGTCCGCAAGCGCGGGACCGCCATGGGGTTCGTGACGGTGATGCTCGCCCTGGGCTTCGTCGTCATCCCCGTGCTGGCTGAGCGGGTGCTGGACGGGTCTGGCTGGCGCGCGGCGTGGTACGTGCTGGGCTTCCTCATGCTTGTCGTCGCCTTGCCTGGCGGCGTCCTCCTCTCTCGGAAACGGCCGGAGGACGTGGGCCAAGCCATGGACGGGGACGCAGTCGGCGACAGCGCGGCCGGCTCGGGTCGAGCCGCGGGTGCAGCCGAGGTGCAGTGGACGGCGGGACAGGCCGCCAGGACACGAACGCTCTGGATGCTCGTGGCCTCGCTAGCTCTCGTCGAGATGTCGCGAAACGGGGCCGGCATCCACATGATCGCGCACATGACGGAGCAGGGGATGTCCCCGGCCTTCGCGGCGATAACGTTCAGCATTGCCGGCGTGACCATGATACCGGCGAGCATCGGGCTGGGGCGGCTCGTGGATGCTGCGGGGGCTCGTGCGGCCTATGGCGTGGCGGCGTTGGCCGTTCTTGTGAGGGGAGTGCTGGTCATCTTCGCCGATTCCGACTTCATGGCGGTGCCCGTCGGCATAGCCGTGGGGGTGGGATCAGGCGGCGTCGATATGATCATGCGCGTCATCTTCGCCAACTACTTCGGCCGTGCGTCCGCGGGCACCGTGATGGGCATCGTGACGCCCATCATCGTTATCTCGCTGGGGATCGGGGCATTGATATCGGGCATCATGTACGACATCCAGGGCAGCTACGTCACAGTCTTCTGGGCCTGGAACGCCGTCACGGCACTCGCCATCGTCATATTGCTGTTCATCCCGGCTCCCCGCGTCCGAGCCGGGGCCACCAACAGCGGGGTCGGAGCTTAGCCGGAGACGTTTGAGGCCCAGGAAGGCAGCTAGCCCGCGACCGCGATAACGGGCGGTTCTCGGCTCGGCGACGAAGGGTGTCGCCGGGCTATTCGTCCTCTTCCTTCCAGAAGCGCTCCTCTTCGTACTTCCACCCCTTCGGACCCATGCGCTCTTTGACGTCTTCGATCATCCCGGGGTTGCCACACAGGTAGATAAGAGTCTTGTCCATGGACAGGCCCCAGCGCTCCGTGTACTCCTCGACGAGGCTGTTCACGCGTCCGATGGGGCCGGCCCAGCCCTGGTTGCGCTCGGCCTGGGGCCTGCTCACTGTCGGCAGGAAGGTGATGAAGTCGTGCTGCTCCGACAGCTCGATGAACTCCTCGTCGTAGACGAACTCGTTCTGGTGGCTCGCCCCCTCCATGACGAAGAAGCGGTGGCCGGAGCGTCCGTCGAGGAGGAACTGCCGGATGAAGCTGACGAACGGCGCCACGCCGGTGACGGTCCCCACCAACACGTGGTCTGTGTAGTTTTCATTGAAGAGGAAAATGCCCTTGGGCCGGGGGCGCATGGAGACCACGTCTCCCACGTGCTGCGCATAGAGTAGCGGCGTCAGCTTGCCTCCATTCTCCGGGTGGACGAACTCGATGAAGAGCTCAAGGTGCTCTTCGTCCGGCGCCGAGGCGATCGAGTAGGGACGCTCGATATCACGGCAGCCGATGGTGATGTACTGGCCGGCCTTGAAGCTGAACGGCACGGACGGCTCCAGCCAGATCTTGAACAGGTCGTCGGTGTAGTCCTGACGCCTGACGATCTTGGCCGTGGGTAGGGCCAGGAGCTTCGGGTCGGTGTGGCCGGTCAGTGCCGTATTCGATGTCAACGGCGTGCGCCTCCTCGGTTAGCGTCTACAGCAGCTCGAGCCGGACGGGAGCGACCTCGAGCCGCGGCACGTGGTTCATGGGGTCGGGGTGCTCCGAGGCGTCGAGGGCCAGCGCGAGCTCGCCAAAGAGCGTCGTCGCCGATACCACGCCGGGAAGCGCACCCTCCGCGATCGACACCACGCCGGTGAGGATGCCCCCTCGCGGCGTGACCGCACGCACGGGCTGTGCGTCGGACAGTCCCAGCCTGGCGGCGTCCGCCGGATGAACGACCAGAAGCTCGGTGCGTTCGATCCGGTTCAGCTCGCCATCGCTATCGATCTTGATCGGGCGCTCGCCCTGCGCCAGCACCCGGCCGTGTGCCAGCACCAGCGGGAACTTCTCGTCATCATGCCGAGGACGCTCCCGCCATTCTCCCTGCGCGAGGCGCGCGCGGCCCTGGGGGAAACCATCGGCGTACAGGTGCTTCGTGCCGGGGTCTTGGGGGGCGGCGCAGGGCCACTGGAGTCCCATTGCGACACGGTTGGAGTACTGGACCTGCGTCGGCAGCGGGTTGTCGCCGCTGGGCTTAAGCGTCTGCTCGGCCTCGTCCAGCAGCCGCTGGTAGGAGATGCCCGCGTACTGCGGCACGGTGCGGGCGATTTCGTCGAGCACCGCCTCGGGGCCTGCGTGGTCGAACCCGGCGACGCCCATGCCGGCAGCCAGCGCGCTCACCAGCTCAAGGTCGGACTTCGCCTGGCCAACGTTCTTGGCCACGACCTGCCGCAGCGGCTGCACCCTGCGCTCCATGTTCGTGAAGGTGCCATGCTTCTCCGCGAAGGTCGTGGCGGGGAAGACAACGTCGGCCTGTTGGGCCGATGGCGACAGGAAGGCGTCGCTGACGACCAGGAATTCCAGGCGCTCGAAGGCCGCCTGGGTGTCGCCCAACGTCCCGTCCCCGTAGTGGACGTGGTCGCCGAGGACGAGCATGGCCTTGACCTTGCCATCCCTCGCCGCCGCGAACGTCTCCCGCACACGCAGACCGGGGGCCTCGGGCACCGGCGCGCCCCAGAGCTCGGCGAGCGCGGCGCGGTCGGCTTCGTTGGACACGTGTCGCTGCCCTGGGAGCATGCGGGCTTCGACGCCCATGTCCAGCTGTCCCTGGTCATTGGCGCCGTGTCGCAGGGGCAGGACGCCCGTGCTGGGCCGGCCGACGTTGCCGGTCACCAGCGCCAGGTCGGCGATGAGGTGCGTCGTGATGCGGCGGGTGCCGCCCACGGTGTTGTCCAGCGCGTAGATGGTCGTGGCCGTCGCGGCCTCGGCGTACAGGCGTGCCGCCTCTTGGATGCGGGCGGCGGAGACGCCCGTCTCGCGCTCGACCGCATCGAGCGTGAACCGCGCCAGCGACGCGGCCATCTCGTCATATCCCTCGCAGCGCTCGGCGACGTAGTCGCGGTCGGCCAGGCCCTCGTCGACGACCACCTTCAGCATCCCGCCGACCAGCGCCAGATCGGTGCCGGGGTATGGGCGCAGCCACACGTGGGCGAAGCGGGTGAGCTCGGTCTCGCGCGTGTCGATGACGATCAGCTTCTGCGTGCCCGCCCGCACTGCCTGCTTGATGGGCACGGCCAGCACGTTCTGCTCCTCGGTGACGTTCGCGCTCACGACGAGGACGCACGCCGAGCGACCGGTGTCTTGAATGTTCGCGGTGCCAGAGTAGTAGCCAAAGACGTCGTGCAGGCCTTCCATGATGCCCGGTCGGTCGTACGACGCCACGTCCAAGTTGTTGGAGCCCATGGCCAGACGGGCAAACTTCTGGGCCAGGTAGAGCTCTTCGTTGGTGTTGCGCGGCGACGCCACCAGCGCGAACTCCGCGCCCGCGTGCGCCGACAGACCGGCGGTGGCCGCGGCGACGGCCTCATCCCAGCTCGCGGGCTCCAAGGCGCCGTCGCGCCGCACGAGCGGCTCCTTGAGGCGCTGGCGATCGTTGACATACTCGAAGCCAAACTTGCCCTTGAAGCAGGCGTTGCCCAGATTCGCGGGGCCATTCAGCTCCGCGACTGCACGGATGACCTTGTCGAAACGGTTGGTCTCATAGGTGATCTGGCAGCCGACGGGGCACTCGGCGCACACTGTCTGCTCGTACTGCTGCGCGCGGTCCCACTTGTGGTCGGTCTCCACGAGCGCGCCCACCGGGCAGACATCGATGCAGAGGCCGCAGAACTCGCAGCCCGACTCGAGCAACGACTCGCCCATGGAGGTGCCGACCAACACCTGGCCGGCGCGCTCGGTCAGCGTGAGCACGGAGTCGCCGCGGACCTCTTCGCACGCGCGCACGCACCGCGCGCACACGATGCACAGATTGTAGTCGCGGTCGTAGAACGGGTCCTTGGTCTCGATCTGCAACTCGCGGTACTGGTAGGTGAGCGGCGACACCAGCGGCTGCGGATGGAAGCGCGTCGTGTCCTTCAGCTCGCAGCGCTCGTTCTTCGGGCAGGTGACGCAACGGTCGGTGACGTCGACGTGGCGCAGGCAGATGTCCTGCGGTCCGCACAGGTCGATCCGGTGGCAGGTCAGACAGCCGTGCGGGTGCTCGGACAGCAGCAGGTCGAGGATGGTGTTGCGCACGCCGACTGCCTGCTCGCTGATCGTGTTCACGACCATCCCGTCGCGTACCGGTAGCGTGCAGGCCGCGGGAGTTCCCGGCATCCCTTCCACCTCGACGACGCACATGCGGCAGGCGCCGTACGGCTTCATGCCGGGGTGGTAGCACAGGTACGGAATGTAGAGGCCGGCGTCGTTCGCCGCCTGGACCAGCATGGTGCCGGGCTCGGTCCGCACCTCCTGCCCGTCGATGCTGATGGTGACGGTCTGCTGTTCGGTGGTGGTCACGGTGTCCTCATCCTCACGCCACCGGCTCCACGCTGTAGACGAAGCCTTCCCTCACCGTCGCGGTGGGCGTCTCGCCGGCCGTCTGCGCGCCGCGGCGTGTGTGGGTGGGGCCAACGAAGGGGCCGATGGCCAGCGTGCCCCGGCCCGCCATCTGCGCCTCGAACTCGACCCCGAAAGCCTTGAGGGCCGACGACACGGGGTTGAAGCCAAGCTGACCATGGCCGCACAGCGAGCCAACGCGCATGTTCTGCCCGACGCGCTCCATCAGCGCCAGGTCGTCCGGCCGCGACGCGCCGTCGCAGGCGCGGTCCATGATCTCGAGCAGGTGGCTGGTGCCCAGCCTGCACGGGAAGCACTTCCCGCACGACTCCATCTGGTCGAACGCCACCAGCACACGCGTGAGGTCGACGGCCGAGGTGTCTTCGTTGCAGACGATGAGCCCGCCCGAGCCGAACATCGCGCCCGCCGCCGACATGAGGTCGAAGTCCAGCACCATGTCCAGCTGGTCGCCCGGCAGCAGTCCGCCCAGCGGCCCGCCAGTCTGGAGGAACTTCACGCTCTTGCCGTTCGGTTCGCCACCGCCCAGCTCCTCGACCAGCTGGCGGATGGTCAGTCCGAACGGCACCTCGACCAGGCCTTGGTACTTCACGTGCCCCGACAGGCACGCGATGGCCGTGCCGGAGCTCTTCTCGGTGCCGACCGCGGTGAACCACTCCGCCCCGTTACGAACGATCTCCGGCACGTAGGCGAGAGTCTTGATGTTGTTGATGTTGGACGGGTAGCCCCAGACGCCATGGGCGGCTGGGAACGGCGGCCGGAAACGCGGCATCGAGCGTTTGCCCTCGACCGCCTCCATGAGCGCCGTCTCCTCACCCGCGACGTATGACTCGCCGACCAGCGAGACCTCCATGTCGAAGGAGAAGTCGGTCCCAAGGATGCCCTGGCCCAGCAGGCCGTCGGCGTAGCAATGCTCGATGGCCTCGCGAGTCCGATCGATGGGGGCATCGTGCCCGTGGCGGATGAACACCACCCCGTTGCTGGCCCCGGTGGCGTAGCCGGCGATGATGCAACCTTCCACCAGCGTCAGCGGGTCGGTCTCCAAAATCGTCTTGTCGTTGAAGGCGCCCGGATCGCCCTCCTCGGCGTTGCACAGGATGTACTTGATGGGCGAGGGGCTCCCAGCCAGGAAACCCCACTTGGTGCCGGTGGAGAAGGCGGCGCCGCCCCTACCGCGCAGCCCCGAGTTTTTGACCTCGTCCAGCAGGGCTGAGCGCTCCATGGAGAGCGCCTTGTCGAGGCCGGCGAAGCCGCCCCGAGCGACGTACTGGTCGACGTCGCCCGGCTCTATCTCCCCCGCGTTGCGCAGGGCGATGCGCACCTGGTGGCGCATCATCGGCAGGCTTGCCCGCTCGGGCACGCCCGGCAGGGCGCCGCCGACAGTCGCGTGGGCAAGGTCGGCCACCGGCTGACCCTGGACGACGTGGCTCTCGACGATGCGGACGGCCTGCTCCGGCGTGACGTTCGCGTAGAGCACGCGGGGTGTGCCCGGTACCTGCACGTCGACCAACGGCTCCGCGTAGCACAAGCCCGTCGTCCCCACTTCGGAGACCGTCGCGCCGACCTTCAGCCGGGCGACCTCCGCGTGCAGCGTGGCCAGAACCGGGAGCGCCCCGGCGGCCTCGCCCAGGAGGCCGGTGCCGATACGGACCCACGGCTTGGCCTGGAGCTCCGCCCACCGCCCCTCGGCACGCGCACGCAGTTGGTCGAAGGCCTCGGTCACGCCACACTCCCTCGGAGCGAGCGCAGCCGGGCGACCGCCATTTCGGGCGTCATTGCGCCGGCGAGCGCGTGGTCGAAGGCCATGGCGGGCGCATGCGGGCAGACGCCCAGGCACGTGTTCAGCTTGAAGCCGACCTTTCGGTCTGGGGTCTCGCCCTCGTTCTCCAGGCCCAGCTCGTCCAGCACCGAGCGCACCAAGGGCTGGGCGCCGGCGACGTGGCAGGTCGGGCCCCAGCACACCTCGACGCTGTGCGCGGCGGGCTCGGTGAAGCGGAAGTTCGGGTAGAAGGAGGCGACGCCCCAGACGTCGTTGATCGAGGCGCCGGTGGCGGATGCGACCTCGTCGAGCGCTTCGGCGGGGAGCCAGCCCAGCGCGTCCTGCGCAGCGAGCAGCGACGAGAGGACGGTGACGGTCTTGAACGGCTGGGTGGCGACGGCCTCGCGGGCCTGGTCACGGAGCCCGTTGGGGCTGGTGGTCATCGAGGCCTCGGGCGTTCGTGATTTTCGGAACGAACCGCGCGCCGAATCGTAGCATAGGGGTATGGCCGCAACAAGGCGGGTTCCCCTCTCCAGCGAGGGCACGCGGCGGCGGCGCGCCCTCGTCATTCTGAGGAGGCCGCCGGCCGACGAAGCGTGCCCTGAGTCCGTCGAAGGGAATCTGAATACCCATCACCGACGCCATCGGGCTCGTCAGATCCTTCGCATTCGCTCAGGATGACAGATGCTGGGGACCGGCTACAGTCTGACGGTCTTGACCCAGTCGACGCCGTCGATCGCCGCGATCTCCGCGGCCAGCGCGTCGGTCACCGGGTCGTCGTAGCCGACGATCATCGTGGCCGAGCCGCGGGGCCCCGAGCGCCCGACCTCCATGAAACCGATGTTGAGGTCGTGGTTGCCCGAGAGGGTCCCGACCTTGCCGATCATGCCCGGCTGGTCCGTGTGGGACGTGAACAGCATGAAGGGCGTCTGCGGCTGCAAGTCCAGGTAGAAGTCGTTCAGCCGGAGCAGGTGGACCGCGGCGCCGAAGGCCGTGCCCGCCAGGTAGACGGTCCCGCCCGACGACCGCACCTCCACGCCAACCAGGTTGGTGTACTCCGGGTCGGCCTCGGGATCCTTGACCTCTTGGATCTCCAGTCCGCGCTCCCGCGCGATGTGCGGCGCGTTGACGAGGTTGACCCGCTCATCCGAAGCGGCGCCAAGGATGCCGGCCAGCGCGGCTGCGCCCAGGATCGAGGTATCGAACGCAGCGATGTCGCCGGACACGCGCAGGGTGACGGACTCCAGCTGCCCCTCGGCCAACTGGATGGCGATGCGTCCCATGACGCTGGCGACGGGGATGTATGGCCCGAGCGCCTCGCGCACCTCGGCGGGGACCGACGGGACGTTGACGGTGTAGCGCGCCGCGCCGCCGGAGAGGATTGCGAGCACTTCGTCGGCGATCTCGACTGCCACCTCGACCTGCGCCTCGCGGGTCGAGGCGCCGAGGTGGGGCGTGAGGACGGCCTTGGGGTTCGACAGGAGGGCCAGCCCAGGCTCGGGCGGCTCCGACGTGAAGACGTCCAGCGCGGCTCCGGCGACCGCGCCCGAGGTCAGCGCCGCGTCCAGCAACGCCTCGTCCACCAGCCCGCCCCGCGCGGCGTTCACGATGCGCACGCCGGGCTTGAGCTTCGCGAACTGCTCGGCCCCCAGCAGCTGCCGAGTGTTGGCGGTCAACGGCGTGTGGATTGTGATGAAGTCGGACTCGGCGAGCAGCCGATCCATGTCCACCAGCTCGACGCCCAGGCTGCGGGCGAACTCCTGCGGGACGTAGGGGTCGTAGCCGAGCACCTCGGTCTGGAACGCTTTGACACGCCGGACCACCTCGGAGCCGACCTTGCCGAGCCCGATGACGCCGACGGTCTTGCCGCGCATCTCGACGCCCATGAACTCGCTGCGCCGCCACTGGCCCGCGCGCATCGAGGCGTCGGCCTGCGGCACGTGGCGCGCCAGCGCCAGCATCAGCGCCACGGCGTGCTCGGCGGCTGCCACGGTATTACCGGTGGGGGCGTTCACGACCGCGATGCCCTGCTGGGTCGCGGCGTCCAGGTCAACGTTGTCGACGCCGACGCCGGCGCGGCCGACCACCTGGAGGCGCGAGCCATTGCGGAGGACGTCGGCTGTCACCCTGGTCTCACTGCGGACCACCAGCGCATCGTAGTCGCCGATGATGGCCTCGAGCTCCTGTGGGCTCATGCCCGTCTTGAGGTCGACGTCGTGGCCCGCGCGGGCCAGCCGGTCCACCCCGGCCTGGTCGATGCGGTCGGAGACGAGGATGCGCGCCATGGGTGCGGTGGCCTACCCGGCCGTCGCCGGCACGAAGCCGAGGCGTGGGAGCGCCTCTTTGAGAGCCGCGGCAACGTCGTCAATGTCGGCCGTGGTGACGTGGCCCATGTGGCCGATGCGGAACACCTTGCCCGCCAGCGCGCCCCGGCCTTCGGCGGCGATGATGTCAAACTCGTCGCGCAGCATCCCCAGCAGCGCCTGGTCGGAGATGCCCTCCGGGAGGTAGGCGGCGGTGACGGTGTTGGAGGCGTGCTTGAGGTCGGTCGCCACCAGGCTCAGCCCCAGGCCGGTCAGCGCGTCGCGCGTGTACTGCGCGATGTGTGTGTGGAAGTCCCACGTCGCCCGCATGTCGCCCTTGTCGAGCATCTTCATGAGCGAATGGTCCATGCCGTAGAAGACCGAGACGGCGGGCGTCCATGGGTTCTGGCCGCTCTTGAGGGAACGCTCGGCCTCGCCCAGGTCGAAGTAGAAGCGGGGCAGGTCGCTCTGCGCGTAGGCCTCCCAGGCGCGCTTCGAGAAGCTGATCATGGCAACGCCGGGCGGGCAGGCCCAGCCCTTTTGCGACGCCGACGTCACCACGTCGAGGTCCCACGCGTCGGTCAACAACTTGATGGAGCCGAGGGACGAGATGGCATCCACCAGGATGAGCTTATCGAACTCGCCCTTGACGACCTTGGCGATGCCCTCGATGTCGTTGGTTATGCCCGTCGACGTCTCGTTGTGGGTGACCAGCACGGCGGTGATGGCCGGGTCCTTTCCTAGGGCATCGCGGACGGCTTCCGGCGGCGCCGACTCGCCCTCGGGGAACTTCAGGTCCACCACGTCGACGCCGTAGGCCTTGGCGATGCGCGAGAAGCGGTCACCGAAGTTGCCGATGCTGACGGCGAGGACACGCTGCCCGCGCGAGAGGGTGTTGGCGACCGCCGCTTCCATGGCGCCGGTACCCGAGGAGGTCAGGAAGTAGACGTCGTTGGTGGTGGCGAAGGCTGACTTGAGGTTCGCCGTCATCCGCAGGAGCATCTCCCTGAAGGCGACGCCGCGGTGGTCGATCATCGGCCGGCTCATGGCCTCCACCACGTCGTCGGGGACGGGTGTGGGGCCGGGAAGGCGCAGGTTCGCCATTGAGTTCTCCTGGGTGGACGGCTGGGCGGGCGCCTGGATTATAGGTAGCAGCGAGCCCCGGAACAATATGTGCGCCGTTTCACAAGCCCGCAGCAGCGAGCCCTCCCATCACGGCGGGGTCTCGTGGCGGGGTCCCGTGGTTTGGTCGAACATCAGCGGATGGTACGGTATCGAGCGCCCTCCCCGGCCCCGGCCATGAATACAAAGACGCGAATCCAGGCTTGATCCACTGACATGGGCATCGCAGTCCTCTACGTGCTGCTCTCGGCCACCAGCTTCGCGCTGAACCAGGCCAGCGTCCGCCGCGGCATGCTGACCGGGTCCGCGCTCCAGGGCGTCTACACCAGTGCGTGGATCGGGGTTGCCTTCCTCATTCTCGCCGCCGCTGCTTCGACCCAGCTATTTGACGCGGCGGAGCTGCCGGCCCGGAGCTACCTGCTGTTGGGCGTCGCAGGAGTGAACCACTTCATTCTGGGACGCTACTGCAACTTCCGTGCGGTGGGTGCCCTCGGCGCCAATCGGGCGCGGGCCGTCATCGAGATCAATCTGCCCTACTCGGTGTTGCTGGCAATTCCACTGCTGAGTGAAACGGTAACGCCCCTCATGTGGGGTGGCATGGCCCTGGTAATGGCGGGGCCGCTCGTCGTCCTGCGCCGGCAGGCTCCACGCCGCGCCCCGGCAGCGGAACATGATCGGACGCCGGCCACCAGCGCTGCCGTACAGGGCGGGTCGGACCCCACGGTGGCAGCGCCGGTGGAGGGCGGACCCCCGACGGAGTCGTTGAACCAAGGCCCGCCCGTGAAGTACGCGGAGGGCTACCTCTTCGGTGTCCTCAACGCCGTTTCGTTTGGCACCAGCCCGCTCCTCATCCGTTCTGCGCTGGCGGACTCCGGACTGGGTATCCTCGGTTCGTTGGTCGCCTACGCTGCCGCTGCTACGGTCCTCATCCCTGTTCTCGTGCTGCCTTCGGTGAGGCGAAACCTCGGCGGGCTCGATCGCCTGTCGGGTCGGTGGTTCATGGTAGGCGCACTCGCGGTGGTCGTTGCACAGATGTTTCGCTACATGGCACTGAGCGTGGCGCCAGTTACCGTGGTCGCGCCGCTTCTGCGGGCGGGCGGCCTCGTGCTGTTGCCGGTGTCGTTCCTCGTGAATCGCCAAACCGAGAGTTTCGAGCCCCGCGTGTTGATCGCAATCGCCATCTCGTTGGCAGGCTCGCTGCTCATCGTCTTGTAGCCAGCGTCACCAGCCGCCGCGCAGATCACGATCCCCCTCATCGGGGCGTGATAGACGGCGCGGGGCCGCCTAGCGCGGGGCCAAGCGACAGCGTGTTAGCGACCGCAGCCTCGATGACGCTGGTCTAACGCCCTGGTTCCCATTTGAAGAATCGGATGGCGACCAACAGCCCAGCCATACCCCATCCCGCCACGACGACAAGGGCGAGGCCTTCAAAGCCCAGGCCGGTCTCGAATGGGTTGAAGGAGGTCTGCAGCGCCTCGGAGAAGTGCTTGACCGGGAATAGGTCACCCAGTACCTGCAGCCACCCGGGTGCGTCGTCGAGCGGGATGAAGACGTCGGACGCGAAGAGCAGCGGCAGTATCGACGCGTTGACGACTGCGGGCGCGGCGTCGGCGTTCGGGATCACCGCCGAAATCGCTAGCCCCAGGGCACAGAAGGCAGCCGCACCAACGGCCAGGGTGAGTAGGAACGCCGGCATGGTGTTCGTCGGTATATCGACGTCATAGAACAGCGCGCCGACGATGACGACGATCGCGACCAGCAGCAGGGCGATGAGGCCGGCATGGATGATTCGCCCACCGAAGTAGGCCGCTGGAGGCAGTGGCGTGCTTCGAATTCGCTTGAGAAGCCCCTGGTCCCGCGCGAAGGAGATGCCGATCGCGATGTTGGTGTAACACGCGCCGATCACTGAGAAGGCCGCGATCGCGGGGACGTAGAAACTCGACAACGACGCGGTGCCGCCAGCCACCTCCAAGTCGCCACCACCAAAGATCGTGTTGAAGATGAACAGGAACATCAGAGGGAATGCGATCGTGAAAAACGCGGATGCTGGATTTCGCCAGAAGGCCTTGTTCTCGTAGCGGACCTGGCGCAGCGTCAGCCGGAGCACATCAATCACTCGCCGCCTCCGTTGTCGCGTCCCACCAGTTCGAGGTAGATGTCCTCGAGCGAGCTTCGAGTCACCCGGAGGTCCACCAGCTGGACGTTTCTCTGCCGCGCCCAGGATGTCAGCTCGTAAAGGTCGTCGACCACGGCCTCAGAGCGGATCGAGTGGCGTCCGTCGGCTGACGGCGTCCCTGCGAACTGCCGAGGCAGGTCGGCCGCCGCGTCATCGAGGCCGAACGCGATCGTAGTGCCGCCGAGCGCCGTGAGCTCAGCAGTCGTTCCCTCGCGCACGATCTCGCCGCGCACGATGATCGCGGCCCTGTCGGCCAAATGCTCGGCTTCATCGAGGTAATGAGTCGTCAAGAAGACCGTCTTGCCCATTGTCTTGAGGCCTACGATCATGTCCCACGCGCTGCGCCTCGCGGCGGGATCAAATCCGGTCGTCGGCTCGTCCAGAAATAGAAGCTCTGGATCGCCCGCGAGACCTATTGCAACATCAAGCCGTCGCTGCTGGCCGCCCGAGAGCTTGCGTACGCCCGTCTTCCTAATCTCGGATAGGCCGGTTATCTGTAGCACTTCGTCGAGCGGCCGCGGCGAGGGATAGTAGTTGCGGAACAGCTCTATCGTCTCTTCAACCGAGAGGTACGGCTCGACGCCGGACTTCTGAAGGACCACTCCGATCCGGTTTCGCAGGTCGCGCTCGCCCTTTGCAGGGTCGAACCCCAGCACGCTGACGTCACCACCGTCGCGGGTGCGGTGCCCTTCGAGGATCTCGACCGTCGTGCTCTTGCCCGCGCCGTTTGGCCCAAGCAGGGCGAAGACCTCGCCGGACTCAACGCGCAAGTCGACGCCACGGACGGCTTCTAACCGGCCGTAGGACTTCCGCAGCCCGGTGACCTGGATTACGGGCGTTCCCATCGTGACGCTCCCTCGCCCCCCGCCGGGTAACGGCGGTGCGACAGCGTACACGCTAAGCGTATCGGGAGACTCAGGTCCGGGAATACAGTCCGCGCGTCCGCAGGCCGATCAGCGAACGGACTGCGGTCGTTGCGTTTCTACGTGACGGGGTCAGTCACGCTCATCGGCGACAGCCTGCGCTCCTCAACGCCGCCCCTACTACGAGCCTTCGCCCTTGTAGCGCGCGCCGAGCGCGACGTAGCTGGCCGACGCCCCCTCGATGAGGTCGCGGTGGCGCTTCATGAGGCGCCGCGGAGCTTGGCCGGGACGCCCGCGACGATGGTCCCCGCCCCGACCACACGGTTCCCAGATTCCGACGGCGCACGTCTGTCGCGGCGGCTGCGTCGAGCTGGATTCAGAGCCTCAGGCGGTGCCCCTCTGCTAGCCGCGCAGGGCAGTGCGCGCTGCGGCGAGGCGGAGCAGCACGACGGCGTTCGCGAGCGCCGCGATGGCTAGGAGCGTTTGCAGGCCAAGGCCCGCGACGGCGCCAGCCATGATCACCAGCAGACGCACGTCACGCGAGGCCAGCGACGACAGCCCTCGGTCGAACATCGTGCGCTGCGCCGCGTCAATGCGAGCCCGGGTGTAGGTCACGGCGAAGGTGCCGATCAGTGCCGCGAACCCGGCTATCCACGGGAGCGAACCGTCGTTTGTGTCGGCAGCCCAGATGGTGAGCCCGAGCAGAATCATGCCGTCGGCGTAGCGGTCCACGACAGCGTCGAAGAAAGAGCCGAACGGTGTCGCCAGGCCTTTCAGCCGGGCCAGGTCGCCGTCGACGCCATCCACGATTGAGCAGACCTGGGCGGTCACCCCCGCGACGATGGGATAGCCGGCGGCGAAGAGAGCAAGCGAGCCGGCGGCAAGCAGTAGGCTGGCCACCGTGACCTGGTTCGGAGTGGCCGGCGTGTGGCTGAGCAGCCTGGCGACGGGGCGGGAGAAGCGCCGGTTGAGGTGGCGAGAGACGATTCCGTCGTAGGCGCTGGAGCTCGAGGGGGTAGCCCTGGCCATTTGCCTAGTCGCCGGCGACGCTGAGGTAGTCCTCGACCGTGTCGATGTCCGTCCAGTAGAGGCCCTCGACGTCGTGCGTGGCGACAGGAGTCTGCGCGTCGGCCAGGCACTGCATGACCTCGTTCAGCTCGAGGCCGACACCACGGTGCTGACGCAGCGCGCCGATGACGCCGAAGACCTCAGGCTGGAAGCGGAACACCCCGATGTCCACCGCGTTCCAGTCGGTCAACCCCTTGCCGATACGTCGCAGTTCGCCCCGCTCGTTGACGAGCACCCGCGTGGCATCGTTCAACTGGCTGTCCAGCTTGGGCAGCGAGTCCACTGCCAGCACGGACGCCGCTTGGCCGGCGCCCATGAGTCGTTGGATCACCGTGGGGTCGATCACGTGGTCGCCCATGCTGAGCACGAAGGGTGAGTCCCCCACGTAGTCTTCCGCGACGGCGACGGAAACGGCGTTTCCCCCGTCATACTCGAGGTTGTGGATGAACTCGACCCGCGCCCATGCGGGGACCAACCGACTGACCTGCTCGATTACCTGCGGAGCGCGGTAGCCAACCACGACAGCAATGTCGCGAATGCCGGCGGCCATCATGGCATCGAGGGGGTAGGCAATCAGGGGTCGCCCCCACAACGGGAGCAGCACCTTGGGACACTCGTCAGTCAGCGGCCGAAGGCGACCACCGTCACCTGCAGCCAAGATCACACCCTTCATTGAAACTCCTGTGCGGGATGAGCGCTCGGACGCTCCCTGCGGTATCACCGCGCCGCTCGGGCCGTTGGCGCACGTTCGCACGCCCTGGCCGGGGGACTACCCGCCCTGGCCAGGTGGGACTACACGCCCTGACCGACTGGGACTATAGGTGAGGGCAAGCGTGACCGTCAAACCACTTGAGCTGGCCGCCCAGCGGCGCTAGCCGCGGAAGCGTTAGTTGGCTACGGCTAACCCAGACGGGCTTTCGCTGCCCAGGGCCGTCCCTACTCGAGGCCCTCGGCCTTGTAGCGCGCGCCGAGCGCGACGTAGCTGGCCGACGCCTCCTCGATGAGGTCGCGGTGCCGCTTCATGAGGCGGCCGCGGAGCTTGGCCGGGACGCCCGCGACGATGGTCCCTTTTGCCACGCGGGTACCCTCCAAGACCACGGCACCGGCGGCGACGATGGCCCCGTCCTCCACCGTGACGCCGTCGTTGAGCACGCAGCCGTTGCCCAGCAGGACGTGGCTGCCGACCTCTGCCGCGTGGCAGACGACCCGGTGTCCAATCGTCACGTGGTCGCCGATGCTCGCGTCGGCGTCTGAGTGTACGACCGAGTTGTCCTGCACATTCGTGTGCGAGCCAATGGTGATGCGGCCGTGGTCACCGCGGATGACGGCGCCAGGCCATACGCTGGCGTGCGCGCCGATGAGGACGTCGCCGACGACGTAGGCCGCCTCGCTGACGAAGGCAGTAGGGTCGATTTGCGGGGAGTGGCCAGCGTGGGCGCGGATCATGGCGGCGAGAGTATCTGCTGGCCGAGTGGCGGACAAGGCAGGTGCGATCTTCCCACCCTCACCGCCCTCGAAACGTTTGGAGTGAGGGGGACACCCCCTCACTCCCCCGGCAGAGGGGCGCCCTCTGCACTCCCGGCGGAGCCCATGCCGTGTGCTACACTGCGCGCACCAGGCCACGGCCTACCAAACCACCCTTCGAGACCAGCAGATGGCACGCGTCTACTCAGCCATGCGCCCCTCCGGGCGCCTGCACCTCGGCAACTACTTCGGCGCGCTCCAGAACATGGTCGCGCTCCAGGATGACTTCGACTGCGTCTACGGCGTCGCCGATGTCCATGCGCTGACCACCGAGGTCGGCGAGGCGACCCAGGCCATCGCCCACAACACGACCGAGATGGTCCTCGACTGGCTCGCCGCCGGCCTGGACCCCGAGCGCAGCATCCTCTACACGCAGTCGGCGGTACCCGAGGTGCTGACGCTGCACACCCTGCTCAGCATGTCGACGCCGCTGGGCTGGCTGATGCGCGTGCCCACCTTCAAGGAGCGCGTGCGGCAGATGAACGAGACCGAGGAGTCGGTCTCGTACGGACTCGTCGGCTACCCGGTGTTGCAGACCGCCGACATCGTCTTCGCCAAGGCGGAGTGGGTTCCGGTCGGCATCGACCAGGCGCCGCACGTCGAGTTGTCCCGCGAGATCGTGAGGCGCTTCAACAACCTCTACGGCGAGACCTTCCCGGAGCCCCAGGTGCGGCTGACGGAGTCGCCCTCGATCGTCGGGACTGACGGCCAGAACAAGATGTCCAAGAGCATGGACAACCACATCGAGCTGGCGCTGACCGACGAGGAGACGACGGCCCGTGTGCGCACCATGGTCACGGACCCGCAACGCGCACGGCGCACCGACCCCGGCCGGCCATGGGTCTGCAATGTCTACTCGCTGCACAAGCTGTTCAACCCCGACCGGCTCGAAGAGGTCTATCACCTCTGCACGACCGCGGGCATCGGGTGCGTCGACGATAAGCAGATCCTCGCCGACGGCATCAATCGCCACCTGCGCGAGTTCCGCGAGCGCCGCGGCGAGCTCGCCGCCAAGCCCGGCATCGTCCGCGAGGTGCTGGCCGCGGGAGCGGAGCGGGCGCGGGCCCTGGCCCGCGAGACGCTGACCGAGGTCTACGACCGCATGGGCCTGACGCCCGAGAAATGAGCCACGCGCTCCCCATCGCGGCGGACGGCCGCTCCGCCACGGTCGTCGCCGAGGCTGCGATTCGCGCCGCGGGTGCCGTCGTTGCCGACGCGTTTGCCGTGATCGCGGCCGGCGGGCAGGTCTCGATTGACCGCAAGGGCTGGAACAATCTCATCACCGAGGTCGACCGCGCCTCGGAAACGGCCATCCTCGACATCCTGCGTTCCGCGTTCCCCGACATTGCCGTTCTGTCGGAGGAGGCGGGCGAGATCGGCGACGCGGGAGCGTTCCAGTGGGTGCTCGACCCGGTGGACGGCACCCGCAACCTGGCGTCGGGCCTACCCCACGTCGCAGTCAACATCGCACTTGCGTATCGAGGCGACGTCGTCCTGGCGCTGACGTACGATCCGCAGCGCGATGAGCTGTTCCAGGCCGAAGCCGGCGCGGGGGCGAGCCTCAACGGCAAGCGCATCCACGTCGCCGATGCCGAGTCGCTGCGCGAGTGCGTGGTCGGCTTCGACATGGGCTACGTCGAGGACTACGGCCATCGGCTGCTGGCCATGGTGTCGGGCCTGTGGCCCGAGGTCCAGACGGTGCGCGTCATGGGGTCCATCGCGCTCGGGATGGCCTACGTTGCCGCCGGACGACTCCAGGTCTATGGCCACCATCACGCCTATCGCTGGGACCGGGCGCCGGGCCTTTTGCTGGTGCGCGAGGCGGGAGGTGTGGTGACCGACCTGCGCGGTGCCGACGCGACACTCGTCGACGGCCCCTTGGCCAGCGGTGCGCCGCTCGCCCACGCGGCCTTCATGCGCGCCAGCGAGGGGACGGCGTGGCGCGACATCACGTAGGCGAGCCTCAGCCGGCAGCCTTGCTCCCGTTAGAATAGCCACATGATCAAAGCAGCGCGACGGGCGACGACCGTCTTCCGTGGCTGGCTGTACTCGATACCCGCCCCTCCCATCGCGCGGAGCCTTGCCACCTTCATCGGCCGTGTCGTTCGGGACTTCCTCCGCGACGACGGCACGCACATGGCCGCCGGGGTCGCCTACTACGCCGTCTTCTCGCTGTTCCCGCTGATGTTGGGCTCCATCGCCGTGGCGAGCTTCTTCGTCGACTCTGCGGAGGCGCAGGCCCGGCTGGTCGACTTCCTAACGGAGCAGGTACCGGGGCTCTCGACGTTCCTGGAGGACAATGTCTCGGGCGTCGTCCGCGCCCGTGGCGCCATCGGCATCGTCTCGCTGATAGCGCTCTTCTGGTCGGGGCGTGCCGTCCTTGGCGCGGTGCACCGGGTGGTCAACCGGGCGTGGGGCATCCCCGAGCCGCCCCACTTCTTCAAGCAGCAGCTCAGCCAGCTCGGCGTCGGGCTCGGAGTCGGCGCGGTCTTCGTGCTCTCCGTCGGACTGGGCATCGTGGGGCGCATCGTCGTCGGTACCGAGCTGCTCACCGAGGCCCCGGCGCTCCAGACGCTGTGGCGCCTATTCGTGAACACGACCCCCTTCCTGCTGGGCATCGGCCTGTTCGCGTACATCTACAAGTACGTAACGGACGTGAAGGTGCCCTGGCGCACGGTCCTCCCAGGCGCCGTGCTGGCCGGCGTCATGTTCGAGGCGGCGAAGGTCGCTTTTGTGCTCTACCTGGACAATTTCGCGAACTTCGACCAGGTCTATGGGGGCGTGTCCACGGTCATCGTGCTGATGCTGTGGTTCTACGTCGTCTCCATCATCCTCGTGTTCGGCGCCGAGATGTCTAGCGAGTACGGCCGCTCGCGGGCGTCCGGCAGACTGGTGTTCGCCGGCCAGTGGCGGCCCACTCGCGGCGGCCTGGCCCCGGTCACGCACCTCCAACGACAGACAATGCCGCAGGAGTAGCGGTGGAGGAGGCGCCAGGGCTCAAGCCTAGCGCTCGCCCCACAGCGCGTTGATGACCAGCCCACTCGGCAGCTTGGGCCAGAAGTAGGTGCTCTTGCGCGGCAGCCGCACGCCCCTGGCCACGACATGCTCGAAGAGGCCCGCGGGCACACCCTTCAGGAAGAAGGCGAGCTGGCCCGCGCCGGACCGGACCGCATCGAACGCGGCGGCGCCGTCGTGGACGTAGGCCACGTGGTCGGCGTATGCATCGCCGAGCACCGGCCGCAGCACGGCCTCCTGCAAGACCCACGCCTCCACCTGGGCCACCGAGGGGTCGGTCTCCGAGGGCACCAGCGCGGCGACGGCGCCTGGGTCCACCAGCGTCAGGAGATAGGGGCCCTCGCCGCCTGGGCCGACCATGCCGAACGCCACGCCCTCCGCCGCCTCCTGGGCGACGAGCTCTTCCAGTGGGCCGGCCGTCTCAGCGCCGAACGCCACCGGCCGCACGGCGAACAGCGACGATACGCGCTCGCGCACGCGCGCCAGGGCCTCGTCGTCCAGGCCCGCGACGACGCGGCCGTAGGGCAGGATCAGCAGGCCCGGGTCGTCGAAGGCGACGAGACACGTCATCACGAACCGCGCGGCATCGCCGGGGTGCGCGCGTTGGTAGTTGAGCGCCGTCTCGTACCGGTGATGCCCGTCGGCGATGAACACCGGCTTCGCTCCCAGCGAGAGCATGACAGCCTCCACATCGCGCTCATCGTCGATTCGCCACAGCGCCAGGTCCTCGCCGTCCACGCTGAGCTCGGCCACCGGCGCCCGCGCCATGGCGCGATTGCGCGCGGCCATCACCGCGCCGTCGTCGCGGAATAGCATGAACAGCGGGCTCAGGTTCGCCTCCGTCGCCTGCATGAGCGCGAGCCGGTCCTCCTTGGCGGCGGCGCCGGTGGCCTCGTGCGGCAGCACACTCGTGCCGAGCTCCTGGAGCCTGAGCGCGCCGAACAGCGCGTAGCGCTCCGGCGTGTTCCCGCTGGGAGCGCGAAAGCGCTGGCGCAACAGGTAGTAGGCAGGGACCTCGTCCCGGGCGAGCACGCCCTCTCCCAGCCACGAGCGCAGCGTGCGCGCGGCCTGCTCGTAGCGCTCCGCGGGCGCCTGCCCGTCGAGCTCGGCCAGCTCCAGGCGCACCATGTTGTTCGGGCTCCGCGACAGCAGCCGCGCCTCGTCGGACGGCGAGATGACGTCGTATGGCGGACAGATGAGGTCGGCCAGCCGGCCGGCGCTGGGCGCGAAGCGAATCCCGCGAAACGGGCGAAAGTCCACCAAGGGGGTGGGTCCTACGTGGTCTCGGCGCTCGCGGGCGTACGCGCCGGCAGGCGAAGTCTACCGCGCGAGCACGGCCCTCGATAGCGCGCAGCGAGGAACGTCGATCATCCTAAGCGGGACTGGTGCGTCGACTTGCCATTCTGGGCGCGTTTCTGTGCCATCCTGAGCACTGCGAAGGATCCGATGCAGCGCAGCGGGGTTGTCTTCACCAGATCCTTCGTCGCCGGGCGCTCCTCAGGATGACAGGCCGGCCGGTCAACTACAGTTGTCATCCTGAGGCCGAGGGCCGAAGGATCTGGTGAGTGAGGAGGCACCTCGCATCATCAGATTCTTCGCTCCGCTCAGAATGACAGATCAGCGGGGCATCGTGTCGGCCAACGGCAGTTGTCAGAATGACAGAGCCAACTGGCGTCCGCCTCCAACGTTTGGACGCTCGGAAGCGGCTGCTATACTCGCCGCCAGGTCCCGGCCCCCTTCCGGAGAGCGTCATGGCGGACAGAGCGACGACCCGGCGCGTCATAGAGCTCCGAGACCAGATCAACCTCCACAACTACCGCTACCACGTGCTCGATTCGCCGCTCATCGGCGACGCCGAGTTCGATGCGCTCATGCGCGAGCTGCGGGAGGCTGAGGAGGCGCACCCCGACCTGCTCGCCGAGGACTCGCCGACGCAGCGCGTGGGTGCCGAGCCTTCGCCGCAGTTCGACGAGGTGCGCCACCCGCTGCCGATGCTCAGCCTGGCCAACGCCTTCGACGGCGAGGACCTGGCCGCGTGGCATCGCCGCGTGGCGAACCTGTTGGAGACCGACGCCTTCGACATGGTGCTCGAGCCCAAGATCGACGGCCTGGCCATCGCCCTTACCTACGAGAACGGACGGCTGACGCGTGGCGCCACCCGCGGCGACGGCCTTCGCGGTGAGGATGTCACCGGCAACGTGCGCACCATCAATTCCATACCGCTGGCACTGCTCTCCGGCGAGGGTATGCCCGCGCGCATGGAGGTGCGTGGCGAGGTCTACATGCCGCGCGACGTCTTCGCCAAACTCAACGCCGAGCGCGAGGAACGCGGCGAGCAGATTATCGCCAACCCGCGCAACGGAGCAGCCGGTTCGCTGCGCCAGCTCGACCCGCGCATCACGGTGCAGCGCAAGCTCGACGTTTGGATATATCAACTCGGGTGGGTCGAAGGCGGCACGAGACCCGATACCCACTGGGAGACCATGCAGTGGCTTCACGCCATGGGCTTTCGAGTCAATGGCGAGATGGCCAAACTCAAAACCCTGAACGCGGTGGCCGACTACCACGCCCAGTGGGCGGAAACCCGGTTCGAGAAAAACTACCAGACGGACGGTGTAGTGGTGAAAGTCGACCGGCTCGACTACCAGCGCCACGTCGGGGCGGTGGGCCGCGAGCCTCGCTGGGCCATCGCCTACAAGTTCCCGGCAGAGCAGGCCATCACGAAGCTGCTGGACATTCGCGCGAACGTCGGACGCACCGGGACCCTCAACCCCTACGCGGTGCTCGAACCCGTCCAGGTCAGCGGAGTGACCGTCAGGCGGGCGTCGCTGCACAACGAGGACGACATCGAGCGCAAGGGCATCCTCATCGGCGACTACGTCATCGTTGAGCGGGCCGGTGAGGTCATCCCACAGGTGGTCGGCCCCGTCATCGATCGGCGCGACGGGACCGAGCGCCCATACGAGCCGCCGACACGGTGTCCCTGTCCCCTCAACACCGACCACATCGTGGGCGAGCCCGGCGACATCATGCACCGATGTATTCATCCCGCCTGCCCAGCGCAGCAACTCGAGCGGCTGAAGCACTTCGTCTCGCGGGCCGGCATGGACATCGATGGTCTGGGAGAGCGCCTCGTGACCATCCTCGTCGAGCAGGGCCTGGTCAGTACGTTTCCCGACGTCTACCGGCTGACGCCCGAGCAGCTCGTCGCGCTGGAGCGGATGGGAGCCAAGAGCGCTGAGAACCTGCTTGAGGCTATCGAAGCCAGCAAGAAGCGCCCGCTGCCCGCCCTGATCTCCGCTCTGGGCATACTCCACGTCGGCGGCGAGACAGCCGAGCTGCTGAGCGCCCACTTCGGGAGTCTCCTCAGGCTCATAGACGCATCCGAGGAGGAGTTGCAAGCGATCCCAGGCATCGGCCCTATCGTGGCCGCGGCCATACGCCGCCACTTCGCCATCGATGACAACCGGCTCCTCGTCACCGAGCTCGCCGCGCTGGGAGTCGCCATCGAGGCGGCCGAGCAGCCGGCGCGGAACGACGCGCCGGTGCTCGCGGGCAAGCGGTTCGTTGTTACCGGCCGGCTCGACAATTTCACGCGGTCCGAGATCCAGGCCTATATCAAGCGCCTCGGCGGTCAGGTCAGCGCGAGTGTGAGCAAACGGACCGACTACCTGCTGGCCGGCGAGGACCCCGGATCAAAGCGCGCCGACGCCGAGGAGGCGGGCGTTGCGGTGCTCAGCGAGGATGAGTTCGTCCGGCTCGTATCGGCCCCGGCGCAGTGACGACGCCGGGGCGGGATGCACGCACCGCGCGGGTTGTCGTCGACGGTGCCGAATACGTCGGGGAATGGATCAGCGTGGAGGCCTGGACTGCGGGCCTGGGAGGTCCGCTGCCTGACGGCATCGACTTCCGCGTCGTTTTCTTGGAGCGCGTGCCCGATCATCCGCCCGAGGACTTGGGCGACCAGCGCATCGCGGTGGTCATGGCCGGGGGCACCACGGGCAGCGGGGAGCCCCAAGCGGCGACCGAGGCGGCGTCCACGCTCAGGGAGGTGCGCGAGGCGCGGGATGCCTACCTGACCGACCGTGATGCGGCGCAAGCCGCCAACCTCCAAGTCGAGTCGTTGGAACAGGCTGTGGCCGCGGCGTGGCGCGCCGCCTATGCCAGCGGGACCGTGCTCACCGAGCCGTCGCTCGATGTGGGAACGCGGGGAGTGTTCGCCGACGGTGAGTGGGCGGATTGGTCCACGCGGCTCGGCCGGATGCTTTTCGAGCGCTCGCGCCCACGAGCGCCGGACGACGACGCAACGACATTCCTTGATTCCCTCGCGGAGTCGCTGGACCTTCAGCCGGTGCAACCCACGATCGGCGGCATCGAGGCATGGCTGGTCGATCTCACAGGGCGCATCGAGTCGGTCCGCGTGGGTCTCCAGGCACTGGCAGCGGCGCAGGGCACTGCCCTCTCGCCCGATGCTGTCCGCCAGCTGGAGCAGATGCAGCGGGTCGCAGCAGCAGCCTCAACGTCTGGTTTCCAGGACGCCGTCTCGCAGGTCTTTGGAGGGCTGACGGGCCTGAGCGCCGTCGTCCAAGTTTGGGGTCAGTGGCGCACCTCGCTCCATTCGATACCAGGCCTCGTTGCGGCGGTCGGGTTCCTCAACCAGGCCGTCGTCCCCGCGTCCATGAGCGACCTGTCCACCGAGCGCGAAGCGCTCGCCGCGCAGCTGTACGACCAGGCGCTCCAGATGGCCCCTCAACGCTGGGCCGAGCTCGCCGAGGCGTCGGGCGGATTCCGCCGTCGCTTCGCTGACGCCTACGTTCGCCACCATGAGGACTACCATGCCCGCATGAGCCTGTTGGGGCACCGCCTGCTCTCCATGCAGCTCAGGGCGCCGGCCCTGGAGATGCTGAACACGGTCGAGGAGCTAGGGCCAGCGGTCGCCGACAACCTTCCGCCGCTGGTCGAGGAGATGTACAACTCAGTCGGCGCGTGCAACTTCGCTCTGCGCTCGGCAGACGTCACGGACATCGCCGCATGTCCTCGGTGCGGGATAACCTTGGAGTCCGAGCCGCCCGAGCTGGAAGCCGAGCAGGTGGATGGCCACGTCCGCGATGCGCTCCAGACGCAGAACCAGCGCCTTTCCCGTGCGGTAATCCACCGCCTACTGGAGCGCACCGACGGCGAGCGGCTGGACCGTTTCGTGCAGGCGGTCCAGGCCAGCGACCTGAACGGACTGGCGCTGGTCATGGATGCGGAGCTCATCGCGTTCGTCCGCGCGCTGCTGCGAGAGGGGAGCACGCGATGAGCAGCCGGCCGGCCTGGGCGGTCATCGGACTCGGCAACCCCGGCCCACGGTTCGAGCGCACGCGTCATAACGTCGGCTTTCGCTGTATTGACCTGATCGCCCGCGAGTACGACATCCCGCTGAGCGAGAAACGAAAGGTCGTAGTGCTCGGCGTCGGCGCCATCGACCACGAGCCCGTCGTTATCGCCAAGCCGCGGACGTTCGTCAACGACAGTGGGACCGCGGCCCACTACCTTCGCCAGCGGTTCGGCATCCCCGTGGAGCGCCTGCTCGTAGTGTATGACGACATGGACCTGCCGCTGGGCTCGCTTCGTATCCGGGCCAATGGCGGCTCGGGCGGGCACAACGGGCTGAACTCGATCAATCAAACGCTGGGCGACCAGGCCTACCCCCGCATACGCATCGGTATCGGCCGTCCACCCCAGGGCTCGATTCAGCATGTGCTCAGCCGATTCGACCCCGTCGAGGAGGCGGCGGTCGAGCGGGCCATCGACTGGGCCGTGGACGCGGTGAAGCTAACGATCACTTCGGGCATCGAAGCCTCAATGAATTACTACAACTGAATGGTGCGGCGCCTGCTTCTGACCTTCGCGCTCGCGCTCCTGGCCGCGTGCTCCTCGGCCGCCACCGACGCCGGTCCCACGCCGGCCACGCCGGCCGAATCGGCCACGCCGACCGCGACGCAGACGCCGTCGAGCCCCGACGGTCCGACGCCGACCGCCCGCAGCGAACCCCCGGCACCCGTCTCGCTGATGTATGACCCACCGGACGCCCCGGAGGCCGACCTCCTCGACCTCATTCGCCGCTACCGTGGGGTGGAGGCGAGCGTGCTGCCCGACGATCGTCTCTACCGGGACGAGGCTGTCGGCAACAGGGTCGACTTTCTCTTGATCGAGCCTGACGGGCCGTCCACCTACACCGCCACGGCGACGCTCCGCGCGGTCGGTGCGCGCTCGCTCTGGTACGTGGCCGACGGCATCGACGTGAGCGACAGCGAGGTCGAGCGAGCAGCCCGTCGGTTCGACGATGAGGTCTTCCCCGCGGTCTTCGACCTCTTTGCACCGGGCCGCGAGCCGCCTGGACGGATCACCATCGTCGTTGCGGAGCTGGCGGGCGGGTTCGCGGGCTACTTCTCGTCGAGCGACACCCTGCCCAGCTCGGCCACGGCGCTTACCAACGAGCGCATGGCCGTCTACCTCGCGCCGAACGGCGACCTGGCCGGCGATGCCCTCCAGGGGACGCTGGCGCACGAGCTGCAGCATGTGGCCCATTGGCTCGTCGATCCGAGCGAGTCGACGTGGGTCAACGAGGGCCTATCCGAGCTCGCAGCCCGCGAGCTGGGGTTACCGTCACTGCCGTTCTTCCCTTACCTTCGCGGGCCCGACGTGTCGCTGATCAACTGGCCCGTGGAGATTCGGCAATCGTTGCCCAACTACGCCGGGTCTTCACTCTTCGCGGGCTACCTCACGCTGCGGACCGGTGAGGAGAACATCAGCCGGCTCGTCGCCAACGAGGCCGACAGCATCGAGGGCATCGAAGGCTACCTCGCCGAGGTATTGCCCGGCGTCGGCTTCGAGCAGCTGTTCGCCGATTGGTTGGTGGCCAACCTGGTGGCCGCAGATGCGGGCCCCTATGCCGGCCCAGCCGGCGGCCAACTCCCATTCCCGCAGAGCTCCGTCACCGGGCCGGGAACGGCGCGCGCCGACGTGCCGCAGTTCGGCGCCTGGTACCTGCGCGTGGACTCGCGCTCACCGCTGAGGGCAAGCTTCAAGGGCCTGGCCACGACGCCACTGATACCCGTCCCACCGCACTCCGGCGACTACTGCTGGTGGGGAAACGGCGGCGACAACATCGACGCCACACTGACACGCAGCGTCGACCTGCGACGGGTCGATTCGGCAACGCTCGCGTTCCAGTCCTGGCACGCCATCGAGGACGAGTGGGACTTCGGCTACGTGGCCGTGTCCACGGACGGTGGTCAGCGATGGGAGGCGCTCGATGCCACCGGCACCAGCAGCGCGAATCCCATCGGTGCGGCGTTCGGGCCTGGGTTCACGGGTGTCAGTGACGGCTGGAGCGAGAGTACCGCGGACCTCACCCCCTTCGCTGGGCGCGAGGTGTTGTTGCGCTTCGAGTACGTCACCGACGAGTCGCTCCACGGGCCCGGCTGGTGCATCGACGAGATCGCGGTACCCGAGGTCAACTTCCACGACGGGGCGGAGGACAACGACGCCGGTTGGACATCCGCGGGGTTCATCCGAGCAGCGCGGGCGGGCGTCCCGCAGCGGTTCCTGGTGCAGATCGTCACCGGCGAGGGCGACGGCGCCAGCGTTTCGACGGTGGACGTCAGGGCGGATGGGACCGCCAGTTTCGTTATAGACGAGCCCGCCACCGTCATCGTCTCGGGGCTCAGCCGGAAGGCGCGCCAACCGGCCGAGTTCACCGTCGAATTTGACGGCAGCTCCGCCGCCGCGGCGAGCATTCCTTGACGCGAGAGCGTGCGTTCCCGCATACGAAGGCCGCGGTCAGACCGGGGGCCTTCGTATAGGCTGACGCCATGACCACGGTGCGCAGTCCTCGCGATGGCTCGCGGCAACCGCCGCGGTCATCCTCATCGTCGCGGCGGTGGCCGTCGTCATCACGCTAACGGTGGGCAGCTCCGAGCCCGCCACCCTGTCGGCGGACACGCCGGAGGGCACCGTGCAGCGCTACCTTCAGGCCATCACCGACCGCGACTACGAGGCCGCGCACGCGCTGCTTGCCCTCAGCGTCGCCACGGCCTGCCCCCTGGACGACTTCCGTCAGGGCGTGCGTTGGTACGAGGACCGCGAGTTCACGGCGAGGTTGGGCGGCTCGCGCGTGGTCGGCGGCGAGACCGAGGTCACGGTCCGCATCAGCGAGCGCTCCACGCCGCCGCCGTTCGGTACCGGCGAGTCGCTGCACGCCCAACGATACCGATTGCTGGAGACGGACGCGGGCTGGCGACTGGCGGCGGTCGGCTTCCCCGCGCGCTTCTGCGCCCACGAGCGCCTGCCCGTGCGCGAAGCTCCGCCGCCGACGACGGAGCTGGCGCCCGCCGAGCCCGAGGCGTAGCGAGGCGCGCGTGGACTTCATCCTCCCCCCGCTGGTGCTCGGCGCCATCGTCCTTGGAATCGTTGCGCTGCTCAGACGCGGCGGTGACGACGAAGACCCCGGCATCGGGACCGTGCGGCGGCTGTTCTACTACGGTGTCGCCTTCGTCGCGCTCATGCTCGCCGCAGGCGGTGCGCAGGCACTGCTGACGGAGACGATCAGCGCAACCTCCAGCGAAGTCATCGTTCGTGAGCGCTCCAGCGTGATCGCGTTCGGTGTCGCCGCCTTCGTCGTCGGCGGTCCGGTATGGCTGGTCTTTTGGCTCCTTGCCCAACGCTCGGTGCGCGAGTTCCCCCGCGAGGTCGGTGCCGTCGGGCGAAAGGTCTACGTGTACGGGGTCCTGACCGTCTCAGCAGCGGTGGCAGCCGGGACGCTCACCCCGCTACTCATCGACCTGCTCGAGCCGGGGAACTTCGAGGCGTTTCCCCTCGCCGGCGCGATGGTATGGCTCACCGTGTGGGCGTTCCATTGGGTGGCCGAGACACGGGAGGGCCAGCCGACAAGCAGCGCGCGCACCATCCGGAGGCTTCACGTGTACAGCGCCTCCGCCTATGGGCTCGCGCTGCTGCTGGCCGGCGTCGGCACCCTGCTCGCCGCTCTGTTGGGCTCCGCCTACGACGCGCTGTTCACCGAGCCGCTCCTGGGCGACGGTGGCTCGCGGGTCGACGCCGGCCTGCTGCGCACCGGTGGGGCGCTGGCGCTGGTGGGCGCCGCCTGGTGGGCATGGTACTGGCACCGGACCTCCCGGGCCGATCAGGGCTCGCTGGCACGCCAGTGGGTCCTGTACGGCCTGGGGATCTTCGGCGGCACCGCCATCACCATCGCCTTCGTCGCTCTCCTCGTCGAGCGGGCACTCGCGTGGGCGCTGGCGGCGGAGCGCGGCGGTGCGACCGTCGCGTTCGAGATCGCGCCCGGGGCCATCGCCGGGCTCATTGCCGGGGCGAGCCTGCTCGCCTACCACGCCGCGAGTGCCCGCCAGGAGGCGGGGGCCGAAGGGGCGGAGAGCGGACGGCGTACCTATCGCTACCTGCTCGCGGGCGCCGGCCTTGGCACGCTCACGGTGGGGTTGGTGCTGCTGTTCGGCGTGGTCATCGGCGTGATCGTCCCCGGGGCCGCCCCGCTGGTGGTCGGCGCGCGCTGGTGGTCGGACCCGCTGGCCGTTGGCCTGACAACCACGCTGGTCGGCGCCCCGTTGTGGCTCTACCACTGGTCCCGCCAGCAGTCCGCGCTGCCGAACGCCGACTCGTCCGAGCGCGAGGCGCTGCCCAGGCGCGTCTACATCTATGGAGTCTTTGGCATTGCCGTGCTGTCGGCGGCGGGGGCGCTGATCGCCGTCATCGTCTCGGTGGTGTCGGCTTCGCTGGATGGCAACCTCGGTAGCGACGTCCTGGAGGAGACGAAATGGGCGCTCGGTGTGCTCCTCACCACCGCTCTCATCGGGGCGTATCACGGTCTCGTGCTCCGCGAAGACCAGGCCATGGCCCCCGTGCCTGCTGCCGCACCGATCGCTGCGCCCAAGCGCATCACACTGGTCGCGGCGGGCGACGCGCGGACGTTGGCGGAGGCGATCGGCGCGCGCATCACCGGCAGCGTCGTCACCTGGCGCCGGCTGGACGCGGGGTCGGCACCGGCCGACACCGGCATCGACCCCGAGCGCATCGTTGCTCGGATTCAGGAGGCGCCGGGCGACCGGCTCCTGGTGGTCGTGCGCGCCGACGGCGTGGACGTCATCCCCTACGAGGAAGCCTGACCGCGTACAGGGCACCGGTCGTCGGTCCTGCCGGCTTCCTGTGCGGAAACGCGCGGGCTGGCCCGCGCATCACCTACAGGGCACCGGTGGTCGGCCCCGCCGGCTTCCTGTGCGGAAACGCGCGGGCTGGCCCGTGCATCACCTAGAATGCCCGGCGCCATGCCCATCCGACTCCTGTGCGTGTTCGCCCACCCCGACGACGAGACCTCGTCGGCTGCCGGGACCATGACCGGCGTGATGGCCACGGGCGGCGACGTGCAGGTCATTAGCGCCACGCGCGGCGAGCTCGGCACGCTGGGCACCGGCGGCGTCACGGTGGCTCGCGAGGAGCTCCCGGCCGTCAGGGAGCAGGAGCTGCGCGCAGTGCTGCGCACCTACGGGGTCCGCCGCGACCCCATCTTCCTCGGCCATCGCGACCAGGAGCTTGTGAACGCACCCGCCGAGGAGGTCGCCGCGCAGGTGCGCGCAGTCATGCGCGACTTCGACCCGGACGTCGTCGTCACCTTCGGCCCGCTGGGCATCTCGCGACACGAGGACCACATAGCGATCCACCATGCGGCGCGGCTGGCCTTCTACGAGCACATCAGTCCGGGTCGGAGCGGCCCAGAGCCACGGTTGCTGTACGTGGCCATTTCACCGGACTTCAGCGACTTCGACATCGAGCTGGACGGGCCCGACGCCTCGCCAAACGTCTTCGTCGACGTCGCCGACTACTGGCAGCTGAAGGCGGGGGGACTGCGTCTCTACCGTTCGCAGGAAGACGCCCAAGAGTTCGCTTCCTATCTCGAAGCCAACTTTTACGTGTGCGAGACCTTCCACCAGGCATACCCGCCGTTGCGCGACGGCGAGGTCAGGCTCGGCCTGTAGGCGCGCTCGGCATCCCCACTGCCTGTCATTCTGAGGAGCGCAGCGACGAAGAATCTCTCCCACGCCCCGGATAGATCCTTCGCTTCGCTCAGAATGACACGCGGGGCTGGCCCCTCCGATGATCGATGTCCCGCCGAGGGCGGAGCTCGCCATCGCGCCGCCTTAGCGCATGTCGTCGGCCATCATCGCGGCCACCATGCGGCCCATCCGCACGCTGTAGTTCGTGCCCCGGTCCTCGGGGTAGATCTGCGTGGTGTTGGCCAGGTACAGGCCGGGAATCGGCGTGCGGTGATCGGGGATGCCGGCCGAATAGCCCGCCGTGACGATTGGCTGGGCCGCGTCCACCTTATGGTGGTGGTACTCGACGACCCAGGACTCGTCGAACGCCGGGTTGATGCGGCGCAGGTGCGGCAGATACTCCCGGTACAGCTCCTCGCCCGATAGCGCGTAGAGACGGTCGTCGCGGGCCAGGTAGTTGGTCAAGTAGACGATGTGACGGCCGCCGTAGTGCTCCGCGGGCATGAAGTTGGTGTGCTCGATGACGCCGAGGAACGGCACGGTGCGGTCCCCTACGTACGTCCAGTAGTGCGGGCTGAGCGCGCGGTCGAGGACCAGCACCACGAGCACGGCCGACAGGTAGACCTTGTCGGTGAGACGCGACAGGTAAGCCTCCGGCAGGCTGTCGACGAGGCGCGGGAGGACGTAGGACGGCACCGTGGCCAGGACCGCGTCGTAGCCCCGCGTCTCCTCCGGCGCGTCGCCAACCCGCAGCGTGAGCCCGGTGGCACGGCCGTCCTCCACGACGATGCGTCCCACCGCGGCGCTGGTTGTCACCTGCCCACCCAGCTCGCCCACGCGTTTGGTGAGCGTGGCGAATATCTCGTCGAAGCTGCCGATGGGGTAGCCGAGCTGCTCCTTGAGCCTACCGGCCAGCCCTTTCCCTCGCGAGGCGGTGCGCAGGGCGAACTTGTTCCAGAGCCAGGCCATGGTGATCTGGTCGTGGTACTGCCCAAACTTGCCGCGAAGCATCGGCTCGAAGATCACGCGGTAGATGCGTTCGCCGGCGTGCGCGCGGAGCCAATCGGTCGCGGTCTGCGACTCCAGCGAGTGCCACTCGCGCCGGCGCTGAAGGCGCAAGGTCATAAGTCCCAGGCGTATCCGATCGATCGGCGGCAGTGGACCGAACCGCAGCAGGTCCTTGGGGGTCGCGAAGGGCCAGACGCGGCCGTTTGCGAAATAGCCGACGTTGGAGTCGATCCACTGCAGCCGGGCGCCCAGGCCAAGTTCCTCCATGAGGCCGATCATGGCCGTATCGCTGCGAAACAGGTGGTGGTAGCCCCGCTCGATGGGGGTGCCCCCAACGAGGAACGTGGATGCTTGCCCGCCGAGGAAAGGCGCCGCCTCGAATACCTCGGTCGCATGGCCTCGCAGGCCGAGCTCGTAGGCGGCGGCCAGCCCGGCCGCGCCCCCGCCGATGATCCCGACTCTCATCGAGGCCCCTCCCCCTCTCGCGGCCCTTCCAATGTCATGGACGATGCGGGCTCCGCCGGGCGCCGCGTGAGCTGGGCAAGCGTCACGCCCCGCATGGCAAGGTGCAGCAGCCCCACGACAATGGGCGGCACGAGCACCGCCGCGTGGAGCACCACGGCGTAGGCCGACGCAATGCCCGCGCTCACGCCCAAGCCCTCCAGCGCGAGGACCGCGAAGAGCTCGAAGGGGCCGACGGCTCCCTGCGAGGACGGTATGGACGTTGCCAGGTTCGACAACGCCAGCGTCAGGAGGATAGCGGGCACCATGCTCGTCCCCGGCCCAAGCTGCGAGTCGAGGTCGAAACCCAGGGCCACCACGTAGTAGACAGCGGCTTCCGACAGCCAGATCGGCAGCGAAAGAAGAAGCAGTTTGAGTAGGCGCGTGGGCTGGTGCAGCCCCTGGAATCCGGCGATGAACCGCTCTACCAGGGAGAGCGTAAGCACACCGGCTCGGCTGGGCAGCCTGCCGCAAACCACGGCCGCCACCCGCGTCACCCAGCGGTCCGCGCGCGCGACCAAGACTACGGTGGTCAGCGCGGCCACGTACGGGACAACGATGGCGATGACCACCAATGCGCGCGGCACGTTCAGCGTGTCCGAGGCGAAGTCCAGCAGGTCAAGCGAAGGGAGAAACGACAGCGCGATCACCAGCAGGAGCAGCAGCGTCAGGCCATCGAAGATACGCTCGGCGATGATGGTCGCCAGCGCCGTCGATCCGCGTACGCGCTCCCTGATCGATAGGTAGTAGCTGCGGACCAGCTCGCCCAGCCGGACCGGGAGCACGTTGTTGGCCATGTAGCCAACGAGGATGACGGGGTAGAGGCGGACCGCACGGATGTCAGGGTCAAAAGGGCGTAGGAGAAAGCTCCACCGGTAGGAGCGAAAGACAAAGGTAATGAAGTAGACGGCGATGGCGGGCACGACGAACGCATAATTCGCGTCAGCGAGCGCGGTGCCCATGTCGCCGAAATCGACCCGCAGGGCAAGTAGCGTGATGAAGACGGCGGTGACCGCGATGCCCAGCCACACACGTTTACTCAGGAACAACCCAGGACTCCCACTCGCTCAAGCGCCCGGCGAGTATAGCAACCGGGCCTAAGCCCCTGTGGCCCGGAGCGCCGTGCAGCCATCGGCGAGGTCGGCATACTCATCAGCCACGTAGATCAGCCCCTGAGAACGATACAGGCTCGTATCGATTTCGCGGGAGAAGAAGAAGGCGCTGGCCGTCCGCCACCCCTCGCGGCTGGTCAGGCCGCTCCAGACGTCGCCGAGGGAGAGGTCGTCGTACGCAGCGTTGGGGAACCACCAGAGGTGGCTCAGCTCGCCAACCTGCGTAAAGCCGTCCAGCATGGGCTCCGTGCTGGACCTGACCGACTGGCTGATCACGACGACGTCAGCATCGGGTGGCTCCGTGAGCGGGGTCCGGTCCAAGAACCGGAACTGGAGGTTCGGGTAGTCGCGGAGGTACCAACGCCACTGCCATGCGAAGTTATCGGACTCGCCGGAGAGCACGCGCAGGTTCTGTCGCCGGAGCCCGCTGCCCTCGGCGACGTGCGCGATACACTCGGCCGCGTACGTCGTCTCCTGGCCGGTCTGGGAGTAGACGAGCAGCTCCGACGGCCGCTCGAAGCCTGCGTAGCTGAAGCCGGCCCTCGCCGAAGCGACCCCGGTGAACGCCAGGAGCAAGGTCAGCGCGCCCAGCCCGATGGACGCTGCCGTCGCTTGGAACGGGGCCCGTCTGAACAGCCAGACGACCCACCACGCGAGCGCGCCGATGGCCAGCAGCGCCAGCCAGAAAGTCGCGGCGCCGCGGAAGCCATCGTCGCGTGCTGCGCGCAAGACTGCATATGCAAGCAGCCCCATGAGCCCGGAGCCGGCCCCGTAGGCCGCGACGAGGCGCATCGGTGCGGGACGGTACCACTGCCACGCACCGCTGGCGACGCCCGTGCCCACGCCATCGAAGGCCGCCCGGCGCACCACCTCAGCGACCATGCCGATGGCCCGGCCGGCGAGCACCGCCATCGGCAGCGTGACCCCGACCAGCAGCCACGGCATCTTCTCCCCCGCGTACGTAGCCGCAAGGAGCGTCGTCGCGGCCCAGTAGATGACGAACCGGTCGAAGCCGTTTCCACGCCAAAGCAGGTACGCACCGCCCGCCACCGCCGGCACCAGCACGAGAAACTCATAGCCGGCCAATCCCAGGAAGTAGTAGTACCAGGGTTGGCCCGCCCGCTCGACGGGCTGCTGGGCCATCCAGTAGCCCAACGAACCCCATAGCCCCGTGAAGAAGCCCTGTCCGTTGGTGAATATGCTGGTGTAGAACGGCACCCAGATGGCCACGAAGAGCGCGGCGAGGAGGGGCCAAAGCCGCCGGTTCCATGTCAGCCCCGCCAGCACACCCAGGAGGCCTAGGCCCAGGACGAGGAACGCCGCGATAAACAGCGCGGCCCCCACCGGCGCGCCCGTCTCCGCGGCGGCCCGAATGGTATCGCCGGTGGCCACCGCCGGGTCGTTCGGGTCAGCGTTGACCAGCACGATGCCGCCCAAGTCCTGGATGAGGCCCGGCAGGGGGGCCCACAGCGGAGCCGTCACCGACACCAGCACGAGGAACAGCACGCCCGCCGGCGGCAACGCCGAGAGCTTTGCGCGGCCCCTGACCCAACGCCAGTAGTGGGGCGCCGACATCCAGAAGAGCGCGAACCCGAGGATCAACGCCAGGATGTAACTGGTCTCTTTGGTCGTGAACGCGAATGCCCAGACGCCGATCCAGGCGAACAGCAGCCACACGCGCGGGCGCTCGAGATAGTGCCACATGATGGCCACCAGTAGCAGCGTCCACACGGCCATGTAGATGTCGTTGCGGATGAAGCGTCCGAAGTACAGCACCGACGGTGAGGCCAGCAGCAGCAACGCCGTGGCGACGGCACCGCTCGAGCCAAGCTCCCGGCGTAGCAGGAGCGGCAAGCCCACCAGCGCGACGCCGAAGAGCGCCGGCAGTAGGCGAGCCGTCACGTCGTTGGCCCCGAAGACGAAGAACGTGCCTGCCGCGGCGTGAAAAAGGAACGGACCGTGGGTCACCGGCGTATGGCTATACCCGGACCCCTCGCTGAACAGCCATGCATACCAGGCGTGGAGGAGCTCGTCGTAGTGCAGCGTGCGCCCGCCCACGTCCCATAGCCGCGTGCCCAGCGCGAGGGCGATCAGCACACCAAACGCCGCAGCCTCCCAGCGATGCCGGCGAACGAGCGCAACGAGCCGCCCAGGTTGGCCCCGGACAGCGGCTGCTTGGCGGCGAGCGAAGCCCGCCAGCCGATCGCGTTGTCGGGCTCCGCGCTCGATGCCCATGCTCACGACGCTCACGACGCTCACGACGCCCTCGCATCGAGCACGAGGCGGTAGATCACGAACCCATCCGCACCATCGCCCAGGTAGACCGGCGAACCGAGCTGGGGCAGCTTCGCGAGGCCCTCGGCGCTATAGGCGCTGCGCTCGCGCGGCCCTACGATCAGATAGTCGGCGCCGTAACCCTCGAGCAGCTCGGCGGCGAGGTCCAGGTCCAGCGTCTCATAGATGGTGCGCACGTCGGCCCGACGCCCACTGACCTCGGCGCCCGAGGTCCGCCACTGGAGCTCGTGCTGCTCCCACCCGACGACGGTCTGCCGGCCTGTGCTGCCGGCGATTCGACCCGCGTCCGTCCAGTCCGAGCAGCCGCCGGACGCGTCGCCACAGGGTACCTCGGCCGCCTCGACGACGATGGCGCTCGCGGGCAGGTTGCCGCGAACCCACTCGATCGCTGCAAGCTCCGCCGGCGCGCTTCTACCGAGATGACGTTGGCCATCCAGCGTCAGGGCGGCGCCGCCGGTCGTACGGTCGCTGATGCTGGCGAATGGGTAGTAGGACACGGCCCCAAGAGCCAGGGTGAGCACCACGGCCCACGCGGCAAAGCCGATCCGCCCCACCGCCACGCGACGGTTCCATCGGCTGGTCACGTACCAGAGCGCGAAGCCCCCGACCACCGACAGAAGCAGCCATGCCTGGTAGTACAGCTTGAACACCGTGTTCATTCGGCGAAGTCCCCCGCCGAAGAAGTCGACGACGTGGAACAGCTCTACCCCCATGATCAGCGTCGTCGCCACGGCCAGCAGGCCGAGGACCGGCACCATGCCGCGCCAGCGCTCGGGCTGTGCCGCCGAGTCCCGGTGGGCCAGCGACCACGCTCCGTAGATGGCCAGCGTCACCACCAACGCCAAGGGCACGGTGATGAGCAGGCGGTCGACGGACGAGAACTGGCCGTCGACGCCGCGCTCCCCGTTGACCACGCCGTCCCAGACAAGGAGGCCCAGGAGCAGAGCGCCCCCCACCATGACCGTCAGGCCGGTGCCAGTCCCCGCGAAGTTCACCTCGTCCGCCGCGAGCAGCCGGTACCCGGCCCGTCGCATGGCGAAGATGACGATGACCGCGGCCATGGCCAGCACCGTCACGTAGAACAGCGCACCCCAGACCGGCTGGAACCAGAGCATGACCGGCGCGAGCCCAATGTAGGCCGCCACGCCGATCCGGCCGGTGACGTTGCCGCCGACCGTGAACACCTTGGGCAGCACGGTCAGGAAGAGGCTCAGCGCGAGGCCGCCCAGCACGCCCCAGACCACCAGGAGGTGTACCGGCCGGGTTACGAGCCCACGCAGGGGGAGCACGCCATCAGCCGTAGCCTCGAAGGTGAGGTAGAACGGGAAGAACGCGAGCAGGCTGGCGGCCAACAAGGCCGCGATGACTGCGAGAGCGCGGCCGAGCCGGCGGGGGATCCGTGCGCCGTGGCGGGCTGCGTTCAACAGCAGCGCCCCAGTCACCAGCGCCGCCGCCAGCGGCAGGTCCCAGAGGTTCGTGGCCGCCAACGCTCCAACGGACACCACCGTCAGCGTCAACAGTGGCCAGTTCCCCCGCGCGCTGCGTAGCATCAGCAGATCTGGCGTCAGGTAGAGCTGCACCGAGACGCCCAGCGCCAGCAGCACGAAGCCAATGGACATGACGTGCGGGTGCAGGTCGCCCAGCAGGAGGCTGAACATTGGGAACTCGTTGATGCTCCCCGGGATCACGCGGCTGGCGCGCCACCACCACCAGCCAGCCTCGTCGGGCGTCCACGTGGAGGATGCGGCAGCCGGGACTGTCAGGCCGTCCACGCCCACGCCGTCCCAGAACGATGCGGTGCCGGCACCGGCCGCCCGGGCTAGCTCCAACGTGCCGGCGAGGCTGCTGGCGAAGACCAGAAGGAACACGCCGCCCAGGCCGCCGGCAATGGCTGCTCGCTCGGAGCCTCCCGACAGCCGGACGAGACCGAGCACGACGCCGAAGACGGCCACCGCCGCCATAGCAGCGGCCGTGGCGATGCCCAAGTTGTAGGCCACGGCCGTCGATAGCCCCGACAACAGCGTCACGGTGCCGATCGCCAGGTAGCCGAAGTAGTAGTAGGACACGGACTCGCCCGCCAGCCAGGGGTCCTGCGGCGGGAACGATGAGCTGTTCACCACGGCGTTGAGGAACATGAAGTCCATGGGCTGCTCGGTGTGGACGATGTCGGGAGTCGCCGCCCGCATGAGCCCAACGATGAGAAAGACCGCCAGGAAGACCACCTCCGTGGCCACAACCAGGCGGACGTTGGCCCTGAAGAAACGCATCAACCCCTCGCGGTGCTCCCGCGCTACCACCCACGACAGCGCCGCTATCGCCAAGACGGCGAGCAGCACCGACCAGCGAGAGTTGGGGATCACGTGGGACAGGCCGATGACCCATGCCGCGAAGGAGACCAGCAGCAGCCCCGCCGGCTTGCTCAGCGCGTACCCCCGGTCCGGCAGCCGCCCCAGCGCGCGGTAGACAAACGGGAACGCCGCCAAGCTCAGGAGCTCGAGGAGGATGAACCAGTAGACCAGTTGGCCGAACATACGGGCCTGCGGGCCGTCAGGCGGTCGGGCTGCCCTCGAACAGCGCGTCGACAAAGTCGTCGGTGTCGAATAGCGAGAGGTCGTCCAAGCCCTCGCCGGTCCCGATGAAGATCACCGGCAAAGCCAGCTCCTGGGCGATGGCGACGACGATGCCACCCTTCGCCGTCCCATCCAACTTCGCCAGGAACACGCCGTCGACGCCCACTGCCTCCTGAAAAACGCGGGCCTGCCCGACGCCGTTGTGGCCGGTGGTCGCATCGATGACCAACAGCGTCTGCTGCGGCGCCGACGGCTCCTGCCGTTCGAAGACGCGGTGGATCTTCTTAAGCTCCTCGATGAGCGGTGCCTTGTTTTGGAGTCGGCCGGCGGTGTCGAAGATCAGCACGTCAGCACCGCGCGCGACGGCCGCCTGGTAGCTGTCGAAGGCCACGGCGCCGGGGTCGGAACCTTGCTGCTGGGCGATGACCTCCACGCCTATCCGGTCACCCCACACTTTGATCTGCTCGACGGCCGCGGCACGAAACGTGTCGCCCGCCCCTATCACGACTCGTTTGCCCATCTGCGCATAGTGGTTGGCTATCTTCGCGATGCTCGTGGTCTTCCCGGCGCCATTCACGCCGACTACCAGGAGTACGAAGGGCTTTGCCGCCAGGTTCTCTTGGTCGTACCAGTCCCATACCGATGTGTCCTTGGCGTCCAGCAGGACGGCCATCTCTTCTTTGAACAGCTCCTCGACGCCACCCAGGCCGCTCACCCCTTCGTCCCGGACCCGCCGCCGGACGTCGGTGACGAGCTTCAGCGATGTGTCGACGCCCACGTCGGCCGAGATCAGCGCGTCCTCCAGCTGCTCCCATGTGGCGTCGTCTGACAACGTCGCCCCCTCGAACAGCGAGCGGATGCCGCCGCCCCACCCGCGCCTCGTGCGGGCGAGCGCATCGTGGGTCTTGTCACGCTTGCGGAAAAGTCGGAAGACCATTGAGTCCTCGGCAGCAGATGACGGCCAAGAGAAATGGTAACGGGCCGTCTGGCCGGCCACAATCGACTTGAGCGGCAGTTGGGAGATGGTCAACCCTGATCGGCACGCAGATGGTGGAGCGCCACGGCCGCGGCCGCCTGCTCCGCCTCGGCCTTGCGCCCGCCGCTGCCCTCGCCAACGCTCTTGCCGTCGACGCTGACGCTCACGCGGTAGTGACGCGCGTGCGAGGGGCCGCTTTCCTCGAGCACCTGGTACGCCGGCAGCGGCAGCCCGCGACCCTGGGCCTCCTCCTGGAGGGCACTCTTCGCGTCGCGGGGCGCGCCGCCCGCGTCCAGCGCGTCCATTCGGGGGCCAAGCCAGCGAACGACCATCCGCCGCGCCGTCCGTGGGCCGCGGTCCAAGAGGACGGCTGCCAACACCGCCTCAAGCGCAGCTGCGAGGGTGGAGCGGCGGCCCCTGCCGCCGTTGGCCTCCTCCCCCTGCCCCAGGAACAGAAAGGCGCCTAGCCCGATGGAGGAGGCGATGTCGGCGAGCGTCTCGCCTCGCACCAGCTCGGCGCGAGCCCGTGTCAGGTCTCCCTCCGAGTAGGTGGGGCACCGCACGTAGAGCTCGTCGGCAACCACCCAGTCGAGGAACGCGTCGCCCAGGTACTCCAGGCGCTCGTAGCTCTCCCAATCGAGCTCGGGATGCTCGTGAAGGAAGGAGCGGTGCACCGCCGCTTGCTTCAGCAGTGACCGCTCCTTAAATCGCACCTTCAACTCGCGTTCCAGCGCGCCCCAGTTGGGCTCGCCAGGGGAGCTGCCGCTACCGGCCAAGGACGCCCTTGGGCCAGGGCGGCTGCGGACGCTTGATCTCACCGACGTACGTGTTGGACTGCATGACGCCGATCACGTTATCGAAGGCTGCCAAGGCATCCTCCGGTGTGTCGGGGCGAATCAGCTTCAGGAACGCGCTGGTGCCGTCGTCGAAGACGAACGTGGGCGTGCCGAACACGCCGTGCTGCTCGACCGCCTCCGCGTGGCTCTTGGCGACCTCGTCCAGCGTCGAGCGGTCCTTCACGTCGCGCTCGAATCGCTCGACGTCCAGCCCGGCTGCTGCCGCGACCTCCTTCAGCACGTCCATGTCGCCAATGTTCTTGCGGTCCTCGTGCCGTGCCCGCAGCAACAGCGGCAAGAACTTGCGCATGGCGTCGTCGCCCTGTCGGCCTGCCGCCACGCCCGCGCGAAGCCCCCACAGCCGGTCGGGGATGTTCTCTTCCGGCTCGTTCCAGACGAGGTAGTCGTCGCCAACCTTCTGGTTCACCTGGTCGAGCGAGAAGGGCTTCCAGTTGACCTCAATCGGCGCTTCGCCACCCTTCGCCTGTTGCACTAGATCCAGCCACACGGCTGCATTCCAGACGAACGGTCAGCCAAAGTCGAAGTAGATATCCGCCCGCGTTTGTGCCATTGGGGGCCCCCTAGTGTGTCCAGCCGTGGTATCGAGCCGATTGTACGCTGGGCAACTACCGTGTCAAACGGCGCAAGGCCCGTCGGAGTCGCCCGGCACGCGACGCGGAGCCCTGGGACGCGTGGTGTAGGCGACACCCCGAACGAGGGGCACGCCGCACACGACGCGGCGCCCTGGGGCGCGTGGTGTACGCTTGGGCCAGTCATGCGACCCGCCGTGTTCCTGGAAGCAGCGATGACCCCCAGCGACCTCGCGCAGCTGCGCGGTCTGGGAGCGGACGCACGGCGCGCCGGCACGACGCTATGGTTGGTCGGGGGCTCCGTTCGCGACGCCATACTGGGCGTGCCGGTACTGGACATCGACCTGACGTCGGAGATGGCCGCCGGGGACCTGGTTCGCGCCATCGGCCTGAAGGCCAGGTCGCGCTCGCAGTTCGGGACCTTCAAGGTCGCCGCGGGGGCCCGCACCATCGACCTGGCCACCGCCCGTAGCGAACGATATGCCCGGCCGGGCGCGCTTCCTTCCATCGCCCTAGGGACCATGGCGAGCGATCTGGCACGACGCGATTTCACGATCAACGCCATGGCGTTGTCCCTCGCGCCCGACGACTTCGGCATGCTGCTCGATCCCTTCGGTGGCGAGGCCGACCTGCGTGCGAGCATCGTACGGGGTCTGCATCCAGCGACGTTCCAGGACGACGCGACTCGGGCCCTGCGGGCGGTGCGCTACGCAGCGCGGCTCGGCTTTCGCATCCACCCCACGACGCGACGCTGGCTCCAGGCCGACGTTCACTACCTCGACGCCATCTCACCGGCGCGCCTCCACCGCGAATTGCGGCGCACGCTGGACGAGCGGGACGGAGGCCGCGCGCTGATCCTGGCTCATCGGCTGGGCGTGTTGCGAGCCCTCCACCCCGCGCTGGGGAGCGAGGACGTCGCAGCCCGGCTGAGGCGTGCGCGTCGCGCCGGTGCTTCGCCCGACGCCCTCCTCGGCGTCCTGCTGTCAGAGGCCGACCCGGCTGCGGTGACTCAACGCCTAGCGCTGAGCCGTTTCGAAGCCCGCCTGGTAGGGCACGTCCACCGGCTACTCAGGGACGATCGTCTCGTGACCCCGCGGCTGCGCCCGTCGCACTGCGCGGTGGTCGTGGATGGCGCACCCGACGCGGCGTTAGACGCCGTGGCCTGCATTCGGTCGGTGGAGGCGCGACGCAACATCCGCCGATATCTTCGCGGGCGCGCGCGCCGTCCGCATCTCCGTGGGGCCGATCTCGCCGCCATGGGCGTCCCACCGGGCCGTGCGCTAGGTTCGGTGCTCGACGCACTGCGCTCCGCCGTCGCGGATGGCCGGCTGAAGACCAGGCGGGGCGAGCGAGCGCTGGTCTTGCGATCATTTCGAGAGGGGTACGCAGCGTGAAAGCGGTCTTCATCCGGGAGCATGGCGACCCGTCGGTGCTTGAATACGGTGATCTGCCCGACCCTACGCCGGGACCCGGCGAAGTCCTGCTGCGCGTGCGCGCGACGGCATTGAACCGGCTCGACCTCTACACCCGCGAGGGATCGCGTGGCACGCGCCAGCTGCAGAGCGAGTTCCCGCGCGTGCTCGGGGGTGACTGCGCGGGCGACGTGGTGGCGATCGCCGAGGGCGTAGCGGCACCAGCGGTGGGACAGCGCGTGGTCGTGAACCCATACCTCGGCAACAATCCGTCGGTGCGGATGCTCGGCACGAGCCGTCAGGGGTCGAACGCGGAGCTGGTCGTGGTCCCCGCGGAGAACGCCGTGGCCATCCCTGAGCGCCTCAGCTACGAGCAGGCAGCGGCGCTGCCGACCGTCTCTTTGCCGGCATGGGGCATCGTCAACGGCGAGGGGGCGCTCCAGCCTTCGGAGACGGCGCTGGTGCTCTCCGCTTCCAGCGGCGTTGGCACTGCGGCGATCCAGATCATCAAGAAGGTGGTCGGGGCAAGCTGCATCGCCGCCACGAGCACCGGGGCGAAGGCCAGGGCCGCGCGGGAGCTGGGCGCGGACTTCGCGATCAACTACGAGGCCGAGGACCTCGGCAGCCGCCTGAGCGAGATCACCCGCAAGCGTGGGGTCGACCTCGTCGTCGACCCCACCGGCGCGCGGTTCTTCGGGGCCGCCTACGGCTCGCTGACCCGCGGGGGCCGCTATGGCGTCTGCGGCGTCACCAGCGGTTTCGACACGCAGATCCACCTGGGCCAGCTCTTCTCCAAGGAACTGAAGGTATTCGGTGTGTTCATGGGGCCAACCGACACCCTCCGCGACATCGTGCGTGCGGCGGGGAGAGGCCTCATCCGCGGCGTCATCCACCGCGCGTACCCGCTGGAGGAGGCACAGGCGGCCCACGAAGAGCTGGCGCGCTCCGAGCACTTCGGCAAGATCGTGCTCACCGTCGACTAGGCAAGGCCCTTCGGCGCGAGCGGCTTCGTCAGCCCGGCGCCGATCATCGGGCGGCGCGACTGGCGTATGTGCCAGAACAGGTACTGGTTCGCGTACCCCGCCAGCGGCCCGAAGCGCTCCGCCGCCCAGTCGCGCAACGCCCCATAGCGAAACGTCGCTTCAGCACCGTACCAATCGACCAGCGCGCGGTGAATCCAACGATCCACCGGGAAGGCCTCCAGGTGGTCCAGCGAGAAGAGCATGACGCAGTCCGCGATCTTGTCCGCGACGCCGGGCAGCGTCGACAGGGCCGCGAGCGTCTCGGCGTACGATGCCTCGCGCAGCGCCTCCAACGCCAGCTCCCCCGATGCGACCGCGCTTGCCGCGGCGACGAGGTACGGCGCGCGAAACCCACAGCGCAGGTCGCGCAGCTGCCCTTCGCCAGCACGCACGAAGGCCTCAGGCGTGGGAAACGCATGGCGTTTCGCATCGCCCAATTGCAGGGGCTCGCCGAGGGTCTCGGCGATGAGCTCCATGGTCCTCGCGATGCGCGGGATGTTCGATGTTGAGGACAGGATGAAGCCTGCAAGAGTCTCCCACGGGTCCTGCCGCAAGAGGCGCAGGCCGGGGAAGGCCCGGACGCCGTCGGCGATGTGCGGGTCCGATGCAAGCTCGCGCTGTATGGCCGGCAGGTCGTCGTCCAGCCGCAGGTAGGACGCGACCACGCGCTCGGCGTCGCCCATCGACGATGCGCCCGACGCGATATCGACACCGTCGGCCGTGCGGGCGAGCCGGACTATGCTCGAGCCCAGCACACCCACCCATGCGTCGCCATCGCGGCGCCAGCGAAAGGCCTGCCCCCCGTCCAGCGTGGCGTCCAGGTCCAGCGGCTGCGAAACGCGCAGGTGCGCGCGGGTCGTCATGCCTCGGCCGGCTGTCCCAGCCATGCGCCGACGCTACGCACGGCTTCCGCGAGTGGGCCGCGATGGACCGTGGTCGTGGGCAGCGAGCCGACGAACCAGCTCCCGTAGGACTTGGTGGTCAGCCGGCCGTCCAGGACCACGACAGCGCCGCGGTCCCCCTTGCTCCGTATCAGCCTGCCGAAGCCCTGACGGAACCGCAGGACGGCCTGCGGCACGGCGTACTCGAGGAAGGGCTGCTCGTAGAGGGCGGAGCGAGCCGCGAAGATCGGCTCCGTAGGCACGTTGAAGGGGAGCCGCGCGAGCACGAGCACCTTGAGCGAGGCGTTACCGATGTCGACGCCCTCCCAGAAAGACGCGGTCCCCAGGAGCACCGCGCGCGGCTCCTGCTGGAACCGAGCGACCAGCTGCTGAGGCGTGCCGTCGACTCCCTGTGCCAGCACAGCGAGCCCTCGCGACGCCAGCCGTCTCCGCAACGCCGACGCCGTGCCGCGCAGGGACGCGTGCGAGGTGAACAGCACCATCGTGTGTCCGTCCGCCTCCACGGCGAGGTCGTGCACGGCGGCGGCGAGCACGTCCACGTAGCGGGGGTGGCCGGGCTCGGGCGCGTCGTTGGGCAGACAGAGCAGCGCGGCGCGCTCGTAGTCAAACGGGGAGCCCAGCCGCAGCTCGATGGGCGACTCCATACCCAGACGCCCCCGCACGTGGTCGAACTGCTCGCGCACCGTCAGCGTCGCGCTGGTCAGCACCACGGCTTGCTTCTGCGAAAAGAGTCCTGCGTCCAGCCGCGAGGCCACCTCGAGCGGTGCGCCACTCAGGCTGACCGCACCGTTGAGTCCGCCGAGCCAGTACACGGTCTCCGCCTCTGGGCTCGACACGAACCCCGCTATCTGCGCACGGACCTCGCCGACGCTGCCAACCCACTCGATGATCTCACCTTTCCGGTCGTCGAGGCCGGGAAGGCTCTCGCTGGGGAGTGAGTCAAGGTCGCGCCACAAGGCATCCATGCGTTCCGCTGAATTGCTCATGGACCCATCGAAGTTGTCCCACGCGATCTCAAGCTCGGACCACGCTGGCTGGGAGCGCATGCCGGAGGTCAGCAGCAGGTCACCGTCGGCGTTGGCAGCGTCAGACCGATGGGCTTTGGCAAAGCCCGTCATGCCGGCGACAAGGTCGCCCCACGCGGAACGCGCCCGGTGCAGCGGTACCTGCGCTTCCTCGACCCTGGCACGGAGCCCGTCCTTGCGGACCTCCTCCAACCCCGAGACCCGAGTCGCCGCCGCGATGCCCTGGAGGTCGGACGTAGCCCGGTCGACGATCTCTTCGACGGTGGCCTGGCCGACGCGAAACCCGAACTGGCGAGTGGCCTCGGACTCGAGGTTGTGGGCCTCGTCGACGACCAAGAATTCGTAGTCCGGGAGCAGCGAGCCGTCGACCAGAACGTCGGACAGCAACAGGGCGTGGTTGACCACCACTAGGTGCGCCGCGGCAGCGTCGTCGCGGGCGTGCCGGTAGAAGCAGGCGCCTTCCCGCGCGCCTAGGCATGTGGCGAAGCCCGACGCCGACATGCGCTCGAAGGCCACGGTCTCGCGGCCCTGGAACCGCAGCTCGGACCGGTCTCCGGTCCGCGTGTCCTGGAGCCAGACGAGGGTCTTGGCCAACGTCCGTGCCTCCTCCGCCGTGAGCGCGCCCGCCGCCGCCATCGTTTCCCAGCGGCGGAGGCATAGGTAGTTGGCCTTGCCCTTGAGCTGCGAGTAGCGGAAGCGGGAGACATCCAGCCCCGGCACGCTCTCCAACGTGGCGAGGACGTCGGGGATGTCTTTACGGACGAGCTGCTCCTGGAGGTTGATGGTGTTCGTGGAGACGACGACGCGCGCGTTGTTCCGGAGTGCGAAGAGCACCGCGGGAAGCAGGTAGGCCACCGACTTGCCGATGCCGGTGCCGCCCTCGACCAGTAGGTGCCGCGGGCCGTCCTCCTTTGGGGTGGCGAGGGCGTCGGCGACGGCCCTGGCCATGGCCAGCTGCTCGGGGCGGGGCTCGTAGCGTGGGAAGCGCGAGGCAAAGGGCCCATCGGCACCGAGCAGGGCTTCGACCTCGTCGGGGTCGACGCCGCGCGCCGCTGTCGGCGCCCCGATTGGCCGCTGGCGTCCGAGGCGCTCCTGCACCTCACGCGGGTCCACGCCCATCATGGGCCCACCTGGCGACACGCCCGGGTCTTCAGCGACCGCGGACAGCAGCTCGGCGAGCGGGCTCTGGCTCTGGGCCACCAGGGTCGCGAGCCGGTACAGAATGGCACCGGGCAGGCGTCGCGCGCGCTCGACCAACGCGAGGTAGAGCCAACCGGCAAGCTCGGCGGCGCCCTGCGGGTCGAGGCCGGCCGGCGCGTCGGCCCCGGTGTCGATGCCGAGCAACGCGCGGGCCATGGCCGCGGCGGTCGGCTCGGCGGCGTCCGGCGCGACGTAGCTGGCCAGCTCCTCAAGGTCCCACGGGCTACCCGCAGGCGCAGCGCCCGACCCGGCCAGCGAGCCAAGCAGGTCCGCGAGGCCAAACCCGACAATTGGCGCTTCGCCCGCGAAGCTCGCGAGCCCCGCTACGGCAGCAGACGGCGATACGAAGCGTTCGCGCGGCTCGCCGCCTTCGAAGCGCACCGCGGCGACCGATGACCTGCCCCGGGCGCCGACGGCGGCCGCAACGGCGACCACGGGCGCGTCCAACGAGTGGGCGCGCAACATGCGCTGACCTGGCAGCGGACTGGTCATGGCGGCGCGGCCAGGCTACGGCAGGCCTTACGCCCGTGCAAGACGCGCCTGTCCCGCTTCCCCACGTCTCGGTGCAACGCGCTAGTGGTCAGGCTGAGCGCCCGTCCAGCGTCCAAGGACCCAGCAACCCCGCCAGGTGCGCGCGGTAGCCGTGGAACTCCAGGCGGTCTCGCACCATCGACGCCTCGGCTTCGTCGGCGAACAGAGCGAACTGCGCCGGTCCGGCACCGGCGAGGTGGACTCCCCGCGCGCCGTCGCCGAGAAACATCTCCCGTTGGGCCATGTGGTGCGGGAAGGCTTCGCCCGCCACGTCGTCGAAGGCGTTGTGCAGCGCGTCGCCGAGGGGGTCACCGGCCCGCAGTCGACGCTCGACTTCGTCAGCCGCAGGCGCGTCCGGTGCGTGGTGGCGCGCCTCGAGCAGCGCGTACAGACGCGCCGTCTTGCCGGCCGCCGCCTCATCCGTCGACTCCAGGATGACGATATGCGGCTCGCGAGGCGCCGGCAGGGCCTGCAAACGCTCGCCCCGTCCCGTGCCCAGCGCCGTGCCGCCGCGCAGAAAGAACGGCACGTCGCTCCCGAGCGAGGCGGCGATCTCGTGCAGCGCAGCGTCATCGATATCGACGCCCCACAGGCGCCGCAGACCCAGCAGCGCTGCCGCGGCGTCGCTGCTGCCGCCGCCAAGCCCCGCAGCAGCGGGGATGCGCTTGGTGAGCGCGATCGCGGCGCCCGCCCGCGTCCCGGTGGCGGCACGGAGAGCGTCGGCCGCTCGCAGCACCAGGTTGCCTTCGGTGGGCGCGCTCCCTAACGGCTCAACGTCAAGCGTCAGGGCATCCGCCGGGTTGAACGTCAGCTCGTCAACAAGGTCGACGGCCTGGAGCACGGTGCGGACCTCGTGGTAGCCGTCGTCGCGGCGACCGAGCACTTCGAAGGTAAGGTTGACCTTCGCGGGGGCCAGGAGACGCAAGGTGGCCACGCCGCTTGCTACATCGGCTCCTTGAGGAAGGCAACCGCCTCCCGCTCAAACTCGCGGGGCCTGACGCCCTGGGCGCTGTGGCTGCCGCCCTCGATGACGACAAGGCGCGAGTTCGGCAGGGCCTCGTCTTGGCTGTGCGCGTGCTCGAGGCCGATTCCCGTGGGGTTCGAGCCCCAAACGATGAGTGTGGGGGCCTTCACGTCGGGCAGCTTGTCGAGCAGCAAATACTTCTCGCGCTCGGCCATGTCGTGAGTCGCCCCGATGAGCGCGAGCCACGCCTCGCCCCGACCCGGGCGGCGTGCCAGCTCATAGAGCTCGTCCACCATGGCGTCGGTGACTTCGACGTTGCCGGCGTACGCCCACTGGAGGCGCTCGCGGATGTAGTCCTTTTCGGGGGGCGTCCACTCCGTCGGCGCGGCGGGTCCCTGGAGGTTGGCACCGGCGTTGCCGACCAGGATCAGCTTGCGGGTCCGCTCGGGGTGGCGCCACGCGAAGAGCCCTGCGGTCCAGCCGCCCGCGCTCTGGCCCCCGATGTCGGCCTTCTCAATGCCCAGGCCGTCGAGGAAGCCTTCGAGCATGTCCACGAAGGTCTCGAAGGTGTAGCCCGACGTCGGCAGGTCGGACTTGCCGTAGCCCAGCACGTCCAGGGCGTAGACGTGGGCGACCTCCGCCAGCGCGGGGATGTTCAAGCGCCACTGCTCGCCCGACAGCAATGCGTCGCGTCCGTTCAGCAGGACCAGCGGAAAGCCGCTGCCGGCCTCCAGGTAGTGCAGGCGATTCCCCTTGGACTCGACGTAGCCGTCCGTGATCTCGACCGGTGCGGTGGTCATGGTGCGCCCTCCCCCCAAAGTGGGCCGATTCTACGTCACGCCCCCTGGGCTGGCGAGACGGACTCGCCCCACGCGCGGTACAGCGCAGCCCACTCGGCGACGCTCAGCGTCTCGGCGCGCCGCTTGGGCTCGATGTCCGCCACGTCGAGGAGCGCAACGGCCTCCGCGGGCGCGGCGCCCAGGCCGGCGGCGAGCGCGTTGCGCAGCTGCTTGCGCGGCGCGCTGAAGCCGGCGCGGGCCAGCTCGAAGAAGCGCGCCACGTCGTCGATGCCCTCGGCCAGGCGGTCGTAGACCTCGATGGCGACGATGGCCGATGTCACTTTGGGTGGCGGATCAAAGGAGCCCGGCCGCACGAGACGCACGATGCGCGGACGGCCGAACACCTGCACCCCCAACGACGCCAGGGACATGGAGCCGGGCGCGGCCACGAGCTGTTGGGCGACCTCACGCTGGACGAGTACCCCAGCCTGAGCCGGCGGGCAGCCGCTCTCCAGGAAACGGCGCAAGATGGGCAGCGCCGCGTAGTACGGCAGGTTGCCGACGAGCTTGTACGGGCCGCACCCGCCGAGCAGCACCGACGGGTCGGCGTCGCGCGCGTCGGCGTGGCGGACATCGACGCCGGGCGGAAGCGACCTCTCCAGCTCCGCGGCCAGCGCGCCATCCAGCTCGATGGCGATGACGCGCACGGCCCGTTCCGCCAGCACGCGGGTGAGCGAACCCCGACCCGGCCCGACCTCAATGACCGTGTCGCCGGGGCCGACGCCGGCCGCGTCAGCGACGGCGGCGAGTATGTTGCGGTCGGTCAGGAAGTGTTGACCGAGGCGCCTCTTCGATCGGGTCGCCATCATCGGTGGCGTGCTGGGGCGGGCGGGCGGGAAGAACCCGGCTGGCGGGTCCTGGCGGGGGAGGCGATTGCCCTGCACGCCGGGGCACGGACCACCATCGGCAGTCTGCACCCCGGGCGCGAGCAGCGAGATAAGGATAGAGTCGTGCACCCCCCGTTGCGCCGGTGACCCAGTGCTTGACTCATTGGGTTCTCGCTCGAACCAGGCTGGTCTGCGGCACCCGAAGCACACCGCTTACCGCTGCTTCCTTCCGGACCTGACGGGGTTCGCAAGGCTCCGCCGCGCAGGGCCCGGCTCTCAACACGAGATCCCGAGCTAGAGGCACTGAGGCCGACTCGAAGGGGGGAATTCAACCCCGCTATAGCGGATTGCGGGTACAGGGCGCCGCTAACTCCCCATCTAGCACGACCAACACAATCGTACGGAGCGATCCCCCGTCGGTCAACGGCCAATGGGGGACACAACGTCTGCGTACGTGTCCTACTCGGCTCCACGAACGGCGATGGCACGCGCTACACAGGCCGGGCTTCGACGGCCCGCAGGGCGCTCCGCGACGGCATGGCCAGCGCGACGGCCAGCGAGACGAACGCCATGGCCGAGGCGAAGGCGATAGCCAGGCGCAGGTCGCTCGAGCCGATGGCACCCGCGCTCAGCGCACCCAGTGCCCCCACGCCGTCCATGATGCTGAAGGCCACGCCAAGCGCCGTGGACTCGTGCCCGCGGGTGACGTCCACCGCGGCGGCCAACATGACCGACCGCACCGAGACGATGATCGTCCCCGCGACCACCAGGCTCCCGACCAGCAGGAGCCCACCGCCGGCGAAGGCGGCGACGGCAGCCGCCACACCCGCCCCCGCCAGCGCCACGACGGCGACTCGCTTGCGACCGGCCGTATCCGACGCCCGGCCGATGAAGGGCGAGGCAAGCGCGCCGCCGGTCAGCATCGCCGCGAACACAACGGCCGTCAGGCCGATGCTGTAATCGTGCTCGCGAACGAGAAACAGCGGCGTCATCGCCTGGAGGGCCACGAAGGACATCTGGTAGGTGACCAGCATCGCGGCCACCGACAGGCCCGCGGGGCGCCGCCACGCCCGCCACATCTCGCGAAGGTCCGCGCGGCCGATGCGCTCGCCTTGGGACGGCGGGATGCGCCGCCACCACCACAGCAGAACCACGCCCACCAGAAGCGGAGGCAGCACCGAGAGCCGCAGCGCGCTCTGCCAGCTCATGTAGGTGAGCAGAAAGCCCACGCTGAGCGGGGCGAAGACGTGGGCGAGCGTGCCGCCGATGGCATGCACGCCCAGGACCTGCGCTTTGCGCTCCGCCATCTGCTGGACCATGACGCCGGTGGCGACGGGATGCCAGGCGGCCACGCCCGCCACCGCCAGAGTGAGCAGCACCACAACGGACCAATAGCCTGGCGCGAAGGAAGCAGCCAGATAGCCGATGGCCACCCACCAGAACGACGCGAGCAGGAGCAGTCCGCGCCGATGGATGCGGTCGCCCAGCAGGCCCGCGGGGGCGTAGGCGATGCCGGCGCCGAGCTCCATCGCCGTCAGCAGTAGGCCGACCTGGAGCGCCGAAAGGTCCATGGCCAGCGCCATGGCGGGCGTGAGCAGCAGCACCGCACCGCCGCCCCAGTCGACGGCCATGTGGCCGAGGGGGAAGAAGACGAGAAAGAACCGCTGGTCCTGGCGGGACTGCACTGCCATAGTGCCCCATTCTACCCGTGCCGCTCACTGCTGGCGCCGGCCGCGCCGGGCCCCGGTATGATGGGGCCATGGTCCGCCGCATCGCTCTTCAACTGACCACGCTCGCCGCCCTAGTAGTGCTGTCTGCGCTCAGCGCCGGGGCGATCTCGGCCCGCGAGGGACACGAGGGCACGCCGGAACCCGGCTTCAACTACCTGTGGCTGATACCGCTGGGCCTCGGCGGCACCGCCTCCGGCTACGCCATGTTCCGGCTGCTGCGCCGGAGGGGCGACCAGGCTCGCTAGTCCATCGCCAGCCTGCCCTCAGGCCAGGTGTAGACTTTGGTGTGTCATGGATACCGTACGCACCGCCGTCATCACCGCCGCGGGCTTCGGCACCCGCTTCCTCCCCATCTCCAAGGCCGTCCCCAAGGAGATGCTGCCCCTGGTGGACCGGCCGGTGATCCAGTACGCCGTCGAGCAGGCACGCGATGTTGGCATCGAGCGCGTGATCATCGTCACCTCCCGCGGCAAGGAGATGACGGAGGACTACTTCGACCTGGCGCCCGACCTTGAGCGCACGCTGGAGGTCCGCAACAACCCTCGGCTCGACGAGGTGCGCCGCATCTCCCGCATGGCCGACGTCATCGCCATCCGCCAGCGCGAGGCGCTCGGCCTCGGCCATGCGGTGCTGATAGCGCGCAACGTCGTCGGCGACGAACCCTTCGTCGTCTACCTCCCCGACGAGGTGATCATCGGCGAGCCGTCCGCGACTCAGCAGTTGCTGGCCGCATACGAGAAGCGAGGCGGCAGCATCGTCGGCGTCATCGAGGTGCCGCGCGAAGAGGTCTCGCGCTTTGGCATCGTCGCCGGCGACCCAGTCTCCGAGCACGAGCTACGCATCAGCCACGTGGTCGAGAAGCCGACGGTGGAGGAGGCCCCGTCGACGCTGGCCATCACCGGCCCGTACGTGTTCACGCCCGCCATCTTCAAGGCGCTCGAGGCCATCACCGCGGGTGCGGGCGGCGAGCTCCAGCTGACCGACGCCATCGACGTGCTGGCGAAGCGTGAGCCGGTGTTCGCCTACCGCTACGAAGGCAAGCGCTACGACTGTGGCACGCCGCTGGGCCTGCTGAAGGCGTCCGTGGAGCTGGCCCTCCAGCGCGATGAGTACGCCGACGACCTCAGCCGCTGGCTCCGGGAGCTGGCCCCCAAGGCCGACTGAAACAATCCCGCTCGCCTCAGAAGATGGCGCAGGGGGCCGGGCTGGGCGGGAAGAACCTCCTCCCGGCCGACGGCGAAAGGCGGCATAGGGCCCAGACAAGAGCGCGGGCCCCCAAGCGAGGGTCACTGGCGTGAGCAACGAAAACAGCTACAGCCCCGAGTGGTACCGCCGCCACGCCTACCGCTACGCCGAGGTCGCCGAGACCTTCATCCAGTCCGTCTACCACGACGCCTCGCATCCTGCGCTGCGCGACGACAATGACATCCTGGCCCGCACGCGCGAGCTCGCACCCGGCATTCGCGGCCTTGACGCGGGCTGCGGCGCAGGCGCCCGCGACGTCGCGACGATGGCGGCATCGGGCTACGACATGTGGGGCGTCGACGCCATCGACGAGAACATCGCCCTGGGTCGCCAGCGCCATCCTGAGCTCGCCGAGCGCCTGGCGGTCCACGATCTCCATGTGCCGCTGCCCTTTGACGACGGTGCGTTCGACGTCGTGCTGTGCAACTCGGTCATCCAGCACATCGACCCGGCCAGCGTCTACGGCACAGTGCTGCCTGAGCTGTGCCGCGTGCTAAGGCCCGGCGGCGTGCTGTGCCTGCACTTCAAGCAAGGCGATGGGCAGGGCGACGGCGTGTGGACGGTGTTCGACAAGGACTACGGAGCCGAGCGCTCGTTCCGACTGTACGACGCTCAGGAGGTGCTTGCCGCGCTCCAAGGCCACGGCATGGCGCTGGTCGAGGCCACCGGCGACGCGCTCGGCGGCATCGTCTACGCCCGCGACCCCAAGGACTCGCCGGACTGCTTCATGTGGCTGCGCAAGGGCCTCGCCTAGCGCTCCATCTTGAGGACTGCGAGGAAGGCTTCCTGCGGCACCTCGACGTTGCCGACGCGCTTCATGCGCTTCTTGCCCTCGGCCTGCTTCTCCAGCAGCTTGCGCTTGCGCGAGACGTCGCCGCCGTAGCACTTGGCCAGCACGTTCTTGCGCAGCGCCTTCACGGTCTCGCGGGCGACGACGCGCGAGCCGATGGCGGCCTGGATCGGCACGTCGAAGAGCTGGCGCGGGATCAGCGAGCGTAGCTTCACGACCAGCTCGCGCCCCAGGTGCTGCGCGCCGTCGCGGTGCATGACCAGCGACAGCGCATCGACGGGGATCTCGTTGACCAGCACGTCCAGCCGTACGAGGTCGGCGGGGCGGTATCCGGCGAAGGTGTAGTCCAGTGAGGCGTAGCCCTTACTGCGGGTCTTGATCTGGTCGTAGAAGTCGACCAACACCTCAGCCATGGGCACCTGCGCTTCGATGAGCACGCGCGGGTCCGCCGAGGGCATGCTGGCCTCGCCGGGCGTCGTCACGGCGGAGTCCAGGTACTCGGTGCGCTTGAAGATGCCACGCCGGTTGTTGGTCAGCTCCATCATGCCGCCCACGAAGCGGGAGGGCGTGATGATGCTGATGTTCAGCCACGGCTCCAACACCGCCTCGCGCTCGCCGCCGGTGGGGAGGTCGTTGGGGCGCTCGATCTCGCGCACCTCGCCATTGTGCATGACGACCCGGTAGGCGACGCTCGGCGCGGTGACCACCAGGTCAAGCCCATACTCACGCTCCAACCGCTCCTGGACGATCTCCATGTGCAGCAGCCCCAGGAAGCCGCAGCGGAAGCCGGGGCCGAGCGCCTCCGAGTTCTCGGGCTCGAAGGCCAGCGCCGCGTCATTCAGCTGCAGGCGCTCGAGCGCCTCGCGCAGCTCGTGGAATTCGCTACCGTCAGCCGGGTAGAGCCCCGCGAAGACCATGGGCTTGCGCTCGCCGTAGCCAGGCAAGGCCTCGGTGGCGCCGTTCCGCGCCAGCGTGATCGTATCGCCGACCTGCGCCTCGCCGACGCTCTTCAGTCCAGTCGCCACGTAGCCGACCTCACCCGCAACCAGCGACGGCTCGCGCTGCATGGCCGGACGGAACGCGCCGACCTCCTGCACGTCGGCCTGCGTGCCCGCCACCATGAGCCGCACGCGGTCGTTGGCGCGGACCTGGCCGTCGATCACGCGAACGTAGGCGACGACGCCCTTGTAGGAGTCGTACTTGGAGTCGAACACCAAGGCGCGGAGCGGGCGGTCCGGATGCGCCTCCGGCGGCGGGACGCGCGCGACGACGGCATCGAGCAGCTCAGTCACGCCGGTGCCGACCTTGGCGGACACCGACATGACCTCCTCGGCACGAAAGCCGAAGGCCTGGTCGAGCTCCTCCAGCGTCCGCTGCACATCGGCCATCGGCAGGTCGATCTTGTTCATGACCGGGATGATGGCGAGGTCGTACTCCAGCGCCAGGTAGACGTTGGCCAGCGTCTGCGCCTGGATGCCCTGGCTGGCGTCGACGACCAAGATGGCGCCTTCGCACGCCGCGAGGCTGCGCGAGACCTCGTAGGCGAAGTCGACGTGCCCAGGCGTGTCGATGAGGTTGAACTCGTAGTCACGGCCGTCGTGGCGATGGGACATCCGCACCGCCTGGGCCTTGATCGTGATGCCGCGCTCGCGCTCGAGGTCCATGGAATCGAGGACCTGGGCCTGCATCTGGCGCGCGGACACCGTGCCGGTGAGCTCCAGCATGCGGTCTGCGAGCGTGGACTTGCCGTGGTCGATGTGCGCGATGATGCAGAAGTTGCGGATGAGCGAGGCGTCCATCCCGACCAGTGTAGCAGGCCAATGCCTGGGTGCTGGCCCTCTTGCCCGCTTGATCCTGGCGCATGACACTGGAAACGATGCGGCACCCCCAGGCCATCCCGTCTCGCATCCTCGCCCTCGCCCTCACGTTGCTGCTGATTGCCGCGGCGTGCTCCAGCGGCGACGCGGAGGATGGCGCCCCTGGAACCACGCCGTCACCGACGGCCCGCGCGGGGACCGGCACGCCCAGCCCTACGCCATCGCCTACGGCGACACCGACAGCGGCCCAGGGGCCGGTCGCGGCCTTCGCGGGCTATGGCCTCGCGCTGGAGCAGGGTTCTTTCTGGACGTACCGCTGGGAGCACACGGACGGCTCCTGCGACCAGCGCCGCGGATGCAGCAGCAGCACCGACGAGGGCGAGTTCAACCTCGCGCTGGGGACGCCGCGCACTATCGGCGGGGTGACGGCCTACGAGATCGTCGTCAGCGGCGATTCGGTCAGCCGGGCGGACCGCGATCGACCGAGGGACTTCGCACCGCGCTGGCGGTACTTCGGCGTCGACGGCAATCGCATCGTCGCCTCGAATGGCGCGGGCCTGACCACCATCTTCGACGGGGACACGGGCGCCTGGGCCGGGAGCGGGTACTTCACCGAGCGCTTCGAGGCCGACGAGCTCGTCCAGGCCAGCGCGAGCCAGATCGGCTCCGGTTCGGATTTCGCCGCGTGGCAAGGATTCAGGACAGGTGCCGTGGCGAGGGTCGGCCGCGCCTCCAGCCAGAGCGTGTGCGAGGTGATCGCCGGTGAGCGCATCTGTCCGCGCGAGGAGGCATTTAGCGCCTCGGAAGCCGAGCACTACCGAGAGGGTGTCGGGCCGGTCGCCTACGAGTTCGACTTCACGTTTTCGTCCTCCGGTGGCAGTTTCTTCAGCAGCAGCTCCACCAAGGAACGGCTTGCGCTGGTCGCGTCATCCCTCCGCGGCGATGCCATGCCAACGCCCACCCCAACGGCCACGCCGCCCCCATCCGACGTCGATGAGCGCGAGCCGAACGATTCCACGGCGCAAGCACAGCAACTCCACGTTGGGCAGACTCTCCATGGCGGCATCGGCGCCGGCGACGCTTTTGGCGGGCCCGAGGTCCGCGCCACCATCGATGGCGAGGCGCTGGTCCTCCAGGCCGAGGACCACTATACGTTCGGCCTAGCGCGATCCGGCGCGGTGACTGTCACGCTCTCGCTCAGCGCAAGCGCCGGCGTGGGCCTGGTCGTTTGGGACGACGCGAGCGGTGAGGTCGTAGGGCTGGCGTACACGCCGCAGGCCACTCAATCGTCCATCAGCGCAACGCTGGCCGCAGGCACCTACCGCGTCGGGGTCATAGCCTTTGACGCGCTGCGAGGACGCGTGTCCTACGCGTTGAGCATCGAAGCGGCGTAAAACCCTAGCCGTACGCGTCGGCCGCGGTGCGTCGCCAACCCGCCCTCCGTGTGCCGGCCAGCTAGCGCCTAGCCGTACCAGTCGTCGCGGTGGGTGGCGAGGCCGCCCGAAAGCGCTGCGGGCTGTCCATCGCCCCGCCAGCAGTTGGCGCCCACCAGCATGTCGGACGCCGCGTCCACCTGGATGCCGTTCATGCAGTTGGCGATCACCGCGACCTCGTTCATGTTGTGGCCCATGCGCTCCAGTTCAGCGATGACGCTACGGTCGCACGCGGACTCGAACTCGACGAAGTTGCCGTTGGCCCACAGACGCGGTGCGTCCACGGCATCCTGCATGCTCATCTCGTGGTCGATAACGTTCACGATGCCCTGGAGCACCGTGGGGAAGATACGTAGGCCACCCGGCGTACCGATGGCGAACACCGTCTTGCCGTCACGCTCCACGATGGTGGCCGCCGTGGCCGTCAGCATGCGCTTGTAGGGCCCAACCGAGTTGGGACCGCCGGGGTGCGGGTTGAACAGCGCCATGTTGTTGTTGGTCAGCATGCCGGTGCCTGGCACGACGACCCGTCCGCCGAACGAGTTGTTCAGCGTCGTCGTCATGGTCACCGTCGAGCCGTCCGCGGCCATCACCGTGAGGTGGGTGGTGTGGCCCGGGACGACGGAGACGGGGTCGCCTCCCTGGTGCGCGGTGGGCTGGTCCATGCGGATCTCGGCGGCGCGCTTTTTGGCGTAGGCCTTGTCCAGCAGCGCCTCCTGTGGAAAGTCGACGAACTTGGGGTCGCCGAGGTACTTGCCGCGGTCCGCGAACATGATCTTCAGCGTCTCGATGAGCAGGTGCCAGTACGCGGCAGTGCCGAAGCCCAGCGAGCGGACGTCGAAGTTTTCGAGGATGTTGAGGCCCAGCATGTTCAGCAGCCCACCGCCGCTGGTCATCGGCGTGCCGACGACGTCGTAGCCACGGTAGGTGCCGCGTATGGGCTCCGGGTAGCGCACCTCGTACTGGTCGAGGTCGGCCTGCGTGATGAGGCCGCCGCCACGCGCCATCTCCGCCACCAGCGCCTCGCCGAGTGCGCCGTGGTAGAGGTGGTCGGAGCCGTGCTTGGCGAACATCCGCAGTGTCTCCGCGGCGTCCTCCTGCACCAGGCGATGGCCCACTGGCGGCGCCTTGCCATCCACGAGGAATATCTTCGCGCTCTCCGGGAACATGGCAAGCTGCGCCTGAGTGTTGCGCAGGGAGTACTGGAGGTACGAGGAGACGGGGAAGCCATACTCCGCGGCGGCGATGGCCGGGGCCAGCACCTGGGCCAGCGGGAGGCTCCCCTTGAGCTCGTGCAGCCGCAGCCACCCCTTCGCATTGCCGGGGATGCCACTGGCGAGGTGTCCGGTCTGGTTCTTGTCGCCCTTGACGATCCCGAAGCCGGCCGCGTCGTCCGGTTCGTACATCGTCTCGGAGGCCGCGCCGGGGCCCTCAGCGTAGAAGTCGATCACCGTGACCTCGCCGTCCGGCGAGCGGTGAACGATGTAGCCGCCGCCCATAGGGCCGACCATCTGCGGCTCGACGACTCCACAGGCAAACGCTGTCGCGACCGCTGCATCGGCGACGTTGCCGCCGGCGGCCAGCATGCTGAGGCCGGCTGCCGAGGCGATCGGCTGATTGGCGGCGACGACGGCCCGCGAGCCGTAGACGGGTTCCTTTTTGGTCTGGACGTTGGCCATGGGGGACCTCCGGGGTTTGGTGCGCGGGCGTGATGCTATCGGGGCGGCGTCTGGTGGACAAGCGCCGCGAGCAGGCGGGAGCCCGGTTTGCACCGACCCGGCGGGGGCTCTTGGTCTTAAAGCCGCGGCGTTGCGGGACTAGGGGGTCCCGGAGCCGGGGTCCTGGAGGAACTTGAACAGCGAGCTGTCCGCGTTCAGGACCAGCGTGGAGTTCTCCTGGAGGAATGCCTTGTAGGCGTCCAGGCTCCTGAGGAAGGAGAAGAGCTCCGGGTCCCGCTCCAGGGCGTCCGCGAGGATGCCGATGGCTTCTCCCTCGCCCTCACCGCGGAGCTGGCTGGAGGTCTCGTCGGCTTCGGCGGAGATGACCTCAACTCGCCGGATCACGTCAGCCGTGAGGGTGAGGAATAGCTCTTCGCCCTCGGCGCGAAGGCGCTGCGCCTGGACATCGCGCTCCGTGCGCATGCGGGTCAACACGTTCTCTTCGGTGGCGGCTGGGAAGTCGGCACGCTTGATACGGACGTCGACGATCTCGACGCCGAAGCTCTGCTCTTTCACCCGTGCGTCGGCCCGCTCGCGCACCCGGCTCGTGATCGCCTCGCGGGTGAACTGGCCATTCTCATCGAGCAGCGGCTCGACGACGGCCAGACCGGTTGGGCCGACGCTGGGCCTACCGCCGATGATCTCAGAGCGGTTGCGCCGGCCGATCTCGGACCGCAGCTCGGCGATGACGAGGTTGCTGATACGCGAGCTCGCGCTGACCTCGTTGAGCAGCACTTCGCGGAAGGACCGCGGATCGATGATGCGGTAGCGCACGTACGCGTCGATGTCCAGGAACTGGTTCTCGACGTCGGGCATGCTGGAGGGCGGCACGTCGACCCGCAGCAGCCGCTTGTCGAGCACGTTGACTGCGTCGATGAAGGGTACCTTCACCTTGAGCCCAGGCGACTCGATCACCCGTCGGACCTCACCGAAGCGCGTAATGATCACGGACTGCGTCTGGTCAACCGTGAACAGCACCTGTGGCCCGACGATGATGGCGACGACGATGAGGACGATTGCGGGGATGATGAGCTTCATTACCCACCCCCTCCGGTCGGGAGCAAGCCCGCCCCGTCGGGGCCCAACGGCAGGAGCGGCAGAACGCCGCTGGCAGCCTCGGGGTCAAGGACGAAGAGGGTGATGCCGGGGAGGATCTCCTCCATGGCCTCCAAGAACAGGCGTTGGCGAGTGACCGCCCTGGAGCTTTCATACTCGTTGAGGATGGCAAGGAACTGCTCCGCCTCACCACGCGCCCGGGCGATGCGAGCCTGCTTGAATCCCGTGGCCGCCTGGACAACCTGTTCGGCGTCACCTTGCGCCCGCGGAATCCGGTCCTGCTCGAAGGCCAACGCCTGGTTGATACGGCTCTCCTTGTCGACTCGGGCCCTGACCACGTCGTCGAACGCGTCACGCACCGGGTCAGGCGGCCGTACGGTCTGGAGCACCACTTGGAGGATCTCCAGGCCGGAGCTGTAGTCGTCCATCAGAACCTGAAGGACCAGCTTCGTGTCCTCCTGGACCGCCTCCCTGCCTGACGTCAGCGCGTCGTCGATCGAACGCTGACCGATGACCTGGCGGAGCGCCGACTCGGTCCCGTCTTTGAGCGTCCGCCCATCTGGGCGCCCTTCACGCTCATCACGGTCAGCGTCACCCGGGTCGTCCACTTGGAACAGGAAGTCGCCCAGGTTGGCGATCCGGTACTGGACCACCATCTGGATGTCGACGATGTTCAGGTCTCCCGTGATCATCAGCGCCTCGACCGGAACGTCGCGCGCGGGCTGGGAGATGAAGCCGATCTCGACCGTCTTGGTCTCGAGCACCGACTCGATGTTGCGCGTCCCGATGGGGGCCGGCGGGTACCAATGCAGCCCAGGGCCCTCGGTGCCGCGGAACTCACCGAAGAGCCGCACCGCGGCCTGCTCCGCGGGGCCGACCGTGTAGAAGCCGGTGGCTGCCCACAGCAACACGATGATCATCAGGGCGCCGCCGAAAATTAGCGAGATCCCGCCGCCGCCGGGAAGGCCACCGCGGAAGCTGTCGAAGCCGCTACGCAGATTGCGCAGCAGCTTGTCGGGGTCGAATTCGGGACGTCGTTCGCCGTACATGGGTGTGCCGGCACTCGTGCCCCAACCGGGGTGAGAGCGCCGGAGCGAAGTCTACCGGCGCTCTCACCCGCTGTCAACGAACGCTCGATGCCGCGCATCAGGCCACGACCGGCTCGGCGCGGTTGGGTGCCACCATGGATGTGTGGGCCACAGCCATCGGCTAAGCTGGCGCCCACCCACGCGGCGCCCATCAGGGTCAGCGGTTTGCGGAGCCTGCCATGCAAGAGCGATACGACGTATTCGGGGTCGGCAACGCCATCGTCGACACCGAGGTCCGTGTCGAGGAGGCGGTGCTGCAGGCGCACGGCCTGGAGCGCGGACTCATGACCCTCGTCGCCACGGAGGAACAGGAGGCGCTGCTCCAGAGCCTCGACGGCCATGAACGCGCCTACGCCGCAGGTGGGTCCGCCGCGAACACCATGGTCGGTATCGCGCGCTTCGGCGGCCGCGCCTTCTACGCAGGCAAGGTCGGCGACGATATGTCGGGGGCGCTGTATCGCGAGAGCATGGCCGAGGCCGGCGTGGACTTCGACGTCGAGGCGGCGCAGGGGCCGACGGGCAGCTGCCTCGTCCTCATCACCCCGGACGGCGAGCGCACGATGAGGACGCACCTGGGTGCGTCCTCCGCCCTTGGCGCCGCCGACATCCATGGCGAGCGAATCGCGCGGAGCCGCATGCTCTACGTCGAGGGGTACCTCTGGGCGGGTGACTCCACTCGCGAAGCCGCCGAGCAGGCGATCGCCAGGGCGGTCGCTGCGCGCGTCCCGGTGGCGCTCAGCCTGTCGGACCCGGCGATGGTGGAGCACTTCGGCGACCTCTTCCGCGAGGTCGTGCGCACCTCCGTCGACATCCTGTTCTGCAACGAGCACGAGGCGGCCATCTATGCGGGCTCCGCCCACGATGGCAGCGCTCCCCCGGAGCAGCGCGACGCCTCGCTCCAGGCGTTGGGCGCCGACTGCGACATGGTGTTCATGACCTGCGGCGCGGACGGCTCAGCGGTGTACAACCACGAGCTGGTGAGCCACGTGGAGGGACACGCCGTGAAGGTCATCGACACCACCGGCGCGGGCGATGTGTACGCGGCGGGCGCGCTGTACGGGCTCACGCACGGCCTCAGCCCCGCGAACGCGGCCAAGCTCGGCTCCTATGCGGCGGCGCTGGTGATTACGCGGCTGGGGCCGCGCCTGGCGCGGTCGCTCGCCGACGACGTCGACGCCATCGTCGCGGGCGCGCGGCCCACCGGGGAGTAGGCCAGCGGGCGCCGAGCGGGCGACCTCGCATCCAAAAGTCGGTTCTTAAGCCACCCGCTCACCGTCGATGAACAGGTCCGGTGGCTTAAAGAACGCCCCTGCCCACCGGATGTAGCCCTCGTGGGTGCCGACCGAGACTGTCTTGTGGGCGAGGTTGAGCGTGCGGTCCCAACGGTCGACCACGTGGCCATCGACGGTCACGTGACCAGTGTTGGACCATTGGCTCCACATGACCTCGATGTCGTGGCGGTCCCCGTTCACGTTGACGTTCCAAGACTGGTTTGGCATGTGTATCACCTCGCGGACGAGCGTCCCAGGGCGGGGCAAGCGTAGCATCGCCGCGACCCTTCCGCCGCGTCCAGAGGTCGGGCTGGCTACGCCCGTACGTCCTAAGGGGTAATACCGAGGGCTAGCTCTCGCGACCGGCCGTCATCGGGTCATCCCGAGCGCCACTCCACGTCATCCTGAACGTGCCCCGCCCGGGTCAGAAGTGCCCGCTACATCTTCCCGCCGATGAAGTCGATGATGACTTGGTCGTGCTCTTCGGGGTGCTCCCACTGAGGCCAGTGCGCGGCGTCCGCCATGCAGTAGTACTTCGACCCCTTCAGCAGCGAGTGGAACTTCTCCCCGATGTCCGGGCCCTCGCCAGGGTTGAATTCCGTCCAGAAGACCAGCGCCTCCTCCTTGAAGTTGGCGCAGTCCTCCTCCGAGACCCAGTAGTTTTCAAACTGGGTCAGGTCGACGAAGGCGTTGGTGTAGACGTTGTTCATGGACTTGCGGACCTCGGGGTCCTGGTAGAGCTTCAGCCGAATGTCGACCATCTCGTCGGTCACCCGGTCGGGGCTGGCCATGAGCCATTCGAGCCGTCTGCGGATGGTCTCCGGCGTCGGGTTGTTCACCGCGTCCAGCGATGCCTTGGCGAGCGCCTTAAACCCGTCCGGGTTCTCGCGGAATCCGGGCCGGTCGCTCCAGGTGACCGGCGCACCGGTGTTCAGGATGAGCTTGCCCGCCTTGCCGGGGTACTTCAACCCCAGGTGGAAGCACACGATCGAGCCCAGCGACTCACCTTCGATGTGCGGCCGCACCAGCCCCTGCGTGTCGATGAAGTCGACCAGCGAGTCGACGTAGGCGTCCACGATGTGCTCGCCATCGAACGGCTCCTTCTGCGAGTAGCCGTGGTAGAGCATGTCCAGCGCGTACACATGGAAATGCTTGGCGAGGTTGGGGATGTTGCGGGCGTAGGTCTCGCCGTGGCCACCAATGCCGTGCAGCAGGATCAACGGCTCGTTGGCCGGGTCGCCCATCTCGATGCCCCGCAGGTACCACTGGCGGCCTTGGTACATCTTCACCTGGGCCCCCATCAGCTCGACCCACACCGACTGCCAGTCGGTCAGCGGCTTCTCTTGCACCGTCACCTTGGTTGCCATGGACACCCTCCGCTCCCGCGATTTGCCGCGTTCTACCACGGCCGCCGGGGCACGGCAAGCGAGGCTCGCTATAATCCCGCCCGTGGACATCGAAGTTCGTTTCGCAGGCACACCGGCCGATCGGGAGGCGGCGCTGGAGGTCCGGCGCGTGGTCTTCATCGAGGAGCAGGGCGTGGCGCCGGAGATCGAGCGCGACGGCCTGGACGACGAGGCCACACACGCGCTGGCGATACGCGATGGGCGCGTGGTTGCCACCGGCCGGTTCGTTGTGCAGGACGGCACCGTGGCCCGCGTGGGGCGGATGGCGGTGCTCGCGGAGTATCGCCGACGGGGCCTGGCAACCGCTGTCCTCGAAGCGCTGGAGACAGAGGCGCGTCGCCAGCGCCTGAGCGGCGTGGAGCTGCACTCGCAGGCGTACGTCCGCCGCTTCTACGAGGAGCGCGGCTACCGCATCGAGGGCCCGCCCTTCGTCGAGGCCGGCATTGACCACGTAACGATGGCAAAGCGCCTGTAGCGCGAGGTTCCCAACGTGTCGGGGCGAAGAAATCTGACACAGCGCCGCGAGGCAGTGTCTCCCAGATCCTTCGCGGAGCCTGTCCTGAGACGGCCGAAGGGCTCGGGATGACACGGCCAAACCACTCAGGATGACGCAGCTAAACAGTTCAAAACGACGCAGCCCAAACGACGACCCGAAGGAGAAAACAGCATGGGAGTACCCCTGCCCAAGTATGCGCAGGACTTCCTGCACGAGCAGGTCTACGCGCACATCGCCACGGTGATGCTGGACGGCTCACCGCAAGTGACGCCGCTATGGGTCGAGACGGACGGCACGGACATTCTGATCAACACCGCCACCGGACGGCTGAAGACGCGGAACATGGAGCGTGACAGCCGAGTCGCCCTCTCGGTCATGGGCCTGGAAAGCGCGTATCGCTGTCTCTGGGTACGTGGGCGCGTGACGGAGATCAAGGCCGACAACGAGCTCATCGACGCGTTGTCGCTGAAGTACACCGGAAACCCGAAGTACCAGGGCCACCGCGAGGGGCAGACGCGTCTCACGGTGCGCATCGAGCCCGAGCACGTCGCGGAGCGCGGCCTGGCGTAAGCCGGCTAGCCCGCCAGCCAGGCCCTCGCGTCCCCGGTCGACGTGAAGTAGCCAGTCTGGAAGTCTTCGCCGGGATACTGGGACTCCGGCGGCGTCTCGGCGCCAGTCGGGAAGACGTAGGCGAACCTTTTGACGCCCGCCGCGTTATATCGCGGCACGATGTCCGTGACTCGCCACTCGCCGAGGTCGGGAGTCATCTGGAACCCGAACTGGCGGACGTCGACGAGCAGGCCCGGCGTGTCGCGCTCCTCGGCGAGGCCCGCGAACGTCGCCAGCGCCTCCTTGAAGTCGTCGGCCGTCATCCCCGCGGTGGCGGCCGTCCAGGTCAGGTCGACTGTGGTGCCGGAGTCGTCGAGGTCCATGGTCCAGTAGTCGTTCCGCGCAAGGTTCATGGCTCACCTAGAGAATCTGGAGTCCAGGTATTGTAGAAGGAATATCTTACAGAAGACAAACCTTACAGAGTGCGCGCATTGGAACGCCGCTGAGCGCGGCCTAGCGTAACCCGCCCTCAACGCCCGAATACCACCCGCCACGCCCAGCCTGCTAGCCCCGCTGGCCACGGCACCGGTTTGAAGGCCCCGGACGCCTCGTCCAGCGCATGCAGCTCGTCGCCTCCGAGCGCGATATCGGCGGCCGCCGCGTTCTCTTCGATCTGCCGAACGCTCTTGGCACCAGGAATGGCGACGACGCCCGGCTTGGACACCACCCAGGCCAGCGCCACCTGTGCAGGCGTGGCGCCGTGCGCTGCCGCCACCTCGCGGAGCACGGCGATGACGGGCTGGGCACGCTCGATGTTGGCGGGCAGGAATAGCCGGTTGGCCAGCCGAGCCCCCCGCGGCGCGTTACCCGCCGCATAGCGTCCGGTCAGGAGGCCCTGCGCCAGCGGGCTATACGCGATAACCAGGCGTCCGTGCCCAGCCGCGTGCGGCAGCACCTCCCGCTCGGCGCCGCGCTGGAGCAGGTTGTAGACGACTTGGTTGGCCGCGACCGGTGAGCCGAGCGCCGCCTCAGCCTTTCGCCAGCGGCGCGCCGAGAAGTTACTGACGCCCACATGGCGGACCAGGCCCTCGCGCTGGAGGTCCCGCATGCCCGCCATGGTCCACGACAGGGGCACCAGCGGGTTGGGCCAGTGGACCTGATAGAGGTCGATCCGGCCCGTGCCAAGGCGTGCCAGGCTGCGCCGGGCGGCGGCTTGCACCTGGCCCCGCAAGGCGTGGCTCGGCGAGACCTTCGACGCGACGATGACGCCCTCGCGCTGCTCGCCGAGCGTTTCCCCAAGCACGGACTCTGAGACCCCACCAGCGTAGATCTCGGCGGTGTCGAAGAGCGTGACGCCGAGCTCCAAGGCTTTCGCCACGATAGCGTTGGCCGCATCGAGCCCGAACTCGTCGCTCCAGCCCCACGAGGCCGAGCCGAACTGCCAGACCCCCAGCCCGATGACCGAAGCCCGCTGCTCGCCCAGCGGCTCGTATCGCACCTACAGGATCCCGAACACCCAGACGTTGTAGTGGATGTCGGGCTCACCCTTGGGCAGGCCCTGAAACGCATCGCTCTTCTCAATCAGGCGCCACTTGCCCGTCGACTCCAGCTCCGCGTGCTTGGCCGCGAAGCCGTGCGAGTCCAGCAGGTCGGGCCGCAGCGTGTAGACGAGGACGCCACCCCGCTTGGTGACCCGGACCAGCTCGTCGATGGCGCTGGCCGGCACATGGCCGAAGGTCAGCGTGCCGACGCATATGCACGAGTCGTAGGCGTCGTCAGCGATGTCCAGCGGCTCGGTCATGTCCATCTGACGCAGGCGCCGGTACATGCCTTTTCGTCCAGCCTCGTCGAGCATGCCCTGGGACAGGTCGATGGCGTCGATGGTCCCGAAGCCGAGCCGGGCCAGCTCGACCCCCACCAGGCCGGTGCCCGCCCCGGCGTCCAGGACCACGGCGTCGCTCGTGACGTGCCTGGCGAACACTTCGGCCGCGCGGGTCGGTCCCAGGTAGCCGAAGTCATCCGCGATATCTTTGTCATATTCGCCGGCCCACTCGTCGTAGCGGCGGCCCAACTCTTCTTTGGTGCCCGCCGAATAGACCCACTGCACGCGGTCGCTGCTCGGCGTCATCTTGGCCTCCTAGGGCTGGTCGGGGGTTGGCTAGTATCTCTTGAGCCAGTGCACGGTCGGCTTGGGCTCGAAGGTGCCCCGCACGTCGCGGGCCTCGAGCGCGCCGCTCTCCACCATGGCGCCGCGCGCCGACAACCGGTCGCGACGCCGCACGTCGGCGGCGACAACCCAACGTCCGGCTGCCAAGAGGCTTTCGTAGTCCTCGGCCGTGTCCTGGTCCAGGCCGCGCTCACCGCCGTACATCACCCCGAGCCACCCGCCGAAGCCGGCACCGAGTTTCCACATGCTCGCCAGCATGATCACCATGATCGTGCTATCAACGGACACGAGGAGGAACAGCGCGACGAAGGGCAACTCGGCTGCGAGGGCGCCGACGATTCCCCAGCGAACGCCCGTCCGCAGCATGGACTCGCCGCGTTGCAGCAGTGGCGGCGTCAAGCTATCGACCGCGGGGGGACCGGATGGCGGCGACAGTGCCGCGATCTCACCGCCCTCGTAACCGGCGGCACCGAGCAGCCGACGGGCCGCGTCGGCTCCCGAGCGCTCAGGGAACAGACCAACGATGCTGGTCATGCGAACCTCGGAGCTACGCGGTGGGTACGGCCGCCTTGAGCTTCTCGTCGAAGAACGAGACGAGCTTGGGCCAAGCGTCGGCGGCCGACTTCTCCCGGTAGGCGACCGCGTTGGAGAAGTCCATGAAGGCGTGGCCCGTGCCGTCGTAGGTATGGAACACGTGCTCTTTGCCGTGCTCCGTCAGCGCCGCATCGAGTTGCGCAACCACTTCGGGAGTGGGGTTCACGTCGTCGTTTCCGAAGAAGCCGATGACCGGGCAGCCAACGTCGGCGGTCAGGTCCATGGGCGAAGGCCCCTCATCTCCCCAAGAGCCCGTTAGCATGGCCCCGTAGAAGACGCCAGACGCCGCGATTTTCTCGTTTTTGGCCGCCATCAGGTAGGCGACGCGGCCTCCCATGCAGAAGCCGGTGATGCCGATGGGCTGCCCCGCGACGGCCGCGTGGCCGCCAAGCAGCTCGACCACCGCGTCCACGTCGCGCACGACCTCGCTGTCCTTGAGTTGGGCCAGCTTGGTCATCAGCTTGGGCAACCGCTCGCCCGGTGTCAGGCCCTTCACCTCTTCGAGGATGTTGTCCTTCTGGCGGTGGAACAGGTTGGGTGCCGCGGCCACATAGCCATCGGCGGCGAGGCGGTCGCATATGGTCTGGATGAAGGTGTCGACGCCACCGGCGTGCTGGATGACGACGACGCCAGGGGCAGGGCCGGCGACCGTGGGCGTCGAGAGGTAGATGTCCATTGTGTTGTTGTCGACTTCGAGGCTGGTCCAGCTGGATGCCATGTGTGGGTCTCCTCAGTAAGCCCGTGAATCAGGTGTTTGGGGCGGCAGAACCGTAGCAGACCCGTGTGGCCGTCGCAACGCACCGGGCCCGCACTCTACGGAGCGCGCCGGGCCCACGCCGTCAAGGTATGCTGCGCCCACGGAGCTGAGGCTGGCAGGAGGCGGACGATGGCCGACGTCACGAGGCCCGGAGCGGAGCGAAACGACGTCTTCGACGTGCTGCAGGTCACGAGGGGCACGCTGCTGGAAGAGACGGTGGGTGCCGACCTCGTCGAGGTCGAGCCCCACCAGACCTCCAGCGTCCACCGCCACAACGAGGCCGAGACCGTGCTGTACATCCTGGACGGCGAGGCGATCATCCGGGTCGGCGACGAACAGGTCGCCGTGCGCGCGGGTGATCGGCTGCTCGTGCACCGAGGCCAGTTCCACGGCGTGACCACCGCCGATCAGCCGCTGCGCTTCCTGTCGGTGCAGAGTCCACCGATCCTGCACATGGCCAGCGGCAAGTTGGACTTCGAGCCCGAGCACCAGCCGGGCGTCTAAGGCGGGCCCTCGCTAGTAGCCGATATCGTCGGCCGACGTCCCGGTGACCAGCGCGTCCTGGATAATGGGCGGCAGCTGGACGCCCTCGACGCTGACGATGGTGGTCAGGAGTGCCAGGTCGATATCGCACTCGCCAAGCTTGGCCAGGTCGGTGAGGGCCGGCACGTACTCGCCGGCGAGCAGCATGGAGAAGGTCTCCTCGCCGAAGGCCTGCTGGAGGCAGAGCGCCGCCTCCTGCAATTCAGGCGGGAGTGCGGCGAGGTCGATGAGCACCGGGGGCCCCGCAGCGCTGACGCTTGGCGTCGCTGTAGGCTCGGGCGTCGCGGTAGGCTCGGGCGTCGGCGTGGGGTCGGGCGTCGGCGTTGGGTCCGGGCTCGAGCAGGCAGCCGCGAGCACGAGCAGGGTGGCGCCGAGAACTAGCATCAGCCGTGTGGTACGCACCGCGGTCCTCCCGGGGGGCAGATTCATGGGCCCTCAGACTCAAGACGCGGCACGCCGCGGGCTTGTTCCCGAAGACGCGCCGTGGTGGGGAAGCCGGGACTCGAACCCGGACGCCCGAAGGCACATGATCCTAAATCATGCCCGTCTGCCAATTCCGGCACTTCCCCGCGCGAATCGCTGGCCCGGCTAGATAGCGTCGACGCCTGCCTGCGCAGCGACCTCGTCGTTCTCGGAAGTGGACCCGCTGCCGCCGATGGCACCGACCAGCTCGTCGCCATCGCGAATGGGTACCGCGCCTTGCCAGAAGATCAGTCGGCCGCCGTGCTGAGCGACTAGGCTGCTTTGGATGCTGGCCGGCATTCGCTCGGCGATGGCGCCGCTCGGGGCGCCGTAGTAGGCCGAGACCCGGGCCTTGCCCGCGGCGACGTCCGAGGTGAGTGCTCCCGCGCCCGTCATCCGGCCCAGTGCCACCGGCAGACCGCGAGCGTCCACGACGGCAAACGTCATGTTCGCCTCGAGTTCCCTGGCCTTGGCCATGGCCCCCTGGAGAGCTCGTTCCGCCTGTTCGTAGGTCAGTGCCATATGCTCCCCCATGCCGATAAGTCCCGGCGTGATCGCCGCGGGGGCGCGGTCGACTGCGCCGGCCAGCGCAGACTACACCAAGGGTGGCGCGCTCACCGCCCGGCGGGCTGCGCTCGCAGGTCCACCTGGCAGCGGGAGCATTGCGAGGTATGGCGCTCGACGCGCTTGCCGCAGTGCGGACACCGCGGCTTGCCCTGCCGCGCGAGCAGCAAGGCCGCAAACGCAACGTGCGACATGGGCCGACCGAAGAAGACCAGCGGTAGCGTCGTGCCGGCGGCGAACCCGATGACTCCCCATAGAAACCAGTGCCGGCCCCGCAGAACGGCTGCCAGGGGAAGAAAGATGACACTGATAAGGAACGACAACCGGGTGACGATGCGGTTGACGTCATCACCCCCGGGCGCGGACAGCACGAGCAGAATGTACAGCGCGTCCAGAATGAACGCAGCGACCACTGCCGCGGGCAAGGGCATCTCGCCCGGCCTCAAGCTGAACCGGCGCTGGTGCCAACTCGACCAGTCGAGGTCCTCGGAGCGGGCACCAGGGATCGAACCCGTGGTCTTGGTCTCGACATCGGCGGAGGCCAAGCGACGCCGCATCACTAGGTCTGTCACCGAGCTCGCATTGAGTTGCGGGCGAACCCCACGCGCGTCAGCGATGGCCATGTCGTACTGCCGACGGCGGGCGTCGTCGGACAGCGTCGCGTAGGCGTCGCCCACGTGTGTGAGCTCGGCCTTCGCGCGGCTGTCGCCCTGGTCCGCGCGCTTGGTGAGCCGCCGGGACAATCGGCGATGCGCGTGCCGGATGTCCGCCGCCGACGCATCGGGCCGAAGCCCCAATAGCTTGTAGTAGTCCTGCTTCAACGTCGAGGTCCCTGCACGCTCCGCTCTAGGCTACATGAAGGGAACGCTGAGGGCACCCTGCTCGGCCCTAGGGAGCCGGGGCGCTCAGCCCGGTGTCCGCACGGCGAGGCGGATTGCATCCTTGTCGGGAAAGCCTCCGCCCTTCCGGTAGGCAACGTCACCATCGTCGTCAAAGACGATAAACGTGGGCGTCAGGCGCACCGAGTAACGACGCGCCACCAGCTTGCCGATCTCGTTGCTGACGTCGATGCGAAGGAATACCGCCTCGTGCTCCAGTTCATTCTCCAGCCCGTCCACGGCGGGCTTGGCCGCGAGGCACGTCGCTCAGGTGTTGGAGAACACCTCCATGACCACCGGCGTCCCGCCGCCTATGGCCGCGTCCAGCGAGTCGGCGGACGCGATCTCACTGGCCTCGATGCGCGCCTGCATGTAGCCCGCCGCCAACACCAGCGTCACCGCCGCGATGATGGCCAGCGCCCGCTTGGAGCGGCGGTGGTCCCAGCCGAGGAGCAGAACGATCCCCGCGAAGGCGATGAGGATAAGAATCGCCGAGTTGTTGTTGATGAACTCGCCCATCGGGTCTTTTGATACGCCCCGGCACCCACACGATGCCCCCCCTGAAGGAGTTACGCGGGGCCGGGGGCGGCAGACTCGCCAGCCTAGCCGACGGCCAGGGGTGCGAGGGCGCCGCTGCTGGGCGAAACCTTCTCGTAGACCGAGGCCGCCCGGTAGAGCATCGGCTCGTCGAAGGGCCTGCCGATCAGTTGGAGCCCAACGGGCATGCCGCCCTCGCCAAAGCCGCACGGGACGCTGATGGCGGGTAGGCCGGTGCGGTTCCCCAGGTGGGTCTGGTGACCCATGACCTCGTCGCGCGTGAGCCTCAGCGAGTACTCGACGCCCTTGACGACGACCACGTCGGCATCTATGGGCACGGCTACGAGCGGTGCCACCGGCGCGGCGATGACGTCGACCTCGCGCAGCACCTCGGCGAAGCCCTCCTTGATCAGCCGTTGGAGCTTGTGCGCCTTGATGTAGTCGCGCCCCAGGATGAACTGCGTTGCGAGTATGCCCGTCGCCAGGTCCTTCGACACCCCCTCGCCATGCTCCCGGAGCAGCGTCTCCATGGTGACGGAGGCCTCGCTCGCCATCAGGATCCAGAGGGCGCGGGCGTGCTCGGTGTACGGGAAGCGCACCTCGACGAGCTCGGCTCCGAGGCCCTCTAACGCGGTGATGGCCTCGCGCACACAGGCTTCGACATCCTCGCTGACGATGTCGAAGAAGAAGTTGGCCGGGACGCCGACCTTCACGCCATGGAGGTCGTGGCCGAGGTCGGCGGAGAAGTCGGGTACCGGCACGGGGACCGTCGTCGGGTCCAGCGAGTCGTAGCCCGCGTAGGCCTGGAGGACCAGCGCGTTGTCGGCAACGGTGCGGGTCAGTGGCGAGATGTGGTCCCCGTCGTAGCTGGTGAGCATGAGCCCACGCTGGCTGGCCCGGCCGAACGTCTGCTTCATCCCCACGACACCGCAGCAGTGGGCCGGGAAGCGCACCGAGCCCCCAATGTCCGTCCCCAACGACGCATGGGTGATACAGGCCGCGACGTTCACACCGCTGCCACCGCTGGATCCGCCGGGGATGCGCTCCAGGTCCCATGGGTTATGGACGACGCCGTAGTGCGGGTTGTTGGAGCGTCCGCCTGCGGCGAGCTCGTGCAGGTTCTCCTTGCCGAGCACGATGGCCCCCGCGCGCCTGAGCCTCGCGACCGCCTCGGCGTCCTCCGAGGCCACATAGTCGTCCAGCGCCTTCGTCCCAGCCGTGGACTTCACGCCGGCGACGCGGATGTTGTCCTTGATGCCGATGGGGATGCCGTCCAGCGGGCCCAGGTAGCCACCCCGTGCGATGGCCTCTTGGCGCGCCCTCGCCTCTGACCGGGCGGAGTCGAACATCGGCGTGATGAAGCTGTTGAGATGCGACAGCCGCTCCGCTTGGGCGATGGCGGCATCGACCAGGTCCACCGGCGATAGCTGCCCCGACCTGATCCGCGGCGCCAGCTCCGTGATGGTCATGGTTACCAGGTCGCGCGCCGTGCTCAAGAGCCGAAGCCTCCATCGGCCGACCGCAGCACGTTAGCGGAGAAGGTCTCGTCCAGCGGCAGCTCGCGAAGGCGGGCGAACGTGGCCACCCATTGATCGAGGGCACCCGCGGCGTCGGCGAGCTGCTCGTCGGTCATGTCGACGCCACCGAATTCGGTGAGCATCGCCCGCAGCGTCTCGGGTGCGACGGTCATCGCGACCTCCTGAGGTTTGGCTTGCCTGGCACACTAGCACGGCCGGCCACGCTTTGTGACTGTGCAACTACTGGGTGAGCGTCTCCACCAGCTCGTGGCGGAGCCGCCCCCGCCCAGATGTCGCGTCCGTTGACGCTCCGCGGGGCGCCCGCTAGCCTCCGCGACCAGCCGGGAGAAAATCGACAGCGTCTCGGCTTGATTCGTTTCGCGCGAGGAGGCAGCTATGAAACTTGAGAACAAGGTGGCGATCATAACGGGCGTGGGGCCGAACATCGGGCGCGCCGTCGCCCTGGGCTTCGCCGGCGAGGGCGCTCGCGTGGCGTGCAACCACCGCCGCCCCGAGGCCGCCGAGCGCACCGCTGAGCTCATCCGCGAGGCGGGCGGCGAGGCGATGGCGATTCCCAGCGATGTCACCGATGAAGCCGGCGTCCAGGCCTCCGTGCAGCGGGTGCTGGACGAATGGGGCCACGTCGACGTGCTGGTGAACAACGCCGCGCAGATCAACCCCAAGGGCGTGCTGGATATGTCGTTCGCCGAATTCCGGGAGCAGACCGCGTCCATCATCGACGGGGCGTTCCTGTGGACGAAGTACGTGGCCCAGTCCATGGTCGCGCGCGGAGTTCGCGGCAGCATCATCAATGTCGTCACCTGCGCGGCCTGGCAGGGCGAGCCGGGAAACGTCGGCTACACCACCGCCAAGGCGGGCGTGGTCAACTTCACGCGCTCAGTCGCCATGGAGCTGGCGCGCCACGGCATCCGGGTCAACAACATGACGCCGACCGCGACGCAGCCGGAGGACGAGGAGGCGCTCGAAAAGCGGCGCGCCCGGGGCGGACGGCCCCCCACCCGTGACTTCACCATGGACTACGACGCGATCCCGCTGGGGCGAAAGCCGACCCCCAGCGACTACGTTCCCGCGTTCCTCTACTTGGCGTCGGACGACTCGTCGATGGTCACCGGCACCAACCTGGCCGTGGACGGGGGCGTGCTCGCCAAGTACTGGCCGTGGTACCCGGAGACGGCCTCGGCGTAGGGCTCGGCGCTGACGCCGTGCACGCACGCCACCGTGTGGGGCACTGCCAGGCCGTGGCGTAGGGCTCGGCGCTGGCGCCGTGCACGCACGCCACCGTGTGGAGCGAACGCCCATGCCCGGTGGCGTAGAGGTATCGTCGCGTGGCCCGCTTTGACGGCCCCGGCTGGGTGCCTTAACCTCGGCGCGCCCCGACGCGGGGCCATTCGCGATCAGGCTAGCTTGGAGTCAAAGGTGAGCATGCGGCGGCCATACATCGACCCGCTGGAATCTTCCACGAGCAACTACAAGCTCCTGTTGTGGGACGGCAACCGGCGCATGATCGAGATGCACCTGCCGGCGGGCGAGAAGGACACGCTGCACTCCCACCAGGAGTCACTGATCTACTTCTTGAAGGGCGGCAAGCTTCGGCTCAACGTCCGCGAGGAAGACCCGCGTGAGATCGAGGTCGCCGATGGCGAGACCATTGTCTACGAACCGTGGACCGGCTCCGTGTCGAACACCGGCGACACCGGCCTCCACGCCATCATTTTCGAGACGATGACGGTCCGCTCTTCGGCCGGCGGCTAGGCGGACGGCGCCCCCCGAGGCTTGTTTGCAGGCGTGAGGCAGGTCGTCGCGCCGATGCCACCCCGTCGACGTGTCATTCTGAACGCTCCTCCTGCGTCATTCTGAGCGGAGCGAAGAATCCCCGTAGCCTACGGCCAGATTATTCGCTGCGCTCAGAATGACAATCCCCAAAGCGGCGTAGCCGGCCCGCCGCAGTCGCCATCGCATGGGCCAGTCCGGGGGTGATTTGCACCCCCCTATTGCGGGTTGTATGGTGCCGGAAACTGAGGCGGCGCGACTCTCGAGATTGCCTCGGTATTGGAGGGGAAATGCCACTGCCCAACCTGGATAAGTACGAGAAGTATGAGCAGCTGACACAGGGTAAGGTCCGTTACCTTGAGGCGGGCTCCGGCAAGGACGTGCTCCTGCTGCACGGCATGGGCGTCTACACGTCCGCCAGCACGTTCCAGTTCATGTTCGAGCCGCTCGCTGCCAAGTACCACGTCGTCGCCTTGGACTACCTGGGCTTCGGCAACAGCGACCGCGTGCTGGGCAACGGCCCGACCTTCGACGTCATCGTCGACGGCATCCGCGAGTTCATGGACAAGAAGGGCATCGCCCACGCGAGCGTGGTCGGCCACAGCGCCGGTCCGTGGTTCGGCGGCATCCTCGCCTACGAGAGCCCCGACCGGGTAGACAACCTGATCGGCATCGGCACGGCTGGCATGAACGTCACACCCGTGGCATCGGTCTCCGGCTACCAGCCGCCGTCGGTTGAGAGCGCCAAGGCCGCGAACATGAACAGCGTGTACGAGGGCTCGAAGTTCACGGAAGCGCTGGCCCAGGAAATGGCCGAGCAGATGATCACCTACGCCGAAAAGCCCGGCGCCGTCGACGGCCTGCGCCCGCTGGTCGCCCAGATGGCGAACCCGGACACGCGCAAGTCCTACCTGCTCCAGCGCCGCATGCCCCACCTCAAGATGCCCGTCCTGTTTATCTGGGGCGAGTCCGAGGGCATGGAGCCGTCCCCGACGTGGACTGAGGAATGGGAGTCCACCGGCCACAACCCCGGCAAAGGCTCGAAGCCTTGGGTTGCGCCCAACTCGAAGTTCGAGTTGATTCCCGGTGCCACGCACAACGTGCACTGGGAGCAGCCCGATCTCATGGTCAAGCTGGTCACCGACTTCATCGGCTAACGTCGGGCTCACTGACATATCGTTCGCCGCAGCGTCCGCCTCCATGGCGGGCGCTGCTTGTGAGAGGAGACTTCGATGAAGATCACCCGCGTCCACGCCACCGTCCATGACATCCCGGTGCCGGTCCCCCTGTTGGACGAGACCATCTCGCGCCCCTTGGTGTTCGTCACGATCGAAACGGACGAGGGCATCACCGGCTACGGCCTCACCGGGCCGATTCAGCGCTTCGCGGTCTGCGAGTTCATCAACCGCGAGATCGGCCCGAAGATCGTGGGCCGGGACCCCTCGGAAACGGAGCGCATCTGGCACCAGCTCTACCTCGACCTGAACCCGCGGTCGCAGACGGGCACGTGGAGCTCCGGGGTAAGCGCGGTGGATATCGCCCTGTGGGACATCAAGGGCAAGTGGCTTGGGCAGCCGGTCTGGAGGCTCCTCGGCGGGGCGCAGAAGACCGTGCCCGCCTACATCACCTTCGGCCTGCTCGAGTACGACACCGACCAGCTCGTTGAGGTGGCCAAGTCCTTCGTGGCCCAAGGCGAGGACAAGCTGAAGATGGTCGTGGCCATCAACGGCGCGAAGGACCCGCTCGAAGACGCCAGGCGGTTCATCGCCGTGCGCGAGGCGGTCGGCCCCGGCGTGCAGCTGTCGGTGGACGCCAACTACCTGTTCAACTTCCAGAACGCACTCAAGCTTGCCAAGGCGGTCGAGGACCACAACTGCGAGTGGTTCGAGGAGCCGGTCTACGGCAACGACGCTCGGCTGCTGCACGATCTGCGCATGCGCACCAGCGTCCCAATCGCGGCTGGGCAGAACGAGGGCCACCGGTTCCGCTACCGCGAGCTGCTGGTCAACGGCGCCGTCGACATCCTCCAGCCCAACGTCGTCTACTGCGGGGGCTACACGGAGGGCGTGAAGGTCGCGGCAATGGCGCAGGCCTTCAACCTCGTCATCGCCAACGGCGGTGGCTGGCCGCACCACAACATGCACCTCCAGGCCGCGATGGCCAACGGTTGGCGCGTCGAGTTCCACTACCCGATGTGGAAGGCCGGGGAGATGATCTACAAGAACCCGCCCGGCCCCCACGGCGGCGCGACCACGCTCACCGAGGAGCCCGGCCTTGGGCTGGAGCCCCGCTTCGATGCGCTGGAGGAGTACGTCGAGGTCTAGGCTTTGCTGGCGGTTTCGCCGGTCTGAATCATTAGCACCGGCACGGGCGCCTCGTGGAGCACGTCGTCGGCTACCTTGCCGTAGGGCCTGGCCTGAGCCCCGCCCCGCCCGTGGGACGCCATCACGATCAGGTGCGCACCGCTCTCCCGTGCCTCGGCGCTGATCTGCGGGCCTGGGTCACCATCCCTGATCGCGGTGGCCCCATGGGTGCGCTTCGTCTCCAACCGCTTGGCGACCTCTGCCAGGTAGTGGCCCTCTTCGCCTCGCGGGAAGCTACGGAAATCGTAGGTGGGGCGCATGATCCCGCTGGCGGGGCCTTCGCGCGGCGGGCGCACGTGGATGACTCGCGCCTCGTCGGCCTCGACTCGCGCGGCGATGGCGCCGGCGTAGGGCAGCGCCTCCTCGGCCAGCTCCGAGCCGTCCAACGGGACGAGGATGTGCCTGATGTTCACCGGTACGACCTGGTGGTAGTCATCCGCTCGCACCAGAAGCACCGAGGTCTCCGCCTGCTGAAGCACGCGCTCTGCGACGGGGCCCAAAAGCCACCGGTCGCTCCCGGACCAGCCATTGCTGGTGAGGGTGATTAGGTCGGCACCGGCCCTATCGGCTACGTCGATGACCACCTGGGCGAGGTGGCGCTTGCTCGGCGGCTTGCCGGGCTCGGCCAGGTCGACGCCGATCGCCTGGGTGTGCAGCAGCGGCATGGACACGCCTGTGCGTTTCCACCAGCCTTCGAGGTCCTTGGCGGTCCGCTCCAAGTAGGCCTGCGCGGACTGGAAGCTGGCGTCGTCAGCGCTCTCAACGACGGTGAGGAGAACGACCTCGTCCGGCGGGCCGGAGTCGACGACCGTCGTCAGGAAGCCGAGCGCCGCCTCCGCCGTCAGTGACCCATCCAGCGCCACCAGTATCTTCGAGAACAGCAAAATGCGACTCCCGCTCTGCGGGGCCCCGGCCCCGCCCGCCGCGACCATACCACCAGGCCCTCCTTAGGCCAGGCCCGTAGGCACCGGCGCCGCGCGTGCGAGGGAAAGTCTCCTCCAGTAACATGCGCCGCAGCACGCCGGAGGAGTTATTCCCCCGAAGGAGCCACGCGAATGAGCACGACCACACGCCGTCTGACCTCCTCACAGTTGGCCTCCCAGCACCACGCATACCTCGACGACCCGGCCGCGGCGCCCACGACCGTCAAGGTCGACAAGGTGCCGCTCTCCAGCGAGCAGCGCGGCTGGATAGAGAAGGCGTGGTCGTTCATTGACGCCCAGAAGGCCATCGCCATCGACGTTGACCTGGTCAACATCTACAGCCCCACGGGCTATGAGCGTGAGGTCAACAACTTCGTCGTGGACTACTGGAAAGGCTTCGGCGTCGACGCGACATACCAGCAGATGGACGAGCACCAGGGCAACGCCATCGCGCGGCTCGCGGGCGACGGCTCCGGCCCGACGCTCCTCGTCAACTGCCCCATCGACACCCACTGGACCGGGAACAGCGAAGAGGATGGCCTGCAGTGGGGTGACCCCATGCGGCGCGACAACATGCGTCCGGCGGTGGTCGAGGGGCAAACCATCATTGGCCTGGGGTCGAACAACGACAAGGGCATGGCCACGTCCATCATGATGGCAGTCGAGGCGCTCCAACGTGCCGAGGTGCCGCTCAAGGGCACGCTGCTGGCGGCGACCCTCGCCGGAGGCGCTCCGTCGTTGTCCCCCACCAATGAGCCGCGCAAGAATATCGGCCTGTGCCAGGGCCTCGTCCACTCGCTGATGAACGGCATCACCGGCGACTACGCGCTGTTCCACAAACCGGGCTACCACGTCTCATGGGAAGAGCCCGGCATGTGCTACTTCCGAGTCCGCGTAACGGGAGACCCTGACTACATGGCCACGGAGAATCGCCCGGACCGTCCCTACCGTACGCTCACCGACACGGCCCGCATCATCATGGCGCTGGACGCTGCGTCTGAGGAGTATCGAGAGACGTTCAAGGCCGGCAGCTTCCGCCCGGCCATGGCGGCGAACGCGCTGAACACGGGAGCCCCCAGCAAGCCCAACTGGTCGCCCGCGATCTCCGAGATTTTCCTCGACATCCGGCCCGCGCCATGGACCGCGCCCATGGAGGTCAAGTACTGGTTCGATGGCGTCATGCAGCGCATCGTCGAGGTCAACCCCGGTATGAGCGCCGAGTGGAAGATGTACGTGGCCATGCCCGGAGGCAGGACCGACCCGCACAACTGGATCATCCAATCCGCCATCCGCGCTGCCCAGGCCATCGAAGGCGACACCAGCGACGAGTACGTCGGGCGTGGAGCGGGGCAGACGGAGGCCGGCATCCTGCGCACGTGGGGCATCCCGACGGCACGCGTGTCGGGGGCGCCGCCGAACCCCGAGCTGCCGGCCGATCTCCAGCACGGCTTCACCATGTCGGGGGCCTACGCGCCCCACCTGGTGAACGCTGCGAAGGTCCTCGTCCACGCGGCCGTCGATACGCTGACCCGAACGCGCGAGGAGACGGGCCTGCCTTACTAGAGTCCGTTCGTCCTGAGCCAGTCGAAGGGCGCCTTCAACGACAAGATGAAAGAGCCCCCGCCATGGCGGGGGCTCTTCTCGTTTGCTTGCGCTTGCCGGTCGGCTACGAGGTGCGCTGCCGCCGGTACTGGCTCACCTGCTCGGCGAACTCCGCCGGCGGGGTCAGCAGCCGCTTCTGCTCCGTGAACAGGCCCAGCACCAGCATCGTCTGCCAGGAACGGAACACCTGGTTTATCAAAATCAGGCTGATGGCGGCCACCACGATGCCCGCGAACCATTGGCCGTCGCCGAACGTGCGGTAGATGCCCAGCCAGATGGTGCCGGCTAGGCCCAGGGCGCCCACGAGCATGGACAGAGTCAGCTGGGCGAAGTCCTCGCTGCGGGCGTTGCGCAGCGCCCACCCCATCAAACCGAAGAGCGTCGATACGACGAAGTAGGCCGCGACCATGACGCCGCCGCCGAGGCGTGTGTCGTCGAACAGCGCGCCCCAGATACCCCACGGCAGCGCGAAGAAGGCCAGCAGGAACGCCATGCCCCACCACTGAGCGATGGTCTGTGGCCAGTTGACGATGTCGGCGGAAAGACCGAGCGCCGAGACGCCCTTCGGGCCCCGATGCTCCGGGTCCCGGTTCATCCCCTGGCCGATGGTGAATTTCATGCGCTGCCTCCTTTACCTGCCCGCCACGGTGCAGTTGTAGCAAGAATCGCAGGTGCTTGCAATGACGCGCGACGGGTCATCGCCTTGACCGGCCAAAGAAGGCATGCGAAGCCTTCGCGCGGCGATAGGGATGCTGAACGGCGCGACGCTGGCATCCGGCGTTGCCGGGCCACTGGTCATAGGCATCGTGTTCGACGCTCGCGGGTCTTACGACCTGGCGATTTGGATCACCGCATCGATCGCCGTATTAGCCATGGTCATGCTGCTGTTCCTGCCGTCCATAGCGAGCGCTCGGCGGTCTAGGCGCGGGCTCACGCACGAGAGAGGCCCCGCTCAGGCGGGGCCTCTTCTTGGTCTCGATGCTTTGGCTGACTTAGGAGCCGAGGTCGCTTTGGTCCAACGATGGGTCGTCCGCCGCCACGACGGCCGCGCCTTTAAAGGCGAGATCGAGGTCGGCGGTGTGCTCGACACCGATGGAGCGCCACTCGTCCACCTGGCCACGGGCCTGGCGTTCGACCATCTTGCGCCAGCCGGTGATAGAGGCGTCGGTCTTCATCAACCGCTCCGTCTTCATGTTGGCCGTCATCGACGCGACCATGGAGCCGTCCTGGCTGTTGAAGCGCCACTCACCGACCCAGCGGTGCCACAGCAAGTACTTCAGCTTGAAGACGAGTTTGACGATGGGGTTCCTGGTGAAACGCACCATGTACTGGTGATAGAGCTCGTTCTCCTTGTCGATGGGCACGTGGAACTCGTAGCTGACGACCATGGGGTATGGCCAGCCGATCGGGCGGAACGTGGCTGGGAGCCGGGTCGAGCCGGGTCGCGCGCCCTCGGGGACGTTGCCGATGGCGTGCTTGGCGCGCGCCCTCATGGTCCGCTTGTCCTTCTCGCGCTCTTTGCGCCAGAAGTGCTTCCTGGGCCACACACCGAGACCCGGGTAATACGCGTAGGTCTGGCTCCAATCGACCCGCCGGTAGATCCACTTCTTGTCGGGTGTTTCGACGACCTTAACGTCCGTCCACGCCGGCGACTGGCGCCAGCGCCCTTGGATGGAGTCCTTGTGGAGGAAGCGCGCGTGGCCTTCGTCGATGGCGTTCTCGACGCCGAAGCGCCAGTTGCCATACCGGGGGTGGATCCAGCCCATCATCACGACATCGTCGCGGAGCAGCTCCTCGGGGATGTCGTCCTCGACGGGGACCATGGGCGCAGTCTCGCCCATCCAGACCCAGACGACGCCGGCGCGCTCCTCCACCGAGTACGCCCTGACGGAGCACACAGAGCGGTAGGGCATGGGTGAGTCGGGGCCGTCGGGGAGCGCGGCGATCATCTCGCCGGTGGCTAGATCGAAGGTCCAGCCGTGGTAGGTACAGCTGATAGTGCCCTCGAACTCGAACTTACCTTGGTGCAACGGAATGCCGCGGTGCGGGCAGCGGTTCTCGAGCGCATATGCCCTGTTCTGCCGGCGCACGAACATGAGGTTCTGTCCCAGCAACGTGTACGGCTTGGGCCGCTTGCCCAGCTGTGCCGAGAACATGACCGGATACCAGTAGTTGGGCAAGCCTAGAGCCGCCTGCTCGTACGTGGGGCCGAAAGCGAGGCCCGTGCGCCGCTTGGAGGAGAGGTCCCGTTGCACCGTGGCTTGGGCGTCGTGGTCGGCTTCGTCCGGCCCTTCGCTACGAACGTCCGATGCGTCCTTCCCCGTGAAGGGTGTCACGCGATCGTCGTATTCGCGTTCATGACCATTTGGCTTTTCAGCCACGTCTGAACCTCCGTTTTGCCGCCCCGGACCGCCTTGGAGTGACGGTCAGTGTACCGCAGATTCGTTGCCCATACACCCAGTCCGCTTGAAGTAACTCAGCCGGGGAGGCGCCAGTATTTCCACAGGCCGAAGCCCCCGGAGCCTATGGCGCCTGCGAGGGAGAGTCCGATGGCGATGATGAAGACACCGCTGACCTTGGTCTTCATATCGTCGCCGCCGATGGTGTGCTCGAAGGCGCGGCCGAAGCCGATGGGGCTCAGTACGACGACCCACCAAATGATCGCCACGATGGCAGCCATGGCGACGAGGATGGCACCCAGCGTCATCAGCGACAGGGCCTGCTGGCGCCGAGATTCCAGGTCCTCGGTCTTGCCCGGTGCCGGTGTCCCGATCATCTACTCCGTCGGCGTCGTCGGGTCGGACGTCAGCGCACCCGCGCCACCCGCCCCGCCAGCCACCGCGGGCGAGGGCGTAGCGGCTACGCCCTCCTTCACGGTTATGCGCACGGCAACCACAACCGCGACGACAACCGCGATCGCCAACAGCATGAGCGGGGCGCTCTCATCCTCGGGCAGCATCGCAGCTATCAGCACGCCGAAGTTCAAGTAGAGGATGACCTTGTACAGCCTCGGCAGCGGACGCAAGAGCCAGCCGCCGGTGGCCGACTGCACGCCGATCATGACCACGGCGGCGGTCCCGATCACGAACCAGGTGTGGGCGAACGAGCTCTCACTCTGGAGCAGCAGCTCGGGAGCCAGGGCGAAGAGGATTGGGTAGATCCACAACGGCCACGACACCTTGAACGTCATGACCGCGGTCGGCCAGTACTTCGTGTTCGCGACCGCGGCAGCGACCAGGCAGCTGGCGGCCACTGGGAATGTGATCGACCCCAAGGCCCCCATATAGAATGCCACGTAGTGGGTCGCCACCACCGGCACTCCCATGCGCGCGAGCACCGGCGCGAAGGTGATGATCATGATGAAGTAGACGGGCAACGCCGGTAGCGGCCCACCCAGGATCACACCCGCGAAGACCATGATGGCCGCCGCGATGATCAGGTGTCCACCCGAAACGTCCTCGATCACGCCACCGAGCCGGCCGCCGAGAGCGGTAAAGACCAAGGTGTCAGAGATGAGGGCGACGATGACGATGATGATCGTGATGGAGCTGGCGTACATGCCGGCGTTGCGGAATGCGTTCGCCCAGACCTTCGGCCGCGTCTCGACCCGTAGGACGAGCGCGAGGGCCATGGTCAGCAGGAAGGCCCAGAAGGCACCGAACTTCAGCGTGTAGCCGTTTATGACCAGCATCACGATGGCCGTGACCGGGATGGCCATAAGCATCGAAGACCGGACGTACATGTGCCAGGGAAGCGGTTTGCCCGAAGCACCCACCTGGGCGTCCATCGCCTTGATGCGATGCCTATTGGTCTGGCCGTGGGTCAGAATCCAGGTCCCCACGGCGAGGAACCACAGCCCGGCCGGAACCATAGACATGATGATGATCTCGACGTAGGACACGCCGAGGAGGTCGGACATGATGAAGGCGACGGCGCCAAGGATCGGCGGGGTGATGGAAGATGCGTTGGAGGCCATCGCCTCGACGGAAGCGGCCTCCTCCGGCAGGTAGCCGGCTGACTTCATGCCGGGGATGGTCACGGGGCCGGTGATGGCAACGTTGCTCGCGCCTCCACCGACGAACGACCCGGCCAGCGCGCTGGACAGCAGCGAGCCCATCGCGGGGCCACCTGCTATCCCACCCGATAATTTACGCGCGAGGCCCATGAGGGCCACGCCACCGCCTAACTCACCCATGAGCAGGCCCCAGAAGACCAGCATCCACAGGAACCGCGCCGCCAGGTCCGTGATCTGGAAGAAGGCGTGCTGTACCTCACGGGTCAGAATGTTGTGGACGTCAAGGGACGGGCCTGCGAGTGCTCCCGGCAGGTTGTCGGCGACGAAAAGGTAGGCGAAGAACATGAGGCCAAGGCCAGGGAAGATCGGCCCCCAATACAGCCACGACAGGTAGAAGACCGCGACCAGCATCGAGAGGCCGATGATCAGGTCGAGGTTGGTGCCGTAAGAAGGGCGAAACAGGAGAGCCAGCGCGTTGTGCTGGAAATACCATCCCGTGATGGCAAAGACGAGCAAGATGCCGATGCCGATGACCCACGCGGGGACGGTCAGGCGCTTCTTCTTGATGTACCACAGGGACATCATGACGCCCGCGGCCCCTACGTGTGCGGCGGCGTACCCGGACCCCGGCGGGTCCCAGGAGTCCCACAGCGGCGTGCGGAACTGCGCAAAGTAGAGCAGGCCCATCATGCCCAGAGATATCCAGAACATGATGTCCAGGACCAACTCTCCCCGGGTCTTGGGCGAGAGATCGGGCGCCCCCATATCGGAGGCGGACGAATCGACCGCGATCTCTAGTTCGTCCTCCATCCAACTCCCCTCGCTCTCTGTGCCAGCACCGGCTTTCTGAGCGTCTCGTAGAACGTTACGTGCCAGTGGTCTGACTGGATTGCACTCCGTCCGCCAACCCTACCGCGTTCGGTTCACATTGGGACCGGCCACGAACAGGGCATGCCGCCCGGTGGTTGATCGCCACCGGGCGGCATGTAAGCCACTCGCTGTAACTAGCTGTCCCCTAACAGGGAGCGCTAGCTGCTCGCTGCGTCGAACTCCGTGATGAACGCCTCGCGGTCGAAGGACGCTTCCCATTCGCGGATGCCCTCGATGCCGTACGTGATCCCTGCCTCGTCCCACGCTCGGCGGATGCCGGGGTGGAAGGACGACTGCGGGTTCCACGTGTGGGCCAGGCGCTCCTTCCAGACCTGGGAGATGAACGGGAAGAAGTCGTCCGCCACGTCCAGATTCTCCGCGATGGAGCGCCCGATGTGGTAGATGGCTGACTCGTCAGCGCCAGGGCTAACCTGGAAGTTCACCGTGATGGAACCAACACAGAACTCGTCATCGCTACGAACGATGTCGTAGTCAACCTTGGCCGAACGGCTGAGGTCACCCTTGTAGAGCCTCACCGCTGGGAGCAGGCCATTGTCGGTCCAGTCCTTGTTCTCCGCCTGCGCCTTCTCGATGAGCTCGAGCGACATCCCGACGTTGAAGAAGCTGCCGGTCAGCTGGGCCAGCTGGTTGCCCGCCGCTGTCGTCGAACCCAGCGGGTGGCCCGCGAAGATGATGCCGGAACCCGAGACGTCGACCTCGCGGTCGCCCAGGACGTCGAACCCAGGTTTGGCACCACCGATGATCTCGGTGAACTTGCCCTCGAGACCTGCGGCCCTCGTCAGGATGCGGGCCACGGGCAGCACGGTGTTACCCGGTGAGCCCATGAGAACGCGCTTACCCTCGAAGTCCTCAATGGTCTTGATGTCCGGGTCCAGCGTGTAGAAGTTCATGCACGCCGCCGGGAAAGACATCCACAGGTTCATCGGGCGGGGGTCGATGACCTGGCCACCCGTGAAGTTCAGGTTGACCACGGGGTCCGCAGCCTCCGAGGGACTCAGGCCTCGGGCTTCGGCTACGTCCCAAAGCGGCACGTGGTCCTCGTTCAACCGGAAGATGGTGGTGTCGTACAGGTTCTTGTTCCGGTTGATGAAGTCCACCGCCTCCTGCTCAGTCGCGTCCTGCGGGGTGAAGTCGATGCGGCCACCGGTGCCGATGTCGACCATCTCCCGCCAACCCTCGATGAACGGGGCGTAGCTCGCCTGCTGGGCAAGCATCCGGAAGTTCGCCTCAGGAATGTCGGTCATTCCAGGGCCGTCACCGCCGCCGACCGGCGCGGACGTCGCAGTCGGCGCCGCAGTGGTCGGCGTCGGGTCGTCGCCCCCACAGGCGGCAAGCACCAACGCGAAGACCGCTGCAATCGCAAGCAGCACAATCGGTCGTCTCATGGCTCGAAGCCTCCCCTCAGTTTCTGATCTAGTCAGCCCTGAATTCACTCGACCGCGTCCATTCTGGAGGAGGCCGCAGTCGGCCGCATTCTACCCAACGAGGGCGGCTTGTCAACGCGGACGAAGGGCCAGAAACGTGGAGGATATGAGCAATCCGCATCGGCAACCGAGGCCCGTTCCGCACCGAACGGGAGGCAACAAGTCCGTCTGTCGGGTCCGGCCTTTTTCGTCCTCTGTCCAGCCTATTAAGAGACGCGCGCGCGTCACGTATGGCTGGACGCTACGAGGTGGAGGCCGGAATCGCCGCTCGCGACCTCATGGACGGGCGAGGGCCGGGTGGGGCGGTGGCCAAGTTGACACCCCGGAGCGGCGCCTATACCGTCGCGCCCTCGGCCACCGCCCCCGCTACAAGGAGTCCCCATGCCTGTCGTTCTTGGCGCTGCCATCTCAAACTCGCCCGTTCTGTATCGGCCGCGCGAGCGCTGGGACGACATCTATCGGCAGCTCATTAAGGACGTGCCGCAGCCGAACCGCGCGGAGACGGAAACCGCCGAGACGCTCGACGACTACGCCAAGCGAATCGATGCCGGGTTCGGTGAGCTGAAAAAGCAGCTGGCCGCCGCCAAGCCCGACACGGTGGTCGTGTTGTCGTCGGACAAGGGGCGCATCTTCAATGACACGCAGGTCCCTCAGATCAGCGTCTACGTGGGTGAGGAGATATGGGGCACGACCCACTATGCAGAGGTCGGTGAGGCGCCGAGCGACGGCGAGCAGGTCACGCTGGCGTGCCACACCGTGGTGTCGGCCTGGTTGGCGGACGAGCTGACTGAGGAGGGCTTCGACGTAAACATCAGCCGCTTCTTCAAGCCGATGGGCTCGCCGGAAGACGGCGCGGGCCAGGCACTGACCGAGCCGGTACGCAAACTGGTCGGTCTCGCCACGCCCGTGGTCCCGGTGTTCATTAACGCGCATCGCCAGCCCGCCATCAGCGGACACCGGATGCCACCACTGGGCCGCGCGATGGCCAGCGTCCTGGGCGAGCGGGACGAGCGCATCGCGCTGATCGCGGTGGGCGGGCTCTCCGGCGACCCACAGGGATACCTCGCGGGGTGGGTGGACGAGCGCCTGGACGACTGGGTGCTTTCCCGCCTGCGGCGGGGCCGAGCCGAGCAGCTGGCATCGATTTGGGACCTCGACTCCAACACCGTGCGCGGGGCCACCGCGGAGGTCCGCCAGTGGATCGCCGTCGGCGCGGCCATGGAGAGTCTGGGCGCCAAGGCGAACGTCGTGGACTACATCCGCTTCCACCACGCCACGGTCGGGACCGCTTTCGCCTACTGGAAACCCTAGCGTGGCAGGCGGCAGGAGGGCGGGAGTAGAATATGGCCGTCGATCGTGATCGATCGTCGTCGTCCGGCGACGACCGGCCGACGATTCAGATAGCAACGATTGCAACGACTGGTCGAGTAGTCGAAGTAATAAGGAGGACGTCATGCCAATTCGAATGGGCCTCGCATCTTCCCACGCACCCAGCCTCTTCTCTTCCACCTATGCCGGGTGGCAGAAGATGCACGCGCGCCTGAACGACGGTCACCCGCAGCCGCCCGAGACCGAGCTCGAGACCGAAGAAGTGATCGCTGAGCGGGTCCCCCGCATCAAGGCGAACTTCGCGCGCTTGAAGGAGGAGCTGACCAAGTTCAACCCGGACGTGATCATTGCCGTCATCGGCGACCAGCGTGAGTGGTTCGACGGGTCCAACATTCCGAACGTCGCCGTCTACGTCGGGCCCGACGTCGACACGGTCCACAACACGGGCCTGCAGGACATGGACCCGACCCCGAGCCCCTACGACGAGCGGTTCCGCTACCCCGTGAAGGTTGACCAGGAGTTGTCCCAGGCCATCCTGAACGGTCTGGTGAAGGACGGCTTCGATGCGGCGATCATCACGGAGATGAACCCTCAGTCGCAGCCGGACCGAGGCGTGCCTCACGGTTGGGGCAATCCCGGACTCCATCTCCTGCCCGATATGGACATCCCGATCGTGCTCGTCTTCGTCAACGTGGACGACGGCCCCCCCGCGATCCTGAACGGCGAGCGCTGCCTTGAGTTGGGCCGCGCCATCGCCCGTATCTGCGAGAGCTCATCCAAGCGCATCGCGATCTACGGCTCGGGTGGCATGTCCCACGACCCGCGTGGGCCCCGCACGGGCTGGGTGGACGAGCCCCTGGACAACTGGTTCTTGGACCAGCTGACCTCCGGCCAGGCCGATAACCTCAAGGCCATGTTCTCCTTCCGCTCCGAGAACTTTGTCGGCGGCACAGGCGAGCTGCGCTGCTGGACGGTTGTCGCCGGTGCGGTCGATGAGGTCAAGGCCGGCCACAAGGCCGAGTGGACCGACTACATGCCCGCCCGCAAGGTCACGACCGGCTCCGGCTGGGTCTACTGGCCGCCAATCGAGAAGGAAGCACCCGTCGAGGCCGGCTAGCGGCGGACGCTCGCGGTAGTCAAGCGAGATCGAAGGGGCCGGCCTCAAATGGCCGGCCCCTTGTTCATTTTCCTCCCCGCTATTCGCCCCTCCCTTATACTCGCGCCGATGGACACGCTGCCCCACGCCGACGTCGTCGGGAGTCTGCTCCGGCCGCCCGCGCTGCTCCGGGCACGGGACGACTCGGCTGGGGGGCGCATCTCGGCAGCGGAATTCAAGCGCATCGAGGATGCCGCCGTGGATGCGGCGGTCGCCATCCAAGAGGACGCGGGCCTGGGCATCGTCACAGACGGCGAGATGCGCCGTCTGTCCTTCCAGAGTCAGATGCCGGAGGCCGTCGAGGGCTTTGGGCAGTTCGACATCGACGCGTTCCTCTGGGGGGCATGGCATGGCGACGGGGTGGTCGGCGACCTCACTGTCGATCGGCCCCAGACCCTCGGCGTGGTCGGGAAGCTCCGGCGCAAGCGACACCTGTCCGTCGAGGAGTTTGTCTACCTGCGCGGGCGCACCGACAGAGTGGTGAAGACGACGTTGCCGAGCCCCAGCCTGTTTGCCAACTTCTGGTCGCCGGAACGATCGGTCGACGCCTACCCCACCCTCGATGCGTTCCTGGCCGACGTCACCGATATTCTGCGGGACGAGGTCGCGGAGCTCGCCCGGCTCGGCGCCACGTACGTGCAGCTCGACGCGCCCCACTACCCGTTGGTCCTCGACCCCGCCTGGTCCGCCTTCTACGCGTCGCAGGGCTGGAGCGCCGAGGACTGGGTTGCGCGAGGCATCGAGCTGGACAACTCGGTGATAGACGCCTTCCCGCGGGTGACGTTCGCGTTCCACCTCTGACGGGGCAACCAGGGCAGCCGGTGGCTGACAGAGGGCGGGTACGAGCGGCTCACCCGGCCGGTGCTACAACAGGTGCACGCGCAACGGCTGATGCTGGAATACGACGATGCCCGCGCAGGCGGCTTCGAACCCCTCGCCGGCGTGCCCGAAGACAAGACGGTGGTGTTGGGCCTGGTGACGACGAAGGGGCCCCGCGAGGAGACGGTGGCGGACTTGGAAGCGCGCATCGCCGAGGCCGCTCGGTACGTCCCGCTCGAACGACTCGGCGTGAGCCCCCAGTGCGGGTTTGCCACCTCCGTCGGAGGCAACCGACTGAGCCCGGCCGACCAGTCGCGCAAGCTGCGCACCGTCGCGGAGACCGCCAAGACGGTCTGGGGTTAAGTGTGGTGTGGGGTTAGCTGGCGTATCATGCCCGGCGTCCGAGGGAGGTCCGCCATGCAGACCCAGGCCACGCCGCTGGCCCACCCCGTCGAAGGGCGCGCCATCGCCGCCGAATTACGGCGCCTTGGCATGACCCACGTCGTCACGGTACCGGATACGCTGCGCGAACGCTGATTACCGCCATCGCCGAGCAGGGCGACCCGGTGCTACTGCCCGTGGCCACCGAGGACGAGGCGATGGGCATCAACGCGGGCCTCTACATGAGCGGCCACCGCCCGATGCTGCTGGTGCAGAACACCGGCTTCTTCGCCTCGCTGAACGCTGCGGGCTATCGCAATAGAGGCACAGGTCCCGACCCTCATGTTCGTGGGCGAGTTCGGACGAGACGTCACCAAGCCCGTGTCAGAGCACACGAGCCCGCGCGTGCGTGTCATCGAGCCGACGCTGCACGCGTGGGACGTGCCGTTCTACCGGCTCGATGCGCCCGCCGACCTGCCGAACGTCGGCACGGCCCTGCACGAAAGCCATGAGCGTCGCGGTCCCGTGGTCATCCTGATCGGCGCCCCGACAAACTAGGAGACGACGTTGCAACGGAGTGAAGCCATCCAGGCGCTCGCGGACCACCGAGGTGATGCCCTCAGCGTAGCCTGCATGCAGTCGATCGTCCCGTGGCACGAGGCCGGCCAGGCCTCGCAAAGCCATATCGACGCGACGGGTTGCATGGGCAGCGCATCGTCAATCGGCCTCGGGCTCGCGCTGGGCCGGCCGAACCGCGGCGTGTGGGTGTTGGACGGGGACGGCAGCCTGCTCATGCAGCTCGGGACGCTGGTGACGGTCGCCGGGCTCGCCCCCACGAACCTCTACCACTTCGTCTTCGCCAACGGGCTCTACCAGAGCACCGGCAACCAGCCGATACCCGGGCGGGGCGTGTTCGACGCCTGCGGGCTGGCCCTTTCGGCCGGCTATCGGTGCGCCGCGCGCTACGACGACGCGGCTACGCTGCGGGAGGACCTCCCCGCGATCCTCGCGGCCGAGGGCCCGTCGCTCGTCGAGCTGACCATCGAGCCCGAGGACGGGCCTCCTCGCTGGGCCGGCGTCCCCATGGCCTCGCAGGTGCAGGCGCTGCGCGAAGAGCTGTCCGTAGGCGGCTAGGGCGCGGCGCGAAGCGCCCCTCGTCCAGGTCTGCACCGTGCCGACGACAGCGGGTATGCTTCCCCGGATTCCCCGACAGGAGCCGGCAGTGCCTGAGGACATGGGCCTCTTCGAGGCCATCTATACGACGCGCGCCATACGCAGGTTCCGCAGCGACCCGATACCCCCCGCGCTACTGCGGCGAGTACTCGATGCGGCGACGCAAGGCCCGAGTGGGCGGAACAACCAGCCGTGGCGCTTCGTGGTCGTCCGCGACCCCGAGCCGAAACGGAAGGTCGCGCGCATTTACGAGGAGGGGTTCTTCGCGAACCGAGGGCGCAGCAGCGGGGAACGCCGACAGCGACCCGTCGGCGTACCTGGCGCTCCACATGGACGAGGCGCCCGTGATCGTGGCGGTCTGCACGACGGTGATTCGCCGCCCCGGTCTGGGTACCGTCACGCCCTTCGCTTCGTCGTACCCCTCAGTACAAAACTTGCTCCTGGCGGCGAGGGCGCTGGGGTTGGGCGGCACCATAACCACGAACCACATGCTGCGATACGAGGAGCTGATGGCAACTCTCGGTGTTCCCGAGGACCGCCAGATCATCGCATTGGTACCGCTGGGATTCCCCGCGGAGCCGCACGGCCCGAAGACGCGCATGTCCGTCGAGGAGATCGCCTTCGCCGACTCTTGGGGCGAGCCGATCGTCTTCGACTAAGCGTAGTTCCCACAGAGGTTGTTTACACCCCGAGCATGCCTCAGCCAGGCAGTGCGTCTCAAGCGGGCCTAGGCAAACTCGGGCTGGCGTCTGAACCAGGTCTGCCCGCCCGCGGAGCCTGTCCTGAGCGTAGCCGAAGGGCCCCGCGGCGCCGCCGGGTAAGGCAAGCGTCCCCGTACCGGAGGCGGGACACCTTCCGGGGTGGGCATGGACGGGACAGCTGACGCTAGGTCTGCCAGATCAGACCGCCTGAGGCGGGAGGTGCTCCTGCAGGAACGACGACATGATCGCGATCGAGCGTTCGCCGATGGCATGACCGAGGCCGCCGATGAGGTGAAACTCGGAGGGGATGCCGGCCTCGAGGTAGGTCATGATCGACTCGTGCATCATCTGCCACGCCTGGGCGGGGTCTTCGGTCCCGTGAATTCCACAAGTCGGCGTGTGGCTCCCGACCTCGGTGAAGAAGCGCTCGCGCTGCGTCTTGCGCTGGGGCAACGAGTCCGGCGAGAAGAGGTAACCGCTGTGCGCGACCAGGGCACCGAGCGGTGACGAGCGCCGCGGCACGACGTTGAGCGCCGTGATGCACCCCTGCGAGTGACCAATGACAGCGCCACGCGACTCGTCGAGGCCGTTCTCCTTGGCGCACTCCGCGATGAAGGCGTTGACGGGCTCGGCGATCTCGTAGAGCCCTTGCTGCCGCGTCCGCTCCGAGAAGCGGTTGTACCACTGGTAATGGCCGGCGGGGTCGAAGTCGGCCCCTCGGTTCGACTTGGGATCGTTGGCGAAGTCGTACGGATATGGAGCGTTGGGCGCATAGAACTTCGCGTTCGGTAGCGCGTCGGCGAGGCCGTCGGCCAGGAACATCATGTCGTCGCCGCACGAGCTCAGACCGTGCAGGAGGATCACGAAGCTCTCGGCGTTGCCGCCGCTCCTCGGGTCGCGCTGGGGTCCGTCGAGAGTTGCCATGGCGCGACCATACCAGCAACCACTCTTTCGGCGCAGACACAACCGTGTGACGACCGCGGGCGCGGTGTCGCCAGGGTGAGGTATGGTTTGGCCCAATTTCGGATACACACGCACGAAAAAACAGACCACAAGAGACGGAGGGTGTCATGGTCAAGGAGCGAGAACAGGAAGAGATTCTCGTAGAGGTCGGGCACGAGGAGGAGGCGGGCCACGAGCACTTCCGGCCGTACCAGCGCTACCTCGACGCCGAGCTCGGGCTGCGCGAGTACTGGTACCCGGCGCTCTTCTCCCACGAGCTGGAGGAGGGCAAGACCAACAACGCCGTCATCTGCGGCGAGCGCATTCTGTTCAAGCGCGTCAAGGGCAAGGTGTACGGCATTGCGGATCGCTGCCCGCACCGGGGTTCGACATTCTCCCATAGGCCCGAGTGCTACTCGGAGAACACCGTCTCCTGCTTCCTGCACGGCTTCACCTTCGACGTCCGCGACGGGTCGCTGGTCCAGGTCATGTCCGATCCGGGCAGCCCGGTGATCGGCAAGATAACGATCCAGACCTACCACTGCGACGAGCTCAACGGAGCGATCTTCGTCTACATCGGCGACGGCGTCCCCGTGGTCCCGCTCAAGCACGACGTCATGCCCACGTTCCTGGAGCCGAACCTCGTGGCGTACCCGCTGATGCGCCGCCTGATCAAGGCGAACTGGCGTCTGGCGGTGGAGAACGGCTACGACACGGGCCACATCTACGGCCACCGCAACTGGGCGGCCGCGCAGCGCTACGGGGCCGTGCTTCCCATGGGCACCCGCTCCGCGAACCGTGGCGAGATCAAGATGGTCAACGAGCCGGGCAAGCCCGTCGGCATGCTGGTCCGATCGTCCATCAACGCGTGGGTGGCCGAGGTCGAGGGCGTGATGGTCGCTCCGCCGGGTGTCGACCCCGACAACATCCCCGACATGTCACAGGTGTTCACGGCGACTCCGGACAAGGACCCGGACAACGTGTCCTTCTACCCGGACACCTTCGGCCCGTTCCTCCCCTGCCAACTGGACGTAAAGGGCTTCCCCCGGCCTGACCTCTATCACTGGGAGTGGTACGTCCCCGTCGACGAGGACTACCACATGTACACGATCATCCAGGGCAAGCAGTGCAACACGCGCGAGGAGGCCGAGGCCTTCCGCAAGGAGGTCGAGGAGACGTTGGCAAGCGACGTGTTTACCGAGCCTGGCGTGGAGCCGCAAGGCTTCAATAACTTCGACATCCTCGGCCGGGAGTCGTCGCACCACGCCTACCAGTACGAGGACTTCTGGCACCGCGAGCGTCTGTACCGGGCCGACTACGCCATCGTGGAGTGGCGCAAGCTGGTCGCCCGCGAGGCCCGTGGCATCCAGACGCGTGGGAACTTTCAGCGTATCGACCGGGACGACTACATGCGCGGCAAGGAGTAGCCGCCAGGACTCATCGTCGGTAAGCAGACCGGGTGGTGCGGAAACGCACTGCCCGGTCTTTTTGTTAGGCCCAGCCCGCCAGGCTCACGCTCGGCAGCTCCGTCGCGCCCATTAGGAACCTGTCGATGCCGTAAGCCGCCTGCCGGCCTTCGGCGATGGCCCAGACCACCAGCGACTGGCCACGGGCCATGTCGCCCGCGGCGAAGACGCCCGAGACGCTGGTCATCTTCTCCTCGGTGGTCTTAACGTTGCCACGGCCGTCGAGCTCGACGCCGAGCTGCTCCAACACGCCCTCGCGCTGGGGGTGCAGGAAGCCCAGGGCAAGGAGCACAAGGTCCGCCTCGATCTCGAACTCGCTGCCCGGCACTTCGTTCATGCTCGGCCGACCGGTGGCGTCGGGCGCACCCCACTCAATCCGCACACCGTGCAGCTTCTTCACATGGCCGTCGTCCCCCGAAAAGGACGTGGTCAGGATGTTGTAGTCGCGTATGCCGCCCTCTTCGTGGGCGGGGGACGTGCGCAGGACCAGCGGCCAGAGGGGCCAGGGGTTGCTCGATGCCCGCTCCTTCGGCGGCTCGGGCAGGATCTCGTACTGGTAGACGACCTCGGCGCCTTGGCGGTGGGCCGTGCCCAGGCAGTCCGCTCCCGTGTCGCCTCCACCGAGAATGACGACCCGCTTGCCCTCGGCGGAGATGCGGTCGCCGTCGGGCACCGACTCGCCTCGGTTGAGTCTGTTTTGCTGCGGCAAGTAGTCCATCGCCAGGTGGACGCCGTCGAGCTCCTCGCCGGGAACACCGAGCCTGCGGGCGATGGTCGATCCTCCAGCCAGGCAGATGGCGTCGAACCCTGAGCGCAGCTCCTCGACGCTGAGGTCGACGCCCACGTCGCACCCGGTGCGGAACTCGATGCCCTCCGCCGCCATGACATCGACACGCCGGCTGACGACGGACTTGTCCAGCTTGAAGTCGGGGATCCCCAGCGAGAGCAGGCCGCCGACGACCTCGCTTCGCTCGAACACGGTGACGAGGTGCCCCGCGCGGTTCAGCTGCTGCGCGGCGGCAAGGCCCGCTGGGCCGGAGCCCACGACCGCGACGCGCTTGCCGGTCCGCTTTGCCGGTGGCTCCGGCGTGATCCAGCCCTCTTCGAATCCACGATCGACGATGGCCTTTTCGATGTACTCGATGGTCACGGGCTCGTCGTTGACGGCCAGGACGCAGGACGCCTCGCAAGGCGCCGGGCAGATGCGGCCGGTGAACTCCGGGAAGTTGTTGGTGGCGTGCAGGGCGCCTAGCGCCTCACGCCAACGGCCACGGTAGACGAGGTCGTTCCAGTCAGGGATCAGGTTGCCGAGCGGGCAGCCCATGTGGCAAAAGGGCAAGGCGCAGCTCATGCAGCGAGCGCCCTGGTCACGTGCCTGCTGCTCCGGCCACGCCAGGTAGACCTCCTGGAAGTCCTTCGTGCGTTCGGTGATCGGTCGGCGTTCCGGCGGCTCACGGTCGAACTCCATGAAGCCGCTGACCTTACCCACTGGCGCCGATCTCCGACTCTGCGCGCTTGTGGGCTTCCACGACGCGCCGGTAATCCTGAGGGTAGACCTTGACGAACTTGGGCAGGAACTCGTCCCACGCGTCCAGTACCCGCTTGGCGTTGGCGGAGCCCGTGTGGTCGAGGTGGTGCTGGATGAGGCCGCGCAGCTCATCCGCGTCCTCCACGTCCACCACCGGCTCGAGGTCGACCATCTCCTGGTTGCAGCGGTCGGAGAAGTCACCCGTCTCGTCCAAGACGTAGGCGATGCCTCCGCTCATCCCCGCGGCGAAGTTGCGGCCCGTGGGGCCGAGCACGACCACGCGTCCGTTGGTCATGTACTCGGCGCCATGGTCACCGACGCCCTCGACCACCGCGCGGGCGCCGCTATTGCGGACGCAGAAGCGCTCACCGGCCATGCCGCGGATGAATGCCTCGCCATCGGTGGCTCCGTAGAGGGCCACGTTGCCGACGATGATGTTCTCCTCCGGCACGTAGGTCGTTCCCTTGGGTGGGACCAACACCAGACGGCCGCCTGACTGGCCTTTTGCGAAATAGTCGTTCGCGTCCCCCTCCAGAGTGAAGGAGATGCCCTTGGCCAGGAAGGCCGCGAAGCTCTGCCCAGCCGAGCCGGTGAAGTTGACGTTGATGGTGTTCGGCGGCAGCCCGTCCTCGGCGTACCGCCGGGCGACCTCGCCGCTGAGCATGGCGCCGACCGTGCGGTTGGCGTTGCTGATGGGCAGGTCGATGGTGACGGGCGCCTGGTGCTCCAGCGCCGGCTTGGACAGCTCGATAAGCTGGTGGTCCAGGGCCCTGTCGAGGCCGTGGTCCTGGCTGATGTTGTGGTGGCGGGCCACCGACTCGGGGGCCTCGGGCCATACGAGCAGCTCGCTGAGATCGATGCCCTTGGTCTTCCACCAGTGCTCGATCGCCTTGCCGGTCTCCAGACGGTCCACCCGGCCGACCATCTCGTCGACCGTGCGGAAGCCCAGCTGAGCCATGATCTCCCGCAGCTCCTCGGCCACGAAGGTGAAGTAGTTGATGAGGTGCTCGGGCTCGCCCGTGAAGTGCTTGCGGAGCTCGGGGTCCTGGGTCGCGACCCCCACCGAGCAGGTGTTGAGGTGGCATTTGCGCAGCATGATGCAGCCCTGGGTGATCAGGGCCGCGGTTGCGATGCCGAACTCCTCGGCGCCCAGGAGGCACGCCATCGCGACATCCCTCCCGGTCTTTATCTGACCGTCCGCCTGCACCACGATACGTCCGCGCAGGTCGTTCGCCACCAGCACCTGCTGCGTCTCGGCGATGCCGAGCTCCCACGGGAGCCCCGCGTGCCGGATGGACGACTCAGGCGAGGCGCCCGTGCCGCCGGAGTCACCGCTGATGAGCACCACGTCGCCGTGGGCCTTGGAGACACCCGCCGCGATGGTCCCGACGCCAACCTCCGCGACCAGCTTCACGTGGATGCGGGCGGTCGGGTTCACATTCTTGAGGTCGTGGATCAGCTGCGCCAGGTCCTCGATGGAATAGATGTCGTGGTGGGGCGGCGGCGAGATCAGCTCGACCCCTGGCGTTGAGTGGCGTATCCAGCCGATGTACTCGTCCACCTTGTGGCCGGGCAACTGACCGCCCTCTCCAGGCTTGGCCCCTTGGGCCATCTTGATCTGGAGGTCGGTTGAGTTCACGAGGTAGTTGGTGGTCACGCCGAAGCGGCCGGAAGCGACCTGCTTCACGGCGCTGTAGCGCTGATCGCCGTTGGCGTCCGCCGTGTAGCGATGGTAGTCCTCGCCGCCCTCGCCGCTGTTGGAGCGCGCGCCGATGCGGTTCATGGCGATGGCCAAGGTCTCGTGCGCCTCACGGCTGATGGCACCGAGGGAGATGGCGCCGGTGGCGAAACGCTTGAGGATTTCGCCGACCGGCTCGACCTCATCGATGGGGACCGGCGTGTCCGCCAGCTTGAGGTCCAGCAGACCCCGCAGCGTGCAGAGGCGCCGCTCGTAGTCATTGGCCAGCGCCGAAAACGCCTCGTAGGCGCCAGCGTCGTTCATGCGGGACGCGTACTGGAGCTTGGCGACGGTGTCGGGGTTCCACATGTGGTACTCGCCGTCACGCCGCCAGTGATAGACGCCGCCCGATGGCAGCTCCTGCTTCGCGGCAACCTCCGCCGGGGGGAAGGCCCGGTGGTGCAGCGCCAGCACGTCGTGCTCGAGCGCGTGGAGTCCGATGCCGCCGATCCGTGATGGAGTCCACGTGAAGTACTGATCGATCAGCTCCTGGCTCAGGCCGACCGCCTCGAATATCTGTGCGCCGTGGTAGCTGTGGACCGTGGAGATACCCATCTTGGAGATGATCTTCACCAGGCCCTTGTTGGCGGCTTTGATGTAGTTTTTCTCCACCGTCTCGGCGTCCAGACTTCCGCTGAACGCGTCCTGGCCTGTCAGGTTCTTCAGCGTCTCGTAGGCCAGGTAGGGGTTGACCGCGCTGGCGCCGTAACCGATGAGCAGCGCGAGGTGTGCGACCTCCCGTGGCTCGCCTGACTCCAGCACGAGGCCGGCACGCGTGCGGGTGCCCTCCCTGATCAGGTGGTGGTGTACGCCCGAGACCGCCAGCAGGCTGGGTATGGCCGCATGGGCGGCGTCAACGCCGCGGTCCGAAAGGATGATGATGCTGTGGCCCTGGTCGATGGCCGCGGACGCCTTCCCGCACAGCTCGTCCATGGCACGCCGCAGCGCGCCCTCCCCACCGTCCACTGGAAACAGCGTCGAAAGGGTAATGCTCTTGATCCCCGGGGCGTTCACTTCACGGAGCTTCCGGAGGTCACCGTTGGTAAGAATCGGGCTGCTGATCCTGACCTGGCGCGAGTGCTCTGGGGTCTCCTCAAAGAGGTTTCGCTGCGCGCCGAGCCGCATGGTCACCGAGGTGACGAGCTCCTCGCGGATGCCGTCGAGCGGTGGGTTGCTGACCTGCGCGAAGCACTGCTTGAAGTAGCTGAATAGCAGCTGTGGGTGCTCCGAGAGCACCGCGAGCGGTATGTCGTTGCCCATTGAACCGATCGGCTCAGCGCCGTGGGCCGCCATCGGCTCCAGGAGTATGCTCAAGTCCTCCTGCGTATACCCGAAGGCCTGCTGGAGGTCGACCACCGTCGCCCTGTCGAGCGCGCCTATGTCGTCTATGTCGTCAGAGCCCGTGGGCTCCGGCTGGGTGTCCAGGTACACCTGGTTCTCGCGCAACCACTCCCCGTAGGGTTGACGATGCGAGAGCTCGGTCTTGATCGTCTCGTCGTCGACGATACCGCCGCGCTCGGGGTCCAACAGGAACATGCGGCCGGGGTGGATACGCTCCTTGAAGCGCACATTCTCCGGCGGCACGTCCAGCACGCCCACCTCGGACGCCATGACCAGCGTGTCGTCGGTGGTGACCAGGTAGCGGAAAGGACGCAGGCCGTTGCGGTCGAGCACGGCACCGACACGTGTCCCGTCCGTGAAGGCAACCAGTGCGGGCCCGTCCCATGGCTCCATCAGGCACGCGTGGAACTCGTAGAAGTCCCGCTTCTCCTGCGACATAGCCACCCGCTCGCCGGTGGCCTCGGGTATCAGCGCCATCATGGCGTGGTGCAGCGGCCGACCGGTATGAAGCATCAGCTCGAACGCGTTGTCCAGGCACGCGGTATCGCTCTGCCCTGGCCAGATGATCGGGAACAGCTTCTCCATGTCGTCGCCGAATAGGGGGGAGGACATGGTGCCCTCGCGGGCCGCCATCCAGTTCGCGTTGCCGCGCTGGGTGTTGATCTCGCCGTTGTGGACGACGTAGCGGTACGGGTGCGCCAACTTCCACGAGCCCAGGGTGTTGGTGCTGAAGCGTGAGTGCACCAGCACGAATGCGCTGCCCATGTCGGGATCGCGCAGGTCGGCGTAGAAATCCCTGACCTGCGTTGCGATGAGCAGGCCCTTGTACACGATCACCTTGGACGACAGGCTGCAGACGTAAAAGTTGTCCGCCTCCTTGAGTTCCGACTCGTTGATGCGGCGCTCGGCCACCTTGCGGATCACGAACAGCTTGCGTTCAAAGTCGGCAGTGTCGGTCACTCCGGCGCCGCGGCCGACGAAGAGCTGGCGGATGACGGGCTGGCACTCCCGGGCCACGCGCCCGATGCTGGTGGCATCAACCGGGACGTCGCGCCAGCCAAGTACGCGCTGGCCTTCGGCCTCGATCGCTTCCTGAAGCGCCACTTCGCAAAGAGCACGCTCGGCGGGGTCACGAGGAAGAAAGACGGAGCCAACAGCGTAGTCGCCGGGCGCGGGCAGGTCGAAGCCTAGTCTGGCGGTCTCCCGGCGTACGAGGGCATCGGGTATCTGGAGCAGCACGCCCGCTCCGTCACCCGTCAGGGGGTCGCTGCCGGCGGCGCCTCGATGGGCGAGGTTCGCCAGCACCTCGATGCCCTTCTCGACGATGTCGTGGGAGGCGATACCTTTGACGTTCGCCACGACGCCCACTCCGCACGCGTCGTGCTCGAACTCAGGCCGGTAAAGCCCCTTGCGCCGCGCCTTTGAGACTCCTGCTGCCACCAATCGCTCCTTCGCGTCACCGCCGTATGTCTTGGTCAGTGTGCCTTCGCGGGCCGAATTACTGTTCTAATCGCATCGCAGTCGATTGCGCAACCACCTCGTGCTGGGACACCAGGTTCCTCAGTCAACCAATCGCCGCCCTTCGCCTCGCGGGAGCGCCCGCGACCCTCTAATAACCCAAATAGCTCCGGCAGGGCGGCGCCCGGAGGGTGTACCACCCCAGAGCCCCTAATAGATAGGCTGGTGACCCCCCCGAGACTTGAACTCGGAACACGCTGATTAAGAGTCAGCTGCTCTGCCAATTGAGCTAGGGGGCCACGATGCGCCGGGATGGCACGCCATCCAATCGTAGGGGTCAGGCAAGCAGGCCGTCAACGCGTGGCAATGCCTTTGATATGTCGTTGACGGTGCAACTGTCCATCGCTAGACTCGATGGCGCCCTCCAGCGCCCCTTTTGGACACAGTCCGCTGTGCTGGTGGACAGGCTTCAATGAGCCAAGCAGCCGAGGGCATACCCGCAGCAGACGCCGCCGTTCGGCGTGGCTCTCGCTGGCACCAGACATTCAGCGCATTCCAGTACCGCAACTTCCGCCTGCTCTGGATCAGCACGCTCTTCGTGAGCGGGGGCAACTGGGTCCAGCAGGTGACGTTGGGATGGCTCGCCTTCGAGCTCAGCGGGTCGGCCTTGCAGGTGTCCCTCGTCGTTGGCCTGCGCGCCGTGCCGCTGCTGATGGCGCCGCTATCCGGGGCCATCGCCGACCGCTTCGACCGCCGCCGGGTCATGCTGCTGGACCAGGCATTCCTCGCGGTGTTGGCGCTGGGGTTCTCGGCTATCGTCCTGAGCGACAACCACGTGCTGTGGCATCTGCACCTCTTCAGCTTCCTGACCGGCGCGGGTTGGAGCATCAACAATCCGGTGCGGCAGACCCTGGTCAGCAACTCGGTCCCCCGTGAAGCGCTGATGAACGCCGTGGCCCTCAACTCCATGGCATTCAACTTCACCCGCGTGTTCGGGCCGGCGGTCGGGGGCCTCCTCATCACGTTCTTCGGCCCGGGCCTCAACTTCCTCATCCAAGGGATCTTCTACGTCGGCGTCATGGTCATGATCCTGCCCTTCCGCGCCGAGTACACGTCGGACCACTCGGAGAGCCGAAAGCGGTCGATCTTTTCGAACGTGCGCGACGGCTTCCGTTACGTGGTCGGCGACAAGAACACACTGACCGTGATCCTGGTGGCACTGGTCCCGACGCTGACGATGATGTCGTTCATCATGACGCTGATGCCGGTCTACGCTGTCGAAGTGCTCGGCCAGAAGTCGGGCGAGGGGAGCACGCTGGGTCTGTTGCTGACCGGCGCGGGCATCGGCGGGTTCGTTGGCACCTTCCTCATGGCCGCCTTCACGCAGATCCGCAACAAGGGCCGGCTGGTCATCGTCTCCCTATTCATGGCCGGGCTTGGCATCATCGGCTTCGCCCAGGTCAGCGTGCTGTGGCAGGCCATGGCTATCTTGGTGTTCGTCAACGCATTCCAGATGAGCGTGATGACCACCAACAACACGGTGCTTCAAATGATGACGCCCGATGAGATGCGCGGGCGGGTCATGGGCGTCTACATGATGGACATCGGCATGATGCCCCTGGGAGGGCTCATCGCGGGCCTCATCGCCGAGGCGTGGGGTGTCCAGACGGCGCTGGTTTCCGGCGCGGTGGTCGGCCTGACCGCGATCACGCTGATTACGATGCTAAACCCGCGCTTCAGAAGCCTGCGCGTCTAGGACCCGAGCGCGGAGCGGATGGCCGGCGCAAGCGCGGCGTCCTGCACGGGCAGCACGGTTCTCACATCGAGCAGCACGCGGTCGTCCTCGATTCGCGCCATCACCGCGGGGTCGCCGGTGCGCAGCCGGCGCGCCAGCTCGTCGGCGCCGCCATCGACGCCCGACGGGTCCAGGCTCACGAGCCACGTCGGCAGCGTGTCGCCGGGGAGGCTGCCGCCACCGACCGTCGACTCGCCAGGCGTAACGCTGGCCTGCGCCCCGGCCAACGTGGCGACGGCGCGCGCGCGCGCCTCGATCTGCTCGGCGGTCGCCGCGATCATGCGCCAGATGGGCACCGCCTCGCGGGCCTCGCCGCGGAGGTAGTGCAACAACGTCGCGTGCAACGCCGCCAGCGTCAGCTTGTCGGCCCGCAGCGGCCGGGCCAGCGGGTGGCGCGCCAGCCGCGCGACGAGATCTCGTTCGCCGACGACGATGCCTGCCTGGGGGCCGCCCAGCAGCTTGTCGCCCGAAATGAACACCAGCCCAGCGCCGGCCGCGATGCTCTCCTGCGGCGTCCACTCGTGGGCGAGTCCAAACGGGGTGGTGTCGATCAGCGCGCCGCTGCCGAGGTCGTGGAGCAGCGGCACGCCTTTGTCCTTGGCGACCGCCGCCACCTCGGCCACCGATGGCTCGTGCGTAAACCCGACGACTTGGAAGTTGCTGCGATGGACTACCAGCAGGGCTGCCGTGTCCGCCGTCACCGCCTCGTCGTAGTCGCTGGCATACGTCCGGTTGACCGTGCCCACCTCGACGAGGCGCGCCCCGCCCTGGCGCAGCACGTCGGGGATGCGAAAGCCGCCGCCGATCTCGCTGGCCTCGCCGCGGGCCACGACGACCTCCTTGCCGCTGGCGATCGCCGCCATGCCAAGCAGCATGGCCCCCGCGTTGTTGTTGACGACGACGGCGTCCTCGGCGCCGGTGAGCTCGCGCAGGAGCCCGGCCAGCACTCGGTGGCGCGTGCTCCGCTTGCCGTCGTCAAGGTCCAGCTCAAGGTCCGAGTAGGCGCCCGACGACTCCGCCGCGCGGATGCTTGCCTCGGAGAGCGGCGCGCGGCCGAGGTTGGTGTGGAGGACGACGCCGGTGGCGTTGATGACGGGGGTCGGCCAGGGCCGCCACGCTCGGAGGCGACGGGCCGCGACGCTCAGGGCCACGGCTTCCGCCGTGGGTACGCCGCTCCCGGTACCGAGCGACGCTCGTGCGTGGGCAAGCTGCTCGCGGACCGCATCGACGATGACGTCGTGGGCGTACTCCGCCAGCAGCGGGGCCAGCGCGGGCTCCGCCAGCACCTTGTCGACGCTGGGGAGGTCCCGATAGGGGTTCGATTCGGCCGTCACCGCACCGTTATCGCATGCCCGGCCACCGGCCGTCCAGGCGGCGCAACAGCGAGGCGGGTGCCGCCGGGGGCAGGCGACGCTACCATGTGGCGCGCCAACCGCCGATAAGGAGGCTCCCCTTGCCACGCATGTCGGAGATAACCCAGCGCGAGCAGGTCGCCGAAGCTGACCAGCCGCATTTCGACTCGATCATCGCAAGCAGGGGCCGGATCGCCGCGCCCTACCAGTACCTGCTCAACTCGCCCGACCTCGCCGCGCGCGTGGCCCACACCATCGGCTACGCCCGCTTTGAGGCGAAACTCGATAAGCGGGTCGCCGAGCTCGCCATCTGCAGCGTCGCGCGCGAGCTTGACTGCCTGTACGAGTGGGCGGCCCACGAGGACGAGGCCCGCGAGGCGGGCGTTCGGGAGGAGGCGATCGCGTCGATCAAGGCCGGGACGGCGCCCGATGGGCTCACGCCCAACGAGGCGGTGGTGGTGCGGTACGTCCACGAGGTGCTACGCGCGCCGCATCGCGTATCGGACGCGACCTTCGGGGCGCTGCTCGAGCGGTTAGGCGAGCGGGACATGGCCGAGCTCGCCGCTATCGTCGGCGCCTACGTCATGCTGGCGTGTTGCCTGAACGCGTTCGGCGTGCCGACACCCGAGGGTCGCGCGGTGCTGCCGGCCTAGCCTCCCGCCGCGGCGCTCGCGCCCCTGGCCAGCGCTGGGCCGATGACCTCCGCGAAGGCGCGGCGCTCGTCCTCGGGCCACTGGAACGACAGGTTCGCGTACATGTAGATGCGGTCGATGCCCATGGCCTGGAAGTCGAGGTACCGTGTCGCCACGTAGTCCGGGTCGCCCAGCACCGCCATCGTGTCCCCTGCCACCGCCTGCAGCTCCTCGGGGATGGCGGCGTCGGCGATGTCTTCGGCGGCGCTCCAGTCGTAGGGATGGGTCGCGGACGGCGCGAGCTGTTGCATCCGCTCCCAGCCTTCGCGGAGCCGCGCCTTGATGGGCGTGAGGTCGTAGTCGATGCCGCGCTTGGTCAGCCACGCTTGGGAGTCGTCGCGCACGAGGTTGGGCAACAGCTTGGGCGCATGCGTGCGGTGGGCCAGGCGCCGGGTCTCGCGGATCATGGTTCGGACCTCGAGCACCACCTCGATGTCGGCGGGGTCGCGCCCCGCCCTCGCGGCGCCGTCGGCGAGCCAGCCCTTGGCCTGCGTGATCGACTCGGCGTTGGGCTCGACCGCCAGCAGCACGCCGTCGCACAGCTCGCCGGCGATGCCGATGACCTTGGGTCCGCGACCCGCGAGGAACACCGGGACCGGTGGGCCGTCACTGTGGTGGAGATGCACGTGCGGGTCGCCCCAGACGCCCCACTCTCCGGCCATGGTCCGCTTGATCTCGCTGATGGCCTGCCGGGTCTCGGCCAGGGTGAGCGCCGCGTGGCCGATGGTGGACGCCGCGGCGTCGCCCCGCCCCAGCCAGAGCTCGTAGCGGCCGGGCCCAAACTCCTGGACGGTCTTGGCGGCCGAGGCGATGACCGAAGTGTGCCGTGGCCCCGGGCAGGTCAGCGCGGGGTGGACCACCAGGCGCTCGGTGTTGGCGAGCACCTGCGCGGCGACGACGTAGTTATCGCGGAAGTAGAGCTGCGAGTCGTTGAAGCCACAGGCGTGGAAGCCCGCCTCCTCGCATTGCTGAGCGAAGGCCACCATCTCGGCGACGGGGTGCGAGGGCGGCGTGCGCAGGTCTACCTTCATGATGGCTCCGAATGGCGGATCCAGGTGGGATTCGCGCCATTGTAGACGAGCCCCGCGGCGCGTCGGTTCCGCCTGCTATCCTCCCGACGCTGAGTACCCGCCTGGGGCACCGCCGAGAGGAGCCATGGCCGCCGCCGAAGTCATCGCCGACTACCTCGACGAGCAGTACATCGTCGACACGCTCGTCGAGCTGCTCCAAGAGCCGACCGAGGTGCCGATGGGCACCGACACCCTCATGGCTCCGGACGACCCCAAGCTGGTCCACTACGTCCAGGAAGTGGTGCGCCCCGAGCTCCAGGCCATCGGCGCCTACGGCATCATCGAGGCGCCGCTCAATCAGCTGGTGGTGCGGATGGGCACCGGCGAGTCGGACAAGGCGCTGCTGGTCATGGCCTACACCCCCACGCAGCACTCCAACATGATGGCCGACCCGCACGCCGGTCGCATCGCCATGGGCACCGAGTACGGCTTCGACGAGCCGTGCGCCTTCGGCCAGGGCGTGACGCAGAACAAGTCGCACATGGCGGCGATGCTCGGCGTGCTCAAGATGCTCGTGGACTCGGGCGCCGAGCTTGGCGGGACGCTGTACTTCGGTATCAACAACGAGGGGCGCTCCAGCCACGAGTGCTCCGACGCCATCATCGCGGCGCTGCCAACGAAGCCGACCTTGGGCATCGTGCTCCAGCGCACCAACTTCCAGCTGCAGCTCGGCAACCGCGGCCGCGTCGACGTCAACGTCACGGTCCGCGGGCAGGCGTCGCACTCCAGCCGGCCAGACCTCGGCCACAACGCGATCCAGGGTGCGACGGACGCAATCAACCGCATCCGCAAGATGACGTTTTCGAAGACCCACCCGCAGCTGGGCGGCCTACACGCGGAGCCCTACCAGGTCTCCTACTCGCCGCTGGCACCGCACACGCTCCCCGACACCGCCCGCATCCGGGTCGACCGCCGCCTGCTGCCCGGCGACGACATCGACGCGGCGGTCGCGGAGGTGCGCGAGGCCATTGGCGACCTCAGCCCCTTCGAGGTGACCGTCGAGCGCGGGGTGCACATGCTGCCGGCGCTCGTCGAGGCGTCCGACCCCGGCGTCCAAGCGCTCACGGCGGCGCACGCCGCCGTGTTCGGCGAGGCGCCCGAGCACTACTACCACCGCGGTTCCTACGACGCCGGTGGGCCCAACGCGCACGGCGTTCCGACGGTGCAGTACGGCGTCAACGGCGCGAACACGCTGCTGGGCGACGACTTCGCCCCGCTGTCGGGTGTCATTGCCGAGGCGCGCGTGCTGTCGACGCTGGTCCACGACTACCTGGCCTAGCCAGCTGCCGCGGTCACGTCGCGTGCGGAACCCGCGCGCCTATAATTCGAGGCGAGCCGCGCTCGAGTGCCGAGGTGGCGGAATGGCAGACGCAGCGGACTTAAAATCCGCTGCCGCGAAAGCGGCGTGTGGGTTCGATCCCCACCCTCGGCACCATCATTTGCGGCCAAACCTAGGCAAGTTGACCGTCGCCACCACGTGCGACTAGCCTGCGCACCACCGACACGAGGAGGCGAACCATGGCGACAACGGCGCAATTGACCGAGGAGAGCACGAGCAACTACGTCGAGGCCGGCGGCATCCGGCTGCACTACAACGAGGCCGGCACCGGCGAGCCGCTGATAGCGATCCACGGCGGCGGCCCCGGCGCGAGCGGCTGGAGCAACTTCCGGCAGAACATGCCGGACCTCACGGAGCACTTCCGGGTGCTGCTCATCGACCTGCCCCAGTACGGCAAGAGCGACGCCCCGGAGATACACGAGCCCACCGCCACCTACTACGCGCGGACCATCAAGAACTTCGTCGACGCGCTCGGCCTGGACAAGGTCCACATCCTGGGCAACTCACTCGGCGGTATGACGGCGATGAAGTTCGCCATCGACTACCCCGACAGCCTCGGCAAGCTCATGGTCATGGGCGCACCGACCGGCGCCCCCAGCTTCACGCAGCCCATGCCGACCGAAGGGCTGCGCCGGCTGATGGAGGCGTTCGACAACCCCACGAAGGAGACCATGCGCGCCATGATCAAGGTCTTCGTGGACGACCCGTCGTTCGTGACCGACGAGCTGCTGGAGCAGCGAGTCGCCTCGGCGACGGACGAGAAGAAGCAGACTGCGCGGCGCAACTCGACCGGTGGCATGGGCGACCTGACGCCTGACCTCGGCAAGATCAGGGCGAAGACGCTGATCCTCTGGGGCCGGGACGACCGCATCGTCCCGCTCGACTTCGCATGGCAGCTCAACTTCCGCATTCCCGACTCGCACCTGCACGTGTTCCCGCACTGCGGGCACTGGGTGCAGTACGAAGGCCGCGACGCGTTCAACCGCCTGGTCATCGACTGGGTCGAGAACGAACCCGACTAACGCCGGCAGGCTGGACCCTGGCCCCGTTCGATAACGGGACCAGGGTTCCGGCCGACCACCCCCCTCAGAACCCGGCCAGGAGGCCGTCATGCCACAGAGCATCTGGACCGCGCTGCTCGGCGTGGAGGTCAAGTTCGTCCAGGGCAAGAAGTACCGCACGCGCATCGTCGAGGCAGGCGGAGAGCACGCCGAGACGCTGATCATGGCGCACGGCGGCGGCGGCCACCTCGAGACCTTCGCCTACAACGTCATGCCGCTGGCCAAGCACTTCCATGTCATCGGCATGGAGATGGTCTGCCACGGATTCTCGACGGTGCCAGACGTGGTCGACGACTTCAACGCGCTGGTGTCCGACCAGGTGCTCGACCTCATGAACGCCCTGGGGCTGGACAAGGTGTGGCTGCACGGCGAGGCCGGCGGCGGCTCGGGGATCACGCCGCTGGTGATGACCAACCCGGAGCGCCTCAAGGGCGTCGTCTTCGAGTCGGGCATCGCCGTCACGCTCAAGGAAGGGACCTACGCGCCGCCGCTGCCTCCTGTCGGGGGCATGAGCATGCGCGACCGGACCATCCAGCTGCTCGACAACCCCACGTGGGAGGGCATCCACGCGCGGCTGCTCATGGTGATGCACAACCAGCATCCGGAGCGCGTCACCGACGAGCTGGTCGACATCAGGCTGGCGCACTACTCGCGGCCGTCGACGAACGACGGCCAGCGCAAGTACTACACGCGCCAGAACTCGGCCGGGTACGACTACAGGGAAGAGGAGATCGCGCGGATCGACCTGCCGGTGCTCGTCCTGTGGTGCGACGGCAATAGCGGGCTGGGGCCGGACGCCGGCGAGCGTGTCGCATCGATCATCCCCGGCGCCCAGTTCAAGCTGATGCCCGAGACCGGCTGGTGGGCCCACTGGGAGAAGCCGGAGCTGTTCAACACCGCGGTGACCCAGTTCATCCACGGCGAGCGTGTCACCTAGGCCCCACGCCCTAACCCCCGCTCGTTGGATGATCCAGTCACCCCCGGCTGAGTCCAGCGCCACGCGAACGGTTGCATTCGTCGCTCGTGGCGGCTTCCGGCCTACTTCGCGAGCAGGAACGGCAGCACGTTCGACAGGTAGTCGTCGGGCCGCTCGTACGGCGCCCAGTGCCCAACCCGGTTCAAGATCACCAGGTCCGCCTGCGGCATGTAGCCCATGAGCATCAGCGCCTGCTCCACCGTCACCATGCGATCGAAGCGCCCGTGGACGATGCGGACCGGCACGCTGATGCCGCTGAGCAGACCGAGGTTGCTGTGCGAGACGCTGACGGACTTGTGCTGCGCCTCCTGGTGTTCCTTGGCGTTCGTCCACGTGCCGTAGACGTAGTCGACGAGCTCGGGGTCCGTGGCCATCGCCTCATCGTACAGGTGCGCCTTGAGGTAGCGGACGAACTGCGCCCGCGAGGGGTCGGCGTAGGTCTCGCGCGTCGCCTTGCTGCCCTCCGACGGGAAGTTGGCGATGATGTAGGGGTCGCCGCCGGTCGAGGCGTGTGAGCCGCCAAGCACGACCTTGCTGACCCGCTCCGGTGCTTCGATGGCCTGCACCAGGCAGGTCGTACCACCCATCGAGTTGCCGACGTACATCGCTCGAGCGATGCCGAGGTGGTCCATTAGGGCGCGCGCCGCCCTCGACTGCACCGAGTGGCCGGGTTCGTTGTAGACCTCCGGACCGCTCTTGCCGTAGTTCACCATGTCCATCAGCACGCAGCGGAAATGCTTCGCGAACTCGCCGATGACCTTGTGCCACGTCAGCCAGGCCATGCTGCCCGGGCCATAGGTGTGCAGAAAGATGATCGGGTCACCCTCACCAATATCGTGATAGTGAATCGTCATCCCTTTGCTGTCCTTGAAGCTCTTGCCCGTCCCCTCTTCCGTCAGCCCGCTGGATGCGAGGAAAGCCATGCTCGTCCCCCCTCTGGTGGCCGCCCGCGCCAAGCCGGGCGGCATGCTGGGGGTACTCTAGCCCAAGGCGCTCGTGACGGTGGAGACCCAACTTCTCGTCGCCGCCGCGGCCTCGGCAACGCGTATTCGGCGGCGCGATCTGCTCTTGCGCCGCCTTCACGGTCGGAATACGCTCGGAAGGCTCGGCCCCAGCAGCCGCGCCAGAGCGCGTCGGCCAGAGCGCATCAGAAGGAGTCGACATGGTCGCCACGAACAAGAAGTACAACGTCATCGACACGGAGACCGGCGCCCTCGACCGCCGTATCTTCGTGGACGAGGACATCTACCAAGAGGAGCTCGAGAAGATCTTCGGCCGCGCGTGGCAGATGATCGGCCACACCAGCCTCGTCCCCAACCTCAATGACTTCTTCCACACCTACATGGGCGAGGACCCCGTCATCCTCACCCGCGACCACCACGGCAAGCTCCACGCCTTGCTCAACATGTGCCGCCATCGCGGCAACCGCATCATCCGCGCCGACGACGGCAACGCCAAAAGCTTCATGTGCACCTACCACGGCTGGACCTACTCCAGCGACGGTAGCCTGGAGCACGTCCCCGGCGAGGAGCAGGTCTACTACAACTGCCTCGACAAGGACGAGCTGCACCTCATCGAGGCGAAGGTGGACACCTACGCCGGCATCGTCTTCGCCACGTGGGACCAGGAGGCCCCGACCCTCGAGGCCTACCTCGGCGACGCCCGCTGGTACCTCGACACGGTGTTCAACCGGCGCGACGGCGGCATGGTGGCGGTTGGCCCCATGAAGTGGATGCAGCCGGTGAACTGGAAGACGCCCGTGGACAACTGCTCCGACAACTACCACGTGCCGCTCACCCACGCGTCCGCGGCCCGCGTGAAGCACCGGTTCTGGGGGCGCCCGCTGGTGACCATGGAGCAACAGTTCGTGAGCGACGCCCGCCACATGTCGGTCAATGGCCATAGCCTCACGATCCGGTCCCCAGGCAGCACGGGCCTCGATATCGTCGCCGGCGTCAACCAGGACAACAGGGAGATGTTCGAGGCGTACCTTGAAGAGACGATGCCGGAGGTGGAGCGGCGCCTGGGCAGCTACCGCGCCCGCAACGTGAAGCTCGGCAACCACAGCATCTTCCCGAACGGCGTCCTAGGCTTTCGCATGGCGCTTCCGCGAGGGCCGCTCAAGACCGAGTTCTGGGACTTCGCGATCTACGAGAAGGACGCACCGGTTGCCATGCAACGCGCGCTGGCCACGGGCCACGGCCAGAACAACGGCGCCGCCGGGCTGAACGAGCAGGACGACATCGACAACTGGCGCTCAGTGTCGGAGGCGAGCCGCAGCCCCATCGCCCGCAGGTACGCGCAGAACGTGTCGATGGGCCTGCGCCACGCGGGAGCCCACGACGACCTGCCGGGCATCGTGGCCCAGCGCTACATCTCGGAGAACAACCAGCGGCACTTCTACGTGCGCTGGCAGGAGTTCATGAACGCCGAGAGCTGGGCCGACATCCCCATCGCGCCCATCACCGCGACCTTCGAAGGCACGGCCACGATGAACGGGTAGCCGTCGCCCCCACGGCCGGCTAACGGCCCGGCCGTAGCAGCCGCTTCACCAGGGCCCAGCGCAGCCGTCCCCAGGCGAACTCAGCGTTCGCGCGCTGCGAGATGTTGATCATGCGATGCCCATAGCGATAGGCCGTGTACGCCTCGGATATATCAAACACCGCCCATGCGTATGCCGGCATCTGTCGCGCCAGCACCCAGCCGTACTCACGGGGGGTCTGGTGAAGCCGGGGGCCAGTTCCGAGCATCGTGCCCAACCGTTGCATCTTGCCAAAGAGCTCCGCGGAACGCTCGAGCCGCGAAAGGCGCCACCACGCCTGGTAGTAGATCGCGCCGGCCATGCCCAGAAGCAGCAGCCCCAGCCCCAGGACGATGGGCACCACCAGCGAAGTGTCGGCGCCTGAAGAGCCGCCCACGCCGGCCACCCCTGGAGGGAATTCCTCTTCGGCGAAGAGGTCATCGAGGGGCGTGCCGCCCTCAGTCAGATCCAGCAAACCCAGACCGACGACGCCGCCAAACTCGATGGCGTTGGGTGGCGTGGGCTCGAAGGCGATCCAGCCGTGCCCCGAGATGTAGGCCTCGGGCCAAGAGTGGTAGTTCAGCTCGCGGACCACGTGCTCGCTCCGGCCGGCGTCGAAGCCGCCCGGTGCGTAGCCCAGCACGTAGCGCGACGGAATGCCCACGGCGCGAAGCATCACGGCCATCGACGATGCGTAGTAGTCGCAGTAGCCCTCGCGGGACGTAAAGAGGAAGTGGTCGACTCCGTCGCTACCTTCCGGGGGCGCGCTGATGCTCAGGTTGTAGCGGTAGTCGATCAGGAAGTCGCGGATGGCGATGGCCTGGTCGTAGCTGTTTCCGGTAGCGCTTGCGCCGACCTCTCGGGCGAGCTGTCCGACCCGCGCCGGGAGCTCATCCGGCAGCTGAAGGTAGTCCTTAGTGACCCACTCCGGGTATGGCCCCTCGGCGGCCCGGAGCTCCCCATCCGAGGCCACCGAGACTGACCCGCGGGATGTGTAGGACAGGTTCAGCCGGGTCTTGAAGAAGTCGAGGCCCTGACCGTAGCGCACCTGCAAGACGTCCCAGGGCGTGTCGCCGCTGTGGAGATAGCGGGCCGGCGCGTCGAAACGACCCGGCAGGCCCGCCGTGAACAGGCTGTCGGTCGCCGAATCGATGCGGAAGCTGTTTTGGACGTCGACCCGCCGGGCGTCGTCCTGGGTGATCTCAGGGCCAGGCTCGTGGAAGGCCGCGTCACCCGTGGACCAGCCGGTGCCGGAGTACTCGGTGTAGGTGCGTGCACGCCAGTAGTTGCGCGGACCGGACACACGGAAGATCACTTCGTCCGTCAGGTTCGGGTTACCGCGGAACAGCGTCTCCTCGCCATAGGTGAGGGTGATATAGCTCTGCCGCGAGGGCAGGCCGTTGAATAGCCGGCCGAACCCCGACTCGAAGCTATCGGTGGCGGACGCGAGGCGCTGGCCCAAGCTGTCGAGCGGCACCCACGGCATCGACGGCACCACCGCCGCCAACAGCATGGCCACGAAACCGAAACCCAGGATGAAAACCGAGTGAGACAGCGCCAAGAACGGCGCGAACTCCATTCCCCTGCTACGCCAAAGGTCCTGGCGCCGAATCGTGGTGACGTGGACCAGAAGGACGAGCGATAGCCCCATGAACGTGACCAGCCAAAAGCTGGCCCCGCTGGCCAGGTTCGCCAGCGCCAAGATCAGCACCAGGCCCACGACCAGCACCAGCGGCCACGGCTGCCTGCGCCGCAGCGCAAACCAGCTGCCCCAGAAGCCCAAGGACCAGAACACGCTGATCATCAGAATGACGAACTCGATTCGCCCCGGTACCAGGTCGTCCGACGGTATGGCCGAGAACCAGAGGCGCACGTCGTCGATGACGCCCTCGGCGCGGCCGAACGGGTACGACCCCGTCGCGACGGCCATGGCCGCGACCGCGGTGATTGCCAGGCCCACGGCGGCGGACAGCAGATGCGCCCATCGCGACGGCCATCCCGCGGCGTCCGTTGCCAGCCACAGCGCGAGGCCAAGCATCGCGATCAGGCTCAGCGGCGCCATCCCTGCCACCCAGCGCGCCTGCTGAATCGGCCAGGAGACCGACAGCAGCACCAGCGCCGTCAGCAGGACGGTCATGCCTTGGCCACTGGCGAAGCGCTGCCATAGCGTCACGCTCCCCAGAGTCCGCGCGCCGGCGAGCGTCATGCGCCGGTTCGTCCGAGCGCCAGCCGCTCCAGATCGACTCCCGCGTGGCCCGCGAGCCGATAGTCCAGCCGGCGATGGATCTCGTCCCCTCTATGGACGACGTAGGCGTCGACTCGCGTGCCGGGGAGCCGGTACATGTCGCCGCCAGCAGGCGCTGCGCCCTCAAAGGAGGACGCCTCGAGCATGATGGGCACCGGCGTCACGCCGCGCGTATCGAGGAAGGCGACGGCGGACGCGATCTGCTGCACGGGCGCGGGCGAGATCAGTATCGCGGTGGTTCGCGGCATGCCGGCATCGACGATAGCGTTCAGCGCTTCGCTCATTGGGACCGCGTCGCCGGAGGCGGCCAGCGCCAGCGTCTGAAGGACGCGGCCGAGCTGAGCGGGGCCCGAGTCGGCCCTGAGGACGGTCAGCTCAGCACCGCCGGCGATGAGGCCGACGGTACGCCCGTTCTCGATGAAGCGCCGCGCAATCGACGCCGCGATGGTCACGCCATATTCGACGGTGCTTTCGACGCCCTCACCGGCCTGCGATCCACCCCACAGGTCGAGAAAAACCCAGATAGTGTCCGAAGGGCCGGCGGGCTCCGGCTCGAACTCCTTGACCATGAGCTTGTTCATCTTCAGCGTCGTTGGCCAGTGGATACGACGTGCCGCATCGCCGGGCGCATATTCGCGGACCGTCGCTGCGATGGGGCTGGGGATGAAGGTCCTGCCGGCCAGCACCACGCCCTCGGTCCAGCCGCTGCCCGTCGCGATATGGAAGCCGGGGAGGTCCACGGTCGCCGGATAGACCAGCGCCGCCTGCTGCCGACCCCGGCGGAGGGTGCGCTGGAACAGACCAAACGGGTCCCGGACTACTGTCTCGACAATGCCGTACTCATAGAGCCCGCGCCGCATGGCCCGCGCATTGGTCGTCCAGGATGTCCGCTGATAGGGCCATAGGCTGGCGACCCGGCCAGGGGAAGAGAAGGGCGTGCTGGCATGGCGCACTTCGAGCAGGAGCTTGGGCCACCAGTGAGAGCTCGCGAGGGTTATCTCCTCCTCGACGGCCTCACCGACCTGGAGGTAGGCGGTAACGCGCCGCACATCCGCATCGAGCCCACGAGACGCGAGGGCAACCGCGATGGCCCCAAGGACCGGGACAACGAGAAGGCCGTAGCCGAGGCGGAATGCGATCGGCGAGCCGGTCGAGAAGGCAGCAACGAACGCCCCGACCAGCAGGACCGCCCACAGGATTCTCCCCTTCACGCCACCTCTCCCCCTGCCCTGCTGCCTACCCTGGCGTGGCCCCTGGGACCGTAATCTGCGAGAGGATTTCGCCGACGACATCCTCGGCTGAGACACCCTGGATGCGCGCCGAAGAACTGAGAATCACTCGATGGCAGAGCGCGGATTCGGCAAGCTCTTTGACGTCGTCCGGCAGGCCATAGTCACGCCCTTCCAGCAGCGCCCTCGCCTGCACCAGGCGGAAGAGAGCAATCGAGCCCCGGGGCGAGGCTCCCAGATACAGGTTGGGGTGGCTCCGTGTCGCACCGACCACCCGCACGATGTACTCGCGTACGGAGTCCTCGACGTGCACCTCGCGAATGGCGACCTGGAGTAGATCGAAGTCATCGGGCGTCACGACGCGCGTTAACCCCACGATGGGGTGGCTCTCTCGCTGGGCCTCGAGCACGTTCAGCTCGTCGGCGGGGGCAGGGTAGCCCAGGCGCAGCCGGATGAGGAATCGGTCCAGCTCCGTCTCGGGCAGCGGGAATGTGCCCTCGTACTCGATGGGGTTCTGAGTCGCCAGCACGATGAAGGGGGACGGCATCGCGTGAGTAATACCGTCCACGGTGATCTGGCGCTCTTCCATGCATTCGAGAAGCGCCGCCTGCGTCTTCGGTGACGCTCGGTTGATCTCGTCCGCCAGCACGACCTCGGCGACGATTGGGCCGGGCCGGTACTCGAACTGGGTCGTCTGCTGGTTGTAAACGGACACGCCGATGATGTCGCTGGGCAGCAGGTCCGGAGTGAACTGGATGCGCCGAAACTCGCCGCCGATACTCCGCGCGATGCTCCGCGCCAGCATCGTCTTGCCGACGCCGGGCACGTCCTCGATCAGCAGGTGACCGCGGCACATGAGCGCCATGATGGCCAGCCGGACCTCGCGGGTCTTGCCAAAGATCACACGCTCCAAGTTCTCCTGAAGCCTCTCGACGACCGGGACCGCGAGCTCCGCTGACGACTTCTTGGTATACATATCGTTGGGTATCGTCCTTCGCAGGCGCTGGCCCCTAGGCCGCATCCCGCAGCGGTGAGGCACGTCCAGGCTCTCCAGGGGAATTTCGCGATGTTATGCGGCGCACATACGGCAGTCAAACGCCCCTAAGAACGTAACGCCACAGAGGGCTCCGCGGATTTGTTCAGCGGGCCACGGGCTCGTCGCCCCACCCGTGCGCACCAAGCAGCGGTACGAACCGGCAGGAGTCGCCCCACCGCACCTCTACTTGCTGGCCACGCCTGTGCACGATGGCGAGCCGCTGCTCGAAGGGCGAGCCGACGGGCACGACCAGCCGGCCACCTTCGGCCAGCTGCTCGATGAGCACTGGCGGTGCCGATGGGGCCGACGCGGCAACCACGATGGCGTCATAGGGCGCACCGGCCGGCCAGCCAAGCTGCTCGCCGGCAAGGTGCACCTCGACGTTCGAGCAGCCAAGCGCTTCCAGCCTCGCGCAGGCGGAATCGGCCAGCTCGCGCACCCGCTCAACTGAGACGACGTGAGCGGCCAATCGGGCAAGCACGGCCGCTTGGTACCCGGACCCCGTCCCGACCTCCAACACGCGCCCGCCGGAGCGAAGCTCCATCGCCTCGAGCATCACCGCCACCATCAACGGCTGAGAGATGGTCTGCTCATAGCCGATGGGAAAGGCCTCGTTTTCGTAGGCTTGGTCAGCCAGCCCCGGCGGCATGAACTGCTCACGCGGCACCTCCGCGAGCGCCTCCAGGACACGCTCGTCCCGGACCTCGCGCCGAAGGGAGCTCAACAGCCGCTGCTTGGCATCCGAGTACCGCATACCCTCCTCCCTTCTAAGCCTGCGAATCGCCGTTGCTTGTGACGCCGCGAACGGATACCTTCATTTGCCGGCCGTTGACCGCCGTTTCCCCTGTGGTTGACGGCCCCACACCTAAATTGTACGCTACCGCCCGCTTGATCGATTGGTAATAGAATCTTATAGATTTCTATAGGTTTTTGATGACGGCCAAACCGACCCCCGCCATCGGCGCAGACGACCGGCAATGGCTTAGCCTTGGGCTGGCCCGCACGCTGCTCGGAGTGAACGAGGCCACCCTCCGCCAGTGGGCCGACCATGGCCTGGTGCGCGCCTTTCGGACGCCTGGAGGCCATCGCCGCTTCGCCGTCGAGGACATTCGGGCGCTCGTGCAAGGAGCAGGCGGCCGGTCCAGCGAGCGTGTAGGCACCGAGGGCGCGGCGGTGCTCCCCCGCATCAGGCGGCGCGTTGACGAGGCGCGGCCCGCACCTCCAGGTTGGATGGCGAGCTTCGATGACGCTGGGCAGCAGCGGATGCGCGCCCTGGGCCGAGAGTTGCTTGAGTTGTGCATGGACGCGGTCCACGCTCCGGCGCGGCGCGACCTGGTGAAGACGGCAACGGCCCTGGGGCACGAGTACGGTGTCGAGATAGCCGGCCAGGGCGTCGCCCTGCACGAGGCGGTGGAGGGGTTCGTCTTCTTCCGCCACGTCACGATGGACGCCATCAAGCCAGCCCTCCAGCAGGGCGGCGGCCAATCCGCCGTCGTCAGCCGGGTCTGGCAGCAGCTTGGCCGGCTCACGGACGAAGTCCTACTTGGGCTCACGCGGGCCTACGGAGCGGGAAGCCAGCGCAGGCGTACGCGACGGTAGCTTGATACAACGGCGCACCGTCGGCCTGACCGGCGGCCCGCCTAAGTGGGGTTATGGCGACCAGAACCGACATCGACCTGACTGACAAGGAACTGCTCAACATTCTGCAGGGGTCGTTCCCCGTGGTGGCGGAGCCCTATCGCGCCATCGGGGAGCAGCTCGGCATTACCGAAGACGATGTGCTTCAACGGGTCTACGCGCTGAAGAAGAGCAACGTAGTCCGCCAGATCAGCGCCATCTTCGACACCCGCAAGCTCGGCTACAAGACGACCCTGGTCGCTTTCCGCTACCCGCCCGGGGCACTGGACAAGGCCGCGCGCGCCATCAATCGCCACCCGGGGGTGAGCCACAACTACGCGCGCAACGGCCACTTCAACCTCTGGTTCACGCTGGCGGTGCCTCCGCACCACGACCTCGACGAGACCATCGACCGCATGGCGAAGGCGACTGGCGCCGAAGCCGCGCGAGTCATGCCCACCATTCGTTTTTTCAAGATCGGCGTGAACTTCGACATGGTCGAGAAAAAGGGTGCCGCGTACGACTACTACTCTCCGGATGGCTTCGGCGACGACTCGAAGACGAGCGCCGTCGGAGAGGACTGGAACATTGCGCAGACCGTGACCCCCTTCGAGGTCGACGTGATCCGCGAGCTCCAAGAGGGCCTGGCCTTCGATCGCCGGCCCTTCGACGGAATCGCGGACCGCTTGGGCGTGAGCGTCGCCGAGCTCTTCGCCGTCATGGCGGGGCTCCAAGAGCGTGGACTCATGCGCCGCTACAGTGCCGTGCTCCACCACCGGCGCGCAGGCTTCCGCTCCAACGCCATGGTGGTCTGGAAAGTGCCGGAAGACCGAGCGGTGGAGGTCGGCATGACCATGGCCCACAGCCCATGGGTGACGCACTGCTACCAGCGGCCGACCTTTCCCGACTGGCGCTTCACCCACTTCACCATGATCCATGCCACCACGCAGGACCAGTGCGAAGACGTGGCCCGGGAGATTTCCCAGTCCACGGGCGTCACCGACTTCCAGCTCCTCTACAGCACGCGGGAGTACAAGAAGACCCGGGTCCGCTACTTCGTGGAGCACGAGTACGCCGTGGCGCTTGAGGAGGTGAGCTCCTGAGCCGCTATTACGCCGCGTATCTGGACCTCGCCGGCCGGCCGTGTGTCGTCGTCGGCGCGGGCTCAGTCGCCGAGCGCAAGGTGGAGCAGCTGGTCGCCGCGGGAGCCGACGTCACCGTCGTCAGCCCCGAGGCCACCGGCGGCATCCAGCGCGCCTCTGCCGAAGGCCGCGTGCGGCTGCTGAAGCGGCCCTACGCACCCGGCGACCTTGCCGGAGCCTTCGCCGCGTTCGTCGCCACCGGCGACGAGTCGGTGAGCCGGCAGGTCCGCGAGGAGGCAACGCGCGAGCGGGTGCTCCTCAACGTCGCCGACGTTCCCGAGCTCTGCGACTTCATCGCTCCGGCCGTGGTCGAGCGTGGTCCCGTCACCGTCGCCGTCTCCACCAGCGGCACGAGCCCCGCGCTGGCCCGCAAGCTACGCGAGGCCTTGGAGCGATGGCCCGAGCTGGCTTGGGCCGACGCGGCGCCGGTGCTGGCCGAGGTTCGCGCCGCCCTGAAACGCGAGGGCGCGCAGCCGCCAGCGGACGCCTGGCAGGACGCCATGGACGCCGAGGTGCTGGCGCTGGTGCTGGCAGGCCGCCACGCTGAGGCAAAGGCCCGGCTGCTCCAGGCGCTACGCTCGGCGTCGCCCCAGGGAGTGGGTGGCTAATGCCGATCGTCGTCACCGGGCTGAATCATCGAAGCGCCTCGCTGGCCACGCGGGAGGCCATGAGCATTGGCCGGACCCAGCTGCCCGATGCGCTGGCACGGCTCCACGCGCGGGTCGACCGTGGAGTGATCCTGGCCACGTGCAACCGGACCGAGGTCTACACAACCGCCGTCGACCACGGCCAGGCCGTTCGCGCGTTCATCGGCGACCAGTTCGGAGTGGACCCCAACGAGCTGGAGTCTTCGCTCTACACCCTCGAGCACGACCACGCCGTGGAACACCTGTATCGAGTCGCAGCCAGCCTGGACTCGCTCATCATCGGGGAGTCCGAAATCCTCGGCCAGGTGCGCGACGCCTACTCGGCCGCGAGCCGCCACGGCGTCGCCGGCGGGGTGATCGCCCACGTCTTCCACAATGCGCTGCGCGTCGGGAAGCGTGCGCGGACGGAGACCGGGATCGGGCGGAACGCCCTCTCGGTGAGCCGAGCGGCTGTGGAGCTGGTCCGGCGCCTCACCTCGGAGTTGGAGTCACGCTCGGCGCTGCTCGTCGGGGTCGGCGAGGCCAGCGCCATGGCCGGCCAGGCCCTGCGCGACGCCGGCGTATCGTCACTGGTCGTGGCCAACCGCACCCCGTCGCATGGCAAGGAGCTGGCGTCGGACCTCGGCGCCATGGTCGCGTCGCTGGACGACCTGGCGTCGCTCATCGGCGACGCAGACGTCGTCGTGAGCTCCACGGGGGCATCGGACTTCGTGCTGAGCGCGGACGTGATCCAGCGAGGCATGGCGGAGCGTGTGGCCAGGCCGCTGGTCATCATGGACCTGGCGATGCCCCGCGACGTGGAGCCGGCGGCGGCGGACATCCCAGGCGTGCACCTGTACACGATGTACGACCTCGAGCTCATCGCGGAGGCGAACCGCAAAGAGCGCGAATCCGAAGCGGCCAAGGTCGAGACCATCGTCGCCGAGGAGGTGGCGAGGTTCCGGGCATGGTGGAAGGCGCAGGAGGTCACCCCGACCATCGCCGGGATACGCGACCATGCCGAGGCGATGCGCCTGGCGGAAGTCTCGCGGACACTGAAGCGCCTCAACGGCACAGGCCCCGAGGCCGCGGAGGCCGTGGACGCGCTCAGCAAGGCCCTGGTCAAGAAGCTTCTCCACGGCCCGACCCGCACGCTCCGTGAGCGCAACGACCAGGCTCTCACCGAGGCCGCGCGCTCTCTCTTCGGCCTGACCGACGAGTAGTCGCTGTGGCACCGCCCATTCGGATCGGCACCCGCGGCAGCGGTCTCGCCATGAAGCAGACGCAGCTTGTCGTCGACGCCCTCCGCGGCGCTGCCCCTGATCGCGAGTTTACGACCGCCGAGGTCCACAGCGAGGGCGACCAGCAGCCCGATGCGCCACTCCAAGACCTCGGCGTCGGCGTCTTCACGAGCGCCCTCGAGCGCGCGCTGCTGGAGGGCCGTATCGATATGGCCGTGCACAGTCTGAAGGACCTGCCCACGGAGCCATCACCAGGGCTCATCGTGCTGTCGGTCCTGGAGCGCGCCGACCCACGCGATGTGCTGGTCAACCGCTGGGGCCTTGGCCTGCTCGACCTGCCCGCTGGCGCCCGCATCGGCACGAGCAGCCCGCGCCGCGAGGCGCAGCTACGCCATGGGCGCTCCGACCTCGACTATCGCCCCATCCGCGGCAACGTCGAGACGCGCATCGCCAAGGCAAATGGCGACGACTACGACGGTGTCGTCCTCGCCGCGGCAGGCTTGGAGCGGCTCGGATTGAGCGATCGCATCGCCGAGTACATCTCCTCTCGTGTGTTGACGCCCGCGCCCGGCCAGGGGGCCCTCGCGGTGGAGGTGCGAGCCAGCGACGGCGACCTGGCCGTCCTGGCCGCGTCCATTCGGCACTACGCGACGGCAGCGGCCGTGGAAGCGGAGCGCTGGGTGCTGCGCGCCGCCGGGGCCGGCTGCCTGCTGCCCATCGGTGCGCTGGCCGAGGTCGACGGCGAGGTGCTGACGCTCTTCGCCACCGTTACCGCGCCCGACGGGTCCCAAAGCTACCGCGTGGAGGTGGCCGGCCCCGTCGCTGACCCGGATGTCGCCGGCCGCGCCGCCTACGCGGCGCTCATCGAGCAGGGCGCGGGCACACTGCTGGGTGTGCAGGCGACGCCGTGAGCGGCAGAGTCATCCTGGTCGGGGCTGGGCCGGGCGACCCCGGCCTCATCACCCTCAAGGGGCGCGACGCCCTCGCCCTGGCGGACGTCGTCGTCTACGACCGCCTGTCAAATCCCGCACTGCTGGAGCATGCCAGGACGGGCGCGAAGCTCGTCTACATGGGCAAGGAGCCGGAGACCCCCGGCGACTACCAGGACCTGATCAACAAAACGCTCGTGGACGCTGCGCGCACGGGCAAGACCGTGGTCAGGCTGAAGGGCGGCGACCCCTTCGTGTTCGGGCGCGGCAGCGAAGAGATAGAGGCGCTCAAGGCGGCGGGGGTGGCCTGCGAGGTCGTCCCCGGCATTACGTCGGCAGTGGCGGCGCCCGCCTACGCCGGCGTCCCCGTCAGCCACCGTGGGTTGGCTACATCCTTCACCGTCGTGAGCGGCAGCGAGGACCCGGCCAAGCCCGAGGCGTCGCTCGACTGGGACGCGCTGGCCAAGACGCCCGGCACGCTGGTGTTGCTCATGGGCGTACGCAGGCTCGCCGAAATCGCGAGCGCGCTGGTGGCCGGCGGGCGGGCAGCCGACACACCGGTCGCGGTGACGCAATGGGGCACGCTGCCGCGACAACGGACCGTGGCCGGGACGCTGTCGGACATCGCCACGCGAGTGCGTGAGGCTGGCGTCGGCTCGCCGGCCGTTACCGTCATCGGGGCTGTCGCGGGCCTGCGTGATTCGCTGCGCTGGTTCGACTCCGGTCCCCTATTCGGCCAGCGGGTGTTGGTCACGCGGTCACGGCAACAGGCGAGCGAGCTGAGCGCGCTGCTCGCGCGCGCGGGCGCCGACCCCGTGGAGCTGCCCACCATCGAGATCGCGCCGGTCAAGGACCCCTCGGAGCTCGACAGCCTCGTCGGCCGTGTCTCCTCGTTCGACTGGGTCGTCTTCACGAGCACCAACGGCGTCGATGCGTTCTTCGGCCGGCTCGCCGGTATGGGCCGGGACGCGCGCGCCCTCGGTGGCGTGCGTGTTGCGGCCATCGGCCCGGCGACGGCACGTGCGCTCGCCGACCGTGGCGTCGTCGCGGACTTCGTCCCGGACGCCTTCACCACCGACGCGGTCGCTGACGGCTTTCGCGCATTTGACCTTGCGGGCAAGCGAGTGCTGCTGCCCCGCCCTGACATCGCACCCGAGGCGCTGGCGAGCGGCCTGCGGAGCCAGAGTGCTGACGTCCACGAGGTAGTGGCCTACCGTACGCTGGTGCCCGACGGCGCGGCGGAGCAGGCTCGCGAGGTGCTGGGCTCTGGTACGATAGCCATCGCGACGTTCACCAGTTCGTCAACCGTGCGGAACATCGTCGAGCTGTTGAACGGTGACATCGGTCGGCTGGACGGCGTCCGCATCGCCTCCATCGGCCCCGTGACCACGAAGACCGCGCGGGAGCTGGGATTGCGAGTCGACGTCGAGGCTCGGGAGCACACCGTGCCGGGCCTGGTGCAAGCGCTGGTGGAGGCCGCCGTGCCGGCGGCCTCGGAGGGCGGCGGGTGAGCGAACTCTTGCGTCACAGGGCCATCTCGCGAGCGGGCAGCGCGGGCTTCCCCAACGTGCGCATGCGCCGGCTACGCCGGACGGCTTCGATGCGGCGAATGTTCCGAGAGACGACGTTGTCGCCTGCCGACCTCGTCTACCCGCTCTTCGTCACGCACGGCCGCGACGTGCGAATGCCCATCGAGCCCATGCCAGGGCAGTTCCAGTACTCGCTCGACCACCTGCTCGGGGAGGTCGCCGAGGCGGAGGCCCTGGGAGTCCGCGCCGTCCTGCTGTTCGGCATACCTTCACAGAAGGACCCCGCCGGCTCTGAGGCATACGACCCGCAAGGGATCGTGCAGGAGGCGGTCGCCGCCATCAAGCACGCCACGGACCTTGTCGTCATAACGGACGTGTGCCTCTGCGAGTACACGGACCACGGGCACTGCGGGGTCCTTGCTCACGACGGCGAGGGCGTCGATAACGACGCGACGCTGGAGCTCCTGGCCAGGACCGCGGTATCCCACGCCGAGGCAGGCGCGGACATCGTTGGCCCGTCGGCCATGATGGATGGACAGGTGGCGACGATTCGCGCGGCGCTGGACGATGCGGGCCACGAGGACGTGGCGGTGATGGCCTATGCGTCGAAGGCGGCGTCCGCGTACTACGGCCCGTTCCGGGTCGCGGCCGAGTCGGCGCCACGCTACGGCGATCGTCGCGCGTACCAGATGGATGGTGCCAACGCCCGCGAGGCGATGCGCGAGCTGGAGCAGGATGCCGCCGAGGGCGCGGACATCCTGCTGATCAAGCCCGCCCTCGCCTATCTGGACATCCTGGCCCAGGCTCGGGAGCGATTCGACCACCCCATCGCCGCTTACAACGTCTCCGGCGAGTACGCCATGATCAAGGCGGCCGGTGCGAACGGCTGGGTGGACGAGCAGGCGGTCATGATGGAGACGCTGACCAGCATCAAACGGGCCGGCGCCGACCTGCTCATCACCTACTTCGCCAAGGACGCCGCCCGGCTTCTGCGGGTAGAGGCGTAGATTGGCGAAGGAGCGCGACCCCGCCTGGCACCTCGTCGTGCGCGAGCTGACCAGCCTTGGCGCCGAGCTCTTCGCCCCGCTGGCAGAATCCTCCGCGGACCTCGTCGCTCGCGTCAACCAAGGCCACTTCGTCGAGCTGCGTCTGGCGCGAATGCCGACGCCGAATGCCCTGGAGGCGCGGGTACGGCGTCCGCGACCGTCGCTGTTCGTCCTGGGCGTGGTCAGCACCGATCCGGCGGAGGCGTGGGTGCTGCCGTCTGGCGCCTTCGACCGCTTCTCCGACGGCGGCGTCCTCGCCCTGGACGAGCCGGCGGACGAGCCGATGCGCGAGCGGCTCGCCATCTACCGCAACCGCTGGTCGCTGATCGCCGACTTCGACAAGTTTCGCGCGACCCTGAACGACCCGGTCGCGCTGCAAGTCCTTCTCGCGTGGGGATAGGCCATGGACCACACGCTTTCTGAAGCCCTCTTCGCGCGCGCCCAAGGCCTGATGCCCGGCGGCGTCAACTCGCCGGTGCGGTCGTTCGGCGGTGTCGGCGGCTCGCCGCCGTTCATCGCCCGCGGCAAGGGCGCCCGCGTCTGGGACGTCGACGGCAACGAGTACCTGGATTTCCTCGGCTCGTGGGGGCCGCTGATCCTGGGCCATGCCCACCCGGCCATCGTCGAAGCTGTACAGCAAGCCGCCGCCAACGGCACGTCCTTCGGTGCGCCGACCGAGGGCGAGGTCGAGCTGGCGGAGCGCATCCGCGCCGCGATGCCGTCGATCGAGATGATGCGCCTCGTGAGCTCGGGGACCGAAGCGACCATGAGCGCCATCCGCACGGCACGCGCCTACACCGGCCGCGACAAGGTGCTCAAGTTCAACGGCTGCTACCACGGCCACGCCGACGGTTTGCTGGTCAAGGCGGGCTCCGGCGCGGCGACCCACGGCGTACCCACGAGCTCCGGCGTGCCCCTGGGCTATGCCGCGGAGACGCTGGTGGCCGAGTACAACCGCCTGGACACCGTCGAGGCGGTGCTGCAAGCGAACCTGAACCGCATCGCCGCCATCATCGTCGAGCCGGCGGCGGGCAACATGGGCGTCGTTCCCCCAGCGGCGGGGTTTCTCGAGGGCCTGCGACGGCTGGCCGACGAGCACAGCGCGCTGCTGATCTTCGACGAGGTCATCACCGGGTTTCGCGTCGCGTACGGCGGAGCGCAGGCCCGGTACGGCGTCCGGCCGGACCTGACGTGCCTCGGCAAGGTCATCGGCGGCGGGCTGCCGGTGGGGGCGTACGGAGGCAGGGCCGACGCCATGCGCATGGTCTCGCCTCTGGGCGGCGCCTACCAGGCGGGCACGTTGTCCGGCAACCCGCTCGCTGTCGCAGCCGGCATCGCCTGCCTTGACGCGCTGGCGCAGCCGGGAACCTATGAGACGCTGGAGGGCCTCGGCGCTACCGTCGAGGCCAGCCTGCTTGCCGGGGCGAGCGAAGCGGGGGTGCCGATGGCCGTCAACCGCGTCGGCTCCATGCTCACGGCGTTCTTCTGCGAGGGGCCGGTGACGACTTGGACCGAGGTGGCCGACGCGGACACGACCGCCTACGCTAACTTCTTTCACGCCATGCTGGACCGAGGCGTCTACCTGGCGCCGTCGCAGTTCGAGTCGGCCTTCGTCTCGCTGGCCCACACGGCCGAGGACCTGGCCTTCGCAAGCGAGCAGTCCCAGGCCGCGCTAGCCACGCTGTCGTAGCGCCAAGATCATCGTCTTGGCGACCAGACAATAAAAGGGGCAGCGCTTAGGCGCTGCCCCTTTTGGTCTCGGTAACTTCTGCCGGTTAGCCGGCCAGTGCCGCTGCGGCGGACTCCCAATTCACGAGGTTCCACCAGGCCGCGACGTACGCGGGCCGGGCATTGCGGTAGTCGATGTAGTAGGCGTGCTCCCAGACGTCGCATGTCAGGATCGGCGCCTTGCCGTCGGTCATTGGGTTGCCCGCGCCGCTCGTGTTGACGATCTCCACCGAGCCGTCGGCGTTCTTTACCAGCCAGGTCCAGCCGGATCCGAAGTTTCCAGCCGCGCGGGCGGAGAACTGCGTCTTGAACTCGTCGAAAGAGCCGAACGCCTTGTTGATGGCGTCAGCCAGTGCGCCGGACGGCTCTCCGCCGCCGTTGGGGCTCATGCTGTTCCAGTAACACGTGTGGTTCCACACCTGGGCGGCGTTGTTGAATATCGGACCCGCCGGGGCCTTCGCGATGATGTCTTCCAGCGAGGAGTCGGCGAACTCCGTTCCCTCGATGAGGTTGTTCAGGTTGTTGACGTAGGCCTGGTGGTGCTTGCCGTAGTGGAAATCGAGCGTCTCGTTCGATATGTGCGGCTGGAGGGCGTCCATTGCGTACGGCAGTGGCGGTAGCTCGTGCTTCACGGGTGTCTCCTTCTGAGTCTCTAGGCGGGCTTGGTCGCGAGGCGAGGCGGGCTTTCGGAACCGGTGCCGCGCTCGTCCTCGCGGGCGGTCGGTAGGGTATCACCACGGGTGCGGGCGTCAAGGAGCGCGCCTGTGCGAGGGCCCCTACTTGCGGCTCGCCATCAGCCGCCCGCGCAGGCTCGGTATCGTGGCCATGTCCACGGCGGTGAGCGCGAGCCCGAGCGCGCCGTCGTACACCGCCTGGTCGGCCGATTCGGTGGCGCAGGCGGCGGTGAACTCGGGTTGGTGGTTGACCGCACCCTTGGTGTCGATCCTGATGCCGGGATGCATGGACGGCAGCTCCAACGAGACGTTCCCCATATCGCTGGACGCCGGCCTGCGCCATGCCTCCTCCTCGGTGATGAAGGTTCGGCCGGAATCGGCAAGGTTTCGGCCGTAGAGCTCCGCCAGCTCCGCGTCGTGGACCATATGGGCGAACGGCTTGGCCCCGCCGTCGATCTCCAGCCTTGCCCCGGTGGCCACCGCGCCCGCCTCGAAGCAGCGCAAGACTTTCTGGTAGACGGAGTCGAGGTCGGCCAGCGTCGTGGCGCGGACGCCGAAGTCGCCGGTGACCAGCTCCGGGATGATGTTGAAGGCGTCGCCGCCTTTGGTGACGATGCCGTGGACACGGTCTGTCGGTCGCAGCGTCGGCCGCATCAGCCCAATGGCGGCCTGGGCTATCGTCATGGCGTCGCCGGCGTTGATCCCCTGGTCGGGGGCCGCGGAGGCATGAGCGGACTTGCCGTGGTAGCGCACCTCGAAGCCGGCGGCGGCGATCAGCGGCACCGCCACCACGTCCTCCGGCATGGGGTGGACCATGATGGCGGCGTTCAGCCCATCGAACGCACCCCGTTCCAGCATGGTGATCTTGCCCCCCGACTTGATGTACTCCTCGGCCGGCGTGCCCATCACGGTGATGGTGAGCCCAAGGTCATCGGCGAATTGGGCCACGGCAATGGCCGCGCCGATCCCCGCCGTCGCGATGATGTTGTGGCCGCATGCGTGGCCGACGCCCGGCAGGGCGTCGTACTCGGAGCAGATGCCGATGTTCAGCGGGCCAGAGCCATAGGTCGCTTTGAAGGCGGTCGGTAGTCCAGCAACGCCCCGCTCGACGGCGAAGCCCGCGGCGTCCAGCGCCTCGCAGAGCCAGACGGATGCCTTCTCCTCCTCGTAGGCGATCTCCGGGGTCGCGTGAATACGGCGGCTCAGCTCAACGAGCCCCGCCCGCGCCGCATTCAATCGCTCGCGTACACCGTCCTTGGCGTCCATGGGTCCTCCCTGCGTCGGCTTCCGAGAGCCTATGCCCTCCCCTGCGCCAGCGACAAGCCCGCGCGCGCACGGTGGGCACGGGCCACGCCCCAGCGCCGGTTGGGGCGCGCCGCTAGAACCCGAGCCCCCGCTCCTTCAGGCTGACGAACCCGTGACGGCCAATGACGACGTGGTCCAGCACCTCGATCTCCAGCGCTTTGCCTGCCGCGACCAGCTCCCGCGTGACGGCGATGTCCTCGGCGCTCGGTGTCGGGTCGCCGGAGGGGTGGTTGTGCGCGACGACCACGGCCGGGCAGTTGCGCCGGACGGCGTCCCGAAAGACCTCGGCAGTGCGGATAGTCGTGGCGTTCACAGTGCCGATGAACACCGTCTGCGAGCCCATGACCTGGTTCTTGGTGTTCAGCACCACCACCCGGAAGTGCTCCTGGTCGAGGAGCGCCATCTCGGCAAGCAGCAGGTCGGCAATGTCTCGCGGCGTACGAATGGCAGGCCGCTCGGGACTTCGCGGGCCGGCGAGCCGCCTCCCCACCTCGACGGCGGCCAGCAGCTGAGCCGACTTCGCTTCACCGAAGCCATGGACCTGGCAGAGCTCGCCGTAGCTGGCGCGCGCCAATCCGTCCAACCCGCCGAAGTCCGCCAGGAGGCGCGTCGCCTGGTCCAGCACGCTCTCGGCGCTTGTCCCTGTGCGCATGAGGATGGCGAGAAGCTCCGCGTTGGAGAGCGAGGCCGCGCCGCTGTCCCTCAACCGTTCGCGGGGGCGCTCGCCGGTTGGAAGGTCGCGAATCATGAGCCGGTATTCGAGCTCGCGCAGGCGTGTCGCCATGCCAGGACCTCAGCCAAGGATTGGGCCCCCAAGGACTGGGCTCAATGCGCAATGATGAGGGCCCGCCTCACGCCTGTCATGGCCGGGATGTCGCACCGCTACCAGCGCAACGTAAGCAAAGCGTGTGAAGTGCGTAAGAACCGCCTGAGCGGCACGCGCGGCTAGGTGAAGGCGGGCTTGCTGGACAGGTAGTGCTCGCGTTGGAGCGGCCGCCAGTGCTCCATCGCGCCGACGTTGCGGTCGATTGGCGGGTCCTGGTGCAGCGGAATGATGGGCGCGTACGTCACGCCGGCTGTCTCCTGCGCGAAGGTTCGCTGCGCTTCGGCGACCAGCTCGGGCTGCTCGAGGAAGTCGAGCACCGAGGCGGCGAGGGCCTTCGTGCCGGCGACCGCGCCCTTGTGCGCGATGGACGTCGCCAGTGCGACTCCAGCCGCCCAGTGGTGATAGCCGACATTGGGGATGTTGGACGGGAACGAGAGCCGCGTCATCGGCACGACCCATGAGATGTCTCCGCAGTCGTTGCCGGACGGGAGCTGGGCGGTCGGCCCCAGCATCGGCACGAGCTCCGTCTTCAGGCCCTCGACGTCCACGTTGGCCTTGCGCTGCAGCTCGCGGGCCAGCTCCTGCTCCTCGCCCGTCCACTCGGGCACGCCGACCAGCTCGACGTTTCGCTGGGTGACCTCGGCCAGGGTCTGGTTGCCGCGCACGGGCCAAGACGCCGCCAGCAGCCGCTCCTCGTGGGTGGTGTTGGTGGCAAGGGCGGCCGCCTCCGCACACCTGCGCGCCTGCTCCAGCAGCTTCGTGGACTGCGCGGCGGTCGCCCCACGGAGGTACCACCAGATGCTGGCGTGGGCCGGGATGACGTTGGGCTGCTCCCCACCATCGGTCACGACGCGCCCTGCCCGCATGGTTGTCTCCATATGGCCGCGGAACTGCGCCATGCCCGCGTCCATCATCATCACGGCGTCCAGCGCGTCGCGTCCCCGCCAGGGGTAGGCGCCATGAGCCGTCTCGCCGCGGAAGGTGAACTCGACCGATATGACGGAGAACTGCATCAGCCCGTACTCGGCCTTGAACTCCCGGTGGATGTGGTCGTGGAACGCCAGGTCGACGTCGGCGAAGTGGCCGTCGCGGACGAAGTAGGGGCGGCTGATGATCTGCTCCTCGCCGGGTGAGCCGAAGAGCTTGATGGTGCCGCGGAGTCCGAATTCGTCCATCGCCTTCTTGACCGCAAGGCCAGTGGCGACCATGACGGCGGCGTTGACGTTGTGGCCTTCGCAGTGACCCGGCGCGCCCTCGATGATGGGGCGGTGCTCGGCCACGCCAGGCACCTGGGAGTTGTCCGGGTTGGCGTCGTACTCCGTGTGGATGGCGATGACCGGCTTGCCAGTGCCGTATGTGGCGAGGAACGCGGTCGGCATGCCCGAGATGCCGCGAGCGACCTCGAAGCCGTGCTCCTCGAGTACCTCGGTCATGAGCCCTGCCGACTCGTACTCCTGCATGCCGAGCTCGCCGAAGTAGTAGATGTTGTCGCCAAGCAGCGCAAGGGCATCGGCGTTCGCGTCGACGTAGTCGAAGATGACCTGCTTTTCGGGGGTCAGGCCGTCGCTGCGCATGAGCCTCTCCCGTGCCGTTCCCGTTCGTGCTGAGCCACTCTGCTGACCGGGCGGTAGCCTACCATCGGCAACCCGCGGGGGTAACCCGGGGGTGCACGAAGGGGCAGCCCCCTGATGGAGGACTGCCCCTTGATCTTCGTCGGGAAAGCGCTGCGGTCTACGCGAAGGCGACGGTCGCGCCCGCCTCTTCGAGCTTCGCCTTGATGGAGTCGGCCTCCTCCTTGGCGATGCCCTCCTTCACGTTGGTCGGGGCCGCCTCCACGAGATCCTTCGCCTCGCGCAGACCGAGGTTCGTGACTTCACGAACTGCCTTGATGACGTTGATCTTGTTCGCGCCGAACTCCTTGAGGAGGACGGTGAACTCGGTCGGCTCCTCGTCACCTCCGGCGGCGGCCGTCGCACCGGCACCAGGGGCCGCGGCCATCGCCATGGGGGCGGCCGCGCTCACGCCGAACTCCTCTTCGAGGGCCTTGACCAGCTCGTTCAGCTCCACCACGGAGAGGCCTTTGATACCCTCCATCAGCTCATCTTTGGTTGCCATTGCTCGTGCTCCTGATTTTTCTCTAGCGGCCCGCGGCCGCGTGTACGATTGCTAACAGGCCGAGGCGCTAACCGGCCGAGTCCAACTGCTCGGCCCGCCTCTGGAGTACCGTCGCCAGTCCTTGTAGGCTGCCGTTGAGCGCCCAGACCAGCCGCATGATGGGCGAGTTCAGGTGGCTAACGAGACGGCCAAGGAGGACGTCCCTCGGCGGCACGCTCGCCAGCGCGGTTACCTGCGCTGCGCTGTAGAGTTCGCCGTCCACGATGCCATCGCGCACCTTCAACGGCGAACGGGTCTCCTTCACGTAATCGTCCAGTATCTTCGCGACGGTGACGGGGTCGTCGTAGCTGAAGGCGATCCCGGTCACACCGACCAGCAGCCCCGGCACCAGCGCCGAGCCCGCCCCCTCGGCGGCTCGCAGCGCGAGGCGGTTCTTGACGACGCGGAACTCGGCGCCCTGCTCCCTAAGGCGGCGCCGCAGGTCGGTCATCTGGTTCACGGAGAGGCCGCTGAAGTCGGTCGCGATCATGACCTTCGCTTTGCCGAACAGCTCAGCCAGCGCCGCGACGTCCCGTACTTTTGCCTCTGTCGCCACTTTCTACACCTCTACGGCGCCACTCTGGTGCGGCCGTCGGTCAGACGGCTCACGTTGGCGGCAGCCAATAAAAAGGCCCGGTCCGAAGACGCGGGCAATCGCAGATGTCGGTGAGCTGCTCACCGACCTGCGCTTCCTCGGCGGGCCCTTCCAGGCTTAACCCCGAGCACTCGGGGACCCGCTGTCTTCGGTCACGCTCTATTTGAACGTCAAGTTTCGGGCAACCGGCCCACGGCGTCAATCCCGCAGACTTGGCTGCCTGCTACTCGGCCCGTAGGGACATGGTCTCGGCCAGGTCCAGCTGCACGCCCGGCCCCATGGTCGTCGTCAGGTAGGCGGTCTTGGCGAGTGGGCCTTTGACGCCCGCGGGCTTCAGCCGGTTGATAGTGTCGATGACCGAGGTGAGGTTGGCCACCAGATGGGCCTCGTCGAAGCTCGCCTTGCCGATTGCCGAGTGGATGATCGCGGTGCGGTCCATGCGCAGCTCCACGCGGCCCTTCTTGGCCTCGGTCACGGCTGTCCCGATGTCGTGCGGCTGCACGACGGTGTTGGTCCGCGGGTTGGGCATCAAGCCCTTGCGCCCGAGGACGCGCCCGAGCTTCCCGATCTTGCCCATCATGTCCGGCGTCGCGATGGCCACGTCGAAGTCGGTGAAGCCTCCCTCGACGCGCGCGATCAGGTCGTCGTCGCCGACTACCTCCGCGCCCGCCTCGGTTGCAGCACGCGCACCGTCCGCCTGGGCGAACACGGCGACACGCACGGGGCGCCCACTGCCATGCGGCAGCACGGCGATGCCCCGCAGCTGCTGGTCGGCGTGACGCGGGTCGGCGTTGGTCCGCAGGTGAAACTCCACGCTTTCGTCGAACTTAGCGTTGGCTCCACTCTTGGCGAGCGCGATCGCCTCCGCGGGCGAGTAGGTGCGCTGGTCCTCGACCAACCCTGCCGACTCGACGTATCGCTTTCCGTGCTTGGCCATCGGTTCTCCTAGATGCGGAAGCCTGTCCTGAGCTCCGCCGAAGGTCGAAGGGGGCTACCCCTCGACGTCCACTCCCATGCTCCGCGCGGTGCCCTCAATGACCTTCATCGCCGCCTCGACAGTCGCGGCGCTCAGGTCCTTCTGCTTGGCCTCGGCGATCTCGCGCAGGGCGGCGCGGGAGATGGTGCCGACCTTCTCGGCGCGCGCCGATGCGCTGCCCTTCGAGGTACCAGCGGCCTTGCGCAGCAGCTCGGAAGCGGGCGGGGTCTTGGTGATGAAGGTGAAGGAGGTGTCCTCGAACACCGTGATCTCCACGGGGATGATGGTCCCCGACTGGGTCGCGGTGCGGGAGTTGTACTCCTTGACGAAGCCCATGATGTTGATCCCGTGCTGGCCGAGCGCGGGCCCCACCGGCGGTGCCGGCGTGGCGGCACCGGCGGGGAGCTGGAGCTTCAGGATCGTGCGTACTTTCTTAGCCATCGTTCCGTTTAGACCTTTTCAACCTGGAGGAAGTCGAGCTCTACCGGCGTCTCACGCCCGAAGAAGGAGACCAGCACCCGCACCTTTCCCTTGTCCTGGTCGACCTGGTCGACTGAACCCATGAAATCGGCGAAGGGGCCTGAGGTGATCCGTACCATCTGTCCCACCGTGAGGCCGACTCTGATGCGCGGTGTGTCCTGCGTCATCCGGTTCATGATCGCGTCTACTTCGCGGGGTTCGAGGGGTACCGGCTTGGGGCGCCGCTCCCGCTCGTCCTCGGCGGAGACGAATCCGGTGACGCCGGGCGTGTTGCGGACCACGTACCAGCTGTCGTCGTCCATGACCATCTGGACCAGGATGTAACCGGGGAAGACCTTGCGGTGGACGGACCGCCGCTGGCCTTCTTTGATTTCGATCTCCTCTTCGGTCGGGATGACCACTTGGAAGATCTTGTCCTTCACGTCCATCGATTCGATCCGGAGCTCCAGGTTCTTTTTGACCCGGTCCTCCTGGCCCGAATAGGTGTGGATGATGTACCAGTTGCCCTCGCTCCCTGGTGTCTCCTCTTCGATGACGGTTTGTTCCATTTGATTAGTTAGCAGAATCAGATCAGCAGTTTGTCGACCAAGGTGGTGAAGCCGAAGTCCCACAACCCCAGAAAGATCGAGGCCGCGATGCTGACGGCCAAGACCAGCAGCGTGAGCCGGAACGCCGTCTCTCGCGAAGGCCACGTGACGCGCGTCAGCTCCGTGTAGATATCGCCGACGAAGGCAAAGAGCCCACGCCGACGGTTGCCGGGGCCCTCGTCGAGCACCGCCCGTAGTGGATTGCTGCGGCTCGCCACCTAGCGAACCTCCCTGTGAGCGGTGTGCCGACGGCAGCGCGGGCAGAACTTGGTCAACTCGACCCGGTTGGGATCGTTCCGCCGGTTCTTTTCCGTCCAGTAGGTCCGCTCGCGGCACTCGCCACAGGCCAGATTGATCAACTGGCGGACGCCGCCTCGCTTCTTGGCCACGCGGCCTCCTTATTGGACCGAGGTGACGACACCCGCGCCGACGGTCCGCCCACCTTCGCGGATGGCGAAGCGCAGGCCTTCCTCCATGGCGACCGGCGTAATCAGCTTGATCTGCATTGTCGTGTTGTCGCCCGGCATGACCATCTCGACGCCAGTAGGCAACTCAATCTCGCCAGTCACGTCCATGGTCCGGATGTAAAACTGCGGCTTGTACCCGGTGAAGAACGGCGTGTGGCGCCCGCCCTCCTCTTTGCTCAGGACATACACCTCAGCCTCGGCCTGGGCCATGGACTTCATCGAGCCGGGCTTGACGAGGACCTGACCGCGCTCGACGTCGTCACGCTCCACGCCGCGCAGCAGCGTACCCACGGCATCACCGGGCTCGCCCTCGTCCAGCAGCTTGTGAAACATCTCCACGCCGGTGACGACGGTCTTCTTGTCCTCGCCGAACCCGACGATCTCCACGTCGTCGCCTGGGTGGACCACGCCGCGCTCGATGCGGCCGGTGACGACCGTGCCACGGCCCTTGATGCTGAAGACGTCCTCGATCGGCATGAGGAACGGCAGGTCCCGCGGGCGCTCCGGTATCGGAATGTACTCGTCGACGGCCTTGACCAACTCCCGAATGCCCGCGTACTCGGGTGCGTTCGGGTCGGTGGACTCCGACTCCAGGGCCTGGAGGGCGCTTAGGTGGATGATCGGCGTGTCGTCGCCGGGGAACTGGTACTGGGTGAGCAGCTCGCGAACTTCGAGCTCGACCAGCTCAAGGAGCTCGGGGTCGTCCATCATGTCGACCTTGTTGAGGGCGACGACGATGCGGGGCACCTCCACCTGGCGGGCCAGCAGGATGTGCTCGCGCGTCTGGGGCATGGGGCCGTCGGGCGCGCTGACGACCAGGATCGCGCCGTCCATCTGGGCGGCGCCGGTGATCATGTTCTTGATGTAGTCGGCGTGGCCTGGGCAGTCGACGTGAGCGTAGTGCCGGGTCTCCGACTCATACTCCACGTGGGCGATGGCGATCGTCACGCCGCGGGCTCGCTCCTCCGGCGCGCTGTCGATTGAATCGAACGCGCGGTAGAACTTGTTGCCAATCACCATCGACTGGACCTTGGTGATCGCAGCCGTCAGCGTCGTCTTCCCATGGTCGACGTGACCGATCGTGCCCACGTTGACGTGTGGCTTGGTTCGCTCGAACTTCTGCTTGGCCATTGCGTTGCCTTTCCGATGCTGCGCTCGTTAACCCCATTGTCATTGGGGCCACGGCCTACTTCTCGCGTCCTCGTCCTAAAGTGGAGCCCACAATCGGACTTGAACCGATGACCTCGTTCTTACCAAGAACGTGCTCTACCTGCTGAGCTATGTGGGCTCGTCTATCCGACCCACTCCGCAAGCCCCGTTTGGTGGGCGGGCTCCGAGTGGTGGAGGGAGTAGGATTCGAACCTACGTAGCCCATCGGGCGTCAGATTTACAGTCTGATGGATTTAGCCACTCTCCCATCCCTCCACGGGGACCCAAGGTAGTCTAGCACGGCGTCTCCACCGCGCCAACGCCTTGTTCCCGCCCTTTTCTCAGTCAAGCCGCGAACCGCTGGTTTGCGGACCGTCGGAGCCCGAGGAGGGAGTCGAACCCACAACCTGCCAATTACAAATCGGCTGCGCTGCCGTTGCGCCACTCGGGCCTCACGGCCGCTTGCCGCCGCTGCCCGCTCTGCCGGCGATTCGCGTACACAAAAACGACGGCCCGCAGGCCGTCAAGCGAAGTATAGGCGCCCCCTCACAGGGGCGTCAATCGAAAATCCTCCCAAAGCGGCTGGTTGAGGCGGCGTGTGGTTCGCTCGTGGCCGGAGGTGGGCCGACATTACAGCAGCCGCATGGCTGCGGGCTCCCGGTCAACACGGAGTTGACAGGCGGTAGAGGGGCCTGTTTAATCGGTATTGACTGGAGAGGTCCAGCGGCCTTGGCGTCCCCTACCCGGCGCCAAGGCCGTTGTTTTGTGTTCGCCGCGAGGCCAGCGCTGGCCCACCGCACCACTTTTCGTCCGCCGCGACGCCAGCGCTAGCCCACCGCACCACTTTTCGTCCGCCGCGACGCCACCCCGGCCTATGCCCGGTCCAAGCAGTCGACGTAACGGGACGGGCGGGCCGTCCGCACACCTTCCCGGTCGACGTGCAGGGCGGGTTGGCGGGAACAACCTCCTGAACGGTGGCCGGGTCACCGGCCGCAGCCACCCGACGACCAACGAGCGGCTCACGACACGCTGGGCTGGACCCGAGCGTAATGTGTCCCACCCACAGAGCCTGTCTCGAGCCCGCCTAAGGCGGCCGAAAGGGCCCCGCTGCGCGGTCTGTGATCTGTGAAAGGACAGGCGCGCCTGCTCCCCCGTATAATCGAGGCGTGATCACCAAGTACGAGACCGTCATCGGGCTTGAGGTGCATGCCCAATTGCTGACGCGCAGCAAGATGTTCTGCACCTGCCCCGCCGACTACCAACAGGCCCCACCCAACAGCCACGTCTGCCCGGTGTGCCTCGGCTTGCCCGGGACGCTGCCGGTCATCAACCGCGAGGCGGTGCGCGCCGTCATCATGACCGGGCTCGCGCTGCACGGCGAGATCGCCGAGCACACGAAGTTCGACCGCAAGAACTACCCTTACCCCGACCTCATGAAGGGGTATCAGATATCGCAGTACGATCTTCCGCTGTGCCGGGGCGGCTACATCGAGGTCGTCACCGACGATGGCCCGAAGCGCATCGCGATCGAACGCGTACACCTCGAGGAGGACGTCGCGAAGCTCCAGCACAGCTCAGACCCGGTTACCGGCGAGACCTACAGCCTGATTGACGTGAACCGGGCCGGCGTACCGCTTATGGAGACGGTGAGCCAGCCCGACATGCGCTCGGCCGAGGAGGCACGCCAGTACCTGCTGAGCCTGCACGCCATCCTCCAGTACCTCGGCGTATCCACCGCCCAGATGGAGGAGGGCGCGTTCCGTTGCGACGCGAACGTCAGCATCCGCCCGAGGGGCACCACCGAGCTCGGCCCCAAGGTCGAGGTCAAGAACATGAACAGCTTTCGCGCGGTGTATCGGGCACTCCTCTATGAGGTCGAGCGCCAGACTGCGCTGGCCGAGAAGGGCGAGCGCATCCCCCAGGAGACCCGAGGGTGGGTCGAGGAGCGCGGCGTGACGGTCTCGCACCGCTCCAAGGAGGAGGCGAACGACTACCGCTACTTCCCGGAGCCCGACCTTCCTCCATTGAACATCGAGCGCAAGTGGATCGCCGAGATCGCCGAGCTGCTGCCTGAGCTGCCCGACGAAAAGCAGGCGCGGTACGCGCGCCAGTACGGGCTTTCCGCCTACGACGCTGCCCAGCTCACGGCGACGCCGAACACCGCGCGGTTCTTCGAGGACACCATGGCGTCCTTCCCCGGCGTCAGCAACGGCGCGGCCAAGGCGGTCGCCAACTGGACCACGACGGAGCTGGCCGGGCACCTGAACGAGGACAATATGGACATCCTGGAGCAGCCGGTCAAGCCCGGCGACATGGCCGACCTGGTCCGCCTCATCCAGGACGGAACGCTCGGCTCTGCCCAGGCGAAGCAGGCGCTCGGCGCCATGTACCGCACTGGCGCCGGCGCTCGCGAAGTCGTCGAGGAGCTGGGGTTGGCGCAGGTCAGCGACAGCTCCGAGCTGGCCGACGCGGTGGCCGAGGCGATCGCCCAGAACCCGAGGGCTGTCGAGGACTTTCACGGCGGGAAGGACAGTGCGCAGAAGTTCCTGGTGGGCCAGGTCATGCGCATCACCCAGGGCAAGGCGAACCCGTCCGTCGTGGCCGAGATGGTGGCGCGGGAGCTCGAATCGAAGCGCTGACCGCGCTATCGCGGATGCATGAGGCGGACGGTAGGCGGCAAGGCGCACCAACGCGCCGGCAATTAGGACTGAAGGACTAGCACATGGATACGTTCATCAACTTCGCGGTCATCATCGTCGTCGCTCTGTTGGTCGCCAGCGTGCTGCTCCAGGCGCCGGGACAGGGAGGGGGCCTCTTCGGTGCCGCCGGGTCGACGTTCCGCACCCGGCGCGGCGTAGAGAAAACCCTCTTTCAGTTCACCATCGTCCTGGCCGTCGCCTTCGTCGTCCTCGCCATCGTCAACATCAAGGTCAGCTAAGCACCGCCCATCGCGGTCGGCGCCCAGAGGCGCGAACGGCAACGCGCTCCGCTCGCCCAACTCGATCATCCGCGTGCCGGCGTCCGCTACGCCTCGGCCCGAGGGCACGAGGCGCCTGCGTGGATGCGTACCATCACGCCGATCGCTTCGGAGACCCCGATACGAACGTCGTAGCGAAGGGCACGCCGAGCCCAGGCCCGGCGCCCTTCATATGGCGTCACCGATCAGGCGGCGCAAGCCGATTTGTATGCCTGCTCGAAAATCGGGGCCCAGGCCATGCCGTAGCCGCCTTGCACCATCTCAGCCCACTCGCCAAGGGCTTCCCAATTGCTCTGGGTAAGTTCGACTCGTGTTCGTTCATCGCCAAGAGCCGTAAACAGCACTTCGATGAGGGTGAATCCAGTGTGCTGTTCGGGTTTCGCAATGTGAAAGTCCATGCTGAACGAGCCATACGGGTCGTATGACTTGATCGTCCCCCACAGATGCTCGGTGTCGTCGTGGGCCGTCTCCACTATCTTGCCGCCCTGTTTCGGGTCAACGCGCAACGACTTGGTGGTCCCTCCATACATCGCCGATACCGAGAACTTCTCCAGCGGCCACCAGCTGTCCATCTCGTTCACGAAGACCCCGAATGCCTTCTCTTGGCTGCAAGGCACCTCAATGGTTCTGACAATTGGATCGAGCAATGTGTCTCTCCTATTCGTTTTTCATACGTCGCGTAATCTCAGCGCCATAGGCAGACAAGGCATCTGACCAGAAGTTTTCCAGGTAACGCCGCAGATCATCCAACCCATCGCGCTTGATGAGGTACAAGCGGCGATTACCTTGCGGCTCAACACTCACCAACCCCGCGGACTCGAGCACCCTCAGGTGTTGTGACACGGCAGGCCTGCTCACCGGCTGGCCTTCCGCCAATTCACCCACGGTCTTGGGCTGCTCGCGCAACGCCTCGAATATGCGCCGGCGGGTTGGGTCTGCCAGGGCTGTGAATACTTCTGCGTAAGCCATGGCTTACTGTAAGTCCTGACTTACCGCCGTGTCAAGCTCGGTTCTTGATGGCATTCGCCATCCTCGGCTCGAACGGCGCGGCGGCGGCGATGCTCAGCGTCGGCGGGGCGCCGGCCACGCTGCGCTGTAGGCGGACGTAATGCCTACAGCCCCAGCTTGCCGGGGTTGAGGGTCGAGGCGGGGTCGACGGCGCCCTTGAGCCTGCGCGCCAGCGCCAGTGCTCCGCCCCACTCCCGCGGCATCCACCGCTCAAGCTTGATGCCGATGCCGTGGCAGTACTCGACGCCGCCATCCATGCTCAGCGCCAGGTCCAGCAGCTCGTCGGCCGCGGCTGCCAGCCGCCCCCTGCGGCTTCGCTCAGGGCACGCTTCGAGTGCCTCGGGACGAACGGGAGGAGGGCCCTGCCCGGCTGAGCGCAACTCAGGGTCGACGATGAGCATCGAGAACAGGCGTGGGTCGGTCCATACGGCGGTCTCGGCCATCTCGATGCCGTGCGCCGCGGTAATTGCATCGGCGTGACGCTTATAGTCGAGGACGCGCCTCACGGGGAGCGAGACGTGCAGGTAATCCGCACCCCGCCAATCGCTACGGGCCCAGCGCTCCGTCGGCAGCAAGGGCCCGGTGCGCTCCCGCCAGCGCTCCGCGACCTCGTGGCGGGTATGCCAGTAGCGCTCGGTCGCCGCGGGGCCAAGGTCCGTGCCACCGGAGGCCAGCGCCTCGGCCACCGTCCGCGACTGTTGCGCCGCGACCCCTTCCCGGTACCCCTCGAAACCCAAGTACAGGAGGCAACGAAACCCCTGCGCAAGGTCGTGCGGCTCCTCCTCGGTAAGGTCCACCAACGCGGGCCGCAAGCCGATGTCGAACAGCCGGACGACGAGCGGGTAGCCCTGTTTGAAGGACGCGAAGCCGAAGGTGGAGAAGACTCGGGCCTCCGGCGTAGGGAAAAGCTCGATGGTCGCTTCCGTCACGATGCCCATGCTGCCTTCGGAGCCGACGACGGTGCCGACGAGCTGGGGGCCGCTGCTCTGCCTGGCGAGCGGCCGGGTGCGGACGATCTCACCATCGCCCAGCACCACCTCGACGGCGCGCACCTGCTGCCCCATGGAGCCGTACCTGCTGGCGAGGTAGCCGACGCTATCGGTGGAGATGGCACCGCCGACCGTGGCGATGGGCAGGCTCCAGGGGTCGTGGCCAAGGATGAGTCCCTCCCGCCGTGCGCCCGCGTCCAGATCGGCCAAGATGACGCCGGGCTGCGCTCGCACAAGCCGATCGGCAACCGAGATTTCGACGATCCGGTCCATGCGGCGCAGGTCGATGGCCACGCCACTCTGGAGGGGAACGACGGCACCCATGACGCCGGTGCCGCCGCCGTACGGGATGACAGCCACACCGGCTGCCGAGGCCGCGCGAACGACGGCGGCGACCTGCGCGGTCGTCTCCGGCCGGACGACGGCCTCCACACGCGAATCGGCGAGGCTTTCCCGCCCACTGAACCGGCTGCGGCCAATGGCGTCGAAGGACAGCCGCTCCAGGGTGTCGTTATCCGTGAGGACGGCACCCGGGCCAACGGCCTTCTCAAGCTCGCCAAGGAGGTTCGTCGTAAGCAAGGTCAGCGCTCCTGAGGCGTACGCCTCGCAGCCGAGACCGTACCCGGTTTCGCGCACCCACGCACCCGGCCAACCGCGCGCCACCCATCCGAGTTGACGCCCTCCCGCACCGGCGCTAGCCTCGCCGCTACCCCATCCGAGGCCCGCGACCAATGCCCGACTCTTCGACACTCGCCGATCGCCACGTCGATGCAAACGGCCTGCGTCTCCACTACTTGGAGGCCGGGGCGACCGACGCGCCCGCCCTGGTCTGTCTGCATGGGTTCACTGAACAGGCCCACGTATTCGACCGGCTGGCGGAGGCCGCGGCGTCGCGCTACCACGTCCTCGCGCTCGACTTCCGGGGGCATGGCGGCAGCGCGTGGGCCGCGGACGGCTACGGCTACGACCGCTACCTGGCCGACTTCTCCGCGTTCATCGATGCCATGGACACCGGCATGCTCACCATCGTCGGCCAGTCGCTGGGCGGCATCGTCGCCATGCTGTATGCGGCCGCGCACCCCGACCGCTTGGAGCGTCTCGCTCTCGTTGACATCGGTCCCGAGACGGGCCCCGGCGCGGAGGCGCAGCGGACCAGCCGCCCGCCGCGGCCAATGACGTTCGGCGGCTTCGACGAAGCCGTGGCATGGTCCCGCGAGGGCGTGTGGTTTTCGGGGCCTGAATCAGCCATTCGGGCCGACCTCGCCAACAAGCTCGAGCAACGCGACGGCGGAACGTGGGTTTGGCGCCTGGACCCCGCGCTGTTCGATCGGTCCGTGCCGGCACCCGACCAGACGGCGCAGCTCTGGGCTGCCTATGAGGCCATCGCCTGCCCGGTCCTCGAGGTGCGCGGACGCGACAGCCACTTCGTATCGGATGCGATTTTGGACCGCATGCGGGCGGCCAACCCGCGCCTCGAGTCATTGGACGTGCCCAAGGCAGCGCACATCGTGCCGGTGGATAACGCCGACGCCTTCGTGGAGGCGCTGGCGCCGTTCTTGGGGCTGGGCTGAGATTGGGCCGGGGGAGGAGACGGATGGAAGGGAGATCGGCTGGGGTTGGCCGCATCATGGCGCTTGCACTCCTAGCGTGGGTTTCGGTCGCCTGTGTGTTTTCAGGGCCAACGCCGACACCGACTCCCATCGCTCTGGAAGAACCCTCCGTGCTCTACGACATCGTCGAAACCTTTCTCTATTCGGAGGTTCCGACCGATGAGGCCGCACTCGTCAGGAAGGCGTACCTCGACAGCCCGTTTGGAAGCCGACAACCACCTCGTGTAGTCCTCCAGGTCGACTCACTTTGGTATGGCCGTGAGTTAGACCTGGCTTTGAGAACTCGCAATTTGGAGCGGGAGTATCGGGAGAGCATCCTAGGCGGCGCGGATTGCTGGGATGTGACCTATGTTGTTCCTGTGGAACCGGACCCAGTCACGGGCCTGCCTGAGACAGGCAAAGCGTGGCTCTGGTTTGCGGTGGACCTCAGAACACGAACTGTCTACAGGACGCCGAGACGGCAGTTTGGCCTAGACAACGTCTTGGACGATTCCGGCTGCTCGCTCAGGTAGGAGTTGCACGGCCCACATCGTGCCGGTCGACAACTCGGACGCCTTCGTGAAGATGCTGTCGCCGTTCCTAGGGCTGGGCGCCTAACCGGCCTCGACGCGCCAGAGGGTGCCGCCGGCGGAGTCGGTCAGCGTTACGTTCAACGCGGCCAGCTCGTCGCGCACGGCGTCGGCCTCGGCGAAGCTCCGCTCGCTCCGCAGCGCCGTCCGCCGGTCAACGAGGCCTTGGATGCGGGCCGCCAGCTCCGGCGGGACGTCAGCCTCGCGCTCCGCGAAGGTGAAGCCGAGCACGTCGCCCCCGAGCACACGCAACGAACGCTGGGCGTCGGCGACGGGCCGGCCATCGTCCGAGGCCCGGTTGATCTCCCGCGCCAGGTCGAACAGCGCGGCCATTGCCTGGGGCGTGCCGAAGTCGTCGTCCATCGCATCGAGAAAGCGCACGCGGTAGGCGTCGGGGTCCAATGCCTGGCCCGCGAAGCGGTCGGGCGCGCCCAACGCCTGGCGGAGGCGCCCCACGGCGCGTTCCGACGACGTCATCAGCTCCTCGGAGTAGGTGGCGGGGCTCCGGTAGTGCGACGAGAGCACGAGGTAGCGCAGGGCGTCCGGCGAGTGATTCTCAAGCGCCTCGTTGATGGTCACGAGGTTGCCCAGCGACTTGCTCATCTTCTCGTCCTCGAACAGCATCATGCCATTGTGCATCCAGAACTGGGCCAGAGGTTGGCCATCGTTGTAGGCCTCGCTCTGGGCGATCTCGTTTTCGTGGTGCGGGAAGATGAGGTCCTGTCCGCCGCCGTGAATGTCGACCGTCTCGCCCAGGTGGTGGAGCGCCATGGCCGAGCACTCGATGTGCCAGCCGGGCCGGCCCGGACCCCACGGGCTGTCCCACGAGGGCTCGCCGGGCTTAGCGCTCTTCCACAGGGCAAAGTCCAGCGGGTGCTCCTTCAGCTCGGTCTCGACACGGACGCCGGCACGCATGGTGTCGACGCTGCGGTGGCTGAGCTTGCCGTACAAGGGGTCGCGGTCGACGCGAAAGTAGACGTCGCCACCAGCTGCGTAGGCGATGTCCCGCCCGATGAGCCCTTCGATGATCTCGATCATCGTCGGTATCTCTTGGGTTGCGCGTGGGTAGACGTGCGCCGGCTTGATGTTCAGTGCGGCGAGATGGCCCATGTAGGCCTCGATGTGGCGCTCGGCGAGCTCCGCCACCGCGACACCCTCAGCGTTGGCCCGGTCGATCAGCTTGTCCTCCACGTCGGTGAAGTTCTGGACGTGCCGGACGCGGTAGCCGCGATACTCCAGGTAGCGGCGGACGACGTCGAAGACGATGGCGAACATCGCATGGCCAACGTGCGACTCCGAGTAGGGCGTGATGCCGCACACGTACATGCGGACTTCGTCGCCGAGCGGAGTGAATTCCCGTTTGGCGCCGCTGAGCGTGTCCTGGATTTTCATCTAACGCTAGGAGGTGAGGGGTTCGAGGGAGGCAACGGCGATGGCGGCCATGCCCTGGCCCGACCCGGTGTAGCCCATGCCGTCTTCGGTGGTGGCCTTGACGCTCACGCTATTGAGCCCGGCCCCAAGCGCGTCTGCGATCACCGTGCGCATGGCCACGATGTGCTCGGCGAGCCTGGGGCGCTGGGCGACGATTGTAGCATCGACGTTACCCACCTGCCATCCGGCGTCGCGGACCATGACCATGGCCCGCGCCAGCAGCGCGATGCTCGAAGCGCCCTCCGGCACCGATGGGTCGCCCGGCCGGAAGTGGGTTCCGATGTCGCCGAGCGCCGCCGCGCCCAGCAGCGCATCGATGATGGCGTGGGCCAGGACGTCGCCGTCGCTGTGGCCCTCCAGTCCGCGTTCGTAGGGCACCTCGACGCCGCCAAGCACCAGTGGGCGCTCGACCACCAGCGGGTGCGCGTCGTAACCGATACCGAACCGTGTCATGGTCGCCACTCCGTGGGTGGCGGGGGCAACTTACCCACCCGCTCCACCCACAAACGTGATTGGTGGTCTGAGGGGGACACCCCCTCAGACTCCCCCGGCAGGGGAGGGATATCCCCTGCTCTCCTCGCACACAACAAGAACCGTGTCACGCCGGTGTCCCCGCGCGCGCCAGCAGCGCCTCGGCCACGGCCAGGTCTTCGAGCGTTGTCACTTTGATGTTCGCGTAGTCGCCTTCGTACACGCACACCGCGGCGCCGATCCGCTCCACCATGGCAGCGTCGTCCGTGACATTGCGGACGATCTTGGCGTGGGCCTCTTCGAGCAGGGCTCGGCGAAACACCTGCGGTGTCTGCACGGCCACGAGCCGGTCCCGGTTCAGCGTCCGGCCGACCCGGCCATCGCCTCGCATCTGCTTCACGGTGTCCTTTGGGCGGACGGCGGCAATTGCCGCCCCGGTCTCCCGAGCGGCGGCGAGCCCATCGACGATGAGACGCTCACTCACCAGCGGCCTCGCGCCATCGTGGACGAGGACCCACTCGCACTCCCCGAGGGCACGCAGGCCCAGCCGGACGGAGTCCTGCCGTCTCTGGCCGCCCAGGCGAACGGAACTGACCTTGCGCCAGCCGCGCTCGTGCGCCAGGTCGACGAGCGCGCTCAGGTTGCGGTCGGACACCACCACGACGATTTCGTCGACGAGGGGGCTAGCCTCGAATACCTCGACGCTGCGGGCCACCAGCGGCACGCCCGCGAGCGGGACGACGGACTTGTCGACGCCACGCATGCGCGTGCTGTCACCGGCGGATACGACGATGGCGCCTACGCGCTCGCTGGCCACGGCCGGCAGGATACCATTGCCGCCACTGGCACCCCCCAAGAGCAATGCCGCATCATAATCGCGCTTGATCGTTACCAACGGAGAGGTTATGTACCTGAAGCAGTACTTTTTGGGATGCCTGGCCCATGCCTCCTACATGGTCGCGGACGAGGAGACCGGCATCGCGGCGGTGGTCGACCCGCAGCGCGACGTTGACGAGTACCTGGCGGACGCGGAGCGGGAGGGCTTCGCCATTCGGCACGCCTTCCTCACCCACTTCCACGCGGACTTTGTCTCCGGGCACCTGGAGCTGCGGGACCGGCTCGGTGCCGAGATCCACCTGGGTGCGTCGGCCCGGGCCGACTACACGTTCACTCCCATGGCGGACGGCGACAGCCTCGAATTCGGCTCTGTACGGCTCGCGGTCCTCGAGACACCCGGTCACACGCCCGAGGGAATCTCCATACTCGTCTATGACCTTGCAGCTGATGCGGAGAGCCCGCACGCGGTCCTCACGGGTGACACGCTCTTCATCGGGGACGTAGGCCGGCCCGACCTCATGGCGTCCGTCGGCGTCACCTCAGAGGAGCTGGCGGGCATGCTGTACGACTCGTTGCGGGACAAGCTGCTGCCCCTGCCTGACGAGACGCTGGTCTACCCGGCGCATGGCGCGGGCTCGATGTGCGGTCGCAACCTGAGCAGCGACACCTCGTCGACCCTGGGCGTCCAACGGCTCTACAACCACGCGCTCCAGCCCATGACCAAGCGCGAGTTCGTAGCGCTGGTGACGACCGACTTGCCTCCGGCGCCCGCGTACTTCGCGTTCGACGCCGACCTCAACCGGCGCGAGCGGGCTACGCTGGACGCTGCGCTGGAACAATCGCTGAAGCCGCTCGACCTCGATACGGTCCTGCGCCTTCGAGCCGAAGGGGCCCAGGTGCTGGACGTCCGCGACCCGTCGGAGTTCGCAGCCGGACACCTGGCCGACAGCATCGGCATCGGCCTGGGCGGCTCGTTCGCCACGTGGGCGGGCATGGTGCTTGACCCCGCCACGCCCATCGTCATCATCGCCGAGCCGGGTGCCGAGCCGGAGGCCACGATGCGCCTGGGTCGCATCGGTTTCGACCGGGTCGCGGGCTACCTGGACGGCGGGATGCTGGCACTGGATGGGCGCGCGGACCTCATGTCCCGTGTGGAGCGCATCACCGCCGCAACGTTGGACGAGCTCCGCTCCGGCGACCACCCACCGGTCGTCATAGACGTCCGCGCGCCGTCGGAGTGGGAAGCCAGCCGCATCGATGGCTCGGTGAACGTACCGCTCAACGAGCTGGCCGCGCGACTTGACGAGGTCTCCCGCGAGGGCATGTGCGTCGTGCACTGCGCATCCGCGTACCGCTCGACCATCGCGATGGGCCTGCTGCAGCGCGCGGGTATCGACAACTGCGTCGAGCTTGTCGGCGGGATCGCGGCGTGGGAGGCCTCGCAGCTGCCGATCGCCGCAGGCTAGGGCGTCGTCCCGCTGAGGGCGGCGTACTGCGCGTCGGTCAGGTACCAGCCGGAGGCGCCGAAGTCCTCGACGACCCGGTGCACCTTGTTGGTCGCGGGGATGGTAACGACCCAGGGACTGCGCACGCACCAGTTGAGCAGCACCTGCGCCTCGGTCTTACCGGTCTCGGTGGCGACCGACCGGAGCGCGTCGGCGGCGGCCGGGTTGGCCGCGAGCTCCTCGCTGAGCTTGCCCTGCGCCAGCGGGCTGTAGGCGATGACGGTGATGGCGTTCTGCTCGCAGTAGGGAATCAGCTCGCTCTCGATGTCGCGGGCGAACAGGCTGTAGAGAACCTGATTCGCGACGATGCCGCCACCGCCCGCGGCCCTCAGCGCGGCGTCGGCCTCCTGGGTTTGCGCAACCGAGAAGTTGCTCACGCCGACGTGGCGGATCTTCCCCTCGCGCTGGAGCCGGGCCATCGCCTCCATGGTTTCGGCGATGGGGATGGCGTCGTTGGGCCAGTGAACCTGGTATAGGTCGATGACCTCGGTCCCGAGGCGCTTCAAGCTGGCGTCGCAGGCTTTCACCATGTCCGCGGCGCGCAGGTGCTCACCTGAGACCTTGGTGGCCAGGAAGTAGGCGTTGCGGTTGCCGCGAACGGAGGCGCCGACCATATCCTCGGTGTGGTACCCCTCCGCGGTATCGATGAGATTTCCATCGCATTCCAGCGCCTTGTGAATGACGGCCGGGTCGCCGTTATAGAGCCAGGTGCCAAGCCCGACCTCCGCCACCGTCTCGCCGGTATTGCCAAGAGATTTGCGTTCCAAGACAGCCGCCTCCCGCCGTTCAGGTGGCTCACTATTATCACAATCAGCTCACTTCGGCTCGACCGCTCTAGCCCCAACGCGTCATGTCGGTGTGCGCCAGCCCGAGGCCACGGTCGCTGACCTCGAGGTTGGGAGGTGACCGCAAAGACATGAAGAAGGACCCCGCCGAGCGGGGTCCTTCTTTCGCGTTGACGACCTGCTCTACGCCGACTCGGCCGCGGCGGGCTCCCGCTGCGCGGGGCTCCGCTGCGACGTAAACGTCAGCCCATCTTTCCCCGCGTCCACCTCGACGGTGTCGCCGTCGTGGATCTCGCCAGACAGGATGCGCTTGGCCAGCTCGTTCTCAACGTGGCGCTGGATGGCCCGCCGTAGCGGCCGGGCGCCGTAGACCGGGTCGAAGCCCTCGTGCGCCAGCCACGTCTTCGCCGCCGGCGTCAGGTCCAGCTCGACCTTGCGGTCCACGACCCGCTCCTGCACCTCGTGGACCATGAGGTCGACGATCTGAGCGATCTCGTCCTCCTTCAGCTCTTGGAAGACGATGAACTCGTCGACCCGGTTCAGGAACTCGGGACGGAACTCGCGCTTGAGCGCCTCCAGCACGGCGTCGCGGTGGCGCTGCTCGTCGCTGGCCGTCTGCTCGCCGAGCTGGAAGCCGATGCCTGCCTTGGTGAACTCAGCGGTGCCCAAGTTCGAGGTCATGATGACGACCACGTTGCGGAAGTCGACCGTACGGCCATGGCCGTCGGTGAGCCGGCCGTCCTCCAGTATTTGCAGGAGCAGGTTGAACACGTCCGGGTGCGCCTTCTCGATCTCGTCGAAGAGCACGACCCGGAAAGGACGGCGGCGCACGGCTTCGGTCAGCTGGCCCGCCTCCTCGTAGCCAACGTATCCGGGCGGGGCGCCGATGAGTCGCGAAACGGTATGGCGCTCGCCATACTCGGACATGTCGATCCGCACCATGTTCTCCTCGTCGTCGAACAGGAACGCGGCGAGGGCTCGGGCGAGCTCCGTCTTCCCCACCCCGGTCGGGCCCAGGAACATGAAGCTGCCGATGGGCCGCTTCGGGTCCTGGAGGCCGGCGCGGGAGCGCCTGATAGCGTCGGCGATGGCCGTGATGGCATCGTGCTGGCCGACGACGCGCTCGTGCAAGCGGTCCTCCAGGTGGATCAGCCGCTCTGCCTCTTCTTCGAGAAGGCGCGTGGCGGGAATGCCGGTCCAGCTGGCGATGAGCTTGGCGATGTCGTCCTCCTCGACCACGAGGTCGGTGACGTCCTCGCCGAGGAACTCGGCCCGCTCCTTGTCGAACGCGTCCTGCAGTTGGAGGCGCTCCGCCTTGATGCGCGCCGCGGCCTCGAAGTCGTTGCGCTCGGCGGCCGCGTTCTCCTCGTCCTGGAGCCTGCGGAGCTTGCGCTCCTCTTCGTGGAGCTCGGGCGGCAGGCTCTCGGAGTCAAGGCGCAGCTTGGCCGCCGCCTCGTCCATGAGGTCGACCGCCTTGTCGGGCAGATGACGCCCGGTGATGTAGCGTGCGCTGAGCCGAGCGGCGGCCACCAGGGCCGCGTCGTCGAAGCGGACCTTGTGGTGGGCCTCGTAGCGGGGCTTGAGGCCGCGCAAGATCTCGATGGCCTCGTCCACCGTCGGCTCCTCGAGCCAGACCGGCTGGAAGCGGCGCTCGAGCGCGGCATCCTTCTCGATGTAGCGACGGTACTCGTCGGGGGTCGTGGCGCCGACGACCTGCATTTCACCCCTCGACAGCGCTGGCTTCATGATGTTGGCGGCGTCGATGCCACCCTCCGCGGCGCCTGCGCCCACGACGGTGTGCAGCTCGTCTATGAAGAGGATGACCTCGCGCCCGGCCTCTTTGACCTCGTCGATCACCGACTTGAGCCGCTCCTCGAACTCGCCGCGGAACTTGGACCCCGCCACGAGGGCGGACATGTCCAGCGCCAGCACTCGGCGGTCGCGGAGCGCCTGCGGCACGTCGCCTGCGGCGATGCGCTGGGCCAACCCCTCGGCGATGGCGGTCTTGCCGATGCCGGCGCCGCCGATGATCACGGGGTTGTTCTTGGTGCGGCGGGATAGCGTCTGCATCACCCGGCGAATCTCGGCCGCGCGGCCGATGACCGGGTCGAGCTTGCCGTCCTTGGCCAGCGCCGTCAGGTCGATGCTGTAGCGCTCCAGGGTCTTGTAGTGGCTCTCGGCCCGCGGGTCGGTCACGCGGTGGCCACCGCGGACCTCCAGCAATGCCTGGTAGATCTTCTCGCGGTCGGCGCCGTGGCGCGCCAGCACCCGTGCCGACTCCCCGCCCTCATCGGCGGCGGCCGCGATGAGGAGATGTTCGGTGCTGATGTACTCGTCGTGGAGCCGGTTGGCCTCCTCCAGCGCATCCTCGAACAGACGAGCCGAGCGCGGGGTCTGGTGGATCTGGGCAGCCTGGAAAGCGAGCTTCGGCGTCGCCTCCAGGGCTAGGCCGACCTCGTCGCGCACGCGCTGCACGTCAACGCCGAGCTGTCGCAGCACTTGGGCGGGGACACCCTCGTCGTTTTCGAGCAGGGCGACGACTACGTGCTCGACGTCCCATTCGGCGTGGCGCATGGTGCGCACCAGCTCCTGGGAACTGTGTATCGCGTCCTGCGCCTGTTCAGTGAACTTTTCTTGCCTGAATACCATCGTTACGACCTCCTGACGCGTGGGCCACGCGCTCCGACACGGCGGGGAACGTCGTGGGCGGGGACCTGCTCACGGAGCCGCCGGTTTTCATCCTCCAGTTCAACCAACCGAGCAGACATGCGCATCATGACCTCCACGCCGGCGAGGTTCATGCCCAGGTCGTCGATCAGCGAGCGAATCCAAAGTGCATGCTGGACATCACGGGCCGAGTACAACCGGATGTTGCCGCCGGTGCGCTTCGGCTCCATGAGGCCAACCCGTTCGTAGTACCGCAGGGTCTGTGCGTGGACACCAACCATGCGCGAAGCAACGCTGATGACGTAGGCCGGTTGGTCGTCCAGTTCGGTCCGCCTGTACAGCCTGCCGTCGGTTGCAACCATCGTGCCTCCTCGTTGACGGGCCATTACCCGTCCTGCTTCGTTTCCGTCTCGGGCCCGTGCTCACGCGCCTCCCTGAGACGCTCGAACAACCCGCGCTCGTCATCGGACAGGTCACGCGGCAACACCGCTTTGACCATGGCCAAGAGATCGCCGTGCCCACTGCCACGGCGACGGGGCATACCCTTGCCGCGCAGGCGGAACGTGCGGCCGTTCTGCGTCTCGGGCGGTACCCGCAGTGTCACACGGCGCCCCTCGATGGTTGGCACCTCGATTTCGGCGCCGAGGACCATGTCGGTCAGCGGCACATCGACGGTGACGCCGAGGTCGTCGCCGCGACGCTCGAAAGCGCGGTGCGGCTTGACCTCGATGATGACGTTGATGTCGAGGGCGCCGCCACCCACGCCGCCCACATGGACCCGCGAGCCGGAGTCGACGCCCGGCGGAATCTTTATTTCGATCCGCTTGCCAGCACTGCCGGTGAGCGGATGCGGGGACGTCTGCACCGTGCGCTTGGTGCCCGCGTACGCCTCCTCCAGGGTGATCGCGGTGGAGATGTCCGCGCGCTGAGGCCTGAGAGGCTCCTCGACCGTCACGCGCTGGCGACCGCGGGCGCCGCCGAACATGCCGCCCAGCAGGTCACTGAGGTCGAAGCCGACATCGGATGGGCCCCCCCGGCGGGAAGGTCCGGTCGTGGGGCCCCGTCGAGCACCGGCCGCTTCGAATTGCTCCGCGTGGCGCCAGTCGTCACCGTATCGGTCGTAGCGCTTGCGTGTGTCCGCGTCGGCGAGCACCTGATAGGCCTCGTTGACCTCTTTGAACTTAGTCTCGGCCTTGGGGTCGTTCCGGTTCACGTCCGGGTGGTACTGCCGGGCGAGCTTCCGGTAGGCCGTACGGATGTCCTTCTCCGATGCGTCCCGTGCCACACCAAGCAGCTTGTAGTAGTCCTTCGCCATTTCAGTCCTTGTCAGCGCCTATTGGCACTACGCTAGCTCACGGTACGTTCGATGCCGCAGGTCGCTTGAGCGATACACGCTCACACACTGTGCGCGATAGCAAGCTTGAGTGTACCACCATCAATCCTCAATTCCTCACGTCGACGTCTGATGGAGCTCCCTGGAGGCTGTCCGCCCGGCCACGGTCTGCTCCGTACCTTGACCGTAACCACGCTCGCCGTTAGCATGGCCGGTCACGAGGAGGGGTTCCCGTGGCCAATGTATTGTCGCTGCGCTGCCGCGAGTGTTCACGGGAGTATCCCGTGGAGCCGCTGAACGTGTGCGAGTTCTGCTTTGGGCCGCTCGAAGTCGTATACGACTACGATGCGATCAAGAAGTCGACGTCGCGCAAGAAGATCGAAGCAGGCCCCCGCAGCATGTGGCGCTACGCGGACTTCCTCCCCGCGGACTACAACCCGCTCGTGGACATCAACGCCGGTTTCACTCCGCTTATTCGCTCGCGTAACCTGGCCGAGGCGCTGGGGCTAAACGAGCTCTACATCAAGAACGACAGCGTAAACCCTTCCTACTCCTTCAAGGACCGGGTCGTCTCGGTTGCGACGACCAAGGCCCTGGAGTTCGGGTTCAAGACCATCGCCTGCGCGTCGACCGGGAACCTCGCTGGCTCCGTCTCCGCGCACGCGGCGCGCACGGGGATGAAGGCCTACGTCTTCATCCCGTCGGACCTGGAGGCGGGCAAGGTGCTGGGCGCGGCTATCTACGACGCCACCATTGTCTCCGTCGACGGCAGCTACGACGACGTCAACCGCCTGTGCAGCGAGCTGGCGGACAAGTACCACTGGGCCTTCGTGAATATCAACGTCCGCCCCTTTTACGCCGACGGCTCCAAGAGCCTGGGCTACGAGGTAGCGGAGCAGCTTGGCTGGCGGGCTCCCATGCACGCCATCGCCCCCGCGGCCTCCGGGGCGATGTTCACCAAGATATGGAAGGGCCTCAACGAGTTTGCCGACGTCGGCCTGATCGACTCGCCGGTGCGAACGCGCATGCACCTGGCTCAAGCGGCCGGCTGCGCTCCCATCGCCGAGGCGTACCTCGATGGCCGGTTCATCATCAAACCGGTCAAGCCGAACAGCGTGGCGAAGTCGCTCGCCATCGGCAACCCGGCTGACGGTTACTATGCACTGAAGACCATCGAGGCATCGGGGGGCTCCGCCGTGGTCGTCCCCGAGGACGAAGTCGCCGCGGGCGTGAAGCTCCTGGCGCGGACCGAGGGCATCTTCACCGAGGCCGCGGGTGGTGTTGCCATCTCAGGCCTCAAGCAGCTGGCCGAGTCCGGCGCCATCGGGCCCGATGAGTTGACGGTGGTCTACATTACGGGCAACGGCCTGAAGACCGTCGAGCTCGTGCAAGATGTCGTTAAGCCCATCAACATCGCCGCCACCGTCGACGCCTTCGAGTCGGCCGTGCCGGCCAGCGTAACCTAGGAACGGACGGCGCCAAAGGACCAAAAGCATGCGCCGCGTGCGACTCACCTTCCTCGACCACATGATCCGGCAGCCGGTCGTCTACCAGATGGGCAACGACTTCCAAGTCGTTCCGAACATCAGGCGCGCGGACGTTCAGGAAAACGTGGGCTGGGTCATCCTGGAATTGGAAGGCGAGGAGACGGAGATAGACCGCGCCCTGGAGTGGGCACGGTCTATCGGGGTCCGAGTGGACCCTGCGCTGGGCGACGTGGTCGAAGGCTAAGCCGGAGCGCCGGACTAGAGGTTAGAAGAGAGGGACTGCATGAGCGTTACCGTCCGCATTCCTGGGCCCCTGCGCCGATACACTGACAACGCCGAGAAGGTCGCCGTGGAGCCTGGCGACCTGAGCGGCGTGATCTCGGCGCTTGAGTCACAGTACCCCGGCATCAAGGACCGCCTCCTCGACGAGGCCGGGGAGATGCGCTACTTCGTCAACGTCTACCTGAATGGCGAGGACGTCCGCTTCCTCAGCGGTCTCGAGACCGCGATCGGCGAAGGCGATGAGGTAAGCATCGTCCCGGCCGTTGCGGGCGGCGCTTAACGGCTCGTCTGAACCACTCCATTTGAACCAGCGGCCCCCCGACGAGCGGGACCCCGAAGAGGACGTCGGCTTCGACGACCCGGGAGACTTCACGCACTCGCGCGGCTGGCGTTGGGCCGTGTACAGCATCAGCGCACTGATTCTGCTGTCGCTGCTTCTGCCCGCGCTACTCTTCGCCTGCAACTCCGGCTCTGGCGGCGCCCCGGCTACGGGTGCGAGGGCTGGGGCCGACTCTCCCCTCGCGCCCGACTTTCGGCTGCCGGCAGCCGCCGGGGGAGACGTCCGCCTCTACGATGTGATCGACGAGCACGGCACGGTCGTACTCGTGTTCTACCGTGGCTTCTTCTGAGGGATCTGCCAGAGCCAGCTCGTCGGGCTGCAGGCTGCCTACGACGACATCCAGGCCGAGGGTGCGGAGCTCGTCGCTCTCAGCGTCGACACGGTCGCGGAGGCTGAGCGGATGATGGCGCATGCCCAGGCCGAGTTTCCCGTGCTCGCCGACCCGACCACGGACGTCGCCCAGCGATACGGCCTTTTCAATCTGCTGGGGGACGGCGTTTCCGCCCCAGCCACGCTGATCATCGACCGCGAGCGCCGCGTGGTCGCCGCCGACATCGGCGAGGACGTCGGCGCTCGCGTGCCGCCGGAGGAGATACTGCGAGTCCTTCGTGAGCTGCGCGGGAGCGATACCTAGCGCACGAGGGCGTCGAGCGCCGCGCGAACATGGTCATCGCTGACGCCGCGGCGCACTCGCGCATGGCCGACCCCGTCGAGGAGCACCCACGAAAGCTGGCCTGCGCTGGTCTTCTTGTCCCGCGACATGGCATCGAGCACCGCGTCGACAGCGATGTCCCCACCCGCGATCGATGTCGGCAGGCCGTATCGCTCGATGAGCGCACGCTGTCGACCGGCCACGTCGGGCGGCGTTAGGCCCTCGGCGACACCGATGGCGGCGGCCCCGGTCATACCGATGGCGACGGCTTCGCCGTGCAGGTAGCGCCCGTACCCCGCCGCCGTCTCGATTCCGTGGCCGATGGTGTGGCCGTAGTTCAGCAGCGTCCGCAGGCCACCGGTCTCCCGCTCGTCCTGCGTGACCACGTGCGCCTTGATCCCGGCGTTGCGGGCGATGACCTCCGTCGTCAGTTCCGGCTCCAGCGCCAGCAGGTCATCGGCCTGCGTCTCGTAGACGTTGACCAGCGCCTCATCCAGCGCGAGCCCGTGCTTGAGCGCCTCCGCCCAGCCCTCGCGTAGCGCGCGCTCGGGGAGGGTCGTGAGCGCGGAGGCGTCCGCGACGACGAGGGCCGGCTGGTGGAAGGCGCCCACCAGGTTCTTGGCGACGGCCAAGTCCACGGCCGTCTTGCCGCCGATGCTCGAGTCCACCATCGCCGTCAGGGTGGTCGGGACCTGCACGACGCGAATGCCGCGCAGATACGTCGCGGCGACGAAGCCCGCCAGATCGCCTGCAACGCCGCCGCCGACCGCGACGATGGTGTCACCCCGCTCCACTCGGCGCTCGGCGAGCCACTCATACACCTTGGCGGCGGTCTCCAGCGACTTGCTGGCTTCGCCGGGCGGGAACACGAAGAGATGCGCCTCGATTCCCGCCTGGTGCAGCGAGCGTTGCGCGGCCCGGCCATAGGGCGCCAGCACGTTGGCATCGCACACGAGGTATGCGCGGCCGCCCAAGCCCATGGCGGCGATGCGTCCGCCGAGCTCGGCTTCGAGGATGTCCCACCCCACGATGACGGGGTAGGAGGTGTCGCCGGCGACGACGGTAGCCGCGACCAGTGGGTCGCCCGACTGCACCTGCGAGACGCCGAACCGGCGCCAGGCCCGTGCGACTTCGTGCGCCGCCTGCTCGACCGAGAGGCCGTCGGTCGGCACCGACCAGTGCGCCGAGGCATATGCCCATTGGCGCTCGCGCTTGAGGGCCTCGATGCGCTCCAGCGGGTCCTGCCCCTCGGCGGCGCGGAGCAGCGGGCGCACCATCTCCTCGGCGCCGCCCTCGTCGCCGAATCCCGAGACCACTGGGGACGTGAGCCGAGCGTAGATGGTCTCGGGGCGCGCCTCCACGGCGACGACGAAGCCCGCGCCCAGCATGACGGCCCGCGAATCGTCGTTGACGATGGCGCCGCCGCCGGTGGAGACGACCACGCGGTCCCGGCCGGCCATCTCGCGCACGGCGTCGAGCTCAAGCCGCCGGAACGCCGCCTCGCCGTCCGCCGCGAAGATCGCCTCGATGGGGCGGCCAGCCCGCTCGACGATGTGCTCGTCGGTGTCGACGAAGTCCCAGCCAAGCAGGCGCGCGACTCGGCGGCCCACGGCGGTCTTGCCGGAGCCGGAGAAGCCGGTCAGATAGATACGTGAGCCGGTCATGGCATTGCTGCCCGCCCTGGCGGCCAGCCTAGCCGCCGTGGGCCGGGACGTCTGACTTGGGTCCGACCGTCGCCATGTAGGCGCGCCAGTTGCGCTTGGTCTCGTCCACGTGGTCGCCGCCGAACTTCTCCAGCAGCGCCTCCGCCAGCGCCAGGGCGACCATCGCCTCGCCGATGACGCCACACGCGGGCACGAAGGTGATGTCGCTGCGCTCATAGTGGGCCTGGTCAAGCTCGCCGGAGGTGAGGTCGACCGAGGGCAGCGGGTTGATCATCGTGGCGATGGGTTTCACCACGGCGCGTACCACGATGGGCTCGCCGGTCGACATACCCCCTTCGAGGCCGCCGGCATTGTTCGTGCGGCGGGGGAAGGGGCGCGCCCAGCCGCCGGCCGGCGAGCGCTCCCACTCGTCGATTGGCTCGATGATGTCCTGTACCTCGTGGCCCGGCATATCGGCCTCGGCGAAGCCGGCGCCGAACTCGACGCCCTTGACCGCGTTGATGCTGCCAACCGCGGCGCACAGGCGCGTGCTCAGCTTACGGTCCCACTGGATATGGGTGCCGAGGCCAATAGGGGCGCCGGTCGCGATGACCTCGAAGACGCCACCGAGGCTCGTCCCCTTCTCGCGCGCCTGGTCGATCGCCTGCACCATCGCGGCGCTCGCCACGGGGTCGGCGCAGCGCACCGGCGAGTCGGCGACCGCCGCCCACTCGATGTCCTCATCCAGTGCCGTCCGGCCGGCCGCGTGGACGCCCCCGATGTTGGTGACGTGGCTATGGATCTCGATGCCGAACTCTTCGAGCAGGCGCCGGCAGATGGCGCCCGCCGCCACGCGCGCGGCGCTCTCCCTGGCGCTGGAGCGCTCGAGGATGTTCCGCGCATCACCCTGAGCGTACTTGGCGATCCCCGCCGTGTCGGCGTGGCCCGGGCGCAGGCGGTGGATCGGCGTAACGTCGCCGTCGACCGGCTCCTTGCTCATGGTGTGGGTCCATGGTTTGCCGTCCGGCCCATTGCCGGTGAAGTGATCACGGTTTTCGATGAGCAGCGCGATTGGGCTGCCCATGGTCAGCCCGTGCCGAACACCCGTCTGTATAACGGCGTAGTCGGTCTCGATCTTCATCCTGCCGCCGCGGCCGTGGCCCATCTGCCGGCGAGCCAGGTCGGCTCGGATGTACGCCTCGTCGATGGGAAGGCCTGCCGGAACGCCCTCGAGGTAGGCCACGAGTCCGGGCCCGTGAGATTCTCCGGCGGTCAGAAAACGGAGCATTCTTCCCTTTTCTTCGACAGGCTCAGGACAGGCTCGGCGTTGTCGAAATGGCCTGCTCCAGGTGCGTGTCAGCAGCGGGAATTGTACACCACGGCGTGGCGCAAGCCGCCAGGACGCCGGCTAAACCGGCGCCAGTTAAACCGGCGCGACCGGCCCCGCTTCGACGTCAACCTCAGCCTCGACCGGGTACGGCTGAACGATATAGCCCTCGCGTATCACGCCCGTGGCCGCGTCGAGCTGCGGAGCCCGGCCTTCCAGCCGCGCCCGGCCCGCGGACAGGCAATACGCGGTCCACGCGGCCATCGCGGCGTCCAGCTGGTCGTCAGTCGGCAACTCGCCCTCTGGAAGCTCAACGCCCTCGGCAACCAGAAGGGCAAACCGCTGACGACGGCCTTCAAGGCTCCGCTTCGCCGGGAGTTTGGTGCCGCCGAGGCTGCGCCACGCCGCACCGGGGAACACCTCCATGAGGTTGGCGTCACGGAGCGGAGCGTCACCGAGGCCGAGCAAGCGGAAGCGAGACCCACTGGTGGCCAGCGCGTGGAACAGCCTGACGCTCCCGGCGACGAAACCTGCGTAGGGGCGGCCGTTGGATGGGAGGTCATACGGTGTGCGGGCCGGCGCATTCACCGCCTTTTCCGACTCCCTGACGGTGGCATCAGGCTCACCGGCCAGCCCCTGCGGGCCGTCGATTGCGAGCACGAACGATCGCCCCAGCGCAGCATCCGGGACGATGCCAAGTCCGTCCTGCTGGTAGTCCCACTGGGAGAAGGTGCAGCCGAGATTCGGGTCGAGCACGGCGACGTCACAGGCGCGCGGAGCCAGCACCGTGGGGTCGGTGAGGTCGATGCCAACGAAGTAGCGACCGCCCGTGACTCCGCGCTCGCGTTGCTCGCCCATGCGAAGCGAACGGCGGCGGCGCCATTTCGCGGCGTAGCGCGCGGTGACGGCACCGGCGACGATGGCGGCGCCGAGGGCCTGGTAGCGACGAGGCGGGGGGCGCATCGCTACGCCTTCCGCTTCGCGTCTAGGAATGCTTGAAGCATGATGGCTGCGGCCATGGCGTCCTGCTCGCCCACCTTCTTGGTGCCGCCCCGCTCCCGCAGGCGGCGGTCCGCCTCCACGGAGGTCAGCCGCTCGTCCCACGTCTGGATGTCGAGGGTCGTGCGATCCGCCAGGGCATCGGCGAACTCCTGCGTCACCGCGGCCTGCGGGCCACGTCTGCCGTTCATGGACAGCGGCATGCCCACCACCAGCGTGTCCGCCTGCCGGTCCTCCGCGGCCTCGATGACCGCGGCGAAGTCTGTCTGGTCCCCTTTGCGCGCGATCACGCCGGCGGGGAATGCGAGGCCGGAAGACGAATCACCGGCGGCCAGGCCGATGCGGTGCTCTCCCACATCCAAGCCCAGTGCGCGCACCCTAGCCTCCCACGATCCGCACCGCCTCCACGGCGGCATCGATGGCATCAGACAGCTTCGTTGCATCGCGTCCACCGGCCTGGGCCACGTCCGGGCGCCCTCCGCCCCCGCCGCCCATGCGCTGCGCCGCGGTCTTGACGAGGTCGCCCGCGCGATAGCCACGGCCCACGAGATCGGGCGTGACCATGGCGATGATCGAGGGCCGGTCGCCAAACACGCCGCCCAGAACCACTATGCCACTGCTGAGCTTGTCCCGCAGCCAATCGCCCATCTGTCGCATGGCCTCTACGTCCGCGGCATCCGTCTTCGCCGCCACGATCGCAATGCCGCCGACGTCACGCCGTTCGTCGAGCAGCGCCTCGGCCTGCTCTCGCGAGCTTTGCCGCCTGCTTGCGGCGCCTTCGCGTCGCGCCTGGTCGACCTCCGCGAGCAGCGCATCGACGCGGCGCGGCGTGTCGGTCACCGGGGAGCTCAGCTTGGCCGATACCTCGGCCAGCAGCCCGACCTGCTGCGTCACCCAGGCGTCGGCACCACGTCCGGTGACCGCCTCGATGCGGCGCACGCCGGTGCCGAGGCCGCTCTCGCTGACGATGCGGAAGTAGCCGATCTGGCCGGTCCGTTCCAGGTGGGTGCCGCCGCACACCTCGTAGGAAAAGCGCTCGTCCCCATCGCCGATGCGCAGCGTCCGCACCCGTTCGGGATAGCGGTCGCCGAAGAAGGCCAGCGCGCCGTCCGCCGTCACGTCGTGGTACGGGCCCTCGGACGTGGCGCAGGCCAGGTCGCGGAGTATGACGTCGTTGACCTGGCCCTGGATGGCGGCGACCTCTTCGTCGGTGACGGCGCCAACGTGCGAAAAGTCGAACCGGAGGTGGTCTGGCGCCACCAACGAGCCCGCCTGGCGCACGTGGGTGCCGAGCACCGAGCGCAGCGCGGCGTGCAGCATGTGCGTGGCCGTGTGGTTGCGCATGACGTCGGCCCGGCGCTCCGCGTCGACTTCCCCACGCACCGCATCGCTGACGCGGAGTGCGCCCTCGACGAGGCGCGCGTAGTGGACGATGAGGTCCGGCACGGGACGCCGCGTGTCGCTGATCTCCAGGCGAAAGCCGTCGCCCGACACCTCGCCGGTGTCGCCGACCTGACCGCCGCCCTTGGCGTAGAAGGGCGTGGCGGCAAGCACCAGCTCGACCTCGTCGCCTGCCGCTGCGGACTGCACCGGCTCGCCATCACGCAGCAGGCCAACGACCGTCGTGTCGGCGGCGAGGGTCTCGTAACCGAGGAACGCGGTCGGTGCGGCGCCGAGGGCTTCGTAGCGGCGCTGGTCTTCCCGGTCGCCGGCAAACTTTCCCCCAGCTGCGCGGCCGCGTTTTCGTTGGGCCTCCATCTCGCGCTCGAAGCCGGCGACGTCGACCTCCAGGCCGTGCTCGCGGGCGATCTCCTGGGTCAGCTCAAGCGGGAAGCCAAAGCTATCGAAGAGGTAGAAGGCCTCCGTGCCGCTGATGCCCTTCCAAAGCGCCGCCCGGCCTCCCGATGTGGCCGCGGCCTCCTTGAGGCTCTCGCGGACCTCGTCCGATACGCGCAGCGAAAGTGCAGCGATGGCGTCGCTAAGCCCCACATTGGAAAACGACTGGTGAAGCGGGATGAGCTCACGTTCCAGCAGCGGCAACCCCTGGCCAATTGCCTGCTCGAAGCGCTCCTCTTCCTGCTCGAGAGCCCCCAGGACGATCGCGCTGCGCTCCCGGAGCTCGGGATAGCTGGCGGACATGCGGTCGATGACCGCCTCGGCGACCGGCCGCATGAAGGCCTGATCGAGCCCAAGGTTGCGCCCGAAGCGCACCCCGCGACGAATGACGCGGCGCAGCACGTAGCCGCGTCCCTCGTTGGACGGCACGACGCCGTCGGCGATGAGGAACACGCCTGCGCGCACGTGCTCGGTCACGACGCGGATGGCAAAGTCCGTCGCCTCGTCCTTGCCGTAGGTGCGCCCGCTGACCTCCTCGACGACGCGGACGATGGGTGCCAGCAGGTCCGTGTCGTAAGCCGAGGACGTCCCTTGCATGACGGGGGTGATGCGCTCCAGCCCCATGCCGGTGTCGATGCTGGGCGCGGGTAGCAGGGTCCGCTTTCCGCCGGCGTCCTGGTAGAACTGCACGAAGACCAGGTTCCAGATCTCGACGAACCGGTCGTCGGCCCCCTCGTCGCCGACCTTCGCGCCGGGGGCCAGGTGCTCGCCGTAGTCGTAGTGGATCTCGCTGGACGGCCCGCACGGGCCCTCGGTGCCGGCCGGGCCCCAGAAATTGTCGGCGTCGCCCAGGCGCACGATGCGCTCCTCGGGGACACCGACCTCGTCGCGCCAGATGTCGTAGGCCTCGTCGTCGTCCAGGTAGATGGTGACCCACAGGCGCTCGGGGTCGATGCCGAGGGGCTGGGTGAGGAACTCCCAGCCCCACGCGATGGCCTCGTGCTTGAAGTAGTCTCCGACGCTGAAGTTGCCCAGCATCTCGAAAAAGGTGAGGTGTGTCTTGTCTCCAACCACCTCGATATCGGTGGTACGGAAGACCTTCTGAATGGAGGCCAGGCGCGGGTTGCTCGGCGTCTCTTCTCCCGTGAAGTAGCGCTTGAACGGCACCATGCCGGCGCTGGTCAGGAGCAGCGTCGGGTCGCCCGCGGGGATGAGGGAAGCACTGGGCACGACCTGATGGCCGCGTGCCTCGAAGAACCTCAGAAAGGCGGCGCGGATATCGTCGCCGGACGTGGGTGGGTCGGTCGTCATGGAACGGCGGCCGTCTCAAGGGGGCTGAATAGCCGCGGACGGCTCCACGGCCTGGAAAAAGTGTATGCGCGGGAGCGCCGAGTGTCAATCGCGCTCGATGTCTTCGCGAAGGCGGGTTTTCTGGCTTTCCAGCAGGCCACGGCCTGCAAAACGCGCGTTGACGGCCCCTATGCCCTATGCTAGTCTGACACGTGCCCGATTCGTTGGCGCAACGGGCTTGTCGCCGCCGAGGGGAACGGCGAGTCCGGCACCGTGGGCACACGCCCACGAGCCGGCGTGGCGCCAGCGAGGCGAATCGATGCTCGGTGCGCGACCGGCGTCACCTCCCTTCTCCCCCATACGCCATAGGCACGCGTGCCAGATCGGCTCGCCACGACACGGGTCAGCGGGGAGGGGGAAGGCGGTTTGCGATGCAGGGGTCCACAACTGCGGAAGGCGAGCGGGCAAGCGTCTGGGGCTTGGTCGACGAGCTGCTGGATGGGCAGCACCTCATCCTGGCGTCAAACCGCGGGCCGATGGAGTACCACGTCCTCGCTGACAGCGAGCTCCAGGCCCGCCGCGGTAGCGGAGGCGTCGTCACCGCCCTCAGCGGCCTCACCAACCAGGTCGAATTCACCTGGATCGCTAGCGCAATGGGTGAGGGCGACCGCCGCATAGCCGAGGCGAATGTCGGCAAGGCAATACGCTCGCCTCTCTCCGGCCAGAAGGTCTCGGTACGCTACGTGACCACGGGCCGCCGGGCTTACCACAAGTACTACAACATCATCTGCAATCCACTGCTGTGGTTCCTGCAGCACTACATGTGGAGTTCGGCGTATACCCCCCGCGTGGACAACGTGGTCTACGACGCGTGGGAGAGTGGGTACGTCGAGGTCAACCGCCAGTTCGCCGACGCCATCGTGGAAGAGGCGCACTCAACGTCCAAGCGCCCACTGGTGATGGTCCACGACTATCATCTGTACTTGGTGCCGGGCATGGTGCGCGCCCAGTTGCCCAACGCGCGTATCCACCAGTTCATCCACATACCCTGGCCCGCCTCGTCCTACTGGGAGCTCCTGCCCGGCATGATTCGCCAGAGCATCTGCGAAAGCCTCTGCCAGGCCGACATCGTCGGCTTCCAGACGGAGCGCGACGCTCGCGCCTTCCTCGATAGCTGCGGCACGTTCCTGGACTACGCCCAGGTCGACTACAACGCCAAGACGGTGCGCACGAACGGCCGCGAGACGCTTGCCCGCGCGTACCCCATCTCCATCAACGTCGACGAGGTCCGCCAGATAGCCCACTCGCCTCGCGCGGCGGAGTACGAGGAGCGCCTGATCCCCCAATTGGGGAACCGGACCATCATCCGTGTCGACCGGGTGGAGCCGAGCAAGAACATCATCCGCGGGTTCGTCGCCTACGAATCGATGCTCGACCGCCACCCTGAGCTGCAAGGCGACGTACGCTTCCTCGCATTCTTGGTCCCTTCGCGGACCCACATACGCCAGTACCAGCGCTACCTCGAGGAGATCGATGAGGTAGTGAACCAGATCAACCGGCGCCTCGGACGCGAGGACTGGCAGCCCGTCAAGGTCTACTACGAGAACAACTACATCCAAGCGATCGCCGCCATGCGGCTGTACGACGTCCTCATCGTCAACTCGGTTATCGACGGCATGAACCTGGTGGCGAAGGAAGGGCCCGTTGTCAACGAGCGCAATGGTGTGCTCGTGCTTTCGGAGGCCGCCGGCGCACACGAGCGGCTGAAGATCGGCGCGTTGTCAGTCGCTCCGGCGGACATTGAGGGCACCACGCGAGCGCTGTACCAGGCCCTCACGATGCCGAGCGCCGAGCGGGCGGAGCGCAATCGAGCGATGGTGGAAACCATCGAGCGCGAGGACATCACCAACTGGCTCATGAGCCAGTTGACCGACCTCGCGGCGCTCAGCGCCTAGGGGTCATGGCCGGGCTGACGCTGGTCCTGATGGCGGGGATGCCGGGGTCGGGCAAAAGCAGCCTCGCACTGGCCCTCGGACGCCTGCTCAACTGGCCGGTCGTCGACAAGGACACGCTGAAATCGACCCTCTTGCGCGCCCACATTCCCGACGACGTGTCCGGCCCCACAGCGTATGAGCTGATGTGGGGCATCGCTCAGGACCTCGTGCAGGTGCAACAGGTCTCGGCCATTCTCGATAGCCCGGCCAGATTCGTGACGGCGATCGAGCGTGCGACGGCCATCGCCGCGGAGGCGGGCGCACGGCTGCACGTCGTTCGCACCCAGTGCGACGCTGGGTTGCGGGCCAAACGGATGGCGAGCCGCCTACGGAAGTCGTCACAGCCAACGGATACCGCCACCGCGACGGGGGGTGCCGGTTGGCGCTTCGACCACCTACCCGCTGGAACGATCGAGGTGGAGACAACTCGTCCGGCTAACGTGCTCGCGGTCGAAGTGGCTCGCCAACTTTCCTAGCCCAACGTCTCGACCAGCCAGCCCAGGAACCGGCGCACGCCGCGAGTATCCGGCAGCGTGTAGTCGGCCGCGGCCACCAGCTCGGCCGGGGTCTCGGGTCCCAGCACGGCTATTGCTATGCCCGCCACGCTCCCCGCGGCGCGAAGCTCAGCCACGGCGCGGAACATGTCGAGGTCCGTGGTGTCGTCGCCGATGGCGATGACACCGGCGAGTCGGCTCGCCCGCACCACGGCCCGCAGGGCGCTGCCCTTGGTGAGGCTTACCGGCGGCCGCACCTCCGCCACCATCTTCCCCTGAAAGACGGAGAGCCCGGCTGCCTCAGGAGCATCGGCCAAGAACTCGAACACGGCACGCCTGGCCTCGGCGGGATCGTTCGTTTGCCGGTAGTGCACCGACATCGATGCTCCCTTGTCCTGGATCACGTAGCCGTCGTTGCTATCGAAGTGGCGCATGGCAGCGACGGCCAGCGCGTGGATCGTCGGGATGTAGGGCTCAGCCTCGGGCGCGAACCAGGCATGCCCGGCCTGCCACCACTGCGCACCATGGCTGCCGGCGTACAACAACTCGTCGCTTCCGACAATCGCCCGTGCGTCTCCCGCCTCCCGACCGGTGAGCACCCCGACGGCCAATCGTCGTCGGATACGCTCCAAGTCTTCGCGCACCCTCGGCGGCACTTCGACGTCCGCAGGCGTTGGGGCGATGTCGGCCAGCGTTCCATCCAGATCGACGAAGAGGCCGGCCGGCTGATGCTGGAGTACCTCGGCGGCCGCGTCGAGGTGCGAGAGAAGCGGCGGAGTGACCACGCAACGATTGTACCCGCCCGCGGCTTGTCGTCGCCGATGGCCCTGTAGTACCGTAACCGCGCTCGACGCCATGGTCATCCAAAGCGCTCCACGCTCCAGCCAGCGAACCGTCTACGCGCTCCTCATCGCGTTGGGCGTGCTGGCAGCGGCCGTGGCCGGGTCCACAATCGGCTTCATCGCGCACGAGTACGTCACGCGGCCCGAGCTGCGGAACCCCGTCCCTCTCGATACGGGGGGTGAGCACGGCGCACTGCCCTCTTGGGTGATGCTCACCTAGCGTATCGGTCACCACGGCCCCGCCGGCGAGCGGGGCCTTCTCATACTCCCCGTTGTCCCCTTCCCTCGAACGCCGTAGGCTCCACTCTCGTAGGCTGCACTCCATGTATGTGCCCGAGGTGCGTTGGTGAAGGTCCTAGTGATGGGCTCCGGCGGCGGCGGGGGCTACTACGGAGCGCTGCTGGCCCGCGCCGGACACGACGTGACGTTCATAGCACGCGGTGCGCACCTCGAGGCCATGCAGAGCAGCGGGCTGCGAGTCGAGAGCGACCAGGAGCCGCCATTCTCCGTGCCGGTTAGGGCCATGCCACGGCCAATCGCCGGACCTCCCGACGACCTCGTCATCTTCGCCGTAAAGACCTACGACACGGCGAGCGCGGCCGCGATCATCCACCCCTGTGTCCGCGACAAGACGATGGTGCTGTCGCTCCAGAACGGCGTGGACTCCGGCGATCGGCTCGCGGCCGAGTTGGGCGCAGACCATGTCCTCGTCGGGCCGGTCTACGTCGTCTCGGCCATCGCCTCACCCGGCGTCATCCGCCGGACCGGCGACGTGAACCGCGTGGTGTTCGGCCCCCTGACCGCAGCGGCGGCCACCCCCGCAAGCGAAATCGCAGCGGTGGTCGTCGCGGCCGGTTGGCCCGCCGAGCTGACGACCCAGCCCAGGCGCGAGCTCTGGACCAAGCTCGCCTTCCTCGGTCCCTTCGCGGCTGCGACTACCCTCACGGGCATCGCCGCGGATCCTCTACGTGACAATCCGTCGAGCGCGGCTCTCATCCGCGAAGTGATGGCGGAGTACGTCGCGGTGGCCATGGCCGAGGGCGCGGACCTCCCGCCTGGCGCGACCGACGCCGCGTTTGAGACGCTCATGCGCTATCCCAGCCAGGCCACCAGCTCGATGGCGCGGGACCGGGAGGCAGGCCGACGCCTCGAGACCGATGCGCTGGTCGGCACGGTGAGCCGCCGAGGCGAGGCTTGCGGGATACCGACCCCAGCAACCGATACGCTGAATCAGCTACTCGCGCCGCTCGCGCTGGGTGTATAGCACAGCATCGAGTAGCCAGGTCCCAATCCGTCGACAGGACCGGCACCGGCGCTCAGTCCGCTCTGGCCTTGATCTCCTCGACCAGCAGCGGAACGAACTCGGTCCAGTCGGCGATGACGCCGAGGTCACAGGTGCGAAAGAACTGCGCACGCTTGTTGTTGTTCACGACAACGACTGTTCCCGCGCGCTGAATCCCGACGGTGTGGTTGAAGTCGCCCCGAACGCCGACGCCGATGTAGAGCGCGGGCGCAACCGACCGTCCTGTCAGTCCGACCTGGCGCTGACGCTTCATCCAGCCGGCGTCGACGACGTCACGCGTGCATATGAGCTCGGCGCCAAGCGCGGCGCACAGCGGATCGAGCGCGGCGATCTGTTCGGGCCCACCGACCCCCATGCCAACGCATACAACGCCCCAGGCGTCCTCGATACCCACGGTCCCATCGCCCCCATCGACGGTTGTTCTCTCCAAGACGCGGACCGCCGGATCGGCTGGCGCGACCACTTCGAGGTCGATCACCCCGGCCTTGCGCGTGCGGTCCGGCTGGAGGTGGTCCAGCAGGCCGGGACGGATGGTGGCCATGTAGGGCTTGGTCTTCGAGAGAATCGGCGCAACGATGTTGCCCCCGAAAGCGGGCTTCAGCTGGACGAGCCGCCCCTCGGCGTCGACCTCGAGGCCGACGCAGTCGCCGGTCAGGCCGAGCCGCAACCGCGCTGCAACCCTCGCCGCCAGGTCTCGTCCGTTCACCGTCGAGGGCAACAGGACCGCGTACGGCTGGCGCTGATCGATCGCCGCCGCAAGGGTGGAAGCGTAGGCGTCAGTCGTGAAGCTGGACAGGGCTTCATCCGCCGCCACGGCGACCACGTCGGCACCGCAGTGCACGAACTCCACCACATGCCGCCCAGTGTCGGGCCCACCCATGAGCACCCCCACCAGGTGGCCATCGATGGCATCGGCCACGACGTCGGCAGCGCCGAGCAGCTCACGGGTCACGGTGCGGAGCCCAACCTCGGCGAAGTCCGCGACCACCCAGACCGCCGGGCCCGTCGCGGGCCGAACCGTCGACCTCGCCGTCCGGTCAGAAACGTGGCGTTGCTCCCGCGCTGCGGGGTCGAGCAGGCCGCGCTCTTGGAGGTAGTCCGCTACCTCTTTCGCGGCCTTGGCGATCGGCATCTCGCCTTCCAGGACGCGCTGCTCGCGGTTCGACTCGATGAATTGGATCTCTTCGACCCAGGTCGGTGAGCCTGCAGCGCCGAACACTGAGAGGTCCTCGGTGAGGTCCTTGGCCGTGATCTCCGGGATCTCCCGCTCGCGCGCCGCCTGGAGCGCCTCGCGTCCGGGAAAGACCTCCGGCGCGACCCCTTCGACGACGGTGACCACGGCTGGTAGGCGGCACTCGACGGTCTCGACCGCGTCCTCGAGCTCGCGCTCCAGGCGCACGGTACCGTCGCCCGCGAAGTCCAGCCTGCGAACGCCGGTCACCTGCGGCAGGCCGAGGAATTCGGCGACCTCCGGGCCTACCTGGCCAGTCTCGGCGTCGACACTGTGTGCGCCGAATAGGTGGAGGTCGTACGCGCCCTTGGCCAGCGCGAGGCTCAGTGCCCGTGCCGTCGCAAGGGTGTCGGAACCGGCGAGCGCAGGGTCGACGATGTGGAAGGCCCGGTCGGCGCCCATGGCCAAACACTGCTGGAGTCCCTGGACGGCCGCGGGCGGGCCCATGGTGTAGACGTCGATTTCGATGGCCGGGTCGGCCTCTTTGAGTTCGACGCACCGCTGCACCGCGAGCTGGTCATAGGCGTTGAGCTCGTTGGGGACGCCTTCGCGGACGATACGCTTCGTCTCGAGGTCGAACTTCATGCGGGCGACGACCGGCACCCATTTCACGCAGACGGCGATCTTCATGCGGGCTCCCGGGTTGGGGATGAGCGGCGCATTCTAGCAGCCAGGCCGGCCGCACAAGCCGCCCGCAGTCGACGAACCCCCAGCGACGACGACTCGGTCTGCCATCACCGGACGTATCTGGCTCGAAGCTTTGCACACGTACTTGGGAATGTCGTGCTCCCGGAGTCGAGCGCAGTCATGTCTTCGGTCGCGAGTCGTCTATTGCGGCCGAGGTGGTTGCGGGCGTTGCAGCAACCGCTCGGCGTTTTGATACGCAAATCTCTCCTGAACCGTTGGGTCTAACCTGCCGATGAACGCTCGACCAAATCTCGCCAGGAGCAACCCGACGTCCGCGTCATAATTCCAAACTATGTCAACTCGGTCCGTACCCCACATGAAACGATCCGGGTACTCGTCGATCAGAGGCTCGTATTGCGTCACCGCTTGAGCCAAGAGCGCGTCCCAGTCTCGTTCGATGACAGCGATGAATCGTTGTTTGTCGCCAAACCGGAATAGCGGAATAGCTTCTTCAAAGATGTCATTGGCAGTAAAGAAGATATTGGGATTTCCGGCCATCAAGTCGCCGATATATGGCCGCACAAAGTCTCCGTGCACAATGAAAGTGACCTCAGGGAACTCCTGTAGCGCCCTTTCCAAGTTCTGCTGATGTCCTACGCCTGGGTGGAAGTACACCAGAAGGTTGTTCGCCCCGGCCACTCGAAAATCTTCCAAGTATATGGGCGTGTCTGGCGGCGGGTTGATTGGCTCGGTTGGAGAGTCTCCTACCTCACCGAATCCGGCAAATAAGCCTGGACGCAGACTGAGCATCTTCTGAAGAGTCTCAGCCTTCACGGTCGAAATCTCACTGCCTGTTGACTGGATAAAGGGGACAAATAGCGAACCGTGTCTCTGCCTGGTCTTGTGAGCCACGTCAATGAGCGGAGCCGGGCTCTCCGGGAAGACTGGAAAGAAGGTAAAGGCCCAGGTAGTACGTTCCTGTTTGAGCGTGCACGCGATCTGATCGACTGTGACCGTTTCCCCTAGAAGTGGCCGGTCCTCTCCCGCTATCTCGTCATACTGATCGGCATCGACACCTCGGCCCTCACCCTCGCGGTCGTCAGGGCCGCCGAAATCATCGGACAGCTGCGGCATGTGAAGGTGGGTATCAATCAGGGGGCCGGTGTAATAGCCGCGGGGGTACTCCAGATCGCTGGTAGCCGGGCAGTCATAGGGCGCCAACGCGGCTGCCACTCTCTTTTCCCATTCGCTCCTGAGAAACACCTTGTCAGCCTCGTCATTCTTCCCGCCGTCGAACCTCACGGAGTAATCGAGGCCAGCGCTGTTGTCGGCCGCACCCATTGGGCCAATGTCCGCGGAGGTCGGTGTAGGGCGAGGGGCGTTCGCCGCGAAGGCCTCCGCGTTGGACTCAGCGTCCGTGGGCGCTTGCTTAGGACTGGGCTCGTCTGCGATGGCCGCCGGTGGTGTGGACCCGCAGGCCGCCGTCACGAGGACAACGGCGCAAAGAAGCGCTAGAAGGCGTGCAGGTGCGGCCGAAGTCCCAGTGCGTGCGCCGATGCGCGCGTATGGATGAAGTGCCGTACGTCGAGCGTATCTCGCAGCACCTCGATCCCACTACGGCAAATGCGATCAGGTGTTTTGAGGGGCAACACCCCTTTCGCAGCTAGACCTCTCGCCTTGGCCAAGCTGCCGCTAGCCCCCTTCGCGCTGGCGGTACTGGATGGCTTCGGCCAGGTGCGCCACGCCGATGCACTCCTTGCCGGCGAGGTCGGCGATGGTGCGGCCAAGCTTGAGTGTGCGGTGAAACGCGCGCGGAGAATCGCAGCCGGTCCATCGCCGCCTTGGCGAGACCGCTTGCCCCCTCGTCGAGCTGGCAGAACTCCCAGACCTCTGCCGGTCCCATGTCGGCATTGGTCTGGTGCGCCGTTCCCTTGAAGCGCTCCAGCTGGGTCTGGCGCGCCGCGACCACACGGTCGCGCACGGAGGTCGAGGACTCGCCGGTTGGTGCGCCGGTCAGCTTGTCGTACTCGACGCGCGGCACGTCGACGAAGATGTCGATGCGGTCCAGCAGCGGACCTGAGATGCGCTTCTGGTACCGGCCGACCATAGAGGGCGTACACGTGCAGGGCTTGTTCGGGTCACCCAAGTTGCCGCAGAGGCACGGGTTCATAGCCCCGACGAGCATGAAGTTGGCGGGGTAGCTCACGGTCCCATGGGCCCTGCTGATCGTGACGACTTTGTCCTCCATGGGCGGTCGCAGCACCTCGAGGACGGCGTGCCCAAACTCCGGGAGCTCGTCGAGGAACAGCACCCCACGGTGGCTCAGCGACACCTCGCCGGGCCGTGGCACGCGCCCGCCACCGACGAGCCCTGCGCTGGAGACGGTGTGGTGGGCGCGCGGAATGGCCTGCGTGCCATGAGCGGGGACTCTCCCGGCAACAGACCCGCGACGCTGTAGATGCGGCTGGCCTCCAGCGCCTCGCTGGGCTCCATCGGTGGCAGGATTGACGGGAGCGCGCGAGCGAGCAGGGTTTTGCCGCTGCCAGGCGGGCCGCTCATGAGGATGTTGTGGCCGCCGGCCGCGGCGACCTCCAGCGCGCGCTTGGCCTGCTCTTGGCCGCGCACCGCCGCGAGGTTCACGCCGACATTCGCTTCGCCCGCCGTGGAGGGGCGCGGAGCCGGTTCAACGGGACCGATGATCTGCGCACCCCGAAGGTGGTCCACGAGACCACGCAGCGACCGCGCGGCGATCACGTCCACGCCGTCCACCAACGCAGCCTCGGGGCCGTTGATACACGGGACGACGGCGGAAACATAGCCCCGGTCTCGAGCGGTGCCCACCATGGGCAGCACACCGTCAGTATGGCGAAGCTGGCCCTCCAACGACAACTCCCCCAGCAGTACAGTCCCGTCCATCCCGGCCGGGAGCTGGCCGCTGCTTGCGAGGATGCCGACCGCGATTGGCAAGTCGTAAGAAGGACCCTGCTTACGCAGGTCAGCGGGTGCGAGGTTCACCGTAATCCGCTGCATGGGGAACTCGCAGCCGGAGTTGCGGATAGCGGCGCGGACTCGCTCGCGCGACTCCTGGACCGCCGCATCGGGGAGGCCGACGACCGTGAACGCGGGCAGCCCCGGCGATAGGTCGACCTCGACGTCGACGATGGCGCCGTCGAGGCCGTTGACGGCGCAGGTGGTGACCTTGGTGAGCACGCGTGTCTCCCATCGAGCGGCGCCCGGCCGCGAAAGCGATGGGGCAAGGGTGCTGGAGGTGGATGCGTGGGGTCAACGGCCCGATGGCGCGACCGTCGAAGGGGCCGCGACCAGGTGGTGAGGCTACTCCACCCAGGTGCAGGTGACGGTGGACTCGACGCCAGGGACGGGCCGAATCTTCTCGCGCAGCATGGAAGTGATGTACTCCGGTGCCTCCGCCTGAAGCTCCACGACGAGGTCGTAGGGTCCAAGCACCTCATGCACCCGGGCGCCGGAGATCGCTCGCAGGCGCTCGAGGACGGCGACCGTCCGCTGGGGGTTAACGTTGATCAGGACGTAGGCGTGGGTCATATGTGTACTACCGTGCTCAGCCATCGTTTCTCCTTATGCGAACACTCGCCGCATGAAGTCTACGGCTAGCTGTATCCCGCGCTGGTCGATGGCATGCGGTAACCCCGGCAGGATGTGAACCTCGTTCGGGACCTCAAGGCTCGATAGCACCTGCCCCGCCTCGGTCGTACGTTCCGCGGGCAGCACGCGGTCGTCAGCCCCGTGCACCAGCAAGATCGGGGCTCGATTGGCGAGCTCGTCCGCCAGCGTGTCGCCGGTCACCATAGCCCCACTGAAGCCTACGACGCCACCGAGGGCAAGCTTGCGCCGGGGCGCGACGTGCAGCGACACGATGCACCCTTGAGAGAAGCCGAGGAGGACGCAGCGGGAAGGCATCAGCTCGTGCTGCTCCAGAAGCTCGTCGACGAACGCGTCAACCAACGGTGCCACCTGCCGCACGCCCCCCGCTCGAGCATCGGGCGAGCCGAGCGAGTACCACTGGAAGCCGACGAGCCCATCCTCGAAAGGGTCAGGTGCGTCCGGGGCGTAGAACGCGGTGCGGGGAAGGTCGTTCGCGAACGCGCGGGACAGGCCGATGAGGTCGTTCCCGTCGCTCCCCCTGCCATGGAGCATCACGACCACGGAGTCGGGGGTGTCGCCCGATTGCGGCTGGCGTTGTGGACCCCTCAAGACTGCCATGCGCGGCAGTCTAGTCTTGGCGATAGACGTCCGCTAGCCCTCGTCAGGCCAGGCGCCGGTCTCGGTGGTCTCGCCGCAGCTCGTGCAGGTCAGCGGGACGCTGACGTGTCCGCCATCGCCGCAGGCCGGACAGACGAAGGACCGCAACGCGTCGTAGCCCGGGGTGGCGCCGAGGCCCCCCATCATCTGGTTGACGGCGTTGGTCACGGCGGTGACGTGCTGCATCATCGCGGAGAAGCTTTGCCCAAGATGCTCGGCCGCGGCCTTGGCCTCGACCAGCTCTGCCTCGAGGGCCTGGATACGTCCCAGCGTGGCTTGGTCGGGCTCCGTCGGTGCCGCTATCACTGGAGGCGCCTCCGGGGCCGGCGGTGGGGCCATTTGGGAATCGGTGTCAGCTGCGGGGTCTGCTTCGGCTACCGGGTCTGCTCCGGCGGCGACGGCCGCGGAAGGCTCGTCGTTCTCGGAGGTCTCCTGCGATGCGCTGACGGCAAAGGTCTTGAACCGCGCCTTCGGGTCTGCGTCCTCCGCAGCAACCTCGGCTTGGTCGGACTCCTCGGGCGCAGCGTCGCCCTCGGCGGCAGCAGGGTCGGCAGCCAAGTCGGCAGCGACGCCAGCCAAGGCTTCCGTCGCGTCGGTGTCTGCTTGGTCGGCCGCGTCCGCGTCGCCTGCGATCATAGCGTCGATGGCGGCCTGAGTCAGGACCTGGTCTGCCATGGAGCTAGTACTCGAGGACCTTCACCACCATGCAGCCCTGGTTCTCGGGCTCGGTGAGGTCGAAGTCGTAGGGATCGCGGAGCCGCGCCCCGCTTGCATCCACACAAATGCGGACGGTCGGCCGGCCGATGTGGCCGACGTTCCCGTCGGAGACGATGCCGTATTCGCCGGTGTTCATCTTCACGGTGACACCCGTCGGGTAGAGGGGGACCTCTCGTGTGAAGATCCCAACCAAGTCGGGGTCGAACAGGTCGCCCGAGCCCGCCATGATGAACTCCACCGCGTCCTGCGGCTGGAACGGATCACGGGTTGCTTTCTTGGACACCATTTCGAAGTAAGCGTCGGCGATGGCCACGATTCGTGCCCCGTACAAGATTCCCTCCCCACTCAGTCCCCTCGGGAAGCCGCTGCCATCCCAGCGCTCGTGGGCTGGGCCACCGCCTGCACCAGCGGCTCCGCCCGCGACGACCGCTCAAGGACCGCAGCGCCAAGCTCGGGATGTCGACGAAATTCCTCCGACTCCGAGCCTAGTACCCAATCCGATTGTTCCAGGGCGCCCACCGGCAAGCCAATGGTGCCAACATCCATCAGCATTGAGGCTAAACCCACAACGCCGAGCGCCGGCGCGCCCATTCCAGCCTTGCGGCCGATGAGCATCGACAGGCCCGCCGCCTTCACGGGACGGACGTAGCGATAGTCATCCTCGGTGGTCCCTCCGGTCGCGCTGGGCTCACCCATACAGTCGGGGAAGAGCTCCCGCACCATGTTGAAGACCGGCCGCTCCAGCTCGGCAAGCAGCGCGGGGTGTATCTCGCTCTCGCCGGCGGCCTCCGTCAGCAGCTGGCGAAGGGCCAACGACGCCTCCGCCTCGAGCTCCGGTGGGAGCAGCGGTTGCACGGGAACGTCCTCCACCCGTGGGTCGTCGACGATGACCTCAGATACGCCGTAGAGCACGAGCTTCTGGACGTCGTCCTCGGAGAGCTTCGTCTTGCGCTCGAACAGAATCAGCCCTCGGCTATCGTAGATGGGGCGCCCCAAGACCATACCGGGCTTCGCATAGCGACCGGATACGCGGCGCATAGGTAGTCTCGACGCCCTAAGCCGCGAGCAGCTTACCGACAGCGTTCATGATGCGCGTCACGTCGAAGGGCTTGACCACGAAGTCCTTGGCGCCGGCCTTGATCGCCTCCATCACGATCTGCTGTTGGCCCATGGCGGTTACCATCGCCACACGAGCGTCGGGGTCGATCTCCCGGAGCGCCTTCAGCGCCGCCAGTCCATCCATATCAGGCATCGTGATATCGAGCAGGACCGCGTCGGGGCGCTCCCTCGTGTAGCTCTCGACCGCGTCGGCGCCGTTTGACGCTTCGACGACGTCATGGCCGTTCTCGATCAGTAGCTTGGATGCCTTCAAACGCATGAACGCGGCGTCATCCACGATCATGATCTTTGCCATGCCTGCCTCCTTGCCGTGCCAGGGCCGTTAGCGGTGGCCGCGCCGAGCGCGTCCACCAAGCCCTTGCTTGGCGTGATGATGAGCGTCCCCTGTATGTCCCCCCTGGTGCTTGCGAACGACGCCCGGTGGGCGAGTGCCGTGTCCTCAAGCGTCGCGCGCGCGCTGGCGCCGGCCTCGCGTTCGGGTGGGCTCACGCGAATGTCGCCAATCGCGAGGTCCGCCATCGGGGCGACGAACCGGCCCGTCATGATCGTCGCCGCCTCCGCGAGTGCGGACGATGCGATACCGGGCGTCGCGCCGCGCAGCGACGCCTCCGCCATGATGGCCCGGGCAGCCCTCGGCGCAGCCCCATTGGCGAATGCGACCGTCAACCGGGCCGACCCCCCGGAAGCGGCACAGAGCCGAAGCGTCACACTCGGTCCCGGCCGCCATTGGCTGATCGCCTCGATGCTCATGGCGAAGGCCTCGTGCACCATGCGCACCTCGCTCCCAACCATCTGCGACAGCACCCCGAAAGCCTTCGCCAGCCCTATGTCTGCAACGGAACGCCACGCCTCCAGCGTTCGGTCGCTCCTCGACCGCGTGGGCATCTCTCGGGTCGTGTGAGGCATCAACTGCAACGCTACCAAGGGATGTTGGGCGCCACAGTTGGCTCCGCACGCAACCGCCGTGGTGGCCCACACCCACCGGCCTGGGGGGCTCGCGCACGTAGCAGCGGCCGATGGCGCACGGGAGCGCGAGGGGTGGGATAATGCAGCGGACGGGCCAAGTTCGTCTCAGAGGTTCCCATGGCCACCACGCAGCGACATCGAGCGGCCCGAGCACTCAACAAGGGCAAGAGCACGCGAGCGTTATCACACGCCGCGGAAAACTACATGCTGTCGCTCGCCATCCTGCACGAGGATGGCATCGCACCCCACGTGGGCCAGCTGGCCAGCTACCTACGCCACATCCCCCTGGAGGAAGGCTTGGGCACCACGATGGCGTCCGTGTCGGGCATGGTGCATCGTATGGCCCGCGAGGGCCTGGTCCAGGTGAACCGCGGCAAGGAGGTTGAGCTAACACCAGAGGGCGAGCTCATCGCGCGCGACGTTGCGCGGCGCCATCGCCTGGCCGAACGGCTGCTGGTGGATGTACTCGATGTCCCCATCGAGCGAGCGGAGATCGAGGCCCACCGGCTGGAGCATGCCATCTCGCCTGCTCTACTGGAGCGGATCGAAGAGAAGCTGGGCTACCCGGAGACGTGTCCGTACGGGCGTCCCATCTACCGGGGCGTTGGCGACGGTCTACGCAGGGACCTGCCGGGCACGCTGCGCCTCAGCGAGACGACGGCTGGCCTGTTCTACACCATCGTCCAAATCCCCGACGAGGACTTTCCGCTGCTGAAGTATCTGGTCGAGAACCGGGTCCTGCCGAGCCAGCTGGTCGAGGTCGTGGACAACGCCCCGTATCGCGGCGTGGTCGACCTGCGCCGGGAGAGCGTCCCCGTTTCGATCGGGGTCGACGTGGCCCAGCGCATCCGGGTCAAGCCGGCGACCGACAACGCCGCCTAGGCTGGGGCCATCGCGCGGAACGCCGGCAGCACCTCCCGCTCGAAGCGCTCGAACTGGGTCTGCTGGTCCCAGGCCGCGAACCGCACAATGAGGTGCTGCGCACCCGCGTCCGCGTAGGCGCGCATACGCTCGGCGACGGCCTTCGCCGGCCCCCACGGCCCCCATCGATCGGCCCAATGCCGCACGCCGTAGTAAGCGACCAGGAAGTCGTCCGCCTCAGACAGCGCCGCGGCCGCGTCGTCGCCGACGTTCACGGTCATGTAGAAGGTGCGCTCAAGGCGCGAGGCGTCTCTGCCCTCCTCCGCGGCCAGCATCATGACCCGCTGCGCAACGCGGGCGTAGTCTTCGGGCGCGTCGGTGATGCCCATGATCCCGTCACCGTAGAGCGCAGCGCGTCGGTACTGCGCTTCAGAGCCGGTGCGATGGTGGACGGCGAGCAGTAACGGCACGCCCCCGGCCTGGACGGGCTTCGGGTGCAGCGAAACGCCGTCGAGCTGGAAGTGGGCCCCCTTGAACGATACGTCGTCTTCTGTCCAGAGGCGCTTCATCACCTGCACCATCTCGCGCAACCGCCCAGCCCGTCGGCGGGGCTCGACGCCAACGGACGTCCAATCGCGCTCCTGGTCAGGGGTGAACGCGCCACCCACGCCGAGCCCGAGGACGAGCCTCCCGCGGGATAGCACGTCGACCGTAGCCAGGCTGTGGGCCAGGGTTACGGGGTGCCGGATGGCTGGCAGCATGACGGCGGTACCAATGCGCACGCGGCTGGTTCGAGCGGCGATGGCCGCCATTGCGGTGACGGGCTCCAGGCGCGGCTTCGAGATGAGGCTGTCGCCAACCCAGACGGAGTCGAGGCCCGCGGCCTCGGCGCGCTCGGCCAGGTCCAGGAAGACGCCAGGGTCAGCCGGCCGGCCCTCGCGCTGTGCCCGCATGACGAGCCCCCGTGTTGCCAGCAGGACCCCAACCTTGGTGCCCCCGTTCGTCATGGGCGCCGACCTTCGGCTTCGTCCCCCTGGGCTTCATCGAGTGCATCCGCCCACGCGGGCCGAGGGGCGTTCGCCGCAAGCCATCGCCTGACACGCCCGTCCCACTCAGGGATGGCCTCGCTGAAGCCCGGTACGGCGCCGCGGGCGTAGTCGAGGTCACGTGGGTTGTCGATGTCGAAGGCGAGGCCGGCCGCTGCCGAAGCGACCAGCGGAGCGCCGGCAGCGGCCGCAGAGGCCCGATGACGGCTAAAGCTGCGGTCGCCGAAGCCGGGTGGGAAGTTGACGCCCGCGGGCCACAGCAGTGCGTTCGTGCCGCCGTCCGCCATGGCTTGGGCACCGACCGGCTTGGTCAGGCCAGCGCTCGCGTCGATCATGTCGACGATGTCGGCGGCGACGATCATGGGGACGTCGGCAGCCACGACGAGCGCGGCCCTCGCACCCTCGGACCATGCGCTCATCATCGCAAGGGACAGCGAGGAGTTGAGGTCGTGACCGCGCTCCCGCGTCCAGCTGGCTCCCGCCCCCCGCGTGACCTCTTCGACGAGCGGGTCGCCGCCGACGACGGTGCACGCGGCGGCACCGACGGCCTCGTCTATGGCGCCAAGCACGCGATGGAGCATGAACAGGGCAATGCCCTGGCGGGTCGTCTCCTCGACCTCGGCGGCCAGCCGCATCTTGGCGGACGCCAAGGGCTTCATGGGCACCAGCACGCGGAGTCCGGCTACCTCAGCGGCTGGGGGCATCCCACTCCTCGATCAGCCGCACTACCTCTTCGGCCAAGCGCGTCTTGTCCTCGTCGGTGCTCATGACGATGTCGGTGACGTAGGGCCTGATTCCCAGCGCGGTTATCTCGTCGGCGTGCGCCGCGTCAACTCGGTCGATCAAGAGCACGTCACAGATACCAACGTAGCGGTGGGCGACACCGACGCAGGATACCTTTTCGCCAAGCTCGCCGAGCATCTTCGCCGCGGGACCGCGAAGGGCCTGGCCACCGACGATGGGGCTCACGGCGATCCGTGGCCCAGTGAACCGCTCGATGGACGAGAAGACGCCAGGCACCGCTAGGACCGGCCCGACGCTGACGAGGGGGTTCGACGGGCACAGCACGAGTGCCTCGAAGCCATCGAGTGCCGTGGCGAACGCCGGCGCCGGCGCCGCATCGGCGGCGCCCTCGAAGCGCACCGCGCTGATCCGCGGCTCGCAGCTCCGGCGAACGAAGTAGTCCTGAAAGGCGAGGTCGCCCTTATCCGTCACGGCGATAGTCCGGATGGGATCGTCGCTCATGGGGACGACGTTGGCGCCCACGCCCAAGGCGCCGCAGAGCTCACGCGTGACCTCGCTGATCGTGCGCCCGCTGCGTAGCATCTCGGTGCGCCGGATGTGGGTGGCCATGTCCAGGTCGCCGAGCCCGAACCATGTCTCGGCGCCCAGCCTGCCCAGCGCCCCAAGGGTCCGCCAGGACTCGCCTGCGAGTCCCCAGCCGCGCTCGGCGTCCGCGAGGCCGGCGAGGGCGTACATGACCGAGTCGAGGTCCGGGCTGACGTGGAGGCCATAGAAGGTCTCGTCGTCGCCGGTGTTGACGACGACGGTCAACTCCTGAGGCGAGAGTGTGCGCGCCAACCCAACCACCAGCTTCGCGCCGCCGACGCCGCCAGCGATGGCGAGTACGTGCTTAGTCACCGGTGGGCCCGCCGACGCCGTCACGGCGCGCCAGCGCTTCCGGCAGCGTCGGGCCTGCGAGCTCGGGGGCACGCTGGCCTTCGTACCGGAACTCGTCCAGCAGCACGAGCTCGCGGTAGGAGCCGAAGCGCCCCGGCTCCTTGGCGGCGAGGTCCAGCGGCTCGGGCTCCGCGGGCTCGACCTCGAAGCTTCGGTGTATGTCGTAGAGCGTGCTGCGCTCAGCCGGTACGCGGCCGATGTCCCGCACCCAGCGGCGCAGCTCGGACGGCGGCACCAGCTGCCCAAACGAGGCGCCCGCGGAGGTGGAGATGCTCTCGTTGATCAGCGTGCCGCCGACGTCGTTGCACCCCGCGGACAGGAGCACCTGCGCGAGCTTCGGCCCTTCCTTGACCCACGAGCACTGGATGTTGTCGACCCAGCCGTGCAGCATGATGCGGGCGATTGCGTGCATACGCACCACGTCGGCACCCGTGGCGCCGGGCCGGATGCCGTCGACGAGCTGACGCTGCCACATGGGCGCTTCCTCGTGGACGAAGGAGAGCGGCACGAATTCGGTGATGCCACCGGTCTCCTTCTGCACGTCGCGGATGAAGTCGAGGTGCAAAGCGCGCTCACGGTCGGTCTCGACGTGGCCGAACATGATGGTCGAGGTGGTCGGTATGCCGACTCCATGCGCGGCGGTGATGACCTCGCGCCACTGCTCAACCGTGATGCGGCCGGGAGCGATGCGATCGCGCACGGACTGGACGAGGATTTCAGCCGACGTGCCGGGCAGGCTCCCGACCCCTGCATCCTTCAACCCTTCGAGGTACTCGCGCACGGAGCAACGAGAGCGCACTGCGCCGTACAACACCTCCTCCGGCGAGAAGCCGTGGATGTGCATATCGGGCAATACTGCCTTGATCTCCCGCGTCAGGTCGATGTAGAGCGAGCCCTCCATCTTGGGCGGGAGCCCGGCCTGCACGCAGATCTCGGTCGCGCCCAAATCCGACGCCTCCTGAGCGCGGCGGATGATCTCGTTGAGTGGGAGGAAGTAGCCCTCCTCCTCGCGGTGGTCACGGCTGAAGGCGCAGAAGCCGCAGTGCTTGATGCAGACGTTGGTGAAGTTGATGTTGCGGTTGACGACGTAGGTGACCATGTCGCCATTGGTCTGCCGCCTGAGCGTATCGGCGGTGGCCATCAGCGCCAGCAGCGCCGAGCCGTCGGCCCCGAAGAGGCGCGTGCCCTCGTCGATGCTGACCTCGCCTCCGGCCAGCGCCTTGTCCAGCACCCGCGCGACCTCCGGGTCCGCCGAATCGACCAGCTGGCCGACGGCCTCGTGCAGGTGCACATACTCGCTTGTGTCGCTCATCGTCTTCTCATCCTCACTCTGGCCTCTCCTCGTCGAGGAGGAGGATTTGGCGGCCTCAGCCGACCTCTAGCTCAGGCTTGACGTAACCGTCGTCCGCGGTCAGCTCGGACATCCGGCGCGCCAGCGGATCCGAGGTCGCCCAGCCCTTCGCCACGACGTACTCGGGAAACAGCGCGAGGCGCTCCCGGAGCTCGAACCCCGCGTCCGCGGTCAGCCTTCGGAGCGCCTCGACCTCCGGCCACGCGGCCTCGGGGTTTATGAAGTCCTTGGTCAGCGGAGAGATGCCGCCCCAGTCGTTGTTCCCCGCCAGCAGGTAGGTCTGGCAGCCGCCCTCGTTGAGGTTGGGCGGCGACTCGATGTTCATGGACGGGCCGAGCAGCAGCCTGGCGGTCGCCTGCGTGCGAAGCATGTCGACGGTGGTCGGCTCCGGCGCGGCCCGCATCTTCGTCGTCGTCTTCGCGCGGAAGTTCTGGACGATGATCTCCTGGATGTTGCCATGCCGCTCGTGCACGTCACGGATGGCCAGCAGCGAGTCGACGCGGTCGTCCAGCGACTCGCCGATGCCGATGAGGATGCCGGTGGTCATCGCGACGCCCAGCTTGCCGGCGAGCTCCAGCGTCGCGATCCGGCCCTCCGGCGCCTTGCTCGTCGTCCCGTGGTGTGGCCCGCCCGGCTCGAAGAGTGCCTCGCCCACGCTCTCGAGCATGATCCCCATGCTGGCGTTCCACGGCGCGATGGCCGCGAGCTCGTCCTCGTTCAGCACGCCGCAGTTGGTGTGTGGCAGCAGCCCGGTCTCCTCGAACACGACCTGGCACATGGCCGCGACGTACGCCGGCGTCGACTCGTAGCCCAGCGCCACGAGTGTCTCCGCCATCTCTGGGTGCCGCCACTCCGGGTGGTCGCCCAAACTGACGAGCGCCTCCTTGCAGCCGAACTCGGCGCCCCGGCGCGCCACGGTCAACACCTCGTCAGGCGTCATGGTATGGGCGCCGCGCTGGTTGGGGCCCTTCACGAAGGTGCAGTAGCCGCAGCGGTCGCGGCAGAGGTTGGTGAGCGGCAGGAAGACCTTGCGCGAATAGGTCACACGCCGGTGAGGCCGCGCACGTCGATTCAGCTCCGCGGCACCCCACATGGCCGCCGCCAAGTCCGGGCCCTCGGCACGGATCAGCGCGTAGCCATCCGCAGCGGAAAGGACGTGGCCGGCCAGCGCCCGTGCGACGGCATCGGCGATGACTGGACTGGCGGTCGAGATGAGGTTCTGGGCCAACGAGGCTCTCACTTAAAACGGGGTCGTGTGGTCCGACTCGGACGTTTGAGTGAGGCGCGATGGGCCCCTGCGTAGCGCAGGCCGGATGGTAGCATACGGTCGTTGACTCGACAACGACGGGGTGCGTGGTCCTGTGCTTCGCGACAACTGGCTCGATGACTCCCAAGCGATGACTCCCAAGAATATCGGCAGCGCCGCAGTGGTCGCGGCCATGGCGGCTGCGACATTCATTGTGGTGGACAACGCCGAGCCCTGGGCCGGGAACTGGGTAGGCCCCGTATGGGTCGCCTGCGGGTTCTTCGTCCCGTTCCTATTCGGACTTGCGTTGGGGAGTGCCGCTAAGGGTCGCCGCGCCAACGCCTTGGGCGTGCTGGCGGGCGCCATCACCGTCGTCGCCCCAACTCTCGTCTACCTCGCGAGCGGCGACCGCGACTACGCAGGCCACGAGCTGTCGATCTTCTTCGCCGCGTTCACCCCGTTGGCGATGGTCCAGGGAGCCATCGCCCTGCCGGTAGGCGTCACCGCCCGCTCCCCGCGTCGGCGCGCCTAGGGCGCGTCGAGCCGCAGCGATCCGGAAGTGACGAACGCCGCGAGTGCGGAGGAATCTCCGTCTCTTGCTGGACGCCAGTTGAACGTCACCTGCAACGAGTTCAAGTCAGGCGTCACATACACGAGGCGCAGGAACTCTCTAGTGCCTCCATCGATCACGAAACGGACGTTCAATGCGGTGCCGCGAGCAGCCTGGACCGTTTCAGTGCCAACGACCACAGTCGTCGGATCCAACGACTGCCAGGCTTCGATCAGCTGCTGTGCGAGGAACCCGGCGACCAACTCGTGGTCGTCACCGACGCCCAGCAAACCCAAATCCCTGATGGAAGGGTCGGAGACGGTGATCTCACCTCTCCCGCCGAATGCCATGAGAATGAAGTGTCCGGCCCTTTCCTCGTCGCTGATGTCGCCCACACTCCAGGCGGCGGGGTACAGGATGGAGGCTGACGCTCGGTCGCTGTGAATCTCTCGCATGCGCCCGAACGGCGTGTCAACGTCCTGGCCAGGAGGCCCCGCAGCAGCTGAGGTCGGCGTCGGTTCGGCCGGCGCCAGAGTGGGGGTGGCCGGAGCGGCGGTACACGACAGCAGCGACCCAACCACGGCCACTGTCCAACCGGCTGCGAAGACGAGGCCCCTCAGGTCCGCAGCGAGCGTGCTCATGCCGCCAGCACGCTACCGGCTGATGCGGTCGGCGGCCGACAGGTGCGGCACCGTCTCGCCGGTGTCCGCGAAGGTGCGCGTTACCTCAGTGGCCGCGTAGACCCACAGGATGCGCATGGGCACCGTGCCGGTGTTGCGGAAGCAGTGCACCTCGCTGGCAGGGATGAACGAGGTGTCGAAAGCCCGCACCGGCGTGCTTTCACCCTCGACCTCGCACTCGCCGGCGCCCTCGAGCACCGTCACCATTTCGTCCACGTTATGGCTGTGCAGCGGGACCGCCACGCCGGGCTGGAAGGTCGAGATCCCGGAGATGAACGACCGGGCGCCCGTCTCCTTCAGCAGCAGCGGGACCGTCACCGCGCCGTTGCCGCGATCGATCTGGGGCTGATCGTCGGGACGGACGATCCTTGCGTTTGACATGGTGGCCTCCTCGCGCCGCAGTATACGGCTGCCTCGCGCGGCGCGGCGGTGCCTTGGTAAACTAGCAGCGGCGCCATCGTAGCTCAGTGGCAGAGCAGCGGTTTCGTAAACCGCAGGTCGACGGTTCAAATCCGTCCGATGGCTCCAGTCTCCCATCCGTGCTCGTTGACACGCTACTGAGGCAGGCCGAAGTGGATGCCCCAGCTGGTGTCCGCGGGCGCGGCGACGGTGAAGCAGAACGAGCCGGTGAGGTCGTCGACGATCACTTGCCCCTGCTCGCCCACCCGTCCCTTTAGTTCCACGTCCACGATGTCGCGCAGCGTCGCGCCGGTCGCCTCGTTGCGCAGGCGGACGCTGAACGAGCCCACGCCATCGGTCTCCCAGTGGACGATCCATGGCGTCACGGAGACGGCCAGCGGATAGCATGCCGGCTCGTCGCCCACGCCCTCGCGGTAGAGGATGATGCCGTACGAGATGAGCGTGGGCGTCGGCGCGGGCAACGAAGGCGTGGGGGCAAGTGAGAGGGGCGTGGCCGTCGGCGTTGCGCTGGGCGCAAGGGCCGGTGTCGGGGCCAATGCGACCAAGGCCGTGGGCGTTGCGCCGGGCGGGGCTGTGGACGTTGCGCTGCGCATGGGGGTCGGGGTCGGAAGCGACGCCACAACCGGCGCAGGCGGGGCTGTCGGCGTTGGGGTCGCCGTCGATTGCGCCGCCACGGCTGGCGGCCGCGTAGGCTCCGCGCTGGACTCGGGGGCGCCGCACGCCGTGGCCACGACGCCCAAGGCGACTAGAAGGCCGGCGAGTCTCAGCGGAACGGTCACGACCCGAAGATACCGGCCCCCGTTGCGTTTTGACCAATCGGAGGCGACTTCCTATGATTGGCCCGGATTGGCCCACTCGAACCATCACCGGAGGCCGCCCCGATGCCCAACACCGCCAACGCCTTCCTCTCACCAACGCGCAGCGCCGTGCTGACGACGGGCGGCCTCGTGTGCTCGGCATCGCCGCTGGCCGGCGCCATCGGTGCGCAGGTGCTGCGAAGCGGAGGCAATGCCTTCGACGCGGCCGTCGCCGTGGCCGCGGGCGAGGCGGTGACGCTGTCGCCGATGTGTGGCTTGGGCGGCGAGGTATTCGCCCTGTTCTACGAGGCGTCCACCGGCAAGGTGTACGACATCACCGGGAGCGGAGCGGCCCCGACCGGAGCGACGCGAGACTTCTTTGTCAGCAAGGGCTACACGAAGATGCCGCCAGAAGGACCGCTGACGCCATCGGTGCCCGGCGCGGTGGCCGCGTGGCAGACGATCACCACGAGGTTTGGGACGCGCACGTTGGCGGAGCTCATTGAGCCGGCCATAGGCCTCGCGGAGCACGGCTACCCGATCCCCGGCCGCATCGGGGCCTACTACGCCATGTACGCCGACAAGATCAACCGCTACCCATCGACGGCGGCGGTGTTCGCCAAGGACAGCCACACGTTGGTTCCGGGTGACGTGATAGTGCAGCCGGCCCTCGCCCGAACGCTGCGACGAATCGCGGACGGCGGTGCCGACGAGTTTTACCGCGGAGCCCTCGCTCAGGAGATCGCCTCAGCCGTCCAGGCAGCCGGCGGGCTCATGACGGCCGAGGACCTGGCGCGTCACAAGACTCGCGTCGCCGAAGCGGCGGCGTCTACCGACTATCGCGGCTTCACGGTGTACGCGAACGCTCCGCCATCGCAGGGCTACATGCTGCTGGAGGTGCTGAACATCGTCGAGGGGTTCGACCTGCCGGCGATGGGCTACGATTCAGGCGAGGCCGCCCACGTCCTCACGGAGGCACTCAAGCTGGCCTTCGCCGACCGCCTCGCCTACCTCGGCGATCCCGAATTCGTCGAAGTACCGCTCGCGGGGTTGCTTTCGAAGGAGTTCGCGAACGAGCGTCGGCAGTCCATCGACCGCGGCCACGCAAGCAAGTCAGCCGACGCCGGCGCCCCGGCCCAGCTGACAGCCGGCGTTTCGCCGAGCACGTCCTACTTCTGCGTGGTGGACGCCGAGGGCAACGCCGCCTCCTACATCCACAGCATCTCTCAGTACTTCGGTTCCGGCTTCGTCGCCGGTGAGACAGGAGTGTTGCTCAACGACCGCGTGGGCCGCGGCTTCTACCTCGACGAGGGGCACCCAAACGTGGTGGAGCCAGGCAAGCGCACCATGAACACCATCCAGACGTACATGGTCCTGCGCGACGGCAAGCCGGCGTTGGTCGGAGGCACCCCGGGTGGGGACCGCCAGCCGTCCTGGAACCTTCAGGTGATCAGCAACGTCTTGGACCATGGGCTGAACGTCCAAGAGGCCGCCGATCTGCCGCGCTGGCAGCACTTCCCCGGCAGCGACCCGGCGACAGCAGACCGCCCCTTCGAGCTGCGCGTGGAGGCTGGGTTCAACCCCGCCTCCGTCGCGGCTCTCGAGGGCCTGGGCCACGCCGTCGCCGCCGTCCCCAGCGACCAGACCGCGGGGTCAGTGCAGCTCATCGCGATCGACCAAGCGACCGGCGTCCGCTCCGGCGGCACGGACCGCCGCAGCGACGGATACCCGATACCCGCGTAGTGCGGCTGGTCGCACACATAGTCTCGCTGGCCGCGGTCGCAGGCTGGGTCTGGCTGATTCTGGAGGTCTTCACACAGCCGTCGTTTCCCGAGCCCGGGGGCGCTCTGCTCAGCTTCTTTCGCGCGACCGTCGTCCCCATCGCGGGACACATGGTGATGTTCGGCGTGCTCGCGGGGCTGATGCTCCTGTGGACTTTCGCGGCGTCGCTCTATCGCCGCAGCCCCAACGCGGCGCTGACCGCCGTGCTGGCCGCCACGACGGCATACGGCGTCGCCATCGAGCTGCTGCAACGCGCGGTGCCCGGCAGGTTCGCCTCCTGGGAGGATGTGGCCCTCGACGCCGTCGGCGCGGCGCTGGTGCTCAGCGCCGGTGCCTTGGTCTACGCGCGGCGGCAGTCTCGGAGGGCCTGCGTGCGTGGCCGAAGCCCCAGCGCCTAGTTCTTTACCCAGGCATCCGGCGGACGACCCGACCATTGGACGATGGCACTCCCCGGTGCTGCCCCTAGGCTCAGAACGAGGGAGTTTGCGCGTTGAACACGCTCAGCACGAGCCGATGGAACGTTTTGCCCGCGCGCGCCGGAGGGCAGCGCGGTGCGCTGCTCATGGAGATAGTCATCGGAATACTGGTGTTCACGGTAGTTGGAACCGCCGTGCTCGCCGGCCTCTCGAGCGTGCAGCTCTCCAGCGCGGACACACGCTCACAGGCCATCGCTGAGAGCATCGCCCGCAATCAGATGGAGCGGGTGGTCGCCGGCGCCTTCCCCACCCTCCCCTACACGTACTCAGGCGGCGAGCTCGTTTCGACCCCGGCCGACTACTCAGTTTCAGCCGACGCGCTGGAGTACCAACCCGGGGCGCCCGGCATCGCCCGCGTAACGGTCAACGTCTCGTTCTTCGGGAGCACGATGCTGACGCTCGAATCGCTGTGGTTCAAGGACAGTCCGTGATGGCGTGGCCGCGCCCTCACCGCCTTCTGCGCCGGTTCGCGCCGGACCAGCACGACTTCACGCTCGCGGAGGTCCTGGTCGCCACGGGGCTGCTGACGACGGGGCTGACGCTGATCGTCGGCGCCCTGTTCCAGTCCCTCGGGGCGGGGCAAGGGTGGCGCGAGGACCTGGGCGCGACCCTTGCTTGGCGCCAGGGCATCAGCATCTTCGCGCGTGACGCGCTGAACGCCCAGGCCACGGACCTGCCCGACCCCGGGCCACCCCAGGGTAGCGTGACGCTCTCCTGGACCGCCGCTGATCTGACCCCACACACCGCCATCTACAGCCTCTCGGGAACCGATCTGATCCGGGACTTCGACGGCGTCATTTCGGTCGCTGCACGACGTGTGGCGACGACCTCGTTCGACTTGGCCAGCGACGTCCTCACCTTCACCCTGACGGTGAACGCATCGAGCGGTACCACCGACACGGCCGTCCACGACATCCTGCTAAGGCGCTTGCCATGAGGCTGCGCAGCCTGGTCCGCTCCGAGTCCGGCGCCGCGCTCATCTTCGTGCTGGCGTTCATGGCGATAGCGATGCCGATCACCGCCGCCGCCCTCAGCCTGGCCTCCACCGCCGCGTTGGACTCGCGGGTCAAGACCACGACGGCCCTGAGCCAGTACGCCAACCTGGGCGGCAACCAGTACGGCATTTGGCGGCTGACCGAGGAGACCGGCTACGCGGACTCCCTCGTCGCCGGGGTACCGGACGTTCAGATCATCTCGCTGAACGGTGAGGACCTCACCGTCACGTGGGAGAAGCTCGCCGCCCCCGGCGGAGTGCCACCGGCGCCGGGCTCCTCGCCGCTGAGCACGTCGAAGATCGTGTCGGCCTCAAGCATCCCGGCCGACACGCCGACGGCGCTGACCTATACGATCGATGTGCGCAACGACGGGACGGTGGACTCGCCTGTATGGCGGATTCGCGACGGGCTGCCGTCCGGCTTCAGCTACCAGGCTGGGACCACCTCGGGCATCACCACGGCGGACCCCACGATCGTCGTCGGCGGCGCCGGCGGCGACAGCTTCGAGTACCTCACGTGGGACCTGAGCTCGCAGAGCATCAACCTCTCGCCGACCCAGTCGGTCTCGCTTCAGTTCGACGCAATCGCCAACGCGCCTGACGGCGTCTACTGCAACACCGCTTGGGCTGACCCGGGCGGGCAGTCGACGGGGAGCGGGCCCACCGCCATCGTGACGGCAGGCGCCGGCTCGGGCCTTTGCGATGCGCAGGCACTGGCCATCCGGAAGACGGTGGACAAGGAGACCATCCCCAGCGAGACGCCGACGACGGTCACCTACAGCGTCGAGATCGAGAACACCGGTCCGAGCCAAGTGTCGCTCTTCTGGCTCCGGGACATACTGCCCGCCGGCGTGATCTTCACCTCAGGCTCGGTGGGGGGCGACATCACCTCCTCGAACCCATTCGTGTGGACGTCGGGAGGACGACAGAACCTCAACTGGATTTTCTTCTTCGGGCTCGACATCGACCCGGCGGAGACGCGCACGCTGACCTTCGATGCGGTGGCTGACCTACCGTCGGGCGTCCATCAGAACGAGGTTTGGGCGTTCACGTGGCCGCTGACGAACACCGCATACTCGTGGCCGACGGCGGACATCACGGTGTTCGACGTGTTCAGGGTCACGACGGGCGATGGCACGCTCCAGTCGTCGGCGACGCTCTGGCTCGGCCAGGACGACTACACGATCAAGGACTGGGACGTGATCCAGTAAGGGGCTACTCGCGAGGGGGCGAATAGCGATAGCCGAACCCGCGGATGCTCCGGATGAGCTCGGGCCGCTTGGGGTCACGCTCCAGCTTGCGGCGTAGGTACCCGATGTAGACGCGAACGTTTTCCGGGCCACCGTCCGCGACACCCCACGCAATGTCCAGCAGCCGCTCGGGGCTGAGCACGGAGCCGGCTTGCCGGACGAGGGCGCCGAGCAGACGGAACTCTTGCGGGGTGAGCTCGATGGTACGCCCGCGGAGGCGCACCTCGGGCCCCTGGAAGTCCATATAGAGCATCGCGTCTTGGTAGACGTCCCGCTCAGGCTCTCTGGAGGTGCGGGTACGCCTGAGAATCGCGGCGACACGGGCCAGGAGCTCGGCGCCACGGAAGGGCTTGGTGAGGTAGTCGTCCGCACCCGTCCGCAGGCCTCGGACCTTGGCGGGCTCCTCGTCAACCGCGCTGAGGATGATCACCGGTACCTCTGAGACCTCGCGGATGCGGGCCAAGAAGCGCCAGCCGTCCACGTTCGGCATGGTGAGATCGGTGATGACGAGCGCCGGCCGCTCCGCAAAAAGTGCTCGGAGCCCCTGCTGTCCGTCTGCCGCCATGGCAACTTGGTAGCCCTCGGGCTCCAGGATGTCCCTCAGCAAGTCACGGACGTCGGCTTCGTCTTCAACGACGAGGATTTTGTTCTGTCGTGGGTTGTTCTGAACCAAGCACCGAGCTCCGTGAGCGCCAACCCAGGTACCCATCGTGCCCCACGACCTAAGCCGAGGGAACAGTGCCCCCTATCAGAGTGGCTGAGGGAGTCCCCTCAATTCATACGCAACTCTTAGGCCGGATTCACGTGGCTCTCATGGCCCCGTGCCTATGCTCGATTTGCATCGGGAGTGACCGGCAAGGAAAAGCCCAAGAAAGGCAGCCGGCGGGACGAAAGGGAGAACACCATGACTATGACACTCGAGCGCACGCGGACACCAGCATGGGAGACCGGGCTGGGCGTGGCCGGCGACCAGCCGGTTCAACTGCCGGAGCTGGGCGAGGCGGTCGGGGGACAGCCGAGCGAACTCAGCGTCCTGCACATTAACGGGGGCATCGTCATCCGGCCCCGCCGCGCAGGCAACGTGCCCATCAGCGCACAGCGCCTGACCGACCGTGAGCGCCAGGTGCTCAGCCTCGTGGCCGAGGGCCAGTCCAACAAGATGATCGGCGACCGGCTGACCATCTCGGAGCGAACGGTGAAGAGCCACCTCACATACATCATGACGAAGCTCCGCGCACAGGACCGGACACACGCGGTCGTCACCGCGGTGCGCCTCGGCTGGCTGGCCCTCTGGGCCGGCCTCCGAGTCCGGCTTCCGAGGGGCGCGGCCCGCCGCGCTCCCAAGGAGCAAGGGACGGCCATGTCGTGACCCAGACCACCCACACCCAACCACAACGGTCCGCGCCGCTGCAAAGTGGCGCGGCCGATCTTGCGTCTGTCGTTGCTGCTCTCCAGCAGCTCGTCAACGAGGCGGCGTCAGGCCGCGATCAGCAAGCGCCGCAGCAGGTCCAAGTCGCGGAGAGCGTTGCGTCAGAGGCTTACATCATGCTGCGCAGGCAGGTGGAGGCGCAGGTCGCCCACACTCCCACGCCCGTGCAGACGCTGGGCGAGTACGCGTCGCAGTCACCAGAGCTAACGGCCGAGCTGCACGACGACGCCGCCGAGCTCCGTGAGACCGTCGCGCGCGTGCGCGCTCGATTCATCAGCATGGCCGACCACGAAATCCGCAGAATCATCAACGAATCGCTCGGAGGCGTGGCGGTCACCAACGTTGCCCCGCCTCATGCTCCGGACGAGGAAGCCCCCACGGCTCGTGGGTTCGCTAACGCACAGCCTATCGCCGAGCCGCCCCCGCGGGTCGAACGAGAGCCGGACGCCATCTCGGCCCCTCAGGCGACCGTGTCCGAGCCCGCCGTGCTGGAGAGCCCGCCAAAGACCGACGCACTGGACTCCGGAGTGTATGAGGGGACGGTCACCCTGCAGGTGATAGCCGACGGCAGCATGCATCAGGTGGTCAGCTTCGTCGACGAGCTCTGTCAGCACCCGGAGTTCCGGATGCTGCGGATGACGGGGAACCCGCGCCAAGACGGTGCGGAGATATCGCTGGGGCTGCGAGAGCCGCTGCCCTTCGCTCGCGTGCTCATGGGAATGGAGACGGTATCAAGTGTTAGCTGCCCGGTCCCCACGGATCCGAGCAGCGTTGGCCAGGCCGTCACGGTCTGGTTGGAGCCGAGCCCGGCCGCCGAGTAGGCGGCCTCTATAGGCGAGGGGGCCTTCGCCGGTGCAAGCCATTCGTTCTGCCCCCTCCTGCGGCCGCTCCGCGTGAGCGCCCCCCTCGCCTCGAATCTGAACCGTAGGGGCACCCGATCGATGGGTGCCCGATAGGCAGGCAGGCCAAGCCATGGAAGAAGCATTCAACCTCACGGACATCGACGGCGGGGACGGCGGCGCCGACGCCGCCCTTCACGCTTCGATGCCGGTGAGGCGGCCGTCGCCCAGTCTCGGCACGGGATCCAAGAGCCGGGCTGTTTCGCTGGCGAGCATGCTCGTGCGCGCGGGCGTCACCACGGAGGCGCAGATAGCACGGGCACAGGACATTGCGCGCCGTGATCACCTGCCGCTGAGCAGGGCCCTCGTCCAGGAGGGACTTGTCCTCTCAATGGAGTTGGCGATCATGACCGCGGCCTACATGGGCGTGGCCATGGTCGATTTGCGCGGGGAGGACATCGAGCCCGAGGCCGTCTCCCTGCTCCCGGAGCAGCTGGCCACCCGCTACGTCGCGCTGCCGATACGCATGTCCGGCGACTACCTGACCGTAGCAATGACGGACCCGACAGACCTGCGCGTGCTGCAGGACCTGAGCATCCGCACCGGCTATCGGATCGAGCCGGTGGTGGCGACGATGGAGTCCATCATCGAGCACATCGACCTCACGTACCGGTCGGCGCGCGTCACCACGCACGACGCCGAGGGGGATGGCGGCATAGCACCGGTGCGCAGCCGGGTGACCGCCGGGACGCTGAGGGAGGCCGCGCCGTCGGAGGTGGTCGATCTGCTGGTCCGGCAGGCCATCCAGGACCGCGCCTCAGACCTCCATGTCGAACCGACCGATCAGCACCTCCGTGTGCGGTTTCGCATTGACGGCATGCTCCACGACGTGATGGCGCTGCCGCTGGAGATGCACCCGACCATCGTCTCGCGGCTCAAGATCATGTCCGGCATGAACATCGCCGAGCGGCGCCGCCCTCAGGACGGCCAGTTCAGCGTCGACCTTGGCGACCGCTCGGTCGATGTGCGCGTCGCGGTCAGCAGCACCGTCGACGGCGAGATGGCCGTCATGCGCCTGTTGGAGAAGGCGTTCAGCCTGAAGAGTCTGGACCAGCTTGGCATGGGTCACGATCTCGCCGAGCGCTTTCGGGGGCTGCTGCGCCTGCCCTTTGGCATCGTCGCCGTCTGCGGACCGACCGGAGCCGGCAAGAGCACGACGCTCTACGCCTCGATCCTTCAGATGAACCGGGTCGAGCAGAATGTCATCTCGCTCGAGGACCCGGTCGAGTACCAGATCTCGGACGCCAACCAGATGCAGATCAGAGCGGAGGCGGGAGTGACCTTCGCGACCCAGCTCCGGTCGATCCTGCGCCTGGATCCCGACGTCATCTTCGTCGGTGAGATCCGCGACGAGGAGACGGCGCTGATAGCCACCCAGGCGGCGCTGACCGGGCACTTGGTGCTCACGTCGCTGCACGCCAACGACGCGGTGTCGGCGCTCCTGCGGCTCAAGGACCTCGGCGTGCCTCCGTACCTGATCGCGTCGTCGGTCCAGGGCATCGTCGCCCAGCGGATGGTGCGCGAAGTCTGTCACGAATGCCGGGTGCTCCAACACCGGCCGGTGACCGAGCAGCAGGCTTACGAAGAGGTGACCGGCGAGCACGTCGAGCAGTTCATCTACGGCGCCGGGTGCAATACCTGTGCCCACACCGGTTATCGCGGCCGGACCGGTGTCTTCGAGGTCCTGGCCATGACGGACCCAATGCGCAACCTGTTCATGAACGAAGCGCCGCACGAGCAGTTGGCCGCCCAGGCCACCGCCGACGGGATGGTGCCGCTGCGCTACGACGGCATGCAGAAGGTGAAGGAGGGCGGGACAACGCCCTACGAAATGATGCGGGTGCTCTACAACATCGGTTAGGTGCCGGACGCTATGCAGTTCTCCTACGTCGCATACAACCCTGACCAGGGCATCGTGAAGGGGCGCATCGAAGCCCCTGACGAGGTCGAGGTCACCGCCGCAGTACGCCGGCTTGGCCTGCGCTTGATCAAGGTGACGGCGGTCAGGCCGCTACCCGGCCTGGAGCAGATATTCCCCTCGCTGTTCAAGGCGGGTCCCAAGGAACTGGTGCGCTTCTTCAAGGCGGTCGCAACGATGCTCGGCAGCGGCGGCAGCCTGCTGCGCGCCATCGAGATGGCGGAGGTGGAGACGTCGAACCGCACGATGCGCCGCACGCTGCGCAGCATGCGCAGCCAGCTGAGCAACGGAGACAGCCTGACCGGCGCCATGGCGCAGCATCCCAAGGTCTTCGGGACGCTCTTCATCAGCATCGTCGAGGTCGGCGAGACCACCGGCCGGCTGGGCCCTTCCATGGAGCAGCTCGCGGACATGCTCGAGAAGGAGCAAGAGGCCAAGCAGCGCGCCATCAAGACCATGATGTACCCGATGGCCATCGTCGGCCTCTCCATAGTGACGCTGATCATCCTCATGACCGTGGCCGTGCCACCGCTGATGAAGGTGTTCGAGCAGATGGGAGCGGACGTCCCTTGGATGACCCGCGTCGCCGTCACCACGGTCGGCGGTGCCAAGGACAACCTGGTCCCGGGCTTCATCGGCACCGTACTCGTAGTCGGAAGCTTCATTGGGTTGCGCAGCTTCGAAGGGGGTCAGCGCGCGGTGGACACGTTCGTCGCCAGCCTGCCTCTGCTGGGGCCGGTCAGCGTCGCCGGCGACCTGGCCCGCTTCTCGCGCACGATGTCGCTGTTGCTGGACTCGGGGGTCTCGCTCTCCGTGGCGCTGCCGCTGTCCATCGGCGGCTGCAAGAACATCCGCATCAAGGAGGCGTTGCTGGCCGGTGAGGACAGCCTGATGAACGGTCGCGGCCTCACGGCGGAGCTCCGGCGCCACCGCGTCCTGCCCACGCTCTTCGTGGAGCTCATGATGATGGGCGAGGAGAGCAACTCGCTTCAGATGATGATGTCGGACTCTGCGGTGGCCTACCAGAAGCAGCGCGAGGAGCGCCTCAACTCGATGCTCGGCATGTTGGAGCCCATCTCCACGCTCGCGGTGGGAGGAATCGTTGGGTTCATCGCATTTTCAATGATCACCCCGATCTACTCGGGGCTCGGCGCACTGGAATAGAGGAGGAGGGGACATGGCTATCCACGAACCTCAGCTGCAAGAGGGGCCCAACGCGGGCGAGCCTAGGGGTCTGTCAGGAGCAGTCGCCACGGGGCTGGTCAGCGCCTACATGGTCGCGGGCGTCCTAACTATGGCCGCCCTGACCGTGTTCGTCGCGGTCTCCGTGGGTATCGGCGGGTAGGCAACATGACGCTCAGTTTCAAAGACCTGATTCGACGACTGCTGCACCAACAGCCGCTGGTGTTGCTGGCCGTGGTGATCGGCGCCGCGCTCCTCGTGTACTACGGCGTTCTTGCCGTCCAGCTGGTCGACGGCTACGAGTCCAACAGTGCGATCCGGGACCAAGCCCAAGCGTTGCAGGCGATGCCCCCCGTGCCCGCGGGCGGCGAGGGTCTCGAGGCCGCGCTAGCCGAGCAGCAGGCGACCCTGGCCGTCGTTCGGGAGGTCTTTCAGATCGAGCACAGCGACCTGCTGATCCAGGTGCTGGCGGATAAGGCCGCGGAGGCCGGCGTCGAGCTCCTGACGGTCTCGGTACTCACGCCGGCGCTCCTTATCGAGGACGGATTCGAGTTCGATTCAGTCCCGATCGGCATCAACGTGCAGGGTCCGCTGGATAGCACGCTTTTCTTTCTCGACATCCTCCAGGACGCGCTGCCGGTAACCCGCGTCGACCTGGCCGACTTCGGCGGGATGGATACACCACAGCCGTTCGCGCGTCTCAACCTCCAGTTCGCGCTGGACCCGGTCGCCATCGGAGGCCTGGGTGCGGTGCCGTCCCCGGCAGGAGCGTCGCAATGACATTGCACCCTATCGGTAGCGCGCTGGCGGCCGGCGTCCGTCTGCCCTTCAGGGCCATCGGCGTAGTGCTGTCCGCCATCGTCTCTGCCATCGCAGCGGTGGGCCGGGCCATCGGCGCCGTGCTGGCCAAGGCCGCTCGCGCGGCCGGTGCCGTGCTCGCAGCGGTGGGCCAGGCCATCGGCGCCATGCTGGCCAAGGCCGCTCGCGCGGCCGGTGCCGTGCTCGTGGCGGTGGGCCGCGCCAGCGGCGCCGTGCTGGCCAAGGGCGCTCGCGCGGCCGGTGCCGTGCTCGTGGCGGTAGGCCGCGCCATCGGCGTCGTGCTGGCCAAGGGCGCTCGCGCGGCCGGTGCCGTGCTCGCGGCGGTGGGACACGCCACCGACGCCACAGGGCACGCGATGGGCACGGCGCGGAACCGGGCCGGCCGCTCTTTCAAGGCGCTGGCGTCTCGGGTCTGGGCCGGACCTCGCTGGTTGGTCCGGATGTCGGCCCAAGGGCTATCGGCCGGCCTGCGGGGGCTGCGCCGACGCTCAGGAGATTTGATCGCCAGCATCGGAGGCTCCCGCGCACTATGGTCGCTCCGCAGCAAGCGCCTGGTGGTGACGCTGGAGGACGACGTTCTTCGCGCCGTCCTCTTCTCAGGGCCCCGTGTGCTGTCATGGGGCACCGTGCGGTTGGAAACGAACGCCGCAGTGCTGCCTCCAGGCCTCATGCGCCAGGCCCGTGGCCGAACGCGCACAGTCGTCGACCTTCCGTTCTATTCCACGATGCTCCGCTACCTGGCGCTGCCGAACGTGTCCCGCAAGAACCTTGCTCAGGTGGTGTTCAGCGAGGCGTCGGAGGCGCTGCCGCTCTCGCTCGACAACGTGGACCTTGCGTGGCGGCTGGCGCCGAACGAGCCGCAGGCGACCGTATTCGCGGCGGCGACACCACGCAACGCCACCGACGCCCACCTGCGGCAGATCAGGGCCTTCGGCATCAACCCCGCAGTCGTCTTCCCGCGTGAGATGGCATTGGCTGCCTCGGTGGGTGCAGCGGCGGCGGTCGTCGGTTACGTGCATGGCGAGTTCGTGGACGTCATGTTCGCGCGGCACGGTCTGCCTCGCATCGCACACCGGACCACGGTCCCACCTGCAAGCAGCGCGGCCGACCGCGCCGCGTTCATCATCCGCGGCATCGAGGAGGCGATCGCTTTCCAAGAGGCGCAGGAGTCCGGCGGCATCGATCCGGACCTGAGGGTGTTCATCTCGGGCCCAGGGTACGACGACCCAGAGGTTCGGATGGCCGTCGGGTCAGCCCTGGGCAGCCAAGAATGGGCGCCGGACCAGGCGTTCGAGTATCCGGACGACTTCCCCGTGGCCGAGTTCCAGCCGCACATCGGGCTCTTTCTCGCCGACACCCGCAAGGAATCGCACGCGCCACACGGCCGCAACTCGGGGACGGCACGAGGCGCGCTGCCAGCCAGGCACCGCCATCGGCGCGTTACCGCCCGTGCGGTAGCAGCCGCGGCGGTGGTCGTCGTCCTGGGGGCGGGTGCGGCCGGCGCGACCTTCAAGCTCGATGACCTCGAGCTCGGCGTCGCGCAGGCCTCGGCGCAGCTCGTTGAGCTTGAGGGCGAGGCGCGCCTCGAGCGGTTGCAGCGCCAACGCACGCTTGCCCTGCAACAACAGCTGCCGCAGGTCGTATCGCAGATAAATACCCTGCTGGGCAAGCTGGAAGCGCTGGACGCTGGCCTCGGCACCTTCGGCAGCCGCGTGCGGGCCATTGCCATCGAGGAGCGAACGGCAGACATTGTCCTATCGAGCGTCGGCATGAGCTCCGGCAGCATTAAGGTGGCGGGGACCGCTGACAGCCACCAGTCGCTCGTGGCCTACACCACGGCGCTGCGCAGCACCGGCCTGTTCGTCGACGTCCGGGTACTGTCGGCGAACGCCGGCCTGGGCGGTTCAGTGCCCGGCGAGGGGGCGGACGTGGTCACCTTCCAGTTGGCCGTGGTCACCGACGACGGTCTGGCGCAAGACGCCCCGCAGTAGCGCCCCGCGCGGCACTAACGCGGCCCGATCCGGCCACGCCTACCCCTGCCGTAGAAACACTCTGTACGAACGGGCCCCGACGAAGGTGCACTGAGGCTGGTACCACTGGACGAGGTTACGTGCTGTCCCGCTGTTTAGCATGGGGTGTACACCAACGAAACAGGTGGGGACGGGCGGCCCAACCGCCCGAGTTGGCCCCTGAGACACCGGAGGAAAAAGGCGATGAAAATGAAGACGAAGGCAATGGCCCTGATTCGGAAGGCGGCACGGAGCCAGGCCGGGTTCACCCTGGCAGAGCTACTCGTAGTCGTTGGGATATTGGTCGGTCTGGCCGCGGTCATCCTGCCCAACATCGGGCGCTTCACCAACTCCGGTGACCAGGGCGCTTCCGCGACCGAGAGGGCGACGGTGCAGACCGCGATCGACACGTACCTGGCGGACCCGCTGACGCCGTTCACGGTGTCGGCAACCGCTACGAACACGAACGACTTGAGCTTCTTCGGCGCCTACATGCGCGCCACCACCACTTCCGACTACTACTGCTGGAACGTCAGCGGCGGAGTCACGCTGGCCACAAGCACCTCGGGCTTAGCCTGCCCGTAGTCACCTAAGGCCCGTTGGTGGGGCAGGCACACCGCCTGAGGCCACCAACGGGCACTGATCGCACCGCGCCATGTGGGGCCGTCCCGGCTCCCCACCCCAAGGGGACGGTTCCAGCGGAATCGATGGCCCGGCAGAGCTTCCCGCGCCCCCCTTTGCGCACTCCTGCTCTGCCGGGTCGTCACCGCTGGGGTGGCAGCCCGCGAGGGATACCATGATCGAACAAGTCCAACGTAAGCGAGCGCTCGTCGTCGACGACGAGCCCAGCGTCCGGGAGCTCATCCATGAGTTCCTTTCCCTGAACGACATCGAGTGCGACGAGGCCAACGACGGGGAACAGGCCATCGACTACGTCCGGGACCACGACGTCGACATCGTCATCCTGGACATGAACATGCCGCACGTCTCAGGCATCGAGGCGCTGCGAGCCATTAAGCAGTCCCATCCGGAGCAGCCGGTCCTCGTGGTGACCAGGGTGGCCGAGGGTGGAAACGGCCGTCGAGGCGATGCGCCTCGGGGCTCACGACTACATCCTCAAGCCGTTCACCCTCGACGTCATCCTCTCAAAAGTGAACCAGGCCCTGAACAAGGGTCGCATGATCGAAGCGGACCTGCACCGGCACGACGCCGACCTCGCGGCCAAGCAGCGCGAGGTCGAGGGGCTGAACCGCATGTTCCAGGCGCACCTCAACGAACGCGCGGACGTGGCAGCGCGATGGTCGGCCCTCAGCGGAACGGTCCACCGGATCGTCCACGAGCTGGACGCCCTGCGCGGCAAGATCCGGGCGATGGACGTCCTCGAGGAGAGCCTCCTGCCTTCCGCCAGCGCCGACAGCCATGAGCAAACCGCGCTCGCCCCGACCGGCGAGGGCGGCAGCGACCAGAGCGCCGCCTAGCCCGCCCTTGGACCGCCCGCGATCCACATCGCCCGTATGATTGTCACGGAGCGCCCCCGAACGCCGGCATCAGGGCCTCGGTCCTGGCGTCGGGCAGAGCGTCGCGGTGCCGAGCCACCCGCGCCCGCGAGGCGGCGGCCAAGCTGGAGCCCGACGCCCAGCGCCAGTCCTGCCACGGCGGCACGCCGCATCACCGGATGCTGAAACAGCTCCAACGCGCGGACTCCCAGCAGAGCGGGGAGACCACTCCGCCGCGCGAGAGGCCGACGTTCGAGGGGGACCAGCTCGGTTGGCTCTATTGTCGGCATGGTGCCAGGCAATGTAGGCCACGCCGGGGCCTCGCGCAATCGTCACCTACCGCGTCGGGGGCTATCGGCGACGGCGGCGCTTTGATATCCGCCCAGTCGGCGCCCGCTTGGGCGATGGCTGCCCAGGCGACGGCCGTGCGGCTGGGGGCCGACCAGTCGGCGCCCGCTTGGGCGATGGCTGCCCAGGCGACGGCCGCGCGGCTGGGGGCCGACCACGCGGGGGCTGCCCAGCCGGGGGTCGCACGGCCGGGGGCCGCGGTCCACGTCCGGGCTTCGCCCCAGGACTAAGCGCGTCCGCCGGATTCCGCGCGGTGGTGAACCGCCGCAGCGCCTCGATCTCCGCTCGGTTCAGTCGCCGAGCGGTGCCCGGGCGCAGCTCACCGAGACGAATTGGCCCGATGCGCACCCGCCCCAGCGACACCACCCGTCGCTCGACGGCCTCCATCATCTCGCGCACCTCGCGCTTGCGGCCCTCCGTCATCACGATGCGGTACTGCGCACCGGGGCCCTGTATCGGGCGTGCGTCCATCGCCTTAGCGACTCCAGAGGGCAGCGGCACCCCGGACATAAGCCGCCGCAGGTCCTGAGCGCGCAGCGGCCGATCGACGACGACGACGTACTCCTTCTCAACGCCGAAGCTCGGGTGGGTCAGCCGGTGGACGAGGTCACCGTCGTTGGTCAGGACCACCAACCCGGTGCTTCTCAGGTCGAGCCGGCCCGCGATGACGAGCCCGGGCACGCGCCAGGCCTTGGGTACGATATCGACCACGGTCAGCCTGCCGCGATCGTCCCGGACTGCGCTCAGGTGGCCGGCTGGCTTGTTCGCCACCAGGTAGACCATGTCAGCCGAGCCGGGACGGACCGGGGCCCCATTGATGGTCACGTTGTCTTCGGGGCCGACGACCTGCGTGAGACTCGGCGCGTCGACGTCATTGACGGCCACGGAGCCGCTGACGATGAGCGAGGCGCAGTGTCGCCGGGAGCCGACACCGGCTGCGACGAGGAACTTCACGAGGGTGCTTGCAGCGGCCACGGGCAGCGAGGCTACCACACCTCACGGCAGTCGAATGGTAGAATCCGGACGTGGCCATGGCCTGGTGCAGGCCGATACTCGGTCCCGGATTCCCCCGACAATATGAGCAAGCTGACAGACAAGTTGGAAGAGGCCACCCACGGAACGTCACAGCCCCTGGGGTTCGCGATCGGCGCGCGCCGGGAGAAGACGCCTTCGGTGTTGCTGCTGGCGTCGGTGACGTCGGGGGCTGACGCAGAGGCGCGGCTTGTCGTTGACGCCGCACTGGACGGGGCGTTGGTCGGTGGTGGGGGCACGAAGACCGCGCTGGAGAAGACCTCCAAGACGCTGGGTGAGGTGCCCTGGGGTGCCTGGGTGGCCGAAGCCCAGGCCAAGCTGCCCAAGGGGGCCGACTTCCAGGTGTTCTCTTCCGACGCCACTCCCCTGGCGGCACTGGGGGGCGAAGATAGTGTCCAGATCATGCAGGTCTCACCGGAGCTCGACGACAGTCTGCTCCGGACCATCGAAGACCTCCCGGTTGACGCCTTCCTCGTGTCGTTGGCCGACGCGGAGGCCCTGACCGTTCAGCAGTTGATGCGCGTGGCGCGAGTTCGCGGCGTGACGTCCAAGTGGCTCTTCGTCCACCTCGCCAGCCTTCCCGTGAAAGCGGAGGTCGAGCGGCTTCACGAGTGTGGCGTCGCCGCGGTGATTGTCGACGCGGCCGGCAAGTCCGCGGCCGACTTCGAGGCGCTACGGCAGGCGATCCTGGAGATGGCGGACGAGCACCCCAAGCGGCGGCAGGACCGCAGGACCGCGACCATCCCCACGCCGGGGGTCCCCGGCGGCGCACCGGGCCGGCCGGCTCCTGAGCCAGAGCCCGACGGGGACGACTACGATGACGACTAGCCCCGGAGCGCGAGCCGTCGACTAATGCTACTCGCGGGCCAGGACCTGCTCCGGGACGACCCCTTCGGCTTCTTTGCGTTGATGACGGCGGTCGCCCTGGCGCTCCTGGTCAGCATCTCCGTGCATGAGTTCTCCCACGCGGCGGCGGCGAGCAGGCTCGGCGATTCGACCGCGCAGCGTCTCGGCAGGCTCACGCTCAACCCGAAGGCGCACCTCGATCCGGTAGGCACGCTGATGCTGTTGGTGGTCGGATTCGGGTGGGGCCGGCCCGTCCCGGTGAACGCGTCGGCCCTCCGCAACGGCCGGCGAGGGATGGCGGCGGTCTCGTTGGCGGGTCCGGCCTCCAACCTCGTCTTGGCGTTCGCAGTCGCGATCCTGTTCCAAGTAGGGCTGCTCGACTTCGGGCTGATCAACCGCGGCGCGCTCGGGCGGTTCGAGCCCGGCGCGTGGGCAGCGTACGTGGGCTGGTACGGCGTGCTGTTGAACCTGATCCTGGCGGCTTTCAATCTCATCCCGCTGGCACCGTTGGACGGATCGGGCATTCTGCGGGGCATCATTCCGCGAGCCTGGCTCCCCGCGCTGCGCCGCGTCGAGGTCTACGGCCCCTTGATCCTGATCGGGGTCATCGGACTCCAGGTACTCGGCGGCGTGTCGGTACTCGGGTTCGTATTCGGGCCGGTGATAGACTTTGCCGACGTCTTGGTCGGAGCCTAGGACTGCCCGGATAGCATGCGCCAGACGGTCCGCAAGCCGGCAACGCTCGGTGGGACGATCACCCCGCCAGGCGACCGCTCCATCTCCGTCCGCGCCGTGATCCTGAACGCCATCGCCAAGGGCGAGGCGAGGGTCAGGAACTACGGGCCTGGCGCCGACTGCGCGTCCGCGATCTCCGTGCTGCGGGGCCTCGGCGCAACCATCGAGTCAGAAGCCGACGGGTACGTCATCCAGGGTGCGCCCCTACGAGCGCCAGACGACGTGCTCAACGCCGGCAACAGCGGCACCGTCATGCGCCTCATGGCCGGGGTCCTGGCGGGGCAGCCGTTCATGAGTGTGCTGACCGGGGACCGGTCGCTGCGGAGCCGCCCCATGGACCGGGTCATTGCGCCGCTTCGCGAGATGGGCGCCGGCATCACCGGACGCGACGGCGGTCGCCTGGCCCCCATGGCAATCAGCGGCGGTGGGCTCCACGGCATTCGTTACCGCTTGCCCGTCGCCAGCGCCCAGGTCAAGAGCTCGCTGCTCATGGCCGGCCTCTTCGCCGAGGGTGAGACGGTCCTCGAGCAGCCGGCGCTCTCCCGCGACCACACGGAGCGCACGCTCCGGGCGATGGGTGTGCCCGTGGCCGAGGACGACCTGGTGATCACCCTTCGCCCAGGGGGCCTTACCGCGGTCGACGTGACCGTGCCCGCCGACATCAGCTCCGCCGCCTTCTGGCTGGTCGCCGCTGTCTGCCATCCCGACGCGGAGGTGCGCGTCGAGGGGGTCGGCATGAACCCCGGGCGCACGGGCGTGCTCGACGTGCTCCAGGCAATGGGCGCCGACATCACGGTCGAGAACGAGCGCGAGCAGGGAGGCGAGCCCGTCGCGGACCTGATCGCTCGCTCCAGCCGGCTCGAGGCGACGGAGATGGCGGGGGCGCTGATACCACGCGTCCAGGACGAGGTGCCAGTGCTGGCGCTGGCTGCCTGCTTCGCCAACGGCACGACGGTGATCGCCGACGCCGAGGAGCTGCGGGTCAAGGAGACGGACCGCATCCGGGCGACGGTGACCGAGCTGCGCCGGTTCGGCGCCAACGCCGAGGAGACGCCGAACGGCATGCGGATTACCGGCGGAAGTGTGCTCAAGGGCTCCAGCGGTCGCAGTTACGGCGATCACCGCATGGCCATGATGCTCGGTGTCGCCGGGCTCCTGGCCGACGGGGCCACCGAGATCGGCGGCGCCGAGGTCGCGCGCGTCACCTACCCTTCGTTCTGGGACGACCTCGACACGCTGCGGGGCGCTGGGCCGGCATAGTGGATAGCCCGGGGGGGCCGCTGCTGTTGGTCATCTCCGGCCCCTCAGGGGTGGGTAAGGACGCCGTGCTGGAGTCGATGAAAGCCACCCGCGACGGCGAAGTCCACTACAGCATCACGGCCACCACGCGGCCCTCTCGCCCCATGGAAGTTGATGGTGTGAACCATTACTTCGTGACGCCCGAGCGCTTTGAGGACATGCGCAGCGGGGGCGAGCTGCTGGAGTGCGCCGAGGTGTACGGACGCTGGTACGGCGTGCCGAAAGGGCCGGTCCGCGATGCCCTCGCAGCAGGCAAAGACGTCGTCGTTCGAGTGGATATCCAGGGGGCGCGGTCCATCAAGGGGCTGGCCCCTGACGCGGTGCTCGTGTTCATCGCGCCACCGTCGATCGCCGAGCTGGAACGACGTCTTAGGCAGCGTAAGACAGACTCCGCGGAGCAACTCGCGAGACGCCTGCGCAGTGCGCGCGAGGAGATGGCCGAGATCTCATGGTTCGACTACGTCGTCCAGAACGAGACCGACGCAATTGAAGACACGGTCGAGCGCATCGTCGAGATCATGGAGCGGGAGCGACGGCGCACCCCCCGGCGCGCGGTGATCATCTAACGCCGCTAGCGGAGGCGCTTCCACAGGCGGTGGGAGCGCGGCTTGAAGCCCAACGAGCGATACAGCGCCGCGGCCCCGTCGTTGCCCTCGACCACGGTGAGGTCAACCGAGTCAGCGCCATGGTCTCGGGCCCATGCCTCGGCCGCGGCCATCAGCCGCGTGCCGACCCCCTCGCGCTGTGCGCGCGCGTCCACCGCAAGGTCGGCGACATTGGCATAGCGCCGCAGCACGAAGCCGTCAAAGGGCGGCGACGACTCCATCATCGCGACAACCAAGCCGACCACTCCACGCTCGTCCTCGGCCACGAGGAGCGCAGTGTCAGTGTCGGCCATCTGGGCCTCGAACTCGGCGCCCGACCGCTCGTACTCCGACGCGGGGCGGAAGAAGCCAGGGAGGAATCTGTAGGCGGTATCGTCGGCCCTCCGGTACAGGACGGTCAACGTATCGATGTCGGCAGCCACGGCCGGCCGAATAATTAGAGGCATGGACAGAGCAGCCTTTGACGAGGTTGATTGGTCCAGGGGATTATACCGGCGTCCGCATGCTGCCTCGGTGGCTGCGAGCAAAGCGGCATTCACATACTTCGCGGTGCGGCGGAACCATACCAGCGTCCGTATACTGCTTCGATGCGGGTTCTGATAGCTCCTCAAGGGTTCAAGGGCACGCTGAGTGGCGCCGAAGCCGCCGAAGCCATCGCCCAGGGCGTCGCCTGCGTGCTCCCCGGCGCCGAAGCCGACCTGCTTCCCATCGCGGACGGCGGGCACGGCACGCTCGATGCCCTCGTCGGGGCAACGCGCGGGAGCACGCGGACAACCAGTGTGACGGGACCCCTTGGCCACACGGTCGACGCCCGCTGGGGCGTGCTGGGTGACGGGACGACAGCGGTGATCGAGATGGCCCAGGCGTCCGGCCTGACGCTCGTGCCAGAGCGTCACCGCGATCCGATGCTGGCGACGACCTACGGGACCGGCCAACTGATCGCGGCGGCGTTGGACGCAGGCTTTCGCGACATCTTGGTCGGCGTCGGCGGGAGCGCGACGGTGGACGGTGGCGCAGGCGCCGTATCGGCGCTCGGAGTCCGGCTGACGGACTCCGCTGGGGACGAAGTCCCCCTCGGCGCCGCCGGCCTTGCGCGCCTGGCGCACGTCGACCTGTCGCACCGCCATCCTGCGCTGGCCAACGCGCGGGTCCGGGTGGCCATCGACGTCTCAAATCCGCTGTGCGGGCCCCAGGGCGCCGCGATGGTCTACGGGCCGCAGAAGGGTGCGACCCCTGACCAGCTGCCCATCCTCGACGCATCCCTGGCACACCTCGCCTTGATCGCCGAGCAGGACCTCGGCGTACGTGTACGGGACCTCCGTGGCGCTGGTGCAGCGGGCGGCCTCGCCGCGGGGCTCGTCGCCTTCGCCGACGCGGAGCTCATAGGGGGCGCTGCGTTGGTCTGCGACACCGTCGGCATCAATGCCCACATCGAACACGCAGACCTCGTTATCACCGGCGAGGGGCGGCTGGACGCGCAAACGATGTTCAACAAGGCGCCCCTGGAAGCGGCCCGTCGCGCAAGCGCGGCCGGTGTGCCATGCGTGGCCGTCGCGGGCAGCATCGGTCCAGGCGCCGAGCAGCTGGCGACGCAAGGGGTCGCGCTCATGGAGGCCACGCTGGACGACGGCTCGCGGGTGCCCGACGAGGGCACGGCGCGGTCCCTGTTGGTCGACGCCACCGAGCGCCTCGTTCGCCGCGCGCTGAGGGCAGGCCTGGTCTCCGCCAAGCCGGACGACGCCTGATGCTGCACACGAATGCCACGGAGCACACGGTCCGCGTCCACGAGACGAATGTCTGCTACGCCAGCGCGGGCTCGGGACCGCCGGTCGTGCTCATGCACGGCTTAGGTGAGGCATCGCTGGTCTGGTACCGGAATGTGGACCCGCTTGCTAAGCGGTTCACGGTCTACGCACCCGACCTGTGGGGGCACGGCCGCTCAGCCGACTTCGGCGACTACTCGGTGGGGACCGGCGTCCGATTCTTGGTCGGCTTCCTCGACGCGGTGGGCGCGGAGTCGGCGCATGTAGTCGGCAACTCGCTCGGCGGACTGATCGCGGCAGCCACGGCCGTACAGGCCCCGGAGCGTGTCCTCTCGTTGGTGCTGGAGGGCTCGGCGGGGCTCGGACGCGACCTGCCGCTGTTCCTGCGGGCCATGACGCTGCCGCTCCTCGGCGAGTTGATCGCGATGCCCCGGCGTGCGGGCATCAAGAGGCTGATGCACATACTGCTGCGCCACCCGGAGGCCGTGACCGAGGAGTTCCTCGATGCGCTGATGCACGAGCGCAGCCGGCCCGGCAACTGGCGCGTCATGCTGCGCATCCTGCGCCACGGCACGTCGGTTTGGGGCGTCAAGCCCGCGGGACTGATCACGGACCGGCTGGCAGAGCTGCGCACCCCGACCCTGCTGGCCTGGGGCAGGCAGGACCCCATCTTCCCCGTAGCGCACGCTGAGCGCGCGGCGTCTCTGCTGCCCGACGCGGTGCTCGACGTTTACGAGGACTGCGGTCACTGGCCGCACTTCGAGTACGCGGAGCGGTTCAATCTGGCGGTGGGCGAGTTCTTCGAGGCCAGCGAGCGCCGGCGCCTTAGGTGACGAGGACGAGGTGGACCTCGCCGGGTCCATGCACGCCGATGGTAAGCGTCTGCTCGATGTCGGCGGTCCGACTGGGGCCGGAGATGAAGTTGGCGTAGTTTGCGCCGCGCCCCCGCGTGCGCTGGTGCTGCAGCCGGACGAGTGCGAAGTAGTCGTCAAGGCTCTCGATGACCTGCTCCGCCTGGACCACGGCGACGTACACCGGCGGTGCCAGCGACGTGATGCGCGCGACGCCTCGGCGAGGCGTGATGACGCAGCTCGCGGTCTCGGCGATGGCGTAGGAGACGCCGGTCACGCCCATGTCCGCATCGAACGCGATGGCGGTCAGGTCGGCCCGCGAGCGCGACCTGCCCGAGGCGAGGGTAATAGGATTGACCCGAACACGCCGCAGTGCGCCGTCCAGGTCCATCGGCTTGAAGACGTCTTCGGCGCTGCGAACGACGTTCTTCGCGCCGATCTTCTTGGCGATATCGGCGATGGTCTGCGCCGCGTCCTCGGGACTCCACACACGGTGGACGTTCCAGCCGGCCGCCCCGGCATTCTCGGCGAGGCGCTCCAGTAGGCGCGGCCGCCTCACGGCGTTGCGCGCCAGCACCGTCTGGACCTTCTCTTCTTGACGGGTGGTGGCCGACTTCAACGGCGGGTAGTCCGGTGCGTAGAGCAGCGGTTCCTTCCGCCCTAGCGCCTCACGGACGCGCTGGAGGAAATCCGCCTTGTCGGTCGGCTCCACGGAACTAGCCACGGGCGCCTCCCGCCAGCTCGTCACGCCATATTGCCGCGAAGGACTTGGGCGCCAACGGTGGGAAGTCGCGCGCCTTGGTCCAGCCGCCCAAGACAGGCACCGGCAGCTTGCGAATGCGGTTGCGCCGCTTGATGGGGCCCTGGAGGAAGCGGCCGAGGCTCGCGGAGCGCTCGAGGGCGGCGCGGGTCTGCACGGCACTGCGCCAACGCCGCATCAGCAACCGCTCGGTCCACGTCGTGGAGCGCTCGCCGGCTTGGCCGCCCACCTCTCGCTGCCGCAGCTTCAACAGCAGCTTCGGGATGTCGATCTTTACCGGGCACACATCGCGGCAGGAGCCGCACAGGGTCGAGGCATGCGGCAGGTCTTTGGCGTCCTTGATACCCGTCATCATCGGGGTGACGATCGCGCCGATCGGGCCCGAGTAGACCCAACCGTAAGCGTGGCCCCCGACCTTGCGGTAGACCGGACAGGCGTTCAGGCAGGCGCCGCAGCGGATGCATTTGAGCGCCTCGCGAAACTCCGGGTCTTCCAACAGCTTGAGGCGGCCGTTGTCCACGAGGATGAGGTGGAACTCCTCGGGCCCGTCCTCGTCCGACGATGCCCTCGGCCCGCTGATGAAGCTGTTGTAGCTGGTGATTCGCTGGCCGGTCGCCGACCGCGGGAGCAGGCGCAGGAAAAGCGCCACGTCTTCGATGGCCGGCAGCACTTTCTCGATGCCGCTGATGGCGACGTGCACCTTGGGAACGGATGTGGTCATCCGCCCGTTACCCTCGTTGGTGACAAGGACCACGGTGCCGGTTTCGGCGACCACGAAGTTCGCCCCGGTGATGCCGATTTCGGCGGTGGTGAACTTCTCCCGCAGCGCCGATCTGGCGATCATGCACAGCTGACGAATGTCATCCGTCGGCGCCGTCTTCAGCCAGTCGTGAAAGAGGTCGGATACCTCCTCGCGGCTCTTGTGCATCGCGGGAGCGATGATGTGGAACGGCGTCTCGTGCGCGAGCTGGATGATGTACTCGCCAAGGTCCGTCTCCACGGGCTCGATGTGCTCGCTCTCCAGCACCTCGTTGAGCCCCATCTCCTCCGAGACCATCGACTTGCTTTTGATTGCGCGCTTGGCGCCGATGCGCTTCGCGATGTCGACGACGATGCGGTTGGCCTCGGCGGCGTCGGCCGCGAAGTGGACGTGTCCCCCGTTGCGCTGCACGCTGCGGTCGACCAACTCCAGGTAGTAGTCAAGGTTTTCGAGCGTGTGGGCCTTGATGGCGCTCGCACGCTCCCGCATCTGCTCCCAGGACTCAGGCGCGAACTCCTCGATTGCATGCCCACGCGCCTCGACGAAGTGGCCCATGACACGGCCGAGCGCCGTCTGGATCTTCGGGTCCTTCACGGCGGCGGCCGCGGCCTGCCGGAATTGGGCGGTCTTGAGTGCGGCCACCGGCTACTTCCCTCGACTCCCGCCACCCGCCCGCGTCACCTGACTCCCGCCACCCGCCCCCGCCACCTGACTCCCGCCACCCGCCCCCGTCACCAGGGAACGCTCGGGCAGACCGGCGGCCAGCAGCTCGGCTATGTGCATCGCCCGTTGGCCCATGCCCTTACGGCTGAGGGCGCCGCGCATGTGCATCAGGCACCCGCAGTCGTTGGCCACGACCACCTTGGCACCGGACGCCGCGACGTTCTCGAGCTTCTCGTCGAGGATGGCCGTTGAGATCTCCGGGAACTTGACAGAGAAGAGCCCCCCGAACCCGCAGCACCGATCACTGTCCGTCATCTCGGTCAGCTCGGTGCCCGACACACCTTCGATAAGTGCGCGCGGCTCTTCGGAGATGTGCAGCTCACGCAGCAGGTGGCACGCGTCGTGGTAGGTGACCTTGCCGCTGAACGCGGCGCCCACGTTCTCGACCTCCAGCACGTTGACCATGAACTCCGAAAACTCGTGGGTGCGCTCGCTGAGCCGCTGCGCACGCTCCAGAAGAACGGGGTCGGCGGCAAAGAGCTCCAGGTAGAAGACTTTGATCATCGACGCGCAGGAGCCTGACGGGACTACGACTGGCTCGTCGCCGTCGAAGACATCCATGAAACGTAGTGCGACCTCGCGCGCCTCCTGCTCGAAGCCGCCGTTGTAGGCGATCTGGCCGCAACAGGTCTGTTCCTCAGGGAAGGCGACGTCCACGCCGGACCGGCGGAGCACCTTCACCACCGCGACGCCGACCTCCGGGAAGAATTGGTCGACCAAGCACGTCACGCACAGCGCGGCTTTGGCCGGTGGGGGCTGCTGGCCGCTTCGAGGACGACGCCGGGGCATGGCCGGTACGGTAGCAGACGTCGTCCGCACCGACAACACGGGGCCGGGCCGGCTAGACGCTCGCGTCCGCCGGGAAGGAGAGGCCCGCGCAGCGCAGGCAGGTGCCCTCCGGGATGAGGCCCCACTGGATGAGGTACCCGAACACGAAGCATCCGGCACAGAAACCGGCGAATGCCTCCAAGCCCGCGAACAGCACGAGCACTCCAAGCACGACATTGCCGGCGGTTCCCAGCCCAAATCCAAACGTCAGCACGATCGCGGTGGTCACGAAGGCCAGCCCGACCGACTGAGCGAACTGCTTCGGCGGGCCAGCGACCAGTTTGGTCCGCTTGATGACTCTGGGGACAATCACCCGGGTAGCCAGCAGCCCTATGGGGCTGAGCTTCGGGCCCGCCAGCACGCGGGCGAGGAACCCATACGCGAGGACCCACAGCAGCCAGGTCGCGCCGGTGGCGATGGTTACCACGCCGAGCGCAAACACCATGGCCGCCACTGTGCGGGCTGCGTACTCGTTGACCGGGTGCGGAAAGCTGAACAGCTCGCGTATCCGAGTCGGTGCGGTAATCGCGGTCGTCGTCGCCATGCTCACTCCCTCACGCTCGCATCTCCCCAGGGGCAGGGGACGATTTTCGAATCCCGATCGTCTCGCAAGCCGGACAAAAGAAAAGCCCCCGTCCAAGGCAGCACGCCACAGGCCGACGGGGGCTCCACGTTTTCGGTGGAACGTCAGCCTATGGATTGCTACAACAGACGCAGGCGTCTCGCATCCCGTTCATCCTCGCACGGCGTGGTTCCACGGTCAACGGCCTGGTGTTTTCGGGCCGGCGCGGCAACCAAGCACTCGCTGGATAACCCCCAGAGGCGACTGATGCTGGCACCGTGCCCCAAGCTCGGCTGCCCAACGACGATAGAGGTAGCGGATTCCGCCGGTTCAGAGGCCATACCTTTGAACGGTGTAGGCGCCGCGGAGGGCCGCCATACTGAGGTTCATGGACCCACAACGCCCACCTTGCACCACTTGGGGCACCACGCGGCTGCGCAACGAGCGCGGCATCACGGGCCTCGAGACCGCGATCATCCTGATCGCCTTTGTCGTGGTCGCGTCGGTGTTCGCCTACACCGTGCTGACCGCGGGTATCTTCTCGGCCGACCAGAGCAAGGAGGCGATTCACGCCGGCATCGATACCGCGCAGACGACCATGGAGATCGTCGGAGGCATCAAGGGCGACGGTACGCTGAGCACCACGATCACGGGCGTCGACACCCCCAGCAACTGGGCGACGGGCTCATCGGACGTCACGCTGGCCACCGAGACCGCCGACATCAAGGGTGGGACCGCGGCCATCGACATCACGATCCTGGGCGCCTTCACGACCGGCCTCATCGCCTACGAGAACGTGACGCCGGCGGTCGATATGTCCGGCCATTACGCCGCGGGACTGCGGATCAAGTCGGACACGGCGCTGCCTCTCAACACGCTCGCCCTCGTGCTGGACGACAGTCCAGGCTGCGGGTCGCCGGCGGCGACGCTGAACCTGGCCGCGCTGAGCACCAGCACCTGGGACCAGCCGCGCCTCGCGATACCCAACCCCGCGCTGCTCGCGTCGGTGGCGTGCGTCGGCCTGACCGCCGTGGCGGACCCTGGCGTAGGTACCGTGGTGCTGACCGTCGACGAGATCGAGGGCCCGCCGGAGGCGCAGCAGCTGCACCTGATCTTGGTCACGGCGCTGGCGGGTGTTGGGGTGCCCTTGGTGCCCACCATAGACGCCAACAACAACGGCCTGCTCTCTGACGAGCCGACGAAGAGCCACGGGCTGATCGTCTCCTACGTGGACGAGACGCAGGTGGTACACGACCTCGCCTGGACCACCTTTGCCCTTGGCCGTAACGACGGCGACGTTCTTCTGGAGAACGAGGAGAAGGTCCGGTTCACGGTCGACCTGCGGGGCGTGAGCCCCGTGCCGGGACCGCGCACCCTGGTCTCGTTACAGATCCGTCCCGAGCAGGGCGCCGCCATCGTCATCGAGAAGCTCCTTCCCGCGAAGCTGACGACGTCGTTCATCGTTCGGTAGGGCACCGTCCAGTAGGCACCCGTCCTCTTGGCGACCGCCTGGGCGTGGCTTGCTGAGGCCCCGGCAAAAGGGTTACCGTGTCCGCCGGAAGGCAGGCAGGCAAACGGAACCCATGGGTCAGTACGTTCAATTGCTCACCCTCAACGAGTCCGGTCGTGAGTGGCTCCTCGAAGACCCGCACCACCTGCTGGCCGCCCAGCAGGGCATACGCGTGCCCGGCGTCAACGTGCTCGGCCTCTATGCGGTCCTCGGTGACTACGACTTCGTCGGCATCATCGCGGCGCCCGACAACGAGGCCGCGGCGCGCTTCTCCGTCGAGCTGGGCGTCAAGGCCGGCGCCCACATCATGACCTTGCCGGCCGTGCCGATGATCGTGCTCGAGCAGGCTATGCGCGACGATAGGTCCGACGACGATGCGAGCGTCGAGCTCGAGCCCGAGACGCGGTCCGGCGGAGAACCAGTACACTAGTCCTGGCAACCGATGGAGCTAGCGACTTGAGCCCAGAACTGATACTTGGCGTCCTCGACCAGTCACCCATTCCGCGCGGGACCACGGCAGCGCGGGCGCTTCAGGCTACCGTGGAGCTGGCGCAGGTGGTCGACCGGCTCGGCTATCACCGCTACTGGGTGGCGGAGCACCACAACTCGACGTCCTTCTCCGGCCCCAGCCCCGAGACGATGGTCGGCCAGATAGCCGCGCGGACCAACCACATCCAGGTGGGGAGCGGCGGCGTCATGCTCACCCACTACTCGGCGCTGAAAGTGGCGGAGCAGTTCAGCGTGCTGAACGCCTTCTACCCAGGGCGCATCGAGCTCGGCATCGGCCGCGCGCCGGGCAGCGACCAGCTGACGATGGCCGCTCTTGCCTACCCGAAGCAGCCGGCCGACGTGAACGCGTTCCCACAGCAGGTCATGGACGTGACCGGCTACCTGAATGGGGCGATGAACCCGGAGCACCCGTTTGGGCAGCTCCGGCCGCTGCCGGGCCCCGAGTATGAGTCTGCCCCCGACGTGTGGCTGCTGGGCTCCAGTGACTACAGCGCGCAGCTGGCCGCGGAGCTTGGGCTGGCGTTCGCTTTCGCCGACTTCTTTGGCGACATTCGGGACCGCGGGCCGGTGGTCGCGGAGCTCTATCGGCGCAACTTCAAGCCGTCGCGTTACCTGGACAAGCCGAAGCTCAACGTGACCGTGCAGGCCCTGGCCGCGGAGACCGAAGACAACGCCATCTACCTGGGCGCCAGCCGCAATCTGAACAAGGCCGGTTGGACCATGGGCCTTCGCTCGGGGCTGATCCCACCCGATGAGGCGCTCGCCGTCGAGCTGACCGACCAAGCCAAGGAGTGGATGGGAAAGTTCCGAAGCGGCTACATCGATGGCGACCCCCAACAGGTGAAGGCCTCCATCGAGGAGGTCGCGGAGCTCTACGAGACGGAGCACGTCAGCATCGTCACGATCACTTACGACTACGCGGACCGGACACGCTCCTACGAGTTGCTCGCTGAGGCGTTTGGTCTCGTCCCGGCTGAAGCCGAGTCCTCAGCCCAGTCGGGCTGACCTGGTCGATGGGGCTGGGCCTGGTGGGCTAGGCTTGGCGAGCTGGGCTTGGAAGGAGCCGAACTGTGAAGGTATTGGTCACCGGGGGCTCAGGCCTGGCTGGGAGCCACATCACGCCTCTGCTGCTCGGCGCGGGCCACGAGGTCGTCAGCGTCGACACGCGACCGCCGGACGGCGGCTTCCCAGGGGTGGGCCAGACGACCGGCGCGCGGTACGTCCAGGTCGACACGACGGACTATGGCCAGGTGGTCGCGGTCACCAAGGGCGTCGACGCCGTCGTCCATTTGGCGGCCATACCGAACCCTCTGTGGCGCCCCGAGCACGAGGTGTTCCGGGTCAACATGCTCTCCAATTGGAACGTGCTCGAGGCCGCCGAGCTGCATGGAGTGCCCAAGGTGGTCATGGCGTCCTCGATCAACGCCATCGGCGGCTCGTTCTGGGAGCGCCAGCCCCGCGAGTACTTCCCGTTCGACGAGCAGATGCCGACCAAGGCCGCCGACGCCTACGCGCAGTCCAAGTGGCTGGGCGAGGAGATGGCGCAGGCGTTCTGCCGCAGGCGGCCCATGCAGGTCGCCAGTCTGCGCTACCACGGCCTCTGGAGCCGCGAGCGCCAGGCGGACTGGAACGCGGGCGCGGAGAAGGGCTCGCAGGACGCCGAGCGCTACGCCCGCAACTACTGGAGCTGGGTAGACCTCGACGAGGCGGCGATGGCCGCCGTCTCGGCCATCGAGAAGGACTGGGCGGGGCACGAAGCCTTCTTCATCCAGGCCGACGATTCGGTGGCGACGACACCGACGGAGGAGCTGCTGGACCGCTGGTACCCGGAAGCGGAGCGCAAGACCCGCATCCCCGGTTTCGGCTCTCCCATCAGCAACGAGAAGGCCAAGCGCGTGCTTGGCTGGTTCCCGCGCGTGACCTGGCGCGACGCGTAGACCCTCAGCGCCCGCTTGCGTCATCCTGAGGAGTCCGCCCAAGGCGGACGAGGAAGGATCTGGCGGACGGCTGCCTCGCTGCGCGGTATCAGATCCTTCGCCGCGCTCAGGATGACAACGAACCCGCGGATGGTGCCGTAAGTCCCGGCGCTTGTGGGCGCCGCACGCGGCGGCTACCCTCTTGCCCCTGGGGGGGCGACCATGAGAATCACCGACGTCAAGGTCCAGATCATGCACGGCATCCGCCGCAATTGGGTGTTTGCCAAGGTGCTCACCGATGAGGGCGTGTACGGCTGGGGTGAGGGGACGCTGGAACGCCACGAAAAGGCCGTCGAGCAGGCGATCTACCACCTGGCCGAGCGCATCGAGGGGTACGACCCGACGCAGATCGAGCTGGCCTGGCAGGTGATGTACCGCCACGGCTTCTGGCGCGGCGGGGTCGTCATCGGCTCCGCACTCAGCGCCATTGACCAGGCGCTGTGGGACATCACCGGCAAGGTGTACGGCCAGCCGGTCTACAAGCTGCTGGGGGGCGCCGTACGGGAGCGCGTGCGCGCCTACAGCCACGCCCAGGATCTGCGCGGCGCGGCTGAACTCGTCGACCTCGGCTTCTCCGCCTTCAAGATGGGCGGCTGGAACACCGAGCTGACAGAGTTCCGCGAAGAGGACATCCCGCGGTACCTCCACGACAAGATGGGCGCGATGCGTCGCGAGCTCGGGCCCGACGTCTCGATCATGATCGACAACCATGGCCGATCGCGGCCAGGACTCGCCATCCAGCAGATGCAGGCGGTCGCCGAGTTCAAGCCCGCGTTCTTCGAGGAGCCGACGCCGCCGGACAACCTCGATGCGCTCGCCATCGTCCGCAACGCGCACGTGCCCATCGACCTCGCCACCGGCGAGCGCCTGTTCTTCCGCTGGGGCTACAAGGATCTGCTCGCGCGCGGGCTCGTCGACGTCATCCAGCCGGACATCTGCCACGCGGGAGGCATTTCGGAGCTGCGGCGCATCGCCTCCATGGCGGAGGTGGAGTACGTCCGCGTGGCCCCGCACAACCCCAACGGCCCCGTGGCCACCGCGGCGAACGTGCACCTCTGCGCCGCCCTGCCCAACTTCTACATCCTCGAGACTGCCCGCGACATGCCCTGGCACGACCAGGTGCAGCAGGTGCCGCTGAAGCTCACCGACGGCTACTTCGAGCTGCCGACGGAGCCCGGGCTCGGCATCGAGTTGGACGAGGAGCTCATCGCCAGCCGCCCCTACCAGCACGTGGACATCAACCCAGGGTCGTGGGACGCCGACGACGGCACGCCGCGGGATGTGTAGCCGAGCAAACGCTAGCCGTCGAACAGCGTGGCCGTCGGCGTGAGCGCAGCCGCGTGCGGCAAAGGCTCGACGACAAGACCGTCGCGGCGCTTGTAGAGCTGGTAGGCCCCGACGCCATCGCGCGCCGTGTGGAGTCGGTAGCCACCGTTGGTGAACTCGATGGCGCAATGGTTGTCGACGGCGATGGCCGGCTCCGGGTGCTTGGCGACCATTCGCTTGAAGCTATCGGCGCGAGGGACACCCGCCGTCTCACTGTTGAAGTGGGGACAGCCGATGGCATCGACCAGACCCATGCCCCGCACGCGCAGGTAGTCCCAGTCGTCGGGCGAGTAGTAGTACTGCGAGTCGCTGTGCCCCCAGGCGAACCAGCAGAGCATGCCCGCGCTCTGGCCGGCGAGCACGACACCGCGCCGGTGCGCTTCGCGTAGCACGTCGTCGACGCCGAGCAGGCGCCAGCGGCGCATCATCTTCAGCGTGTTGCCGCCGCCCACGTAGACCACGTCGGCGGACAGCACGGCCGCCTCAAGCTCGTCCCGCGAGGGCCGGCGATCGAGCAGCCACAGCACGTCAGTCTGGCAGCCGATGCGGGCGCCGTAGACGTCCTGAAAGACCTGCCAGCGCTCGGGGGAGTCGCCACTGGCCGTCGGCACAAAGAGCGCGCGGGGCCGCTGCCTCCCCGTGAGGTCGACGATCGCGCGGTCGATGGGGAGGTTTTCGAGCTCCGCCATCAGGCCGCCGCCGATGCCAACGATGGTCGCCATTGCGCCTCTCCGTGAACTGCAGGAACTGCGGGCGCAGTGAATCACCTCGTGCGCAAGCCGCGCAACGTCACGTCGCTCACCGGCGCTTGCCGCCCCACCCTGCCTGGCCGACAATGGCCGCGCGCAAGCAAACCCAGCCGGAGGCGCGCGACCATGCCACAGCTTCGCCACATCGCCATTTCGACGCAGGACCCGGAAGCGGCCGCGACGTTCTTCGCGAGCGTCTTCGGGATGAAGGTCGTGGGGACCATCGACAACGATAATGCGTCCGGCTGCTACGTGAGCGACGGTCATATCAACTTCGCTCTGCTGCGGTACAAGACGGACGGCGCCGCGGGTGGGGAGTACGGCAAGGGATACAGCGGCCTGCACCACCTCGGCTTCCACGTCGAGGACATCGAGGCGGCGGCCAAGCGGTTCGCGGCGGCGGGCTACGAGCCGCGAGACGACATCAATGCAGCCCAGGGCCTCGATGGCAGCGCCCCGAAGAGCGGTCACGCCGAGTACAAGTACGCAGGGCCGGACGGCATCATCGTCGACATCTCCCAGGGCGGCTGGGTCGGCACGCCGCCCCTCGGAAGCGACACCCTCCCCGCCAACGCCGGGCGGGCGTAGCCGCGTGCGGGGCCTCGCGCGATGACGGCCATCGGTGTCGTCGGCTGTGGCGCCATCGGACGCGCGGTGCTGGAGGCTGTCGACTCGGGCAGGCTCGACGTACCGGTGGCCGGGGTTGCCAGCCGCAGCGAGGTACCGGCACGGGCCTTCCTCGACACGCTGACGACGCCCGTCGACTACCTCGACCTGCCGGAACTGGTCGACCGCGCGGACCTCATCGTGGAGGCCGCGGGTGGCGAGGTGGTTCCGGAGCTCGCCGAGCGGGCCTTTGGGGCCGGGAAGGCGCTGATGGTCATCAGCATCGGCGCGCTCCTCGACCACCCCGAGGTGCTGGACATGGCTCGTGCGACGGGCTGCGCGCTCCACCTGCCATCGGGGGCCATTGCCGGGCTGGACGGCATCAAGTCGGCGTGCGCGGGCTACGTGGAGCACGTGACGATGACCTCGCGCAAGCCTCCGGCGGCGCTGGCGGACGCGCCCTTCGTCGTCGAGCACGAGATCGACCTCGATAGCCTGACGTCGGAGACGGAGCTGTTCAGCGGGCCGGCCCGGGATGCGGTCCGTGGCTTTCCCGCGAACCTGAACGTGTCGGCGGCGGTGAGCCTCGCAGGCATCGGGCCGGATCGCACGACGGTCCAGATCATCGCCGTGCCGGGGCTCCAGCGAAACTGCCACGACATAGAAGTCGAAGGTGAGTTCGGGCGGCTCCATGTCCACATCGAGAACATCCCCAGTGAGAACCCGAAGACGGGACGGCTCACCGCGCTGTCGATCATCCGGTCGATCCAGCAGTCCGTCGATCCGGTGCGTATTGGGACGTAGCAACCCTCACCCCACGCCACTCCATGGCGCGGAGCTTTGCCTCAAAAGTCGACCTCTGGGCCCGTCAACCCCTGGTATTACGCCGACCTTTCGACCATCCCCCTACCCCCTTCCTGGCCAGGAAGGGGGTAATAAAGAGCGAAAGCGGGGGATACCCCCGCGCCCCCAGCAGAGGGGGTACCCCCTCTGCACTCCCCTGGCGAACCGTCCAATGAGGGTTTTGGGGCAAAGCCCTGAAAGGGGGTTTCGGCAATGACCAACGTCGAGCTCATCGTGCAGACGTTGGAGCGGGCGGGCGTGCGCTGGGTGTTCGGCGTGCCCAGCGGGCCGGTGCTCCCGCTGATCGAGGCCCTGCGACAGAGCGCGAGCGTCGACTTCGTCCTGACCGCCACCGAGACGTCCGCCGCGTTCATGGCCGAGGCCGTCGGGCGCACGAGCGGCGTGCCCGGCGTGTGCGTGTCGACCCTCGGGCCCGGCGCGACGAACCTATCGACAGGAGTCGGCGGCGCCTCGCTCGACCGCTCCCCCGTCATCGCCATCGTCTGCACCTACGACGAGCACATGCTCGGTAGGCGGACACAGATGCGCATCGACCACCTGGCGCTGTTCGCGCCCCTGACCAAAGCGCAGCGCCGGCTGTCCCGCACGGGTGTCGGCGCCGAGTTGGCCGAAGCCGTCGCGCTAGCCACCGCCGAGCCTCCGGGCCCCGTGATGCTGGAGCTGCCGGAGGACGTCGGCATCGCCGAGGCGTCAGGCCCTGTGCCGTCGCTAACGATTGGCGGCGGCCTGGGCACAGCCGTGCCCGACGCTGGACAGCAGCTATACGCCGCGCTGGCCTCGGCGCGTCGCCCGCTCGTGGTCACTGGCTTGACGTTTACCCGCTCAGGGGCCGCTGACCAGCTGCTCGCATTCCTGAAGCAGCAGCGGCTGCCCTACGTCAGCACGCTGCACGCCAAGGGGTTCCTGTCCGAGAGTTACGCAGGGTCGCTCGGCGTCGTCGGGCGCGCCCGACGCACGGATGTCCAGCGCATCGTCGACACCGCCGACCTGATCGTCGCCGTCGGCTACGACCCCATCGAGATCAACTACGAGGAGTGGGTCGGCGACATTCCCGTCGCGCACCTGAGCACCGAACCGGCGGACGCCGACGATAGCGTCCACTTCGTCGTGGATGCGGCCGGCGACCTCGACGCCATGCTGGCCGACCTCGCAAAGCTACCGGCCGTCTCCAACGATTGGCAGGAGCGCGAGTGGGAAGAGCATCGATCGCGGCTCGAGGCAAACCTCCGGCCCGTGTCGCTGGGGCTCGCGACGCACCAACTGCTCGATAGCCTGCGCGCACGGTTGCCGTACGACGCCATCGTGACCTACGACGTGGGCGCGCACACGCACCAGATCGCCAGCCAGTGGCACACCAACCTGCCGCACACGGCCCTCGCTACCAACGGCTGGTCGTCCATGGGCTACGGCATGCCGTCGGCCTACGCGGCCAAGCTGGTGCATCCCGACCGCGCGGTGGTCGGCGTCATCGGCGACGGCTGCTTCCAGATGACCGTCGGCGAGCTGGCGACGGCCCGGAGGATCGGCCTGCGCGTGCCCATCATCGTGCTCAACGACGGCTGGCTCGGCCTGATGAAGGTGAAGCAGGAGCGCGGCCACTACGGCTCGTACGGGTCGTTCCTCGGTGAACGGCCGGAGACCCCGGAGCACTACTTCGGCGTGCCATGCCGTGCGGTGCGTGACGAGGACTCGTTGGCGGCCGCGCTGGACTGGGCACTGGCGCTCGACGGCCCAAGCGTCATCGAGGCGTTCGTCGACGTAGAGCCCTACTCAGCGACTGTCTTCGACGACTAGCGCCCGTCCCCGCGAGCGTTAGTGTTCGCGTACTCGATCCAACCTGCGGGGTAGCGGTCCGGCCGATAGTGCTCGGGCACGGGACCATGATGCCCCTGCCGCTTCTCCCAGTTGGTGTTCGCGGCCACCATCCCCTTGTCCTGGTCGTTGAAGCGGCCCATGCGTATCGGCCCGGCGAATGCGTGCCACCACAGGTGGGTCCAAAGCCGGCTGATGGGGTCCTTGGGCCAGTGACAGCTGACCTGAAAGTAGTTGTAGTGGTCGGCGTCGATGGCCACGTACCACTCGTAGTACATCGCGTCGTTCATCGGGAAGTGGTAGACGCGCAGGTAGCCCGGCAGCCGCATGGAGGTGATGGTCTGCACGCCGCGCACCAGTCGTTGGAAGGGCTGGCCACCCCGGCGCCATGGCCGCATGGGCGGCCACGTGCCGAGGCCAGGGTAGTCGGACTGACGCATGGGGAACCCGCTTTTCTCGAGGAGCCAGGGGCCGTGGTCGTCGCCGTTGCCGCTGCCATCTCCCATCTCGACGACGTAGTCGGGCTGGTAAGAGTGGTAGCGCGTGAAGAGCTGGCCGATGGCGTCGCGGTGCAGCATCTGGAAGTGGCCGCCGCCCGCGCCCTCGGCGTGGTAGCGCCAGTTGCCGTAGACCTGACGGTGGCGGAATTTCACCATCGTCGCGTCCTCCAGCAACAGCGTCGGCGCATCCTCCTCCAGCGGGACGGGGGCGCCACGGCCGATCCAAACCCACACGATGCCCTTGCGCTGCTCGACCGGGAAAGTGCGGACGCGCACCTTGCCGACGACCGGCGAGTCGGGCCCGTCGGTCAACGCTGCGACGCACCGGCCGTCGCGCAGGTCGAAGGTCCAGCCGTGGAACCGGCAGGCCAGTGTGTCGGTGCCAGGAAACTCGTCCTTGCCCAGCGACAGGCGCGCGCCCCGGTGCGGACACTCGTCCTGCACGGCGTAGATACGCTCGCCCCGGCGCACGAAGGCGATGGGCTCGTCCAGCAGGACCATGCGCTTGGGGCGCCGGCCGACCTCGCGCTCACCGCAGGCCGGGTACCAGTAGTTCGGGAATCCCGTGACCGCTCGCTCATAGGGAGTCCTGGTCGTCGTGGTCGCCATTGTTGACTCCTACGCTCCGGCGGCCGGCTCGCCGCCAACCCGCACCGCGGGCTCGGAGCCGTGGCCTGCCGCCCATTCGGCGGCGACCTCGTCAATGCGCGCGAAGCGGACGCCGGGCTTGCTCTGCATGTGGTTGATCAGCCGCTCCAGCACCGCGAAGCGGCTTGGCCTGCCGATGACCTGCGGGTGCATGCCCAGGTTGAATGCGCTGCCCCACTTGTACAGCATGTCGAAGGCATCGATCCACGTGGCGAGCACGCTGTCAGTGCCGATCATCGCGTGCCGGACCTCCGCGGCGGGCTGGTAGCCCCAGTAGACGAAGTCGTCCAGCTCCCAGTGGAACGGGACCTCGACGAGCCGCGCGCCCTCCGGCGACTCCACCCAGTAGGGCATGTCGTGGCCCATGAGCGAGGTGTCGTAGAAGATGCCGTGGTCCTGGAGCAGATCGAGGGTGTGCGGGCCGAGGTCGGCCGCAGGCGAGCGAAAGCCCTTGGGCGCGTAGCCCACGAGGTCCGACAGGATGCCAATGCTGCGCTCGAGGATCGCCAACTCCTCGGCGCGCTCCAGGCTGGGAGGCGCTTCATGGAGGTAGCCGTGCGCCGCCACTTCGTGACCACGCCGGTCGACCTCCTTCACCATCTCCGGGTGGGTCTCCGCCACCTGGCCGGGGATGTAGAAGGACGACTTGATGCTGTACTGGTCCAGCAGGTCCAGGATGCGGGGCATCGCCACGGATGGGCCGTATTCCGCGAGGGAGAGGGCCGACGGACGATTCCAAATGGCCGGGTTGCGCCGCACCCAGGAGGACACGCCGTCGATATCGAAGGTCAGGAACACCGTGCACTGGGTATTGCCGGGCCAAATGCCGCTCATCGCTCGCTCCTCGACCGCTACGCGGGTCGCCTGGATATCGTGCGGGCCAGCCCCGCTCCTAGTCGGCGAAGCATAGCGCAAGGCGCGGCAGCACATTGCAGGGCAGGGGCCGCACGCGGGCAGCACGCGGGCGTCGGTTCTGAAATACTCTCCCCGTCCCAACGGGAAGATGAGTCCCCAAGTTCTCCCAAGGGTCAAGGAGGTCCTCGATGGAATGGCTCTCACCGCTCCCACCCCACGGGCGATTGCGGGGCTTCATCCGGCGTCCCACGGCCGACGAGCTCCAGAGCATAGCGGCCGACCACGACATCTTCCTGACCGACGCGGAGGCGGAGGAGGTGGCGGAGGCAGCCGCCGGGATGCTGGGCGCGGTCGATCGCATCGACGACCTGCCGGTGCCGTCGATCCCGGTGAAGTACACCCAACGCGACCCGGGGCGGCGCCCGACCCCCGAGGAGGACCCGTACAACGCGTTCATACGCCTCTGCGAGGTCAAGGGCGCTCCCAATGGTCCCCTGGCGGGCAAGCGAGTCGGCATCAAGGACAACATCAAGGTGGCCGGCGTGCCGATGACCAACGGCTCGCGGCTGCACCGCGACTACGTGCCGGACCACGATGCGACGGTGGTCGAGCGCCTGCTGGACGCCGGTGCCACCATCGTCGGCAAGCTCAACATGGACGACTTCTCGTGGTCCGGCACGGGCGAGACGTCGACCTTCGGGCCGACCAAGAACCCCCACAACCCGGGGTTCTCACCCGGCGGCTCGTCCAGCGGCAGCGGCTCGGCGGTGGCGTCGGGTCACGTGGACATGGCCATAGGCGCCGACCAGGCAGGGAGCGTGCGCATCCCGGCATCCTGGTGTGGTGTGGTCGGCATCAAGGCGACGCATGGCCTCGTCCCGACGTTCGGTGCCACCTACATGGACCACACGATCGACTTCCTCGGCCCGCTGGCGCCCACCGTGGCGGACGCCGCGCTGATGCTGGAGGCGATCGCCGGCGACGACCCACGTGACCCGCAGTGGGTGCGCGGGCCCATCCGGACCGAGGCATATACGCAGGCGCTCACGGGCAACATCGCGGGCCTGCGCGTCGGTGTCGTGCGGGAGGGCTTTGACTGGGACTTCGCCGCGCGCGATGTGGTCGATAGCGTACGGGCCGCGATAGCAAAGCTGGAGTCGCTGGGCGCAGTCGTCTCAGAGGTCTCCATCCCGTGGTGGGCCGATGCCTGGCCCATCGAAGCGACGCTGCTGTCGCACTCCGTCTCGGCGACCGTCGACGCGGGCGGCGAGGGCTTCTCACGAGGAGGCTACGCCGACCCGGCGTTCCAGCAGGCGCTCGGCAAGGGGCTGCGGTCCGCGTCGGGGCACGACCTGGCGCCGTTCTTCCTGGTCGGCTACGTCGTTGGCCAATACCTGCGGCGGGACTACTTCAGCGCGTACTGGGGCAAGGCCCAAAACCTGCGCATGGCGCTACGGCAGCAGGTCGACGCGGTGCTGGAGCACGTTGACGTGCTGGTGACACCGACGACGGCCATCAAGCCCTCACGACTGCTGGACGAGCCGTTGACGCTGCGGACCCTGGGCGAGAAGGGTTCGTCCAACACGCACAACACGTGCATCTTCAACCTGACCGGCCACCCGGCGCTCAGCGTGCCCTGCGGGACGGGTGCGGACAACCTGCCCATCGGCCTTCAGGTCGCGGGGCGGCACTGGGAGGAGAGCACCATCCTCCGCGTGGCCCACGCGTTCGAGCAGGCGTGAGACTCGCGAGCCTACACGGCCTGCTGCTGGCGCTCGCGATGCTGGCGCTGGCCGGATGCGGCGGCACCGAATCGCCGACAGAGGCGCTGTCAGCCGACGTCGTGCGGCAACGAGCCATCGTCGCGCTCGAATCGGTGTCGACGGTGCGCTTCGAGGTGCGCCACGAGACCGGCAGCACGTCTATCGGCACCGGGCTGCTGCTGGAGTCCGCGAGCGGCGCCGCGGTCTTCCCGGACCGCGCCGAGACGACCGCGAAGGCACGGGCCAGCGCCTTCAACGTCGTGGTCGAGCTCGGTATCGTGCAAATCGCGGGCGATGCCTACATGCAGGACCCCTTCAGCGGGGCGTGGCGCGAGGTCGCGCCTGGGTCGTTGCCGTTCGCGTTCAATGCGATGAACGTGGCGGTGGCCGACGTGCTCGCCGGAGCGACCGGCCTGACGCTCGCAGACGACGGTTCGAGTTCCGGGCCGTACGTCATCCACGGCACGTTGCGCTCCGAGTCGCTGCGAGCGCTGGTGCCCGCCGCCGCTGAAGGGCTGACGCTCGGCCTGGAGGTGACGGTGGAGCGCGACTCCTTCTTGGTCCAGCGGGTGCGGCTGTCCGGGCCGTTCATCGACGGCGAGGCCGCCGATATTGTCCGGGTCGTCGAATTCGACCGGTTCGGCGAGCCCACCACCATCGAACCGCCGCTATAGTCGGCCCTGCGCCATGGGGACTGCCGCGCTGAGACGAGTGCCTGGATTCGAGCTGACGCTGGTGTGCGCCGGCGTGTTCCTGTCGTCACTCGACCAGACCTCCGTGGTCACGGCGCTGCCCGAGGTGATGATCGACCTCGGCATCCCGATCGACGAGCTGGGTGACGTCGCGTGGCTCGTGACTGCCTATCTGCTGGGCTTTACGGTGGCCATGCCGCTCTTGGGGCGCATTGGTGACGTTCACGGGCACGCTCGCCTCTTCCGCGGTGCGCTGCTGCTGTTCGCGGCGGGGTCAGTCATCACGGCGGCGGGCGGCTCGCTATCGGTCGTGCTGGCGGGGCGGGTCGTGCAAGCGATTGGCGGCGGCGCGCTCATCCCCGCCGCGCTCGCCATCGGGAGCAGGCGTTCGCCATGGAGGCACCCGGCCATCGCTCTCGGCGTGGTGGGGGCAGCCGCGGAGCTGGGCGCCGTGCTAGGACCGTTATACGGTGGCGGCATCATCCACTGGCTAGGCTGGCGCTGGATCTTCTGGTCCAACCTCCCGGTGGTGGCCCTGCTCCTCGTGGGCTCGAGCGTCATCGGGCAAGAGGCACGGGCGCGGCGGCCGCTGGACCTGGCCGGCGGGCTGGCGCTCGCGGCCGCGCTGAGCCTGCTTGCAATCGGGCTCGCCCAACGAGGGACGTACAGCGGAGGCCTCGACTGGCCTGCCGCCGTGCTCGGCGCGGGGCTGGTCATGGTGGCATTGCTCATCGTCATCGAGCGCCGGGCCATCGCGCCGTTGCTCGATCCCGGGCTGTTCTTTGCTCGGCGCTTCCTGGCGGCGTGGTCGGCCCAGCTGTTGGTGGGTGCGGCACTCATCATGGCGTTGGTCACCGTGCCGTTGATGACCGACACGGTGCTGGGGAAGCCGCCGGTGGAGGGCGGACTCCGGCTGATGCGGCTCACGGGAGCGATCCCGGTCGGCGCGCTGCTCGGAGCCTTCGCCACTCGGAGGGTCGGGGCGCGAGTCCCCACCATCGGTGGGCTGCTGCTCGCAGCGCTGGGCCTATGGCTCATGAGCGGCTGGGACGAGGCCATCGCGGACCCCGAGATGTCGCTCCACCTGGCGCTAGCGGGGCTTGGCTTCGGCCTGGTGATCGCGCCGCTGCTGACGGTCGCCGTCGTTCAGGGCGGCGACGAGGACCGAGGTACCGCGTCGGCGCTGATCACCGTGGCGCGCATGCTGGGCATGACGCTCGGACTCGCGGCGCTCGCCGCCTGGGGCATGGGCCACTTCCAGGTGCTGACGGCGGAGTTCGCCTTCCCGCTTCCGCTGCCTGGCGAGGCGCAAGCCGCCTTCGCGGCACGCCAGGCGGCCTACAGCACGGCCATCGAGGGCGCGTCCGTCAGCGTCTTCACGGCCTTCTTCCGCGTGGGGGCGGTCCTCAGCCTCGTTGCCATCGTCCCCGCCGCGCTCCTGGACGGCCGCTCGGCCTCGCGACCCGCGTAGCTTGGCCTCAATAAGTCAGCCCCTTCGGCTTCGCTCAGGACAGGCTTTAGGCCCGCCAGGCCCGGTATTACGCCAGCTTCCGACCATCCCCCTAACTCCCTTCCCTTCGGCGGACTCAGGACAGGCCTTGCCAGGAAGGGAGTGGTAAAGAGCTACGGCGGGGGACACCCCCGCGCCCCCGGCCCTTCGGCCCTTCGACGGGGCTCAGGACATGCTTCGCTCAGGACAGGCAAAGGGGGTACCCCCTCTGCACTCCCGCAGCAAACGGCAACGAGGGTTTCGAGGCAAGGCCCGACCGGCGCCGTCGGACGGGAGGCGCAGGCCGTCTCGTACCTCCGTCCGTAGCCCGTTGCGGGACGCGCGCGCGTCATATAGAGGGGCGTCCCGCGTGGGCGCGGGGTTCACATGCTCACCGCCGACCGGCGCATAGCCATCGCAACCGTTCTCGCCGCCATCGTCGTCGGGCTGGCCGCGACGGCCCAGGTGACGCTGGCTGGGCCTGCGGGTGTGGTGATGAGCACGCCGCTCTACCTCAACACCGGCGGCTCGGCCTACACCGACTCGGTCGGCAACGAATGGCTCACCGACGCGGAGTTCACCGCGGGGCTGGGCTACGGCTGGGTGCCGTTCGCGTCCGCGCCAGCCGACACGCGGACGGCCGGAGTCACGGTTGCGGGCACGACGCTCCAGGAGGTCTACGGCACGGAACTGTCGAACCTCGACGGCTACATCATCAACCTGCCAAACGGCTTCTACGACCTCCGGCTGCACTTCGCCGAGACCGACCCATTGGTCACCGGGCCGAGCCAGCGGCTGTTCACGGTGTTCATCGAGGGTGACCTGTCCATCGGCAATCTCGACATCTACGCCGAGGCTGGCTTCGCCACGGCGCATTCACGCATCGTGCCGAGTGTCCTGGTCGACGACGGCCAGCTGAAGTTCGTTTTCATCGGGGCCGTCGGCTCCCCCATCGTCAACGGCATCGAGGTGCTGTTCGTCGGGGCTGCACCGACCCCAACGCCCACGCCGACGCCTGACCCGAACGCGACGCCAACGCCGACGCCTGTCCCAGGGGCAACGCAAACACCCACGCCGACGCCTGTCCCAGGCGCAACGCCAACGCCAACACCGACACCCGACCCCAACGCGACACCGACACCGACGCCAACACCTGACCCCAACGCGACACCGACGCCGACGCCCATCCCTGGGGCGACACCGACGCCAACGCCCGCGTCGGGTGGAGGCGGCGGTGGGGGTGGTGGCGGCGGCGCGCCGCCCCCCTCCCCGACGCCGACGCTAACGCCGACCGGCACCCCAACTCCGACGGCGGCACCGAGCCCGACGCCAACGCCCGTCGGCACGCCCACGCCAGCTCCCGCCGGCGCGCCAGCCAGCAGCGGCGGGCCGGGTGGGAGCACCGGTGGCGGCGGATCGTCAGGAGGCGGCGGACGTGCCGGGGGTGCGGCACCGCCGGCCATCTCCGGGGACACCAACGGCGACGAGGTCGTCGACGACTCGGACCTGGGCCTGTTGCGGGCCTCGTATGGGCTCAGCGCGGGTGATGAGGGATTTGACGCGAGGGTCGATCTGAACGACGACGGCATCGTCGATTACGTGGACCTGGCCATTCTTGGCGCAGACTTCGACGCGGCTGTCGGCGCGGAGAGCGGCAGCAATGCGAGCTAGCACTCGCGGCAGCTGGCTTGCCATCGGCACGGCGATGCTGGTGCTGGCGCTGGCCGCGTGCGGCGGTGCGAGCCCCGCGCCTCAGACGGCGCGGGCCAGCGAAGCATCAACCGAGACCACGGTACCCCAGGCGCACAGCCCTGCCGGGAGCGCAACCCCGACGCCCACCGCGAGCACGGATGCCAATCAAGCGCTACTGGAGCGGTTCGTCCCGCGTGCGACGGACGCAACCGCGACGACGCGCGCCGGTGCGACGGCAACGCCTACGCCGACCGCGACTGCCACGCCCACGGCGGCACCCCCCAAGCCAACGGTGGTGACGCTGGTGGCGACGGCCGTGACTGCGGCGCCCGGCCAGGAGCTCGACGTGTGGCTATGGGTTACGCCCGGCGACGCCGGCATCAGCGGCGGCGAGGCAATATTTGCCTTCCCACCCAGCGTTTTCGAGATGACCGCCGTGCGCGCGGGCAGCCTGCTGGGCGACGAGGCGCTGGTCGGCGTCGAGGGAGTCGATGCGACGGCGGGCCGGCTGACCTACGCGGCGGCGCGCATCGGCCTTACCAGCGTGCCCTCCGCCCCTGGCGGCCTGGCCATCGTGACGCTGCGGGTGCTCGCCGACGCGCCGGCGGGGTCACACGACCTGGAGCTAACGGTCCAGCTGGCCGACGATTGGTTCGAGCGCATCGAGCTCGATGGGGCCGACCCCGCCACGATTACCGTCACTCCTGGTTAGCCGTCTCCTCGCGAGTCCCCACGATGCTCCGGTCAAGGTCGAGGGCCCAGGGTGGAAGCCCGGGGCGTGCCAACCCGCGACCTGCATCGCGCCGACTCCAACCTGTAGCGCGGTCGCTATCCATCAAGGTCGAGGTAATCGGGTTCGTTCTGCAAAAATCAGCCTTCGCCGTATCCGGTGAATCGCGCCTCCGTGGCTGTCCGGAGGGTACAATGGCCTAATACAAGCGTGCGATGGGAGAGTACGCACGGTTGAATGGAGGGACCGCATGGCGTCTGACGCACAGATCATGGCAAACAGGAGGAACTCGCGACTTTCCACGGGGCCGACTGACACTTCGAGGACACGGTTGAACGCGGCCAAACATGGCATCTTCAGCAGAGAGGTAGTCCTGTCCAACGGGACGGGAGCCGAATCGATCGACCTATTCGAGGCCATCAGCAATCGCTTTTTTGACGAGCTGAGACCCGAAGGAGTGCTCGAGGAGGCATACACCGAAGAACTGGTGACGATTGTTTGGCGAAGGTGGAGGGTCTGGCGATTCGAGACCGCCGCTGCCGGTGCAGGGCGAGAGCGGCTTCGTGGCATGCCGGCGTTCGACGGGAGTGAAGATGGCCCGCCTGCACTGCCCAACGACAAAGAAACGCAGCGGATCCTGCGATATGACTCCACTCTTGCGCGTCGCTTCGATCGGGTCGTCCACGAGCTTCAACGGCTCCAGGCAGTCCGTCTGAGTGGTCGTATTGAGGCGCCTCCCGTCCTCGACATAAGCCTCGACGTGGGCAGCTCCTCCAACTAGATATCGCGGAGGCCCTCTTTAGGAACGATCCTCGATCGACTTGACGTGGCATCCACGAACGTGACGCGCGCCGACAGAGCGAGGGAGCGTCAAGACTTTGGGTGCCACTATCGACACGCTCGTGTCCGACGGTGGGTACGACGGGTGGGACGTCGCGCCGATGGACACCCACTCCCCTCCGTGGGTAGCCGTGGGGCTGGGCGCCGATACGGGCCAGCGAGATTGAAACCTGTGGCAGACAGGGCATGCCACCCGCGGCAATGGCAGACCTTGAAATGGCGATCGAGCTCGCGGGCGAGACGAGCGCCGCCGTGCCAAGCTATCTGCTCAAGAGTGTGGCGCTTTGGGACCTAGCTCGTGCTGAAGAGGCTTCGGCAGCAGGTGAACGAGGCCTGGAGCGGTATAAGGTGCGGGTCGGCCATCGACGCCAGGCGTATGGGTTCCTGGTAACGGTTCACGAGTCTCTCGGGGACCAGAGTCGTGCCGACGAGCTGCTCGACGGTTACCGGATGCTCACTGGCACTGGTGCCGAAGGTGCTACTCCCTAGTGGATTGCTAACTGGGGGCGTTTGGATGGTGCGCGCCCACTCATTGGTCGCCCATAGCCTGACGTTTTGCGCCCGTTTAGCAGGCCGTAGACTGGCGGGAGTGCGTGGGAGTCGAACCCTCTGTTCGAACAGCGGCCAAACGCCGAGGTGGCATCTGCCCTGAGAGCGATCGCAGTCGGCCTTGGCCGGTTGGCTGACGCGCTGGCTCTCGAACCACAAAGGGATTGAGAACGAGCTCCATACGCGTAAGCCCTACCGCCCAGGTTGGGCCACGTTCCGATGGCAAGCACCGGCAGGAACTGGGGCTGGCGCGCTTGGTGGGACTTGAACCCACGACCTCAGCCTTCGCAGGGCTGCGCTCTATCCATCTGAGCTACAAGCGCGTGTTGGTGCCGAGGGCGAGATTCGAACTCGCACATCCGTAAGGACACTACGCCCTGAACGTAGCGCGTCTACCGGTTCCGCCACCTCGGCATGTCTAACGATTATCCTACCGGCTCACCGGCGTAGGTGCTAGGCTTCGCGTCGGACCCAGACCCGGCTAGGAGTAAGGATGCCGAAGGAACCGAGTGACAGCGACGTCAGGGACGGGATCTACTTCCCCCGCAAGCCTACGCCGTTGACGACTGACGAGTACCGTCAGCAATGGGAGAACGAGGCCGAGGACGACTTCATAGTGGCGACTCTGACCCGGCCGGCGAATGGCAGGGAGATGGACTTCGAATTCCTCACCAGCAAAGTGGGCGACCAGCTACGTGCCATACCTGCAGGAAGCCGGTTCGAGAATGTCTTGGAGATCGGCTGCGGCTATGGCCGGATACCACTCTATCTGTCCGGCGCCGGCAAGCTAAATGCTGGGGCGTACTATGCCTTGGACATCTCAGAGTCGCTTCTCAAGCAGTTTCAGAGGTATCGGCTGCAGTTCGGGAGCCTACCAGGGTCGACCGTGTACCCGATTTGTACTTCCGCTGAGTCGATCCCATTGGACGACAACTCAATGGACCTCGTGCTTTCGGCGGCCGTCCTCATTCACATGGAAAAGCCGTCGGTGAGGCGGACCCTCGAAGAGATTGCACGCGTCTTGAAGCCAGGAGGAATGATGGTCCTCGAGGGCTCATTTCTGAACGGCCTGAATCCTACAAATTTTCAGGGCGTCCTTCGAAGGACCCTCAAGAAAGTGACAGGGCTGGGCGACCTGAAACCCAACTACATGAAGTATTGGACCGCGTTTGAGATCGGTCGCTTACTCGAGAATACGGGGATCAACGCCAAAATTGGTGAATGCAGGATCGAGGCGTGGAACTATGCGTTCCTGCCGGAACGCATAGGGCGGCGGACGCTCCATCGGGCAAGGCTGCTCAATCGGAGATTGGCATCTGGCGTACCATTACCTCTGAGCATCAAAACGGCAAGCTTCACCGTCGGCAACGGCCCAAGGGCCCAGCGTTCGCCATCCTAGGACCCGACATTAACCCGGAAGCACACCGAATAGCGAGCACAAGTGGTGGGCCTAAGTGTACTGAACTGCGAACTTTTCGCTGGGAGGTTTCTATATAGCGAGTCGGTCAGGCGATCTCAGAGAGTCCTCATTACTTGGGAGCGGGTGCGGCGGACTGCGCGTCGTCCAGGAACCCGCCCGAATCATCGGCGGCGCGGAGGTCGTCGACGTCTGGAGTGTCTGGCGATCCGGGCTGCCCGCAGCATACGGTCTGCCGATGATGCTCAGGGAAGTGCCGGACCACATTCGCTTGGACAACGGACCGGAGTCTACGGCCAGGGTTGTGCGTGAGTGGATTGATAGGGTGGGAGCCAGGACGCTGTACATCGAGCCCCGGTCACCGTGGGAGAACGGCTACATCGAGAGCTTCAGCGGCAAGCTGAGGGACGAGTTGCTGGATAGGGAGATCTTCTACACGTTGCTGGACGTGAGGGTTCTGACGGAACGGTACTGGCGGGCCTACAACCAAGTCAGGCCCCACAGCTCCCCGGGCTCTAGCAGCTTGGTTATGGTCGGTATCGGAGCTCCCGAAGCCTCAAATCGCACGGGCCTGTCCACCAAGATACGGTTAAAGACCTCACGGCTAACGAAGTAGGATTGGGTACCTTGGTCGCCGTCGACGTGCACTATGTAGCTGATGTCCGAGTACTTTTGGCGCAGCTCCTTCTCCATCTCGACGGTGATGACGGCGTGCTCATCCTTGGAGGTAAACAAATCCCTGGAAATCCTGATCTTTCACCCGGATGGACGGTCTGTCGTCAACCGCATCTTGATCGTAGGCGGGAACGTTTCGCAGGATGGTAGAACCCTTGCCCTCCGCCACTCCGGTGACCCCGTTGTGGTCCACCTTCCCTTGTACCACCTCGCTCCCGCCACAAGCTACCGATGTCAGAGACAGCACCATCGCCAAGGTCACAACAAGTTTTGACACTGTGGCCCTCACCTTTCAGCCAAGGTCCCGAGTCTAGATTTGACTTCAGCAGGGTATCAATAGGCAGCCACAGCGGCCGTAAAGTCGACCAACGGCAGCCACGGAACGAGAGTCATGTGGTAGGCCTGGCCCTCGTGCTGGAAGAAGAAGTCACCAACATTGCGGGGAACGCTCGCCAGCAGCGTGGCTAGGGCATCCCCGTCCACCACCCTGGCCCGTTGCCGGCCCTTGTCGTCGGCCTCCAGCCAAGCTGGACCCAGCTCCCAGTCCAGCACAGTGACGTCCACAGCCTCGGCCATCGGACGGATGAAAAGAGTGGCCTTCGCGGGCACGTATGGCCGGGCGTCCGGGTGACTGTACTCCCTGAGCGTAGAGCGAATGGATTCTAGGGCCTGGAGGTCGCTACCGAAGTTCGCGTAGATCCTGACCTGGCGAGGCTCGCCGGAGGGGAGACGGACTCTCAGGACTGTATAGGAAGCGTCGGCGAGGCACATACCCGTGCCGTCGTCAAGGTTCTGGCACTGCTCGGAGTAGTTTTCCAGGCGCTCGAAGCCTAGGTCAAGTACCTGCTGTACCAGGGCCCTCTACGTCATCCCCTGAAAGGCGCACTTCCATTACCCGCTGCTCGTCATATCGTCCACCCTCGTCCAGATATATTAGCGTCCCGTCTTCCAACAGGGTGAATGGGGGTACTCTTCCGAAGGGCGCAAAGCGCTCAGGGGTCGAGAAGGTAGGCTCGTACTCGAATTGGAGCAGGACGTCTGGGAGGTCGAACTGGTCTGTATCCGATGCCGGAGTTGCTGTTGGTTGGGGCTCGGTGCTGCATGCCACGAATGCCGCTACCAGCAAGCCTATCAGAATACCCGATGCCCACGGTGGTTTCGTACCTGGTCGCTCCTTCACGCTCATTGTCCGCCTCCTTACATCTATAGACGACGGGCGCACCGGGTTTGTTCCATTGGCTTGCCCCCAATACCCCAATAGTTGTACGACAAATCATGAGACACTGATAGCGCTTGGAGCAGATCTTCCTAGGCATCTTCATCAATCTCTTCGACTGGTTCCAGAACGTGGCGGACTTCCTGCTGGTCTATAATATCGGCGTCTTCAAGAGTGGTGGAGATGCAGAGGGCTTCGCCGGCCCCACTCAAGGGGAGCTCCACGCCTTTCTGGTGCTTGCGGCCTACGTTCTGGTCTTGGGCGGACTGGCCTTCTACCTTTTCCACCGCCGTGATATCCCCGGCGCCAGCAGGTCGTAGGAACCCGTTAGGGAGTTGGGCCCTCGCTGGAGTTCGGACAGCCTGAACACATCGGTTGATGCCGTTTTGGCTGGAGTGCGCCTGCGCGATGCCCTTAGGAATAGCCTTCGACAAGCTCAGGACGAATGGGCCGGGGCCCTCTAGCCCTTTGCTACAGGGGAGATTGGGTTGGAGTAGCAAATTAGTGGGTGAGGATCTTGCTTAGAAAGAGTTTGGTGCGGGACTCTCGCGGGCTGGTGAAGAACTCTTCAGAGGTTCCGACTTCGACTATCTCGCCCTCATCCATGAAGATCACGCGGTCGGCGACGTTCCTTGCGAAGCTCATCTCGTGGGTAACGCAGATCATGGTCATACCGGACGCAGCCAACTCGCCCATCACCTTGAGGACCTCGTTGATCATCTCCGGGTCGAGCGCGGAGGTGGGCTCGTCGAACATCATCAGCTTGGGGTTCATCGCGAGAGCGCGGGCGATGGCGACGCGCTGCTGCTGGCCGCCTGAGAGTTGGCCGGGGTATTTCTCCGCCTGTTCAGGCATACCTACGCGGCGCAGCAGTTGGAGCGCGAGCTCCGCCGCCTGCTTCTGCGGCATATGGCGGACCTTCTGCGGCGCGAGTGTTATGTTGCGCGTGACGGTGAGGTGCGGGAAGAGGTTGAACTGCTGAAAGACCATCCCCGTGTCGGCCCGTATCTTGGCGAGAGTGCGGGCGTCGTCCGTCAGCTCGACGCCGTCAACGACGATCCGGCCGGAATCGTGTCGCTCGAGCTGATTTATGGTCCTGAGCAGGGTCGATTTGCCTGAGCCAGAAGGCCCGATGATGACGACGACCTCGCCCTTGATCACTGAGACGTCGACTTCTTTCAGAGCAGTGAAATCGCCGTAGCGTTTCACCACTTTCTCTAGGCGGAGTATCTCTTTGCCACTCTGCTTGGCCATGTGTCGGTCCTCTCTATAGCCTGGTCCGTTATCTGGTGCCCAGTCCTAATCGGGTTTCCGCCGCTCCGCCAAGCCGGGATAACAGATACGAAACCAGCCAGTATATGAGCCCTACCACAATATATATCTCGAAGAAGGCGCCCTCCGCTATGTCCGTCTGGCCCCCGAGGATCTTTTTCGCTTTTTCCAGTGTGTTGACGAGCGATATTGCGGCGAGTAGCGCTGTATCTTTCCATAGGGCGATGAAGCGCCCGATAATTGCCGGGATAACCGCCTTGATCGCTTGCGGCAGGATGATGAAGATGTACTTCTGCGCCGCGGAAAGACCTATCGCCTCAGACGCCTCATGCTGGCCACGCGGTATGGACTGGAGTCCGCCTCGCAAAACCTCAGCGATGTAGGCCCCGCCGAAGAAGGCAAAAACGATCATGACTCGATATACGAGGTCGATGTTGCTGAACGCTTCGCCGATAGGTCCGAACTCGTCATCGAGGAACGTGGCGAACAGTAGCCAGACGAGCAGCGGGGCAGCGCGCACGACCTCGATGTAGCCGACGGCGGAGAACCGTATAGTCCAGTATGGAGAGGTGCGGCCCAACGCCAGTCCGAGACCGATGAAGAAGGAGAAGAATCCCCCCACGGCAAACACCAGCAGGTCGAGGAATGCACTCTCCCAGTGGCTGCTGGACACCCCCAACTGGAGCAAGACGATCATCGGGATGAGCAGGACCCACACTGCGCCGATCGCCTGAAGCAGTATCGGATTGCTTCTCCATCTGGAGAGGAGCCTGCCCGCCCAGGCTCCTCCTATCAGGACCGCAAAGAGCCCAGCGAGTAGCAGCCAAGATGTACCGAACGGGATTGCGAGTCCCAGTGAGAGCGAGTAGAGCCAGCGGGGTGCCCAGCCACGCTCCCACACCAGTTCTCTTTGGACACCGCTCACGATTGCGGTCTGTCCCGCGGACTGTATCTCTTGGGTGTACTGTCCCTCCTGGATCTGCAGATCGGTCCCCAGGCCGAGTGTGAGAGTTATCACCGCCACCAAACCGATCGCCACTATGTAGGGCCGCAATCTTCCGATCCAGACGCCATAGGTAAGGGCAACCAGAATTACGACGATGAAGAGGGATATCCATATCCGGAAGGTGTCCTCCGCAGGATAACTGCCGACGAAGAACAGCTTTCGGTTGATCGCGACGAGGCCCCAGTTGGCCTGGAACAGAACGAACCTCAGCATCAGGAATCCGGCGATACCGCCAGCCGCTATGGTGGCTAAGCTAAGGACGGAGTTACGCCATGAATTGAACAGGTTTGTCCTTGCCCAGGTCAGACAGCTGGAGACGATAGAGCGATACGCTGCAGATGTCGTCATCTGATCTGGACTTTTCGGTTAATCGCATTCATGATCAGCGAGATGATGAGGTTCGTGATGACGAAAACGAAGAATATGAACAGGTATGTCTGCAGGAGGTTCCCGGTGTTGTTGATGATCCTATTGGATATCAGGACTATCTCGCCGTAGGCTATGGCATGCGCAAGCGTCGAGTCCTTGTTGGCGTTTTGGTATTCGTTGTTCAAAGAAGGAATCATGATCCGCAGGGCCTGGGGCAGGATGATCAGCGAGAAGCGCTGGTACGTTGATAGTCCAAGAGATGCGGAGGCTTCGGTCTGGCCGTAGGGAACCGCCTGGAGCGAGCCACGCACGATCTCAGCGATGTAGGCGCTTAAGTAGAGGGTGAGCGACACCAGCGCGCTCAGATAACCCAACCCGAGCAGATTGCCACCGGTATACGAGAAGAACCCGGACGCCGATTGAGTCACGTCAGGAAGAGTTAGGCGCACCGGGAAGAGCAGTGCGGCGTATGCCACCGCTCCTATGAGCACAAAGACCGTTGTTCCCCACACATTGGGGCGCAGGCTCTCGCCCGTCTTCGCCTCCCTGCGCGCACGGCTCCTCCTCACGAGCCACGCGCCCGTGGCGGCGCCGAGCAACGCCACGAGCCACAGCCACCAGAGCGAATTGGCGGTCTCAAGCCAGGGGATGGCCAGCCCGCGGTTGCTGATGTAGAGGACACCGCCCCATCCTGAGCGCTCCTCTATTCTGGGCAGCCCCCTGAAGGCCGCGAAGGCGAAGAAGAACATGATCAGCAGCAGGGGCAGGTTTCTGAACAGCTCAACGTAGAGCTTGCCCAGCCGGTTGACCATGGGATTGGAGGAGAGTCGGGCCACGCCAACGGCCAAGCCCAACATGGAGGAAAGGAAGATGGCAAAGACCACGACTGCTATGGTGTTGCCAGCACCTTTGAGCATCCCCAGCCATCTCGGGTTGCTCGCCTCTACGTCCAGGAACTGGAAGATCGAGCTGCGGTCCGGACTGCCGTAAGGCCCGAAGAGGAAGTCGAAATCGAAGAGGTTGATGGCTATGGAATAGCCGACGTAGCCCACAACGATCCCGGAAGCGGCACCGACGATTAGATTGACCGCGAGGTAGCGCGAGCGTCTCTTGAACCAGATGTCTTTCAGGCGCTGCATCATCGCCTAGCAATCACACGAAATCCAACGTATGGGCAGGGGTATGCCCGCCCATACGTTCCGTCCTTGTCAGAAAGCGCTCTTAGCGCATCGGCGGGGCGTAGATCAGTCCGCCATCTAGATAGGAGGCGTTCAATGATCCGGCACGGGTGAGTCCTACCTGCTCGAGCGTAAGGCTGTAGGCCTCACCGTAGTTGCCGACCTGATCGATCACGCTCTGCATGAAGGTGCTGGCGATCTTGCCGTGTCCGATGCCCAGGTTGGTAGGAGGGCCGCCGTCGAATCCCACTCCCAGGAGACGGGCCACTGTGTTGTTCGGCGGGTTCGCCGCCATCTGACCCATATTATCCGAGGTGACCCCCTGCTCTTCGGCGATGATCATGCCATTCACTACCCAGCGCACCACGTCTTCCCACTCCGAGTCGTAGTCGCGTACACTCGGACCGAGAGGTTCTTTGGAGAGCGTCTCGGGGAGCACGATGGCGTCGGTCCCGTCCGCCTTTAGGGTGAACTGGTGACCGCCCAGCTGTGATTTATCGGAGGACCAGGCGTCACACTGACCGTTGATAAACGCTCCGCGGAGCTCCGGGTTGGCCTGGAAGGTGAGCTCAGAGTAGGTGAGCCCCTGTTCGGAGAAGAAGTCGGAGACGGCGCCCTGGGTGCTGGTGCCGTCCAGGATGCAGATAGTGGCCCCGTCGAGCTCCTTAGCGCTGGACGGTCCGGCGCTCGCCTTCACCATGATGCCGGTGCCGTCGTAGAAGGTGGTGGGCGCGAAGGCGACGTTGAGGTCGGTGTCGCGGCTGGCGGTCCAAGTGGTTGTGCGGATGAGCACGTCGATCTCTTTCGCGGCGAGCAGCTCGAAGCGGTTGGCGGAGGTGGCCTCCTTGAACTCGACCTTGCTCCTGTCTCCGAAGACAGCCGCGGCCATCGCGTGGCAATACTCCACGTCGTTACCTTGGGCCGTGCCGTCCGGGTTGAGCACGCCGAAGCCTGGGGTGTCAGCTTTGATGCCGCAGACGAGGTATCCTCGATCGAGGATCTCATCGAGCGTATTCTCTTGGGCCTCTCCTTCGTTGCCTCCACACGCAGCCATGGCTAGCAGCGCGACAACTACTACCATCCCAGCGGGTAAACGTACGTACTTGTCCATCTTGCCTCCTGACAACGACATCGGTTTTGGTTATTCGTCTCCTGATGGGTCACGTCCCGTAAAGTGGTGTAAGAGAGAGCGCCATCCTGTTGAACACATCTATGCCGCTGCCTTCTCTAGGTCCGCCTCGGGTAGAGCTTCGTCGATGGTGTAGGCCACGGGTGTCATGTAGCGTCGGCCGATGGCCCATTCGTCGTGCTGTTCGGCCAGGACAGCCCCAACCAGGCGACGCGCGGCTGGCCGATCGAAAGTGTGGATGGCAGTCCACTCGTTGTCTTGCGGCTCAAACGCTATGCGCTCAAGGTGGCGCTTTGCGACGGACAGGACCACGATCTGGAGCTCCAGTATCTTCAGCAGCATGTGCCAAAGCGACCGCCATCGGCTTCAAGTGTGGACCGGTCGACGTCGCCGAGTTTGCTCCAAGTCGGATCGGTGGCGACGGGTGAGCAGATGTCGGTATGGAGCGCTGTCGAGGTGAAGCCTTCGTAGTAGCTGGCTCCAGCGCCGTTAAGTAAGGGCTCGAATGCTCTGAACCAGGCGCAATAAGGGTCGGTGCGGAAGTAGGACGATAGGGCATAAAGGTAGTGATCGCGGCCACGGCCCGCGGTACCCTCGTCTAACGGAAAGCGTGAGAACGGCCTATCCGCCGGGAATTCCTGTAGCGAGGGATTCAACCCCACAGTCAGTACACGCAGTGTGGATACCCTGTACGCACCGAGGTCACCAAAGAACAGAATCGGCGCGGCGGGCTTAACGCGCACCGACAACTCCGCCGCGTTGTCGTAGGCGCACCAAGCCTTCGCTATCGCTTCGTCAAGGCTTGCCCGCTCTTTCAACAAGATTGATCCTCTCCAGACTCGCGATGCCACCTTCAGTCACGTGGCGATGACACTGTCCACATACCTAATAGGGAACCAAAGCTTTTTTATCCAAAACGGTTCCCTAAGAATAACAGTATGATGATAGACACCACTACTACTACTACAGCTCCTAAACGACCCCAATGGTCCAGAGGCTCCTTGTGATTGGGATTAGGGTCTCCACAATGCGGACACTGCTTGGCGGATGACGCCATCTCCTGCTTACACACTCTACATGGTATTAGTTCCGGCACATAACCTCGCTAGGAGAAAGACAGAGTCACATTCCCGCCATGCCCATTGTTCGACGATTCATCCATAGGCAAAGGCTTGTTGATAATCCACAGTAAGGATCCAGACGCCCAGTGTCTTGCCACGAGTGCTCCTTCTCCGCCGCACTAGTCAATCCATCTACAAATCAATCTGAAGCACTACCGAACGGGTCGATGTCGTGTGCCGAGGCTGTGCCGTCTCCTGCGGCGCTCGACAACTCGTCACCCTACATCGGCAGTCTGAACGTAAGCGCGAAGATTCTTTAGACGCAATTGCGACGGACTCAGGCTCAGGGGAATCACCGTCGATGGGTATAGCCAGCGTGATGTCCACGTTGTTGTCCCTGTCGATGACGACCTGCTCCACGATCATCTGGAGGATCTCCTTGCGCTGCTCGGGGGTCAACTCGTCCAGTCCCTGGCCGACGTTCCTCGCCCAGGCTAGGACAGCCTCCATCAGCCGCCGCTTCTCAGCTCCGCCCACCTCCTGAGCATGGTAATCGTCCAGCTTCGCCCTGGCGCTCTCAAGCCGCTCGGTGATGAACTTGCGCTGATGGTCGAGTTGGGCCTCGGTGACCTTCCCCGACACGAACAGCCTGATGGCGCGGTCCTCTTCCATCTGGATGCTCCGCAGGTCTCGCTCGGCTTGGGCGATCTCCTCCTCCAATCCGCCGCCCTCTGGAGAATCGAGGGTGTCGATACCGGCGACGATCAGGTCGGGGTTCTGGATTACCCGCTTCACCTCGCTCCATATCGGCTCCTCCAATCGCTCAGCCCGGATGTAGGGACGCTCTCGGCAGCGCAGGCGCATACTCTGCATTCCGTTGCACATGTAGTATCGGTTGGGAGTGGGAAGGTCGTAGCGGTACTTCTTGCCGTTGCGAACGTTGGTGGTGCTCCAGGTGCATCTTGCATGGAAGTTGTGGCCGCACTCGCCGCATTTCAGAAGGTGCTGCAACAGGTAGAGCACATTCGTGTTCCTCTTGGCCCTCCTGCTCCGCTGCTTCTTCAGTGTCTGCGCCCGCTCCCAGGTCTCGTCGTCGATCACTTGCGGGACCGGGATCTCAATCCAGGTCTCCTTCGGCTGGTCGTAGATCTTCATACCGTCTTCAGTGGAGACGTGGCGGTACTTTCCGTAGACCCAGGAGCCCGTGTAGGTGGCATTACCCAGGATGTGGTGCACGCGGGACTGAAGCCACAGCAGCTTGCCGGTCTGGGTGGGGGTCCCCTCGTCGGTCAGCCGCACGGCAATGGAGTAGGACCCGATCCCCTCATGGACGTACATGTGGAAGATGCGGCGCACAACCTCCGCCTGCTCCTCAATCGCCTCGGGCCTGCCATCGTCCCCGATGCGGTATCCGTAGGGGAGGCCGCCGGTGAAAGAACAGCAGGTCCACCCGGTACCATTTGTCACCGATGCGCAGACGCCTTTGGCGGCCCATGAAGCAGAAGTCACCGCCCAGTTCCAGGAGGAAGGTCTCCAGGTGGCGGATGAGCGCCTCTTCCAGATCGCTTTCCGAGTACTCGTCCTTGAGGTCGAGGAACTCGAGGACGAACGGGTCCTTGATCTCCACGCGATCTTCGTGACGGGGCTTCTGCCCCTCCGTCAGCATGGCGGCCTTGTTCTTCGATAGAGCCGTGCGCTCGTAGAACTGGGAATTGATCTGCCGGTCGAGCTGGCGAACCGACCACCCTCCTCGCAGGGCCTCGGCTTCATAGAATTCACGGGCGCTGGTGTTCTTGACCGATAGCAGCCGCACGTAGGCGGACCAGGGCAGCGGAAAGGCCGCGAGAAGCTCGCCCAGGCGTATTTCAATGGAAGTGGCGTCGGATCCGCCAGAGGGCGTCGGGCGAATCCGACGCCTAGGGGATCGAGCCAATTTGCCAGACAGCGCCTGGCGAATCTGATCGGATGGATATGAGACGTAGAAGAGACGCATGTATTGGATGTTCTGACGGGAGAAGCCGCGTCCAAACCGCTGGGTCAAGTCCGCCGCCAGTCTTTCCATGAGCGCGGTCCCGTACGTAGCCCGCTCTTCTCCTGACTGCTCGAACTCGATGATGCGATGCCCGATCAACCAATACGCGGCAGTCATGGCAGCATTCACCGAACGGGTTGCCGAGTCCTTGGCGGCATCGACAATCTTCGACACATCTCCAAAGACCACCTGATATGGAGCATCAAGCTCGCCAGCTGCGATCGTCTTCTTCATGACCCGTTCCTCAGCAGTGAAGCGCCTTGGCAACTCGAAAATAGCCTCCCCGCCGTCTCGCCGTGAATGCTGCCCCTTAGAGCCCACAGTGCCCTTCGCACTCGTTTCCGAACCCGTCCGATTGCCCGTCCGTTCCCAACTCCGCCTCATCGAGGCTGACTGCCTGCGCGAGGGGCACCCGTCGAGGATGCAGGTAGGGCTCCTTGGCGAAGGCCAGCTTCCCCCGCATGTTGGCGTCGATGTCCACGGCCTCGGCGAACAGCTCCGGCCACCTGCGCTTGGTCTCGACCCACCGCTGCCGTGACTGGTATGGGCAGCCAATGCAGGCCGAACGCTCCAGTGGCCGGTCGTAGCGGGTGTTCCACCAGTGGAGGCAGTCTTTCCTGGACATCCCAGCTTCGATGAGGGGGTAACGGTTCTGTATCCATCTATCGCGAGAGGGCTTCATGCGGATGGCCTCGTCGGTGGAGATGCCCAGCCACAGCTCGACGGCGGTGCCGGACGGAACACGTTGTCCTTTCGTGAGTCCCAGCAGCTCGCGTATCTTCCGCTGAATCGGCCTTATCTTGTAGTGCTCGGTGCACTGACGCCGCCCGATGCCATCGCCATGGCCGTTGCCGTCCCTTCAGATAGAGGGGAAGGTCTACGAAGCTGTGGTTGCCTGAGTGGTTGGTGAGGGTCTTGACGTCCTCGCGGAGACTCCGCCCGTTGTCCACGACGTACACGGGGAAGCCGAGACGCTCGGCGAGCCAATCGAGGTGAGTGTAGAGACTGGGAGGCTCCCAGTGGGTGTCGGCGAAGATGGCGCAGTTGGGGATGGCGTCGAATGCTCCCTGGCTTGCCATAAGGGCCATGACGGAGGACTGGACGCCTCCGCCCAGGCTGATGACCGTCAGGGAATGGGTGGGCTGCATCAGGCTTCTACCTCGCAGCCGTCCTCTGATGAAGAGTCCGCGTCCGGTGCAGGGAGCTTGTCTTCGGTTGCGTACTTGACGAGCAGGGTGAAGAGGCGGCGCAGCCGGTCCTGGGCGTCGGGTCCGGGGTTGAAGTCGATGCTCACGACCCGCAGCTCACCGGGGTCTTTCCTGGCGCCTTTGGGTTCGTGCTGGTTCTTGGTCTCTTCCATATCGGTCTTTCAGTGACGCCGACGCTGACCATGTGGGCCGGTTGCACCGAGCCTGCGCTGCGTCTGTTGGTGTCGTTCGGAGCCACTGGCCTCTCGTTCATCTTTGTGAGCGAACGCCCGTTCTCCTTCAGTGTGGGGGACCGGAAAGTTGGGCGTAATCCCCTATAGGGGTGTTCATCTTTGAACCCCCTTTTAGGGGTCTGGTGAAAGAGCCAGGACGCACGGCGGGTGTGGCTCGCGGCAGCCGAAGGCCGAGGTTGCGGTCGGGCGATGGCTAGGCGTTGAGTTTCCCAGGGATGATGAGGGGGTGTGAGGGGAGGCCCCTGGGATTCGATCCAGGGGATGAGGGCGACTCGACGGAATCTATCGGCGCTGAAGGGGCTGTGCAACTCTGATTCCTTAGAATTGGGGCTCCACTCTGGCTGCTCTTCGCCTGCCAAATGGTGGAGCCAGACGGTCTGCCTGTCCTATCGGTCTTTATTGACTCGGACACGGCCTGGATATACTTACTGCCGAGGCTTTAAATGTCCCAGGTTCTCACATATGACACCGTTGTTGGACGGGAGCTTAGACTACAGGATCGACTGACCGCCCTCAGGAATTTGAGGCCGGGCACTCGATTGTCATGGCCGGAGGGCGACCTTTCACGGGTGATGTTTCGCGAACTTCTCAGTTTGCCGGAGAGCATTGATGTTCTGCGGTGGCTTGAGGCTGAAAGGAGCGTTGACGTCGCTCTGCTGGCCATCGAACAGAGCTTGGACATGGCTGGAATGATGTACGGCGCCCAGAACAGAATTGTCTCCGGTATGCTCACAAGAGAGCAAGAACGGCAGGTGCATCAATCCCTACAGGACAAGTATGGCGCCATGTATGGCGCACTGCTTCGGTCGGATGAAGATTGGGGCGCTCCCAAGCAGAGGGGCGATGCCGCCGATGGCCCGTCAGAGCATCGCCATCTTGTGGATGCTCTGACGCGGCTTCGCCGGAAGATTGGTCTGCCGACGGAGACTTCCCCAAGCCGCTCTCAGGTCGATCCGGGACCGGATACGCTCCTTGCCGATCTGCTGAGGCTGCCGGATTCGGCAGACCCGGTACAGTGGCTTCAGGACCACCGTTTGTCCCTTGCTGCTCGTCTCGTGCTGGAACATATCCTACAGCGAGTAGCCCCAATGGAAGATCTCGTTGTCTCTGCAATAAACGGCTCCCCACTCCGTTCGATACGTCCGAGAGTCCACACCCGCTCAAACGGTCGTCTCCATGTAAAGGTACGGCAAATTGATATTCTTGAGCTTGGCTTTGCCCTTCACTTAAGGGTCCGATTCAGCCTTCCAAGGGGATGGTCCTCCGCGAAACAGCCGGGGATTATCCGGCAGTGGGAAGGCTTCAGAAGTATCAGAGACAATGCTGGCCACCACTACGTGGTGCAGGTGGCGTCCATGAACACCTCCAACCAGATGTGGTGGTGGCATGGGGATCAAACACTCGTCTGTTGGCCCGCGCTTGAAGACGCGCGGGAATTGACACTGGAGGCCCAACCGGCGTATCTGTCCCTGTACCGGCCCCCAAGCGAAGGGAAGACCATTGTACCGATACCGGGTCCGATCCTGGGTGGAGTAAGTTATACCGCCGTTATCGGCGAATACCCAGACATACATCAACGCCAGTATGGAGATGGCCAAAAGCAGGCGTGGGGCTCTTAGGCTTAAGCAATGGCCGCATGGGTTTGGCTTCTCATGATGACACCGCCTTCTGCAATACTGCTAATCGTAGGGATTACGGTGGTGAGAAGAAAGTACGGGGGAGTACGTCACGTGCTCGGTATCGTAGCGGTTGTGGCGGGAGTGCTGTTGGCGGTAACGACTATTGCGGTTCTGCCTAGCATTAGCACAACTACCACACCAGAGGAGCCGCCTCCTACGGCAATTCCAAAAGGAGGATAGAATTCAAGCCATGGGGAAGGGGCCACAGGGTGCAATCCCTGTGGCCCCTTCGCTTTGCTCGTTTGCTGGCCCGTCTTGGCGATTTCGGTTGGGACCTCAGGAAATGAACCTCTCAGCAGCTACTCTGTTGAGCCAATCGGTCGAGACGTTGCCGCCGCCCATCCTCACTTGTCATAGTCATGATTGTAAGTTGGCAGACCCTAGGAAGCTTCCAGGCCCATCCACATCTCAAAGATGGTACTGCCTACCGTCCATTTAGACCAACCTGAGAAGAATCGAACCGTTCATCGGGTCTGGTGATACGTTCGGGTACGCGGGAACGACGTGACACACCCATTTTGAGTCCGCTTTACCGACCTGGCTTGAATGGACCCAAATCGGCCGCCCACGAGTACCTGAGTTTTCCGTGTCTATTGTGTCCGTTGAATGAAGGTTCTTGATTTTGTCCAGTCTGGTGGGCACAAATGTACCGTACTGCGAGCTTTCGAGTTGGTCGTGGCGCTATGAGTAACGGCCGCGGGATGTTCCTCAAGTGTCAGTCTTGACCGGGTGGCTGCTAAGACTTCTTCCCAGTCCTATCTCCGGCTACGTAGCACCACAATTATGAGAACGACTCCGGCGACTACCCCAATCACTACCGCGACGATAACCCACCAGGGAAATCCTTCGTCTCCGCCGTCCGCCTCGGAGGGCGCGGGTGTGTCCGTCGCCGTGGTCGTCGGTGTCGCCACCGGTTCGGGGAGTCCCTGGACCGGGTTGTTCAAGACGGCCTGTGCCTGCTTGCCGGAACCCTCGCCGTCAGCGTAAGACGCTGTGACCCTCAGATACTTGTCCGCGTCCAGGTCAACAGGGGTATAATAGGTGAAGGAAGACGCGCCGGCCATATCTTGCCAGTCCGTGCGATCTGAGGACCTGGCCCACTGCCAGGAGATGTCGGACAGCGAGCCGTCGGGATCGCTCAGGGAGACGGTCAACGCGGTCCCGACCTCTGGTTTTTCCAAGGACACCGACACCGTCCCGGCTTCATCCACGTTGCTGACGTCGATGCTCACTTCAATGAGGTCGTCGATGGTGGAGTCGTCGTCGCCGTAGGCGCCCCTGCCATCGTGGACGGAGACGGCGACCGTGTACCTCGTAGGCCCGGACTCGTAGTCGAGCAGGGTCCCGGAGCCGACGGTGATCTGACCGGTGGAGCCGTCTAGGACGAAGGAAGACGCGTCGATCCCCGACAGGGAGTAGGTCAGGACATCGCCGTCCGGATCCGTCGCGGTGATAGCGTCTCCCACCAGACTGCCCGGCGGCGTGTTCTCGTCGACGGTGAACGTGACGTCGCCTTCGAAGGACGGACCTCTTTGGGCGGTCTGCTGTTCCATGACCGCGTGTGCGGACTTGCCCGGGCCGTGTCCGTCCGTATAGGAGGCCACTGCCTGGAGGTAGATGCCCGCATCGTCTGCGACCGGGGTATAGGAGTCCGAGTTGGCCCCGGAGATGTCGCTCCAATTGGAACCATCTGAGGACCTGGCCCACTGCCAGGAGATGTCGGACAGCGAGCCGTCGGGATCGCTCAGGGAGACGGTCAACGCGGTCCCGACCTCTGGTTTTTCCAAGGACACCGACACCGTCCCGGCTTCATCCACGTTGCTGACGTCGATGCTCACTTCAATGAGGTCGTCGATGGTGGAGTCGTCGTCGCCGTAGGCGCCCCTGCCATCGTGGACGGAGACGACGACCGTGTACCTCGTAGGCCCGGACTCGTAGTCGAGCAGGGTCCCGGAGCCGACGGTGATCTGACCGGTGGAGCCGTCTAGGACGAAGGAAGACGCGTCGATCCCCGACAGGGAGTAGGTCAGGACATCGCCGTCCGGATCCGTCGCGGTGATAGCGTCTCCCACCAGACTGCCCGGCGGCGTGTTCTCGTCGACGGTGAACGTGACGCTGTAGCCGCCAATCAAGTAGGGGGTATAGTTGGGCGCTCGAGGAGTGGCGTTCAACGAGGGCGCTCGAGGAGTGGCGTTCAACGAGGGCGGCCAATCGCCTGCGCCATACACGTTCACCGCGCGGATTTGGAACCTATGCGTTAGGTGGTTGATCAGGTCTCTCACGGTGTGGGATGTCGTCGTCGCGCTGCTTCCGCGGATTGGGATCGCCGGGCCGAAGTTGCCGTCACCGCTGGCCTGACGGTACTCGTACCGGGTTATGCCGGAGTCGTCTGGGTCGTCCCAAGCGAGCCAGACGCTGGCGTTTTGCGCGGTTGCGGTGAAGTTGGTCGGCGCATCTGGCGCCGGCATGGGCGTGGCCTGAACGATGTCCGAGGGCAGGCCTTCTCCATATAAGTCGATGGCGCGGACATTGAAGGCGTACTCCAGGCCGTTGGTCAGGCCTTCCACGGTGGCGGACGTGGTTTCTGCTCCGCTTGCTAAAAAGGCCCACTGTGGGATGTCCGACACGTAGACCGAACCGAAGTCATCGTTGCCCTCGGGTGCCCCGACCACTATGCTCTGGCCGTCCAGGGCGACGGAGTTTCCGAACTCGTCGCCCCTTTCTTCTCCGTTGGTGGGTAAGGTGAGCTTGCCCGACTCCGTTCTGTAGTCTTTGTTCGGATCGTTGGCCCAGACTGCGCCGGCCGGCTTGGTGAAGAGGTAAGCCGCACCGGAACGAAGATCTTCGCCGCATTCGTCGCATTCGTTGATGTTGGCGGTGTACGCCCCGACCACGATGGAGCCGCCCCGCACCGCAACGGAGTTTCCGAAATGATCTCCCAGTTCGCGGTCGGAAGCGGCGAGCTTGGCCGTCTCAGTGTTGTCGGCCCAGCCGCCGTCGCCGGTGGGCTCGGTAAAGACGTAAGCTGAACCCCTTTCTCCGTCGCCTTGTTGGGCCCCGACCACGATGGTTTCACCGTCCACCGCAACGGAGTTCCCGAACCCATCGCCTGCGTGGCCATTGAAAGCGGTGAGCTTGGCCGTCTCTACCCTGTGGGTTTCCCCTGGTTCCGGATCGTTGCCCCACACACGGGTCATCGAATTCCTGGTGAAGACATAGGCCACACCCGTATTGGCGTTGTATCCCGGCGCCCCAATCACGATGGTTTCACCGTCCACCGCAACGGAGTGACCGAAATAGTTGAATGCGCCGCCGTCGGAAGCGGTGAGCTTGGCCGTCTCTACCCTGTGGGTTTCCCCTGGTTCCGGATCGTTGCCCCACACACGGGTCATCGAATTCCTGGTGAAAACATAGGCCGCGCCCGCCTTTCCGTTGTGCCAGCGTGCCCCGACCACGATGGTTTCACCGTCCACCGCAACGGAGTACCCGAACCAGTCATTCTCCGCGCCGTCGTCGGCAATGAGCTTGACTGGCTCGCTCCACACACCGGTAAGCGGGTCCCTGATGAAAACATAGGCCGCACCAGCATCGGCGTTATCGTTGGTGTCGTGCTGGTACGCGCCGATTACGGCGACGTTGCTCTCCACTGCTACGGAGTACCCGAACCAGTCGTTCTCCGCGCCATCGGAGCCGGCAGTGAGCTCGATTGGGCCGCTCCACACACCGTCAACCTCGGTGAAGACGTAGGCCGCACCGGCGTTGGATTTGCTGCCTACGTTGTGCTTGGGCGCACCAACCACGGCGGTGCCACCAACCACGACGGCGGCATCGTCCACTGCTACCGATGCCCCGAACGCTCCGTTCCTCTCGCCGTCGGAGCCGGCGGTGAACTTGGTCTGCTCGGGAGGCCGCAGCACCTGGTATCCGGTTAGGGACGAATCGCGCGGGTCATCCCAACTGAGTGTTACCTGGGAATCTCCTGGCTGAGCGGACAGACCATCGGTCTTGCCCGGTTTCGCACTCTTGGGCGTGGCCGCGACGGTTTCGTTAGACGGACGATTGGCGGCGGCGTTCACCGAACGCACCCGGAAGGCATACTCTTGGTCGTTGGTCAGATTGAGCACCCGGTAGAAGTAATCCTCGCCGTTGTCGGTCAATTCTGTTGAGACGAAGTCCGTCCACTCCGCGTCTGAGATGTCCATCGCGTAGGCAAAACCGGGATCATTGTCGTCCTGAGGCGTGCCTGCCAGGAGGGTACCGTCGTCTACTGCAACGGAGTATCCGAGCCGGTCATCCTGGTAGGGACCGGGGCCGGCGAGATTGAGCGTCTGGCTCCACACCCCTAACTTCCGGGCAAACACGTAAGTCGAACCGGTGTCACGAGCGGCGTTGTCGCGGTCGTCCAGGTACGCCCCGACGACGGCGGTATTGCCGTCCACCTCAACGGAGTTCCCGAACCCATCGTCTGCGTGGCCATTGGAAGCGGTGAGCTTGAGCGGCTGGCCCCACTTGCCGGAGTTCGAATCCCTCGTGAAGACGTAGGCCGCACCAGCATTGGCGTTGGCACCGACGTCGTGCAGGTGCGCTCCAACCACGACGACATCAACGTCGATGGCCACCGAGACCCCGAATTCGTCGTTTGCCGCGCCGTCGGGGGCGGTGAATTTGGCCCCCTCAGTGTTGCCGGCCCAGCCGCCACTGGCAGGCTTGGTGAAGACGTACGCCGCACCGGGCCCCACCTCGACGTTTGCACCGTTCTCCTCGTACTGGGGCTGGTGCGCCCCAACCACCACGGTATCATCGTTCAGCGACACGGAAATCCCGAACTCGTCAGCCGCCGCGCCGTCGGAAGCGGTGAGCTTGGCGGTCTCGGTGGCATCGGCCCAGCCGCCGCTCCCGGGCTTGGTGAAGACGTAGGTGGCGCCGCTTCCGTTTTGGTCACCCCCGACGACGACCGTGGTCCCCTCCACCGCTACGGAGATTCCAAACTCGTCGCCACCCTCGGCGCCGAAGGCGGTTAGGGTAGCCGCAGTACTTGTGCTGGCCCAACCTTCCTCGGCATCGGGCTTGGTGAAGACATATACCGCGCCCGTGTTGCTGCTGCTCCCCGGGGCCCCGACCACCACGGTGCCGCCGTCCACCGCCACGGAGTACCCGAACTCGTCGTTCGTCACAGGGCTGGGGGCGGTAAGCTTGGCTGCTTGGCTCCACGCACCGTCGGCCTTGACGAATACGTATGCCGCACCGGGCCCCACCTCGACGGTCATATCGTTTTCGTCTTGGTATTCGGGCTGGTGCGCTCCGACCACGGCGGTGTTGCCATCTATCGCTACCGAATACCCGAACTCATCGTCGTCAGCACCATCGTCGGCGGTCAGCTTGCTCTGGGGAAGGTGCAATAGCTGGTGCTTGTCTATCGGCCGATCCGTGGTTTCGACCGTCACATTCCAGTGGAACGTCGCCTGGGTGTCGCCGCCGGTAGTGCCGAGCCCGGTGGGCATATTTGGCACATCGATGATCGTCACGTCGCGGAAGGAGGAAGAGAAGCCCGAGAGCATGCCGCTGTTGACGGCCCGGACGGCAAACGCATACATCGTGTCCACCATCAGACCGGAGACGATGTGCGAGACCGTGCCGGAATCGCTCCCGGAGATGTCGCTCCAATTGGAACCGCCGTCAGCCGTGTACTGATAGCCGGTGACCGTCAGGCGCGCCCCGGCCGTGTCCCACGTTAACTCCACCTGGCCGACCCCGGTCTGCTCGGCATTGAAGTTTGTCGGCCGGGCGGGGCGGGAGCCGGACGCTGACGGGGTCGCGTCCTCCTCGTTGGTCGTGTCGCTTCCGATGGTCACGTTCACGGCCCGGACCCGGAAGGTGTATGTGGTGCCGTTGGTCAGACCGGTCACAATGTGGGACCTGGTCACCGCTGTGCTTCCGATGATGTCGGTCCAATCGTCGCCGAAGTCGCCTCCGGTCTTTTGCTGGTATTGGAACCCGGTAATCGACGTTTGGCTGCCGGAGTAATGCCAACTCAGCTGCACCTGCTCGTCGCCAGTGCGGGCAGTGAGCCCGGTGGGTCTGTCCGCCGGCGCTACAGCTATTGTTACCGACCAAGGGTCGGAAGAAACGCCTTCTCCGGCGCTGTTGACGGCGCGGGCCGCGAAGGTGTACGTGGTGCCCACCGTCAGATCGGAGACGGTGTAGGAGGCGGTGGTGGAATGGCTCCCAACGGCTCTCGGCCAATTGGAACCGCCGTCAGCCGTGTAGTCAAACCTGACGACGGCCAGGGGATCGGCGCTCGGCTCCCACTCCAAACGCACCTCGCCTGCGCCAACCTGCACCGCGGAGAAGTATCTGGGTTTCGCGGGGGCCGAGGCCTCGGCCCCCGGTTCCGCGGACGCCTGATTAGATGGGCCGCTTGCGCCGCCGTCGTTCACCGCGCGGACCGCGAAGGTGTGCTCCGCATCGTTGGTCAGGCCGGTCGCAAAGTGGGACCTGGTCTCTCCCGTGCTACCGGTAATGGGGGACCAGTCCTGGATGCCATATACGTAGGCGGCGCCTTCGTTGCTGGCACCCTGCCCGTTTGCTCCGACCATGACGGTGAGGCCGTCTACCGAAACGGAAAGCCCGAACCTGTCGCGATTAGCGGTGCCAGACCCGGTGAGCTTGGCCGCCTCGGTACTATCGACCCAGCCGGCGGCAGGCTTGGTGAAAACGTAAGCCGACCCTGACCTGTTGGTTTCGTTCAGGGCGTCCGCCCCGATAACGACGGTGTCGCCGTCCATCGCAACAGATACTCCGAACTGGTCTTTCTCCTTGCCGTCGGAGGCGGTGAACATGGCCGTCTCGGTGCCTGGGCTGTTGGCCCAGCCGGTGTCGGGCTTGATGAACACGTATGCCGCACCCTCATCGTCATCGGTATCGTTGTCGTCGTCGTCGTAGTCGTTCCCGTTCGCGCCAACCACGATGGTGTCACCATCGATGGCTACTGAACGCCCGAATCTGTCGTCCTTATTGCGGGAGTAGGCGGTGAGCTTGGCCGCCCCAGCACTGGTGCTATCGGCCCAACCGTTGTTGGGCTCTATAAACACGAAGGCCGAACCCTGGTCGTCGTCACTGTCTCCGCTGGCCCCAACCACGATGGTGCCGGCGTCGACTGCTACCGACCTGCCGAAGCTGTCGCTCCCGCTGAGCTTGGCCGCAGTAGTTGTGGAGATCCAGCCGTCGGTAGGCTTGGTGAAGACGTAGGCTGCATTATTGTTGTGGGCCCCGACCGCGACGGTGTCACCGTCCACCGCTACCGAAATTCCGAACTCGTCGTCATCCGCGTGGTCGGAGGCGGTGAGCTTCGCCGCAGTGCTGGTGGAGGCCCAGCCGCCGCTGGGTTCGGTGAATACGTACACCGCACCTTTACTGCTCGAGTGGTGGGGAGCGCCAACCACTATCGTGTCGCCATTCGAAGTGTCTTCATGCACCGCCACGGATAGTCCGATTCTATCCTGAGCATTCGGATCGCTGGCTCTGAGCTTGGCCACCTGGCTCCACGTGCCGGATGAGTCCCTGGTGTATACGAAGGCGGCGCCGGAATTATCGGGGTTGTCCTCTCCGGGCATTCCGACCACGGCGGTGTCGCCGTCAATCGCTACGGCATACCCGAACTCGTCGTTCGCCGCCCGGTCGTCGGCGGTCAGCATAGGGCGCTCGGCATGCTGCCATAGCTCGTAGTTGTTGATGGGCGGCGAGCCCTCGACGGGATCGCCCCAACTCAACTTCACCTGGCTGTCGCCGGCCACAGCGGAGAGCCCGGTCGGATCCGCTGGCTTCGGCTTTAGCGGTGTGGCCCTGAGGGGGTCCGAGGGCGGTCCGGCGCCGGTCCCTTCCACCTTGTCCACCGCGCGGACCTGAAAGCTGTACTCGAGCCGGTTGGTCAGACCGGTGACGGTGTGGGACGTGGTCGTCGGTCCGCTACCGTTGATGTCGGCCCACTGCGCGACTATCCACAGGTAGACGGCGCCTGAATCGGGCCCGCTGATGTTGGACTTGTTCGCTCCGGCGATGACGGTATTGCCTACGACCGCAACGGAATACCCCAGCCAGTCGTCCTTTCCGCGGGAGAGGCCGGTGAGCTTCGTCTTCTGGCTCCACCCGTTGGAATCCTGGGTGAAAACGTAGGCCGAACCGGCATTGTCGCCATTGTCGTCGTCCAGGTAGGCCCCGACCACGATGGTGTCCTCGTTATCGTCCACCGCCACGGCAATCCCCAATTCGTCTCCTCTCATAGCGTCGGAGGCGATGAGCTTCGCGGTCTCAGTGCCGTCGGCCCAAGGACCGCCGGTAGGCTTGATAAAGACGTAGGCCGCACCGGCGTTAGCCTTCTCGGTGCCGACGCCGACATCGTACTTGTGCGCCCCGACCACGACGGTGTCACCGTGCACCGTTACGGAGATTCCGAACTCGTCGCTCTCCGCGGCGCCGAAAGCGGTGAGCTTGGCCGTCTCGGTGGCGTCGGCCCAGCCGCCGCTCTCGGGCTTGGTGAAGACGTAGGCGGCGCCGGAGTCAGCGACGTCGTCGGTGGTGTCTACGTCGTCGTCATTGGCGTTTTCCAGGTGCGCACCTACGACCACGGTTTCGTCGTGCACAGCCACGGAGATTCCGAACTGGTCGTTCTCCGCGGCGTCGGAAGCGGTGAGCTTGGCGGTCTCGGTGGTGTCGGCCCAGCCGCCGCTCCCGGGCTTGGTGAAGACGTACGCCGCACCGGAGTCGTTGACGTCGTCGGTGATGACTTGGTCGTCGTCATTGGCGTTTTCCAGGTGCGCTCCTACGACCACGGTTTCGTCGTGCACAGCCACGGAGATTCCGAACGCGTCGTCCGCTGTTGCGTCGGAAGCGGTGAGCTTGGCCTTCTGGCCCCAGACACCGGAGACCTTGGTGAAAACGTAGGCGGCGCCTTCGTCGGCGTCGTTTTGGTGCGCTCCCACGACGATCGTGTCGCCGTGCACCGCCACGGAGATGCCGAACTCGTCGTTCTCCGCGGCGTCGGAAGCGGTGAGCTTGGCCGCCCAGTTCCACGGAGCGGTAGACGAGCTTCTGGTAAAGACGTGGGCGGAACCGGAATCAGCGCCAGCGTCGTCGTCCCTGTAGGCCCCGACCACGGCGGTGTTGCCGTCGACCGCGACGGAGATTCCGAACCCGTCGCCCCGCACCACCGGGTCGTCGGTGGACGCGGTAGTCAGCTTGCCGCCCTGAATAATCTGGAGCAGTTGGTACTTCTCTATCGTCGAATCTTCGGGGTCATCCCAACTCAGGTTCACTACGGTATCGCCCGCGTCCGCGGCGAAACCCGTGGGCCGGTTCGGTATCGCAAACGTGGGAGTACCTCGGGCGCGGGCCGAGGCCAAACCCGCGCCTGCGGCGTTCACGCCCCGCACCTGGAAGGTGTGTTCCTCGTCATTGGTCAGGCCGGTGACGATGTGAGAGGTGGTCGTCGCGGCGCTATCGGGGATGTCGGTCCAACCCGGAATACGCAAAAAGTAGGCCGCACCGGTATTGGCTTCGTTACTATCATCCGAATACGCACCAACCACGACGGTGTCGCCGCTGACCCCGACGGAATACCCATAGCGGTCCCGCTCCGCGCCGTCGGAGGCGGTGAGCTTGTCCCTCTGGCGCCACCCACCGGAGGAGTCCCGGGTGAAGACGTAGGCCGAGCCAGATAGATCGCCGTGATCGTCGTCCTGGTATGCTCCGATCACGACGGTGTCGCCCTCCACTGCGACGGAAATTCCGAACTCGTCGTTCGCCGCGCCATCATCGGCAGTGAGCTTGGCCTTCTGGCTCCACACGCCGGAGACCTTGGTGAATACGTAAGCCGCACCGTTCCTGGTGTCGCCCTGACGCGCCCCGATCACGGCGGTATCGCCGTCCACCGCCACGGAGATTCCGAACTCGTCGTTCGCCGCGCCGTCCGAGGCGATCAGCTTCGCCTTCTGGCTCCACACGCCGGAGACCTTGGTGAATACGTAGGCCGAACCGGACTGGCTGCCGTTGTCGTCGTCCTGACGCGCCCCGATCACCGCGGTGTCGCCGTCCAACGCGACGGAGATTCCGAACTCGTCGTCCGCCGCGGCATCGGAAGCGATGAGCTTGGCGGTCTCGCTGCTGTCGGCCCAGCCGGTGAAGGGCTTGGTGAAGACGTAGGCTGCACCATCGTCGCTGTCGTTTTGGTGCGCTCCCACCAGGATGGTGTTGCCGTCGACAGCCACGGAGATTCCGAACTCGTCGCCCGCCGCACCGCCGAAGGCGGTGAGCTTGGCTGTCTGAGTCATGTCGGCCCAGCCGCTGGCGGGCTTGGTGAATACGTAAGCCGCGCCTTCGTCGTTGTCGTTGGTATCGGCGTCGTTTTGATGCGTCCCAACCACGATGGTGTCGCCGTCCACCGCCACCGAATACCCGGACTCGTCGTTCGCCGCGCCGTCATCGGCGGTGAGCTTGGCTACCTGCTTCCACACGCCGGAGACCTTGGTAAAGACGTAGGCCGAACCGGCATTGCCGATGGTGTTGCCGTCGTCGTCGTCGTGGTCGTCTTGGTACGCCCCGATCACGGCGGTATTGCCGTCCACCGCCACCGAATATCCGAATTCGTCGCCCCGAAGGCCGTCGGAGGCGGTCAGCTTGCTCGGGTTGATCTGGAAGTGCTGGTACTCGTCTATGGTCGAATCACCGGGATCGTCCCAACTCAGCTTCACTTGCTCGTCGCTCGCGTCCGCGTCCAAATTGCTGGGCGCCGCGGCCTGGGCTTCTAGAGTTACGGACTCGACGTCCGAGGCGTTTTGACCTTCACCGTTGACGGCGCCGACGGTGAAGGAGTATTCGATCCCGCCGATCAGACCGGTGATCGTGTGGGAGGCGGTGCTGGAATCGCTTCCTTCGATGCCGATCCAATTACCGAAGCCGCCACCATCGTTCTGTTTGTACTGATAACGCCTGACGGTCAGCGGTTCAGTGCTCGCGGTCCACGCCAAGCGCACCTGGCCGACGCCGGTCTGAGTGACGGTGAGGTCTGCGGGTCTGGAGGGGCCGAACGTCGCCGCCACGGGCTTCGCGTCCGCTTCAGACGCGTCGCCTGCTCCCGCCGCGTTCACCGCGCGGACCCGGAAGGTGTGCTTGACGTTGTTGCGCAGACCCCTGGCGATGTGAGAGATCGTCGCCGCTCCGCAGCCGGGGATGTCGGCCCACTCACCGGTGCCGAACACGTAGGCCGAACCCTTACCGCTATCGTCCCCGACTGCTCCAACCAACACGGTGTCACCGTCGACCGCCACGAAGTTGCCGAAGTGGTCGTTCCCACTGCGATCGTAGGCCGTGAGCGGGTCCGTACCTTCCGTATCGGTCCAGCCGCCGGTGGAGGGCTCGGTGAAGACGTACGCGGAACCACGGTTGCTGTCGTCTCGGTCCGCACCAACCACGACGGTGTTGCTGTCCACCGCGACGGAATACCCGAACTGGTCGTTCTCCGCGCGTTCGGAGGCGGTTAGCTTGGCGGTCTCGGTGTCGGTGGCCCAACCGCCGGTGGCGGGCTTGATGAAGACGTACGCTGCACCGGAGTCGCTGACATCGTTGGTGTTGTCATCGGGGTCGTCGTAGTCGTGGTAGGGCGCACCAATTACGATCGTGTCTCCGTCCATGGCTACGGCTCGGCCGAACCGGTCGCCACTGGCGCGGTCGGAGGCGGTCAGCTTGGGAGTTGCATTGCTGACACTGGTGTCATCCCAATCGTCCCAGACTCCGGTGGCGGCGCGCTTCGTGAACACATAAGCCGCACCTCTATCGCCGTTTTCTTCGAACGCTCCGACCACGACCGTGTCACCATGCAACGCTACGGAGCGACCGAACCGGTCGCCATCCGACTGGCCGCTCAGTGCGGCCGTCTCAGTCATGTCGGCCCAGCCTTTCGCAGGCTTGGTGAAGATGTAGGCTGAACCCCTGGCATTGTCGACGTTGGGGTCTGGATTGGTGTCTTTCTCGGGAGCCCCGACCACGATGGTGTCTTCGTGTACGGCCACCGACGTTCCGAACTCGTCGTCGGCCAGGGCGTCGGAGGCAGTGAGCCTGGCCGTCTCTACTCTGTGGTCTCCTGAGACCGGAGCGTTGCCCCAGACGCCGCCGAACTTCGTGAAGACGTACGCCGCACCAGCATCAGTCTTTGTTCCGAGGTCGTCCTCGTACGCTCCAACGATGATGGTGTCACCATGCACGGCGACCGCATGCCCGAAGCCGGCATCCACCTTGGGATCGCTGGCGGTGAGCTTGCCCGCCTGGGTCCAGCCACCGGCAACCCTGGTGAATACGTAGGCCGAACCGGATAGATTCTCGGTGTCGTCGTCCCCGAGGGCCCCAATCACCAGGGTGTCATCGTCCACGGCGACCGACCACCCCAACTCGTCTCCGCCATCGCGGTCGCTGGAGATCAGCTTGGTGACACTCTCAGGGAACTGGAAGATCTGATACTTGGCTATGGACGCATTGCCGGGGTCCTTCCAGGTCAGCCCCACCTGGGTGTCGCCCGTTTTGGCGGCGAGATCGGTCGGCGCTGCCGGTTCGGCGACGACAATCACGGACTCGGCGCCGGAGGAGACGCCATTGCTGGAGTTATTGACGGCGCGGACCCGGAAGGTGTAAGTGACGTCCTGGGTCAGGCCAGTGAAGGAGTGGGAGACGGTGCGGGAATCGCTCTCGGAGATGGTGGTCCAAGAGCCGTTGTTCTGTCTGAACTCGTAACCGGTGACGTTCAACGGGTTGGAACTCGCTACCCACGTCAACTTCACGTGGCCGACGCCGGTCTGTCTGGCGGCAAAGCCTTCGGGTACGCCCGGGGCCGAAGACGCCTCCCCCGGCGTCGCGGGCTTCTCGACGGACGCATCGCTTCCTCCCGCAGCGTTCACGGCGCGGACCCGGAACGTGTAGGACGTGTCGTTGGTCAGGCCGGTCACGATATGGAAGGTGGTCCCGGACCTGCTCCCGGGAATGGAGGTCCAATCGTCGCCGAAGTCGCCCCCGGTCTTTTGCTGGTACTCGTACCCGGATATGGTGAAATCTGCGGGGCTTCTCCAGCCAAGCCACACCTGTTCGTCGCCCGCGACGGCGGTGAATGAGTCGGGCGCCGCCGACTGTCCGATTATCGTCACGGACCTGGAGTCGGACTCAGTTGAACCGGCGCCGTTGACGGCGCGTACAGCGAAGGTGTACGTGGTGCCCTTGGTCAGGCCAGTGACGGTATGGGAATGGGTGCTGGAATCGCTCCCTGTGATGGCGTTCCAATCGCCACCGTCCTGGTTGAACTCATAACCACTGACGGTCAGCGGGTAGCGGTGCGCGTCCCACGTCATCTCTACCTCACCGTCGCCAGTCTGCGCGGCGGAAAAGTTTAAGAGTTTGACCGGAGCGTAGGAAGCTGCCTTCGGGGTTCCTGCCACAGAGGCGGACGGATCACTGGCTTCGGCGCCGTCCACCGCGCGCACCCGGAAGGTGTGGTCGATGTCGTTGGTCAGACCGGTCACGATATGGGACGTGGTCCCCGCGTTACTACCGGCGATGTCTTCCCAGTCCACGATGTCGAACACGTAGGCCGCGCCTTCGCCGCTGTCCTTCCCCTCCGCTCCAACCACGACCGTGTCACCGTCTATTGCGACGGAAGAGCCGAAATCGTGGTTAGTGTTGCCATCGGAGGCGGTGAGCTTGGCCGTCTCGGTATTGTCGGCCCAGCCGGTGGCGGGCTTGGTGAAGGCGTAGGCCGCACCGAAATTGGTCTCGGTGGCACTTTGGTCGACTCCGTCCGCCCCGATAACTACGATGTCACCGCTCACCGCTACGGAAATCCCAAACTGGCTGTCGTCTCGCTCGTCGACCTCGCGGTCGGAGGCGGTGAGCTTGGCCGCCTGACTCCACGCGCTAGGACCTTCGATGAAAACGTAAGCGGAACCGGCATTGGTGAGGTTATTGGTGTCGTCGCCGTCGTCTTCGTTCGCGTCATCCCCGATCGCCCCGATCACGGCAGTGCCACCGTCGATCGCTACGGAAGCACCCAAGAAATCGTCGTTAGCGCCATCGGAGGCGGTGAGCTTGGTCGCGTCACCAGTGTCGATATCTAAGTTGCCGGTCCAACCGCCGTCGGTCTCGGGCTTGGTAAATACGTACACCGCACCTTTGCCGCTGTCTCTCCCGCTCGCCCCAATCAGAACGGTGTCACCGTCCACTGCCACGGAATGGCCAAAGTAGTCGTTCACCGCAGCGTTGGAGGCGGTGAGCGTGGCCGTCAAATTGGCCTTGGCAGGATCAGTCAAGGTGCCCCAGCCGCTCCAGCCGCCGGTGGGTTCGGTGAAGACGTAAGCCGAACCTTCGTTGCTATCGTCGTGCCACGCCCCGGCCACGATGGTCCCGGTGCTATCGTCCACCGCCACGGAACGTCCGAACTCGTCGCCCGCAGCGACGCCGGCGGGGACGATCTTGGCCGTCAAAGCGGCCTTGGCAAGGTCATTCAGGGAGTCCCAGCCGCCCCAGCCGCCGGTGGGCTCGGTGAATACATAGACCGAGCCGGACTGCGAGCCGTTGCCATCGTCCCAGAACGCGCCTACCGCCATAGTGTTACCGTCCAGCGCTACAGAAGTCCCGAAGTGATCATCCGCTCCGGCATCGCCGGCTTTGAGCTTCGCCGCCTGGCTCCAGTCGCCGTTGGAATCACGGGTGAACACGAGGACTGTCCCGGAGTTGTTCTGAGTGTCGTCGCCCCCGGGCATCCCGACCACTGCCGCGTCGCCGGCCACCGCGACAGAATCCCCGAACTGATCGTCCAAATCGATGTTGGCGGCAGTGAGAGTTGCCCTTTCGGCAATCTGCCATAGCTGGTACTTGTCTATCGTCGAATCTGTGGGGTCCTCCCAGCTCAACCTCACCTGCGTGTCGCCGGCCTCGGTGGACAGCCCGGACAGCTTGTCGGGAGGGGTCTCACTCTGCGCAGACGTGGTCAATAGGCTGGTGAACCCATAGAGCAGGACCAAAACAACGACCATCGCTGCCATGCCCAATCTTTGGGACCGGGAGCTAGGTCGCATCACGGTTGTGCCTTATAACTCGTACGTCTCGTACGTAAGGGGTGCATACCGCCGAACTGGCGTCAAACCAAAAACGCAATACGACTCACGCCACACAATTATCTGCTGAAAGTACAACCCTTTGAGTTCTATGGAAAGTCAGTCTATGGTACCTCATCTCATCTTAAAGTGGGCCGACGTGTACTGCATGGCTCCGATAAGGTGAGACGAGATTGACTTGACCCCCGAAAACTAGTCCAGAGATTAAACTCGCACACTGGATATGTAGAAAGGGGGGACGGATGCCGAGGAAGGGATATACGCCGGAGCAGATCATAGCGAAGCTGCGGGAGGTGGACGTGCTGGTGCAGCAAGGGCACGCCGTAAGGGAGGCTGTCAGGAGGATAGGAGTGTCTGATCACACTTATTATGTATGGAGGAGGGAGTATGGCGGCATGGGTGTAGAGCAGGCCAAGAGGCTCAGGGAGTTTGAGAGGGAGAACGTTCGGCTGAAGAGGCTGGTGGCAGACCTGAGCTTGGACAAGGACATCCTTAAGGAGACACTTCGGGGAAACTCCTGAGCCCGCCTAGGAGACGGAAGCTGGTGGAGAGAGTATGTGAGCAGTTGGGAGTGTCTCAGAGGCGGGCGTGCCAGGTGATCACCCAGCCCAGAGCAACCCAGAGGTACTCTCAGGGCAGGGATCTAGATAAAGATGCGCTGGTCAGTAGGGTAGTGGAGTTGGCCACTAGGTATGGTAGGTACGGTTATCGTAGGGTGACAGCCCTATTGAAGAGCGAAGGGTGGAGGGTGAACCACAAGAGAGTGGAACGTATATGGAGGATTGAGGGATTGAAAGTACCCGGTAAACAACCCAAGAGAAAGGACGGACATGCAAGTCGCGTAAGATGGGAATCTGGCGTTTCCTGAGAACGTTTTTAGCGGCAGAGGCGTATTCTTTATAATAGAAGGCTATAAGTTACGACTTGGACTTGACCACGGTGGATTCCCCTGGACTTGGATGAACCCACAGCAAGTCTGGCTGGCTGCCGTCTAGTGGCGATACTTCAGGAGTTCACGAACACTACTAGAAGAGATCGGAACAAAAGCGACGGACATTACGTCTTAGCTACTGACAGCAAGAAAAAGATGATAGTGATTATGAGAAGCTGGATTGCAATCTCGGCATTGAGTCTTTTGGCGCTGGCGACCATCGCGTGTGTGCAGGCCACGCCAAGCCCGACCACCGCTCCGGTCGCTACGGTGTCTGCCGCTGAGCCAACTCCTTGGACTGTTTCTACTGGAGGCATCTCGCCGGATATGGAGGTCTACTCTTCCATCGAGGAGCTTTCGGCCGCCTCCGACTTAGTGATACTGGGAACCGTCGAAGGCGTCGCAGCTCGCGAGGTTGACTACGGAACCGCAGACCCCGACGAAAGGGAGGGTCAAGGGTTTCCCCCCGTGTTCTACGAGGTTGGAGTGACTGAGACGCTACGTGGTAAGGCAGAGGCTACGGTCATTGTGTCAGCCCCAGACGTGGATCAGGTATCTATGGGTGAAGAAGCAACAGCCGTAAGAAGCGGCCAACAGGTTCTCCTGTTTCTCCGGGAGCAGACGACGGAAGATGCACCGGGCATCACAGCCTATGATCATTTCTACGTGACCGTGAGCCTGGACAATGGTGTGTTTGATTGCCTGGATGGTGACTTGGTAGTACCGCGCATACCTGAGCTCTTCGAGGTAGCAGAGTACAGTCTGGACGAAGTACTGGTACATCTGGTCGTAGCCAGCGACGATGACCACCAGCTGACGACAGTAAGTACAAAGGAATCCGTGGGGCTATGGATTCCTTCACCTACAACGGTGCAAGACCTCGTCGATATTTCCGAGGCTATCGTTGTCGGGGAGATAGTGGGATTGCAGAAGCAGACCATCGAAGGCCCATTCGGCTACTCCGAAGACACCGACAGCCGAGATGATGTTTCGCCTGTGCGCCAATACCCTTATTCCTACTTCGAAATCAGAATCAGCGACACTATGCTCGATGACGGATTTGTATCCGATAGTCCGGTGTTGAAGCTCAAGGGCCATGGAGGAGATGGGGCAAATTCCCAACGAAGGATTCGGCTCCCACAGGCAGGTGAGTTCTTTGTTCTATTCCTAACCCGCCATCGTTACGATGGGAGCTATGGGGTGTTAGGCCCATGGGCCATGCTCAATACCGATGGATCAACGGTTACGGGGTATGGTGCTGAATTGAAAGAACCTCAGTTCGCGCGGGGCACAACTCCGGCACAACTAAAGATTGATGTCGCTGAGGCGGTTGGCTCCCGGGTCAAGAAGAACCCCACCGACCTACTATTTCCAAACATCATCATTCTATCGACACCAGATACCCCCGCATCTCGATAACCGGCTCCACGAAACCGTTTTGTCCTGAGCCGACAACGAAAGGGAAGAGTGCGTGGTGGAATACCTGCACTTCCACAGACCAAGACCCTGCCTTCTACCCAGATCAGTGGACTCGACTAACAAAAAAAGGGCGCATGTGAATGGCGGAGAGATAATGTACCGCCAGGGCGGCTCAAGAGCTGAGATGTGGCGCTTGAAAAGCGTACCGCCTGTCGCCTTCAATCAGGAACGACCGAACCTGACTGAAGGTGGGTTGGATGTACAAGGTGGGTATTTACCTCCGTGTTCGCAAGGCTTGTTTCGTCGAAGGGATGAGCGTCCGAGAGGCGGCCCGAGTGTTCGGGCTACACCGGGACACGGTGCGCAAGATGCTCGAGTACTCCGTGCCCCCAGGGTATCGACGGCAACGACCGGCTCGCAGAGCGAAGCTCGATCCATATAAGGGTGTGATGGACCAGATCCTGGAGCAGGATCTGACCTCACCGAAGAAGCAGCGTCACACCGCCAAGCGTATCTACGAACGGCTCAGAGACGAACACGGCTTCCCCGGCAAGTACACGATACTCAAAGACTACGTTCGAGAACGCCGTCGTCATACCCGCGAGATGTTCTTACCTCTGTCCCACCCTCCGGGACATGCCCAGTGCGACTACGGCGAAGCTCGAGTGATCATCGGCGGAGTGGAACGCAAAGCCCACTACTTCGCCCTGGACCTCCCTCACAGCGACGGGTGCTATGTGAAGGCGTATCCCGCCGAGACGACGGAGTCATTCTGCGACGGACACGTCTCCGCCTTCGCGTTCCTGGGCGGAGTGCCTCAGAGCATCCTCTACGACAACACCACGCTCGCGGTAGCCAGAATCCTGGGAGATGGTCGCCGGCAGCGGACCAGGGTGTTCTCCGAGCTTCAGTCCCACTACCTGTTCGAGGACCGGTTTGGCCGTCCAGGCAAAGGGAACGATAAGGGCAAAGTAGAAGGTTTGGTCGGCTATGTCCGCCGGAACTTCCTGGTGCCCATTCCATCGTTCGAGAGCTTCGATGCCCTCAATGCTCATCTGGAGCAACACTGCCTCAAACGGTTCGAAGATCGACTCCGCGGCCACAACGAGACGATAGGAGAACGGCTGGAGCGGGACCTGGAGAAGTTGCTGCCTCTGCCGGCCGTACCGTACGACGCCAGCGACAAGCACGCGACGAGGGTCAGTTCTCTGTCCCTGGTCAGATACCGGACCAATGACTATTCGGTCCCGGTGGCCTACGGTCATCGGGACGTTCTGATCCGCGGATATGTACACGAGGTTGTGATCAGCTGTGGCGCTGAAGTCATCGCCCGCCATCGGCGGTCCTACGATCGAGACGACTTCGTCTTCGACCCTCTCCATTACCTGCCGCTCCTTGAGAAGAAGACGAGGGCATTGGATCAGGCGGCGCCGCTGGTTGGATGGGAGTTGCCCGAGGAGTTCGGAGTGTTGCGGCGGTTGCTGGAGTCTCGGATGGGCAAGCGAGGAAAGAGGGAGTTCGTGCAGGTGCTCAGACTGATGGAGAACTTCCAGCCGGAAGAAGTCCACGACGCCATTCGACTCGGGGCTGTGAGCTTCGATGCTGTCAAGCACCTGGTGCTGTGCAGGATCGAGGGTCGACCGCCTAGACTCGACATGGAGTTGTACCCGTATCTGCCCAGGACCAACGTTGCAACAACCTCGACCAGGGACTACATGGCTCTCCTGGCGGGGAGCCGGTCATGACCAACAAGTCCACGATGTTGCTCGAACACAACCTCAAGCAACTCAAGCTCCCCACGTTCCTGAGGGAGTACGACAAGCTGGCATCCCAGTGTGCCAGTGAGGGAGCTGACCATCCGGACTACCTGCTGCGACTATCGGAGTTGGAGCTGATCGACCGTCACCATCGCATGGTGGAACGTCGGATCAAAGCAGCCCGCTTCCCGACGACCAAGAGCCTCGACACCTTCGACTTCCTGTCTATGCCGTCCCTGAACAAGGCTCTGGTTCTGGAGATGGCACGATGCGAGTACATCGAGCGCCGCCACAACGTCATCGCTCTCGGCAACAGTGGCACCGGAAAGACCCATATCGCCCTCGGTCTCGGTCTGGCTGCGTGTCAGAGGGGACTGTCCGTGGGCTTCACCACCGCCGCTGCTCTGGTTCACGAGCTGATCGAGGCCAGGGACGAACGGCGTCTGCTCAACCTGCAGAGAAGGCTCGCACGACTCAAGCTTCTGATCATCGACGAACTGGGCTTCGTGCCCTTGTCCAAGACTGGCGCCGAGCTCCTCTTCGAGGTGTTCAGCCAAGCGTTACGAGCGTGGATCGGTCCTGGTGACCTCCAACCTGCCCTTCGTCGAGTGGACCGAGGTGTTCGGCTCTGAACGGCTGACCGGAGCTCTCCTCGACCGCCTCACCCACCATGTCGACATCCTGGAGATGAACGGGGACAGCTACCGACTCAAGCACAGCAAGAAGACTTCTGGCCGCCAGCTATCTGACTGAGCCTGATCTCCAACGCCCCACGAACCTTGATGCCCATTCTACGGCGTTCAGTGGTACAGTTTTGCTCCGCCCCGCTGGTACGTTTTCACACCGCCCTTGACAGCCATCATATCGACGAACGACATTCGGCTGAGGGAGTCGAGCATCTGTCGTTCTGAGATGGGTATATTCGGGTCCTCGTTCCGCGTTGCGCCGTATTCGCGCATTGCCCTCGTAGGCAATTGCCCAACTGTCCATTGTGAAGGTCGGGAATGTTGGAGGTAATGGCCCGCAAGCCATTGTTTTGAAGCCGGTTTTGTGATAGGAGGACCATAGTGAAAAGGATGGGCACCTGCGCCCATTGCCATGTCTCCGTCTATGCCCGGTGGAAATCTCCTCCGTGGCGGAAGGTCTCCGGGGACGGCCGTGACGGCCTCCAGGGGATTACTTCCTCTAGATGATGGACTTCATCGTCCAGCCCTGCTGAAGCAGAAGGAGGCTCCAGTCCCACGGATGGAGGATTACAGCATCAACGAGGCCTTCCGTATCCCGGATAAGGACCTGAACAGGCAGGCGTGAAGGTCCAACCCTCAGGGAATCGTCAAGAGGAAAGGGGTGAAGGTTGTGCGGCAACTAGCCCAGATTCGCTCTTCCCCCACAGTGGCCACGTCCGATTGCCGACGGTCTCCAGTCGCTGCCGGCATGAGGGCCCCTCACATGGGGTTGAGGGCCAGGATCAACGGCCAGACCGCCAGAGAACCGGCGCCGGACGCTTCATAGTACGGCAACACGAGGCTGCCGAGGAACGCATACAGGGCCGACATCCCGCCAGTGTGGGAGAGGACGAAAACTGTCAACAGCCATGGCGATGTCACGCGCCAACGCCGGAGGGCCAGCAGATAGCCGAGGCCTGCGAACAACACCCAAGCCCAGAACAAACCCCAGCCCTGGAAGACATTGGTTATGGCAGGAATCTTGGCAATACTTCGGGGCACCACCTCCCTGCCTGTCTTGAGCACAGCGCAATCGACAATCACAACATCCTCTCCGGATCGCGACTCGCTTACCCGACCTGCCACAAGCACGGGCAGTCCACCTGAAGGCAGGGGTTCCGAAAGCTCACGAGGCATGAAACCTCGTGGTCGCTCACACAAGACTCTAGTCCCCGAAGTGCCTTCCAACACTACTACCTGCCGCCCGCGATCCTTTAAGGCGTCCGCGTGAACAGCGGTGCCGGTCACGATGACATACCGGTCAAGGAAATATGCGCGCTCCACTCCACCTTCGTCGTAGCTCTCGGCGAGATGGCGTGCGGGGGTAGTGGCCGCGTTGCGGTAGGTGGCTGGCGCTGTATTCGGGTCTATGAATCCTACAGGCGTCGGTGTGACCGTTGCTATCGGAGGAGGCGTTATGGTAGGGCTAGGGGTTTGGAGTGAAACACATGCCGACATCAGTCCGACCAGCAGGCAGGCCATAGCGATGTATGCTATGCACATTCGAGTATCAACAGCGTACCCTGTTAGCGAAAATCGAACGCACACCCTCACTGGCCTCCGCCTCCGGCCATATCGGGCGCATTGATAGTGTCTCCAAATAGGTCCAGCCCGGGCGTCTAGGGTTGTAGGCAGCGCCTCCAGGTCTGGGTTGCTCATGATCGCCTCGATGCACTCTAAGCTCCCACCAACATAGGTGTCGTACAGGTCAATGTCGGTTGCTACGCACCAGGTCCTGTCCTCCGGCCACCAGATGTTTGGTGAGTGCCCCCAGAAAGGGCCATCTCCGGCAAGGAAAGCCATGATTGCATCGATAGGACCACGGAATAGCAGGTAGTCTCGTCTCGGAGCTCTCACCCGAGAACTAGCCTTGTAGAGGCGAGTGTCGATGTTTCCATAGCCTTCCCATAGGCAGAAGAGGCAACTGTCAGGAGTCGAGGTAAGGCTCCTGAGCACCTCGACCAGGGTACGGCATTCCCGTTCCGGGATGGACCCGCGCTTCGGAAGAGAACCCCACGGCGGGTTCTTGTACATGTTATGAGGGTCCTCACTCAGACCTGCGATACGTTCGAACTGCATCAACGGATGGACAGTACGTCCCGTCCACGACCGTAGACCACCGTACCGGCCTCTCCTCATCTCTATTCAGGTAGGCAGGGTGAAATATCCGGGCGTACGCCGCAAACCCTTCGGGCAGCAAGGAACGCAGCGTCCCGAAAGCTGAGAGGCGCTCCTCCACCCACCTGGCCTCGGACACATCCTCGGAGAACTCCACACCATCGGGTGCCAGCTTCGTCTGACGGATGGGAATGCCGCCTCCAGTGGAGAGCATGGACATGCTGGACATGTGGCCTCGGTACCTCCGCAACGTCCAGTGCGAGATTAATCTGCGAATCCATGATTGTCGGATGTACTTCATCCTCATATTGCCAATCGAGTCCTGGTACTGACGGAAACTGTCCAGTAGGGCCTACAGAGCCAAGCTGAACCTCAATACGCTTCGAATTGTTCTAGGACGGTGTGCCGCGCTGGGGGCTTGTCCTGCATCTGTAGAACTGCTCATATTCCTGCTGGTGTCCCGCTAGGGTTTCAGGGTCCCTTTGGAGCACTACCATCGTCTTGAGTACGCTGAGCAGCCGTCCATGTGTGATGTCGATCGACGTAGCCAGGATCGAGTCACCGTCTCGCATGATGTGGGCCAGAACCACCGGTTCCGGCTCCCACCAGAAGGCCAGTTCCACGCCGCCTGGTGCTCCATCCACTTCGACAGTCAACCTTCGACGCTCGGCGCTGCTGATATCGCCGCATATTTCTTCTTACCGATCAATCATCCTTCCTCTCAATTATTCCATCTTGGCGGCATCTCCGTCACGTATAGACCTCGGTTGCACTTCCCCAATTCCCTTCCTGTCTAGTGCCAGTCGTAGGCGGCGGGCATCGAGACCCTCGCCCCTACGCGCTCCATGCCCGACACAATCACGTTGGCGGCGCCGTCCCACCGGGAGACTCTGCCCTTGGCCAGAATCACCTGGTTTCCCAGCACCCTGCGGCACCGGGCGAACACCCTTGGCCAGAGGATGAGCTGCACATCCCCCGTCTCGTCCCCGATGGTCACGAACACCGTCCCGTCCTGACCCCTGGGATGCTGACGCGCCACGGGCCATCCTGCCACCAGGACCCTCTCTCCATCCCCCGGCCCCTCCACCGCAGCGGCGGGCAGCACGTCTGGGGTCAACACAGGCTGCACGAACTCCATCACATGCCCCTGGGATAGATGTCCATGACCCGGTACTCACCCACTATCCGTTCGTATTCGGTGGAGTCGGCACCAGCTCATGCAGCAGCGCCATCAATCGCAGGTCGTGAAGGTCCCGCGGACAGGCCCGTCCATCGCTGCTTCCTCCCTTTAGGCTGACACGTCAGGGGTGCAAACGTGCAATCAAGGTGTCTTCGGACCCGCCCCATATTTTAGCATGGCGTCCCATTTTGGGCCTTGATACGTCATACGATGCGTCAATCCCATTTCGTAGCTAAAACAGGGGTGAATTGAACGTCGGCGGACCCTGAAAATCACCCCGCCGACGCAACTTTGCAGCCCCCAACCAGCAGGGAGGGCAGATAGCGCTGATGCATCGCTATCTGCGTGTCACCCCCTACAGGACGCATCCGGTGGTAGAGGGAGTCCCATTGGTAAGCGCTCAGTTCGGACAGCGCCAGTCGTGGGGATTCCGGTTTCCAGAGCGGGTGCCAGGACCGTCCCAGTATCCCTGTCTTGGACAGAGCGGGGATGCACGAAACGAGGACGGGCAGGGACATCCGGCTCATCCGGGCGGCGGTGCGCACGTAGGTAGCCTCGACATCCTCGGTGTCCACGACGAACAGCGTGGTGGGGAATGGGGGCTGGTCTTCCTTATGCTCGGGCGACCAGTAGTAGCTCTCATAGGGGTCCAGGCGGGCAAGGACTCCCCTGGGGTGACGGGCACGCAGCTCATGCTCAAGATAGAACGGCACGTGAAGGCCGCCGGTAAGCAGATGCCCCACGGCGTCGGGGGCGATGGCCGACTCCCCCCAGTTGTAGGCTCGGTCGGACCTGGCGGTGGGAACGGACCACTGGAGTTCGCTCGATGCATCTTCCCGGGTCTCTGCCATCAGCTGTGACAGGAACCAGGTGATGCCGTCGGCGTGCTTCGTCTGCCGCGCCCACGTCTCGATGCGGTGGCCCACGTGTCGTCTCCGGCCCTGTTTGTCGGTGGTGAGGGCCGTGCTCCAGATGCCCCGCGTGGTGGGAAGCTCGGCGCGGTCCCGGTGCGTAATGTAGCGAATACCCTCGGCGGACAGGGTGTAGCGAACGTCGCCTCGTTTGCCGTGACGCTCGATGAGGCCCCAGGTTTTCACGAGGTTGTGCATCATCTGGCTGACTCGTCCCTCGGAGACGCCGAGCCAGGTCGCCAGGTGCTCACGGGGGATCATCGGGTGGTCGGTGATGAGGTCGAGTGTCCGCTTCTCCGAGGGTGTGATGCCGAAGGCCGACGCAGCCTCCACCATCCGCTCAGGGCGGGGTATGGAGGCGCGTTTGCGCTCCGGCGACTCGGTGCGCGGCCTTCCGCCGGGGCTGCCGCGGGAAACCAGGGCCTCCATTGAGAAGAACTGGCTGCCGATCACCCACGAGGTGCAGCGCCAGAGGCGAAGGTCCCGCCGTTCCAGTGCGTCTCCGGACTCCACGCCAACGTAGCAGTCACGGAGATTCCGGTCCTCGCAGAACCTCGTCGTCAGCCTTCCCTCCCAAACGCTGGGCACCAGGATCAGGACGGTGTCAGGACGGCGGGTGTAGTCGTACTCCGCTATGGCCTTCAGCCGGTCGTAGAGTGACCGGCGACGCAGGCCAGGCCCTGGCGGACCACGCCGAAGCTGCGGCCGTCGTGGAGCGTGACCGTGGCATCGAAGCGGCCCCTGCGGTGGAACTCCACGTAAGACCTGCGTTCGCCTGTGCCGGGCGACATCGAGGAGGCGAGGCGGTAGATGGCGGCCACCGCGTCCATCCTGCGGATGAGCAGCGTCAGCCACTCCCTGGACATAGGAAGGCGCGCATGAAGTCCGAGGGCGTCGCAAAGCCAAGGATACGGGCAGCCTCGCCGATACCTTTAGCCGTCAGGTAGTACCTCTGGCTCGACGGCAGGTGAGCGGTGCCGTGGCTGACCCTCCCTACGATACCGTCGGCCAGCAGGCCGGTCAGGGCTCGGTGAACCGTGGCGTGAGGCTCGCCCAGGATGCCTGCCAGCTCCGCCGAATCAATGAACGGCATCCGGCTGAGGGAATCGAGCAGTTGTCGGTCGATAAGAGCCATACGGTCAGCGTAACAAGGGAAGGACGCTGTGCGCAGCAGTCACATGGCAGTGTCAGTGTGAGGGACGGCGCGTCCCTTCGCGGTTCGGCAGTATGGAGCCGAGGTTAGATTACAAGCTGAGCAGCCTTTGGGCGCGCCTTTCCGCCATGCACGGAAGGCTCCGCGCACCACTTGGCCGCGAGGTGGCGAACAGCCACGTATACGTTCTCGTCGAAGCCCAGAAGGTTACAGACCACGCGCTTGTCCAAGAGGGCGCGGTTGGCGTCGGCGTCCACGAGGTAGGCAGGCTTCAACTCCTTGTCCCGAAACTCGTACGCTAATGCCTCCGCCGGGTATACGGTCGACACCCCAATCCTGCATGGGCCATAGTTGCCGAGCGTTGCGGAACTGGCTAGACCAGTCGCCTCGCGCGGAACGCGAGCGTTAGAGCGCCGACCAGGCTGAGGAACATGAGCGCTCCACCCACAGGGATCCCGATGGAACGCCAGGGGTCCGCTTCTTCCGGGCTTTGGAGTTCCGTGGTGATCCTCGCTTGCGCGTCTTTGTCAGGCTCGTCCTGGGATAGTCGCCCGTCGCTCCGCACCTCCCGGTGGAGGACGACTCCGTCTCCCACCAGGGAAGTGAGGACGCTGTCGAAGGCGGATGCGGGCACCAGGAAGCTCAGGAACGCCTCCTGGCCGTCTTGTTGGGTCGAGACCGTTACCACCTGGCCCATCGTCCCGTCTGCTTGGTCGACCAGGTCGCGGATGCGCCTGACCGAACGCTCCACGTCGCGCACTTCGATCCGCAGGGACGCTGAGGGAGCGGAGGCCGTTGGGTCGGGAGGGAGCGCAAAGGTCACCGTGATCGTCGCGAGCGCGACGCTACGTTCGATGAAGTCGAGCTGCCCTTGCAAGCGCTCGACGTTTGCCCGCACGCGCCCGAGTTCCCGCTCCACGGTGAGCACGTCGCTGACGGATACGGCCCGGTCGAGCAGCTTCAGCAGGCTCGCCTCAGCGCTCCGCTCGCTCCGAAGCTGGGCCGCGAGGTCGATGGCGTCACCTGTGACGTCGGTCTGACCAAGGCTCTGTCCGAGCACCTCGCCGAACGCCTCGATGCGGTCGATCGTGTGGTTGAACTGCTCGGCAGGCACGCGGATGGTGGCGGAGCCGCGTCCGGGCTGAGGGCCGTCTGTCGTGGAGACGTGCTCGATAAAGCCTCCAACCGACTCCACGAAGGCGCGGAGCTCGGTGATGGCCGTTCCGACGTCTTCTACCTCGACCGTCAGCGACGCCTGCGAGATGACCTGGCGCTCGCTATTGAAGACCGGGAAGTCCTGGGCGTCGCCCGAGGGACTCGGGGCTGGCCCCCGCGTGCCCGCAGGCCCTGGATCCCCCCTAGGACCCCAGGCAATCGACGGCGCTGGTGTCCCGGTGGGCTGCGGTGCCAGCACCACGAGCGCGCCCGACTGCGCTTCCTCCAACGACCGCAACAGGCGCGTGTCTGCTCCATCGTCAACATCTAGGAGTCCAGCGCTGTCATCTGATCTGATGACGAGGCTGAATGAGTTCTCATCGCCTGCGACGAGCAGCCCATCGCCGTTGCCTGCCGTCAGACCAGCCGCGACCAGCACGATACCAGTGGCGCCGACGGCCAGCACGACGGTAGCGGCGGCGCCAACTGCTAGGGAGGCCCATCGCCGTTGCCACCAGGTGGAAGTTGTGGTGGATCCCTCCAGCCGCGGCTCGATGCGCCCCCACAGGTCTGCAGGGGCGGGCGCCTCACTCCCCGCCGCGTGGAGCGCCGTCCGCAGCCTGCGTTCGGTCTTCTCGTCTTGTTCGCTCATGTCTCGTCCTCGCAGTCTGCAAGTATCTCTCGCAGGTGCTCAAGCGCCCTGCTCAAGCGCGATTTGACTGTTCCCTCACGGAGGCTGAGGGCATTCGCCACTTCCCTCGTCGATAGGTCCGTGAAGTAGCGGAGAGCAACTACTCGCTGGTGATCATCGGACAGCTGGCTGAGCGCTCGCCGAACCTCGTCCTTGTCGTTCACATAGCCGAACGCTGGGTCCGTGCTGCCTTGATCAGCCTCGGATAACGGTTCGACTGACAGCTGATGGCGAGCCTTCGCGTTGAACGCCTGGTTGACCGCGATTCGGACCAACCAAGGTTTCACGGGCTCGCCGAGACGGAACGTTGCTATGCCTTTCCAGGCTCGCACGAACGTCTCTTGGACGAGCTCTTCGCTGACCGCCCGGTCATGTGTCATGAGATAGAGCGTACCCATCAGCACGTCCCCGTAGTACTCCACTATCCGACGGAATGCCTCACGGTCGCCGCTCTGGCAGCGCCGGACCGCATCCTGCTCGTTGATCACGTTCTCTCCTAGTCGCCAGCGGCCTTCATTGGGAATATACAGGCCATTGGGACGATAGGTTCCTTACACTGCTGTGGTGAGCGACAGTTGACGAGGGTGGTCTGCATAGAAGACATGATGCTGCTCGCTAACGGCTGGGCCGTACCGCTGGCTCTTTACTACGGGACCTCACGTGACCCGCCTCCTGGGTTAGGTCCAGGAATTCCTAGAGCACGACCGGCGTTTTGCTGCCCATCTGTTCCTCGACTCCTCAGGCTTAAGAGCAGAACATGAGTCCGGTACCCAGGATTCAACGGTGACCTTCAAGCTTCGATTCTCTCGATGGACGACCGTTCCCTTACTTAGTCACCTCTGGCCGGAGTGCTCCATACACTGAAGCATCTATTGGCCTCTACATTGCCGCCCGCGTCACCGGTGTGAACGCTTGTTGTTTACGGGCGAGAGACACGACATGCTCAGTCGCTGCCGCCCTGGAACTTTTCCGGCGCGTTGACGCGTCGAGGGTCGTGGGCAGCGCCTCCAGGTCCGGGTGGCTCAGTATCACCTCGATGCACTCCCGGCTGCCGCCAATGTAGGTGTGGCACAGGTCGATGTCCGTTGCCACGCACCAGGCCCGGTCCTCCGGCCACCAGAGGTTCGGCGAGTTGCTCCAGACGTTCCCGCGAGGCCAATCTGTTGCGAGAAAGGCCATGATGGCGTCGATAGGACCGCGGAACAGCAGCTGGTCTCGGTTCGGCGCTCTCACACGAGAACCGGCCTTGTAGAGGCGGGTGTCGAGGTTTCCCCAGCCTTCCCATAGGCAGAAGTGGCAGCTGTCGGGGATTGTGGTGAAGCCTCTGAGCGTTTCGACCAAGGTACGGCACTCCGCTTCCGGAATTGACCCGACCGTCGGACGCGAACCCCACGGCGGGTCTGGTTCATTGACGTGAGGGCCTTCGGGCAGACCTGCGACACGGTCGAACTGCATCAAGGGATGGACGGTCCGTCCAGTCCACGAAGCCACCGTGGACCATCGGACGGGCTGCTCCTCATCGTGTTTCAGATAGGCGGGATGAAACACGCGGGCGTATGCCGGAAACCCGTTTGGTAACAGGGAACGCACCGTCGACATGTTTGAGTCCGACAGGCGCTCTTCTACCCACCTGGCCTCCGACACGTCCTCGGAGAACTCCACACCATCGGGCGCGAGCTTGGTCTGCCGGATGGGAACGCCTCCTCCAGAGGAAAGCATCGCAAGGCTGGTCATGTCGGAGCCTCGCCTGCGCAATACCAAGCGCGACATCAGCCTGCGAAACAACGATCGCCTGACGTACTTCATCTCCATTGTCACATCCACCTACGCGCTATCTCCGGGCCGTCGCAGATTGAGGACTACACCTCCAGCCTGAACCCGAGGGCAAAAGTTCTTGATTTTGTCAAGTCTGGTGGGGCTTTGATGCAAAACCCCTAAGCGACGAGGACTTTTGCATCAAGGGGCGTTTCTGATGCAAAAGTCCCCTCGTCGAATACGGGGGTGATGCCAAGGGCGTACATAGTGCGGACCAAGACACAGATGTTGTGGCACAGCACCTTCATCAGAGTCTCATTCACCATGGCGGTGTCCGACTTGGCCCGCACCTTATCTCCGAACTTCGCCTTGATCATGTGGAAGCAGGTCTCCACGTTGCTCCGCAGGTGGTAGTGGCGGTTGAAGTCGGCCTGCCGCAGGGTGAAGTGGTGATACATCTGCGCCCATAGAGGATCGGCCTTGGCCCTCTTTGGCTTCGCAACAGCCCCGGTCTTGAACGGGATGTAGGGAATCCCACCTACATCATCGACGGCGTGGAGGTTCCTGCTGGAGTAGGCCATGTCCGCCGAGATATCCCGGATGCGGAAGTTCTCGGCAGTTGCGGCGACAAACCCGGGAAGGTACGGAGCATCCGCCGACATGGAGGCCGTCGCGTCGGCCGCCGTGATGATGTTGCTCTGGACCCCGCACATGATATGCAGCTTCACCCACTTGACCGCCTTCTCCCCAGGGTCCAGGGTTTCATTACCCAGCACGTCCAGGGTGATCCTGCCGCACTTCCATTTCCAGACCCCTTCGCCGTCAGACGTCGTTACCACAAAGTCATAAGCAGGCTTGCCGCCGAGAGCGACCTTGACCTGCTCATTGGTGACGTTCTGCAGCGTGAGCTTCATTCGCACAGTCCCTCCATAGGGGACCTGGGACACTACATCCAGCGAGTAAGCGAAGGACCGAAGGAATGAATCCTCCGAAGGGTGCGGTCCACGCGCAACACCAAGACATTCTACCTGCTCCAACACCTCGCTAAGTGCGCCGAATGCGGGCGGCTCTTCGCCTCCCGTTCCTCCAACCGCACCTACGTCAAACGCAATGGCCAGCGCCACAGGCAGGATAGGGTCACCCCTCAGCGGCACTATCACTGCTACGGAATGCTCAGCGACGGCCTCCGGTGCCGTAGGCCAGCGATGATCAGGGCGGAACGCCTGGAGGAGTTGGTCTGGAGCCAGGTCAAGCAGATGATCCAGCATCCCGAACTCATTGTCGCTGGCATTGAGGCTATGGACACTCAGGAAGACGGTGCCCTGGAAAAGCGGTCCGCCAAAGCGGAGCGTGAGCTTCGGAAGGTACAGACTGAGGAGGAAAGGGCCATTCGCCTGTTCGTGTCTGGGAAGATTACAGAGGACCAGCTCGACCTTCAACGCAAGTTCATCACGGAACGGCTGGAAACCGCACGAGCAGATCTGGATGACCTCCGTACCAGGGAGTCTGGCGCATCTGAGAAGAGGACCATGATGGAGAATCTCATCCAGTGGGCCGGGGAATTCGGCGACAGGCTCGATGAACTCCCCGACGAGAAGCGCAGGGACGTGCTGCGGTTGCTCGTCGATCAGATGCTCGTGGACAAGGACAACAAGGTGAGCATCACCCTTGGCATCCCAACCGACAGTTTGATGTCGATTGAGAAAGTGGAATCACCCTACCCACGCCGCCGGACAGCCCGATAGGGGGCGGAGACGCCTCAGAGGTGGCTCTCCACGGCCCAGTTCGCAGTTCAGTACACGTTGGTGGGCCTAATTGGACGGTAGGCAGTACCATTTTCGAGATGTGGCTGGGAAGACCGTAAGGCTTGTCACAATTGCTATCCTAGCCTAACCCTCACGCTGTCTTCCAGAGCTGAGTCCTGAACAGCCGAGACGGAGAAGCGATCCCCCACAGCCGTCCCTGTCAACTGAACCACGCAAGCTCGTAGCTTCCTGGCTCCCCGTCGATCTCCCCGTAGGTGGCAAGGTCAAACTCAGGGAATTCATTGGCATCGAGGTCGGATCGTCGTTGACAAGCACACCGGGCAATCAGTCGAAATCAGTCAACGTCAGTAGAGTCATTGCCTCGGCGGTCGGTCACGATGCAGTCGCGTACGCGCCCCAGCAGTTTAGTTGCGAAGATCTTCCGCCTAGGCGCGACCTCGTTTATGGTTGCCATTCGGTGGCGACGGGAGAATTCCGGTGATGGCGAGCCCGTCGGAGCGGACCGCCTCGATTGCGCTTTGTGATGCGGTTGTACTGTTGCCGGTTTGAGTTCTACCTTCTCCTTACATCCCACCGTCGCAGGCCCTTCCCAGAACGCAAACCCCCTCCATACAATAAAGCGCCCACATATAGGCGTACACCGTTGTGTATCTGGGGACGAGGCAGGTGGCAGCCGCTACGGGCGAACCACCTGCCTCGTTGACCTTCCTGTACACCCTAGCAGTCAAACCCGCTGCCTTAGAACAGCTTCAGCGCCTGCTGTTGGGTGCTCTCCCCTTCTCCCTCGACCGCCGGTCCTTGCGCCGACCTCCGTTCCCGGCGCGACCGATTTCGAGTCGGGAGAGCCGGCCTCATGTAGGCGGGATACTTCGGTGCCTCATCCCACCTGGCCCTCGCCCTTTCGACCACCGCCAGAACCTCCCGCGTCAGCCGGGGCAGGTCTGGGCCGTCCACCGGCTCGATGTGCGGGTCTGACGAGGGCTGTTGCACCCCTACGGTGGCCCTGTTGCCGGTGACCTGCCCCCGGGCTAGGTCCAAGGATTCCTAGAGTCCGACCGGCGTTTTCCTAGCCACTTGACCTGCAAACTCTTCGGGCGTTCGGTTGTCGAGCGCGCTGTGGGGCCGGACGGCATTGTAGTCGTCCCGCCAGCTCTCCACGATGGTCCGGGCCGCGGGAAGGCTCATGAACCAGTGCTCGTTGAGGCACTCGTCACGCAGCAATGACGTAACGTCCAGGAGTCTCCTGATTTCAGTTCATGAACTGGAGACAAAAAGCAAGGCCACGAGATCCAGAATCTCTCGTGGCCTTGCTTCATCGTCTGCTGTTTTCTAGTTGAATTGCATGTTAACTGGATGGATGCGCTGAGGACCCAGTCTCGCGCGACCCTCGCATGTAGCATCCTACGACAACCGGGAGGAGTGGATAGTCGATATCCGCGATATGGTGGTAACCGCGGAACTCCAAGTCCAAGCCTATCATCCGCGAACTCAGAGACAACCGGCGGGATCGCTCTTGACCATACGTGGCCTGGCGGCGTCCGCGATAACTAAAGCTAAGACCGCCAAAGCCCATCGGAATGTTCACGGAACCGCCAGCGAAGGTAACATACAAGACAATCGGGAACAGCGGAAACAGCAATGCAAGAAGGGGCATCCATAAGAGGATCATCCCAATTCGTCGGAACGTTCCATTGCCCATTCATACATCTCCTGGCTAAGGTCTAGCAGGCTGCGGGAGAACTGTCGTCCTGAGCAACGCGAAGGACCTGGCGCGCCTGCATATCTGGATGCGCATGGGGGCCGCAGCTGAGTCTCATCGTCCAGGCCCCATTCAATATCCAGTAACCGTGTCTGTGCAGGTGGGACCCAGTATCGCAGGCTGGATGGCCCTGACCGAGGTACAGAGCAACTCATGGATAGCTGACGCCGGAGTCTCCACCCAGATCGGCGGTTTGGTCAGGGTCAGCGATTGCCGGGCCAGTTGCATGCGTTCTTTGTCCTCACTGCGTACATCGCCGTGCTCAACGGCGCGGCCCTCTGGATCATCCGGCGTCGAGACATCGCTGGAGCGAAGGGTGAATGATTCTGGGACCTAGCTGTTCGGATTCGCCGCTAGGACTTCGGTTAACTCCTGTCTCGTGATTGTTTTTTCGGGAATCCTGCCAGGGTAGGTTTTGAAGTTGCTGTCGCCGACTACCCACACTTGCTCTGGCTCGCTTAGCGACCAATAGCCCGGGAACTTCTCTTGGTCGGCCCTCCCCGAGAAGAAAAAGAGGTACGACTGGCCTGTTTTGAGCTCTACTGGACTGTAGTCCGGGATGGCTACAGAAACTGTCTCAGCCAGCCGTCCTCGCCAGAACTGGGACACCTCTATCTGGTAGAGCGTGTATACCCTGTCGAACGTTCTCCCGCTAGGCCTTTGTAACTTGATGGTCCCAGAGTCCTCTTCAACCACGGTGCCTTCGACTGCTACTAGAGAGCCCGCCGCCAGACGCGGCAAATCGAGCGGCCTCGTTGCCCAAGAGGGTGGATCGTTCCGATCGCTTTGATAAGCGAAGAAGCCGATAGCTCCCAAACCAACGACGATCCCCAGCGATAGAACTAGACCCATGCCCAAGCCCTGAGTTCGCATGGAAGGGGAGAAGCCGTGTCTATGCCATAAGGCGACCCCGTAGACGACGAACACAAGGCCCGGTGCGGCGAATATGAGCATGCCAGGTAGACCTGAGCCGAAAGGTGGCAGGTATGCGTAGAAGGAAGCGATAAAGATGAAGCCTGCGGCGATGGCACCGAGGGCAACGTACGGTACGGGTCGAAGCCGAACAGAGCCAACAACGAGAACCAAACCGATGAGACCATAGAGCGTTGTGGTGAGCCAGCCGAGCCCGACGCCGATGGTGCCCTCGGCTACGAGTGTATTTGACGAACTGAAGGCTGGATGGGTTCCAACGGTCACCGTCGCCAGCCCCAACCATGGGATGGCAACACGTGCACGGGACCATGTGAGGCACAATACTGCTGCCAATGGCAACAGGTTGACCCCGATTATCCAAACCCAGAAGTCCAATTCATACCCCTACTAGGTCGGTACTCCCCCTGCGCAGAGGGGCCGGGCGAGGTATACCCTTGCCCGGCCCCTAAGGAAGATAACATTGTGCGGCGAGAAAGTTCATACCAACTACTAATCTGGCTCCAAGGTCACTAAGGTGAGGCAAATCCAGTTGGCCGACCAACTCACGATACCATCGAAACCCTCAGTCCCGGCAGGATCGTTTACTACCATCCAGTCAGTTGTGTTCCCATTTGAGTCAACCCAGGTTCCATAGCCTTTGATGGCGTTCCAGTGAAAGTCTGGCGCCGATCCACAAGCTGCAAACATGACGCCCAAGGGTCTGTCGTCGTCGATGGACTCAGTGACTTCGTTCCACGTTTGTCCCCATCCCCATCCTGGCTTAACAGAGTAGTCGAAGTCGTAGCCTTGGTCGTCTGCATAGTCTGTCCAGCCCGTGGCGAAAAGGCCTGGTAGAGTCCCAGGGCAAGAGTAGGGCCAGCACCAATTGTTTGTATCCATCGTATCGTACAAAGCGTCGTGGTTATCGGTCCAACTATCAAATAGAGTGTAGTTCAGTTGAATCCGGTAGTAGTCAACGATCATGGCTCCATTGGTAGGTCCGCAGTTCTTTGGTTTGTAATCATCATCTACGTCATCGCTGGACTGACCGTACAGAGGCACTCCAGCGATGACTTCCCCGGAGATGGCCGAGCAGGTCAAACAGGTGATGGCCGAGGAGGACCGCACCATGAGTTCGCTCATCCGGGAGGCCCTTCGCCTCTACATGGACGACCGCGAGTGGAGAAGCCTCGTGCGTTACGGACAGCGCCGCGCCCGAGAGCAGGGCATCGCCCCCGAAGACGTGGAGCGCCTGGTGGAGGAGCTCAGGGCCAAACAAGCAGAAGCACAAGGAGGACGCACAGATGAGTGAGCGACAAGACCCCACACCGGCTGCCCTCTACGCCAGGGTCTCCAGCGACCGCCAGGACGTGGACCTGTCCATTGCCGCACAGCTTCGGGCGCTTCGGGACTACGCCGACAAGAACGGCTACCTTATCGCCCGCGAGTACGTGGATGAGGCCCACAGCGGACGCGTCGCGGACAGGCCGGAGTTCCGCAAGATGATCGACGAGGCCAGCAGACCCGAGTCGCCTTTCCATGAGATTCTGGTCTGGAAATTCTCCAGGTTCACCAGAAAGCGCGAGCACGCCGTCGCTTTCAAGTCGATGCTCCGGCGCAAGGGAATCCGCGTCGTCTCCATCACCGAGCAGGCTGAGGACACCTCCACCGGCAGACTACTGGAAGGCATCATCGAGTCCGTTGACGAGTTCTACAGTGAGAATCTTGCCCAGGAAGTTCTCCGGGGTATGCGGGAGGCGGCCTCCAGAGGCTTCTGGGTCGCCAGCAGGACGCCCTACGGCTACAACAGGGTCATGGTGCAGGACGGTCCCAAGAAGCGCCCCACCCTGGAGCCCGACCCGACAACCACACCCATCCTCAAGCGCATCTTCGATATGGCCGAAGCAGGCAGGGGGATGACTGACATCACTCGCACCCTCAACGACGAGGGCATCGCCAGCCCCGCAGGAAAGCTCTGGGGCAAGACCAGCGTCCACGCCGTCCTCAAGAACGAGGTCTACACTGGCGCTCTGGTCTGGGGCGCGAAAGCAAAGGACAATGCCGAGCCGGTGCGCGTAGACAAAGCGTTCCCAGGCATCATCTCCAAGGCCCAGTTCCGCCGCGTCAACAAGCTGATGCGCTCCCGCGCACCCAAGGTCAGCCACCCCCGAAGGGTGGGAAGCTCCTACTTGCTCAGCGGACTGGTCAAGTGCAAGACCTGCAACAGGGCGCTCTCAGGCCAGGACTCCAAGAGCGGCCAGTTCTCCTACTACGTCTGCCAGTCGATCATGAAGCGCGGCAGCGGCGCCTGCGATTCCCCCAGGCTCAACGCCCGGAACTTCGAGGAGCTGGTCGTGGGGAAGATTCGCTCCAACATCCTCACCGAGAGCAGCATCCGCGCCCTGGTGAAGGTGGTGGACGAGGAGATGGATGGCGTGGCCAGCGAGCAGCGCAAGAGGCTTGAGACCATCGACTCGGAGCTTGCCGACGTAAGGCGCAGGTTGGACCGGCTCTACAACCTCGTCGAGACCACCGAGCTCGATATGGCCGACGTTACCCCGCGCATCCGCGACCACCGGGAGCGGCAGGAGCGCCTTGAGTCTTCGGCTCAGGAAGCGAGAGCAATCCTCTCCCAGCGCAGGGAGGTCCTGGACGACGTGCAGACCATCACGGCCTACGCCCAGGACATGAGCGAGTTCCTGAACGAGAGCGAGTTGACCGAGCGCAGGGCCTTCATCGAGAGCTTCGTCAAGGAGATCGTGGTCATGCCAGGCAACGCCCTTATGCGCTACACCGTTCCCATGCCCGACGATAGCTCCATACCCGGAGGAGTCGCCGAAAAGGTGGCCCTGAACGGCTCGGTACTGTCTACCGTACAAAATGGTGGGCGAAGCAGGACTCGAACCTGCGACCTCCTGCGTGTGAAGCAGGCGCTCTAACCGACTGAGCTATCCGCCCCGCTACGCCTGAGAAGCCCCCTTCTGCCAGTTTGTCGTGGGGTATCAAACCGCTCCGTTTTGATACCAGCGGCCTGTCAAATTGCGAGTCTGTCAGATTGGATTCACCGGGTCTCTACGCCTAAAACCTGCGCTCGGTGCCCGGTTTTGATACCTTGGGGGGTTGACTGCCGCCATTTGATAGCGTACACCTTTGCCTCAGGTTCAATGTTACAGGCCGGAGGTGCCCCGATGCTAGTCTCGATGGCCGAGCTCGCCCGACAGTACGACGTTGAGGTCACCGCCGTCTACCGGCTGGTGAAGGATGGCAGGCTGGCGGTGGAGGGCGAGGACGCCAGCGGGCGCGGCCGGCCGGCCAAGCTCATCGACCAGGACAAGGCTGCACCGGTCTTCGATGAGCTGCGCCAGGCGCGGCACGAGCGCAGGTCATCTACGAAGAAGCTGGAGGAGAAGTTCGACGCCGACCGGGCGGCGGGGGTCCCGCTGCCGGGGATGCCGATCGGCATCGGCGAGGGCGCCCGCAAGTACGGCGTCTCCCCCCAGCTCGTGTCGATATGGGTCAAGAACGGCGAGGTCCGCGTGCTCCGCGAAGCGGCTGTAACAGGCGGGCGGCGCCTCATCGACGAGCACGACCTGATGCTCAGGGCGCAGCGCTTCCACGAGCGCAGGTCATCTACGAAGAAGCTGGAGGAGAAGTTCGACGCCGACCGGGCGGCGGGGGTCCCGCTGCCGGGGATGCCGATCGGCATCGGCGAGGGCGCCCGCAAGTACGGCGTCTCGACACCCCTCGTCTCCCAGTGGGTCAAGAACGGCGAGGTCCGCGTGCTCCGCGAAGCGGCTGTAACAGGCGGGCGGCGCCTCATCGACGAGCACGACCTGATGCTCAGGGCGCAGCGCTTCCACGAGCGCAAGAGCGCCCGCTCCCTAGGGAGGTCTCCGGTAGGAGCCGGAGACCTCCCTAGGGAGGTCTCCGGTAGGAGCCGGAGACCTCCCGCCCGCGCCGATGAGGGCAGCGCCTTCCCGTGCCCCCACTGCGGCGGCGCCATCCGGTTCCGCGCCGGCTGAGCAGTACCTGCGCGAGCTGGAGCCCCGGTTCGCCACCCACGAGCTCGTCACCGAGTACCTGAGCGACCGGGCGCGCGAAGTCCTGCGGGACGAGCTCGCGCCCCGGACCGTGGAGCTGGACCGCAGGTGGCTGCTTCGGTTCGTCGGCGAGTGCCCGCGCGCCCCATGGCGGCGGGCCGAGCTGAGAGCGTTCCGCAACGGGCTCCCTGGCGGCGCGGCGAGCCATAACCAGTGCATGCGCGTGGTGCGCACCTTCACCAACTGGGTGAACCGGAACTATGCCGACGAGGGCCTGGAGGTCCCGTTGGTCGTCGGCCGCGAGGTCATGCCCTCGGCGGAGTCGGAGCCACCGGATGTCCTGACCGACGCCCAGGTTTCGGCGGTCCTGGACGCCGCCCGCGCCCACTCCTACGCGCACTACGCCATGGTGGCGACGCTGTACGACACCGGCGTGCGCCCCTGGGAGCTGTGGCCGCTGAAGTACGAGGAGCTGACGGCTGACGGCTGGTGGCCCTCCCTGGTCAAGCGGAACAAGGACCGCCGATTCGTGGTGATCCACAACCCGCAGGTCCACGAAATCCTGCTGTCCCTGTGGACAGGCGACGGCGAGCCGGCCGGCTACGTGTTCCCCGGCCGCACGGCCGGGACGCCAATACGCAGGAGCTCCATGGGGCACATCGTCAACAGGGCCTTCAAGGCGGCGGGCGTGAAGACCCCGAAGCAGGGGCCCTACATGCTCCGGCACACCATCATCGAGCGTTGGAAGCGCCCGCCTGAGCAGGGCGGCTTGGGGCTCGCATATGCCCAGCGGTTCGCCGGCCACTCGCAAATCAGCACGACGGCCCAGGTCTACGGCAAGGCGCCCGACTCCGCGCTGGTGGCGGCGGCGCGCAGTCGAACGCCGGAGCGCGATTTGGAGGTCCGCGAGGCGCCGCGACAGGCGCGCATGGGCATGGAGGCCAGCGATGCCGCGTGAAACCTTCGTCAGCCTGCGGGTGGCGGAGAGCGCCGATGGCTAGCCGCTCGCACCTGGAGCGTAACGCGGTGTTCTGGGGTGACGCGCTGCTGATTCCGCGCCCCCAGATGCGCCAGAAGCAGCAGCTATGGGGCCGGGACAAGCGCGAGCGGGCCCGCATCCCCTACGCCTTGGCCCACGCGGTGGCACTCACGGTGCGCCACCGTGGGTAAGCTCCAATCCGAACGCGGCGTGTATAGCTACCGGGTGGCGACGGTCGGCGGCGTCCAGGTCCCGGACATCGAGGACGCGCTGATGGCCGTCTACGAGGAGTGCGGCCGGCCGGCCCTTCGCGTGGACATCCTCTACACCCTGAGCTACCGGCCGTCCATGCGGGCCTTTGCCGACAGCCTGGCCGGTGCGGGCATTGCCGTGAGCTGGAGCCGCGCGATGGTGTCGGCGTATGAGGTGCGGCTGTACCCCACGGACCCGCACACGAAGTTGTCTCCCCCGCTGAGCCAGCCGCTAACCGAGGACGAGAGGAGAGCCCACGATGCGAGCCTATTGCGTGAAGTGCCGGACGAAGGTGGAGGCGAAGGACCCGAAGCAGGCCCAGGTCCAGGTCCGGGGGACTCCGAGGCCAGCGGTGAGGGGGACGTGCCCGACGTGCGGGACCAACCTACTAGTGATGGGGAAGATGGAAGCGGCGTAGCCGCGCCAGCCGTGAGCGAGGCGCCTGTAACACCTCCCGACGAGGCTCTACCCACTGCTCTTGCTGTAACAGGGGCCTCCGCGGAAGTGGATTGGGAGGACCTGGCGAGGTCCTACGCGGCTGGCGGGCTCAGCACGCGCCAGATTTCCAAGGCCCTGGAAGCCGAGCACGGGGTGGAGGTCAGCCACATGACGATATCCAGGCGGCTGGCACGGGGTGTATTCTCGTAGCAGGGGGCTTGCTCACTTAAAAACCGCCGTCCTACGTGCCGTCTCGTGCATTCCTGTAAAAGGCCCCGCCCACACTTAGTGAGCAGGGCCTTATTTTTTGCGCCTCGTGACGCCGGTCGGGCGCCCCCGCGGGGCGCCGGTCCCGCCCTTCTTGGGCTTCGCCTTGGGCAGGGCCTTGGGCACACCGAGGCGCTTGCGTAGCTTCTTCTCGGCGGCATCGAGCAGGGCGCGCTCGGCCCGGTCGGCGGCGTCGCCGGCTACCTTGCGAGCGATGGCCTTGGCGATGGTTCGTTGGAGCATGGGGGGGCTTAGCCTGAGCCGGGGCCGAGCAGGTGGCCCTCGATGCGTGCGACGGCCTTCTGCGTCTCCGCCCCGTTGCGCTCCAGGCGGTCCAGGCGCCGCGCGAACGAGCGTAGCCAGGCCCACCCCATGGCGAGCGCGGCCGCGAAGCCGCCGCCGCCCGCCATGGCCTCCGGGGGGACCTCGGCGACCACGCTAGGCGCTCCGGGCGCCCAGGGTAGCGGCAGGCGCCGGGCGCTTGGTCGCCGCGCTCCGGTCGGCGGAATGGGTCCGCACGAACTCGGTCACCGCGGCGTCGATCGCGGCCGTCTGCGCGGCGGCGTCCTCGCCGTTGCGGAACACCAGCGCGAGGCTCGCGTCCGTCTCGGCGTCGGGGTGGTTCAGCCAGTAGCCGGGCAGCGTCACCCGCACGCTGGGATGCTGGGTGTCCGTCCCCTGCTTCACGTCGATGGGGGTCGCCATGGCTAGACAGTCCTCGCGTCAACGAGCATTTGGACGTTCACCGTGTCCGTCACGTCGATCGTCAGATTGTCCGTTATCCTCACGTCGTAGCCTGCCGGGAGCCACACGTCGGGCAGCGGCATCTTCAGCGCATTCGAGACGAACGCCGTCTCAGCCGGGAAGCCAGGCGCCCATTCGTAGTGCCGCGTGGTGCGCTGGGCCTGGTTGGCGCCAGCCAGGTTGCGGTGAATCTCGTCGTCGGCGTCGTCCCGCATTTGGAGAGACGCGGTTCGATTACCGACCGTCCCGGTGGTGATGATTTCGACGTGGACGAGCAGTAGGCGCCACTCCTCGCCCGCCGTCACCGTCAGTATCTTCGTGTTGTCGCCCGTCGCCTCGTCCGCTTGCAGCGACGGGTTGGCCACGCTGACGACGTGGAGGCCATTGACGGTGGTGCGGGCCAGCGCCGTGAGGCGGGCCAGGTCCGTGCCGTCGTAGGCGTAGAGCGCCGCCGCCTCGGCAAGGTACTGCTCAAGGGCTTCGTCCAGCGTGGCGCCTGCGACGACGACCTCGGCGATGTTGCCCGCAACGTCGCGGATGCTCGCGCCGCCTAGCGTGGTCTGTTGGGTGAATCGGCCGGCCATGGCTAGAACCAGCCGCCGAAGGGGTTGATGGCGGAACCGAGCTGGCGACCCCAGAACGCCACGCCCTCTTGGACCGCGCGGATGGCGCCGGTGCCGAACACGTCGCCGGGTCGGACCTCCGTGCGAGGGATACCGGGAAGGCCGAAGTTGAAGCCGCTGCGCACGCGGTCGGCGACCGGGCCGAGGTCGAAGGCGCCGAGGTCGCCGGGCTGGAACTGCGCGACCGCCTCCGTCGCCTTGCGGGCCGCGACCTTCGCTCGCGCGGCCACCAAGTGGGCGCGGTCGGTGACAGCAAAGCCACCGCCGCCGAACGCGTCGCCGGGGTCTACCTCGATGGTGGGGTTCACCACGGCGACGACCTTCGCGACGACGGCTGCTGGCTCCTGGACCGCCTCGCGGACCAACTCCACGACCTCGGCCACCTGCTTCGGGAGCGTCCCCGTGAAGTCCGGTGGGGTGAAGCTCGGCAGGCCCCCCACGACGTAGGGGACCCGGACCACCTCAGCGACCTTCTCCGCAACAGCGGCCGGTGCCTGCACCACCCGCTCAACGATGGCGGCGGGGGCCTGGACGGCCTTCAGGACCACTTCCACGATTTCGGCGATGGGCGTAGGAGCCGGGGCCTCCGGTGCGGCCGGGTGGAGTACCGTCGACACGTTGACCGGCACTGTTACACCGGGGACAGGCGGGGCCTTCGCGGGCAGGCTCGCTGGTAGGGGTGCGCCCTTGCCGCGCGTGGCGACAACGACAACGCCCGTCGCACCGACTACCCCAAGCGCGACCTTCTCACCCGTGGACAGGGCCATGGCTACGCCACCCCTGCCGCCCGGCGCTTGGCAGCGGCGTCGGCGTCCACGCCGAGCCTGCGGACCAGGAGCGCCACGTCGCCGGCCAGCAGTGCCACCGAGGAGCTGGTGTTGACGATGCGCATCGAGTTCATCTTGACGCCCTCGATGGTCCGCGTGGCCGAGGGCGCGACGCGGAACGTCAGAAGGTCGTTGACCACCACATCGACCCGCACGGTGCCCTGGTTCTCGATTTCGGCGAAGTCCATCGGCAGGTACTTGGCGATGGCCGTGCCCCACGTCGCGTTGTCGGCAAGGCCCACCTGCCAGGTGGCATCAGCGGCGAGCGCGGGCGATGCCAAATCGAAGGCTGGCGAGCCTTCGATGGCGATGCGGTCGTGGCGACTCCTGCGGGCCGTATCGACCCGCAGGATGTCGGTAAACTTGCTCATGGGGCTAGGCTGACCAGCCTTCGACGGCGAAGGCGTGGTACTGCGGCGGCACGTTGCCGGTGAGCCGGTGGCCGTTGGCAACCAGGGCGCCGAGCTGGGCGCGGGTGCGCCGCATCTCGCCCAGGCGCACCTTGCCGTCGATAACCTTGTAGCCCTCGCCGTCTTCGAGCTCGATGCGGTACTCGTCGGGTCGCCCTGTCGGGGATATGACTTTGACGTTCATTGCTGGCCTCCCTAGGACGGGTGTCGCAGGCTCACGGGGAGCTGCACGGTGGAGTCGGCTGACGTGACGGTCGCGGTGGCCGTGGGGTTGATGCGGACCGCGAGACGCGAATCCTCAGTCGCCCACACGTCCTTGCGCGGGAAGGGCTGCTGGAGCCGCCTGTCGGCGGCGGAGCCGTCCAGCCGCGTGCTCCCGTCCTCGCGGTACACGCCTCCGTCGACGGTCGCCCCGTGGGCGTCCTCGATGACGAAGCGTGTGGGGCCGTCGATGGCGGCGGGGGCCGTCGTCTGAAGCTGGAAGTAGGCGTAGCCCTGGTTGTCGGGAAGGCCGGCCTCTCCGACGCCCCAGGCCGCTTCCTCTTGGGCCTGGACCGTGTAGTACACGACGAGGTTGAAGTCGCCGTTGACCAGCGACACGGCGCGGAAGGTAATCCCGGTGCCGCCAATCTCCATCAGCATGGGAAAGATGGTGACGTTGGGGGCGGACCCTCGCGCGGGACGCCGCACGGTGGTTCCAAGGGTGGTCTTGACCTTCCGGCCAAGCCCTGCTCCGTTCAGTAGACCCATGACCATGGCTACGCCTCCTCTTCCTGGCCCGTGATGGTGAGCCACAGGATTTGTCCGATTTCGATGCCGTGGTGAACGGCGATGATTTTGCCCTCGGCCCCGCCGAACACGGCGGACGCGACAAGGCCACCAGCGGTGCCGCCCACGGGGGCACCTGCGAAGGCCATGCCGAGGCCGGAGATGTTGCCAGCCACGAAGCCACGCCAGAGGCCGCTCCAGGCTTCCTTGAAGCGCGACTTACCGGGTGTGAGGTCTATGTCGGGCACGCCGTCACCTCCTGAAGTAGGCGACCGAGGCGCGGGGGAAAAGCAACCGGGGCGCGGTGTTTACCCCGCGCCCCGGTACGTCGGAACCACGCTAGCACGAGCCAATCGAAGCCTGTCAACCCCCCTTGGGCGACACATCGGCGAAGGGTGCCATGCGCTCAAACTGTCGGTCCTGGTCCACGTACACGAACTCGAAGCGGCCCAGCCCAGCGACGGCGCCCGACAGACCCCGTGCCGTATCTTCGAGGAAGCGCGAGTCGGTCGCGCCGGGCAGGCGCCATATCAGGAGATGGTCAGCAAGGTTGACGATCTCCGGGTGCAGCTCGCGCGGGCGGCGGCTGACCCAGATGATGGCCAGCGGTATGTGCCGGTGCTCGTGGTTCAGCCGGGCGAGGCCCCGGTGGAGTTTGAGTTGGGTGGGCACGACGCGGTGCGCCTCATCCACGACCAACAGCCGGTAGCCGTTGGGGTTGCCGTCCCACAGCTTCACGTCCCGTTCGAGGATGCGTGCCAGCTCGTCCGCCGCCTCCGGGTAGTCAGCGCACTTCGGAATGATGCGGTCGAACTCCGGGTACTGGTCCATGGGGTCATAGACCAGCACATGCTCCGGGTCCGCAAGCGCGATGGCGCGTGCGGCGTTGGTCTTGCCCGACCCGCGCAGGCCAGAGAGCACGGTCCCCTTGCCCGCGAGGTCAGCTTCCATCGACCGCCTCGTACACGATGGCCTTTTTCAGCGCGTCCCCCAGCGCCTTCTCTACCGCCGCGCGGTTGTCCGTGAGGCGACCGGGAAGCGAACTGATGGGCTCGTTGCCGTAGATTTGCACCAGCAGCCCGATACCGCCCTCCAGCTCGGCCATGAGCTTCGAGGTGTCGATGCTGGCGCGCATCGCCTTGGATTCGGCCTTCGTCGCTTCGGCTGTCTTGTCTTCCACGGCTTGCTCCTCTTGCTTGGCTGCGGGTGATGGTTCTTTGGGCTCGCGTCCGCGCACCAGCGCATCGACGAGGTAGCGCAGGCCCTCGCGCTCGGCGGGGCTGCGGGCCACACCGCGCAGGTGGTCGAGCCCCTTGTCGATGAGGTTGCCGATGGAGATGAGGTCCTTCAGGCCCTCGTCCCCGCCAGGCTGAGCAGGTGAGGCAGCAGCGGGCGGCGGCTTGGGCGGGGCCTGCCCCGCGCCGTCCGGCTCCTGCGCAGGTGCGTCCACCTCGTCCACGAAGATGCGGCGCCCGGTCGTGGTCACCACTTCACCTCCAGGGTGCCGAGCTGCGCATGCTGCTGAGTCGCCACCGGTTCAGCCCCTTTGCCCGCCCGGTGCTCGTCGGTCGGCCACCGGCGCCCGCAGTGGCGGAAGTTCTTGAAGCGTGTAACAAGGCCGGTCTGGCACTTGGGGCAGAGGACCGCGACGCCGCTAGGGTGGGGGACCTTCGCGCCGGTCATCCGAGCGTCCCTTGCAGCTTGCCGAACCAACGCCCGGCCGGGTCGGTGTACTCGTCGGCGTCGGCGAGGTAGTCGGGCGCCGGGACGCGCAGAAAGACGTTGGGCGCCCGGCATTGCGGGTCCGGGCATCCGAGCTGGACGCAGTGGCCCTCCGGCACGGCTTCGATGGCCGAGACACGCGTGTAGGCGAATCCTCCGCACCTGTAACACGACCACATCGCCGCCGAGCTTTCCACGGTGGCGAGCTTCCGGCGAGGGACGTAGCGGCTGGGCAGCGGGTCTAGGTGCCCCATGTGCGCACCTGCCGCAGAAGGTCGAGAGCATCCGCGGTGATGTTGACGGCACGGCTGAGTTGGGTTGCCAAGGCCCACCAGCTCGCGCCGAGAGCAACGGCGAGCGGCAGAAGCGGGACTAGCCTTCGCAGGTGAGGCGGCAGCGGGAGAAGGGCGAGTAGGCGCATCGAGCGCACCTCCGATGGAAGATGCACCGCGCCCCGCCGTCATTCAACCATGAGGCAATCGAAGCGAGTCAACCCAGAGCTGCGCAGGTCATGGCCTAATTCGCCCTCGCGCGACCCGCGCGTGCGTGCGCTTCCTACATGAGTGGCAGAACAGCGGCTTACGAAACCGCAGGTCGGGTCCGGGCTGTAACATCGAGGCGCGGTGCAGGTTCGCTACCGGCGAGATTGCGGGCGGGGGAAGCAGGGCGCCTGCGTGTGAAGCAGGCGCTCTAACCGACTGAGCTATCCGCCCTTGCGCTCATTGTCAGCGCTTGGCCACGGTGCTGTAAAGGACGGTCCGGCCATGATAGAGGAGCCCTCCAGCTAGTCGATGCTGGCCTCGGCCGCGTCGGTGTCTGCGACGATCTGGTTCGCCGCGTCAGTCTCGATGTCATTGAGCCCGCCCAGGCGCAGCGCGGTGGCAGCGCCCTCTACGCTTGCTAGGGCATCGCCAAGCTCCGCCTCCGCGAGGGCCCGAAGCAAGTAGGCACGAGACCGCTCGCTGTCCCGGAGTCGTGGCTTGCTGAGCGAATCGGTAGCCGCCGCTCGCGCGAGGTCGGCGCGCCCGAGCTCCAAGAAAGCGGCGGCGGCGGCGTCGAAAGCCTCGTAGGTGTCCGGGCGCAGCTGAGTGAGGCGGGTGTAGAGGCCGACACCCTCGAGCCTGGCCAATACGTCGCCCAGCCTTGCCAAACGTAGAGCTGCTTGTCCAGCCGCGACCGTCCCCTGGTAGGAGAGCGGCTGTAGGTCGACCGCTTCAAGATCAGCCGCATAGGCGAGCTCGGCAAACCTCAGTCTCGCGGCCTCATCCTGTGTGTTCTCTGAACTGGCCCCGAACAGCGTGCCCCTCTCCTGGTGGAAAATGCGCACATCCGGTGCCAAGGAGATGGCCCGGTCGATGAGCGCTAGCCCGTCGTCGAGGCGTCCGTCTGCAGTGGCGTCGATGCTACTCGCGGCGAGGGACGATGCCCTGATCTGGTTGACGGACTGCGTCCAGGTCACCAGCACGACCGCGACAATGGCAACACCAGCGGCGGCCGACCGAGCGCTCCTCGAGGTCCAGGGGGCTGCCCACGGCTGGCGGGGCGTCACTGCCCCGTCCGGGACAACCGCAAGAACGTGAGGTACCGCGGCGAGGGCCCCAAGCAGGGCCCACAGGAGCGTGAGGTCGCCGACTCGTGGGATTCCGAAGAGTTGTTCAGCGAATCGACCGGCCACGGCCGCCAGCAGCCCCGCGAGGAGCAACCCTATTCCGATGCCCGGTGGCCCGCGCTGCTGGTATAGCACGGCACCTGCGAACACCGCCGCGCCAAACAGGAACAACAGGGCCAGACCTCCCAGCCCGCCGAGCTCGATCGTCTCGTGGAGGACATGGTTGTGCGCGTAGGTGAACAGCGTCCCGAGGTCGAAAGTCGTCGACTCTGGCGCACCTAGGGGGAACACGGACTCGAAGGTGTCAGGCCCGTACCCGACCAGCGGCCGCAGGAACTCGAGCTTGTCGTCGGCGAAATCCGGCGTGGGCCGCTCGGCAATGAGAGTCAGGCTGCCCTCCAACAGGTGTCGGCGCTGAACGCCGCTCGAGCCCGCGAAGCCTCCCTGGACGAACGCCGCGCCCTGCTCGAACCGTTGGACCACCACTCCACCGGCCTGCGTCTGCGCGGCCGCGAGGCCTCCGACGGACAATGCGGCGACGAGTGCTACCGCAACCAACGCCTGCGTCCGAGCCCTGACGCGACCGGCAAACCAAGCGCGCCAGGTCAGCGGCAATAACACTACGAAGGCGACCGCCGCTCCGATGAGCGGACCCCGGCTTGCGGTCAGAAACAGAGCCGTTCCTTGAAGCGCGGCCCCGGTGGCCCACGCGATCGCCTGTGCGCGTCGGCGGCCCATAGTTGCCACGAGCCCCAGCGCCAACGTTACTGGGATAGTCAGAACGAAGATCGAGCCGGCGAATATGGGGTTGCCCGAGGTCGAAACGATCCGGCCATCTATCAACGGCCAGTCGAACGGATCGAGCCCGTTGTACTGGAGAACTCCGTAGAGCCCCGATAGCGACCCCGCCGCGGCTACCACGCCCAGGAGCCGCAAAAGTTGAGGCCTCGTCCGCACGTGGGTCGCGATCGCGAAGAACAGGACGAAGTAGGCAGTGCTCGTGTACAGGCTGTAGCCCTCGTCGCCGGGGAGCTTCCCCCAGAGGCTCGTTCGGAAGGACAGCGAGGTGAGGGTTGCGACGAGTGTGACCAGGCCATACAGGGCCACGGCGAGCAGGAGCCAGTGTGTCGGGGACCTTTGAAGCCAACCTCGAAACTCAGCCCCTGTCAGTGGCAAACGAACCGGCCGAGCGGCGCGCACGAACTCCACCAGCCACCCAATGGCTATGCCTCCGACGAACACGCGAAGCAGCGTGATCTTGACGATCCTGAATGGGGATATAACCGAGTCTTCAGGCAGGAAGGCCAGCGGGACCAAGAAGACCGCGGCAAGCCACAGTGCCTCCATAAGCCTGGCCTCCGGCGATGAGCGTTCGCCAGCAGCGAGGGTACGGGCCGCGCCTCGTCTCTGCCGTCGGTTGCCAGAGGCGAACAATGCCAAGGTCAATCTCTGCGAGCGGGCGGAGGGGCATCCAGCGCCCGCCAATAGGAAAGGAGAATGGCCACGAGGATGCCGAGCAGCAAGCCGCCGACGGCTCCGAGGACGAGGATCTGAAGTCTGTTCGGGGAGGTGGCGCTCGAAGGGACGATGGCCCCCTGCAAGACCTGGATGGCGCCTGCCTCCCCCTCCGAGATCAGGAGCGTCTCGTCCCGGCGGTCTGCGACCCGGTCGAGTCCGGCGTTCAGCCGAGAAACTTCCTGCCTTAACCGGGAGTCCGCGAGTTCGAAATCAGCGAGCTCCGTACCCTTGGTCTCGATGGCAATTGCGAGCTCGGCAATCCTCGTGTCCAAGTACAGAATGTCCTGTTCGAGCCCAGCGGAGCCGGTTTGGAGATCAAGGAGTTGCCGGCGCAAGTCTAGGTAGACCGGGTTGGGTTCTTCGGCCGAGAGGGTCAACGCATCCAGCAGCTGGATCACGTCGGCCGTGGCACTCCCGGCCACCACCTGAACAACCGTGTCCAGGTCTACCCCACGCTCCAGGGAGATTACCGGCGGTTCAGCGGCCACGGCGGCTCGGAGGCTGTCCAGCCTGGCACGCACCGTCACAAGCAAGGCCCTGCCCTCTTCATCTCGCTCGAGGAAGGTCCTAAACGTGTCTTGCATGGCGTTGAGTTCGGCGCGGAGGGTCGTCGGCGACCCTTCGACGGTGAGAAGTACTCGTTGGTCCTCCGCAAGGCGCAAGGCGGCGAGCATCGAATCGTATTGGGTTGAGGCGAATTCGAAGACTCTGCCTGCTTCACTGGTGAACAATTCGCTATTCCGTTCGATGAACGCGGTGGCCCAAGTGTCAGCGGTGCGTTGGATATCGTTCGGGTCGGCACCGCTTACGGTCATCCTTAGTACCGGCAAGTCCTCTTCGATGGGGGGCACCATTCGTGATTGCAGCTCATCCACAGACAGCAGCTCACCGTCGCCGCTCGTTAGCTGCAACCGGTCGATCACGGTCTCCAACAAATCGGGTGCGCTCGCGAGGACTTGCAGCTCTTTCGGGGTTATGGGAGTGCCCAGCACCGAACTGAAGGGCTGCGTAGCGCTCGACCCCTGGGCCCTCTCGGAAACGGGACTCACGATGAGCAGACTTGTGGTGGTCTCGAACACGTCTCCGCGATTGAATGCGTAGAACGCCGTGGCGGCCGTCGTGACGATGAAGACGGCTACGGCCACATACCACCAGCTGCGGATGGCCCTCAAGTATTCGACGAGCAGACTTGGGATGCCGGCGGACTGATTGTTACCTATGGTCACGGTGTTTCTGCCTTGTTCCCGTAACACGAGGCGTTGGTCCGGTGCCGGGGAAGAGGGTTAGTTCAGCTCGTCGGTCGACTTGCCGGAGCGCTGGTCCCATCGTGCCAGGCCAGTGTTCACGACCGAGTGGGCCAGCAGTTGCAGGTCGAGCAGCGGTCCGGCGCGCTCAATGTATTCGAGGTCATATCGTAGTTTCGCCGATGGCTCGTCGTTAATGTTGTGAACCTGGGCGAGGCCGGTAAAGCCAGGCGTCACGGCCTGCCGTCGCTCAAAGCCTGGCAGCAAGCCAGCCCAATGCACATACTCTTCGACCGGGAGGGGCCGGGGGCCTACAAGGCTCATGTCACCCTTGAGAACGCTCAACAGTTGAGGGAGCTCGTCCAGTGCGACTCTGCGGAGCACCCTGCCCAGTCGTGTCACCCGCGGATCGTTGGTCACGTTTCCGAGATGTACCTCGTCGGCGGGGCCGGGTTTCATGGTACGGAACTTCAAGACCTCGAAGCGTCTCCCCGCCTTCCCCACTCTGGTCTGTCTGAACAACACAGGGCGCCCATCATCGAGCCATATCAGCACCGGAATGATCGTCCAAAGCGTGAGCCAAATCGGCAAGAGGAACACATGCGCGGCGAGCAGCACCGTGAGGTCGAAGGGTCTTTTGTAGGCTTGATTCTCCATTCGGTGGAATGCTGCCCGAATCCTAATCGCTGCCCGAGGAGCACCACAAGACAGGGAGGCTGTATTACCTGCGCTCCAGCACTATACTGAGCGGCATAGACATGGGTCTACGACACCTGGCGGGCAACGGTCTGCGAACGTCGCGAACGGAGTCGTGGCCTAGGCCGCTGTGTTTGCCTCTTCCCGTGTAATGTCCACCATGGCCGATACCTACTCCCCCACAGTCGCCGTTTTGGGTTTGGGCTATGTGGGGCTACCCTTAGCGCTGGCCCTTGCGGAGCATTTCATGACCCTGGGGTTCGATACCGACCACGCACGGATCGACGACCTGGCCTTGAGCCATGATCGCAACGCCCAGGTCTCCAAGTCCGTCTTGGCCGCGACCAGTCTCCGGTTCAGCGGTGACGCTAAGGACCTGAGCAAGGTTGATTTTTTTATCGTGACGGTGCCAACTCCGGTCACCGAGGCACTGCAGCCTGACCATGGTCCGCTACTGCAGGCCTGTCGGCTCATCGGAGATGCTCTTGCTGCGCGGCCGGCGCGCCTGCCAGACGACAGCATGCCCATCGTGGTCTTCGAATCGACCGTCTACCCGGGATGCACAGAAGAGGTGTGCATCCCGATGCTGGAGTCAGTATCCGGGCTGCGGTTCCGCGAGGGTTTCGCGGTGGGGTACTCGCCTGAGCGAATCGATCCAGGCGACCGCGACCACACCATCGACAAGGTCATCAAGATCATCTCCGCCTGTGACGAGGTGACATTGGCGGCGGTCGAGACCGTCTACGGCCGGGTCGCGTTGGCCGGGCTGCACAAAGCGCCGAACATCAGGACCGCCGAGGCGGCCAAGGTCGTTGAAAACGTGCAGCGCGACCTCAATATTGCGCTCATGAACGAGCTTGCTATCCTTTTCCACCGACTGGATATCGAAACCAAGGCAGTTCTAGATGCGACCGGCACCAAATGGAACGCTCTTCCGTTCAAACCCGGCCTCGTCGGTGGTCACTGCATTCCAGTCGATCCTTACTACTTGACGTACAGAGCCGCTCAGGTCGGTTTCCATCCAGAGATGATCCTGGCCGGACGTCGGGTCAACGAGTCGATGGGCGCCTACGTTGCCCATGAGACGGTCAGGCTGCTCACTCGCGCTCAACGACCTGTTCGCGGCGCCGACGTGCTCGTGCTCGGCGCGACGTTCAAGGAGAACGTGCCCGACCTCCGGAACACCAAGATCTCCGACCTCAGCCAAGAGCTCTGCAGCTTCGGATGCAACGTGTCCGTGTTCGACCCGTTGGTGGACGACGAAGCTCTCCTCCGTATCGGAGTCACGCCGGGAAAGGATCCATTCACGGCTGCTTCTAAGTCCGTCTCATATGACGCGGTGGTGGTGGCAGTCGCGCACGCTGACTTCCAGACCCCGGTGAGCCTGGAGCGCATTGTCAGTTTGGTCCAATCGGACCACACCCCTGGAGTGCTGGTTGATGTCAAGGGCGTCTTGGGGTCACCCTACAAGGACACCCCGGGCGTCATCTCGTGGAGCCTATGACCGGCTCCGCGTCACAGTGAGCTGCGCATGTTTCTTATAACTGGCGGCGCAGGCTTTATTGGCTCGCACTTAGCCGATGCCCTGATGGCGGGCGGCCAACAGGTTGTGGCGCTAGATGACCTGTCCACAGGCAGTGCGCAGAACGTGGCGCACCTCGAGAAGCACCCCAACTATCACCTGGTGAGAGGCTCCACCGCCGACCGTCAGACGATCGAGCGCCTGGCCAAGGGTGCGAATGCAATCTTCCACTTGGCAGCCTCGGTGGGTGTTCGAAGGATCGTGGAGCGGCCCATCGAGACGATCAACAACAATGTGGACGGCACAAACATCGTACTCGAGGTGGCCGCCGAACTGAACATCCCCCTTTTGGTCGCGTCCACGTCCGAGGTCTACGGCAAGCTGAACAAGCACATGTTCGGCGAAGAAGACGATCTCGTGCTGGGACCGACATCAAAGAGCCGATGGGCCTACGCCGCCTCCAAGATCATCGATGAGTTCCTCGCCAAGGCGTATTGGGCAGAGCGGGGCCTGCCGGTCGTTATCGTGCGGTTGTTCAACACAATCGGGCCCCGTCAGACGGGGCAATACGGGATGGTCGTCCCCCGCTTCGTCCGACAGGCCCTCGCCAACGAGCCGCTCACCGTCTACGGCGACGGTTCACAGCAACGCTCGTTCACCTGGGTGGGGGATGTCGTCGAGGCCATGATTGCCCTGGTAGGAAACGAGGCTGCATACGGTCAAGTGTTCAACATCGGGCACTATCAGGAAACGGCGATCCTCGAACTCGCTGAGACGGTCAAGCGCATGACCGGCAGCTCCTCACCGATCTCGTTGATACCATTCGAAGAAGCGTTCCAATCGGGTTTCGAGGACATGCCCCGGCGGCTTCCCGATATCTCTAAACTCGCGGCCCTCACCGGCTATAGTCCTTCACTGAACCTGGAGGAGATGCTCAGGGAGATCATCGATTACGAGCGGACTCCAATCGAAGTCTCGACGAACGACTAGCAAAGGCCTCGCGATTCTGATGGCCACGGGCATTTTCCCTCCGGATTCCGGGGGGCCAGCGACTTATGTCCCCGCCCTGGCGGAGGCGCTTCAACGCCTTGGACACCAGGTCGAGGTGGTCACTCAGAGTCCCTCTAGGACCCGCAACGTCCCTTACCCGTACCCGGTTCATCGCCCCAGTCGACCCTCGCTCCCGGCTGCCGCGCGATCGTTGGTGGCCCTGGCGTCGATACTGTGGTACGGCAGGACCGCCGATGTCATTCTCGCCGCTGGGCTCCCCTTTCAGTCGGTCATAGCCGCGGCGCTTCTGCGCAAGCCACTCGCCCTCCGCGTCGTTGGCGACTATGCATACGAGCGGTCCATCGGCCGCGGTTGGGTAACCGGTGACTTCGACAGCTTCCAGCATCGGCAGCATGGCCGCCGCGTCTCGGTCCTGAAGGCTGCTCGCGCGTGGTGGACCCGGCGCGCCGCCACGGTCATCGTACCCAGCGAATACCTCCGCGGCGTCGTCGAAAACTGGGGGGCAGCTTCCGAGCGCGTGCAGGTCGTGTACAACGCCGTGGACCTGCCTAGCGAGCTGCCAGATGTGGACATGGCACGCGGGACCAGGTTCAGAATCGTCACGGTGGGGCGACTTGTTCGGTGGAAGCATGTCGACCGAATCATCCGTGCTATCGCGGGGTTGCCAGAGGTCGAGCTGGTGGTGGTGGGTGAGGGGCCAGAGGGGCTGGGACTGCGGACACTCGTGGCTGATCTTGAGCTGGGCAGCCGCGTCCGGTTCACAGGGCAGCGAAGCCGGAGGGAGTCTCTCGCACTCATGGCCGCCAGCGATCTCTTCGTCCTAGCGTCATCTTATGAGGGGCTCCCGCACGTGGTCCTCGAGGCGATGAGCCTTGGTGTCCCTGTGGTGGCGACTGCGGCCGGGGGCACTCCCGAAGTGGTGCGCGACGGGGTTAACGGCAAGCTGGTCGCCGTTGGCGCGGAGGAGGAGCTCAGTTCCGCCATCGCCTACATGCGGACGGACGACGAAGCCCGCGCCCGCATGGCTCAGGAGGCACGCGCCACAAGCCAGGCGTTCAGCTTCGAGCGGATGGTCCACGAGACGGAAAAGGTCCTCTTTTCCACGGCTGGGGGCCCTGCATGATCCGGTTCCAAGGGCTACCCGAGGTGGGTGACCAAGATGCCTTGCGCGAGCACGTTTCGAGCCAGGGCTGCTTCGACGCTCAAGAGAACTCCCGCATTTACGCGAAGTGGTTCGCACGAGCGCCGAGACGCCTGTTCCGGGAAGCGGAGCGCCGATACCATCTCACGGACGGCGCCGTTTGTGATGTGGGGTGTGGCTACGGTATGAACTTGGTCTTCTGTCGACCAGGCTCATACGGCATTGAGATCGATCCCGCCCAGGCCGCATTCGGAAGGAGCATCGGCCTGGACGTGCGCGAGGTTGACTTCGCCACCGAGGACACGACCGAGCTGCCGAAGGTGGACAGCGTCTGGTGTTCGGCGGTACTGGAGCACGTCGAGGCGCCCCATGAGTTTCTGCGGCGATTGCACGGGCTGCTCAGGCCGTCCGGTCAGCTGTTCCTGTACGTGCCGACGATCCCGCTGCTTCCGGCGCTCCGCCACCTGCCACTGTTGGGACGCTACTTCTCGGGCTTCGCGGCGGCTGACCACGTCAACGCCTTCGTGCCCGCGACGGTTCGTTTCGCGGTCGAGCGCGCAGGGTTCGAGGTAATCAGCGCGGGGTCGTGGCTCCCTCGGCCCCTCAGTGTGCTTGAGGTAGCGCCCCTGATTGCGCGGTTCGTGGACGGCGCCGTCGTGGTGGCTCGCCCCATCATAGATTGGACGTACCCTGCCAAAGGGATTCGACGGCAGCGCTCAGGCTGAGGTCCCTCAGGGGTAGTGAGGCATATTGGGCAGTACCAACGCTCTCAGGAGGCTGACCAAGCGAATGATCGGGCGCCGGTTCGTCCGCGACGCGGGCGTCTTGGGCGCGGCCAACGGCTTCGTGTCGGTGATCGCTATCGTCCAAGGTCTGCTGATCGCGCGTTGGCTTGGCGCCGAGCTGTACGGCGTGTTCGCACTGACCATCGGTTACCCAGCCTTGGTCCATGCGGTGCTGCACGCTCGGGCCGGCGAAGCCACGGTCAAGTACCTCGGTGAGTTCATAGAACGCGGAGACACTTCGCGTGCACGGGCCCTGACCCTTCTGAGCAATGTCGTCGACTTCGCGGCGGGAGCGGCCACATTGGTTATCGTGGCTGGGACTGCGTGGTGGGCGGAGGGCCGGATCATCCATACCGAGGGGATGGCGATCTCCGCGATTCTCTACGCTGGGGCGCTCGTGCCTCGCTCACTGTACGGGTCTTCGCACGCCATCCTATCGACACTCGGACGCTTCTCGCTCCTCGCGGGAGTCGACATGCTAGCGGCCATCATCCGCGCCGGGATTGTGCTTGGATTGGTCGCCGGCGGGTTCGGCGTGCAGGGGGCCATCATAGGCAGTGCCACGGGTATTGCGTTCCATGGGATGTTGGCGGTGCTGGTCTCGTACCCAGTCGCCACGAAGGCCTTGGGCGGGAGCTGGTTTGCAGCCCGGCTAGGTGCCCTTCAGGGCCGTCGCCGGGAGATATTCAGCTTCATCTTCTTCCTGGACCTGGGCGGCTTGCTTGGCGTGTTCTCCAAGCAAGCCGACGTGTTGTTCGTCGGCTCTTTGACGGGGGCCGCCGACGCGGGCCTCTACCGGCTCGCGAAAGTGGTCGCAGGCGGCGGCGGATATCTCGTCGGACCTCTACAGTCCGTCGCTTATCCCCGTTTCGCCCAGCTGGCGGCCCAGGACGTACACGCTCTGTCACGGTTCGCGGAGCGGCTGGCGTTCACTGTCGGCCTGCCTCTCGGGATTCTGGCGCTATCGTCCGTCCTTTGGATCGGGGAGGTTCTGCCCAACATCGTGGGCCCTTCGTACGATGCCGCCCTCCCCGCCGTACGGCTCCTGCTGGCAGGGACTGCCGCCTGGCTCCTCTTTTTCTGGCTAAGGCCCCTATACTTGGCGCGCGGTTATATCCGATTCTGGACGGCCAACGGGGCGGTGATGATCGCGTTGTTGGTCGCCGGCTTCGCGGTTGTCGGCCCGCTATGGGGGTTCGTCGGCATGGCCGCTTGGCTTGCGACAATTCAGATAGTCGGACACGTGATTCCCGCCGTTCGGTGGTGGTGGATCAAAACAGGAGCCTCGCGTTAGATGGAACCTCGACCGCCCCCCTCTCTCAGCCGCATCCTCGTTCTAGGGGCCAATGGTGCTGTCGGAAGCGCCCTCGTCCCTGAGTTGGAGGGCCGAGGCCACACGTTGGTGACCGCAGACAAAGGGCACGGGAGTTCTCCCAACTACTATCGCTGTGACATCTCTCAGTACCGACAGCTCGAGCGTCTGTTCGACAGCGAGCAGTTCGACTACGTCTACAACCTCGCGGCGGAGTTCGGACGGTGGAACGGCGAGGACTTCTACGAGACTCTCTGGACCACCAACGCCATCGGCCTGAAGCACTTGCTCAGGCTGCAAGAACGACACCGGTTCCGGTTGATCCATTTCTCGTCGTCCGAGGTCTACGGCGACTACCAGGGCGTCATGCGCGAAGACGTGATGGACAAGAACGAGGTCCGGCAGCTCAACGACTATGCCATCTCGAAGTGGGTCAACGAGATGCAGATCTTGAACTCCGCAGCCATGGCGGGGACGGAGACTGTGCGGGTCCGCTTGTTCAATACGTACGGGCCAGGCGAGCACTACAGCTCCTACCGGAGTGCGATCTGCATCTTCGCCTATAGCGCCTTGCACAACCTCCCGTACACGGTCTACCTGGGGCATCGCCGGACATCCACCTACGTGACCGACACGTGTCGCACGCTCGGCAGCATCGTCGACAACTTCAAGCCGGGAGAGGTGTACAACATCGGCGGCACCGAGCTCCACGATATGAAGACAGTCTCGGACATGGTGCTGGCCTACCTCGGCAAGAACGACCGCCTCGTCGCGTACAAAGAAGGAGAGGCGTTCACCACCAAGGACAAGATCGTGGACGTCTCGAAAGCAGTGAGTGATCTGGGCCACGCGCCTCAGGTGCCACTCAGCGAGGGCATCGGCAAGACCTTGGAGTGGATGAAGCAGGTTTACCAGGTAACTGGATAGGTCGCTATTGGACTGTTCAATCCACGTCACCGTCATCGTCGGAGCACGGCCCAACTTTATGAAGGCCGCGCCGCTTGTACGCACTTTGCGCAGCCGGACCGGCTCCCGAGTGTCCCTCGTCCATACCGGCCAGCATCAGGACCCAGAGATGAGCGAGGTCTTCTTCGAAGATCTACGGCTACCCAGGCCCGATGTCCACCTAGGCATCCACGGCGGCAGCCACGCCGAACAGACGGGCCGTATGCTGATGCAGCTCGAGCCGGTACTCACCGACCTAAACCCCGACTGCGTCGTCGTCGTGGGCGACGTGAACTCGACCCTCGCCGCCTCCCTGTGCGCTGCGAAACTCAACATACCCGTCGCCCACGTCGAGGCGGGCCTGCGCAGCTTCAACCGGCGTATGCCGGAGGAGGTGAACAGAACCGTAACGGACCATCTGGCCACGTGGCTCTTTACGACGGAGCCGTCCGCAGCGACCAACCTCCTCAACGAGGGCATCCACGCGGAGCGGATATTCTTCGTGGGTAACGTAATGGTCGATTCGCTACGGGAGGGGAGGCCACGAGCGCGGCAGTCCACCATCCTCGACGACCTGGGGCTTTCGCCGCGCGGGTACGGGGTGCTGACACTGCATCGCCCCGAGAACGTCGACAACCGTGAGCGCGTCATCGCCCTAGCGGCCGGAATCGGCCGGGTCGCAGCTCGGATCCCCATTGTTTGGCCGGTCCACCCCCGGGTCCACTGGCCTGAGGCAGAGGGTGGCAGAGACCAGCCTGGTCTTCGCAGGGTTCCGCCGCTGCGCTATCTTGATTTCCTTCGCCTGATGGACAGCGCCGCCTTTGTCTTGACGGACTCAGGGGGAGTCCAAGAGGAGACGACCGCCCTTGGCGTGCCGTGTCTCACCCTACGGGATGAAACGGAGCGGCCGGTGACCGTGACCGTGGGGACGAACACTGTCATCGGCGTCGACCCCGCCCGCATCGTCGATCACGTCGACGGCATTCTGGCCGGTGGCGGAAAGGTGGGGACGGTGCCTGAGCTGTGGGATGGAAACGCGGCCGTCCGCATCGCCGATGTCCTGTGCAAGGTGTTGGACGGTTGATGCGAATACTGCTCTACTACGCAGGCGACTTCGCCCGGAGCGGAGGTACGCCAGCCCGTGCTCGCAATCTCGTCCATGGGCTCAACCAGGTCGACGTGTCGGTGACCGCCGTGGGGCGCGGGACAGCTTCGCTCGGCCGAGATGTGGGCACATACGAGCTACAGGCGTGGACGAGCGCGCGAGTAGACGGACGAGCCCTACATGGCATCATTAGGCGGGAACGCCCAGATGCAGTGTTCAGCATCACGCAGTCGGGCGTCGCGGGGGTGACCGCGGCTTGCGCAGTGACTCGGACACCGTTCTTCGTGGACATCCACGGGTTGCCGTTGGAAGAAAGCCCTGTAAGCGGGTACCTCGCTCCGCTAAAGCGCATCCGTTTTGCGGCCACCCAGGCGATGGCGCTGCGGCTCGCTTGCGGCGCGACGGTCGTCGTTCGGGGGCTGGTAGACCGGCTCCGACGCTGGCAACCGAACCTGGAGGTGGTCCATGGGGCGGCCGACCCTTGCCTCTTTTCACCTACCGTGAAACCCGATAGCTCCCTAGTGGAAATGTTGCCCAGTGAGCCGGGCACCGTGGTCGGTTATGTTGGCAACTTTCGATCGTACCAGGGCGTAGCGCAGTTGATGGACTGCGCTACGGCCCTCGCCGCACCAGGGCGCTCGACTTTCGTGTTCGTCGGGAGTGGTCCGCTCCAACAGGACATCGAGCGGCGGCTCCGCACCGTTCCCAATCCCGGCCACATCCTTATCCTGCCACAGCAACCCTACGAGGACGTGGCCTCTTCCCTCGCCGCATGCGATGTGCTGGTCGTGCCGCGACCCGACGTCCCGGCCACCCGCAATGGTTTCCCGTCGAAGCTTCCCGAGTACATGGCCATGGGGAAGGTCGTCGTTACCACGGACGTTGGGGACGCCAATTTGTTCATCCGGGACGGGGAAACGGGGGTGTTGGTGCCCCCGGGAGATCTTGAGGCGCTCACTGAAGCGCTGTTGCGTTCAATCGACGACACCGGCCGCGCAGCCATGGGTGAGCGGGCTCGAGCTGAGACGCTTGACCACCACACGTGGGCACACAGGGCCCAGCAAGTCCAAGGCTTCATCGAGCGTTCGCTGCGATGAGCACGAAGAGGGACTACGGTGAGATGTGGGAGGAGTTCGCTCGGCAGAAGGCCGAGTCCTATCTCGTCGGCCGGTTCACCCCCAACTACGGCGTCGGTTTCGTGAACAACGTCCGAGAGCGGGCCGCGCTTCGGGCCCTTGAGCTGCGGCCCATGGACGCGTTCTTGGATGTCGGCTGTGCAGCCGGCAGGCAAGTCATGGCCGCTGCCGCGCGGTGCAAACGAGCCGTAGGCATCGACATAGCGGCTGGCTTCGTTGAGCGTGCGCAGCGCGAGGCTAGGCGGCAGGGGGTTGAGAACGCGGAATTCCGCGCAGTCGCCGCCGACGAAGTCCTGCCTTTCGAGTCCGCGGAATTCGACAAGGTCCTCTGCTCGGAAGTGCTGGAGCACGTGCTCGCGCCAGAGGTGTTGCTGGGAGAGGTCGAGCGGGTCCTGAAGCCTGGGGGGCTGTTAGTTCTGACGGTGCCCAACCTCAATGGCGACGGGACTTGGTGGGGACGGCTCCTTCGAGTAATTCGGCTTCGGCAGTTCGAGCCGCTTCGCGAGTTCTCCATGGTGACTACTGAAGCGCATGGTGATTCGCACGTCCGAGAGTTCACGGCGCGCACCATACGGGCCCTGATCGAAAGCGGCGAGCTCCGCGTCGGACATATGGCGGGAGCAGCGTTCATCGACTTCCCGCATTCGCGGCGTGTCCTCAACAGGCTGCTCCGCGCGGCTCCCGCAAAGGTAGCGGCGCTCGCCATCGAGCACGCGTTGTCCCGGCCACGGACGCTGGCTCCGTGGGGGCGTCATCTCGTTGTGACGGCCCAGAAGCCGACAACCAGCCGCTGATGAGGGAGCGCCAACCTGGAATCTGCTTCCTCAGCCGTACCCGGTATGCGTCCCCTCTCAACGAGACCACCGCGAAGAAGTTCGCTCTTCTTGCCCAGATTGGCCCGGTTTTCGTCATCGGTTTTGCTGGTGGGATGACACCCAGTGCGTACCACGAGCACGCGAGCTTCTACCTCCTCCCTTCGCTTCCCACTAGGCTGGGACGGAACCTGCTGGCGCTGACCCTCGCGGTCCCATTGACGCTATGGCTGGCCCGGCGACGCGGTGTCCGGTACGTCATTGCGCAGAGCCCGTACGAGGGAGTCGCGGGGGCTCTCGCGAAGGCAGCAGCAAAGCTGCTCCGGATGCGGCTGCTGTTGATCGTCGAAAGCCACGGCGATTTCGAAGGGGCGTTATTCCTTCAGCAAAGGATACGGGGCCGGCATCTCTACTCAGCGGTGCTCAGTTGCGCGGCGCGGTTCGCGCTGCGCAACGCGGACGCGCTCCGTTCCGTTTCGCTGTCCACGGCCGCACAGCTCCAGGCGATCGCCCCCAACAAGCCTATCGCAACCTTCCCAACGTGGACGGATATTGGTCCGTTCTTGGCAGCCGGAGGCGGCGAGCGGCGGAATCACGCTGGCGGTCAGTTGCTGTTCGCTGGCGCGATCACGCCACTCAAGGGTGTGCATCAACTCATCGCGGCGTTCGCCGCTCTCATCCCCCAGCACGCGGACGCCAGCCTCCTCATCGCTGGCCCCGAAACGGATGAGGCATACGCCTCAGGCCTCCGCGACCGCTTCGCTGAGATCATCGCGGGGGGGCAACTTGCCTTCGTCGGCTCTCTGCCTCAGCCTGAGCTCGCTGAGCGGATGCGGCAAGCGACGGCCCTCGTCCTTCCCTCACTGAGCGAAGGCCTACCGCGCGTGGTCATCGAGGCGATGTCAACGGGCACGCCGGTTGTCGCAACCCGGGTTGGGGGCATCCCCGAACTGATCCAGGATGGAGTCACCGGGTGGCTTGTCCCTCCAGGGGACGAGCGAGCGTTGGCTGAGCGGCTCGCCTGGGTGTTTCAGCATAAAGGGGAGGTCGGATCGGCGGGTGAACGGGCCCGTGAAGCCGTTATCGGGCTGTTCTCCCCCGAACGATATCTGGCAGACTATAAAGACCTACTCCAACGCTCCGAATTGGGTGCCTCGGCATGAATGTGCTCGTCTTCAACCTAGCGAGCGACCACGCTGGCAAGGTGGCGGTGGGAACGGCAGCCTGCCCAAGTTTTCGATTGCCAGCCGCCGATTGGCTCTAGGCTCCGACGCCGATCCACTCACATGCGCGTTCTCATGTTCAATCTCGCAACAGACACGGCCGATCCTGTGCTCGGTTTCACTACTCGTTGGATCCAAGAACTCGCTGCAAAAGTCGACGAAATCGAAGTGGTCACCGTGCGCGCCGGCGTCGTTGACGTGCCGGCAAACGTCGCAGTGCACTCGCTCGGCGGGGAGAATGGGCTCGGAAGGTCCCAACGGATCGCCCGTTTTTACTGGACTATGGCCCGTCTGATGCGACAGAAGCCACCCGATGTCTGCTTCGCCCACATGGCACCAGCGATGGCCGTGCTCGCCGCGCCACTGCTCAAGGCCCGACATGTCCCACTGATTACTTGGTATGCCCACCGCGCCGTCTCGCCTACGCTGAAGCTGGCCCATCATCTGTCGGACACCATGGTTTCGATCGGCCCCGAATCGTATCCGTATCGGCACGAAAAGGTGCGCTTCATCGGCCATGGAATTGACACGGAGCAGTTTTCCTCAGATGGTGCTGAGCCGCAGAATCCCCCGCTTATTGTTTCGATAGGGCGTCTGTCCCCCCTCAAGGATCAGATGACCCTCCTGCGGGCGGCGGCGTTGCTGAGGAGCATCCGGCCGGACGTGCGGTGGGCCTTTGTCGGAGGAGCCCCAGACCGCGACGCACATTACGCGTCAGAACTGGACGCAACGTGCGCCAGTCTTGGGCTTGATGACACTGTAGAGTTTGTGGGACCGGTACCTTTTTCTGACGTTGTGCTGTGGCACCGGAAGGCTGCCATCCACGTCAATGGATCGCCTACAGACCACTCGCTCGACAAAGCGGCACTGGAGGCGATGGCCTGCGAACGTCTCAGCGTGAGTTCCGCTGCCGGGTTCCGAAGTACCATGGGCCAGTGGGCAGATGTCCTGGTTTTCCGCAGCGGCGACCACCGAGACCTCTCGGGAAAGCTGCAGCATCTGCTTGACCTGAATCCATCGCAGCGCATGAGAATGGGTGCCGATCTTAGGGACCAAGTTGTCCGAATGCATGACCTGAACAATCTCACTGACGCCCTCCGGCAGATCTTCGCAGACGCGGTAAGCCGGCGCTCGTGAAGCTCGCTTACGGCGCGAACATCGGGCTCTATGCCCTTACTGCTGCGAGACAGGTGGGGCCGGCCGGTCGAGTCATCGCATTCGAGCCGGACCCGCGTACCTTCGATGCGCTACAGGCGAACATCGAGGAGAACGACCTGGCAAACATAGTGTCGGCGCATTCCAGTGCGGTCTCGGCTACCTCAGGCCCCGGGGAGTTTCACCTCTCGTCGATGCCATATCTCTCGAGCCTGGCGGCGCCGCGACGTTACGACAAGCCGGTCCCCGTGGAGAAGGTTGCACTGGACGACTTTCTCGGCGGCAAGAAGGTCGACGTCGTCAAGATGGACATCGAAGGTGGCGAGCCCGAGGCGCTAGCCGGGATGCGTGCGACGATCGCAGGGAACCCTTCGATGATCCCGTTCGCCGAGCTGAATCCGGCCTCGCTGCGCCGCTCTGGGCATACCGGACTGGAACTGGTGGAGGCGTTACGCGGACTGTTCGGCAACCTACGGGCAATCGACGATGACCGTGGGCTTGAGTTGGAGGTCACTGACGAGCTCATCAGCGCGGGCGTCAACGACAACCTGGTTTGCCGCCAACCCATGGCCTCGCTGCGAGGCGGCGGTTGATCGGCTCACTCTTGGCATGAGACTGACCTACGTCGCAAATGCGCGGCTTCCAACCGAGAAGGCCCACGGCCTTCAGATCATGAAGACGTGCGAGGCCCTCGCCAAGGCCGGTGTATCGGTCACACTGCTTCACACGAAGCGTCACCAGAAGGATCCGCGGTTGGCGGCGGCAGCACCGTTCGCTTACTACGACGTCGAGCCTCGTTTCGACGTGGTGACCCTCCCCAATTGGGATATTGTCCCCATGGGCGACCGGCTACCCGGTCCAGTCTACGGCCCGCTCTACATCGCGCACGCAGTCTGGTGGGCCCGCCGCGCTGTTTCCCATTCCGTGGCTCTGGACTCAGACGTAGTCATGACACGCGATATCCCGGTCGCGTACTGGTTGGCCCGCTCCGGGGTCCCATTCGTCCTTGAGCTTCACGCGATGCCGCGCTACGCGCAGCGCTGGTTGTTGCGGCGGGTCATCGCGCGGCAGCCACGGGCCGTCTACATCGCGCTGACGTCCTTTCTGAAAGAGCGTATCGAGGACCTCGGGGCATCGCCTGACAACACCCTCGTCTTGCCTGATGCGGTCGACCTGAGCCTGTTCGAGGATCTGTCCTCGAAGGCACAAGCGCGAGCGGACCTAGGTCTGGCATCAGGAGCGCCTATCATTGGGTACGTCGGGCGTTTCCAGTTCCTAGGCGCAGAGAAGGGTATCCCTGATCTGATACGAGCGCTCGCAAAGCTCCGAGCCAAGCTGGGCATCGCACCGCAGCTGCTGCTCGTCGGAGGTCCGATGGAGCCCGCGGTCGCTTATAGGCAGATCGCCAAGGAGTCGGGACTACCAGACGATGCACTTCAGATCGTGGACAGAGTCCCTAACCGAGAGGTGCCTAAGTGGCTAGCGGCTCTGGACATCGCCGCAGCGCCTTACCCGACGACAGACCACTATGCCTACTACGTGTCGCCGATGAAACTCTTCGAATACATGGCGGCTGGGGCTCCTATCATCTCAACCGACCTCCCGGCGATGCGTGAGGTTCTCAAACATGGGAGCAACGCCTGGCTCGTGCGCCCCGACAGCGTCGACGCCCTCACACTCGGGCTCGAAGCTCTTCTGCTAAACCCCGAGTTTGCCGCGACGCTCGGTGCGAGGGCACGGGATGACGCTGCTCGGTTCACTTGGGATAAGCGCGCAGCGACGATCATCCGAGTGGCGGAGTCGCTCCTCCCGGTCGTCGGACGCCAATGAACCGCGGTACCTGGCTACCCAGACGCACCACCACCGCGCTGCTCGTCGCTGGCGGCCTCGCGGCCGCGCTGGTTACCGGCCGGATGGTCGGGCGCGGTGAGTTTTGGGTCGAGCCCGCGGCGGTCCCGGTGGCCGTGGGGGCCGCGCTCATTCTTGTGGCTGTACTCAGCAGGCGGCTAGGTTTCGTACTCGCCCTGGCGGTGTTTGCGCTGCCGTTCACCCAAGCCCCGACTGTCTCATTGATGCTCCGAATCAGAATCTCGGAGGTGCTTCTGTGGACGCTGACGCCCAGAGCACTTTCTTGGCTGAACCGAGAGTTCCGGACACTGCCGGGACCGGTCCGGGTGTACGTCGGCTTCTTTGGCCTATACATCCTCTACTCAAGCCTTCTGGGGTTCGCCCTGGCTTGGTTCGCACCCCGCGATCTCACCGCCGTGGATGAGTTCATCCCTCACCCATTCTTCCGTACAGCCGTCGAGTCGGCCCGGATGGCAGCTTCGTTCGCTCTCGTAATTATGTTGCTCGGAACTGTGCACTCTTGGCGCTCGCTCGACCGATACATTCGGCTGTTCGTCGCCGGCGCGTCAGCCTCGGCCTCGTACGGGATATACCAAGCCTTTGTGCTGGGCCAGGAGCTTGACTGGCCGATCTTGCCCGGAACACTTCGAAACGCTTCTGCGCGGCCCTTTTCCACCCTGTTCGAGCCCACCGCATTTGGGAGCCTCTCTGCCGTGGCCATGATGCTGGCGGCTTATCTCATCTGGGCCCGGTCCGGCCCGCGATGGGCAAATGTGGTCATGCTCGGCTTGCTAAGCGCGGGGCTCGTCGTCTCGCTATCTCGCGCCGGCTTCGTTGGCCTGCTGGTGGGCACGATCGTCGTGCTTGTCTACGCGACCATCAGCGACCGTCGAAAGCTCTGGCTGTTGGTGCCGCTGGGGGTGCCCTTGCTGTGGGCTGGCCTGGAACTGAGCCAACGCCTTCTGGGCGAGTCGGCAGTCGACTTCGCTTTCTCTCGGTGGTCGTTCGAGCTTAGCCTTGAAGGGCGGGCATCCGCATACTCGGAGGTCCCCTCCCTGCTCGCTCAGAATGCGCTGGGTGTCGGTCAAGGCGTGTACCTCTACACCGGGGGTGGTGCTCCTGGCGTCCTGCGCCTCCTTGCGGAGGGAGGCATTCCCGGACTCGTCCTATTGCTGGCGATGGCAGCCGGTGCCATCTGGTGCGTTGGATACCTAACGAGCCGCGGGCCGGCCTATTCTGTTTTCCTGGGAGCGGCCGCGGCGGCTACGTTCGCCGCCCTATTCAACTACTTGCAGACGAGCGACGCTTGGTTGTGGTTCGTTCTGGGGCTTCCCTGCATAGGCGCCACGCTGGTCTCGCGAGAGCAGGGCGCACGCATCTCAGGATCTGCGCCCAGCAAGGCTTCCGATGGACGTAAGTGAGACTGTTTGCTTCCACACGGAAGCGTTGCACGACGATCAGGTTTGGGATCAGGTGGAGAGGGTCGCTGGAGATCTTGCCCGGCGCGGCCACCGAGTCACCTTCTTCGTGTACCCGTTCCGGGCATCGGTGGCGGGAATCGATATTGGCGATCGTGTGCGGCAGCTTGCCGCTTTGGGGCATGAGATTGCGCAACACTCCCATTTCTACAGCGGGCACCTCATCGCCGGACCCAATAAACGTAATGACTTCAGCCCTGAAAACGTCCGGCTTTGTATCGAGCGCGATCGCACGGCACTGCGGGCGATGGGCAGCGACCCGGTCGGCTTTACCTCCGGTGGCTGGGCCGCCGGCGAGCCCATTTTTTCTGCACTCGCGGAAGCTGGATTCGCCTATGATTGTTCCACACGAGTGGGCACCGCGCGGGAAACAGACGGGCACGGGATGGAGCGGTGGCAGCCGGAGGCTCGCCTGAGAGCTGGGCCAGGGTCGATGCTGCTCTTGCCGACCTCGTGCAGCCTCGGGCAATACGTTCGGGCCTTTGGTCGCGCCCCGACCGCGGCTCCTGGGCGGATAAGGCTCATCTACTTGCACGATTACGATATGAACAAGGCACCGGTTCGCATCGCACTCAAAGCGCTGATTCTCCGGAGCGCTCGGCGCCCATGTCGCCTGTAGCGTCATTGGCGGCCGAGGTCAGAGGGGTAGTGCGTGGCTGATCTGTCCGGCAAATACGATAAGATCGCGGCCGGCTTCTCCGAGGCGGAGTACCCCGACCCGCAGGCCTTGATGGAGCGCCGCCGCGACCTCATCGTTGGCTGGGGGCCAAGGCTGGCCCATGGCGACTCAGTGCTCGAACTGGGTTGCGGCGACGGTTTACTCGCATGCGTTCTGGCAGCTTCCGGATTGCAGGTTAATGGTGTCGATTCATCCCCGGAAATGGTCCGCCAAGCGCGGACACGCGCATCGGAATGGAAGGTGGACGCTCGGTTCGAAGTAGCGTCGGTCGAGGACTACCACGCAGCTAGGCCCTATGACGCGGTTGTCGCCTTCATGCGAACGTTCTTCTTCTACGCCCCAGACCCTATCGCCGTGCTGGCGCGTCTGAGACCCAATGTACGAAAGAAGTTGATCATCGATTTCAATCCGCGGACCGATCTCGACCCCAGATCGGCAATGGAGGCCATGGGCCGGTCTGGATTCGAGCCCGTCGCCTGGCGGCCATTCATGGTACCCAGGTCCCGACGAGTACCCTCATTCGTGTTGGCGGGGCTATCGATCGCCGAAGGCGTGCCATTCCTCCGTAGCGTTCCCATCCGGTGGAAGTTCAACTGCCTCGTGCTGGCCGAGCCATAGCCACGTCGCCACTGGGCTATCTGACCAATGTCACGCGTATTTTTCCTGACCCTCAACCTCGAACCGGGCGGTGCGGAACGGCAACTCGTCAACCTCGTTCGGGCCTGGCCCCAGAAGCGGGAATGCGAAGTTGTCCTGCTAGAACGCAAGGGGCCTTGGGTTCGGGATGTCGAAGCGCGGGCCATCCTTCACACCCTCTCCGACCATCGGCCTTCAGGGTACGTGCGGACGCTGGCATGGACCCTGGCTCGCGTGGGTCGGCTGCGCACGCTCATCAAGCGTGAGGAGCCCGCCGTGATCGTTGGGTTCCTGTGGTTTCCAATGATGCTGGCCGCCTTGGCGACGTTTTGGTTGCGCAAACGGCCCACGATGGTCTGGTCACTGCAAAGTGACCTCGAGCGGGACTTTCAACTACACCGGACCGGATTCCTGCGGCGCCAGCTAGCACGCTGGACTTTGCGTCGCTGCGACCTGGTGCTGCCTATCTCCGAAGGGCTCCGGGAACGGGTACAAGCGTTCAACGGCCTCAGTCTGGCGCAAGTCGAAGTGCTGCCGAACTCGATAGATCTGGCCTTACTCGACCAGGTTAGGCCGGGAGAGCGGCTGGCAGCCGCGCCGGTCCACATTGTGAGCGTCGGCCGTTTGCACCCAGCCAAGGGATTCGATGTCCTGCTAGATGCAGTGGCCCATGTGCGGAGCAAAGGCGCCAGCGTGCTGTGCGACATCATCGGGGAGGGACCCGAGCGGGGACGCTTGGAAGCGTTGGCCAGGCAGTTGGGCCTGACAGGCGTGGTCCGGCTTCCCGGCAGGGCGGAAGACCCTTATCCATTGGTCGCGGCCGCCGATATATACGTCTCAAGCTCTCGGTGGGAGACGTTTGGAATCAGCATCGTGGAGGCAATGGCCATGGGGAAGGCAATCGTCGCCACCGCTACCGATGGCGCCAACGAGATCCTGCGCGAGGTGGAGGGGCAGGTGCTCGTGCCGCTGGACGACGCGGAATCGCTGGCGAGCGCGATCCTTAGGCTCGCTACCGACGAGTCGGCAAGGTCTGCGCTTGCCTCGCAGAGCCGCCAGAATGCACTGCGATACGATGCCGGTCGAGTCGCAAAACGCATGGACGAGCTGCTTCAACAGCTTGGGGGGCTATCGGCACCGGATGTGCCCGCATGAGCAGTGCAGCGCCTCGGGTACGAGCACAACGCGTCGCGATCGTGGTAAACACGGCTCATGTCGCCTACCAGTACAGAGCGGCCCTCATCCGGGGTCTGGTCGGGCAAGGGGTGTCCGTCCACGTCGTCGGGGCAGCCGACGAGGACGTCCGGAAGATCACAGCCCTTGGAGCCAGGTTTGAGCCATGGTTGGTGGGCCGGCGCTCCATGGCACCGTGGAAAGAACTCCGGAGCGTCATTGACTTGGTGGGGATCCTGCGACGACTCAGGCCGGACATCGTCCACTGCTTCACGATGAAACCAAACGTCTACGGGCCATTGGCAGCCAGGCTAGCGCGGAAGCCTCCGGCCATCTCTACCGTTACCGGGCTCGGGTACGTCTACACAGCGAGGGGGTTGCGCGTTCTGATCATTCGCTTGCTAGTCACGGCGCTCATTGGGGTGACTGCCCGCCTATCCTCCGCCGTCGTGTTTTTCAACCCGGACGACCTCGCCGCCCTCAAGCGTCTCAAGGCCGTGCCGGCCGACCGCGCCCGCCTTCTGCCCTCAGGCTCCGGTGTCGACACCGCCTTCTTCCATCCCGACTGTCTAACGGCGACCAAGCGGGCCGCGGTCCGCCGGGAGATTGGTGTCACGGATGACGATGTCGTAGTCCTCATGGTCGCGCGGATGTTGTGGACCAAGGGCGTCGAGGAGTTCGTGTGGGCTTCGAAGACCCTGGGGACTCGGTCGGTCTCTGTGCTGGTCGGACCGGCCGATAGTGGCAACTCGGCCTCTATTCCGGCGTCGCAGTTGCAGGGGTGGTCCGCTGATGGAACGGTGCGCTACCTGGGGGAGCGAGACGACGTCCGCGACCTGATGGCTGCGTCCGACATCGTGGTCCTCCCGTCCTACAGAGAAGGGATCCCAAGGGTACTGCTGGAAGCTGCGGCCCTCGGCAAGCCCGCGGTGACCACCGATGTCCCCGGTTGCCGCGAAGTGGTCGACCACGAGCAGACCGGCTTGTTGACGAACCCCAGAGATGCCGCTGCGCTCGCCGAGGCGATCAACCGGCTGGTGACTGCCCCCGAGCTGCGCGTGTCCCTAGGTCAGGCTGCGCGAGCGAAGGCCGAAGCCCACTACGATGAACGCCAGGTGGTCACACAATACCTCAACCTCTACACCGAGCTAGGGACCAGCGCTAAGCGGGCCTCGTAGAGAGATGCGGACAGGTCCTCGCCCAACGAGGTAGCCGTCCACCGACGGTGCCCTGCTGCACTCCCAGCCTTCGGGGACACGCAGTCGCCACTGCCCGCAGTAGTCGATGAGGTCGTCGACGCTCAGCACTCCTTCTTGCCACCCGACAGTGCGGCGTCCCAAGGAAACCGCCTCGTGCCCCCCAACGTCGGTCGCTACCAATTCGTACGAGAGCTGTCCAGGGCCCTGTTCGATGTTCACGAGCGCGCAGCAGAACTCAGTGCTTCTGTGCCTCAGGCCGGCCCAGCAGAATCCGGCCACTTGGAGCCAAAGAACGCGCGCCGCCTCGACCGGCCTATGCTTGTAACGCAGAGTCTGCCACACTCGCCAATAGACGTGCCGCCCGGTCTGGGCTAGTGCCCCGGCGATGTAGCCCACGGAGGCCAGAGGGGATCCACCGATGCGGTAGTGAAGCGGGAGTTGAGTCACCAGATCGTTGATGTTGGTGTTCCCGGCCACCATCAAACCTGTGGCCCTGCCTCCCGTGTGCCCAGTCAGAGGAGCTTTCGCAGTCAAGACTCCGACCCATGTCTCCGGCTCTCCAACCAGTGCCAGGCGTCGCTCGGAGCGCGGCATGAGCGCTCCATGGGTCAGGCGAAGGCCGTGGTCACGGCGCTCAAGAGCTTCCAGCAGGAACGTATCCGGAATGCGCGTGAGCCACGCTAGGTGACCTACGCGCATGGTTTCGCACTGCCAGTCCCGCGCTCGGCTTGCCGATTCTCGGCGAGGCGACTGCAGCAATGCGGCAAGTGACCGTCCCGCGAAAGTGGTCCACGCGTCATCACGCGTGAGCTGGGCCATGCGCCAAAACACATAGACGTCGTACGGGTGGCTCCCGGTCTCATCTGGGCCCCAGAAGTACCACCGTTTTGTCTCGAGCAGGAGGTTCTTGACGCCGCTAGGCTGGTACATGCCGGCCAGCATCTCGGCGGCCTTCAGGTGCCTCTGGAGAAAATCCGGGCTCTCCTGGCCCGTAAGCTCTGCGGCATACAGAGCAAAGGCAATACACCGTGAGTGGTAGTAGGTCGTAGGCCCTTCCAGGCCCTTGGAGATGGCCTGGCTCATGTACGGCGCATAGCCGTCGTCACCGAGCGTGTTGAGCCAGTGTTCAAGAACCTCGCCGACGAGACCTCGATACTCCGGCCCCCGCGGAGTGTCCGGGTTGGCATCGATCCACCTCGCTAGGCCGGTGGCCGCCCACAGGTATTGGTTGTGGATGATTTTGGGGCCTCGGAGCTTCGGAACCAGGTAGGTGTGAACGACGTCCTCGATTAGCGGCCTCAGCTTGGATGCAGAGGCCGCATCAACCTGCAGGTCGTGGAACGAATCGACGAGAATCCCACAATCGATGGCGTTGTTCGAGTAGTTCCGGCGGTCTTCCTGGCCAGGGAAAATGATCGTAGCTCTGGAGCGGTTCGGTCGAATGGCAGGCTCGAGGTCGTTTGCCACAGCCGCGGCCATAGTCGCCCACTCAGCGCGGGGGTCCTTGTCGTTCAGCCAACGCAACAGCTGCCAAGCATATGCACGCCGACCGTTGTGGGGAACGCCATCTTCGTCGCAGACCCGACGCAAATGGAGATAGCGCGCCCCCGCAGCGATGCGATCTATCAGGTCACGCACAGAACAGTTCGCCGCAAAGCATTAGAGGCATCAATTCACAAAGCACTGCAGTTTTAGGCAACGACCAACTACGGTAGTGTAAATGGTCGAGCGACCTCCGGTGGCCTGGCAGGCGGTCCACCAGCCCAGGCGTAAACGACAGGTAGCTCGACCAAGCCCTCGACACGCCCGTGCCCAAGCCATGCACATCGGCGAATCACCCCGAGTCTGCTAATGTCCACTACCGGCAGCCCAAGCCGCTTTCCCCGAGTCGTGAATCCCCCGCCCTGGGGCACTCTCCGCCTTAGTCGATAAAGGAGCCGCACCAGCATTGAAGGTACTAGTCACTGGCTGCGCTGGATTCATCGGCGCGAGGGTCACAGAGCTGTTAATCGACGACGGCCACGAAGTCGTCGGCGTGGACAACCTCTGTGACGCGTACGACCCGCGTCTGAAGGAGTGGCGGCTGGGGCGCCTCCGGGAACGTTCGCTCGACTTCCACTCGATCGACCTCGGCGACCGTGAGGTGCTGGCCGGCCTATTCGCCGGCGGAGGCTTGGGCGCAGTCGTGAACTTGGCCGCTAGAGCAGGTGTCCGGCAGAGCGTGGAAAATCCGTGGGTGTACTACGAAACGAACCTAACGGGGACACTGAACCTCCTTGATCTCTGTCGGGCCCACGGGGTCGGCAAGTTCGTGCTCGCCTCAACATCGAGCCTCTATGGGGACGCCGAGCGTCCCTTCCGCGAGGAGACACCGACCGACCGACCTCGCTCGCCCTACGCGGCGTCTAAGAAGGCGGCGGAGCTGCTGTGCTACGCCTACCACCGTCTCCATGGCCTGGATATCACCGTGCCCCGCTACTTCACGGTCTATGGGCCGGCGGGGCGGCCCGATATGAGTGTCTTCCGCTTCATCCGTTGGATCGCCGAGGGCGATCCCCTGATCCTCTACGGCGCCGGAACGCAGGAGCGCGACTTCACCTACGTGGACGACGTCGCGCGAGCGACCGTCGCGGCGCTGAGGCCGGTCGGGTTCGAGGTCGTCAACATCGGGAGCGACCACCCAGTGCCGCTCATGAGCGTCATCGCGACCATCGAAAGCCTCACCGGGCGCAAGGCGAGCATCAACCGTCAGCCCGCTGATCCTTCCGACGTACCAGGCACCTGGGCGGTGATCGAGAAGGCCCGGCACCTGCTCGATTGGGAGCCACAGATATCGCTCGAAGACGGCCTGCGCCGCACGGTCGAGTGGTACATGGCCAACCGCGAGTTCGCCAAGTCGCTCAGCTTGGGGTGAGTTGGAGCGCCGAGTCGGATGGTCACGGTCGAACCTGCTGATCCTCGGACGGTGCGTCGGCATGTTCAGGGAACTCGGTCGCAAGCCAGCGACACAACTCCGCCCTTACGATCTTCCCGACCAGCCGAACCGCAAGCGTTGGGGTTATAGGGTCCCTGTCAGGCGGCCGCGGGCTTTATGTGCCACGCGGCGTGTCTTTCGCAACACCCGCGGAACCGGGCCTCGCGACGACAGCGGGCACGTAGGCGTACTCTAGCGCCGATCCTTCCCATAGGGGGCGCTATGTCTCTGTCGGAGCTCATCACTCGAACTGCCGCAGGTTGGCCCTCCTACAAGAACGGCGGGGTGGTCAACAAGAACGCCGAGCTTTACGGGCTCGTTGTTGCTGACTTCCCCAAGGAAATCGCTCAGGTCTTGTCTGCCGAGGAAGGGCTGAAAATCCAAGGCTCGACGGGGGTGGGCAATGTTACCGGGGCTCCGGGGGTCGGCGTCTTCGGCAGGAGCGTCACGACGTCAGCGCAGACGGGTTCTACGTGGCCTATATCTTTTCGCTAAATCTTGCGTCGGTAGCCCTTTGCATCTGTTTCGGTGTCACTCAGTTTCTGGAGGCCTTTGGAGGAAGCAGGCAGACCACGGCCAGAATCCGGGACGCCGCTACGCAGATGCGCACGCGGTTCGGAGGGCATGTCCAGGGAGGGCTAGTGCCCCTTGAGCCCGACCTTTGGACGCGGGGCAGCAACAGTCTCCACGCCCGCTATGAGGCCTCGGTCGCGTTTTCGCTGCCCGCTTACAGGGTTGGCAGTCTTCCGTCAGAGACGCAGCTGCGCCGCGATCTTCTAGACTCCGTGAGGACCTATCGCGCGTTGGTTGCCGACCCAGGGTTGAGGCTAGAGGATTTCGTAGCCGTCGACGCGCCCGAGCCCGCCACGGTCAAGGTCGTTGAGCTGCCGTTCGTCCCTGAGGATGTAGCGCCGCGCGGCAAGGGCGCGGGCGGTCGGTCGAAGAGGCCCGGGGGCAAGGCGGCGAACAAGATTGGGCGTCAGGGCGAGGAGCTAGCGCTCCAGTTTGAAATAGACAGATTGACGGATGCCGGCCGATCCGATCTCGCGTTGGCAGTGCAGCCCGACTTCAAGATCGGCAGCTACCCCGGATGGGACATCACATCTTTTGAACTAGACGGGGCCCATCGATTCATAGAGGTGAAGTCCACCGTGGCAGCCCGGCTCCCTGCGGTGGACTTCACTGTTCACGAGTGGGACATCGCCAGGCGTCCCCGCACGCACGATCATTACTGGCTCTACCTGTTCACCAAGGACTTCAGCAACAAACCCGAAGTGCGGGTCGTAAGGGACCCAGCCATGCGCGTAGCCGCTCAAGAGCTGAGTGTCGAGCCTTCTGCGTACGAGCTAACGCTGGGGCGGCGCGTTCCAGATTGATGTGACCAATTGATGACCAGTTCTTACAACAGCTACGTTTTTGACCAAGCTACGCAAACGGAACGATGGCCGCCTAGGAGGCGATCGACTGGCGGGAGTGCGTGGGAGTCGAACCCACCCTCCGACAGGAAACTGCCGGAGCAACGGTTTTGAAGACCGCGAGACCCACCGGGACCCATCCACTCCCATTTGTCAGCTGCGAAACGCCGCGCAAAGCAAGCGCCCCGGCGGTACCGCCGGGGCGCTGATTGTAGCCGCTTCGTCGGCGCTGCCGGGGGTTAGCCCGCCAGCACGTTGTCGAGCTTCTTCTTGAGGACCGACTTCGGCACGGCTCCGATGATCTGGTCGGCTACCTTGCCGTCCTTGATCACCAGCAGCGTCGGAATGCTGCGGATGCCGTAGTCCATGGCGATCTTCGGGTTGGCATCAACGTCAACCTTCGCGAAGCTCACCTTGCCGTCGTACTCGTCCGACAGCTCCTCGACTACCGGCGCGATCATCTTGCACGGTCCACACCAGTCGGCCCAGAAGTCTACGAGTACTGGCAGACCCGACTCCAGCACCTGCTGGGAGAAGTCTCCATCGGTCACCGCGTATGGCTTAGCCATATCACCTCCATCGTTGGCCTGGGTCTGTTGGCGCTGCCCGGTCACTACAGGTGTGATGCGCTTGGTGTTCAAGCGATGCACCCGGGCTACACCAGTGTGTACGAACGAGTGTACTTGGGGGTTTGTGGCGCAGTCAACGAACTTTCGGCCGTTACGGCGGCCCGCCAACGGCAGCCACCCGCCAGAAGTCGCCCGCACCCGCCGGCATGCTCGGCGCGAAGTCGCGCACGCGCGCACCGTAAGCCCAGCGCTCCGCGGCAATCGCCGGCATGAACAGCAGGGCCTGGTCGAGCACGCGCGCCTGTACCTGGCGCACCAGCTCGCCTCGCGCGGCCGGGTCCGCCTCGACCGACTGCGCCTCGATCAGCGCATCGAGCTCCGGGTCCGCGTGGCCGGTCATGGACTGCTGCCCTTCGCTATGCACGAGGCCAAGCAGGAAGTCGTTGGTCGTCGCCGTCGGCGGCAACGGACCGACAAATGCTTCGAAGTCGCGATCTTGCCAGACGCGGGAAAAGTACTGCGATCGTGTGAGCACTTCGACGGTCACCTCGACGCCTGCGTTGGCCATCTGGCTCGCAAGCACCTCGCCGAGGCGGACGTGCGCTTCGCCGAAGTTGGCCACCAACAGCGTGACCGCGACGCCATCGGCACCCGCGGCCCGCAACCCAGCCTTCGCGGCCTCCGGCTGGTCGAAGCGCAGACGCAGCGCCTCCTGCCCGAGGAGCCACGACGGCTCGACCACCGGGACGCCGACGCCGACCGCACCCAGCCCATGGAAGGCTTCGTCCAGCGCAGCCCACGGGTCCAGCGCCTGGAACAGCGCGCGCCGCACCGCCAAGTCTACGAAGGGCCCGGCGCCGGCGTTGAGGGCGAGGAGACTGCCCTGGCCCGGCCTGAGGACGACAGCGGAACCGAACCCGCTCGCCTCCAGGTCCGCCCAATCCGCCTCAGTGACCTGCGCAACGTCCACCTGGTCCGTCCCAAGCAACGCTGCGCCCGTTGAGAGGCTGTCGACCGGCAGCGCCTCGAGGGCCTTCGCCGCCGGCTCGGTTGGCCAGTGGTGGCGTGGCCAGGCTGCGGCGTCAACTTCGCCGGACCTGCCCTGTTCGTACAGCCACGGCCCCGACCCGACGACGGGGCCGGTGCGCAGGTCTGCGCCGACGACCTCGGGCGCTATGATGACCGCGTACGGGCTGGCCAGGCGCTGGGGCAGGTCGGCGTCCGGGTAGCGCAGCAGAAGCCGGACCGTGCGGTCGCTGACGAGTTGAATCGCGTCGACGGCGTCGAGGAGTCCCGCGTGGGGGAATCCCAGCGTACGCAGGCGCTCCAGGCTAAAGACCACGTCCTGGGCAGTAACGGGCCGGGAGGCAAACCCTTCAGCATCGTGCCACCGCGCCGTCGGATGCACGTCGAACTCGTAGGTCCGCGCATCGAGCTGGCGCCATTCGTCGCACAGGTCGCAGCGCACGGCCATGCTCGGCTGGTCGACACCAGGCCCGGCCTCGAAGCGGAGCAGGCGGCTGTAGGCGAGCCCCGGCCCGAACAGCGTGGCCCACTCGGAAACGAGCTGGTGTAGGTCACGGTGCGGCGCCGCGCCGATAACCGCGACGCGCAAGGTGCCCTCGGCCCGAGGCCCCAGCGCCACCGTCGGGGTCGGCGTCGGCACGGAAGTTGGCGTCGGCGACCCGGCGCAGCCGAGGGCCAGGATCAGTATGGCTAGCGTGAGGAGGACGACCAGCGAGGCGGGGCGCACGTCAGTTGGCGGGCTCTTCCGCGGCCCCTGCCGGGACTCCCGCATCCGCCCGCTCGGTGCGCCCCAGCAGCGTGCTCGCTCCGACCCGCGAGAGCATGGCGACGGCGATGCCCGTGGACGCGAAGAAGACCAGCAGGTGCATGACGAAGGCGAATGCCGTCGCCTCCTCCTGGCGCACGTCCATGAGCCCCAGGGTATACACCACGGCCCAGTGGTAGGTGCCGAGTCCGGCGGGCAGCGAAGGCACGGCCGAGGTGAAGAACGTCGCGGCCACGAGAACGACGGCCATGGAGACGGGGTCGATGTCGATGCCGAGGCCCTCGGCCAGCGCCCAGCCGGCGAAGCCCAGCATGCCCCAGGAGGTCGCCGTGGCCAGGAAAGAGACCACCAGCCGACCTGGCGTCTCCTTCAGCACGCCCACGGCAATGGTCATCTGCTGAAAGAAGCGCATGTTCCGCGCGATGGGAACGGAGCCCAGGCCTCGCGCCGCGGCCAGGAAAACACCGAGGGTCACGATGGCTAGGATCACGAATCCCCCAAGCTGGATGCTGGCCCCCCGGAGCGCCGGAATGAGGACCACGCCGAGACCCATGAGGACCAGCGTCGCGAAGATGTCCATGACGTTGCCCGCCACCAGGGTCGCCAAAGCGGTGGGGAAAGGCACCCCGTAGCGCTTGGTGATAAGCACCAGCTGGACAGGCTCGCTGACCATGCGGATGGGCAGCAGGTTGTTCAATCCGATTCCGGTATTCTGGGTCAGGAAAACCTGCCAGAAGGACGCGCGCTCACCATCAAGGAGCACATACCATCGTGCCGCCCGGAGCCCAGCGCCGGCCAGAACAAGGGCGAAGCTGAGCAGCGCAAGGCCGATGGGGAAGTCCCGGAGGATGTCGCCCAGCGTGCCCCAATCGAGGCTGCGGGCAATAACCCACGCCAGGCCCACGCTGGCGACCACGCCTGCGAAAACCTGAAGCCGCCGTCGGGCCCGGCTCTCAGCGAACCGGTTGAATCGATCGCGCAGGTCCACCGAAACTCCGCGCATCTACGTAAACTACAATGGCCGCATGGAGCAGGCCATCGCCACCGAAATGGTCACTTCCCCGGCCCCGCTCATCGACGGACACACACACGTGGACCAGTATGCCGATGAGGAGGTCCATGGCCTGCTATCCAGGGCTCGCGCCGCAGGCGTCGGGGCGATTATAGCAGCGGGCACGACGCTGGACTCCTGTGCCCGCGTGCTGGTTTTGGCCCGGCGCCACCCGATCATCCGGGCCGGCGTGGGCCTGCATCCGATGGACCTGAAGGGCCCGATCGACGGGCCGGTTGAGGCCAAGCTGCGCGCCGCGGCGGCAGACCCCGCGGCCGTTGTCTGGAGCGAGACCGGCCTCGACTACCTCCCGACCTCACCGGACCATGCACTGCAACAGGACGCGTTCCGTGCTCAAATTCGCCTCGCCAAGGAGTTCGGTCTGCCGCTAGTCGTCCACTCGCGCGACGCAGATGCCGATACCGTCCGCCTACTGCGCGAGGAGCATGCTGCCGACGTCGGCGGTGCGTGGCACTATTTCGGTGGGGACATGGCGCTGGCAGAGGCAGTATTGGACCTGGGGTTCATGGTCTCGCTGGCGAAACCACTGCTCCGGGAGCCCGCGCTCCAAGAGGTCGCGGCCCAGCTACCGATGGACCGATTGGTCATCGAGACCGATGCCTACCCGCAGCCGTTCAAGAAAAAGCGGGAGCGCTGGACGGAGCCCTGGCAGCTTCCCCAGGTGGCGGCCAAGCTGGCCGAGCTCCACGGCGCGTCACTGGAGCACGTCGCTCAGGCCACGACGGCCAACTACGTGCGCATGACTGGCGAACGCCTGAGCGCCATCGACCTACCGCTGCCGATCGCCTAGGGGCGTGTCCTGTACGAACGAAGCATTGGCTCACGCGCAGTCGCGCCATGCCCAACGGCCACGCGTATAATCGCCGCCGGAGGGGCAATGACGACATCGCCGACATGCGCCGCCGCGCTGAAGGAGTGGGCCGTCGCCGTCGAGGCGTTGGGCACCGGACGCCAGGTGCTCATCCTTCGCAAGGGCGGCATCCGCGAGGAGAACAATCGCTTCGAGGTGCTGTTCCCTGAGTTCCTGCTCTCGCCGTCGTTCGAGCACCAGCAGTACGACCTGCTGAAGCCCGAGCACGCCGCGGCGCTCGCCGGCGCACTGGAGCGGACGGCGGACCCCAACGCGCTGCGTTTTCGCTACTTGGCCAAGGTCCACCGGGCCTTCGCCGTCTCGGAGGCGGAGGAGTTGCGGGCGCTGGCCCCGTTCCACATCTGGTCGGACGCCTACGCCGAGACCCGGCTGCGCTGGCGCCCCCGCGTTCCGTTAACGGCGATGGTGCTGCGGGTGTTCGCCCTCCCCGCCGAACAGCAGGCTCCGGTGCGACCGGAGTACGCCGGCTGCCGCTCCTGGCTCCCGCTGCTCGGTAACGTCGACTCTGCTTTGGGCACACCCGTCCTCGACGACGCGACGTTCGCCGGAACCGCCGACGCCATCGACCGGGCCATCGACGAAGCGCGGGCCGCCACCGTCCGCTAGGACCCCCACCCGGCCCTCTCCCCACGAGGGAGGGGGGATTGAGAGCACCATGAAGTACCGGAACCTCGCCAGCACCGACCTGACCGTCTCCGAAGTGGGCTTCGGCGTCTGGAGCGTGTCCACCGGCTGGTGGGGAAACGTCGAGAAGGCCGACGGCATCAAGCTTCTGCGCGACGCGGTCGAGGGCGGGGTGACGCTGTTCGACACCGCCGACACCTATGGGCAAGGCTTCGGGGAGGAGATCCTTCATGAGGCGCTGCACTCCCGGCGCCACGACCTCGTCATCGGCACGAAGTTCGGCTACGACCTCGACGCGCCCCGCGAGGGACACCAGCGCGAGCGTCCGCAGCGATGGGACCCGGAGTTCGTGCGCAAGGCCTGCGAGTCGAGCCTCCGGCGGCTAGGCACCGAGTACATCGACCTCTACCAGATGCACAACCCTCGCCTGACGGCACTCCATGACGACGAGCTCTACGCGACGTTGGAGGACTTGAAGCACGAGGGCAAGGTGCGCTGGTACGGCACGGCGCTCGGCCCGGACATCGGTTGGCGCGCGGAGGGTGAGCACTCCATGGCCGAGCGGAAGGCACCGACCATGCAGGTCATCTACTCGATCATCGAGCAACAGCCCGCGCGCGACTTCTTCCCCACGGCGCGCGCGCACCAGACCGGCCTGCTCGCCCGTGTGCCTCACGCCTCGGAGATACTGACCGACCAGTTCGCCGACCAAGAGCACGTTGAGTTCGACCCGTCCGACCACCGCGCCCACCGCAAGCAGGAGTGGCTGGACGAGGCGTTCCGCAAGCGGGAGAAGGTCCTGTTCGTGGCGCAGGAGACGGGCCGGACGCTGGCCCAGGCCGCGATTCAGTTTGTGCTCTCCGAGCCCCTGATCGCAGCCGTGCTCCCGAACATCGTGTCGGCCGAGCAGCTGCGCGAGTACACCGAGGCGCCGCACACGCCGGTCATTGGCGCCGACGAGCTCGCCGAGCTGAACCGCATCTACGACGAAGAGTTCCAGGCGCTCGAGCACATCCAGCCCCAGCGGGCCTAGTCGAGCTCCCGCACCCGTCGTAACGTCAGCGCGCCCAGCACCGTCAGCGCCAACATGGGCACGCCCATGAGCCACATCGCGTCCTGTACGCCGGCGGCGGCGACCACGTAGCCCATGGCCAGCGTGCCCAGCGCGATGCCGCCGTGGCCCAGGTTCCAGACGGCCATCGCGCGGCCCTGGAGCGAGTCTGGGATGATGGCCTGCACGGCGGATATGTTCAGCGCGAAGAACATGACCTGCGCCGCGCCCAGCAACGCCAGGACCACGATGGTCAGCGCGAGGTCATCGACCTGGCTCAGGGCGATCAATCCCACGGCATTGGCGGTGACGGTGCCCATGAGCCACATCCCGCGCCGCGGCAGCGAGACGCGGTGCGCCAGCCACAACGTTCCGACCACGGCGCCCGCACCGGTGGCCACGTACAGGACCCCCAGGATGTCGGCGTCCATCCGCAGCACATCCTCCGTCCACACCGGCATGAAGCCCAGGTACGGAACGGTAAAGAAGAGCACCACGTACTGGACCAGGAAGAGCTGCCGCAGCAGCGGCTCCTTCCAGACGTAGCGGAGTATCTCCGCGACATCGCTGACGACCCCGCGCGCACCCGCATCCTCGCGCTCGGTGGCCCCCTCGGCCCTGCCAACCCGCATGGGCAGCGAGGCGAACGCGACGCCGATCAACAGCGCGGCCTGGATGCCGAAGTTGCCAGCGACGCCCACTGCGACGATGAGCACGCCCCCGACAGCCGGCGCGATGATCCGCGAGACGTTGAAGCCGGTCGTGTTCAGCGAGACGGCGTTCAAGAGCGACTCGGCGGGCACGACCCGCGGGACGAGCGCCTGCCGGACGATGTGAATGATGGTGTTCTCTATCCCGCTGATGAACGCGAACACCATCAGGTGCCACGTCTCGACCCAGCCGAGGGCGATATCGACGGCAAGGGCCACGGCGAACGCCGCCATGACGAACTGGCTGACGGCGAGGAGCCGCTTACGGTCGACGCGGTCCGCGAGGACCCCGACCAGCAGGGCGAAGGAGAGGAACGGGACTTGGTAGACGAACAGCACGGTCCCCAGCAACACACTGCTGCCCGTCAGGTCGAAGGCAAGGAATCCCAGCGACACCTGTTGGAGGTTGCGCGCCGAGGCGGACAGGAAGCTCGTGGTCCAGAGGTAGCGGAAGTCGCGGTGCCGGAGCGACTCGAACATCCGGGGCCAACGGGTAGAGACCCGTTGCGCCGCTGCTAGATCACGTTGCCTGGTGTCCACACCGCCTCCCCACGGAGCATAGCGGTGCGCCCAAGGTGCGGCTAGTGACTAGGGCTGTGCCTCGCCGAGGTCCTTCAGTCGATTGCCCGACACGCCTACCCAGACCAGTGGCTAGGGCCACGCCTGGCCGAAGTCCTTTTCGTCCAGCACGCGCCCGGAGAGCGCGTTGCCTTCCTGCGCAGCCAGCCAGACGATGGCGGGGATGATGTTCTTATCCTCGGCCCACTTGGGCGACGTCGCCATGAGGTCGGGATTGCGCTGCGCCATGACCTCGGTCATGGTCAGGCCCGGCTGCAGCGAGTTCACCGACACGCCCATATCTTTCAATTCGGCGGCCAGCTTGATGGTCAGCCGGTCGAGCCCGGCCTTCGAGGCGCCGTACGCTGCGCTCTGCGGGTCGTCGGAGTAGCCGCGGCTGCTGCTGATGTTGACGATCGCACCGCGTTTGCGCTCGATCATGCCCGGCAGCACGGCCATCGTCGCGAAGAAGACGCCGTCGAGGTTGGTCCGCAGGATCGCGTCCCATAACTCCGGCGAGGTCTCCAACAGCGTGGCCCTGCTCAGGACTCCGGCGTTGTTCACCAGGACGTCGACGGGGCCAAGCTGTGCGTTGGTCGTCGCGACGGCCGCATCGACGCTGGCGTGGTCGGTAACGTCGCAGCGGATCGCAACGGCGGTGCAGCCCGCATCGGCGATCTCGCGCACCGTGCGCTCGATGGTCAGCTCGCCCTCGACATCACCGCCGGTCGTCCTGCCCATCACGGCGACCGACGCGCCGGCAGCGGCCGCGCCTTTGGCGATGGCCTTACCGATGCCCCGATTGGCCCCGGTCACGGCGACCACCTTGCCATCGAGATGTCCCATGGTCACACCCCCATGACATGGTAGCCAGCGTCCACATAGAGCACTTCGCCGGTGATGCCGCTCGCGAGGTCGCTGGCGAGGAAGAGGGCCGCGCCGCCGACCTCCTCGTGCGTGATGTTGCGCTTGAGCGGCGCGCGCTCCGCGTGGATGCGCATCATGTCGGTGAAGCCGCCGATGCCCCGCCCAGCAAGCGTGTTGAGCGGTCCGGCTGACACCGCGTTGACGCGGACCCCGCGCTCGCCAAGCTCGGATGCCAGCTGACGCACCTCGTTCTCCAGTGCGGCCTTGGCCACCCCCATGACGTTGTAGCCCGGGTAGACCTTTTCGGCGGCGTGGAACGTGAGCGTGAGGATGCTGGCGCCCGGCTCCATGCGCTCGGCGGCCAAACGGGCGATGGGCAGCAGCGAGTACGCGCTGACCTCCAAGGCGAGGCGAAATCCCTCGACGCTCGTCGATGCGAAAGCGCCCGGAACGAGGTCATCGCGATTGGCGAAGGCGACGGCGTGGACGACGGTCCGCAGGGGCGCCTGGCCGGCGGCGGCATTGACGGCGGCGGCCACGCTGGCCTCGTCAAGCACGTCGCACATGACGCCCTGCGCCCGCTCCGTTCCCTCGATGAGCTCGAGGGCGGACTTGCCCATGCGCTCGTTCTGATAGGTGATGGTCAACGCCGCGCCAGCCTCGTGCAGGCGCTGGGCGATGGCCCAGGCGATAGACCGATGGTTGGCAACGCCGAAGACCAGGGCGCTCGTCCCCGACAGGTCGATGGTTACGGCCACGCCCTAGTAGACCTCGGCTGCGGCGCGATCCAGCTCGCACACGGCGTCCTCGGCATCCGGGACAGGACCGCCGATGGGGTGAGGAGGCCTGTTCCGGCGTTGGGCGCGCTTCATCTCGGTCTCGAGCAACAGGAAGTCGGTCTTCGGCGCCAGGTGCAGCAGCTCCACGAAGGCCAGGGGCCACAGCTCGGGCGTCCACCTGCGGACGTAATCCAGGCGCGGAGCGATAAGCCTACCGTCGATCTGATGGTCCTTATCGAGGATGATGCCCGGCCGCGTCTTAACGCGGAAGGAGTAGGTCTCACCGCCGGAGCCCTCGGGGAAGATCGGCTTCTGGTCCTCGAAATACGTCCCCGTGACGGTGGCCGTCGCGGCGAACACCAGCTCGCCCGTGACGAAATAGAGGACTCGGTCCCCGACCTCCATTCGTTGGGCGCGCTTTTTGTGGGCTTTCGCCAGACCAAGAACCGTGAAGTTCTGGGCATAGACGGCCTCGTAGTACGCGGGGCTGACAGCGAGCATCCAGTAGTTGCGGGGCGTCGCTGCCATGCGTTCATTCTAACATTGGGGCTCGCGTCGGCGCGGCCACGGCCTGGCTGCGTGCCCGTCCCCGTTGTGGGGGGTTCCTCGCGTCTATAGAATGGTTACGTATTCCACTTCACCGAGGAGTCGACCCGATGGCCATTGCTACGACCCTGGGATTTCCCAGGATCGGACCTGACCGTGAGTTGAAGCGGGCTGTGGAAGCCTATTGGGCGGGCAAGATAGATGAGCCCGCGCTGCGGGGGGCCGCCGCGAAACTCCGCGCCGACGCCTGGCGGACCCAGCGACAGCTCGGCATCGAACACATTCCCTCCAACGACTTCTCGCTGTACGACCACGTGCTGGACACCTCGGCGATGGTGGGCGCGGTGCCCGCCCGCTTCGGCCACGAAGGCGGTCCCGTTAGTCTCGACACCTACTTCGCCATGGCCCGCGGAACGGTCGACGCACCCGCCATGGAGATGACGAAGTGGTTTGACACGAACTACCACTACATCGTGCCGGAGTTCGAGGCGGGTCAGAGCTTTTCGCGTATGTCGACCAAGCCGCTGGACGACTTCCGCGAGGCAAAAGCCCTCGGCATCAAGACACGCCCGGTGCTGCTCGGCCCGGTGAGCTACCTGCTGCTCGGCAAGTCACGGGACACTGCCACGGACTCATTGGCACTGCTCGAGCGGCTGTTGGGAGTCTACGAGCACATGCTCAAGGACCTCGCCGCCGAAGGCGCTGAGTGGGTGCAGATGGACGAGCCGATGCTCGGTGTGTCGCTGGACAGTCGAGCCCGCGCCTCGCTCGGTGAGGCGTACGCCCGACTGACCGCGGCCGCGCCTTTGTTGAAGCTGCTGGTGGCCGTCTACTTCGGCGACCTGCGGGACAACCTTGCGACGGCGATAGCCCTGCCGGTGGCGGGGCTCCACGTAGACCTCGTCCGTGGGCCAGGCCAGTTGGGCGACCTGCTGCCCAAACTGGGGGACAAGATGCTGTCCGTCGGCGTCGTCGATGGCCGCAACGTGTGGCGCACCGACCTTGATCGCACACTCACCGGCTTAGACCACGCGGTGCAGGCGATTGGCGCGAGCCGGGTCATGATCGCGCCGTCGTGCTCGCTGCTGCACAGTCCCGTCGACCTCGACCGAGAGACGGCGCTTGATGCCGACATGCGTTCCTGGCTCGCGTTCGCCGTGCAAAAGGTAGGTGAGGTGGCCACGCTGGCCCGGGCGATCGACGGAGGCCGTGCGAGCGTGGCCGGTGCGCTGGCGGTCAACGCGAAGGCTATGCAGAAGCGCCGCGCGTCGTCACGTATCCACGATCCGAAGGTCAAGGAGCGCGCCGCCGCCGTAGACGAGGCCATGTTGCGCAGGGCCAATGGGTTCGACGACCGGGGGGACATCCAGCACCGGACGCTGGGCCTGCCCGCCTTCCCGACGACGACGATCGGGTCCTTCCCCCAGACGCCGGAGATACGGAAGGCCCGTCAGGCCCGTCGCAGGAACGAGATCGACGACGTGGCCTACACGCAGTTTCTCAAGGAGGAGATCGAGCGGGTCATTCGCTTCCAAGAGGAGTTGGGGCTCGACGTTCTCGTGCATGGCGAGCCGGAGCGCAACGACATGGTGGAGTACTTCGGCGAGCAGCTTCGTGGCTACGCTCACACCGAGAACGGCTGGGTGCAAAGCTATGGATCGCGTTGCGTCAAGCCGCCGATCATCTTCGGAGACGTGAGCAGGCCGCAGCCCATGACGGTGTCCTGGGCGACCTATGCACAGTCCCTGACGGATAGGCCGGTCAAGGGCATGCTCACCGGGCCGGTGACGATGCTGCAATGGTCCTTCGTCCGCGATGACCAGCCTCGATCGCAAACGTGCCGGCAGCTGGCCCTGGCCATCCGCGACGAAGTGCATGATCTTGAGGAGGCGGGCATTCGCATCATCCAGGTCGACGAGCCGGCAGTCCGCGAGGGGTTGCCACTTCGGCGCGAGGACTGGGACGGGTACCTGAAGTGGGCGGTTGAGTGCTTCCGGCTCGCGTCGTCGGGCGTAAGCGACGCAACGCAGATTCATACCCACATGTGCTACTCGGAGTTCAATGACATTATCGAGGCTATCGGTGACCTCGATGCCGATGTGATCTCCATCGAGTCGTCCCGGAGCGACATGGAGCTGCTGAACGCATTCGCCGCCTATCGGTACCCCAACGAGATAGGGCCCGGGGTCTACGACATACACTCGCCGCGCATCCCGACCACGGCGGAGATGCGCGGGCTGCTGACCAAAGCGACAGAGACACTGAGCGTGGAGCAGATCTGGGTCAACCCCGACTGCGGGCTCAAGACGCGTGGGTGGGCGGAGGTCCGCGAGTCGCTCCACCACATGGTGGAGGCGGCACGAGAGATTCGCGAGCGGGTCCCCGCGTCGTCATAGCGGAGGCTTACGAGCCGTAAGACTTCGTTGACCAATCTCAATGTGACCCGCGTGGGGCTGGCGCAGGCCGGTGCGCTCCACGGCGTTCTGCGGCTCGGGGGCGAGGACATCCCACGTCGCTACGGGTTCAGCCACTGGGTCCCTCCCTACCCACTGCGCCTGTTCGAGCAGTCAGCCGTCGAGGGATGCGTCCATGGGGTCGGCGACGCCCAGGGGCGCTGGTTTGCGACCTTTACGCTCGGCGGCTCCGCTCCCGAATACTACGCAGACGTCGCGGGGGCGGACCCAGGCGGCGCAGCCGGGTGCCTGAGCCGGCTTGCTGTCCTCCCGGCAGAGCAGGGAACGCGGGCTCGGCGCCTGGTGCATGGGCGAGGCCGAGCGGCGCCAAAGACGCTGGCTGCGAGAAATATCTGTCGTAGGTGCGACGGCGCTCTTCGACGGTCGCAAGCCCGAGCCGTTACACTGCGGTCGGCAGCTTCGGGGCGCCAATACGGACGCAGCTGTGGAAGTCACAGGGGAGTACCCGCCGTCGTGAAAGAGACGCCGGTGCACGATATCCACGTCCGCGCGGGTGCACGCATGGTGCCCTTCGCCGGCTGGGACATGCCTGTCCAATACGAAGGCATTCTGGCGGAGGCGAGGGCCGTCCGCACGCGCGCCGGCATCTTCGACGTGTCGCATATGGGGCGCTTCACCGTCGAGGGCCCCGATGCGCGCGCGCTCCTCGATTGGGTGCACACGGCCGACATCGGCGAAGCGATGCCGGTGGGCCGAGCCCGCTACGGTTTGTTCTGCAACGAGCGTGGCGGGATCATCGACGACGGCATCGTCTACCGGCTGACCGAGGCTCGCTTTCTGGTCATCGCCAACGCGGCCAACGCGCAGACTGTCTTCGCGTGGCTCGAGCGGTGGCGCGATGCGCGGGGCACTGATCAGGGCGATGGGGTCACGCTCACCGACGTCACCGGCCGCGTCGCGATGATCGCGCTCCAGGGGCCTCGCGCCATCGAAATCATCGCCGCCGTCTCCGACTTCGACCCCGCCGCGGTCCGGCCGTTCCGGATCGCCGAGTGCCTGGTGGGGGGTCGCTGGGCGTGGGTCGCGCGCACCGGCTACACGGGCGAAGACGGGGTCGAGATCATGCCGGCGTCCGGCGACGCGAGCGCCATCTGGGACCTGCTGGCCTCCGCCGGTGCCGCGCCCTGCGGCCTCGGTGCACGGGATACGCTGCGCCTCGAGGCGGGGCTGGCGCTGCACGGCAACGACATCGACGAGACGACGAACCCCATCGAGGCGGGGTTGGAGCGCTTCGTGGCGATGGAGGCCAGTGACTTCTGCGGAGCGAACGAGCTCCGCCGCATCGCCGGCGCCGGGCCCGAGCGCAGGCTGGCCGGCTTCCGGACGCTCCAGCGGGGCGCAATGCCCCGCCAGCACGCCCCGATTTTGGCCGACGGCGAGACCGTTGGAGAGGTCACGAGCGGAGGCTTCTCACCGTCCCTTGACACCAATATAGGGCTCGGCTATGTTCCGGCTCGATTCGCCGACCTAGGGCGCCAACTCCACGTGGACGTACGCGGGCGGCGAGTCGAAATCGAGACGGTCGCCGTCCCCTTCTACACCCGCCCGAGGCAGGGTTAGCGAGCACATGGAAACCCCCGACGACCGCAGGTACTCCAAAGAGCACGAGTGGGTCCTGCTGGAAGACGGCGGCACCGCCCGAGTCGGCATCAGCGCATTCGCTCAGGACCAGTTGGGCGATGTCGTCTTCGTGGAGCTCCCGACGGTCGGCACTGCGCTCAAGCAATTCCAACAGATGGGCGAGGTCGAGTCGGTGAAGGCCGTCTCCGAGCTCTTCGTCCCCGTATCCGGGGAGGTCGTGGAGGTGAACAGCGAGGTGGTCAGCAAGCCGCAGCTGCTCAACGAAGACCCGTACGCCCAGGGCTGGCTCATCAAGGTCCGCCTTGACGACATGGGCGAGCTCGACAACCTCTTGGACGGCGCCCAATACCGGGCGTTGACCTCATAGGCCGCTAGCCGCGTGGCCGACTCCTCCTTCACCCAGCCGTACATCCCGAACACGGATGACGACCGCGCGGAGATGCTCCGTGCCATCGGCGTCGCCAGCGTCGACGAGCTGTTCGCCGATATCCCGGCCGTGCGCCGCGACCCCGCGCTCGACCTGCCGGCGCCCCTGTCCGAGATGGAGGTACGCTCGGAGATCGAGCGCCTGGCGGACCGCAACTTCCACGCGGGCTCCCATCCCAGCTTCCTGGGCGCTGGCGTATACCGCCACTTCACGCCTGCGGTGGTCCCTGCACTGGTGAGCCGCGGCGAGTTCCTGACGTCGTACACGCCGTACCAGCCCGAGGTGTCGCAGGGCACGCTCCAGGGGACCTTCGAGTTCCAGACCATGTCGGCGCAGCTGCTCGGCATGGAGGTTGCTAACGCCGGCATGTACGACGGTGCCACGAGCCTTGCGGAGGCCGCGCTCATGGCATGCCGCATCACGCGCCGCTACCGGGTCGCGGTCGCCGACACCGTCAACCCGCACTCGCTGGAGGTCGTGCGCACCTACACCGCGCCGCAGGGTATCGAGGTCTACACCGTGCCCGCCGGCGCACCTGCGCTCGGGCCCGAGACCGCCTGCCTGCTGGTCCAGTACCCGAACTTCTACGGCTACGTGGAGGACATGGCCGCCTTTGAGTCGGCCGCGCACTCGGCCGGTGCCCTGCTCTGCGCCGCGTGCGACCCGGTGGCGATGGCCATGTTCAGGTCGCCCGCGTCGTACGGCGTGGACATCGCAACGGGTGAGGGCCAGGCCCTGGGCATACCCCCTTCGTTTGGCGGACCATACGTTGGCCTCTTCGCGTGCAAGCAGGAGTACCTGCGCCAGATGCCGGGCCGCATCGCAGGCAAGACGGTCGACACCGAGGGTCGCACGGGCTACGTGTTGACGCTACAGCCACGCGAGCAGCACATCCGCCGCGAGCGAGCGACGTCCAACATTTGCACCAGCACGGCGCTGATCGGGCTCTGGGCCACCATCTGGGTCGCCTGCATGGGCAAGCGGGGTCTGCGGCACCTGGCCGAGCTGTCCTACCAGAAGGCGCATTACGCGGCCGGGCGCATCGCCGAGCTGCCGGGCTACAGCCTGCCCATGGACGGGACGTTCTTCCAGGAGTTCGTCGTCGCTGGTCCCGAGGCGCCTCAGCGCATCAACGCCCACCTGGAGAGCAGGGGCATCATCGGCGGGCTCGACGTGAGCGACCGCGCGCCGAACGGAATGCTGCTGTGCGTCACCGAGGTCAACTCCCGCCGGGAGATCGACCGATTGGTGGACGCGCTAGCGGAGGTGAGGTAGCCGTGCTGCTCGAAGAGTCACGCCTGCGCTCGGCCGCGCACAACCGGCGTCGTCTGCTTATGGACCGGAGCGTGCCGGGGCGCACGGGGGTGTCGCTGCCCGCCTCCGACGTGCCCGCTCAGGAGTTGCCCGACGCGGCCCTGCTCCGTGACGACCTCGAGCTGCCTGAGGTCACCGAAGGGGAGGTGGTGCGCTATTTTTCGCACCTGAGCCAGCTGAACTTCTCGGTGGACACCAACTTCTACCCGCTGGGCAGCTGCACGATGAAGTACAACCCGCGCGTGAACGAGGCGATGGCATCGTTGGCAGGGATCGCGCAGCTCCACCCGGCGCAGCCCGACTCGCAGGCACAGGGCACGCTGGAGATCATGCACCGGCTCCAGGCCCAACTGGCCGAGATCACGGGCATGCAGGCCACGAGCCTGGCGCCCTTGGCGGGCGCTCATGGCGAGCTGTCGGGGATCCTGATGATCAAGGCTTGCCTCGAATCCCGTGGGCAGGGCGCGCGCAGCAAGATCCTGATCCCGGACACGGCGCACGGCACCAACCCGGCTTCGGCTGCCATGGGCGGCTTCGACGTCGTCTCCATCCCGTCCACCGCCGACGGCAACATCGACCTGGAAGCGGTGCGGAGCGCGGCGGACGACACGCTCGCGGGGGTCATGTTCACTCAGCCGACAACGCTGGGCATCTTCGACGCCAACGCTGAGGAGATGTGCCGCATCGTCCACGAGGCCGGGGGGTTGGTCTACGCCGATGGAGCGAACATGAACGCGCTCATGGGCCGCGTCAAGCTCGGCGCCATGGGCTTCGACGTGGTGCACCTGAACCTGCACAAGACCTTCACCACGCCCCATGGCGGCGGGGGCCCCGGCGCCGGGCCGGTCTGCGCCAACGAGACCCTGGCACCGTTCCTCCCCGCCCCCATCGTCGAGCACGCCGACGGCGGGTACCGCCTGGTGCGACCATCACGAAGCATCGGCCGAGTCGGCGGCTGGAACGGCAACTTCGGCGTGCTGGTGCGGGCGTTCACCTACATCACGCTGATGGGCGGCGACGGCCTGCGGGAGGTGACGGACAACGCCGTGGTCAACGCCAACTACCTGCTGGCCAAGCTGCGCCCGCTGTTCGACCTCGGCCACGAGCGTCGCGTCATGCACGAGGTGGTCTTTGCCGCGAAGAGGCGGCGGGGCGCTCGGGCGCTCGACGTGTCAAAGCGGCTGCTGGACTACGGCTTCCACGCGCCCACCATGTACTTCCCGCTGGTGGTGGACGAAGCGCTGATGATCGAGCCGACGGAGACGGAGTCCAAGGAGACGCTGGACGCATTCGTCGAGGCGCTTGAGCAGATAGACCGCGAGGCGGCGGAGGACGAAGGCTTCCTGCACGGCGCTCCGTACACCACGCCCATTTCGCGGCTCGACGAGGCACGGGCCGCGCGCCAGCCCGAGCTCCGCTGGCGACCGCCCGCCACCACCTAGGTGTGGGTTCGCAGGGACGTCGTTTTGCCAGGTCCCTACAGAGACGTGCCGGGGCGGCGTGGGCGGGAAGAACCTGGTCGAAGCGCTGGCCGGTGAGACCTGGCAGGCCCCGTAGCGTGGGTGGCCTGCGGCACACGTCGACGCCACAGCTGGGGCTGGTGGGTTGGTTGTTCCCGCCCAACCCGCCCCGGGACGTGGCCCCGCCCTCTCGGCATGCTCCCCGACTCGCCTAGGTGCTTCGCTTTACGCCTAGGACGGGCTCCACTATCCTGCCGTCGACTCACCCTGCACACCGTGACGGAGGTCATCGCGATGGTAGACGTCGGTAAGGCAGCACCTGATTTCACGCTCCGCGCCCACGATGGCTCGGATGTAACGCTCAGCCAGTTCAAGGGAGAAAAGACGGTCGTCCTGTCCCTCTTCCCCGCCGCGTTCACCGGCGGCTGAACCAATCAGACCTCCTCGTTCAGTCGCGCAGTGCGACGGTTCGAGGAGCAGGGGGTCCAGGTACTGGGCCTGAGTTCAGATTCGGCACCGTCGTTGCGCGCTTGGTCCACGGCGCTCGGCGGCATCGGCTATCCACTGCTCTCCGACTTCCACCCACAGGGCAAAGTCCTCGCTGAGTGGGGGTTGTTCAACGAGCAGACCGGCACAGCGCGACGCTCCGCGATCATCGTCGACAAGGAGGGCATCGTCCGCTGGGCGAAGTCCTACGAGCCGGGCGTGCTGCCCACGCCCGAAGAGGTCATGGCCGAGCTCGCGAAGCTCGGCTGAGGCCCGCGCCGCTAGGTGACCGACCAACGGGGGCCAGGGGGGGCCACCCACGATGTGGGGCAGCCTCTTCGCCCGGGGGGAGAACTCGACTAGCGGGCCAGCTCGTCCCAGCTGGGCATCGTCGGTTCGACGGCACCCGGCCTCGGCATGTGCTCCGGGCCAAGCAGCGGGGCCTCGCCTTCAGGGGGGTCAGGGCCAACGACGAAACCTGGCAGCAGGGCACGTGGGAGACCTTTGGCGAAGGCGAGGACGCGAAAGCCGCCCATGCCCTCCGGGTCGGCGAGCGAGTCCATGGCCGCGAGGTTCGCCCGCCGTGCGCCCATCGCTAGCCCCGGCCGGCCGCCCAGCTCGGCGCGGTAGGCATCCAGACCGAGGTTGGCGAGGAAGTCGGCCTGCGAGGCTTCGCCCGCAGCCACGAAGCCCGCGCGCTCAGCCTCCCGGCGCAGGCTCGTGAGCTCCACGTGCGCACCGATGTCCTGACGGCCCACGCGGCGGTACGGGTCCATGCTCAGCGTGTGCTGGTAGTAGCAGCGCAGCGTGCCGCGGGGCCGCGATGGAGCGTAGTAGTCGGCCGCATTGTGCCCGTAGTCGACGAGCAGCAGATGGCCGTCGTCCAGCGCACCCGACACTTGGCGCAGCCACTCGCCGATGCCAAGGTTGATCTCCGCCTTGCGGCCCTCTCCGAGCGTGACGCCGAGCTCCGCAAGACGTTCGGCCAGCGCGGGAGTCGACGGCGCGGCGGCGACCTCTTCGAGGCGCCCGTCCGTCCCGATGCCGACGTGTGCCTCCATGAGGCGCCCGTCCGCGACGACGACTCGGTGCACGGGCATGGCGTCGAGCAGCTCGTTGGCCAGCATCACGCCGCGCAGGTGTCGGAGGGGGACGCCCTCGGCCGACAGCCAGCTCGCGTCAAGGAGGGAGGTCGTCGGGCGCCGGACGTCAACGGCGACGTAGCGCAATGCCGCCGCGAAATCCGGGGCACGCTCCCGAACGAAGGCCGTCACGTCGGCAGCCAGTCGCCCGGAGCCCGCGCCAAGCTCGACGGCCCAGAACGGGCTGGGGCATCCCAAGGCGTCCCATGCGGACCGCAGGTGTCGACCAACGAGCGCACCGAAGATTGGGTGTGTATGTGGCGCTGTGAAGAAGTCGCCTGAGGCTCCGACGGGGGAGCCCCCGGCGTAGTAGCCACCGTCGGGCCAGTACAGCGCGACGGCCATGAACTCGGCGAACGTGATGGGGCCGGCGGCCCGGATACGCCGGCGTGCTTCGCCCTCGGCACCCGTGGGGCTTGGCTGGAGCAAGTTGGCCATGGCCGGATTATCGACGCCTGGACGGCGCGGGGTCGCGCCCCGCCGGAAACGCAAGCGCCCCGCCGGAGCGGGGCGCTAAGAGGCGCTGCGTCAGGCTGGCCTCTCTAGGAGCTCGCCAGCGCCTGATTGCGGTGCAGGTGGTTGCCGTCCGACTCCCAGCTGGTGATCTGGATGGAGTTCTTGAACTCGCGCAGGACCCCGCAGACTTTGCACGTGCCGACGCTGGTTGGGCCATTCGGACTTTCGATCATCCAGTGGTGGCCGTGGTCGGCCTCCTCCTCTTCCTCAATCTCGACTGCGCCTATGTCCTGAATCTCTTGGGTGGTCGCCATTTCCCCTCCCTTGGAACGTTGTCGGCACTAACCGCGTTGATCGATTGGGACGTACTCAAGGTCCATGGCGCCGGTGTACTGCATAAGCGGGCGGATGAGGATGTTCCTCTCCTGCTGCTCGATCACCTGGACGACGTAACCTGGGATGCGCGCAAGCGCGAAGATGGAGACGAAGAGGTCCTCTGGAACCCCCAATAGGTAGTAGACGGACCCCGACCAGAAATCGACGTTGACGCAGATGCCTCGCTCCGCGTAGGGCTGCATCTGCTCTTCGACCTTGCTGAGAATGCTGAACCACTTGGGATCGCCAGCCTTCTCGGCGAGTAGGCGCGAGCCTTCGCGGAGGTGCCGGGCTCGCGGGTCTTCGGCCTTGTAGACGGCGTGGCCGAACCCCATGATGCGCTCGCGGTTCTTGTGCTTCTCATCGAGGTAGGCCTCGACGTTCGACTCGTCGCCGATCTCGAGGGCCATCTTCATGACTCCCTCGGCGGCGCCTCCGTGTAGTGGACCCTTCAGCGTGGAGATGCCCGCGACGACGCAGGCGTGGACGTCAGCCAACGTGCTGGCGGTCACGCGGGCGGCAAACGAGGAGGCGTTGGACCCGTGATCGAGATGGACGATGAAGTCTTTGTCCATCAGCCGGTTGGTGTCCTCGTCCGGCTTCTCGCCCAGCAGCATGTAGAGGAAGTTGCCTGAGTGATTCAGTGAGGGGTCCGGGTTGATGACAGCTTGATTGCTCCGAATGCGATGGTGCGCCGCCACGATCGCCGGGGACTTCGCCGTGAGCTCGATTCCCTTGCGAAGAGCTGCGTCGTGCGACGAGTCGTTCGCGTCCTCGGTGAAGGTCGAGAGGGCGGACACGGCGGTCCGCAGCACATCCATCGGATGGGCCGTCTTGATCTTGTCGATGATTTCGAGGATCGGAGCGGGGAGTGTTCGAGCGGCGCGCAACTGGGCGTCGAAGACGTCGAGCTGTTTCTGGGTGGGCAGCTGGCCATGGATCAGGAGGTAGACGGTCTCTTCGAACGTGGAGTTCTCGGCAAGGTCGTGGATATCGTAGCCTCGATAGATGAGGCGACCGATATCCCCGATGACGTTGCTCGACGTTGTCGTGTCGAGGTAGACGTCACGAAGCCCTCGCTTCAACTCAATCTCTTGAACCATTCGGGCCGTACCTCCACCATAGGACTCCGGTAGCGCGGGTCGGGGCGCGGACGTACGGGTCACCCAGCGTTTAAGCGGGGCGGCGTGGCACACCGTGTCCTTGGCTCGCGCGAGCGGAATAAGGAACGAAAGCACCACAACGAGTCGACATCCGCGCCAGATGTCTTCGCGCACCGCGGAAAGCGCCACCGCGGCCACGACTCCTCCTGAAAATTCGGCCAAATAGTAAGTCGTGACCCCGTCTCTGTCAAACGCCAGCGCGGCTCCCTGTTGGCCCCTTGGGAGCGCACGGGGCGCGAGCCTGTGAATGGCTTCACTATCTGCTGGATGCCCATTTGGTCGACTCGAGTCTCCCAGCGTATGTTTCCCGTGGCGGCACGGCCTGCGATGCCCGTTTTCGTCACTTTGGACTAGGCCAACCGTTACAAACCCTGCCGGCGGTCCGGTCGTTGAGTGGAAACCTCCGTTTGACACCCCCCAGGGGGGTGCGTACGCTTGAGAGCACGGAGTTTGTGCTCCCGATTTTCAGGCGTATTGACCCAGCCTCGCCGGCCCGGCAGCGGCACCGGCGGGCTTACCGCGGAGGAATCTGCAATGGCTGGTCAGCGTGAGCTCGTCGTCCGGTTTGCCGGCGAAGGCGGACAGGGCGTCGTGACCGCCGCCGAGTTCGTCGCTCGAGCGGCCACGACCGTGGGCTACCATGCACTGACGTTCGCCACCTTCCCCTCCCAGATCCTGGGTGGGCCCACCTGGACCCAGGCCAGGGTCTCTCGTGAGCCGGTGAAGAGTCCGGGCGATGCAGTAGACATTCTCGTGGCGTTCAACGACTACGCCTACGAGGAGCATCGAGGCGACGTCCGAGACGGTGGCGTGATCCTCTTGGATCCCTCCGTCACACCAGACCCATCAGACACGGGACGGCGAACCATCGCCGTCCCGTTTGATGCACTGGCGAAGCAGACCGGAGAGTCCCGTGCCGCGAACATGGTGGTGATGGGGGCGCTTTCCAAGCTGATCAACATGCCGGTGGACTACTTCAAAGAGTTTGTCAGCGCCCGGTTCGCCGGACGCGACGCCGTGATCGAAGCGAACCACAAGGCGCTCGATCTCGGCCTGGCTGAAATGGCTGACGAGCCGGCCATCACCGACCTGGGTGAGCCCGACAAGCCCGACTACCCCCAATCGTTCATCAAAGGGAACGATGCGTTGAGTCTCGGCGCCATCGCCGCTGGGCTGAACTTCTACATTGGCTACCCGATCTCGCCCGCCACGCCAGTGCTGCTCTACATGGAGCGCAATCTCGTGGGTGAGGGCAAGTTCGCCTACCAGGCAAGCTCGGAGATCGAGGCCATCGCGGCGCTACTGGGCGCGGGCTTCGCGGGCCGCAAGGCCATGACCGCGACATCCGGGCCGGGGTTCACCCTCATGGGCGAGGGCATCGGCCTCGGTTGGATGGCCGAGATCCCGTGCGTCGTCATTGACGTTCAGCGTGGCGGTCCGGCCACGGGCCTGCCCACGAAGACCGAGCAATCGGACCTCCTGAGCGCCCTCAATCCGGCACACGGCGACTCAAGCGTCCCCGTCATCACTCCCGGCACGGTCGAGGAGTGCTTCTACGCGGGCGTGTGGGCATTGAATTGGGCAGAGCGCTACCAAGGGCCTGTCATCGTCCTCAGCGAGCACTCACTGGCGGAGCGCGCGCAGAACATCCGCAAGCCGGACCTCTCTCAGGTCAAGGGAGAGGGGCGGTCCGTCTACGCGGGCACCAACGGCTACTTGCGCTACGAAGGCTTGGAAGTGTCCCCGATGCCAATCCCTGGCGGCCCCGGCGCCTATGTGGCCAACGGGAGCGAGCACGACGGCTACGGCGACACGACGCACTTGGGCAGCCGCCACATACAGATGACCCATCGGCGGTTCTCCAAGCTAGAGTTGCTGCACGATGGCCCTTACGAGAGCCGGAACACCAACGCGAGTGTCGCACTGCTGCCTTGGGGAGGCTCCAAAGGCTCGGCCGAAGAGGCCTACGACCTGCTGACGGCTGACGGCGTCGATGTCGGCTGGTACTACACGATGTTCCTCAACCCGCTCCCGCCGACACTGCTGGAAGAGCTACGATCCAAGACGCTGGTGTTGGTCCCCGAGCTCAATTACCTGGGACAGTTCGCGAGCGTCCTGCGCTCAAAGGGCGTGAAAGCGGAGGCAATCACCCAATACACGGGCCTGCCTTTCAAAGCGAACGAGCTGGCCGAGCGTGTCAAAGAGCGCCTCGGCGCCAAGGCAACCTCAAAGGCGAAGGCGGTAAAGGCATGAGCGCGAAGAACCCCGAGTACGATTTCAAGTGGTGCCCCGGCTGCGGCGACTTCGGCGTGCGCCGGTCGCTCGAGTTCGCCATGCAGGACTACATGATCAAGTACGAGACGCCCATGGCCAACAACGTGGTCGTGGCTGGCATCGGTTGCTCCGGCAACCTGGTGCACCTCTTGGAGGGCGACCAGCCCTTCGGCTTCCACGGCATCCACGGCCGGGCGCTCCCCATCTCCCTCGGAGTGAAGATGGGCAACCCGGACCTGAACGTCGTCGTAGTGGCGGGCGACGGCGATTTCCTGAGCATCGGCATGGAGCACATCGCCCCACAGGCGGCGCGCAACCTCAATGTCACCGCCGTGATCATGGACAACGGTGTCTACGGCCTGACCAAGGGCCAGGCGTCGCCGACCACAGAGGCGGAGCAGGTGACGAGCTCGACCCCTTACGGGAAGATGGAGACACCGATCAATCCGCTCGACCTCTACCTGACGCTTGGGGTGAGCTACGTCGCCTCCGGCTACTCGTCCAAGCCGCGGGAGCTGGCCAAGTACATCCTCGACGGCATGGACCATCCCGGCTTCTCCATCGTGCACGTCGCATCGCCCTGCACGACTTACAACGACAACTACGAGCAGCTCAAAGGCAATGTGTCCAAGGGCATCGAGCCGACGGCGTGGGCGATCCCCGAGGACCACGACCCGTCCGACATGGCCCAGGCCCGCGCGCTCGCGCAGAACGGCGGAGTGCCGCTCGGTGTCGTCTACCAGGACAGCAAACGTCCGTCGTTCGACAGCAGGGTCGCCGCGCTGACGGGGCGGGCGAAGAACACCGACGTCGCGACGCTACTGGACGCCTTCGACATCTAGCGGCTCACGCGAATCGACGCAAAGCAGCCACCTGCGGGCGGCTGCGCCCGGGTCTAGGCGCGCGATTCCAACAGGCGTTTGAGTGTGCGCAGGTCCCGCGAAACGCTCCGCTTGACCAGCGGGCCGAGCAGTGGCGCGGCCACCGCATAGAATCCCGAGCCCTCACCCTGGACGCGCACGCTGGCACGTGTATCGGTGCCACGGTCCTCGAAAGCGTAGGTGATGGTCATGTCGAAGGGCTTGTCGGTGGCCATCGCGAGGCGCTCACCCGGGACGTACTCGCGGATCTCGGGCGTGTAGTCCATGCGCCTCCCGAGGAAGCGGGCGACCCGAGCGACCCTCGTGCCGACACCGAATGGACCATCGGTCACCTGGCGCGCTTCGACGATGCCGCCGAGCCAGACCGGGTCGTTGGCCGGGTCCATAGCGTAGGCCGCCACCTCGGCGCGAGGCCGGCCGATGTTGACGTCCGCGGTTATGTCGATGGCCATGGTTGTCTACTCCCTACCCTGTAGCCATTCGCCGAGCCGCCGTTAGGACCTCGGCGCGCCGACGTAAGGGGTCAGGGCGTTCCGGAGCTGCACGCGGCCACGGTGGAGTCGTGCTTTGAACGCCGGGACGCTGATCTCAACGACTTGGGCAGCCTCCTCCGTCGACAGCTGCTGGACGTCGCGGAGCACGACGGCGGCGCGCAGGTCCTCGGGCAGCTGTGCCAGGGCCTCGGTGAGCTTGTCACGGAGCTCGGAGTTCAACGTCTCGCTCTCGGGACCGGGGCCGAGGTCGGCGACCTCGATATCCTCAATCACCGCCTGGCTGATGATCTGCGGCTTGCGCTCCTTGCGCACCTTCTGAAGCGCGGCGTTGACCACGATCCGGTAGAGCCAAGTGGTGACCTGCGCCTCACCCCGAAAGCGGTCACGGGCACGGTAGGCGGAGAGGAACGCATCCTGAACGGCGTCCTCGGCGTCAGCAGCGTTGTTCAGCATCCGATACGCGATGTTGAACGCGTAGTTGGTATAGTCCTCGACTATCTTGCTGAAGGTCTCGTCGTCCATTGTTCCCTGGCCCGCTTCGGCCGCGCGCTAGCCAGCCCTCGCATCCTCCGGCGCGTCGCTGCATCCTAATCACGTAAGGACTCGCGTACCGGACGGGAGCGGGCCGCCGCATTGTAGCGGATGGGCGTAGCGGATGGGCCCGGTAACGGCCACGCGGACGAAGTTGCCGCAGGAACGGATGATGGCTACAATCGGCCCCGAGCCAGACAAAGAACAGACGAAGGCGGAGCGAAACGTGAACGGAAGCTGGCTGCGTCGGGTATTCGGCTCACGTGAGCTGAAATGCGAGGAGATCGTGGAGCTCTCCTCGGACTACGTCGATGAGGAGATGGCGGAGTCGGTCTCGTCGCAGTTCCGCCGCCATATCGAGTCGTGCGAGGACTGCAACTCCTTCGTCGCCACGTTCCGAGCCACGGTGTTGACGCTGCGCGACCTGCCCCGCCGCAGCGCTTCCGCCGACCTGCGGGCGCGCATCAAGGAGTGCATCGAAGCAGAGCGGGCCGGGCCCGACGCGCCGGCCAAGGCCTGACCCTCACTGCCTACGGGCTGCCGAAGCGCTCCTCAGCCCAATATTCCCCACGCATGTGATAGCCGCGCTGCTCCCAGAAGCCGGGGCGGTCCCGCGGCATGAGCTCGACGGCACTCAGCCATTTGGCGCTCTTCCAACCGTAGCGGCTTGGCACGACGAGGCGCACCGGCCCGCCGTGGTCACGCGGCAGCGGCTCGCCGAAAAGCGTGGATGCGAAGAGAACGTCGGGCTCGGCAAGGACGTCAAGGCCGACGTTGGTGGCATAGCCGTCGTGGCAGTGGAGCATCACGTGGGTCGCCTCGGCGGCTGGCCGGCACAGCGCGAGGACGTCGGAGGCGCGGACACCGCCCCACCGCGTGTCGAGGCGGCTCCACTGGGTCACGCAGTGAAAGTCCTTGGTCTCGTCGACGGGCTCGAGGCTCATGAGGCGGTCCCAGTCCAACACAACCTCCTCCTCCACGGAGCCGAAGAGACGCAGCCTCCAGTCGCTGGTCGAGATGTTGGGCGTCGACCCGTAAGTCATCACAGGGAACTTATCGGTCACGATCTGATGCGGCGGCACACTGGCCGGGTCCGCGTTCTGGTCCCTCAGTCGAAGGCTCCCCGTGTTGACCGCCTTCTTGAACCCGTCGCCGATCGCGTCCATGCGGTGAGCTCCTTGCCGCGGTCTGCGCTAGAGTGTGGGGCGTGCCCATAGTGTAGCGTGCGGCGCTAGCCGTTCTGCCGCCAAACGCCGTGACCACCGAACCCTTGCCCACCGACGCCATCGCCACCTCAGGGCTCAGCAAGAGCTTTGGGCGAACGCGCGCGCTATCCAACGTTGGCTTGCGGGTGCCGTGGGGGACCGCGCTTGCGCTGTTCGGGCCCAACGGGGCGGGGAAGAGCACGCTACTGCGCATCCTGGCGACGCTGTCCTCGCCGGACCACGGCGATATCCGCGTGGCAGGGCTGGATCAGCGAAAGGACCCAGGCAAGGTGCGCGCCACCATTGGGTACCTGGGGCACCAGAGCTTGCTGTACGACGACCTAAGCGCCGCTGAGAACCTACAGTTCTACGCGCGCCTCTACCGCGTGCCCGACGCCGCGTCGCGGGTCGGTGAGCTGCTGGCCGACGTTGGGCTGGCGGACCGTGCCGACCAGCGCGCGCGCACCCTGTCCAACGGCATGCGCAAGCGGCTATCGCTGGCGCGGGCGCTCCTCCACCGGCCATCGGTCCTGCTGCTGGACGAGCCGGAGACGGGACTGGACCAGACGGGCGTGGAGCTGCTCGAGCGGGTGGTGCGCGGTGTCGCCGAGGCCGGCGCCTGCGTCGCCTTCACGACGCATGACGTCGAGCGTGGGCTCGCGCTGGCGGATCGCGTCGCGGTGCTCGCAGCGGGGCGCCTCGTGATCGACCAGGTGGCCGACGGGCTGGACCCGGCGACGGTGAGAGCCCACCTTGGAGCGTCCAGGGGAGCATCCGGGGGAGCAACCGGCACCTCGATGCGTCGAGATTCATCGTGAGCGCTTACCTGCGGGCGGCGATCGCCATCTATGCGAAGGACTTGCGCCTCGAAGCGAGGACGAGGGAATCGGTGGTGGCCGTGCTGGTATTCGCGCTGCTGGCCGCGTTCATCTTCCAGTTCGCCTTCGACCCCAACCCCCGCGTCGTCGCCACGGTTGGTCCGGGGATCGTCTGGGTTGCGTACTTGTTCGCCGGCGTCCTCGGCCTTGGCCGGACCTTTGTCCTCGAGCGGGACGGCGGGACGTTGGACGGGCTCATCCTGGCGCCTGTAAGCCGCGAGGCGATCTACGCCGGCAAGGTGCTGGGCGCGTTCACGCTGATGGCCGTGGTCGAGGCCCTGATGCTCCCGGTGTTCGTCGTCCTCTACGACCTGCCGGTGATCGATCCGTGGTTTGTGGGCATGACGCTGCTGGCCACCATTGGCTTCGCCGCGGTCGGGACGATCTTCTCCGCCATCGCGGTCCACACGCGCGCCCGCGAGGTGCTGCTACCGTTGCTGTTTCTGCCGGTGGTGCTGCCCGTCGTGGTCGGTGCGGTTGCGAGCAGCAGCGCGATCTTTCAGGACCAGGGTTGGTCCAATTTCGGACGCTGGTTCCAGCTCATGTTGGTCTTCGATACGCTATTCCTTGTAATATCATCGTTGGCGTTTGAGTACGTGCTGGAGGACTAGGATGGCGACGGTGGCGGCGAGCCGGGTGGGACTGGAACGGGGGACGGAAGGCCAGTTGCTCTTGGCCGCGTCAGGCGTACTCGGACTGATCGATCTCTACCTCATCTTCTTCTGGGTGCCCACCGAGCGCGTCATGGGCATCGTCCAACGTATCTTCTACGTACACGTGCCGACCGTCTGGGTCGGCTTCGTGGCCTTCGCCATCGTGGCGCTCTCCAGCGTGGCCTATCTGCTTAAGCGCGACGTGAAGTGGGACCGCAGGGCCCAGGTGGCGGCCGAGCTCGGCGTGGTGTTCCTGACCATGTCCATCGTCTCGGGCGCCATATGGGCAAAGCCCGTGTGGGGCACCTGGTGGACGTGGGATCCCAAGCTAACCTCGGTCTTTGTCCTCTGGGTCATGTTCATCGGCTATCTGATGGTGCGGGCATACGCCCCGGGACGGCGCCAGGCCGCGACGTGGTCCGCCGTGGTCGGCATCATCGCGTTCGCCGACGTGCCCATCGTCTATCTCGCCTCGGAGTGGTGGCGCTCGCTGCACCCGGAGCTCGTCGCCGGGCCGTTGTCGGACTCCGGATCGCTGGAGTCATCGATGCGCACGACGCTCTACATCTCGACTCTGACCTTCAGCGTGATCTTCGTCTACCTCTTCCGCACGCGGCTGGCGCAACGGCGTGACGAGGACACGATGGACGAGCTTCGCGCCGCGGTTCCCTAGCACCCCATGCCTCGCTTCATCACCCACGCGGCCATAGGCACGACCCTGTTGCTCCTGGCGTTGGCGTTCCCAGCGGTGGTGTTGGCTGCGCCAAGCGGCCAGGAGGCCGCCGGCGAGAGCAACCTGGGGTTCCTCTTTGCCGGCTTCGCGGTGGTCTGGGTCGGCCTGATCTCCTACGCCTTCTACATCAACCGGCGCGAGCAGGCGCTGCGGCGGGAGCTGGAAGAGCTACGCCGCCAGATCGCCGACCAGGCCCACACCGGCTCACCGTAGAAGGCCGGGCCGCAGTCTGGCGTCGGCCGGGCCGCAGTCCGGCGTAGTTCGCGAGGCAAGGTACAATCAATACTGGCAACGCTGGGCGCGTGACGCAACGCAAGGCGCATGACAGCCTCGGGATTGGGCGATTGGGAGGCGGAGCGGAGTGCAGTACACCCCGGCGCAGAGGCCTGAGGCCACAGAGGGTGACGAGCCGCGCGGCGGTCTGAACGGGCGGGCCCGGCTGATCATCGTGGGCTTCGTCATCGCCGTCGCCTTCGGCTACTTCGGCTTCACGGCCTTCCAGAGCGCCACCTCCTACTATTTGACGGTGGACGAGCTTGTGGAGCGCGGGCCGAGCGCGGGCGATTCGCTCCAGGTCAAGGGCAGCCTCGTCTTCGAAAGCTTCACCCGTGAGACAGCCGGCGGGAGCGGGCCGAGCATCGTCGCGGCGTTCCTTCTTGAGGACAACGGCCAACAGGTGCGCGCAACGTTCGACGGCGCCCTGCCGGACCTTTTCTTCAACCCGCACTCCGAGATCGTCCTGGGTGGCACCTACGGCGAGGACGGCATCTTCGCGGCCGATCGCGTGCTGGTGAAGTGCCCGTCCAAGTATCGCGCCCTCGAAGTCGAGCTGCCGCCCGGCTACGGCGAGCAGACCTAATCCCGCTGGACAAGCCGCCCCCACAAACCCACGCAGCGGGAGGCCGCCGCCTGCTGGACGAGCGCTGGCTGGCCCATCTGCGAAGCGACCCGCTGGACCCTCACGCGCTGGTGCCCTCAGACAAGCTCGACGAGGGCGTGCGCCTGTTCAACGAGGGCCGCTTCTTCGATGCGCACGAAGCCTGGGAGGCGGCCTGGCGCGAAACCCCCTACCCTGAGCGCCTCCTGTACCTGGCGCTCACCAAGCTGGCCGCGGGGCTCGAACAGGCGAAGCGCGGCGGTGCTGGTGGTACCGGCCAGCAGGTCCGCGACGCGCTGCGGTTCCTAGGCCCGTTCACTCCCAGCTGCGGCGGCCTCGATACCGGGCGAATCACCACGGATGCCGATGACTGGCTCGCGCCTCGGCCGAGCACCCCGAAGATCCACCCCGCAACCTAGCTGAACAAGCAAAGAAGGCGCCACCCGATGGGTGGCGCCTTCTTTCTGGCCTATGATTCCTGTCGGCAGCCTAGGCAGCGTGGGTCTTCGCGGCCTTCTTCACCTTCTGGGTAGTCGTCACGGCTGCCGGCGTGATGTCAAAGGCAGCTTCACCAAGCGCCTCCACCATGTGCCCGCACTGGATGCATTTGTCATAGTGGCCGTACATGTCCTCGCCTCGCTGCAGGTCACCGGAACACCGAGGACAGGCCTTGAGCAATACCAACATATATCTGCCTCCTTCCCGCTGTCGGGGGTGCTCCCACCCCACCATTAGCTCCTACGCTCCTACGTTAGATGACGCTCTCCGCAAAGAGATGTCAGGGCGCCAAATTGTATAAGTTCGTTGACATGGACCATATCAAGTCGGTATCATACTGAACCTGGGGTCGAGGCGCAATGGGTGTCACCCCCCAAATTTTCGGTGCAGCAGGCAACGACCGCATGCGTGACAACCGAAGCACCACGGTAAGACGAACGGCCAGCGTGATCTTCCAGCAGGTGGTCGGCGCCGGCCAGGCACCGCTTACGCGGCGCGAGCCTCCCGCGCTCCCCCAGACGGAGCAGGAAGGGGTCTACATCATCAGTGTCGCGGCGCGAATGCTCTCCATGCACCCACAGACGTTGCGCAAGTACGAGCGCTTCGGCCTGATCAGGCCCTCGCGCACTGGCGGCATGCTGCGCCTGTACTCCGACGAAGACATCATGCGCCTGCGCATGATCAAACACCTGGTCGATGAGCTGCGTCTCAACCTGGCGGGCGTCGAGACGGTCATGGGCCTCGTCGAGCGGCTCGGGGCGTTTCGCCAGCGGATCGCGCCGGGTACCGGCTCCGTGGCACGGGCGTTCGAGCGTGAGATGCAGTCGATTTTCGACATGCTCCAAGGGCATGCGCGCAACGAGCGGGAGGCGCTGTAGTGGTAGACCACCAGGACGAGCCGCCGGCGGCGGCTGACGCCGAGGACGACGCGCCGATCGAAGAGTCGACGCAGGCCCGCATCGAGAGGGAACGGGACGAGTTCAAAGTAATCGCTCAGCGGGCCCAAGCGGACCTGATCAATTATCGGCGCCGCGTCGCCGAAGAGCGCCAGGCTCTGGAACAGAACGCGGCCAACGGTGTCATCGTCAGGTTGTTGCCCACCGCGGACGACCTCGAGCGGGCGGTCGGCGCGCTGGGAGAGGATGCAGGCTCGTGGGCTGACGGGGTGCGCATGGTGCTTCAGAGCCTGCGCGCGACGATCGAAGGAGTGGGTGTAAAGGCGTACGCTCCAGAGGCGGGCGTCACCTTCGACCCGGCCGACCACGAGGCCGTCTACTACCAGCCGACGATGGAGCAGCCTCCGGGTGCCGTAGTGCAGTGTGTTCGGCCCGGCTACCGCTCACAGGACCGCGTGCTGCGCGCTGCGCAGGTGGTCGTGGCAAGAGCCCCCGAGCAGACCGGCGACGGCACGACGGCCCCGCCGCACTAGAACCGAATATGGATGGCCCGCCGACCAGAGCGGGCAAGGAGTGAACATATGTCCAAAGTCCTTGGCATCGACCTCGGCACCACGAACTCTTGCATGGCCGTGATAGAGGCCGGCGAGCCAACGGTGCTGGAAAATAGCGAAGGCGGACGGACCACACCTTCGATGGTCGCCGTGAACGAGAAGTCCGGCGAGCGCTACGTGGGCCAGATGGCCAAGCGCCAGGCCGTCACCAACCCCGACAACACCGTCTATTCCTCCAAGCGCTTCATCGGGCGCAAGTTCTCCGAGGTGACGGCCGAGATCAAGGAGGTCGGGTTCAAGGTCATCGAGGGGAAGATCGGCGATGCGGCCATCCAAATGGGAGACCGGCCCTACTCGCCCCCCGAGGTCTCCGCCATGATCCTCCAGAAGCTTAAGGCCGACGCCGAGGCGAAGCTGGGCGAGAGCATCACCCAGGCCGTCATCACCGTGCCCGCCTACTTCAACGATAGCCAACGGCAGGCCACCAAGGACGCCGGCGCGATCTCGGGGCTGGAGGTCCTGCGGATCATCAACGAGCCCACCGCGGCCGCGCTGGCCTATGGCCTCGACCGCAAGCACGACGAGACCATCGCGGTCTTCGACCTGGGCGGCGGCACCTTCGACATCTCGATATTGAGCATCGGCGAGGGCGTTTTCGAGGTGAAGTCCACGAACGGCGATACCCACCTTGGGGGCGACGACTGGGACCAGCGGATCATCGAGTGGCTGGCCAACGAGTTCAAGCGCGACCAGGGTATCGACCTGCGCAACGACCGCATGGCGCTCCAGCGCCTGCGCGAGGCCGCCGAGAAGGCGAAGATCGAGCTCTCCAGCGTGATGCAGACAGAGATAAACCTCCCGTTCGTCACGGCCGACGCCACAGGGCCGAAGCACCTCGCGATGACGCTCAGCCGCTCGAAGCTCGATCAACTGACCAGCGAGTTGCTGGAGCGCACCACGGGACCCGTGAGCCAGGCCCTGAAGGATGCTGGGGTCTCGGCGTCCGCCGTGGACGAGGTCGTTCTCGTCGGTGGAATGACGCGCATGCCTTCGGTCATCGAGAAGGTGCAGGCGCAGTTCGGCAAAGAGCCGCACAAGGGCGTGAATCCCGACGAGGTCGTCGCTGTGGGCGCAGCCATCCAAGCGGGCGTCCTCCAGGGCGACGTGCAGGATATCGTCCTCGTGGACGTCACACCGCTGACCCTGGGGATCGAGACGCTGGGCGGTGTCTTTACCCCCCTCATCAAGCGCAACACCAGCATCCCGACCAGGCAGACCGAGACGTTCACCACCGCCGCGGACAACCAGACCAGCGTGGAGGTTCACGTCCTCCAGGGCGAGCGCTCCATGGCGGCGGAGAGCAAGACCATCGGACGCTTCTCCTTGGACGGGGTGGCGCCGGCGCCTCGCGGGTTACCGCAAATCGAGGTCGGTTTCGACATCGACGCCAACGGCATCCTCAACGTGTCGGCCACCGACAAGGCGACCGGCAAAGAGCAGCGCATCACCATCACGGCCAGCTCCGGCCTGTCGAAGGACGAGGTCGAATCGCTCGTGAAGGAGGCGGAGGAGCACGCCGAGGAGGACCGGATCAGGCGTGAGCTGGTCGAGGCGCGCAACGCTGCGGACAGCGCCGTCTACCAGGCCGAGAAGGCCCTCAGCGAGCACGGTGACAAGGTAGGCGACGACGTCAAACAGGAGGTCCGCAGCAAGATCTCGGACGTTCAGAGCGCGGTCTCAGGGGATGACCCGGCGAGAGTTCGTGCCGCCTTGGAGGCACTGAGTGCCGCCGTGGCCCTCATCGGCCAGGCCGTCTACCAGGAAGCCGAGGCCTCCACGGGCGGTGAAGCGCCACCTTCAGATCAACCACCGGGTGACGAACCCAGTGATGAGCCCACCGACGAGGACACGGTCGAGGGCGAATTCCGCGAGGTCTAGCCCGGCGTACAGCCTACGAGAGAGGGGCGCTCAATTGGGCGCCCCTCTCTCGTAGGTTTCAGGACGAAGACACCGCGCCGCAAGGCGGATGGGGGGCTTGGCCCTAGGACGAAGACAACGGCGTCGCGGGGTGGCTGCGGGCGGGACAACCAACCTTCAGCGCGTGCGTAGGGGGGTCGCGGGGCCCCGACACCATCATGCAGGGCTTTCGTCCGCCCTGAGTGAAGTAGCGAGCGCGGACTAGCCATACGAATGGTCCGCCCGCCCTTCGAGAACTCAGGACGAACGGACTTGGTATGGCTTCTCCCGATGCCGGCTCGTGCTGACCCAGGGCTGCGCTGTGCCCCGAACGGCGCACTCCAGCGCTCGCCGCCTAGAGCCCCTGCTCCATCTGCTCGCGCTGCCACGCGAAGTCTACGGCGCCGTCGTAGAACCGCTCGGGGTGCTCCACGGCCCACATCTGCTTGCGCACCACGAAGTTTTGCGGATCGAGCTCGCTGGCCTGTCGCCAGAGCCTCCGCGCCTCGTCGGAGTCGCCTGCACGCAATTGCTCCAGGCCGGCGTGGAACAGCGCCATTGCCTCGGCCGCGGGCTGCGACACCTCCGACGACTCAGCGCCGTCGAGCGCGCCGGTCCGCACCCAGCCCTCGATCATCCGGCGCCGGTCCGCTTCCCGGATCTCGAAGCCACCAAACTTACGGTGCACGACGGCGCCCAGCTCGTCGACCAGCAGGCCATTGGGAATGGCCCGGTACCCGAAGAGCTCGGCGAGGACGTTCCGCTCGTCGATGAGCATGGGGAAGGTGACGCCCGCCTTCTCGACGTAGAGGCGTGGCTTGTCCGGGCCCTGGGCGTCGACCGCCACCCCAACGATGGCTACTTGGTCGCCGAGCGCCTCATGCAACTGCTGCCACACGGGCAGCTGCTCACGGCACGCTCACCAAGATGCCCACATGAACACGATGAGCTTCCTGCCACGGTACGCCTCTAGGTCGACGGGCTCGCCGTCGAGCGTCGGCAGGGTCACGGGTGGCATCTGGTCGCGCTGGGTGCCGGTTGTGCTTGCCATGGGCCCACGGTACCGTTGGCGCGGGGCGCAAGCAACCCGCGAGCCTAAGGGGCGAGGCCGTGGAGCGGAAAGACCTGCTGACGCACGGCCTGCACGGAGCGCTCGGCGAAGGCGCGGGTCTGTTGCAGCACGGCGTCCTCCACGTCGGTGGGACCGTCGCGGAGGTAGTCGCGGCTCAGGTATCCGCGCGCACTCGCCGGTAGCTCATCGGGCCACTGGCGCCCGAGCATGACGCCGTAGGCCAGCGTCCAGCAGCGAGCGACGGCGTCGAGGTCGTAGCCGCCACCACCTAAGGCGAGCCACGGGATGCCCATGGCGGCGAATCGCTCGACGGCGCCGACGAAGCCGTTGGTGCTGAGCGCAAGGTGCGTCAGTGGATCCGTCACGTAGGTGTCCACACCAAGCTGCGTGGCGATCACGTCGGGCTTGAACGCCTTCACCAACGGCGGGACGATCGCGTCGAAGGCGTCGAGGTACACGCTGTCGTCGGTATAGGGCATCAGCGGCACGTTGACGGCGTAGCCTCGCGCGTCACCGGTGCCGATCTCGTCCGCATCGCCGGTCCCCGGGAAGAGGTAGCGTCCGCTCTCGTGCATCGAGATCGTCAGAACGTCCCGGTCGCCGTAGAAGGCGGCCTGGACGCCATCGCCGTGGTGCGCATCGATGTCGACGTAAGCAACCCGAAGGCCACGGCGGCGAAGCACGTTGATCGCGACGACGGCGTCGTTGAACACGCAGAAGCCGGAAGCGCGACCGGCGGCGGCGTGGTGCAGGCCGCCGGCGGGGCTGAACGCCACTGCTGCCGACGCGTCAGCCACAAGCTCGGCGGCCACCACCGACGCGCCGGTCGCAAGCATCGCGGCTTGGTACATGCCGGGGTAGACCGGGTTGTCGCCTCCCTCCAGGAAGCCGTAGCCCCATCCGTCACGGGTGTCTCCCCCCTCGCCGTAGCGCCGGACCGCGTCCACGTAGGGCGCCGTGTGAAATGAGCGCACTTCGGCCTCGGAGGCGGGGCGCGGCGACACTAGGATGGCGCCATCGCCGTCAAAGGCGCCATACGCTTGGAGGAGGTCAAATGTGTAGCGCAGGCGCACGGGGCGCATTGGGTGGTCGTCACGCAGGACGTGATCGGCCAGTTGGGGGGTGTAGACGAAAGCCGCATCCATGCCAGTGGTCCTTAGAATAGGCCCCGGCGCCGGAAAACGGCCAGCAACCCAGCCGCGATGGTGACCATGACGCCGGCCAGTACCCACAGCGTCCACGACTCGCTGCCGCCTGGCAGGGGCACGTTCATGCCGTAGAGGCCGGCGATGAGGCTCAGCGGCAGCAGCACGGCCGCGAACAGGGTGAGCACACGAACGACCTCGTTGGTGTGCTCAGTGGTCACGGCCATGTGCGCGTCCTGAAGGCCCTCAGTGACCTCTTTGAGCTCCTCCAGCTCCACCCAGATACGGCGGAACTGGTCGGCCAGATCGCCAAAGTAGACATCGGCGTCCAGGTGGAGGAATGGGAACTCGCCGCTCTCCATCGTTTCGATGACGTCGATCTGCGGCCGTATCACCCGCCGGTAGGAGAGTATGTCCCTGCGCACGTAGGCCAGCTCCCGCAGCGAGCGAGACGCGCGCCCGTCGAGAAGCCGGCTCTCGAGAGCATCGACGTTGCCGATGAGCTTGCTCAGCATGGGGAAGCCATAGCGGACGAGACGCTCGAATAGGCAGTAGAGGAGAAAACCGGAGCCGGAGCCCATGTGCTCGGCGCGTGCCTGAGGGGAGGACTCGCACTCCGCGAAGAAGGCGTGCAGCGGCCGAAGCTCGCCGTTATGGACGGTCACCACGTAGTCCTGGCCGGCGAACACCGCCACCTGGCTGGGCCGCGTGATGCGAGCGCTCGTGTTGAACAGCGGGAAGTGGAGGACGACGAAGACGTAGTCGGGGTAGGCATCCAGCTTGGGAAGCTGTACCCGTCCGACGGTATCCTCTAGGTCGAGCGGATGAAACGGGAAGTGTTCGGCCAGGAACCGGATCTCCGGATCGCCCGGCTTCTCCAAGTCGTACCAGATCAGCCCGTCGTGCCCGATGGCGTTGATGCGAATGTCCAGCTGACCCAGGCGTTCCAGCGTGGTCATGGCCCGCTCCCCTGCGATTCTACCAGCCCCTGCGCCGGGCCTAGGCCCGGTGGACCAGCGCCCTCAACAGCTCGGTGGCGACAGCCTTGTCCAGCGGGTGGTTATTGTTGCCGCACTTCGGCGACTGTATGCACGCCGGGCAGCCCGCCGTGCACCCGCATTCAGCCACCGCCGCCAACGTCGTGCTCCACAGCTCGTCGACGATCTCGTAGCCGTGCTCTGCGATGCCGACGCCGCCAGGATGGCCGTCGTAGATGAAAACAACGGGGCCGCGGGTGTCCGCGTGAAGCACCGTGGATACACCGCCGATGTCGTTCCGGTCGCAGAGGGCGAAGAGGGGCAGGACGCCAATGGCCGCGTGCTCCATCGCGTGTAGCCCGCCTGCCAGGTCGACCCGACCGCGGAGCGCCTTCTGGAACGCGTGCGCCGGGACATCAAACCACAGGGCGACAGTCGAGAACCGGTCCTCGGGCATCTCCAGCGTCTCCTCGCCGAGGGCCTCGTCGCCATAGATGCCCCTGCGCCTATAGCCAACGACCGCCCGCGACACCTCCACCTCCCCCAGGGAGACTCGCGCGCCGCCGGAGCTCTTGTCGGCGTGTGTCGCGATGATTCGTATGTCGGTCAGCTCGCGTGACTCCGTGTAGTACGGCGCATCGGTGCGCTTCAGGTACGCCGCCTTCGTGCTCAGGTCCAGCCGCTCGACGATATAGGGCTCGCCCTGGTGCAGGTAGATGGCGCCACGGTGAAGCTGAGCGTACGCGGCGTGCTCTTCGACGCGCTCCAGCACACGGCCCGACTCGGCCTCGACGGCGGTGAACTGGTCGCCTGATGCGGAGCGGATATTGACGGATTGCGCCGGGTACTCGACGGACGGCACCGGGAACCAGCGCCCGCTCCGCTGGTGTAGTAACCCCTCGGACTCGAGCGCGGGGACCAGCTCTTCGAGCGCCGCCTGGCCGAATAGTGGAATGTCCCGTTCGTCCAGCGGCGCCTCGTAGGCCGCGCAGAGCAGGTGTGCCGCAAGGATGTGAGGGTTGCCGGGCCGGGTGCGGGCGTGCTCGTGCGGGCGCCCGAAGAAGAAGTCCGGGTGGCGCATCAGGTATTGGTCCAACGGGTTGTCCTGACCCACGAGAACGCTGAGCGCTTCGCGCCCGCGCCGCCCCGCCCGTCCCGCCTGCTGCCAGGTGCTGGCGACGCTGCCGGGGTAGCCGGCGAGGACGGTAGCGTCGAGGTCGCCAACGTCGATGCCCAGCTCCAGGGCGTTGGTCGCTACCACGCCCATGAGGTCGCCGCTGGCAAGGCCCTGCTCCACTTCGCGTCGGTCCTCCGGCAGGTAGCTCGCGCGATACGGCCGGACTCGCTGCGCCAGCCCGTTGCCGTCGACGCTCAACCGGTCGCGCACGGCCACGTAGACCAGCTCGGCCTGCCGCCGGGTGCGAACAAACGTCAGCGTGCGCACGTCGCGCCTCAGCAGCATCTCGAGCAGGCGCGCGGCCTCGCTGCCCGCGCTGGCCCGGGTCGCCTTCTCCTCGTCGACGATGGGCGGATTCCAGAAGACGAAGCGCCTGCCGCTGGACGGCGCGGCGTCCTCGCTGATGACGCGGGCCGCACGGCCGGTCAGGCGCTCGACATGATCGCCAGGGTTGGCAATGGTCGCCGAGCTGAGAATGAAGACCGGGTCCGCCCCGTAGGTGCGGCAGATGCGCCGCAGCCGCCTTATGACGTTGGCCACGTGCGAGCCGAAGACGCCACGATACGCGTGCGCCTCGTCGATGACGACGTACCGAAGGGAGCGAAAGAAGCGGGACCATACCTGGTGGTTCGGCAGAACGCCGAAGTGCAGCATGTCCGGGTTCGTCAGTACCACCTGAGCAGAGCTGCGGACCCCGGCCCGCTCGTTCCTGGGCGTGTCGCCGTCGAACACCATGGCGCGCTGGCGCGAGCGCTCCGGCAGCAGCTCGCGCAGGCTACGCAGCTGGTCTTGGGCCAGCGCTTTGGTCGGGAACAACAGCAGCGCACGGCTCGAGGGGTCGTCGAGGAGAGTCTGGACCAGGGGGACCGCGTAGCACAGGCTCTTGCCGCTGGCTGCGGGCGTAACCACGGCGACGTCTTCGCCGTCCAGTACGGCGTCGATCGCCTCCACCTGGTGAGCGTACAACGGCAGGTTTTTCCGGGCTGCGAGGGCATCGAGCAGCGCGGGGTGCAGCGGGTGCCGGAGCTCGGCGTATCGGGCGTCGGCCGGTGGCACGTGCTCAACGTGGACCATCTGGCCCGCGTGCCGGTCTACGCCGCGCAGGTGCGCAAGGAAACGCTCGATGTCGAGTACGCGCGGCGGTGCCTCAGTCACCGTCGATGACCTCGCGCTGGACGTCGATGAGCTCGGCGTCGAGGCGCTGGCCTTTGGCGAAGGCCACGACGTTGTCGATCATTTCGCTCGCGTGGCCGCCGTTGTTGCTAACGCAGGCGATGCCCAGTACGAGCCTCTGCCACGTGTCGAGGCCATCGACCTCGGCGACGGAGACGTTGAACCGCTGCCTGAGACGCGAGGTCAGGGCCTGGGTCACCTGGCGTTTGCCCTTCAGCGAGTGATTGGCGGGGAGGTGGAAGACGAGGCGGGCCGTGCCGATCTGCAGGGCGCGCTCCTGTCCGTCGTGGGGTGGCGGCCACTATAGCAGCGGCCCGCGGGAAAGCCTCCCCATCAATGTCGCACGAATAGCGCCGGTTGGCCGCGCGTCGACTGACTTTGTGAATTGTTGACCGACTTTGTGAATTAGTGATACAACGCACCAGAGCCGACCCTTGAGCAACATCTTGAACGCAGTTCCGTGAACACAGTCCCATCCAACCCGCAAACCGGTGCGGAAGTCCCCGAAGTCGTCATTCAGCGTCTACCCCAGTACCTGCGGGCGCTGTCAAACCTGCAACGCGAGGGGCAGGAGGTCATCAGCTCGCAGCAGCTGGGAGACCTCTTGCAGGTGACGCCGGCGCAGATACGCAAGGACCTGAGCTACTTCGGGCGGTTCGGAAAGCAGGGCCGGGGCTACAACATCCGGCACCTGCTGGAGCGCCTGCGCCATATCCTGGGGCTGGAGCGCACGTGGAACGTCGCGGTGGTCGGCGTCGGCCGCCTGGGACGCGCCATCATCAGCTACCAGGGCTTCCAGCCGGAGGGGTTCCGGGTGGTCTGCGCGTTCGACGCCGACCCGCACCTCATCGGTCAGATGGCGGGCGGGCTGACGATCCACGACATCACGAACATCAAAGAGGTGCTCCAGGGGGAGTCGGTCCAGATCGCCATCGTCTCGGTGCCCGCCTCGGAGGCGCAGACGGTCATCGACCAGCTGGTGGAGGCGAAGATCGAGGCCGTCCTGAGCTACGCGCCCATGGCCGCGCACGTCCCGAGCAACGTCCACATCCGCAGCGTGGACCCGGTGCTCGAGCTCCAGTCGATGACCTACTACCTGAGCACGCCGGACTAGCAGGGCCCGACTACGCGTCGGTGGGCGAGCGCTCGGGGGCGCCGACACCCCTGCGTCGCCGGCGGCGCGAGACGTCCAGGCGGACCTGGGCCCGCCGCAGCGAGGCCAGCGCGCGCTCGAGGTCTACGTCCTCGGTCCGCTCCTCGATGCGGGCTCTCGCTCGGGCTATGGCCTCCTCCGCACGGGCCTCGTCGATCTCGTCGACGTGCTCGGCTGCATCGGCCAGCACCATGACGCGGTTGCCACCAACTTCGATGAAGCCACCTGAGACGACCAGCGAGGTCTCGCCGCCACCAACACGGTAGCGGAGCTCGCCCGGCTGGAGCACCGCCATCAGCGCCGCGTGGTTCGGGAGGATGCCAAGCTGGCCCTCCGTCCCCGGCGCAGCGAGCGAGTCGACGTCGCCCTCGAAGAGCGATGCCTCGGCCGTGATGATCTCAAGGTGCATTGGAGCCATGGCTAGGCCGTCGCACCCTCGCGCTGCGTGGAGCGCTCGAGCACCTCGTCGATGGTGCCGGCCATGTAGAAGTCCTGCTCGGCGATGTTGTCGTGCTTGCCCTCGAGGATCTCGCTGAAGCCGCGCACCGTTTCGGCGACGGGGACGTAGCGCCCCTCGCGTCCGGTGAACTGCTCGGCGACGAAGAATGGCTGCGACAAGAATCGCTGAATCTTCCGGGCTCGGTTGACCACGACTTTGTCCTCATCGGACAGCTCTTCGATGCCGAGGATGGCGATGATGTCCTGCAGTTCGCGGTATCGCTGCAACACGGTCTGGACGGCGCGCGCCGTTTCGTAGTGCTCCCGGCCCACGATGCCGGGATCAAGCGCGCGCGACGACGACGTCAGCGGGTCCACGGCCGGGAACAGGCCCTGCTCCGCGATGGAGCGCTCGAGGGCGATGACCGCGTCGAGGTGGCCGAAGGTCGTCGCGACGCCAGGGTCGGTGTAGTCGTCGGCAGGGACGTAGATGGCCTGGAATGAGGTAATCGACCCCTTGTTGGTCGAGGTGATGCGCTCTTGTAGATCGCCCATCTCGGTGCTCAGCGTCGGCTGGTAGCCGACCGCCGAGGGCATGCGGCCCAGCAGCGCCGACACCTCCATGCCCGCGAGGATGTAGCGGTAGATATTGTCGATGAACAGCAGCACGTCCTGGCCCATCGTGTCACGGAAGTACTCCGCCATGGTCAGGCCGGTCATGGCGATGCGGAGCCGGACACCGGGGGGCTCGTTCATCTGGCCGAAGACCAGCGCCGTCGAGGCCAGCACGCCCGACTCCTTCATCTCGTTCCAGAGGTCGTTGCCCTCACGGGAGCGCTCACCAACGCCGGCGAAAACGGAGTAGCCCTGGTGAACGTTCGCGATGTTGCGGATCAGCTCTTGGATGATGACCGTCTTGCCCACGCCGGCGCCCCCGTAGGCGCCCACCTTGCCGCCCTTGGTGAACGGAGCGATGAGGTCGATGGCCTTGACCCCGGTTTCGAGGACCTCAGTGGTGATCGACTGCTCATCGAAGGCGGGCGCGGGCCGGTGGATGGGCCAATACTCCTTGGCGTCCAGCGGGCCGAGGTCATCCAGCGGCTCGCCGATGACGTTGAAGATGCGTCCCAGGCTGGGCTCACCGACGGGCACCATGATGGCTCCTCCGGTGTCCTTGACGACGGTCCCTCGCGCCAGTCCTTCCGTCGGTCCGAGCGCCAGGCAGCGTACCCAGTTGTTGCCGATCTGCTGCTCGACTTCGAGGACCAAGCGTTGGCCTGCGAGGTCGAGCTCAAGCGCGTTGTGGATGCCGGGCAGGTCGTCGGCCGGGAACTCGGCATCCACGACAGTGCCAATCACCTGGACGATCTTGCCTTCGGTTCCCTGGGCCATCTGTCGCCTCCTCGGCTACGTGCTAACCCTCGAGGGCGGCAACGCCGCCGACGAGGTCTAGAAGCTCGTTGGTAATGCTCTCCTGGCGAACCTTGTTCATGTCCAGGGTGAGCGTGTCGATCATCTCGTCGGCCGCGTCGGTCGCGTTGCGCATGGCCACCATGCGCGCCGACTGTTCGCTGGCCTGGGCCTCGAGCATCGCAAAGTAGACCTGCGTCTCGAGGAAGCGCGGCAGCAGTGCGCCGAGCAGCTCGGCCGCGCTCGGCTCGAACAGGCTATCGGCCACCGAAGTGGCCTCGCCCAACTCCGCGGGGTCGACCGGCAACAGCCGCTCAACCACCGGGGTCTGTACCAGCGTGTTCACGTATCGGGTGTAGGCCAGGTAGACCTCGTCGACGCTGGCCGTGCGATATAGGGTCTCTATCTGTCGAACGATGGGGGTACAGTCCGCCACCGTTGGACGGTCTGACATGCCGGAGTAGTCCGCGATGACATCCGCACCGGCGCGGGCGAAGAAGTCGCGCCCCTTGCGCCCGACGGTGATGACAGACACAGGCGTCTCCGACCGCAGCAGGCGTTGGCCGGTCTCGCGGTTCATGTTTGCCGGCAGACCACCGGCGAGGCCCCGGTCCGGCGTGACGTGTACGACCAGTATTCGCTCGACGGGACGCTGCTCCAATAGCGGGTGAACGCCGTCGTCGCCAGCGGGATTCATCTGCGTGAGCCCCGCGATGACCTCGCGGATCTTGCGGGCGTAGGGCCTCGCGGCCGTGACGCGCTCTTGCGCCCGGCGCATTTTCGAGGCGGCAATCATCTGCATGGCCCTGGTGACCTTGGCCGTGCTTTGGACGCTGCGGATGCGCCGCCGGAGCTGACGAACGTTTGCCATGGGCCTCTACGCGAAGGTCTGCTTGAAGGCGGCGATAGCGTCCTTCAGCGCGGTGTCGTTGTCGTCGGTGATGTCCTTCGTCTCGTCGATGGAGGCCAGCACCTCGGGCTTGCTGGTGCGCAGGTAGCCGAGGAGCTGGTCCTCGAAGTTGGCAATGCGGTCGACGGCGATGTCGTCCATGTGTCCGTTGAGGGCTGCGTACATGGCCGCCACCTGCTCCGACATCCGGCGCGGCTGGTACTGCACCTGCTTGAGCAGCTCGGTGAGGCGCTGGCCGCGATCGAGCTGCGCGCGCGTGGCCGCGTCCAGGTCTGCCGCGCCGAACTGGGCGAATGTCGCCAGCGCGCGATACTGCGCCAGCTCCAGCCGGAGGCGCCCGGCGACCTTGCGCATGGCGCGCGTTTGGGCCGCGCCGCCGACTCGGGAGACCGACACGCCGGCGTTGACGGCCGGACGGATGCCGGCGTTGAACAGGTCCGCCTCCAGGAAGATCTGCCCGTCGGTGATGGAGATGACGTTGGTCGGAATGTACGCGGCGACGTCGCCTGCCTGCGTCTCGATGATCGGCAGCGCCGTCAGCGAGCCACCGCCATGTGCCTCGTCCATGCGTGCCGCGCGCTCCAACAGCCGGCTATGGAGGTAGAAGACGTCGCCCGGATAGGCCTCGCGGCCCGGCGGGCGTCGCAGCAGCAGGGACATCTGGCGGTAGGCCCATGCGTGCTTGGAGAGGTCGTCGTAGATGATGAGCGCGTCCTTGCCCTGCGCCATGAAGTGCTCGCCAATGGCGCACCCGGCGTAGGCAGACAGGTACTGCATAGGCGCCGGGTCGGATGCGTTGGCGGCTACGATGATGGTATGAGCAAGCGCGCCATACTCTTCCAGCGTGCCCATGACCTGCGCAACCTTGCCCTGCTTCTGGCCGATCGCGACGTAGATGCAGACGAGGTCGCCGCCGCGCTGGTTGATGATCGTGTCGATGGCGACGGCGGTCTTGCCGGTCTGGCGGTCTCCGATGATGAGTTCGCGCTGGCCGCGGCCGATGGGGATCATGCCGTCGATGGACTTGATCCCGGTCTGCACCGGCGTATTCACCCCCTGTCGCGACGTCACGTTGGGCGCGACGATTTCGAGGGCGCGCATGTCGGTCGTGGCGATCGCGCCCTTACCGTCGATCGGGCTGCCGAGGCCGTCGACCACGCGGCCGAGGAGGGCATCGCCTACGGGCACCTGGGCGATGCGCCCCGTGGCGCGCACCTGGTCTCCCTCTTTGATGGCGACGTCCGAGCCGATAACGGCCGCGCCGACGCTGTCCTCTTCGAGGTTCAGCGCGAGGCCAGTCACCCCAGAGGCGAACTCCAGCAGCTCGCCGTAGCCGACCCGGCTAAGGCCGTGGATGCGGGCGATGCCATCGCCCACCTCGACGACGGTGCCCACCTCCATAAGGGTGGCCTCGCCACCGAACTCCTCAATCTGGCGCTTGAGGACCGACGCGATATCTTGCCCACGAGTGGTCATGCCCGCTCCTCTGTTGCTGTGGACCCGCCGGTGGCCAGGCGCCCGCGTTCGAGCTGGCGCTTCAGCGCCTCCAGCCGGGTCCGGACACTGCCGTCAATAATCTGGTCTCCTACCTGGACCACCACCCCACCCACGATGTCAGGGTCGACCGTCGCCTCGATGACGACATCACGTTCCAACATATCGCGGAGCAGGCCCCGGAGGCGGCCTTCCTGCCCGTCCGACAGCGCGACGGCGCTGGTCACGCGCGCCTGGGCACGGCCCTGGCTCTCGGTGAGCCTGAGGCCGTACTCACGCACGATGGCGGGCAGCAGGGCCAACGACGCCCGCTCCGCCAACAGGCTGACCGCATTGGTCAGCAGCCGATCCGCCCCTTCCATGAGGCCGTCGATGGCCTCATGCTTGCCGGCCATCGGCACTCGGGGCACGCTCAGGTAGAGCGCCACCGTGGGGGCGCGGAGGGCATCGCTGGCCTGCGTCAGCTGAGCCAGCCACGCCTCCTCCGTGCCCTGGTCTTGGGCGAGCTCGAAGAGGGCCTGGGCATAGCGCCGGGCAGTGGGACCCCTGGGCATGCCTAGGTGTCCCCCTCCTGGAAGGTGTCGCTTTGGGCCAGGACCTCGTCGATGAGGTCCTGGTGGGCGTCCGAGTCGATGGAGCGATGGATGATGCGCTCGGCAGCCGCGACCGCCAAGCTGGCGAACTGCTGCCGCACGTCCTCCAGGGCCGCGTCGCGCTCACGTCTGATCTCTTGGCGCGCGCCCTCCATGAAATGTTCCGCCTCGGAGCGGGCCTGCGCGGCCTGCTCCTCCCGGTAACGCTCGGCCATGTCCCGGGCGTCAGCCAGCACACGCTGGCTCTCCTGGCGGCTCTCGTCGAACGTGCGCCGCATCTCGGCCTGGCGCTCCTCCGACTCGCGTCGAACACGCTCGGCCTCCTCCAGGCTTTCCCTGATGCGGCTGGACCGACTGTCCAGCGTTCCCAATATCCGTTTGTAGGCGAAGAAGTAGAGGATCAGCAGCAGAATGCCGAAATTGACCAGGTAGACGATGAGACTACCGAGGTCGACTCCAAGCGCGCCGATCCCGCTGGACTCCTCCGCGAGCAGGGGTGCTACCAGCAAGGCTGCAGCCTCCTTCGGCTAGGCGACGAAAATCAGCAGAATCGCAGTCACTAGGCCATAGATACCGATGGCTTCGGTGAAGGCGAGGGCCAACACCATGTTCGGCACGATGGCGTCACGAGCATCAGGGTTGCGGCCAAGCGCATTCATGGCGCCGTTGCCAAGAATGCCCAAGCCGATACCCGCACCGGCCAAGCCCAGGCCGGCAAGCCCAACGCCCAGCCACTTCGCGGCATCCGAGCCGATGGCCGTGCCCTGTTCCTGGGCCAGAATCGCAAGCGCTTCCATGTCCAACTCCTCTCGATACGTTGTTCAGCGGGGGCGTCCCTTCCCACGAGCGTGCGTGGGCTAGTGGGCCGCCTCCACTCCGTGCTCCTCTTCGTGCCCCGCGTGCGGCGCCACGGCCATCACGGCGAACACCAGGGTCAGACCCATAAAGATAAGTGCCTGGACGCCACCGACCAATATCTCCAAAAAGTAGAAGGCGATGGGTGCCAGGAACACGACGAGGAACGTCACCATGATAAGGATGATCTCGCCGGCAATCATGTTACCGAAGAGACGGAAGGTAAAGCTGAGCAGACGGATCAGATGGCTCAGCCCCTCAAGCGCGCCGATGCCCGCGTCGACGACACCGTAGAAGATCGACGCCGGGTTGAGCCGCACGATGCCCCGGAGCAGGCCGCCGAAGCGGACGAACTCGCGCAGGTAGCCGATGCCGTGGGCTCGGAATCCCCAGGCCTCGATGAATATGAACGCGATGATGGCAAGGGCCAGCGGCATGTTGATGTCCGTGCCGCCCGAGCGCAGCAGGTGCGTCGTCACGTGCTCGGCACCCTCCGCCTTGAAGCCGACGGTCGGATAGATGGGCAGAAGCGCCATCCAAGCGTTGAAGGCAACGAAGATGAAGATCGTGGTGAGCAGCGGGAAGAAGCGCCGGCCGTTGCGCTCACCAGCCACCGAGATGATGAAGCCAAGGAGGGCTTCGATCAGTATCTCGATGACGTTTTGCAGCCTGCCCGGCACCATCTTCATTTTCCGCGTGCCACCGACGAACAGCACGACGATGACGATGGTGGTCGCCCATGCGGACAGCAACGTGTTGGTAATGGCGAAGCCGCCGTCGCACTTCCCCCCGACGATAGCGCCGCCGATGCAGGTGATGGGCTGCGGGGCGAGGTGGACCTCTGGGACGGGGATGAACGCGTCGTTGCCGAGGATCGCCGAACCCACCGCGCCAATAATCAGGCCAAGGATGGTCAGTCCGGCAGCGCCGGCGACAACGGGAATGAGGACGGTACGGCTCACGAGTCTTGCGCCCCGCTGTCAGAGCCGTCGCGCCCCGAGTGGTCGCGTCCCCCCGAGCGGTCTGGTCCAATAAGGAACGTCATGAGCATCCGATACGTGCCGTAGAAGCCGGCTGCCAACCCCACGGCCAACCCGAGGAGGACGAAGACCGGCGGGGTGCCGAGGGTTCGATCAAGCCACACGCCACCGAGCGTGCCGAGGACGATTGCCGATACGAGGTACCACCCAATGCCAGAGAACTGGAGGCCTGTGGCCCACCACGGCCGTCTTCCCGACCCTGGCTTCACTGTTGTGAACCTTATCACAAAGTCATGACGGGCGCCCGAATCGGCGACCCCACCGGAGAGGCCCGCGCATCTTAGCAAACTGGACGGCGCGGCGGGTGCATACATACCCACAACAACGCAAGAGACCCCGGCAATCTACCGGGGCCTCTCGGTCTGTCAGTGAGTAAGCGATGCTTAGGTCTTGGCGCTATCGTCCAGCTCTTCGAGGCCCGGGAGCTCCCTAAGGAACTCAGAGAAGGCCGACATGGACTTGATCTCTTCTTCGGTGACCGCTTTGGTGCGGGCCCCACCGGAGCGTTCCTTCTTGCGGGTGATGTCCTCGTCGATGGGTTTGCCGCTCTCGCGGTCCATCATGATCCCGGCCTTATCGAGGACGCCCTCCTCGACGAAGATCGGCACTTCGGTGCGCACGGCGATGGCGATCGCGTCGCTGGGCCGGCAGTCGACCTCAAATGTAGCGTCATCCCGCGTCAGCGCGATCTTGGCGTAGAAGGTGTCGTTCATGAGGTCGGAGACGACCACGTGATCGACGCGCGCACCCAGGCTGCCAATCACCGATCCAAACAGGTCGTGCGTCAACGGGCGCGGGACGGACACGTCCTGGAGCTTGACGGCAATGGCGTCGGCCTCGGGCGAGCCGATCCAGATCGGAAGGAAACGCTCGGAGTCCTTCTCCTTGAGAATCACTACCCGTTGGTAGTTCACCAAGCTGACCCGGATGCGGTCGATTTCCATTGCCAACATGGTGATCCGTCCTTTCGTCGGAGGCTGGACCGTACCAACGTCCGCCGCGGTCGCGCCAGTCTAGGGTTGGCAAAAGAAGCGTGTCAACCAAGCCTCGGCTTGCGATACGACGGGTTGTGGAGCCCGCGAGCCGGGCCGTCGCCTGCCTCGTGGGCTTTTCTTATACAAAGGAGTAGCCCAAAGGGGTGACTCGGGCGTCCAAATGGCGGGCAAAAATCACCCGGTCTGGACATGGGCCTGACGTTTTTGCCCTTCGTATCGTTACTACGAGCGAGCCTCAGAAGGAGGCCGCCCAATTCTCGATGCGACAGGTGGCCATGAGATTTCTAGCGCTACACAGAACCCTCGGTCGGCTTGGCATGCTCCCGCTGCTGGCGGTGGCATTGATGGTGCTGGCGGCGGCGTGCTCGAGCAGCGATCCCACACCGACCTCAGCGCCGACACCGACGCTCGCGTCGACGCAAGCGCCAGCACCATCAGCGACGCCAACGGCGACGGCGACAGCCGACCCAACGCCAACCAGCCTGCCGGAAGCGCTCTTCCTGGTCGTTTCCGCGCCGGACGACGAGAGCACCACCAGGGACGTCGTCACTACGGTCCGGGGTGAGACGACACCCGATGCGGTGGTCAGCATCAACGGCGACGCGGTCGAGGTCGACGTGCTCGGACAGTTCGCGGCCTTGGTTGAGCTCATCGAGGGGCCCAACCTCATCGAGGTGGTCGCAAGCAACCTGACGGAACAGCGACAGGTCGAGATCGTAGTGATCTCTCTGCCGTAGACGGCACCATAGAACGACCCCAGGGCAGCCGTGGGCGACCCCGGGACGGAGGATGAGATGAAGTTGATCCGAGCGGTTGGAACGAAGGCGACGCTGGCCCTGCTGCTGGTCGCACTAGCGGCGGGCAGCGTACTGCCTGCGCTGGCGGCGCCGACTGCCCAGCAGGGCTCCGCGAACGCGCGGGGCGTGTTCGGCGAGGTGGTCAGTATCAGCGACGACCGTTTGGTCGTCCGGACAGCCGCTGGCGAGGATGTCGCCGTCGTCCTGACCCCCGACACCGAGTTCCGGGCCCCCGGCGCCGATTCAGCGGATTCTATTCGACCGACACCCAGAGAGCGCGTCGCCGTGGTGCAGGTGGAACAAGACGGCGCCCTCGTCGCGCGGACTGTCATGGCGCTCTCGGCCCGGGCCCGTGACCAGGCGGGGCGTGTACTTCATCTCCGAGGCGTCGTTACGTTCACGGACGACGGCGTGCTGATCGTCACCGAAGACGGCACCGAGCGGCTGGTCGACTTCGGCCTGGCCGGCAACAACCTCACCGAAGGCACCGTGGTCACGGTGATCGGGAAGATCGACCCGGAGACCGGAGTGGTGCGCGTGCAGGCCTTCCAGGGAGTCGCCGACACCCTGCGACGCCTCAGCGACCACCTAAGCGAAGTTGAGCGGACGGTCGACGACCGGGACGCGCAGGTGAAGCACCTCGCGCGAGTCCGCAAGCTGGTATCGCAGGTCGGAGACCGGCACATCGAGCTGGTCCAAAAGGTCCAGGAGCGGCTGCCCGAGCAGGCTGCCGCCGCCTTGGACCGGGCGCTCAAGAACCTCGACGAAGCGGGGCGGATCGCCGATGCGGCCCTGGTGAAAGCCACCGAAGTGGCGGCGAAGCGGGCCAGTGAGCGCAAGCGGCCCCAGGACGGAGGCCGGCTGCCGGACGAGGCGCGGGCGACGCTGGCTGACGTCGCCCAGGCGTTCGGCATCACGGAGCCGGAGCTCGTGGAGTTGCTGAAGCGTCTCCGCAGCATCGTGGCGGCCGCTGCGGAGCGGGGTGTCACGATCGAGGACCTGCAGGCCCGCGTCCAGGACATCGTGGCAACACGCATCCGGGCGCTCGTCGCATCGGGCGACCTCTCGCCTGAGACGGCAGAGCTCATCGTTTCGCGCCTGGCAGCGAACATCGCCGAGCGGCTGCGTGAGGCGTTCGAGAACGACGACGCGAAGCCGGATGTCCCGGTGACGCTGGAGGACCTCGCGCGGCTGCTCGGCATCGAGGTGGAGGAGCTGGTCGCCCTGTTGAAGGACGGGGCGACGTTGGAAGAGATCGCCGAGAGGCTCGGGCTCGGCAGCGGAGACCTCCGCGATCGGATCGAGGAGCTGGCGCGTGCCCGGCTCCAGGAGCTCATCGCCGACGGTATCGTCGATGCCGACGACGTCGAGCGCTTCGTGGAGAAGCTGCGCAAGCAGATCGAGCGCGCGCTCAAGAGCCGCAGAGACGACGCACCCAAGCCCAAGGACGTCGCCAAGGCCATCCTCGACCGAGTTCCATTCAACTTCCCAGCCCTCACCGAGGCACTGGGCCTGACGGTCCAGGAGATCCAGGCGCTGCTACGCGAGGGCCTGACGGTCCAGCAGATCGCAACGCGCCAGGGCGTCACGCTCCAGGAGGCGGTCCAGAAGCTGTCCGCGGCGCTCGTCGGGCAGCTGCGCAAGCAGGTGGAGGCCGGCCGGATAACCGAGCAGGAGGCGCAGCGCCTGCTCGCGGCGGCAAGGGAGCGCCTGGCGACGCAGCTACGCGAGTTCGTGGACAAGCTCAATGACCGGGCCGACGACGGGGACAAGCCCAAGCCTCGCCCCGCGCGCGCTGCTACGCCGAACCCATACGGAGGCATTCCGCTGACCTTGACGGACATCGCGACGGCCATCGGCGTTTCAGACGACGAGCTGGCCAAGTGGCTCGCATCGTCTGACGGAGTCCGCGGCCTGCTGGAAGAGCTCGGCATCGAGCCGCAGGACATCAGCACCACGCTGCTGGACACGGTCCGCACCCGCTTGGAGGACCTGGCGGACGTGCCCAGCGAGAAGGTCGGCGCGCTCCTCGCGTCCCTGGAGAAGCGATTGGCCGCTGATCTCCTGGGTAAGCGCGCCGTTCGTTCGACCACGGACCGCGAAGGTGACCACGACAAGCCGGCTGCCTTCGTGCCGTTCGACCTTGGCGTCGTCGCACAGGCTTTGAGCCTGAGCCCGACTGCACTCCAGGGGGCGCTTGCCGAGGGGCGCTCCGTTCCGGAGATCGCCCAGGCGCTCGGCGTAAGCCTGGAGAGGCTCACTGACCTGCTGACCGCCCCGCTTCGCCGCGCCGCCGATGAGGCAAGGGAGCGCGGGGAGCTCGACGAGGGTGAGGTCAGGGCGAAGCTCGAGATCGCACGCGACACCATCGAGCGCAACTTGAAAGACTTCCGCGTGTCGCAGAAGGAACGCGAGCGCCAAGAGGACAAGCGCAGCGAGCTCCGAGCTGAGGCTGAGGAGCGCACGCGCCTCCAACGCGAGAACCGCACAGTAGGCGAGGATAGGAGCGACGAGGTCCGCTTGCGCCAGCGCGCCGAGGCCGAGAAGCGGGCGGAGGAGGCCCGTCGGCGCATCGAAGAGGCGAGGGACCGATTCGAGAGCCGCGAACGCGAGGGCGACAACGAGACGCGCGTCCACATCGAGGTCCTGGACCGCGAAACGCCGGTCGAGATCGAGAAGCGGACCGATGAGGACTCTTCCGCTAACGACGCACGCTAGAGGCTGCTTAGCGGAGGAAGAGAGAGGGAAGCTGGTGCTGGGGCCACGGGGCGCCGCTGGGGACAGTGGCGGACACTCCGATGAGGCCCCAGCACCTTGCTTTACCCGGCCCACTGGCCGGTGACACCGAGCGCTTGGCGTCGCTCACCTACCGTAGCCTCTGCCCTGCGAGCGGTGGAGAGTGAGCGCACGCGGACCGGGCCGGGCCTAGCCCCCAACGCGCTACATGCCCCTACCTGCGTGCGCCCGGCGCCACGGGCGTGCGGCACAGCACCCAATACGGCATGAGGCCAGCCCCCAGGGAATCTGGGTGCTGGCCCTCATGGTGGCCATGGCCAAGGGGTGCTCGCGCCGGTGGCGCAGCCCTACTCGTCCGCGAATCGCTCCTCGACCACGTCGATCCCAATCAGCGTTGCGGCGGTCACCCGTCCAGCCTGCTTGACTGGCCCGAGGCGAATGATGTGCGCGGTGGTCTGACCCGGGTCGTAGTCCGTGATCTCGTACCCGGCCTCAACCCCTTCGCTGAAAACGCGGTCCAATGCTGTGCGGAACAGGTGGTGGTGGTCATCAGGAATGTAGTCGAAGACGGTCGTACCACGCGCCTCGCCGGGACCCACGGCCCCCAGAGGTGCGCTGGAGTACAGTACCGTCCCGTTGCGGTCGACGGTGATCAGCGTCGCGGGGGCGCTCTCGACCAGGTGGCGAAGGCGTTCCTCCGACTCACGCAGGTCCGCTTCCACGAGCTGGCGGTCGGTGAGCTCGCGGTGGAGCTGTTCGCTGACGTCACGAAGCGTGCCCGCCACGGCGCCCACAAGCAATGCGGCCGAACCGGCGACGCCGCCTCCCCAAACGACGGTGGTGAAGTCGGTGCTCTGGGCCGACCACAGGAGCGCCGTGTTCAAGGGAAATGCCAGGGTCCCGAAGATGAGCCCCGCTCGCAGGCCGAACAGCCAGCCAGCCAGCGCGACCGGCACAGCGGACAGCGCCAGAACGCCGGGGCCGACGTCCTCGAACAGCGGCGCGAAGGTCAGCGCGTAGAAAGCGGTGGTCAGAGTGACGACGAGGATGCGAAGGTCGATCTTCTCGACGCCAACCGCTTTGCGAGTGCTACCCGCAGCGTAAGTGATCATCCAAGAGCCTCCTTCAGGCGGGCCACGCACGCGCTTTACGTCTGCCCCATGGCAGGTGTGCGGCGGACGTCTACCCCTTTGGACAACGTACCGCGCGACCATGGCCACGCCCATAGGGCAGGCACGCAATACGGGGTCGGGCCCGCCTACAACGCTCCGCATGCAGACCCGATACGGCCGCTGGCGAAACCCGATCCAGTCGGCCGTGGAGCCGTTCCCGCGTTGACCGGCTTCCTGAGCGCTTGCTATACTCCCGCCGCCTGACGAGCCTGAATCGTTCCCGAGGACCCGTGCCCATGGCAACCGCGATTAGGCGGTCCGCGCTCAGACGCCCACCAAACCCGGCGGCGCTCATCGGGCCTCGAACGCCTCCGCTCATAGCCTCTCTGCTCCCGACCGCGACGTTCGTGCAGAAGTTGGCTATCGCAGTGCTGTTCATCGGCCTGCTCGTCGCGTTCGGCCGTGCTCGGTTCTACCTCCCCGACAACCCGGTCCCCATTACGCTCCAGACCTTCGGAGTGCTGCTAACCGGCGGCGTCTTGGGATGGCGTTGGGGTTCGGTCAGCATCCTGGGTTGGTACTTCATGGGCATGGCGGGCGTCCCGGTGTTCCAGGGCGGTGGAAACGGCTGGGCCTACGTCTCGGGCGCCACCAGCGTCACGGGCGGCTTCCTCATTGGGTTCATCGCCTGCACGTGGCTGGTCGGCTTTCTGTCAGAGCGCGGCTGGACCCACAGCAAGAGCCTATGGCCCATGCTGCTGGGCGCCCTGGTCATCTACATACCCGGCCTTCTCTTCTGGGTCGCGTTCAGCGAGTCCCTCACCTTGGACAACATGCTCAGCAGGGGCATGTACCCATTCATTCCCGGAGACTTGGTAAAACTGGCCGGGGCCTCGTTGGCCACCGGCGTACTCTGGTCCGTCGCGGACCGAAGGCGTACCGGGTAGGCATCGACGTATGGAGATCACTTGGATAGGCCACGCCGCGTTTCGCATCCGAAGCGGTAGCAGCGAGCTCTTCATGGATCCGTTCCCCGCGTCGCTGGGCCTCAAGCCCTCTCCCGCGCTGGCGCAGGCGTCCGTGGTGACGATGAGCAGCGCGTCCCCTGACCACAGCGCCGTGGCGACGATCACCCACGAGCCTCCGCCGCGAGTCCTCTCGGATCCTGGCGAGTACGAGGTTTCGGGCCTCAATATCAAGGGCATCCGCACGCGTTTGGGGCAAGAGGAGACGGACGAGCCAGCGTGGAACACCGCGTTCTGCCTCGAGGTCGAAGGCCTGCTGGTCTGCCACGTCGGCAACCCCGGCAGCCGGCTCAATGACCGGCAAATCGAAGAGCTGTCGTCTCCTCACATCTTGATCGTCCCGGTGGGGAGTTCCGACGGCCTTTCAGCGCCTGACGCGGTAGACTTGGTCAATACCGTATCACCGCGCATCGTCATACCGATGATGTACGCGCACGACGGCAATCGGCGGGAGCTCGGTGAGCTCGCGCCCTTCCTCCAGGACCTGGGCGCTACCCGGCCCGAGCCTCAGAACCGGCTCACCGCCACGCGCGCGACGCTGCCCGAAGAGACAGAGGTCGCGCTGCTGACACCGGCAGGCCTGCCCGCCTAGGGCCCGCACTCGCGGCATCTTTTGACGCTAGCGGCGCCTCGCGCGTAGTCCGAACGCTGTGGCGAGCCCAACGAGGCCCGCTGCCGCACCCACGAGTACCCAGACACCGCCCGAGGTCCCATCGGGGCCTGCTTCAGCCGGCGTTAGGGTGGGTCCGGCCGGTCGGCCCGCCTCGGTAGGCGCCGGCACGCTGCCCGGTGTCGGCGTCGGCGTCGCCAAGGCGAGCTGGCGCGGGGCGCCAAACTCCAATCGCGCATCCAGGAACGCCGGCTCTCCCCGGGCTTCAAACACGAAGCTCAGGTCGGCCTGGAGCTCGCCGTTCAGATGAAACGTGACGAGCTGGCCCACGTAGTCGAAGCTCGGGGGGCCGATGACGATGGGGATACCTGGAGGGTCGCCGAAGCGGCCGTTCGTGACCTCCACGGGCCTGCTCTCCCAATCGTCGACGCGCGCGGTTATGGTCCCCGGTTCTGCCAGCAGATCGCCGTCGACGTAGACCTCGCCGGTCATCAGCACGGGGAACGGCGGAAAGCCGCTCTCCTGTGCCACTGCGCCACTCGGCGTTGCTAGTAGAAGCGCCGACCCAAGGGCTACCAGTCCGGCGAGGGTACCAAGGTGTCGCATGACGGTCTTCTCTACGATCGTGTTTGGGGTGACAAAGCAGAAGGCCCCCCTCCGCGTGGAGGGGGGCCTTCCAATACCGGTTATGCCGGTTCGGGCGTCAGACCCACCTTATGGGGCCAGCACGTCCTTCTTCTCGGACCAGACCCAGAGGCCCTGGCCGTTGTTGAGCACGCCGGCTGGTGTCGACAGCTTGGTGACCTTCGTCCACTTGTTCGACTGGGTGTCGAAGGTGTACGCAATGGTCCAGTCGATGCTGGCGAGGTAGGCATCCGCCGTTACCGTCGCCGCCGTCGTACCCAAGGTCAAGTCGACCACACCCACCAGGTTCCACCCTGCGACGACCGGGAAGGTCGGCAGGACCTGAGACGGGTCACGCTCTGGAACGAGAGTCTTCAGTGCCGTGAAGGCGCCCGTCTGAATCCAGTAGCCCTTGCCCGACCGGACCTCGGTCAGGGTGTTCGCCGCGTTGTCGCTCCAGTTCGCACCTGCGCTCCTGGTCGCTACCAGCCATGGACCATTCGGGTCGGCCGGCTGGTACGAGAGCACGGTGGTCGCGGGATGCGTGGACGGTAGGACCGCGTCCAGGGACGGGTCCGCGGGGTCGCCCGGCAGCGAGACCAGGTTGAAGCCTGGGCTCAGTGCCACCGAGTAGTCCGCCCGCGCAACGACCTCGAACGCGAACTTCTTGAGGCCGAGCAGGTTGCCGGCGATATCGCTACCGTCGACTTCGATCGTGTACTTGCCGACCGCGAGGCTCGATAGGGCCACGACGACTGAGTCGTCGTCAATGGTCCCTTGCGTTCCGAGCAGGTCGGTCGAGTTCCCGTCGGCGTCGACCAGGTTCAGCTTGGTCAGCGCGACGGTGTCGTGTGTGTCAATCTCGACCTTCACGGTTGTGGTCGTCCCGAAGGTGAACGTGTCCACGCTATCAGTCCCGTTGGTAATCGGGTACTCGTTCGACTCCTGGAAGTTGATGCGGACGAACGGGGAGGCGCTCTCCGTCTTGGTCCCACCCACCGTGGTCGACGGGGTCAGCACGAATTGGTCACCCGTGGTTGCGAGCACCAAGAGCGTGTCAAACTCAAACAGCACCATCTTGCTGAGGTCCGCAGACTCTCCCACGTTAGGCAGGTTGTCGCTGCCCGTGTCCGTCAGACCGGCGGTAACGCCGGCGTTCGACGGGGTTGCCTTGTCGGTGGCCCTGACGTGAATGGCCACCAGCGCCGCCTCGAAGCTCGCCGGGGCGGTGGCGGTGCCCTCCCACGTGTTCGTTGCACCGGACACTGCCGTCAGCGTCACTCCGGAGAGCCCAGCCACCTCGACGTCAGCGGCGTTGGTAGATAGCTTGAAGCGGACGAGGTTCGCAGTCGGAGTCACGTTCAGCGCCTCGTCCGAAACCACGCGAACGGTGATCTTGCCGGTCGTGCCGCCCTCGGCGATCGGCCGCGAGGCCGCGCTACCGGTGACGGTAATGGTCAGGGCCGGCTTGATCTTGTCGAGTGCGGTGTCCTCGTCAGGAGGCGCGGCCCTACCGGATATGTCGCGGATGTTCCCGATCACGACCACCACCGGCTTGGAGTCGGCCACCAACTCCTGCTCTAGGGTGACGTACGTGATGTTCCTCGTGTCGAAGGCGACACCCTCGAGGTCCTTGGACGTGGTCGTCCCAGTTGTCGACAGGTTCGGGTGCGTGACACTGGTGATCACGTGTGCGGTCGTGTCAGTCGTGGACTTCTCCACGCGGAAGTCCCCGATGTCGAGTGTCGTCGTGTCCAGGTTGTCTGCTGCACCGCCTCCACCATTCTCGGTCCAGGTCAGCTTGATGCTGCTGGCGCTGGCGATCTCCTTGTTGAGCGTGGAGTCGTAGCCAATGCCCGCCTCGGCCTTGGAGACGCCGGGGGACTGCAAGTCAACCGTGATCTTGAACGCGTCGTTCGTGAGGGTCGGACCGTCAGCATCGGTCTTCGCCGTGTTGTTCACGCGGTCCTTCGCGACGACCTCCCAGAAGGTGTCCCCAGCGCCGAGACCGGACTTGGTGAACGTGAACCTGAAGCCGTCGGAAATGACTGTCCAGCCAGTGCTGGCAAGCCCGGATTCGTCCTTCGAGCCACCGATGGACCCGTCACCGGCTGCGGCGATGTTGATGTTGATGCCGATGTCTCTCGTCTTGCCGCTCGTGCCTACCATCGGCAACGGCTCGCCGATGGTGGCACCATCGGCCACACCGTCGCCGTCACGGTCGGCCGCCTCCGTGGTGCCATCGTCATTCGCGTCCTCGAGAGCGCTATCCGCCCTCAGGCCCGACCCGCCATCGGTGATCTGCGCAGTGAACACTGCGCTTTCACTAGTCTGAATGGTGCTGTTGGCCGGGCCTATCGCAGAGATGCTTGGCTTGACCGCGTCGACCGTGAGGTCCTGAGTCAGGCCCGCGGCCGAATAGTCGATTCTGATGATGTCGGCGTCCGCCCCGACGATTGTCTTCGGCACGATGCCGAGGGTCACGACCTTGAAGCTACCCTGGAAGGTACCTTCGACTGACGATTCGTTCAGCGTCAAGAGCGGCGTCAAGCGCGTGTCGTTGATTTTCGCGGTCGTGGTGAGGTTCGTGACCGACACGGTGATGCTGTCATTGCCACCACCACTGGTACCGGCGCCAGCGATTGCGTCAATGATACGCACCAGCACTTGGTTGTACTTCTCGTCACCGGTCGCCATGCCCGAGGCCACGTAGATGGTGTTGCCCACCTTCGTGTCCTTGGCGTCGGTGGAGATGCTCGCCGCACCAAGTGTCGTGCTAAGGGTCGTCGTGCCGGCGTATACGCCGGTGACCGAAACCTCGCCACCGGACGCAGTCTTGGCCGTCTCACTGTCGGACGCGAGCGCCGGCAGCACATACAAGAGGGCAAAAATTGCCACTACAACTGCGCTAACAATTCCAAATCTACTCTTCGACTTCACTTCCTACCCCCTTGTGGATCCGAAGTGCTGGCTAGGCTCAGACACTAATTTTCTGCACACAGGACCGCCCACCAAAAAGGTGGTGCGGCGTTTGCGGACGTTTCGTTGGCGCTCCTCTTCAGGAGCTGGAAAGGAGGCCGGCAACCCGTCCCCTTCCCGCCTGCTCATCAATCTATTCACTATGCGAGCGCCGCCTGTCGTCGGCGGCTCCTTCCTAATGTCTCGGTCCCGTATCGTCGGACCCCCTCACGCACCGAGCGCCCCGCCTCGCGAGCGAGGGGCGGCAGTGTGGGAAGAGGGGCATCCCCTCGATCTTGTCCACGAGCCGGGAAAGGCGTCGTCACCGGCTTCGTGCCAATACTCAGGTGACTATAGGGGAACGGCAAAATGGGTGTCAATAGGTTCGTTACGCCTTTCCCACTAGATATTGCCCTACTTTTGGACGACCCGATTGGACTGGCTGGAAATGGAGGCTCAGCGCCGGGCGAAGCCGGCAACACTGGGTCTCCACTAAACCTCTTTGGTCAGGGTCGCGAGGAACTCGTCGTTGTTCTTGGTGCGGCTCATACGCTCGATGACACGCTCGGTCGCCTCGGCCGAATGGGTCGAGTCGGAGGCGATCATCGAGCTCATGCGCCGCAGCAGCCACACCTGGCGCAACGCCAGCTCGCTGAGCAACAGCTCTTCGCGCCGCGTTCCGGATCGCTGGATGTCGATGGCCGGGAAGGTCCGCCGATCGGCGAGCTTGCGATCGAGGTGCAGCTCCATGTTCCCGGTCCCCTTGAACTCCTCGTAGACGACCTCGTCCATGCGGCTTCCCGTGTCGACGAGGCAGGCTGCGAGGATCGTCAGGCTGCCGCCCTCTTCGGTGTTGCGGGCCGCGCCAAAGAAGCGCTTCGGCGGGTAGAGGGCCACAGGGTCCATGCCGCCGGACAGTGTCCGGCCGGAGCTAGGCACGTTGAGGTTGTACGCGCGCGTGAGCCTCGTGATGCTATCCAGCAGCACGACGACGTCACGGCCGGTCTCAACAAGCCGCTTGGCGCGCTCGAGCGCTAGCTCGGCGACACGGCAGTGGTCCTCGACCGGCTCGTCGAAGGTCGAGCTGTAGACCTCGCCCTGAACGGACCGCTTGACGTCGGTGACCTCTTCGGGGCGCTCGCCGATGAGCGCGATCATGAGGTGTATGTCTTCGTAGTTCGCGGTGATGCCGTGGGCGATCTGCTTGAGCAGGGTCGTCTTGCCCGCCTTGGGCGGCGAGACGATGAGCCCGCGCTGGCCACGGCCCACCGGGGAGAGCAGGTCGATCAATCGTGTAGACAGCTGGTCCTTGGTTGTCTCCAGCCGTATGTGCGTCTCAGGGAAAATAGGTGTGAGGTCCTCGAACTTGGGTCGCCCGCGCGACAGTTCGGGGTCCAGTCCGTTGACCGCCTCGACACGGGTGAGGCCGGCGAAGCGCTCGCCTTCTCTCGGTGCGCGCACCTGGCCCAGGACCAGATCGCCAGTCCGCAGCCCGAAGCGCCGGACCTGGGTCTGCGAGACATAGACGTCGTTCTGGCCGGACCGGCGCCCGCCCTGCCGCAGGAAGCCGTACCCATCTGACATGAGGTCCAGCACGCCGCTCTCCAGCAGGTGGCCTTGCTGGCCCGCGTAGCTCTCCAGCACAAGGTTGAGTAGCTGGTCCTGCCGCAGTTTCTCCGGTGCGCGCCCGTTGCCGAGCTCGAACTCCTTGACAAGGGCGACGAGCTCCTCGTGTGTCTTGTCCTGGACCTCGGCTATGTTCATCTCGGTCATTTGTGTCATATGGGTAAAACGCCTCGCAGGTAGCCTGCGTTCTCCAGCGGGGTCTTGAGAGTGGTGGGGTTGTTTCTAGCGGGTGCGGCGACTGCACATGGCCCGTGGGGCCTATTGGCGTGGGTCCGATGCGAGGCCGTGAAAGGCTCTATGCGATGAGGTAGGAGAGTCCTACGGCCCGGTGCCGAGGACGCCACGGGCGCTACCACGGCGGAGGGTCGGCGTACCGGCGGCGGTACACCCGACAAGCCTTCAACAAGAGCGGGGAGTCGTCACAACGTAGCGACCGATACATAGTAGCAGAAAGCGCTGCGGAGCGCAAGTAACCCATTTCGCTCTGGCCCGACGACGGCCCGGTGCATCACGACTTCGGAGGGATCGGCGGAAGGCCGGTTTCTATCGGAAGCGGCGCCTGCGCGCCCTCACGAAGGATGGTCTTCGCCACACGGACGAAATCACGGAACAGCGGATGGGGCGCTTGGGGGCGGGAGCGGAACTCCGGATGAAACTGCACGCCCAGCATGAACGGATGCTCCAGTATCTCGACCGCCTCAACCAGCCGTCCATCGGGTGACAGCCCGCTGGCCAGCAGGCCGCTCTCCTGCATATCCTCACGATAGGCGTTGTTGAACTCGAACCGGTGGCGGTGGCGCTCGTCCACCGAGGACCCGTTGGCGTACGCGCTCGCCGCCTTGGTCCCGCTGACGAGCTCACACGGGTACACACCGAGGCGCATGGTCCCACCCATAACGTCGACGGCTCGCTGATCGGGCATGAGGTCGATAACCGGGTGCGGCGTGGTGGCGTCGAACTCGGTAGAGTTCGCCCCCGCCAGGTGCAGGACGTCGCGGGCGTGCTCGATGACCATGACCTGCATCCCTAGGCACAGGCCGAGGTACGGGATGCCCAGGGTGCGGGCATAGGCGGCGGCTCGCACCATCCCTTCGACTCCCCGCTCCCCAAACCCGCCGGGGACCACGATGCCGGACACGCTGCCAAGCAGTGCATCGGGGCCGACCCGCTCGACCTCCTCGGCGTTGACCCAAGAGACGTCGATGTCAACGTCGTGATACAGGCCGGCGTGTCGGAGCGCTTCCCTTACCGATATGTAGGCGTCGGGCAGGTCGGTGTACTTGCCGACGACTGCGATGGGCAGCGATGGCTTCTCGGCGACGATGCGCTCCACCAGTTGGCGCCAGTCCGCCAGGTCACGCTGGTGGGCATCCAGGCTGAGCTCACTGACGATGAGGTCGCCCATGCCGGCGTCCTCGAGAATGATCGGCACTTCGTAGATGTTGTCGACCGTGGCCAGTGGGAAAACTGCGTCCCGCCGCACGTCGCAGAACATCGACACCTTGTCTTTGACGTCGTCCGGTATCTCTTGGTCTGCGCGACAGATGATCGCGTCAGGCTGTATGCCCATGGCCCTCAGCTCTTTGACGCTGTGCTGGGTCGGCTTCGTTTTCAGCTCGCCGGTGGCCTGGATGTACGGCAGCAGCGTCACGTGGACGTAGAAGACGTTGTCGCGCCCGACCTCGTTGCGCATCTGGCGGATGGCCTCGAGAAAGGGCTGGCCCTCGATGTCGCCGACAGTGCCGCCAACCTCGACGACGATGACGTCGGGCTCCGCCTCCTCCGCCAGCGCAAGCATGAACCGCTTGATGGCGTTGGTCACGTGAGGGACGGTCTGAATGGTTCCGCCGAGGTAGTCTCCGCGGCGCTCCTTGGTGATGACCTCGCTATAGATCTGCCCCGCCGTGACGTTGGAGGCTCTGGTCAACTCAAGGTCGATGAAGCGCTCGTAGTGGCCAAGGTCCAGGTCGGTCTCACTGCCGTCACGCGTAACGAACACTTCTCCATGTTGGTAGGGCGACATGGTGCCCGGATCGAAGTTGAGGTATGGGTCGAGCTTCTGGACCGAGACCTTCAGGCCTCGGCTCTTCAGGATTCGCCCGATGGAGGCGACGCCGATGCCCTTCCCGACCGAGCTGACCACGCCGCCGGTGACGAATACGTACTTCGTCTTCACCGGCATGCTCCCACTGCCACCAACGCCGCTATCGAACCGGACGCATGGTACGTCCGGCCGTTCGGTTCGACGATTGGAGATGGGTGGGCCTGGGCCCGGGAGCCCCAAGAAGCGCGATACGTTGACGGGCGCGCGATGGGAGGCAATACGACTCGGATTCTAGGGATGCCCCGAAAGGGGTGTCAAGGGACGGCCGGCAGGAAATCCAAGCTAGTCGGTTGAGCCGTGATCGTTACGCCGGGAGGATTCCCTGAGGAACTCCTCGAAGGCTCGGACCGCTTCCTCAGGCTCCGGCATATCGCCGTCGCTGGCCCCATCACCGGGCTCCTGCGACGTGTCGACGGCGCCAACCCGGTTGTCCCACTGGACTTCGAGCCGCTGTACGTAGTCGACGACGCCCGGCTCGTTGTTCAGCGCCTGCTGGACTCGGCGCTCGAAGTTTGCCCCCTGGGCGAAAAGCTGCTCGACGTTGATGTCGACACGCAAGAGGCGCTCGACGGCCTGGAGCAACCGCAGGCTCACCTTGGGGTTGGGCGACACCTGGAGGTAGTGCGGAGCGTGCCCCCAGAGGCTCACCGATGGCACGGCCTCCTGCCGCAGTGCGTCCATCAGCACGCCGGTGACCCCGGTTGGTCCTGTGTAGCGGGACCGGCGAACCTCGACGCCCCTCAGCAACTCTTGCAGTTCGGGGCTCGTAGCGGTCCCGCTGATGCGAGTGTCGCGCGTGTGTGGCACTGCGTCCAACAGGGCGCCGACGTGGAGTACCCGCGCCACGTCGAGGTCCTTGATGACCCCGACGAGCGATTGCGTGAATGTGCGCCACTTCAGGCTCGGCTCGATACCGATGAAGACCACAAGGTCTTCACCGTCCAGCGCGTTCCGGTGGTAGTAGAACTCGTTGGCGGGCCAGGTGATGCGGCGGTTTCCGTCGGAGTCGAACCCAGTGTGCGGCCGCACCTGGGTGAAGTCGTAGAACTCTTCCGGGTCGATCTCCGCGAACTTGACCGCACCGAGGCGCTTCACCAGGTAGCGTAGCGCGTGCGTCGCAGACTCAGCAGCGTCGGCCCATCCCGCGAAGGCGAAGAGGAAGACGGGTGTGCGGACGTTTGGTGTCTCGTACTGTTTGAGAAAGTCCATGACTCTTTTGCTACGACAACTAGTCTAGCATTGAACGGTCGCTATCGCCGACCGCACCTTCCTTCAATTCTTTACTATTCTTTACTGCGCGAATCGACCAAAAGTAGGTTGTCGATCAGCCGAACGGACCCCAGGCGCACAGCCCCAGCGAGCAATCCAGCGCCACCCTGCCAAGGAGCCATGGTATCCGGCTCCACGAGGGCCAGGTAGTCCACGGTAAGCCCGCCGCTTGCGCCGTCGAGCACCGCACGGCTCGCAGCCTCAATGATCTCGCGGTCCCGGACGCCTGCCAAGAAGCGGGCAGCCCCGGCCTGGAGCGCTCGATGGAGTACCGGCGCAACGGTACGCTGCTCAGGGCTGAGCAACACGTTACGGCTGCTCAGGGCAAACCCGTCCGGCTCGCGAACGGTCGGCACCGCGATGATCTCCGTGTGCACGCCGAGGTCGGCCCTCAACCGCCGGACGACAGCCAATTGCTGGGCGTCCTTCTGGCCGAAGTACGCTCGGTCGGCCTCGGCCGCGATGAGGAGCTTGGCCACGACCGTCGCCACGCCGTCGAAGTGGCCGGGGCGCGCCTCGCCCTCCAGAGGGATCGCCGGCCCACCAACGCGGACGACGGTGGCGTGACCGTCGGGGTAGACCTCCTCTAAGCTGGGAGCGAATACGGCGTCTATGCCTGCTGCCTCAAGCGCCGTCAGGTCCGCCTGCCGGTCCCTGGGGTAGGCCGCGAAGTCATCGGGGTCGCTGAACTGGGCCGGGTTCACGAATATCGTGGAGACGACGGTGGCGCAGTCGGCCCGCGCCCGGTCGAGCAGCCTCGCGTGGCCCGCGTGGAGCGCGCCCATGGTGGGCACGAGGCCCAGGGGCCGAAGCGCCCGGCGGCAGTACGCCGCGAAGGCGGCGGTGGTGGTCAGCCGCTCCATTCGCGGCTGCCAAGGCCTTCCAATAGCTCGCGCAGGACGCCGTCGTCGAGCGTGAAGCTCTGCTCGTCGCTAGGGAATCTCCCGTCGCGGACCTCCGCCACGTAGCGCGTGAGCGCCTCGCCGATGACGGCGTTGAGGTCAGCGTAGAGCTTGGCGTGCTTTCGCGGTCTGCCGTCGATCAGCCCGAGGATCTCGTGCAGGACCTGTATCTCACCGTCGCAGTGCGGTCCCGCGCCGATGCCGATGGTGGGGATGCCAAGCCGCTCGGTGACCACCTTGCCGACTTCGGCCGGTACCGTCTCCAACACCACGGCGAACGCCCCGGCCTCCTCCAGCAGCTCCGCGTCGTGTACCAGCTGGAGTGCGTCGGGGAGCGAGCGGCCTTGGACCCGATAGCCGCCCAGCTGATGAACCGACTGCGGCGTCAGGCCCAGGTGCCCGATGACGGGAATGCCCATATCGACGAGTCGTCTCACGGTCGGCGCGATCGCCGCTCCGCCTTCGAGCTTCACGGCTTGGGCCCCGGCCTCCTGGAGCAAGCGCCCGGCGTTCCGCAGGGCATCCTCGGGGCTGACCTGATAGCTCATGAATGGCATGTCGCTGGCGATGAGCGCGTTCTTGCTCCCCCGCACCACCGCCTTGGTGTGGTGGACCATATCGTCCATGGTCACCGGGATAGTGGACTCATGACCAAGCACGACGTTGGCAAGACTGTCGCCGACCAGGACCAACGGGACGCCCGCGGCATCGGCCAGACGGGCCGTGGGGTAGTCGTAGGCGGTGAGGCAGGCGATGCGCTCGCCGGCCTGCTTCATCTCACGGAACTTGAGTGTCCGCACTCGCATGGTTACGCCTCCCCCGCTTGAGCGAAGAGCGCCTCCCAGGCGCTCGGGTCGGTTTTGCCGGACTCACCGGCCAGCGTGGCCATCCGCCGGCCGTTCGCTACGTAGGATTCGATAATCTCTGGAGCCTCCCGGCCGATGGCGCGGAGGTGCGCTCGAACAGTCGCCACGTCGCCCCGGGCGATGGGGCCAGTGAGCGCCGCGTCGAGCCCGACCGCGCGCACATTCGCTGCTGTCGTCTCAGCCATCCGTCCCAGCGCAGCCACGGCGACCTCCGCGTCGAGTCCGGCGCGCACCCACAGCGTCGCCGCGTCGTGCAGCAGCGCCGTCACGTAGCCGCAGCTCATGACCGCCGCCGCGTGGTAGAGCTCGCGGGCGCCGGCCGGGACGTCGATACCGATACCACCGAGTCGGCCCACGATCGCCATGAGCCGCTCACGCAGCGCTCCGGCTGCCTCGATGCCGAAGGTCACGCCCTCGAGCGAGTCGCCGGCCGTCCCCAACAGCGTCTGCACCGGGTGCAGCGAGCCGACGTCGGCGCCGGCGTCATGGGCCGCGCCCAACGGCACGAGGTCGAGCGCGCCGCTAGCGTGGACGGCCGCCTGACCCGCGCGCCAGGTGATGCCGGCGGTCACCGCGGCGACGGCATCATCGGGCACCGTCACGAACACCAGGTCCGCGGCGTCGGCAGCCGCCTGGGCATCGAGTGTCTCAGCGCTCGGAATAGTTGCGGCCAGCCTCTCGGCCGAGGCCCTGGTCCTGCTCGCGATGGCGACCACTGGGTATCCAGCGCCCAGCAAGCCGCGTGCCAGGGCCGTACCGGCACGGCCCGCGCCGATGAACGCGATCCGGGGCAACGCCTCAGACACTGCCCACCTCGGTCGCCGAGGGGTAGCCGTGCAAGCTCGTCGCGTAGGTGACGGCGCTGACGATGGCCCGCGCGACGACGGTCGGGGCCAGCGCGTACAGGCGGGAAATCTCGTCGGGCGCGTCGACGGCGCCGGTCGCCAGCGCAAATATGGTGTCGCCGTCGTGGAGCGTGTGGCACGGGCGGATGGCCAGCGCGAATCCATCGTGGGCCACGGTCGCCAGCCGGTTCGCCTGCCCACGGGTGAGGGCGGCGGATGTGGCAACCACCGCGAGGGTCGTGTTGCCGAGGGGCTGAGGCGCGGACGCCCGCGAACGGACCCCGTAGCCAGGGTCAGCGTAGATGGCAACGCTATCTCGTATCCCACCCGACTCATCACGGGGGCCCGCGATGAGCCTTCCGGTGTCCGGGTCGACGACGCCTCCGACCGCGTTCACCGCCACCAATGCCGAGAGGACGATGCCGCCCCCCATGTCGAGGCTGGCGGAGCCTATGCCCCCCTTCATCGCAGCGGCACGACCCAGAGCCTTGCCGACGGTGGCTCCCGTCCCCGCACCGACGGAGCCCAACGCCACGGCCGCCGTGGAGGCGGCCTCCGCGGCTGCCAGGCCCTGCGTTTCTCCGGGCCTGACACTCGATTCGCCGATGCCCAGGTCGAAGAGTATGGCCGCGGGCACGATGGGGACGACGTGGCTGCCGACTCGGTGACCCACGCCCTGCCCTTCGAGGTAGCGCATGACGCCCGAGGCAGCCGATAGCCCATAGGCACTGCCGCCGCTGAGCACGACGCCGTGCACGCGCTCGACGCTGCCCTCGGTGCGCAGCAAGTCGGTCTCGCGGGTGCCGGGCGCGGCTCCGCGCACGTCGACGCCGCCAACGGCGCCCTCCTGCACGAGGACGACGGTACAGCCGGTGCCGTTTTCGGCATCGGTGTTGTGTCCGACTTCGACACCTGCGACGTCAGTTAGCGTGTCGTTCATCGCGCTTGCGCGCGAGCCTGTGGAAAGCGCTACTGGCGATGCATGCTGCCTGTACTGCCGTCTCGGTCCGGGTCGGATCCCAGCGGCAAGGCACTCGCAGTCCGCGGCTCACGCTCACCTCCCTAGCTGGGTAGATGGCAGTGTCCAGGCTATCCCGCACGCTCGCGCATGGTCAAGCCGCGTGAGCACCCAGCAGGCGCGTCTGAATCTGAGCCGAAGCTCTGAGTTGAACCCGAGAGGCCTGCCCTAGACTCCTGCCGGGGTTCCGGCAGGAGCCTGCGGCCACCGGCGCGCTGGCTAGATTCGGCCGGCGCGCTGGAAGGTCTTGCCTTCCGTGGCGATAGTCGGTGCGACCACGAGCTCGGCCTTCTCGTGGAACTCCTGGATGGTCTGCGCACCAACCATGCTCATCGATACCTTGAGGGCTCCGATGAGGTTGTGGGTGCCGTCCGTCCGGTGGCTCGGACCGAAGAGGACCTGCTGGAGGCTGGCGTTGGCGCCGACGTTGATGCGCGTGCCGCGCGGCAGCGCCGGGTGCGGGCTCGCCATGCCCCAGTTGAAGCCCTGTCCCGGAGCCTCGAACGTCTGCGCGAAGGGGGTGCCGATCATGACACCGTCGGCCCCAGCGGCCAGGGCCTTGCAGAGGTCGCCGCCGGTCCGGATGCCACCGTCCGTGATGACCGCGACGTACTTACCGCCCCGTGTCACGAACTCGTCGCGCGCAGCCGCGACATCAAGCGTCGCGCTCACCTGCGGGACCCCGACGCCAGTCACGTCACGGGTCGTGCAGGCGGCACCGGGCCCGACACCAACCAAGAGCCCATCGATACCCTGCTCCATGAGCTCGAGGGCCGCGCTGGTGGTCACGCAATTGCCGACCACCACCGGGACGCTGATGAGGGGCATCAACTCGGAGAAGCGGAGGCCGTGGTAGCTATTGGAGATGTGCCGGGCCGTGGTGACGGTCGACTGCACAACGATGATGTCGGCACCGGCCTCGACGGCGATAGGGCTGAGGCGCTTGGCGCTCTGCGGAGTCACGGACACGGCGCAGACGGCGCCAGTCGCCTTGATCTCCTTGATGCGCTGGGCGACGAGGTGATCCTTCAGCGGCTCGCTGTAGACGCGCTGCATGACCTGGGTAACGTCGTCTTTGGAAGCGTTGGAAACCTCAGCCAACGCGCCGTAGGGGTCCTCGTAGCGGGTGTAGACACCCTCGAGATTCATGACACCGAGGCCGCCCGAACTGGCCATAAGGCCGGCGAAGTTGGGGTCCACGATGGCGTCCATCGCGGAGGCGAGAACAGGGGTCGTGAACTGGTACGGCCCGATCTTGAGGTTGGTGACAGAGAGTTCAGGGTTGGTGGTTACATCTCCCGGCACGATGGCGACTTCTTCAAAGCCGTACGTGCGGCGGAGTTCCTTGATACGGACTCCCGAGGATGAAACCATGGGCGACCCTCCCTGTTGTGGCTACTCAAGTGTGTTTTGGCTATTCAGTCGACGGTACCATTCTCAGGAGCCAAGAGTCAACGTTTGCGTGAAATTTCACAATGCCCGCAACGTCTTCTTTGCCTACGCCAGGCGACCTCGGAACGGTTGGCCAGCGTTATCTCTAACCGAACGCTTGAAGTGCAAGTGGAGGCCCAGCGTTTCCGCGCGCATATTGTAGAGCCGGGATCGCGGAACGCCCGCTTGCGCCCGTCCGGGAGCGAGTGCTAGATTCGCTCTAGCACTCGCCTGCTTCAACTGCTAACGAATGCTAACGAACGAGATCATGCCCAACACAACAGCCAAGCTGAGTCCGCGTCGCCAGGCGATCTTGGACCTGATCGTCGCTGACTACATACGCACGGCGTCGCCGGTCGCCTCGCAGCAGATCGCACGACGCAGCGAGCTAGATGTCAGTGCGGCGACGATCCGCAACGACATGGCCGAGTTGGAGGAGCAGGGGTTCATCAGCCGGCCGCACACATCGTCCGGTGGCGTCCCGGCCGACCCCGCCTATCGCTTCTACGTCGAGCGTCGAACCGGCCCGACCCGGCCGTCTCACGGCTTCGAGGACCTGGTCGATCGGGCGATCAACCAGACCCGGTTAGACCTCGATGGCCTCGCCCGCACGGCGGCAGGCGTCCTCGCCGACTCCATCAGGAACGTGGCCGTGGCCAGCCCTCCCAAGGTCTCGGAGGCGAAGCTTAAGCAACTGCAACTGCTCCAGCTTCACGAGCACGAGGCGCTGTTGGTGGTCGTCCTGGAGAGCACGCAGGTGAAGCAGCAGGTCATCGGCCTGCCGCCCCAGCTCGAACAGTCCCAGCTCTACGCACTCGCCAACCGCCTCAACATGCAGTTCGCAGGCCTGACGGCCACGGAGATGCGCGCCAAGCGAAACGCGGGCGGCGCGGACGCGGGCGACGATGAGGCCGTTCGCGGGCTCGTAAGCGCCGTGGTCACCAGTGCTGCCCAGCTGGTCTCGGATGCGGGCGGCGACGCCGTCGGCCACCCCTACGTCGATGGCCTCCGACACCTGCTCAGCCAACCGGAGTTCGTCGACACGGGCCGGGCGCGCGAGGCAACGGAGGTCGTCGCGGACGAAGAGGTGCTGCGCGAGCTGCTGGCCGACGAGCTGGAGATCGGCGAAGTACGGGTGCTCATCGGCGGCGAAAACCCCTCCGAGCAGCTGCGCTCCTACAGCGTCGTGACATCGCGCTACGGGAAGAGCGCAGGCATCTCAGGTGTCGTCGCGGTGGTTGGGCCGACCCGCATGGACTACACGCAGGCAGTGTCCAGCGTGCGCTACATTGCGGAGGTTCTCGGGCGTCTCGTTGGCCGTCTCGACGTGGCCACGACCTAGTTCTGAGCCCACAACCGCATTGTTCGGCATTCCGCCTCCGTGGTAGCGTAAAGGGGCCTCCGTACACGGGGCGGGCATCCTCCGCATGACATCCAAACGCGACTATTACGAAGTCCTCGGCGTTCCGTCCGGCGCGACGGAAGAGGACATCCGCGCGGCCTTCCGCAAGAAGGCGCTGGAGTTCCACCCGGACCGCAACAAGTCTCCCGAGGCAGGCGACCGCTTCCGCGAGGTGAACGAGGCATACCAGGTGCTCAGCGATGCTGAGCGACGCCGCCAATACGACCGGTTCGGCCACGCCAGCGTTGGCTCGGCCGCGGGTGGAGGGGCCCAAGGTCCCGAGGGCTTCGGCGACATCTTCGGGGGCTTCGGCGACATCTTCGACGCCTTCTTCAGCGGGAGCCCCTTCGGTGCGGGGGCCACGACGCGCACACGCGTCCGGCCGGGGGCCGACCTTCAGGCCACGCTGGGCATCAGCTTCGGCGAGGCCGTATTCGGCGTCGCCAAGGACGTTGAGGTCGCCCGCGTGGAGCGCTGCAGCCGCTGCGACGGCGAGCGATCAGAGCCAGGCCACAGCCCAAAACGCTGCGCCAACTGCAACGGGTCGGGTCGCGTCCGGCGCGCTCAGCGCAGCGTCTTCGGCCAATTCGTCCAGGAGGCGGCCTGCAACGTGTGCAACGGGCTGGGCGAGACGATCGACACGCCATGCACACAGTGCCACGGCACCGGCAAGGAGCGCGCCAGCCACAAGCTCCGCGTGGACGTCCCGCCGGGAGTCGAGGATGGCATCCGCCTTCAGCTGCGCGGGCAGGGCGACGCCGGTGACTTCGGCGGGCCACCAGGCGATCTGTACGTTGGCCTGCACGTCGCTCCTCACCGGCTCTTCCGGCGCGAGGGCGACGACCTCATGTACGACCTCGAGCTCACGTTCCCGCAAGCGGCATTGGGCGACGAGGTGGAGGTGCCGACGATGGAGGGCAGCGCCATGCTCAAAGTGCCAGCGGGCACGCAGAGCCAGACCGAGTTCCGGCTGAAGGGCCAGGGCGTGCCACACCTCGGCAGGTCTTCACGGCGCGGCGACGAGATCATCACGACCCGGATCGTCACCCCCGAGAAGCTCACCAAGGAGCAACGGCGCCTGTTGGAGCAGCTCCAGCAGAGCTTCGGCGCCAACGGCAACGCCTGATGGCAAGCGCGGTACCTCCGCGGCCGGCCGGCCGGACGAAGGGCCGCTGGCTGGAGATCAGCGCGCGGGTTCCCTTCGAGTACGTTGAGCCAGTCGCAAGCCTCTTCTATCGTTACGGCAAGGGCGTCGTGATAGAGGAGGACACCGACTTCAACCCCGACGAGGGCGAGGTTGCGCCCCCCGCGATGAACGCGACCGTTCGCACATACCTTCCGGTCTCCCAGCGCTACCGTCGCAGCCGCGAGATGATGACCATCGGCCTTCGGCTGATCGTCCAGCTCGCGCCCGGCGCCGAGTGCAGCGAGCGCGAGGTCGTCCAGCAGGAGTGGGAAACGGCCTGGAAAGTCCACTTCACGCCACTGAAGGTCGGCACCCGCATCGTCGTGCGGCCTCCCTGGCACACCGAGGCGCTTACCAGTCACGAAGTGAGCGTCGAGATCGACCCTGGCCTGGCGTTCGGGACCGGACATCATCCGACGACGCGGATGACGCTGGAGTGCCTGGAGCGGCTGATGACGCCAGGTGCCAGCGTGCTCGACGTCGGCTGCGGCTCGGGCATCCTGAGCATCGCCGCCGCCAAGCTCGGTGCGGCGAGCGTCCTCGGCGTCGACGTCGATGAGGTCGCCGTGCGGTCGGCCAAGGCCAACGCCCGCGCCAACGGACTCGGCCGAAGCGTACGCCTGGTCGTCGGCTCGCTGCCCCACGACGACGTCCTAGCCGGCGCCGCCGATCTGGCGCTGGCCAACATCAGCGCGAAGGCGCTCATCGAGCTGGCGCCTCACCTGCGGCGAGCGCTCCGCGCGGGCGGGAGCCTGGTGGCGTCGGGCCTGCTGATTGAGCGCCGCGATGACGTTCGGCAGGCGTTCGGCGAGGCGGGGCTGACGGTCCGCGAAGAGCTCGTCGACGGCGACTGGGTGGCGATGGTCGGCACGACCGCGTGAGCCGACCTAGAACTGGCTGAGGAAGCGCAGGTCGTTGGCCAGGAAGGGCCGGATGTCGTCGATGCCGTACTTGAGCATGGCGATCCTCTCCGGCCCCATCCCGAATGCGAAGCCCGAATAGACGCTCGGGTCGTAGCCCGCGGCGCTCAGGACGCGGGGGTGCACCATGCCCGCCCCCATGATTTCAAGCCAGCCCGCGCCATGGCAGATAGAGCACGACGAGTCGGCGCCGTCGCACTTGAAGCAGTTGATGGACACATCGACGCCGGGCTCGACGAAAGGGAAGTAGTCGCAGCGGAACCGTACCTTGCGACCCTCGCCGAAGAGCTGACGAGCGAACTCGTAGATGGTGTGCTTGAGGTTGGCGAAGGTGATCGCCTTGTCGACGGCGAGGCCCTCTATCTGGTGGAATTGCGACTCGTGGCTGGCGTCCGTGGCCTCGTAGCGATACACCTTGCCGGGGATGACGACGCGAATCGGCGGGTCGTGAGACTCCATGATGCGGGCCTGCATCGGCGAGGTGTGGGTGCGCAGCAAGGTGGTGTACCCGCCGTCGGGGTCCCGGTTCGCGTCAACCCAGAAGGTGTCGAACATGTCGCGCGCCGGATGGTCCTTCGGGATGTTCAGCATCTCGAAGTTATAGCGGTCCCACTCGACCTCCGGCCCCTCGACGACCTGGAAGCCCATGCCCTGGAAGATGCCGCATATCTCGCGGATGACCTGCGTCGAGGGATGGAAGCGGCCAGCGCGGACGGGACGGCCGGGGAGCGAGATGTCGACGGCGTCCTCCGCCAGCGTCTCCAACCCCTCGGACAAGAACGCCTCCCGCCGGTTGGCGAGCCGCTCCTCCAGCAGGGCCTTGACCTGATTGCCCGCAGCGCCCAGGGACCGGCGCTGCTCCGCAGGCAGCGAGCCCAGCGTGCGGAGCACCAGCGTCAGCCGGCCGGACCGCCCGAGGTAGGCGATACGCCAGCGTTCGAGGGTGTTCTCGTCGGGCGCAGCGTCAAGCTCTTCGAGCGCGGCCGCTCGGATGGCATCCAGCTCGGCGTGGGGAGTCCCGGTGGACACGTGACCTGCTTTCGGGCGTCGGATTGCCGAAGTATAACTGGCACACGAGGAGGCCAGCCGCATACCCATAGATGGCATAGTAATCGCTGATTGCCAGTCACGCGATATGACATATGACATATCAAGTACGGATGGCCAATCGACACCGACACCGGTGCTATCATTGCCGCGTGACACCGCTCCGCGTCCTCGTCGCCACCAACAACGCACATAAGCTGGCCGAGTTCAGGCGGCTGCTGGCGTTGGCACCCATCGCGCTGGTTGCGCCCGCCGAGGCGGGCATCGCGCTGGATGTCGACGAGACGGGCACGACCTTCGCCGCCAACGCCGCGCTGAAGGCCCGCGCCTTCGCCAACGCGGGCATGCCCGCGTTGGCGGACGACTCCGGCATCGAAGTCGACGCGCTCGACGGCGCCCCCGGCGTGCTGTCCGCGCGCTATGGCGGACCGGGGCTGGACGACGCCGGCCGGACTCAACGGCTGCTCGACGAGCTGCGCGACACACCAGACGGCGAGCGTGGTTGCCGCTACGTCGCCGTCCTGGCGCTCGCCTGGCCCGGCGGCGAGACGGAGACCTTCGAGGGCCGCTGCGACGGTGTCCTGGCGCGGGAGCCTGCCGGGGACAACGGCTTCGGCTACGACCCGGTCTTCTTCGTTCCAAGCTCCGGCCGGACCATGGCGGAGCTGAGCCCCGACGAGAAGGACGCCATCTCCCACCGCGGGCACGCGTCGAGGGCGCTGTCGGCCCGGCTCGCGGAGCTGGCCTCCGCCGAGGCCCCGGCGTGACGTCCCCGCAGAAGACCCGGCCGCTCGATACGCTCGGCAGGCCGGTCCACGACCTGCGCATATCGGTGACCGACCGGTGCAACCTGCGCTGCACCTACTGCATGCCGGCGGAGGTCTACGGCGAGCGCTACCGCTTCCTGCCGCGCAACGACCTGCTGAGCTACGACGAGATCGCGCGCATCACGCGCTTGATGGCGGGCATGGGCGTGCGCAAGGTCCGCGTCACCGGGGGCGAGCCGCTGGTGCGCAGAGACGTCCCGGAGCTCATCGCCAAGCTGTCGGCCATAGACGGCATCGAGGACCTGACGCTGACCACCAACGGCGTGCTCCTAAACGACCAGGCACAGGCGCTGCGGGACGCCGGGCTGGGGCGCGTGACCGTGAGCCTCGACTCGCTGGATGTCGAGGTCTTTGGGCGCATGAACGGCAAGGGCTATGGCCCTGAGCGGGTGCTCGCGGGAATCGCGGGTGCCGCCGCGGCGGGCCTCGGCCCGATCAAGATCAACGCCGTGGTCGAGCGTGGGGTGAACGACCACACGGTCGTGGAGATGGCGCGGCACTTCAAGGACACGGGCCACATCGTGCGCTTCATCGAGTTCATGGACGTCGGCAACCTGAACGGCTGGAACGAGGCCCGCGTGGTGCCATCGGCGGAGCTCATCGAGCGCATCGACGCCGCCATGCCAATCGAGGCTCTCGAGGCGAACTACTCCGGCGAGGTGGCCGGTCGTTGGCGCTACCGTGACGGCGGCGGCGAGGTGGGCTTCATCTCATCGGTCTCACAGCCGTTCTGCAAAGACTGCACGCGCGCGCGGCTGTCGCCGGATGGCAGTATCTATACCTGCCTGTTCGCCAGCGAGGGCGTCGACCTGCGCGGCCCCGTCCGCTCGGGCGCGTCGGACGAGGAGCTGAGCGCTATCCTGCACGACGTCTGGACGCTACGGGCGGACCGCTACTCGGACCTGCGCGCGCAGGTGCAGGCGCACGGCGGCCGTCGCAAGATCGAGATGTACCAGATCGGCGGGTAGGCCCGGAGGGCGAAAAACCGGTGGACATCTACACGGACGGCGCGTGCCTGGGCAATCCCGGCCCCGGAGGCTGGGGGGCCATCGTCATCGACGGCGATAGGCGCGAGCGCCTCGCGGGCGGCGAGTCGGCGACGACCAACAACCGGATGGAGATGCTCGCAGCCATCCGTGGCCTGGAGGCCATCGAGCCGGGCAGCGCAGTGACCGTGCATAGTGACAGCCAGTACTTGGTGAACACGATGACCAAGAACTGGAAGCGCGGGAAGAACGTCGACCTATGGGCCCAGCTGGACACGCTCTCCGTTGAGCGACGGGTCTCGTGGAACTGGGTGCGTGGACACTCCGGGCACCCCGAAAACGAGGAAGCGGACCGCTTGGCGGTAGCGGAGGCTTATCGGATCGCGGGCAGGCGCCTGCCCACCGGCGCAGCACCCGAGCCGACGCTGAGCCATATCGACCCGCAGGGGCGCGCCAGCATGGTGGACGTCGGAGACAAGCCGGCGACCGAGCGGACGGCGGTGGCGCAGGCGGTGGTCGAGCTGCGGCCCGACACGCTGAGGCTGATCGTCGAGGGGCGTATCGAGAAGGGCGACGTGCTCACCGTGGCGCGCCTGGCCGGTATCTCCGCCGCGAAGCGCACCTGGGACCTGATCCCGCTGGCCCACCAGGTGCCGCTTGCCCACGTCGGGGTGGAGTTTGAGCCCGACGCGTCGGCGGGGGCCATAACCATCACAGCCAGCGCACGGACCATCGCGGGCACCGGGGTCGAAATGGAGGCACTCACGGCGGCGGCGCTGGCGGCGCTGACCATTTACGACATGTGCAAGGCCGTCGATCGGGGCATAGTCATCGGCGCGGTCAAGCTGCTCGAAAAGCGGGGCGGCCAGCGCGGCGACTACACCGCCGACCGCTAGCGGAACGGTGCAAGCCATAGGCGCGCTCGATATACTGAGCGCCGCCTACCCGACCTCTTGGAGCCCGTCCGAACCGCATGAAGGTCCCCCTTTCGTGGCTGGCCGAGTACGTCCCGCTGCATCTGTCCGCAGCGGAGATCGCTCACCGCCTGACCATGGCCGGCGTCGAGACCACGCCCCTGCCCAACCCGGGCGCCGCGTGGGGCGAACGCATCGTCGTCGGGCGTGTGGTCGAGGTTGCACCGCACCCCAACGCTGACCGGCTGACGCTCGCGACCGTTGATCTGGGCACGGAAGCGCTGACGGTGGTCTGTGGTGCGCCGAACGTCGCCGAGGGGCAGCGCATCGCCTTCGCCCGCATCGGCGCCGAGCTGCGTAATGGCCACACCGGCGAGCCGATGCAGCTGGCGGCGGCGACCATCCGCGGCGTCGTGTCCGAAGGCATGGTGTGCTCGGAACGCGAGCTCGGCATCAGCGACGAGCATGAGGGCATCCTCGTGCTGCCAGCCGATGCGCCCGTTGGGGAGCGGCTCGCCGACTACATGCGGGGCGATACGCTCGAAGTCGAGGTGACGGCGAACCGAGGCGATTGCCTTTCGTTGCTGGGAGTCGCGCGGGAGCTGGCCGCGCTGACCGGCGAGCGTGTCACCGAACCCGCGCTGGACTACGACGAGGGCGATCGCCCGATCGAAACGCGCGTGGAGATCGAGGACCCATCGCTATGCAGCCGGTACACGGCATCGGTCATCCGCGGCGTGACCATCGGCCCATCGCCGGAGTGGCTCCAACGCAGACTGATCGCGGCCGGCCAACGGCCCATCAACACGGTGGTAGACGCGACGAACTACGTGATGCTCGAGATGGGGCAGCCACTCCACGCGTTCGATCTGAGCGCGGTGCGGCAAGGGACAATCGTCGTGCGCCCCGCGAAGGCTGGCGAGCGCCTGGTCACGCTGGATGGCACCGACCACGAGCTCCAGCCGCCGATGTTGCTCATCGCCGACCCTGAGCGGGCCCTCGGGCTGGCCGGGGTCATGGGCGGTGCCAACAGCGAAATGACCGGGGCCACCGTGGACGTCCTGCTCGAGTCGGCGACGTTCGACGGCATCAACACCCGCCGCACCGCCACCGCGCTTCGATCGAGGAGCGAGGCGTCGACGCGGTTCGAGAAGGGCCTGCACCCGGAGCTGGCCGAGCGAGCGCTGAGGCGCGCGACCCGGCTGGTCCTTGAGATCGCCGGCGGCACCGCGGACCACGGCATCGTGGACGCCTACCCCAGCCCGGCTCCCAGCGGGGCCATCGAGCTGAGCCACGACCACATCGTGCGCCTGATGGGGACCGACTTCTCCGATGACCAGGTCTCCTCGGTGCTTGGCTCGCTGGGCTTCGAGGTCGGCGCGCCATCCGAGGGCACGGTGACGGTGGTGCCCCCCTATTGGCGCCAGGACGTGACCATCGAGGAGGACGTCATCGAGGAGGTGGCACGGATCGTGGGCTACGACACGGTGCCGGACGCGCCGCTGGATGGCCGGGTGCCGGACCATATGCCGCAGCCCGAACGGGACCTGCGCGAGGAGGTCCGGGATCTCTTGGTCGGGGCCGGCTTGCAAGAGACCATCTCCTCCACGCTAGTTCCCGCGGGCGCAGGACAGGCCGACGGCTCGTGGGTCGGGCCCGCCCCGCTGGGGGTGGCCAACCCGCTGAGTGTCGAACGCCAATTCCTGCGCACGTCGTTGCGCTGGAGCGTGCTCCGGACCCTATCAACCGCTTTGCGCCAGTCAACACGGGGTGTCGGGTTGTTCGAAGTGGGCCGGAGGTTTGAGCCCACTGAGGGCGACCTGCCGCGCGAGCGTGAGGTGGCGACGCTCGCGCTCGCGGGCTCGCGCGAGGACGGGCTGTGGAGTCAGGAATCGGCAGGATTCGACTTCTTTGACGCCAAGGGCATCGTCGAGAAGACGCTGGCCCACCTTGGCGTTCGTGCGACCTTCGAACGCGCAGACGACCGGCTGCTACACCCCGGACGTTCGGCACGGATCCTAGTCGAAGGGCGCGACGTCGGGGTCATCGGCGAGCTACACCCACAGGCCGTGGCCCGCTTCGATCTGACGGAGCCCACCGTGGCGCTGGCTGAGCTCGATATTGGTGCACTGGCGTCTCTGGTCCCGACCGCGCGCCACTCGTTCCGGTCCTTTGCGCGCTTCCCGACGGCTGACCGCGACCTGGCCCTGCTCGTCGACCGCGGTATGCCCGCAGGGCGGCTCCAAGGCATTATCGAGTCGGAGCCATTGGTTACGCGTGTGGTGTTGTTCGACCAGTTCGAGGGCGCGGACTTGCCGGCCGGCAAGAAGTCGCTGGCCTTCCGACTCCAGTTGCAATCGGACCGGGAGACGCTAGATGCGGAGCAGATCAACGAGGCCGTGTCGAGGCTGACGCAGCGGCTTAGGGACGACGCCGGCGCGGAGCTCAGAGGCTCGTGATGGTCGCTGAACACCGGCATGCGCACCCGCGGAACCCGGACATGCTCAGCGTCGAGGAGGCGCTGGACCGCGTGCTGGCGCTCGTCCACGAGCTGGACACGGAAGAGACGCCACTGCTGGGTGCGGACGGGCAGACGCTGGCGGCGGACATTCGCGCCCCATTCGACGTGCCCGGGCTCGCCAACTCAGCGATGGACGGCTACGCGGTGCGCGCCGCCGACGTGGCCCGGGCCTCGGATGCCACGCCGGTCAGCCTACGGGTGGTCGGCCTCGTGCAGGCTGGCCAGCTGGCCTCGACTGCCGTCGAAGCTGGGACCGCGGTACGCATCATGACCGGCGCACCAGTGCCGGACGGCGCCGACGCCATCGTGCCCTGGGAGCTCACCGACGAGCGCGGCCGGGCGACGGGACCCATCGTGCAGATTGGTGTCCTCAGTCCCGCCACCGCCGGCGACCACGTCCGTCCCGCCGGCGAGGACGCGGCAAAGGGCGCGCTCGTGCTGGAGCGGGGGCGCGTGCTCGACCCGCCGGCCATCGGCATGGTCGCGACGTTGGGGTCCGCGACGGTCCGTGTGGTGCGTCGGCCTACAGTGGCCATCCTCGCGACGGGCGACGAGGTCCAACGCCTCGGTGACGTCCCCGAGCCCGGACGGCTCTTCGACAGCAACTCCTACGGCGTGGCGGCGGCGCTCCGGCGGTGGGGAGGGGTACCGAAGCTGCTGGGCATTGCGCCCGACGACATGGATGCGCTCCGGCCCATGCTGCGCAGGGGACTGGACGCGGACATGCTCATCACCTCGGCTGGAGTTAGCGCGGGGGCCTTCGACATGGTGAAGGACGCGCTGGCCGAGCTGGGGTCCATCGATTTCTGGTCGGTGCGCATGCGGCCGTCCCGCCCGCTCGCGTTCGGGAGGCTTCGGTCGGAGGACGGACGAGAGGTGCCGCACCTGGGACTCCCCGGCAACCCCGTGAGCGCGCTGGTCGCGTTGGCGAAGTTCGCCCGGCCCGCGGTGGCCAAGATGATGGGACGGACACCCCAAGGGCTTCCGACTGTCGAGGCCATTCTCGACAACCCGATCGTGAACTTTGACGGGCGCCGAGTGTTCGCGCGTGTGACGCTGGAGCGACGCGGCGGCGTGCTCCACGCCAAGCTCACCGGCGCTCAGGGCTCCAATCTGCTCACCTCCATGGCCGCGGCGCACGGCCTGGCAATCTGCCCCGAGGAGGTCGAGGAGCTGCCCGTGGGCGCCACCGCGGCCGTCGAGCTCCTCGATTGGCTCGACGTTTCACACTTTGCTGGTACACAGGAGTGACTATGACCACCGAACAGACCCAACAGACCCCGGCGACAGCGGCTGAGGCCATGTATGCCGTGCGCCCTGAGTTCATTGAGGCGCAGGGACGGTCGCTCGGTGCGGTCATTGGCGAGCGGCTCTGCGCCGGGGCGGTGACCAAGGGCGGCGGCCACACCGCGATCATGTCGAAGAGCTTCAAGCAGCTCCGTGACCTCGCCCGCAGGGCGTGCTCCGACGACCCCGAATACCTCTCGCCTCAAGCGCCAGTGCTGGAGTCGGTGTTCAAGCTGCTGCTGGTCGCGCCCAACGATGGGCTGAGCCTCGCGGCGCTGCACAGTGCGATAAGCGACCTGTGGATGACGTCTGCCCGGCCTCGGTACATCTCAATCGGGGCGCTCGCTCGGGTACTGACCCAGGACCGCTACTACGGCGTCGGGCAGGTGGCATAGCGGAAAGCGCCCGCCGGCATACGACAAAAGGGGTTCTCGCGAGGGCCCCTTTTGTTCGCGCTATCGGTCGTCTGTCGCGGATGTGCCGGAGCTACGCTGCGGCTGGCTGGAGCTGGGCCTTCGCCACAGCAGCCAGCTCGCCGAAGACGGTCGGGTCGGCAAATGCCAGGTCGGCCAGCATCTTGCGGTCGACCTCGACGTTGGCCAGTTTCAAACCGTGGACCAGGCTGCTGTACGAAAGGCCGTGCTCGCGGGAAGCGGCGCCGATGCGGATGATCCAGAGCCGCCGCATGTCGCCCTTGCGCTCGCGGCGGTGGCGGTAGGAGTAGGAGAGCGCCTTGAGTAGCGACTCGTGCGCTCGCCGGTAGAGCGAGTGCTTCGTGCCGCGATGGCCTTTGGTGAGCTGCAGCACTTCCTTGTGCCGCCGGTGCCGGGTGACACCCCGCTTGATCCGAGCCACGTCTGTTCTCCTACTTCTTCAGCGCCGGGATCAGCTTGCGGATCATGCGGCTCATGTGCGGGCTCACCGGCTGTGTATCCTGGTACAGACGGCGGACGGACTGCGGCTTCTTGAGGCGCAGATGGCTGCTGCCGCGCTTCATGCGCAGGAGCTTGCCCCCACCCGATGCGCGGAAGCGGCGTGCCGCTCCCTTATGTGTTTTTATCTTCGGCATCACTCGCTCCGGCTACGGCTACTGGCTCCTCGGTGGCGCTCTTCTCTCTCGCGACCGCCGGGGCCTTGGCCGGGGCGAGCAGAATGCTCATCATCCGGCCTTCCATCTGTGGCGCCTGCTCCACCTTGGCGTCGGCCTTCAGCGCCTCCGCCACGTCTTTGAGCAGCTTCACGGCCAGCTCCGGGTGGACGATCTCTCGCCCGCGGAAGAGCACCGTCACTTTGACCTTGGAGCCCTCCTCGAGCAGCCGCTTCACCAGGCGTTCCTTCGCCTCGATGTCGTGCTGACCGATACGCGGTCTGAACCGGACCTGCCGCATCGCGTTCGCCTTGGTGGACTTGCGCATCTCCCGTTCCTTCGTCGTCTGAAGGTAGCGGAACTTGCCGTAGTCCAGGAGCCGGCATACAGGCGGCACCGAACTCGGAGCGACCTCGACCAAGTCGAGTTCGCGCTCCTTAGCCATGGCCAGCGCGTCGCGCGTGGACATTACGCCCAACTGCCCGCCATCCTCATCGACCACTCGGACTTCGGGGATCCGAATGCGCTCGTTTATCCGATAGTCTTTAGCTATGCCAATTCCTTGTGCGCGCCATCGGTTCGCGCTCCTGTGAACCTCGAACGAATATAGCATACGTGCGTACGGCGCAACAGGCGGTCATCGTGCAAACGAGGCTGGCGCTAAAGGGCGCGCTGGCCGAGCCGGTGCTCCGTCCCACCGAGCAGCCGCCGGATGTTGTCGCGGTGCATCAGCACGATGAGAGACCCGGTGCCCACTGCGTACCACAGGTACTCGAGCGGCACCTGGTCCACCGCCGCTCTAACCCCGAATAGGGCAACGACTCCGACCACGCTCAGTACGGAACCAAGTGAGACGAACCGCGTCAATCCGACGACCGGAAGGAACACACCCAGGCCGACGAGCAGTATCCACGGGTCGAGGGCCGCCGCGGACCCGACGCCGGTGGCGATGCCGCGTCCGCCTCGGAACCCGGCGAAGACCGGCCATACGTGCCCCACGACCACCGCGGCGGCCACGGCGGCATGCACTCCCTCACCAGAGGTGAGCTCGCGCGCCAGGAGCACCGCTCCCACGCCCTTCCCGGCATCCGCCGCGAGCACCGCGATCGCGGCGCGACGGCCGGCCGTCCGGAAGACGTTGGTCACGCCCGTCTTGCCGCTACCGTACTCACGGACGTCGACTCCTCGCACCACGCGCACGATCAACAGACCCCAGGGCGCGCTACCCACGATGTAGGCGACGGGCACGAGCCACCAATACTCGGCCATCAGGTCTTCTTTCGAGCGGGGGAGCGGGGGACAGATGGTCTGCGGGCCGAGGCACCGCCCGTGCGGTGGTCGCCGATGACGTGCAGTTTGCCTTTGCCTCGGAACTCAAGGCGCAGGTGGGTTCCGGTGAAACCGAACTCCGCCCGAATGGCGTTCTCGAGATAGCGCTCGTAGGAGAAGTGCATCAACCCAGGGTTGTTGCAGTAGAAGACAAAGGTCGGCGGTCCGACCGATTCCTGCTTGACGCGATAGATCTTCAACACGCGCCGGCCCTGCTTCGGCGGAAGGTGCCTCGATACCGCGTCCATGACGACGCGCGTGAGCCGAACGGGGTCGACCCAGCGTTGGCGCTGCTCGTGGACCTCGAATGCGGCGCGCAGCAGCGTATCGGTCCCTAGGCCTTCGGTGGCGGTGGTCACGACAACCGGCACGTAGTCCATGAAGTGGAGCCGCCCCAGAACAGCGCGTCTCGCGTCCCGCCCCGTGAGCTCGTACTCGTCGCTCTTGACGAGGTCGGCCTTGTTGACGACCACGACCACCCCTTTGAAGGACTCCATCACCTGTCCCGCGATGTGCAGGTCCTGCGCGGTGGCGGGCTCGGTGGCGTCGAGGACGAGGATGGCGATGTCCGAGCGCTCAACGGCGCGGACGGCACGCAGCACGCTGTAACGCTCGATGCCCGGCGTGACCGCGCCCCGGCGGCGAATCCCCGCGGTGTCGGTCAGGACGGCGGGAAGCCCCTCGAACTCGAAGGGTGAGTCGATGGCGTCGCGAGTCGTGCCGGGCACCTCGCTGACGATGGAGCGCTCCTCGCCGAGGATGGCGTTGGCCAGGCTCGACTTGCCGACGTTGGGGCGGCCGACGATGGCAAGGTGCGGGACCTGCGATGACGCTTCCGGGAGCTCACCCTGCGCCGGCAGTAGGGCGCTCACCGCGTCCAGCAGGTCGTCGATGCCGTGGCGGTGGTAGGCGCTGATGGGGATGGGATCACCAAGTCCCAGCTCGTAGAACTCGGGGACCAGTGGCTCCTGGCGCTGGGTGTCTACCTTGTTGACCGCAACCACGACAGGCTTGCCGGCCCGTCGAAGATGCTCCGCCACGGCCTGGTCCGCGTAGGCGACACCCTGCGTCGCGTCGACCACGAGCACCACGATATCCGCGTCGGCGAGGGCCGCGTCAACCTGCGCTGCAATGTGTGCTTCGATCTCGGTATCGGGCTCGGGGACGAGGCCGCCCGTGTCGACGAGCAGCATGCGTCGGTCCATCCAGTCCACGGTGCCGGTGACCCGGTCTCGGGTCGTGCCTGACACCTCAGAGACGATTGCGTCCCGGCGCCTAAGGACGGCGTTGAAGAGACTGGACTTGCCGACATTGGGGCGCCCGACGATGGCAACCAGCGGTATCGACGGACGCGTGGGTGCCGTCTCCTGTGGGGTATCGCCGGGCTCGTCAGGGGCCGGACCAGCGGTCGAGGGTGCGGGCGTCGGTTGCTCCAACACTACTCACCCCTGACCAGATAGCGCAGCACGGCTTTCTGCGCGTGCAGCCGGTTCTCCGCTTGGTCGAAGGCGACCGAGCGTTCGTGTGTAAGCATACCTTCCGGGACCTCTTCGCCGTAGTGGGCGGGCATGTCGTGCATGAGGATCGCGCCGGGCGAGGCGCGGTTCAGCAGCGCCTCGTCCACCTGATAACCCTCGAACGCCTTCCGCCGGGCGGCTGCTTGGTGCTCGTCCCCCATGCTGGTCCAGACGTCGGTGTAGACGACGTCAGCGTCCAACACGGCCTCCGCGGGGTCGACGAAGCAAGCCACGGTCGCGCCCTTACCCGCGTAGCGAGCGTTGATTCTGTCGACCCAGTCATGGGAGAGCCCATACCCTTCGGGGGAGGCGATGCGGAAGCGCGCGCCTACGGCCGCGCAGGCCAGGGCGAGGCTACGCGCCACGTTATTGGCATCCCCGATGTAGGCGACGATCACGCCGTCGAGCCTCCCCAGCCGTTGCTCGATGGTCGTTAGGTCCGCCATCGCCTGGCACGGGTGCTCTTCGTCGGAGAGGGCGTTCACCACCGGTATGGACGCAGCGTCCGCCATCTGCCTGAGGGTGTCGTGGGCGTGGACCCTCGCGACGATAATGGTGCACCAGCGCTCGATGACGCGGGCGATGTCCTCAGCAGGCTCGCGCGAGTTCAGTCCGACGGCTTCCCCGCTCAGGTAGACACCGTGGCCACCGAGCTCGTGTACCCCGATATCGAAGCTCAGGTACGTACGAAGCGAGGGCTTCTCGAAAATCAGCGCGACGCTCTGGCCTTCAAGGGGGCGGTCGGCGACCGACCGCGACCGATAGCCTTGTGCGAGCCGCACCAGGTGTGCCACCTCGTCGTCGTCGAGGTCGTCGATGGACAGTAGGTCGGTCGTCATGGGCTCCGCGTAGTATATCAATGTGACAGCTCCACTCTGGGTGACAGCGCCACCCTGGCGTGCGCACACGAAGCCAGCGGGCCGCCAAAGCCGTAGACAAGACTATAGGGCTCGCCATTACGTCGCGGGCCGGCACCCCTCCCCAAAGGACTGTCCTTGAGAAACCCACGACGACACCTGGCGCTGCTCGCCGGCGCGGCGATGATCTTGGCCGGGCTGCTGGCCGCCTGTGGCGGCGACGCGGCGACAGCGACCCCTAGCCCGACGGCCATCGTCGAAGCAGCGCCTGCGAGCGCAGAAATTGGCGGCGAAGTCGGCGACGTTGCACCGGAGTTCACCGGCATCAGCAACTGGATCAACAGCGACGCGCTGACGATGGCGGAGCTCCGCGGCGACGTCGTCCTCATCGATTTCTGGACCTACACCTGCGTCAACTGCATACGGACACTGCCCTACATCCGTCAGTGGCAGGAGAAATACGCCGACCATGGGTTGGTGATCGTCGGAGTCCACACCCCGGAGTTCGATTTCGAAAAGGTGACGGAGAACGTCGTCGACAGCGCGGGCGCGTTCGAGCTGACCTACCCCATCGCGCAGGACAACGACTTCGGGACCTGGAATGCCTATTCCAACCGGGCATGGCCGGCGAAGTACCTCGTCGACATGGACGGCGTCGTGCGGTACACCCACCGCGGCGAGGGCCGGTACCGCGAGACCGAGGGTTGGATTCGCACGCTCCTGGAGGAGCGCGGCGCCGACCTCTCGGCCGTTCCCACCAACGACGACCCCGAGCCGATCTTCGACCCGCGCGCCTACGCCGCCGAGCCGGGTGCGAACATCACTCGCGAGATCTACGGAGGCTGGCGCCGCAACGCAACGCCCGGCGGCATCTACATCGCGCACTTCGAGTACTACGAGGCCGTGGACTCCATCGTCGAGTATGAGGACACCGGGGATCACCAGAACCAGTTCCTCTATCTGAACGGACTCTGGGAGAACGGGCTGGAATCGGTCCGACACGCTCGTAAGACGGAGGGCCTCGAGGATTACCTGGCCCTCAAGTTCATCGCCACCAGCGTGAACGCAGTCTTTGACCCGACTGGCGGGTCCTTCGAGGTCGACATCACCCTCGACGGGCGCCCGCTGACGCAGAAGGAGGCCGGCCAAGACCTCATCATCGAGGGCCGCAGGAGCTACCTGTCCATCGATGAGCCGCGGCTGTACGCCATCGTGGAGCTGCCGGAGTACGGCACCCACGAGCTGACGCTGGCGTCCAACTCCGACCAGTTCGCCTTGTTCGCCTTCACGTTCGGCGCGTACGCGGAGGGGCCATAGCCGATGCGCCGGCCCCATGGGTCAATGCCTAAGGTAGTCGTCATCGCGGCGCTGATCGGTATGCTGGCCGCCGCGTGCGGCGGCGCCACGACCACGACGCCGGGCTCACCGGCCGATCGTGCCGAGCACGCGACGGTCGAGCTAATCCTGGCCACGACAGTGCTCAGGACGGGGACCCAGCGCTTCGCGTTCTTGCTCGCCACGGCCGAATCGCTGGTGAAGGCGCCACGAGCGCGTGTCACCACCGCTCACCTCGACGGCGACGCCGATGGGCAAGTGGCGTTGGCTGGGTTCCGCCTGTGGCCCTACGGGGTCAGAGGCTCCTACGCGACTGAGCTGAGCTTCGATGAGCCCGGCCGGTGGCGCATCGAAGTGGCGGTGGACCATGAAGGCGCGGAGCGCACCGGCGAAATCGTCGTCGACGTGGCCAGCGTTAGCGAGGTCCGCGATATCGGCATGCTGCCACCCTTCGCATCCAACAAGACCCTCGCCGATGTCGGCCGCATCGAGGAGCTGACCTCTGATCCGACGCCGGACCCCGAGCTCTACCTCACGACCATCCCCGCAGCGATCATCACGCAACAGCCAACGGTGCTCGTCTTCGCCACGCCGGCACTCTGCACGAGCCCAACATGCGGACCCCAGGTCGACACGGTGTCCGAGCTGCGCACCGCGCACGCTGGCGAGGCGAACTTCATCCACGTCGAAACCTACGCGAACCCGGCGGACATCCAAGGGGACCTGGACCGCGCTATCTACTCACCGCTGGTCTTGGCCTGGGGTTTTACGACGCAGCCCGCGTGGTTCAACGAGTCGTGGACCTACATCCTCGGGCGTGACGGACGAATCTCACACCGCTTCGAGGGTTTCGTCTCGTTGGGCGAATTGGAGGCGGCGCTGGCCGAGGTGCTCTGAGCACCTCGCACGCGACGATTCCGCGCAACGCACGGGGAGCGGGTTGTGCAACCCGCTCCCCTTTCTTCAACGTCTGCCCAGCAAGCGCCTTCCCGCCCACAGGCGGGCGGTGCTCAGGCAATCGCAGCTGTGTGCTACGCGGGCGCGGCGCTAATCGTTGCTATTGCCTTGGAATAACATCTTGTAACCGACACCGGCCAGGGAGGCACCGATGATCGGGCCCACCCAGTAAATCCAGTGATCGGTCCACGCCTCGGCCATCAGCGCCGGCCCAAAGGACCGAGCGGGGTTGACGCCCGCGCCGGTGAGCGGGACGGCCACAAGGTGGATCACCAAGATGGCCAGCCCGACAAACAGCGGCGCGACGTTGCCCGTGCCTCGCTTGTCCATTGCAGTGGCGAACACCACAAAGACCAGGACGAAGGTGAGGACGATCTCAACGACCAGCCCCCGCATCTCGTTGATTCCGTTCCCCAGCCCGTGCGCGCCCAGGGTGCCCGCGCCATTGCCGAACCCACCACCGATGAGGTCGGTGGTGATGTAGGCGATTAGGGCCGCGCCAACCGCCGCACCGGCGAGCTGCGCGATGATGAACGCAGCGGCGCTCGGGGCCGAGATCCGTTTGGTAATCAGAGCCGCGATGGTGACTGCAGGGTTGATATGCCCACCCGACAGGTGCGCCGTGGCCGAGACCAGCAGGGCGATCGCGAGTCCATGCGCGAGCGCAATCGCGATCAGGCGGGCGGGGTCGAGTCCGCCGCCGAGCACGACGCCGGACATGACCACGGCGCCGGCGCCCATGAATACGAACAGAGCCGTGGCTATGCCTTCGGCCGCCGCTCCCTTCCACTGAATGTTGTCCATGCCATCCTCCCAACGGCTGATTGACTCGATTTCCAGCCACCACGCAACGCCCACCATGGCAGCGGCCACATCGTTACCCCATGCGCGTCGGCCAGTCAAGGAACGGCGCGTGCAGAGAGTCGCGATGTTGCCAGCCGGCCGCTGGGTCCGGTCAGGTGGTCTGCCAGGCGACGAAGCCGAGGCCGACCGTCGCGTGGTGGGCCGGCACGTAGTCGACGATCGTAGCGGCAGCGCCCAGTGCCTCGCCAGCGCCGACCCCAACGATCCACTGTCGATACTCAGCCGTGGAGCCGTGCAGGGTGTCGGAGTCCAAGTCGAACATGGACTTGAGGCGCTCGCCTCGCCCCCGACGTATCTGCTCCAGGGCCCACCGGTCGAGGCGGACGTCGATGTGGCCCGCGCGGGGTCCAAGCGGGTCGCCCGACATGCCGCCCGCGACGACCAGCGCCACACGCTCCTCGCGCGCGGAGAGGACCTCGGCCAGCGTCGTGCCCAAGGCGTAACACCGGTTGCCGTCGGGGGCGGGTGCGACGCGCGTGTTCACGAGGATCGGCACCACGGGGCGGGCGCCGCCAGGATCAAGCCGCTTGAGGGGCCAGACGACGGTTCGCGGGCCCTCGGCCCGCGGTCCCTCGGGCGCTTGCGGGTTCAGGAACTGGCTGTAGGTCATATCAAGCGCGTTGTCCACCAGCTCCACCAAAACCGCTTCCGCCAACTCCTGGTCGCACTCAATGGTAGTAAGCCCTGCCTCCGGCTCACTAAGGAAGGCCGATCCATTCGGGGCGCCGATGTCACGGCCGGTGTATACCGTGAACTGCGGGACCTGAATCGGGCCGAACAGAGCGCCTCCGTCGTCGGACACGATGACGATGGCGTCGGGAGCGTAGTCGCGGAGGCTGTCGGCGAGAGCGCCGAAGGCGCTGTCGACGCGCCCGGCGTGCTCCGTCACGGTCTCCACCGTCTCGCCGGTGAAGGCCGTAGGTTGCGGCACGTCTCCGGTCAGCAGGCGGTGGATGTCCGGCCAGCGGTCCGCCGGCCGGTGCGCTGCGAGAGCATGAGGACAAGCCAGAACCAGACCGAGCATCGCCGCACCTCCATGGCCGCCTCGCCCCGATGATAGCAACCACGCTCGATGATGCAACCGCTCGTGCGGTTCTCGGCGCCGGCGAGTGGAATCGTGCCGCCTAGGTAGGGGCGGCGGCGAAACTGGACCTCCTGGAGACGGATCATTGACATGAGGGTACCGGTTTGGTATTGTGCGCTAATTAGGAGAGGTATGCCCTCTACTGAGTTGCGCGCAACGCCCTGCCCCCGTCCGACAGCAACGTAAGACAGATATCGGCCTAGCAGCACTGCTAGGCCTTGTTTGGCGTCCGTTCCAGATACCCGAAGGAGCGTGAGTCCCTATGGCCTTGATGACGGCACCGTCCGCTTTGCGTCCATTCGAACGGCGCAAGTCGTTTGCCCGCATCCCGCAGATCCTCGAGCCCTCGAGCTTGATCCAGCTGCCAGTCAATTCGTTCGACCACCTCAAACATGAGGGGCTCCGCGAGCTCTTGGATGAGGTCAACCCCATCCAAGACGTGACGGGGACACGCTTCGAGCTTCAGTTCGGCGACTATGAGTTTCGCAACCCCAAAGCCACTGAGCAAGAATGCCGTGAGCGGGAGATTACCTACGAGGCCCCGCTCTATGTGACCGTCAAGCTCGTGATCCGCGAGACCGGCGAGATCAAGGAGCAGACGCTCTACTTCGGCGATATCCCGCAGATGACGCCGACCGGCACGTTCGTGATCAACGGCGCTGAGCGCGTGGTCGTCAGCCAGCTGGTCCGTTCCCCTGGTGCCTACTTCACCCGTGTGCTGGACGCCGGCACCGGCCGTTCGGTCGCCCTCTCCAAGATCATCCCTTACCGGGGCGCATGGTTGGAGTTCGAGACGAGCCCGAAAGACATCGTTTCGGTCAAAGTCGACCGCAAGCGGAAGGTGCCCGTCAGCACCTTCCTACGCGCACTCGGCTACGCCACGGACGAGCAGATCCTCGATCTGTTCAAGGACGTGGACACGGACGCCGACCATCAGTACATCCGCACGACCATAGATAAGGACACGGCCGTCAAGACGCAGGAGCAGGCGCTGCTCGAAGTCTATCGCCGCCTGCGCCCAGGCGAGCCTCCCAGCGTAGAGACGGCTCGCACGCTGCTTGACAACCTGTTCTTCAACGGTCGGCGCTACGACCTGGGCCGTGTCGGGCGCTACAAGATGAACCGTCGACTGTCCTCCGACCAGTCAGTAACCACGCGCACGCTCACGCGCGAAGACATCATCAACATGATCCGCACCATCATCCGGATCAACAACGATCAGGAGCGCGCCGATGACATCGATCACCTCGGCAACCGGCGCGTCCGGGCCGTTGGTGAGCTGATCCAGAACCAGCTCCGTGTTGGGCTCCTCCGCATGGAGCGGGTCGTCAAGGAGCGCATGACCATCCTGGACCAGGAGGAGGCGACACCAAGCGCGCTCGTCAACATCCGTCCGGTAGTCGCCGCGGTCCGCGAGTTCTTCGGCGGCTCCCAGCTCAGCCAGTTCATGGACCAGACGAACCCGCTGGCGGAGCTGACGCACAAACGGCGCCTCTCGGCACTGGGCCCAGGCGGCCTGTCGCGCGAGCGGGCCGGCTTCGACGTGCGCGACGTCCACTACTCGCACTACGGACGCATCTGCCCCATCGAGACGCCCGAGGGGCCGAACATCGGTCTACTCGGATCGCTTGCTACGTACGCGCGTATCAATGAGCACGGCTTCATTGAGACGCCCTACCGGCGCATTCGCAAGGAGATGTCCTCCCACGACCCCGACGTCGTCGGGCGCACGACGCTCGACGACATCACGGAGAAGGATGGCAAGCGCTTGATTCGGGCCAGCCAGCGTATCTCCGCGCCCGCCGTCAAGCGGCTTCGTGAGCTCGCCGAGCGCCAGCTCCGGGTGCAGCCTTACGTGACGAACTCGGTTGAGGACATCGAGTACCTGCCGGCCGACGACGAGGACCGCTACATCGTCGCCCAGGCGAATTCGATTCTGGATGGGAAGAACCAGTTCACCGCGGAGCGGGTGGAGTGTCGAGTGTCGCAGAACTACTCGGCCGAGCCGCCGGAGCGCCTCGATTTCATCGATGTTTCGCCCATGCAGATCGTGAGCGTCTCAACCGCGCTGATCCCGTTCCTCGAGCACGACGACGCGAACCGCGCGTTGATGGGCTCTAACATGCAGCGCCAAGCCGTGCCGCTGATCCGCCCGGAGGCGCCCATCGTCGGCACCGGCATGGAACGCCGCGTGGCCCGTGACAGCGGCCAGATGGTGCTGTCCACCGTGGCCGGCGTTGTCGGCTCCGTCACGGGCTCCAACGTGACGGTGGTCGACGACGAGGGGAGGGAGCACCAACACCGTCTGCGGAAGTTCGTGCGCTCCAACCAGGGCACGTGCCTGACGCAACGGCCCATCGTCTCCAATGGCGACGTCGTCCCCATCGGCGCACCCCTGGCCGACAGCTCCTCCACGGATCACGGCGACCTGGCCCTGGGGCAGAACGTGCTCGTGGCCTTCATGGCCATGGAGGGCTACAACTTCGAAGACGCCATCATCATCTCCGAGACGCTGATACGTGACGCCAAGTTCACGTCCATCCATATCGAGAAGTACGAGGTCGAGTCTCGCGACACCAAGCTGGGCCCTGGCGAGATCACCCGGGACATCCCCAACGTCGGTGAGGACGCGCTCCGCGATCTGGACGACGAGGGCATCATCCGCATCGGCGCGGAGGTCGGCCCAGGCGACATCCTCGTGGGCAAGATCACACCCAAGGGCGAGACCGAGCTGACGGCCGAGGAGAAGTTGCTCCGCGCGATCTTCGGTGAGAAGGCTCGTGACGTGAAGGACACGTCGCTCCGTGTGCCCCACGGTGAGCGCGGCAAGGTCATCGACGTGAAGGTGCTGACCCGCGAGAACGGCGACGACCTGCCCCCGGGCGTTAACAAGTTGGTCCGTGTCTGGATCGCGCAGACCCGCACGCTCTCCGAGGGCGACAAGATGGCGGGCCGCCACGGCAACAAAGGCGTCGTATCGAGGATCATGCCCGTCGAGGACATGCCCTACCTACCCGACGGTACCTCCGTTGACATCATCCTCAACCCCATCGGCGTGCCGTCTCGCATGAACCTGGGGCAGGTGTTGGAGACTCACCTGGGGCTGGCCGCGCACCGGCTGAACTATCGGGCGGTCACGCCGGTGTTCGACGGAGCGGACGACGAGGACATCCAATCGGCTCTGGCCCGCTCGTGGCTGGTGGAGCGCGCCGGCGCACTGGGTGGCAACGGCCATGGCCCCGAGCCCGACTGGTCGAAGGCCAACGAGTACGTGACCTCCAAAGGCTTCGATGCCGCGAAGGTGTTTGACGCATCGGCACCGGCAGAAGCGTTCGACGCATGCATGCGTCTGTGGATGGAGGACCAGCGTGAGAGCTACGAGTTCGAGACCAACGACGAGCTGAGTATGCCCTCCGACCGGGATGAGCTCTACGAAGCCGCGCTGAGCCTATCCAAGCGGCTCAACGTCGCGCCTCCCATCTTCGGCAAGTCGACCCTGTACGACGGGCGGACCGGCGAGCGGTTCGACAACCCGGTGACGGTCGGTTACATCTACATGCTCAAGCTCATCCACTTGGTTGAGGACAAGATCCACGCCCGCTCGACGGGCCCCTACTCGCTGATCACGCAGCAACCACTGGGCGGCAAGGCCCAGTTCGGCGGCCAGCGCTTCGGTGAGATGGAGGTGTGGGCGCTCGAAGCCTACAGCGCGGCGTACAACCTCCAGGAGATGCTGACGGTCAAGTCGGACGACGTCGTGGGCCGCGTGAAGACCTACGAGGCCATCGTCAAGGGCGAGGACGTGGTGCAGCCGGGCGTACCCGAGTCGTTCCATGTTCTGGTCAAGGAGCTTCAGAGCCTCGGCCTGGCGGTCGAGCTCCGCTACGAGGAGGACCGCGCCCTGGTCGTCGCCCCGCGCTTCACGTATTCGGAGGAGGAGGAGGACGACGGCCCCATCGAAGAGGTCGCGCCGGCCGCCGACCCCGCCCCCCAATGGGAGGCGGAGTTCGAGTCGATGGAGGAGCCCGAGAACGGCGTCGTTCCCGATGTGCGAGCCGAGCTCGGCCAGTCGTTCGTCCGTTCCGGGCCTGCTCCCGAAGATGCGGAGGACCCCAACCAAGAGTAGTGACCGGACCACGCCCGGTCCCGTCGCAACCGTTCGGACTTGTGGGCGAGCCCCGCGAGGAGAGACATACAGCATGACAACCGCTACAGACTTCAACGCCATCCGCATCTCGCTGGCGTCGCCGGAGCAGATCAAGCAGTGGTCCTACGGCGAGGTCACCAAACCGGAGACGATCAATTACCGGACGCTCCGGCCGGAGAAGGACGGGCTGTTCTGTGAGCGCATCTTCGGCCCCACGAAGGACTGGGAGTGCTTCTGTGGCAAGTACAAGAAGATCCGTTACCGCGGCGTGATCTGCGATCGCTGTGGCGTCGAAGTGGCCCGCGCCAAAGTCCGCCGCGAGCGCATGGGCCACATCAACCTGGCCGCGCCGGTCGCGCACATCTGGTTCGCGAAGGGCATTCCGAGCCGCCTGGGCCTTCTCCTGGACCTCTCTCCACGCAACCTCGAGCGCGTCCTCTACTTCGCGCAGTACATCGTGATCTCGGTGGACCCCCTGATGCGCACGCACACCATCGACGTGCTGCGGGAGACGCACAAGGCGGACCTCGAGACGCTAGAACAGCAGACCGAGGAGCAAGTCGGCGCGCTGGCATCGGAGATCGAGGCTGCCGAGGGCGACGCGCGGGCGGAGCTCGAGAAGAAGCTTGATGAGGTCCGCAGCGCCGCTGACGCGACCATGGCCCAGATGGAAGAGACGCTCGCGGAGCGGGTCGATGACCTGGAAGGCCTGCGCCCGCTGCAGCTGCTGACCGAGGCACGGTTCCGCGCGCTTCACGAGGCCTACGGCGAGGTGTTCAAGGCGGCGATGGGCGCCGAGGCCATCCTCAACTGCTTGCGCGGAACCGACCTGACCGAGCTCTCGATTGAGCTAGAGCGTGAGGTACGCACGACGTCAGGCCAGCGCCGCAAGAAGGCGGTCAAGCGCCTGCGTGTCATCGAGGCGTTCCGCAAGAGCGGTAATCGCGCCGAGTGGATGGTCATGACCGCGCTGCCGGTGCTGCCACCGGACCTGCGCCCCATGGTCCAGCTGGACGGTGGCCGCTTCGCGACCAGCGACCTGAACGACCTGTACCGCCGGGTAATCAACCGCAACAACCGGCTGCGCCGTCTGCTCGACCTCGGTGCGCCGGAGATCATCGTCCGCAATGAGAAGCGGATGCTCCAGGAGGCCGTCGACGACCTGATCGACAACGGCCGCCGCGGGCGTCCGATCGTCGGCAGCCACAACCACAAGCTCAAGAGCCTGTCGGACCTACTCCGCGGCAAGCAGGGACGGTTCCGCCAGAACCTGCTCGGCAAGCGCGTGGACTACGGTGGCCGCTCGGTCATCGTGGTGGGTCCGAGCCTGAAACTCCACCAGTGCGGTCTGCCCAAGAAGATGGCGCTGGAGCTGTTCAAGCCCTTCGTCATGAACCGGCTGGTCGTCCAGGGCTTGGCTCACAATATCAAGAGCGCCAAGCGGATGGTCGAGCGCACTCGCCCCGAGGTTTGGGACATCCTGGAGGAGGTCATTAAGGGCCGCCCAGTGCTCCTCAACCGGGCGCCAACGCTGCACAGGCTCGGCATCCAAGCGTTCCTGCCGGTGCTGGTCGAGGGCAGCGCGATCCAGATCCACCCGCTGGTGTGCGCGGCGTTCAACGCCGACTTCGATGGTGACCAGATGGCGGTGCATGTGCCGCTGTCCCGCGAAGCGGTCCACGAGGCGCGCAACGCGATGCTCAGCATCTACAACATGCTCTCGCCGAGCTCCGGCGAGCCGCTGGTGGCACCGACGTACGAGATCGTGCTCGGCTGCTACTACCTGACCACGGTCAAGGAAAACGCGCGCGGCGCGGGGTCTAAGTACCGTAACTTCGACGACGCGACGATGGCCTATGACGCGGGCCAACTCGATCTGCAATCAGAGGTCGAGGTCCGCAGCCCGGATAGCGGCGAGTGGATACGCACGACCCCAGGACGCATCATCTTCAACAGCGTGCTGCCACCTGAGGTGCGCCGCTACGACCAGCTCATCGACAAGCGGAAGCTCAAGGACCTCGTAACGGCCGTCTACCGCTTGACGGGCAACGTCGCGACCGCGGCCGTCCTCGACGAGATCAAGAGTATGGGTTTCCACTACGCCACCGTCTCCGGTACGACCATCGGCATCACCGACATCAAGGTCCCAGCCGAGAAGGCCATCATGGTCAAGGAGGCTGAAGGCCACGTGGAGGCACTGGAGGACCAGTACGAGCAGGGCTTGATCACGGAGCGTGAGAAGTACAACCGCACGATCGCCATCTGGCAGGGCGTCAACAACCAAATGGACGCCGTCATTCAGACGCACCTACCGGAGTACGGCGGCATTTACGCCATGGCCCACTCCGGCGCCCGAGGAAACGAGGCGCAGATCAAGCAGATGGCCGCCATGCGTGGTCTGATGAGCAACCCTCGCGGTGACATCATCGAGCTGCCGATCAAGTCGAGCTTCCGCGAAGGCCTGACAGTGCTTGAGTACTTCATCTCGACGCACGGCGCTCGCAAGGGCCTGGCCGACACTGCTCTGCGCACGGCCGACTCCGGGTACCTCACCCGGCGTCTCATCGACGTATCCCAAGAAGTCATCGTCATTGAGGAAGACTGTGGGACAGACCGCGGCGTCTGGCTGCACGCCGAGCCGTCTGAGGATGACGTGATGCTCGGAAGGCTGGGTGAACGGATCCCCGGACGGACAACGGCCGCACCCATCGCCCACCCGGAGACGGGCGAGATCATCGTCGAGGCCAGCGAGACCATCGAAGAGTTCCAGGCGGAGGCGATAGAGGCCTCCGGTATCACCGCCGTCTACGTCCGCAGCCCGTTGACCTGTACGTCGGAGCGCGGCATCTGCCGCACCTGCTACGGGCGTAGCCCGGCGACAGGACGCCCAGCCATGATGGGAGAGGCGGTCGGGATCATCGCGGCGCAGTCCATCGGCGAGCCGGGGACGCAGTTGACGATGCGAACGTTCCACACCGGCGGTGTAGCCGGCAAGGACATCACCTCCGGTCTGCCCCGCGTCGAGGAGCTCTTCGAGGCCCGCGCACCCAAGGGCAAAGCCCGGCTCGCGGAAATCGATGGCAAGGCCCTCATCTTCGAGGGGGGCGAATTGGTGGACGCTCATCGCCTCGAAGAGGAGACAGCCGACGGCAAGCCATCGCGCCGGAAGTCGACGATCAACTGGGACGAGCCCATGTACAAGCCGCCCGTGACGTCAACGCCCGTGGTCCGGCTGGTCAACACGTTCCCCTTCGTGGACACCTACCCAATACCCGATGGCTATCGGGCCAGGATCAAGAAGGGGCAGCGAGTTGAGGCCGGCAACGCCATTGCCGCCGCCGCCCCTCTACCCAAAGCCAAGGCGTCCAAGACCGACGATGAGCCGCTGCCGGACCGCCCCGACCTGCTCGCAAGGGTATCCGGCGTGGCACGAGTCGAGGAGGGACGCATCGAGATCGAGACGGTGGACGTGGAGATCCGCGACCACCCCGTGGACGCCACCGACCAGCGTCTCCTCCGGACCGGCGACTCCGTGACCGCCGGGCAGAAGCTGACCCACGGCGTCAAGGACCCGCACGACCTGCTCCGGATCGAAGGGACGGAGGCCACCCAGCGTTACCTGCTGGAACAGGTCCAAACCGTCTATCGGAACCAGGGCGTGACCATCAACGACAAGCACATCGAGGTGATTCTGCGGCAGATACTGAAGTGGGTGCGGGTCGAGTCCATCGGAGACACCAACCTGTTGCCCAATCAGTTGATCGACCGCTTCCAGTTCCAGCAGATCAACGAGAAGGTGATGGCCGAGGGCGGTGAGCCCGCAACCAGCAAGCCGGAAATCCTCGGGGTGACCCGTGCGTCGCTGAACACGGACAGTTTCTTGGCTAAGGCTTCGTTCCAAGAGACCGCTCGCGTGCTTACCGAGGCGGCGATCCTTGGCGACGTCGACTACCTGCGTGGGCTGAAGGAAAATGTGATCATCGGCCGCCTCATTCCCGCGCGCCTCGACATATCCGAGGAGGGCCGCGCACTGCTCGGTCTGCCGGAGATGGCGGCGACTGCAACCCTTGACCCCGGCACCGAGCTGTCAGACGCCGACGTCCAGAATCTGCTGGTCGAGTTTCCCGGGAACGGGCAGCCAGGCGGGGGTGGAGAGGGCGGCTCCGACGGCGATGCCGACGGCACCGCCGACACGGAGGCGGAGCTGAATCAGCGGCTCCGACGGCGATGCCCTGCTGGCCGACATCCTCAGCGACGATGAGGACGATGAGGAGGACGGCGAGAGCGTCGCTACCGGCGCGGAGGGCGTCGCTACCGGCGCGGAGGTCGTCGCTGTCGGCGAGGAGGTCGTTGCGGACGGCGACAACCAGTAGCCGCATAGGCCACGAACGATGAAGGGGGCGCCCGGCGGGCGCCCCCTTCCGTTTGCCAAGCGTCGTGTCCGGGGCGGAGGGGGCTAGGTGGCTCGAGGCGCGTCGCGCTCGACGTACCCCGTCATGAAATGCTGGACCACGGCCCGTGCCTCGCCAATGCGGCCGTCGGCGGCGAGCGCCCGCACCGACGCCAGCGACGTCAGCGCTTGGACCGCCTCACCGAGCGTCACGGCGTCCCCGCCTTCGGTGGGCAGGCCATGGGCCTCGGCGATCGCCTGCCACCGCTTCATCCACCCGTGTGGGCACGGGCTCTGCCGCAGGCAGCACGGAATCGCGGGGCGTACCGCCGTCCCGCGATCCACGGGCGCGAACAGCGCCCCGCAGGCGTCGCCCCAGCGCTCACCCGGACCGGCCTTGCGGTCGGCAGCCGGCACCTCGGTTGCCCACAGGTCTAGCACCTGCTCGACAAGCTCATCGCGCGTGGTGGTGTGGAGATAGAGACTGCCCTTGGCGATGCCAACGCGGCGGGCCAGGTCGTCCATCGTGAGGTGCTGGCAGCCATCGTCTACGAGGATCTCAGCCACCGCCTGGAGAATGGCCTGCTCACGCCATTCACGAACCCGGTCCTTGAAACGGACGCGCGCGCTGTCGACTCCCTTTTCGGGATTCGTTGCCACTGCACTCCTCCCCGAAACAACAGGCCGCAGCCTCCAAACAGCGAAGCGAGCGTACCAGCCGTGAAGTCGTTTTTCAACCGCCTAGTCAACAAACTGACTGATACTTCAGTAGGTCAGTGAGCAGTCCGTCGGTGGAAACGCGGGGAAAGGAGAGAGCCTAGACCGGACCCGATTCTCAGTACCAGGGGAGCTGCGGTTCGAGAGCGATGACCAGAAACGTCACCGCAAGGAACGCAAGCGATAGCCGGTAGACGGCAAAGACCTCGCCACGCGATGCCTCATGCAGCAGGGCGCGCGACCGCCAGAACCAATAGCCTGCGAGCGCCGTTCCCGTCAGCGCAAAGGCGATCCCGCCGAAGCCGGCTACGTACGGCAGCCACGCGAGCGCGCCCAGCAGGAGAATGTAGAGCAGCACCTGAGCAGCGGTATCGCGCCGGCCCGCCACACTCGCCAGCATCGGGATTCCGGCCGCTGAATACTCGTCCCGCAGCAGCACCGATAGCGTCCAGAAATGGGGCGGCGTCCAGAAGAAGACGAACGCGAACATGTACAAGCCAACAGCATCCACGCTCCCGCTCACCGCCGCCGCACCGATCAAGGGCGGGAACGCCCCGGCTGCGCCACCGATGACGATGTTGTTCCAGGACGTGCGCTTCAGGGCGATGGTGTAGACGAACACGTAGACCACTGCCGCGGCCAGCGTCAGCAGCGCGCTCAGCCAGTTGGCCATCAGCCCCAGGATGAGCACGGCCGCGAGAACCATACCCGTGCCCAGCGCGAAGGCGACCTCCCGGCTCACTTGGTTGCTCGGGACTACGCGCGTGCGAGTCCGGAGCATGATGGCGTCGATGTCCGAGTCGAAGCCCTGGTTGATGGCGTTGGACCCGGCCGCGGCGAGCGCTCCACCTACCAGGACGGCCGTCAACGCCACAGCGTCCGGCACGCCCTCGGCGGCCTTCCACATGCCGCAGGCCGCCGTGAATACGAGCATGGCAACGATGCGCAATTTGGAGAGCGCGACGATCTGGCGGGCTGCGGTGGCAATCATTGGCCGCGGGACCTCAGCGCGAGTACCCACGAGGTCACTAGCGCCCACCACGCCAGCGTCGCGATACCCAGGTGCAGCACGCGCCAGTGCTGCGCGACTGCGTCTGTGCCGGCCACAGCGATGCCAACGAAGCCCTGGGCAAGCAGCAGCGCAGCCACCGCATGATTCATGGCCACGGCGAGGCGCGTCGCCGAGGGGCCGCCGCGCCGGCGAGCGCGGGCCATGAGCACGCCTGCGTAGACGAGGCCGATCAGAAGCACGGCACCGCCAACACGGTGGGAGTCATGCAGGAACGTGGCCCCTGCCGACGTACGGCCGTCGCAGAAGGGCAGGCTGGGGCAGGCGGCGCTCAGGCTGGAGCCCACGATGCCGCCGCCAAACAGCAAGACGATGGCGCCCAAGCCGAGCAGGACGCTGGTGACCGCCACGCCGGGCTGGTGGCTCGGCGCGACGTCCAGGGCCACGAGCGCGCCGGCGGTCAACAGACCCAGGGTAGCCATCGCGAAGACCAGGTGCGCCAGCCGAACGCCTCCCTCCAGCTCGGTCAGGACCGTCGCACCGCCAAGGCCGGCCTGCGCGACGATGAAGACGAAGGCGCCGCCGAGCAGCCAGGCGACAGCCGGGTTGGTCTGGCGGGCTCGGATGGCAAGAACAGCGGCGGCGGCGGTAACCAGCATGGTGACACCAGCGTAGACACGGTGCCCGAACTCGATGGCGGTGTCGCCTTCGAGCGTCGGGAGAGCGGTCCCCTCGCAGAGCGGCCAGTCGGGACAACCGAGCCCCGACCCGGAGGCGCGTACCCACCCGCCGTAGACGATGAGGCCAACCGTCATGACGGCGGCGGCGAGCGCAAGACCGCCCGCCCGCCGGACACGCGTGTCGAGAGTTGCCACGATGGAGGACACGCTACGAATCGGTCAGCCAGCGGTGGGAGAGGACAACCAACACCGCCAGCAGCGCCATGGGCAGCAACGTCCACACCGCCTCGGCCGGTCGGCTCCCCAGGACTCCGCCAGCCGGGTTTACCGTCCTCATGCGCAAGGCGGCCACGACGATACCCACCTCGATCGCGGCGATGACCGCAACCACGACCCAGAAGGAAAAGATGCCCAAATGCCGTTCGCCTATTCAGGTACGGCGGGCGCCCAAGCGGGCATCTAGTGGAGATTCCTCCCCGCCAGAACCCATGGTACCCCAACCCTCGTCTGCCCGCCACGACGCAGCAGCGCCTGGCTGCGGGCTGGGGCTTGTGCGACAATGCCACGCAGTTTCGGCGGAGGGATCATGGACACCGTTAACGAGATCGTGGACATAAAAGTGCAAGACGGCACGATGCCGACGTACATCTACCGGCCGGACGACGATCAGCCGCACCCGGCGGTCATCGTCATCCAGGAGATCTTCGGCGTGAACGCCAACGTTCGCGGCATCGCGGAGCGGTTCGCGTCCGAGGGCTACGTGGCTGCCGCGCCCGACATCTTCTACCGCTCGGGACGGCTGCTGGAGGTGCCCTACACCGACTTCGACCAGGCCCGGGCCCTGGCGGGGTCAGTTCCGGGGGACGGGCTGATGAACGATCTCAAGACCCTGGTGCGCCACCTGCAGGCCTACCCGCACGCGCTCCAGGGCAGGCTCGGGATCACTGGGTACTGCTTCGGTGGCCGTGTCTCCTTCACCGCCGCCACGGCGATCCCTGAGATCACGACCGCGGCCGTCTACTACGGCGGCGGCATCGCCGCGGAGGGCGGCCCGTTCGACCAGGCGTCGAACATCACGGCACCGATCATCGGTCTGTTCGGAGCCGAGGACCAGAATCCGTCACCCGACGACACCAAGAAGCTCGACGCCGAGCTCACGCGACTCGGCAAGGCGCACGAGTTCCACACCTACGAAGGTGCGGGCCACGGCTTCATGTGCGAGGACCGCGGCAGCTACCGCGAGGACGCCGCCAACGACGCGTGGGAGAAAACCTTGGCCTTCTTCGCGAAGCATCTCGGCACACCCGCGGCCGCCGGTTAAGGACGCGCAAACCTTGGGCGGCCTGCGACTCGACCGGGTGAGCAAGTGGTTCGGCGATACGCCCGCGCTGGACAACCTCTCACTGGAGGTCGCGCCGGGTGAGTTCATCGTCGTGGTCGGCCCTTCGGGCAGTGGGAAGACGACGATGTTGCGGTGTATCGCCGGGCTCGAGCCCTTGGACTCCGGCGATATCTACATCGACGGCGTTTGGGCCAACGAGATACACGTAGGAAAGCGCAACGTCCAGATGATCTTCCAGAGCCTCGCTCTGTGGCCACACATGTCGGTGATGGACGAGAAGTCTTACACGAACCTGAGCCTGCCGCTGAAAGTCAGGAACTGGACGCGGGATCAGATTCGCGATCGCATCTCCGAGGTCGGGCGCCGCGTAGGACTGGACCCGCGCCTGCACCCACGCAGGCCGCAAGAGCTTTCGGGAGGCCAGCAACAGCGCGTGGCCCTGGCTCGCGCCCTCACGACCGCGCCCGGTACTTTCCTGATGGACGAGCCGATGGCCCACCTGGACCCGCCGACCCGCGTAAAGCTTCGGCTGGAGATACGCGAGATCCACGCCGAGGTGGGTGCGACGACCATCTACGTGACCCACAACATGGCGGATGCCTTCGCCATGGCGGACCGAGTCGTGATGATGAATGACGGCCGCATCGTCCAGGTCGGGTCGGTTGGCCAACTGCGCGAGCAACCCGCCAACCAGTGGGTCACCGACTTCCTCAACAGCTCCTAGCCCGTCACGGAGTCCCGACAATGACCGCAGACTACTCCGACATCCTGTACGAGAAGGGCGACGGCATCGCGACCGTCACCATCAACCGGCCCCAAGTGCGCAACGCCTTCCGTCCCCGGACCATCGACGAGATGATCGACTCGTTCACCGACGCTTGGCACGACGATGCGGTCGGCGTGGTGATCCTGACCGGGGCCGGCGACAAGGCGTTCTGCTCGGGTGGCGACGTCAGCGCGCGTGGCAAGGGCGGGTACAACGATGAGAGCGGGACACCCCGGCTCCACGTCCTCGAGCTGCACCGCACCATTCGCGTCATCCCCAAGCCGGTCATCGCCGCGGTCAACGGGTACGCCATCGGCGGTGGCCACGTGCTGCACCTGTTGTGCGACCTGACCATCGCTTCCGACAACGCGATCTTCGGCCAGGCCGGCCCCAAGGTGGGCTCGTTCGACGCGGGGTTCGGCACGGTGCTCCTTTCCCGCATCGTCGGGGAGAAAAAGGCCAGGGAGATTTGGTACCTGTGCCGCCAGTACTCGGCGCAGGAGGCCTTGGACATGGGGCTGGTGAACACCGTCGTCCCACTCGATCAGCTGGCGGCGGAGTGTCGGCAATGGGCGGGGGAGATGCTGGACAAGAGTCCGACGGCGCTCCGCTTCCTCAAGGCGTCCTTCAACGCCGATACCGACTGGGTCTACGGCATGCAGGCCATCGCACACGGGGCCACGAGCCTCTTCTACCAGACCGACGAGGCGCTGGAGGGGCGGAACGCCTTCTTGGAGAAGCGGAAGCCCGACTTCACTCCGTACCGGCACCAGCCCTGGTAGGTCGGCCGGTCACGGACACCGCGAAGCCCCCGGCCCTAAAGTCCTGGGCCTGGGCGACGCGGCCCTTCTCGCTTACGGCGTCGATCGTGCCGGTGCTGGTCGGCTCTGCGCTGGCAGCGACGGTGGCCGGCATCGACTGGGTGCTGTTTGCCCTGGCGTTGGTCGGCTCCATCGCCATCCAGGTCGGCACGAACCTGACGGACGAGTATGCGGACAACCGGCGGCACGCGGACCAGGGCAAGTTCTTGGCGCCCCACAAGGTTATCCAGCGCGGCGTGTTGTCCGCGGATGCCGTCCGCCTGGGCATGGCCGCCGCATTCGCCATCGGAGTCGGGTCAGGGCTGTACATCGTGTCGCAGGTTGGGTGGCCGGTCCTCGCCATCGGGCTTGCCAGTGTTGGCGTGGCCTACCTCTATAGCGCGGGACCATGGCCCATCGGCGATAGAGGGCTGGGGGAGGCGACGGTCTTCGTCTTCATGGGCCCACTGATGGTGATGTCCGCCTACTACGTCCAGGCGCGGGAGCTCACGGCAGAAGCGCTCATTGTGTCGCTGCCGGTCGCGTTCCTCGTCACCGCCATCCTGCATTGCAACAACCTTCGCGACACCGACGAGGACCGGGTCAGCGGCAAGCGGACGGTCGCGGGCGTCATCGGGCCGAGCTGGAGCCGCAGGCTTTACGCCGCATTGCAAGCGGCCGCCTACCTCGCCATCGCGGCGACAGTGGCTTGGGGCGTGGTGGACGCTTGGGCGCTACTCGCGCTCGCGCCACTCCCTTGGGCCGCGGGCGCCGTGGGGATGTTGTGGCGGGCCGGCGGACGGCCGGCCATGAACGCGCTCATGGTCCGCACCGCGGCGCTCCACTGGTGGACGGGAGTGGGGCTGGCCACGGGCCTCGCTATCAGCTCAGCCTAGGCTCCGCACGCTCCACCAATTCCGTCAGGGCGCCCAAGAATGGCTCCAGCGCAGTCATGTGGCTGGTGTGGCCGCCGGGCAGGATGAGCCGCTCGGCGCCAGGAAGCAGGTCCGCCAGGCCGTCCGACATCGCACGGTCTGTCGGGTCCGTATCCTTTCCGCGAACGATGAGCAGGGGCATGGTCAGCCGGGCTAACCGCTCGATGTCGTCGTGGTGCTCGACGACGCGGTGGGCGTAACGAATGGCGAGGCGGTGGTTCCAAGCGAGCCGCCACGCCCGGTTCTCGCGGGGGTCTTCTCCCGGGGCGACGGCGCCGACCTTCTGTAAGAAGCGTGCAAGCGTGGCCTCGTCCACGTCGGAGTCTCCGCCGTAGGCGCGGAGCTCCTCGACGTCGGCATCGGCTTCGCGCTCCCGTCCGAGCGCGCGCAGCACCCAACGCACCTGCGGCTCGACGAGGACGAGGGAGCGCGTACGCTCCGGGTATGCCATGGCGAAGGCGATGGCGACGGCACCGCCCAGCGACCAACCGCCGACGTGGGCGCTCCGAACGCCGACGTCGTCCAGCGCCGACGCCATGGCGTCGGCCTCGACGTCAATGCTCCATGGCTCGGGCGGCGCCTCGCCCTGGGCGGCATAGCCAACCACCACCGGAGACACGGCGATGACGCGCCAACGCTCGATGAGCCGCTCCGCGTGGGCACTCCAAGAAGCGTAGCCTCCGAGGATGTCGCCCACCAGGACCATTGGCTCGCCCTCGCGCGAATACTCGCGGAGGAAGACGGGTGACGCGGGGAGACGCATGGCGCGAAGTGAGGGCCGACGAGGGGCCTCGCCGAGTCCGGGAGCTGGGTCGACGCGCCCTAGCTGTCCTTGGGGCCGACGAGGATTTGGTCACCTTCGACCCTGACTGAATAGGCGATCGCGTCCTCTTCCGCCGGTGGGAGGCGGGCGGCACCGCTCTCGATGTGGAAATAGCCCTCGTGTAGCGGGCACTCCACTTCGAGGCGATCCGCGTGAAGAACGCCCTGGTCCAGCATGCCGCCCGCATGCGTACACCAGTTGTCGATGGCGTAGTAGTGGCCCTTGACGTGGGCGAGGAGAATCTCCTCCGGCCCTGCCGTGACCATCATCATATCGTTGTCGCCGAGGTCGCCCACCTTGGCGACCGCCACCCAATCGGTGAGTGCCATGGGTCACTCTCCTTCTTCTGAGTCTGCGTCTGGGATGACGCCGACCATTGTATTGCCCTCGCCCACCCTTGTGAACTGTGGCACTAGCGGGATTCGCCCCGTCGCAACGCCGGGAGCGCGTCCCGAATTTCGTCAATGTGCACCGCGTAGAAGGTGCCAACCACTCGCTGTCCGCTGGACGTCGACTCACGAACCGCCCGTGTCATCCCCACCACCCGTCCGAACTCGTCGACCACCGGGCCGCCACTGTTCCCGGGGTCGACCGGGACGTCCATCTCCAGATTCAAGCCAAGGCTTACGGTGGTGAACTCCACGATCTGCGAGAGGACGCCGACGTTGGCGGCGGCCGAGTCGACGCTCCCGTCGGCCGCCGGGAGGGTGTTCGAGTAACCGAGGGCCATCAGCGGGCGGGCGATGTCAGCGCCTGACACCTCGCCCATCTCGAGGGCGGCCGCGCCGGCCTGGAGCTCCACGACAGCCGTGTTGAAGGTAAGCAATGCGATGTCGCGCTGGGCATCGGTTGCGACGACCGCGGCGGTGAAGGTCTGCGAGCCGGGGACCGCCTGGCGGACCCTCATCGTCGTGTGCCCCTTGACCACGTGCTCGTTCGTCACCAGGAATCCGTCCTCGACCAGCCAGCCGGTGCCGAACCCCGTGGAGCTCTCGAGGTAGAAGACGCTGGGCCAGACGCGTTGGTAGACAGCGTTGAACTCGACGATCGACTGCGGAGTCGCCGTCGGGGCCGGTGTCGGCGTCGGCTGTGGCGTCGGCGTGTGCGCGGGAGTAGCGGTCGGCTGTGGCGTCGGCGTCGGGAAAGGGGTAGCGGTCGGCTGCGGCGTCGCGGTGGGCGGCGGCGGCGCGGTGGGCGGCGGCGTCGGCTCCACCGGTGTCGTCGGCGTCGGGACGGCGGTCAGCGCGACCGCGATGCGCTCGTCCGCAATGCGCAGAACCTCCTCGTCGGTCGGGCCGCAAGCGATCAGAAGGAACGACATCGCGAGGACGAGGGAGACGAGGCGGGGCACCGCGATATCCTATCCGACAACTTGTTAGCGGCACTCTCCGCGAGCATTCGGCGTGTCGTTGCCGGTTGGCGCTGCCCGTTGGCGCTAGCTGTACGAACGCGCGACAATGGCGGCTCACCGTGGAAGAGTCCATAGCAGCAGAGCCAGTGGCCGCCACCGGGCGGCGCAGTCCTCTTGGGCGGATCTTCGAATCGGCTCGCTACCGGGACTTCCGCCTGCTCTGGATCGCGCAGATGTCCAACTCGGCCGCCTTTTGGGTCCAGATGGTGGCGCTGCCGATCTTGGTCCTGAACGTCACGGGAAATTCGGCTGTCCAGCTGGGGCTGGTGATGGCCGCCCGGACCATGCCCGCGCTCGCCTTGGGCCTATTCGCAGGCGCAGCCGCCGACATGTGGAACCGCAAAACGATCCTGCTCGTCACGCGCATGATGGTCACGGTCAACGCCATCTGGTTCGCCGTGTTGGTCGTGGCCGGGTCCGCCGAACTGTGGCACATCTACGTGTTCGCCACCGTGCGGGGTGCGACCATGGTTTTCGACCAGCCGGCCCGCAGGGCGATGATCCCGAGCATCGTTCCGGCGCTCGCGGTAACGAACGCGATGGCTCTGAACAGTGGCAGCGTGCAGCTCATGCGCGTGTTCGCCGCCGCTCTCAGTGGCCTGGTCATCGCGACGGCGGGCATTGAGAGCGCGTTCGTACTGATCGCCGGGCTCTATATCGCGGGCATCCCGCTACTGGTCATGTTGCGCGCGCCCGATCATGAGCGGCAGGGCTACAAAGGGCCGACGGTGATGCTGCGGGACGTGCGGGAAGGCCTCATTTTCGCGTGGCGAGCGCCAGCGATCCGCGGATCGCTGACGGTGGCGGCGGTCTACTTCACATTCGGGGCCTCGTTCGTCCAGGTGTTCATCCCGCTGATGGCCAGGGGACCGTTGGAGCTGGGCGACGAGGGGCTGGGGGTCATGTTCGCCGTGCTCGGCCTGGGCGGGATGATGAGCACTCTGGTGATCGCCTACGTGAACCCGACGCGGCACAGAGGCGTGGTTCTTCTCGCATCGCTCGGCATGGTTGGCGGCCTCATGGCTCTCTACTCCGGGTCGTCTTACCTTTCATTCCCCCATGCGGCGTTCGCTGTGGTGTTCCTCGTGGGGATGGCGCAGTCCGCGTTCATCCCGTTGTTCACCGCGCTCCTTGTCGAGTCGGCGCCGGAGCATATGAGGGGCCGCATCATGGCGCTGCTGGCCTACGACCAGGCGTTGGTGACGCTTGGGGCGGCTGCGGCCGGTATCTCCGCGGCGCTCCTCGGCCCGCGTGAGGCCATTCTCTGGTTCGGCGGCCTGTCCGTGGCGGCGGCCGTTCTCCTGGCGGTAGCCTCACCGGCCGTGCGGCGCATCAGCTAGAGCCGCGACGAAACTGGGGGCTGCGCTTCTCCATGAATGCGCGGACCCCTTCCCGGAAGTCCTCGCTGTCGGTGGCGGACCGTGGGAGTCCGCGACGGCTCTGTGGGACGTTGCCGTGTGCGCCGAATTCGAGCAGGTCGCGCATCACCTGCTTGTGCACACGGTGCGAATTAGGTGAGAGGGCCAGGACGTCGGCGGTGAGCTCCGCCAAATAGGCTTCCAGCTCAGCATCGGGGACGACGACGCTCACCAGCCCCATGTCATGCGCTTCAGTGCCGGAGACGCTGCGCCCAGTCAGCAGCAGGTAGCCGGTATGCCCGGAGCCCGCCAGCGCCATCATCCGGCCGACGAAGACGTGGCTGATCGCGAGGCCCATGCGCGCCGCCGGTATGGCGAACGACGACGTTTCGGCCGCGACGCGGATATCCGCGCTGAGCGCGAGCTCGAAGCCGCCGCCGTAGCAATAGCCACGCACGGCGGCAATACTCGGCTTGGACATCCCCGCCAACGCGTCGCACGCTCGTTCAAAGGCGTCGCGGTAGCCCCGCGCCTTATGGGGTGTCGATCGCGTCTCCTCGAACTCCTTGACGTCGGCACCGGCCGAGAAAGCGCGGTCGTCGGCGCCCCTGACGATGACAAGACCCACTGTGTCATCGGCGTCCAGCTCCTCGAACAGACGCGCGAACCGCTGCCACATCGCGAGGGTAATCGCGTTGCGCTGCTCCGGCCGGTTGATGACGACGGTGGCGACGGCGCCCTCCCGTCGAAGCATGATCTGGTCGCCGACCTCAGCAGCCTGCGCGGCCCACTGGGCCCGCCGGGCGGGCTCGAGGTCCTCCGGGTTGTAGGGCGTGAAGCAGACCTCGCAGACGTAGAAGACGCTGTTGTATTCGAGGTCACCGCCACACTCGGGGCACAGGTTGGCTGCCATGACGAAGGACTATAACCGCTGGAGTGCGAGCCGGCTCCTCCCTTGGGAGCCCCCCTCGCGCGTACCCCCTCCTTGGCTTGCATTGCTCACGCGCACACCGGCCCCGCCCCAGCACGCACTTGCCGTGCGCGTACCCCTCCCCAGCACGCATTTCTCGCGCGCACACCGGCCCCGCCCCAGCTCGCATTCCTCACGCGCGTACCCCTCCCCAGCACGCACTTGCCGTGCGCGTACAATGTCGCGACCAGCCTGTGGAGGTGCCCATGGCAGTGCAAAGCTCGCCTCTCATTCCCGTCATCACGTGGGGGGACTTCGTCTGACCCTGGTGCTACATCGGCCTGGCCAGGCTGAACGCGCTCGCAGAGGAATACCCCATCGACGTGGTGCATAAGTCCTTCCTGCTGCACCCTGAGACGCCGGAGGAGGGCGCGCCGCGGCAGCTGCGTCCCGGAGAGCAGCCAGGGCAGCTCAACCCTCACCTTCAGGAGATGGCGAACGACGTGGGCCTGACGAAGATGCGCCGCCCAGACCGCCAGTCCAACTCACTGAAAGCGCTCCAGGCGGCCAAGTACGCCGAGGAGCACGGCGCGTTCGAACCGGTACGAGACGCCTTCTATCGGGCCTACTGGGAGGAGAACGAAGATATTGGCCAGATCGACGTCGTGCGACGGGTGGTGACGGACGCCGGGCTCGAGTGGGAGCCCGTACGACAGGCGATCGAGGAGTCGACCTACATGAATGTGGTCCTGGCCGACCACCAGCTGGCCATGAACCTCGGGCTGCACGGAGTGCCCGCGTTCGTCTTCGGCAACATGTCCTTCACCGGCGCCCAGCCCATGGAGGTCTTCCGGTCGGTCGCGGATAAGGCCACTAACGCCCTTCGAGCGGACCCCGACGTCTACGCGCGCCAGCGCGATCTTCGTTAGCCCCGATATAATCGCCGCGCTTTGGACCTCACCACCCTCGAGCCAGGACGAACGCTTGCCGTCGAGCCGATACGGTTCGCGGCCGAGGACGTTGCCGCGTACCGCGAGGCCGTGGGGGCTTCGACGGGCCAGTCTGGCGACGCTCCGCCAATGGCCATCGCCGCGTGGGCCATTGGCTCGGCCATGCGGGCAGTGAAGCTTCCCGCCGGCGCAGTGCACATCTCTCAGGAGCTATCGTTTTCTCGTGCTGTCCCAGGCGGGGCAGAGCTCCAGTGCACGACCGCCGTGGCACGGAACGAGGTGCGCAGGGGCGTCCGGTTCCTGGTCATCGAGTTCACCGTCGCGGACGGCGACGGCCCCACCCTGCGTGGCAACGCGACGATCAGCATCGCCGAGGCCGGGGAGGCGAGCGCATGAGCGCACCCGAATCCCTGGTGGGCACGTCACGGATCGTGACGCAAGAACAGTTGCGCCGCTACGCCGACGCCACCGGCGACCACAACCCCCTTCACCTCGACGAAGCCTTCGCGGCCACGTCGATGTTCGGCCGTACCATCGCCCACGGGATGCTGGTGCTGGCCTTCGTGTCGGAGATGATGACGGATGCCTTCGACCGACGCTGGGCCCACGGCGGGTCGTTGAAGGTCCGGTTTCGCGCACCCGTCTTCCCCGGTGACCGTGTCGAGGCTCGGGGGGCTCTGACTTCCGAGGCGGACGGCGTGGCCACGTACGCAGTGGCGGTGAGGAACGGCGAGGGCGCCGAGGTCATTACCGGCGAGGCCTCGGTGCTGACGGGGACGACGTGAGCGAAAGGCCCACGACCGTCGCGCTGGACGCCATGGGCGGCGACTCGGCCCCGGCCGAGCCAGTGGGCGGCGCCGTGCTGGCCGCGCGGGACGGCATACGAGTGCTCATCGTCGGCGACGAGGGCACGGTCCGGGACGCGCTGGCCGAGCACGACACCGCTGGCCTGCCCATCGAGGTGGTCCCGTCCCGTGGCGTGGTCAACGAGGGAGAAAACCCCGTGCGCGCGCTGCGCTCCAACCCCGACGCATCCATCGCCGTCACCACCCGGCTGGTCAAGCGCGGCCTCGCCGACGGAGCGGTGAGCATGGGTTCGACGGGTGCCGCGATGGCAGCGTCGGTCCTGACCCTCGGGGTGTTCGACGGCCTGGACCGCCCCGCGCTCGGCGGGCCGTTCATCGCGCTGGCGCCCCGGATGTCGGTGATCGACCTGGGCTCGCAGATCGACAGCCGCCCCAGCCAGCTGCTGAGCTTCGCGGCGCTGGGCGTCGCCTTCTCGCGCACGCTGCTGGGGATCGACGACCCACGCATCGCGCTGCTCTCCGTGGGCACCGAGGCGGGGAAGGGCAACCGCCTGGTCCAGGACACCTATCCGTTACTCCAGCGCAGCGGCCTGCACTTCGTCGGCAACATCGAAGGCCACGAGCTCCTGACCGACAAGGCGGAGGTCGTGCTGTGCGACGGCTTCGTCGGCAACGTGCTGCTCAAGTACACCGAGGGCCTGGCGCAAGCGGTGGCCCGTCACCTGGCATCGACCCTCGGCGCAGACTCCGCGGCCGTGGCGGCTATCCGTGACCTCGCGGGCAACGCCGAGCACGCGGGTGGCCCGCTCTTCGGCGTCAACGGCGTCGTGGTCATCGGCCACGGGCGCTCGCCGGCCACCCACGTCGCAAACGCCATCGCCCGTGCGCGAGACATGGTCCTGTACAACGTGGTGAGCGCCATGCGGGAGGAGCTGGCCTCCGTGCTCGCGCACGCCGAGGGCGCGCGTGACGGCTAGCCTGGAGGGACGCCGCGCGTTGGTGACCGGCGCCAGCCAGGGCATCGGCCGGGCGGTCGCCCTGCGGTTGGCGCGGGAGGGTGCGAGCGTCGCCGTCAACTACCGCTCGGGCCGCGCCGGCGCGGAGGAGGTCGTGGCCGCCATCGCCTCGGCCGGCGGGACCGCCGTCGCCCTCGCCGCCGACGTCTCGGATAGCGCGCAGGCCGAGGCGCTGGTCCAGGGCACGATCGATGCGCTCGGTGGCGTTGACATCCTGGTCAACAACGCCGGCATCACACGGGACGGCCTCCTGATGCGCATGAGCGAGGAGGACTGGGACGCGGTCCTGGACACCAACCTCAAGGGCGCGTTCCTCTGCACCAAGGCCGCGGTGCGCCACATGGTCCGTCAGCGCTGGGGACGCATCGTCAACATGTCGTCGGTGGTCGGGGTCACCGGCAACGCCGGGCAGGCCAACTACACCGCCGCCAAGGCCGGACTCATCGGATTCACGAAGACCGTGGCCCGTGAGGTCGGTTCCCGCGGCATCACCGTCAATGCGCTGGCACCCGGCTTCATCACTACGCAGATGGTCGAGGGGCTATCGGACCAGGTGCGGGCGGGCGTGGTCGAGCGCGTCACGCTGGGACGGCTCGGCACGCCGGAGGACGTCGCGGGCGCCGTGGCCTTCCTCGCGGGCGAGGACGCCGCCTATATCACTGGCCAGGTCATCGGCATCGACGGCGGCCTGGCCATCTAGAGGACCCGCCTTCCATGACCCTACCGCCCCAAGAACACCTCGGCCCCGGCGAGCGAATCATGGTCGTCGTCGCCCACCCGGACGACGCCGAGTTCATGTGCGCGGGGACCATCGCCAAGTGGACCCGAGAGGGTAAGGAGGCCATCTACGTGGTGGCCACCAACGGGAACAAGGGCACCTCGGACCGGGACGTCGACCCCGGCGCGCTCGCCACGACCCGCGAGGCGGAGCAGCAGGCCGCGGGCCGAATCCTGGGGGTCTCGCACTTCGAGTTCCTCGGGCACGAGGACGGCATGCTCCAGAACACGCTGGAACTGCGGATGCAGGTGGTGCGGCTCATCCGCAAGTACCGGCCGAGCGCCGTGGTGACGGAGAACCCGACGGCGCGGTGGGTAGGCAACCGCATCAACCACCCCGACCACCGGGCCATCGGCGACGCGACGGTGGACGCCGTCTTCCCGTCCGCACGGGACTTCCACATGTGGCCCGACATGTACCACGAGCAAGGCCTGGAGCCGCATATCGTGGACCACCTCTACCTGGGCATGCGCGGCGACGAGGCCAACGTGTTCGTGGACATCGCCGAGACCATCGACCTCAAGGTGAAGGCGCTGCGCGCGCACGTGAGCCAGGTGCGGAACCCGACGCCGGAGTTTGATGCGTTCGTGCGGACCATGGCGGGCCGCTCAGCCGAGCAATCGGGACTGGAGCTCGCGGAGTCGTACCGCTACTTCTACCTTGGCCGAACGCCGGCCCACCTTCGCAGACGCCGGTGCGCACGCAGTAGTCCGCGCTGGCCTACGCGGCCTCACGCCGGGCGCGCGCCGGCCGCCGTGGCGACGAGCCGGCGGGTTAACTGTGTCCGGACGGGCATCTGTTCCGGGATGGGGAGGTGGCCGATGTGGGATTGGGCTAGGGGGTGGCCCGAAGGGGTCGAGCCCGATTGACGGCCATGCGGCAGCGCGCCGCCCGCAAGACGTGTGTCGACTGTGCGTACTTGGCCCAGCAGCCGACGCTGGCCCCTCCCGATGCCGGGGAGGGGTTCTGGCGCCAGCATCATGAGGTGCCCTTTGGGTTCCGGCAGTCTTTGCGCATAGCGAACGACGAGGAGTACCCCGTGGTCGTGAACGGGTACCACTGTTACCGCGGGGTGTGGTCCTGGAACGCCTGGGCGCTTGAGCGCGTCGACCTCTCGGATGAAGGGGGGCGAGCCCTGGTTCGGCAAGAGATACAGAGGCCACGGCGGTGTGGGGCGTTCTACCCCTATGGGGCGGGGACGCCGAGTGAGCATTTGGAGCAGCATCGGAGTCGGACGAATCGGCGGTGGTTGACGGTGGGGGCGTTGTTGGGGCCGTTCGTTGCGGCGACGGCGGCGATCCTGGCGACGACGGAGGCTGACCCAGCGAAGGGCGTGGGTTATGGGGACGTGGGGCCGTTCTTGGTGGCGGGTGGTGTGTTGTTGGGGTTCGCGTGGTTGGTGAACGTGGTGTTGCACCGCCGGTAGGCGCGTGACAGGAGGTTTGAGATGGACGGGGCGTTTTGGATCGCGCTGGCGGGGATCGTGGCGGCTGTGGCGGGGACGCTGGGAGGTGGGTACTTCCAGGCGAGGTGGTCGGGGAACGCGGCGCGGGAGAAGCGGGCGGAGGACCGGACAGACGAAGCCGTCCGGCGACACAGAGAGGTCTTCAACAAAGAGGCCAACGTCATTCGGGAGTCCCGCACAGTGGTCGCTAGTTTCATGGCGCGCGTCTCGCGGGTTGCCCGCTTCTACCCTCCCAAGCATGTGCCGATCGGAGTCAGCGACGGGCTTGAGCAAGCGATGGAGCAAGTAGACGCCGTCAGTTTCCGAGCTACAGAGGCTGCGAGGAGCCTCGTGGGGCAAGGTTCACCCCTGGACGAAGCCCTCAGCGCATGCGACGAGGCGTTCACCAGCGTGATGCGCCACATGGCAGCTCAACGCGAGACGGACGAGGTTGATCTCGATGACCTCGCGCCGGTGTTCGACGCCGTGACGAACGCGGGGGCGCGGGTGCTGGAGGAGTTGCGGAAGGTGAGCGAGGAGTGGGAGCTCCCGGGCTGAGGTGGAGCCGAGTGGGCCAAAGCGGCCTCGTCCGCGCGCGCCGGCAGGCAGGGCCGTGGCTACGAGCCCGTCGGCTTGTTGCCTCAAAACGGCCATCGGTTCCGCGGTGCTGCTGGGGTTGGTAAACGTGGCGTTGAACCGGCGATAGGTGTGCGGAAAAGGGGACAGAGATGGATGAGCCGACTCGAGATGAGCAGGCGGGAGAGATGGCACAACACCGAGCGGCCTTGCGGTTGGTGGTCGACACGGCCGACGGGCGACGGCACGAACATGACCTCGAGCTTCCGACGCCGACCGACGCCGCAGGGGTGGCGGCGGTGGGGGACATAGCCCGTCGGGTTGGGCATGAGGTAGCGGCCGCATTGCGGCCAGTCAATCCGGAGCCGCTGTTCGTCGGGGCGAGGGGCGTGTCGGTGCTCTACCGGCCAGAGCACATCGTGCGCGTCGAGCTCACGTATGTGGGGCCGGAGGAGCGGCGTGGGGAGGTGGAGGAGGTGTTGGCGGAGGCGCGCCGACAGGAGCGGCAGACCGGATTCCGGGCGCGGGGTACTGGGCTAGCGAAGCGCAGGCGCACGCAGTAGCGGGCTCGGTCTACGCGGCCTCGTCCTCGCGCTCACCGGTGAGCCGAACGGGGTCCTCACGCCAGGCGCGCAGCGTGAAGCCGAAGGTGGACCCGCGCCCCAGCTCGCTGTCGATCCACACGCTGCCGCCCATCAGCTCGATCAGCGACTTCACGATGAAGAGGCCGAGGCCGGTGCCGCCGATCTCCGCGGTCTCGGGGCTGCTGACCCGGTAGAAGGTGGTGAAGAGCTTGGATCTCTCCTCCTTGGGGATGCCCAGGCCGCGGTCCTGCACCTCGACGGTCACGAAGCCGTCGGACCCCGATCGGGCCCTGACAGTGATGTCGCCACCGGCGGGGCTGTACTTGACCGCGTTGCTCAGGAGGTTGATGAGGACCTGCTGGAGCTTCGGGCCGTCGGCCGCGACGTGGGGTATGTCGGCGGGCATGTCGAGGATGAAGGCGTGGCTGGGAGGCTCGCCGATTGCGTTCGTCGCCGTGTTGATGGCCGGGACGAGGTGCAGCCGCGAGGGCTCGACCCGCAGGGTGTTGGACTCGATGCGGGCGACGCTGAGCAGCTCGTCGATGAGCGAGGTGAGGCGGCCACCCTCGTCGCGGATGTCCTCCAGCCAGACCTTGCGCTGCGCCGCGGGCGGGTCGCGCTTCAACAGCAGGTCGGTGAATCCGGCCACCGTGGTGAGCGGGCCGCGCAGCTCATGCGCCGCCATCGAGACGAAGTTGTTGCGCACCTGGTCGATCTCCAGCAGGCTCCTTGCCCGGCTCTCGGCCTCGCGCCGGCGCTTGTCGCGGTCGTACAACACCGTCAGCATCACGCCCATCAGTAGGATGGCGCCAGTCTGGATGGCGAGGTCGCGCACCTCGTTGGGGAAGGGGTCGCGACCGAAGACGTAGGGCGTGAAGATGAACGGTATGGACGAGATGCCGGTGATGGCGACCGCGGCCAACCCGCCGCGCAGCCCCAGCACCACCGCCGCGTAGGCGATGATGACCAGGAACTCGGCCTCGTGGAGGACGTGCAGGCGGAAGTAGGGCAGGTTGCCCAATGGCTCACGCAGCGCGGGCAGGAAGGTGGCGTAGTGCGTCGCAAGGTGCACCAACAGCGCCACGAAGACGAAGGCGACGTGCAGCCCGCGCCTACGGGGGTCGATCAGACTCCCCGCGACGCCGCCCAATCTCGCGCCAATCGCTCGCTGCACTTGGCCCCCTGTGCGCGGTGCCACCGCGCACTGCCCTAGCTGGTCTTCGCCATCGTGCCACGGCCATGGGGCTCCACCCAGGGGGGCGTGCCCGCAAGCTGTCTGTGGGTGCGCCCCCAGAGCGCAAGCTGGCGGTTCACGCGCCGCGAGCGCCTCCGCATGCGCCGGGGTGAGGCGACGGGGACCCAGGCTGGCCCAATCTCGCGGGTGCTGTGAGGCCAGTCCGCGCCCGAGCCCGCCCCACCAGCGGGGACAGGTGCGCGAACACTCTTCGCCTCGTCGTTTCGTCTTCGCTCGTCCCGTCTCGCGCCAGTGCTCTGCTCACTCATGGCGTACACGAACTCGTGTAGAATCGGGGTGGTGGGTGGGTGGCTATGTAAGCCCGCGGGAGTCGTAGTGGCACTGGAGTGAGCGAGTGTGTGAGGAGGAGGGAACAACCGTGGCTGAACCGAGGGGGTTCCATCTCTGGACGGCGGAGCAGGTGGCGCAGCTGCGGGCGGCGCTCGGTGTCTCTCAGGGCAACCTCGCCCAGCGCCTGGGCGTCCGGCAGCAGACGGTCAGCGACTGGGAGACGGGGCTTCACGCTCCTCAGGGCGCGGCACGCCGGCTGCTGTCCATGGTGGCGGATGGGGCAGCGGTGTACGTGGCGGAGCGCCCGGCGCCCGGCCCATCGGTCGGCCCGTTGCTCGGCCCGTCGCTCGGAAAGAAGCCAGGGTGACGGCCCCGCGGCCGGAGGTCTACGCGCCCCTCCACTTGCGGGAACTGCTGCCCGAGCGCGAGATCTCCAAGCTATGGCGCAGCCGCACGCGGCGGCTGTGGACCCTCGACGGCCGTCGCCTGGAGGTGCTCTACGCCGGCCGGCCGGCACCCGGGCACGGGCCCGACTTCCGGGACGCCGTACTGCGGCTCGACGGGGACCGCCTACACGGCGACGTCGAGGTCCACCGCAGACCCAGCGGATGGCAGGAGCACGGCCATGATCGAGACCCCGCGTATGCGGGCGTCGTGCTGCACGTGGTGGGGGCAACCGGTGACGGCGGGCCCCCCGGTGTCCCGACCGTAGTCCTTTCGGCGGCGGCTAAGGAGACCCGGACGGCGGCCGTTGGACGCGTCCGGCCCAAAGCGGCGGGGCCGCTCCCGGCCCTGGAGCGGCTGACTCCACGGGCGCGGAGCATGCGTCTGCGCAGAGCAGGGCTCGCGTGGCTGGAGGCACGCACCGAGCGGGCGGCGAGGGTCGTCGAGGCGAAGGGCGTGGAGCAGGCGCTGTACGCCGCGCTGATGGAGGGCCTTGGCTACGTGGAGAACCGCGCTGCGTTCCGCGAGCTCGCCGAGCTGCTCCCCATCCGCCTGCTACGCGCGGCCGGGCGGGTCTGTCCTCCCGCTGAGCGGGCCGAGCTATTCCGGGGGCTCCTCCTCGGTGGGGCGGGGCTAGAACCACTCACGCCGGCCTGGCATGGGATCGTCGGGCGCGAGCCTCTGCTCGCCAGCGTCTGGCATACGTCCGGGCTGCGACCCGCGAGCCGTCCTGAGCGGCGGATGAGCGCCGCCGCCGCGCTGGTGGCCCGCCACCAGGGCAGCGGTCTCGCCGCCGGCCTCGAGCGTGCGCTGAGGGCAGGGCGCAAGCCTCTGCTCGACGCGCTCCGCATCCGCGACCCGGGGGGCGCCATCGGCGAGGGCCACGCTCGCCTGTTGTTGGTCAACGCGGTACTGCCCACCCTCCGTGTGGCTGCCAACCTACGCGGGGACCGCACGCTCGCGCGCGTCTCCGCGGATGCGTTCGAATCGCTGCCCGCGTTGCCGGCCAACACCCTGACGCGCGAGGCGGCGCGACTCGTTGGACCGAGCCTCGCCCTGGGCAGGCTGACGGCCTGCGAGGGGCAGGGACTCCTTCAGCTCTATCGTGAGTCCGTGAGCGCCTAGCTGTAGCTCTCACACAGGTTGTTTACAGCCGAGCCCGCTCACGGGCACTCGCTATGCACCGGCCACGCCCGGACGGGGTTGGGCTCGCGGTGCCGCCGCGCCGCCGGCTCAGGCGGCCTGGCGGGTGCCCGAGAGGGCCGGACCACGTGGAACAATCGACCCAAGCGCTGGCTGCTGCACCGAAGCGGGTCGCAGCCCATCCACGCTCGCAAGGCGGGCCAGGTCTCTCAGGCCGGCGCTTTGAACCAGGTTTGTTCCCCCCCGCGCTAGCCCCGCCTGAGGCGGGAGCCGCGAGCTGAACAATATCCGTGGAACTACTCCTAGAGCGTGTAGTGCTCCCGGGCCGACCCGTGGGCCGGGTCGTCCAGTCTGAAGAGGTCCGGGTTCCGGCCCCTGCTCACCGCCAGCCAATAGGCCAAGAGCTGGACCGGGCCAAGGTAGGCGATGGGGCTCAGAGGCTCCGGCACCGCTGGAAGTGGGATGGGGGTGCGGGCGGTGGCGAGCGCCTCGCGATCCGCCTCGTCGGCCAGGACGACGGTGTGGGCACCGGCGGCACCGGCGGCTGAGACGACGCTCAGCGTGCGCTCGCGCGCCGGTCCCCAGGAGAGGACCGCGACGACCACGTCGGTGGGCTCCAGCACCACGAAGGGGCCGTGCAGGAACTGCTCGACCTCGTACCCGACCGCCGGCATATGGCTCGCCTCGCTGACTTTGAGAGCGGCCTCGTACGCCGTGGCTGCGTTGGCGCCGGCGCCCGCGAACACCAGCAGCCTCGCGGCAGAGATCTCCTCGGCCAGGCGGCGCAATGAGAGCTCCGAGGCGATGGCCCACTCGATGAGAACATGCAGCTGGTCCAGCGCGGGGCGCAGGTGCTCGGCATCGCCGCCACCCACCTCAACGGCGAGCATGGCGAGCGCTGTCAGCGCTGTCGCGTGGCTGACAGTGAAGGCAGCGGAGCGTTCTTGGGGGGCCGTACGGACAACGAAGTCGACGGATCCCTCGGATCCGTCAGCCAACGCGGAGCCAATCCCCGTGACGGCGGCGGTCGAGGCCCCGGCCTCGCGGCCGATCGCAAGGGCCTGTGTTGGATAGCGCTTGGTGCCTCGGTGGCTCATGACCACCACCAGATCGCGGGGCGTCAGCGGCGGTGGCGCCGTACAGAAGTCGTGGGCGTTCCATGCCCGCGCGTCGGGCCGCCGGCCGACCGTCCGCAGAAGCGACGCGCCGACCAACGCCGCGTGCCACGAGGTGCCGATGCCGACGAGGTGGACGCGCTCCGCGGCCGACACCGCGCCCGCCAGCGACCGGACCGCGCCGGCCTCCAGCAGCAGGACCCGCTCGATGGCGTCAGGTTGCGCCAGGACGGCGTCGTACATGTGGTACGGGTGGCTTTCCCGCAACTCGGCTTGGGTGAGCATCGCGCCGTCATGCTATCAGCGCCATGCTTGGGGCTGTCGGAATCGACCCGCGAGGCGCTTTGACGAGGCACGGGAGCCGCCCTTATGCTGGCCCGGATGGCTGACCAGAACACCGAACGCCAGGTCTCATGGCTCCCCAACGAGCGGTTCGAGATCTCGCTGGACGCGCACCTGGGCGCACTGACGAGCCCCGGCGGCGGTGCCGACACGCTCACCGTAACCAGCCAGCGGGCCATCCGCGTCGGAACCCGCTCGGGGCGCCGCCGGACCGTGCTCGTCCCACTATCCGGACTCTCCGGCATCGAAGTGGTCGACGTTTCACGCCCGCAAGAGCGGCTCACCCAGGGACTCATCGTCCTTGGGGCCGGCTTCGTGCTGGTCTGGATCAGCTGGGTGGTTTTCGCGACGGCCCTGATCTCGCTCTTGGTGGGCGGTATTCCGGTCCTGGTGGGGGTCTACGTGCTCGCCGGCTACGCGTTCCCGGACGGTGAGGGTGAGCTGATCCTCTACTCGGGTGCCTTCTCCTTGCGCCAGCCGCTGATGTCGGCGGACGCGCGGCGCGACGCCTACCTGGTCGCGCGCCGCATCTCAGAGCTGGCGGCGACGGTCTCGGGGCTGGGTTCGGAGGGCGCACCTCCCACAGAGGCCGCGGTGCCCGAGCCGCCCCTGCCGGAGCTATCGGTGCCACATCCCAGCAGGGACGAAGCGCCCAGCGAAGGGACGCCTGAGCCGCCGCAAGACGGCTGGACCTACCGGTCGCCCACGCTCTAGCGCAGCGCCTCGTCGGGTGCGCCCCAGTCGGTGCGCCGGGCCCGCAGCGTCAGTGTCCGCTTCGAGGCATCGGTGACACGAGCCCAGTGGGCGATACGGACGCCGCCGACCCACGCGATCCCGCGGGAGCACTCCATGATCACCAGCGAATCGCGGCGAGTACGGGCGATGTGGGCGCCGACCAGCAGGTCCTGAAGCCGTACCTCACGGTCGATGCCCAGCGGCACGATCCGGTCGCCGGGCCGGCGGCGGCGCAGCACGAGAGGGTAGACCACGGCGTCGGCGTCGAGGACCGCGGTGAAGGGGTCCTCAGCGTCCGCCGGGAGGCCGCGCGCTCGGCCCAGGCTCGCCTCGACGATCCACGGGCCGAGGCGGCTGGAGCCAGGGACGGCCAGCGGCACGACGGTGTCGGGAAGCGCTCTTCGTCGTGCGATGGTCGGCGCGTCCTCCAGTGAGCAACGCCGCTGCTCGACGATGAACCGTGCGCCCTTGGGCAGCGCGACCTCGCCGCCATCTCGCCCTGCCGTGAGGCGCCGCATCCCTCGGAGGTGGCGTGCGGACAGGGCCGCGCCCCCGCCGTGGAGGTATTCCCAGGCCGACTGGAACACCCAGGCCGAGAGCGCCCCGGGCAGGTCACGCAGCAGACCACGAGGCCAGGCTACGCGTCCGGGGGCGCGCTGCTCTCCGCCGCGAACGGCGGCCTTCGCCACCTCGACCAGCGCTTCTTGTGTTTCCGCGGCAGTCTCGGCGAAGCGCGCCAGCGCGGCGTGGACATCGGGGTTCAGCCGCCCCAGCTCGGGGAGGACGTTGTGCCGCACTCGGTTCCTCGCCAGGTCGAGCGCCCGGTTGCTGGGGTCCTCGGCCGACTCGATTCCAGCCTCGGCGCAAACCTGAAGCGTCTCGGCGCGACGGACCCCGAGAAGCGGGCGCAGAAGGCGCAGAGGCCGGCCGTCAGCTCTCCTCACGGTCCACTCGCCCATGGCCGCGGCGCCCCGCAGTCCGGCACCCCGCGTGAGCCGCAGAAGGACCGTCTCGGCCTGGTCGTCCAGGGTATGGGCGACGGCGACCGCCGTTGCTCCGTGCGCGGCAGCGGCACGGGCCAAGAACGCGTATCGCGCGTCCCTGGCGACGGCCTCCAACGACTCCCGCCGCTCGGCGACCAGCGCCGGTACGTCCGCAGCTCCGCCGTGGAAGACGCAGCCCCGCGCCTCTGCCGCACGGGCCACCAGCGCGGCTTCACGCTCGTCGTCCTCCGGGCGGATACCGTGGCTGAAGTGGGCGACGATCAGCTCCGGGCGACGCTCGGCAGGCAGCGAGACGGCCGCGAGGAGCATCGCCAGGGAGTCGGGCCCTCCCGAGACGCCGAGGACGAGCGGCCCGCCCGCGAGGCGTTCACGGTGACGAGCGAGGGCGTCGGCGAAGGCACGAACGACTCGACCGGTAGCGGTCCGCACTGCCGGCGGGCCGCTCAAGTCCCCTGCTCCACGATCCACCCACGCGCACGCAAGGCGGCCTAGTCGACCGACTGGGGGTGCCGGGTCACGGTCACGCGCACGACGCGCCGGCCGCGCATCTCGGCGACGAGGAGCTTGAGCGAATCGAGCTCGACGATGTCGCCCGGCTCGGGCACCCTGCCCAGACGCTCCATGACCAGACCGGCGACTGTCTCGTACTCACCGGCTGGCAGGGCGAGGTCCATCCGGTCGTTGGCGTCGGCGATGGACATGCCGGCGTCGACGTCAAAGGCGTCCTCGCCGATAGCGACGAACTCACGGTCCACCGGCTCGTCGGTATCGGCAGTCGGCCCCACGATCCCCTCGACCAGGCGCTTCAGGGTCACCAGCCCAGCCAGGTCTCCGAACTCGTCAGCGACCAGGGCGACCTGGTGACCACCCGCCTGCATCTCCTGGAGGAGCTCGTAGCCGGGTTTGGTCTCGGGAACGAAGAAGGGCTCGTGGAGGACATCGGTGGCCGGCGTCTCGAAGGATGCGCCTGCAGCCACCTGGCGCAGGACGTCCTTGACGGAGGCGAGGCCCACGACCTCACCGCTGGGGGCGTCGCGGACCGGGAAGCGCGTGTGGGAGTGCTCCCCGTAGACGGCGAGGAAGTCGCGTATGGAGGTCCCCTGGTCGATCCAAACGATCTCGGGGCGAGGGGTCATGATCTCGCTGGCCCGCCGCTCGCCCAGCTCCAACAGCCGCCGGATCATGTCGGCCTCGCCAGGCTCCACGGCGCCGACCTCTCCGCCCATGGAGACGATCATTTTGATCTCCTCCTCGGTGACGATGGCTTCTCGGACGTTGCCGCTTCCAACGACCGCGACCACCGCGCCGGCGAGGCGTTCCAGGACAATAGACGCAGGCCGCAGCACTACCCCGATGGCCTGGTTAGGGATGGCGATGGCGATGGCGAAGCGCTCCGCGCGATGCGCCGCGATTGTCTTGGGGATGGTCTCGCCAAAGATCAGGAGGCCGACAGTGACCGCGGCGGTCGCGGCCAGCACCGCGCGGCCACTGTCATCGATCAGGGTCAGGGCGATGGAGGTGGCGACGGCCGCCGCTGCGGTGTTCACCAGGTTGTTGCCCAGCAGGATCGGTGGCAGGAGCTGGCCCGGACGCTCGATCATGCGCGCGACCCTCGATGCGCCGGGGACGCCGCTGGACACCATGTGGCGGATGCGCATCCGCTGCACCGACAGCAGCGCGGCCTCCGAGGCGGAAAAGAATGCGGATAGGACGAGGAAAACAGCGATAAGAACGTAGCTTAAGACACCGACTTCGTCGGCCATCATCAACCCCTCGTTCTGCTGGTCATGAGCGTGTGCGCGATGTTAGCATGGGGGCGTCCACGGCGCCACGGCCTTGTGCGCGGCGAACGACCCTTCCCCCGGAAGCCGCATCATGCGTGTCCTCGGCATAGAGACTTCCTGCGACGAAACAGCGGCTGCGGTCGTGGAGGACGGCCGCACGGTCCTATCCGACGTGATCGCCTCGCAGACCGAGACCCATGCGCGGTTCGGCGGCATCGTCCCGGAGGTCGCGTCCCGGCAGCACCTGCTGGAGATCGTCCCGGTGGTGCGGCGCGCGCTCGCCGACGCGGAGGTCGAGCTCGCCGACCTGGACGCGCTGGCGGTTACCAACGGCCCCGGCCTGGCCGGCTCGCTCATGGTCGGCGTCAACGCCGCCAAGGCGATGGCGTTCGCCAGTGGGCTGCCACTGGTCGGCGTCCACCACCTCGAGGGGCACACCTACGCGGCCTGGCTCGCCTACGACGACCCCGGCAACGACCCGGGGTTCCCCTTGATGGTGCTCATCGCATCCGGTGCGCACACACACCTGGTCCTGATGTCCGGGCACGGACAGTACGAGGTCTTAGGACAGACGCGGGACGACGCAGCCGGCGAGGCGTTCGACAAGGCCGCGCGCATCCTGGGGTTGGGGTTTCCCGGCGGGCCGGCTATCCAGCAGGCCGCGGAGGGCACGGCGCCGTTGGGGAGGTTCCCGCGCGCGCTCCTTGGTGACAGCTTGGACTTCAGTTTCAGCGGTCTGAAGACCGCGTTGCTCCACCGGGCGCAGGACCTCGACCTCTACCCCACGCCTGAGGCCGGTGCCGACCCCGCGCTGGTGTCCGGCCTCGCCGCAGCGTTCCAGGAGGCCGTCGTGGACGTGATCGCGGCGAAGGCCGTGAAGGCCACGGAGCGTTCGGGGGCGCGGGCCCTGGTGCTCGGCGGCGGAGTCTCAGCAAACCGCCGGCTGCGGGAGGAGTGCGAGCGCCGCTCCCCCGTGCCGGTGCTCATCCCAGCGCCGCGCCTCTGCACGGACAACGGAGCGATGATCGCCACTGCGGCCTACTACCGCCTACGCCACACGGGTACAGCCAGCCTATCGCTCGACGCGTTCCCGACCCTGGCGATGGCGTAACGGGCAGCGCGCAGGAGGAGGATCCATGTACGTCGGGCGAATCGTCGCAGTGGGACGGACTCGGGACGGCCGCAACGCAGTCCTCTACCGCGTTTCCAGCCGGTCGTTTCCCAACCGCCAGGCGGTGGACCTGGGCGGGCGCCTGGCCATCGTGCCGTCGCCAGGCGCCGAGGATGACGTCCGGAAGAATCCCTACATCGCCTACAACGCCCTGCGAACGGCGCCGGGCTGGGCCATCGCGGCCAACGGGACGCATACCGACCCCATCGTCGAGAAGGTTGCTGGGGGCATGGCGCCGCGGGACGCCCTCGCCATCAGCCTCCAGACGCTGGACTACGAGAAGGACCAGCTCAACACGCCCCGTATCGCGGCGGCGGTGCCCCTTCGGGGGGACACGGCGTGGCTGGGCATCGTCCGCGAGGACGCGCTCGTGGTAAAGGCGGTGGCCCTCGCCTCGGGGCGTGCGCAGTATCTGGCAACGTACGAGGCCAACGACATCGACCCTGCGCAGGCGGGCGACTTCGATGCGGCGACGGCCGGCGACGCTGCTCGCTTCACCTTCGAGGGGGGTGCGTTCGCGGCGCTGGAGAAGCCGGTAACCGCGGCGGCGGCAATCGCACGGGACGAGGCCTTTGACCTCGGCACCTATACCGCCCCTGCGGCGCCATAGGCTTACGCAGCGTAAGACCTGGGTTTAGAGGACACGCAGCAGCCGTGGGTTCGGCGGCGGGGGCTCCACCTCCTGGGGAACCGACCGGTCGCTGATGGTCCGGATGTTCGGTCGGAACGGCACAGGATTCGCACTGGCGATGTAGCCCGAGTCGTGGAATACGTCGATGGGTGAGCCCGCACTCAGGAGCGAGCGGATCCGGTCCGGCGAGAGGTCGCCGCTGACGACGATGGCGACGTTGCGGCAGCCGTGCTCGTCCAACCGGGCGCGCACCTCCTGGATAACCTCGGCCGGTATCTGACGTCCTCCCGGGACACGCCCAAGCCGTACGGCGGTGAGTCGAGAGCCAAGGAGGCGGGCGATCTCCGCGGTCTGCGCGGCCACGTCGCCCCGAGGGTCCAGGTAGGCGATGCGCGGCACGTCGGCCGCGACCGAGCGATCGAAGGCCTCCAGCGCGGTTGCGGGGTCGCCCATGATCTGAAGTAGCGCGCCCGAGACCGAGGTGATGGGCTGAGTGCCGGCCAACCGGGCACCCAAGGCGGTGGAGCCGGTCTGGCAGCCGCCAACGATGGCCGAATAGTCCATGACGGCAGCGACCGACGGGTGCACGTTGTGCGCGCCGACCGAGACGACGGGGTGGCCCTCGGCTGCGACCACCAGCTCATGCGCCGCTTTCGCCCAGCCGGTCGACTGGGCCAGTATCCCAGTGATGGCGGTCTCGTAGAGCCCGAAGGAGGAGTAGGGAGCGCGTATCGTGACGCACACCTCACCCTGAGCGACCTCGGTCCCCTCTTCGACAGCCCAGACCTCCCGGTTGCCCTCGGAGGTGACCTTCGACAGCACGGCCTTCACCTCGACCGTGCCGCAAAGGATGCCTTCCTGTGACGCCGAGAACTCCATCACGACCACCGGGTTCAATCCCTCGTCCCTCAAGACGCGCTGCGTCCTGTGGAGGTACACGTCCGCGCTGTCACCGGTGATGAGTGACGGCCGGACTTCGAAGTGTGGGTCTCGGTGGATCATGTTTTCAGCGACCTGGGCGCTTCCCGTTGCCGCGCCGGCCCGCGGCGCAAACGTGCCGCACTTTACTCGCGGGCGTCGGCTCCATCAATAGGGTCCGTGCGGACATTACCGGACGAATGGGGCGGGTCGACCGCCGGGATGCCGCCCACCAGCAGCCTGCCCAGGCCTCTGAGGTCCTCCAACACCGTTCCCGCGATCTTGACTCGTGTGTCAGGGTCCTCCAACCAGACTACGGGAATGTCCTTGACTCGAAAGCCTCGTTTCTCCGCCACGATGAGCAACTCGGTGTCGAAGAACCAGTGGTTGTTGACGATGGCCGGCACCAGTACATTGGCGGCGTCCCGGCTCACTGCCTTGAACCCACACTGGGCGTCGCTGAACCGAGTCCTGAACATGGCCTTGATCAGTAGGTTGTACGACCGAGAGATGAACTCGCGCTTCAGCGATCTTGTGATGCGCGCGCCCCTGGCCAGCCGGCTCCCCGCTGCCACGTCGTAACCATCGTCGGCGATGGCCTTGATCAGCAAAGGGAACGCGTCGAGCCCGGTTGAGAGGTCGACGTCCATGTAGCTCACGATGTCGGCCTCCGTCTCCAGCCACGCCCGCCGCAACGCCCGGCCCCGGCCGCGCTGGTCGAGGTGGATGAAGGCGACGCGTTGGGGGTCGCGCTCGGCGTAGCGCTGAGCGACGGCGAGGGTGCCATCGGTCGAGCCGTTGTCGGCGATGACGATGCGCCAGGCGTGCTGGTCGAGGTTGGCCGCCAGGAAGCTGGTCAGCTCCTCGATGCACTTCGGCAGCGAGTGCTCCTCGTTCAGGACGGGAATGACGACGTCCACGGAGGCCACGGCTAGCCGCTCACCGCGCCGGTCAGCTCGCGGGCCAAGACGAAGGGGTCGGCCGCGACGACGCTCTGGGCAAACATCTCCATAGCTCCCCAATCGCTCGTCCTGCTCTCCAGCGGGCCACGGTCGACAAAGCGAATCAGGACGGGGAAGCCTTCCCAGGACTCAGGGCTCGCCCCTGCCGGGGGCATCAGCACACCGATGTTGAAGGAGCGCACGCCGAGCCGCGCCACCATGGCGTTCAACACCGCGAACAGTGGGTCCGCGGCGGACGGCGTCAGCTCGGGCAGCAGCAGCAGGACCTCCCGCTCCTTGATGGGAGAGAGGTGGACCAGCACACTGGCGCCGTCGACGCCGATCACGAGGCCAAGCTCCCGGTGCACCGTAACGAGGTCATCGAAGTAGGACGCGCCGTGCGCCCGCCGGTAGGCCTCGGCGTCGGAGCGCAGCCGCTCGACCTTCGCGAAGTGCCGTCCGCGGGCGAGGGATGTCTGCATATGGCCGTGGACCACGGACCCGCCTGCCCGCCAGAGGCAGTTCCACATGAGGTAGGGATACCGAGCCTCGGGGTCGGCCGTCCGCGCCGCCGCGAACCAGCCCAGTGCCAGCTCGATATGCCCAGCCAGGCCCTGGGGCGAGAACTTGAGGGGGTCGGCCTCGGAGAAGACGATGAGGCTGTGCTGCGCGTCGTAGCGGGCGACGTTGGCAGCGGTCACGCCATGGCGGTTGCGTAAGCGGCCGAAGACGTCCTCCGGCGTCGACACAAGTGGGTCGGCCCATACATCGTGTTCAAGGTGCTGGGCAATCTCGTCAGAGGTGGGCTGCGCGAGTCGAAGGTGAACCGGACGCTGGCCACGGAGCGCATTGAAGAGCGTGCCCTCGCCGGTCACGACGTTGTCCACTCGGACGAGCGTCTGCCGCTCGACCGCCTCGCGCGGGCCAAAGTTCTCCTCGACCCAGGGGACCATGGCGCCGGGTACTCGCATGCGGCTCTCGGTGGCCGACACGCGGTAGATGCGATTGAACAGCGGACTGACGACCGGCGGCAGCGACGCGGCGAGCGACGGAAGGTCGAGAATGGAGGTCTGGTCGGGCGCGGCCACCGGGTGGGGGGCTTACTCGGCCTGTGGAGCGACGGGGCGCTCCAGCGTGAACTTGTCCAGCTGAAGTTGGACGGGAATGGGGTACTGGCCGCTGAAGCAGGCGTCACAGAAGCCGGCTCCGGTGGCATTGCCGCTGACCGCTCCGTGGAGCTGCTCGACGGTGAGGTAAGCGAGGGAGTCGGCGCCGATGACCTGCCGTATCTCATCGATGGTACGGTCGGTGGCGATGAACTCGCCCTTGGTCGCCATGTCGACTCCGAAGTGGCACGGGTGCTGGATCGGCGGCGCGCAGACGCGCATGTGAACCTCGGCGGCACCCGCCTTGCGCAGCAGCTCGACGACGTGTGGCGTGGTGGTGCCGCGCACGACGCTGTCGTCCACAACGACAACGCGCTTGCCGGCGAGGACCTCTGGGATCGGGTTGAACTTGTTGCGAACACCCAGTTCGCGAAAGTGTTGGTCGGGCTCGATGAACGTCCGCCCGACGTAGCGGTTCTTGATGAGTCCGAACTCGAAGGGCAGGCCCGACTCCTTGGCGTACCCGACGGCGGCCGAGTTGGCGGAGTCCGGCACGGGGATAACCATGTCGGCCTCGACGGGGTACTCCCTGGCCAGGGCCGCACCCATGCGCTGGCGGGTCATATGAGTTAAGCGACCCTCAAGGATCGAGTCCGGCCGCGCGAAGTAGATGTGCTCGAAGACGCAGTGCGCTGTCGTTGCGTTGGGGACCGCGCAGGGGATGCTGGTCAGGCCGTGGTGGTCGACGACGATGGTCTCACCCGGCTCGATCTCGCGGACGAACTGCGCGCCCACGTGGTCCAGCGCAGAGCTCTCGGAGGCGACGACCCACCCGGTCCCGTACTTACCCAGACACAGCGGCCGAACGCCCAGCGGGTCCCGCATTGCGACCAGCGTGTCCTTGGTGGCAACGACGAGCGAGTATGCGCCCTTTAAGGCGCGCATGAGGTAGGCGGCGCGGCCGGCCCAATCCGGGACCGGGGCCCACGCCATGAGGTGAGCGACCACTTCGGAGTCCGTGGTGGTGGTGCAGGTGACGCCGAACTCGTCGTACAGTCTGTCCCTAAGCTCGGCCGCGTTGATGACGTTGCCGTTGTGGCCGAGGGCCAGCTCAATCGACGGGCTCTTGGAGACAATCGGCTGAACGTTGATCAGGTTGCTCGACCCCATCGTCGAGTAACGCGTGTGGCCGATGACGACGTGACCCGGCAGACGCTCCAAGTCCTCCTGGCGGAAGACGGTGGACACGAGCCCCATGTTGGCGTGGTCGCGCAGCGTTTGGCCGTCACCTACGGCCATGCCCGCGCTCTCCTGCCCCCGGTGTTGGAGGGCGAACAGCCCGAAGAAGGCGATACGAGCCACTTCGGCGCCTATGGCACCGGGGAGGTATGCGCCGAGAACCCCACACTCGTCGTGGGGAACGTCGTCGGAGCTGTTCGATGGACGGGCGACGATGGCCACGAACGCAGCCTCCCGTTGCGCGCGGACTGAATCCCCATTGCACTTGCGCAGTTACATTGTACTTGCGCGGGCGGCTGGCGTCATGAGGGCCAGCACCCGGTTCGGCAAGCGGTTGGGTCGCGCTACGCGTCCTGGCGCAGCAGCACGAAGTACTCTCGGTTCCCGGCATCGCCCGCCAGCACGCTCCCTCGGACGCCAAGGAGCCGCAGCCCCCGCTGGATAGCCCATAGGCAGAAACCGCCCACCACGCTCGCATGCGTCATCGGATCGCTCACCACGCCGCCTTTGCCGACGGCACCGCGGCCCGCCTCGAACTGCGGTTTGACCAAGACCAGCGCTTGGCCCCCGGCGCGCAAGTGAACCAGCGCGGGCGGCAGCACCAATCGGAGCGAGATGAAGGAGACGTCGGCCACAACCAGGTCGACCGCCCGGGGGAGATGGAAGGGCTGGCGGGCGTTGGTCTGCTCCATGGAGACGACGCGCGGGTCTCCCCGAAGCCGCTCGGCGAGCTGGGCTCTGCCAACGTCGACAGCGTAGACGCACCTGGCGCCGGCCTGGAGCAGGCAGTCGGTGAACCCGCCGGTGGACGCACCGACGTCAAGGGCGGTCATGTCCTTGACGTCGAGCCCGAACGACGCCAATGCCTCCGCCAGCTTCTGCCCTCCCCTGCCGACGTACTGCTGCCGCTCGGCAAGCCGAAGCGGAGCGTCAGCGGCGACCATCTGGCCGGGTGTCTCCACCCGCATATCGCGCGAAAAGACCGCCCCGGCCCGCAGGAGCGTGTGGGCCTGGGAGGGGGACACGGCCAGCCCGCGCTCGACGAGCAGCAGGTCGGCACGGACACGGCGGGGCTTCCTCGCCGCCGGGGCTTGCCGCGGCTGTGCCGGCTGGGACTGCATTCGCTCAGGCTCTCCCATCGGTGGGTCCAGACATGGACAATTCCGATCAGCCATGAGGCGACACGTACGGCTTTGTACTCGGCTTCCTTTGACACTCCCAGCGAGGCGAGATTATACTCGACCACAGGGAAGGCGGGCCGACAACGGCCGCATTGCCGACAATATGCCGAAGCGAACATGGCAGCCAAAAAAGCGGCGTCGAGCCCGAGTTCACGGGTTTCGCGGTCGCATGGCCACGCCCGGCGGACGCAGGATATTGAGCCGGCGTCGGTTCAAGGGCCGGCACCTGCTGACGGTCTAGGCGTCCTCGCGAGTACGGAACGGCTTCGCACGGAGTCGCTGCCCCGGGAGCGTCGGCTCAGGCGCAGCGCTGACATCCAGGCGCTCCGGAAGCGCGGGAGTTCGCAGCCGCATCGCCTCCTCACCCTTCGGGTGGCGCGGAACTCGCTCCCCTACTCGCGGTTCGGGTTCGTGGTAGGGCGTCGGGTGGCGAAGTCCGCGGTAATGCGGAACCGGCTGCGGCGCCGGATGCGGGAGGTGGTGCGCCGGGCCGGCGTACGCGATGGGTGGGACTTGCTGTTCATTGCGCGGCCACCGGCGGCCGCGGCCGACTTCGCGGGGGTGCGCCAGGCGGTCCTAGAGGTCACTCGTCGGGCCGACCTGCTCGTGGAGCCAGAGATGGGAAGCAGTGGGGATCGGAAATGACGCGAACTTTGGCCGTTCGGCTCATCTCATGGTACCAGCACGCCGTATCCCCGATTTGGCCGGGGGCCTGCCGCTACCAGCCGACGTGCTCGCACTACGGCCAGGAAGCGATCGCCCGCCACGGTGTTATCCGAGGGGGTTGGCTGGCGCTCAGGCGCGTGGCCAGTTGCCGTCCAATGGGGGGTTCGGGCTTCGACCCGGTCCCCGACTAGCACGAAACTCAGCCGCCCTGGCACGTCTGTCAGGGCGGGAGCCGACCCGCGTGAGCGTGGGCCTGCTCGAAGGACCGACCGATTGGGACGCTCAGGCAGACTGCCTGGTACCACGCGCGCACCCGCACCCTTCGCGGTGCTGTTGATGCTCGCTGTCATCGTCGCCCTCACGGGCTGCGCCGGCAACCGATCCTCCCCGTCGCAGGCGTGGTCGGGGCTCGCCGTGGACGGGTCAACGGGCTACGTGGGCACGCGCGACGGCAAGGTGTTTGCCGTCGATCTCGAGGCGCAGGGCCGAATCACGAATACGTTCGAAGCGCCCAGCGCCGGCAGGACCGACGCGTTCCCTGGTTTCTACGGCATACCGGCGGTCGCGGACGGCCGAGTGTACGTCGGCGGATTCGACGGGGTGGTCTACGCCCTCGACGCGCTCGGCTTGACGCTGGCGACCTCCTTCGAGATCGAAGGCGACCGGCTCTCGAAGGGGATCATGGGCTCCGTGGTCGCGGTGGGCAGGAGGATCGTCTTCGGGGGCTCGGAGTCGGCCGATACCGGCCGGTTGTACGTGCTGGACGAAGACCTGCGCGAGGTCTGCGTCTACCCCGCGCGGGGCGACGACCCGGTGGGCGCAATCTGGTCGACTCCCGTGGTCGTGGACGGGATCGCCTACTTCGGTGACCTGTTGCACAAGCTGCACGCGGTCGCCATCGCCGGTTGCGAGTCGATCTGGCTGGAGCCGGTGGACCTGGAGGGCGGGATCACGGCACCGGCTCTGGTACTCGACGAGAAGATCTACATTGGCTCGTTCAACCAGACCTTCTTCGTGGTCGACCTCGAGACCGCAGGTGCATCTCCCGTGCTGGAGGCGGACAACTGGTTCTGGGCAGGGGCGGCGACGGACGGGAGCCGCGTGTTCGCACCGAGCCTTGACGGACGACTGTACGCCATCGACCTGAGAACACGACGCTTGGTCTGGACCTATCCGGCGGAGGGGGACATCGGTCCGATCATCTCCTCCCCCGTGGTGGTCGGCGACGCCGTGGTGGTCGGCTCCGACGACGAGAACATCGTGGTGCTGAGCGCCGCTACGGGCGCACGGCTCTGGGACCAGCGCGTCGGGGACAAGATCCGCGCTCCGCTGACGGCGGTCGGCTCGGTCGTGTACGTACACGCGCTCGATCGTGTGCTGCGCGCCTACGACGTCGCGGATCGCCGACTGTTGTGGGAACGCGACCTCGAGGCGGGGAGCTAGGCCATGGAGTTCCTAGGGCTGCTCTGGAACGAGGTCGTCACCAAGCCGATGACGAACACCCTGATGCTGCTCTACGTCATCCTGTTCAGCAACCTGGGTCTGGCGATCATCGTGTTCACGCTGCTGGTCCGTGGGGCGACCTACCCGTTGGTGGTGAAACAGGTGCGCTCGACCCAGAAGATGCAGGCGCTCCAGCCAAGGCTGCGCGAGATCCAGGAGCGCTACAAGAACGACCCGCAGAAGCGCGGCTCCGAGATGATGCGGACCTACAAGGAGATGGGGGTGAACCCCATCGGCTGCCTCGGACCGTTGGTCGTCCAGATGCCGATCTTCATCGGCCTGTTCTGGGCCATCAACAACGTGCTGCCCTTCACGCCGGAGAACCTGGCCGGGCTTTCCAGCCGTCTGTACTCGTGGCTGCCAATGTTGGACTCGGCGGTCCCGGTCAACCGAGCGTTCCTCGGCATGGACCTGGCCATCGAACCGTCACGCGACCGGAACGTGCTCGGGCTGGCGCTGGTGGGGCTCTCGGGCATCACCATGTTCATCCAGCAGCGCATGGTCCAGGTACGCAGCGCCGACCCTACCCAGGCCTCGACCCAGAGGATGATGGTGTGGTTGTTCCCGATCATGTTCGGGCTCTTCAGCCTCTTCTTCCCTGGCGGACTGGTCATCTACTGGGTCGTTTCGAACCTGGTGGGAATCATCATCCAATCATTCGTCACCGGTTGGGGTAACCTGCTCAACGCGATCCCGGGTCTGGCGAGGCCGGAGCCGCTTCCCGCTGCCAGGGGCACGGCGCTACCCCCTCCGCCGGTACAGGAGGCCTCGGATGGAGAACGACAGCCTCGAGCTAACGGGGAAGACGGTGGACGAGGCGATCGAGCTGGCGACAATCGAGCTCGGCGTCGGCCGAAACGAGCTCGCCGTCGACGTCGTTAGCTACGGCCGGTCGGGCATCCTCGGTATCGGAGCGGAACCCGCCAAGGTCCGCGTTCGCCGCATCGACAGCGGCGGGCCTTCCGGTGCCGCTCTTGCCATCGTCACGGAGATTCTAGGCAAGCTGGACGCCCAGGCGCGCGCGACCATCCGCAGTACCGGCAGCGGGCCCGAAGACCCGGCGCTGATCGACGTGCAGGGCGAGGACGCCGGCTTGCTGATCGGCAAGCAGGGAGACACGCTGCGCTCGTTTCAGTTCATCGTGAACACCATCCTGGCGCAGCGCGATCGGGAGGGTGGAGAGGTGACGCCGGTCGTCATCGACATCGAGCACTACCGGCATCGTCGCGAAGAGAACCTCCGACGGCTGGCGGACCAGATGGCGCGGCGCGCCGTGAGCACCGGCCGGCCTGTGCAGCTTGAGCCGATGTCGGCCGCGGACCGCCGCATCGTCCACATGGCCCTTGCCGAAAGCACCAGCGTGACCACCGAGAGCACCGGCGAGGGTGCGGGCCGAAGGGTCGGCATCAAACCGGTGGGTGACCGCCCGGCCCGGCCGGGCTCAAGCCAGTCAGGCCCCCCTCGCCGTGGACCAACCCGGCCCGACTGAACCAGGCGTTCCCGCTGCGGAGGGGCCAGTCTCTCCGCCCGGGCCGGAGCGCCTCCTCGTCCGCCGCGAACGGCTCACCGCGACGCTCGCGCTCCCGTTCGTGGGGTTGTTCGCCGCGTCCCTGGTCTCGTGGCCGTGGCGCGCGCTGGAGCTACCCGGCGTCAGCGGTGGCCTGACCGCACCGGGCATCGTGCTGATGGTCGGCGTCGGGCTCGCGGGGATCTTCGCGCTGCGCCGACGGCTGCCAATGGGCCTGATCACGTGGCCGCCGGGTGCCATTGGCGCAGTGGCGCTGGTGACGACGGGCCTCGTGGCCACCGAATTCGACCCGGCGACCGGGGCGGCCGCCTTGGTCATCTACGGCGTCTTGTACCTGCTGGTCCTCCTGGTGGCGATATCCCTGTTGGACCACGGGTTGCCGATCGCCATCGGCTACACGGTCTTCTTCGTGCTGACCCAGGCCACGCGGTTCCCGGTCTTCGAGGCGGAGGAGACCATTGCCAACGCTAGCCTGTTCACGGCAGCGGCCGCTCTGCGGTCAGTGATCGAGATCGCGGCGTTGGCGTGGCTCGCCCGCCGCTTGGTGACGGCACCCCCAGGCGAGGCCAGTGGTAGCGCCTGGGGTCTGGTCGCCCTGGCCGCTGCCCACGGCCTCCTTGCCAGCTGGGAGGGACCGCTGCTCGTCGGCGACCTCTCCCCGGTCACCGCGGCGGCACAGATGGCGCGCTGGCTCGGCCTCGTGCTGATGCAACTGGGGCTCGTATTCTCCCTCAGCCGGCTGCGCCGCGCCTTCTCGCACTTCGACCCGCGGCCCGTCGACGACAGCGACACGCCTCCGTCACAGCGCGAGCCTCTGGAGCCGCGCCCTTTCTACCGGCGCAGGCGCAGGCCGACGCCGCGGACACGTCGCCGACGCTAGTCTGCGAACCCGCTTGACGGATTTCGTCACGCGGTGCTACGTTGGTTCCAGAGGCGAAGACGGAGCCGAGTAGGCGGGGAAAAAGCGTCGAGCGAACCGGGTACGGTGTGAGCCGGCACGCGAGACCCAGCCGAAAATCCCTCCTGAGCCGTCACCAGAAACCCGCGTTCTGGACCATGAGTCCCGTGGGGAGTAAGCGTGACCGGGCTGCCACCCGTTATCCCGGCGGGTCCTCTCAGTGAGGACCGATAACGAGTGCTCTCCCGGCCGCCGGGCGAGAACGAGGGTGGTACCGCGGGTCATGCCCGTCCCTTACTGAGACAGGGGCGGGCTTTTTTTGTTGCCAGAAATGCCAGAAATGAAAGTCGCGAGGAGCGGAAGACGGTGGACGCCAAGCCTGTCCTGAGCGAAGCCGGAGGGCGGCGATTCGAGGCAGTCTCCAGCCGGGTGAGCTTCCCGGACCTCGAGCGGTCCATGCTCGAGCGCTGGCGTGCTATCGACGCGTTCAATCGGGTGGCCGAGGTGCGCAAGGGCGCGCCGCTGTTCGTGTTCTACGAGGGCCCTCCGACCGCGAACGGGGCGCCGGGCATCCACCACGTCACCACACGCGCCCACAAGGACGTGATGATCCGCTACAAGACCATGCGCGGCTTCATGCCCTTACGCCGCGGCGGTTGGGACACGCACGGCCTCGCGGTAGAACTCGAGGTAGAGAAAGAGCTGGGGCTCACCAACAAGCGAGACATTGAGGCGTACGGCATCGAAGCGTTCAACCAGCGCTGCCGGGAGAGCGTCTTCCGCTACATCAGCGAGTGGAGGCGCATGACGGAGCGCTCCGGCAGCTGGATAGACATGGACGACGCCTACGTCACCTACGACAACGGCTACATCGAGAACGGCTGGTGGGTCTTCAAGCGGCTGTGGGACCAGGGGCTGGTGTACGAGGGCTTCCGCGTGACGCCGCACTGTCCGCGCTGCGTGACGAGCCTGAGCTCGCACGAGGTGGCGCAGGGGTATAAGGACGACACGCCCGACCCTTCCATCTTCGTGCGCATGCCACTGTCCCCTTCGCAGCCGGACGCCGACCCCGCCGTCGTCGAGCGGCTCCGCCTGAGGGACGGCGATGCGCCATCGCTGGCCATCTGGACAACGACGCCGTGGACGCTGACCGCCAACGCAGCGCTAGCCGTGGCTCCGCGCGAGGAGTACGTGCTGGTCCGCTCGCCTGAGGGCGCGGAGCGGGACGAGCGCGTACTCCTCGCGGCAAGCCTCGTCGAGCGGACACTGGGCGAGGGATGGCGCGTCGAGGAGCGATTCACCGGCAACGACCTCCTCGGCCTGTCATACGACGCACCGTATGGGGGACAACCCCCGGCCGGGAACCTCCACCACGTGCTGCCCGCGGATTTCGTCACCACGGACGATGGCACGGGCATCGTCCACACGGCTCCGTCCTACGGTGCGGACGATGCAGAGCTCGGGCGGGAGCACGGCCTACCGACCCAGCACACGGTCGACCTGCACGGGGTGGTCGCCGACGGTTTTCCGGGGGCCGGGAGGTTCGTGAAGCAAGCGGACGAAGACATCATCCGCGACCTCGATCAGCGGGGTCTGCTGCTCAAGCAGGGGATCTACCGCCACACCTACCCCTTCTGCTGGCGCTGCGATACGCCGCTCCTCTACTACGCCAAGACGTCCTGGTACATCCGCACGACAGCGGCCAAGGAGCGGCTTCTGGCGGGGAACCAGTCCATCAACTGGCACCCGGACCACATCCGCGAGGGGCGCTTCGGCGAGTGGCTGCGCAACAACGTCGACTGGGCCGTGTCCCGCGAGCGCTACTGGGGCACGCCCATCCCCATCTGGCGCTGCGAGGGGTGTGGTGAGACGGCCTGCGTCGGCGGTACGGCCGAGCTGGCTGAGCTCGCGACCGCCGAGACGCGAGCACTGGTCGATGGGCTCGACCTGCACCGCCCCTACGTGGACCGGATCGAGCTGGTCTGCAAAAGCTGCGGCGCGGCGATGAGGCGCGTGCCGGAGGTTGCCGACGCCTGGTACGACTCGGGCGCCATGCCCTTCGCGCAGTGGAACTTCCCCGCCACGGTGCCCACCCCCGACGGCGATGTGACGCTGCGCAGCGTCGAAGACATCATCGTCAGCCCCTACTACCCGGCCGACTTCATCACCGAGGGCATCGACCAGACCAGGGGCTGGTTCTACAGCCTGCTCGCCGAGTCCGTGCTGCTGACCGGCCGACCATCCTATAAGAACGTGATCGTTCTCGGACTGCTCCTCGACGAGAAGGGCGAGAAGATGTCCAAGTCCAAGGGCAACGCGGTCGACCCGGAAGAGGTCATGGACGCCCAGGGCGCGGACGCGCTGCGCTGGTATCTCTTCACCGCGGCGCCGGCCGGTGTCGCCCGGCGCTTTTCGCAGGGCCTCGTCCAGGAGTCGCTGCGGCGTTTCATGCTGACGCTCTGGAACACCTACTCATTCTTCGTGACCTACGCCGACATCGACGGCTTCGCGCCCGAGGCGCACGCCGGGCGCTGGAAGGGGCAGGTCGGCGGCCCTGTCCTTACCAAAGCCCCGGCCAATGAGCTCGACCGCTGGATCATCTCGGAGTTGAACGGCCTCGTCGCCACCGCGACCGCCGACATGGAGGACTACAACCCGACCGACGCCGGACGGCGCATCGAGGAGTTCGTGGACCGATTGTCCAACTGGTATGTCCGCCGCAGCCGCCGTCGCTTTTGGAAGCCCGTGCTGAGCCCAGCCGCAGGGCCCGTCCTGAGCGGCATCGAAGGAAGCGAGAGCGACGAGGACAAGACGTCGGCCTACGTCACGCTCTACTCCTGCCTGCTGACGGTGAGCCGGCTCCTGGCGCCGATGACGCCCTTCGTCGCCGACGCCATCTACGTCAACCTCGCGCCGCGCGGCTCAGTCGACAGTGTGCACCTTGCCGACTGGCCCGAGGCCGGCGCGTCGCTTACGGACGAGACGTTGGAGCGGGCGACACGCCTGGCCATGCGCATCGCGAGCCTCGGCCGGGCGGCACGCAGCAAGAGCGCGATCAAGGTCCGCCAGCCATTGGCACGCGTGCTGGTGCAGACACGCGATGACGACGTAGCACTGTTGCCGTCCATCCGGTCGCAGGTCATCGACGAGCTCAACGTGAAGGCGCTGGAGGTCGCGATGGACGATGGTCTGGCCACCATCAGCGTGCGCCCCAACCTGCCACTGCTAGGCCCCAAATACGGCAAGGAGGTGGGTGCCGTCCGGGCAGCCATCGAGGCCGCCGACGGGGCCTCGCTCGCCGCGCAGGTGCGATCAGGTGAGCCCGTTACGGTCGGGAAATTCACGCTGGAGCCAGCGGAGATCCTCATCATCATGGAGGAGCGCGAAGGGTTCGCCGTGGCATCCGAAGAGGGCGGCGCCCTCTTAGTCGCCATCGATACGGCGCTGACCCCTGAGCTGGAGGCGGAAGGCTTCGCACGCGAGATGGTGCATCGTATCCAGAATCTGCGTCGCGATGCGGGCTTCGACATTGCCGACCGGATCGTCACCTACGTCGGCGGCGCCGGCGAGGCCTCGCTGGCGGTGCTGGCAACGCACGACGGCTACCTGCGCGACGAGACGCTGAGCGACCGCGTGGTGCTGGAGGCGCCGCCCGAGCGCGCCTACGCCGAGGCGCAGGACATCGATGGCGTGACGCTTACGCTAGGGGTCGAGCCCGCCGGCTAGGCCACGCCTCGACCTACAGGTGGGGCGCTCGGGTCGTCTCGACCCGGGCAGCGAGCGTGTGACCGGACTCCATGAAAAGCACCGGCACGCTGCCGGCCAGGGCGATCGCGGCGATGATCCAGAGACCGAGAGAGTAGTCCCCCCGCAGGTCGAACAGCACGCCCATGAGGATCGGTCCAATGACTCCAGCCGCCACGCCGGTGCCCTGGAGCAGACCGACGACCGCACCCAAGGATCGAGTGCCGAACATCATGCTGCCCAACGCCCCACGCATGGGAATCGTGGTCCCGAAGGCGACACCGAACAGCACGTCGAAGGGGAGCGTCTCCACGAGGTTGTCGGGCTTGCCGACCTGCAGGTACACGAAGCTCGACGCCAGAATCACGGAGGCGGCGACGAGGATTATGCGGTAGTCGAACTTGTCCAGTAGCCACCCGCCGCCGGCCCTGCCGAATCCGCTGGCCCAGATGACGACCCAGATGGTCGTGGCGGCGGCGGTGCTCGAGAAGCCACGGTCGTTGACGAAGTAGGGGATCTGGTGCAGCTGGAAGCCGGAGTTGGCAATGAACATGCCACCGAGGTAGGCCGACAGCAGCCAGAAAGCCCGCGAGCGGGCCACGACGGAGACCCGCATGCCGGACTCCGGCTGGCGCGAGGTTGGCACGCCAGGGGTGGCCTGGGCGGCCGGCTCGTCACCGTCAGGCAGCAGGCCGTAGTCCTCGGGCCGGTCCCGCGCCACGAGGCCCATCAGCGACACGACGATGGTGATGACCACGCCGTACGCGACGAGGATCGGTCTCCATCCGAAGGCGTCGATCAGCCAGGTGTTGGCGACGACCATTGGTGCGCCGATGATGGGGCCCATCACCGTGAGGCCGATGGCCAACCCCCGTTTCCGCCGGAACCAGCGCGCGACCACCGTGGGCCAGGTCACCCCATGGCCGACTCCAGACGTTCCTATCGAGATGAGCAGGAAGAAGGTGTAGAACATGACGACACCGTTGGAGAAGCCCAGGCCTATGAGCCCGAGGCCGACGATGATCGCCCCAGTCACGATGATTCTCCGGGGGCCAAGGCGGTCGACGAGGAAGCCGACCGCGGGCCCGACCAAGCCAGACTCAGCCTGGCGCAGCGACGCGGCGGCAGAGATGACCGAGCGGCTCCACCCAAACGTCGTCTCGATGGGCAGGATGAAGGCTGAGAACCCCTGGAAGTAGACGGCGGAGGTGATGGCGTTGGATAGGTTGCTCGCGCCAACGATGTACCAACCGTAGAAGATACGGGGCCGTTTGCGGGCGGCGGGTGGGGTCTCGGCTGGTGTCGACAAGCGTTCTTCCTATCTGTTCCGGCTTACAGCGTCACGCACCTCTTCCAGCTCGCGGCGTGAGCGCATGAGGAGGGGCAGCACGGCCAGCGCCGCAGACAATGCCAGCATGATCCAGATACCCATGCCGTAGCTGCCCTGCCAGGTGAAGATCAGCCCGAGCATGAGCGGCCCCGTGAGGCCCGCTCCGACGATGCCACCGTTCAGTATCCCAAGGACGGAGCCCAGCGAGCGACTGCCGAACATCATGGCGCCGAGCACTGACCGCATGGGTATGTTGGAGCCAAAAGCCACTGCGAAACCGATGACGAGGGGTTGCGCCGCCCAGCCTGTGCGCACGTCGACGGCCAGGACGTAGGCGAAACTGAGGGCCATCAACACTGACGAACCCGCCATCACCAGGCGGTAGTCCATCCGGTCCAACAGCGCACCCGCCCCCATCCGGCCGATGGCGCTGAACGCGAACGTCAGCGTCACCATGACTGCCGCCGCCTGTGCCGAAAAGCCGAGGTCGTCCACGAAGTAGGGCAACTCGTGCGAGAGGAAGCCGGAGCTACTGATGAACATCCCGCCAAGGTAGGCGGTCAACAGCCAGAAGGAGGGGCTTCGGAGCACCTGAGCAAACGCGAGGCCGTCGGTGTCCACGGCTGCCGCCCTCGCGTCGGTCTCCGAGCCCGCAAGCGGCGGGTCGCCGTCGGGCAGCAGACCGTAGGGTTCCGGGCGGTCGCGGGCGACCAGCCCCATGAGGGTCAGCAGGACCGCGACCAGGAAGCCATAGCCGGCGATGACGTTCCGCCACCCAAACTGGTCCTCGAGCGTGGTGTTCAAGATCACCAGACCTGTGCCGATGGTCGGCCCCATCACGGCCAGTCCGATGGCGGTGCCCCGCTTTCGCCGGAACCAGCGCGAGATGATGACAGGCCACGTCACGCCGTGGCTGACGCCGGATGTCCCCACCGCGACGATGATGAAAAAGAGGTAGAAGGTGCCAAGGCCGTTGGTCAGCCAGCCTAGGGCCATCAGCCCCAACCCAGTCGTCAGCGCCCCGCCGATGATGATGCGCCGCGCGCCGAAGCGGTCGACGACGAAGCCGACACCGGGCGCGAGTAATCCCGATTCGAACTGGCGGATCGCGATCGCGCCGGAGATGGCGGACCGGCTCCAGCCGAAGGTCGTCTCGATGGGGATGATGAAAGCGCCGAAGCCTGAGTAGACGATGCCGGAGAGCAGCGCGTTGGAGAAGACGCTCGCGCCGACGATGTACCAGCCGTAAAAGATCCGAGGCCGCCGAACGGCCACGGCTGACGTTTCGCCTTCGGTCACGGGGGGCTCCACAGGCCGAGCGTCCCGCCGGCCACCTCCACATGGTAGTGCAGCGCCGCCCTCAACCGCCAGGCCACGGCCAGGCGCGAGGGGTCTGGTAGCCTGTGCGGACCTGAACGGGGAGGCCCCAACGATGGCACTCGATGAACTCGACGGCCTACTGGCCGAGAACCAGGTCGCCGTTGCGACGACCTTCCGTCGCGACGGAAGGCCTCAGCAGAGCCTGGTAACGGTCGGGAAGTTCGAGGACGGCCTCGCCTTCACCACGACCACAGACCGGGCCAAGTATCACAACCTGGCGCGTGACACGCGGTTCGCGCTCATGGTCTGCCGGCCGGGCTGGCGAGGCTACGCGGTCATCGACGGCGACGCCGAAGTGCGAAGCGCCGCGAATACCGACGCCGTGGCACTGCGCGCGAACCTCCGCGACGTCTACCGGGCGGCAGCGGGCGAGGAGCACCTGGACTGGGACGAGTACGACGAGGCCATGCGGTCTGAGGGGCGCGTGGTCGTGCTGCTGCGGCCGGGCCGTCTGCTCACTCACAACCTGCCGTAGGGCTACGTGCCACGCTCGGTCAGGTGGGTGACGTCGAAGTGCATCTTCTTGGCGAAAGACTCGGAGGCCGGCTCGTCGATGCCCCAGCTGAAGACCTTGCTCGGCTCCAGGATGAAGTACTCGCTGCCGTCCCAAATCTTCCCGGTGGCGACCGCCTTGCCGCGCACCTCCACGCCCTTGATGACCCCCGCATCGTCGCGGGTGTCCCAGACACACGAAATCCACTGGTTGCGATCAATGAGGCGGCGCTTGTAGGAGATGTCGAAGTCGTAGCCGCCGACAACGATGTTGTCACCATCCATGCGCGTGATCATGGGGACCACGTGGGACCTGCCAGTAGGGGTAGCCGTGGCTAGCCGGTAGAGCGGGGTGTCCTTGACGTACTGCAACTCGTTGGGGGTCAGCATCGGCAATCCTCCTGAGCCACCGAGGCTAACGGCTAGAAGACCAGCTCGTCCAGCGTGACATCGAAGTTCAGGGTCGCGGCCGACCGGACTACAGACACGGAGACGATGTCGCCCACGGCGTACAGGTTGAGCAGCAGCCGGCGGAGGTCGGTGAACTTGGTAACGGGCATGCCGTCGAGCGCGACGATGACGTCGTTGGCCTCGATGCCGGCACGCGCGGCCGGACCTTCCGCCGCGACGGAGACGACGAGGACGCCTTGGTCGACGCTAAGGCCCAGCTCGGACGCGTTGGCCGGCGTGACGTCGTCGACGCCGACACCCACGCGCGGCCAGATGACGCGCCCGTTCGCGATGATCTGCTCGGTGATGGGGATGGCGGTGGTCGTGGCGACGGCGAAGCCAATCCCCTCCGCCTCCTGGCCGCTCGGGAGCGTGCCTCGGATGATGGCGGTGTTGATGCCGATGACCTGGCCGGACAGATTGAGGAGTGGTCCTCCGGAGTTGCCGGGGTTGATGACGGCATCGGTCTGGAGAAGGTCATGCAGGCGGTTGCTGGCGATGGCCAGGGAACGATCCTTGGCACTGATGACGCCAACCGTCACGGTGCCTTCAAATCCGAGCGGGTTGCCGATTGCGATGACCCAGTCGCCGATTCTGGCGGTGCCGGACTGGGCCAGCGGTGTGACGACGAGGTCGTCGACCTCGTCGGGGTCGAACTTGAGCACGGCGAGGTCGGTGGTCGGATCGGTGCCGACAATCTCTACGTCCAGCTCCTGACCACTGCTAAGCACGATATCCACTGAGGACGCGCTCTCGACGACGTGATTGTTCGTCAGAATGTAGCCCTCCGGGTCGAAGATCACTCCCGAGCCCCGAGACAGGCCCTCTGTCGAGCGGCCGAAGGCGTCCGTTTGGCTGGTGGTGGCGCGGACGAGCACGACACTGGGCGCTACCCGCTCAACGACGCTGGCCACGTCCGGGAACCCCACCAGCATCGGCGGCACCTCCCCGGCCCCTGACGCACCGGCCTGACCACCAGCGAGACCACCGGCGTCGGCGGCCGGTGAGACGGCCCCGTCGGCTAGGTCAGCCGATGTCGGAGTCGGCGTGGCGGTCGGTGATGCGGCGCTGCAAGCGGTGGCCACAACGGCCAGGGCGACGATGGGCAGGAGCCAGCGGAGGTATCTCATGGTCCAATCAGCTCCACGATAACGGCGGTTCATGAAAAAATCTTTGAGGACGGACGCGGGGTCCGTCCCCCGGTGGCATCTTGTACTACGCGCGTTGGGCAATGGCCGGTCGCCTATTCGATGCGCCGGTAGGGCGTTACGTTACAGGCTGTCGACGACCGCGCGCTGTGCGGCGAAGAGGGTCTGGATTCCAGACTCGGCAAGGACGAGCAACTGGTCCATGCGCTCACGGCTGAACGGGTGCTCTTCGCCGGTGCCCTGGACCTCGACGAACTCACCCTTGTCGGACATGACGACGTTGAAGTCGACTGACGCGCGGTCGTCTTCTTCGTAGCACATGTCGAGCAGCGGAGTGTCGGCAACCAGCCCGACGCTGGTCGCGGCGACAGCCGACTTGAGGGGAACGTGGTGCAACGCACGGTTGCGTACCAACTTGAGCAGCGCCTGGTAGAGCGCAACGTAGGCACCGGTGACCGCGGCGGTTCTCGTGCCACCGTCGGCTTGGATGACGTCGCAGTCGAGGGTGATGGTGCGCTCGCCGAGGGCGGGCAGGTCCGCGATCGACCGCAGGGAGCGGCCGATGAGGCGCTGAATCTCCATGGTGCGCCCTCCGGAGCCGCTCCGCGCCCTGTCGGTGCGGGAAAGCGTAGAGCGCGGCAGCATGCTGTACTCAGCGGTGAGCCAGCCGCGGCCCTGGCCCCGCATGAACTGCGGCACGCGCTCATCGACGCTGGCGGAGCAGATGACGCGCGTCTTCCCAACCTCGATCATCGCCGACCCCTCGGCGAACTCAAGGTAGCCCGGCTGGATCAGTACCGGGCGAAGCTCGTTTGGTGCGCGACCGTCGATTCGAGGCATGGGCACAGTTTGGGGCGCGGACCGGGTCCGCGCCCCAAGTGTATATGACAGCGTTGTCCCTCGTCGCCGTTAGCCCGCCTCGACCCCTTCCTCGGTGTGGCGGCGGCCACCGGACTTGCCTGCAGTACGCGCCGGAGCAGGCGCACCCCGCGGCGTCTCCGTCTCCGCGCCGAAGACCAGGCCGGCGGCGGGAGCGGCGATCGCCTGCTCCTCGATCTCCTTCAGCGAACGTCCGCGCTCGACGCCGAACGAAGCCGCCATTTGCGTTTGGAGCCACGGTAGCTGGGGAGGCATGCACTGCCTATGAAGGGACCCCGCCTGGCCCGTGAGGGACTCGTGAAGGCGGCCTAAGCGAGGTAGAAGGTGCGCGCTCCTCGCAGCACAAGCCGTGGGACGAAGGGCAGGATGCGCAAGCCCGCGTAACCCAGGAAGGTCCCCGCCGCTCCGATGGCCGCTCCGCCGAGGATGTCGGTCGGGTAGTGAACGCCGGCGTAGACGCGACCGAAGGCCCAGAGGAAGGCCAGGCCGTACATGGCCAGTCCCAGCCGCCGATGCCGCATGAAGACCGCAGTCGCAACGGCAAAGCCAACGGCGGCGGCGTTGGCGGGGAAGGAGGAGTCGGTCGGCTCGTAGAACAGGACGTTCAGATCGTGCGAAACGAAAGGGCGGTCACGGTAGAAGTGGATGTTGACCAGCGCCACACCGAGGTTCGCTAACCCCAGTCCGGCGGTGCCGCAGATGGTCGTGAGCTGATTCTTGTAGCGCTCACTCGGCTCTCCCTGGAACCAAAGAGCAACGAGTACGAGCGAAGAGAGGGCCGGCACGAGGTAGTCGCTCATCATGGCTTCCATGAAGGCGTCCCACGGCGCGAAGCGGCCAACGCCCGAGTTGAGCCACTCGACGACGCTCAGGTCCATCAGCCCATCCTGCGCGCCACGGCCTTCAGACGGAGGCCGAGGGCACGTGCGAAGGTGGTGCGCCGGAGCCAGTCGACTCCGGACGGTGGCCAAGTTTCCGCTTGGGGATCCCATCCGTGGTCTCGTCCCCAGCGGTGGTTCAGCACCGAGGTAACGAGGAAGGTGCCTGCGACTGCCGTCCCGGCGGCACTCGCGAACAGCCAGGCCTGGCTGTTCGCCTCGAGGCCTGCACCGGAATCGGGGATGTTGCGAGGCTCGGCACCGAAGAACCAGGCGAAGGCCCCGACGACGACGAGGACCGCGAGCGCCTGGGTCAGCCGGGGCCAGGGGCGCAGAAAAAGCAGGCCGCTGAGCCCTGCCTGGGCGAAGGCGAACTGCAACACGCCGAGGGCACTGCCAAAAACGAAGACGACGTAGTCGAGCGCAAACGAACTCTGCATCGCCCTACCGCTCTTCTAGCCCGCCGTCACCTGCGGAGTCGCAGTGGTGCACTGGTGCACGAATTTCGGGTTGTTGCCCCGAACGATGGAGAAGTAGAGCTCCTGAAGCCGCCGCGTGACTGGGCCCGTGGCGCCATCGTTCACGTCCCGGTGGTCCACGGAGCCAACCGCCTGGATGTGCGCCGCGGTCCCGGTGAGGAAAACCTCGTCGGCGACGTAGAGTTCGCTCCGGTCGATGAGCCGCTCCTGAACCTCGAGGTCCAGCTCGTTCCGGGCCAGGTCCAGCACGGTCTCGCGGGTGATGCCGGGGAGTACGTTGCTCTCCAGGGTTGGCGTGACGATGGTGTTGCCGTAGACCAGGAAGATGTTCTCGCCGGTTCCTTCGCAGACGTGACCGTCCTGGTTGAGCATGATCGCTTCGTCGAAGCCGGCCGAGATCGCGTCGGTCTTTGCGAGGATGGAGTTGAGGTAGAGGCCAGCCAGTTTGAAGCGCGGCGGGACCATCGTGTCGTCGATGCGGCGCCAGGACGCGACACAGCAGCTGATGGCTCCGTCGGTCTCGATGTACTGACCGAAGGGGATGGCCAGGCAGAAGAAGCTATCGCCCAGCGACTTCAGGTTGAGGTTCGCGACCTTCTCCTCGCCCTTGTAGGCCATGGGGCGGATGTAGACGTCCTCTTGGAAGCCGCTGCGCGAGATGACCTCGGTCGTGATGGTGCACAGCTCATCGAGGCTGTAGGGCACGTCGATGAACAGCATTCTGCAGCCCCGAAGCATGCGCTCGTAGTGCTCGCGGAGCTTGAAGATGTACATCTTGCCGTCGTTGGTGTTCCAGTTGCCCCTGATGCCTTCGAAAGCGCCGGTCCCGTAGTGAAGGGCATGCGTCATGATGCCGACCTTGGCATCCTCGAGCGGCATGTACTCACCATCGAGAAACGCCACAGACGGCATTGGAGAGCTCCTTCCCACGGAAACGAAAACCGCTCCCGGCGGAGCGTCCGCTAGGCGATTATCTGCGCCGCGGTCTTGGGGTGTCAATTGCGTAGCGCGGCGTGCCGGCCCTGCACCTCAGCGGCAAAGACGCTTACCTGCGCGTCGCCAGCCACCATGATTCGCCGTCGGTGGCGGCCTCCACGGTGCCATGTACCGAGGTCAGAAGCAGACCCTGCTCGCCGACCCTGGACACGAGGCGTTGAACGACCTCGGCACTGGGGTGACCCAGCGAGTTACTTCCACTGACGCTCACCACCGCGAGCAGCGGGGACACCGCGTCGAGGAACGCCTCCGCGCTCGACGTGCGGCTGCCATGGTGGCCCACCTTCAGCACATCGGCGTCCAAGTCCGCGCCCACATCGAGGAGCGCGAGCTCGCCCTCGACGAACAGGTCTCCCACGAAGAGTGCCGACGCGGCATGGTAGCGAAGCCTGACCACCGTGCCGTTGTTGTCGACATCAGAGCTCGTCCCGGCCATAAGCGGCTGCGGTGGGTGTAGAACCTCGATGAAGACGCCACCGCCGAGGTCAACCACCATGCCAGCGGCTGCTTCGTCGACCGGGACTCCAAGCTGCTCCAACTCCCGCCGCCACGCATCGTCCTCGCCCGGCACGACGGGCGGCACCAACGCTTGGGCGATGCTGCCACGCCGCGCAAGTGCCATGAGCCCCGCGATGTGGTCCTCGTGCGGGTGGCTAACGATGGCCAAGTCCACGGAGCGACGGCCGAGCAGCCCGTCCAGCAGCGGCAGGGTGACGCGCGGGTCGCGTCCGCCGTCGACGAGGACCACCGCGCCGGACGGGGTGGTGACCACCGCCGCGTCACCCTGCCCCACGTCCAAGAAGTGGATGCGCAGCAGGCTGTCCGAACGGTCCGCAGCGATGGACCACGGCACCGCAACCGCCATGACGAGCACGAGCAGTGCGAGCGTCGCCTGCCTGCCATTGCCAGGCCCTTGCCAGACGGCGCTCAGCAGGTGGCGTGCCTGCGGCCACCACTGCCGCCGGTGCAGATAGCCGACCACGGCGGCGAGGCCCACGTAGTAACCCCACACTGCCGCGGGCTCGACGCGCCCCACATCGACAGTGGCCAGCGGCATGGATGCGGCTAGGCCCGCCACTGCGGCGACGTACCAGCCGACGATGGCCGGCACCCAGCCGGTCAGCCATCCAAGGGGAGTCCAGAGCGCCGCGAGAGCGCCGCTGGTCAAGCCACCGACTATCAGCAGCGGGAGCAGCGGCAGGACCAGCAGTGTGGCGGGGATGCCCCAGACCGGAACGACACCAAAGTTGAATGCGACCAGCGGCAGCGAGCCAGCGACGGCTCCGGCCGATGTGATCACGGCAGCGGCGAGCCAGCGCAGAACGGTCCTGGCAAGCCCAGGTCTCGTTCGAGCTTCGAGCCAGACGCGAAAGGTGTCCCACAGCGGTAGGCCCAACAGCAGGACGCCGGCCATCGCGGTGAAACTGAGCTGGAACGACCGATGCCACAGGAACTCCGGCCGCCACAAGAGCAGCATCACGGAGGTGGCCAAGCCGAGGGCCGTCAAAGGGCTTGGCGCCCTCCCCACGGCCATCGCAACGAGCACCGCGCTGCCCATGATCCCGGCGCGGACGGCGGACGGGGGCAGTCCGGCAAGAAGCACGTAGGCCCAGGCGGCGGCGAGCGGCAGCAGCAGGTAGGCCGGGTGCCGGCGGCCAAAGAGCGCTGCGGCCAGGCCGACGGCTAGCACCATGACGACGCCGACGTGCAGGCCTGAGATGGCCAGCAGGTGAGTCGTGCCCGAGCGCTGGAACTGGTCGGACGTCGTGGGTGGCACCGAACCCCTGAGGCCCAGGCCGACGGCCTGCGCGATCGCAGCCGCGGGCTGCGGAAGGACGCGATCGATACCGTCCGCCAGGCGTCGACGGAGCCTGTCGAGTCCTCTCGCAGACAGCGCTCCACCAGTCCCCAGCTCCTCGACCTCGAGGGTGCCGCTCACCACGGTCCCAATGTCCTGGCTGGCAAGGTGCTCCGGGTAGTCGAAGCCTCCAAAGGGCTCGGGAGCCCGAAGGATGCCGCTCACAGCGACCCGATCGCCTCGCTCGACGTATGGGAACGAACGTCCGGGTACGGGGTTGCCTTGGCCGCCCACCCAGACGATAGCCGTGCCGTGGGCTTCGGCCTCGACGATGCCCGTGCGCACGGTGTCGACCGCCAGTGTCAGGCGAACGCGGGCGCCCACGGGCTCGGGCATGGCGGCCACCCGGCCGACGGCCGTCGCGTGTTGGCCATGGAAGCGCGCCAGGTCTCCGCTGGGCGTCAGTAGCTCGGGCCCGCCGCGCACGAGGCCGAGCAGCAGCGCGAGGGCCAGTACGACAGGCAGCCCTGCGCGCCATCCCAGGCTGCGGGCCAGGCCATAACCGGCAAGCACCGCCAAGGCCAGCAAGCCGACGGCCGCGTCGCCTCCGGTCCAGTAACGCCCGAGCCAGATGCCCGCTACCAAACCCCCGCCAAGCCAGACCAACGGCGTCACTAGGGCGACTCCGCGCTCACGAGCTCGCGGATGGCCGCATACGTCGTGGGGCCGACCCCACGCACCGCCATGACGTGGTCGATACGTAGGAACGGGCCGTTGTCGTTGCGGTACTCGACGATCCTGTCGGCCAGCACCTCGCCTATGAGCGGGAGGTCCTCAAGATCGGCGCGGCTCGCGGTATTGAGGTTGAGCAACCCTCGCACCGGTCCGTCCACGATTAGCGGCGCTGTCGGTGGGGGGTTGTCCGTGAGGGTGGGAGCGACGAGGGGCAGGCCGGCGGGACCTGGATCGCTTAGCGAGAGCCACAGCGCGCCGCCGACCCCCGCCAGAATGATCGACACGAGGGCCAGTCGGTAGGCGGTTCGCTGCAGTGGCGACACGGTGGTGCTGGGCTGCGCCTGTTGGCGGGTTAGCGGCGGAAGTCGATCTTGCGGAAGGTCTCGGCGTATTCAAAGCCAGTGCCCACGGCCCGCTCCGCCGACCGCCGGGCCCAGCGCTTGACGAACTCTTCGATGTCGCCCTCGGGCATGGAGACCTGGCTCTCGTGGCGAGACAGGGCTTCCAGCTTGGTCCGGATGGTGTCGGAGATGTCGATGGCGACGTCCGGGTTCTCGCTGCCCCACATGAGCACGCTGGCCACCTTGTGGGTGCTCAGGCCCTCGTCGCGGATGTGATCTTCATAGTGCAGGACGTCGCGCGCGTAGGGGAAGCAGGCATCGAGCGCCACCTGTCCGCTGATGCGGTGATCTCGATGGCTATGGCTCTGGGTGTGCATCGGGTCCATGGCCAGCACCACATCGGGTTGGAAGCGCCGTATCTCGTGCACCAGCTGGCCACGGAATTCACGGGTATCCTCGAGCTCGCCGTCTCCGTAACCCAGCCACGTCAGCTGTTGAACACCGAGTACCTCGATGGCGGCTCTCTGCTCCCGCTCTCTGATTTCGGCGAGGCGCTCGCGCGTCATCTCAAGGTCCGAAGAGCCTTTGTCACCGTTGGTGCAGACGACGTACAGGAACTCGGTGCCCTCCTTCACCCACTTCGCGACGGTCCCGCCGCAACCCGACTCGCCGTCGTCCGGGTGAGGGATGACGAGCATGGCTCGCTCAGGCGCTTCGAACTGTTCCATGGTGCCCCGCGCAGGAAAGGTGTAGTCAGGTGCGCTGCTATGATAGCAGGCCGATAACGGTGCGCCAGACGGGCCACCGCCAGGGCGTCCAATGCCACCGAACGATCTCACGATACGGCCGTTCACCTGGGCCGACCTCGAGGCCCGCGTCGGGTTGATCCGCGCAATCGCTGGCGACGAGTCGGAGCCTTTCCCGCGCGCTGTGGAAAGAATGCGGCGCGCGGCGCTGCTGCCGGGCATGCGGCCGGAGCGGGACGTGTTCCTCGCTGAGCGGAGCGGCACGCTCGTCGGCCACGTCGAGGTCATCGTGGAGCAGCGCATCGGCCGGGGTGTCTTCGTCGCAGGGGTACACCCTGCGCATCGAGGCCAGGGCGTCGGCCGGGCGCTCGTGCGGCAGGCGGTCGGGCACGCCAGTTCGTTAGGCCTGGCCCTGCTCCAGACGGACCTGCCGCAAGGCGCTACGCCAGCCATCCGCCTCTGCGTTTCGGAGGGCTTCCGGCACGTGCGAACGCACCTGCACATGGAGATCGCGTCCCCGGAGCCCGTCGACGTCACGGTACCCGAGGGGCTGACGCTGCGCGGGCTAGTCCGGTCCGAAGTGCCGGCACTGACCGCCCTCCAGAACGCAGCCTTCGAGGGAAGCTGGGGGTACCAGCCGAACGTCCCAGAGGAGATCGACTACCGGATCTACGATCAGCCACTAGACCGGGCTGACGACATTGTCGTGCTTACGGACAGCAGCGACTCGCTAGTCGCGTACTGCTGGTGCGAGCATGGCGAGCCTGGGGAGCCAGGCGCGGTTGGGATGGTCGGTGTGTCGCCAGCCCGGCAGGGGCAGGGGCTCGGCCGCAGCGTGACGGCGGCCGGGCTGAACCTGCTGGTGGCGGCGGAGGCGCGTCCGATCGAGATCACGGTCGACGAGGCCAACGAACCCGGGGTTCGGCTGTATCGTCGCCTCGGATTCGAAGTGGTTTCGCGGTCGGTCTGGTACGAGCGCTCGCTCAGCGGGTGAGCAGGACGACGGCGACGGCCCCCAGCACAACACCGGCGATGCGAGTCGCGCTTAGCGGCTCGTGTAGGAACACGAAGCCGAGCACTGCGGCGACGGCAAAGTTCATGGCGAAGATGGGGAGTACGGTGGAGACCGGGCCCCGGCTCATGGCCGTGTAGAGCGCGATGATGCTTACGCTGAGCAGCAGCCCGCCGAGCGCGACGAAGAGTGTCGGCCTGTCCCAACCGAAGCCACCGGTCAGGCTGACGCCCCGCACGAGGGCCCACACCGTAGCCACAACGACCAACGTCAGGTTGGTTGCGATGAGCACCGGCTCGACCGGGATGCTCTTGAGAGCTGACCGGAGCAGGATGGCGAACACGCCGTAGACACCCATGGCCACGAGCGACAACGTTACAAAGCCAAGCGCGCCACGCTCCATTTGAACCCCTCTCCTGGACTGTCTCAGTAGCTGCCTATGCTACGCGGCCAGCAACGCACGGCACGACCTCCGGCCGGGCGCTGGCCCGAGCCGCGGCGAGATCGTACGCACTGAGCAGCTTAGCCGCGACACCCTCCCAGCTAAAGCCCCTCGCCCATTGGACCGCGGCCTGGCCCATTTCGCGACGCCGATCGTCGTCGCCCAGTAGCTCGTTCAGGCAGGCGGCGTAGGTAGCGGCCTCGTGGCCCTCGACGAGGCAGCCAGTGGAGCCGTCGACGACGGCCGCCTGGAGCCCGCCGCCACGAGAGGCGACCACCGGTGTCCCACAGGCCATGGCCTCCAGCGCCACCAGGCCAAAGCTTTCGTGGAAGGAGGGGACGGCGAGCAGATCGGCGGCGGCATAGTAGCTGGGGAGCTCGTCTTGGGGCACTGCGGCACGCCACGTTACGCGGTCCTGCACGCCAGCCTCCGCGGCCACCCGGCGGAGCCAGATCACGCCAGCGTCGTCGGCACCCGCCCCACCGACCACGACCAGGCGCGCCGTGGGGACCTCGGCCATCGCGCGCATGAGCACGTCGGGCCCCTTGAAGGGGTCGAGGCGTCCAACATAGAGCACCACTCGCTCGTTGGATGGCAGCCCGAGGCGCTCGCGGGCCTCGCCGGGGTCGAGGGGATGGAACGTGTCGAGGTCGACACCGCCAGGCGCGACGTGGAGCCGGGACTGATCCAGGCCGTACAGCAAGCGCAGGGTCTCGGCCTCTTCTTCAGTGAAGGCCACCATGTGGTCGGCGGATGCAGCCATGCCAGCCTCGGCGACCTTTCGCTCCGACGACTCCGGAGCAACGTACGCGGCCTCCTTGACGAGGCCGATGGTGTGGTAGGTGACGACGTGGGGGACGCTCAGGTGTTGCGCCAGTTGCGCCCCGACCCAGCCAGATAGCCAGTAGTGGCTGTGCACAAGGTCGTAGCCCAGGCCCTCGCCGTCCACGAACGAGCGCACTCCGCCGAGCACCTCCGGTAGGTGCGGAGGCACCAGCTCTTTGGACAGGTTCGCGGGTCCGCCAGCGACGTGGATCACGCGGACACCAGGCCCGATGTTAAGCAGCTCGGGACCGCCGGCCTCGTGGCTGCGCGTGAATATGTCGACGCAGACCCCTCTGGCGGCCAGCAGCGGCGACACGCGGCGCAGATAGACGCTCATGCCGCCCGCCGAGCGCATGCCTGGCGTCACCAGCGGGCAGCCATGCACCGAAACCATGGCCACTCGACGAAGCGGACGCGGGGGGTTACCTGTCGCTTCGGCCATCGCTACCGCACGGCCTTGAGCCGGAACAGGTCCACGCTGTGGGCACCAAGGTGGAACTTGTACTGCTCACCGCCGCGCAGAAAGTCGTAGTAATGCAGGCCCTGTTCGATAGCCTGCTGAATAGTTAGCGCCTTCAGGAGCAGGCTGACGCTGTTCGCACGCTGCTCGAGCCGGTAGCCGCTGTTGTACAGCAGGCGCCTGCCGGCGAGGTCGAAGCACAGTGCCGCAGCCACGCGCTCGCCACCCAGCTCGAGGAAGAAAAGCCGCAGCCAGCCGGCATCCTCAGCATCGGCGACAGCCTTGCGGAAGAAGGACTCGCGCTCCGGCACCATGAAGTCGCGCTTCTCCTCCATGCTCTCCCGCATCAGGTCGAGGAGGAGGTCAACATCCTGCTCCAATGACCCAGCGGAGGCCTCAACCAACCGGTGGGGACCGATAGAGTCCAGGCGCCTGAGCTTGCGTCGGAGCTCGTGTCTGTCCTTCTTTCGCAACCCGGCCAGGTAGTCGTCCCAGGTCGCCGGCAGATCGAGCCCCGGCACCACGTCCTCGACTTCCATCTCGACATCGCACCCCATGTCCCGCAAGCGACCGGGGAGCAGCTCGAGTGTTGGTGAGCCTTCGGGAAGCGATGTGAGCGTCAGCGAATGCCAGCGCTCGTCGCGCAGGCACTTGGCGAGCGCATCGTAAAAGTCCTCAGGCGCGCCGGGGCCGAGGACGAAGTCGTGGTAGTCGAAGAGGTCCGTGTCACCGATGAAACTTAGGCTGTCCCCGGAGCGCATCAGCGGCGCGAAGCCCAGCGGCGCGGCCGCGGGGCCCACCGGGATGAGGCATAGCTCGGAGCCGTCGCCGAACTGCCGCCACCAGACCTCCTGCCACCGTGGCGTCACGAAGATGGAACCCCGGTCGGACTGCTCGACGAACGCCTGCCAAGGGCCCGCGAGGTCCGTGAAGCTCGCAACGGGTGCGCTACAGGTCAACGCTTGTCTCCTTCGGGTGCGCGGTGGATGCGCGGGGGGATGCGCGACGGAAGGCGCGGGGCAACTCATTATCGACGAGAAGCAGGTCTTTGTGCAGGTGCAACTACCTGTTCGGTAGCCTGGCCGGCAGGCCGAGCAACGAAGCGACGGCTTCCAGGTCGGCCGGCGCCTGCTCCGGGGCCGAGTCCGCAGCGGCGGCGGCGAAGGCTGGGTCCTTCAGGCCTGAGCCGGTGAGAACACAGACCACGGTGTGGTCGCTGAAATCGGCACCGGCCCGCGCGGTCTTAACCAATCCCGCGACCGAGGCTGCCGACGCCGGCTCGCAGAAGATTCCCTCGCTTCTCGCTAGGAGCTTCCATGCCTCTACGATGTCGTCATCCGAGATCGCGCCGATGACGCCGCCCGACTCGTCGCGTGCGGCCTCCGCCCTCAGCCAGCTGGCGGGGTTGCCGATGCGGATGGCGGAGGCGACGGTCTTCGGCTCGGCGACGACCTGGCCGGTTGCGATGGGCGCGGCGCCCTCCGCCTCGAAGCCCATCATGCGCGGCATTCGCGTTGCCCGGCGCTGGGCGTGATATTCGCGGAAGCCCTTCCAGTAGGCCGTGATGTTTCCTGCGTTGCCAACGGGAATAAAGAGCTCGTCAGGCGCGTCCCCAAGCTCATCGACGAGCTCGAAGGCTGCTGTTTTCTGGCCCTCGATGCGGTGAGGGTTGACCGAGTTGACCAGACTGAGGTCGTAGTGTTCGCCGATGGACCGAGCGATGGTCAGCGCCTGGTCGAAGGTGCCTCGGATGCTGACGATACGGGCGCCGTACGCAAGGGCCTGGCTCAGTTTGCCCTCGGACACGTCGCCCTCCGGCACCAGCACGACGCTGGAGATGCCTGCTGCGGCCGCATACGCCGCGGCAGCCGCACTGGTGTTACCGGTAGAGGCGCAGAGGACAACCTTGTGACCCGCCTCCAGCGCTTTGGCCACGGCAACGACCATGCCCCGGTCCTTGAAGGAGCCCGTGGGGTTGCAGCCCTCGAGCTTAAAGCAGAGCTTTCCGACGCCGAGCTCCCGTGCGATCGACCGCGACTCCACGAGCGGTGTTTGCCCCTCGCCCAGAGTCAGGTCGGGCGTCTGGGGAGTCAGCGGCAGGAACTCTCGATACCTGCGAAGGACGCCTTCGGCCATGCTGTTCCTTGGTCGGGGCCCGGGCTAACGGGCGCCGTCTTCAATTCTTACGAGGTTGGAGACTTCAATGACGGACTCCAGCCCCTGGATCGTACGCACCGCCTCTTGGACAGCCGCCTCCCGGGCGGTATGGGTCGTGATCACAATCTCCGCGGAACCATCGCTCCCGGGCGGCTCCTTCTGAATGACCGACGCGAGGCTCACTTGTCGGTCGCCCAGGGCTTGGGCGATCTGGGCCATGACGCCTGGCCTGTCGGCTGCCCTCAGCCGCAGATAGTACTGCGTTTCGATGTCGTCCATGGGCAGAAGCGTTATGTCGCCATCGAGCGCCGGAGGCATCGGGAACCGGCCGCCGCCTGCGAGGGCGCGCGCGACCTCCAGTATGTCACCGACAACGGCGCTAGCGGTGGGCTCGGAGCCGGCCCCAGGCCCTTGGAACATGGCCCAGCCGACGAGGTCGCCCTCGATCTCGACGGCGTTGAGGACACCGTCAACTTTGGCCAGCGGATGGTCCGCCGGGAGGAACGCGGGGTGGACGCGGACCTGGGCCGTAGACCCGGTCCGGCGCCCTATCGCCAGCAGCTTGATGACGTAGCCCAATTCCGCCGCGTACCGGAAATCGGCCGCGGCCAGCCGGCCGATACCTTCACGGTAGACGTCGTCTGCGTGGACCCGCGTGCGAAAGGCCAGCGAGGTCAGGATCGCGAGCTTGTAGGCGGCGTCGATTCCGTCCACGTCGTTGGCCGGGTCCGCTTCGGCGTAGCCGAGCTCTTGCGCCCGGCGCAGCGCCTCCGCGTAGCTCAGGCCACCACCGGCCATGCTGGTGAGCATGAAGTTGGTCGTCCCGTTGATGATGGCGTTCACGGCGGTGATGTCGTTTGCCAGCAGGTCGCGAACGAGCGGCCCGATGATGGGGATGCCGCCACCAACGCTGCCCTCGAACTGGACGCTGACGTGGTGGGCCGCCGCGTTGGCCAGTATCTCCGGTCCGTGCTTCGCCATGACCTCTTTGTTGGCCGTCACCACGTGCTTTCCGGCGTGGATGGCGCGCTGCACGTAGTCGAGGGCGGGGGTTTCGCCGCCCATGACCTCGACCACGATGTGCACGTTGGGGTCATCGAGCACTTCGTCGGGGTCAGTGGTGATGATCGCTCCGCCGGGAATGGTGCGCTCCCGCGAGGCGTCACGGACCAAGACGCGCGTCAGTTGCACCGGGCACCCGACGTGTGCGGCGATGGCCTTCTGCTTCGCCACCAGCGCCTGTGCCACGCCGCCGCCGACCGTGCCGAGGCCAAGCAGACCAACGTTGATGGCAATCGGTGCGTTCAAGGTGTGCGGTGCTCGCCTATCGAAGGTTGTCGACCAGCCACTGCCCGGCCGAGACGTCGAAGTCGAGGTTGGTGACGATCGCCGACCACTGCTGGCCGAACCAGGCGTCGGCCTCTTGGCGCACGACCAGGTCCAAAATCGGCTCGGCGATGGTCTGCTCCGAGGGGCCCTCTTCGACCCGCAGGATGACGAAGTCCAAGCTCGAGTTGACCGGACCGATCACGTCGCCAGCGGCAGCCGCGAACATTTGCTCGTCGAACTCGGGGAACGCTTGTCGGGGCACCCAGCCAACGAGGCCGTTCTCGTCGGAGACAGCCGTGTCGACGCTAATCTCCGCGGCTATCGCGGCGAAGCCCTCGCCGGCATCGATACGGTCCCTGGCGTCCTGTGCGTCCACGGAGGTGGGCGCTACGATCCAGCTGAGCAGGACGGCCTCGTCCTGGGCTGGGACGATTTCGTGGAAGCGCGCCGTGATCCTGTCCCGGAGTACTTGGCCCTCGACGAAGGCACGGTATTCTGCGTCGGATACGCCGACGCCAGCGAGAAAGTCGTCGTAGATGCGCTGCCCGAGAGAGCCGAGGGCGACGACCTGCGCGCTGCCGTCGAGGGCCGCGGGGTCGAAGCGCTGGGCGATCTCCTGGTCGAGCTCAGCGTCCGATATAGGGGCAATGCCGATAATCGGGGCCATGCGACGGAGCACTTCGGTGCCAACAGCCACGCCGAAGGCGTCGTTCGGTTGGGCAACGGCACCACCGCCTCCAGCAGCCGCCGTCGAGTTCAGCACACGCATGGTCGGCAGAACGTCCCTGAGCGAGATCTCGCGATCGGCGACCTGAGCGACGACACGGCGAGGCGGCAGGTAGCTAGTCCAGTAGAAGCCACCGAGAAGGACCGCCACCAAAGCGGTCGCCACCCCGATCCCACCCCACAGAACAAGCCGCTGCTTCAGGCGCTCGGTGTCCCGCGCGCTGCCTCGATTCGCAGACACTGCGGGCCGGTAATGGCCGCGCTCAGCGCGTCTCCGCTGCCGCATCTTCAACCTCTCCCGACGAGACTAGCGCGCCCACGACCAGCGTGAGATGGCGTCGCAGCCGGGGTCTACGCGCCCTAGGACTCGGCGGTTTGGTCGTCCGGCTCAGCGTTGGCCATCGGTTCCGCCCCGCCCGCCGCCACGCCGACCGTCTCAGCTTCGGGAACGGCTACATCCGCCGCGCCGGCATCGTTGGCTGGGGCCTCTGCGGCGGGCGCTTCCTCTGTGACGGGCGCCTCCGTAGCAACGGGCGCGTCGGCAGCTTGCGCAGCGGTGGCCTCGGCCTCCACGGCGGCAGGCGCCTCCGTAGCCTCCGACACGATGGCTGGCTCCGCAGGCGTTGGGGGGGCGGGCACGTGCTCTCGGCGCTCAGACTCGCGGCGTTCGCGCTCGCGGCGGAACCGGTCTGCACGCGGACCGTCGCGGAAGCCCAGGTCCATCCGGCTGTGGCTGCCAGTGTACGGAAGCAGACCTACGTAGCGTGCCCGCTTGATAGCGGTCGCGAGCATACGCTGGTGTGGCGAGCAGGTGCCGGTCTTGCGCCGCGACTCGATCTTGCCCCAGTCCGAGACGTACCGGCGGAGGCGCTGGACGTCCTTGTAGCTGATGGCCGTGATCTTGTCGACGCAGAACGAGCAGACCTTGCGTCGCGGGTAGTAGCGCCGACCGTCCCGGCGCCGCCCGGCGCCACCGCCTGGCCCGCCGCCACCGCCGCCCTGGCGAGTCGTCATGAGGTCACATTTCTCCTAGCCCTGGGCCTTGCAGGCGATGGGTTTGTCCGGCAAGGGGGCGGCCTCGGGGCCGTCCTAGAAGGGCAGATCGTCCGCGGAGGCCGCGGCGACCGGCTCGAACTCGCCCACTGGGGCGCTGTCTTCGCGCTGCTGCTCGCCACCGGCGCGATCATCGCCACCGGCGCGGTCGTCGCCACCGGCGCGATCAAGGAACAGGACACGGTTCGCGACGATCTCGTTGCGAAACCGCATCTGGCCATCGTTGCCCTGGAAGGAGTGGCTGTGCAGCCGGCCCTCTATATAGGCGCGACGACCCTTGCTCAAGTACTGGTTGACCTGCTCAGCGAGCTGGTTCCAAGTGACCACGGTAAACCATTCGGTCTCCTGTTTGCGCTCGTTGTCCTGGCCCGTGTACGACCGGCTGGTCGCAATCCTGAACGAGGTGACGGGACTGCCCGAAGGCGTATAACGCATTTCGGGGTCCGTGCCCACATTCCCGATGACCATAATCTTGTTCAGTCCGTCCATAGTGGCATACCTCCTTGTTCGGCAATCCTTAGTGTCTGTCGCCCCGCAGTGTGAATTAGGCGCTCGCTTCCTCGGTGGCGGCAAGCTCCTCTTGGCGCACGAGCATGTGACGGAGCACGTCCTCCGCGAGGTTGAGCGTGTTCTCCATCTCGTCGGCTGCCGGCGCTTCCATGCGCAGGGTCGCGAGGTGGTAGTGGGCCTCGGTGTGATGGCCCATCTTGAACGCGAGCTGCTTGCGTCCCCAGCTCTCTTCGCCGATAACTTCGCCGCCTCCCGCGCTTGCGACTCGGCGGACGCCGTCCATGACAGCGGTCAGCCGGTCCTCGTCGACCTCCGGGTTCAACACCAACATCAACTCGTATTCACGCATCGTGGCTCCCGCGCCGCGTGGCCACCGCCCCGCCGACGCCTTCGGCATCGCGCAAGATTATAGCAGCGGCGCCTTGGGGTCACAAAGGACCGCTGTCGATTGACGCCCAGGGCGCCGCCCTAGAGCCGGCGCAGCCGCACGCCAAAGGTTCCGGCCAGGACCGCGAGGACGACGAGGCCCGCGCCGTTGATCGTGAGGGCTGCCGTCGCGCCCAAGCCCGCGGCCAGCGCCCCCACCTGGAGGTGGCCGAGCGGCGCCGTTCCGATGGCAAAGACCCATATCCCCATTGCTCTGCCGCGTAGGTGGTCGGCGACGCTGAGCTGCATGAGCGCTTGGGTCAACACGTCGGAGAGGGACGCCATGCCAGCAACCACTGCCAGCGCCACGAGCGCGACGGCGAAGTGCTCAGTAGCGCCCAGCGCCATCAGCGCCGCGCCAAAGACGATGAGTACGCCGATGTAGGTCGCCCCCTTCCGCCGCAACTCCCCCTGGGTCGAAAGGACCAGTATGGCCAGGACGCCGCCCACCGACCGGAAAGCGTGCATGATGCCAAGCCCCTCGGCTCCAACGCCGAACACGTCCCGGGCAAGGGCCGGGAGCGCCGTCTGGAAAGAGAAACCGAGCACTTCGACGGCGCCCGTGAGGGCCAGCAGCATCAGCAGTGTCCGATTCCAGCGCAGCTCGCTCACCAGGGCTCGAAGGTTGGTCAGGATCGGCTCGCGCGGGTTGTCGTTGTCTTGGTGGACGCTGCGCGTGTGAATGGTCATCAGCACCACCACGGAAGCGGCGTGAAATCCGGCCAAGCCAATGTAGGAGTACTCGGGGCCGAACCGCTGGGTGAGCGACCCGGCCAGGACTGCGCCGAGCAGCTGCCCGCCTCGCGTGCTGAGGTTCACGAGGCTGAGCCCGCTTACCAGGGCGCCGGGCCCAACTATGTCGTAGGCATAGCTGAGGCGCACGGGCTGGTAGACGGCACGGAAGGAGCCCGCGGCGAAGGTGAACGCGAAGATGTGCCAAAGCTCGAGTAGATCGAGCGCGAGCATCGTCGCCCAGCTCGCCAGGACCACGGTGAGGGCGGCGTCGAGCCAGCGCAGCAAGTTCCGGCGGTCGAGCCAGTCGGCGATGGCACCAGCGGGGAGCCCGAGGAACGCCATCGGCACGAAGGAGAGGGCCAGTGCCAGGCCGACCATAAACGAGGAGTCAGTCCGGTCGAGGACGATCCACGCGACGGTGATCTGCTCGCCCGACATGCCCGCCGCGTTGAGCAGAGAGGCGACGGACAGGCGACGGAAGTCCCGGGAGCGGAGTGCGGGAAGCCGCGGGAGCCAGCTTCGGCGCGGCGCTAAGGAGTCGGGCGTGGCGTCAGGAAGTTCCATGGATTGGCCGGGTTGCTGGCGGCGGTCGGTGGCTAGTCGGTCTCGCCGGCAAGCCACTCGTAGAGGAGGTAGCGCTCACGGGACATGCCGAGGCTCTCATAGACGTTCTGCGCGACGCGGTTGTCACGCTCGGTATAGAGCCTGAGGCCGGCAAGGTCCACAGACGCTTCCACGCGCTCACGCAGGTGGCGGTACATGGCGCTGAACACGCCCTGGCGCCGCGCGTCCGGCTCGACGTAGACCGAGTGGACCCAGCACACGGTGGTGTTTCGCCAGTCGCTCCACTCCGGCACGGTCAGCAGCGACGCCACCGTCCGGCCATCGAGGTCGGCGATCCAGTACGCGCCCTTGGCCGGGTCGTCAAAGACCGCGGCAACGCCACGTTGGACCACGGCGCGGTCCAGCTCCATCCCTTGGGTCTCGCGGGCCATCAGGCACTGGAAGCCGACGATGGCCGGGGCGTCGGCGATGGTAGCCCGCCGCACCGTCACGCTGGCCACGGCCTAGAAGTCGAGGCCGGGCACGGGGTGGCGACCCGTCAGCTCAGCCACCTCGTCCCGCAGCTGCGCTTCGAGCTGCGCGTCGCCCCGGTGGCCGAGAGCGCGGCCAATGATGCTGGCAACGTGCTTCGTATCTTCGAGGCCGAAGCCGCGACTCGTGATAGCAGGGGTGCCTAGCCGCACGCCGCTGGTCACACGAGGGGGCAGCGGGTCATTGGGGATGGCGTTCTTGTTGACGGTCACATTGATGCGCGTCAACGCCTCCTCCGCTTCCTGGCCGGTGCATTTGAGAGGCGTCAGGTCGACGAGCATGAGGTGGGTGTCGGTGCCGCCCGACACGATGCGCAATCCCTCCGCCTCGAGGCCGACGGCCAGCGCCTGCGCGTTGGCCACGACGTTGCGGGCGTAGTCGACGAAGCTGGGCTTGAGGGCCTCGGCGAAGGCGACGGCCTTGGCCGCGACGGCGTGCATCAGAGGACCACCCTGACCGTAAGGGAAAACAGCCCGATCAACTGCCCGGCGGTGCTCCTCCTTGGACAGGATCATGGCGCCGCGCGGTCCCCGAAGTGTCTTGTGGGTCGTGGAGGTGACTACGCCCGCGTGCGGGACAGGGGACGGATGGGCACCGCCCGCGATCAGGCCGGCGATGTGCGCCATGTCGACCATGAGGACGGCGCCGACTTCGCGGGCTATGTTGCCGAACCGCTCGAAATCGATGGTGCGCGGGTACGCGGTGTAGCCCGCGACGATGACCTTGGGACGGTGCTCTTTGGCGAGGCGCTCGATGGCGTCGTAGTCCAACTGCTCGGACTCGGGATCCAGCGCGTACGAGACGAAGTTGTAGAGCTTGCTGGAAAAATTGACCGGGCTCCCATGGGTGAGGTGGCCACCCTGGTCAAGCTGGAGGCCCATGACGGTGTCTCCAATCTCCAGCAACGCCGCATACGCGGCCATGTTCGCGGATGCACCCGCGTGGGACTGGACGTTGGCGTGCTCGGCCCCGAAGAGCTGCACCGCGCGGTCAATGGCCAGCTGCTCGGCGATGTCGACGAACTCGCATCCGCCGTAGTAGCGCTTGCCGGGGTAGCCCTCGGCGTACTTGTTGGTGAGGGCCGATCCCTGGGCTTCGAGCACGGCCCGGCTGGCGTAGTTCTCCGAGGCGATGAGCACGATGCTCTTGCGTTGGCGCTCGACCTCGTGCTGGATCGCCCGCGCGATCTCCGGGTCTTGGCTGGCCAATGCTGGCATTGGGGCTTCGATGGTGCTCACGATGGCCTCCGGGTACGAGCTGTAGAGGACGGACGAGCGCTCGCAAGCGTCGTGCAGCGCATGCAGTTGCTGACGAGGGTACGACGCAGGCCTCAGTCTAGCAGGGGGCCACAGGCATCAAGAAGAGGCGTAAACGCACAAACCCGAGGAGGGCGCCAACGACGCAAGCAAGCGCGGCTAGGGCTCTCGCGCAAAGACCAGCGCTTGGATGCTGGCGGCGCCTGCATCCATCAATGCGCCCGCCGCCGCATGCAAGGTGCTCCCCGTGGTCATGACGTCGTCAACGAGGAGGAGCCGCATGTCTGTGGCATCCGCACCGGCTGGAGCGAAGGCATAGGCCACATTCGCCCACCGCTCCTCCGCGCTGGAAACGCTGACCTGGGCTCGGCCGCCAAGCCTCCGCTCGACGAGATCCTCCCGCAGGGGGAGTCCCAAGCGGTGCGCGACCTCCGCGGCCAAGAACGCCGACTGATTGAAGCCGCGGCGACGGAGCTGGCTCCGGTGCAATGGCACCGGAACGACAGCATCGGCGCGAGCCCCCGCGCTCACCTGAGCCATGGGCTCAGCCATCGCGGGCGCAAGCGATCGCAGGTTGGAGTATTTCAACCTATGGACCGCTGTCCGCACCACACCGTCGTACACGAAGGCTGCATGCGTCCGGCAAAAGGCGGGTTGCCGAAGCCTGCACCGCCCGCAGACATCGGCGAAACCGGGCGCCGCACACACCGGGCAGCTTGCGTCGGGGAGCCGCTGTGCCGATGCCAAGCACGCGCTGCACAGGTAGGTTTCGGAAGCGCCGCAGCCGACGCAGTGCGCGGGCAACAGCACATCGAGGGCTCGCCGCCAGGTAGTCGCGAGGACAGCCATATGCGCTCGGCCGGAGATAGACTAGGTGGCGCGATGATACGAGGTGTGTTCTTCGATTTCTACGGAACGCTCGTGGGCTGGCAGCCCGCCGGGCCGGAGATACAGTCCAAGGCCGCCGCCGAGGAGGGCGTCTCGGTCGATGCCGACGCCATCGGCAGGGCCTACCCCATCGCGAACGCCTACCTGGACTCGCAAAACGCCAGCAGTCCTCTAGCGGGCCGGGGCTCTGCTGAGCGAGACGCCGCGCTGGCCGAGTACGAGCGCCGTCTGCTAAGCGCGGCGGGTTCAGAGGTCGGGCCCGAAGTCGCCGGCCGGATCTGGCAGCGGGTGAACGCTGCCCCTAAAGAGCTCGTGCCCTTCGCCGAGGTGCGGGTAGCGCTCGAAGCGGTGAGGGCGGTCGGGCTTTCCATCGGCGTCATTTCGAACATGGGCGTGGAGCTTCCCCGGATCGTCGCCGACACTGGGCTCGGGCACCTGGTGGACTTGGTCGTCTCTTCCGGTCAGGTGGGCGTCGGCAAACCCCATGCTCCGATCTTCGAGGCGGCGCTCGCCGAGGCCGGGTTGAACGCCGATGAGGCGGTGCACGTGGGCGACTCCTACGCTGGCGACGTGGTGGGGGCACAGGGCGTGGGCATGTACGCAATTCTGGTGGTCAGGCCGGACGATACGGACCGCGTGGAGGCCAGGGACGTGCCAGCCAGCTGCCCCACGGTGGCAAGCCTTGAAGACGTGGTGCCGCACCTGCGCGACGTGGGGCTGATAGCCAGCCTATAACGCACGCTCAATGGCAGGCGCACGCGCCACGGTATGCTAGAATGTGACCCACGAGCGGCCCATAGGCCGCTATCCCCGAGACTGAATCCCCCTTCGAAGGCTATACGGCCCATGGCGTATCAGGTGTTCTTTGCGGATCTCGCCGAAGAGAACCGCGCGCTGATCCTCACTTTGCTACGGCTGAAGGATGAGGCGGGTACCCTCGAACCTGCGGAAGCGGAGCTGCTGCTCAAGTTGCGAGGCCCGGTCCCTGCAGGCAGCTTCCAGTATCAGGAGTTGGAGACTGAGGAGCCGCAACAGCAGCGACAGTCGCAGCGGCGCGGGCGCAGGCGCCCACCCAGCGGCCCACGTGGCAACGGCCGCTCCCAGCTCAGCGAGAACTAGCCTTCCATCGTCGGGACACCAGCTGTCGCCATCAACGCGACCTGGTCGGCGACCTGCTCGCGGAACGCCGCAAGCCTCTCCAGCACCTCCAGCAGCGCCTGACCCCACGGTGTCTCGCCGTCGGCTCCTAGCCGTATCTGCTGGTTGCCCACATGCGCGCCGTGACCGAGGGCCCTCTCCAGCGGCACGCGTGCGCCCCCAGCGGGCTCTCGTAGCCGGATCGTCACCTCGTCACCACGCCGGATAACGGCCTCGACGCGCGCTAGCCGGGCCATTACGGAGACGCGCACGCCGAAGAGAAGGTGGTGAACGTCGTCGGGTAACGTGTGCCCGAAACGGTCGCGGAACTCCCTGGCCAGATCCTCGACGTCGTCCATGGTCCGGGCTCTGGCCATGCGCTGGTAGAGGCCCATCCGCGTTGGGAGATGGGCGACGAGCTCTTCCGGCACGCCCGCGCTGAGCTGAAGGTCTACCTGTGGATCAGGCTCGATCGGCGCCGGGGTGCCGGTGCCCGATGCGCGTAGCTGCTGCACCGCCTCGGCGAGCAAGCGCGTGTAGAGGTCGAAGCCGACGGCGTGGATGTGGCCACTCTGCTCTGCACCGAGGATGTTGCCGGCGCCCCGTATCTCTAGATCGCGCATGGCTATGCGGAAGCCGGCGCCCAGCTCCGTTGCGGCGACGATGGTATGCAATCGCCGCTGCGCGGCTTCGGTGAGCCGTTTGCCCGGTGGCACCAGCAGATAGGCGTAGCCCCGCTGCGCTCGGCGGCCGATGCGGCCACGCAACTGGTAGAGTTGCGCCAGCCCCAGCCGGTCGGCGCGGTCGATGATCAGCGTGTTGACCGTGGGAATGTCGAGACCCGATTCGATGATGGTCGTGCAGACGAGCACATCGGCCTCGCCGGCGGCGAAGTGCTCCATCGCGTCGGATAGCAGGTTCTCGGGCATCTGGCCGTGGGCGACGGCGATTCGCGCCCCGGGTACGAGCTCTCGCAGGTGCTCTGCCGCGAGGTCGATTGTCTTCACGCGATTGTGGAGGAAATAGACCTGCCCTCCCCTGTCGAGCTCTCGCTGCACTGCCTCGCGCACCAAGTCGTCGGAGGCCTCGGCCAAGTAGGTCTTGATGGGGAGCCGCTCTTCCGGGGGAGTCTCTATCGTCGAGATGTCGCGGATGCCAGCCAGCGCCATGTGCATGGTCCGCGGGATAGGGGTGGCCGTCATGGTCAACACGTCGACCTCGCGCCTCAGGTCCTTAAGCCGTTCCTTGTGGTTGACGCCGAAGCGGTGCTCTTCGTCGATGACGACCAACCCCAGGTCCTTGAAGCCGACGTCCTTCTGTACGAGGCGGTGCGTGCCGATGACCACGTCCACCTCACCTTGCTTTAGCGCCGCTATCACCTGGTCCTGCTCGGCTTCCGTGCGGAACCGGCTCAACACTTCGAGCCGCACCGGGTAGGGCTCGAGACGCTCGCCCAAGGTCGCCGCGTGCTGCTCCGCCAAGACTGTGGTGGGCACCAGCACTGCAACCTGCTTGCCCTCCATCACGGTCTTGAACGCGGCGCGCAAGGCGACCTCGGTCTTGCCGTAGCCCACGTCGCCACAGACCAGCCGATCCATGGGCTGCGTCGACTGCATGTCCTCCTTCACGTCGAAAATGGCCGCCGCCTGGTCCGGCGTTTCAACGTAGGGGAAGGCGTCCTCCATCTCTCGCTGCCATGGGGTATCGGGCGCGAAGGCGTGGCCCTCCACGAGCTGGCGCTGTGCCTGGACTTGCAGCAAATCGACGGCCAGGCGCAGCGTTGACTCTCGCGCCCGGGCCACGGTACGCGACCACTCCTGGGTACCGAGCCGTGTCAGCGAGGGGTCTGCGTCGTCGCCGCCGGAGTACAGGGAGACGCGCGCCAGCTGCTCCATGGGGACGTAGAGCCGATCGCGCTCGGCGTATTCGAGAATCAGGTACTCCCTGCCCTCTCCGGCCTCGGCCGCCCCGTCCATCGTCTGCGTGCCGGCGAAGCGGGCGACGCCGTGGTCGACGTGGACCACGAACTGCCCCGGCGTGAGGTCCTCGATGAGGATGTGGTGGACGGGCAGCGCCCGGCGGCGCGAGCGCGGGGGGCGGCGCTTCGCAGTCCCGAATACCTCGGTGTCGGTCAGCAGGGTCAGCAGCGGAGCCGGGGCCTCTTCGCTCTCGCGCAACAGCCAGCCTCCGGCTGCGGAAGCGTGGACGACCTCCACGACGTCGCTGGCCGGCGCGTCATCGAGCGAGCGCGACTCCCGCGCCGGGATCGCGGCATCGTTGAACAGCTCGCGTATGCGCTGGGAGTGCTGCGTGGCGACGACCGCTGAGCCCCGTCGGCCGGAGTCCAGGGCTTCGGTCATTTCGTCCAGGTTTCCGTGGTACGCGGGAGAGGGCCCGAACGGCAGCGCCACCGCTGAGACGCCCGCCCCCACGTGGTAGCGGCTGACCTCGATACGCGGGAGGCGGCCGAGCTCCTCCGCCAGCGTCGACCAATCCGTGAAGCTCACGGGGAATCCCGCGGGCAGCTCGCCGCGCTCGAGCTTGGTCAGGCGCAGCCTGGCGACGTTCGCCTCCCATTGGTGGGCGGCCTCCTCGACCTCGGCAGGCTCGTCGATCAGCACCAGCGGCGTGGCGGCCGGGTCGAGATGGTCGAGCAGAGTGTGCTGGTGGAAGAAGCCGGCGTAGAACGACGCGTTGTCGGTGGACAGCCCAGCCATCAGTTCGGCCAGCTCATCGTCGACCCGGTCGCGCTCAGCTGTCTTGACGTTGCGAAAATCGAGGGCGCGTACGCGCTCCGTGATCTCGCGGTGGTCCACGAAGGCCGGCAGTACCTCCCACGCCGGTAGGAGGACAAGGGCTTGCGACGGCTCGACTGAGCGCTGGGTCGCGGGGTCGAAGAGGCGGATCGAGTCGACCACGTCGCCCCACAGCTCGATGCGGGCCGGCAGGTTCATCTGAGGCGAGAAGATGTCGATGATGCCGCCACGGCGGGACACGGAACCCGGCTGCTCCACGGCCGGGCCGAATGTATAGCCCATGCGGGCCAGGCTTTCGAGCAGCGGCTCCAGGGTCAGGCGCTGTCCCACGCTCACGCGCTCCGTCAACCTGCCGAAGAGGTCGGCGCCGATGGTCTGCTGCATGAGCGCCATGATCGAGGCGACGATCAGCGGCGGGCCACCGTCGCCGCCCGGCGCAAGCGCGGATAGTGCCTCGATGCGCGGATGCAGAGTGGAGGGGTCCAGCGCCAGGCGCTCATAGGGCAGTACTTCGGACTCGGCGAAGTGGTGAATAGAGCTATCGTCGCCGCAGTAGGTCTCAATCTGCTCGACGAGTCTGCGCGCGTCCTCCGGCTTGGGGCAGACCAAGAGCATCGGCCTGCCCAAGTCGCGCCACATCGTCGCAATGAGGTACGGCTTCGCCTGTTCGAGGAGCGTGACGCGCTCGGCACCGGGGCCGCCGCTGTCGAGCGCAGCCAGCACCTCCCGGTAGGCCGGCACCGACCGCAATACGCCGAACAGCCCCTCGAGGCCCATGCCCTTTCGCTCCCACGCCAAGACACCCCTTCCCACACCTGGGAAGGGGGCAATGGCGGGCCGCACCATCGCGCACCCGCCCCCGCATTTTAGCACGGCGAAGTCCCACGCACCGGGTGACGGCCCCCGCACGAGTCAGACTGGTGGGCGCCGCGGGGGGTCACGATCCCTTCGGCGGAGAGTTATGCCAAATGCGCATGTCAGAGCGGCGGCGCGGGTGCGATATAATTGGTGGGCACCAGGCGGACGGGCACCGTCGGTACTCGTTGGCCACGGGGAATTCCCTCGCGGCTTCCGTGTGCCCGGCGGTCGAAACCGCCGGTAGCCTCGCGGAAGGCGCGCTCCATGACCCCTGCCTCCCACGAAAGCGTCCTGACCCACCGGCGCATCGTCGTCAAGGCTGGGACCAATGTGCTGACGGGCCGCACCGAGCGGCTCGACCCAGCGGCGCTGGCCTCACTGGCGGAGCAGATCGCCTGCGTCCGACAGGACGGAGCGCAGGTCGTGCTGGTCACCTCCGGCGCCATCGCGGCGGGCCGCGAGTCTCTCCGGGACGCACCCGGCAGGGGTGTCCTCGGGCGCCAGGTCCTTGCTGCCGTGGGGCAGGGGCGGCTCATGCACGTCTACCAGGAGCTGTTCGCCGCGCACGGCGTCACCGTGGCGCAGGCACTCCTGACGCGACACGACGTCGATGACCGACAGGGCTACTTGAACGTGCGCAGCACACTCGAAGGCTTGCTCGAGCACGGCGTCTTGCCGATCGTCAACGAGAATGACGTCGTGGATACGGCAGAGATAGGCCAGGAGCGCTTCGGGGACAACGACACGCTCTCCGCGCTCGTGGCCAATCTCATCGACGCCGACCTGCTGCTGCTGCTCACCGACGCCGGTGGGCTGTTCACGGCGGACCCGCACCGAGACCCGTCCGCGACGGTCATCGAGCGTGTCGAGCGCATCGACGCGTCGGTGCTTGCCCAGGCCGAGCCAACGGGCGACGACTCCGCCGGCCGGGGCGGCATGCTGTCGAAGCTTGAGGCCGCGCGGCGAGCTACGGCGGCGGGCATCGTCGTGGTGGTGGCGGGTGGCGCCGAGCCCGACGTGGTCGCGAGGGCGGCCGCCGGCACGCCAGTCGGCACGCTGTTCCCGACCAGCGTCAGCCAGATGGAGAGCCGCAAACGCTGGCTGTTGAGCGGGATGGCCGAGAGCGGGGGGCAGCTGGTGGTCGACGACGGAGCGGTGGCCGCGCTGCGGGCGCGCAACGGCAGCCTGCTCCCCGCGGGCCTACGCGACGTTCGAGGGTCTTTCCAGCGGGGCGACGTGGTGGCCGTGGTGTCGGAGTCCGGTGAGCAAATCGCCTGTGGGATTTCGTCTTACGGTGGTGAAGACTTGCGCGTGCTTCGCGGTGCCAAGTCGGTCGACATCACCGGCCTCCTCGGCCACCACTACGGTGACGAGGCGATCCATCGAAATAACATGGTGGTGCTGTAGCCATGACCACCACCGCGGCCGGGCTCATCGAGAAGGCGCAGGCCGCCAAGGTGGCCGCGCGCACGCTGAGGACGCTGTCCACGGGCGTGAAGAACCACGCGCTCTTGGCCATCGCCGAGGCGGTCGAGCACGAGGAGGCGAGCCTCATGGAGGCCAACGCCACGGACATGGCCAACGGCAGGGAAGCCGGCCTTCAGCAGGCATTCCTCGCCCGCCTCGAACTGACGCCCGCCATGCTGGCAGCCATGGTGGACGGTGTCCGCCAGGTGGCCGCCCTCCCCGACCCCGTTGGCGAGTCCTTCGACGTGCGCACGCTACCAAACGGCTTGCGCGTCGAGCGCCGCCGCGTACCGCTGGGCGTCATCGGGACGGTGTTCGAGGCGCGACCCGAGGTGCCGGTCGACATCTCGTCACTCTGCATCAAGTCCGGCAATGCGGTCATCCTCCGCGGCGGGAGCGACGCGTCCCACACCAACACCGCGCTCGGCCGGCTCATTCGCGAGACGCTGTCGCGCACTGGCGTGCCCGTGGGCGCGGTGCAGGTCGTCGAGTCCACGGACCGCGCGCTCGTGGAGCAGATGCTGAAGATGGACGAGTACATCGATCTGCTCATCCCGCGGGGAGGCGCCGAGCTTGTGCATTTCGTGGCTAAAGAGGCCACCATGCCGGCTATCACCGGCGGCATCGGCGTGTGCCACACCTACGTCGACGCCCGCGCAGACCCGTCAATGGCTGGCGACATCGTCTTCAACGCCAAGGTGCAGGCGCCCGCGGTGTGCAACGCGCTCGACACGCTGCTCGTGCACGCAAGCTCCGCGCCTACGGTGTTGGCGGCCGTGGCCCAGCGGCTACTGCCAGCTGGGGTCGAGCTGCGCTGCGACCAGCGGGCGTTGACCCTCCTCGGTCCCCTCGACGGCCCCTCGCGCGTCCTGGCTGCGAAGGACGACGACTTCGGCAAGGAGTTTCTCGATTTGGTCCTGTCGGTGCGGGTGGTGGACTCGATGGACGAGGCCATCGATCACATCGACCGGTACGGCAGCGGCCACTCAGAGGCTATAGTGACGGACGATTACGCGGCGGCCAACCGGTTCGTCGATGAGGTCGACTCCGCGGTCGTGCTGGTCAACGCCAGCACGCGGTTCAATGACGGGGGGCAGTTCGGCCTGGGCGCGGAGGTGGCCATCAGCACCAACAAGCTGCACGCCCGCGGGCCTATGGGACTACGCGAGCTAACCACGTACAAGTGGGTCGCACTCGGCAACGGCCAGGTGCGCGAGTAGCGCGGGGGAGGCCACCAGACATGGAATTACGTTTCGAGCGCGAGGTCCGTACGCCCTACTCCGAGGTCTACACGATTTTCGAGGAGGACCAGCCGCAGGGCCGCTTCGACATCCACTACGCAGGCAACGTAATTCACGCAACCCTGAGTGTGTCCGAGCGGTTTACGCAGGACGAGATCCAAGACCTCATCGACGACCTCGACTCGGAACTCCTCGATGCGGTGGGCCTATCGCGGGACGACCTTATTATCCATGTACACCAGGGGCGTGAGATCGGCGTCTTCTCCAACCGGGAGTACACCGAGGACGAGGAGATCGCTCCGGGCGAGAACTAGCCCGCGCCCAACGGCCGGCCCCTTTGGTCATCGACGCCCACACTCACCTGTTGCCGCCGGGCTTCCGCGATCGTCTCGCGGAGCTGCGGGGGCGCGATGCGACCTTCGCGACGCTTTTCCCCACCGACGATGCGCGGCTCGCGACGGCCGGCGCCCTCGTCTCGGCTATGGAGCGCGACGACGTCCAAGCCTCCATTGCGGTCGGCTACGGCTGGTGCGACCCTGGCATTGCCAGGGAGGTCAACAACTACCTGTTGGAGTCAGCGGCGGCGCATCCCGGTCGCATCGTGCCGTTCGTCAGCGTTCATCCGGCCTGGGGCGCCGACGCCCTGGCTGAGGTCGAGCGCTGCTCTGCGGCGGGCGCGCGCGGCATTGGTGAACTCCACCCGACAAGCCAGGGCATCGACCTCCCCAACGGCGACGGCGTGCCGGAGCTAATGGCCCTCGCTGCCAGGCTCAGCCTGCCTGTGCTGGTCCATGGCTCCGAGCCAGTGGGACAGGCGTACCCAGGCAAGGGCGACACATCCCCACGGCACCTGCTGGGCCTGGCGGAGGCGTACCCAGACACGACGTTCATCTTCGCTCACTGGGGCGGCGGCCTGCCGTTCTACGCGCTGATGCCCGAGGTCGGGGCGGCGCTGGCGAACGTCTACTTCGATTCCGCCGCGTCGCCCTTCCTCTACGACGCTGGCGTCTTCGCTACCGTCGCCGGCATCGTCGGGGCCGACCGTGTGCTGTTTGGGTCCGACTTTCCGCTGCTCGGCGCTCGGCGCTCGGCCGACCAGGTAGGCAGCACACTGTCGCCGGAGGCCGCTGACGCGGTGCTCCACGGCAACGCCGCGCGGCTCTTCGGGCTCTGATGGACACACTGCCTGACTACCTCCGTGAGGGCCTCGACATCGTCTTCGTCGGGATCAATCCGGGGGGCTATTCCGCGCGGGTTGGGCGCTATTTCGCAACCCCACAAAACCGGTTCTGGGGGGCCGTGAACCGCTCGGGCCTCGTCCCAGGGCGCAGCGACCTGGGACCGGAGGACGACGCCAGCATGCCGGACTTCGGCATCGGCTTCACTGACGTGGTCAAGAGGGCCAGCAACAGCGCATCGAGCCTGCGGGCCGCGGACTACCGCCACTGGGCACCGCTGACGAAGGAAAAGCTCCTGCGGCATGCGCCCGTCATCGTCTGCTTCAACGGCCTGATGGGCTACCGCAACTTTGTTCGCTACACCGATGGCCGCCACGCCGGTGGCTTGTCCGCGCAACCCACGCTGGGCCGGCAACCGGAACGTCTTGGCGACAGCCTCGTGTTCGTCGCGCCCAACCCGAGCCCCGCCAACGCTGTCTACTCGCTGGACGATATCGCCGGCTGGTACCGCGAGCTGGGCCGGCTCCGCGACGAGGTGAGGAGTCAGATTGGCTAGGGCAGCTGGGATGCGCCTCTTCGTCGCCGCCGAGATACCAGCGTCGGTCCGCGACACGTTGGGGCAGGTGCAAACCAGGCTGCGCCAACGAATAGCCGATGGCGGCCTGCTACGCTGGGTTGCGTCGGAGCGAATTCACCTCACTCTGAAGTTTCTGGGCAACGTCGATGGCTCGCGGGCGACGGAGCTGCCCGCCGTGGTGGCAACCGCCGTGCGCGACCAGCCAACCTTCGACCTGGGGATAGGCGGCATCGGCATCTTCCCAAACGCCCGCGCTCCTAAGGTCCTGTGGGTTGGCCTCATAGGCGACCTCGATGCGCTGGCCCGACTGCGCGACCGGGTCGAGGAGGCGGTGGTCGGCGCGGGGCTCCCAGCCGAGGCCCGGCCGTTCAGAGCGCACCTCACGCTGGCGCGGGTGCCGGACGGCGTGCGTCCGCACGAGATCGCAGGCGCTGCGGCCGCAGAGGACGAAACGATTGGCGGCGCGCCGAATCGCTTCTCGGTCGACCGGATCGGCCTGATCCACAGCGTTCTCGGAGCCGAGGGGCCGACGTACCGGACACTGGCGACAGCGGAGCTAGCCCGGCGTTAGACGAGAGTTTGCCAGACGCCGCCACCGACGATGGCCGCACCCACGAGCAGAACAAACGCAGCGAAATTGACGTGCCTGGCGAGGGACAGCAGCAGCCTGATCGACACGAGCCCCACCACCAGCGCAACGAAGGCACCGACAAGCCCTTCGCTGCTCGTGAGCAGGTCGGAATCGATGCCGGCGACGAGTGCGGCGCCCAGCCCTGCGGGGATGCTCATGAGGAAGCTAAGCCTCAGTGCGGCATCGCGTTCGACCCCTCGGCCGAGAAGCACGGCGACGGTGAGACCCGAGCGGCTCAGGCCCGGTATGGCGGCGAGCCCTTGGGCCAGACCAGCCAGGACCGCGTCCTTGCGCCCGACCTCCTGCTCGCCGCGAACGCCCAGTCGAGGCGACCTCAGCTGGACCACTCCGGTGAACAGCATTGCGACCCCGACGGCGATCATCGCCGCCGACCCGGCCCGCGTCGACAGGTTGTCCAGGGTCAGTACCAACGGCAGGCCGACCAGGACGCTGACGGCCGTGGCCAGCGTCAGAAAGCTGAAGCGCGGCGACAACGGCCGCTCACGGCGGAGCGCCTCGCCGATCAAGCTCAGCGCCTCGGCACGGAAGGCGATGGCGGCAGCGATGGAGGTCCCGAGGTGAAGCCACAGCCCCAAGGCCACGGCCTCATGGACGTCGCGCTCGAAGACGAAGTTGGCGATCGCCGTCACGGCGCCTTGGGAGCTGACAGGCAGCCACTCGAAGAGGCCCTGAAGCAGGCCGAGAAGCGCACCCGTCGCCATGCTAGGGATTCTAGCCAGGCCCCCGCGCCGTGGACATCGGTTTCGCCCACCGGTGCGCCCCCGGTTGAACGGGGGCACGCATACTCTAGAATAGCGATGACTCGAGCGCGGGAGGACGTTATGCCAATCTGGGACGATCTGCTTTCGGACGACGACCGGGCGCGGTACCAGTACTTCCTGGACCAGAACCCCAGAAGGCTGGGCAAGCGGCCGGTGCTGGTTGTCATCGACGTCACCAACGCCTTCGTGTCGAAGGCACCGACTATCGAGGCGATGCACGACGTCATCACGAACTGCGGGGACGACGGCTGGCGGGCGGTGGCGCCGATGCAGGCGCTGATCGCCACGGCCCACGAGCGAGGGGTCCCGGTGATCTACACCCGTGGCATGCCGAGCATGCTGCGAGGCGGCGGCTGGGCGAACCGAGCGTGGCGTCCCGGCGACGCGGAGACGATGACAGCGGATGAGATCGAGTCCGGTCAGGACCGATACGAGCTCATTGAAGACCTTCGACCTCTGCCCGGCGAGCCGGTCCTGGCGAAGCGCGCGGCCAGCGCGTTCTACCAGACGCCGCTTCTGCAGTACCTCAACGAGCTCGAAGCCGACACGCTGGTCTGCGTCGGCGGCACTACCAGCGGCTGCGTGCGTGCGACGGTGGTGGACGCTTCGTCGGCGAGCTTCTACGTGGCCGTCGTGGAGGACGGGTGTTTCGACCGCTTCGAGGTCAGCCATAAGGTGAGCCTCATGGACATGCAGGCGAAGTATGCCAAGGTCATTGGCCTGGCCGAAGCGCAGAGCTACTTTGAGCACGAGGCGGAGGCCATTCAGACGCCCAGGAGTGCACCCGCCTCGGCTGGCTAGTGCCCCGTGGCATGCCTATCGCGACGCCTGCATCGACCACGCATATCCGCCGCCGGCGTAGCCGAGCACCCACAAGGAGCCAGCCATGGAGCTAGGCGACGCCCTGTCTTTTCTGGAGCAGAACCACCGCACGGTGGTGACGACCTTCCGACGCTCCGGAGCGCCACAGATGAGTATTGTCATGGGCGGTCCCTTCCGGGGCGGCGTGGCCTTAGTCGCCCGGAGCGACACCGCCAAGGTCCGCAACCTCCGTCGCAACCCCCGCTGCGCCGTGCTCGCTGTCTCGGAGAACTGGCGTGGGTGGGTGACCGTCGAGGGCACCGCGACCATCAGTGACCAAAACAACACGGAACCCGAGGAGTTGCGTCTGCTGCTACGGGACATCTTCACGGCCGCGGGCGGTACCCACGACGACTGGGGCGAGTACGACCGGACGATGCGGGAAGAGGGGCGCGCCGCGGTCCTGATCGAGCCGGATGCCGTATACGGCCAGCGCTACGCCTAGCCCCACGCCTCACGGACCGCTCCGCCAGAAGGGGACGGCAAAGGCCATCTTCGACGCCGGCAAGCCGAGCCTGGCCGCGAGCTCGTGGGCGTCACGTCTTGCGAAGGCGGCGGTGGGGGCAAGAAGGCCCGCGGCGAACTCCTCGGCCTGACGCTCCGCCTTGACGCGGCTCACCCACTGAGACGAAGCGAGGTAGAAGCTCGCCCCGGCGTGTAACACGTGGTGGCCAACGGCATGGGCGATGAGCCATCGCCGCCAACGATCGCAGACCCCCTCGTCGATGGCGATGACCCCATCGATGATGGCCTCGCGCAGTCGTCCTCCAAGAGGCCACGAGACGACCTCAAGCCCCCAGCGGTCGAGCAGCGGCGACAGGTCTCTGGGGATTCCATCGTCGTGGGGACCCCAGGATTCGTACCCGCGCAGGTATGCACGCATCGCCTCTCCCTCCGCGACGACATCTCTCTCCCGACACCATTGTGTCGGCCGACGGACGAGGCGGAGAAGGGGCGCGTGTCTGCGAGGAACTACGGACGGAGTCGGCGAATCGGCCCTGGGCGCGGCCTATCGGCGTGGCCGCTTGCTACGAACGTAGCGCGCGAACTCTCGTACCTCTCCCCACTCATCGCCGGTGAGGTCGCCGACCTCGTACAGGCGTGCCAGGTCGGTCTCCTGCACGGGGGACTCGTACTCCTGGGGCGTTATGTGGCCCGCGAGCACGAGCAATTGGCCGACCGGTATCCCCATGGGTCGCGCGAGTTTTCGCAGGGTCTCGGGGCGAGGGATGAGCTGGCGCGAGAGGAGTGCGCTGATGGTGCTGTGGGGAATGCCGGCCTGTTGCGCCAGCCAGAGTTGGGTGGTGCCGCGCTTCTCCAGCCAATCGCGGACAAAGGTAGTGAGGGGGTGTTGATCTGTCATTTTAGCGACAGGAGTTTACATCTGAACGTCGGTCTCTGACAGGTTGGGAGTTGACAGGCCTGTCATGTCGTGATGTAGGATTGTCATGTCAGTGACAGAACATTCGTTCACAAACGAGCATCCGTGACGAGCAGCACACACAGCAGAACAAATGTGCCAAACCCCCCTGTCGCGGTCGGGTCCGCCTCGGCGATCCTTACCCGACTTCGGAGAGAGAGGTGGCGTGATGACCGAGACCCCCTGGTGGGAAATGCCGAAGCTGGCGTACCGGCCGCAGTATCTCCAACTCACCTATCTGCTGCAGGAGCTCCAGCCGTCGACTGCCACCCGTGTCGCCGACCTATTGCTGGCGACCATGGACCAGCCGGTGATCGACTAGCGTCCTCCACGCAGCGCATGGGTATCGTGGAGGTGCGATATGCCGCCGCTCATCCATGAGCGGGTGCGCTGTCCACGATGCGGCAGCCGGGGCGCACGTGAGCTGAGCAGGCTCCAGGAGGAGCGGCACGCGGTGCTCATGTGTCCCTTCTGCAAGCACACCTGGTGCGAGGCGGGGCGCCTGACGGTGCCTTGACCTAGGGCGACAACGCGACGAGATCGAGTAGCGGAGCCAAGCCGCAGGGCATGGCTCCGTTTCTTTTTGGCAGGCCGGGCGGTCCGCACCGCGAACTGTGGGGCGTTGCGCGGGATAGCGGGCGCCCGGCCTGCTTCGTCCCCATCGACGGAGGACTACTGGCGATGGAGGACATTTGGCAAAGGCAAAGAGGTCAGCCGACGCACCCGATGACCGACTCCACTCGTACGCTCGCAATGCGCCGCGCTTCATCCGGGACGTTCTCGGCGGGGCCGGGCTGCCCTACGCCAAGCAGGAGGAGATCTTCCGGCTCGCCACGAAACAACGGCGTGTTTCAGTGGTGGGCTGCAACGGATCGGGCAAGGACTGGGCCGCGGCGCGGGTCGTGCTCTGGTGGGTCGAGACGCGATCCAAGGCAAAGGCCATCGTGACCGGGCCGACACAGCGCCAGGTGGAGGAGGTGGTCTGGCGGGAGATGCGCATCGCCCACGCCGGCGCGAGGGAGCGGCTCCAAGGCCAGATGTACGCGTCGCGCTACGTGGTCGACGACAATCGCTTTGCGTTGGGGTTCGCCACCGACTCCCCCTACAACCTTCAGGGGTTCCACTCGCCAAACCTGCTGGTGGTGGTCACGGAAGCCCACGCCGTCGAGCAGCAGCACATGGACGCGCTCAAGCGCCTCAACCCCAAGCTGCTGCTGCTCACCGGTAACCCGCTGACGCTGTCAGGCGAGTTCTACGAGTCGCACCACGGCCGTCAGGCCCTCTACGCCGGTGTGACCATATCGGCCTTCGACACGCCGAACCTCATCGAAGGCCGTGACGACGCAGTGCCCGGCATGCTCACGCCGGAGGATGTGGAGGAGCGCAAGCTGGAGTGGGGCGAGGACAACCCGCTCTACCGGGCCTCGATCCTCGGCGAGTTCCCGCAGGCGCTGGAAGACACGCTCATCCCGCTGGACGAGGTGCGCCGTGCGGTCGAGGGATGGGGAACCGAGGCACCGGCATCGGGCGAGCCCTGGTACATGGGCGTCGACGTGGCCCGTTTCGGTGCCGACAAGACGGTGCTGTGCTTGCGGCGTGGTCACCGCCTCGAGTTCCTCAAGCAGATGGTCCACGCCGACACCATGCAGGTCGCCGGCCAGGTCATCGAGCTCGTCCGCCGCCACGAGGTCGCGGTCGTCTTCGTCGACGGCGCGGGTGTCGGCGGCGGCGTGGTCGACCGCCTGCGCGAGCTCGGCCAGCCCGTCGTCGACGTCCAGGTCGGCGGCTCGGCGCGCCATCCGGAACGATTCGTGAACCTGCGCGCCGAGCTCTTCTGGGGGCTTCGCGATCGCTTCCGCCGCAACGCCATCGCCATCCCCGACGACCCGGAGCTGGCCGGTCAGCTGGTAGCGCTCAAGTACGACTACGACAGTGCCGGCAGGGTGAAGATCGAGGGCAAGCCGGAGATGCGCTCCCGCGGCATGCGCTCGCCCGACAAGGCGGACGCCCTGGCGCTGGCCTTCATGCCCGCGCCGTCGCTCGGGGTGTGGACCTGATGCGCGCGCTGGGCGACCTCATCGGCGTCTTTCTCGCGCTCGGCGTCGTGCCGCTACTCCCCGCGCTGGCCGCGAGCCACGCGGGCTGGCCCTGGGAGGCGGTCGCGCTGGCAGGGGTATGGAGCGCCTGCTGGTACCTCTGGCTCGCTGCTCAAGTACGAGCGCGCACCGACCGAACCGAACAGTAGCCGGGGCTCTCCCTACGGGAAGGTCCATGAACACGGAGGAACGACATGCTTACAAGCGTCCGCTACCTGCTCCAGTCCATCGCGCCGCTGCAGCGGGCCAACGCTCCGCTGGCCGCAGTCCTCGACCGGGTGCGCGGCGACCTTGGCGTTGGGCCAGAGTGGCAGCAGACCGCCTACGGCGAGTACTACGCCCGCTCGGCGGATGTCTACGCCGCGGTCAAGCTGCGCGCCGACTCGGTGGCCCGGCCGCCACTGGTGGTCCAGCAACGCGACTCGGCGGGCACGCTTATGCCCGTGGGCCACGACCACCCAGTGCAGCGCCTGTTGGACCACGCCAACGACTGGTGGAGCGCGGGCGACCTCATCAGTGCCACGGAGACCTACCTCAGCCTGTGGGGCTCCGAGTTCTGGTACCTCAGCCGCAACGAGCTGGGCGAGGTAGTCGAGCTATGGCCGCTCAGGCCGGACCGCGTGCGCATCATCCGCGAGGGCAAGCGCTACGTCGCCGGCTTCGTCTACACGGAGTCGGGCGTCGATTTCCCGATGCTCCCCGAGGAGGTGGTCTGGTTCCGCTACTTCAATCCTCTCGAGGAGTTCGCGGGCTCTCGCCCATGGCCGCGGCCCGGCTGTCGGCCGACCTGGGCATGGACGCACTGCGGTTCAACAGCGACTTCTTCAAGAACGGCGCTCACCCACAGGACCTGGTCTTCCGAGCCCGGGGCCCGGTCACCGATGACCAGGTCGCGGATTTCTATCGCCGCTTGGAGGAGCGCTTCACGGCCACCGCCAGCGGCACACCCACGGCGCTGGTTGGCAACGCCTACATCGTCTACGTGCCGGTGAGCTAGCGATGGCATTCGTCTCAGGCACCATCACGGTCAGCAGCGCAGGTACGCCTCAGCGCGCGACGCACAAGGGCAACGTGCGCGTCATCATGTTCAAGGCGCGGCCGGCCAACGCGGCCAACGTCTACGTCGCCGCGGCCGACGGCATGGTGCTGGAGCCCGACGACGCCGTCACGCTGGAGTTCCCCGAGCCCATCTCCACTTCGCAGTTCTACGCGGACGCCGACACATCGAGCGACGCCGTCGACTTCTTCGGGGTGGCGTGATGGCGCGGGGCTCTCTCATCCAATTCCAGCAGTCCGCGTACAACCTGGGTAGCCGCAACCAGGTCGGCGACCAGGTGGAGCGGCGGTTCGTCCGGGACCTCCTCAAGGTCCTGGGCGACTGCCGCCTTCTCTGGCTACCGTCGCTGACCGACACGACGACGTCCACCGAGCGCAGCCGCCACGCGGCGACGATCACTTGGAGCGAAAGCCTCGCCACCTTCGACGCGGCCCGGACGAGGCTGGGCTCGGGCATCGCCGTCGCCTTCAACGGCACCGACGAGGACGCCACGGTGCCGGACAACGACCGGCTCAGCTTCGGCGACAGCGCGGCCGACGAGCCGTTCAGCGTGGTCGCGTTGGTCAAGGTGTCCGCGGGGACGGGCAACCAGCACATTCTCACCCGATACGACCTAACGACCGGCGACACGAAGCGCGAATACCGGCTGTTCATCCTCGCGGCGGAGCACCCGCAATTTGACGTGTGGGACGAGAGCGCAGGTGCCCGCTTGGGGCGAAGGGATGCCTCGGCTCTTTCGGAGGCGCAGCATCTACTTGTCGGTACTTACGATGGCGGGGCGTCTAGCGCGGGGCTTCGCCTCTACGTTGACGGCGCCCGTACTGACGACACCGACGACAGCAGCGGCACCTACACGGCCATGGAGAACACGGCATCACTGCTTCGCATCGGCGCCCGTGAGAGTACTGGCGGCGCGGCGGAGAACCATTGGGAGGGCTCAATGTCGCTGATCGCCATCACGGCCAAGCAACTCGCCGCTGACGAGGTGTGGTCCATCAAGGAGATGACCAACGCCTACTTCGGCCTGAGCCTCTAGGAGAAGCGACCATGGCAACCATGCCTCAGTACACCATCCCAGACGACCTCGTCGCAGCGCTCCGCGCGCACTACGGCGACGCGGTCGACAGCATGACGGACAAGGAGGTCGGCGCACACCACCTGCGTCAGACTTGCGGACCGGTCCTGCGCGCCTACCGCCGGCGGCAAGACCCTGCGCTCGCCACCGCCAAGACGGCTAGAGAAGCGGCCAACGCGACGAGGGCCACGGCCCACGCCACCAGCGAGCAAGCCGTGCTGGACGCCGAAACGACAATCGACGCCACCGCGCAGGCGGACATCGACGGAATCGCCTGATGGGTGCACTCGACAGCATCTGGAAGCGGAACCTCGCCGCGCTCGAGCCCTACTGGGAGCAGGTCCTCGGCATCCTGGGTGACGGCGGAAGCGTATTGCCACTCGTTGGACTTGGCGACGACGGGCTACCAGGAACCACAACGTTCAAGTCGCGCCGGCGCACGAGCAGCGGCATCGAGGCAACATTCACATGGGATGCAGCTCTCGCCCTCACCGAGTTCGACCCTACGGACCCAGCTTTCTGGCAGGGCATAGCCCCACTCATCAAGTTCGACGGGGCGAGCACAGAGCTCAGCACCCCGGACACCGCACACTGGTCACACGTAGGAGAGGCATTCTCCTTCGGTTTCTTCGCCAAGATCAACGCGATCACCGGCTCCGATGCCGTATTCCACAAACACGACTTCGGTTCCAACCGGGAGTGGTATCTAGAGATCATCAGCAGCGATTGGACCGTGGAGCTGTACGACCAATCCGTCAGCGGATTCATCAAGACCCAATCCGACGCCAACGTCACGCTCGACAAGATGCAGTCAGTCGTCGTCACCGTTGACGGTTCTGCGAATGCATCGGGGACCGACATCTACGTCGATGGGGAAGTCATTGCGTCCACAGACAGCGCCGCAGGTGGCGGCTTCGTCGCCATGGAAGACCTAACCCACGCCTTCTACTTCGCCAACCTAGGTGGCGGCAACCACCTGAACGCGGACGTTGCCGGTGGTCCGCTCGGCCCGTTCCACGTTGACGGCAAGGCACACAGCGCCGCCGAGGTGAAGCGCCTCTACAACCTGGGCCGCGCGGCCATGGGGCTCGGCTAGCCATGCCGCCACGCAAGCAACGCTCGGACTACGCTCCTCGTGTCCGCGCCCGACCAGCCGTCGACGCTCCGGCCGAGCCAGCACCCATCGAGGCCCGCGCCGATTACCGGCCGACCGTCCGCCCGCGTGCCATGCGCGAGCAGGGCCAGCGGCGCCTCACGCCCAACTACCCGGACCCAAGCGAGGTCAAGTTCCTCTTCTTCTCGGATCCCAGCGGGTCCACCACCAGGCAGACACTCATCACCCCAACGACGGGGCGGCGCTTACGCCTGATCCGGGTGACGGTCTACCAGATAGCAACGGACGGGCTGCACTTCTGCGAGCTCTACTTCGGGACTGGCGCTCTGATATCGGCAGACGTTACGAAGGCCATTGACTACCTCCGCGTCCCCGACCTCGGTGAGGGCGAAACCCGGTCATGGGGCCGTAGAGTTGGTCCCGTGGGCGATAAGAACGAGGTGCTGAGCGTGCGGTGGAGCGTCGCCCCCGTAACCAGCCACAAATTCATCGTCGAGTACACCGAGGAGCGCTAACCCGGCGCCGCACGAAGGAGGCATTGGATGGCACGCGAGGCATACCGGTCGCTGTACGGCGACCTGACGAAGCTCTAGGACACGTCGCTGTTGGACGACCCGGCGAGCGGCGCGTCCGACGACGACGAGATGTTCCAGCTGCTGCTCGCGGTGTCGGGCTTCGTGGACAGCTACTGCAATCGCCATTTTTTCTCGCTCACGGCGACCCGCTACTTCGACGGTGGGGGGAAGGGCGAGCTGCTCGTGCCCGACCTGGTCAGCGTCACCTCGCTGAAGGAGGACACCAACGAGGACGGCACGTACGAGAAGACCTGGGCCGCGACCGACTATCACTTGGCGCCGTACAGCGCCGACCCTGCGAGCCACTGGGGCCAGGCCTACGCCAAGCTCCTCGTGCGCAACAAGGGTGCGCAGGCCTCGTTCGCCGCAGGCCAACGAAACTTCGAGATCGCAGGCACGTGGGGCTTTCGTGACTTCGTCGAGGCCTCCGCCTCACTCGTCGACGAGGCGTCCGGCGTTAGCGCGACGCAGGCCACATTCAACGTCGACAGCGGCAGCGACTTTGCCATCGGCCATACCGTCCGGATCGACAGCGAAGACCTGCTGGTGATTGGGGTATCGGGGGCCACGCTGACTGTCTCGCGGGGCATCAACGGCACGACTGCGGCAACCCACGCCGACGACGCGACCGTGTCCATTCTCCGCTGGCCGGCCGCCGTGGAGCGCGCGACCCTCATCAACGCGGCTCGCGTTTGGACCAGAGCGCCTGCCTTCGAACCCTTCTACGTCGACGTGGACGTGGACACCGACGTGCGCCTGCTGCTCGAGCCCTACCGAAAGGTCACGACATAGCCATGGCGGTGACACAGAAGGAGCGCATCGCATCGCTGGAGGAGGCACGCGACGGGCATGAACGCGCGCACGAGCTGATAGACCGGGTTTGGGCCGCGAAGCTCGACGCCATCGAGCAGCGGCTGGTAGAGATTGAAGAGGTCTTACAGGCCTCGATACTCCAGTACGAGGCTGCGAGCGTCCGGCTCGTATCGAAGCGGGACCTCGGCGTGTTCAGCGGCAGCGTCGCCTTCGCCTCGGTGGCGTGGTGGGCCATCGAGCGTCTGGAGCTGTTGGCCGGTACGTAGGCGCGAGGGGGCTATTGGACCTCGGTGTTCAGGTCCAGTAGCAGGCAGGGCTCACCCCACTGGCTCGCGTCGCTCAGGTCCCACGGCTCCACGGATGCCGCGTCCTTCAGACGGATGCCGGCGTCACCGCCGTAGACCAGCAGCACCGTGCCCTCGCCGGAGTCGAACACTTCGGCGGCATACGCCGGCACCGGGGCGGCGCCGGACCAACCCGTGACCGCGCACGGGCCGATGGACCCATCGGGACGCATCGACACAACCCGCGACACCTCCGCTGGCTCCTCGCGGGCCTGGAAGATTTTCACCACGGCCCACTCGGTGTTGGGGCCGGGCTCGATGTCGATCTCGATGTAGGGGGCCATCGTCGCCAGGCTAGCACAGCTTCGAGACCGCCTCGGCGGGCGGCCGTCAAAGGACGCGCCTAGGGCGGGTTGGATGGAGGGACCTAGGATTTGCGCCGGGGCATCAAGTGTGCGCTCCGACACCGGCGCCCCATCGCGGGTGCAGTTGGGCCTTCGCGCTCGCGAAAGTCGGGCCTAGCCCGCGGCTACCGGCGCCTCGAGCTTGGCCTTGATCTGCTTGTTGATGGTCTTCACGGACTCCGGCGTGATGCCCGAGGTCTCGTGTTCCTTGTTGTTGTAGACGAGCTCACCGTCGATGTAGACCTCGAAGCGGCCCTTGCCGACCGGTGTGAACGTCACGCCAACCTTGTTTCCGCCAGCTCTGAAAATCTCGGTCGCCATCCAGGCGGCCATGGGGAGTTTCCCTCAGCCGACACAGTAGCGAACATCTACCTGGACCTCGCCTTCCAACTCTTCAGCCATGAGTACGGCCTTCCGCCTGCTACGTGATAGTGGAGTTCTGAGTGTAGCACGGGCCCACGTGAAGCCTGCCTTGCTGACAGAAGCGCCCGTGGCGTAGAGAATCGCACTATGCCATCCACCGTCACGCTCCTCGGAGTCGAAGGCCTGCCCGAGGTCCAGCCGGGCGTCGACCTCGGTGCGCTCATCGTCGCGGCGGCTGCGGGCCAGGGCACGCCGCTTGCGGACGGCGACGTGCTCGTCGTGACGCAGAAGGTCGTGTCCAAGGCGGAGGGCCGCATCGTCGACCTGCGTACCGTCACCCCCTCGGTGCTGGCCCAGCGCTACGCCGACGCGTGGGACAAGGACGCGCGCGTGGTCGAGGTGGCGCTGCGCGAGGCGGTGCGCATCGTCCGCATGGAGGCGGGCGTGCTCATCACCGAAACGCGCCACGGTTTCCGGTGTGCCAATTCGGGGGTGGACGCCTCAAACTCCGGCTCGACCCATACCGTCGTGCTGCTGCCCGAGGACGCCGACGCCTCTTCCCGCGCGATACGCCAGCGCGTGCGGGAGCTGCGCGGCGTTGACATCGCCGTCATCGTCAGCGATACCTTCGGCAGGCCATGGCGCGAGGGCGCGGAGAACGTCGCCGTCGGCGTCGCCGGCATGGAGGCGGTGCTCGACTATCGCGGGCAACACGACTCCGACGGGCGCGAGCTGATGTCGACGACCATCGCCATCGCCGACGAGCTGGCCGCGGCGTCCGAGCTGGTCACGCACAAGCTGGCGCGCACGCCCGCCGCAATCATTAGGGGATACGCCTACCCTGCCGGCGACTCGGGCGTCGCGCCGCTCATCCGCGAGCGCGAAAAGGACCTGTTTCGGTAGCGTTTGACCCTCCGTAGGGGCGGTGCTACGCTGGGTCGCGGACGGGAGCTGGGGTGAGCCCGGCTGAGAGGCCCCGCGTTCGGGGCGACCGGCGCACCTGATCTGGGTAATGCCAGCGCAGGGACCACCACGGACCACCGTCCCCTGCGAGGCGGTGGTTTTTTGTCGGAGCGACCCATGCAAGACCTGTCTCTACGAATCGGCGGCTACACCTTCGGCTCGCGCCTCATCGCCGGGACCGGCCGGCACCGCAGCCCGGAGCAGATGGTCGCATCGCTCGAGGCCTCCGGCGCCGAGCTGGTGACGGTGGCGATCCGTCGTCTGAACCTCGATAACGCCAACGAGAAGAGCATCCTCGACTACCTGGACCCGGCGCGCTTCACCGTCCTGCCGAACACCGCTGGATGCCAGACCGCCGACGAGGCGCTGATGGTGGCGCGGCTCGCTCGATCGCTCGGCTTGCCGGAGCTCATCAAGTTGGAGGTCATTCCAGACCTCAAGTACCTGCTACCCGACCCCGTCGGAACCCTCGAGGCGGCGCGGGTGCTGCTCGACGACGGTTTCACCGTCCTGCCCTACATCCAGGCCGACCCGGTCCTCGCCAAGCGGCTCCAGGAGATGGGCTGCGCCGCCGTCATGCCCCTGGGCTCGGCCATCGGCTCCGGCCAGGGCATCCACACCGCCGAGGAGATCAGCATCATCATCGAGCAGGCGACCGTGCCGGTCATCGTCGACGCGGGCCTCGCCGTGCCGTCGGACGCCGCCCAGGCCATGGAGATGGGCGCCGACGCCGTGCTGGTGAACACCGCCATCGCCCGCGCGCAGGACCCGGCCCTCATGGGCGAGGCGTTCCGCTTGGGCGTCGAGGCTGGACGCAAGGCCTACCTCGCCGGCCGCATCGGGAAGCAGGCGTACGCCCAGCCCTCCAGCCCGCTGGAAGGCGTCATCTCGTCGACATGACCACGCTTCCGTCACCCTTCGTATGCCTGGTCACGGACCGGCACGTCGCCGGGGGAATCGAGGCGCTCGTCCGCATCGTCGACGCCGCAATCGAGGGTGGCATCAACGTCGTCCAGGTGCGAGAAAAGGACCTACCCGACGCTGAGATGACCTCGTTAGCGCAGCGCCTTCGCGACATTATCGCCGGCCGCGCGCTCCTCATCGTCAACAGCAGCGTCGCGGTGGCGCTGGCTGTCCAAGCCGACGGCGTCCACCTACCCGAGCAGGCAATGGATGCCACCAATGCGCGGCGGGAGGCGAAGGCGCTGCTCGTCGGGCGCTCGACGCACGACATCGGGGGGACCATTGCAGCTGCACGGGCGGGCGCGGACTACGTGCAGGTCGGCTCCGTCTTCGCGACGGAGTCGCACCCCGGTGAGCCTGGTGCGGGGCTGGGCCTGATCGAGTCGACAGCGACAGCCGTCAACATCCCGGTGATCGGCGTCGGCGGTATCAATGCGGCGAATGCGGGCTCCGTCATCGCGGCCGGCGCCGCCGGCGTCGCGGTCATCCGCGGCGTGCTGGCTGCGCCTGACCCGCGTGCGGCCGCGCGGGCGCTGTGTGAGGCAATCGAGGTTGCGTGGGCCCGGCGTGCCGCGGAGGCGCTGCGATGATCACGCTGGTCATCAACGGCCAGGAGCGCGAGTTGGCCGGGCCCACTACCGTGGCCGCCTACCTCACGTCTCTCGGTTTCGACAGCCGCTACATTGCCGTGGCCCGTAACGGTGACGTGGTCGAGCGGGACAATTTCGAGGCCGTTACGCTTGGGCAGGGCGACCGCGTCGAGATCGTGCGCCCCGTCGGTGGCGGCTAGACGACAGCCAGGGCCGTCGTCCCAGCGACGATCATCACGGTCGAAGCGCCCTTAAGGGCCAGCGTATTGCGGTCGAGCGGCTCGTTCAGCAGCCCGAAGAGACGGCTGCTGAGCAGCGTGCTGATCCCGAGCAGGAACAGCGGACGCGATGACGTCACGGCGGCCACCAGCGCCACCGGGCCAAGGGTGATGGAGGCGACGAGGGCCAGGCTCGACAGCTGCGCCATGATGCCCTCCGTGAAGATCAGCAGGCGCGTGCCCGCTGCATCACGAAGGCTTTCCCGAGCGCTGCGGAGCCCCGACACCGATAGGTTGAACAGCACCATGCCGGCTCCGAAGCCGAGCCCCCGGAGCCCGCCGTTCAGCCAGATGCTCAGGCCGTCGCTCGCCTCCTTGTTGACCACGAACGCTCCCGCCTGCACTGCGCTGGCCACCATCAGCGCCGCCACAATGGACGCCGGGACAAACCTGCGCCTGCCGGGTGCCGGGTTGTAGGACACCAGCGCCGCACCAGCCACCACGACAACGATCGCCGCCCACTGCGCGACCGATATGTCGTCCCCCAGAAACAGAACGGCCAGAAACGCCGCGAAGATCGGGGAGGTCAGCCAGATGGGTGTCGCCTGCGACACGTCGACCCGGCTCAGCGCGAAGAAGTACAACGACAGGCTGATCGACCAGAGGACCCCGGAGCCGATTGCCATGGCCACGCTGCGACCGTCGCCCCCGTCGGTCAGCGGCCACGCAAAGGCAACGACAACGATGGCGACCGCCGCCTGGAGGAAGCCGACGGCCATGTTGAAGCCGCGGACGTTGCGGAAGTAACGCGTCAGCAGCCGCTTGTCGAGGGCGGAGACAAGGGCGAAGCCGGCCGAGGATATGAGTGCGAGTGCGATCCAGTCCATAGCCTGTAAGACACAGCGAAGGCGCGCCCGGCAAAGCCGTGAGCACGCCTCGGGCTCCCCATGATAGCCTACCGCGCATTCCCCGAGGAGCGACCGCATGGCCCCCGGACTTCCCGATCTCGAAGTGCGCCGTGACCGGCTGCGAGCCGACCTCGAGGCCATCGCCAGGTTCACCGATCCCGACCTCCCCTACACGCGCCGCGCATTTACGCCGCGCTACACCGAGGCGCGTCGATGGCTCACCGAGCGATTCATCGACGCCGGGCTCGACGTTCGTACCGACGCGGCCGGCAACCTCATTGGCCGGCGGGGCGGCGCCGGGGACCGCGTCCTCATGCTGGGTTCGCATACCGACACGGTCGAGGCCGGCGGCCGGTTCGACGGTATCGTCGGGGTGATGGGCGCCCTCGAAGTGGCCAGGGCTCTCAAGGAGTCAGGGACCGAGCTATCGCTCCCCCTGGAGGTCGTCGACTTCGTGTGCGAGGAGCCGACCGTCGTCAACCTCAGCCCCCTGGGCAGCCGCATCATGGCCGGCGACGTTACCGCCGCCCACGTCGCGGCCACCGAGACGCACTTGGGTCAGCCACTGGCGGACGCCATCGACGCCCTGGGCGGCAACGCGAAGCAGGTCGAGACCGCGAGGCGCAAGCTGGGCGACATCGCCGGCTACCTCGAATTGCACATCGAGCAGGGCTCGGTCCTGGAGCGCGAAGGCCTGGCCGTCGGCGTGGTAACGACCATCGCGGCGCCTTGCCGGGCCCTCGTGGCCCTGACCGGCACCGCCGACCACGCGGGCGCGACGGCCATGGCCGACCGGCGCGATGCCCTGGCGGGGGCCGCTGAGCTGGTCCTGGCCGTCGAGCGCATCGCTAGCGCGCCGGGCATGGTGGAGGAGGGTGTCGGCACGGTCGGCTGGCTCCGCGTCAGCCCCAACATGGTTAACGTGATCCCCGGCCGCGTCGACCTATCCGTCGAGGTCCGCAGCACCGAGGCCGAGGCCCTGGCTGTCGCCCGACGCGAGATCGAGGCGGAGATCCACGGCATCGCCGAGCGCCGCAAGCTCGACGCCACCTTCGACTGGCAGCACACGGAACTGCCGGTGCCGCTGCCAGAGCACATGCGCGCAGTGGTGGCCCAGGCCTGCGACGACCTTGCGATGCCATACCGGTACCTGCCGAGCCGAGCGTCCCACGACGCAGCGCGCCTGGCTCCCGTCGCCCCTGCCGGCATGGTGTTCATCCGATGCAAGGACGGACGGAGCCATTGCCCCGAGGAGTGGGCCGACATCAACGACATCGTCGCGGGCACGAGGGTGCTCGGCCAAGCGCTGTTACGTCTGGATGAGATGGTGCGCGGCTCATGACGGGCGCCGGGCCCACCAGCCACTTCGTGACGGCGCGTGGCGCTCGCCTCCACTACGTCGACTGGGGCGGTGAGGGATCGCCGGTGATGCTGCTCCATGGCCTTCAGGATTGCACGGGAAACTGGGACCACATCGCTTCGGCGCTGAGCCGGCGTCATCACGTCTACGCCCTGGACAGCCGGGGGCACGGTGACAGCGAGCGGACGCCTGGTCACTACCACTTCGAAGACTACGTCGGCGAGGTCGGCGATGTCCTTGATGCGCTCGACCTGCGCGGCATCTCTTTGGTCGGTCACTCGGCCGGCGGCAAGTACGCCTTCGCCCACGTTGCCGACCACCCCGAGCGTGTGGCTCGCCTCGTGATCGTAGACATGGACCCCGACCAGCAGAACCCAGGCTCAGCCGGCATGTTCGACCGGTATCGGGCTGAAAGCGACGAGTGGGACGACGTTGCCAGCGTCACGGACCGCCTGCGCCTGCGCGAGCCGCGCACCGACGAGGCGCTGCTCGAACACCAGGCGCGCGCGATGACGAGGCCGCTGCCCGACGGGCGGCTGACGTGGAAGCGGGACCGCCAAGTGATCGTCGAGTACGAGCGCCCGGAAGCCTGGGACGTACTCCCGCGTATCGGCGTCCCGACCCTCATCATTCGAGGCGCCGACAGTCCTCTGCTGAGACGTGACGTCGCCGAGCGCATGGCCGAGGCCATCCATCGCTGCGCCCTGGTCGAGGTTCCGGGTGGCGGCCACTGGTGCTACGGGGAGAACCCAGCCGGGTTCCTCGCCGCCCTCGGACCCTTCATCGACACCCCAGGCGCCTAGCCCCTAGAGCCGCATCGCGGCATCTGTCACCCGTACGAAAGTCCGACCCCCGCGGGTCCCGGTACCCTTCGCACGTGCCGTCCAAAAGTATCACCCGTTCGGGCTAGCCCGTTTTTCACTCGCTTGGAGGGTGGCGGCCTCCTGACCCCCGCAGATACTCCCCTCATCGGTAGGGATTTCCCCTACGTGTCCTGGGTGTAAGCACCTAGGCGCGATTGAGGGATAACCCGCACCGAGGGCCGGCCGCCCTGCCAGAACGCCGGACCCCGGTGACCGATAAGGGGTTAGGCGCGTGCAAGCAGCGGCAGTTTTGAGCCTCGTGATGCTCGTCCTCGGCGCACTCTCCAGCGCCATGGGCGGCTTCCCGCTTGCCGACACGACACCCTCCCAGCAGATCGACAAGAACACGCCCTTCGGCCGCGAGGCTGTTCAGGAAACGGCTGACCAGTTCGGAAACATGTACACAGCGCTCGTCAACGAGCTCATGACCTTCATTGACGACCCTGACTATGCGCGAGCCGAGGCCCGCAGCGCCGAAGTTACGGCCTACGCCTCCGTCTTGGCGGGCGAGTTCGATGGCCTCGCCACCGAGCTGGAGAACGAACTGGCAAACGTCACGGTGGCCCCCGCCGCCCCGACCGGCCTCATCGCGGCCCCCGCGGACGGGCTGGTGAGCCTCGTCTGGAGCGAGGTCACGACGACCGACGTGCTCCTCTACAACGTCTACCGCGCGACGACCACGGGTGGCCCCTACGGGCTGGTCGCCGGCATCACGACCCCACAGTACGCGGACCTCAGCCTGATCAACGGCACGACGTACTTCTACGTCGTGACAGTCGCCAACACCGCCGGCAACGAGTCGGCGTACTCAAACGAAGCATCGGCAACGCCGCAGCAGTAGTCGCGGCCAAGGGAGGCATCATGAACAGAGAACACATATACGACACGGTCTCCGCGGTCATGGGTCTGCAGGAGTCGCACCTGACCGACGCCGTCACCAGCGTCATCGCTTCCAGCCTCTTGGGGGACGACCCGGCCAGCGTCGTGCTGTTCGACTTCGACCAGATCCCGGTCGCCGGCGGCACCGGCACAACGACCATCATCACCGACATCCTGGCGGTCCACGCCGGCTAGCGGCCTTTCGACCCAAACTCGCTTTAAACCCTCGCCCGCGCGGCTCTCACCCCCTGCCTCCAACGTTGCCCCATCATGGCGCGGAGGAGATCCGGAGGGCCGCGCGGGCGTTTTCGCGTACCAAGGGCCAGCCCTGAGAATTCTCATGCTGTCGAGACCCCTGCGTACGAACAGTGACGCAACACAACCCCCCGAGTAAGGTTCACCAGCCGTCGGAGTGGTGAGATGCCCGTCGCGAAGAATGGCGCAAACATCAGTCGAGGCTATGGCCTCTGGGTGGCGGTAGTCCTACTTGTCGTTCTCGCCGCGTGTGGAGGAGGAGGCAACGAAGAACCAACCGAGTCTTTCGTGCGCGCTCGGGAAGCGTACGAGTCCGCCTTGCCAACCGAGGCTTCCTTGCGCGCTCGGGCTGAAGCCTACGAGTCCGTTTTCACTAACGAGGATGGGGCTGGTGTCTACCAGTTCGAAACCCCCCGCTTCCGCAAAGTTTGCCCTTCGTCTCCCTACGTCTCCGAGTTACGCAGAATCTGGGAAGAACTTAGGGCGCTCGCTGATGGTCCTTTTGAACTCGGTGTCTTCAGCGTGAGCGTCGCACACGTTACAGGGAGCATGCAGGCTACAGGGAGCGTGCGCGCTACAGGGAGCGTGCACTTCGAGATTCGGCTGGGTGAAGTCGTGGGGGACACCGAGTCACTTGGCAAAGTACCCCAAGCCTGGGTTTTCGTAGACAAGGAATGGTATTTGGGAACCGACGACATTCCCCTGAACTGCCCGGGCCTCTAGCCTCTGCCATCAAGAAATATGCAACACCCTCTGTTGTTGTGGGCCGATTGGGGCGCCGATAGAATGGCGGCGTCGGTGCGAACCCAATCGGGTAGCCGAGGGAGACCACGGCGCACGCACCCGCGCGACCCCAGGAACCTTGATCACATGGCCCCGACCAAGAAGCGCCCCACGACCCTCGGTGCCCTCAAGAAGAGCGGCTACCAGACGCGGCCGGTGCGCGAGGAGATCCGCGCCAACCTGATTCGCAAGCTGGAGCGCAACGAGCCGATCTTTCCCGGGATCGTCGGCTACGAAGACACCGTCGTCCCCCAAATTGAGAATGCCATCCTCGCCGGTCAGGACATCATCCTGTTGGGCGAGCGTGGCCAGGCCAAGTCACGCCTCATCCGCGCGATGACCGGCCTCCTGGACGATGCCGTGCCCGCGGTCGCCGGGAGCGAGATCAACGACGACCCCTTCCACCCAGTCTCGCGTTATGCCGTCGAGTTGATCGCGGAGGAGGGCGACGCGACGCCCATCGAGTGGATCGGGCCCGACCGCCGCTACGGCGAGAAGCTGGCCACGCCCGACATCTCGATCGCGGACCTCATCGGCGACATCGACCCCATCCGGGTGGCGGAGGGCCGCTACCTTTCGGACGAGCTCGCTGTCCATTACGGCCTGATCCCGCGGACCAACCGGGGAATCTTCTGCATCAACGAGCTGCCGGACCTCGCCGAGCGCATCCAGGTGGGACTGTTCAACCTCATGGAGGAGCGCGACGTCCAGATAAGAGGCTACCGCGTGCGCCTGCCGCTGGACATCCTCGTGGTGGCCAGCGCGAATCCCGAGGACTACACGAACCGCGGGCGCATCATTACCCCGCTCAAGGACCGGTACGGCGCGCAGATCCGGACCCACTATCCGCGTGATGGCGCGCAGGAGATCTCCATCATGGAGGTCGAGCGCACGTCCTTCCCGGAGACAGACGAGCGCATCTTCGTGCCGCAGTTCATGAAGGAGGTGCTGGCTGAGTTCACGGCGCTGGCCCGCAAGCACCCCGACATCAACCAGCGCTCCGGCGTCAGTGTCCGCGTCTCCATCGCCAACTACGAGACGGTGGTCGCCAACGCCCTCCGCCGCTCCATCCGCCTGCGCGAGAAGCGCGCGGCCCCACGGGTCAGCGACCTTGCCTCGACGGTGGCGTCCACCCTGGGCAAGCTGGAGATGGAGAGCGTGGAGGACGGCCGCGAGGGCCGCATGGTCGACGACATCATGCGGCGCGCGGTGCTGAACGTCTTCGAGCGGCACTTCAACGCCGTCGACTTCGACGATCTCATCGTCAAGTTCGACGAAGGCGCGGCTGCGGAGACTGGCTCGGACCTCGCCGCCATCACGTACGTGAAAGCGCTGGCACAATTCGACGGGATGGCGGGTATGCTTGGACGCCTGGGCCTCGGCGAAGACGAGGCGGCCATCGCCTCGGGCATGGAGTTCATCTTCGAGGGGCTGCACCTAAGCAGGCGCCTCAACCGCGACCGCGTGGGGGCTGGCTTCCGTTACCACGCCTGACATCGCGCGCCGGCACATCGCCGGAACCCGTCGCGCATCAAACGAACGAGTGCACCGAGAGCCGGGGCGGCACCCGATCGGCCGGGATAGACAGGGAGAACAAATGGAGTCCGTCACAACCGAACCTGAATATGACGTCGTGATCGTCGGCGGAGGCGCCGCTGGCCTGGCGGCCTCCATCTACGCGGTCCGCGCGATGCTGAAGACTCTCGTCATCGAGAAGATGGCCGTCGGCGGTGAGATCCTCAAGACCGGCGACATCGAGAACTACCCAGGCTTCCCCAAGGGGATCGGCGGTCCTGAGCTCGCGTCGCTCTACGAGGAGCAGGCGCGCCGCTTCGGTGTCCAGTTCGTATACGACACGGTCGAGCAGCTCGACGTCGCGGGCAAGGCCAAGCGTGTCATCGGCGACGAGCGTGAATACACGGCCCGCGCCGTGATCATCGCCACCGGCGGCGAGCACAACAAGCTCGGCGTCCCCGGCGAGGAGGAGTACGCGGGCCGCGGCGTCTCCTACTGCGCGACGTGCGACGGAAACTTCTTCCGCGGCATGGACGTGGTCGTCGTCGGTGGCGGGGATGCCGCGATGGACGAGGGCCTCTACCTAACGCGCCTCGTCAAGAGTGTGACCGTCGTGCACCGTCGCGGCGAGCTGCGGGCGAGCAAGATCCTCCAGAAGCGAGGATTCGAGACTCCCAACATGAGCTTTATCTGGGACAGCGCGGTCGAGAAGATCAGCGGCAACGGCGCCGTCGACTCAGTGTCGATCCGCAACCTCAAGACCGACGAGGTCACGGAACTGCCCACCCAGGGCGTGTTCATCTACATCGGCTTCCACCCGGTGAGCGACTATCTCACCGACGTCGTCGACCTGGATGCGGCGGGCCACGTCGCCACCACGCTGTCGATGGAGACGAGTGTACCTGGTGTCTACGCCGCGGGCGACATCCGCCAATACTCCGAGCGGCAACTCGGCAACGCCGTCGGCGACGGGATCGCGGCGGCCCTGGCCTCCTACCGCTACATCCAGGAGCAGGCGTCCAAGGAGTAGGCCACGCTCCGCGTGCACAACGCAGGTAAGGTTCCGCCGGGCCGGCCCATGCCCCCGTCCCGAACACGTTCGCATCGGAGAACACCATGCCCCTCGGCTGGGCCATCGTCAGTACCGGACGTCACCCTGACCAGAAGATGGCGCCCGCTATCAACGCGGCGCAGGACGCGCGAATCGTCGCTGTCGTGAGCCGCGCTGAGGCGCGGGCGAGGGAGTTCGCCGACAAGCACGGCGGCGCCAACGCCTACGACGATTACGACGCCATGCTGCGCGACCCGGCCGTCGATGTCGTCTACCTCGCGTCTCCCAACCACCTCCACACGGAGCAGGCCGTCAAAGCGGCGGCGGCCGGCAAACACGTGCTGTGCGAAAAGCCCATGGCGCTGACCATCGACGACTGCTACCGGATCGTGGACGCCTGTGCGGCGGCCGGGGTCCGGTTGGGTGTCGGCTTCCACCTACGCAATCACCCCGGGCATCAGCGGCTTCGGGACCTGGTCGCGGACGGGTCGCTCGGGATCATCTCGCTGGCCCAGGCGAATTGGGTACGCGGGGTACGGGGGCAATCCGCGCCCCCGCCGCGCCCGCCCGACCAACAGTGGTGGGAGGAGCAGGCGATGGCCGGCGCTGGGGTCATGATGGCCACCGGCATCCACTGCGTCGACCTCCTACGCTTCGTGCTGGGCAGTGAGGTCACCGAGGTCTCAGCCTTGACCGACGCCTCCCAAGACACCCCGCTGGAGCACCTCATCACGCTGTTACTGCGCTTCCAGAGCGGCGCCATCGGCACCGTCACCACCAGCCGCCGCACGCCGGACTGGCCCAGCCAGGACGTGGCAGTCTACGGATCGCTCGGCAAAGGCAATGTGGCCGGCAGCGTCGAGACCGTACTCCAGGGCGACCTCCGCGTCGCGACCGATGCCATCGACGAGCACCAGCACTTCGACACCGACCCCATTGCACTCTACACACGGCAGGTGGAGGCCTTCGGCCGGGCCGTCGCTGACGGCACCGAGCCGCCGGCGAGTGGTATCGATGGCCTGCGCAGCGCCCAGGTAACCCTCGCCATGGTCGAGTCCGCAAGGACGGGGCGCCGCGTCGAGCTCGCCCCTTAGCACACTTCCGGCTTCCCCGGAAGTAGGGCAGACCCCCCGACCACCGTACATGCCCGCTCCCTCGGACCAGGCATAGAGTGGTGTTTTCAGCTGGGCTAGGCTGCCGAGCGTGCCCGCTTGGAAACAGTCATGACGATCGATACCGACACGCGGTCATCAGCCCTGATTGTCGACGACGACCCAGGCATTCGGGAGCTGCTGAGCGTCTTCCTCGAGAGGTACGGCTTCGATTGCATCGAGGCCGGGTCCGGCGACGAGGCGCTCGATTGGCTCGCCGTCGGCCTGTTCGACCTGGTCGTCCTCGACATCCGCATGGCCGACCTAAACGGCTTTCAGGTCCTTCAGGAGGCGCGAGGCGCTAATCCCGGGACCTGCATGCTGATGGTCAGCGGCCTCTCCACGCCCCAAGCCTTCGCCCAGGCACAGTCACTCGGCGCGGACGGGTTTTTGACGAAGCCCTTCACCTTCAGCCAACTTGGCGTCGCCGTTCGCCAGGCGTACGCGGCGAGAGAGCATCAGCTGTCGCCGGAGCCAGAACCCCTACTCCAGCGCCCACTGGATGAGCGCCGCTATCCCTTCACCGTCGAGGCGGTCGGAGGGGTCCCGGACCGGCCCGGAGTCTACGTCCTCTACCGCGGCACCGAGACCATCTTCATCGGATGGGCTAAGGACGGCGGTGACACCCTCCGAAGCCACCTCCGGGCGCACCGGCGCAACGATGTCAACGCTCTGACCTGGGAGTCGACGCACTTCGCCTTCGAGGTCGACAACGAGCCGCAGCCCCGTCACGCCGAGCTACTGGCGGACTACCGCGCGCACCATGGCGGCACGCTACCGGTCGGCAACGAAGGACAGACACCAGCAATGGTCACTTAAGCGCCAGGCTCGCGGCGAAAGAGGGCAAAGAGAAGGGGCGGCCAATGGACCGCCCCTTCTGGCGTTTCGTTCGCTTGGGCCCTAGTGGGCGCCGCAGCCGCAGTTGCCGCCGCAGGCGCACCCGCCGCCCGTCGGGGCGATGTTCGGGTTGCTGATCACGAAGCCGCTACGCATCAAGCTGTCCGTGTAGTCGATCTCGGCGCCCTCCAACAGCGGAACGCTGTCGGTGTCCACGACAACCCTTACGCCGTTCTCGTGCATCACAATGTCGTCGTCCTTAGGCGAATCCTCCAGCGCGAGCATGTACTGCGCACCTTGGCCGTTGGGGACCACGATGACCCGTAACGCGGCGTCGTGCTGCCCTTCCTCTTCGAGGATGCCCCTGAGCTTGCCTGCGGCAGTCTCGGTAATGGTGATCATATGGGCTCGCTCCTTTGAGAGGCGATCGGAAGACTAGTAACCAGCCTACCAAGATGCCTATTCTCTAGTCAAGGATTCGACAATAGAGTGCAGGCTCTCATCAGAGGGTCGCGCCGGCGACGTGTTCAGCCGGTTCAGCCGGTCTATAAGCGAATAGCGCAGCATTGTTGCGCGAATCCGGTGACCAGCGCTATACTGGCGGCGAATTACAGAGATAGTTACAAGAGGCACAATGGACGAACTAGACTACCAATTGATCAATCTCCTACAGACCAACGGCCGCGCTTCCAACATCGAGCTGGCCAACGAGATCGGGGTGAGCGAAGGGACCATTAGGCGCCGGTTCCGCAACCTCGTCCGCGACGGCGTCATCCGCGTGGTCGCCATACCCGACCCCGCCAAGCTAGGCCGCGGCACCACCGCGTTGGTCGGCCTGCAGGTCGATCCCGCCGAGGTCGAGCCCGTCGCCAATGCGCTGGCCGAGCTCCCCGAGGTGCAATACGCGGCCATCACGACGGGGGCATACGACGTGTTCCTGTGGGTGGCGCTACCGTCGCCCGAGCAACTCGCCGCCTTCCTGCGCTCCAGCGTCGGCACGGTACCCGGCGTCCGTCGCACCGAGACCTTCGTGAACCTCTCCATCAAGAAGAATCCCGGCGGGCCAAGCACCGTTTTGCAGACCACCGGGACCGTTGCACAGCGCGTGTAGGCGCCGTACACTACCGCACCAACGAGCCCTCGGCGCAACCATTAGGAGGACGTTCCAGCCAATGGCGTACATCATTGCTGAACCCTGTGTCGACTTGAAAGACGCTTCCTGCGTGGACGTGTGCCCCGTCGACTGTATCTACGAAGGGGAGACGATGTACTACATCGAGCCCAATGAGTGCATCGACTGCGCCGCCTGCGAGCCGGTATGCCCCGTCGCCGCCATCTTCGCCGAAGACGCGGTCCCCGAGCAGTGGAAAAACTACATCGAGATCAATCGCGACTTCGACTACACGGCCGCCCGCGGCTAAAGGCCCCCACCGACACTCACGCCGAAACAGACGGCCCCGCGTGTGCGGGGCCGTCTTCGTTGTCATCAATGTCCGGGGGCTTGCCTTATGGCTCCCAATCGCCCGCCAGGAGCCTCCCATCGGCCCCCATCAGCCCCCCAGGTCGTCGAGCGCCTCCTCGACGGTCTTCAGCAGGCAGGTGAAGATGGGCACGTCCCGCTCGGTGTACGGGCGCTGCTCAGCGTGCCGCAGCTCCATCACCAGCTCCAGAAAGCGCTGCGGCTCGGACGTCTCGAACCCGAGCACGAACTCTTGGTCGTCCAGCCCGTACGAGTAGGAGGTGTGAATCTTCACCTCGGGGTAGAGGTGGCCGATGGTGAAGTGCGCCTCCATCATCCGCTGGCGCTCCTCGCCGGAGAGCTGGTACCAGTCGTGGGTCTTCACGAACGGGTAGACGAACAGGTACGGCCGGTCCATGGGCTTTATGCGCGTGCGGCTCTCCGGCCCTTCGTGCCCATCGTGCCCATGGTCGTCGATGTACCTGGAGCGCCGCGTCATGGCCAGGAAGGAGTGGGTCAGGTCCAAGTAGGCGCCAAGCTCGGTGCGGGCCAAGCTGGTGGCCAGGACCTGCTGGCCCTCGAGGTCGGCACTGACGGACCAGACCATCAGCTCGGCGTCGGCGCGCATCCCCATCAGGCTGTAGGTGCGCAGCGTCAATTGTGACTCGAGCTCGGCCAGGACGCTGGCAAACTCCCGTTTGCTGCGCGAGCGGGCGTCCTCCGGTAGCCGGCGCCAGGCCGGGTCAGCCTTGTAGAAAGCGTAGCGCACGATCTGCGGGGTCACGTCGGTGGTCATCGCTCGCCCATGATACTGCGGCCCGCCTCCCTGTCTGCGCGGTACGCGAAGAAGGCCCCGACCAACAGCAGCACCGCTCCGAAGATGTAGTACGTCGGGATCGCGAGGAGCCCGGCCACCGCCGAGCCCAGAAGCATCAGCGCACCGGCCCGAGGCCGAAAGAGCGAGACGACCGCGCCGAGGCCGCCAACCAATGCCGCACCGACGGCCAGCAACCCGAATAACGCCTGGTCCCCCGCATCGAACCCCCCGCCGGTGACCAGGCCGAGTGCGCCAACGAATATGGCCACCAGCGAGCCCAACAGCGCGAGCGCCGCACCGAACAAGCCAACGAGGAAGGCGACCTGCCGCACGACACCCCCAATCCGGGCTGCGCCAGTCTATCACCGGAGCCCCGTGCCCCAGGCCGTGGCCTGGCGGATTGTCGACCTCGCGCGTTGACAATCCGCTCCGACGGGTGTTAGCTTGGCCCTGTATGGCGCTCTTGAGCTGCTGTCCCTGTCCCCTGTAGGGTGCACGCCTGAACCACTAGGCGCTGCGCCCCGCTGGCTACGAAGCCAAAGGACCGGGGTGCAGCTTTTTTATTGTTCAAGACCGGAGGGTCCACCATGGCCATTGCACGCAACGCCGGCCTAGTCGACAACACCAAGGGCGTCATCCCGTACCTGGCGGTCGAGGCCGAGGAGTTCGAGGTCGAGGCCAAGCGCTTCCGGGCGGGTGAGATCGACGACAAGCAGTTCACCCCGTGGCGTCTGCGGCGGGGCATCTATGGACAGCGCCAGCCCGATGCGCAAATGGTGCGCGTCAAGCTGCCCGGAGGGCTGGGAACGGCAGACCAGATGGACGCGCTGGCGGTCATTGCGGACGAGCTTGCTCCCCTCAAGATGGGGCATATCACGACCCGGGAGAACATCCAGTACCACCACGTGGCGCTGGAGGACGCTCCCAACGTGATGCGCATCCTCGGCGAGTCCGGGCTCTCCACCCGCGAGGCGTGCGGGAACACGGTCCGCAACGTGAACGCTGACCCGATGATGGGCATCGACCCGGAGCAGGCCTTTGACATCACGCCCTACCTTGTGGCGTACGTCCGCAAGTTCGTGCGGCACCCCATCGCCCAATCGATGCCGCGTAAGTTCAAGACGGCCTTCTCCTCCGGCGAGCACGACCCTGCCATCGTGGGGATGCACGATCTCGGCTTCGTGGCGCGCGTGCGAGAGATTGACGGGGTCGAACACAGGGGCTTCAAGATGGTCGTCGGCGGAGGCACCTCGATCCTCGCCAAGAACGCCGAAACGCTCTACGAGTTCGTCGCGGTCGAGGACTACCTGCGGGTTACCGAGGCGATCCTCCGGGTGTTCGATGCCGCCGACGAGCTGCGTCAGAACAAGATGATGGCGCGGATCAAAGTACTCATTCACCGGCGTGGCATCGACGCCGTCAGGCAGATGGTCGAGGACGAGCTGGAGAAGCCGTGGGCCAACGAGGGGAGCTTCGACCCCAGCCCGCTGATGGCAAATGCTCAAGAGACGCCTCCGGCTCCCCTGGCGGACACCGGGGAGGGCTCCGGGGACAAGGAGTTTCTTCTCTGGCGGAAGACCAACGTCGTCGCGCAAATCCAGGAGGGCTACAACGCGGTGTACGTGAAGGTTCCGCGAGGGGACCTGACGGCGGACCAGTTCCGGGCCATCGCCCAGATCACCCGCGACCACGGCTCGGCCAGCTTCGGGCTCAGCGCCGAGCAGAACCTGGCGCTGCGCTGGATTCCCGATGGGGCTCTCTACGCCGTATGGCGCGAGCTTGGCGCCATCGGACTGGCGGAGGCCGAGGTCTACTCGATCACCGACATGACGTCTTGCCCCGGCACGGATAGCTGCAAGCTCGGCATCACGTCCTCCATGGGCCTGAACCGGGCGGTCACGGATGCGCTGATGGACTGGGACGACCTGTTGGAAGACCCGGCCATCAAGAAGCTGCACATCAAGGCGTCCGGCTGCCCCAACGGCTGTGGCAGGCACCATCTGGCCAACATCGGCTTCCAGGGAGCCTCCATCAAAGGGCCCGGGGGCAACCAGATCCCCGCTTTCGAGGTCTACCTTGGCGGCGCCTACGAGCGGGGCGGCCTCAAATACGGCCAGCGAGTCAAGGCCAAGGTGCCTTCCAAACACGTCCCGAGTGCCATTCGGCGGCTCCTCGATTACTACCGCGACCAGCGACGAGATGGTGAGGAGTTCAACGACTTCGTCGACCGCACGGGCAATGACGCTTTTGAGGCCATCCTCTCGGAGTTCCGCGAGATCGGTCCACTGGGCAAAGAGACGCTGGACTACTACATGGACTGGGGCAAGACCGTGCTCTACAAGCTGGAGCGCGGCGAGGGTGAGTGCGCGGTCTAGCCAGCGAGAAACAATCGGTCGAAAAGAAGGGCCGGCGTGACTACGCCGGCCCTTCCTGGCGTCTCAGGGCGACCTGTCGTTGCCCGTGACCCTTTTCCAGCTCCGAGTCGTACCTATCTACGAGAGCTGCGCCAAGGGCGCGCCCACTGCTGCACCGTAGGTTAGCCGCACGCATCCAACGAATGAATAGGGGCTGTACTTGCTGAGCCGCACCACCATCGCAGCGACCGTAGTCATGGGCGTCGTCGTATTGGCATTCCTCGCCGTGATTCCCGGCAGCCCCGTTTGGCGGCTGCTCAACCGCAGTACCACCGTGGCCCTCCCCGCGGCCAGTGCCGGCGCCGACGCGTCCACGCCATTACGCGAGTTCGAGATCCGGACGGTTCTCGGGAAGGACGCGATCCCAGCGATCCTTGACCCGATGTTCGTCGACGGCGCGGTAGCGGCGTCCCAGATGCTGCCGCAAGAGCTCGTCATCGGGCTGTCCATCAACGGCGACCACCGGGCCTACGCCACAGCGCACCTGAGCAGTCACGAAGTCGTCAACGATACGGTTGGCGGGAGACCAGTCATGGTCACGTGGTGACCGCTCTGCTTTACGGGCATGGTCTTTGCCCGCGAGGTCGCCGGGAGGGAGCTCACCTTCGGCGTATCCGGCAAGCTGATCCGCAACGCCGTCGTCATGTACGACCACCAGACCGACACCTTCTGGAGTCAATTCCTCCAGGAGGCCGTCGAGGGCGAGCTGGCAGGGGAGCGCCTCGAACTGATCCCCGCCCCGCTGACCACGTGGGCAGCTTGGGTGGAACGGCACCCGGACACCAAGCTGCTGGACCGGCGCTTCGGCCGCGGCAGCGGGGACGACCCCTACCGGAGTTACTATCAAAGCGGCTCAGCCGGCATCCTCGGCGAAGCGGTACCCGACGACCGGCTGCCGACGAAGACGCTTGTGGTTGGGCTCGACTGGGGCGACCAGGCCCGGGCGTACGGGTTCCGCGCGCTGGCGGAAGAGCAGATCGTGAACGACAGCTACTCCGGCCGAGAAATCGTCGTCACCCTCGATCCACAGGCGGGCACGCAGGCCGTGTTCGACCGCACATTGGCCGATGGGCGGGTGTTGAGCTTCACTCCCGTCGGTAACCTGGAGATGCGCGATACTCAGACCGGCTCGACGTGGACGCGCGTCAGCGGGGTCGCCAAGGACGGCGAGCTCGCGGGGACCCGCCTGACGCAGTTGGCCTCGTTCGTGTCCTTCTGGTTCGCGTGGACCGACTTCCACCCCGACACCGGGTTGTACGGCGGGGCGGAAGCGACCCCCTAGTGCCCGCCCTGTTTGGTTCCTAAACTCGAAGAGGTAGCGATCCGATGCCAAGTCTTATCCGAATGGCGCGAGCGCGAAGGCCACGCGGCCGCATGACGGCAATGGCCTCCGTATTCCTGCTGGTCGCGCTCATCGCAACCGCCTGTGGTGGGAGCGATGGGGGCGAGCCGGCCGCCGATGGCATAAGCCTTGGCGTGCCCAACCTCACCATCTCCACGTACCAGGGCGACGACATCCTGGGCGGGGACGAAGTCACGTTGACGGCGATCCTCGAACACACCGGCAAGCCGCTCGTGCTCAACTTTTGGGCTGGGCTGTGCCCGCCGTGCCGGGCCGAGATGCCCGACTTCCAGGAGGTCTACGAGGCGCGGGGTGCCGAGGTCACGCTGCTCGGCATCGACATCGGGCCGTTCCAGCTGCTCGGCACGCGAGCGGAAGGGCTGGAGCTCATCCGCGAGCTCGGTGTCGACTACCCGGTAGGGACCACCTTCGATGAGAACGTCGTTCGCTCGTACCAGATCCTCGGCATGCCGACCACCTACTTCATCACCAAGGACGGCGTGGTCAAGAGCCGCTTCGCCGGGCTGCTGACCAAGAGCAAGATGAACGAGCTCATCGACGAGATCTTGTAGCGAACCGGCCAAGCGCTCGCGTGTCCAAAAGCCCGCTCGGCGAGGCGCCTGCTCGCGCCCCCGTGGGAACGTACTAGAATGGCGCAGCGGACCGGCCGGTGGCCGGCGCGAGGAGGCCCGAGCGATGACGATCGCGATCGTGGAGGCGAGGCCCGGTGTCCTCGCCGTCGATGCCGATGGCCACGTCGGCGAGAATGGCGCGGCGATCCTCGAGTACATGGACCAGCCTTACAAGGAGTTCCGAGCCGGGTTCGCGGGACCCGGCGGGCTGACACCGCTGGACGGGCACGATCGCAACCTTGGTCGAAGGCTCCATCGGGGCGCGGCCAGCAAGACCGGGGACTGGATCGAAGCCCTGGAGCGTGGGCCCATCGAGTGGAGTGTCGTCTACCCGTCTCTCGGCCTGTTCTACGGTTTCATGCGCGATCCCGACTACCAAGCCGCCTATTGCCGCGCCTACAACACGTGGCTGGCCAACGACTTCTGCGCACCCTCCGGCGGCCGCATCATGGGCGTCGCGCTGCTCCCAACCTACGACCCTGAAGAGGCCGAGAAGGAGCTCCGCCGAGGCGTCTCCATGGGCCTGGTCGGCGGCATGCTCGGCGCCGATGGCGCGCATCTGCTCGGCCACTCGCAGTTCGACCGCGTCTACCGGGCCGCTGGCGAGCTCGACGTCTGTATCGCCGTCCACGCCTCCGGCTCGAGCATGGCGCCGGGCGCCGACCCCTTCCCCAAGTTCATCCAGACCCACACCGTCGCCCACCCCTTCGGCATCCTGCGCCAGATGACGAGCATGATGTTCGAGGGCGTATTCGAGAAGTTCCCCCACGTCCGTTTCGGTTTCCTGGAGTCAGGAGGGACGTGGGTCCCCTGGTGGCTCGACCGCATGGACGAGGAGTTCGAGCACCGCGGCGAAATCGACGCGCCACTGCTTAGCAAGCCACCCAGCAAGTACGTCCATCAGGGCGGCAACATCTTCTTCGGCTCCGAGTCCCAGGAGCGGCTGCTGGAGCCAGTCATGGACCTGCTGGGCAACGACCTCATCATGTACGCCTCTGACTACCCGCACTGGGACGGCGAGTACCCACAGTCGCTCTACGACATGGCCGCCCGGCCCCGGATGACTCCCGATCAGAAGTACGGCATCCTACGTGGAGCAGCCGAGCGGTTCTACGGCTTCGTGAAGTAGCGCACCCAACCCGAGCGCCAGGAGAAGAGGATGCCGGCCACCACACCCGACGCCCGCAGCATCGAAGCCATTCCCGTCGAGGATGCCGCCGAGGCCTTCGTCGAGATGCTCAACCGCAACGGCGTCGAGTACCTGTTCATCAACTCAGGCACGGACACCTTCCCCATCCAGGAGGCGATGGCCCGGATGATGGAGCAAGAGCGGCCCGTGCCCCGGCTCATCCTGTGCATCGACGAGGTCACGGCCATGTTCGCCGCCCAAGGCTACTTCCAACTGACCGGAAAGGCGCAGGCCGTCCTCGTGCACGTAGACGCCGGCACCGCCCAAATCGGCGGCGCCTACCATGACGCGCAGCGGGACCACTCCGGGGTCGTGGTCTGCGCGGGCAGGGCGCCGTCCACCGTCGGCGATGCCGTGCGGGGCGGAAAGGACATGGGCATCCACTGGATTCAGGAGCAGCGAGACCAGAACGGCATCGTCCGCACGTTCACCAAGTGGGACTACGAGCTCCGCAACGTCGAGAGCCTGAACTGGGTCATGCAGAAGGCCTTTCAGGTCGCCACCGCCGAGCCGGCGGGCCCCGTCTACCTCGCGTTGCCCCGTGAGCTGCTCATGCAGAAGATGGAGGCCTTCGACGCTCCACCCGTCGCCCGGCACGCCAAGCCCATCGCTCCCGCCCCCGACGCCGAGGCCATCGAGACCCTGGCCGGCTGGATGGTCTCCGCCGAGCGCCCATTGATCATCGCCGGCACACCGGGACGCTTCCCGGAGAGCGTTGCGCATCTGACGACTCTGGCCGAGCTTGTCGGGACCCCCGTCCAGGGCGCCCTCGGCACCCGGCTGAACATGCCCAGCCGTCATCCGCTGAACGCCGCCACCTGCGATGCGCCCACGGTGGCCGAGGCAGACCTCATCCTGGTCGTCGACCACGATGTGCCGTGGGTGCCCGACCGGGAGTCGATCGAGCCCAGTGGGCGCGTGGCCTGGATAGACATCGACCCGTCGAAGGACACCATCCCACTGTGGACCTTCCCCGCCGACCTGCTCATCCACGCCGCCTCGCGCAAGGCGCTGCCCGCGCTGGTCGACGCGGTGCGCTCGCGCATGAGCGACGCCGATGCCAAGCGCATCGAAGAGCGCGTCGCGGGCTACGCCGCAAGCTCGGCGCGGCGGCGCGGGGAGATCGAGCGCCAGGCGCTCGCGGCCAAGGACGAGCGACCGATCAGCCCCGATTGGATAGCCCACTGTCTGGAGCAGGTGTTGGATGAGGACGCCATCGTCATGAACGAGGGGATGACCGGTGGTGGCCCGTGGACCATGTACACCGACCGCCACGTCCCCGGCACCGTGTTCGGGAGTGGTGGCTCCTCGCTTGGCTGGGGGCTCGGCGCGGCGCTGGGCGCCAAGTTGGCCCAGCCCGACAGGACTGTCGTCTGCATGGAGGGTGACGGCTCGTTCGTGTTCGCGCGGCCCACGTCTGCGTTCTGGGCCGCCGAGAAGTACAACGCGCCCTTCCTCACCATCATCTACAACAATTCGCGGCACCACGCGACGCGCAGGTCCTGGACCAACCACTACCCGGACGGCGCAGGTCCACGCAACCAGGACTTCATCGGCGTGGACATCGATCCTTCGCCGGACTACGACGTGCTGGTACAGGCCTGCCGGGGATACGGCGAGAAGGTCGAAGAGCCCGACCAAGTGCTGCCCGCCATCAAGCGCGGCCTCGAGCGGGTTCGAGTCGGGCAGGCCGCCGTCTTGGACATGCGCATCGGCTAGGGCGCGGCGAGACCTCGGCGCGGCGCGAGATCGGAGGCAGGCGACATGCTCGGACTCGGACTTGCGTCGTCACACGCACCCGCCATGTTTCGGCCGGCAGAGACCTGGCCGGCCATCTACGGGGCCATCCCGGAGTACACCAAGGGGAGCCAACCGCACACCGCCGCTGCCGAGACGCCGGAGGTCATCCAGGGGTACGTCGACCGAATCGACGCATCGTTCGCCGTGCTCCGCGAGCGGCTCCGTGCTTTCGGTGCCGACGCGCTCGTCGTGCTCGGAGACGACCAGGGCGATATGTTCGCCCGCTCCATGATGCCGGCGCTGTGCGTCTACACGGGCGAGGAGCTGTGGGGGACACTCGCGGTCCCCTACCTACCCGAGGACCCACAGGAGATGATCATCACACTGAAGGTCCACGAAGGCCTCGCGAAGCATGTCCTCGACCGCCTGTTTGACCACGGCTTCGACCCCGCGTATGCGGAGATCGAACGCCCCATGGGCCGGCCCGACCACGGCGCCTCCCACGCGATGATCCACCCGATGCCACGGCTGATGCCGGAGTTGGATATCCCCATCGTGCCCATCTTCCTGAACGAGTACTTCCCGCCCCTGCCCTCAGCGGAGCGGTGCTGGCACCTGGGTCGGGCGCTGCGGCAGATCCTCGACGAGCGGCCGGAGCGCGTCGCCATCTACGCCTCGGGCGGGCTCTCCCACGACCCCACCGGCCCTCGCGCTGGCTGGGTCGACGAGCCGCTCGATCGTTGGTTTCTTGACAGGCTCGCCAGCAACGAGCACGAGCGGCTGAAGAGCCTGTTCACCTTCGACTCCGACACGCTGCGCGGAGGCACGGGCGAGCTCAGGGCCTGGATCGCGGTCGCCGCGGCCATGGACCGCCGGGCCGACATCGTCGAGTACTTCCCGTCGCACCACGCCAAGATCGGCTGCGGCTTCGCGACATGGGGGCCAACGCAGAGCACGACAGAGGCGAGCGCCGGATAGCTCGCCGGCCCGGTCCGCTCATGGAGCCTCTGAAGCACGCGGTCTTCGACGCCGTGGCGGACGTGGCCGAGCACTTCGGCGACGACCTGCTGTCGTTCGTGCCGGTTGGCTCCCACGCAGACCGGGACGCACCGGAAGAGCTGCACAACGACTACGACTTCGTCTACGTGCTGGAGGGGCTCACGTGGGAGCGTTTCAGGACGTTACGCCGGCGGCTCGATAGCGTCGCCGCCGAGCTGAGCCGCGACGATCACCTGGTCTACGTCGACGACCGCGTGGGGCCCGTGAAGCCCCACGGGGACACGCCCATCGTCTCGATGGTCCAACCCCTCGTCTTCGACCGCGAGGCGTTCGCCCGCTACGTCGACACCAGCCCGTTCATCACGCTCGACTGGTCTCGCTTCCCCGTGTGGCTGGGGCACAAGCTGACCTACTACGCTGCCATCGGCTTCCCAACGCTGGACCAGCTGCTGAACGCGCGCGCTGGGATACGGCACTACCGCCAGATGGCGGCGGATCAGACCGTCATCGCGCTCACACCCAAGGACGATAACGGCAAGCTTGGCCGTGCGGTCGAGCCGCTGCCCGTCACCGACGACCTGCTGCTGGAGCTATACCACAGCATCGTCACGCGCACGATGACCAACGCACTGATGGTGGTTGCCCACGACAACTCGGGCGTCAAGCGCATGGAGCTCGTGGACCGGTTCCTGGAGCACTTCCCCCGGCTGGACAGCCACCGGGACTTCGCCGCGAGCCTGGTCGACCTACAGGGACGCAGTCGCGCGGGCGAGGTCATCAGCTTCGACGCCACCAATGCACAGTCCCGCGCAATCGCCTTCCTGGACGAACTGGAAGCGCGGTGCCTCCGCCCTTAGGGCGATCGACGTGGGGCGCGTTTGCGGCTGCGTGGCGCACCCTGCTACGCCTATTCACGGATCAGCCATAAGCCGGGCCTATAGCCGATCCTCGGTGCTAGTGGGCGTGGGCCCCATCGTGGCCGTGGCCTCCTGGGCTGGCCAGGAAGTGGGCGGGGTCCTTGGCGAATGCCAAGCGGCACCCCGGCGCGCAGAAGTAGTACGTCGTACCCTCGTGCTCGTGGCTGCCCCCCGATGGGTTGGCCGTGTCCACGTCCATCCCGCACACCGGGTCCATGGCAGTGCCTTGGCTCCGGAACAGTGTATCCATGGTGCTCATTGGCGTATCAACCTTTCGTGAATAATAGCGTCGGCCTGCATCTCCAACCGTTCCGGTGGCCTCACCGAAGCGCCGGAGTCGGAGCGGGCTGTGTTGCGGGACGGCCCGACAGGCCACCCCCGCTCGCGGGCTTCCACCGCCGGAGGCGGAGAGAGTTCGTCACGACGGAGACAGAGCTGAAGGCCATTGCCCCTGCCGCCATAACCGGGTTCAGGAACCCGAAATCGCCCAGAGGATACCGCAGCCACCCGGCGGGCACCCCATCGCTGAACACCAGATACAACATACCCGCGGCGATGGGGATGAGGGCAGTGTTGTAAAAGAATGCCCAGAACAGATTCTGCTTGATCGTCCGGATCGTGGACTTCGAAAGGAAGATGGCGTCACTCACGCCCCTCAGGTCGCCGCGCATCAGCGTGACGTCGGCCGCTTCCATGGCGACGTCCGTGCCGGTGCCGATGGCTATGCCCACGTCGGCCTGCACCAAGGCTGGAGCGTCGTTGATGCCGTCTCCGACCATGGCGACACGCTTTCCGCTCGCCTGGAGCCGCTTGATCTCCGCCGCCTTCTGCCCGGGGAGCACCTCGGCGATCACGTCGTCGATGCCGACCTGCTCGGCCATCGCCAATGCGGTGGCCTTGGTGTCGCCCGTGAGCATCAGCACTTGGATACCCATCTGTTGCAGGCGCGCCACTGCCTCCGCCGCCTCGTCCCGCGGCGTATCGGCGACGGCCAGCACACCAATGACCTCTTCGCCGCGGAGCACGACCATCGCCGTGCGTCCGCGCTCGGAGAGCAGCCGCGCCGTGCTCTGGGTCGCGGCATCAAGCTCGATGCCCGCCTGCGCCATGAGCCCCATACTGCCGACGGCGATCCACTCACCGTCCACCTGCGCCCGCACGCCGAGTCCCACCGCCGCCTCGAACGCCTCGACAGGCACCGGCTCCTGCCCTCGCTCGCGCGCCCCGTCTACGATGGCCGCAGCGAGCGGATGCTCACTCAGGCGCTCGACGGAGGCCGCCAGCCGCAGCAGCTCAGCCTCGCTGACGCTGCGCGCAAGCACGTCCGTCAGCACTGGCTGCCCGCGCGTGACGGTGCCCGTCTTGTCCAACACGACTATTTGGATCTTGTGGGCCTGCTCCAACGCCCCGGCATCTCGGACGAGGATGCCGTGCTCCGCCCCCTTGCCTGTACCCACCATGATTGCGGTGGGCGTGGCGAGGCCAAGCGCGCAGGGGCAGGCGATCACCAAGACCGCGACAACATTCAAGATAGCGATGGCGAACTGAGGAGGGGGGCCGGCAAAGTACCAGACGAGGCCGGTAACGAGGGCGATGCCGAGGACGGCGGGCACGAAGTAGGCAGCCACGGTGTCGGCGAGGCGCTGGATCGGCGCCTTCGAGCCCTGCGCCTGCTGGACCAGCCGGATGATCTGGGCCAGCGCCGTGTCACTGCCCACCTTCGTGGCGCGGAAGGTGAAGCTTCCCACGGCGTTGACGGTGCCTCCATAGACGACGGCCCCGGGCTGCTTCTCCACGGGGATACTCTCGCCGGTCAGCATGCTCTCATCCACCGTCGAGAAGCCCTCTGTCATCTCTCCGTCCACGGGGACCCGCTCTCCGGGCCGTACGATGACAAAATCGCCCAGTACGACGTCGGCTATGGGTACGTCGACTTCCTCCCCAGCGCGGACCACGCGGGCGGTCCGCGGCTGCAGGCCGATAAGCGTTCGGATAGCCGCCGTGGTCTGGCCTTTGGCGCGAGCCTCCAAGAACCGGCCGAACAGGATGAGACCAATGATGATCGCGGAGGCGTCGAAGTACGTCCCGGTGCTGTGGCCAAACGTACTGTGGGCGTGCAGCAGATGGGCGTCGCTATAGAAGCTCCCGAAGAAGGTGAGGCTGGTGCTGTAGACGTAGGCCACGCTCGTGCCGAGGGCGACCAACGTGTTCATGTTGGACGTCCCGTGTTTCAGCGCGCCCCAAGCGCCCCGATAAAAAGTCGCGCCGATCCAGAACTGCACCGGGGTGGCCATCCCCCACAGAATGAAGTTAAGCTGGAACTCAGTGAGGTTAAGAGCCTCAAGAGGGACGTACATGAGGACCATGATGATGGCCCCAACAGCGCCCGCAATTGCGACCTTTCGGCGCAGCGACGCGATCTCCTTGGTGCGGGCCAACCGCTCCAGATCCGTCGCGAGTTGGTCTGCGTTCTCGATGCCCTCCACGCGCAGGCCGGACTCCTCGATCACGCTCTGGATGGACTGCATGGTCACGGCGCCGCGGATATATGAGACGGCCACCTGCTCGGTGGCAGGGTTGGCCGACACTGCGACGACGCCGTCCAACGCGCCCACGCGGCTCTCGATCGACCTTCCTGCGGCCCCATCACTCAGGCCCGGTACCACGAACGCCACGGTGTCAGCGGCGGTGCCGTAGCCCACGGACTTGACGGCGCCGACCAGCTGGCGCACCTCGGTGGAGCTGGGGTCATAGGAGACCGTCGCCGTGTCGACGCCCAGGGCGACCGTGGCGACACTCACCCCACCGACGCCCTCAAGAGCAGTCTGCACCGTGCTAACGCACGCGGCGCACGTCATGCCCTCGATCTGTAGGATGACACGCTGCTGCTCATTGCCCGCGGTCGTGGTCATCGCCGCCTCCTCGCCGTAATTCGGGTCGCCATGTTTTACCTGTTTGCCACTTCGTAGAGCTCGACCAATTCGCTGACCACTTGGTCCTCACGTCCATCGCGGATGGCGTCGGGCACGCACGTGTGCAGGTGGCCTTCGAGGAGTACCGACTCCAGTTTCTCGATGGCCCGCCGCACGGCGTGGGTCTGCTTGAGCACATCGACGCAGTAGGTGTCGGCCTCGATCATGCGGCGAACGCCGTCAAGGTGGCCGCTGAGGTAGCTCAGCCGTTTGAGTGCGTCGCTCTTGACTGTGTCTTCCATGGTTACCCCTACCCCCCTGGGCTGGGTCTAATATACCACAAACACACAAGCGCGCGGCGCTATACTCCCGATTGAGGCCCCTTGAACATGCCCACGAGCACACGAATCGGGTTGGGCATGACCGTCGGCTTGGCGCTGTCGGGATTCCTCGTTATCGCCCTGGTGCTCGGCGCGGGCCTGCCTGCCGTTGGCGGCCTACTGGTCTTGCTGGTGCTGGACCTGGTGATCATCATCGGGGGCTTCGTGCTCGTGCGCCGCTACGCCCGCGCGGGGCACTGATGAGCAAACGGCTAGATCGGCATCCCCCAGATGGGGTACCACTCGCTCATCTTCTTCTCGGTAGGCAGCTCGCGCCGCAGCGCCTTCTCCATGCGCGTCTCCAGCGTCGCGTCGCGTCGCTCTTCGGAAGGCATCCCCACTGGCACGAAGGGCGTGTACTTGTTGATCCGGCGTTGATAGACCCAGTACTGGCGTGTGTCGTTCCAGGTGAACGGGAACACCGCCGCCACGATTCGCGAGCCAATGTCCCGGCTGAGGAGAGCCTCGCCGACCAGGCGAGCGTCGCGCACCAGCCCCTTTAGCGACGATCCCCGCACGATGATCCATTGGGTGCCGAGCTGGTCATCCTCAACCGACAGCGCGACCGTCGCCGTCGACGGGTCGGTACGGAGAATGGCGTCGAGCTGCTCTCGGGCCGACTCGGCCGACTGGCCCGAGTCTGGGCGCACGATGATTCCCACGCGGCCCGTGTTGAGCGTCTCGAGCTGTCCCTCGAGCCGTGGCGCGGCGGTCGCCATCGTACCGATGGCCTCGGACCACGAGTCGGGCGCACCCGCATTCCGGCGAAACAGAGCTCCGTGCATCATGGTGAGCTTGCGTGCGTCCTAGCTTGCCGGGAAGTCCTGCGCGATCTGGCGCAGGCGCTCGATCCGCCGCATGGTCGACGGGTGTGTCGAGAAGAGCTTCGCCACACCGTCGCCGATGGCCGGCATGATGAAGAAGGCGTTCATGGTCTCGAGTTTGCGCAGATCGTTCTTGGGCACCTTGGAGACGCTCCCGCTGATGCGCTCGAGCGCCGATGCCAGCTCCATGGGTCTGCCCGTCAACGCCGCGGCGCCTCTGTCGGCAGCGAACTCTCGATAGCGCGACAGCGTGGCTATGAGGATCTGGCTGACGACCCAGACGATGATGGTGACGAGGTAAGCGACCATGATGTAGCTGCCCCCGCTGCCATTGCGACGGCCCCTCATCCCGCCCATTAGGCCCATGAAGAAGAAGAAGGTCATGAGGGACGAGGCCACCACCGCGAAGAAGCTCGCGTAGGTCATCACCTGCACGTCGCGCGAGCGGATGTGGCTCATCTCGTGGGCCAGCACACCCTCCAGCTCGGCATCGCTGAGTATGTCCATCAGGCCTGTGGTCACGGCCACGGCGGCGTGCTTCTGGCTACGGCCGGTGGCGAAGGCATTGGGCACGGCCATATCCGCGACCGCGACCCGGGGCTTGGGAACGCCGGCCTCAGCGGCCAGGCGCCCGACCATCTCGTGCAGGCGGGGCTGGTCTTGCTCCGTGACCACCTTCGCTCGCATGGTCGCCAACACCATGCGGTCCGAAAAGTAGAACTGGACCAACACCATGAGGCTCACGAAGATCAGCCCGAACGCCGCCCCGATGCTCCACAGGACAAAGATGAAGACGCCGTACACGACGCCCAGCAGCAGCATCGTGATGAGCATGCGCATCTGCAGTTGGCGGTCTACACCCAGCACCCTGGGCTGCGTTGCCATCGGTCTCCTCTTCTCTTGCCCGTCCACACCAATCATAACGAGCATCGCGCCGCCCGTCAGCCCGGCTCGCCCGTTAGGTGCCTCCGAGCTCGGTAGCGACCTCGCGCAGCGCCGGCATCGCTCCGTCGAGCACGGACTGGTCGACACAGAAGGAGATACGGAAGTATCCCTCCATACCGAATCCACGGCCCGGCACTACCAGGACCCCCCGCTCGAAGAGCGCATCGACGGTGAGAAGCTCGTCGGCCACCGGTGAGCGCGGGAAGATGTAGAAGGCGCCCTGAGGCTTCACAACCTCGTAACCCGCGTCGCTCAGGCCCTCGTACACGAAGTCGCGCTTGCGCTGATAGTCCGTCACGTCCACCGTGACCCCCTGCAAGCGCGCAACGATGTGCTGCATGAGCGCGGGTGCGTTGACGAAGCCCAGCACGCGGTTGCTAAACGTCAGCGCGTCCATCAGCTCGGCCGCGTCGGGGTCGTGGGGGTGAACGGCCGCGTAACCGATGCGCTCGCCCGGCAGCGCCAGGTCCTTGGAGTGAGAGCTGACGACGATGGTCCGCGTATACAGCCGTTGCGGGAAGATGTAGCTCGCGCCATCGAACAGCAGCCGCCGGTACGGCTCATCGCTGACGATGTAGACCTCTGCCCCCACCTCGGCGCCGCGCCGCTCCAAGACCTCTGCGATGGCGCGCACGACATCTTCGCCGTACACGACACCGGAGGGATTGTTGGGTGAATTGAGCAGCAGGGCCTTGGTCCGCGACGTCACCTTCGCCGCCAGGTCGTCGAGGTCGGGGACGAATCGCGCGTCGCAGCGGACTACCACCGGCACTGCCGCATGGTTGTAAGCGTAGAAGAGGTACTCCGCGAAGTACGGGGCCAGGACGAGCACCTCGTCGCCTGGGTCACAGAGTGCGTGCAGCGCGCAGTTGAGACCACCGCCCGCGCCCACGGTCATGAGCACATTGGCTCCCGTGTACGGCAGGCCGCTCTCCCGCGCCAGCTCGCCCGCCACCGCCTGCCGCGTCGCCGGGTAGCCGGCGTTGGGCATGTAACGATGCATCCCCGGCTCGGGATGATCCGCCCAGCGCCTCAGCTCCGTGCGGAACTCCTCCGGGGGCTCCATGATGGGGTTGCCCAAGGACAGGTCGAAGACGTTGTCGTCGCCCCGCTGGCGCCGTAGCTCGATCCCTGCCTCGAACATGCGGCGGATCCAAGAGCTCTCCGCCATGTAGGCCCGGACGGTACGAGAGATAGCCATGGTCGCGGGAGCATAGTTGGGCGCCGCCTGGCGCGGCAAGCGACCGCGTGGGCTCTGCTAACATGGCCTCGCCGAAGGAGCCGCGATGCCGACCACCATGGGACAAAAGCTCTCGTACGGCGACGCCGGCCCCCACTTCATGGTCACGAAGGGCGGCGGCGCGGGCCTGACTTACGAGGGCAGTGACACGGGCGCGTTCCAGCTTGGCAAGCGCTACGCGTCCACGGCGACCGGGATCACCGTGCTGTGCACCAAGCCGGGGCCGGGTAGGCTGCTCGCCGAGGGCGAGCCGTTGGAGATGCTGGTAGCCAAGAAGCTACCGTCGTCCGACTAAGCGGGCGTCCGACCAAGCGGGCGTCCGGTTAGTCGGGAGGGCCTCGAAAAGCGGGGCTACTCCAGTCGCCGGAACACGGCGACGACCCGCCCCTGTACCTCGACGTCGTCGGCCGGGACCATGATCGCGTCCATCTGGCTGTTGGCCGGCTGTAGCCGCACCCGGTCGCCCTCACGGTAGAAGCGCTTGAGCGTCGTCTCCTCAGTGGACTTGATCCAGGCGGCGACCATCTCACCATCGTGCGCGTCGCGCACGGCCCTGAGCACGACGACATCCCCGTCGTCTACCAGCGCGTCGATCATCGAAGTCCCCTTGACGCGCAGTGCGTAGAGCTCCTCCACGTCTCGGGGGGTCAGCTCTGGAGGCAGCCCGATGGTCTCGGTGTTCTCGCTGTGCCACCCGTCCGGTGTCGCGACCGGCAACGGTGCGCCGGCGGCGATGTTCCCAATCACCGGTATGGCGACACGCTCAGGTGCCCGGCGCGTGGGAGAGCCGTCCGTTATCTCGAGGCCGCGGGAGATGTCGGGCGCCCGCCGCACCTGGCCCTCGCGCTGGAGGATACGCAGGTTGTAGTCCACCACAGAGGTGGAGCTGATATCGCACGCGGCCTGGATCTCCCGCACCGAAGGCATGTACTGATGCTCGGCGTGGTACTCGCGGATGAAGGCGAGGATCTCGGCCTGTCGTGGTGAGAGCTTGGTCATGGAGCAGCCGCCTGTGGGTGAGTCGGAACGTCTGTTCGGCGCACTCTAGCGGCGGGCCCGCCGGGGTGTCAACGGCGGCCTGTCAGGGGCGTGCTGAGGCGGTGAACCGGAGCCGGCGTAGCGAGTCTGCTAGCCGGCCGCCTTGTGCAGCCGGCGCATGAGCCGGGACTTGCCGCGGGCGGCGGCGTTCCGATGAACGACGCCCTTGCTGGCGGCGCGATCCAGGGTGCTGATAGCCGCGGTCACCGCTGATGTTGCCTCGTCGGCGCCCGCCCGGATGAGGCGATCCGCTTTCTTGACGGCCGTGCGGCTACCGGAGCGAAGGGTCCGGTTGATCGTGCGGCGCCGTACTTGCGTGCGGGCCGTTTTCTTTGCTGGCAATGGATACTCCTCGATCGGCGGCCCAGTCAGGCCAAATGTGGGCGCGCGATGCAATTATCGCTGCTGGGGCGTCTCTTGGCCACCAGGCGCCTGTTCCCGCTGCCGCGTCTCGGTAGACCGGGCGACGCTGCGGACGCCACGAACCCCCTCAACACGGGAGAACAGCCGGCTGAGCTGCTCCATGGATACGACCTGCAGCGTCATCGTCACCGTCACCTGCCCGTCCGGGTGGACATCGGTGTGAGAGCCGGCGATGTTCACGCTCTCGCCCGACACCGTGCCGGTGATGTCGTGCAGCAGCCCGACCCGGTCCCATGCGTCCACTCGGATCCGAACCGGGTACAGCGTGCGCGCATCACCCCACGACACCGCGATCCTGCGCTCAGAGTCGGGGTCCGAACGCATGTTGGGGCAGTCGCCTCGGTGGACGGTCACCCCGCGCGTACGCGTCACGTAGCCGACGATGTCGTCTCCCGGCAGCGGGTGGCAACATTCGCCCATGCGGGTCAGCAGGTCGCCCACCCCCAGGACCGATATAGACGGCGCGGGCGCAGGCAAGGTCGTGTGGGTGGGCTCCGAGACCGCGCCGGGGTCTTGCCGGTTGGCGAGCCTGCTGGTGAGCTGCGCCACGGAGATCTGGCCGGACCCCAGGCCCACGTGCATGTCTTCGGCGCCGTCCAGACCGAGCAGCTTGGCGATCTCCGCTTCGTCGACGTCCACGTTCAGCCTGCGCAGCTCGCGCTTCAGGAGCTCGCGGCCTCGCTGGGCGTTTTCGCCACGCTGCTGCCTACGGAACCAGGCGCGAATCGCCTGCCTGGCCGTCGCGGTGTGGACGACGCCAAGGTGAGGGTTCAGCCAGTCGAGGCTGGGACCGCGCGCGACCTTGCTGGTCAATATCTCGACGGTGTCCCCATTGCGCAGCTGCGTGTCCAGGGCCACGAGCTTGCCGTTGACCTTGGCGCCGATACACCGGTGGCCAAGGTCGGTATGGATGCGGTAGGCGAAGTCGATGGGCGTCGAGCCGGCGGGCAGCTCTTTGATCTCGTTCTTAGGTGTGTAGACAAACACCTGGTCGTTGAACAGGTCCGTGGTGACCGACTCGAGGAAGTCGTCAGTCCCGCTCAGATCCCGCTGCCACTCCAGGAGCTGGCGCAGCCAGGTCATGCGCTCGTCGAAGCTACCGTCCTTGCTGGTCCCGCCCTCTTTGTAGCGCCAGTGCGACGCCACGCCGTGCTCGGCGTACTGGTGCATCAGGTGTGTGCGTACCTGCACCTCGATCGGCACCCCCCCGATGGCACGCACCGTCGTGTGCAGTGACTGGTACAGGTTCTCTTTGGGGTTGGCGATGTAGTCGTCGAACTCGCCGGGCACCGGCCGCCACAGTGCGTGCGCGACGCCCAGGGCCGCATAGCAGTCCTGCATGCTATGCACCAGCACCCGGACGGCGTAGAGGTCATGGATATCGCCGAAGTCCTTGCCTTGCGCCCGGTAGGTCTGCGCCTTTCGATAGGTGCTGTAGATGTGCTTCGGGCGTCCCGTGACCTCACCGTCCAAGCCCGCGCGGACCAGCTCCCGGCGCAACACCTCCGTCACCTGGCGGACGTAGGCCTCGCGCTCCTGGCGCCGGTGGGACAGCAAGCGGGAAATCGAGCGGTACTGGTTTGGCTGCAGGTGCCGGAACGCCAGGTCTTCGAGCTGCCACTTGATCTCGCCCATGCCTAAGCGATGAGCCAACGGTGCGTAGATGTCCAGCGTCTCTTGTGCGATCGCAACCCGGCGATCGGGGGCCAGGGCCCCCAATGTGTTCATGTTGTGGAGCCGGTCGGCGAGCTTGATGAGCACGACGCGGATGTCCTCGGCCATCGCCACCAGCATCTTGCGCAGGCTCTCAGCCTGCGCCGCGTCGATGGGAGGTCTGGCGGTATCGGATCCGTCAGTATTCAGCAAATCGAGACGCTGGAGCTTCGTGACGCCGTCCACGAGCCGTGCGACGTCGGGGCCGAATCGCTCGCTGAGCTCCGCGGGCGAGACGTCGCAGTCCTCGACGACGTCGTGAAGCAGGGCCGCCGCGATGGTCGTGGCGTCCAGGGAAAGGTCGGCCAGGTAGCTCGCCACGCTCAGCGGGTGCTCGATGTACGGCCCGCCAGAGCGCCGGCTCTGCCCCGCGTGAAGCTCGTCGGCGTAAGCAAGCGCGCGCTCGACCAACTCCACCTTGTCGGCGGGCAGGTAGCCGCGTACCTTCTCGATCAGCGCTTCCACGCGGGTGGCCTCCTTGAACCTGGCCCCCATTATAATCGTCCCGTAGCTTCCCAGCCTCCGCGGCCCAACGAACGGCCACCAGCGCCACCCAGAGCTACCCCAGAACTACCATGAGCGGCCAACAGCACCAAGCACCTCGAGGGACTTACGACGTCCTCCCCGACCAGCAGCCCTACTGGCGCTTCGTGGAATCGTCGCTGGCGGCCCGCGCCGGAACCTTTGGCTACGCGCGCATCGACACGCCGGTTTTCGAAGACGCGGACGTCTTCCTCCGCACCGTCGGCGATGAGACGGACATCGTCCAGAAAGAGATGTACCTCTTCGAGGACCGCGGCGGACAGCAGTTGTCCCTGCGGCCGGAGGGCACCGCCGCCGTATGCAGGGCCTACATCGAGCACGGCCTGCACAACCAGCCGCTGCCGCTGCGCCTGTTCTACTACGCGCCCATGTTCCGGTACGACCGTCCGCAGGCCGGGCGCTATCGCCAGCTCCAGCAGTTTGGCATCGAGGCGATCGGCGACTCCGACGCCGCGCTCGACCTCGAAGTCATCGAGCTTGCCATGGGCGCAATCGACGGCCTCGGCCTCGGGAGCATGCGGCTCCTGGTCAACAGCATCGGCGACCAGACCGACCGGCCGGCCTACCTAGACGCCCTTCGCGAGTATCTGAGGCCCCACCTCAGTCAGCTAGGCGCAGATGACCTGCGACGCTTCGAAGGCAACCCGCTGCGCCTGCTCGATTCCAAGGACCCCCGGATTCAGGACCTGCTGCCCGGCGCACCTCGGAGCGTCGACTATCTGGGAGCCGACGCCGCCGCACATTGGCGGGAGCTGCTGCATCACCTGGACACCGCGGGAATCGCATACGAGCTCGACCACCGGCTGGTGCGCGGACTCGATTACTACACGCGCACCGTCTTCGAGATCCAGCCGGACGTCGAGGGCTCGCAGAGCAGCGTCTGCGCCGGCGGGCGCTACGATGGACTCATCGAACAGATGGGCGGGGCGCCGACGCCGGCCATCGGGTGGGCTGCCGGCATCGACCGGCTCGTCCTCAACATGCAGCGCCAGAGCATCGCCGTGCCCGGCCCTTCGGTGACACCCGTCGTGGTCGCCTATCGAGGCGAAGCGGCGAAGGCCGGTGGCATCGCCCTCGCCCGCGACCTCCGCGCCGCGGGCGCGGTGACCACGCTGGCTCCCGAACGCAGCATGCGCGGCCAACTTCGTTACGCCTCGGGCATCGGGGCGGCATACGTGGCCATCATCGGCGAGCAGGAGCTGGCCAAGGGGGTGGTGACGCTCCGCGACATGCGGGCAGGTGACCAGCGGGAGATGACCCCCGGCGAGGCGGTCGCCCTGTTGGGACGCAGGTAAGCCGCCTAGTAGACCAGGTCGAGCGCAACGGTGGCGAAACCGTTCGTGTAGTTGCGCTGCACGGCCGCCCTCTTCTTGTCCCGCCAGAACTCCACCGTCGCGTTCTGGTAGTCATCACCGGCGTTCACAGACAGCTGGTAAGCGCCGCCCGACGCGATCTCCGCGACGGTCCAAATGTCTGGCAGGCCGGGCTTGAATACGCGCGCGTAGACCGGGACTGATCCCGGATCGGCGGGCTGAGTGCCCTCAAACACCGTGCCGGTGAACACGTTTGGCAGGCCCGGGAAGGTGTTCTCGTTAATGTCGGAGGGGCTGAGGATGATGTCTGAGATCCCTTCTTCGAGCTGCCGGAGCACGAACCCTTGCAGCGAATCGGCCGAGAGGGCGTAGACCTCGCCCGGCCGGCCCAGGCCAAGCAGGATCATCTGCTCCTCGGTCATCCGTATCCCAACGAGCTGACCGAGGACGTCAAAGAGGCCACCGCCTTCCGTGCCGGCTACCTGCGAGACCAGGATCTGCGAGTACCGTGCGCGCGAGTTCAGGTCCTCGCGGATGCCCAGCACCCGCGCCTGGCGCCGGTCCAACGGCGCGTTCAGTCCGCTCGGGTAGCCCAGGACCAGTACGGACTCGTCGATGTCGAGTGTCCCGCCCGGGCCGGGCGGGATGAAGGCGAAGCCGCCGGTCGATTCGATGACATCGAGCAGCGCAATGTCGAGTGAGTCGTTGCGCCCGGCCACCCAGGCCTGGGCCACGCGCCCATCCGCCATCGTCACGTCGACTAGCGGCGCCGCGCCCAGGTTGCGGGAGGTGGTGAGCAAGCGGCCATCCGCATTGATCATCACCCCGGACCAGCGCAGCGTGCCCCGCGCCACGCGCACCATGGCGGCGGCAGCGTCGTCAATCACCTCCTCCAGCGTCGGCGTCGGCGTCGGCGTCGGCGTGGCTGTCGGGGTCGGCGTGGGGGTCGGCGTCGGCGTGGCGGTCGGCAGCGGCGTGGCGGTCGGCGTGGGGTCGGGTGAAGGTGTCGCCGTTGCAGTCGGCGTCGGCGTCGGCGGCGACGGCAACGTCGGCGGCGCCGAGGCACACGCAGCGGCCAGCAGGGCGACCCCAGTCAGGACGACGAGACTCAGGGTGCGTGTGCGGATGTGCAACATAGCGGAAGGTGGTGCCCGTGCGAGAGGCCGTACAAAGTGTACAACGCACCCGAAGGGACGATGCAAGGCGAACGAATGCTTAGGAAGCCGACCCTTCTTGAGTCTCCTCCCCAACTGCTGACGCAGGCGCGGGTCAACCAGTGGCTGCACAGCACCACGGCCTGGTCCAAGGCTATGTTATACTGTGCCACAGGACCCCCGGTACGCCGGGGGTCTTGTTGTGAGTGACGCCATGAGCGATCGCCTCGAAACCATCGTCCAAAGGAACGCCGAGATCGAAGAGCTGCTCGCGCAGCCCGATGTCGTCTCAGACGTGGCGCTGGTGAGCAAGCTCGCCAAGGAACGCGCCGAGCTGCAGCCGGTGGTCATTGCCCACAACAAGCTCCAACGCCTCAACGCGGCGCTGGCCGACGCCCGTGCGCTGGCTGGCGACGACGACCCGGACATCGCGGCTCTCGCCAAGAGCGAAGTGCCGGAGCTTGCAGCGGCTGTCGACACCCTTGAGGATGACATGCGTTCCGCCCTGTTGCCACGGGACCCCAACGACGAGAGGGGTGCCATCATCGAAATTCGCGCGGGCACTGGAGGAGAGGAGGCCGGGCTGTTTGCCGCCGATCTCTACCGCATGTACGCGCGTTACGCTCAGCGTCTTGGCTGGAAGGTCGATGTCGCGAACACGAGCGAGTCGGGCCAGAGCGGATTTAAGGAGATCGTCTTCGAGCTCAGTGGCGCGGGTACCTACGGGCAGATGAAGTACGAAAGCGGCGTGCATCGCGTGCAGCGCGTGCCAGCCACCGAAACCCAAGGCCGCATCCACACCTCCACCGCCACCGTCGCCGTCCTGCCCGAGGCAGACGAGGTCGAAGTCGATATCAAGGACGGCGAGCTCCGCATCGATATCTTCCATTCGGGCGGCGCTGGCGGGCAGAACGTCAACAAGGTCGCCACCGCTGTGAGGCTCGTGCACCTGCCGACCGGCATCATCGTCACCTGCCAGGACGAGCGGTCCCAGCTCAAGAACAAGACCAAAGCCATGAACGTGCTGCGTGCGCGCCTGCTCCAGCGCCAGCTGCGCGAGGCTCAGGAACAGACCGGAGCCATGCGCAAGGCCCAGGTCGGAACCGGTGAGCGCTCCGAGAAGGTTCGCACTTATAACTTTCCCCAGGACCGCCTGACCGACCACCGCATCGGGCTCACCGTTCACGGCCTCGAGAGCATACTCGCCGGCGAGATCGATCACATCGTCGATGCGTTGAGACAGGCCGAGCAGGACCGGCTGCTGCACGAGGCCGTCGCGTGAGCACCATGAGCGCGCTGCTCCACTCCACGGAGCAGCGGCTCGCCCGCGCGGGCATCGCCGACGCCCGGCTCGAGGCCGAGCTGGTCTGGATGACCGCTCTGGACATCGACCGAGCGACCCTCTACGCAGATCTGCGAGAGGAGCCGTCCGCCGACGGCGTGGAAGCCGCCGAAGCGCTCATCGTACGCCGGCTCCGTCGCGAGCCCATGGCCTACCTCATGGGCCGTCGCGAGTTCTACGGGCTCGATTTCCATGTCGCTCCCGGCGTCCTCGTGCCGCGCCCCGATACCGAGACGCTGGTCGCGGAGGCGCTGCGCCTCTTGCAGTCGCGCGGCCCCGTCCCACTCGAGGTCGCCGATGTCGGCAGCGGCACCGGCATCATCGGGATCAGCCTCGCCATAGCGCTCCCCAACGTTCGTGTCCATGCCATCGACATCTCCGATCGTGCCCTCGAGATCACGACCTTGAACGCAGAGCGCCTGGGGGTAAGCGCGCGCGTGAGGGTGCTCAAAGGCGACCTCCTCGCCCCCCTACCGGGCCGGGTCGACATGATCGCCGCCAACCTGCCCTACGTCCCGAGCGAGCAGGTGCCTCGGCTGGAGCCGGAGATCAGCCTGTACGAGCCGCGGGAGGCGCTCGATGGCGGCGACGACGGCCTCGAAGTGGTCAGGCGCCTCCTCGACGACGCGCCACGTCGCCTGAGCCCGGCCGGCTGGGTGCTGCTGGAGCTCGACCCACGGCAGATGCGGCGGGCCCGGGCCATCGCTCGGCGCCCCTTCCCGACCGCGCGGATCGTGACGTTGGCCGATCTCACTCGCCGCGAGCGCGTCCTCGTCATCGACACCTCACCCGCCGAGCCGGCGCCGGGCCTAGCCCCTGATCAGGAACAGCAGCCCGACACCGAAGAGCACCACCTCGACCAAGCGGACGAAGACTTGCTCAGGGATGCGGGTGACGAACCAACGACCGGCGAAGCTGCCGGCGAACATGACGCTGCCGATGGCGAGCCCGATCAGGAAGAGCCGCAGGTCCAGTAGGTCGAGTCCGCCCTGCGCGGCGAGGCGCGCGCCATTCATCGAGGTGGTCGCGGCACCGACCGTCCCGATGTAGGCTGCCCGCCGCAGTCCGTAGGACAGGAAGAACGGGACGCCAAGCGGCCCGGCCGCCCCGAAGAGTGCACTGACCACAGCCTGGACGACCCCAACGAGGAAGAAACCCCGCAGCCGCATGCGCCAGCTCTTCCCCGAGGGCAAATAACGGTACGCCAGCAACACCAGGAAGAAGCCGCCGAGGAGTCGGGTCAGTGCGCCCGCCGGCGTGGCGGCAAGCAGGAACGTGCCGGCTACCACGGCCGGGACTGCCCCCGCCGACCACCAGCGCACGACTCGCCAGTCGATCTCCTTGCGGTTGGCGATGGCACGAGCCAGGTTGGCCATGGTCATGGCGACGGAGATGATCGGCACCGTCTCCCGCACGCCGAACACCGCCGCGAGGATCGGGAGCATGATGATGGCCGTGCCGATGCCGACCACGCCGCCGATGACCGCCGCCACGAAGGAGGCCACGCCGATCCCTGCCCAGACTAGAACGTCCATGAGCCCTGCCCGCGAGCTTTGTGCTTAAAGAAAGGGGCGCGACCCCATGGGTCACGCCCCTTCCAAGAGACATTGTGGCGAACGCTACAACAGCAGCAGCGACAACAGGCGCATCTGAGGCTGCGGTCCATTACGCCGCGTCGATGCCTGCAACAATCGCGTCCGTCATCTGCTCGGTGGACACGCTGGGCCCACCCGCAGCGAGGTCTGCGGTGCGCAGTCCCTCGGCCAGGGCGCCTTCGACTGCATCTTCCATGACCCGCGCCTCGCGCTCCAGCCCGAACGAATAGCGCAGCATAAACGCCGCGCTCACGATGGCCCCCACCGGGTTCGCCTTGCCCTGGCCCGCGATGTCCGGCGCCGTCCCGTGGATCGGCTCGTAGAGTCCGCGCACTTTCCGGCGCCGCTCGCCGTCAGAGCGAGGCAGGCCCGCTAGGCTCGCCGAGGGCAGCATGCCCAGGGACGCCGTCAGGATTGCGGCCTCGTCCGACAGGATGTCACCAAACATGTTGCTCGTGACGAGCACGTCGAAGTCAGCGGGCCGCGTCACCAGCAACATGGCGCACGAGTCGGCCAGCTGATGCTCCAACGTCACATCCGGGTACTCATTGGCGACCTCGTTGGCGATCTCACGCCACATGCGGCCGACCTCTAGCACGTTTGCCTTGTCCACCGACGTCACCTTCCGCCGGCGGCCGCGGGCGAGCTCGAAGGCCACGCGCACGATGCGCTCGACCTCTCGCTCGGTGTAGCGCATGGTGTCGACGGCATTGCGCCCGGCCTTGGTCGTCCAGCGCCGCTTGGGCTTGCCGTAGTACAGACCGCCGGTGAGCTCGCGGATGATGATCATGTCCGTCCCCCGCACCCGGTCGTTCTTCACTGGGCTGGAGTCCTCCATGCCGGGGGAGACACGGACCGGACGGATGTTCGCGAATAGGCCCAGCGCCTTGCGCAGCCCCAGGATCGCCGCCTCAGGACGCACGGGTGCGTCATCCCATTTGGGACCGCCGACGGCGCCGAACAGCACCGCGTCGGCCTTCTTGGCCTGGGCGACGGTCTCGTCACGCAGCGGCATGCCGTAGCGATCGATGGCGCCGCCGCCGACCAGGTCGGACTCGTAGCGGAAGGTGTGGCGGAACCTGCGGCCCACGGCGTCCAGCGCCAGCCGCGCCGACGCAGTCACCTCCGGGCCGATGCCGTCGCCGGGCAGAACGAGGATGTCGAAGGTAGGCATGGCTACCGGTTCGCGGATTCGTATTTTGCGATGTCCGCCGCGTAGCTCAGTGTCAGACCGACATCGTCCAGGCCCTGCAGCAGCCGATCGCGTCTGAACGGGTCGATGTCGAAGTGGGTCTCGAAGCCCGCCGTGTCGGTGACGGTCTGGTTGTCCAGATTCACCGCCACCTGGTACCCCGGCGTGTCCTGCGCCCGGCGCATCAGCAAGCCCACATCGTCGGCGCTCAGCTGCACCGGCAGCAGGCCGTTCTGATAGCAGTTGCCACGGAAGATGTCTGCGAAGGAGGGAGCAATCACTGCGCGGAAGCCATACTGCTGCAGCGACCACGGCGCGTGCTCGCGTGACGAGCCGCAGCCGAAGTTATCCCCCGCCAACAGCACGGTGGCATCGGCGTAGTCGGGGTCGTTCAGGATGAAGTCCGCGTTGGGGGAGCCATCGGCTTTGTAGCGCCACGCGTAGAAGAGCAGCTCGCCAAAGCCGACACGGTCGATCTTCTTGAGGAACCGCGCGGGGATGATCTGGTCCGTATCGACGTTGATACGGTCCAGGGGCAGTGCAATCCCCGTGTGCTTGGTGAATGCCTCCATGGTCAGCGTACCTCCCAGTCCCGCACGTCCGTGAAGTGTCCCTCGATAGCCGCCGCGGCCGCCATGGCCGGGCTCACCAAGTGCGTGCGCCCACCAGGTCCCTGGCGCCCCTCGAAGTTGCGGTTGGACGTGGAAGCCGACCGCTCGCCAGGGGCCAGGATGTCGGGATTCATGCCCAGGCACATGGAGCAACCCGCCGCGCGCCAGTCGAACCCCGCCTCGGTGAACACCCGGTCGAGGCCCTCGGCCTCGGCCTCGAGCTTGATCCTCGTCGAGCCGGGGACGACCATCGCGTAGACATCCGGATGCACCCGGTAGCCCTTGGCAATCGCTGCCGCTGCGCGGAGGTCCTCGATGCGTGAGTTGGTACACGAGCCGATGAAGACACGGTTGACGGCCACCTCCGCGATCGGCGTTCCAGCCGCCAGGCCCATGTACGCCAACGCCTTCTCGGCCGACTGGCGCTGGAGGTCGTCCGCGAAGCCGGAGGGCGTGGGCACCGTGCCGTCGATGGTGACCACCTGGCCGGGGTTCGTGCCCCAAGTGACGTGAGGCTTCAGGCCGGACGCATCGATGGTGACCAACTCGTCGTAGCCGGCGCCCTCGTCCGTCGGCAGTACGCGCCAGCGCTCCAACGCAGCGTCCCACTCAGCGCCCCGAGGCGCGTAGTCGCGGCCCTTCACGTAGTCGAAGGTCGTCTGGTCGGGCGCGATCATCCCCGCGCGAGCGCCTGCCTCGATGGTCATGTTGCACAGTGTCATGCGGCCCTCCATGGAGAGAGCCCGCACCGCCTCGCCCGTGTACTCGATCACGTGACCGGTACCGCCGGCGGTGCCGATGGTGCCGATGACGGCCAGCGCCATGTCTTTGGCCGTGCAGCCGGGTGCAAGCGGCCCCTGGAAGCGCACCTCCATGGACTTGGGCTTGGCCTGGAGCAGGCACTGGGTAGCCAGCACGTGCTCCACCTCCGACGTGCCGATGCCGAAGGCCAGCGAGCCGAAGGCGCCATGGGTTGACGTGTGGCTGTCGCCGCAGACGATCACCATACCGGGCTGCGTGCGTCCCTGCTCCGGGGCGATGACGTGGACGATGCCCTGGTTGGGCGAGTACATGTCGTAGTACTCGATGCCGAACTCCCCGGTGTTCCGCTCCATCGCCTCCAGCTGAAGGCGCGACGTCTCGTCGGTGATCTCCACGTCGTGGTGCGAGCGGTCATCCGTCGGCACATTGTGGTCCGCCACGGCCACGGTCTTGTCCACGCGGCGGACCTTGCGGCCATTCTGCCGTAGCCCGTCGAATGCCTGTGCCGACGTGACCTCGTGGACCAAGTGCAGGTCCACGTAGAGCAGCGTGGGCTGATCAGGCTCCTGACGCACCACATGCGCGTCCCAAATCTTCTCGAACATGGTCTTAGGCGCCACGTGAACTCCCTTCTTCGCTGTAGCGGGGCCGTAGGATAGCGCCCTGCATTGCGGGGCACCAGCCGTCTAGTAGCGGCGGCCGGCTTAGACGGCCCCCGCCGCCTCCGGGCGCTTCGTCGTGTCGCCCATGGCGAGGAGCCGGTTCAGCGCGTGCATGTAAGCCTTCGCCGACGCCACGATAACGTCGGTGTCCGCGCCGCGGCCAACGTAGGTGCGCCCGTCCTGTTCGATGCGGATGCTCACTTCGCCAACGGCGTCGATCCCCTCGGTGACGGAGTTCACCGAGAACTCGGTGAGCTCATTCGGGACCTCGACGATGCGGTTGATGGCCTTGTAGACGGCATCGACGGGGCCCGAGCCCGTGCAGGCGTCGGTGAAGGTCCCGCCCTTGGTGTCAGACAGCGTCACGGTAGCGGTCGCCACCTCGCGGTCGCCACAGGTCACCTGGACGCGATCGAGGGTGTACGTCTCGACGAAGGAGACCGACCGGCCGCTCATCAACGCGACCAGATCTCGGTCCATGACCTCCCGCTTCTTGTCCGCAAGGTCCTTGAACTCAGCGTAGACCTGCACCATCTCCTCGTCCGTGGGCACATAGCCCAGCTCGCCCAGGCGGGCGCGCAGGCCGTGAGTCCCGCTCAGCTTGCTCAAGACGAGCTCGCTGCGCGGCACGCCGACGGAGACCGGATCGATGATCTCGTAGGTCGTCCGCTCCTTGATGAGCCCGTCCTGGTGGATGCCGGAGGCGTGCCGGAAGGCGTTGCGGCCGACCACGGCCTTGTTTGGCTGGACCGCGAAGCCGGTGATCTGGCTCACGAGCCGGCTGGTCGCAAAGATCTGCGTGGTGTCCACGCCGGTGTCCGCGCCGAAGTAGTCCTTACGCGTCCTGAGCGCGACGATGACCTCCTCCAACGCGCAGTTGCCCGCGCGTTCACCGATGCCGTTGATACAGCCCTCGACCTGCCGCGCACCCGCTTTGACCCCGGCCAAGCTGTTGGCGACCGCCATGCCGAGGTCGTCGTGGCAGTGCACCGATATGCGGACGCTGTCGCCCAGCTCGGGCACCTGCTCGCGGAGGTATTCGATCAGCCCGGCGAACTCCGCCGGGATCGCGTAGCCGACCGTGTCGGGGATATTGATGGTCGTCGCGCCCGCCTCGACCACGGCTCGTACCAAGTGCGCCAGGAACTCCTTGTCCGTCCGGCTGGAGTCCATGGGCGAGAATTCGATGTCGTCGGTGTGGGTCCGGGCGCGCGTTACCGCGGCAACCGCCATGTCGACGACCTCCTCGCGGTTCTTGCGCAGCTGGTTCATGAGATGGTTGTCGGACGAGGACAAGAAGATGTGGATGCGCGGATGCGCGGCGTCCTTCAAAGCCTCGCCGGCGCGGTCGATGGCCTTGTTGTTGGCGTGTGCCAGCGCCGCCACGATCGGCGTTCGAAGCTCCCGCGCGATGCGCTGTACCGCCTCGAAGTCGCCGTTGGAGCTGATCGGGAAGCCCGCCTCGATGACGTCGACGCCCAGGCGCTCCAGCTGCCGCGCGATCTCAACCTTCTCGTCGACGGTCATGGCGGTGCCCGCCGACTGCTCCCCGTCGCGCAGCGTCGTGTCGAATATCAGTACCCTGTCGTCCATCTCGTCACCTCATCCGCCGCCGTTGGCGCCGCGCCTTACTTCTGTTGCAGGAAGCTCATCATCTCTCGTAGCTGAGCACCGACCTCTTCGATCTGGTGGTTGGCGTCCTGCTCGCGCATCTGTCTGAACTTGTGTCCTCCCTCGTGGTTCTCCGCTATCCACTCCCGGGCGAAGGTGCCGTCCTGTATCTCCTTGAGCACCTGACGCATGCTCTCGCGAGTGTGCTCGTCCACGATCCGCGAGCCCCGCGAGTAGTCGCCATACTCCGCGGTCTCACTCACCGAATAGCGCATGTACTTCAGCCCGCCCTCGTACATGAGGTCCACGATGAGCTTGAGCTCGTGCAGGACCTCGAAATAGGCGATCTCCGGTTGGTACCCGGCCTCCACCAGCGTCTCGAAGCCCATCTTGACCAGGGCCGAGGTGCCGCCGCATAGGACGGACTGCTCACCGAACAGGTCCGTCTCCGTCTCCTCCTTGAACGTCGTCGCGACAATGCCTGCGCGCATGCTGCCGACGGCCGCGCCGTACGCCAGAGCATTGGGCAGCGCCTGGCCAGACGCGTCCTGGTGGACGGCGACGAGCGCCGGCACGCCGGACCCGCCGACGAAGACCTCGCGCATCCGATGGCCCGGCGCCTTCGGTGCAATCATCGACACATCGGTGTTGGGCGGCGGGACGATCTCCCCGAAGTGGATATTGAACCCGTGAGCGAACATCAGCGTTTTCGTCCCATCGAGGTGCGGCTCGATGGCGCTCTCGTAGAGCCCGCGCTGCACGTGGTCCGGCACCAGCACCATGATGACGTCGGCGGCCTTCGTCACCTCCTCCGGCAAACCGACGGTTAGGCCCGCGGCCTCCGCTTTCGATCTGCTCGAGGAGCCCTCGTACAGGCCCACGACGACGTCGACGCCATTGTCGTGCAGGTTCAGCGCATGCGCGTGGCCCTGGCTTCCGTAACCCATGATCCCCATGCGCTTGCCGTGGAGCCGACCCATGTCGGCGTCCTTCTCGTAGTAGACGATTGCCATCGATGCCTCCCCAATGCGATCAAGGGCGCTGGAGTGTTGGCCCGCGCCCGGACGGTGCTACGGCCGCCATTACTCCACCACCTCGGTATCCGGTGCGCTTTGGTCCGTATGCTGCGCCATCGGGCGACGGCTTCCCGTGGCCGGCGCGCCACGCGCCATCGCGACGCGCCCCGTGCGCATGATCTCGCGGATGCCAAAGGGCTTGAGCAGCTGCAATAGCGCGTCGACCTTTTCCTCGTCGCCCGTCGTCTCGATGATCAGGGACTCGGGACCGACGTCGACGATATTCGCTCTGAAAATGTCGACTATCTCGATGATCTCGGCCCGTGTCTGAGCGGTCGCCTTGACCTTGATGAGCGCGAGCTCGCGGCCGACGATGCTCTCGGAGGAGATGTCGTTTACCCGCACGACGTCGATGAGCTTGTAGAGCTGTTTTGTCACCTGCTCCACGACGTAGTCGTCGCCCTCGACATTAAATGTCATGCGGGACAGGTTCGGCACCTCGCTGTGGCCGACGGCCAGGCTCGAGATGTTGAATCCGCGGCGGCGGAACAGGCCCGACACGCGGGTGAGCACGCCCGGCCGGTCATTCACCAGCGCTGTGATGGTGTGTGTCTCGGGTGCGGCTTCTATCGTTGCCATGCGCCCTCCCCATCGGGCAGCGGCTGCCCCTCGATCATCTCGGCCACGCTTTCGCCGGCGGGCACGTGTGGGTAGACGTTCTCATCCGGCTCCACCTTAAAGTCGATCAGCGCGGGTCCGTCGTGGGCCATCGCCGCTTCTATGGCGTCCCGCACCTGCGAGCGTTCGGTGACGCGAGTGCTCCAGATACCGTAGGCCTCGGCCAGCTTCACGAAGTCGGGGTTTCCCGTGTACCCGGACGCGACGCGCGAGCCATCGTGGAAGAGATCCTGCAGCTGTCTTACAAGCCCCAGGTTGTTGTTGTTCAGGATGACGAACTTCACCGGCACCTTGTTCTCCACGATCGTCGCCAGCTCCGACATGGTCATCTGAAAACCGCCGTCACCGGCGATGCTCCAGACCACCTTGTCTGGTCGGCCCATGGCCGCGCCCATAGCGCCGGGAACCTCGTAACCCATGGTCCCGAGCCCGCCGGACGTCAGCCAGCTGTTGGGCTCGCGGAAGCGGAAGTGCTGCGCAGCCCACATCTGGTGCTGGCCCACGCCGGTGACGACGATGGCATTGCCCCGCGTGACGTCAGAAAGCTCGCGGACGACGTGCTGGGGCAACAGCTTATCGGTCTCGCGGAGCCGGTCCGACGGATGCTCGGTGCGCAGCTCGTCGATCTCGTGCAGCCAGGCGGGGTGTGTCGCGGGCTCCGTCTCGCGGACGAGCACATGCAGCACACGTTTCGCGTCCCCGACGATGGGCACGGTCACGCGCACGTTCTTGCCGACCTCGGCGGGGTCCACATCTATGTGAACCACCTTCGCGTTGGGCGCAAAGGTGCTGATGCGCCCGGTGACCCGGTCGTCGAATCGCATGCCGATCGCGATCAGCAGATCGGAGCGCTCGATGGCCCAATTGGTATAGGCCATCCCGTGCATGCCGGGCATGCCCATCGAGAGCACGTGGCCCTCGTCGAACGCGCTGATGCCGAGCAGCGTTGTGATGACCGGCACCTGCGCCTTCTCGGCGAGCTCGCGAAGCTCGGCGGACGCACCGGAAATCAGGACGCCGTGGCCGGCAAGAATGAGCGGGCGCTGCGACTCGCGGATGAGCCGCGCCGCGCGCTTGATCATCTGCGCATGCCCTTCGAGCGTCGGCCGGTAGGAGCGCATGTCGGCGTTCTCCGGGTAGTCGAACTCAGCGCGCTCGGCCTGCACGTCGCGGGGGATGTCGATGAGCACCGGCCCGGGCCGCCCCGTTCGCGCGATGTGGAACGCCTCCTTGAGCACTTGCGGCAACTCGGACGCGTGCATGACCAGGTAGTTGTGCTTGGTGATGGGCAACGTGATGCCGGTGGTATCGACCTCTTGGAACGCATCCCTGCCGATGGCCGCGCGGGGCACCTGCCCAGTGATGGCGACGACCGGGACGGAGTCCATCATGGCCGTGGCCAGCGGGGTCACGAGGTTGGTGGCGCCGGGCCCCGACGTTGCGATGCAGACGCCGACCTTGCCGGTGGCCCGAGCGTAGCCGTCCGCCGCGTGGCCCGCATTCTGCTCGTGGCGAACCAAGACGTGCCGTATCTGCGGATACTCTGGCAGCGTCTGATAGAGCGGCAGGATAGCGCCGCCGGGCAGGCCGAACACGAGGTCCACGCCTTCGCGGACCAACGCCTCGCATACCATCTGCCCACCGGTTAGCCGCATGTCGTCAGCCTCGTTCTCATCTACCCCGCCCTAATCCGCAGACAAAAAAACCCGCCCCTCAATTAAGGGACGGGCCAGGCCCGCGGTACCACCCTCGTTCCCCCCAGCCCGCTGGGAGGCGCTTCGTTAGGCGCGGTATCGGCGCGCTCCGCCTACCCTACACGCTTTGAGCCGCTCAAAACGTTCAGGTCGGCCGCTCCGGGACGAGTTCGGGGCCCTGACGCCACCGGCCTTTCACCAACCGCCGGCTCGCTTGGACGAGGAGTCCCCTACTACTTCCCTTCGTTGCGGAAACTTATTGAAAGTGCGCCGAAAGTTTACCAATCTCGTCTCTGTCGTGTCAACCTCGCGTGGTCGCCTTGCCCGGCTTCGTGGTGCGCTGCTAGCATGTTTTTGAGGGACTTGGCTCGGGGCGCTTTTGATGGACCTTCGAACTGTTTCTCCCGTTGGCGACACCAAGTCTGGCGGAGTCCCCTGGGGCCCCCACACCGTCGCCATCGGGATTATCGCCTTTGTGGGCGTCTTTGTGGCGTCCGGCGTCCTGCTGGCGGTCATCGCCGTGGCCAGCGGTGCGGTGAGTGAGGTCGAGTTTTCCGCCACCGCGCTCCTGACCGCGACGCTGGTCCTGCAGCTTGGCACCCTGGGCGTCGCCTACTACTTCGGCCCCTACCGGCACGGCGTGACGTGGACTGCGCTCGGTTTTCGTTGGCTCTCCCGTGGACGCCTCGTGGCCTGGGCAGCCATCGCCCTGTTCGGCGGCATTCTCACCGGGCTGATCTACATCACCCTCACCGAGGCAATCGCCCCAGCGCTCTCGCCGCCCGATCTCTCCGACGACCTGGGCTTGGGAGGTGACGCTCCGCTGGCGACGCTGCTGTATGCATGGGTGACGGTCGGGGTGGTCGCGCCGATCGTCGAGGAGGCGTTCGACCGCGGCTTCGTGTTCGGCGGGCTGGCGGCGCATTGGGGGCCCTGGCCTGCCATTCTGGTTAGCGCTGCCGTCTTTAGCGTGGCCCATCTAACGCCGGGGCTGATGCTGCCCGCGTTCGTCACTGGCGTCATCTTCGCGTGGGTCTATTGGCGGTCCGGCTCGATCTGGCCGGTGGTCACCGCCCACATGACGCAGAACTCGCTCGCCTTCATCGGGTCCGTGCTCGCATGAGGTCCCCAATGCGGCCCGAGGCGTCTACCTCGCGCCAGGCTTCATCCGCGGGCGCCGACCTACGCCTGATCCCCCATATCGCTGACCGCCCACGCATGTGGAGTGCCGGGCAGACGGCACTGGGCATCGGCATCGCGACCCTGCTCTTCGTCGGCGGCTCGGGGCTGATCGTCTCACCCGAGGGAACCTGGTCCAACAAGAGCACCGTCACCGGGGCCGGTGTGCTCGCTTCGATGCTGCTGTTCTCCGTCGGTTCGCTGTTGACCGCCTCGCTGAGAGGCCCGGAGCGGCTGGAGATAGGTATCAACACCCTGGGTTTCAATTCGCTCTCCTGGGCCAACTTCGTCGCGTTCGGCCTGATCGCGGCGGTCGGCATGGGCGTCATCTTCGGGGCGTACGCGGCGGTGGCCGAGCAGGTAGGCTCGATCCCGTCGGCCCGCGATGAGCTCCCCATCATCTGGACCGCCGAGCGCCACAGAGTCTTGTTCTTCGCGAGCGTCACCGTGCTGCGCCCGTTCGCCGAGGAGGTGCTTTTCCGCGGTTTCGTCATGCAGGGGCTGACCGAGAGGCTGCAGGTCCCCGCCGCGGCCGCCGTCGCCAGCGCGTTGTACGCGCTCACACACGTCGGCGGCGGACCCGGCCTCGTCATCCCGGCGTTCGGCGCGGGGCTCCTGCTCGCGTGGGTCTTCTGGCGCAGCGGATCGCTCTGGCCCGCTATCCTAGGCAACGTCGTCTTCACCGCAGTCACCCTGGACTCAAGAATTGGATAGCGCATGACGAACCGCATCGAAGCAGCCTTCGCTCGCATGCGCGACGAGGGGCGCGTCGGCGTGATCCCGTACGTGACGGTCGGCTTCCCCGAGGTGGGAGACACCGTGCCCATCGTTACCGCCATCGAGGCAGCCGGCGCCGACGTCATCGAGCTCGGCGTCCCCTACAGCGACCCGCTAGCGGACGGTCCCTCGATCCAGGCGGCAAGCTACCGAGCGCTCCAGAACGGCGTCACGCCCGCTCAGTGCATCGCCACGGTGCGAGAGCTTCGGGCCGCCGGCGTCGCCGTGCCTCTCCTGTTCATGGGCTACTACAACCCGATCCTGTCTTACGGCGTCGAAAAGTACGCGCGCGACTGCGCCGAGGCGGGCCTGGATGGGCTCATCGTGGTCGACCTGCCGCCCGAAGAGGACGCGGAGCTACGCGCGGCGCTCACGGCGAACGGCCTGACGCTGACGCCATTGCTCGCGCCTACCAGTGCCGACGATCGCATCCGGAGCGCCTGCGCCAGTGCCGACGGCTTCATCTACTGCGTATCGGTCGCGGGCGTCACGGGCGCTCGCGCGGACCTCCCGGCCAACCTCGGTGACTTCCTGGCGCGCGTCCGCCGCCACACGGGCCTACCGCTGGCAGTCGGCTTCGGCATCTCGCAACGCCGGCACGTCGAGCAGCTGGCCGACATCGCGCAGGCCGCGGCCGTCGGTAGCCGCGTCATCGACGTGATAGACTCGGCGCCGCCCAACGAGCGCGCCGAGCGCGCCGGCGCCTACGTGGCGGAGCTTGTGGGGCGCACTCAACCGACCGACAGCCGGACGCCATGAGCCAGTGCCTCGGCATACGGGGAGCGACCACTGCGGACGCCAACACCTCCGACGCGATTCTCAGCGCCACCGAGGAGCTGCTGCGCGAGGTCGTGAGGGCCAACGGACTTGATGAACAAGCCGTTGCTGCGATATTCTTTACGACGACGACGGACTTGGATGCTGACTTCCCAGCGGTCGCAGCACGCGTCAGGTTGGGATGGGAACACACCGCGCTCATGAGCTCTCATGAGATTCCGGTTCCCGGCGCCACTCCATCGGTCATCCGGGCGATGCTCTTGGTCAACACGGACAAGGCCAAAGACGGCTTGGTCCACGTCTACCTCAAGGAGGCCCGGAACCTGCGGACGAGAGGAACGGTCGGGTCATGAAGACCGGAATCGCCGCTGAAGCCATCGCCCCGCGTGCCAACGGCACGTTGGCCGGGAACGGCTCGCGCCCTTCGCCGCTGTTTACGTATCCGGGCGTGGCCTGGCGCTATAGCTAGCGCGCCGCCGCCCGCCCAGCGTATCCCTATCCCAAGGTACGAAAGGAATGCGTCATGACGCACTCCATGCACGACGTAAACATACGACGCATCGGCCCACTGATCGCTCCCAACGACCTGCGCGCTCGACTGCCCATGACCGACCAGGCGCTGCAGACCGTCACCGAAGGCCGCGAGTCCATCAAACGCATCCTCGCAGGTGAGGACAGCCGCTTCCTGGCCATCGTCGGGCCCTGTTCCATTCACGACGAGGCGGCGGCGACCGAGTACGCCGAGCGGTTGGCCAAGCTCGCCGCGGACGTGACGGAGCAGATGCTCGTCGTCATGCGTGTGTACTTCGAGAAGCCCCGCACCACCGTGGGCTGGAAGGGCCTGATCTACGACCCCGCGCTCGACGGCTCCTTCGACATGGAGACTGGGCTGACCGCCGCCCGCCGGCTCCTGCTGCACCTCGGCGAGTTGGGCCTTCCCGCCGCCACCGAGTTCCTCGACCCCATCGTGCCCCAGTACATCGCTGACCTCGTATCGTGGGCGGCGATCGGCGCGCGAACGACCGAGAGCCAAACGCATCGTCAAATGGCCAGCGGGCTCAGCATGCCCGTCGGCTTCAAGAACGGGACCGACGGCAACTCGCAGATCGCCATCGACGCCATGGTCTCGGCGCGCTCCCCACACGGCTTTCTCGGCATCGATGCCGAAGGGCGCACGTGCATCGTCGAGACGACAGGGAACCTGGCCGGCCACCTCGTGCTCCGCGGGGGTACCGGGGGCTCGAACTACGATGCGGCGTTCATGGCCGAGGTCCAGCAAAGCCTTCGCGATGCGGAGCTGCCGCCGCAGCTCATGGTCGACTGCAGCCATGCCAACTCCGACAAGGACCACACTCGCCAGGCCATCGCCCTGCGCGACGTCGTCCAGCAGCGCGTCGCCGGCAACGCCGACATCGTGGGCGTGATGGTCGAGAGCCACCTGCACCCAGGAAAACAGGCGCTGAGCGGCGACCCGTCCAAGCTGCGCTATGGCGTCTCGATCACCGACGCATGCATCGGCTGGGACGAGACCGCGGAGCTGCTGCGGGAAGCACACGCCGCTCTTCGACAGAGCAGCGAGCTCGTCAACTCCGGCTAGCTGGGAGGAGCGCCATGATCGTCGTCATGTCGGCCGACTCCACGCCCAACGACGTGGCGTCGGTTGAGAAGCACATCGTCGGCGCCGGGCTCGCCCCGCATCACATCGTCGGAGCCGAGCGCACCGTGATCGGTGTCATTGGCGCCATCTACCCCGAGCTCCAGAACGAGATCGAGGCGCTCACCGGTGTGATGGAGGTGGTCCGCGTCTCGCGGCCGTACAAGCTGACGGGACGCGAGTTCCGGCCGGCTGACACCGTCGTCGAGGTGTCGGGAGTCCGGATAGGCGGCGACGAGCCCCTTGTCGTCATGGCCGGCCCCTGCGCCGTGGAGTCCGAGGAGCAGCTGATGACGACCGCACGCCTCGTCAAGGCAGCGGGTGCGCAGGTGCTGCGCGGAGGCGCCTTCAAGCCCCGAACCTCGCCCTACAGCTTCCGTGGGCTCGGGCTGGACGGCCTGAAGATCCTCGCCGCGGCACGCGACGAGACCGGCCTGCCCGTGATCACCGAGGTCATGGACACGCGGGACGTCGAGGCCGTCGCGGCCCACGCCGATATCCTCCAGATCGGGGCACGGAACGTCCAGAACTACGCGTTGCTGGAAGAGGCCGCGCGGGCCGGGAAACCGGTCCTGCTCAAGCGTGGGTTCGCCACTACCTACGAGGACCTGCTCCTTGCGGGTGAGTACGTGCTGGCAGCAGGCAACCCGGACCTGCTGCTCTGCGAGCGCGGCATCCGGACCTTCGAGGTCGGGACCCGCAACACCATGGACCTGGCGGCAATCCCGGTGCTTCGGCGCCTCAGCCACCTGCCGATCGTCGCCGACCCGAGCCACGGCACGGGGGCCTGGTACCTGGTATCGCCCATGGCCATGGCTGCCGCAGTCGCGGGGGTCCACTCCCTCCTCATCGAGGTCCACCCGACCCCCGAAACCGCCAAGTCGGACGGCCCGCAGTCGCTGACGCCGAAGAACTTCTCCCGCTTGATGGTCCAGCTCCAGGCACTGGGGGCCGCCTTCCCCCGGCCGCCGGCCATGGCCGCGGCCTCCTGATGGCGCTGCGCGATGAGCTACGAGCCGTCGGCGTGCCCGGCCCCACGGCCGTCACGCTCGGCGTCTTCGACGGGGTCCACCTTGGGCACCGACACGTGCTCAATGCCCTTCGCGACGGCGCCGCTGCTCGTGGGCTGGCCTCCGTTGCGCTGACGTTCTCAAACCACCCGCTCGCTGTGCTACGGCCAGGGTTGGACATCGTCATGCTCACGCCCGTCGACGAGCGCATCGAGCTGATCCGCGCCGCCGGTGTCGATCATGTAGTGCCCGTCTCCTTCACCACCGAGCTTTCGAAGCTCAGCGCCGAGCAGTTCGTCACGGCCCTGCGAGACGAGCTCGACCTTCGCCACATGGTGCTCGGTCCCGACTTCGCGCTGGGCCATGGCCGCGAGGGCACGCCGCCCGTGCTGACTGCTCTTGGCGACCGCCTGGGCTACTCGGTCCACGTCGTTGAGCCCCTGGTGCTCGAGCGCGGGCCTGCGCGGAGCACGGCCATCCGGGAAGCTCTGGCGGCAGGCGACGTCGAAGCGGCAGCCGAAATCCTCGGCAGGCCCTTCAGCCTCGCTGCGCCGGTGGTCCCGGGGGAAGGGCGCGGTGGTGAGCTGGGCTTCCCGACCTGCAACCTCGACCTCAGTGCATCGCAGGCGCTGCCGGCGGACGGCATCTACGCCGCGTGGGTCGTCGTCGATGGCCAGCGTCTGCGCGCCGCGGCGAGCGTTGGCACCAAGCCGACGTTCCACGACGCCGGTCCGCGTGTTGTCGAGGCGTTCGTCCTCGACTTCGACGGCGACCTCTACGGGAAGGACGTGCGCATCGAATTCGTACGCTTCATCCGGCCGCAGGAGCGCTTTGCGTCCGCTGGCGAGCTGGCCGCGCAAATCGCACTGGACGTCGAGGCGACCAAAGCCCTACTGGCGCTGGGCCAAGCCGCGAAGTCGGAGGCCGGCTAGCCGTGGCCGAGCAGGCGCGACGGCCATCGCCGGAGGAGCTCGACCGCATCGTCAATCGGGGCGTGGCGGAGATCATTCCACGCCAGGAGTTCATTGATCGACTGAACGCAGGACGGCCGTTGCGCCTCAAGATGGGGTTCGACCCCAGCGCCCCGGACCTGCACCTCGGGCACGTCGTCGGCCTGCGCAAGCTGCGCCAGCTCCAGGAGCTCGGCCACACCGTCGTCGTCATCGTCGGCGACTGGACCGCACGCATCGGCGACCCATCCGGCAGGTCGGAGACACGGCCAATGCTCAGCGCCGAGCAGGTCGCGGAGAACGCCGAGACCTACATGCGGCAGTTCTTCTCCGTGGTCGACCGCAACCGCGCCGAGGTCCGCTACCAGAGCGAGTGGTTCGACGAGTTCACCCTGGCGACCGTCATGCGCCTGTCGGCCGAGTTCACCGTGAACCAGTTCCTGCACCGCGACGACTTCGGCACCCGCTACGCGGCAGGCAGCCCCATCGGCGTGGTCGAGCTGCTTTACCCGCTCCTCCAGGCCTACGACTCCGTGGCCGTCGAGGCGGACGTCGAGTTCGGCGGCACCGACCAGCGCTTCAACCTGCTGGTGGGCCGCGACCTCCAGGAGAAGCGGGGCCAGCGCGCGCAGGACGTGTTCCTGGTGCCTATCCTGCCGGGGACGGATGGCGTGCGGCGCATGGGCAAGTCGCTCGACAATTACATCGCCCTTGAGGACACGCCCGCAGACACCTTCGGCAAGGTCATGTCGCTGCCGGACGACGTGGTGCCGCTCTACTACGAGCTGCTGACGGACGTGCCGGACACCGAGGTTGTCGAGGTACGGAACGCGGTTGCTGATCGCTCGGCCAACGCCATGGACGCGAAGAAGCGCCTCGGCTACGAGCTCGTCGCCGAGTTCCACGGCGCCGACGCCGCCGGCGCAGCGCAGGCCGAGTTCGAGCGCGTCGTCCAGCGCCGCGAGGAGCCGTCGGAGGTGCCGGAGCTGGCCGTCGCCGCCGACGCGGATGGCGTCCAGTCGATGGACGCAGAGACGTTCACCGTCGACCTGAGCCGGTGGCTCGCGGGGGTGGGGCTCGCCTCCAGCCGCACCGAAGCACGCCGTCTGGTCGCGCAGGACGCCGTCGAGATCGCGGACGAGCGCGCCACCGGCGAGCAAGCGCAAATCGCGTTCGGTTCCATCGTCCGGGTCGGCAAGCGCAAGTTCGTGCGCGTGGTGCGCGGGTAGCTTGGCGCTCCTCGGCTGGCGGTATAGCACCAGCCCTCGCCCTGTCCATGCCGCCATCGGCGATGCGGTCGTCTTCGCGCTGTTCCCACTCCTCGGCTCGGCGAACCACGACACGTCGCTCTCCGCTGACACCTTCTTGCGCACCGCGCTGCCGTTCGCGCTGGCGTGGGCCATCGTCGGGCTCGCCACAGGCGCCTACGCCACGCGAACGCTGCGCTCGCCGGCACGGACGCTCGCGCTGATACCCGGCGCATGGCTAGTGGCGGGCATCGCGGCGGTCCCCATACGGGTGGTGGCCTTCGACAGGCCCTTCTCGCCCTCCTTCGCCATCGTAGCCGTGGGGCTGACGGGCGCCATGCTCGTGGGCTGGCGCCTGCTGCTGGCCCTCGCCTCGCGCCGCTAGCACCCCTGAATGCGTCATCCTGAGGAACTCGTCGAAGACGGGCCTGGGGCGCGGCGGCTGTGGCAGGTCAGATCCTTCGCTTCGCTCAGGATGACACCGTGGGCTGGCGCCTGCTGCTGGCCCTGGCCTCCCGCCGGTAACGGCACCCGTCCTTCAACAAAGCTCAGGGCGAACGGATTAGTGGTTTACATCGACTCGGGCGTCGTCATCCCCATCAGGCCCAGGCACCGTGCCAGCGCGATCTTGCTGGCCTCGGCCAGCTTGAGCCGCGCTTTGGACAGCGGGAGGTCGGCATCGTCCTGCGACAGCACGCGGCAGTTGTCGTAGAACAGGTGGAACGCGGTGGCCAGCTCCGTCGCGTAGTGCGGGAGCGCGTGCGGTGCGAGGGTCGTGGCGATGGAGTCGATGAGCTCGGGCAGCTGGACCATCTTGCGGACCAGCGCCAGCTCCGCCTCGTGCCTCAGCAGCGATACGTCACCGTCGTCCCAGCTCAGGCTGCGCTCCTGGGCCTGGCGGAGAATGCCTGCGATGCGCGCGTGGGCGTACTGCACGTAGTAGACGGGGTTGTCGGGCGACTCACGCTTGGCGAGCTCCATGTCGAACTCCATCTGGCTATCGGCGGCGCGGGCCAGGAAGAAGTAACGGCAGGCGTCCGGCCCCACCTCATCGACCAGCTCACGGATGGAGACCAGCTGGCCCGTGCGCTTGGAGGCGCGGACCGTCTCGTCGCCACGCTTGAGCGTCACCAGCTGCGAGATCAGGATGGTGAGGCGCTCGGGCTCGATGCCCAGGGCCTCCATGACGATCTTCATGCGGGGAACGTGGCCCTGATGATCGGCGCCCCAGATGTCGATGACGCGGTCGAAGCCCCGTCCGACGAACTTGTCGTGGTGGTAGGCAATGTCCGAGGCGAAGTAGGTCGGCTGTCCGGTCCCACGCACGAGGACGTTGTCCTTGTCCTCGCCCAGCGCCGTCGACATGAACCACAGCGCACCGTCCCGCTCGGCCGTGTACCCCCGCTCGCGAAGGAGGTCCATCGCGGTGTCGTACTGCTTGTTGGCGAACAGGTCCCGCTCGCTGAACCAGGTGTCGAAGCGAACGCCTATGAGCTCGAGGTCCGCGCGGATATTGGCCAGCATCCGCTGGAGCCCCACCTCGCCGATCTCGTGGGTCGCGGCCTCGCGGTCACCGCTCATGTAGCGATCGCCGAACTCGCGCGCCAGCTCAACGCCCAGGTCCACGAGGTAGTCGCCCTGGTAGCCGCCGTCTGGCACCACCTCGCCTGTGTGGCCGAGAGCCTGGGCATACCGGGCGAAGGCCGAATCGTAGAAGAGGCGCATCTGGAGGCCCGCGTCGTTGACGTAGTACTCGCGGTTGACCTCGTATCCAGCGGCTTCGAGGACGTTCGCCAAGCTGCTGCCCAGCACGGCGCCCCTCGCCGTTCCCACGTGCAGCGGTCCGGTCGGGTTGGCGCTGACGAACTCGACCTGCACGCGCCGGGCCTGCCCCACATCGAGGTTCCCGTACAACGCGCCCGCCGACCGGACCGTCTGGACCTGCGCGCGTACCCAGTCATCGCTGAGCTTGAAGTTGATGAACCCTGGCGGAGCGGCCCACACGTGGTCGATGGCCTCGTCGCCGCCTACCAGGGGCACGAGGCGCTCGGCGATCTCCAACGGCGACATGCGCGCGGCCCGTGCCAGCCGGAGCGGGACGGAGCTTGCGAAGTCGCCGTGCTCGGCGTTCGACGGCCGCTCGACGAGGGGCCCAGTGACGGCTGCCGAGGGCAGGATGCCGTCCCGTTGGGCAGCTTCGATGGCGGCGCCGACGCGCTCTGCGATGCGATCGCGGACCAGCATGACGGGTGAATGATAGCAGCCGTCGGAGAGCGGCAGGAACGCCGTTACCACGCGGAACGCCGTCGCCGAACAGGGTCGAAAGCCCTCACCCCAGCCCTCTCCCTGCCAGGGAGAGAGAATCCGCTGTCACGTTGTGTCATTCCGCGTCATTTCGCCCCGACACCTGTGCCAGTCGAGAGCGCGTTTGGTGTGCCATTGTGTGCCATTCCGTCTCACTCCCGGCATCCTCGCGGGGGATCCTTCGACGGGCTCAGGACAAACGGACGTCGCACGTCTTCGGCCAGCGTGGCCGCCAAGCGTAGTCGACCGATGACGATTGCGCGACTGCCTACTGTCACTCAGGCGACGAAAGACCTCAGTCAGGCCCCTTGCCTCCTCCGCTCGCGCAAGGCCCAGCTGGGGTTCGACCTGGCCTCGCTGGTTGGGCCTGGGGCTGATGCGGTCGCCGAGGTCGCGCGCTTCGTGCGGGACCTGCCTGCGCTCTGGGCGGAGGCGGACGTTGGCGAGCGAATGCGCCTGCTGTTAGCGGTGCTGGATGCGAGGGCTGTCGTCAGCATCAGGCCGAAGGCCGCCTTCGAGGCAGTGCTCCTTCGCCAAGGGTGCCGCGGCCGGCTGCCAGACGACGGGCAACCCACCGACTGGCACCGGAGGCCGCTACTGGCTGGACATCTCCGCCGGCTCGCCGGTGGTCGCCATCTCCATTACCACCGACGGGACCACGCCCTTTGGCTCTCAGGAGTTCGGCATCACCGTCGATACGACCGCTACGGGTGTCAACGACGTGCAGACCGTGCAGGTGGACACGGGCCCCGCGGACCTCTTCATCAAGTCGAGCGTCTTCAGCGGTACGGACACATGGCTCCTCGGCGCCACCAGCGACACCGACCAGGTGCTCTGGGAGTTCTCCACCAACGGCACATCTTGGACCGCGTTCACGGCGCCGGACGTCCTTTTCCCGCTGACGGCCGGCGTGGCAACGAGTGGCACTCAGGATGTCTTTTTCCGCTTGAGCATGCCGACGGACTCGACGTCCGTCGCCGAACACGGCGCGTCGGTGACCATCGTCGCGGTGGCCCCGTAAAGGAGTAGGCAGATGCGACTGAGAATCTTCATGACCCTCGTCGTGGCGCTAGGAGCGCTCGGCGCGATCACCGGAGCGGCGCTCGCACAAGAGGGTGTCGGCGTGAACGTCGGCAGCATCGAGGTCGACGAGCCCATCGCGCCCGGCGGCACCTATCGCCTGCCATCGATCGGCGTCATCAACACCGGGCACGACCCCGGCACCTACAGCCTGCGCATCACCTACCTGAGTGGACAGCCGGAGATGGAGCCGGCCGAGGACTGGTTCCGCTTCAGCCCGGACCTGTTCGTCCTAGAGCCGGACGAGGCGCAGAGCGTCATCGTCAGCATCCAGCTGCCACTGACGGCGCGCCCTGGAGACTACTTCGCCTTTGTCGAGGCGTTCCCGGTGCGCGAGACGGAAGAGGGGGTGGGGCCAGCGTCGGCATCGCGGCAGCCACGAAGCTCAGCTTCACCGTGGAGCAGTCCAACGTCTTCAACGCCTCGGCGTTGTGGGTTTATCACCGTTTCCAGGACACTAGCCCGTTCTCCTATATCGGCATCGGGCTGCTGGCGGCTGCGCTGGCGGCGTTCCTGCTCTTCCGAGTGGGCCGGGTTCGTCTTCGCTTCCGCCTGGAACGCGGCGAGCGGGAGTAGCGGTTGCGGGCGCGGCCCATACGGCTGCTTGGTATCGGCGCTATGGCGCTGGTGGCAGCGCTCGTGCCGCTCGCATCCGCGTCGGCAGATCACGGCACCGGCACCGGTACGGTGCAAGCGACGGTGCGCGTCTTTCCGATGATCGTGAGCCTCGACACCCAACCGACGACCGTGACCGTGGGCGAGCGTTTCACGCTCACCGCGGAGGTCCGCAACATCTCGTCGCAAAACCTCCAACAGGTAGTGGCGGCCGTGACGTTCGATCCGAGCCTCGTCCAGCTCCGTGGTCCGGCCGACAAGCATCTCGGCTCGGTTAACAACCGACGGACGAAAACAGCTGAATGGCGCTTCGAGGCGCTGGCGGTGGGCTCCGTGGTTCTGACCGTTCGGGTGACGGCCTTCGATCAAGAGGGCGGTGGCGCGATCGAGGAGGAGAAGACGGCCATCATTGAGATCATCGGCGGCACGGCGCGGCGCGACTCAGAGGATGATGATGAGGGAGAGGAGGACGAAGAGGACGACGAACGGGGAGAGCGTGACGTTGGGGGCACCGGGGATGACGAGTCGGGCGCGCCGCGATCGGACTCAGATGATGAGAGCAACGAGGATCATGCCCGTGGGGAAGACGAGTCCAGCGGTCAACCACCTCTCCCGCCTGGATTCCCCGATCTCCCAACTCCCCCGGCGGTGCTCACTAGCGATCGCCGCCCGACCACCCAGCCGTCTCCGCGGCACCGGTAGGTGGAAGCCGATAGCGCTCCATATCGGCGGGCGCCAGATCCGAGGCGTCGCGCTACGGTGAGTTGCTGAGCTTCAAGGGGAGGGGTCGGGTTTAGAGAAGCAGTATGGGCATGGAGCTGGCTTCACGAGTGTTGAACTCCTCGTCCAACGCACGGCACGGCGAACAGTCTTGGTAGAGCGTCGTTGTCGCCGTCGTTTGGCGCATCAGGGGCAACAGTTACACTTGAATCAAATTCAAGTCGATTGAGTTCCCAGCCGAATAAGATTGATGACTGATTGGGCGCAACCAAGGAGAAGCCTGTGAAAGCGCTCATGCGTCACAAATACGGCTCGCCCGCCGTACTACACGTCGAAGAGATTCAGAAGCCGACACCAAGAGACGACGAAGTTTTGGTGAAGATCGAGGCTGCGTCCGTAAACCCTCTTGACTGGCACTTCCTCCGAGGAGAGCCGCGTTTTGCACGCCTAACACTCGGGTTGTTTAGGCCGAAGGCCAAGGTCCTTGGCGCGGACATCTCGGGGCGTGTGGAGGCTGTCGGGAACGACGTCAAGAACTTTCAGGCAGGCGACGAGGTCTTCGGGAGCCTCTTCGGTGGCCGACTGGGTGGATTCGCAGAGTATGTCTGCACCGGTGAGGAAGGCATCGCTCAAAAGCCGGCCAACATGGGCCACGACCAAGCAGCCGCAGTTCCGACCGCAGCGGTCACCGCACTACAAGCTCTGCGCAAGCGTGGGGAAATCCGGCCGGGGCAGACTGTGTTGGTGAACGGTGCATCGGGCGGAGTAGGCACGTTCGCCGTTCAGATCGCAAAGCATCTTGGTGCCGAAGTCACCGGCGTGTGCAGCACCAAGAACATCGAGATGGTGCGCTCGATCGGCGCGGGCCATGTGATCGACTACACACAAGAAGAGTTCACCCGCACGGGGGCAGGCTACGATCTGATCATCGATGCGGTCGGGAATCGATCGGTTCGCGATCTGAAGCGAGCGCTCAGTGCACACGGGGCCTGCGTGATCGTCGGGTTTTCTTCTTTCGGGCTCCTGCTTCAAGGCGCGATTCTGGGCCCAGCGATGTCCAGGCGGCACGGCAGGCGCCTCGGTCTCATGGGTACGGTCAAGGTAACGGCCGAAGACCTTGAGTCCATGAGCCAGCTTCTCAGCACCGGTGCCGTAAAGCCTGTGATACATGAGCGCTACAGTCTCGAAGATGCACCGGACGCGGTCAGGCAGCTCGAGCTGGGACACGTTCCCGGAAAGCTAGTCATCACAATGTAGCGTCGGGGTCGCTCGTGGTGTTCCTCGGGACGCAGTGCGATTGGTGCCGAAGCGCAAATCAGACTACCTGGGTTCTGCGTACCACCCACCAGCTCCAAGATCTTCCTGTTCGCACACTTCGCCAGTGTGCTCAAGGGGCAACAGCCCTCTAGCACACCGCTGACGGGCCGCTGTCGTGTTCGTGGTGGAGGGGGGGAGAGCCGATCCGTATCGCGAACACCACGATGGCGTGAGTACGACAGGACAGGCTCGAGGCGCTGAAGGAATCGACCGCTCAGCTCTCATCCCCTTCGTCACCCCTTCCCCCTTCTCCATCCGTATCGCCGTCGCGATTTCCGGTGTCGCTCGAGTCGACGGGGCCGTCCTCGTCGGCCTGGTCGACTGGCCCTGACCTGGCGGTGTCGTCGAGCTCCTGCTCTTCTTCGACCCGCAGTTCCGTGGCGAGCACCCGGCCATCCTCGAGAAGCTGGCCCTCCAACTGCGCGACCGCCCCGAGGCGCAGCTGGCCCTCGATCTCCGTGTTGGAGTCCAGCACTATCTCCGTGCCCCCGACGGTCAGGGGGTCAAGGCTCAGGATCGGCCCGCGGATCTCCGTGTCTTCTTTGAGTTGCTCCACCTTCAGTCGCTCGGCCAACACCGAGCCGTCGTGCTGAAGCCTCCCCTCGACCTTGACGATGAGGCCGCGTATGAGGGAGCCTTCAATCTCTGCTCGCTGCGACAGCACGACGGTGCGACCGGCGACGATCAGCGGTGTCGTCTGTGTGATGACCCCCTGCAACTTAACGCGTTCTCGATCCCCATCGTCCGAGACCTCGATGCGAAAGGCGCGCAGCGTGCCATCGTCTTGGAAGGCGCCTTTCACTTCGGCAGTCACGCCTTGTTCGATGATTCCATCCCTCTCAGTGGCAGGAGTGATAACGACGGTCACGCCGGCGATCACCAGAGGCTCCAGGCTTGTCACGCGGCCGCTGATCTCACCTGCTGTTGCCGCGCCTACCTCAACCTGGTCCGACAGGCGTGTTGGGTCCTGAGACGCTGCCTCGATGATGACTTGGCCTCGTCCGACGATCAGTCCTAGCTGCCGAAGAGAGTCCTGTCCTTGTCCTGGCGAGGAGCGCCCCTGAGCTTCCGCCAAAGAGTCTTGGCCCTCGGCGATGTCGGTCGAGGCCTCCAAGAGCAGCCGCTGGGCATCCGCTGCGGAGAGCTTCCGAACTTCGGCCAAAGCGGCGTCGAGACGGTCGGCTATAGCCGCGATGGTCGCTGGCGCGATGGGGCGCTCCGCCTGGGCAAGCGCAAGTACTTCATCGAGCCTCCGGCGTGCCAAGGTGAGGTGGTACTCCGCCTTGGCAGCAGAGCCAAGGGTGACGAGTAGCCTGCCCTGCTCCGTGGCCGCCTTTACCGGGTACAACACATCGCCCGGCAGGCTCCCTTGGGCCGCATAGGCCACGCCACTCCCGCCGCCCAGCAGCAGCACACCGGCCAACAACGCGACGGCACCTCTTGCTGCAAGGCGAGGCCGAATGCCGAAGATCCTCTCTAGGATGCGGAAGCGCGCAGGACCTTGCCCTCGGGCGATCTCCGCCTGCAACATACGCCGAGCCCCTACCCGAAACTCCTGTGATGGCTGGACATCCGCCGGAGAGGGGAACTGCAGCGCGAGCCGCAGGAGCGGCTCCAATTGGTCGCGATGAGCCGGGTGCTCCGCGAGCACCTGCTCCAGGGAGGCTCGTCCCGACTGGACCTCCTCCAGGCAGTGCGCGAGTATTTCGTCGAGGCGCGTCATGCTCGCCTCGCGCTCTTTTCAAGCTGCGTCCGGAGCCGACGCAGTGCACGAAGCTGGATGACTCGCACGGCCCCCTCGCTCTTCCCGAGTGTCGCAGCTACCGTTGCGTGGTCCAGCCCCTCGACGAAACGAAGCATCAGGACCTGCTGCTGGTCATTCGGCAGGTCGATGAGGTAGAGGCGGAATGCGTCCAGGTGTTCGACGCTCTCTAACCCTTCGGTCTGTGTCATGTCTCCGATCATTTCGGCTGCCTCGAGTCGCGCTTCCCGTTGCCTGCCTTTTTTGCGGTAGTAGTCCACGACGAGGTTGTGCGCGATGGTGTAGAGCCAGGCTAGGAATGGGCTGCGACCTAGCTTGTAACCTCCGATCGCGCGCCACGCCCTGAGGAAGACCTCCTGGGTCAAGTCCTCGACGTCCGCGGCCGAAGCGACTCGGTACGCGATGTGCCGGTAGACCCTCGCTAGGCATTGATCGTAGAGCTGGGTGAAAGCCGTACCATCGCCACGCATAGCGCGCGTGATCAATATCGATTCTTGGTCTCCTGTCTCCAGCTCCAAATCTCCTCACACAAGGCTTAACGTACGGCGAGCGTGGATCGTTACGCCCCCGGTGGACCGCACGCACCACGGGCAACCGCAGGCTAATGGCTCTGTCAGACAGCTTCCTAGGTTTCAGAGTGACACATATCTGCTGTAACGGATCGGGGCTCACAGTCGTTAAACCAGACACAGCCGCCCACGGAGAGGGCGTGCACATGCATGGGAGAAAGCGACGATGAACCCCCTACGACTGATTCGAGCCCGAGTCCGACTAGTGACGCTGCTGGTCTCATTGACGCTGGTGGGCGCGCTCGCCTGCACCCCCGACCAGGAGGAGCTCATAAGGGGCATCCTGCAAAACGTCGACAGCATCTCCGGGGAAGTCACGGTCACGCTAGAGAATGGCGAGACGATGACCATCAACCTGCAGGACCTGAACCTCCAAGGAGCCGGGGATAGCGAGGGGAGCCTGGCGTTGGGTGCAGGGGACGAGGTGACGCTCGCGGTCGACAACGACGATGGGGTTTCGACGCTCACGGCTCATGCCGCCGAGGTCGAAGGAATCATTACCAGCGTCGACCCCGATGCGCGAACGCTTACTGTGGATGACGGCGAGCCGCTCCAGGTCACCGATGCGACGAAGATCGAACTCGACGGTGAGAATGGCTCGGCCTTTGATGCGTTGGTCGTGGGCCAGGAAGTCGAGGTGAAGTTCGACCCTGCAACGAGGGAGGCGCTCAAGATCGAGGTTGAGGACGAAGAAGATGAGGACGAGCCCCGGACGCTGAAGGTGGAGGGCATCCTGGTCAGTGTCGACCCGGAGACCAACAGCGTGCGCATTCGTGAAGGGGACGGGACAGAGCAGGACTACGTGGTCAAGTCCGACACCAAGGTGCGGCTTCCCGAAGGAGTCGTGGGCCTCTTTGGCGACCTCCCAGCGTTCGTGAACCGGGAGGTCAAGGCCAAGGTCACGCCTGACAGTACGGACCTGCTCAAGCTGAAGGTCGACGCTGAGGGCGAAGAGGAGGAAGGCGAAGCTGAGGTCGAAGACGATGACGACGGTACCGAACCGGACGACGATCAAGGCGATAACAACGATGACGACGGCGAAGACACCGATGACGGCGACGCCGGGGACGACGACTAAGCCATCCTGGCCTCCAGGACAGAGCCAACCAGAAGGGGCCGCTAGCCTGCCCCTTTCTGCCTCCGCGCTTGACGTGAGGTGGAGATGGGGGAGAGTCGAACTCCCCGTCCGGCCGCGTCGGCGGCCTAGCCCACCTCGTCGACGACGCGCGTCATGTAGCGGCGCATCGTCGCGCCCAGCTCCTCGTGCGCGCTGAGCTGCGGGTCGGCGGCCAGCAAGTCGCGCACCTCCTCGCGGGCGCTCGCCAGCAGGTCACGGTCGCTGAGCCGCGCCATCCGCAGCGTCGGCAAGCCCGACTGACGCGTGCCGAACATATCGCCCGGCCCGCGTAGCGCAAGGTCGGCCTCTGCGATCTCGAAGCCGTCGTTGGAATTCGCGAGCACCTCCAACCGCTGGCGCGCGTCGTCCCCGAGCGCGTCGGGCAACAGCAGACAGTAGCTCTGGTGGCCGGCCCGGCCCACGCGCCCGCGGAGCTGATGGAGCTGGGACATGCCGAAGCGCTCCGCGCCCTCGATGAACATCACCGTGGCGTTGGGGATGTCGATGCCAACCTCGATCACCGAAGTCGCCACGAGCACATCCAGCTCATGCTTGCGGAACGCGTCCATGACCTCCTGCTTCTCGCCGATGGGCATGCGCCCATGCAGCAGCCCGACGCGCACGCCGCTCAGCGGCCCGCTCCGCAGCCGCTCGAACTCCTCGGTCGCAGCGCGAGCGAGCACGGCCTCCGATTCGTCGATGAGCGGGCAGACGACGAAGGACTGGCGGCCTTCGTCGGCCTGCGTGACGAGGAACCGCTCGGCATCCTCGCGACGGTCCGGCGGGACCAGCCGTGTTTGCACCGGTGCGCGGCCGGCGGGCAGCTCCCGGATGATGGAGACCTCGAGGTCTCCGAACAGCGTGAGCTGGAGGGTGCGCGGGATGGGCGTCGCCGACATCGCCAGCAGGTGAGGCTCGGTATCGCCGCCGTCCCCCTTGCTGCGCAACGCCGCGCGCTGGACGACACCGAAGCGGTGTTGCTCGTCGACCACGGCAAGGGCAAGCCGGGGGAGCGCGACGTCGCCCTGGATGAGCGCGTGCGTGCCCACGATGATGTCCAGCGAGCCGTCAAGCGCGCGTTCGTACAGCTCCCGCCTGGCCTTGGCCCGGGTGCTTCCGGTCAGCAGTCCGACGCTGATGGGCTTCGGGTGCCCATCCAGGTCGATGGAAAACCAGTTGCCCTCCCGCGCAGGGTGTGGAAGGCCGCCTAGTAGCCGCTCGGTGCTGAGGAAGTGCTGCTCGGCCAGGACCTCTGTCGGCGCCATCATCGCCCCCTGGTAGCCATCGGCGACCGCCATGAGCAGCAGCGCCAGGGCCACGACCGTCTTGCCCGAGCCGACATCACCCTGGAGCAGCCGGCTCATGGGGGCGCCGCCACGGGAGATGTCCCCCAGCGCCTCGTCCAGCGCGACCCGCTGGCCCTCGGTCAACTGGAAGGGAAGCGAGCCGAGGAAGGACGCCAGGACGTCGGGACGCGGACGGACGGTTACGGCGCGCGCCTCGCCGGCCGGCGACTGCCTGCGTGCGCCGATGGCCAGCAGCAGCGTCAGCAGCTCGTCGAAGGCAAGTCGTCGCCGCGCCGCTTCCTTTGTGTCCTCGTCGTCGGGGTAGTGGGCTTGGAGCACGGCGTCCGCCAGGGGCATGAGCCCATGCCGCTCGCGCATGCCATCGGGCAGCGGGTCGGGGAGGACATCGCGTGCCTTGCCAGGGGCCGCATCGAGGCCGGCAAGGGGGCCGAAGGTCACGTCCAGGGCTTCGCGCACCATGCGACGGATGGTCCGCGCCGGCAGTCCCTCGGTGGAGGGGTAGACCGGCACGAGCCGCCCGGTATGGACCGACGCCGCGGTCTCAGGGTCCTCCAGCACCTCCCACTCCGGGGAGTCGATCTGCTGGCGCCCGTTGAACACGGTGACCCTGCCGCTCAGCACGAGCCGGACCTCGCCGGTGGCCTCGCGTTCGGCGCGCTCCAGACCTCGCCGCAGCGTCGCCGCGAGCCACGGTTGGCCGAACCACACGGCGCGCATGTTGCCCGTCTCGTCGCCGACCACGGCCTCGGTCGCGCGGAGGCGCCCCCCGCGCCCCAGCTGGATCTCGCGGGCGCTCCACAACCCGACGACGATGGTCTGCTCCTCGCCGGGCTGGATCTCGGCGACGGTGCGCCGCTTGGAGTAGTCCAGGTGCCGGTTGGGAAAGAGAAATACCAGGTCGCGCACCGTCTCGACGCCGAGCTTCGCGAGCCGGGGGACGTGCGTCCGAGTCACGGCGCGCAACGCCGACGCGGGCGAGTCCAGCGTGACGGCGGGCGCGGGCTGGGGCGCCGGTGCGGGCCCTGGCGCCGACCTCGCAGCGGCGGCTCGGCGAGGCGCGGGAGGCGCCGGCGCGTATACGGCGAGCAGCTGCTCGACCTCCTCCGTCCAGCGCCTCCGCCGGGGCTCGTCCAGCGCGCGGTATTCGACCGTCAGCATCCCCCGGTCTTCGAGAGTACGCACGGCGGGGTGAGTAGTGTCGCCGCGAATGGTCGCGAGGAACCGGTCGAGACCGCCCTGGACGGCCTGATCTTGGAAGCCGTTCGCGGCCTCCATCGCCAGGATGTTGCGCAGGGCCTTCAGGCGGCTCGCGTGGTTTGCCGTCGCCACGCGCCAAGCCTAGCGCAGGCCGGCTCCAACTCGCACGTGGCAGCCGTCGCTAGTCGCCGAAGATGTCCTCCGAGAGCACAGCGCTCACGATGAAGTTGGGGACATCGACCACCTGGCTGATCTTGAGGTCCACCGCCACGCTGCAGATGACGTAGGCCTGCTCGCGGCTGAACCCGCGCTCGCCCAGCAGGTCGATCATCTGGAGCAGTGCGTTCTGGCAGGCGAGGTTCAGGTCCTCGCTGGCGTTGGAGCCGTCAGCGCGGATCGGCATGCCCATGGTGGCGATGAAGCGCTCGGGGACGGCGAAGCGTGGATCGGTGAAGTACGTCGAGTGCGCCAGCCGAGGCCAGCGGATGTTGTGCCGCTCCGCCTCCCCCTTCAGGACGCGGAACCGGACGGCGACCGTCGCGTCCATCTCCACCGCTTGGAGGCACACCTCGCCGTCGCCCTGGGCGAAGTGGGCGTCGCCGGTGGAGTAGAGCGCGCCCTCGACGTTGACCGGCAACAGCAGCCGCGACCCCTTGGTCATCTGCTTCACGTCCATGTTGCCGCCGTTCTCACGCGGGGGGATGGTCCGCAGGCCCTCGCTGGCCATGGGCTCCGCGGACGGCACGGCGCTTCGCGCGTCCGGCGGCATGGCCAGCCCACCCTCGGCCGCCAGCACCGCCTCGCGACGCGTCCATTCGACAAGCTGCTCGCGGGAGGGCGCCACCGCGGATACGCCAGTGAAGGGCGCGCCATGCACGCGCACCCCCGGCACCTGCTTGCTCGTCGCCCAGCCGTCGCGGAGCTCCCAGATCGCGAGGAACGGATCGTGGAAGTGGTCCCGCAGGTAGCCCCGCCCCGGCCGAATGCCGGTGAAGGCCCAGTCGGCCGGGACGATGTCGAGGAATTCGATCTCCAGCAGGTCGCCCGGCGACGCCCCCTTCACGTACACGGGGCCGGTCAGCGGGTGCGGACGTCGGGGGTCGGTGCCGCTCAGCGCATCGACGGTGCTCGCGCTGGTGATCTGATTGTCGGCGGCGGCGCGCGTCTCGATGACGACCTCCTCGCCCTCGTCGACCTCGATGACCGCTTCGATATCCGGGTGGAATCGGTTATGGCCCTTGCCGGGCTCCTCCACCAGCGACTTGCTCCGGTCGATCTTGATTTCTTTCATGACGGCTTCCTCCGCGTTCGGTGGCCCAAGACTAGCGCACCGCCCACATCGAGCGTTAGCGGGTCTATCATGCCGCGCACCAGCCGACTCCAGCACACGGGAGCAGCCAATGCCACGCGTACCCATGATCACCGAACGAGACAGCGTCGCCGCCGAGCACCACGCCGCGTTCGATGCGATCGCGGCCACCCGCGGCGGCGCCATGCGCGGGCCCTTCGCCGCGCTAATGAGCGTGCCGGAGCTCACGCGCCGCATCGCCGGCGTTGGCGACTACGTGCGCCTCGAGTCGTCGCTGCCGGACGACGTTCGCGAGCTGACCATCGTGGCGACGGCCGCCGAGCTGGAGTGTGCCTACGAGATGGCCGCGCACAAGGGCATCGCCGCCCGGCTCGGTGTCCCGGACGCCACCATCGCACTCGTCGACGCGCGGGCCGGGCTCGACGAGCTGCCGACCGAGCTCAGGCCGTCCATCGCCTACGCCCGCGAGCTGCTGCGGGACAAGCGCGTCAGCCAGGCGACCTTCGACGCCGCGTTGGGGCGCTTCGGCGTCGTGGGGGTCGTCGAGCTGACGGCGACGGTCGGCTACTACTCGATGATCGCCAGCGTGCTCAACGCCTTCGAGATACTGCCGGGTTAGCCGTCGAACAGGTCGGTCTGCGGGTGGTAGGCCGACCAGCCGTACCACGCCGAGATGAAGGACGGGACGAAGGTGAGCTGGGTCCCGCTCAGCGGGCCCTCGATGGCCGTCCCGCTCGCGTCCCACTTGGACCCCGTCTGCGCGTCCTGGAGGGTTAGGCGGCCGAAGAAGCCCGGTGCTAACGAGAAATCCAGCGCCTGGCCTTCGACGACGCGGCTGTGGGCGATGCCCGTCTGCGTTGCAGCGTCGTAGGTCACGAGCACGGGCACGCCACCCACCGTCGTGTTGGTGTAGCCACCGACGCCCGTCAGCGCGGCGAGCGGAAAGCCCATGTAGGCGCTGTTGGCCTCGACCCCAACCACCAGCGCGTCCCAGGGCAGACGATTGTCGGCGAACTTGGCCAGCGTCGGATCGGAGAACTGGCCGGGGTCGCCGTAGTTGGCGCTCCACGGCGTGTTCGCATCGAGCACCAGCGTGTCGGGATGCGATTGCCGCCACTCGCCCCACGTCATCTGCGGCAGGGACACGAAGTCGAGGCGCTGCCCTGCCAGCGGGCCCTGGGACGCGAAGCCGTCGAGGTGGGCCCAGACCGAGCCGGTGGCACGGTCACGCATCAGGAACACGCCCTTGTACAGGCCGAGAAGGTCGAAGCGGACCCGCTCGCCACTCTCCAACACGGGGTCGTACCCGACCCCCGATCTACAGAGTATTCAGTAGGTGACGAGCAGCGGATCGCCAAGCACCGTGTCGTTCACGATGTGATGGAGCCACATCATCGACACCGGGTAGGCCCGTGCCTGCGCCCCTCCGTTGTAGCCGAGGACGAGGTCGCCGTCGGCGACGTGGCCGGCCCGCGAGGCGGGGACGAACGCGGGGTCGTCGAGCACGACGAAGCCGCCCCCTCCGCCGTTCGTGTAGCGCGGTGCGATGGTGGCCGTCGGCGTCGGATTCGCCGCAGGCGCCGCCGTCGCCGCCTGCGTTGGCGTTGGCGCGAGAGGTGTCGGCGTCGAAGGTGCCGATGCGTCGCCAGCCTGCTTGGGTGTCGGCGTGGGTATCGGCGCGCCGATTGGTGCCGGGGTCAGCGCGGGGGTGGGCGTCGCGATTGCGGTCGCGATCGGGCTCGCAGTCGCTGTCGGCGTTGCGGGCGCGGGCGGTGTCGGCTCGCTGGTTAGCGCGGCTTCGGCCACCGACACCCGCACGCCGTCCGAGGAACTGCCGCACGCGCTCACCAGCATTGCGACGGCGATGAGCATCAGTAGGCCGACCAGGCGCACTCCCATGCATCGCAGGCTAGCGGGCCGACCCACGCCAAGAAAGGCCGCGCGCCTGCAATCCTACGGGGGGCTGGCACGCAATCCTGCGTGACGGTTGCGGCGGCATCCCTATGTCACACCTGGCCCACCCATGGGGTGGTACTTTCGGACGTTTTCCCGCGGCTTCTCTGCTGTCAGCATCGAGGGCATGAACGATGTCCAGGTGGCCCTCCAAGAGCTGCGCGAGCGTGGCTGGACGCTCGTGGGCGTCGCGGACGAGCTCGGTGTCTTCCGCACCGCGGTCGACAAGTGGGTCGCGGGACTGCGTTACCCGCGCAACGCCAAGGCGGTCCTCGCCCTGCTTGCGACGCTCCGACGCCGCCGCACCCGCCCGCTGCGTCCCCTAGTAGCGATCGTCCCCGAAGCCGAGCCCTCGCGGCTGAGCCCGTCATGCCGCCGAAACCCGAGCTTCGCGGCGAGTTCGCGGAGCTCCAGCGACTGCTCGACCAGGACTGGGCCCGCCTCGGGACGCCAGGGTGGGCCGACGACGAGCTGAAGCAGACCGCCTAGCGCGCCGTAGGACCATGCCGAGCGCGGGCTTGCCTGATAGGCTGGCCGCGGCTTTGAGCCGAACCCTAATCTGCGCGAGGCATGAACCGATGTCCGATCCTCTGCGCGTCGGCCTGATCGGCGCGAACGCGAACGCCGGCTGGGCGTCACGGGCGCACCTGCCGGCACTGGCGAACCATCCCGACGTCACGCTGGCCGCCGTCTGCACGACGCGCATGGAGTCGGCCGAGGAGTCTAGGCAGCGCTTCGGCGCCGAGCTGGCCTTCGACGACTGGCGGGCCATGCTGGAGCGCGACGACATCGCCGCCGTCTGCGTGTCGCTGCGCGTTCCGAACCACCTGGAGCCGACCTTGGCGGCGCTGGCAGCCGGGAAGCACGTCTACACCGAGTGGCCGCTAGGCCGCGACACCGCGGAGGCGGAGGCGATGGCCGCCGCAGCGAAGCAGGCCGGTACCAACACGATGGTCGGCCTCCAGAGCCGCCGCTCGGCGGAGCTCGGCTACGTCCGGGAGGCCATCGCCGCGGGCGACATCGGCGAGCCGGTGTCGGTCAGCATGACGCAGTACGTGGGCGGTCTGACCGAGCGCCCGTCGTCGCGGACGTGGGCGGGGGACCCGTCGGCCGGCGCCAACACGCTAACGATTCAGTTTGGCCACGCCATCGATGGACTCGTCACCACGGTCGGCGAGCTCGAATGGGTCGAGGCCCACGTGAGCACCGAGGCGAGGGAGTGGCTGGAGACCGACACGGGCAGGACGGTCCCCGTCACCGCGCCGGACAGCGTGGCCCTGGTCGGCAGGTTCCGCGCAGGCCCGCTGCTCACCTGCCACGTGGAGTCGGTGCCGTGGCACGGCAGAGGCCATCGGTTCGAGGTCTACGGGCGCGAGGGGGCCATCTTGCTGGAGCACAGCAGTGCCTCGGGCCCACACACAGGACGCTCCAGGGTGTTCGTGGCGGGACGGGACGACGCGGAGCCAAGCGAAGTGGCCATCGACGACGAGCCGTGGCTCGCACAGGCCGAGGTGACGGGGTCGGCCGTCAACGTCGCCAAGGCCTGGAGGGCCTTCGCCGACGCGGTGGCCTCAGACGTCGCGACAGCGCCCAGCTTCGACGACGCCGTCGCGCACCACCGGCTGCTGGACGCGATTGCTCGCGCCTCGGAGACGGGGACGCGGCAGACGGTCGGCTAGCCGCTCGGGGCGCTCTCCAGCTGGACGATGCGGTCGGCGATCGCCATGTTCAGCTCGAGGACCTGCGTGAGGTTGGGGTATTCCCCGCCGGCTCGGTCGTAGATCGTGTCGCCGTCGAGCAGGACCCGCAGGTCGCCGCCGTCGGACGGCGTAATCCGAATCGCTACGTCGCCAGGCGCATTCCCTCGCCAGAACTCGGTCGCCATCCACGTGGCGAGCGCGAAGTACCCTCAGGGTACGCAGTAGCAAATCTCGACCTCGACCTTGCCAAACGCTGCCATCGCTCGCCTCCATCCGTGGCTGTCGATGAGCGTAGCACGCGCTGCGTTGGTCTGCCGGGAGCCGCCCGCACCCCCTGCCGTACAATGGCCGCCGCGGTGCGGACTGCACCGCCAACCTCGGAGGGATGGCAGAGTGGACGAATGCGGCGGTCTTGAAAACCGCTATGCCCGCAAGGGCATCGTGGGTTCGAATCCCACTCCCTCCGCCACGCGCTCCCGGTCATTGCACGATATGGGCACGTTATGGCGCACGTTGTAGGCTATCCAGCACCATGAGGTTCGACGGCAAGGTCGCCATCGTCACCGGCGGGGCCAAGGGCATCGGCGCGGCCACCGTGCGTCGACTGCTGGCCGAGGGCGCGCGCGTTGCCATCGCCGACGTCGACAGGGCCAACGGCCAGGCGCTGGCCGACGAGCTAGGCACCGACGCCGCGTTCGTCGGGACAGACGTAACGCGCGAGGACGACGTGTCGGCGATGTTCTCGGCCACGGTCGAGCGCTTCGGCGGCGTCGATATCCTCGTAAACAACGCCGCGGCCACCACTGGCCGATCGCTCGAGGACGCAGACCTGGCGTCCTGGCAGCGAGACCAGACCGTCGCGCTCCAGAGCGTCTACCTCTGTACGCGGCTCGGCCTGCCCCACCTGTTGCGCCGGACACCGGGTGCCAACATCGTGAACGTCTCGTCGGTCAACGGCATGATTGGCCTCGCACAGGACTCCTACAGCGCGGCCAAGGCGGCCGTGATCTCGCTGACCCGTACGGTGGCCGTGAAGTACGGCCCGCAGGGCGTGCGCTGCAACGCCGTGACGCCCGGCACCGTGCGTACGACGATTGGCGTCAGTCGGGGTGGGGATGGCGACGCGGGTCCACCGGAGCGCGCCTACTTCGATCGCGTAGCTGCCCTCTACCCGCTGCGCCGCGTCGCCGAGCCCGAGGAGATCGCCGGCGCCATCGCCTTCCTGGCCTCGGACGACGCGTCGTTCGTCACGGGTGCGAGCCTCGTGGTCGACGGCGGGCTCACGGCTGGCACGGACCTCTTCGCCCGCCTGTCGGCCGGCGCGCGCATCGTCGAGGAGTAGCGTGCTGCCGTCGCGCGTCGCTTCGGCTAGAATCGATGTGATCCTCATGTCACAGTCCATCGAAGTCTCCCACGTGCTCCCCACGAGCCCGAAAGCCATCTATGAGGCGTGGCTCAACGAGGACGAGCACGCCGACATGACCGGCGGCGACGCCGCCTTCGACCCACGGGTCGGCGGACGCTTCACCGCATGGGACGGCTACATCAAGGGAACGATCCTGGAGCTGGAGCCGTCCAGGCGCATCGTCCAGGCGTGGCGGACCGTCGATTTCCCTGAGGACGCAGCCGACTCGCGCGTCGAGGTCCTGCTGGAGCCGATCCAGGATGGGACTATCCTGACGCTGCGCCACTCCGAGATCCCGGACGGCCAGGCCGCGGACGTCGAGATTGGCTGGGTCGAGTACTACTTCGAGCCCATGCTGGAGTACTTCGGGGCCGAGGACATTATCGAGTGAGTGGGTACGGCAGGGTGTACGCGGCCCGGACCGTGCCGAGCGGCGCCGAGGTTGGCTCCGCAGGCGCTCATGGTTCCCTTCGACGATGCTCAGGGCAAGCTAGCTCATCATGAGCGAACCATTGTCCGCTCGTCCTGAGCCTGCCTGCCCTGAGCCAGGCCGAAGGGTCGAAGGACGAGGCAGGGGTAGCCTCACCCCGGTCGTCAGCCCAAGGCCTGTCCTGGGTGGAGTCGAACGGCACGAGCTCCCAGGAGTCATATGCCGCTGATCGGTTACGTGAGCGACGAGCGCTACCTGGCCCTCGCCGACACCCAGGTCGAGTTCCTCGATGCCCGGGGCAACTCCTCAGAGGCGCGCTCGCGGGCCAGCGGCTCATTGCACGCGGACCTGCCCGCGGGCGACTACGACGTCGTGCTGTCCAGGCCAGGCTTCGGGTCGAAGCGCGTTCGCCTGGCGCTACCCGTCGCTGAGCCATACCAGTTCCGCCTGCTGCCCGAGCGCCTGCTGGGTTACGCGTGGCCCAAGGCCGTGCGCTCCGGTGAGCTCGCCGAGTTCCGCGTCCACTCGCCCGAGGCGTACAAGCTCACGCTGTGGCGTTACGGCATCGACAAGACGCTCGTGCGGCCAATCGGCTGGTACGACGAGCACGGACCTCGCGCGACCGTCCAGGTGAGCCCCGACGGGGACTACACCCAGACGGGCATCCGGTGGAACACGGTCGGCTACACGAGTCCCGACCACAAGCAGTACGTCGGCGCGCCGGAGCGCTCCGGCCTCTACTACTTCCACGCCAAGGGCGAGTCGGGCGCCTTCTTCTCCTTCCCCTGGGTGGTCGCCCCAGCCAAGCCCACCGCGAAGGTCGCCGTCGTCTGCTCCGACCTGAACTGGACGGCGTACAACAACTTCGGCGGGCGCTCAAACTACATCCACCCTCAGGGGCTACCGCCGACGCCCACCGTCTACGCCCGCAGCGAGCTGGTGCGCTACACCGACGGCACGTCCGCCGCGTACGTCGCCACGGAGCACCCCCGGCGCCAATCGCTGGACCGGCCCGAGCTCATCAACTTCGTGCCCGAGAGCGAGCAGGTGATCGACCCCATCGAGGGCCGCGCGCCGAACCACGTGGCGCCGGCGGAGTGGCGGCTCCTAGCCTGGCTAGAGCGCGAGGGCTTTGCCCACGACGTCTACACCGAGACGCAGCTTCACCACGGCGTGCTGGACCTCGACCGCTACGACGTTTTGATCCTCGGCCCGCACCCCGAATACTGGACGGCGCAGATGTACTTCGCGGTCAAGGCGTGGGTCCACGAGCGGGGCGGGCGGCTGATGTACCTGGGCGGCAACGGTATCAACGCCGAGGTGGAGCTGTTCGACGACGACACCATGGCCGTCCACAACTTCCCAGCCGATCACCTCGAGTCCGGCGGGTTCGACAGCCGATTCCACGCGCGCCGCGAGCCCGAGGCATCGCTCCTGGGGGTCGTGTACGACCGGCGCGGCATCATGACGGCGGCGCCCTACGAGGTGCGCGACGAGACGCACTGGGCGTTCGAGGGCACCGGCCTGCGCAACGGGGAGCGCTTCGGGACCGAGAGCCAACACATGCGCATCCCCGGCGGCGCATCCGGCCACGAGACGGACAAGATATCGCCCGCGCACTCGCCGAAGGGCACGCGGCTGCTGGCGAAGGGGCTGAATCCCGACGACGGCGGCGCGGAGATCGCCACCTACGAGATGCCGTCCGGTGGCGCCGTCTACGCGGCCGGGTCCATCTGTTACGTATCGTCGCTGCTGTGGGACGACGGCGTGTCGAAGGTCACCGCCAACGTCCTGCGCCGCTTCATGCGCTAGGCTGCGGACGGGGTAACGCCCGCGTATACTCGCGCCTGCCGCAGCCCGGTCCCCCTTCATCAACCGTCGGCGGGCCCTTCGTTCGCAAGCCCCCATGCAGCGCCAGGAGGTGATACCCATGCCCGAAGACATCGGCCTGTTCGAGGCCATCTACACCATGCGGGCCATCCGCCGTCAGCGTCCCGACCTCCCCGTTTCCGACGCCGACATCCGCAAGATCATCGAGGCTGGGACGCAGGCTCCCAACGGCGGCAACAACCAACCGTGGCGCTTCATCGTCGTGCGTGATCAGGCGATCAAAGACGAGCTGGGCCGCCTCTACCGAGACTCGGTGACCCAAGTGCTCGTCGCCCCCGACGTCTCGGGGACGAAGGCCGAGTGGTACCTGGGCGAGCACCTGGCCGAATCGCCCGCCATCATCATGGTCTACGCGATCCCCAGCAACGATCACCAGGGCAACCCGCGACCGCTGAGCGAAGGCGCGGCCGGCCGCCAGTTCGTCCCCGCCGTGCAGAACATGCTGCTCGCCTGCCGCGGCCTGGGCCTCGGCTCCAACTTCACCTCGGCCATCGGCGCCTTCCACGGTGCCGAGGTTGATGCGCTGCTCGGGGTACCGGATGGGGCGGTCTTCATCGTGATGCTGCCTATCGGCTACCCACAGGGCAAGCACGGACCCAAGACCCGCAGGCCGGTCGAGGAGGTGACGTTCGCCGACCGCTGGGGCGAGCCCATCCGCTTCGAGGCCGGCGCGACGGCCGGAGGCGGCGCATGACCATCGCCCCGCTCACGCCAACGAGGCCTGGGGCGCGGCTGATGCCGCTGCTGGTCGAGACCCAAGGGCCGACGTTCTACGGCGATGTGCTCACGCACATGCGGCCCCGCGCGTCCGTGGCCTCGCTGCACGGCAGCATCGAGGTCGACGACGGCGTGACCTTCCCCGCGGCGCGGCGCATCGGCAGGCGGCACTAGCCCATGCCCCGCCCCGAGCTGACCCACGACGCGTTCCTTGTCCTGGCTGCCCAAGCCGGGTTCGACCCCACCGATCCGCACCTCGTGGAGCTGTTCCCCGACGTGCGGTCGCTTCTCGAGCGGATCGCCCTGCTGGAGGCGCTCGACCCACAGGGTGCCGAGCCGATCCAGCACTTCGCGGCGGGTGAAGGGGCATAGCCATGGCCGACGCCTCGCTGACCGAGCTGTCGGCCGCCGAGCTGGGCGCGCGCATCCAGGCCCGCGAGGTGTCGCCCGTCGAGGTGACCGAAGCGTTCCTGGCGCGCATCGAGGCGACCGAGTCACGGTTGAACGCGTTCATCACGCGCACGCCTGAACGGGCGCTGGCCGACGCGAAGCAGGCCGAGGCGGAGATCGCGGCCGGCAATTCCCGCGGGGCGCTCCACGGCGTCCCCCTTGCGCTCAAGGACCTGTACTGGACGGCCGGCATCCGAACGACGTCGGGCTCCGTCGTCGAGACCGACTTCGTGCCGGACGAGGACTCCACGGCTGCCGCCAAATTACGCGCGGCCGGAACCGTGCTGCTGGGCAAGACCAACATGGTGGAGTTCGCCTACGGCGGCACGGAGCACAACGAGGCGTACGGGGCTCCGCAGAACCCATGGCGGCTCGGCCATATCACCGGCGGGTCGAGCAGCGGCTCCGGCGCTGCGGTCGCGGCGGGGCAGGCGGCGCTGGCACTCGGCACGGACACCGGCGGGTCGATTCGCATCCCCGCGGCTCTGTGCGGCATCTCAGGCCACAAGCCGACCTACGGCCTCGTGAGCAAGTTCGGCGTCACACCGCTCGGCTACAGCCTCGACCACGTCGGGCCGATGGCGCGCACGGTCGATGACCTGGCACTCGCCATGAACGTACTCGCCGGCTATGACCCTCGCGACCCGGCCTCGGCGAACCGTCCTACACAGGACTACGTCGCCGGCCTCGCCGGTGGCGTGGGCGGGCTGCGTATCGGTGTGCCATGGCACTACATCTCGGAGTTCCTCGATCCCGAGGTCGACGACGCCTTCCGTTCCGCGCTGGCCCAGCTCGGCGAGCTCGGGGCGACGGTGGAGGAGATCGAGGTGCCCGAGCTGTACTGGGCAAGCCTTCTCGGCAGCCCCACCACCGCGTCGGACGCGGCGTCGTTCCATGGCGACCGCATCATCGAGCGGGGCTGCGAGTACCACCCCGACATCCGCCGGCGCATCGAGACGGGGCGCTTCGTGCCAGGGTCGGCCTACGTGACGGCGCAGCGCATGCGAGCGCGCTACGCGTCGCGGCTCGCGGAGGTGTTCCGCGACTACGATCTCATCGCGACGCCCACGGCGGTGCTCCCCGCACCGCTTATCGGTGAGACGGTAACGGAAGTCGGTGGCAAGCCGGTGCCTCCGAACATGGGCATGTCCGTCACCGGCCGTATGACCCAGCCTTTCAACGTGAACGGGGCGCCTGCGGTCTCAGTACCGGCCGGGTTCTCTCAACTCGGTCTACCCATCGGGCTACAGCTCGTCGGCAAGCCGTGGGACGACGCTCTCGTGCTGCGCGCCGCGGCCGCTTATCAGCGGGCCACGGAGTGGCACACGCGCCGGCCGGAGATCTAGCTCACCAGGTGTGCCGGGCCGCCGTGCGAGCGCACGCCTAGGACCGTGGGACTGAGCGGAGCGCTAGGTCTTGTCGCGCCGCTCGCCGGGCGCCAGGACCCACACCATGCCGTCACGGACCTCGGCTTTGTAGGCCGTGGTGTCGATGGTGTAAAGATCGACGCACTTGCCGGTGGCCAAGTCGAACTGCGCCCCGTGGAGCGGGCACGAGACCTCGCCGCTGCGGATCATGCCGTCGGCCAGCGAGCCGAACAGGTGGGGGCATGAGTCCTCGAGGGCGTAGACGGCCTCCCCGTCCCAGAAGACCGCGATGCCGTGGAGACCGAATGAAGGGTGGCGGAAGTCGAACGCCTTGCCCTTGAGCCGCTTGAGCTCGTCGAGGCTTATCAGCTCGAATTCGTCCTGGGTGATGGTCATCTATCGCAACTCTCTCAGGCGGTTCATTGCAGTTCTAAGAGAGCGTCGCCTGCCTTGACGCTCTGGTCTTTTTTGATCTTGACGCCCTTGGCCACGCCGGAGTGCGCCATGCGGACGCTCTGCTCCATCTTCATGCTCTCGAGGACGCATATCTCGTCGCCCGGCGCCAGCGTCTGGCCCTTGACGACGGAGACGGACACCACGCGACCCGGCAACGGACAGCGCACGAGATTGTCGTCGCCCTGCAGGATGCCGCGAAGGCCCGGCTGCTCCTCCTTCGGCTTCGCGGCCCGCCGCACGGATCGGGGCCTCGGCTCGCCGCCACGCACGGCGGCCTCGAGCTCGACCACATAGGTCTCGCCGTCCACCTGGACTTCGACCGGGCTCTGATACACGTCGCCGACCTCGACGTCGTACCACTCGCCGTTGACGCGAACGCGAAGCCGGCGCATCAGCCTACGCCCCCGTTGAGGCGGCCAAGCAACGCCTGCCGTCTTCCATGCAGCTTCCAGCGGCTGGGCTGCGCGGCATCCTCGCGGTCTTGTGCGAGGGTCATCGCGACCGCGATCGCTGCCACGAGCTCCTTGCCGCTGCCCGACGCAGGCTCGCTAAGCAGCTGTTCGAGGAAGCCGTTGTGGTAGCGGGCCTGGACAAAGGCGGCGTGCGACAGCACACGGGCAATCAGCGGCTGGTTGGTCACGACCCCGCCGATCTGGTAGTCCTCGATGGCCTGTTTCATCCGGGCGATGGCGGCGGAACGGTCCTCGCCCCATACGATCAGCTTGGCCATCATCGGCTCGTAGTGCGGCAAGACCTCGTAGCCTTCGTACAACGCGGTATCGGTCCGCACGCCGTCCCCGGCCGGCTCCACGAGCCGGTCCACGACGCCATGCGTCGGCAACAGGGTTTCGGAGTCTTCGGGGTAGATACGCGCCTCGATGGCGGCCCCTCGGGCGCTGACGCCGCTCTGAGCCAACGGAAGAACCTCGCCGGCCGCGACCCGCAGCTGCAGCTCCACGAGGTCGAGGCCGGTCACCATCTCGGTGATGGGGTGCTCCACCTGGAGCCGCGTGTTCATCTCCAGGAAGTAGAACTCGCCATCTGGCGAGACCAGGTACTCGATGGTACCGGCGTTGGCATAGCCGATGGACCGGGCCAGCGCAACCGCCGACTTCAGAAGCGCCTGGCGAGTCTTGTCGTCGATCTTCGCGCAGGGCGTCTCCTCGATGACCTTTTGGTTGCGGCGTTGCACTGAGCAGTCACGCTCGAACAGGTGGATAGCGTTGCCGTGGGTGTCGCCGAAGACCTGCACCTCGACGTGGGACGCTCCGTCGACACGGCGTTCCAAGTAGACGCGCCGGGAGCCGAAGAAGTTCTCCGCTTGGTCGCGCGCCCTGGCGAGGGCTTCAGCGAGCGCTGCCTCGTGCTCGACCACGCGGATGCCCATACCGCCGCCACCGTCCGCGGCCTTCACCATGAGGGGATAGCCGATGCGCTGGGCCTCGACCATCGCATCGACGTCGTCGATCTCTCCGTCCGTCCCGGGGATGACCGGGACGCCCGCGGCCTTCGCCAGCTGTCGGGCCTGGGTCTTGTCGCCCATGCTGCGAATCACGTCGGCGGACGGGCCCACGAAGGCAATGCCCTCCTTGACGACCGCCTCGGCGAAGGCCGGGTTCTCGCTCAGAAAGCCGTAGCCGGGGTGGACCGCGTCCGCCTTCGCCTTCTTGGCGGCGCCGACGACCCGGTCGATGCGGAGGTAGCTGTCGCGCGCGGGCGCGTCGCCGATCTTGATGGCCTGGTCGGCCATCCGCACATGCAGCGCATCGGCGTCGGCTTCGGAGTACACCGCGACGGTCTCGATGCCGAGCCGCTTGCACGTGCGGATCACCCGGCACGCGATCTCTCCACGGTTGGCAATGAGGACCCGCTCGAACATGGGGCGCCAGTTTAGCAGGGCGGGCCGCGACACAGCCTATCCCCTGAGCCTGGGTTCGTCCCCTCCGGCTTCGCTCAGGACAGGCTTCGCGCCTCAGGACGAGCGGAGGAGGCCGCCCCTATTTGCGACGCTCGCGCAACTCCGACCACACGTCATCCGGCGATACGCCGGCGTCGGCCAGCAGCACCAGCGTGTGGTACATGAGGTCCGCGACCTCGCCTGCGATCGACGCGGTGTCGCGCGTGGCCCCCGCGATGGCCACCTCCGCACCCTCCTCCGCCACCTTCTGCGCTATGCGGCTGGCGCCGGCCTCGAAGAGCTCGGTCGTGTAGCTGCCCGCCGGACGTTCCTGCTGGCGCTGGCGAATGGTCTGGAACAGCTCGTCGAGCACGCCGGGGCCCGAGTCTTGAGCCTCGTAAGACACGGTCTGATCCAGCGGCGTAAAGAAGCACGAGGTGGAGCCCGTGTGGCACGCCGGGCCGTCGGCGCGCACCTGGAACAGCAACGTATCGCCGTCGCAATCGACCTGCGCCGACTCGACGTGCAGGATGCTGCCGGACGTCGCGCCCTTGTGCCACTGCTCCTCGCGGCTGCGGCTGTAGAAGTGCATCTCGCCGGAGTCAAGGGTACGGCGTAGGGCCTCCCGGTTCAGGTGCGCGACCATCAGCACCTGGCCCGAGGACGCGTCCTGGCAGACGGCGGTAACGAGGCCCTGCCCGTCCAGCTTCACTGTCGGCGTGCTCATGGTCATCCTCCTCGTGGCATCGCGGCGCCGAGCCCCAGCAGCGGCCCTAGCTCCGCGAGCGTTTCGATCACGTGGTCCGCTGGCAGCAGGTCCACCCCTGCCGGGGGCGGGAATGGACCCGCAGGCGTCCGGCGATCGCGTTGCAGGTGCACCGCTTGCATGCCCGCCAGCTTGGCGCCGTGGACGTCGTCGTAGGCCGAATCCCCGACGTACAGGACCTCCGCAGGCTCGACGCCCGCTAGCTCGCAGAAGGTTGCGAAAATGCGGGGGTCCGGCTTGTACACACGCGCACCCTCAGATGAGAGGACGAGTTCGAAGGCCCAGCCCTGGTTGGCGACCAGACCGTGGAGCCAACGATCGTCGGCGTTCGAGAGCACGGCGAGCCGCGTGTGCGATGCGAGGCCCGCGAGCGCGGGGGCACTGTCGACGAACGGCTGGCGAGTCGCGTGCGCATCGCCGCACGACTTGGCGGCAGCCACCGCGTCGCCGTCGAGACCAAGGTGGGCAAAGGTCTCGGCGAAGGCGTCGCGCCACGCCTCCTCGTAGCTGAGGAACGGCGGGCTTGCGTCAGGATCGGCCATATTGGTCCGCGCGTCGCGAAACCGCCTTTCGCGGGCGCTCCACTCGCGGTGGAGGTCCGCGCCGGAGATGTCCAACACCTGCTCGCGTGCGACCGCCTCGATCGACGCCTGCCACATGCCCGCGTCGTTCTGGGCAAGGGTGCCGAACATATCGAACGCGACGATACTCACGTCCGCGAGTGCCATCACGCCCCCGCCAAAGGCCGCATCGGCGCCCCGCGCTCGGCCATATAGCGCTTGGTGTCGGCCACCCGCATCTCGCCGTAGTGGTAGATGGTCGCCGCCAGGGCAGCATCCGCGTGGCCTATCGTCACCGCATCTAGCATGTGCTGGTTGCCCCCGGCCCCGCCGCTGGCAATGACCGGCACCGGGACCGCGTCCGCCACCGCGCGCGTCAGCTCCAGGTCGAAGCCGTCCAGCTGGCCATCGGCGTCCATGCTCGTCAGCAGCACCTCGCCGGCACCCAGGCCGGTCGCGTACGTCGCCCAACGCACCGCGTCGATGCCGGTCGGCGTCCTGCCACCGTGGACGTAGACCTCCCACCGGCTCTCGCCATCGAGGGCCAGGTCGCCGCGGCCGGGGTGGTCGCCGGGGAGCAAGCCAGCGTCGGCCCTCGGGCTACCCGGCGCCACGGCGCGGGCGTCAACGGCGACGACGATGCACTGGTTGCCGAACGCCGCCGAGGCCTCGGCCAGCAGGCCCGGCTCCAGCACCGCAGCGGTGTTGATGGACACCTTGTCGGCCCCCGCTTCGAGGAGTCGCCGGACGTCCGCGACGCTGCGCACGCCCCCACCCACGGTCAGCGGGATGAAGACCTGCTCGGACACGCGCTCGACCACGTCGATCATGGTGTCGCGACCGTCGGAGGAGGCGGTGATGTCGAGAAAGACCAGCTCGTCGGCGCCCTCACGGTCGTAGAAGGCGGCCAGCTCCACGGGGTCGCCGGCGTCGCGGAGGTTCACGAACGACACGCCTTTCACCACACGGCCCTTGTCGACGTCCAGGCAGGGAATGATGCGCTTGGTCAGCATGGCGGGTACGGCACGCTTGCCGCACCTCCATTGTGCCACGGGCCCATCAATCGCGGAGTGGGCGGCTAGGCGTCCGTCCACCGGACCTCGCCAAACAGGCCCGCGGGTCGGGGCCTCGCGGTGAAGTCCTCGTACTCGCGCCGCGACTCCTCCACCGTCGTGTCCGCCCCGTGGCCGGGGTAGACGCCGTGGCCGTCCGGCAGCGTCAGCAGGCGCTCGCTGATGCTGCCGACCAGCTGTGCGAAGGCGTCGGCCGAGCGGGTGTAGCCGGGGCCGCCAGGGAACAGCGTGTCGCCGGAGATCAGGCAATCGTCGACGACCAGGCAGACGCCACCGGGCGTGTGGCCGGGGGTGTGCAGCAGACGGATGGCGGTGCCTCCCACCTTCAGCGTCGCCCCGTGCTCCAGCAGAAACGCCGGCTTGCCGGGCAGGCGGTCGGCATCTGCCTCGTGCACGGCCACCGGTATGTCGCTGAGGCGCTTGAGGTCCTCGTAGCCCGCGATGTGGTCCGGGTGCGTGTGCGTGATCAGCGCCGCTTTCACCTGGAAGTCCTTCGCCTCGTCCAGCAGCCGCTCGATCTCGCCGGGGGCGTCCACGATGTACGCCTCCTTCGTGCGCGGGTCCGCGATCACGTACCCGTTGTTGTTGAACGAGCCCATGCTCGCGACCTTGAATAGCTGGACCCTGCCGTCGTGTACCAGTGCCACTGCGTCTCCTCGTTGCCGTCGCGGGATGCGGCCGCCGGCGCAGGATACGCGGGAGCGGCCAACGCGGCTAGAATGCGGGCCCATGGAGATCGAGCCCGGCATACACCAGATCACGGTCGGCGCGGAGCCCTTCGCCGGCTTCCCGCCGCCGAACGCCTTCCTCGTGGCGGGGACCGAGGCGTCGCTGCTTATCGACTGCGGCTGGGACGGGCAGGCGGACCACGACGAGCGCATGGCAGCCATCGATGCGGCGGGCGCGCCCCCACTCATCGAGATCATTCTGACCCACCGCCACCCTGACCACGCGGGCGGCGCCCTGCGCCTCCACCAGGCCACCAGCGTGCCGATGGCGTGCCATCCGCTGGACCGCGAGGCCATCGAGACCGACCGCCTCGGCGGCCAGGCGAGGGTTGGGCACGAGCTGGTGGGCGGCGAGCGCTACGACCTGGGCGGGCTGAGCGTCGAGGTCCTGTTCACGCCAGGCCACACCGTGGGGTGCGTGGCCCCGTGGGTGCCCGAGCGAGGCGCTCTCTTCGCGTCCGACACGGTCATGGGCATCTCAACGACGGTGGTGCGGCCGGGCGAGGGTGACCTGGCGCAGTACGCCGAGACTCTCGAGCGCATGCTGGCGCTGGACGCGAAGACCATCTACACGGGCCACGGGCCGGCAGTGCGCGACCCCGAACGGCGGCTTCGCGCGCTCATCGCCCACCGGGCCGAACGCGAGGCTGGGCTGCTGGCCGCGCTGGCCGATGGCGCGCGAGGCGCCGAGGAGATGCGCGACGCCCTCTACGGCGGGCTGTCCGAGCCTCGCCTACCCCTGGCGCTGGCCCAGGTCCGTAGCATGCTGGCCAAGCTCGCCGCCGAGGGCCTCGTCGCCGAGGATGCGGGTCGCTGGCGGCGTGCCTGACGCCGGAGTTACACTGCGCCGGCGACCCGATACCTTCAGCGAGGCCTTCGTGACCACCCTGGGAAAAGCATTTCCGACCACGGCGACCGTGAACGATGCAGGACACCTGAGCATCGGCGGTTGCGACGCGCTGGACCTGGCCCATGAGTTCGGCACCCCGCTGTACGTCTTCGACGAGGCGACGCTGCGCGGCATCACCAACGCCTTTAAAGGCGCCTTCGCCGAGCACTACCCCGCTTCCGAGGTCGTCTACGCGTGCAAGGCCTTCATCAACGTGCCGCTGGCCCGGCTGCTGGCCGCGTACGGCCTGGGGTTCGACGTCGTGTCCGGGGGCGAGGCCGCCGTGCTGCGCGCGGCTGGCGTTTCCCCTGAGCGTGTCTACTTCCACGGGAACAACAAGTCGCCGGAGGAGCTGCGCGAGGCGGTGGAGTGGGGCATAGGCCACATCGTCGTCGACGGCCTGAGCGAGATCGAGCTGCTGAACGCCGAGGCGGCACGCGCTGGGGTGGTGCAGCCCATCCTGCTGCGCGTCTCGCCCGGCGTGGACCCTCACACCCACCACCACACGACGACGGGCATCCTGGACAGCAAGTTCGGCATCCCCATCGAGACGGGCCAGGCGGAGGAGGCGGTGCGCCAGGCGGTGGCCGCGCCCAACCTCGACCTCCAGGGCCTTCACTTCCACCTGGGCTCGCCCATCTTCGAGCTCGCGCCCTACGCCCAGGCGATCGAGGTGACCCTGGCCTTCGCCTCCCGCATGCGCGAGGAGGGGCTGGAGATGAAGCGCTTCAGCCCCGGCGGCGGCTTCGCTATCGCTTACACGGAGGCCGACGACCCGCCATCGCCCGCCGCCTACGCGGAGGTCATCTGCTCGGCGCTCAAACAGGGCTGCCGCGACTACGACCTGCCCGAGCCCGCTCTCGTCATCGAGCCCGGCCGCGCCATTTCCGGCCCGGCGGGCGTCGCGCTGTATACCGTCGGCGCCATCAAGGACGTGCCCGGCGTGCGTACCTACGTCTCCGTTGACGGCGGCATGGGCGACAACATTCGGCCGGCGCTCTACGACGCGACGTACGTCGCCCTGGTCGCGGACCGCGCGCTTGCACCCGCGACCGAGACGCTGACCATCGCCGGCAAGTACTGCGAGTCGGGCGACATTCTTGTCCACGATGCGAAGCTCGCGCCGGTGAAGGCGGGTGACACGATCGCGATACCTGCGTCGGGCGCTTACGCGCCCTCCATGGCCAGCGCCTACAACATGAACGGCCGGCCGGCGATCGTGCTCGTCCGGGACGGCGAGGCGACGCTGCTGCGGCGGCGTGAGTCCTACGCCGATCTCATCGCAGCCGACGCCGTCTAGGCATGGCACGCTTCGATGTCCGTGGCCACGAGGCCGCCGTTCGCCTGATCGAGCGCGGTATCGCCGAGCACCGGCTGCACCACGCATACCTGTTCGTCGGCCCGGCCCACGTCGGCAAGATGACTCTCGCCACCGAGTTCGCGCAGGCGATCGAATGCGCGGACGACGACGACGCCTGCCGCCAACGGGTCGCCTCCGGCAACTTCCCCGACGTGCGCTTTATCCGCGTCGGCGACGGCGACGATGACGGCCCGCGCACCCAGATCGGCATCCGCGCCGTCCGCGACACCATCGCCATGGCCAACCTGCGCCCCTTCGAGGGGCCAGCCCACGTCTTCATCTTCGAGGGCGCCGACCACCTGAGCCAGGACGCGGCCAACGCGCTGCTGAAGCTGCTCGAAGAGCCGCCGCCCGACGTGCTCCTCATTCTGTTGACGGACGACGCCGACAGCGTGCTCGAGACGGTCCGCTCGCGCTGCCTCACCGTCGAGATGCGGCCGCTGCCCATAGCCGACGTCGCGCGGGTCCTGCGCGACGAGCGGGGCGCGGCGCCGGACCAGGCGGAGGCGACGGCGCGACTCTCCCGCGGCTGCCTCGGTTGGGCGCTCAGCGCTGTCGACGACCAATCGGCGTTGACGGAGATACACCAGCGGCTGGAGCGCATCGTGGACGTGGCCGAAGGCGGCCTGGAGGCGCGTTTCGCCTACGCTGACGACTTCGGCCGGCGCTCGGGCCGCGACCGCGCCGCTGGGCGCGAGGAGCTGTACGCGTGGCTGCGATGGCTCCGTGACGTCATCCTGGTCCAGCAGGGCCGTGGCGCCGACATCACCAACCTGGGCTGGCGCTCGACCATCGAGCGCCACGCGACCGCGCTAACCCAGGCGCAGGCAGTGCGCTGGGCGCGGCGGGTCGGCGAGACGATCGAGGCGATCGACCGCAATGCGAACGCGAGGCTGGCGGTGGAGGGGCTGCTGCTGGACGCGCCGTCGGTTCCCAGCGCGCCGGTGACGGTCGACGGTTAGCTGAGCTTCCCGAGACGTCGTTGACGAGTCCTCGGCGCCCGCCGGCGGACGTTAGCGTCGGTCGTCTCGCCCGGCTAGGTGGCGCGGCCGACGGATTGCGGGAGGGTTGGAGCCGAGTCCATCCACGGAATGTAGTCACTCCACTCCAGCGGGAGCTGGCGGTACATCAGGTGGTGATACGGGTTCGCACGGGGTGCGCGCGGCTCTCGGCGCAGACGCATCCCCGCTTGCTCAGGCGTGCGGCCCGCCTTGCGGTGGTTGCAGCTCACGCATGCCGCGACGACGTTCTCCCAGGTGTGCTGGCCGCCCCGCACGCGGGGGGCCACGTGGTCCAGGGTCATCTCGCGTGCCTGCCGCCCACAGTACTGGCAGACGAAGCTGTCACGCCAGAAAACCTCACGCCTCGACAGCCGCCGAGTGAAGATCGGCCGCTTCACCATGTGGATGAGGCGAATGACCGTCGGGATCGCGAATTCGTCCCCCGAGGTGTGCAGCTCGCCGCGGCCGTTCTCCAAGAGCTGAGCCCTGTCCTTGAGGACCAGAACGACGGCCCGCCGAACGCCACAGACGTTGAGAGGTTCGTAATTCTGATTGAGGACGAGAACGGGGCTGTTGACCATCGCGCTCATGGGGCCCGCCTTTCGGCGATGATAGGGCTCCCCTCAGGAGCACGCAACCGCCCGTCGTGCCGAACTTAGCCGCCGGGAATCGCGTCCCGCGCGCTGTCGAACAGCTCGCGGATGTCGTCGAACTCGACGGGGAGGAAAGCCCGCACGAAGGACGTGCTGTCGACGACCGGCTCGGCAAGCGAAGACTCGGTGATGGCGTCTTGAAAGGATTCGCTGGGCAGGATGCCCAGGAGCGTGATGATGGCCGAGGCGCCGAGCAGGCCTGCCACACCGCCGAGGACCAGCCCGGCCAGGTTGTCGACCCACCCGAGCAGCAGCACGTTCAGGACCGTCTTGACTGCCCTGGCCACGAACCACGCCGCGGCGAGGATGGCGAAAAAGATCACCGCGAACGCGATGAGCCGTTGCGTCGTCTCGCTGTCCGTGAACACGAAGGTGGGGGCAAACGCGGTATAGGCCTGGCCCGCGACGAGCACGCCGAGGACGGCGCCGACGAGCGTGATGGCCCAGCGGATGACGCCGTTGCGCCAACCAAAGAACGCGGACAGTAAGACCGCGACGATGATGAGGATGTCGACCCAGTTCATGACAACGCGGAGCCAAGCGGCTCTCGGCCACTATAGCCAGCGGAGCCGGTCAACGACAACGAGATAGCGGTGCGGCTCTGGGCCAGGTGCCCCGGTGCGCCGTCTCCATTCGCAGACGGCGGAGCGTGCCGCTTTCCGTTACCCGCATTGTTCGCAAGCTAGCCTGCGAACAATGGGTTGTCCCGCGTGATGAGGCGCTGCTCGGCGGCGATGGCTGCGCGGATGTACTTGGGGAGCCCGAACATCCCTGGATGCGCCGCGCCGTCGTAGTAGCGGAGGTCTCCCCCAACGCGGCGCTTTAGCCGGCGGTCGATCTCGCCTGGGTCCATCTCAGTGAGCCGCGGCGAGCCGGCCATCGTCCCGGCGATGAAGCCCCAGGTGGTCCCAAAGCTGGGCATGAAGATTCTGTAGGGGTGAGCCGCGTCGAAAACGGAGCCGATGGTACGGTGGATGGCGGTGAAGGTCTCGGTCACGTTGGTCGGGCCCGCGGGGCCGGCCTGGGCGACCAGCAGGCCGCCCGGGTTCAGGCGGGAACGGGCGAGCCGGTAGAACTCCTGGGTGAAGATCATGTAGGCCGGGCCTGCCTCCAGCGGATCGGGCACGTCAACGATGATGACATCGAATGGGTCGCCGTCCCGCTCCAGGTAGGCCAGCGCGTCCTCGTGCAGCAGCGTCAGCCGCGGGTCGTCGAAGGCTCCCTGGTGGTGGCGCGGCAAGTGCTCCCGACAGAGCTCCACCACCTCGCGGTCGAGGTCGACCATCACGACCTCGGTCACGCTCGCGTGCCTCAGCACCTCGCGTGCCGTTGCACCCTCGCCACCGCCCGCGATAAACACGCGCCTGGGGTCGTCGTGCGCCACCATTGCCGGCTGGACCAGCGCCTCGTGGTAGACCCATTCGTCGGCTTCGGTGGACTGGGTGCGGCCGTCGAGCACGAGGCTGCGGCCGTAGGGGACGGTATCGAGGACCTGGACCTCTTGGTAGTCGGTCCGGCCGGAGTAGATAACCCGGTGAATCCCCTCTGCCAGGAAAAGCTCGGGGGTGACCTGTTCAAAGTACCAGTTGACGTTGCCGGGAAGGCTGTCCATTTCGCGACAGGGAGAGCGGAGCTAGCCGCCCTCGATCGGCTGCAACTGCTCGAGGAGCCCGCGCCACACTTCCGTGACCTCGGAGTCGCGGCTTTCGAACGCCTCGACGATCAGCGCCGCCGCGTTGCGTGGGCTGAAGCCGTCACCACAGGTGAAGATGTCCACCGCGGCGTAGTCGTACTCCGGCCAGGTGTGGATGCAGAGGTGGGACTCGGCGATGGCGACGACGCCCGTTACCCCTTGCGGGCTGAACTGGTGAAAGATGTCATCGATGACTGTGGCACCAGTCTCCTGCGCAGCGCGGAGCATGGTGTTGCGAACAAAAGCGAGGTCGTCAAGGAGCGCGCCGCTACAGGCGCGGAGTTCGAGCAGTACGTGCAGGCCAAGTGCGTTCACTCACAGGGCCCTCCTTTCGCAGGAAGAGCCGCCTGCGCCAAGGCCGGCAGCGAGCGCGCAGGATAACAGGCGTGCTGACACCCGGCAAACGCCTGCCGGGCCGAGGGCGCGGTTTCGGCGTTAGCGAAGGCCGGCGACGCGATCCAAGACGGCGCCGTCGACCCGTACACCAAGGAGCTCGGCGAACCGCTCGACCTTGGCCGGGTGATGGACGCTGACGCGCTCATGGATCGACTCCAGCGCCGCGGCTACCTCCGCCGTGCTGCGCTCCACGACCATCAACGGCACGCGCTCGGCCTGCGCCCGCTGGTAGACGTACTGGGGCGGCTCGGCACAGCCGGTGAGCACGAGGCAACTCATCGGGAAGTTCAGCGCCGACATCTGGATATCGGTACGCCCTCCGCGCACGATCACGGCCTGGCTCTCAAAACGTCCAAAGTAGTTCCCGCCCCACTCCATGATCAGCCCGCCGATCAGGAAGTGCTCCACCAGCCGTGAGTCCTCCGACGGCCAGGTGAAGAAGGTCGCTTCGAGATGATCGGCTAGTTGCCGCACCGATGGCGCCAGCATGCGCCGGTCCTCTGGGACGAGGGCGAGCGCGGCGACGCCAGCGTCGGCGAGGCCGGGCGACAGCACTGTGGCTGCGTCGTGCCCAGCGTATTTCGGCAGTCGGTTGATGACGAGCCCTGCCAGCGACTCGCCGAACGTGTCACGCCAGCGGCTCGCCGCATCGCCGACGGCTGCCGTCGAGTAGGGCTCGACGCCGACTACCGCCCCACCCGTCAAGCGGGCGAGCTCGCCGGTCGGGTGGGCACGGCCCTTGCCATCGAGGAGCGGGAGGCCCTCGACGACCGTGACGTCAGCCCGGCTCACCGCGGCAGCGACCGCCTTCGCGGCTTGGTCAAGGTCACCGGGCTGGACTGGGGCTTCGTGGCTGCTGCCGTCGATGTTCTCGAAGAGCTGCGCGTCCGCGATGCCGCCGTCCAGCGCGGCGAACTTCACCAGCGCGACGCTGCGGCCCGCGCGGCGCCAGAGCGTCGCGAGCCCCGCGGCGGTGGCCGTCGCGCCGGCGCCAGGCTGAGCTCCCGCAACGTAGACGACGCCCATGGGCCGCGAGTATAGCAGCGGCCACCATCTGTGACGCAGCGCACAATCAACAGGAGGGCGAGTCTCCCGCGTATAATTTCCGCTGAACTCTCTCATGCCAAAGAGCCCCGCATACGAGACCGTCACCATCCGTGTCCCGGCCACGTCGGCCAACCTGGGACCGGGCTTCGACTCGCTGGGCATGGCGCTGAGCATGTGGAACCGCATGCGGGTTCGGTGGGGCGGCCCGCCTGGGGTCGTCATCCACGGCGAGGGCGAAGGCCGGCTGGCGACGGGTGTCAACAACCTCATGTATAGCGCAGCCCAACGGCTGCTGCGCGAGTGCGGTCAGGGCGAGGCCGACCTGCGCATCGAGTCTTGGCAGGAGGTGCCGCTGAGCCGAGGGCTGGGCTCCAGCTCGGCGGCCATCGTCGGCGGCATGTTCGCGGCCAACGCTCTTTTGGGCTTTCCGGCGGATATGCCACGGCTCCTCGACCTGGCCGCTGCCATGGAGGGTCACCCGGACAATGTCGCTCCGGCGCTCGTCGGCGGGATGACCATTGCCGTGAGCGAGGGGGAGCACGTCTACGCCGCGCCGGTCCCCGTGCCGGACGACCTGCAGTGCGTCGTCCTGGTTCCCGATACGCCTATGCCGACACGCAAGGCGCGCGCCGCGCTGCCGAGCCAGGTATCGCGAGAGGACGCCGTCTACAACATTGGCCGCGCGGCGCTGCTGGTCGCCAGTTTGGCCACCAACCACCCGGAGTACTTGCGGGTGGCTACCGGTGATCGACTCCACCAGCAAGCACGCCAGGACGTGTTCCCCGCAATGAAGGTTATCTTCCGCAGCGCCATGGCCGCCGGCGCCCGAGGGGTCTTCCTGTCCGGCGCCGGGTCCTCCATCGTTGCGCTGACCACCCGAGACGAGCACCGCGCGCAGACCATCGGCTACGAGATGGCGGACGCGGCCGACAAGGCTCGGGTCGGCGGCACGTTCCACGTCCTGAGCGTGAGCCCGGTGGGCGCCCAAGTGTTGGCCCTCGGCGTGGAGGACTGAGCCGGTGGCACTGCTCGTCCAGAAATACGGGGGTAGCTCGCTGGCGGACGCCGAGCGTGTCCGCAGCGTAGCGCAGCGCATCAAGCGAACCGCCGATGCGGGCAATCGGGTCGTCGCCGTCGTCTCCGCCATGGGCGACACGACAGACGAGCTCATCGCCCTCGCCGGCTCAGTCGCTCCGGATCCCGATCCGCGGGAGCTGGACCTGCTGCTCTCCACCGGTGAGCTGGTGTCCTGCACGCTGGTGGCCATGGCCCTGCACGCGCTTGGCGCCGACGCCATCAGCATGGGTGGAGGCGACGCGGGCGTTCGCACGGACGCTGCCCATGGGCGGGCGTCGATCGTCGGGCTCGACCCCGCCCGGCTCCTGCGAGAGCTCGATGCGGGCCGGATCGTTGTCGTTGCAGGCTTCCAAGGCTTCAACGAGAACATGGACACCACCACCCTCGGCCGCGGAGCCTCCGACCTGACGGCCGTCGCGCTGGCCGCCTCGCTCAACGCCGAGCGTTGCGAGGTGTATACCGACGTTGCGGGTATCTACACGGCGGACCCCCGCGTCGTTCCGCGGGCCCGCAAGCTCGACGAGATCGGCTACGAGGCGATGCTCGAGCTTGCGAGCTACGGTGCCAAGATGCAGGCTCGGTCAATCGAGCTTGCCGCCGTGTACAAGGTTCCCGTCCTGGTGGCGTCGAGCATGACCGACGAGCCCGGAACGCTGATTCACGAGTACGCTGGGGAGCACGAAACCGGCAGCGGAGAGAGCCAGGCCATGGAGATCAGAAACAAGGTGAGCGGCGTCACGTCCGAGCGGGGCATCGCCCGCATCACCGTCCGCGCGGTCCCGGACCGCCCGGGGGTCGCGGCGAGCATCTTCGAGCCGCTCACCGGCGCCGGCATCAGCGTCGACACTATCGTGCAGAACGCCAGCGCGGAGCGTCTCACCGACCTGTCCTTCACCGTCGGCCGCGCCGACCTGCGCAAGGCAATCGACGTCATACGCCCGGTCGCTGAGGAGGTCGGCGCGGCCGAGGTCGTGACCGACGACCACCTGGGCAACGTCAGCGTCGTCGGCACCGGCATGCAGAACATGCCTGGCTACGCCTCCACGATGTTCCGGGCGCTCACCGACGCGAACGTCAACATCGAGATGATTACCACCTCACAGATCCGCATCACCTGCCTAATCGATGAGGCACGGGTAGAGGACGCGGTGCGCGCCCTCCATACGGCCTTCAAACTCGACCTCGACTAGCGCGCCTCAGCGCGTCGAAACTAGCCTCGGATTGCGTGCAGAACCCCCTTGACGGGCCGTCGCCGCGCGGGGAAATTACGAATTAGTAGTCTCGAACCTGCTCCGCGCGGCTCGGTTCGACACGAGGCATCCTTTGGTGGACATGGAACAGATCCTGACGAACGGCAAGGTGATCGCGGTCGTCGGTCTCTCCGACAGGCCGGAGAGACCGAGCCACGACGTGGCCGCGTACATGCAGGGCCAGGGCTACCGCATCCTGCCGGTCAACCCGAAGCTGGATGGGCCTGTCCTGGGCGAGCCACCCTACCGGACCCTCGAGGAGGTCGAGGAGCACGTCGACATCGTCAACGTGTTCAGGCGGCCCATCGACGTGCCTGCGGTGGTGGATGGCGCGATCGCCATCGGCGCCGACGCCGTGTGGATGCAGCTTGGCGTCGTGAACGAAGCGGCGGCGGGCAGAGCCGAGGCGGCGGGGCTCGCGGTGGTCATGGACCGATGCATCAAGGTCGAGCACCAGCGACTCATCGAGCACGGCAGGGGGCAGGGCAACGCAGGCGTGGACGGCTAATCGAGCATGGCCATGGTCTTTCGCATCGACGAGCGAGAAAAGCGCATACGCGAGAAGACGCGTGAGGCTATCAACCTCGCCATGGAAGGTCGTTGGCACGAGGCCGCCACGGTCAACGGCGAGTTGCTGGCGCTTGGTCCGGACGACGTCGAGGCATCCAACCGTCAGGGTCGGGCACACCTCGAGCTCGGCGAGCGCGACGAGGCTCGTAGCGCCTTCGGGCGCTCGCTCAAGTTGGCGCCCGACAACGCCATCGCTCGCAAGAACTTGGACCGCATCGACCAGTTCGCTGGGAACGCCAACGCCGTGGGCACACCAGGCGGCGGACGACTCGCGCCGGCGATGTTCATCTCTGACAGCGGGTTGAGCACCACCGTAATCCTCAGCGGCACCGCCGAATCGTCGGACTGCGCACATCTGTCGGCTGGGGTGGCCGTGGAGCTGAGCTCGAACGGCGACCATATGTCAGTCCACGACGCTTCGGGGCTGTGCCTCGGCGCGGTCCCGCCCAACGTCGCCTCGCGGTTGCACCGGCTGATGCAGGCGGGGAATCGATACGCGGGTGCTGTGGTCAGCGCTTCGGCGGAAGCCGTCACCGTTTTGCTGCACGAGACTTACCGCCACCCGTCCCAAAGCAACATCATCTCGTTCCCGCCCGTGTCCAGCGCCGCGACCTCAGCGCCGGCCGCGCCCGAAGTGACGGCCCCCGCGAAGGATGACGAGGCGGAGGACCCCGACCCCGCCATCAACACGGGGCCCGGCAACGCGGAGACGCGTGAGCCTGAGACGGTAGACGCCGAGGTGCTGCTAGACGCGGTCGAGATCGAGGCAGAGGGCGACGGCGCGTTCTCCGCCTTCGACAGCGAGGATGCGACGCTGGCGTCCCCGGACTCGCTCGAAGCGGTGGCCGAGGCCGAGCTGGAAGACGACGACGAGGAGATGGAGGAGGCCTAGCCCCGCTGGTTACTTGGGCGATGGCCTTTGCCCACAGACCGGTCTCCACATAGACTGGCCACGTGAACGAAGCCGGCCCCATCGTCTCTGCCCGCTCCCTCACCAAGCGCTACGGCACCATGACCGCTGTCGACTCCGTGGACTTCCACGTGAGCGCCGGCGAGTGCTTCGGCCTGCTTGGGCCGAACGGCGCGGGCAAGAGCAGCATCATCCGCATGATCGCGGGAGTCTCGCCCGTCACTGACGGCCACCTCACGGTTAGCGGGCTGGACGTTGCGCTGCAGCCGCGCGAAGTGAAGGCGCTGATGGGCGTGGTCCCGCAGGAAGACAACCTGGACCCCGACTTCCGAGTGCGCAAGAACCTCGAGGTCCACGCGCGCTACTTCGGCATCCCACACGCTATCGCGCGGGAGCGGGCGCTCCAGGCGCTGGACGTCGTCCAGCTTCGGGACCGGCAGGAGTCGCGCGTGGACACGCTGTCGGGCGGGATGAAGCGCAGGCTGATGATCGCGCGGGCCCTGGTAAACGACCCGCCCCTGCTGATCCTCGACGAGCCGACCACGGGCCTCGACCCGCAGTCGCGTCACCTGCTGTGGGACAAGCTGCTGGCGTTGAAGCGACAGGGCGTGACCATTCTCCTCACCACGCACTACATGGAGGAGGCCGCGCAGCTGTGCGACCGCATGGTCATCATGGACCACGGCCGCATTCTGGTCGAAGGCCGGCCCATCGATCTCGTGAAGGAGCACGCCGGCGACGAAGTGGTGGAGATACGGCCTCAGCCCGGATACCACGAGCCCGTTCGCGCGCATGTGTCCTCGCTTGGCATCGCGACGCAGGATGGCGGGGACGCGGTCTACGTTTTCACTGCCGCCGGTCAGCTGACGGATGACCTCGTGTACGCGAATGCGGACGTGACGCGGCGGCCGGCCAACCTCGAGGACGTGTTCCTGAGGCTCACCGGCCGGGACCTGCGCGATGAGTAGCATCTTCACAGGCCTCGCCTCCACCCCGGTACCCAGCTCCGCAACATCGCCGCTGGGGCTGGCGCTAGTCGTCCGCGTCTGGCAGCGCCACCGCGACGCGTTCCTGCGGGTGTGGCACACCGAGACCACGGGCATACTGGGCGAGCCGATCTTCGCCCTGGCCGCCTTCGGAGCGGGCCTCGGCTTCTACCTCAAGACCATCGACGGCGTCGAGTATTCCAGCTTCGTCGCGCCGGGGCTGGTCGCCGGCTACGCCATGTTCGGCGCAACCTTCGACACGACCTTCGGCGCCTACATGCGGATGATGAATCACCGCACGTTCGAGAGCATTCTGGCCACGCCCATCACGATCCGCGAGCTGGTGCTGGGCGAGATCGTGTGGGGCGCGACGCGAGCCGCGCTCTCCGCCGGGGGCATGCTGGCAATCGCGGCTGCCTACGGCTTCGTCAGCGAGCCGACGGCTGTCTTGGCGGTGCCCTTCGCGTTCCTCATCGGAGTCGCATTCGCCTCCATCTCCCTGACGGTGGTAGCGCTGGTGCCTGCGATGAGCACGCTCAACACCTACTTCACGCTCTTCGTTGCGCCAATGTTCTTCCTGAGCGGCACCTTCTTCCCCGTCGACAACCTGCCCCCCTTCTTCAGAGCGTACGCCCAGTTCCTGCCGTTGACCCACGGCACGAAGGTGATACGCGGCTTCGCTACGGGCGACTTCTCCGCCGACATGGTCTGGGCAACCCTGGTCCTACTGGCCTACGTCGCCATGTTCGCCCCCCTGGCCATCGTCTTGATGCGGCGCCGGATCGTGAAGTAGCCGAACGTAACCAATCGCGAGGGAACGGCCAACCGAGAGGGGACCGGATGAAGAGCATCGAGATCGACCGGACCAAGCTCCTGAAGGACCAACCCGACACGGGACACAACCGCTGGCACCCCGAGGTGGAGCCGCTGCTGGACATCGCGCCTGGCGAGGAGCTCGTTATCGAGATGCGCGATGGCTTCGGTGGGTACGTGAAGCCCGGCATGACCTCCGAAGAGCTGATGGACCACGTGGACTTCAACTCCGTGCATGCCATGACCGGCCCGGTCTGGGTGCAAGGGGCGGAGCCCGGCGACCTGCTAGAGGTCGAGTACCTGGACATCACCACGGCGGCGTTCGGCTTCACCGCTATCGCCACCGGCATGGGGTTCCTGCGGGACCTGTTTACTGAGCCGTACCTCGTCCACTGGGAGATCGACGGAGACTGGGCCACGTCGCCACAGATCCCCGGCGTCCGCATCCCCGGCGCGCCATTCACCGGCCTGGCCGGTGTCGCGCCGTCCCACGCGCAGGTGCAGGCATGGGCCGTGCGCGAGCGCGCCGTCGTCGCGCGTGGTGCCTTCGCCCTACTGCCCGACCCCGCGGGCGCAGTGCCGTTCAAAGGCCCCGCGGCGGAGGAGGGGCTGCGCACCATGCCGCCTCGCGAGAATGGCGGCAACATGGACATGAAGCAGATGACCAAGGGCAACCGCCTGCTATTGCCCGTATTCGTCGAAGGGGCGTTGTTCTCCGCCGGTGATGGCCATTTCGCCCAGGGCGACGGCGAGGTGTGTGTCAGCGCGGTCGAGGCGGGCAGCACGGCCGCCGTGCGCTTCCGCCTGCACAAGGGCGAAGCGGCTCGCAGGAACATCCGGGCGCCGCAAGTCCAGCATGACACCTACGGCGCGGGAACGCCGCACGCCGGCCCGGAACGCTTCACCGCCACGATGGGACTGCCGATCAGCGAGGACGGCACCAACGACGCGGAGAACCTCAACCTCGCGGCGCGCAACGCCCTCATCGCCATGATCGACGTGCTGCAGGAGCGCGGCTTCACCCGCAACCAGGCCTACGTCATCTCGAGCGTCGCGGTCGACCTGCGGGTCAGCGCCATCGTCGACCTGCCCAACGTTCTGGTTAGCGCGGTGCTCAACGAGGCCATCTTCGGCTAACGCCGGTATACTTTCTGGCGTGCCCCTCGTCGCCGTCACCGCCAGCCACGCCAAGGAGGCCGCGCCCTATTGCGCGTCCGTCGAGCGCCGCGGGGCGACGACCAAGCTGATCGTGCCCGATGGCTTCGAAGGCGTGGCCCAAGCCATCGAGGGCGTGTCGGGGCTGCTGCTCTGCGGCGGCGTCGACGTCCACCCCAAGTACTACGGCCAGGAGATCGACCCTCAGGCAGGAGTCGAGGCTTGGGCCGCGCGCGACGAGATGGAGCTGGCGCTGCTACGGCACGCGCTGGAGCAAGACATGCCGGTGCTCGCGATCTGCCGCGGGATGCAGGTGCTCAACGTCGCATTCGGCGGCTCGCTTATCCAAGACGTGCCGGACCACGGACCAGGCAACATCGACAAGGACATGGTCCAACAAGCGACCATGCACCCGGTCTACGTCTCACCCGGAAGCCGTCTGGGCGCCATCATCGGGCTGGGTGCGGTCTACCGGACCAACAGCTGGCATCACCAGGGCTTGCGTGAGCGGCACCGGGCGCCAGGCCTGCTCGCGTCCGCCTACCACCCGCAGGACGGGATCATCGAGGGACTTGAGAGCACGCAGCACGATTGGGTGATCGGCGTCCAGTGCCACCCGGAGCGCGAGGCGGAGGTGCCGAGGAACTTCCTGCGGCTCTTCGACGGCTTCATCGAGCGCGCGGAGCGTTTCATGCCGGTGGGAACATGGGCATGACCGAGCGTATCCCCAAGGACGAGTGCGGCCACGGCTACATCTCGCCCGAGCACCGGTGCCAGGTCTGCGGTATGGAGTTCACCGTCGTATGGGCCGAGAGCCCCTACGGCCTGTGGCAGCCGGCGATCCGCAACGCGCTATTCGCCGGGGGAAGCTTCATGCTCATGGCCTTCGCCATCAGCAGTGGCGGCGGCACGCTGGCGGCGGTCTTCGTGGCCGCCACCGTCTTCTTCAGCGTGCGGACCGTCATGTCCTTCACGGAGCGCTTCGTGCCGCCCCAGCTTCGGGTCGGCCCTTTTGGCCCCGTTAGGCCCCGCAGTCCGCTGAGCCTGCTCTCCCACAAACCGCTCGTCGCCTACGTCGCTCGCGTCCGTTTCCAGCTCGACGTACGGGTCGCCGAGCTGCTGCGGGACGGCGACATCGTCCTCGTGGAGTTCCGCCGCTGGACGCGTCTTCCCGTGACCTGGTACCGCGGCAGGTAGCCCGGAGCGCTGAAGGCCCCTGTCGCGCCCCCACCGAGCAGGCAATGGCCTGCCAGGGACCTATCTGCGGTGCCTATTTTTCTGGTATACTCAAGCGACCCGGAGAGTCGGGTGTGTTTCTGCCAGATACAGCAATCCCAGTGGCGCACTACCACAACATCTAGTACACCTGGCGGGGCGCTGAGCCGATAGCCGCTCCGCCCCCGAAACGGGCCCCCGGCCGAAGGAGAACGCATGGTCCTCGACTCTTCCCGCGTCCTACCGGTACGCATCGAAGAGGAGATGCGCAGCGCGTACCTCGACTACGCGATGAGCGTCATCGTGTCGCGGGCGCTGCCCGACGTCCGTGACGGCCTCAAGCCGGTCCAGCGCCGCATCCTCTACGCGATGCACGAGATGGGGCTGCGGCCGAACTCCGCGTTCAAGAAGTGCGCCGCCGTCGTTGGAGAGGTGCTCGGCAAGTACCACCCCCATGGGGACAGCCCGGTCTACGCCGCCCTGGTGCGCATGGCGCAAGGCTTCTCGCTGCGCCACCTGCTCATCACCGGCCAGGGAAACTTCGGCTCGGTGGACGACGACCCGCCGGCCGCCATGCGCTACACGGAGGCGCGCCTCGCTCCCATATCGGAACAGATGCTGGGTGACCTCGACCGGGCCACGGTCGACTTCGTCGACAACTACGACGGTTCCAATCAAGAGCCGACGGTTCTGCCGACGCTGCTCCCCAACCTGCTGTTGAACGGCGCGGGTGGTATCGCGGTCGGCATGGCCACGAACATCGCGCCACACAACCTGGGCGAGCTCTGCGCTGCCATCGTCCACCTGGTGGACCACCCCGACGCGACCGTCGACGACCTCATGGTGCACGTCCTAGCCCCCGACTTCCCCACGGCGGGGATCATCATGGGTCGTGAGGGCATCATCCAGGCGTACCACACCGGGCATGGGCGGGTCACGGTCCGCGCCCGTGCCACCGTCGAGGAGATGGACCGCGGGGACCGTCGGCGGATTCTCGTGTCCGAGCTCCCTTACCAGGTGAACAAGGCTGCGCTGGTCGAAAAGATCGCCACCCTGGTCAAAGACAAGAAGCTCGACGGTATCTCCGACATTCGCGACGAGTCTGGACGTGACGGCATGCGGGTCGTCATCGAGCTGACCCGGGGCATGAACCCGGATCAAGTGCTGAGCAACCTGTTCAAGCACACGGCCATGCAGAGCGCGTTCCACGTGAACATGCTCGCGCTGGTGGACGGTCAGCCGCGCGTCCTGACGCTCAAGTCGGCACTCACCCACTTCATCGAGTTCAGGCGGCTGGTGATCCAGCGCCGCGCCGAGTACGACCTCGGCCGCGCCCGGTCTCGTGCCCACATCCTCGAGGGCATGCGCATCGCGCTGCAAAACCTCGACGCCGTGATCCAGCTCATCCGCAACTCCGAGGACGTCGAGGCAGCCCGCAACGGCCTCATGGCGCAGTTCGCCCTCACCGAGACGCAGGCCCAGGCCATTCTGGACATGCAGCTGCGGCGCCTCGCCGCTCTCGAACGGCAGCGGATCGAGGACGAGTGGATCGAGCTCCAGGCACGCATCGCCGACCTCGAGGGTCTGCTCGGCGACCCGACCAGGGTGTTGGCGGTGATCAAGGACGAGACGATCAAGCTGGGCGAGGACTTCAGCGACCCCCGCCGGTCCGAGATCTGGGACCAAGAGGCCACGAACTTCTCCATGGAGGAGCTCACGCCCCACGCGGACGTCGTTGTGACGCTCAGCGACCGCGGCTACCTGAAGCGCCTGCCTATCGAGGCCTACCGCCTCCAGCGGCGCGGCGGCAAGGGGGTCCGCGGCCAGCAGACGCGTGAGGGTGACGCTGTCCGTCAGCTCGTCGTCGCCGACACACACGACTGGCTTTTCTTCTTCACCAGTTCCGGCCGCGTCTATCGCGAGCGGGTCTTCTTCATCGGCCAGGACTCGACCCGGCAGACGCGCGGAACGCCTGTCCAGAACCTGATCAATATCGACGCCAGCGAGCTCGTCACCGCCGTGGTCGCCATCAAGCCCGACGAGATCGCATCCGACGCCGAGCGCTACATCGTCATGGCCACGCTCAAGGGCGAGGTCAAGCGCATGAACCTTGGCCAATTCGCCAACATTCGCTCCAACGGGCTGGCCGCCATGGACCTGGAGAAGGGCGACTCGCTGCTGACAGCGCGCCTCGCCGACAGCGACATGACGGTCATCATGGTGAGCCGCGAGGGCAAGGGTGCTCAGTTCGCCCTGGAGGACGTCCGCGTCCGCCAGACGCGCACCGCCGGCGGCGTCCGCGGCATTCGCCTGGTAGGCGGCGACTACGTGGTTGGCATGGACGTCGCCAAGAACACTGACCAGCTGTTGCTGCTGACCGAGCGGGGCTACGGCAAGCGCACCGCCGTGAGCATGTTCCGCACCACGGGGCGCGGGGCTCAGGGTGTCATCGCCCTCAGGATCACCGACAAGACCGGCCCCATGGCCGCCGCGGTCGTGGTCGGCCCGGACGTGGAAGAGGTGATGGTCGGCTCGGCCAAGGCCATGGTCTTCCGCACGCGCATCAAAGAGATCCGCATGCTGAGCCGCACCACGCAGGGCGTGATGGTGATGACCAAGCTCGAGGAGGGTGACCAGGTCATCTCCATGAGCGCCTTCAAGGAGGGCGCCATCGAGGACGATTCGGATATCCCCGTGCTGTCGGCCCCGAAGGTTGAGAGGCGCACCAACGGACACAAGCCCACGGGCAAGGCCAAGAACGGCGCATCGCCACAGCTGGCATTGGCCCTGGGCGACGACGACGCGGCCCCCAACGACGCCGACGAGCTTGACGACGAGGACTTCGACGACGATGAGCTGGAGGACGACGAAGACTAGGCCGGCGCAACGGCTTGCCGCCCGGCTGGGCCGTGGCCTAGAATATCGAAGTTGCCCCACAACACTGGGGCTGCTTGGGGAATCATGGCGTACGCAATCGTTGAGACCGGGGGGAAGCAGTACCGCGTACACCCCGGCGACCTGATAACCGTTGAGAAGCTCGCCGCCGCGGAGGGCAGCATGGTCGAGTTAGACCACGTGCTGCTCCTGTCCGGCGACGATGGCGTCAAGGTCGGACAACCGACCGTCGACGGCGCACGGGTCGTCGCCGAGGTGGCGACACAGGGTCGCGCCGACAAGATCGTCGTCTTCAAGTACAAGCGCAAGGTTCGCTATCGGGTGAAGTCGGGCCACCGCCAGTCGGTGACGCAGCTGACGATCAAAGAGATCGCCACGGGCCAGAGCTCTCCGGCTCCCGCGAAGGCAAAGGGCGAAAGGAAGGCGACACGTGGCGCATAAGAAGGCCGGCGGCAGCAGCCGCAACGGACGCGACAGTCACGGCAAGCGCCTTGGCGTCAAGCGTTACGGTGGCCAGGTGGTCAACGCCGGCACCATCATCGTCCGCCAGCGCGGCACCAAGATCCACCCGGGCCGCTACGTCGGCATGGGCCGCGACTTCACCCTCTACGCGAAGGTCGACGGCACCGTCGAGTTCGACCATGCATCCAAAGATAGAAGGCGCGCCAACGTCCTCCCCGCGGAGGCGTAGGGCGACCGACGGAGTAAGCGAGCGATGAGAGCGACAATCCACCCCCAATACTTCGCAGAGGCGCAGGTTGCCTGTGCCTGCGGGAACACCTGGACGACCGGGGCGACCAAGGAAAAGATCCGCGTCGAGATCTGCAGCGCTTGCCACCCCTTCTTCACCGGCGAGCAGCGCATCGTCGACACCGAAGGCCGCGTCGAGCGGCTGAGGCGGCGCTTCAACCTTGAGTAGGACGTCCCCTCTCAGACGGCATTGATCTGACGGCCCGCGGTTACCCACGCCCGGGCCGTCAGCGTATAAGCAGCCGGGCGAAGGACAGGCTCCGCGAGCCATGGCCAACGAACACGATCATTCCCACGTGAACCCCCACGCCTATGGCGGTCAGGCCGTCATCGAAGGCGTGATGATCCGCGGGGAGCGCGTCGTCTCCGTCGCCGCCAGACGCCCCGACGGGACCATCAAGACCACGTCCTACCCCGTGCCTATCTGGGTGACCGGCCGGTGGCGCAAGATCGCGTTCGTACGCGGCACGCTCATCCTGCTCGAGACGCTCGTCGTCGGCATGCGGGCGTTGACCTTCTCCGCGCAGGTCGCGGCCGGCGAAGACGACAACGACGAGCCGATTCCTTTTTGGACGATCGCGCTCACGCTGTTGACGTCCCTTGGCCTAGCGGTCGGGCTCTTCTTCGTGCTCCCGCTCGTATTGACGGCCAGCGTGGTCGACCGCTTTGTCGACTCCTCCATCGTCAGCAACGTCGCGGAAGGCGTCATCCGGCTCGCCATCTTCTTCGCCTACCTGGGGCTCATCAGCCTCATGCCGAGCATCCGGCGGGTCTTCGCCTATCACGCGGCCGAGCACATGACCGTGCATACGCTGGAGGCGAGCCTGCCTTTGGAGCCCGCCAACGTGAGGCTCTTCCCGGCGGCGCACCCGCGCTGCGGCACGGCGTTCCTGCTGACCGTGATGATCGTATCGATCGTCGTGTTCGCGTTGCTCGGCACGCCGGACCTGCCTCTGCGCATCGCATCCCGCATCGTCCTCATCCCCGTCATCGCGGGCATCGCCTACGAGGTGATCCGCTTCAACGGCAAGCACAGCGGCAACTCGATCGTGCGCATGCTCTCCGGCCCGAGCCTGGCTCTACAGTCGCTGACCACGAGGCCGCCGGACGACGATCAGATCGAGGTCGCCATCGTCGCCATGCGCACGGCCATCGACGCCGACCGGGCGACCGCCACCGCCTAACCGGCGGCTGCACAGCCGCCGGTCCAGCGAAAGGAGCCGCCATGGCCGCAACCGTCACGGTCCAGAGCCTGAGCCGCATGACGCACGTCATCCACACGGACCGGCATGCGCTGGTCGCTGACGAACCTCCAGAGGCTGGCGACGACCTGGGCATGAACCCGTATGAGCTCCTGCTCGCCAGCCTGGGAGCGTGCACGGCCATGACGTTGCGGATGTACGCCGAGCGTAAAGAGTGGCCCCTTGAGTCGGTCACCGTCGAGCTGAGCCACGAGCGCATACACGCCGACGATTGCGAGGACTGCGACCAGAAGGCAGAGGGCCACGTCGACCTGATCAGGCGCTACATCGTCGTCAAGGGAGCCCTGAGTGAAGAGGAGGGAGCCCGGCTGAGGGAGATCGCCACCCGCTGCCCGGTCCACAAGACGCTCATGGCGGCGCCACAGGTCGTCGACGAGCTCGACCTGATCGCCTAGCCGGCAGGGATGGCCAACGCGGTGTCGGCCACCTTGTATCCTGTCGCCTGCTCCAGCAGGAGCCGGGCGGCGGCATCCAGCTCGGGCGACCCCGAGCCGCCCAGCATTGCACTCAGCTCTTGCAGGCGTCCCGCGCGGCCGAGGGGCTCCACCTGGGCGACGGTACGTCCTTCGGTGACGCCCTTTTCCACGCGGAAGTGGTTGTCCGCATAGGCCGCGATCTGCGGCAGATGCGTCACGCACAGAATCTGCCCGGCTCTTGCGAGCGCCCACAGCTGGCGACCGACCACGTCCCCGGTGCGGCCCCCCACACCGGAATCGATCTCGTCGAACACCAACACGGGCGCACCGTCGCGCACCGCCATGGCGCCCGCGATTGCAAGCATCAGCCGCGAGGTCTCGCCGCCGGACGCTACACGCGCCAACGGCTTCGGTTGTTCGCCCACGTTGGTGGCGACGCTGAACTCGACTTCGTCGATACCACAGTCGAGCAGCGCGTATCGCCGTCCGTCGGGCGCGGGAAGGCCATCCGGCGCTTCGCGACGCCGCACGCCAACGCGGAAGGCGACGCCCTCTAGCGCGAGGTCGGCTAGCTGCGCGCCCACGGCGGCGGCGAGCGTATCGCCCGCTCCGGCCCGGGCCTCGGACAACGCCCACGCTGTCTTCCCGGCGACCTCTTCCGCCACGGCCAGCTCATCGGCCAATGCCCGTCGACGCTCGCTGACGTCATCCAGCGCCTCCAGCTCGCACGACGCCGACTCCGCGTAGGCGATGGCCTCCTCCACGGTACCGCCGTACTTGCGCGCAAGCCGCCGAACAGCTTCGAGTCGCGCCTCGATCTCCTCGACGTGGGCCGGCTCGAAGTCGATGGCGTCTCCATGCGCCCGCAGCTCGTGTGCCACCTCTGCCAGCGCGGCCTCGGCGGCCTCCAACGCCGCTACCTGCTCGGCGAGCACACCCGTCGGGTCTGGAGTCTTTGCCAACGCTCGCGCCGCCTCCGCGGCGCGGTCCGATGCGCTCCCCGTGCCGCCGTAGAGCGCGTCGTAGGCCAGCGAGGTCGCCTCGCGGATCGTACTGACATTGGCGAGCAGGTCGCGTTCGCGCACCAGGGAATCCTCCTCGCCCGCACGGAGGTCCATCGCCTCAATTTCCGCCAGCTGGAACGCGAGCAGCTCGCGGCGCGCAAATGACTCCGTCGCTGCCCGATCGAGGTCGGCCAGGTCGCCGCGCTGGCGACGAACACACGCGATGGCCTCCTCTACGGCGACACGCTGGGTCCGTGTGCCTGCCGCGGCGTCCAGTAGCGCGAGCTGGTGCCCAGGCTCTGTCAGCGATACCTGCGAACCCTGGCCATAGATATCCACCAGGGCCCCTCTTAACATTCGCACCGCGCTGGTCGGCACGGTTCGCCCGTTGACGCGGCTGACACCCTTGGCGTCGCGATGGAGATCACGGGTGAGGACGACGATCCCGTCGTCGCCAACCTCGATGCCGCGCTCCTCGAGCGCCACCCCGATCGCCGCGTCCCCGGTCGACAGCCGAAAGGTGACTTCGATTCGGGCGCGCTCGGCACCGCTGCGGATGAGGTCGCGGTCGGAGCGCTCCCCGAGGACGGCGTTCAGAGCGTCGACCAGCAAGGACTTGCCCGCGCCGGTCTCGCCCGTGACGGCGTTGAGACCGGGGCCGAAGGTCAACCTGGCCGACTGCATGACGGCCAGATTTTCGACGCTCAGCTCGACCAGCGTGCCCATGGCGGAACGCATGTTCTGTCCTCGTAGGCCATCGGTCAACGGCCCGATGTCAGCTCGGACCGAAGGGCCAGGCCCACGCCCGCGAACAGCAGGAGCCCGCCGGGGATGATTGTCCACGGCGGTACTTCGCCCAGCACCGGTATAGCGAGCGTGGTGGCGATGATGGGCTCCACGCGGGTCGACATCGCCACGACCGTTGCCGAGGCGTGGGCCAGCGCCCAGTTCAGCGTCGAGTGCCCGATGGTCTGCGGCACGAGGCCCGCGAGCAGCATCCATAGGTACGTATCCGACGGCAGCCCCGTCAGCGGCGAGCCCGCGACCAGCGCGGACGCCACCAGCAGGACCGCCGCCACACCGTAGACCACGGTGACGTACGGCAGCAGCGGGATGCGGCCCCGCATTCTGCGCCCGACGAGCAGGTTCCCGGCCATGGCGACCGCCCCAGCCAGCGCCAGCGCGTCGCCCCCGAGGTCTCCACGGCCGCCCGCCTCGCCCGCCGCCAGGATTACCCCACCGCCCAGGCCCAACGCCACGGCAACCCCCATCAACATGCCCACGCGGTCGCGCAGCACGAAGTGGGAGCCCGCGGCCACGAACATCGGCGTGGTCGTGACGAGGAAGACCGAGTTGGCCAGCGAGGTCATCTGGAGCGACGTGATCCAGGTCGCGAAGTGGGCGGCGAGGAAGGCGCCGCCCAGCACGAGCCATCCCACGTCACGCGGGCGTATGGCGGCGAATTGGCCACGCCCCCTGAGGAGCGCGAAGCCGCCAACGGCTACTGCGCCAACCGACATCCGGTAGGCCGCGATGGCCATCGGCTCCGCATCGCCGGCCAGCCGGATGAAGACGGCGGCCACCCCGATGGCCGCCACACCGAGGGCCAAGACGCCGTAGAGCACGGCATTGGGCACGCCTGCCGCGCCATTGCCCTGCGTGCCCGCGACCTTGGCCATCTGACCTGCGCTGCGCTGCGAGCGCCTACGCGTCCTCGACCACGATGCGCAGGCGCTTGTTGATGCGACCCTTGCTTTCGTGGCCGACGATGCGGATGCGGCCAACCTCGCTGCTATTGGCTACGTGCGTCCCGCCGTCCGCTTGGAGGTCCAGCCCCTCGATGTTGACGGTCCGCACTTCGGCGATGGTGGGTGGGAGGAGGTTGACCTTCGTCCGGATCAGGTCGGGGGTGCGGTCCGCTTCGTCCCGCGCGATGAAGCCGACGCTGATGGGCCGAGCCGCGGCTATCTCCGCGTTGGCGCTCGCCTCGACCTCCTCGGCGAAGCTGCCGCTCATCTGCTCCAGCTCGAAGTCCATGCGGGCCGCGAGCGGGGTCATGTTGCCCCCGGTGACCGGGGCCCCGTAATCGCGAAAGATCACGCCGCAGAGAATGTGCAGCGCCGTGTGGGTGCGCATGAGGGCGTGGCGCCGCTCCCAGTCGATGGCGCCGCGCACGGCGGCACCCACGAGGGGAGGCGGGCCACCCTCGATCTGGTGCCAGACGTCGTCCCCTTGCCGTCGAACCGCGACGACACGCCATTCCGCGCCCTCCGCGGACAGCGCGCCCTCGTCGTGCGGTTGACCGCCGCCGCCTGGGTAGAACGCGGTCCGATCGAGGGCGACAGCGCCACCGTCGAGGGCCGTTACGCGCGCCTCGAACTCGCGGAGGTAGCTGTCGACGTGGAACAGTTGATGGGTAGCCATATCGTTGCGATCCGGTTGCGCGTCCTTCGACAGGCTCAGGACGAACGTGGTTGGGAGCGTCCGGTCATCGGATTACGTTCGTGGTGAGCTCCTTATCGGATTACGTTCGTGGTGAGCTTGTCGAACCACGCGGACTTGCCTGCGTCACGCTCCCCTCGCCGGACGGCGGGTGCCCATGGTATCCGTGTCGCATGGGATTCTTCCTCTATATCGTGCAATGCGCCGATGGCTCTTACTACACAGGCCATACTCAAGATCTGAGCCGACGACAAGAGTTGCACAGCGTTGGCTCAGTGTCAGCGTACACGGCCGCGAGGCGTCCGCTCCGACTTGTCTTCTTTGAGGAGATTCCAACACGCCTCGATGCCATCGAACGGGAACGCCAGGTCAAAGGTTGGAGCCGCGCCAAGGAGCAAGCGCTGATTCAGCGGGACTGGGCTCTACTCAGCCAACTTTCGCGGGCCCGTGGTTCGACAAGCTCACCACGAACGTAAATTGACTCACTCCGAATGTAACTGATTCAACATCAACGCAACGCGCTCACTAACGAATACGGGCGACCACCGAACCTAGGGACCGACCACCACCGCGCCTAATGGCGCACCGCGACCGCAACTGCCACCGCTTCGCTTCAGCCGGCGGCCACGCCGGCGGTCACCGTTAGGCGCATCAGCTCGTCGACACTGGGCGCCTCGTCCAAGGTCCATGCGGCGCTGAGCAGCCGCTCCGCCTGGTCCTCGGTAAGTACCGTGGTGGCCGACGCGCGGAACTTCTCCTCCAGCACCGAGTCCGACATCGGGTTCTCGGGTGACCCTGTGGCGTGCTCGACGTGCTTCTCGAGCGTCCGCCCGTCCGTCAGCGTGATCGTCAGGTGGGTCGCGTCCTCGGCGATGGCAGGGTCGATGATCTCGGTGATCAACGACCGCACGCGCACGATCTCCGGGGCAACGACACGGTCGTCCGTGAACTGGGCTCCGCGGCCCGCGCCGTCCACCAGCCCGGCCGCCACGCAGTGGCGATACGAAAACTTGCCATCGAAGCCGGTACGCGGCTCGGAACGGCCCATGAGCTCGACGACCAGCGGGTTGACCCTGAAGGCGAGGCAGGCCACCTGCTCGGGCTTGAGTCCGTGCTCGTTGCGCAGCTGGATCACGGCGTCCTGGAGTGGATGGGCGACGACGCCGTTCGCGTAGGGCTTCAGGCCGTTCTGGGCCAGCTCCCAACGCTCGCCCCAGTCACCGAGCAGCTGTTCTTCGCTGTGCCCCTCGTGAGAATGGATGGCCCAAAAGCCGCGGCGACCGCCGATGAGGTCGTCCGGGCCGGTCAACCCGGCCTCCGCCAGCTCGGCGGACTCCAACCCCGTGCTCGCGGCACGCGCCGGGTGCATGGCCTTGGTATGGCTCCCCATGGCCTCACGCAGGCCCGAGGCGTGGGTGCCCGCCAGCCCAAAGGCGTGCGTCAGCCGCACCGGGTCCAGGCCGAGGGCGCGGCCCGCTCCCGCAGCGCCGCCGAAGATGCCGGCCGTCCCGGTGATGTGCCACCCCTGCTCGTAGTGCCAGGGATAGACCGACATCGCCACGCGGCAGGCAACCTCCATCCCAAGGGCGAAGGCGGCGAGCGTCTCACGCCCACCGAGGCCCCTGTCCTCCGCGGCCGCCAGCACCGCAGGCCACACCGGCGCGCTCGGGTGCAAGATGGTCGGGATATGCGTGTCGTCGTAGTCCTCGATGTGCGCGAGGTAGCCGTTCAGCAGGGCCGCGCGGGACGGGCTGGTGCGCAGCCCGCCGAATGCCGTGGCCCGCTCGGCGCCGCCCTGGGCTCGCACCCAGTTGGTGAGCGCACGCGATGGCACCTCCCGGGTGCCCGAGAGGCCCACGGCGAGGACGTTGATGAGGGTGCGCTTGGCCTCGTGCAGGGCCCAAGCGGGAATTGCGTCGGTCGCTTGACCGGCGACGAGTTCGGCGAGGGCCCGAGTGGGGCCAACGTTGGACTGTGAGGACATGCCCGCCTCCGCGTGTCTTTGGTGGGCCAAAGAGTATCACTGAGCGACGCGGAGGCGAGCGAGCGACGCGCTAGGCGGGAGTCAGGTGCTCTTCAGCCGGCGTGACGGCCGTGATGCCACGGCGGACCGTGTCCAGCACCGCCGAGACCTCGCCTTCGAGCTTGGACAGCGCATCGCGGACGTACTCGTCGGCGCCATGACGGCGGCCACGCGCGTCGACCTCGACGGCGGCGACGATCTTCTGCGCGCGCTCCTCGGCCTCGCGGATGATCTCCTCGGCGCGGCGCTTGGCGGAGGCCACCATCTCGCTGTCGTCAACGAGGTGGCGCGCGTCGCGCTCCGCGGTGACCTTGAGGCGGCGGGCGTCCGCAGCCGTCTGGCTCAGGATCTGCTCGCGGCGCTCCAGCAGTTCGGAGGCCTGCTGCGTGTCGGTGGGGATCGCGAGCCGCATCTGGTCGATGAGCTCCATGAGCCGCTCCCCGGCGACCATGACCTGGCCGGTGATGGGCACCTTTCGGGAGCCCCCGGCCAACGTCTCCAGCTTGTCGATCAGGTTCATGATTTCCATGGCGCGTTACCTCGCTAGGTGGCATTTAGGCGGCCGCCGAGGCGCTCCCGGAGCGCGGCGACCACGTTCGGTGGGGCGAGTCCGTCGATGTCGCCGCCCAGGCGGGCGACCTCTCGGACGAGACTCGATCGGACGAACTGGTACTGCAAATCGGTGATCAAGCAGACGACGTCGACGTCAGGGGCCAGGCGCCGGTTCATCAGCGCCATCTCAAACTCGTGCTCGAAGTCCGCGTTCTTGCGCAGCCCGCGGACGATGACCGATGCGCCCCTGACCTGCACAAAGTCGACGATGAGCCCGTTGAACGGCGTGACCTCAATGTTGGGCAAGCCCGCGGTGGCGTCACTGATCATGGCGACGCGCTCGTCGACCGAGAAGAGCGGCTCGCGGTCGGGGCGCTCGAACACGGCGACGATGAGGCGCTCGAACAGCTTGGCGGCGCGCTCCATGATGTCCACGTGCCCGAGGTTGACCGGGTCGAAGCGGCCGGGATAGACGGCGGTGGTCATGCCTTTTCCACTTCGATGGGCGGGTCGGATGCCGCTTCGTAGAAGGCCAGCGACGAGTCGCCGTAGCGCCGGTCCTGCGATAGCGTCAGACCACCGCAGCGTCCGGGCGGCGGCACCCGGCTCGGGTGGCCGACGACGACGATCGCGTCCTCGGCCAGCAGGCCACGCGTGCCGATGCGCTCGACGATAGCGGCGGGGAACGGCTCCCGGTACGGCGGGTCCATGAGCACAAAGTCGTATGGGCCATCGAGGCGCTCGACGGCGGAATCCGCGTCGGACCGCACGACGATGGCCCGGTCGGCGACCTTCGCCGCCAGGGCGTTCAGGCCGATGTCCTCGGCCTGGCGGCGGTCGACCTCGACGAAATCGACACGCGCAGCACCGCGGCTGAGCGCTTCGATACCCACCGATCCAGTTCCCGCGTACAGGTCCGCCACGAGGGCGCCCTCCAGGCCATAAGGAGCCAAGATATTGAACAACGCACTTCGTACCCGGTCAGTGGTGGGTCGAACGCCCGCGACCTTGGGTGACCGGAGCCGCACGCCCCGAGCAGCGCCTCCGGTCACCCGCATCGCCGGCCTCTGCCCCTCGTCGGCCTACCCCCACCCAAAGCGGAGCGGCCACCGCGCCGAGTCCTGACCTCCGCCACATCGAGCAACATCGTAGTAATCAGCCAAAACTTGGTCAATAGGCTAGCAATGAGGTTAAACCCGAATCAACGTTATCGACCAATTTGCCTCCTGGCCGCCTCGTTGCGCGAGGGCCCTGCCTGGGGCTAGAATAGGCGACGGCTGAGATGCGCTCACCCGCGCCGCGATGTGCTGGGTGGCAACTCGGTCGCTTTTTATTTCGGGCGATGACACCCGCCCGCCATCGGTGCGAGGGAGAGGCGCATAGTGGCAACTGATCGAACATACCTCACCACGAAGGGGTTGCAGCAGCTCGAAGAGGAGCTGGAGCAACTTCGCACTGTCCGACGCGTAGAGGTCGCCGAGCGCATCCAAGCCTCCAAAGAGGTTGGCGCCATGGGCGAGAACGCCGAGTACGAAGAGGCCATGAACGAGCTCGCGTTCCTGGAGGGCCGAATCCAGGAGCTCGAAGTGATGGTCCAGAACGCGGTCATCATCCCGGACCACAAGACCGCCAGAGGCCGCTCCACGGTCATCGAGCTCGGCTCCATCGTGAAGGTCGAGTCGCCAGCGGCCAAACGACCGGCGACCTACACCATCGTCGGCAGCGCGGAGGCGTCGCCCTCCGAGGGGCGTATCTCCAACGAATCGCCCATAGGCAAGGCGCTCATCGGCAAGAAGGTGGGGGATGAGGTCGAGTTCGCCATCCCGGCCGGCACGCAGCGGCTCAAGGTCCTTCAAGTCCGGTAGTCATCCCCCTGGCCAGCGTAGAGCGGCGCGCCTACCGTCCCACCGGTACGGCCTCTTAATTCCTAGGCTCGGCCAAGCCGGGGCGCAGGGCTACCCAATGGCAACGCCATGACGCAGCGCGGTGACGAGCTCCTCCTTAGCCGTCAGGTAAAGCTGACGGCGCTGCGCGCGCGCGGCATCGACCCCTACCCGCCCAGCTTCCGTCGGCGGCATACGGCCGCGCAGGCCGTCGCCCGGTTCGAGGCGGCGGAGGCAAAGGGGGACGAGCGGGGCCCAACAACGTCGGTCGCCGGACGCATCACCCGCCTGCGTGATATGGGGCGCGCGTCCTTCGTCGACGTGACGGACAGCTCCGGCCACATACAGCTGTTCCTGCGGGCGAACGCGCTGGGCGCCGGCTACCAGCTATTGGAGCAGCTCGACCTCGGCGACTTGGTTGGAGCCAACGGCACGCTCATCCGGACGCGCACGGGTGAGGTGTCAGTCGAGGTGTCCCGCGTCCAGATCCTGGCCAAGGCCGTGCGGCCGCCGCCCGACGACTACTACGGGCTGCATGACCAGGAGACCCGCTACCGCCAGCGTTATCTGGACCTCATCGCGAACCGGCCGGTACACGACATCATGCGCTCGAGGAGCGCCATCATCTCCGCCTTGCGTCGCTTCTTCGACTCCAAGGGGTTCGTGGAGGTCGAAACACCGGTGCTCGTGGCAGTCCCCGCGGGCGCCATGGCCGAGCCCTTCGTGACCCAGCACAACGCGCTGGACCAGCGCCTGTACCTGCGCATCGCCACGGAACTCAACCTCAAGCGCCTCATCGTAGGTGGCATGGACAGGGTCTACGAGATCGGCCGCGTCTTCCGGAACGAGGGCATCGACCGTGACCACAACCCGGAGTTCACGCTGCTCGAGAGCTACGAGGCCTACGCCGACTACCGGACGGTGATGCGCACCGTCGAGGCGCTCGTTCCTTACGTCGCGAAGCGAGCGCTGGGCACCACGAGCGTCGAGTTCGGCGGCGCCGCCATCGAGCTGAAGGGTCCGTGGGTGCGGCTCTCTCTCCGTGACGCTCTCCGCGAGCACGCCGGCATCGACATCGACGAGCACCCAACGGCGGAAGCGATGGCAGCCGTCCTGGCGGAGCGGAACGTCGCCGCGACCTACGCCGAAAGCCGTGGGCGCCTCATCGACAAGGCGCTCGCCACCTTCGTCGAGCCCAAGCTCATCCAGCCGACGTTCCTGGTCGACTACCCCGTCGAGATGTCGCCGCTGGCCAAGGCAAAGCCAAGCGACCCCCGCTACGCCGAGCGCTTCGAGGCCTTCGCCGGCGGCATGGAGATTGCCAACGCCTTCAGCGAGCTCAACGACCCGGTCGTTCAGCGCGAGCGCCTCGAAGCGCAGGAGGCGCTCCGCCGCCAGTACCAAGGCGAGGAGCTCGACCGCATCGACGACGACTACATCGTCGCGTTGGAGCACGGCATGCCGCCCACCGGTGGGCTCGGCATCGGTGTCGACCGCTTGGTTATGCTGCTCTTGGGCCAGCACTCCATCCGCGACGTCGTGCTGTTTCCCCAAGTCAGGTCCATCGAGGGATAGCCGACGCCATGATCGACATCGACCTTGTGCGGCGCAGACCCGACGACTTGCGGCGCGCGCTCGAGCGCCGCGGCGAGGACCCGGCCGTCGTGGACGAGCTGGCTAGGCTCGATGAGCAGCGCCGCGCCGTGGTGGCGGAGGCAGACCTGCTCCGCGAGCGCCGCAACGAGGCCAGCAAGGCCATCGGCGTCGTCATGAAGCAGCAGGGCGCCGTTCGACAGGCTCAGGACGAGCAGGTTCAGCGTGCACGAGAGGACGTTAGGCGCCTTGGCGAGCGCCTCACAAAGCTCGAAGACGCCGAGCGGAGAGCCGACGAGGCCCTACGGAGCCTGCTTCTGACCATTCCCAACCCGCCGGACCTTGATGTGCCCGACGGCGCGGACGAGGCGGCAAACGTCGTCCTGCGTCAGGAGGGTGAGCCACGCCGGCTCGATTTCGAGGCGAAGCCGCACTGGGACCTCGCGCAGAGCCTGGACGTGGTGGATATGGAGCGCGGCGCCAAGCTTTCCGGCGCGCGCTTTTACGTGTTCGGCGAGACGGGTGCGCGGCTCCAGCGAGCCCTCGTGCAGTGGATGCTCGACCTGCACCGCATTGAGCACGGCTATCGCGAGGTGAGCGTGCCCCTGCTGGTGCGACCGGAGGTCATGGAGGGCGCCGGGAATCTGCCTAAGTTCGCCGAGACCCTCTACCACGACGACGAGGACGACCTCTGGCTCATCCCCACGGCCGAGGTACCGCTGACGGGCCTCCACCGCGACGAGATCTTGGAGCAGGGGATGCTGCCGCTGCGCTACATGGCCCACTCCCCCTGTTTCAGACGGGAAAAGGCCGCCGCCGGGCGCGACACGCGGGGCATCAAGCGCGTCCACCAGTTCGAAAAGGTCGAGATGTACCACCTCACGGCGCCTGAGGACTCTACCGCCGCTCTGGAGGCACTGGTCGGCCATGCCGAGGAGGTCTGCCGGCGCCTGCGTATCGCGCACCGAGTGCTCCAGCTCTGCACCGGCGACCTCGGCTTTCAGTCGGCGAAGAGCTTCGACATCGAGATGTGGGCGCCGGGCTCGCAGGAGTGGCTTGAGGTCAGTACCTGCTCCTCGTGCGGCGACTTCCAGGCGCGCCGCTCGGCGATTCGCTTCCGCCGCGGAGGCGGCTCCCGGCCGGAGCTGGTGCACACGCTCAACGGCTCGGGTTTGGCGCTGCCGCGCGTCATGATCGCCGTCATCGAGAACTACCAGCGCCCCGACGGCTCCGTCGAGGTTCCCGAAGTGCTGGTGCCTTACCTGGGGCAAGCGGTGCTTGAGCCTGTGAGCTAGGCGCGAGGCCGAGGCGAGCGGTCGCGAACCAGCTTGGGCAGAGAGCGTGCGTTCTCTCGGAGCCGGTCCAGCACGCGGAGCTTCTCGGAGAACGACAGCCGTGCTCGGTCTCGGTGCCAGTCCTCTTTGGCGGCGAACAGCTTAAGCGCCCCAAACATGCCAGAAGTGTGGCCCCGAGGCTATTCGTCACTGTCTGCACGCTTCCACGTTTGACGGCGCACGTGTGACGGCTCCTACAATCAATCCATACTCAAGCGGTACCCAGGGCGATACTCAGCCGATACTCAGCGGCTGCTACACCCTGGGACCCAAGCCGCTACACCTCATGGAGCAGTGCATCGCATGTTCAAACGGATCGTCCTCTCGAACGGGCTTCGCGTGCTCACGAGCACCATGCCCCACAGTCGCTCGGTATCTGTCGGCATCTTCGTCGGGGCCGGCTCCCGCTACGAAGACGACGCCCTAGCCGGCGCGTCTCACTTCCTCGAGCACATGCTGTTCAAGGGCACGGCCAAACGGCCGGAGCCCCAACTGATCAGCGGGGCCATCGAGGGCGTCGGCGGGGTCATCAATGCCACCACTGACCGTGAGATGACGGTCTACTGGACCAAGGTCGCCGCTGAGCATTTCGAGCTCTCCCTCGATGTCCTGGTGGACATGGTCCGTGCGCCGATCTTGGCCAAGGAAGAGCACGAGCGTGAGCGCGGCGTGATTCTGGAAGAGCTGGCGATGACCTACGACCAGCCGGATGCGTATGCCGATCTGCTGATAGACCAGACGCTTTGGCCCAGCCAGCCGATGGGCCGGGACGTCGGTGGCTCCCGCGAGTCGGTCAGCGGCATCACCCAACAGGACCTCGCTGACTACCACCAGCACCAGTACGTGCCACACAACACGGTCGTGGCCATCGCCGGCGGCGTCTCCGAAGAACAGGCCCTGTCCGCCGCCGAGCGCCTATTGGGCGACTGGGAGCCCGGCAAGCCCCTTGACTGGTACCCGGTCCAGCCCAAGACCGGTGGCGTGCGGATCGCGCTCGGTCAGAAGCGCTCGGACCAGGCTCACCTAGCCCTGGCGATGGACAGCGTTTCGGCCTTGGACTCCCGACGGCACGCTGTCGACATGATGAACGCGGTGCTGGGCGAGGGTATGTCCAGCAGGCTGTTCATGGAGCTCAGAGAGCGCCGTGGGCTTGCTTATGACATCGGCAGCGGGTCGTCCCACTACCGGGATTGCGGGGCCATCACGGTCTACTGCGGGACCGACCCTACGAAGGTCGACGAAACGCTTCGCGGCATACTTCGGGAGCTTGAGCTCATGCACGAGCGCGTCGCACCCGAGGAGCTCGACCGCGCGGCGGCCTTCGCCACGGGCAGGCTCCAGCTGCGGCTGGAGGACACTCGCGCTGTCATGACCTGGCTCGGTGCCCAGGAGTTGCTCTTTGACCGCGTCCGGCTGCCCGAGGAGGTGATCGCCGACGTGCGCGCGGTCACGGTAGACGAAGTCCAGGCTGTGGCGGGCGCCTACCTCATGCCTGAGCACTACCACCTGGCCGTAGTCGGCCCCTACCGCTCCGAGGCGCGCTTCCGCAAGCTGCTGGCCGCGTAGGCGGCAACCTGTGCCTCAGGCGCCCTAGGGCTGGTAGCCAATTGCTAGACCCGCCCGCTTTTTGGCCGTCGCGATCTTCGTGACGACATTATCTTGGTGGTCGGCCATCTCGCTCAAATCTCGTTTGAGCCACCTCCCACTGTAGGCGTAGTTGTAGATCATGTGTATGGCATTCTCGGATCGCCCCAGCGATTTTGCTAGCCGCTTCACGTTTCGAAACGTTGGAAGGATCGAGGGTATGAGGTCGACCTCGTACCGCTGAAAGGGCTCGAAGGCCTTCGGCACACCGTCCGCTTTCGTCTTCATCAGTTCTCCACCGAACGTTGCCAGATTCAAACTCGCCGGAGTATTTCCTGACCACGGCCATAGGCCGAACTACTACGCCCAAACTCGTTACTCTAGTGTCTATTGTCGACATATTTTCTGCGGAACAGAAGAGGCCCCGGTCGGGTGACCGGGGCCTCTCTTTCGTACTTCACCTGTGCGTCCCGCGCGGGACCGCGACATGGGTGCCCCGACGAGTCGGGGCTACATCATGTCGTGCATGTCAGGCATGGCGGGTGCCCCGCCCGCGTTCTTCTGCGGAGCGTCGGTAATCAACGACTCGGTCGTCAGCACCATGCCGGCGACGCTTGCCGCGTTCTCCAGCGCGGCTCGGGTCACCTTCGCCGGGTCCACGATGCCCCGTTCGATCATGTGGCCCCATTCGTTGGCCTCGGCGTCGTAGCCCCAATCGCCCTCCGACTTGATGGCCTCGTTGACGATGACGTCACCGGCCTGGCCGGAGTTGACCGCGATGAGGCGGATGGGCTCCTCAGTCGCGTGCTTGACGATCCTGGCTCCAGTCGCCTCGTCGCCTGTGAGCTTGAGCTTGTCGACCACTGAGGCGCTGCGGACCAGCACGACGCCCCCGCCGGGGACGATGCCCTCGTCCACCGCGGCGCGGGTCGCCGAGAGGGCGTCCTCGACGCGGTCCTTCTTCTCTTTGAGCTCGACCTCGGTCGCGGCGCCAACCTTCATGATCGCGACGCCGCCCGAGAGCTTGGCCAGGCGTTCCTGGAGCTTCTCGCGGTCGAAGTCGGAGGTCGTGTCTTCGATGCGGGCCTTGATCTGCTTGATCCGGTCCTGGATCTCCTTCTCGGAGCCGTGACCCTCGACGAACGTCGAGTCGTCCTTGGTGGCCACGACCCGCCGGGCCCGCCCGAAGTCCTCGGGAGTGAGGGAGTCCAGCTTGCGCCCGATCTCCTCGCTGACCACGGTCCCGCCGGTAAGGGTCGCGATGTCCTGCAACATCTCCTTGCGCCGGTCGCCAAAGCCAGGGGCCTTGACCGCCAGTGCGTTGAGCGTGCCGCGGAGCTTGTTGACGACCAAGGTGGCGAGGGCCTCACCTTCGATGTCCTCCGCGATCACGACGACGTTCTTGGTCATCTGAAGGACCTTCTCGAGGCCCGGCAGAAGATCGCTGACGGCGCTAATCTTCTTGTCCGTGATGAGGATGTACGGGTCTTCGATGACCGACTCCATGCGGTCGGAGTTGGTCAGGAAGTAGGGTGAGACGTAGCCCCGGTCGATCTGCATGCCTTCGACGTACTCGACCTCGTAGCCCAGGCTCTTGCCCTCTTCGACGGTGATGACGCCGTCCTTGCCGACCTTCTCCATCACCTCAGCAATCAGGCTGCCCATCTCGCTGTCGTGGGCGGAGAGGGACGCGACCTGAGCGATCTGCTCTTTGGTCGTCACCGGTGTCGACATCTTGGCGATCTGGTCGCGGATGCCGGAGACGGCCTTCTCGATGCCGCGCTTGAGCACCATGGGGTCGGCGCCGGCGGCGATGTTCCGGAAGCCTTCGCTGATGATGGCCTGCGCCAGCACGGTCGCGGTGGTCGTTCCATCGCCCGCGACGTCATTGGTCTTGGTGGCAGCCTCCTTCAGAAGCTGCGCGCCCATGTTCTCGTAGTGGTCTTCGAGCTCGATCTCCTTGGCGATCGTGACGCCGTCGGAGCAGACGGCCGGCGGGCCGAACTTCTTGTCGAGGACGACATTCCGGCCTCGCGGCCCGAGGGTTACCTTTACCGTGTTGGCCAGGGTGTCCATCCCGACCTTGAGCGACCGACGGGCGTCGTCGCCAAATAGAATCTGCTTTGCCATTGGGGTCTCTCCTCTCGCTCGTCTATTGGGTGTTGCTCTAGCCGATCTTGGCCAGGATGTCCCGCTCCGACAGGATCAGATACTCCTCACCATCGTCGGTGAACTCTGTCCCTGCGAACTTCGAGTAGACGACCGTGTCACTGGCCTTCAGGTCCATCTCGATTCGCTTGCCCTCGTCCGTCATCCTTCCGGCACCGACCGCGATGACCTTCCCCTCTTGGGGACGCTCACGCGCACTGTCCGGGATCAACAAACCACTCTTCGTCTGGGTCTCCTGCTCGATCGCCTGGACGACGACTCGGTCGCCAAGCGGCTGAAGCGTTCGCGCCACAGTTGCTCTCCTTTTGTCGCGCCAACAGTGACCCCGGCCGAAGGGCCAGGGACTGCTGGCAATGGGTTCTTGGCGGTGCTAGCACTCATCGCGCCAGAGTGCTAATCCGGCGCTGATGGTACGAGGCGAGCCGTAGCGTGTCAAGGGCGGCATGCCGCTGGCCGTGGCCTGGCTGACGCCCGCCGACGGCGCACCTCCGCCACGCCTCGGCAACGTTTGACACTCCAACCTGGCCAGTGCCAACATTGCCTTTCGTTCCGCGGCACCATGCCTGCCAGCGAGTCCCATCATGACCCCGCCGAGACCAACCGCTGAGCATCGAGACGAGCACCGCGGCGCTGTCGCCACCGTGACGCTTGGCGCCGACGACAGGCAGCTCGCCGGCGAGTTCGCGGCGCTCGACGACGACGAGTCGGTCCGCGTCATCGTGATCGCCGGTACGGCCCACGCTGGAGCCCTAGACGATGCCATCCCCGCCGTGGCTGCCCTCCTCACGCCATCCCTTGCGGCCATTGACGGCGATTGCCTGGACGAGGCCCTCGAGCTGGCGCTCGCCAGCGACGTGCGCATCGCCTCCGGGGCCTCCCGGTTCGGCATGCGTCAGGTCGCCGACGGCCGGCTGCCGCGCCACGGCGGCACGCAACGGCTGACCCGCGCCGTCGGGCGGGCCCACGCCCTTCGTCTGCTGTTGACGTCGGACGTCATCGGTGCCGACGAGGCGCTGCGCATCGGGCTCGTGCAGGCCGTCGTCCCAGCGTCGCAGCTCGCCCCAGCCGTCGCGGCGCTCGCCGAGCAGATCGCGGCCGGCGGGCCGATCGCCGCAGCGTATGCCAAAGAGGCCGTCGCCGCCGGGTCCGACCTCACGCTGGCGCAGGGGCTGGCGCTGGAGCACGACCTCAGCGTGCTGCTGCACTCGACGGACGATCGTGCCGAAGGGCTGCGCGCCTTCGCCAAGCGCCGGGCGCCGTCGTATCGGGGACGATGAGCACGTTCGAGAGCATCGACTACGCCGTGGACGACGGCGTCGCCCTGGTGACGCTCAACCGTCCCGAGGCGGTGAACGCCTTCAGCGTCCAGATGCGCGACGACCTGCACGCGGCGCTCTCCCTGGCGCGCGACGACTCCGCCGTCAGGGGCGTCATCTTCAGCGGTGCGGGCGAGCGCGGCTTCTGCTCGGGAGCCGACCTGACGGAGTTCGGCACGGCACCGTCCCAGACCATCGCCCGCCGCGTGCGCCGCCAGCGCGACGTCTGGGGCCTGCTCGCGACGATGCGCAAGCCGTCGGTCGCTGCCCTCCATGGCTACTGCCTGGGCTCCGGCCTGGAGCTGGCCTGCCTCTGTGACCTCCGGGTCGCCTCCGAGGACGCAGTCTTCGGCATGCCGGAGGTATCGCTGGGCCTGGTGCCGGCGGCGGGCGGCACACAGCTGCTGCCGCGCCTAGTGGGTCCCGGACGCGCGCTGGAGCTCCTGCTCACCGGGCGGCGCGTCGGCGCGGCAGAGGCGCTGGAGATGGGCCTCGTGACCAGCGTTGCCCCGCGGGGCGCTCTCGCCGAGGCCTCGGTCAGCCTGCTCCGCCGCGTGCTCGCTGCGCCCGACGATGCGCTGCAAGCCGCCAAGCGGGCTGTCGTGGACGGCGCCGACCTGCCGCTCGCCGCAGCGTTGGGCCTGGAAGGCCGCCTAGCCACGGCGTTGGGAGGCCCGCGTGCATAGCCACGACATCCTGGCGCTGGCAGCGGCCATCGTCCCCGAGCGCGACGCCACGGTCTTCGACGGAGCGCGCCAGACCTACGCGGAGCTGGCCGCGCGAGCCAACCGGCTGGCCAACGCGCTGGCAGGCCTTGGGGTCGGCGCCAACGACCGCATAGCGGTGGTCGACGTGAACACGCCCGCGCACCTGGAGGTGTACTTCGCGGCCGCGCGACTGGATGCGGTCTACGTGCCGATGAACTTTCGTGGCCGTGGCGACGAGCTGGCCTATCCGCTGGAGGCCACCGCACCCAAGGTCCTGTTCGCCGGCGAACGTTACGTGCCGCTGATAGACAGCCTCCCGGTCGCGCCCCAGGAGCCGGCGTTCGTGGCGTTCCCGGGCGCTAGCGGCGGAGCCGGCGAAGGTGACGGCTGGTCAGCCTACGAAACCCTGCTGCTGAGCGGCGACGAGGAGGAGCTGCGCTTCCCCGAGGGCGACGACGACGCGACCGCGGCCCTGTTGTTCACGGCGGGGACCACGGGCAATCCGAAGGCGGTGCCCCTGTCCCATACCTCGTTCACGTCGTTCATGCTGAGCAGCGTCGAGCCCGCCGACCCCGACATGGAGGAACGCACCCTGTTGACGATGCCGCTGTACCACATCGCCGGGCTCCAGAGCGCGCTGGCGGGGGTCTACGGCGGCAGAACGCTGGTCGTCCAGCGCCAATTCGAGGCACGGGAGTGGATGGAGCTGGTCCAGCGCGAGCGCGTCCAGCGGGCGTTGCTGGTCCCCACCATGCTCAAGCAGATCGTCGATCACCCCGACTTTTCGCGCCACGACCTCTCCAGCCTGGAGGTGGTCACCTACGGCGGGGCGCCCATGCCCCTCACCGTCGTGGAGCGGGTCATCGCAGCGCTGCCGGGCGTGCAGTTCATCAACGCCTTCGGGCAGACGGAGACGGGCTCGACTATCGCCATGGTCCCGCCCGAGGACCACGTCCTCGAAGGCCCGGCCGACGTGGTCACCAAGCGCAGGAAGCATCTGGCGAGCATCGGCGTGCCGCTCCCCGACGTCGAGGTGCGCATCGTCGACAAGGAGGGCCGCGGGGTCGACACCGGCGAGTCGGGCGAGATCGTGGCGCGCGGCCCGCGGCTCATGCGCGGCTACTGGCACGACGACGATGCCAGCGCGTCGGCCATTCGGGACGGCTGGCTCTACACCGGCGACCTCGGCCGCGTGGACGAGGACGGCTACATCTACCTCGAAGGGCGAGCCAAGGACTTCATCAAGCGCGGCGGCGAGATGGTGTCGCCGGAGGAGGTCGAGTCCGCGCTCTACGCGCATCCCGGCGTCGAGGAGTGCGCCGTCATCGGCCTGCCGGACGAGACATGGGGCGAGCGCGTGGTCGCGGTGGTCGTGCCCAAGGACGGCGACAGCACGGCGACCGAGGAGGCGCTGCTGGAGGTGGCTCAGGAGCGCCTGGCACGGTTCAAACGGCCGGAGCAGGTGGTGTTCGTGGACGCCCTGCCGCGCAGCGACCTGGGCAAGGTGCTCAAGCGCGAGCTGCGCGAGCGGCTGGGAGGCTAGCGTGGCGGCTCCTGCGCGGCGGGCGGAGATCGACATCGATGCGGCGATGGACGCGTCTATCGCCGCCTCCGTTCGGCCCGGCGCGACTCCCAGACGCTCGAGGTGCTCCAGCACGTGGGTGCGGTCCAACGCGAGGGCGGGTGCCACGCGCACCGGCAACCGTGACAAGCAAATCCTTGCGCCTGTTGGCGCTGAAGTCCAGCTACGCGGCGACGGCCTCGCGCTCGTCGCTTGTCTCGGCAGCGAACTGGTGCTGCACGCCGCTCTCGTCCCAGTCCATGCCGCCGCGGCGCCACTCGTAGGCCCAGCCCGCCACCATCAGCAGCAGGAAGAATCCGACCGCCCCGAAGGCTGCCCAGCCCAGCGCGTTGAGCCGCGTCGCCCATGGGAACAGGAACACGACCTCGACGTCGAAGAGAACGAACAGGATCGCGTAGCGGTAGTAGCGCACGTTGAACCGCTCCCAGCGCGGCTCGCCGATGGTCTCCATGCCGCACTCGAATGGGTCCAGCTTGATGGGGTTCGGCCTGGTCGGCCGGATGCCGAGCCTGGCGGCCATGAACGACAGCATCAGCACCGAGGTCGGCACCATCACCGCCGCGCCGCCGAGGAACAGGATCAGGCCGTACTGGCGAAGGTAGTCTTCCATGTGAGCATCCAACCCGTGAACATCAACCACGCGGGCAGGGCCAATCCTAGGGAGCCGCGTGGCGCGCCGTCAAGGCGCCGTTAGCCCGCCGCCACCGGCTCGCCGGTGGCGGCCAGCGGGTCGCTGACGCCGATCATGCTGTCGCGCGTCACCACGGCCGCAAGCTGCGCCTCGGACCAACCGTCGGTCCCGGCGGGCCGCACCGGTATCACCACGAAGCGCATGTCGGCGGTGCTGTCCCAAACGCGTACCTCGACGTCCTCCGGCACCTCGGTCCCGAACTCCCGCAGCACGGCGCGAGGCTCCACGACCACGCGCGAGCGGTAGGCGAGGCTCTTGTACCAGTCAGGCGGCGGGCCGAGCAGCGCGCGGGGATAGCAGGAGCACAGCGTGCAGACGATGACGTTGCGCCGTTCTGAAGTGTTCTCGACGGCGTAGAGCTCAGGGGCCTCGATGGGGATATCCTCGCCCAACTCAACAATGGCCGGCTTGGCATCGGCCAGCAGGCGGGCCCGGTACTCCGCATCGACCCATGCGCGGGCGATAACCCGGGCGCCGGCCTCGGGCGTCCGTGCCCGCGTCTCCTCGACGACTCGCGTGACCTCCTCGCGCGTCACCACCGCCCGCTCGACGAGCAGCGACTCGATGGCCGCGGCGCGCAGCGCTTGGGGCGTCGGCTCCTCGTCCGGTTGGAACTCACGCTCGGTGTGGACGTGCCCAGGGCCGTCACCATGGTGGTCATCGTGGTCGTGATGCTCGCCGCTCATCGCTCACCCCGCTCGCCAGGCTCCAGCCAGTGCTCGTAGATATCCATGCACAGCGTATCTTTGCTCGGCCCGCGATAGTCGAGCCATAGCTGGGCCTGGTCGAACACGACCCGGTAGAGCGGGACGCGCGGCAGGCCAGGAAGGGCGTAGGCCCGCTCCTCGGGGTTAGGGAATGCACCGTACAGGTGGTCGACCACGCCCTGCTTGCCCTGCACGTACAACGGCGTCCGCATGTGCGTCGCCGGATAGTTTTCTCGCACACACACGGTGTCGCCGAGGGCGAACCGCGACGTCGCTGAGCGACTCATAGCCGCAGGGCCAGCGATTCGGCGGCGCGCCGGTCAATCTCGTCGGTGGACAGGATGCCCTTCTCGACGAGGAGTATCTCGAGGGCGGCGCTCCAACGCTCGTAGTAGTTGAGCCCCTCGTAGCGCTCCAACGGCAGGCTCTCGATGGCCCGGCGGATCTGGTCCACGCCCGAGATGCCTTTCGCTGACAGCACCCTTGCCAGCGCGTCGACGCGCCACTCCCAGTCCTTGTGCTGGTGGTCGCCGAGGTCGATGGGCTCGACGGACGGGAAGCTGCCGCGATCGTGGACCTTGGGAATTGACCTGCGGGGAGACGGCTTTGGCGAAGTCATGCCGGCACGGTATTGGGCATCAGCCCGCGAGTCAATCCGCGAATTTCCCTTCACCGTCCGTGCGGGGCAGAGCCTGTCCCAATCCGCCTGAGGCGGACGAAGAGAGACGGCGCGGCGGGGCGAGTGGGTAGGCGGGCAGGCTCGCCGATGAACAAGTGGGCCTGCACCGCCCCGGTGCACTGTTTGGCTAGCCAGAAGAATCCGGGGTGAGGCTCTCGGCCAGGAGTTCGATGACGTCCTTCGCCGCCTTCGTCCCCGTGGCCCGCTTGGCACTGAGCCCTTCGTCCATCATCTGGAGGCAGAAGGGGCAGGAGACGCCGATGGTGTCCGCGCCGGTCGCCAGGAGTTGGTCGGTGCGCAGATGGTTCACCCGCTGACCCTCCTCCTCCATCCACATGCGTCCGCCGCCTGCGCCGCAGCAGAAGCTCCTCTCGCGTGAATGGTCGGTGACCTCGACGAGCTCCAGGCCGGGTATGGCCTTGGCGATCTCGCGCGGCTCGTCGAACACGCCGTTGTGCCGACCCATGTAGCAGGAGTCGTGGTACGCCATGGTGGTCTCGACGGCGACGACAGGCTTGATACGGCCCTCGCGGACGAGCTGCCCAACGAACTGCGTGTAGTGCTGGACCTCGTAGTGCCCGCCGAGCTGCGGGTATTCGTTCTTGAGCGAGTTGAAGCAGTGCGGACACATGGTCACGATGTGCTGGACACCGTAGCGGTCCAATGTCTCGATGTTGCCGCGGGCCAGCGTCTCGAACAGGTACTCGTTGCCGAGGCGGCGGGCGGGGTCGCCGGTGCAGGCCTCCTCCTCGCCCAGCACCCTGTAGCGGATGCCGGCAACCTTGAGCACGGAGGCCATGGCTCGCGCGACGGCCTGCGTGCGCGGGTCGAGGGCCGGAGTGCAACCCACCCAGAGCAGCACCTCGTGGTCGGGGTCCTCGGCCATGGTAACGGCGCCCGTCCCTTCCATCCAATCGGTGCGCGTGGCCTGTGTCCCGCGCCAGGGATGACCTCGTTGCTCCATCGAGGTCAACGCCTGCATGGCGGTCTCGGGCGTCGTGGCCTCCTCCATCGTCAGGTACCGGCGCATATCCACGATGGTGTCGATGTGCTCGATGCCCACGGGGCACGCCTCCACGCAGGCGCCGCACGTCGTGCACGCCCAGAGCACATCGTCGGTCACCGCCTCGTGGACCAGCGCCGCGTCGTCCTGCCCGGTGGGCGCCGCAGCACCGCCGGCAAGCAGAGCAGGCGCGTGGGCCGTCATGTAGGCCTTGGCGTCCTGCACGAGCTTCCGTGGGGACAGCGCCTTGCCGCTGGCCCACGCCGGGCACTGGTCCTGACAGCGTCCGCAGTTCGTGCAAGCGTCAAAATCGATCAGCTGCTTCGTGGTCAGGTGGGGAAGGTCGCTGGCGCCGAAGTGATCGAGCGCCGTCAGATCGCCCATGGGACGGAGCGCACCCTTCGGCCGATGCAGGCTGGAGCGCATGAAGAGGGCTACGGGGCTGACGAAGATGTGCATCAGCGGTCCGAAGCGCCACGCAGCGTAGACGAACGTGGCCGACATGAGGGCCGCGTGCGCCCACCACAGGCCGAAGTGCGTCGCCTCGATTCCGTAGAGGCTCGCACCGGCGTTCCTAATCGCCACCGCGAGCACGTAGCTGGCGGGCGACCACATCGCCGCGCCTTCGTCGAACAGCGCGCTGGCCGGCTCCAGCTCGGTCGCCGCCTGGCGCAACGCCTGCAAGGCGAAGCCGGACAGCGCCATGCTGTACAGCAAGCCCAGCAGCACCCCGTTCTCCAAGACCGTGTTGAGCCGCGCCACCCGCTGCACGTAGCGCCGGTAGACCGCTATCGTCAGGCCGGCCATCAGCGCCAGGCCCGCAAGGTCCCACACCAGTTCCAGCTGGAGCGACCAGCGCACGGTCGCCAGCTGCCAGCCCAGGTACTCGGCGGCGTTGAACTCGGCGGCGCTCACCAGTGTGGCCACGAAGAGCCCGGCGATGCCCCAAAACACCAGCGCGTGCATGACGCCCGGCAACGTTTCGTGACGGACGAACTTACGGTGCCCGAACGCGTCGGCAAGCACCCAGCGGCCAAAGGCCGCGAGGCGGGGCGCCAGCGGCCCGGCGTCGGGGTTGGCCGCGCCGAGACGCCAGTAACGCGAGCGCCGGTAGAGTGCCCAGCCGATGGCCGCGAGCGCGATGAGGCCGGTCAGGTAGACGACGGCCCCCAGGGGGTAGCCGATGTTCCAGAAGTCGACGCGGCCGTTCAACTGGTCGGGCATTCTTTTGTCCTCGCCGCGTTTTTGCCCTCGCCGCGCTTTTGCCCTCGCCGCGGGGCGGCCGGGAAAGGCCTGGCCCGGCGTGAGTATCCTCGCCGCGTTTTTGCCCTCGCCGCGGCGCCGCCGGGTGGCCAGCAGGCGTTTCGACCCCTTCCGGCGGGGTCGGAGGCCTGCGGTCGGCGAGGCCGCGCCGAGTCTAGCACGTCGCGCTCACGACCCCCGAGGTGTCACTTGGGTGCCACCTGTTAGTTGACGCTTCCAAAAGCATGTGCTACATACAGTGCATGATGGACACCGTTCTACGCGCGCTGGCGGAGCCCCGGCGTCGCGCGATCCTCGACATGCTGCGGACTAACGAGCTGAGCTCCGGCAGTATCGCCGCACGCTTCGACGTGACCGGGCCTGCGGTCTCCCAACACCTGAAGGTGCTTGCCGAAGCCGGACTGGTGTCCGTGCGCCGCAGCGGCACGCGGCGGCTCTATCGGGCCCACCCGGAAGGCACCGCCGCGGTACGCGACTACCTGGCCACTTTTTGGACTGAGGGCCTGAGCCGTCTGGCTGATGAGGCGGAGGCCGAGGAGCGGAGGTCGCAACGTGGCAGCGCCAGCTGAGGGCAACCTCGCTGAGTGTGAGGTCCGTATTTCGGCGAGGGTCGAGACGGTATTCTCTTTCTTCACCGACCGCGAGCGCATGCTCCGCTGGAAAGGCGTCGAGGCGAATCTCGACCCACAGCCGTGCGGTGCCTACGATGTCCAACTCGGCGAAGGCTTCCACCAACTCGGTCATTACGTTGAGCTCACGCCCTTCTCCCGCGTGGTGTTTACGTTCGGCTGGGAGGGCAGCGACGAGGTGCCGCCCGGCTCATCGACCGTCGAGGTGACCTTCGAACCTGATGGCACTGACACCGTCGTCCGGCTCCGGCATTCCAACCTGCCCAGCGCTGAGGCCGCCAAAATGCACGGCGCCGGCTGGGAGCACTACCTGGCGCGCCTGGCAGTCGCGGCGACCGGCGGCGATCCGGGACCCGATACCCTGCCCGGCCGGGGCTGAACCCCCAGTGTCCGGCACCGGCCTCGCGTCCCGGCGCAGCGCGAGCAACCAACAAACCAGAACCGGGAACCAGGAGGAAAGACATGGCGAGCCCAATAGTGCATTTCGAGATCGCGTCCAAGGACACGGACAAGGTGCGTAAGTTCTACGCCGACGTTTTCAGCTGGAGCATGAACGCCGACAACCCTATGAATTACGGCTTGGCGTCGACCAAGGACGGGGACACGGGCATCGACGGCGGCTTCTACCAGGTCGGCGATGCCAGCGACAGGCCGGGCCTGCGTATCTACGCGCAGGTGGCCGACGGCGAGGCGGTGCTCGCCAAGGTGGAGGCCGCGGGCGGCAAGCGGCTCGGCCCCCTCCAGGAGGTGCCCGGCATGGGCATCAAGGTCGCGCAGTTCCTCGACCCCGAGGGAAACATGGCCGGAGTGGTCGAGCCCGTCTAGCGCCATCGCACGCAGGCGGCATGGCTGCGCCACGCCGCCTGCTCGGAGTCCCCATGGCCGAGATCGTCCACGAGACGTGGATCAAGGCGCCCCCCGAGCGCGTCTACGCCGCCCTGACGACGCAGGAGGGCCTCGCCTCCCACTGGACGGACCGGGTCGAGGCGCAACCCGAAGCCGGCACCACGTCCGTCTTCACCTTCGGGCCCTTCGGCGAGTGGGTCTACCGCATGCGGGTCGACGAGTTGGAGCCGAACGCGCTCGTGCGGTGGCACGTCGTCGACGCGGCGGACCCCGAATGGGTCGGCACCGAGGTCGGCTGGACGCTCACCGCATCGGACGGCGGGACCCGGCTGCGCTTCGTGCACAGCGGCTGGCCGTCCATCGACACCACGCTCGGTGGATGCAGCTACATCTGGGCGATGGTCATCAGCCGGCTGGCCCGCTACGCCGAGACGGGCGAGCGCAACCCCTGGTTTACCCGCGAGGGCGGCTAGGCCGGGGTCGGCGAATGTGGCCAGGTTGGGCTCGAGTAGCGGCTAGCGCAGCATCCGCTGGACGGTGGCGCCGATCTCGGCGGGGCTCGGTATGGTCTCGCAGCCAGCCTCGGCCAGTGCCTTGACCTTCTCGCTGGCCAGCGCAGCCGGGCCTGTGATGACCGCACCGGCGTGGCCCATGCGCCTGCCCGGAGGCGCGGTCTGGCCCACGATGAGCGCCGCCACCGGCTTTCGTACGTGCTGCTTGATGTAGACAGCCGCCTCCTGCTCCTTCGTCCCGCCGATCTCGCCGATGAGGACGATAGCGTCGGTCGCCGGGTCCTCGTTGAACAGCTTGAGCACGTCCACGAACCCGGTGCCCGAAACAGGATCGCCGCCGATGCCCACGCACGTCGACTGGCCGATGCCCAGCAGCGAGAGCTGGTTCACGCCCTCGTAGGTCAGCGTCCCGCTGCGCGAGACGACCCCGACGCTGCCCGGCCTGTGGATGCTGCCGGGCATGATGCCGACCTTGGCCTGCTCGCCTGGGCTGATGAGACCGGGGCAGTTGGGGCCCAGCAGTCGTGTCGCCTTGCCTTCCAGGTAGCGCACGACCATCGTCGTGTCGCGAACCGGCACGCCCTCCGCGATGCAGACCATGAGCCCGATGCCGGCGTCGGCCGCCTCGAGCATGGCGTCGCCAGCGAAGGGCGCCGGTACGAAGATCAGCGACACGTCGGCGCCGGTGGCGTCGACTGCCTCGGCGACCGAGTCAAAGACCGGCACGGAGCCGAAGACCTTCTCACCGCCCTTGCCTGGGGTCACCCCGGCGACGACGTTGGTCCCGTACTCGACGCAGCGCTCCGTGTGAAACGACCCCTCGCGGCCGGTGATCCCCTGCACCAGGATCCGCGAGTCTCTGTTGACCAGAATGCTCATGCTTGCCCCTGTGCGATCGCCTCAGCCGCCTCGGTGAGCGTGTCGGCCAGTGAGAGCGCCAGCCCTGAGTCGGCCAGTATCTGCTTGCCCTCGTCCGCGTTCGTGCCCAGCAGCCGCACGACCAGCGGTGGCTTTCGCGACGCCTTGCCGTACGCATCGACGATACCGCGGGCGACGACGTCACAGCGCAGGATGCCGCCAAACACGTTCACCAGCACACGCTGCACCTGGTCATCGCCCAGCATGAGCTGGATGGCTTGGGACACCTTGTCCTCGTTGGCGCCGCCTCCAACGTCGAGGAAGTTAGCCGGGGCCGCGCCCGCGGACTGGATGGTATCCATCGTCGCCATGGCCAGGCCGGCGCCGTTGACCATGCAGCCGACGTCGCCGTCGAGCTTCACGTAGGCGATGCCGTACTCCGACGCTGCCACCTCCAGGACATCCTCCTGGCTGGTGTCGCGCAACGCGGCCTCGGTCTTGTGGCGGAACAGGGCGTCGTCGTCGAAGCTGATCTTGGCGTCGAGGGCCAGCAGCTGCCCATCCTTCGTCACCACCAGTGGGTTGATCTCCACCATGGATAGGTCACGCTCGATGTAGGCCCGGTAGCACGCATCGACCATGGCCGAAAATGGCCGTACCAACGCCGCTGGCAGCCCCAAACCGGCAGCAAGGCGGCGCCCCTGGAAGGGCTGGAACCCGATCGCGGGGTCAACCGGCTCGGTCAGTATCTTGTCCGGCTCCGACTGCGCGACCTCTTCGATCTCCATGCCGCCGGCGACGGAGGCGATGGTGACGGGGCGCTTGCGGCTGCCGTCGGTGGTGATGCTCAGGTAGAGCTCTCGCTCGACATCGACGGTCTGCTCGACCAGCACGGAGTTGACGGGCGCGCCACGCGGCCCCGTCTGGAAGGTCACCAGCGTGGTGCCGATGAGCGCGGTCGCGGTCGCGGACGCGTCGTCGGGGGTCGTGACGACCTTGACGCCGCCGGCCTTGCCTCGCCCCCCGGCGTGCACCTGCGCCTTGACGACGGCCCGGCCGCCAAGCGCGCTCGCGGCCTGCTTTGCCCCGGCGCCGTCGGTCGCGACCGAGCCTTGGGGCACTGGCACGCCATACTCAGCGAGCAGCGCCTTCGCTTGGTATTCGTGGAGCTTCATCCTCGCGGCGCCTCCGGACCATCGTCCAGCGCGTCCCGCAGCATGCACTGGCGGCTACGAGACCTCGCGCGACGGCGGATGATAGCAGACGTGGAGGGCGCCGAAGGCCCGCCTTCGGCAATCGAGGCTGCGGATACCGTCAGGGACATCCCACAGGGAGGGCGCTGGGTAACGCGGGAGGGAGAGACGTAAGCGCTAGGCGGCGGTGCGGTCGAGGGACGTCACGTTGTCGCGGATCAGGCTGCCCTCGTCGGCTGGCTCGGGCAGCGACGCGAGCGCCAGGAGGTTGTCCAGCTCCTGCTGGCGGATGGCGCTGAACAGCACCGCGATGAGCCCGCCAATCCCCAAGGCGGAGGTGCCCTGGAGCGTCGCCACGATCATGCCGCCGGGTGCATTGAGAATCGCCGAGTACATGAGGAAATACCAGGACGTCACCGCACCGGCTGAAACGGTCCCCGCGAGCTTACCGAAGTGGAATACGCCCACGGGAATGGCGAGCACAAGCCCCAGCTCGATGAAGCCGGGGGGCAAGCTGCCATTGGCGGTGCCCTGCGCCATGGAGTAGATGGCGATGAGCAGCAGCAGCAGGTCCAGGCCGGCGCCCGCCGAAAGCGGCGCGTAGTCTTCCTTGGTCTTCGCCCATACGAAGAGGACCATGCTCGTGATGCCGACCGCGAGGGTCAGCCAGTACAGCGTGACCCAGGCCGGCACCGCCTCGCGCAGTGTCAGCAGCAGAGCGATGCAGGTGGACAACAGTGCGACCCGTACCAGTGCGAGGCGAAGCGCCGCTGTGTTGTCCAGCGTCGTTGCCGTGTGGTGTGTGTCGCTGAGTTCGAACATCGGCATTTTGGAAGGGGCGGTGCGGGGCGCTGCGGACGTTCAATGGCGCTCGGGATGTCAGCAGCACCCCGCCCCTGTCACCATGTAACGCCCTGGGCAAACGCGGGGCGTGAGGGTCAACATCAATCCGGCCTGGGTGTTTCCACGACACCCGGCTCGCACGGCTATAATCCCGGCCGTCCGGGAGGGGTCGCCCAGGGCAGTCAGAAGCGAGGGACGCATGGAGTTCGACACCATCATCAGGGGCGGCACCGTGGTCGACGGCACCGGTGCCTCGAGCTCGCGCGCCGACGTCGGCATTCGCGGTGAGCGCATCGCGGCCGTCGGCGATCTGCGCGGCGCGACAGCCCCGGCAGTCATCGACGCCACGGGCCGCGTGGTCGCACCGGGGTTCATCGATACCCACATCCACTCGGAGATCGCACTGCTGGGCTACGGCCACCGGTACGGCAGCGTGCTCCAGGGTGTCACGACCCAACTCACCGCGCCGGATGGGTTCGGCTGGGCGCGGCTCCCTCGGGAGCTCGCCGAAGAGCTCTGGGAGACGACGCAGTTCTGCTACGGAGCAGCGGACCTCACAGTCGACTGGCCGACTCCTCAGGCCTACCTCGCACTGTTCCCCGGGCGCTCGCCGGCCAATGTCGTCCCGCAGGCGCCTCACTGCGCCATCCGGCTCGGCGCGATGGGCTGGGCCCCGCGTCCGGCTACCCGCGACGAGCTTCAAGCGCAGAAGGAAGCCCTACGCGCGTGGATGGACGCGGGGGCGGTGGGGCTCAGCGTCGGCCTCGACTACCAGCCAAGCGCCTATGCGTCGACCTTCGAGCTCGCGGAGCTTGCGAAGGTGGCGGGCGAGTACGGCGGCACCTACAACGCGCACATCCGCGGCAACATCCTCGGCCGGGCCGGAGCCTGGCGCGAGACCATCGAGATCGGCAAGCGCTCCGGCGCCCGCGTCCACGTCGCCCACGAATACGTGAACGAGGTCACGGAGCCCTTGCTCGAGCAGGCCGACCAGGAGTGCGACCTGACCTTCGAGTCGTACATGTACCCCGCGGGGTCGACCCACTTCCCGCAGTTCAGCATGCCGACGTGGGCCCAGCAGGGGGGCGAACGGGGCCTGCGCGCGCGCATCGGCGACCCTGAGGTCCGCGAGCGGGTCCGCGATCACCTGGAGCGCACGCTAGGCGCCAGCTACGCCTCGGGCGCCAAACAGGTCATCGCGGCGAACCAGACCGGCCGATACGTTGGTATGACCGTTGTGGACGCAGCCGCGGAGGCGGGCGAGTCCCTCGGCGACTTCGCGCTGCGGATGCTGGACGAAGAGCAGCCCTACACGTTGACCATCAACCATCGCGCGGGCGGGCCTGAGGTCCACGACGAGATGGTGCGCCAGACCGCACAGCACCCCAAGGCCATCGTAGCCAGCGACGGCATCTACCACGGCCCGCACCCGCACCCGCGGGCCTTTGGCTGCCACACGCGGGTGCTGCGCCTGTGCGTGCGGGAGCGCGGCCTTCTCTCGCTGGAGTCGGCCATCCACAAGATGACCGGCAAGTCAGCCGAACGCTTCGGCATCGCGGACCGCGGGCGCGTGGCAGAGGGCGCCTTCGCCGACCTGGTGGTCTTCGATCCCGACACCGTGGCGGACCGCTCCACGTGGGAAGAGCCGCTGCTGGAGCCGGCGGGCATCGACCGCGTGCTGGTGAACGGCCAGACGGTCGTCCACGACGGCAAGCCGACCGGCGCACTGCCCGGCCAGGTCGCCAACCGGGGCCGGTAGGTCGCCTCGTATCGCGGACGGACTCGCCTCGTGTATCCTGCTGCGCCTGGAGGCCACCCCGTGGAGCGCCCAATCACCAAGCCGCCCGGCACACCGGTCGACCAGCTCGATACGCCGGCCCTCGTGGTCGACCTCGACGCCTTCGAAGCCAACGTTGAGCGGGTCCACGGCTTCTTTCGCGGTCGCGCGGTTACCATGCGGCCCAACGTCCACTCCCACAAGACGCCCGCTATCGCACATCGCCAGCTCGCCGTCGACGGCGCCGCGAACGGCGTGGCCGTCGTCTCGGCCGGCGAGGCCGAGGTTTTCTCCTCCGCTGGCATTAGCGACGTTCTTATCGCCATGCAGCTGGTCTCTCCCGGCAAGATCGCCAGGGCCTGCGCGCTGGCCCGCACCTGCCGAATCGGACTGATCGCCGACAACGACGCTACCGTGGCGGCGTACGCGAGCGCGGCGACGGCCGTGGGGGTCACGCTGGACGTGCTGGTCGACGTCCAGACCCACCCCAGCCGCGCCGGCGTCGGGAGCGTCGACCAGGCCGTGGCCCTGGCCAAGGCCATCGACCGCGCCTCGGGCCTTCGCTTCGCGGGCGTGTTCACGGCTGGCGGGCCCATCGGCGATGGGCCCGCCAGGGAGCTGCGCAGCCGCGACGAGCAAGCCGTCGCCGCGTTCGTTGCCGTGCGCCGCGCAATCGAAGCCGCGGGGCTGAACGTCGCGGTGGCCAGCTACGGCAACAGTACCCACGACTACGACGTGCCCGGCACCACTGAGGGCGTCACGGAAGTGCGCTCGGGGGCCTACCCGCTCATCGACGCCAATCACGCGCCGCACTGTCCGGACCTCACGCCCGCTGCACGCCTTCTAGCAACCATCAACAGCCGGCCGGAGCTGGCCCGCGCGATCACGGACTGTGGCCAGAAGGCGATTGGACGCGACTTCGGGGGGCCGGTGGTCGACATGCGCCCCGATCTCGTGGCCACGGCAGCCAGCGCCGAGCACGGGCTCGTGGACACCGTGGACGGCTCGCCGCTGGAGCTGGCCATTGGCGACCACGTGTGGCTCGTCCCCGCCGACGTCTCGACGGCCTTTGCGCTCCACGACCTGGTCTACGCGGCCCGCAGCGGCGTGGTCGAGGCCGTCTGGCCCATCGCTGCCCGCGGGGCGTTCGTTTAGGACGCATGACATGAACCCCCGACCCACACCCGGCACGCCCATCACCGAGCTTGAGACGCCCGTTCTGCTCATCGACATGGACGCGATGGAGGACAACATCGGGGTCATCGCTGCCCACTACCGCGACACGGACGTCAAGCTGCGCCCCCACGTGAAGAACCACAAGTCGCCGCAGATAGCGTGGATGCAGATCAACGCCGGTGGCACGGTGGGCGGCGTGGTCGCGGCCAAGGTTGCCGAAGCCGAGGTCTTCGTGGAGGCGGGCATCCCCAACGTACTCATAGCGAACCAGGTCGTGGCGTCGGACAAGGTGCGCCGTCTCGCGTCGCTGGCGAAGCGGGCCGACGTGATGGTTGCGGTCGACGACGCCGAGCAGGTGCGCCGGCTCTCGGCGGGCGCCACCGAGCTTGGCGCCACCATCGGCGTGGTCATCGAGGTCAACACCTCGATGCGCCGGGCCGGGATCCGGGCCGTGGAGCAGGCCGTACCCCTTGCCAGGGCCATCGCCGACTCGCCGGGCCTACGGTTCAAGGGCATCATGAGCCATCAAACGCCCACGGAGGCCTATCCCAACCGCGAGGAGCGCCTCCGCAACGGAAGCGAGCATCTGGGGCAGGTTATCGAAGCGAAGCGCGCCATCGAGGCCGCGGGCCTGCCGGTCGAGGTGGTCTCCACTGGCGAGACGTGGACCTACGATGTCGCGCCAACGGTCCCGGGCGTCACGGAGATCGAGGGCGGGACGTACGTCGTCATGGAGGTGCCCTACACCTACATGACGGAGTTCCGCCTCGCCGCGAAGGTGATGGGCACGGTGGTCAGCCGCCCCGACGACCATCTGGCCATCGGGGACGTATCGGTCGAGGCCATTGGCGCGCCCGGCGGTATGCCGACCGTCGAAGGGCTGGATGGCGTGCGTGTCAAAGCGATGTCGCTGGAGGGCACGGTCTTGGAGTCCGACGGTCCGATGCCGCTGCGTATCGGGGACCGCTACACGCTGCTCACGCACCAGCAGGACATGACCATGAACCGCTGGGACCAATACGTCGGCGTCCGGAACGGCCGGGTGGAGGCCGTTTTCGAGGTCACCGCCCGCGGCTGCCACAACTGAGCGTGAGACCAGCCGAACGTCCACGCTTCTTCTACGGCTGGGTCATCGTCGGCGTCGTGTTCCTGTCGAACGTGGTGGCCAACAGCGGCGGCCAGTTCACCTTCGGGCTCTTCGTCCTCCCCATGGCCGCCGACCTCGGGGTCTCGCGCGCCACCATCGGCTGGCTGCCCATGGCGCGTCTGGTCGCGACAGCCGCCTCGTCGATCCCTCTGGGGCGGATCGCGGACCGATACGGCTCGCGCGTCCTGCTTCCCGTAGCGGCGGTGGTCATGGCGTCGGCGATGTACGGCGTGTCGCGTGCGCCGGGGTTCATGATGGTCCTCGCCCTCTTTGCGGTGCTCGGCCTCGCGGACTTCAGCGCGCCGGGCAACGTCATCACCGGCGTGCCCATCACCAAGTGGTTCGTCCGCATGCGCGGCCGTGCCACGGCCGTCATCACCGTCGGCTTCGCCGTCGGAGGCGCGAGCTTCGCGCTGCTCCAGCAGGCGCTCATCGACAGCGTGGGCTGGCGCACCGCCATGGCCGTCTCGGCCTTCATCGTCGCCGCAGTGATAATCCCGGTCCCGCTGCTATTCATGCGCCGCCAGCCCGAAGACATGGGCCTGCTGCCTGACGGGGTGACGGTCCACTACAGGGACGAGCAGCCGGAGCCGGCCGTCCAGGAGGAGCAGTGGACGCTGGCAGAGGCCATCCGGACCGTCACACTCTGGAAGATCGCGCTGGCCTACTTGTTGTCGAACTTCGCCGTCGCCGGCTTCCTGGTGCACCGCGCGGGGTTCTGGGAAGAGAATGGTATCCCCTCCGGGCTCATCGGCGCGGGCTTTGCCGTCGACTCCGCCGGCTTTGCGCTGAGCGCCCTGACCGGGGGCTTGCTCGTCGAGCGCGTGCCCGCGCGGCTGCTTGGCGCCACCGCCGCTGCCATCCAGGGGCTGGCCATCGCGCTGGCAATCGTGTGGGTCAGCGAGCCCGCGGTCATCATCGCGCCGTTCCTATTCGGCATCGGCGGCGGGACGTTGGTGGTCATGCAGACGGTGATTTGGGCGGACTACTACGGACGGCGGTTCCAGGGGAGCATCAGGGGGCTCGTGGTCCCGATCATGCTGGTGGGCTTCGGGCTGGGGCCGCCGTCCATCGGCCTGCTGTACGACGCCGCGGGTGGCAGCTACCTGGGCGGCTTCTGGTTCGCCGCCGCGCTCATGGTGCCGGTCACAGCCTTGCTGCTGAGCGCGAAGCCGCCGCGGAGGGTGCGCGCGGGCGTGGCGGAGAGGGCGGGCTAGGCTTTCGTCTTGGCCCGCGCGGGCTTGGCCACGGCCTTCGCCGCCTTGACGCCGTTCGCCGATTTCGCCACGGAAGGCTTGGGCGTGGGCTTCGCGCCGTTGCCGTTGGCCGCCGCGGAGCCCGACCTGAGCGCGGTCGAAGCCTTCTTGCGCTTAGCGCCGTTCGCCGGCGGGGTCCAGCCGTGCTTGGCCAGCGCCTCGGCCACGTAGCGCGCCGTGTGCGACGTCGGGTGCTGCGCGATGTCCTCGGGCGTGCCTGTGGCGACCACTTCGCCGCCGCGCAGCCCCGCACCCGGCCCCATGTCGATGATCCAGTCGGCGTTCTTGATCAGGTCCATATGGTGCTCGATCAGCAGCACGCTGTTGCCCTGGTCCACCAGGCGGTGGAGCACCCGCAGCAGGTGTGCGCAGTCGTCGAAGGCCAGCCCCGTGGTTGGCTCGTCGAGGATGTAGAGCGTGCTACCCGTGGCGCGCCGGGACAGCTCCTGCGCCAGCTTTACTCGCTGCGCTTCTCCACCCGATATCGTCGTCGCGGGCTGCCCCAGGCGAATGTAGCCCAGGCCGACCTGCTCGAGCGTCTCCAGCACCCGCTTGATGCGCGGGATGGAGTCGAAGAAGGCGTGGGCCTCGGTCACCGTCATGTCCAGCACGTCGGCGATGCTCTTGCCCTTGAACAGTATCTGGAGCGCGTCCTCGTTGTAGCGTCGGCCGTGGCATATCTCGCACGGCACCGTGACGTCGGGCAGGAATTGCATCTGGATTTCGATGTAGCCGTCGCCGCCGCAGGCCTCGCAGCGCCCGCCCTTGACGTTGAACGAGAAGCGGCCGGGCGCGTAGCCGCGGGCCTTGGCCTCCGGCAGCGCCGCGAAGATCTCGCGGATGGGCGTGAACGCGCCAGTGTAGGTCGCCGGGTTCGACCGCGGCGTGCGTCCAATTGGCGCCTGGTCGATGTTGACCACCTTGTCGACGTGCTCGAGGCCCTCGACGCCGTCGCTGGCGCCGGGACGGTCCTTGGCGTGGTACAGCCGCTGCGCCAGCCACTTGTAGAGCACTTCGTAGACCAGTGTGGACTTGCCGGAGCCGGACACGCCGGTCACGCACACGAGCCGCCCCAACGGCACGCTTATGTTCACGTCGCGCAGGTTGTTCTCCCTGGCCCGCTTCACCTTGAGCGCATGGCCGTTGCCGGCCCTGCGCGCGACGGGCATGCTGATCTGACGCCGGCCGGAGAGGTAGGCGCCGGTCAGGGAGTCGCCCGCGGCCTCGATGACGTCCACCGTGCCCTCGGCGACGACGAGCCCGCCGTGCTCGCCGGCACCCGGCCCCATGTCGACCAGGTGGTCCGCGGCGCGCATCACCGCCTCGTCGTGCTCGACGATGATGACGGTGTTGCCGAGGTCCCGGAGGTTCTTGAGCGTGCCGATGAGCCGGGCGTTGTCGACGGCGTGCAGGCCGATGGACGGCTCGTCGCAGACGTACAGCACGCCCATGAGGCCTGACCCGATCTGCGTGGCCAGGCGTATGCGCTGAGCCTCGCCGCCGCTGAGCGTGCCGGCTGCCCGCGACAGGTTCAGGTACTCGAGGCCGATGTCCAGCAGGAACCTCAGCCGTACCGTGATCTCCTTGAGTATCTGGTCACCGATGGTGCGCTCGCGCTCGCTGAGCACGCGCGGGTCCGGGTACTTGGGCTTGGGCTTGCCACCGGGCTCCTTGCCCTCCCCAAGGATGGCCCGCACCCAGTCCGCGGCCTCCCAAACGGCGAGGTCCGTAACCTGGGTGATGTTGCGGTCGGCAACGGTGACCGCTCGGGACTCCGCCTTCAGGCGCTGCCCCCCGCACCCCTCGCAGGGGTTCGCGGCCATGTAGCGCTCTATCTCCGTGCGGACGTAATCGCTACTCGTATCGCGGTACCGCCGCTCGAGGTTGCGGATCACCCCTTCGAACTTGGCGTCCCACTCCCACTCGCGGCCGCGGTGGGTGCGATGCCGCATGCGCACCGTGCTCACGCCCTCGCCGTAGAGCAGCATGCGCATCACCGACTCGGGCAGCTTTTTCACCGGGACCTTGGTGGAGAAGCCGAACTGCTCCCCGACCGAGTTCAGCATGCTGTAGTACCACGACGTCGACGTGCCGGCGCGGGCCCACGGCTGTATGGCGCCCTCGGAGAGGCTCAACTCTTTGTTCGGCACCACCAGCTCGGGGTCGACCACCAGCTGGACGCCCAGCCCTGAGCAGACGGCGCACGCGCCGTGGGGACTGTTGAAGCTGAAGGTGCGCGGCTCGATCTCCGCGAAGCTGATCCCGCAGACGGCGCAGGCGAACTGCTCAGAATAGGCGCGCTCCTCATTGGTGTCGGCGTTCACGGAAGCGAGCCTGCCCTCCCCGAATCGGAGGGCCGTCTCCACGGAGTCAGTGACGCGAACGCGCTCCACCTCGGTGTCCAGCACCAGGCGGTCGACGACGATCTCGATGTCGTGCCACTGCTTCTTGTTGAGGGCGATGTCCTCGTCGAGGTTGCGCACCTCGCCGTTGACGCGCACGCGGACGAAGCCAGCCTGGCGCGCCGCCTCGAAGATCTCGCGGTGCTCGCCCTTCTTGTGGATCACCCGCGGGGCCAGCAGCATCAGCCGCGAGCCTGCCGGCTCGCTAGCGATGGTCTCAACGATCTGCTGAATGGTCTGTCGCGATACGGGCCTGCCGCAGTTGTAGCAATGCGGGTGGCCGATGCGCGCGAAAAGCAGGCGCAGGTAGTCGTATATTTCGGTGACGGTGCCGACTGTGGAGCGAGGGTTGTGCGACGCTCCCTTCTGATCGATGGAGATGGCGGGCGACAACCCTTCGATGTAGTCGACCTCCGGCTTGTCCATGCGGCCCAGGAACTGCCGTGCGTAGGCCGAAAGCGACTCCACGTAGCGCCGTTGTCCTTCGGCGTAGATGGTGTCGAACGCCAACGTGGACTTGCCAGACCCCGAGGGGCCGGTGATGACGACGAGCCGGTCACGCGGGATCGTGACGTCGACGTTCCTGAGGTTGTGCTCCCGCGCACCCTTGACGACGATGTTTTCTAAGGCCATGGCCTGCTCTAAGGGTCTCTAGCCGCCCCGCGAGATCGCGGAATGGCCGAAGGGGGATGGTAGCACCGCAACGCACGCGCTCAAAGGGTCACCTACATCGACTCGCCAGCTCGGCCGGGGGAGTGGACAGTCCCGCTCACCCTAATGCTCTCGCTGGACCGGGCCCAAGGGTGGGCCAACCGTACCTGCATACCGCCTCACGAGCTCATTCAACGTCACGTCGGCCAGCGACGTCAGCAGGAGGTCGGCGTGGCCTAACGGCAGCGACGCCGCGGTGCTGTTGGGAATGGTGACGGTGTAGATGCCCGCAGCCTTGGCGGCCGTGACGCCATTGGGCGAGTCCTCCAGCGCGATGGCCTCTCCAGGCCCGACGCCGAGCGCCTCCAGCGCGGCCCGGAACAGACCGGGGTGTGGCTTGGTCTGCTCCACGTCCTCCCGCGTGCGCACAGCCTCGAACGCATCGATAAGGCCGAGGCGCGACAGGTGGCCGCTAACCCACGCTCGGCTCGAGCTCGACGCCACGGCCAAGCGCAGACCCAGGCCCTGCGCTTCGGCGATGCGCTCCCGCACGCCCGCCATGGTGTCCAACACCGACGCATTCGCCGCGTGCGCTTTGGCAAACTCGACGCGCAGCCCGTCGAGGTCAAGTGGGCGCCCCACGGTGCGCTGCAAGCCCTCGTACAGGTCATAGCCGCGGCTGCCGACAGCCGCCTGCCAGGCTTCGCGCTCAAGCTCCGCTCCGTGCTCCTGATACATCTGCTGCGTCAGGGCGAGCGCCGAGGACTCCGTATCGACGATGACGCCGTCGAAGTCGAAGATAAGCGCCTGCACGCTCACGGGGACTCCTGGCCGCTCATGGTCGCGAGGAGCAGCTGCAGGGAGGTCACGCCGACGGTCATCGCGAAGTCGTCGCGGGCGGCCTGCGGAATCTCGCCCGAGGGCCACCCACCGGCGGGCACGGTGGCGATGCCCGCGCCGCACCGGGGGCACCGTCGGCGCCAGACGTCGTATAAAGACCAGACCGCCCCGCAGCTCGCCTGCCCGCACACGGCGGCATCGGAGAAGACGATCTGCTCCAGGTGGGCGCGGAGGCCGTCGGCCTGGGCTCGTGCCACGGCCGCCAGCCGCGCGGTCTGCACGCCAACCCGCGCTTGGCCGTCCAGCTGCGCACGCTGCTCACGGGCGCCCGCCAACTCGTCGCGCGTCGCCGCCAGGGTCCGCTCAGCCGTGCCGAGCCGCATGCGGTCCTGCGTAGCGACCAACCCGTCTTGGACCAGCGCCTCCACGGCCGACGACACCGTCTTGGACTCCCGTTCGGCGTACGTCCTCACCTCGGCCAAGATGGCCGGGTCGAGCCGGCAGTGGACGGGGGTCTTCATGGGTGGTTTCTGTCCAATCAAATGTATCTGAATGAGAGACGTATCATATACGTATACTATACATACCGGATACCTGTTGCCCTATCGGCGTAGGGATTTCCACGGGCGTTCCGTGCTTGAGTACGGGGAAACACGAGCCTATACTCACCCCACTCCAGAGGAGGGCACCGCCATGGCCGAGGACCCGATCAAGCAGTTGCCCCGCGACGTCTTCGACGCCTGGGCCGCGCACATGGGGATCGACACCGACCCCGAGCACCTAGACAAGCTCTACCCCGAGGCTGCGGCGCTCTTGCGGCGCATGGCCTCCGTCTACACCGTCGACACCAGCGAGGTCGACCCCGCCGAGGCGTCGGAGACGGTGCCACGCGACATGCTGCCGGGAGAGCCGTCGTGACCATCGCGGCCAACGAGATCGCCGGCCTTACGGTCGCCGCTCTGGCGGAGCGCATCGCCAAGCGTGAGCTGTCGCCCGTCGAGGTGACCCAGGCCTATCTGGAGCGCATTCGGCAGGCCGACCCGGCCATCGGCGCCTTCATCACGCTCACCGGCGACGATGCGCTGGAGCGCGCCAGGCGCGCCGAGCGCGAGATTGCAGCGGGCGGACTCAAAGGGCCGCTCCACGGCATCCCCTTCGCCACCAAGGACATCTTCTACACCAAGGGCGTCCGCACGACGTCCGGCTCGCGCCTCGAGGCCGATTTCGTCCCCACGCGGGACGCGCGCGCCGTCGAGCTGCTCCAGGACGCCGGCTCCCATTCGATCGGCAAGGCGCACACCGTGGAGTACGCCTTCGACCCCACAGGGCGCAACGAGCACTACCCGACGCCCCACAACCCCTGGCGCCACGGCCACTACACCGGCGGCTCGTCCAGTGGGTCCGGCGCCGCGGTGGCGGCCGGCATGGCTCCGCTGGCCCTGGGTTCCGACACCGGGGGGTCCATTCGCATCCCATCCTCCTTCTGCGGCATCACGGGCCTCAAGCCCACCTTCGGCCTAGTAAGCCGCGCCGGCGTCACGCCGCTGAGCTGGACGCTGGACACCGCCGGGCCCATGGCCCACGACGCGCTGGACGTCGCCCTGGCGATGAACGCGCTCGTCGGCCACGATCCGGCGGATGCGAGCTCGGTGCGCCGGCCCCCCACCGATTACACGCGTGGCATCGCGGACGGGGTAGCCGGCCTGCGCGTCGGCGTGCCGGAGGACTACATCACCCAGCTGGTGGACCCGGAGGTGAAGGCCGCGTTCGACCTGGCCGTGGCCAAGCTGGCGGAGCTCGGCGCATCGGTCGAGCAGGTCTCGATACCGGAGCTGGCCTGGGGGGAGTTTTTCTCCATCGTCATCACGTCCGAGGCCGCCGCCCTGCACCGCGATCAGCTGCGTGACCGCCCGGAGGAGTTCGACCAGCGCGTGCGGCTGCGCCTGGAGACGGGCTCCTTTATCCCCGCTCCCACCTACCTCAAGGCACAGCAGGTGCGGGCGCTGTTGGGCAAGCGCTTGGCGAAGGTGTACGAGCGCTTCGACCTGTTGGCGCTACCGACGACGGTGATGACGGCGCCGGAGCACGACGTGCCAACGGTGACGGTCGGGGGCCGAGAGGTGAATACGCGCGACACGGCGATCCGCCACACGCGCATCTTCAACCTGAACGGCCTGCCCGTCATCTCCGCGCCCTGCGGCTTCTCGTCGCTGGGCCTGCCGATCGGCCTCATGCTGGTGGGCAAGGCCTTCGACGACGCCCTGGTCTTGCGCGCGACGCACGCATACCAGCAGGCGACCGACTGGCATACCCGGCGCCCAGAGGTCTAGAAGCGCAGCGTGCGTGCTATGATTTCGCCGGGTCGGGCCTCACGCTCCGGCCCCTCGCCGTGGGCCTGTGGCGCAGCTGGGAGCGCGCCTCAATGGCATTGAGGAGGTCGAGGGTTCGAATCCCTCCAGGTCCACCAACGTGTACTGAACTGCGAACTGGGCCGTGGAGAGTCACCTCTGCGGCGTCTCCGCCCCCTATCGGGCTATCCGGCGGCGTGGGTAGGGTGTAGTAGACCGTTGCTTTTCCTGGCTTGACCTTGATCTCCTTGACGAAGGACTTGATGAAGGCCCTCGATTCGGTGATCTCGCTGGTCATCAAGAATTCGCTCATGTCCTGTGCATAGGATGCGATGGTGTCCACGTTGTCCAGCACGGCCCGGCGCTCTGAGAGCAATGCCCTGGCCTCCTCTGCGGCGATCTCCAGCTTCTCCTGACGCTCCCGGTGCTCTCTGATGCGGGAGGTGGCGTCGGATATGTCGAGTTCCGAGTTCTCGATGACGTGCCACACCCGGTCCAAGCGCCGCCGCACCTCGATAAGCTCCGCTTCGATGTTTTCCAGCCTCTCCCGCTGTTCAGCAGCCACCCCGTCCATCTCCTCGTCCATCAGCCTAACCAGGTCCCGGATGTTGCTTTCCGTGAGGATGTTTGCGCGAATCTGCTCGATCATCAGCTTCTCAAAGCGCTTGGAGTTGAGGCGAGGCGTCTTGCAGGTTCCCTTGCCCTTCTTCAGCAGTGAGTGGCAGACGTAGTAGCTGTACTTGCCGCTCTTGGCCTCAGCCGCAGTGAGCGCCTTTCCGCACTTCTCACATTTCACCAAGCCGCTGAGGAGGTAGGGGCTGGATGCCCGCCGGGGGTTGACCCTGGCCGGGGCCTTGGAGCGAAGGGAGCGGGTGATGCGTCGGAACTCCTGCTTGGTGACTATTGCGGGGAATGCGTCCTCCACCCGCACAGGCGGCGCTCCGTCCTTGGCATCGACGCCCCAAACCAGCGTTCCTGTATACGCTTCGTTGGAGAGGATGCGGTGCACAGTGGACTTCAACCAGTGCTTGCCCGTTGAGGTGGGGATGCCCTCACCATTCAGCGTCTTCGTGATGTCCAGGGTGCTCTTGCCCTGTAGGGCCATCTGGAAGATGCGCCGGATCACTGAGTCCGCCGGCGGGTCCAGCTCCAGCTTGGGCCGCTTCTTTGCTCCGTCCTGGACCGACACCTTCCTGTAGCCGAAGGGAGCGTAGGTGGAGACCCAGAAGCCCCGTATGGCGGCCTCTCTCATCCTCCTGGTCACCTCCTGGGCCAAGTTTTCAGAGTAGAACTCGTCCACGCTCTCGATGATGGCCTCCATGAGCTTGCCCGTGGGAGAGTCGTCGGCGTGCTCGGTGATAGAGACGACTTTGATGCCCCGCTTCCTTAGCATGGACCAGATGCAACCGACACAAAAACCTGCGGTACTCCTGGGCGGTTGATTTGGATGCAGCGAACGGAGACGGTCGCATATCCTAGCTGGTTTGGCGTCGCCAACTCGTTGATCTGACGCCGAACGGCCTGATGACGGGTCCGAATCTCAATACGTGGTCCGGAACATCACAAGCCGGCTGAACAATCTGATACTTTCGGCTCTGGCGACTCTGCTGGCGCTCGCCCTGGCGTCGGTGGCCTGCTCCGAATCGGCTCCTGACAAGTCCGACCCGGCGGCATATACCAAGGCATGCGTCGACAAGGCCATCGAATGGTACAAAGACGAAGGAAGGGAAGCCCGATTGCCTACGACAACTCCCAGGAGAGCATGGACGGTGAGTGGCATATATTCGTTATAGGCGAAGACGGACCGTACATCGTGCGTCCGGTAAGGGCCAACCGTCGTCGAGGCCACAGTCTGTGCAGCGCCCCTCTTAAAGGACCTTCCCCAGTCCTATATCCGTCTTCGTCGCCGCACCCAGACCGTAAACGCGATTCCTGAAACTATCCCGATGACGCTCACTGCGATGATCCACCAGGGGAACCCTCCGCCGCCGGCATCCCCCTCGGAGGTCTCCGGTCCCGACGCAGGCGCGTCGTCCGTGGACTCCGAAGCGGGGGTGGGGGCGACGGCAGGAGTGCCCGCAGCCCCTGGCTTCGGTGTCGGCGTTGGCGCGGTTGGGTCAGGGGTCGGCGTTGGGGTAGTCGGTCCAGGCGTAGGCGTCACCTCATCGTCGGTGATGGTGACAACCGCCGGCTGGGACACCTCGACGTCCGGGCTTTCGCTGGTGATGACGATGCTCTCGTCCCCCTCTACGATATCGTCGTCCACCAGGGTGACGCTCAGCGTCGCCCTGGCGCTGGTCTGTCCTGCCGGTATGATGACGGCGGGCAGTTCCCCGGCCGTGGTGTAGTCGTCGCCGGAGACGGCGCTGCCGGAACCGATGGCGAGAGGAACCGTTATCGGGTCCTCCAGAACTCCGTCGTCCAGAGCAGCCGTCACGGTGATGGAGGCGGTCCCGTCACCCTCTCCCACCGAAGCCGGGCTCGCCGACAGGCTGACATCCGTCACGTCAGTCACGGCGATGGCGACATTGATAAAGTCCCGACCACCCCGACCATCCCACACCCGCATTCGCAGTGAGTACTCGGCCTTCACCTCGTAATTCAACTCAGTATCGGTGGTGATCTGCCCTGTATCTCGGTCCACATTGAACGACTCGTGGTCCTCCACGCTCAACAGCGAGTATCTCAAGCTATCGCCGTCCGAGTCCCTGGCCCGCACCGGCTCCCCCACCTCCGTGCCCACCGGGGCGTTCTCCGCTACGCTTCGGGTGGCGCTCGTCCCCTCGGTGAACCTCGGTGAGCGGTTACTCGGGGGGTCGTCTTCGCCTGAAGGCGGCGTGTCATCGTCGGTGATGGTGATGGCGATCGACGAGGGGCTGCCCAGCACAGGCGCGGCTTCCCCTTCCCCGCCGGTGGGGTTGGAGAGGGTGATGGTGAAGGTCTCATTGCCCTCCACGCTGCCGTCCTCGGTCGTCTGTACCGTGACTTGCCGCTCTAAGGCGTCCGACGGGAAGGTGAGTGTCCTTGACTCCGCAGTGTAGTCCCCACTCCCAGCGGTGCCATGAGATGTGGCGAAGCGCACCTCAATGTTCTCCGTCCGGATCACATCGCTGGGGCTGAGGGTCACCGTGTAGGCGGCAGAGCCTCCTTCAACGATGGCGGAGTCCCCGTGCAGCGTCACCGTGATGGGGTCGCTCTCGGCGATGGTCACGGAGGATGCCGAGGTGTCCACCGTGATCGGGTCCGAGACGCCGCTGGTGACCGCGCCCAGCGATACGCTGAAGGTCTCCGCCGCCTCCGACAGCAGGTCGTCCTCTATGAGTATGGCGAAGGTCTGCGTCAGAGACCCCGCCTCTAAGGTGACGCTGCCCGACGATGCGCCGTAGTCCGTAGACGCAGCGGCGCCCCCGGCGTCCACCGACCAGTCCACCGTGACGTCGTCGGCGACGGCCTTGGAGAGGGTCACCGTGAAGGCGGCGTTCTCACCCTCGCTCACAGTCGTTGAGGAGGGGGTGAGGGACAGGGTCGGCAGGTCGTCGTCGGTGATGGTGACCACGGCATCGGTCACCGTAATCCCCGTGCCCTCGCCGGTGATGACGATGGTCTCGTCCCCCTCTATGTCATTGTCTTCCAGCGGGGTGATGGTGAGCGTCGTTGTCGCGCTGAGCTGGTTCGCCGGTATCGTGATGGTGATGGGCAGCTCCTCCGCCGTGGTGTAGTCGTCGCCAGGGCTGGCGCTGCCGGACAACGCCGATATGGTGACGCTGACGCCGCTGGGGCCCCCGGTCACCGTCGCCGTCACGGTGATGGCGGTGGCCTCGTCACTCTCGCCCACCGAAGCCGGGCTCGCCGACAGACTGATTGCCAAGTCTTGGACCTGCACGTTGACGTCGAAGGTCCGGGAGCTAACTCCGTCGGAAGCGGTGACTGTGACAGAGTATTCGTTGGAGGTTCCGCTGCTGCCGTCGGGGTTTTGGCCGCCGGTTGGAGCTTCGTAGTTTGGCGGCTGGTCGAACGTCAACACCCCTTCGCTGCTGATTGTGAGGTCATCCGTGTCAGCGCCCGACAGACTCCATGTGATGGTTCCGCCGGTTAGACCGGCCGCTCCAAACCTGGCCACCGCCTCGGCGCCGTTTTCCGGGTAGGACATTATCAGGGAGTTCAGCTCCGTCCCGTCCGCCCAGACTGGCGCGGTCAGATGGTTGTCATACACCCAGAGGCGCTCCAGCTTGGTGAGGTTGACCAGCTCCGGTGGGATGCCCCCGCTGAGTTGGTTGTTACTCAGGAACAGCTGGGTCAGATTGGAGAGGTCTTCTAGCTCCGGCGGAACGGCGCCGCTGAGTTGGTTGTCGGAGAGGACCAGTGAGATCAGACTGGAGAGGTCGCCCAGCTCCGTGGGAATGGGACCGCTGAGTTGGTTGTTCCGGAGGCCCAGACGGATCAGATTGGAGAGGTCGCCCAGCTCCGTGGGAATGGGACCGTTGAGCTGGTTGCCGGAGAGGTCCAGTAAGGTCAGATTGGGGAGGTTGCCCAGCTCCGGTGGGATGTCCCCGCTGAGCTGGTTGTTGGAGAGGCCCAGAAAGGTCAGACTGGAGAAGTCGCCCAGCTCCGTGGGAATGGGACCGCTGAGCTGGTTGGAGCGGAGGTCCAGGACGGTCAGATTGGAGAGGTCGCCCAGCTCCGTGGGAATGGGACCGCTGAGCTGGTTGGAGCGGAGGTCCAGGACGGTCAGATTGGAGAGGTCGCCCAGCTCCGTGGGAATGGGACCGCTGAGCTGGTTGGAGCGGAGGTCCAGGACGGTCAGATTGGAGAGGTCGCCCAGCTCCGTGGGAATGGGACCGCTGAGCTGGTTGGAGCGGAGGTCCAGGACGGTCAGATTGGAGAGGTCGCCCAGCTCCGTGGGAATGGGACCGCTGAGCTGGTTGGAGCGGAGGTCCAGGACGGTCAGATTGGAGAGGTCGCCCAGCTCCGTGGGAATGGGACCGCTGAGCTGGTTGGAGCGGAGGCCCAGACGGATCAGATTGGAGAGGTCGCCCAGCTCCGTGGGAATGGGACCGTTGAGCTGGTTGCCGGAGAGGTCCAGTAAGGTCAGATTGGGGAGGTTGCCCAGCTCCGGTGGGATGTCCCCGCTGAGCTGGTTGTTGGAGAGGCCCAGAAAGGTCAGACTGGAGAAGTCGCCCAGCTCCGTGGGAATGGGACCGCTGAGCTGGTTGGAGCGGAGGTCCAGGACGGTCAGATTGGAGAGGTCGCCCAGCTCCGTGGGAATGGGACCGCTGAGCCGGTTGTTCCAGAGGTTCAGATGGATCAGATTGGAGAGGTCGCCCAGCTCCGGAGGAATGGGATCGCTGAGCCGGTTGTCGTGGAGGTACAGCTCGGTCAGATTGGTGAGGTCGCCCAGCTCGGCAGGGATCGTCCCCGTCAGGTTCTTGCTATTCAGACCTACCCCTGTCACCCGATGCGGCGTGCCCCCAAAGGTGATTCCCTCCCAATAGGTGATCGCCCTGTTCTCACTCCAATCCAGCGTCGCCGTTCCGGCGAGCTCGTCCTTGAGGGAGAGCAGCGTCTCGCAGTCGACGACGAGGCCGGGGTTACCGGATGGATTGGGCACGACGGTCCCATTCGCGCAGTGGGCCGTGGCCCGGACCGCGTCCTGGGACGCAACGACCACCGCCAGCGCCAGACCCAAAACGACGGCCGAAAGCGCCCACGCCCGGAGAGGAGCGCGTACGCCGGAGAACGGCTTAGCCGTGAAGGTGCGGCGCAACTGCGCCGGGATGGCCCGCAACAGGTACTCCCACCCTATTCGCAAGAGACCTGGGGTGGAGCGACCAATATCGGGGGGGAGGGGGTACGTCCAGATTTGCCGTCAGCGTCCTCCTGTTCTATAGTAGTTAAGTCCCATAGAAAATCCAGCAAATGGCCCTCGGCCTCAATCCTGCCCGTTGCAGCTTGCACCCCACCCGTTTAGGGAGGAGCCGTCCGGTGGGTGAAGGGTTACCGGACGAGGTTCCGCGCTAGGCAGCCTGTGCGGACATCGAGGGCCCCACTTGCCTGGACCAATTGGCAACTCATTATACTATGTTCGTTGCCTGTTGCCCAGCAAAATGTACTCGTTCGGTACACTGGTGACGGTTGAGCCCCTTTCACTGAGGCGCCGGGCGTTTGGAGGAGTGCAGCCAGAGTGAGGTAGCTGAGGTTCTGGTGGTGGCGGACGCTGTTGCAGATGTGCTTCCAGGCCGGTACAAGCGACGGCTGCCATGAACCCCTACACCTCATCGAACTCTTCTATCCAGTGCACGCGCCCGTCGTCCTCCCTGGCGGACTGATAGAGCTTCTCGTCGGCAGTCCATAGATCGCAGCCTAGACCCTCCGCCAACGACAAGTGCGTACAGAACCTACTCTATAGTACGTGGTGCGTGGGGATACCTCCCGGTCGCCGCCCGGTATCACTCCATCGCCTGCACGACTACACGACCGCCGTCGACGATTTCCACATACAAGCTATGGCTGTCGAGCAAGAGCATACCTACCAGGGGCATGGCATCCGCCACGTCAATGCGATGGCCATAGCGCTGGGTGTGCCCACCAACCGCATCACGGCGATTCTTAAGGGGCAACGCGGGGTGACCGCCGACACCGCGCTCCGCCTCTCGCACTATTTGGGCACGACGCCGCAGTTTTGGCTGAACCTGCAGAAGACTTTTGAGCTGCGGACGGTGGAGATCGAGTCGGGCCAAGACATCGCGGATCGAGTGCACCCCAGAGAGCCGGCGCAGTCTGCTTCATGACCGAACTCTTAGACCGCGCGGGAGCATGCTAGGAAGCCTTAAGAGGCTATGTAATCCTTTGATGATGATTGAACCGATACAGAACCGTCTTGACTTCAACGACGCTCAGTCGGCCGCCGAGCAGGGCCTCAAAGTCGTACGCGCCCAGTTCGACGGTGTCGAGCCCTTCAACTGGAACATGTTCGATGGGTTCGATCGAATCCGTGTTTTGACCTATTCGGTCAGCACATCAATGATTGTCAGGATGCTGGACAAGTTTTCGTTCGAGCACTTCGAGTGCGTTTTCGGGTATGAGGGTGGACTCGGACGATTCGCCGATGTAATTGCTTTCCAGCAGTTTCTCATCAATCAGTTGAGGGACTCCGCACTTCGGTTGGAGGATGAACGCCAGCGACTTATCTTTGAGAGGATCCAGGCGGGCCAAGCACAGTTCTACGTAGTGAAACAGAACATAGCGTATGCGAAGCTGTATCTTCTGGAAGCCAGCAACCCAGAGTGCCTCAGGGTAATCGTCGGATCGGCAAACCTCTCGGAGCGGGCCTTTGGCGGCAGGCAGCCCGAGACGCTGATCGTCTTCGACGATGATCTCAGGGCCTGGGAGCACTACTGTCGTGAGTACGATGCTGTTAAGGAAACAGCCACCGACAGGATCGACATGTCCGTCGACTTGCGATCCGCCGAGATCTCGTTTACCGAGACGCCGATCCTACAGCAACTGTCTTGAAAGTCAAGAGGAATGGCCGGCGACTGTCGGAGTCAGGTCGCACCAGGGGGAGCGATGCTTGAGCATGGAGTTGAGGATAACGAGCAGCTTGCGCATGCAGGCTGTGAGGGCCAACTTCTTCGGCTTGCCAGCGGCCAGCAGCCGCTGGTAGAAGTCCCGTATGAGGGGGTTGAAGCGGCTGGCTACCAACGCTCCCATGTACAGGGCGGCTCGGACCCGGGCGCGTCCACCCCAGACGGTGCGTTTGCCCCGCAGCGTGCCGCTGTCCCGGTTGAAGGGAGCCACACCCACCAGGGCGGCGATCTCCCGGCGGTCCAGCGTGCCCAGCTCCGGCAGATAGGCCAGGAGAGAGAGGGAGACTTGCTCTCCCACGCCGGGGACGGTGCGCAGCAGGTCATCCTTATCTCGCCACACGGGACTCTGACGGAGAGTCTGCCTCAGCCCTTCGTCGAGGTCGTCCAGCTCTCGCTCCAGCCACGCGATGTGGGCCTCGATGCGGGGACGGACGGCGACGGTGGTGGCGGAGCTCAGGCGGTTCTTCTCCGAGACCAGCATGGTCATCACCTGGTGCCTGCGGGCAGCCAGGGAGTTAAGGGCCTGGGTCTCGGCGTCTCGCAGAGGGCGCACGGGTGGACGAACCGCTTCGGCGAAGTGAGCCAGGACCGCTGCGTCCAGAGCGTCGGTCTTGGCCAGCTTCCCGGTGGCCCTGGCAAAGTCCCGCACTTGGCGGGGGTTGACGACGACCACTGGCAACTCCTCGGTCGCCAGAGCTGCTACAAAGGGCAGTTCCAAGCCGCCCGAAGCCTCCAGCAGCACCATAACCGGTTCAAGGGCCTTCAGCCGGGAGACCAGCTGCCGGACCCCTGCATCGTCATAGGAAACCTCCCAGCTGTCGTCCGTGGGGCGGACGGCGACATCCACTTGGGCCTTGGCTACATCAATGCCTACGTAGATCCCTTCCTGATCCATGAGCACCTCCTGCGAATTACTGGCCCGTCCTTGCAAGATGCGGGCTTGGTTGGCCCAGGCAACTGTTCGGGCTCTATTCGGGATGGGTGCGGCGACCCTCGCTTTCTGGCGGTCTTCCATAACCAAGGAGAAACCGGTCTGCCGCACCCCGATCCACCTAAGTGAAGTGATTGTTACACACCCAAACCAAGATACAAGGACCCTGGACTCACGGTCTTTCAGGCCCCTGCGGTAGAGGAACTCACGTTGCCGCAAGCCATGCACAAAGTTGAGGAGCTCGCCGTTCCGATCGACCGGATTGTGTCCCCTCAGGTAGCTCGCGAGAATGGCCGCTATGTAGTTACGCCAGCTGTCAAGGCTGAGATCAAGAGGATGCGCTGGCAGAAGGGCCAGCAGGAGAACGATGAGACTAGGCCAACCAGCCTGACCATTCACCAGGAATCGCGACACGTCTCCCTGTCGGGCGTTCATATGCCGCTTGAGACCGACGCTGAGGGCCTGCGACGAAGCGCCGAAGCCATTGTCGAGTACTTCAACAATTACGAGTTGGGATTCGTGGGCGACGTGCCTCGGTTACAGAGGGACTACTTCACGTTCATGTCGTGGCTCTACATCTCCCCTTTCATGTGTGACCTGCGAACCCGCGCCGTCGTACGGGGATTAAGGGCGGTTGGGTATTCCAGCGGGTCCGTGGAGATCCACGGTTTCAAACACGTGGATCTGGTCAGCGACCCATCCCAGACAAGTGATGAGTCTCGACCGATCCCGGTGGAGAAAACGACCATATCGGTGGAGCAACCGACGAGTGTCCCTCCAGTCGCGGTGGCGAGACCAGCGAGGGTTGCCAAACACACCTGGAAGGTGGATTCGTACCCGAAACCGACCGACCACGACTCGCCCGAATGGGACATTCAAGACTATGCCTCTGTCAATGAGTTGACGGCCACGCAGTTTGCGAACAGCGGCCCTACTCTCGCCTTTCGCGATCAGCCGTTCGGCAGCAACCTGGTCACGGTCAACATATCCGTTACCGGCAGCGACGACGACGATCTGTTCGGCTTCGCGGTAGGGTACGAGCCGGGCGATACGACCAACGAATCGGCCGACTACCTGCTGCTGGACTGGAAGAAGGCGGCAAGAAAGCCCGAGCCATAGCCGCCGAAACCATCGAAGAAGTCTACGAAAAGATGGGCCTAGCCTAACCACACATTCCCCCTCTCCCCTAAGGGGAGAGGGTCGGGGTGAGGGGTCTCCCCCGTGCGACCGGGCCTGCCAGTGACCAGCCCGAACCGATTGGCGGAGAAGAATATGCCGAGTTTCAAAGTGCTCACGGCGATCATAATAATCGGCCTGCTCGCTCTCGGCCTCCTTGCCTGCGGAACGGAAACGGCCGCCCCGATCGATACTCCACCCCCCACGGCCCGAAGCAGCGAAGCAACTCCCGTCCCGGATACCCCCGCGCCCACCCCCAGCCCGACAGTCACCCCTCAACCCACTCCGACCCCCAGGCCAACAGCCACGCCCCAACCCAGCCCCACGCCTATCATTCCATCCAGCGGAGTGCTAATCCACGATCTTTTCGGCCGTACGGTGAACCAGAGTGGGATAGTTCTAGTCGACTGGGAGGGGCATATGGCCAACCCCGCGATGAAACACTACGTCAAGACGCCGGGGAGCCCGGCTTATCCCGTACAGGTGTGGGTGAGTTCAATCTCGCCCCGCGTGTATTTCGACTTGCCCAGCGAAACAGGACCTGATGGGTCTTGGAAGTACATAGCCATCGAAGACGGCTCATCGGACGGAACATTCTATATCTCCATTTTCCCCGACCGTGACACCGCCAACGAAACCCATGAGTTGACAGTCAAGACTGTCGATGCCAATTCTGTCGAGAGGACAGAAATAATTGATGTGCACGTGATCGACCAAGACCTGGACCGTCCTCCGGAATTTCAAATCCACGTTGACTTTACCCAAGACCAAACCGGACTGTTCGATGACCAAGCTGCGAGGGACACCGTTCGGCAAGTAGCCGAGGATTGGGCATACTTTTTCGATCACATGGGTCTTGACGAAGTGCCGGCAGGGCAAGAAGCGACTTGGATTTTCACTCCCGAGGGATTTACCGGAGGAGGCGTGGTTAACAACAATGAGAGTTACACCGGGTTCCTCCTTTACGCCTATGGCCATGAACTCAAGGCCGGAGGGGAAGGTTCATTCCAGGGTGGGTACCAGTCGACTGGTGGGACAAGCTATCCAATCAGGCGGTCAGGCGGGCTCCAACTGGTAAAGGAGGGCAATTACAACACATTGGGGTGGATGGTCGCAGCCAATGCGGGCGACTGGTGGCTGGCCACCAACTTGGAGGACGTTAAGAATGACCTATATTCCATTGCTCACCATGAAATGGGCCACACGTTGGCTTTCAATTCTCATCACGATGGCTGGGTAGAGCTAAAGGAATTCGGTAAATTGGCTGAGGCCAACATCAGAGGGTATCAAGGTTCCGGACCGCTCATCGATGCCACCGACCATCTGTCGGGCACCATAGACCGAGCAAGCAAACGAGGGGCTTACGGCAACGAATACCACGGCGAGATGCCACAGGGGCGCTGGATCGTGACCAAACTCGACCTGCTGGCAGCCCAGGCCGTCGGGTATGTCCTACGCGATACCTCCCCGTTTGCACCGCTGTCGATTGCAGACGGAGAATTGCCTGACGGGAGAGTCGGACAACCGTACTCCGGCGCACTAACCGCCGCTGGAGGGACCCCCAACTACTACTGGACTTTGGAGAGCGGAGCTTTGCCCGACGGGCTGGCGCTCGACTCCTTTACCGGAGCTATCTCCGGTGTCCCCACCGGCTCCGGGACCTTCGAGTTCGCCGTGAGGCTCCTTGATTACCGTGAATGGCACGAAGGAATCACCCACTCTTACGGCCTGACCGTCAATTAGGTAGGCGGTCCTGACCTTCAAGCGCCCGAAGGTCGGTCTCCCCGACACATCCTGGAACCCTGCCTGCCGGTTATAATATAGCCGCGCAACGGACCAAGGGCCGACTAGATCGTTCTCGGAACCCGGTCAGGTTGGAGAGCGGTTCTTGTCAGCGTCGGCCTGCGTCGATCGAGGTGTGCGGTCTGACTTGACCCGCCCAAGTTTCTGCAAGGATGCGCAATCATGACCTCTAAGTTGCCCAAATTCGCCGCTCCGCTTATGTGTATCCTGGCGTCCATGCTTCTGCTGGTCGCCTGCGGCGGCGGGGAAAGCAAGGAAGACATCATCGAACAGACCTGGGACTGCTGGGCGAAATATGGGGACCCTGAGGTTTTCGAGCAAAGCATGCTCATGATGTTCCCCACCGCGGAGGATATGGACGACGCGAAGAAGCAGTTCATCTATGTGAGTTCGGCAGCCCCCATCGAAGACCTAAAGGTGAGCCGCGACGATGCCTGTGGCGCGTCAGCTTCCGTGCCTGCCGCCACGCCTCGAGATACCGAAGAGTCCAGGCCCACTGCCACGTCTCGGCCGGCCCCGGAAACCGCTTCGACCGCCACGCCCCAGCCCACCGAGACAGAAACCAACGACGACGCCCGGACGGGGGCGCCCGGTAGGTCTCGATCCTTCGAATCCGTCAGCGCCGGCGACGAACACACCTGCGGCGTGAGGACCGGCGGCTCCATCGCTTGCTGGGGCTACAATCAATACCGCCTGGCCAACTGGCCCGCCGGTTCCTTCGTCTCCGTCAGCGCCGGGGGATCGTACACCTGCGGGGTGAGGACCAACGGCTCCATCGCCTGCTGGTCCGGCTGGGGGAGCACGCTGCCATGAGAAGAATCACAAGGCTACTGTCCACTGAAAAGTTCGCAGTTCAGTACACGTAGGCCCACCAACTCTTACTCCGTTCGGTGTTGGGCTCACCGTGTTCACCGGGATCTTCCGGACGTCACCGCCATACGGTCGGTGCTTGGGCCGAAGAAGCGACGCGCAAAAGCGTGGTCGCACTGGTGGGCAAGCACGAGAGAGCGGGCTAGCTTCGCCTCTTGCGGCCCGCTGCCTCCGCGCCACCGCCGAAGATCACAGCGAGTGCAAGCCACAGTCCAAGATTGTCCGTGGCCACGCCAATGACAATGCCTATGATGAGCGCGACTCCTAGGTTCATGGCCTTCCTCCAGATATCGGCATTCGCTCGCTCCATCGCGTAGCGGTCAGTCCAACGGCGCCGGCGTCCCTTCTGGGTTTTCGAAAACGTCCTCGATGCGGGTCTTGAAGAGCCTGGCGAGCCTGAACGCCAGCGGGAGGCTCGGATCGTACTTACCGTTCTCGATTGAGATGATTGTCTGACGAGAGACCTCGCATCGCTTCGCGACCTCGTCCTGAGTCCATCCCTTCTCTGCCCTCAGCACCCGAAGCCGGTTCTTCATGAGTATCTCTTCGTCGTGATCAGGACCCCGATGACGTACCCAGCGCCTAACACCACGACCATGTCCCCGGGGTCGAATACCGTGACGTCAAACGCTCTAATCAAGATCCCAGCCGCCACGATGCCGAACACCGAAATCGGGAACGCCCATGCGAGCGCCTCGAACTGTATGCGCTTGGACATCTCGTCCTGGCTTCGGGTGATCTGAACCAGTAGGTCCACGATGAGGCCCCACAGCCCTACCTGCGCAAGCGCGATGCCTAACTTGCCCGCTGACGACAGCTCGAGGTTCCTTTCCGCTACCCATGTCGCCATCAGGAACCCAAACGCCAGCAGGATTCCCATCCAATACGCGAACCGACGTCGGGACACCGCACCCATGCTTCACATTCCCCGCGCTGTGCTACACCAAACTGTAAAGCACCCTGTACTTAATGTCAAGGTCACTATACTTTTAACTTCACTCCAAACCCTCTCGGTGCCGTGGTCGGGGACTCGACCGCCTGCCGCAGACCGAGCAAGTCGGCGAGCCTTCCCACGGGCACGCAATTTGAGAAAACAGGCGACAGCGGAGCTCCGGTGAGCGCGAGCCACATCGCCCTCCTTCGCGGCATCAACGTCGGCGGCAAGCACAAGCTGGCCATGCGCGATCTGGTCACCGTGTTCACAGAGGCCGGCTGCACGGCCGTCGAGACGTACATCCAAAGCGGCAGCGTCGTCTTCACGGCACCGTCCGGAATTGGCGTACCGTGACCACGCTGCTGGCGATGGCCGAACGGACGTGCGCCGCGGAACCGGCTAGCGCGGGACCTCGCTCACGCGGCCGGCGAACTCCTCGCTGACGAAAACGCGGTCGCCGCTGACCACCACCGCCGTCGGCGACACCAAGCCCTCGGCCACGACCTCAATGGCCCCATCCCGCCAGCGGACCAGACGCCCCGGCCACTCCGCGGCCCGCTCAAAGCCCGCCTCTGCCAGCCGCGCCATGTCGACGCTGAACTCGGTCACGAGCAGCGAGCCGTCGGCCTCGAACGCCAGGTCGGTGGCCGCCGTGAAGCCGGTGGCGTAGACCGTGGTCTCGCCCGCGTCCTGGGCGTCACCGTCGCCGTCGAGGTCGGCCAGCCTGTACACGTACGCGGCGTCGGTCGGGAAGGGGAAGCCGGTGAGGCTTGCCACGTACAGCGCACCGTCCGGGCCCAACGTCAGACCCGTGGGCACCACGTCCATGGTCCGCGGTCCTTCGGCGAGCCCCGTCTCGCGGGCGGCGAAAGCCGCGTAGTCCACGATGCCACCGTCCGAATCGATGCGTAGGACGGCATTCAGGCCCGAATCCGAGGCGTAGAAGGCGCCTGCGGGCGCTTGGGCGAGGTCGTACGGGTTCGTGAGGCGATTGGGGGGGTCCAAGCCCAGAATCTCCTGTCCCGTCACGCCCACCGGGTGTTCGCCCGGCTCCAGCCGGTAGAGCTCGCGAAACTCTTTGGCGCGAGCCTCGCCGACGACGTAGTAGTAGGTCTCACCCACGCGCAGCGCCGCGGAGACCCCGGCCGGCGCGCCCTCCGGGCCCAGGAGCGTAGTTGGGAGGCCCTCGGCCACCACGGACGGATGCGGCGCGCCCGGGGTCCAGCGCAGCAGGCGTCCCGCGGCGACCTCCGCGATGAGCAGGTCACCGCCCTCCAGCGCCGTGAGGCCGCGAGGGGAGGCGAGTCCCTCGAGCGTCACCGCCTCCGCCCTACCGCAAGCCACCGCCGCCGCGAGCAGCAGCAGGCCCAGCGCAGCCCTACCCACGCAGCAGGTCCCTAAGCGCGAGCTCGAGGTCGGGAAAGCGGAACGCGTAGTCCGCGGCCAGCGCCGCCTGCGGGGCCATGCGCTGGCTGGACAGCGACTCGCCCGCAAGCTCCCCAAGGACGAGGCGCAACGCCCACGCGGGCGCCGGTACCAGCGCCGGCCTGCCAAGCACACGCCCCAGCGTGCGGGCAAAGTCGCGCTGGCGCACGATGCCGGGCGCCACGACGTTGACGGCCCCGCTCAGCGCCTCCGTCAGCGCCAAACGGATGATCCCAACCTCGTCGGCCACGTGTACCCACGGCAACCACTGGCGGCCCGAGCCCATCGGCCCACCCAGCCCCAGGCGAAACAGCCGCCGCAATGGACTCAGCGTGCCGCCGTCTGGCGCGAGGACGTTGGCCGTCCGCAACACCACCACGCGCAGGCCGAGCTCTTGCGCCCGCGACGCCTCGGCCTCCCACTCCCGCGCAACGTCGGCGAGGAACCCCTCTCCTGGGCCTGACTCCTCATCCAGCTCTTGGTCTCCACGGCTACCGTAGTAGCCCATGGCGCTGGCGCTGACGAGTACTGCGGGACGCGCTGAGACGCTGCGAAATGCTTCAACAACGTTGCGGGTCGATTCCACGCGTGTTTCGCGGATGGCCCGCTTCTTCGCCGCAGTCCAGCGCCCGGCAATCGATTCGCCGAGCAGGTGGACGACGGCGTCGGCACCGTCCAGCGCCTCGACGGGTAGCGGCTCGGCCAGCGGCGACCAGGCGTGAGCCCCGGCGATGCCGGGCAGCAGTGCGCGCGCGCCAGCCGGGTCCCGCGACACGACCACGACATCGTCTGCGTGGGCGAGGAGATCGCGGACGAGCGCACGGCCGACGAGGCCCGTGGCGCCGGTGACCAGGACGCGCAACGCCTAGCCTCGCCCCGTGGCGTTCCAGCGCACCGGCTCGCCGAAGGCGCCGATGCCGATGCGAAGCCTGTCAGCGCGCGGAGGCGAGGGCATGGCGGGGTCAGTTGAGCACACCGATACCGGCGGGGCAAGCGAAGGGGGTGGCTCCAAGAAGGAGGCCACCCCCAGTTCACTCAAGGCGTTTTCTGGCCTAGTTGACTGCGGCGAGGACCTTGTCGGCCACGCCCGCAGCAACCCAAGACTTCCACTCCTCGGTGTTCTTGACGAACCAATCGGCGGCTTCGGCGTATTCGGCGCCGGAGTCGGCGATGTAACCCTCGACCGCGAGCTGGTTCCCCGCGTTGTAGTCCCAGTTCTTCAAGAACGCGACCACGTCGGGGGCGCTGGCCTCGAGCTCGCTGCGGATCACGATCAGTACCTCGGAGGTGGGGTAGGCGCACCCGACGTCGCTTTCGAAGCACTCCAGGGTGTATTCCGGCTCCTCGAGGACGACATATCCACCCAAGCTGGTACCGAGGTCGTAAGACAGCGTGGTCGGGCCCCAGTAGTAGAAGAGGACATCCTCGTTCTTCGCGAAGGACGCCCTGATCTCGGCGCCCAGCGCCTCACCGGAGCCGGGGTTCACGACCTCGACGCTGTCTTCGAGTCCGTATGCGACGACCTTCTTCTCGTTCAGCTGCTCGCACTCCCAGCCAGGGATGCAGCCCAAGAGCCGGGCCTTGCCCTTGCTGTCAGGCGTGACGAAGAGGTCGACATAGTCCGGCAGGTCGCTCACCGACTTGAGGCCAGGGTTCGCGTCCGCGGTGTATTGCGGAATGATGAAGGCAGACTGCCAGTTGTCTTCCAGGCTGTTGCCGATCGACGTGATAGTCCCGGCGGAGACGGCCTCGTCGTAGGCGGCCTGCTGGTTCGGGAGCCAGATCTCCATGGAGATGTTGGTGTCGCCGTTTACCAAGGCCTGCATCAGTGGAATGGTGCCACCGAAGACTGCCTCGGTCTCGTAGCCGTAACCCTTCTCGAGGATGAGGCGGGCGATGGCGTTCTGAGTCTGGGCGCTATCCCAGTTCAGGTCGGAAAAGATCAGAAGCGGCTTGTCGGCAGCCGGGGGCGGCGCCGTCGTCGGTGTCGCGGCCGCCGCCGGTGGGCTCGTGGGCGTCGGGTCTTCGCCACCACATGCTGCAAGCACCAGGGCCAGCACCAACGTGAGGCCCATCAGGGCCAGGGCGCTTCTCTTCGATTTCGTGATTATCACTGCTACGTACCTCCCAGTACTGTGCGGGTTTGCTGCCCCTGGCTCTGATACCAAGTCATTGGTTGCAAAGGTCGTTAGCGGCCGGGGCCGTGCAGGGCTTCTTGCCTGCCTCTGGCCGCGGCCTGTGTGAGGCGGTCGGTGATGATGGCCAGGCCGACGATGGCCGAACCAGCCAGCAGGGCCTCGCCAGGCTGGAACCGGCTGAGGGCGCGCAAGACGTCCTCACCGAGCCCGCCCGCGCCGACCAGCGACGCAACGACCACCATGGCCAGGGCCATCATGGTCGTTTGGTTGATTCCGGCCATGATGGTCGGGACGGCCATGGGGATCTGCACCTTGACCAAGAGCTGGCCCGGCGTCGTCCCAAAGGAGCGCGCCGCCTCGACCACGTCGCTCGACACCTGCCGAATGCCAAGGTTCGTCAGGCGAATCGCCGGTGGGACCGCGTAGATGACGGTCGCAAAGATGGCCGGCACGTTGCCGATGCCGAAGAACATGATCGCGGGAACCAGGTAGACGAACGGCGGCATGGTCTGCATGCCGTCAAGGATGGGCCGGGTGAACGAGTCGACGGTATCGCTGCGAGCCGCGAGGATGCCGATGGGGATCGCGATGGCGATGGAGATGATGACCGAAACGACGATCATCGCCGCCGTCTCCATGGCACTGGGCCAGAGGCCCACCGCACCGGTCGCCAGAAGGGCAAAGACCGCGAAGGCCGCCACCCGCCAGCCGACCATCCGCCAAGCCACAAACCCGATGCCGGCGATAGCACTGGGCCATGGCAGCCACAGTAGCGCGTCCTCCAGCCGGATGAGGAACTTGAGGACAATGTCAGAGACGGTATCGAAAATGAACGCGCCATTGAGGGTGATCTGGTCGATCCGTTCGTTTACCCACGTGGCGATGTCGCGGCCAACGTCGACCGGGAACTCCATCCCGGAGCCCCAGATGACGACGAGGACGGCCGTGGTCACTATGAAGCCACCGACACCAGCCACCGCGCGCTGGGCACTGCTCAGACTGCGCCGCGCGTGCGTCTCCGGCCGGGCTGCCGTGGTCACTGCCATCGTGGTCCTCCTCCCAGCAGGCTGGGGCTAGACACCGGCGGGCTCGGGGTCGCTGGCGATCTCGGGGTCGCTGGGCTCGAACGCCGCCTGAATGAGCGCTTCGCGCTCGATCTGGCCGACCAGCTTGCCGTCGTCGTCCACCACCGGCAGGCGTCCTTCCTGGGCCCAGGCCTTGGACAGGGCCTCCTCGATGGACGCCTCCTGCAGCACGGGCATGTAACGGCGGTTGATCGCCGTCGTGACCGTCTCGTCGTTGCGGCGCTTGGCCTCCTCGGCCTCCGCCAGCGTGAGCTCGCCAAGGTAGCGGTCGCCTTGGCTGGCGACGAACGCGGCGTCCGTGCCGGCGCTATTCATGACCTCGATGGCCCGTTCCGGCGAGTCGTCGGCCTGAACGCAGCAGCCGGTGCTCCGCTCCATGAGGTAGCCCACGGTGATGACGGTGGCCCGGCGTACGTCGCGAGTGAACTCGGCGACGTACTCGTCGGCTGGGTTGGACATGATCTCCTCGGCCGTGCCGATCTGGACGATGGCGCCATCGCGCATGATGGCGATCCGCGTCCCGACCTTGATGGCCTCCTGGAGGTCGTGGGTGATGAAGATGATGGTCTTGCGCAACTGCTCTTGGATTCGCAGGAGCTCGTTCTGCATGTCCCGCCGGATGAGCGGGTCCAGCGCGCTGAACGGCTCGTCCATCAGCAGGATTTCGGGGTCCGAGGCCATGGCCCTGGCCAGGCCCACGCGCTGCTGCATGCCGCCGCTGAGCGCGCCGGGGCGGTAGTCCTCCCAGCCCTGGAGGCCGACCATTTCGATCACCTCACGGGCACGGGCCGTCCGCTCGAGCAGGGGAACGCCCTGCACCTCGAGGCCCCAGGCCGTGTTCTCCAGCACCGTCCGGTGTGGGAGCAGGCCGAAGTGCTGGAAGACCATGGCGGTCTTCTTGCGCCTGAACTGCGTCAGCTCGTTCTCGCTGTACTTGAGGATGTCCTCGCCGTCCACCAAGACCTCGCCGACCGTCGGCTCGATGAGCCGAATGAGGCACCGGACCAGCGTCGACTTGCCGCTGCCCGAGAGGCCCATGACCACGAAGGTCTCGCCCTCCACGACGTCGAAACTCACGTCGCGCAGAGCCAGGACCGAGCCGAATTCTTCTTGGATCTCCGACTTGGACTTGTCGGAGAAGCGCCCAGCAACGTCAGGCTTCCCCGCGTCGCCGAACACCTTCCACAGGTCGCGCACGCTGACACGGGTCGCGGCACTGTTCGTCACGTCGCCGCGCTTGAGGGTTTCAACCATCTTCGTGCTCCCTTCGGACTCTGGTGAATGACACAAGTCCCACCGGTCTGTTGTCATTCCGTCTAGGGGGTTACCTCCGGTTTGGTGAGGCCGCGATGCGCTGCATGCGGCCCGGCCGGGCGAGGTTCGGGTCAAGTTACCCGCCGGTGCCGGGGGTGTCAATGTCGCGAAATCGTCGGTGTTTCCACGGGTCTCGCCGGATGCCACCATTCGGGACGGATCGCGCGGGAAATGCGCCCGCAGGCCGCTCGGCCACTAGGGCTAGTAGGAAACGCGCGTCTGCGCTCGAGCGGCCGCTCGGCGCCGCTGGCCCGCGTCCGGCGCGTTTGGGCTCATTCGCGAATACCCATAGGCCAGTCAACTATGGCGCCGCTGGACAAACGGCAGGGTCCCAGACGGCCCTACGGGCGGGTCCAGCCGTTGAAGATGACGTTTCCGCAGAGCGCCACTCGCCGTCCATGGCTGTATCCGTCATATGGGTCGCCGCGCCATGACTTTGCGCTTGGGGCGAGACAGGTCTCAGCTCCTCAAGGCCAGCGCGGACGCGCCCCGGCTTGCGACGCCTCGGTTGCTCAGCCTAACCGGCCGCGGGTGGCTGGCGACGACCCGACCGCTGGCCGCGGCCCCGGCGGACCAGCAACGCGGCGCCGACGGCGATAACGGCGGTGATGATGCGCGTCCAGTCCAGGACCGGCCGCAGCTTCACGCCCTGGGGCGTCACCTCCAGGTAGGCAATAGGCCGGACCGTGACGCCGCCTCCCCCGCCGCCCCCGCCGCCGGATCCCGCGGGCTTGGTCGCGGTCCGCTCCGCGCTGCCTCCGCCTCCGCCGAACCCGAAGCCGTAGCCCATGGCGCCTATGGGGATGATGGTGCGGCCCTCGACGTGCTTCGGGTCCCCATAAGCCAGGCCGACCTGCGCGGTGGCCGTGATGCGCTCCAGCATGGTCGCGGCGACCCCGAATCCCGGTAGCTCAGGGAGGCCAGGCACGTCGGCGCGGCCGATGCCGTTAGGCCACCTTCTCATGAATCGTACGCTCGGCATGACGCTCACCTCCCGTGTGCTGGCGGCTAGACCCGGAGGTCCCGCCGCTCGATCCCCACGACCGCTACCACGACGAACGCTGCCGTGATCCCAAGCAGCACGCCGGCGTGGAGCGGGTCCAGTCCGTTCAGCAGAGGGACTGCGCTGCTGTAGTACTTGAAGGGCGAGATCGGCCGCAGCGTGTCGAGGAATCCGGCCAGCGGCGCCAGCGCGTCGATGAGGTAGGCCGCTACCGCCAGGCCGGTCGTTGCCCCCATGGCGGCGCCCCGCCTGCCGGTGACCGCGCCGATGGCGAGCGCCATCGCTCCAAAGGCGACCGCCAGCAGCGCAAGGCTCACGGAGGCCTGCGCCAGCTTGTCCACTGCGATGTCCATGTCGATCGCTGTCGCCGAAATCCACAGGCCGACGAAGAGAACGATGGTCAGCACCAGGGTTCCCAGCACCAGCGTGCCGAACTTCTCCAGCGCCACCCGCCACCGGGAGATTGGCGAGGATAGGAGTAGCTCCAGCGTACCGCGCTCTTCCTCCCCAGCGACGCCGCCCGTGCCTTGGCCGATGGCGTAGACCAGGAACAGCGCCGGCGCCAGAAACGCGAACAGACGCGAGTTCAGGTAGCCGGTGGGGGAGAGGAAGTCCACCACGCTGGAACCCATGAACAGGTTGCGCATCGCCTCCGGAAGGCTGTCGACCAGTTCTTGGAACTCGGGCACGTCTCTGATGCTCGGGTAGATCAGGACGAGCAGCAGCACCATGGCGAGGATGCCGGCGCCCCACCACGCCAGCGACCGCCGCTGATCGCGCAGCGACTTCAGCATCACGCTACGGAGCATCGGTCGCCTCAGCCCCGGGCTCCCGCCCTTCGTAGCACGCGAGGAACACGTGCTCCAGGCTCTGCTCCGCGGTGACCAGGTCCTCGACCGTGTAGTGGGCCAGCGCCTTGACCAGGGCGTCCATGGGCCCCTCGACGGTGCACCGGAAGACGCCGTCTTCGAAGGTCACGTCGCGGACACCCGCGTGGGCCGACAGGTCCCGGGCGACGGCGCCGCGGTCGACCGACTCCGCGAACCGTACCTCGACCTGGCGAAGCGCGCGGCCCTTCAACGCACCTGGGTCCTCAACCGCCACCAGTACGCCCGCGCGAATGATGCCGACCCGGTCGGCCACCTGGTCGATCTCCGGCAGGATGTGGGACGACATGAACACCGTGCGTCCCTCCTCCGTGGTCTCGCGCAGGAGCCGGTAGAACTCCTGCTGCATCAGCGGGTCGAGCCCTGACGTGGGCTCGTCGAGGATCAGCAGCTCCGGCCGGTGCATGAAGGCGTGGACGATGGCGATCTTCTGCTTGTTGCCCCGCGACAACGTTCGGATCGGTACCGACAGGTCCGCGTCAAAGCGTGCCGCCAGGTCGCGGACGTATGCCGCGTCGACTGCGCCCGCGCGCAGGTGCGCTACGTACTTGAGCATGTCCTCGCCGCTCATGTGCTCGTACAGCGCGGGCTCACCTGAGAGGTAGCCGATCCGGCGGCGGATGGAGAGGCCCGCGTGGCGCACATCTTCGCCCAGCACGCGGACGCGGCCGCCGGTGGGACGGATGAAGTCGAGCATCAGCCGGATGGTCGTGCTTTTGCCGGCGCCATTGGGGCCCAGGAAGCCGAAGACCTGTCCCGGCTCGACGGTCAGATCGAGGCCTGCGAGCGCCTGCACGGTCCCGAAGCGCTTGGTGAGCCCCTCCGTCTCGATGACAGGCGTCGCCATGAGCGCAGGATAGCGCAGGCCCGCTTGGCGCTGAGATATGCGGGCCCGCCTTGACCGCGGACGCCCGCGGGGATAGAACTGCGGCACTCAGACCCACGATCGAGGAGGCCACCATGGTTGCCGTCACCACTCAGGAGAAGTTCATTCAGCTTTCGGCTGGCAGGACCCGCTACATCGAGGCGGGCGCCGGAGCGCCGCTGATTATGTTGCACGGCATGGGTGCCGGGACCTCCGCCAATAGCTTTGATTTCGTTTTGGAGCCCTTGGCCGAGCACTTCCACGTCTACGCCATGGACATGCTGGGCTTCGGTCTCGGCGACCGCACCATCGTCGACGGGCCTACCTTTTCGCTCATCATCGACCACGTGCGCGAGTTCATGGACACGCAGGGGATTGAACAGGCGAGCTTCGTCGGCCACAGCGCCGGTGGCTGGATGCTCACGATCCTGGCCTACGAGAGCCCCGATCGCGTGAACAAGCTGGTCATGTTGAATTCGGCCGGAATGAACGTCGAAGTCTCAGCCGGAGTCGGCCCCATCTCCCAGATCCCAACACTGGAGCAGGTCCGAGAGCGTGTGGGCGGCGGGATGGCCGACGATTCGAAGGTGACCAGCGAAATGCTGGACCAGGCGGCCAAGGCTCAGCACGCGGCGTTGAGCGTCCCCGGCGCACAGCACAGCCTGGACCCGCTCCTACACCAGATGGGCACGCCGGAAGTCCGCCAGCGCTACCTGCTCCAACGCAGGCTCGCTCACATTAAGGCCAAGACCCTAGTCGTCTGGGGCGTGGGCGACACCATGGATCCCTATCCCACCTGGACCGAGGAATACGAGGCACTGGGCGGGGACATGTCCAAGTCGAGCAAGCCCTGGGTCATCCCCGGCGCCCGGCATGTGCTCCTGCAAACGGGACACGGTCCCCAGGTCGAATCTGTGAAGGAGACGGTAGACCTGCTGGTGGACTTCCTAGAGGGCTAGGAGCATCGCGCGGGCCGTTATTGACCCTTGCCAGTACCCTTGATACGGTGCGCGCACGATACTGAGTGTCGGAAAAACGCAACGAAAGAAGATGGAGGTTACGAAATGGCGCTAACTGAAGAGCACTTGATCCAACACCCGGGCGTACAGAGCCGCTGGGTTCGGCTGGCCAACGGCGCCCGCTGCCACTACATGGCCGCCGGCGACACCGGCCCGGCCATCATCTTGCTTCACGGCGGCATCAACGGCTCGTCCGGCATGGCCGGCTGGGGACGCTGGATGATTCCGCACCTGGCAAGCGAGGGCTTCCGGGTCTACGCACCGGACCAGCCCGGCTTCGGGCTATCGGACACCCGCGAGGAGTTTCAGCCTCACCTGGGCGTCATGTCGCACGTGGATTTCGTACGGGACTTCGCGGACGCGATGTGCATCGACAAGTTCCACCTCTCGGGCAACTCCATGGGCGCGACCAACACGGCCCACTTCGTGGTCGCCCACCCAGAGCGCGTGCTCAGCTACATCCTCATCGCGACGTACCTCCAGGGTGAGCTTGGCGTCGACCCCGACGACTCCAATCGCAAGGCGCTCGGCGGGCTCCAGCTCGAGGCGTGGGACGGAACCGCCGACGGCATGCGCAACCTCATGGCGAAGATCATCATGAATCCTGGGGGCATCACCCAGGACCTGTGCGACATGCGCGCCTACCAGGGCAATCTCCAAGCCGACTCGTACAAGGCGTACCAGAACTCCCGCGCCAAGATCAATGCGGACCCCAGTCTCAAGCAGAAGTGGATGCTGAAGGGGCGTCTCGACGCCCTCGACATCCCCGCGATCTACCTGTATGGCAAGGAGGATGTCCTCATCCCCGTGTCCGCCGGGTACGAGCAGGAGCAGCTCCTGCCAAACATCAAGTTCTACTTCCCGGACGACACCGGCCACCAGGGCCAGACCGACACGCCCGACCTGCATGGCCGGGTCTACGCTGAGTTCTTCAAGACCGGCAAGCTGTCGCCGGCGCTGGAGAAGGAAGCCGGGGTCGGCGCAGGAGTCGGCGCCCCCGCGGGTTAACTGTCCAGACTACGCAGTCCACGCGAGGGCGCTCCTTGGGGAGCGCCCTCGCTGTTCGTCACGGCCCAGTACGAGCGCACCCACGTCAATTGAGATGAGTTCGTCAACCATCGGTCCGTCGACGGCAAAGACGACCGCTACCGTGGAGAAGCGAGGTACGCATGGTGGAACCCGCGCCCGGGCCTAGGCTGAGCGCCCGAGCAGGCGATCGGCTCGCGAGCGCGTCGGGCCGGGTGCTCGTCGCCTTCCTGCTGGTGACGCTCGCCCTCATACCGGCGGCGGTGTTCCTCGGCTCGGACGAGACGGCGTCGGCGGAGCCAGGCGGCGAGCCGTTTGACCTGCGCGACGACATCGAGGCGCGTCTCGCCTCGCCGGTGTTCCCCACCGGGTACCTAGTCGAGGCGCGCGGCGCCGACATCCTGACGCGCGACCCGCTCTGGGAATTGTTGCAGGCCAAGCGAGCGCTGCTGGAAGCCGACACCCGCGGTGCGCTCTCCCCCCAGGGCCTCGAGCAGCAGGCCCTGCTGGTCGACTCCTTCGACACCAACTCGGGTGTCGCCTATCGCGGGGTCACCACGCTGGCGGACGCTGTCGACCGGATGCTCGGGCTGCACCCGAGCCTCGGCACCGACCTGGAGCACGCATCCGACGAGCAGGTGAAGTTCGCGGTGGCGCAGCTCCTGCTCAGCCCGTTGACCGCAGAGCTGGCCGATGCGCTGTCCGCCAAGGCCGTCAGCGAGCGACGTGTCGTCCTCGGTCGTGAGATCGACTACTGGACGTCGCCCGCGCTGATTTTCATAGTCCTGGCCGACAACACGGCGCTGGGCGGCGGAACCGCTGGCAGCGTGGGCGGCTTGGCTGGCGACGACGCGACGCTCAACAAGGAGCGCTTCTCTCGCGGCGTCCAGGAGGTGATGCGGGGAACGCAGACCCACTACCGGCTCTGGGGCATCGCCATTGACCAGAACCTGGAGGCCAAGGACGAAGGGACCACCGCTGGCGTGTTCATCATGCTCACCGTGGTCGCGGCCCTGGGGGTCGTCAGCCTTTCGCTGCGCTCTTACTGGGCGACGGCGCTAACCGCCGTGGGTATCGGCGTGCTCATGCTGTGGCTCAAGGGCATCATCGGGCTCGTTGGGATCAAGGGCGGTCTCATCATCGACTTCATCGTGCCCATCGCCATGGTCTCGCTGGGCGTCGACTTCGCGGTCCACGCGGTGCGCCGGTACCGGGAGGAGAGGGCGGGTGGAAACGACCCCGACCGGGCGCTGCGTCTCGCCTTCGCGGGGGTTCTCGGTGCACTGACGCTGGCCATGCTGAGCGACGGCATCGCTTTCCTGTCCAACGTGCCCTCGGGCATCGAGGCGGTGGTCCATTTCGGTGTCGCTGCGGGTATCGCGGTCGCCTCGGCGTTCGTGGTTCTGGGCATCGCGGTGCCGTTGGGGGTGATGCGCCTCGATCGCGCCGGCCTCGGTGGGGCCCCAAGCGGGCGCCTCGCGCGGGTTGCCGCAATCGCGGGAGGCGCCGGTGTCATCGTCCCGGCCGGAGCCAGCGTCATCCTGACCGTGGCAGTCAGCGAAGCTGCGGGCGCCGGCGTACTCGCGGCCGTCGTGGTGGCCTTCGTGAGTCTGCCTCTGGCCGTGGGCCTTCGCCGTCGGCGTCCGCTCCCGGAGCGGAACCCGGCTCCACGGACCCGCGCGGCACCCCGCGGCCCCGTGCCTGCGCTGGTGATAGCGCTGGCGCGCCGCCCTTTGCGCACGCTGGCCGTGACCTTCGCCATCACTGCCGGGAGCCTCGTCCTGGCCTCCCAGCTTGAGGCGACGCTGGACGTCAAGGACTTCTTCATCAGCGACTCGGACTTCGTCGTCGGGCTGGACAAGATCGACGAGCATGTCGCGGAGCGGAGCGGAGAGGGTGGCACCATCTACATCCGGGGCGACCTCTCCGACCCCGATGCGCTACGTGCCATCGCCGTCTTCATGGAGAGCCTGCGGGACAACCCCTATGTCGGGAAGGAGATCGACGGCGAGCCCAGCATCTTCGACCGCAACGTCGTCGACATCATCAGGCGCATCACGGCCAACGCCGCAGTGGCGGCACAGGTCATCGGCGGGCCGGTCGAGGATGCCGACGCCGACGGCCTGCCCGACACCCGCGAGCAGGCGCGCGCCGTACTCGACCACGTCGCCGCGAACGGCGTCCGGCTAGACGATGGGACGACCGTGTACACGGCGCAGGATGTTGGGGCGGTCCTCGATCACGATCCCTTCGCCACGGCCGAGGACGTGGCTACCATCTTGGTCGGCATACCTGGCACGCGCCGCCAGCAGGTGGTGGCCGCCGCCGAAGAGGCGCTGCGGCGGGACCTGGAGCCTCTCGCAGCCGAGCCCTCCATCAGCCGGGTCGGTCTCACGGGCTCACCCTTTACCCGCAACGCCGAGATCACGGCAACCACCAGCTCGCTGCGCACCTCGCTCCTCATAGCGGCCGTGGGGGCGCTCATCGCCCTGACCATCGCGATGCGCTCGGCCCGCTACGCCGTGGCGACGGTCATCCCCATCGGCTTGGTGGTCGTGTGGCTTTACGCCATCATGTACCTGGCGGGCTTCGCGCTGAACTTCGTCACGGCGACCATCGGCGCCGTCTCCATCGGCGTCGGCATCGACTACTCGATCCACATGACGGAGCGCTACCGGGAGGAGCTGGGCCGCACGGCCAGCCGAATCGAGGCGCTCGGCCAGGCCGCGGCGGGTACCGGCACCGCGCTTCTGGCATCGGCTGGGTCGAGCATCGTCGGCTTCGCCATCATGGGCTTCGCGCCGATGCCGCTCTTCTCGTCCTACGGCACGCTGACGGCCATCATGATCTTCCTGGCGCTGGCGGCGTCGCTCGTCGTGCTGCCGTCACTGCTGGTGCTGGCCTCGGGCCACGCGTCCGAGTCCTAGGGGCGCGGGGCTGCCCCATCTCGAGGTAGGAGACCAAGCTGGTCCGCATCACGTCGAGCCACATGACCAGCCCCGCCCATGAGGCGAAGCGCTCGTAGTACGTCTCAATCTCCCGGTCCGTCGCCTCGCGGCCGCCGTTCATCCGTTCGCGGAATACCTTGCGGACGACGGAATCGATGGCAAGCCGCTCGTGCCTGCCCATGAGCCCCAGCATATTCCCGGCGGCGTAGCTCCCGAATCCCTTCAGCGCGGTGAGCTGGCGGTATAGCTCGTCGGTGGTCAGATCGCCCTCACGCCACGCCTCGACGTCCAACTTCCCGTCGGAGATCTTCGTAGCTAGCTCATGCAGGTAGGCCGCGCGGTACCCGAGTTTCGTTACCTCGGCTAGGCGCTCCGGCTCCACCGCCGCCACCTGTTGGGGCGTCGGGAAGCAGAACCCATCGCCGGCCGGCTCCCCGAGAGATACCAGCCGGCGGCACATCGATATGGTCCCGCCCCAGGTCGTGTTCGTGGTCGCGAGGGTCTTTGCCAGGTCCTCCCAAACGGTGGGGCTTACCAGCAGGCGTCCCAGCCTATGCTGCGTCACCCAGCCATATCCGGGAATGTCATCGATGAAGCCCCGGAACTCAGCGAGGTCCCGGTCCAGCCCAAAGCACGTGCGGACTGTCCCGCGTAACGTCTCCTCTTCGTCACGGCCCAGGAGCGCATCGGATTCCACTTGGACGTTCAGCTCATGGTCGTCTGGTGACGAGAGCCTCAACACCACAGCGCCACCCCGCAGGCGTTGGGGCATCGAAAGGACATGACGGTCGTCGTCGTAATGGAACGGCGACAGTTCGCGCCATCCATGGCTATGGACGGTCGCCGCGAAGCTGAAGTCGGCCGGCGTGGGCACGCCGAAGTTGGTCGTGATCATTCGCGGCCTCGAAGTGTGCTAGACGGCGCGAACGCCGTTCTCCAGCGTGCCGATACCGTCGATCGTGATGCGCACGACGTCGCCGGGCGTGAGCGTGAAGCCGGAGTCCGGCACGATGCCGGTGCCGGTCAGCAGCACGGTCAGGTCGGGTACCGGGTTGTGGCGCGTCAGCCAGGAGCAGAGCTCCTCGCAGGTGCGGACCATCTGCGCTGTGCTCGTCTCGCCTGCGAAGACCTCCGTCCCGGTGCGCTCGATCGTCATGGCGATGGACAACGCCTGCGGGTCTGCCAGCGACTCGACCGGCACGAAGCAGGGACCGATGGCGCAGGAGCGCTCGTAGACCTTGGCCTGCGCGAGGTACAGCGGGTTCTCACCCTCGATGTCACGGCTGGAAACGTCATTGCCGACCGTATAGCCGGCGATATGGCCGCCGTGGACCACGAACGCCAGCTCCGGCTCGGGCACGCTCCAAGTGGCGTCGCCGCGCACCCCGACATCGTCGAACGGACCGACGACCCGGTGGCCGGAGTCCTTGAGGAACAGCTCCGGCCGCTCTGCTCGGTACACGCGCGTGTATACATCGGGCGTCTGGCTCTCCTCGGTGCGCTCCTCCATCGAGCGGCGATAGGTGACGCCGGCGCACCAGACCTCCGCGGGGCGCATCGGGGGCGCCAGGCGCGGGCCCGCGGTGCCGGCGCGTGTGGCCTCCTCAACCGCCGCCAGTTCGTAGGTTGCGGCCTCGGGCCCATCGAGAACATCGGCCGCGAGCCGGTCCACTCCTTGGCCCGCCGCCTCGGCCATCGCGAGCAGGTCGGCAACTGTCGCCGCCGAGGCACGGACGCTGGTGAGGTCGCGCAGCCACCCGCTGCCCTGGTCGATAGCCAGGTGCGGCCTGCCGTCCACCATCAACTGAAAGAAGCGCATGGCTACCGGTCCGTGAAGGCGGGGCCAGCCCGCAGCATGTTTACTGACGTCACGCCCATGCGCCTCCAGGCGGGCACCGTAACAAGCGTCCCCACGCGCGGTCAAACCGGCTCCGGCCGGCTCCGCTGCCCGCCGTAAAACCCGGCCCTGACCAAAGGCGTATCCGACACTGGACGGGTGTAGCACGGCGAGCGTCTTGCGCCGCTGGAAGCCAACGGCGACCATGCGCAGGCATCCGGCCTGACGTCCAACGACAACCGCCTTGGAGCCCTCATGAAAGCACCACCCATCCGGTTCGCGGCGCTGGCTGTCGCCGTGGCCGCGGCCATGCTCCTGGCAGCGTGCGGTGGCGGGGACGACCCCACGTCTACGGCCGCCGCCGCCGCGACACCGACCAGCCCACCTGCGCGGGACGCCACCGCGACACCGACGAGCCCACTAGCGCAGGGCGGTGCGACCGCCACGCCGACGGTGACGCCGACACCGACGCAGCCGGCGCCTGCCGGCCCAACCGTCACTCCGACGGGCACCTCGACAGCCGTCCCGACGGCCACGCCGACGGCCCCGCCCACCGCGACGCCCACACAGGGCCCCATCACGGTGTCCATCGTCTCCAGCAAGGACACGACGATCTACCAGAACATCGATGGCCGCATAGCCAACGGCAGCGGCCAACACATGTTTGCGGGCAAGACCAACAGCGACCTCCTCCGGCGCGCGCTGGTCGCGTTCGACGTCGCCGGGAGCATTCCGGCCGGCGCCGAGGTCCTGTCGGCCGAGCTCACGCTGAACATGTCCCGCACGCGGGGCGGCCCGGCCATCATTACCGTCCATCAGATGCCGGTCGACTGGGGTGAGGGGACCTCCGACGCCGCCGGGGAAGAGGGCCGCGGCGCCGGGCCGAGAGACAACGACGCCACGTGGATCCACTCTTTCTTCGACTCTCAGAACTGGACACAGGCAGGCGGATATTTCACGGCGGCGGAGAGCGCGAGCCTCCTGGTCTCTGATGTCGGCTCTTACACGTGGGCCTCCAACCAGGACATGGTGCGCAACGTCGCGCGGTGGCTGGAGTTCCCGGCGGGAGCTTCGGTTGGCTGCTAAAGGGCAACGAGGGACCGAACGGCACGGCGAAGCGCTTCGACACTCGCGAGAACGGAACTGCGGCGAACCGGCCGACGCTGACTGTCACCTACATGCCACCGTCCAGCTAGCCGGACCACGCACGCGATACGAGGCCCCGGACCGTAACGGTCCGGGGCCTCTGCGTTGGCTCAAGGAGAGCGCCCCGGCAGCCCCGCGTCATTCCGAGCGCAGCGTCGCAGCTCTTGCGCCACCCTGAGGAGCCCGGTCCTCGGACGACGAAGGAACTGGTGGAAGCCAGCCGCGTTGGAGAGGTCGGATTCTTCGCTGCGCTCAGGATGACGCGAGGGGACGCTCAGAATGACAGAGAGCGGTTGCGCCAGATATTTGCTGAGGCAACCGCCTTTCTACCACATATAGAGGTACCCGCGTCGCCTGGTGGCCTATCCCGTGTGTATTCGTGAATCTATCTGCTTAGGGCCAGAGGGTTCTCCGCAGGCCGCTGGAAGGCCCGTCAGCCGGACGAGTCGTCGCGGCCGAGGGCCTGCACCAGCTCCGCCCACTCAGCCCTCGACATGCCGCTGGACGCCTGGTCCACGGTCTCGCCCGCCAGCATGCGGCGAACGACCGCGAGCCCTGTCCGGGAGAGCCTGGCGCCACCCACCCGATAGTCGCTGAACGCATCGAAGGTCAGCGGCACCCAGGCCTGGACGATGCGCGCGAGGACGTCGGCGTAGGCCCGTATCTCGTACTGTGCGTGAGGGTCGGCGCGCAGCTGCACGAAGTGCAGCAGATTATGCAAGTCGATCTTCCAGTACCACTGCGTGTAGAAGTTCAACGAGAGGTTCATCCGAGCCAGCTCCCGCGCGAGTCCGGAGCGCGATGGGTCCGGAACCTCACCCGACTGCGTCTCGTTCAACAACTCCTCGTAGTGGTCGTAGGCCCGCTCCGCGTCGTCTCGCAGTAACTCGATCACGCGCTGCGCCTCTGCCTCCGTCAGCAGCTCGCCGCGTCCTTGGCGGTTGGACTGCGACTGAACGGCGAGGTGCTCGGGCGCCGGCAGGTAGAACTCGCGGTCCAAGACTGAGTAGCGCGCCGAGTATTCGTTGACGTTGGCGGTGCGGTGCCGGATCCACTGGCGCGCCACGAAGATGGGCAGCTTCACGTGGAGCTTGATCTCGCACATCTCGAACGGGGTCGTGTGCGAGTGGCGCATCAGGTAGCGGATCAGCCCCGCGTCCTGGCGCACCTGCTTCGTCCCGCGCCCGTAGGAGACCCGCGCCGCCTGCACAATGGCGGCATCGTCGCCCATGTAGTCGATGAGTCGGATGAAGCCGTGGTCGAGCACCGGCAACGGCTCGTAGAGCAAGTCCTCAAGCTCGGGGACCGTCGGCCTTCGCGTCTGGGCCTTCTGCGCCCGCGCCGAGGCGACCTCGGCCTGCTGATCATCGCTCAGGCCGCCGGCCGGCTGCTGCTTGGACTTCGCCATGGCGCTCGCATCATAGGCGAAGGGCTCTCGGGGCCCAAGGCCGCGCTGGCCTCTTATGTTTCGGCCTAGCCCGAAGTTCATCCGGGGCTCACCCCGTGGGGTGATTCGGGCCGCCCGCCCCCGGCGCTAGCGTGCGGCCATTAAGCGCGATGGCCCCCGGATGGGCCGACGGAGGCGACCAATGACGAAGGCAACCGCACTGCGAGCAGGGCTGGCCAGGGAGGTCGTGCGACTGTCCATCGCCGCGCTACCGCTGGTCGTCTTCGCCTCGCTGCCCGCCCAGGGCTAGCACAGCTGCGCAAGCGCCTAGCCGGGCGTGCGCCCCATGCGCCCCTGAAGCGCCACGGACGCGGCCGTAGCCGCCGCCGTGACCTCGGCGACGTCGACACCGACGATGCGCCCGTCCCGCATGAGGGCTCGCCCTCCAACGTAGACCGCCTCCACCATCTGCGGCTGTGCGCTGAAGACCAGCTGGCTCAGCCAGTCCCACCGGGGGGCAAAGCCGGGCCACGTGGGGTCGAGCACGATGAGGTCCGCCTGCTTGCCCGGCGTGAGCGACCCAACAACGTCTCCAAGGCCCAGCACCTCAGCGCCGCCCATCGTCGCCAACCGTATGGCGTCAGCCGTCCCAGGGTAGACGCGCGGGTCGAGCGAGCGTGCGCGCTGGAGCCCGACCGCCGCACGCATGCTGGCGAAGGTGTCCGGCACGTCGTTGGTACCGCCGTCCAGGCCGAGGCCCAGCCTGACGCCCGCGTCACGCAGTTGCGGCACCGGCGCGATGCCGGATGCCAGCCGCATGTTGCTCAACGGATTGTGGGCGACGGCGGCACCGGCCCGCGCAAGCGTTTCGATCTCGTCCTCGCTGAGGTGCACGGCGTGGTCGGCCACGAGGCCTGGTCCCATCGCGCCCGCCTGCACCAGCACCTCCACGGGGCGCTCCTCGCGCTGCGTGGCGCTCTCCAGCAGGTGAACGTCGAAGCGCGCGCCCAGCCTCGCCGCCACCTCAGCGAGGCCTCGGAGCGTCGATACCTGCGCGATGTCGGGGTGCGAGCAGACGTGGAGCCCGGCCAGCCCGCCCAGCCCGACAAGTGACGCAATACGGGAGATGTCTTCGAGCGTCTCGGGGCGCTCATTGCCGTAGTAGCCGTAGACGTGGCGCAGCCCCGATTCGGCCAGGGCCGCGAGGTTGCCCCGCACGAAGGCCGGGGTAAAGCTGTGCGACCAGTCCAGGACGGTTGTCACGCCGGTGCGCACCAGCCCCAGGGTGCTGAGCCGCACCCCCGCACGCGCCTCGTCCTCCGACAGCCCGGCGCGAGCCACCGCGAATACGCAGTCGTCCAGCCACTCCAGCACATTGCCGTCGGTACGGCAGCCGCGGATGAGGGACTGCCACAAGTGGTCGTGCGCATCGACGAAGCCGGGCATGACGATGCGGCCGGAAGCATCAACGACCGTGGCCCCAGCAGCCTCTAGGTCGTGGCCAACGCCAACGATGACGCCGCCGTCGATGAGGACGTCGGCGTTCTCAAGCGTGCCCAGCGGGCCGTGGCCCAGCTCCGGGTCGACGGTGACCAGGAGCGCCGCCCCGCGAATGACCAGCCGATCGGGGCTAGCGTCCACCGCGTTCCTGGAGCGTGCTCAGCGGCAGGCGGTCGATCTCCTCGAGAACCTCGGCCGTTTGCCGGGCTGCGGCCTCGAAGGTCAGTCGGCCGCGCTCCGCATCGGCGTTGGCGGCGTTGCCAGCCGCACCCGCCAGGTTCAGGTCTTGAGTTTTCCAACCGAATGACACCGCCGAGCCAGTGGGGCGGATGTGCTCGTATACCGCGGCCATGCGCGCGCCCAGTGGGACGAAGTCCGCTGCCTTGCTCATATCCACCAGGTCGGGGCGCACGTGGAGCATCAGCGAGGTCTCGACCTCACCGCCGTGGATGCCGTGCAGGCGCTCGTCCTCGCTGAACAGCCCCTCGGGCGGCGGAAAGCGGAACCAGTGCACGATGAAGACCATCATCCCGTACTTGATCCTCAGCCTACGTGTGACGATGTCGGCCACGCCCGCCTGTCCGCCGTGGCTGTTCAACAGCACGAGCTTGCGCACACCCGCGCGAGCTAGGCTTGCCGCGGTCTCGGTCCACACGTCGATCAGCGTCTCGGCCTCCAGCATGATGGTGCCGGGGAAGTCGATGTGCTCCTCGCTCATGCCCACGTGGAGGTTCGGCAGGGCCGTCACGGGCAGGTCGGCGGGCACCAGCTCCCACACGCGCTTCAGCATCGCCTCGTTGAGCATGGCGTCGGCGCCTACGGGCATGTGCGGCCCGTGCGACTCGACGGCACCGACCGGGAGCACCGCGATGACGCGCTCGGTGTCCAGTGCCTCAACCTCAGGGCGCGTCATGTCCCACCAATATCGCCGTGGTCCGGCTGCCATGTTTCCTCGCGGATCGACAGATTGCTTATCGAAAGATCGCGACGTCGCGGCCGGGGACCGCCCCGTCCTCCCACCAGCCCCGCATCTTGCCCGGGTTCATCAGGCCCAGGGGGTCGACCTGCCGCTTGAAGTCGAGCTGTGGCAGGTCGACGACCTTCATCCCACCGTCCTCGAGCACGTGCGTGTGCGGGTCGAATACTGTCACGCCGTGCGCCTCGTGATAGCGGACGATCTCGTACAGGCGCTCGCGGGTCGTATAGCGCACCAGCTGAAGGCCCGCGTAGGCAACTCCGCCCTGCCACCGCACGAGCTCAAGGTGCATGGGCACCTCGTCGCCGAAGTGCTCGTGCATCGCCAGAATCGGTGCGATGCCGTCGTCCGGCGGAAAGAGCGACTGGAGGTAGGTGATGGACGGGTCCACGTTGATGGCGTGCAGCGTTGTGTGGTTCCAGGTGTACTCGTACAGCGGCCTGGTGCGGCCCGCCTCGGGGTCGTGCTTCGTGTAACAGACCTCACCGCCAAGGGAATCGACCAGTCTGGCGAGGGCCTCCATCGACGGCTCGGCCACCATCAGGATGCACGCGGCCCTGCCGGCCGGGACATCGACGTTGGGGAAGTACGGTGGGATGGACGCAGCGAAGACGCCAATCTCTTTCGTGGCGATATCACCGTCCTCCGCCAAAGCCTGGGCGAACCGCAGCGCCTCCTCGAGGCCGCCGAACGCGACGATCACGTCGACCCAGGCGACCGCGGGCGCCAGCGCCAGCTCCACCTCGGTGATGACGCCGTTCGTGCCATAGGCGTGGGCGACTTTGCCCACGTCAGGCCCTCGCAGCTCGACGACCCGCGGCTCGGGCTCCATGGTGACGACACGGAGCCCCGGCACGTTGCCCGGATCGCTGAGGTAGCCGTGCTGGATCGCACCGATGCCCGAGCTGCCCCCGGCGATGAAGCCGCCAACGGTTGCCGTCCGCTTGGTTGAGGGGAACAGCCGCAGCTCTCCGCCGTGCCCCAGCGCCGCGCGCTCGGCGTCGACGAGTTTCAGTCCCGGCTCGCAGCAGATGATGCCATCGGCCAGCGCTTTCACGGCGGTGAGGTGTCTCGTGTCGAGCACGACGCCGCCTTCCAAGGGCATGGCCTGGCCATAGTTGCCGGTACCGGCGCCCCGAACGGTCAGGGGCGCCCCGTAGCGCACGCACGTGCGCACGGCGTGAATGACCTCGGCCTCGCTGCTCGGCTCGACGACGATGTCGCCGCGCACGCCCGCAAGCGTCTCCTTCAGGATGGGGCTGAACCAGTAGAAGTCCTGCGACCGGCGCGCGAGCACGCTCGCTTGGCGCGTGTGTCGCACCGAGCCCAGGTCCTTCGCGAAGGCGTCCCAGTCAATGTCCCTCGCCGATGTGCCGCGGGATGCCATGGGAGCGCCGGCTGCGGGCGGACCGCGCTAGCCCTCCTGAGCCTGGCCGGCGGTAACCACGGCGTCGCGGCCCAGCGCTGCGGGCTCCAGCCGGCCACCGTCGTCGATCGAGCCCTCGAACACGCTACCGTCGTGGCCCCGTAGCCGGTAGCGTCCACCGGACATTCGGTCGACGACGACCAGCGAGAACAGGTCGATACCGGTGCCAATCAGCGCCTGCTCCCCGCCCTGGAAGGCCTTCGCGACCACGATGCCGACGCCGACGACACTCGCGCCGGCCTGCGCGGCGATGTCGATCAGCCCAATGACGGTACTACCATGCGCCAGGAAGTCGTCGATGACCAACAGCCTGTCGCCGGAGTGGAGGAGGTGGCGACCCACGGTGACGTCGAAGACTTTGTTCTTGGTGAACGACTGGATTTGGCTCGAGTAGACGCCCTCGGAGATCGTGGTGGGCAGTGACTTCTTCGCGAACACGAACGGGAGGCCCAGCGCGCGCGCAGTGAAGAGCGCGGGGGCTATCCCTGAGGCTTCGACCGTCACGACTTGGGTGGCCCCTGCCCCGGCGAAGCGCCCGGCGAATTCCTGGGCGATCCGTTCGATCAAGCCGAGGTCCACTTGGTGGTTCAGGAAGGTGTCAACCTTCAACATCCCCTCGCCGACCACCCGGCCCTCGGCGTGAATGCGCTCGACCAGTTCCTTCATGCGGTTCGCTCCTTCGGCCCTTCGGCGCCCGGCCCGCCGCCCGCTCCCCCGACGCGCGCTCCAATGATCGCGACGGCGTCGACCTCGACCAGGCACGCGGGGTTGGCCAGGCCGGCGACCGCGATGAGGGTGCTGGCCGGGGGCGGCTGCGGGTTGACCTCCTGGCGCACGCCACGGACGGCTTGGATGTTGTCCTGGCCGACGATGTAGGTCGTGGTCCGGACCACGTCGTCCATCGTCGCGCCCGCCGACGCGAGGGCGATTGTGACGTTGGCCCAGACCTGACGATACTGCGCGGCGACGTCGGCACCGCCGACGAGGTTGCCCTCGGCATCGAACGCGAGCTGGCCCGAGACGTAGACGTGCGGGCCGGTCTTGACCACGTGGGTGTACATGCCGGATGGCGGCGGGTTCAGGCCCGGTGGGTTGGTGTGTTCGTGCGCCATGGTGCTCACGCGTCCGGCGAGGTTCGCCGCACCATATACCGACCGCCGTTCTCCCGCTACGGCGCGGGCCATGGGGGAGACACCGTCCTCGATGTCGCGTCACTGGAAGAGTTGGACGCCATCATGGCGGAGTTCCCCTTTGGGCCGTTCTCGGAGACCGAGATCACGCCGATCGTGGACCTGAGCGGTGCGCTGGAGCGCGCAAAGGCGGCGTTCCTCGCGATGGCCCCACCTACCCCGTAGGCTCGGACGCGCGACACGAGAAAAGGCCTCCCAAGTTGGGAGGCCTTTTCTGCTTCGTTGTCTGGTAGCGGGGGTTGGACTCGAACCAACGACCTTCGGGTTATGAGCCCGACGAGCTGCCACTGCTCCACCCCGCACCGAGGCGGCGGCCGCATCTCTGGGTAGAGGGGCGGTGCGCCTTTGTGCGCTAGCAAAGGAAATCGAGCGAGCAAGAGCGAATGTTTGGTCAAGCCCTCGGCCGATTAGTACCGCTTCGCTGAACACGTTGCCGTGCGTACACGTGCGGCCTATCAAGCAGGTAGTCTCCCTGCGGCCTTACTCTCCGTTAGGAGATGGGAAGTCTCATCTTGGGGACGGCTTCGCGCTTATATGCTTTCAGCGCTTATCCGCACCAGACATAGCTACCCGGCACTGCTCCTGGCGGAACAACCGGAACACCAGAGGTCTGTCCCTCCCGGTCCTCTCGTACTAGGGAGAGCTCCCCTCAAACTTCCTGCGCCCACAGCGGATAGAGACCGACCTGTCTCACGACGGTCTGAACCCAGCTCACGTGCCGCTTTAACCGGCGAACAGCCGGACCCTTGGGACCTTCTTCAGCCCCAGGATGCGACGAGCCGACATCGAGGTGCCAAACCTTGCCGTCGATATGAACTCTTGGGCAAGATCAGCCTGTTATCCCCGGGGTAGCTTTTATCCGATAAGCCACGGCCCTTCCACACGGGACCGTAGGATCACTTTGGCCGACTTTCGTCCCTGCTCGGCTTGTAGGCCTCGCAGTCAAGCCCCCTTCTACCAATGCGCTCTGCGGGTGATTTCCATCCACCCTGAGGGGACCTTTGCACGCCTCCGTTACTATTTAGGAGGCGACCGCCCCAGTCAAACTGCCTGCCAGACACGGTCCCCCTGCTTGTTCAGGGGTTAGATCCAAAAATCGAGAAGAGTGGTATTTCAACGGCGGCTCCACCCAAACTGGCGTCCGGGCTTCAAAGCCTCCCACCTATCCTACACATCACGATCCTCAGAGCAATGTCAGGTTGCAGTAAAGCTCCACGGGGTCTTTTTGTCCTGCTGCGGGTAACGAGCATCTTCACTCGTACTTCAATTTCACCGAGTACTTCCTCGAGACAGCGCCCCAGTTGTTACGCCTTTCCTGCGGGTCGGAACTTACCCGACAAGGGATTTCGGTACCTTAGGACCGTTATAGTTACGGCCGCCGTTCACCGGGGCTTCGGTTCGTAGCTCTCACCACTCCCCTTGACCTTCCGGCACTGGGCAGGCGTCAGCCCCTATACGTCGTCTTGCGACTTAAGCAGAGACCTGTGTTTCTGTTGAACAGTCACCAGGGCCACTTCGCTGCGACCCCGAAGTGCTTCGTCCGCGAAGGACTACACACCCCAGGGCACTCCTTATCCCGAAGTTACGGAGTTAGATTGCCGAGTTCCTTGAGGAAGTTTCTCTCGTCCGCCTTACCGTGCTTACGGTTGTCCACCAGTGTCGGTTTGCGGTACGGACACCTCAGATTCTAGTCACGAAGATTTTCTAGCCGGCATAGCCTCAGCAGACTTCCCCAGGGCGAACCCTAAAGTTGCCTCACCCCTCAGCTCTTAGCCCCGAAACGGATTTTCCTATCCCGGGATGGCCTACAGGTTCGGACGCACCATGTCCAATAGGCACGCTCTACCTAGCTTTCCGTGTCCCTCCTTGACCTTAAAACGAATAAAAGGTGGCGCTGGAATATTGACCAGCTATCCATCGCCTACGCCCTGCGGCCTCGGCTTAGGACCGGCTAACCCTACGACGAACGACGTTGCGTAGGAAACCTTGGACTTTCGGCGGGTGCGGTTCTCACGCACCTTTACGCTACTCATGCCGGCATTCTCGCTTCCCTGCGCTCCACCCTGACTCACATCAGAGCTTCGGCGCCCAGGGAACGCTCCCCTACCCCTCCCGATTGCTCGAGAAGCCGCGATTTCGGCGACAGGCTTAAGCCCCGGTAAATTGTCGGCGCAAGACCCCTCGACCAGTGAGCTATTACGCACTCTTTAAAGGATGGCTGCTTCTAAGCCAACCTCCTGGTTGTCTGAGCGATCTAACTTCCTTTTACACTGAGCCTGTACTTAGGGGCCTTAATCGGCGGTCTGGGCTGTTTCCCTCTCGACTATGGAGCTTATCCCCCACAGTCTCACTCCCTAGGCATGGACAGAACGGCATTTGTGGTTTGGTTGGGTTTGGTAGGCTCACACCCCCTAGCCCATCCAGAGCCCTACCTCCGTTCCTCCCCCTAGAGGCTGCACCTCAATGCATTTCGGGGAGAACCAGCTATCTCCGGGTTCGATTGGAATTTCACCTCTACCCACAGTTCATCCGAGAATTTTGCAACATTCACCGGTTCGGGCCTTCACTCCGAGACTATCGGAGCTTCACCCTGACCATGGGTAGCTCACCCGGTTTCGGGTCTACTCCGTGCGACTGAATCGCCCTATTCAGACTCGCTTTCGCTACGGCTCCGGGACGTCTATATCCCTTAACCTCGCCACACAGATGTAACTCGCCGGCTCATTCTTCAATAGGCACACCGTCACCCCGGCTTAGCCGAGGCTCCGATCGCTTGTAGGCCCACGGTTTCAGATCTATTTCACTCCCCTTCAGGGGTTCTTTTCACCTTTCCCTCACGGTACTTGTGCACTATCGGTCGTCAAGGGTATTTAGCCTTGGAGGGTGGTCCCCCCAGATTCCCACGGGATTCCACGTGTCCCGCGGTACTCACGGACGTACCCGAAGTCCAGCCTCTTTCGCCTACGGGGCTATCACCCCCTATGGCGGTCCCTTCCAGGAACCTTCGGCTAGAGACTGGATTGGTAACTTCGTGCGGTCGCTGAGGCTTCCGCTCGTACGCCGTACAACACCCAAAAGGCATAGGACCTCAGTCCGTTTGGCCCTCCAGGTTTGGGCTGATCCCCGTTCGCTCACCACTACTAGGGGAATCGCGGTTGCTTTCTCTTCCTCGGGGTAATGAGATGTTTCAGTTCCCCCGCTTACCTCCCCAAACCTAATGTGTTCGGTAAGGGGTGCGACGGTTTCTCCGTCGCCGGTTTCCCGATTCGGGTATCCCCGGTTAAGCCTGCTATACGGCTAGCCGAGGCTTTTCGCAGTCGTGCCACGCCCTTCTTCGGCCCTTGACGCCAAGGCATCCCCCGTGGGCCCTTAATAACTTGACCCAACAAGCGTTGATGCTCTCGCTCGCTCGATATTCCCTTGTTAACGTACAAAGACGACGGCCGGGATCTCCGTGCCGCCGCCTCGCAAGCAACGCTACCCTGCGCTAGAACGCTATGTGGGTAGGGCGACTTCCAACGCCGTGCTCGCTCCCCGCCCTCCGTAGGGCCACGCGCAAGTATAGGGAGCCCCCTATTGGGGTGTCAAGGACGCCACGGCACGCTCCGCCAGGCCACGGCCTGCTCCAGCCCGACCTTTACCCTCCGGCGCCTGACCGCGATAATGCGGCGCCGTACGCACGCTAGCGCCAGCGAGGTCGGCCGAGCTCAGCATCGCGGCGAGGTAGCGTAAGACACAGGCCACCCCTGAAGGCCGCGGCGAGGACAAAACCATGAACATCGACATGCATACCCACATCGTGCCCGAGCACTTCCCTCCCGTCGGCAATCGGGCCGCCGGCGACCTGTGGCCGCGCATGGAGCCGCAGCCCGACGACGGCTCCGGCTTCGCCAAGTCGAACGTCGTTATTTCGGGCCGCAACTTCCGCACGGTGCTCGACCGCTGCTGGTCCAACGACCGCCGCATCGCCGAGATGCCGGACCTCGGCATCGACCGCCAGGTCCTGTCACCCATGCCCGAGCTGCTCGCCTACCGGTTGGAGCCCGAAGACGGGTTAGCGCTGGGACGCTACCTGAGCGAGACCATCGTCCGCATGGTCGATGCCAACCCCGACCGCTTCTACGGCCTGGGAGCCGTGCCTCTCCAGGATGTCGACATGGCAGCCAAGGAGCTGAGCGCGCTCAAGGGCCTGGGGCTGCCGGGCGTGGAGATACTGAGCAACATTCAGGGGCTCAGCCCCGGCGATCCAAAGTTCCTGCCCTTCTTTAAGGAAGCGGAGTCGCTGGGGATGGCGGTGTTCATCCATTCCCAGCACCCGACCTTCACCGACCGCATCGTGGGTCCGAACTCTTGGGTGAACGGCGTTGGCTTCCCGACCGAGGCGGCGCTTGCGGCGACGTCGCTCATCGGCGGGGGCACGCTTGAGGCGTGCCCCGACCTGCGCGTTTGCATCAGCCATGGCGGCGGCACGCTGTCCCAGATACTGCCGCGCCTCGGCTACTTTCACAACAACTGGGCGGGTGACAAGCCAGCCAAGACGCCAACCGAGTACGCACGGCAGATGTACTACGACGACATCCTGTTCAGCAACCAATCGCTGCGGCTGCTCATCGACACCGTCGGCATCTCGCAGGTGGTGGTGGGCTCCGACTACCCGTTCCAGTTCCGGCCGCAGACCCCAGCCGAGGAGTACGACGCTCTCGGGCTCACCCCGGACGAGATCGAGGCGATCGGCTCCGCAAACTGCCTCCGATTCCTGGGCCTCGCAGATTGACCCTCATGCGGGCCTGTGATATCCGTAACAAGCCCTTCGCGGGGCACGGCCACCAGGCCGACGGCATCCTCAATCCCGGACGGAGACCGATAAGTACATGGGGCGCCTGAGCCACCATCGCGGTCCCCTGAGCCTCGCCCTTTTGGTCGTGGTGTTTGCGGTGTTCCTGGCCGCCTGCTCGGCCCCCCAGACCACCTTCGAGCCACGGTCCGACCAGGCTGACACTATCCAGACTCTCTACATTCTGGTCATCGTGGTTTCCGGCGCGATTGGGGCCCTGGTGCTCGGCGCGATGGCCTACCTGCTTTTCCGTTTCCGCGCCAAACCCGGTGTCCCCGCCCGCCAGATCCACGGCAATAACGCGCTCGAGGTGACCTGGACGCTGGCGCCGATCGCCGCGCTGGTGATAGTGGGCGTGCCCACGGTCTTTGCCATCGTCGGAGCGGCCGCGTCGCCGTCCGAGGACGCGCTGCACATCACGGTCACCGCCCACCAGTGGTGGTGGGAGGTCGACTACGAGGGGCTAGGCCCGGACGGCGGGACCTTGACCACCGCCAACGAGATCCACATTCCCGTGGGGGGCGAGGTCGCCATCCACGTGGAGTCGGACGATGTGATCCACTCCTTCTGGGTGCCACAGCTCATCGGCAAGGTGGACGCGGTGCCCAACCATCCCAACGACCTCCCCGTCTTCACGCCCAACGAGGTCGGCGTCTTCTATGGCCAGTGCGCCGAGTTCTGCGGCTTGGCCCATGCGCTGATGCGCTTTCGCGTCATCGTCGACCCGCTCGCGGACTTCGAGCGGTGGGTGGATGCCCTCCAGGCGCCGCCGGCACCGCCGCCGCAGGGCACGTTCCTGTCCAGCGGCCAGGCGATCTTTGTCGGAAGCTGCAGCCGGTGTCACACCATCTTCGGCACCGCGGCGGGTGGCAAGGTCGGTCCAGACCTTTCGCTCTTCGGCGAGCGGCTCACGATGGGCGCCGGCATCATGGACAACACGACGGAGAACGTCGAGGCATGGGTCGCTGACCTGCGCGCCATCAAGCCGATCCCGGAGGGCCTGCTGGGCGGCAGGGCGGACCGCGAGACGATGCCCACCTTCGCAGGTGCGCTGTCGGCCGACGAGATCGCGGCCGTTGCGGCCTACATCAGGAGCCTGACCATCGACTGAAGGCAGTGACGCGGACCAGCCGAGTGCTAGAGTCTGGCTGAAGCCCGACTGGGGCTAAAAGGGGCTGAAGCCCGACTGGGGCTTGAAGGGGCTCAAGAAGGAAGAGATGGCAGCGAACATCGCGATATTGCGGCGCCCGATCGCGCCCACAGGTGTGTGGGCCTGGATGACGACCGTCGATCACAAGAAGATCGGCATCCTCTACGGCGTCTCCGCCATCGTGTTCTTCATCCTCGGCGGAGTCGAGGCGCTGGTCATGCGGGCCCAGCTGGCCCAGGCCGACTCCGACCTGGTCGACGCGGACACCTTCAACGCGCTGTTCACCATGCACGGCACCACCATGATCTTCATGGTGATCATGCCCATGGGTGCCGCCTTCTTCAATTTCCTGGTTCCACTGATGATCGGTGCGCGTGACGTCGCGTTCCCCCGGCTGAACGCGCTCTCCTACTGGTTGTTCCTGTTCGGCGCCATCCTGATGAACGTCTCCTTCTTCAAGGCATCGGCACCGGACGCCGGATGGTTCGCCTACGCGCCGCTGACTTCGAGCGAATATTCGGGTGCGAGCGGCGTCGACTTCTGGATTTTAGGCCTCCAGGTGCTGGGTATCGGCACGCTGGCCGCAGGCTTCAACTTCGTGGTGACCATCATCAACCTGCGCGCGCCCGGCATGACGCTGATGCGCATGCCGCTGTTCGTGTGGATGACGCTGATCATTTCATTCCTAATCATCTTCGCCTTCCCTGTCATCACGGTGGCACTCACGCTACTGCTGCTTGATCGGTTCGTCGGCACCACCTTCTTCGACGTCTCCGCCGGCGCGGACCCGCTGCTGTGGCAGCATCTGTTCTGGGTCTTCGGGCACCCGGAGGTCTACATCCTGATCCTGCCGGCCATGGGCATCGTGTCGGACATTCTCCCGACCTTCTCGCGCAAGCCGCTGTTCGGCTACATGACCGTGGTCATGGCGGGCGCCGTCATCGGCTTCATGGGATTCGGGGTGTGGGCTCACCACATGTTTACGGTCGGGCTCGGTACCTGGGCCCTCTCTGCGTTCTCCGTCGCCACCATGGCCATCGCCGTGCCGACTGGGGTGAAGATCTTCAACTGGCTGGGCACGCTCTATGGCGGGTCGATTGTGTTCAAGACGCCACTGCTGTTCGCGCTGGGCTTCATCTCCATGTTCATGCTGGGCGGATTGAGCGGTGTGATGCACGCGGTCGTGCCCGTCGACACGCAGCAACAGGACACCTACTTCATCGTCGCCCACTTCCACTACGTGCTGTTCGGCGGGAGCGTCTTCGGACTCACCGCCGGCCTGTACTACTGGTTCCCGAAGATGACCGGCCGCATGATGAGCGAGAGCCTGGGCAAGCTGCACTTCTGGCTCATGTTCGCCGGCTTCAACCTGACGTTCTTCCCGATGCACATCCTGGGCGTGCTCGGTATGCCCCGCCGCATCTACACCTACTCAGCCGACCAGGGCTGGGAGGGCATCAACCTCTTGGTCAGCTTCGGGTCCGTCGTGGTCACCGCCGCCATCTTCGTGATGCTGCTGAACATGTTCCGCAGCGCCCGCATCGGGCAGCCCGCCGGGAACAACCCTTGGGGCGCGCCGACCCTGGAGTGGGCGATCTCGTCGCCGCCGCCCCACTACAACTTCGCGGTGGTCCCGACAGTGCGCAGCCTGTACCCTTTGTGGGACGACGAAGCGAACGCCGTGGAGCCGCCGGAGCTGCCGTACTTCGACGAGTCGGCCATTCACATGCCGTCGCCGTCCTACTGGCCCATGCTGCTCGCCGCCGGCGTCACCCTCGCGGCCGGGGGGCTGATGGTGTGGCAGTGGAACACCATCTTCGGGCTGTTCATGAGTTCGAGCGCGGGGCTGCTGATGGTCTACTCGCTGTACCGGTGGGTGTTCGAGCCCGTCACGGCAACCGAGGCCCTGGAGGGCGTTCACCACTAGGCCCCAACGGGCGCTGGTGACCCTCGACAGGCTCAGGGTGAGCGGAAAATCAGAATGCAATACATAGCGCAAGGACCCGAAGCGGACCACCGCACCTCCACCGGGCTGAACAACCGGAAGCTCCTCATGTGGGCATTCCTGGGCTCGGACGCGATGTTCTTCGGGCCGCTCATTACGACCCACCTGATCAACCGGACCGCGACCCAGACGGGGCCGATCGAAGATATCTTCAACATCCCTGTCACGACGATCAGCACCTTCGTGCTGCTGACCAGCAGCCTGGCGATGGTGCTGGCACTGGCCGCTATCCAGCGTGGCCAGATGGGCCCGTTCCGTTTCTGGACGGCTGCGACCGCGCTGCTCGGAATGGTGTTCATCGGCTTCCAGATGACCGAGTTCACCCAGTTCGCCGCTGAGGGGCTCACGCCGCGGACCAGCCTGTTCGGAAGCAGCTTCCTGATTCTGACTGGCTTCCACGGCGCTCACGTTACCGTCGGCATCATCTGGCTCTGGTCGATCTTCTTCGCCTCATACAAGGGCAAGATCAAACAGGAGAACTCGCTCGACGTCGAGATCGCCGGCCTGTACTGGCACTTCGTCGACATCGTTTGGATCGTCATCTTCGGCGTCGTCTACTTGATCGGCGCGTTCGGCGTCGACGACCGGCTGCTGGAGCACGCCGGCGCAGCGGTCAGGCTCGTGGGGTAGCTGGACATGGCGCACGACATTCACGCAGGACAATTGGACCACGCGGCGCACGGCGCCCACCCGACCGCGGCGGTCTACATACGCATCGCCGTCATCCTGACCGTGATCACACTCGGCGAGTTCGGGGTCTTCTACATTTCGAGCCTGAGCTCGGCCGTGATGACGGGGATCATCCTGGCTCTATCGGGCGTGAAGTTCGCCATCGTCGTTGCGTACTACATGCACCTCAAGTTCGACAACTGGCGCTTCACGCTGCTCTTCGTCGCGCCGTTCTTCATCATGTTATCGATCCTCATGGTGCTCCTGGCGTTGTTCTCCAGCCTGACGCGCTAGCGGTGCCTCAAGCCGCCCCGAGCCTGCGGTCGGGCAGGACGTTGCGTTGATCGCGCTCCACATCGGCAGTGAGGGAGTCTCGACCTGGGCGGCATGGTCCTTGGACCCCATCGCACTGGTGTTGATTCCGCTTGGCGCGTGGCTCTACGCCAGGGGGCTCGCACGCTCCCGCGGCTCGCGCCGGCGGCGTCACCCAGCCTGGCGGCCCCTGTCCTTCTACGCGGCGTTGGCGATCATCCTCGTCGCGCTGGTGTCCCCACTCGACCACCTGGCGGACGAGCTGTTCCTCACGCACATGGTCCAGCACCTCCTGCTCGTCGCCGTGGCGCCCCCCCTGCTGCTGCTGGGCGCGCCCATGATTCCGGTCCTGCGCGGTATCCCTCGTGGCATTCGCCGAGCGCTGGTGATTCCCGCCCTGAAGTCGCCTCTGGTGCGGGTGCCCCTAAGAATCGCGGCATTGCCGCTGGTGGCCTGGCCGCTCTACGTGACGGCCCTATTGGCGTGGCACATACCCGGCGCGTTCGATCTCGCGCTGCGCAGCGCGCCGGCCCACCTCTTCGAGCACGCGACGTTCCTGGGCGCGTCGATGGTGTGGTGGTGGAATGTCGTCGATCCCGTGCCGCTCAAGCCGAACCTCTCCTACCTTGCTCGGGTCCCGTACATCTTTTTCACCACGGTCCCGGTATTCGTGCTGGGCGCCTTCCTCGCCTTTGCGCCTTCGGCGTGGTACGGCTTCTACTCAGACTTCACGAGTGACTACGGGCTGACACCACTCGAGGACCAGCAGCTCGGCGGCATCATCATGTGGATACCCGGCTCGATGATCCTCATGACCGCGCTGTTGACCGTGCTGATCTTCGTGGTACGGACTGAAGAGCGGCAGCAGCGCGAGCGCGAGACCCCGCTGGCACCCGGCCCCTAGCGGGCCGCCGGGAGGACCTCGGCCCCGAAGCGCTCCAGCTCGGCCAGCACCTCCCGAAACGGCATATCGCGCCAGCTGAGCAGCAGGTGGCTGACGCCCGCGGCGGCGAAACGCTGCGCGGTACCGGCCATCTGCTCGGGAGCGCCGTAGAAGCCGGGGCGAGCGCCTTCGGGCGGCGGTACGTCGAAGTTCACCGAGGCCCGCATCGCCAGCCCAGGCGGTTGGGCACGGCCGACCCTGGCGGACAGGTCGGCGAGGTAGCGCGGCGCGCCCTCGACCTCCTCCCACGAAGGCAGGTTGGGGTGCCACACGTCGCCGAAGGCGACCGCTCGGCGCGCCGCCGGCGGGCTCTGCCCGCCGATCCAGATGGGCGGGCGCGGGCGTTGCGCGGGCTCCGGCGAGGCGACGACCCCGCGAATGTCGAAATGCTCCATCTTCAGCTCCGGCTCCGAGCGCGTCCAGAGCGCCGTGATGACCTGGAGGTACTCGTCGGCGAGGGCGCCACGGTTCGCGAAGTCGGCGCCAAGCGCGGCGAACTCACCCTCCATCCAGCCAGAGGCGGCACCGAAGATGACCCAGCCTCCGCTGAGGACGTCGATGGTGGCCAGCTCCTTGGCAACGATAACGGGGTTGCGATACGGCAGGATGATGACGCTGGTCCCCAGGCGCACGGTGCTGGTGACCCCAGCCAGGTAACTGAGGGTCGCGAGCGGGTCCAGCATGCGCTCCTTGTAGATGATGTCGAGCTCCTTGGGGACGATCACATGATCGGTCACCCATAACGAGTCGAACCCCAGTCTCTCCACGCGCTCGGCGAAGGTCCGCGTCCCAGCGGGGTCCATCGCCAGGCCGTAGTGGGGCAGGCACACACCTATTTGCACCGCCGCACCTCCAGAAACCCTTCGCGTGGGTATTCACCAACTCGACCGTCTAGTCCGCCAGGACGAAGACACCGTAGACCGTTCCGAGGTAGCCGACCATCATGAGGGGCACGAGCGCTTTGGCAACCGCCAGCCGCTTGCGCGCCGCGGCCACCATCGCCAGGAGGCCCGCCGCCATGAGCGCGGCCGCCGCGGCCAGGGCCAGGATGTGCGCCGAGCCGGCGCCGGCGAGCAACGGCTCACCGTCGGCCAGGTCCGCGATGGGGATAACGAACAGGTTGAAGGCGCAGGAGCCGAAGAGGTTGCCGATGACCAACCCCGGTGAGTTGCGCAACATGGCCGTCACCGACACGGTCGCTTCCGGCAGCGTCGTGACAATGGAGACCATCAGCACACCAACGAAACTGGCCGAGAGCCCACTGGCGCCGGCGATGCCGTCGGCGCTCGCGGCCAGCAGCGGCGCCGTGCCGATTATGGCCAGTGAGGCGACGCCGAAGCCGATCCAGGCGCGCGTCGCCGAGCCCGCCACGTCGGGCAGGGCGTCCGGGTCCTCCGGCTCCTTGGATCGAGCTGCGTAGACGACGCGCATCGCGCCCACGTAGGAGGCTGCGACGATCAGGCCCCCGACGCTCGACGGGCCCAGCGCGGTGTCGCCGGTGACGACCACGCCTAACGTGACGAGGGCGAGCACGACCGCTGCCAGCGCCAGCACCAGCGTCTGCGTCGGCTGCTCGCTGAACAGCCGTCCGACGCCGAAGACGGCCGCGATGGCTGCCAGCGTGAACATGTTGATCGCGTCGGCCCCGAACGCGTTGCCCAGCGCAATGTCCGGCGCGTCGATGATGACGGCGCTGATGTTGGTGATCAGCTCGGGAAGCGACGTGGCGACGCTGACGAGGATGGTGCCGACCCAGAGCGCGCCCCAGCCGGTACGCTCGGCGATCTCATCGCCGAAGTAGGCGAGCGCGACCCCGGCAAGAACGACCACGACGGCGCTGGCGAAAAAGACGGGCAGCGCTACTGAGAGGCTATCCATGTGTGGTCGGGAAGCGCTCCGCCGTTCGGGGGGCTCGCACCAGGGGCACCAGCGGGGCGAAGCTCCACCCGCCGGCGGGTGGTCGCGGCCCTTCGTGGCCTCGCCCGTGAGCGGGCGCTATTATAGCCTCCTCGGTAGGCCCGGAGGGCTCCCGAGAAGGAGGACCCGATGGCCGCAGACTTGGCAGCGTTGAACAAGATCGCGCGGGCGCTGGTGGCCCCAGCAAAGGGGATACTGGCCGCCGACGAAAGCGGGTCGACCATCAAGCGGCGCTTCGACTCCATCAATGTCGAAAGCACTGAGAACAGCCGCCGCGACTATCGCGAAATGCTCTTCCGCGCCGACGGCGGCGAGGCATACATCAGCGGCGTCATCCTCTACGACGAGACCCTCAGGCAGGATGCCGCCGACGGAACGCCGCTGGTCAACGTCCTCCAAGATCGGGGCGTCATCCCCGGCATCAAGGTTGACACCGGCGCCAAGCCTCTCGCCGGAGCCGACGGCGAAACGGTGACCGAAGGGCTGGACGGCTTGCGCGAGCGCCTGGTCGAGTACCACGGGTTGGGTGCGCGCTTCGCCAAGTGGCGGGGGGTCATCGCGATCGGCGACGGCATCCCCTCCGACTACTGCATCGCCGTCAACGCCCACGCCCTTGCTCGCTACGCCGCCCTCTGCCAGGAGGCGGGCCTCGTGCCCATCGTGGAGCCGGAGGTGCTCATGGACGGCACCCACTCCATCGACCAATGCGCCGACGCCACCGAGCGCACGCTGCGCGAGGTCTTCTACGCCCTCGGCCACCAGGGTGTGGCGCTAGAGGGCATCCTCCTCAAGCCCAACATGGTCCTGTCGGGCAAGGACGCGGCCGGCCGAGCCCCTGCCGCAGAGGTCGCGCGCCGCACGGTCCACTGCTTCAAGGCGACGGTACCGGCGGCAGTGCCCGGCATCGTGTTCTTGTCCGGTGGCCAGAGCGACGAGCAGGCGACGGTAAACTTGGATGCCATCAACCGCCTGGTCGCGGTCGAGGGCGCCCCCTGGGAGCTCAGCTACTCCTACGGCCGCGGCCTTCAGTCGGCGCCCCTCGCGGCATGGGTCGGCCAAGCCGCCAACGTCGAGCGGGCCCAGCGCGCCTACCTGCACCGCGCCAAACTGACGTCGGCCGCACGCCAGGGCGCCTACACCAGCGACATGGAGACGGCGTCAGCCCCCGCAGGCTGAGGGCGCGGCGATCCCGTCCGGGCTTCCTTCACAGAGCGTTCACGGCGCGGCGCGCCCTTTTCACACCAACTCCACGGCGGTGCCGCAGGCTGGCGCCACCCGCGACGAGATCACCGAGACCATCGGCGTCGCGGTGATGATGGGCAGCGGGCCGGCCGTCGTCTACGGTCCGGAGCATTGGAGGCGCTCGACCAATTCGAGGCCGCGCGCTCGGCGGATGCATTCGCCGTGGCGCACGTCGGCGGCCCGCCCGACGAGGCGACCTAGAGCACGGCGCGTAGCGCCGCGGCGGAGCGCCGTGCCTTGGCTCGCGCTTCTTCGATGCTGTCGGCGCGCGCCAGCGTCACGCCCATGCGGCGGTGACCGTCCAGCCCCGGCTTGCCGAATAGCCGCAGCGCCGTGCCCGGCTCGGCCAGCGCGGCGTCCACACCCTCGAAGCGCACGCTATCCGAGCTGCCCTCCACGACAACCGCGCACGACGCTGCCGGCCCCAGCTGCTCGATGGCGGGCACCGGCAGCCCCAGCACCGCGCGAACGTGCAGCGCGAACTCCGACAGGTCCTGCGATACCAGCGTCACCATGCCGGTGTCATGCGGGCGCGGCGACACCTCGCTGAAGTAGACGTCGTCGCCCTTGATGAACAGCTCGACACCGAAGACGCCGAGCCCGCCAAGCGCGTCCGTCACTCGGCTCGCGATCGTCCGCGCCGCATCGGCCGCGGCGACCGACATTGGCTGCGGCTGCCACGACTCGCGGTAGTCGCCAGCGATCTGGAGGTGGCCGACGGGAGCGCAGAAGGCCGTGCCGCCGGCGTGGCGGACCGTCAGCAACGTTATCTCGTAATCGAACTCCACGAGCCCCTCGACGATGACCCTCGTGGAGTTCCCGCGTCCGCCGGCGATGGCCGTGGCCCACGCCCGGCCGACGTCGGCCAGCGCGCGCAGCACCGTTTGCCCGCGGCCCGACGAGCTCATCACCGGCTTGACGACGCACGGCAATCCCACGGCACCGACCGCCCGCAGGCACTCGGCCTCCGAGTCGGCGAAGCGGTAGGAAGACGTTCGCAGGCCCAGCTCCTCGGCCGCCAGGCGGCGAATGCCCTCGCGGTCCATCGTCAGCCGCGTCGCCCGTGCCGTGGGGATGATGCGCACCCCTTCGCGCTCCAACGCCACGAGCTCGTCCGTCGCGATGGCCTCCACCTCGGGCACGACGAAGTCCGGGCGCTCAGCCTCGATGACCCTGCGTAGCGCCTGCGCGTCGAGCATGGAGATGACATGGCTCCGATGCGCCACCTGCATCGCGGGTGCATTGGCGTAGCGGTCGACGGCCACCACCTCGACACCGAGACGCTGCGCCTCGATGGCTACCTCCTTGCCCAGCTCGCCGGAGCCGAGCAGCAACAGCCTGGTGGCGCCAGGCGACAGCGGTGTGCCGATGGTGACCATGGGGTTAGGTGCTTTCCCGCGAGGAGATCCAGCACGGGCCGCATGAGGCTCCGCGCAGCTCAGAGTCCGGCATGGGGTGGCGCCAGCCCGGCTGCGTCTACTCGCTGAAGCGAACCTTGTCGAGGCGGCTGAAGTCATGGGTGGAGTCGATCCAGCGGATGGTGCCGGAGCGCGAGCGCATGACCAGCGACTGGGTCTTGGCCCCGCCCGGGCTGAAGCTCACGCCCCGGAGCATCTCGCCGGTGCTGGCACCCGTCGCTGAGAAGAAGACGTCGTCCCCGGCGACCATCTCCTCGGTGTCGTAGACGTGGTCGACGTCCAGCCCCGCTTCCATGCAGCGGCGCCGCTCCTCGTCGTCGCGGGGCCATGGCCTACACAGGATCGTTCCACCGGTGCAGCGGATGGCCGCCGCGGTGATTACTCCTTCCGGCGTGCCGCCCACCCCCATCGCGACGTCGACTCCGGTATCCGGCATCGCCGCCTGGATACCCGCGATGACGTCGCCGTCCGTGATGAGCTTGATGCGCGCGCCGGCAGCCCTTATCTCCTTCATCAGGGTCTCATGGCGTGGGCGGTCGAGCACGATGACCGTGACCTCGGACACCTTGCGGCCCAGTGCTTTGGCCACAGCCAGGAGGTTGTCGGCAACCGGAGCGGCCAGGTCGACGGCGCCCGCCGCCTCGGGCCCGACGACGATCTTGTCCATGTAGTAGACCTCGCGGGGCACACGCATCATCCCTCGCGCGGACAGGGCGATGACCGCGATGGCGCCAGGCAAGCCCTTGGCTAGCAGCGTCGTGCCGTCGATTGGGTCGACGGCGATGTCGACCTTGGGGTCGGAGCCGTCGCCGATGTGCTCGCCGTTGTACAGCATTGGCGCTTCGTCCTTCTCGCCTTCGCCGATGACGACGACACCATCCATGCGGACGCCGTCCAGCGTGAACCGCATGGCGTCGACGGCGGCCTGGTCGACGAGCTCCTTGTCGCCCCTGCCCATGTGGACAGCGGCGGACAGGGCTGCGGCTTCGGTGACGCGGACCAACTCCATGGCCAGGTTCCGCTCGATGGGCTGCCGAGTCATGTGAGGGGCCGCGGCCTGCTGCGCCATGGTGTGGCCTCCTTTGTGCCGGACGTCTGCGCCGAACGTGGGCGGACGCCTTTTGCCAGGCCTCCGCAACGTCGGGCGGGCGCCGAGTATAGCAGCGCGACGCTCGTGGGGCGGCTGTGCTAGGCTCCCGCCGCTGGGGCTCGGCGCAGGCTGTTGCCTGGCGCATCTGGAGACGTTCGGAGACATGCAAGGGAGGCGTGCAGGGATGGACGTCGAGGTTCGGCTGCTGGTTGGCGCCGCGGTCCACAACTACGACCAGTTGCGCAACACAGCGTTCCGGCGCTTCAACGCCACCGCAAGCGCCGCGTTAGCCTTGGACGACGAGTCCGAGGCCCGCGCGCGCATGGACGAGGCGTGGCGCGCCTACGTGGACGAGATGCAGGAGGCAGGCGCGCCCATGAGCATCATGATCGAGAGGCTGTCCCGGTAACGCACGACTCGATGCATTGAGCCGCGTGGCCGCCCGGCCGCCCGGCCATCCACCCCCAGGAGCCACATGACCACGCAACCCGAGCCCGCCGAGTACGTCGTGATCTGCAAAGCAAGCGACATAGCCCCCGGCGATAGCAAGATGCTCATGGCCGACGGCGGTCCGTGGCGCCGCAAGCCCATGGCCGTCTTCAACGACAACGGCACCTTCTACGCGACCAACTACGTCTGCCCGCACATGGGCGGGCCCCTCGGCGACGGCACGGTGGAGGACGGCGTCGTCACCTGCCCGTGGCACGCTTGGACGTTCGACGCCCGCACCGGGGAGGGCCTGCGTGCCAGCGGTCACGACATCACGGTCTACGAGACGACCGTGGAGGGCGACGAGGTCCGCGTGGGCGCCGTCAAGAAGGGTTAGCCAAGGCAGCGCGGCGCCCGCCCTGGCTGTAGCCCTCTGCCTGTAAACTGAGCGCGATGCAGACCATCGAACGCACGGTCAGGCGTGTCCGCCGTCTGATCATGCCTTGGACCCAGCGGGTCGGGATGCGCCCGTCGGAAGGCCATAGGCCGGAGGGTGGGCTGCTCCGCGAGGTCGTTTTCGGTGCCAACGACGGCTTCGTCTCGAACGTCGCACTCGTCGCCGCCCTTGCCGGAGGCACCAGCGATCCCGACATCATCCTCTTGGGTGGCGTGGCGGGGCTCGTCGCCGGAGCTATCTCCATGGGCCTGGGCGCCTATGTCTCATCCAAGAGCGAGCGCGAGTATCGCCAAGCCGAGGAGGCCCGCGAGCGCTGGGAGGTCGTCCACATGCGCGAACAGGAGATCGCCGAGACCCGTCAGATCTTCAAGCTGAAAGGCATCCCAGACCCACTGCTCGACGAGGTGGTGGAGGCGGTGGCCAGGAACGAGGACAACTGGGTCAAACTCATGATGACTGAGGAGTTGGGCTTTCCCGACCAGCCGCCGCACCCCCGCCTCTCCGCAACCGTCATGGGCGGGGCCTTCGCGGTAGCAGCCTCCTTCCCAGTCTTCCCCTACGTGCTCCTGGAAGGGACGCCGGCGTTCGCCACCTCTCTGGGCGCGACCGCCGCGGCGCTGATCGCAGTGAGTGTTTGGCGCGCCTCCCTCACGGCGGGTAACGTCGCTCGCCAGGCCTTCGAAATGATCGCCCTCGCCGGGCTCGCCGTGGCCGCATCCAACGGCATCGGCCGTCTGGTCGGCGTGGCGATCGACTAAGGCTAACGGCGCAGCGCCTCGTCCAGCGCCAGCTCGATCTCTTCGCGGGCCACCAGCCCCTCGAACCGTGCGGCCACCCGTCCGTCGGCACCGACGACGAAGACCCACGGCTCCGACGGCAGGCGCCACTCGGAGGTGACCGCGGACGCGATCAATCGCCCCTCCTCGCGGGCCGCGGTGATGTCCCACGGCTCGATATGGATGAAGTTGGCCCGGTCCCCATAATGCCCCTGGATGTCCGCGACTACGTCGGTCACGGGACCGCAGATGGCCGTGACGCAAAATCGGGGCGACGCGAAGACGACGGCGAAGGGTCGCGCCGCCGCGATGGCCTGTGCCACCGACACCTCGTGCAACTCGTCGCTCTCGACCGAACGTGTCGACAGCTCCGCGAAGGTGGCGACATCGCGGATGGTGGGGTTCTCAGTCGCGGGGACCGCATCGCCGACCCCAGGCGCGCGCAGCGCAGCGCTCACGACGAACGCCGGTCCTTGCGACACCTCGACGGGTGGGTCCGACGTGACCGCGATGGCCATCTGCCAGACACCGGCTTCGTCCAGGTCCACGCCGTCCACCACGTAGAAGCCGCGGGCGTCGCGGTGGTCGTGGACCAGGCCCTCCTCGTGCACGTGCGGCGTGACGCCTTCGATCTCGTAGTAGGTGGCCTCTGCCTCGCCACCCGGCCGCGGCTCGGTATCCGCCAGCGAGATGAAGCGCACGCGGACCTCGGCGCCCTCGAGGCGCGCACCGTCAGCGTTGACCAGCACGAACGGGACGCGGTTCGTGCCGACGGCGAAGTCGCTCGCGGCGATAACACCGTCGAAGGGCGGAGCCTTGGGGCCGCACGCGACGGTCAGCACGGCGAGAGTCACGGCAATCAGGGCCAGCGACGCGATGCCCGCTGCCGCTGGGGTGGGAGGAGAGGTCAGGTGGGAGGCGATGGATGCGTTCAGGAAACCACTGGGCCGGCGACAGCCCTTGGACGCCTCTTCCAGGGGAGTTGGGTGGAGGTGTACCGGGCCGGAGTGCGGGGGTGGTGGGCGGTACTGGACTCGAACCAGTGACCTCCGCGATGTCAACGCGACGCTCTAACCAGCTGAGCTAACCGCCCACGATCAGGCCCAGGCAGTATAGGGTCGCCCGAATTGGAGCGTCAACGAGGCGTCCACGGCTTGGTTGTCGCGTTCCTGGCACCCGTGTATCATCCGCGCACCTACTGGGAAGAGGCGGGCCGCCCGCCGAAAACAGGCGGTCGAGCAGGCCGCGATGCTGCTGAATCCGGTTCTTGGGGGAGGCCGGCGGTGGCTTCAGCATCAAGGTCCGCAACGGGGACGTATACCTGAATGAGCCCCTCGGCAACGGCGCCGAAATGCAGCGCATGAGGTAGGCGCACGTGCGCCCAACTCGCCTAACCTGTCACGAGCAGTGCCGCGTCTCCGGGCTAGACCGCACGGCAGCTGATGCGCGGCCCGCGGTAACCCGTGATGGGTGGTGGTGAGGATGAGGAAGCTTCGTCGTAGGCCACGGTCCCTCCTCGGTGCGTCCCTGCTGGTCGTCGGCCTCGTGCTCTTGGGTGCCGCTGGCGCCTTCTACGCCTACACGGCGCTGGCCTCCCGCAACCTCGACCGTCTCATCGTCGTGGGCACCGACGTCGCCCCGTCCACCTTCAGCAGCCTGCGCGCAGGACCCGACTTCGAGGCGGACGCACCCCCGCCTGGGTCCCAGTGGCTGTACCCCGGCTCGGTCATGTCCTACCGGCAATGGGCCGACCCCCGCGGGACGCTGAACCTCGGCCAGGAGCCGCTGCTGGACGGCTTCGCTCCCCTATCAGCGATAGGTCAGCCGTCCTTTGCGGGTGACATCGGCCGCGCGGACCGGCTCATCATCCCGGCGCTCGGAGTCAACGCCAGCGTGCAGGACCTGGCGATCCGCAACCTCGGGAGCAGCGCGGCCTACGAGACGCCACGCCTCACGGTTGGGCACATCCCGGGCACGCCGAACCCAGGCTCGCACGGCAACGGCTGGTACTTCGGGCACCTGGAGAGCCCCATCCAGCAAGAGGGCAACGTGTTCGCCCGGCTGCCCCGCGTCCCCGACCTGCTACGCAACGGTGAGGATGTCTACGTCATCGCCCAGAGCGGCGATATGCAGTACCTGTACCGGGTGACGCAGACCGATCTGCTCCACCAAGATGACCTTGGCCTCTACCAGGCTGGCGATTCCCGCCTGACGCTGGTTACCTGCCAGCCCCGCGGCGTCTACGACCACCGGCTGCTGGTCACGGCGAAGCTGATCGGGTTCAGGGAGTCGCCGCCGCCGGTGCCCGGGCCCGCCGTCTCGTAGCGCTCTCTCGCATGCCCAGTCAACGGCACAGCGGGGCGGGCCACGGGATTCCCGTGGGCGACGGCCCCAGCCCGACCAAACAGCGCAGCGGGGCGGGTGGGTGGGAACAACCTCCCCAGCGGGAGCCTCCACACGCATGAGCTATCCACAACCGGCCACACATAAGACAGTCACTGAGACGCACCTGACGTATAACGTATGGCCGGGGAAATGAGCACTCAGGGGTGTGTTCCCGCCCACCCGCCCCGTGGTGCCGGGCTCTCAATAGGCGGCACGCGAAACCCGCTCGGAGGCAAAAACGTTGGACGCCTACATCGCCATCCGCACCAAGCGTGACACCCGCGAGTACCTCGTCACGCCCATCCCCGGCCCGCTGCAGCAGCGCATCCTTCAAGCAGGCCGCATGGCCGGCTCGTCGACCAACAAGCAGCCGTACCACTTCATCGTCATCGAGACGCCCGACCAACGCATGGCGCTCTCGGCCTGCGGCGGCTACATGCGCCACGTGCCGGGCGCGCCGTTCGTCGTCGCCATCGCCATGCCCGAGGACCACACGCTCTTCGACGCCGGCCGCGCGGCGCAGAACATGATGGTCGCCGCCTGGGCCGAGGGCGTCAGCTCGTGTCCCGTCGTCACGCACGACACCGAGTGCTCGTCGCTGGTCCTCGGCCTGCCGGAGGGCATGCGCGTGATCTACGTAGTCGCATTCGGCTACCCGCCCGACCCCGCGAAGGTCGGCGGCGGTAGCGCGCGCAAGCCGCTCAAAGACATCCTGCATACGGACAGGTGGTAGCCATGCCCAGGCTCAAGTCAGTACCCTTTGTCGGTCGATTCATCTCTGCGTTTTGGGATGGGTGGACATTTGTCGACTGGGTCCGCGCACTAGCTGCCAGCGCCGCGGCGGTCTTCGCGATCGTCTTTCTGGTCGCGGGCATCGACGCTTTTGATGACCCTGAGGCGGATGTCTCCGATAAATGGGGCACGTTGGCACTGTCGGCGGAGCTCGCCGTCCTTGCCTTTACTAGCTACAGGGTCTTCCAAGGTCGGATAAGGGAGACGGTCCATGCTACGGATGAGTCAATAAACAAATTCCTCACTAGATTCATCAGCGATGGCACCACGATGGACATCGTTTCCAATCGCCTTGCCTGGGTGGCAAGCAATGCGGAAATGGAAAAGTTCATTACCTCACAGATGACCGAACACGCTGAGGTTGGATTGTACGTAGCAGAGCCGTCAGATCTCACCGGACGACTCGGACAGGCTGGGGCAACAGTCTTAGTTCACCCAAGCGGAATGGCTGAGTTCCCTCGCTTCACGTTACTGAATCGCGGTAGGCTCGGTGGTCGACGACTCGCGATCGCATCTGGAGCAATCCCCAATCACAGGATCTCAGTATTCCAAGAGGAGCACCATCCACAGGTGATAGCGTTGGCACGAACGCTGATAGACGTGATGCGGGCTAACCCGACGTAAGACCAATGCATGCCTAGCGATTGGAGCCTCAATGCTGCTCGTCGCCACGAGCAAATCGTGTCAGGGAGAGACCTGTCATACGACCTCGTGCTCTGGCCCACGATTCGACGGCTGTTGGGGCCAGCACGACATCGCAATCTGGTTGATGCAGGCTGCGGGTCTGGCGTGATGTCCGCGCGATTGGCCGGGCTGGGGTGGAATGTGACTGGTATTGACAGGTCCTTAGAGATGATCCGCACCGCCCGTCGAGAGTTCGGCGATGTTCCAAGACTCGACTTTCAGGAATCGACGATCGAAGAGGCCCCTGAGTGCCTACCGACGGGTACGTATCACGTTGTCCTGTTTAACATGGCGACGGTTGAGATGCGGCACCTCCAACCAGCGTTCGAGGCTGCTCGAACCCTGCTCCGCCCAAAGGGAGTCATGGTGCTGACCACGGTCCACCCTTGGTTCTGGGACTCGTACAAGAACCCGCAGCAACCCATCCCGCAGTACTGGAATCGTGACCCGATCCCTGAACCATTCACGATCAGCCTGGACCCGGTGCCTTTGCCATCCCCGATCGTGCGTGTCCCACACACTCTTGAAGACTATGTGGCGTCAATGAAAGCGGCGTCATTCGTCGTTACAGACCTCCTAGAGCCAAGGCCCGCCGGAGAATCGGCCTCCAGATACCCGATAGAATGGAGCTACCCACGTTTCATTGCTTTCCGATGCCGCGCATCGGGAGCGGCCAAGGGCATTTGACACCCGCGCCCCCACGCGCCGACAATCGTCACGACGGCGATAACAGGCGACGACGGGGAGTAGTAGGCCGCGAGGCGTGGCTTCAGAGAGCCGGGGCAGCTGAGAACCGGTGCCAGCGCAGCGACCGAATGGACCTCCGAGCCGCGGCCCCCAAACCACGGGAGTAAGGGCCGCCGGGACCGTCCCGATACAGACGGGCAGCCTCTTCCGGCATAACCGGGAGGCGCTGGCAGAGTGCCCCGATACGTCGGGGAACAAGGGTGGCAACACGGAAGCCCCGTCCCTTTGGTGACGGGGCTTTTTGCGTGCCGCGAGGAGTGCGATGGCAGCGTATCGTCCGACGATCGAGGAGTTTCGCGAGCTGGCCAAGGCCGGCAACCTCGTGCCGGTCTACCGGGACGTGGAGGCCGACCTCGAAACGCCCGTGTCCGCCTACCTGAAGGTCGCCCGTGGGCCCCACTCCTTCCTGCTGGAATCGGTGGAGGGCGGCGAGCGGCTAGCGCGCTACAGCTTCATCGGCACCGAGCCCTATCGCGTGGTCCGCACCGGCCCCGGCCAACCCGACGGCGCCCGCGACCCCCTCGCGCTGGTCGAAGCCGAGCTCGGCCAATTCAACCCCGTCGCCGTGCCCGGCCTGCCCCGCTTCGTCGGCGGCGCCGTCGGCTACCTGGCCTTCGAGTGCGTCCACTACTTCGAGCCGCGGGTGCCACAGGCCTCCGCCGACCCAATTGGCGTGCCGGAGTCCGTCTTTCTCTTCACCGATACGCTGCTGGTGTTCGACCACGTGAAACACCGGATTCAGGTCGTGAGCCACGCCCGCGTCGATGATGAGGACCTCGACGCCTCGTACGCCGCTGCCATCGATCGCATCGATGCGCTGGTCGAGCGCCTTCGCCAGCCCCTCACCCCGCCGTCGCCCCAGGGCCGGCCCACGGAAGGCGACGCCCAAGGCCAGTCGAACAAAACGCTGGAGGACTACTACTGGATGGTCGGCCACGCGCGGGACTACATCATCGCCGGCGACGTCATCCAGGTCGTGCCGTCACAGCGCATCGCCCGGCCCACCAGCGCGACGCCCTTCGAGCTCTATCGCGCGCTCAGGGCCGTCAATCCGTCGCCCTACATGTACTACCTGGAGCTGGAGGACTTCGCCATTGTGGGCGCCTCGCCGGAGATGCTCGTCCGCGTCGAGGAGGGGCAGGTCGACACCCACCCCATCGCTGGCACGCGTCGCCGGGGCGCCGACGCGGCGGAGGACCAGGCGCTCGAGGACGACCTCCGCCACGACGAGAAGGAGCGCGCTGAGCACATCATGCTGCTCGACCTCGGGCGCAACGACATCGGCCGCGTGGCGAAGCCCGGGACGGTGGAGGTGACGCAGATGCTGGACGTGGAGCGGTACTCCCACGTCATGCACCTGGTGTCCCACGTTACGGGGAGGCTCGCGGCCGGGAAGACGGCCTACGACGCGCTGCGCTCATGCTTCCCGGCGGGCACAGTATCGGGGGCGCCCAAGGTAAGGGCCCTGGAGATCATCACGGAGCTGGAGGGCGAGCGCCGCGGCCCCTACGCCGGGGCCGTCGGCTACTTCGCCTTTGACGGCAACATGGACACAGCGATAGCGATCCGCACGATGGTCGTGAAGGACGGCGTCGCCTACATCCAGGCTGGCGGCGGCGTGGTCTACGACAGCGACCCCGCGTTCGAGCACGCCGAATCGCTGCAGAAGGCGACCGCCTCGCTGAGGGCAATCGCCGAGGCCGAGGGCCGCGAGTAGACCCAGAGCGCGAGTAGAATGCCGGCGCCCACCATGATCCTCCTCATCGACAACTACGACTCCTTCACCTACAACCTCTACCAGTACCTGTGCGAGCTGGGCGCCGAGGTGACGACGGTCCGCAACGACGCGCTCACGCTCGATGACGTCGAACACATGGCGCCAGAGCGCATCGTCATCTCGCCAGGCCCGTGCACCCCGGCTGTGGCCGGCATTAGCACCGACGTCGTCCGCCGTTTTGGCGAGCACACGCCAATCCTCGGTGTCTGCCTTGGCCACCAGTGCATCGGTGTCGCGTACGGCGCGACGGTCGCAGGCGCGGGCGAGATCGTCCACGGCAAAACCAGCCCGGTCTCCCACGACGGCAAGGGGGTCTACGCCGGACTCCCAAACCTCATCGAGGCGATCCGCTACCACTCGCTGGCCATCGTGCCCAACACCGTGCCCGAAGAGCTGGTCGTGACGGCGCGGACCGAGAGCGGCGTCATCATGGGCGTGCGGCACAGGACACACCCCGTCGAGGGCATCCAGTTCCACCCTGAGTCGATCATGACGCAAGCGGGCCACGACCTGCTGCGCAACTTCCTCGAGGCGCCAGCGCCAAGGGGTGAGTGGGTATCAAGCGGGGCCACGGCATGATCACCGACGCCATCGCCAAGCTCGTCGGCGGCGCCTCGCTCAGCCAGGCTGAGGCGGCCGACGCGACGCGGGAGATCATGGCGGGCGAGGCGACGCCCGCGCAGATCGCGGCGTACCTCGTGGCGCTGCGCATGAACGGCGAGACGGCCGAGGAGATGGCCGGCATGGCATCGGTCATGCGCGAAAACGCCTCGCGGGTCGAGCCGGACGGCGACGTGCTCGACATCGTAGGCACCGGCGGCGACAGCGTCGGGCCCTTCAACGTCTCGACAGCCGCATCCTTCGTCGTGGCCGCGGCGGGCATCAAGGTCGCCAAGCACGGCAACCGGGCGATGTCCGGCATAATGGGCAGCGCCGACCTACTGGAGGCGCTGGGCGTGAAGATGCAGCTCAGCCCCAAGGGCGTGGAGCGCTGCATCGACGAGGCCGGCCTCGGCTTCATGTTCGCTCCGGCATTCCACCCCGCGACCCGACACGCCGCGCCCGTGCGGCGCGAGCTGGGCGTGCGCACCGTGTTCAACATCCTCGGCCCGCTGACGAACCCTGCAGGCGCCCAGTACCAGCTCATCGGCGCCGCCAACGCCGGTGCCGCCGAGAAGATCGCGCGTGTCCTCGCCATCCTTGGCACCAAGCGCTCGTGGGTGACCGCGGGCGACGACGGCATGGACGAGATAACCACGACAACGACAACGAGCGTCTGGGAGGTCGCGGGTGCGAAGGTGCGTCCGTTCACCATCAGCCCGGAGGACGCCGGCATCTCTCGCGCTCAAGTCGCTGACCTCCAGCCGGCGACGGCAGACGACCACGTGGCCATGTTCCATGAGGCGCTGGCCCCGACCGCATCGCCGCGCAAGGACATCGTGCTGCTGAGCGCGGGCGCGGCCTTCGCGGTCACGGGGCGTTGCGCCGACATTCGGGCGGGCGTCGCCCTGGCCCGCGAGCACATCGACAGCGGTGCGGCCGCGGCCAAGGTCGGCGAGCTCGCGGTGCTTAGCCAGACACTGGAGTAAACGCCATGACCACCGGAACGATTCTCGACAAGATTCTGGAGCACAAACGCGTGGAGGTGGACCGCCACAAGCGCGAGGTGCCCCTCGCCGAGATGGAGGCGCGGGCCAAGACCGCCCCGCTGCCGCTCAACTTCTCGGGCGCGCTGTGGGGCGACACGGTGCGCCTCATCGCCGAGGTGAAGAAGGCCTCGCCCTCGCGCGGCGTCATGGCCGAGAACTACGACCCGGTCGGCCTCTCCACGTTCTACGCCGAGAACGGCGCTGCGGCGATCTCCGTGCTGACCGAGGCCGACCACTTCCAGGGCAGCCTCGAGCACCTCGCGGCAGTAAAGGCCGCCGTGTCGCCCCTGTCGCTGCCCGTGCTCCGCAAGGACTTCCTCTACGACCCGTACCAACTCGTGGAGGCGCGCGCCTGGGGCGCGGATGCCGCGCTGCTCATCGTCGCCATGCTGGAGCCGTCGCTGCTGAGCGAGCTCATTGCCGCCGCGCAGTCGGTCTGGGTCCAGCCGCTGGTGGAGGTCCACAACGAAGCCGAGCTGGAGACGGCGCTGAAAGCCGACGCGGAGGTCATCGGCATCAACCACCGCAACCTCAAGACGTTCGAGGTCGACACCTCGCTGTCCCTTCGCCTGCGCCCACTCATCCCGCGGGGCAAGGTGATCGTGGCCGAGAGCGGCATTCACAGCGCGGACGACATCAGGCCGCTGAAGGCTGCCGGCATCAACGCGGTCCTGGTTGGCGAGGCCCTCGTAACGGCCGGGGACACGGCCACCAAGGTCCGCGAGCTGGCGAGCGTATGACGCACGTCAAGATCTGCGGCTTCACGACCGTGGAGCCCATGCTCGCCGCTGCCGACGCGGGCTCGGACGCCATCGGCCTGGTCTTCGTCCCCGGCCTGAAGCGCACCTTGACCGCGGAGCGCGCCGAGCCGCTGATGCGCGAGTTCCGCGACGCCCTCGGCTCGACCCCGTGCCCACAGATCGTCGGCCTGTTTGGCGACCAGCCGGCGGACGAGGTCAACGACTTCGTCGCACGGCTCGGCCTCGACGCCGTCCAGCTCTGCGCCGACGAGGGCATGGCCTACTGCGCCGAGATGACGGTCCCCGTCTTTCGGGTCGTCGGCGTCAATCCCGACGTGCCCGTCTCCGCCCAGCTCCCCAAGATCATGGTGCTCGCCCAGCGTCACATCATGGCGGGCCATCGCATCGAGCTCGACGCACAGCCAGCAGGCGCCTACGGGGGGACGGGGCGACGCTTCGATTGGGAGTTGGCCGGGGGCCTCGCCGAGGCGTTCGCGTTCGGGCTGGCCGGCGGCCTGACGCCCGACAACGTCGGCGAGGCGGTAGCCACCGTGAAGCCATGGGGTGTCAGCACCTCGAGCGGCATCGAGACCGACGGCGCGAAGGATCCCGCGAAGGTTCGCGCGTTCGTGGAGGCCGTCCGGGCCGCGGACAAGGCGGCGAGTCGCAGGGGGCTGCGCCGCTTTCTTCCAAGGAGGAGCGCGTGACCACGGTACCCGACGAGCGAGGCCGTTTCGGCCAGTACGGCGGCCAGTACGTCCCCGAGACGGTCATGGGAGCGCTGGCTGAACTGGAGGCCGCGTACCTCGAGGCGAAGGCGGACCCAGCGTTCCAAGCCGAGCTGGATGGCCTGCTCCACGACTTCGTAGGGCGCCCCACGGCGATCTATCACGCAAAGGGACTGACCGCACACGCCGGCGGAGCGCAGGTCTACCTCAAGCGCGAGGACCTGTGCCACACCGGTGCCCACAAGATGAACAACGCCATGGGGCAGGCGCTGCTGGCCAAGCGCATGGGCAAGCGCCGCGTCGTCGCTGACACGGGGGCCGGCCAGCACGGCGTCGCCTCGGCCACCGCCTGCGCGATGCTCGGCCTGGAGTGCACCGTGTTCATGGGCACCGAGGACATGCGCCGCCAGGAGCCCAACGTCTTCCGTATGCGGCTCCTCGGGGCCGAGCTCCACCCGGTGAACGCCGGCAGCAAGACGCTGAAAGAGGCCGTCAGCGAGGCCATCCGCGCCTGGGTCACCGACGTCGCCGACACGCATTTCCTGATCGGCAGTGCGGTGGGCCCGCACCCCTACCCCATGCTGGTGCGCGACTTCCAGCTGGTGATTGGCCGTGAGGCGCGCGCGCAGATGCTCGACGCGACCGGCCGGCTCCCCGACCACGTGGTCGCCTGCGTCGGAGGGGGCTCCAACGCCATCGGCATCTTCCATCCCTTCGTCGGCGACGAGGGCGTCAGCCTGATCGGCGTCGAAGCGGCGGGCGAGGGAGTCGAGACGGGCCACCACGCCGCCAGCCTGAGCGAAGGGAGGCTCGGAGTCCTCCACGGCGCCATGTCCTACCTGCTTCAGACGCCCGAAGGCCAGGTATTGCCCACGCACAGCATTTCGGCGGGCCTCGACTACCCGGGCGTTGGCCCCGAGCATGCGTGGCTCAAAGATAGCGAGCGCGCCACCTATGTCAGCGTCACCGACGACGAGGCGGTCGCCGCCCTGCGGCTCCTCAGCCGGGTCGAGGGAATCATCCCCGCCCTCGAGTCCGCGCACGCCATTGCCTACGTCGTCGACACACTCGCGCCGTCGCTGGGTCCCGACCAGTCGATCCTGATCAACCTGAGCGGGCGCGGGGACAAGGACCTCGGCACGATCATGGCCCTCGACGCCTGATTCCGGCTTCTCTCGTCCCAGCCCGGCGGAACCCATCGCGCGGCGTCGTTGACGCTCTCGCAGGCCTGATGGTACTGTCCCCGCGGGCCTCGCCGAGGCCCTCCCCACAGCCCTGAGAGGTCGGATGCCACCCCCAGCAGGCTACGCGACGGACTGGACCGCAATCGTCCTGGCGGTCGTTCTTGGATTCGGTGCCATCGGCCTCATGTTCATGGCCTCGCGCCTCCTCGCCCCGCACCGTCCGTCGGCCGAGAAGGCCATCCCCTACGAGTCCGGCATCCTGCCGAGCCCGATGGGCCGCTCGCAGTTCAACGTCCGCTACTACATCTTCGCGATCCTGTTCCTGATCTTCGACGTCGAGGCGGTCTTCCTCTTCCCGTGGGCCCTCGTCTTCATGGAGACGGCGTCCTATGTCTTCTACGCGATGATGCTGTTCATCGGCATCCTGCTGTTCGGGGTCGCATATGCGTGGCGCAAGGGCGTGCTGGAGTGGCGATGAATCCTCCGTCTGAGCCAGGACAAGAGCAGCCGGTCCCCCTGTCGGCGCAGCCCGTTCCGCTATTCGTCCCCGAGAAGTGGGACCGCCCGAAGGAGGGCCGCTTCTTCGAGACGGCGGAGGGCGGCTCCGTGTCGACGGGGAAGGGCAACTCGCCAGCGCCCAACGCCCTGTCCGGTGCGCCCGGAGTCATCACCACGACTTTCGACCAGATCGCGGCGCTCGCCAGGAGCAACTCGCTCTGGACGCTGACCTTCGGGCTCGCCTGCTGTGCCATCGAGATGATCTCGACGCACCTGGCGCACCACGACCTGGACCGCTTCGGGGTCGTGACCTGGCCCTCGCCTCGCCAGTCCGACGTCATGATCGTGGCCGGCACCGTAGTCAAGAAGATGGCGGAGCCTATCCGCCTGCTGTACGAGCAGATGCCGGACCCGAAGTGGGTCATTGCCATGGGCAGCTGTGCCACCAACGGGGGGCCCTACTACCGCTCCTACAGCGTCGTCATGGGGGTGGACCACATCATCCCGGTCGATGTCTACGTCCCCGGATGCCCGCCCCGCCCCGAGGCGCTAATGGACGGCATCATCAAGCTCCAGCAGAAGATTAAGCGCGACGCCCGTGAGGGTGCCCGTGGCTGAAGAGCAGCCACCCCAGCCTGAGTCCGGCGCAACCCCGGCCGGCGACGCCGAGGCACCCCGCCCAGCGGCCCACCGGGGCCCACCCATCGAGGTGGCCGAGGAGGTCCTGAACGCCAAGGGCGAGGCCACCGCCAAGACGCTGGCGGCGGTCGTCGGCAATCGGGCATTGGAGGCTGGCGGCCGCGACGACATCCCGTGGGTGCGTGTCGCCCCTACCGCACTCCCCGCCGTCGCCCAGCACTGCCGCGACGACGCGACGCTGGCCATGGACATGCTCCACTGCCTGCTCGCCGTTGACTACATCGAGCGCATCGAGCTGAACTACGTGCTGTTCTCCATCGCCGGCGACCGCAAAGCGATCATCAAGGTCGACCTGCCGGCCGACGATGCCGCCGTGGCGACGATCACGCCGCTTTGGGAGGCGGCGGCCTGGTACGAGCGCGAGGCCCACGACCTCTTCGGCGTGCGCTTCAACGGCAACGATGACCTGGCACCGTTGCTTCTGTACGAGGGCTTCGAAGGGCACCCTGGCCTGAAGTCATTTCCGATGCACGACTACGACGAGTACTAAGAGAGAGGTGCATACATGGCTCATAAGGTCAATTTCAGCATCCCCGAGCGGCAGTTGGGGAGGGCCGACGTGGAGTTCGAGGTATTTCGCGACGGGTCGAAATTCGGCACGCTGAAAGTAAGTAATGGGTCTCTCGTTTGGGTACCCGCGAATCACCAGCGCGGACATAAGGTGTCCTGGCGCAAGTTCGACGTTTGGGCTCAGGGAATAACGAGGTACGAGTAGAATTCCCCATGACCACTGACCCGCAGGTCGACACCGTCGACATGATGCTGAACATGGGGCCGCAGCACCCAGCGACCCACGGCGTGTTCCGCATGGTGCTGTCCCTCGACGGCGAGCGCATCGTCGGGTGCCGCTCACACATCGGCTACCTGCATCGCGGCTCCGAGAAGATCAGCGAGAACGAGTCCTACGGCCAGGTTGTCACGCTGTTCGACCGCCTCGACTACGTCTCCAATCTCAACAACGAGCACGTCTTCGTCCGCGCCGTTGAGCGGCTCATGAGCCTGGAGGTGCCGGAGCGCGCGCAGTATCTGCGCGTGGTCCTGGCCGAGCTCAACCGGGTCGCCAGCCACCTTCTGTTCATCGGCACCTACGCCCTCGACGTGGGCGCCATGACCCCGGTCATGTACACGTTCCGCGACCGCGAGCGCATCCAGAACCTGTTCGAGCACGTCACCGGCGCCCGCATGATGCACAACTACTTCCGCATCGGCGGGCTCAAGGAGGACGTGCCGTCCGACTTCCCGAGCCGCGTCCGGGCCGTCGTGGCAGACCTGCGAAGCGGCCTCGACGAAGTTGACCGGCTCCTCACGTTCAACGAGGTCTACCTGGCACGCACGCGCGGCATCGGGGTCATCGACGCCGCGACGGCCATCAGCACCGGGCTCACGGGGCCCTGCCTGCGCGGCAGCGGGGTCGCGTACGACGTGCGCAAGGACGACACCTACGAGGTCTACGACCGCTTCAACTTCAACGTGCCCGTCGGCGAGTTCGGCGACTGCTGGGACCGCTACTGGGTGCGCTTGCGCGAGTGTTACGAGTCGCTCGACATCATCGAGCAGGCGATGGTCCAGCTGCCCGAGGGACCGACCATGGCGGTGGGGAGGCGCATCGCGCGGCCGCCAAAGGGTGAGGTGTACGTCCACGCCGAGAACCCGCGCGGAGACATCGGTGTGTTCTTGGTCAGCGACGGGACCGATAAGCCGTACCGGGTCAAGGTGCGGCCGCCGTCCTTCTGCAACCTCGTGGCGCTGGAGCCGATGCTGCGCGACGCCTACGTCGCCGACGCCGTGGCCATCCTTGGCTCGCTGGACATCGTCCTTGGCGAGGTGGACCGGTGAGCGTCGAAGGCCGCGACATCCTATTCATCTTCATCGGGCTGTTCGCGCTGTTCAACGGTCTGATGGGCGTCACGCTGTCGCTCGTCTGGCTGGAGCGCAAGTTCCTGGGCCGGCTCCAGGGCCGGGTCGGCCCGACGCGGGTCGGCCCGTTTGGTCTGCTCCAGGCGGTCGCCGATGCATTGAAGCTGCTGCTGAAAGAGGACGTCTCGCCCGGGCCGTCTGCGCGCGCCATCTTCTACGTCGCTCCGCTGCTCGTGTTCGTCCCGGGCTTTGTGGTGTGGCTGACCATCCCGTTCGCGCGCGAGGTGGTGGTCCGCGACCTCGAGCTGGGCCTCTTCTTCTTCATCGCGTTCTCGGTGCTCAGCATCGTGGGCCTGGTGCTGGCCGGCTGGAGCTCCGCGAGCAAGTACGCGGTGCTGGGCGGCTTCCGCTCGGCCGCGCAGCTGGTCTCTTACGAGATCCCGATCATCATGGCGCTGCTCAGCGTGGCGATCCTCGCCCGCAGTCTGAACTTCGTTGAGATCGTCGATGCCCAGGAGACCGTGCCCTACGCCGCCGTGCTACCTCTGGCGCTGGTGGTGTTCCTCATCGCCGGAATCGCCGAGGTCGGTCGGACGCCCTTCGACATCTACTTCGCCGAGTCCGAGGTCGTGGGTGGGCCCTTCGTCGAGTACAGCGGGGCCCATTGGGCCGTGTTCTTCCTGGCCGAGTACATCAACACCTTCGTCATCGCCCTGCTGACCGCGCTGCTGTTCCTCGGCGGCTGGCGCTGGCCCTTCGCCGAGCTGCCGAGCGTCGCCGCGGTGGCGCTGCTGCTGGGCAAGACCTACGCCGTCGTCCTCGTCATCTTCTGGATCCGGGGCACGTACCCACGCCTCCGCATCGACCAGCTCATGGGGCTCGGCTGGAAGCTGCTCATCCCGCTATCCTTCGCGGCGGTGGTCGCGGCGTCGGTCCAGCAGTTCTACGGCTGGCCGGTGTGGTCGCTGACGTTGGTGTCGGCGGCCGCGCTCGCGGTGCCCGGCTACCTACAGCTGCGCCTGCAACGCGAGCCCGCCATGGAGCGCGCCCGCCGCTACGCGCGCCAGGCGATCGCTCACCGAGCTCGCTCGGTACCGACGCCGGACGCTCCGCAGGCTGAGGCCACGGCGGGCTAGGGGGAAACGCATGCTATCGGGGCTCAAAGGACTTGTGACGACGCTGCGCTGGCTATTTCGAAAGCCGGTGACCGCGCACTATCCCGACCAGCACCTGCCGGTGCAGGACCGGTTCATGGGCTTCCCCGCGCTGCTATGGGACGAGACCGCGGACGAGCCGTTCTGCACCGGGTGCATGGTATGCATTCGTGAGTGCCCCACGCAGTGCATGTCGGCGCAGATGCAGGACAACCCCAAGGCCGAGTCGGGGGACAGCCACCGCCGGAAGATCATCGAGACCTTCGAGATCAACCTCAACCGTTGCATCCTGTGCGGCATCTGCGTCGACGTGTGCGCCTTCGACGCCATCGAGATGACACACGAGCACGAGCTCTCGAGCTTTGCTCGTAACGGCGCTCGGTCGGACCTCGGTCTGCTGCTCTCGCAGGGGCGCAAGTACATGGCGGAGACCAGCTGGCAGGCGGTAAACCCCGAGAAGAACGTGGCGAAAGACGCGCTGGCGAAGCGGGCCGCGACCGCGGCCGCGCGCGCCGCCGGAACCGAGCAGGCCGCGAACCAAACCGAAGGGGCCGAGACCTAGGTGACGCTGACGATCTTCTACGCGCTCGCCGGCGTGGCCCTGGCCGCATCGGTGGGTGTAGTCACCACGCGGAACGTCGTCCACGCCGCGCTGCTGCTCCTGGCGGCACTGGGTGCGATCGCCGGGCTGTTCGTCCTGCTGTTCGCCGACTTCCTGGCGCTGGTGCAGGTCCTCATCTACGGCGGCGCCATCGTCATCGTCATCCTGTTCGCGCTGATGCTGACGCGCCGGGGTGAGTTCGAGCTCACCGGCGAGCATCGCCGCTGGCCATTGGCGGCGGTTGCCAGCGCCGGCCTGTTCGCGGTTCTGGCGACCGCCTTCTTGAGCGACTCCGACCAGTTCAACAGCGGCGACCGCTCCGGCGTGGATATCGAGACGCTGGCGACAGTCCTCTTCGAAAAGTGGGCGATGCCCTTCGAGATCGCGTCGCTGGTCCTGTTGGTCGCGCTCGTCGGCGCCATCGTCATCGCCCGCTCGGGTGGGCCGGAGGAGCGCTCGTGACGCTGCTCCACTTTGAGCTCGTGGGTGCCGCGCTGTTCTGCCTGGGCCTGTACGGCGTCCTGGCGCGGCGCAGCGCCGTGCTGGTGCTCATGGCCGTCGAGCTCATGCTCAACGCCGTGAACGTGAACCTCGTGGCGTTCGCCGCCTACCGCGGCGCGGACCACGTCACGGGGCTCGTCATCGCCATCTTCGTCATCACCATTGCCGCCGCCGAGGTTGCGCTGGCGATGGCCATCATCCTGCGGCTGTTCCGCAGCCACGGCTCGGTCAACCTGGACGAGATAGACATCCTTCGGGGCTAGCCATGACGAACAAGCAAACACGCCGCACTAAAGACGCCTGGTCCCCTCTCCCCCGTTGGGAGAGGCAGAGCGCTGAGGCCTAGGGATGGAGTGGGCCTGGCTCATCCCGGTCTACGGCTTCGGCGCCTTCGGCGTCATCGCGCTTGCACGGGAAAGCCTGCCCGATCGCGGCCGCTTCCTATCGGTCCTGGCCATCCTGGCCGGCTTCGCCACCTTCTGGTTCGTGCTACAAAGCTTCCTTGACCGTGGTGTAGGCCAGTATCACTTCACCGTGGAGTGGTTCACGGCGGGCGGCATCGACGTGGCGTGGGGCATCATCGTCGACCCGTTGACCGTGATCATGCTGGGCCTGGTCACCTTTGTCGCGCTGGCCGTGCAGGTCTACTCGCTGGGCTACATGGCCGGCGACGAGCGGCTGCCCTGGTACTTCGCGGTCCACTCCCTGTTTGCCGCCGCCATGCTGACACTGGTGCTGGCCGACAACTTGCTCCTCCTGTACTTCGCGTGGGAGCTTGTGGGCCTCTGCTCCTACCTCCTCATCGGGCACCGGTACGAACGCCGCTCCGCCGCCGAGGCTGCCAAGAAGGCGTTCGTCACCACGCGCGTCGGCGACGTTGGCCTCCTCATCGGCATCATCCTGTTGGTCGTGAACACTGGGACCTTCGATACGTTGGAGATCCTGGAGCGGGTCACGCACCCGCTTCCCGGCCAGGAGCTGAGCGACCTTCTGGTGACGGGGAGCGCGCTCCTCATCTTCCTGGGCGCGATGGGCAAGTCCGCGCAATTCCCCCTGCACGTCTGGCTGCCGGACGCGATGGAGGGCCCCACCCCCGTTAGCGCACTGATCCACGCTGCGACGATGGTCGCGGCGGGGGTGTTCTTGGTGGCGCGGCTCTTCCCGCTGTTCGAGGCGTCGGGTGACGCGCTGACCGCGGTGGCGCTGATCGGGCTTATCACCGCGCTGTTGGGCGCAAGCCTGGCGCTGGTCAGCACCGACCTCAAGCGCATCCTCGCCTACTCCACGATGAGCCACCTCGGGTTCATGATGCTCGCGCTCGGCGCCGGCGGCTTCACCGTCGCGATCTTCCACCTGCTCACCCACGGCATTGCCAAGGCGAGCCTATTCATGTCCGCCGGGTCCGTCATGCACGGTATGGACGGCCAGACCGACATCCGGCGCATGGGCGGGCTGCGTAGACGAATGCCCGTGACAGCCGCCGCCTTCACCATCGGAGCGCTGGCACTCGCCGGCATTCCGCCCCTCAGCGCCTTCTGGAGCAAGGACGAGATTCTGCTCGCAGTGCAGGAGGGGTTAAATCCTGCCTACCTCGTCTTCTTCCTGCTCGCAATCGTGCTGAGCGCGGTCTATATGGCCAGGGCCACACGGCTCGCCTTCTACGGCGAGCTGAGCGCCGAGGGGGAGCGCGCCCACGAGTCGCCCCTCGTCATGGTGGTCCCCATCTCGGTACTGGCGGGGTTGAGCCTGGTCGTCGGTCTGCTTGCGCTTCCGTGGGGTGGCACCTACGACGGCATCGGCTCGTTCCTGTTCCTACAGGAGCACGGTCCGCACGGCTTCGAGGTCGTGGCCCAATGGACCGTCGCGAGCATCGTGCTCGCCGGTGGCGGGTTCGCGGCCGGCTGGTGGCTGTACGACCGCCGGAGGGACCTCGTGGACTCGGCGCGTATTCGGTTCGAGCCTCTGCACCGGCTGGTCGAGCGGAAGTACTACCTCGATGACGCCTACCAGTGGACCATCGACCAGGTCGTGCTGAAGGTAAGCCAGGGCATCGCGATCTTCGACCGCCGCGCCATCAACGACGGGGCGGTCAACGGCACCGCGCTATCGGCGATGGGGGCGGGGCGCGCGCTCCGGCACCACGCCACCGGCCTCTTTGCCGACTACGGGGTGGCGATGGTCATCGGCGTCATCGGCGTCGGCCTCTTCTTTTGGCTGAGGGCGTAGCGGCACATGGGCTATTTCGAACGCCACATCCTCGAGTCGCTGATATACGTCCCCATGCTGGTGGTGGTCGCGCTGCTGCTGATACCCGGCCGATACCGGACGGTGGTGCGGTGGGCGGGTGTCAGCGCCGGGCTGTTGCTGCTCGTTGGGTCGATCTACGCCTTCTGGGTGTTCGACTATGGGGCGGGCTCCGATACCTTCCAGCTGGTCCGCGTCTACCCCTGGGTCGAGCAGCTCGGGATCGACTTCCGGCTCGGCGTCGACGGCATTGGCGTGCTGATGGTGCTGCTGACCGGCATCGTCTCCTTCACGGCCTCGATCATCGCGCTCAGCCGGGACGACGATCCCAAGGCCTACTACCTGCTGCTGTACCTCTTGATCGCGGGCGTCTACGGCACGTTCGTGTCGATCGATCTGTTCTTCCTGTTCTTCTTCTACGAGCTCGCTGTCGTCCCCATGTTCCTGCTCATCGGCATCTGGGGCTCCAGCTCCACCTTCGCCACCTTTGCGCGGACCAAGGAATACGGGGCGATGAAGCTGGTCATCATGTTGGTCGGCGGCAGCGTCCTGGTCTGGATCGCGATCATCGCCATCTACGTGCGGGTGGGCCTCGGCACCTTCGACATACTCGCGCTCCAGGAGGCCATCTCCAACGGCGCGCTGTCGCCGACATTCCAACGCGTCGTGTTCCCGCTGGTCATGGTGGGCTTCGGTGTGCTGGCCGGCCTCTGGCCCTTCCACACTTGGTCGCCGGACGGCCACGTCGCGGCGCCGACGTCCGTGAGCATGCTGCACGCTGGCGTGTTGATGAAGCTGGGCGCCTTCGGCATCATCCGAGTCGGCATGACGCTGCTGCCCGGGGGGCTGGACGACTGGGCGCTGGTACTCTTCATCCTGGCCACGGCCAATGTCATCTACGGCGCCATCGCCGCTATGGCGCAGACCGATCTGAAGTACGTCGTCGGCTACTCCAGCGTCAGCCACATGGGATATGTGTTGATGGGCATCGCGACTATGGAGACGCTGGGTCTCACCGGGGCGGCGCTCCAGATGTTTTCCCACGGGGTGATGACCGCACTCTTCTTCTTGGCGGTCGGCGCGATCTACGATCGGACGCGCACTCGCGACACGATGGTGCTCAACGGGCTCGCGTCCCGTATGCGCTGGGGGACAGCCTTCTTCATCATCGCGGGCCTGACCTCGCTCGGCTTGCCGGGCCTGAGCGGGTTCATCGCGGAGCTCATGGTCTTCATCGGTGCCTTCCGCACCGAGCCGTGGCTCGGCGTACTGGGAGTAATCGGCGCCGCGATCACGGCGGTCTACATCCTGCGGTTGACGGCCCGGGTGTTCTTTGGGCCACGCTCGCGTGATTGGGATATCCCCGACATCTCGGGAGCCGAGTGGGTGGCGGCCAGCGCATTGGTGGTCCCCATCATGTTCGTTGGCATCTACCCGCAGCCTTTCCTACGCGTGCTCAGCCCAGCCGTCGACGCGCTGATCGCCGGGCTGGGGGGAGCGTAGGCCATGAGCGTCGACTTCACGCTGTTGCTACCCGAGTTCCTGCTGGCCGGGCTGGCCATCGGCGTGCTTGCAGTGGACATGGCGCTGCCGGCGCGCCTGAGCCACCGCCGCAACGCGATCACCGCGACGGTTGCGGCAGTGGGCATGCTGGCGGTGCTGGGCTACAGCCTCGCCGACCTGCGGGACGTCAAGGAAGCGCTGTACGGCCAGATCTACTTCGTCGACCGTTACGGCCTCATCTTCAAAGCGCTATTCCTGGGGGTGGGTGTCGCGGTCGTGCTCATGTCCGTCGAGTACGTCGGCAAGAAGCTCCAGCACCCCGGGGAGTACTACTCGCTGCTCGTCTTCTCCGTGCTGGGTGCCATCATGATGGCCTCCGCCGGTGAGCTCCTGACCGCGTACATCGCGCTCGAGCTCCTGAGCTTCAGCCTCTATGTCCTCGTCGGACTTGCGCGGGCCGACCGCCGCTCTGCCGAGGCCGTGACCAAGTACATCCTGCTGGGCGCGGTGTCCTCGGCGATCCTGCTCTACGGGATCAGCCTCCTGTACGGAACGCTCGATACGACGTTCTTCCGCTCCATGGACACCCACCTCGCGGCGTTCGCGAGCCAGCCGACCGTCGTCATCGGCTTCGCGATGGTAGCCGCGGGCTTGGCGTTCAAGCTGGCGATCGTCCCTTTCCACATGTGGACGCCGGACGCCTACGAGGGGGCGCCAACGCCGGTGACGGCGCACCTCTCCGTGCTGTCAAAGGCGGCGGCATTCGCCCTGGCGCTACGCTTCTTCGCGGAGGCGACGCAGCAGTCGTTCCACTCGTGGCAGCTGGGCATCGCCGTGCTCGCGGCGCTAACGATGACGGTGGGCACGCTGGTCGCGCTGACGCAGACCAACATCAAGCGCCTGCTGGCCTATAGCTCCATCGCGCAGGTCGGCTTCGTCACTGTGGGCCTCGTGGCCATCGGCAACGCTACCGGCGGCCTTGTCCAGAACCAGACCGCCGCCAACGCCGTCATCCTGCACCTCGTCGGCTACGCCTTCACCAACCTCGCCGCCTTCATGGTGGTCGTCATGGTGGAGACGCACAGCGGGAAGGAGCTGATCTCCGACTACGCGGGCCTCGCCCGCAGGGCGCCGCTCGCGGCAATGGTGATGACCAGCGCCCTGCTTTCGCTGGCGGGGCTGCCCATCTTCGCGGGCTTCGTGACCAAGTTCTATCTGTTCACCACGGCTGCCGAAGCGGGCCTGCTATGGCTGGTGGTCGTTGCCACAGTGGCGAGCCTGATATCCCTCTACTACTACCTTGGCATCGTGCGGCAGATGTACCTCGTCGAGCCGGAGGGCGACTCCACGACCATTGTCTTTTCCCGCCTGAGCACCTTGACGATGCTCGGCCTGTTCGGGGGTATGGTCTTCGTGGGCGTCTACCCGCAGCCGATCCTGAACGCCGCGGAGGCCGCGACCAAGGTGCTCGGCCCCTTCATCTCCGGCTAGCGCACGTCCGACCCACCGGAGGTACGCATGAGCCGCGAAGCTTTCCACCTGGCCATCGGCTACTTCACCGACATCGTTTCCCGCGTGGCTGACGATGCGTGGGACAAGCCGGCGCTGGGCGTCTGGAGCGTGCGCGACCTCGTGGGCCACACCAGCCGCGCCATGACGACGGTCGAGCTCTACGCGACCGTGGGGCCAGGCCGCGCAACCATCGGGACCTCGGACGACATCGCGGAGCGCGGGCGTGAGGCGGGTCGCGCTCTCGGAACCGACCCGCTCAATGCTGTTCGCCAGATAGCACGAAGGGTCGCGGCCTTGGTCGATTCGCTGCCGGACGACCACCCAATGGCGACGCCTGTGGGGGACCCGCGCCTCATCGACTACCTACCTTCTCGCGTGGCAGAGCTGACGGTCCACGGCATGGACCTGGTCGACGTCATCGGGGCCGAAATCTCTCCACCGGAGGAATGCCTGCGCGTCACACTGCACGCACTGGCCGACTACGCGGTCCGCAACGGCGTCGCTAAGGACGTAGCGTACGCGCTCACCGGCAGGAAGTCGCTCGGCGACGATTTCAGCGTCGTGCCGTAGACATGCGGCGGACCTAGCGCCTCAGCATCGTGGTGAAGCCGAAGGCGGCCGCGCCAACCGCGAACGGTATCGCCAGGCCGTACACCAGCGGCCACGAGCCGGCGATGCCCACTCCACCGGCCGCAAGCGCGGCCACGAACACGACAGCGGACATCGATCGTGTGGTCTCGTCATTCATGAAGGACCTCCCCCAAAGACTGCGTGTCAAGATTGCGTTCAAGGGGGCCAACGATACCGCGTCGGCCATGCGCGGTCGATGCCAGGAGACGCCCCGTCCATCCGCAGCGCCATCGGCCGCCCCTGCTAGAATCGCCGAGGCGGCCTGGAGGCAGGCGCCACGCCCATGCACCCGCGACACCACGAAGGAGAGCCATGGCGCGCATCACGGCGGTAGTGGCACGGGAGATACTCGACTCGCGGGGGCTGCCCACCGTAGAGGCGGTGGTCACGCTGGACGACGGCCACACCGGCTGGGCGGCGGTGCCATCAGGCGCCAGCACCGGCGCGCACGAGGCCCTCGAACTGCGGGACGGCGACCCGGCCCGCCACAGCGGCAGAGGTGTGCTGACGGCGGTGGCCAACGTCAACGAGCGCATCGCCCCGGCAGTGGCGGGGATGGACCCAGCGGACCACGCCGCGCTCGACGGCCGCATGCGCGAGCTGGACGGCACGCCGAACAAGGCGAGCCTGGGCGCCAACGCAATCTTGGCCGTGTCCTTGGCCTCGGCACACGCCGCGGCGGCAGCGGCCGGCCTGCCACTCTATCGCTCGCTCGCGGCCAGCCGCGCCCCGCTGTTGCCCACGCCGCTGATCAACGTGCTCAACGGCGGCCGGCACGCCGTCAACTCGACGGACTTCCAGGAGTTCATGCTGGCGCCGGTCGGCTTCGACCGCTTCTCCGAGGCGCTGCGCTGCGGCGCGGAGGTCTATCAGGCGCTCAGGGGCATCGTCCACGCGCGAGGAATGTCCACCAACGTCGGGGATGAGGGCGGCGTCGCTCCGTCGCTCCCCTCAAACGAGGCCGCGGTCGAACTGCTCATGGAGGCAATCTTGGCCGCGGGGTACGAGCCGGGACGCGAAGTCCGGCTGGCGATGGACGTCGCCGCCTCCGAGTTCTACCGCGACGGCGCGTACGTGCTGGAGCGGGAGGGGCTGACCCTGAGCAGCGCCGACCTTATCTCGCTGTACGAACGGTGGGTCGACGCCTACCCCATCGCCAGCATCGAGGACGGCTTGGCCGAGGACGATTGGGCCGGCTGGGCGCAGCTGACCGAACGCCTCGGGGACCGCGTGCAGCTGGTCGGGGACGACCTGCTCACCACCAACACGGAGCGCATCGCCCGGGCGATCGACGAGAGGTCAGCCAACTCCGTGCTGGTCAAGCTCAACCAGATCGGCACGCTGACGGAGACGTTGGACGCGGTCGAGATGGCGCAGGGCGCGGGCTGGACCGCCGTCATCAGCCATCGGTCCGGCGAGACGGAGGACACGACCATTGCGGACCTGGCCGTGGCCACGGCCGCCGGCCAGATCAAGACCGGTGCCCCTGCGCGCAGCGAGCGTGTGGCGAAGTACAACCGTCTGTTGCGCATCGAGGCCGAGCTCGGCAGCGATGCCCGCTACACCGGCGCCGACGCCTTCGCCGCGTTCAAGCGCTAGGCGCTTCGCGCCTCGCGGGAAGAGGCGTCTGTTGCGCATCGAGGCCGAGCTCGGCTGCGAAGCCCGCTACACCGGCGCCGGCGCCTTCGCCGCGTTCAAGCGCTAGACGCTCCGCGCCTCGCGGGAAGAGGCGTCTGTTGCGCATCGAGGCCAAGCTCGGCAGCGAAGCCCGCTACGCCGGCGCCGACGCCTTCGCCGCGTTCAAGCGCTAGACGCTCCGCGCCTCGGCCTTGTCCGCCCCCTGGCGCCTTAGTAGCATGGCAGGGACGGAACGAGGAGGCGACGCATGGCAACGCGAATCGGCATCAACGGCTTCGGACGCATCGGGCGGCAGGTCCTGCGCGCGACGATCGAGCGCCACCCCGGCGAGCTGGAGGTCGTGGCCATCAACGACCTCGCCGACGACAAGACCAACGCGCACCTCTTCAAGTACGACACGAACTACGGACGCTACCCCGGCGAGGTGAAGGCCGGCGATGGCTCCATCAGCATCGACGGCAGCGAGATCAAGTCTCTCAGCGAGCGCGACCCCGCCAAGCTCCCGTGGGGCGATCTGGCTGTCGACATCGTGATCGAGTCCACAGGCGTGTTCACCAACGCCCAGCGGGCGGCCGGGCACATCGAGGGCGGCGCCAAGAAGGTCATCATCTCAGCGCCTGCGACCAACGAGGACAAGACGCTGGTTATCGGCGTCAACGATCAGGAGTACGACCCCGCCACGCACCACGTCGTCTCCAACGCTTCCTGCACGACCAACTGCGTAGCCCAGCTCATCAAGGTGCTCAACGACGAGTTCGGCGTCCGCCGCGGCCTGATGAACACCATCCACGCCTACACCAACGACCAGCAGATCCTCGACCAGGTCCACACGGACCTCCGGCGCGCACGGGCCGCCGCGCAGAACATCATCCCGACCACCACCGGCGCCGCGCGGGCTGTCGGCCTCGTCATCCCCGAGCTCAACGGCAAGCTGCACGGCATGTCGCTGCGAGTCCCGGTGCCCACCGGCTCCATCACCGACTTCGTTGCCGAGCTAAACCGCGACGCCACGGTCGACGACATCAACGCGGCGTTCCGGCAGGCGGCCGAGGGCAAGCTCCACGGCATCCTCAGCTACACCGAGGACCCCATCGTCTCCAGCGACATCAAGATGGACCCGCACTCCTGCATTCTCGACGGCCTCTCCACTATGGTGATGGAGGGCAGCATGGTGAAGGTGCTCGGCTGGTACGACAACGAGTGGGGTTACTCCTGCCGCACGTCGGACCTCGCGGCGCTCATGGCCGAGCGCCTGTAGGCCCACCGCCAGCGGACTCGCCCGTGCCGCCAGCCAGGCTGAGCCACGTCCTGACGCCAGCCGAACCAATCTGAAGCGCGCGAGGCGCGTACTACAATGGCGAGGGCCATGCAGCGCGCCATTGCCACATCGAGCGCCGCCACTGGCGGCTGGCTGACGCGGGGCTGGGCCCTTGCGCTGCTGCCGCTCCTCATCGCCGCCATCGCCCTTGGCCTGCGCCTCCAGGGCATCGATTGGGACGGCGGAGCGCTCTACCACCCCGACGAGCGCTCCATCTTCCTGCGCGCCGACCAGATGTACCGGACGCTGACCGACGCCCCCGGCTGGGAGCTCTCGGCGAACCGAGATTTCCCCCTGGATACGCCCGGCATTCCCGGCGTCGGCACCCTACTCGACGCCGAGCGCAGCCCGCTGAACCCGCACTGGTTCCCGTTGGGCAGCATCATCATCTACCTGCTGGTCGGCGTGCGGTTCCTCCTCGAGCCCTTCATGGACCAGGTACGCCTTCAGGACCTCGCGGCCGCGGGGCGCACCATCACCGCCATCGTCGACGTCGGGGCAGTCCTCACGCTGTACGCGCTTGGCCGGCGCGTCTTCGGCAGGCCGGTCGGACTGCTGGCGGCCATGCTCGGGGCGTTCAGCGTCATCAGCATCCAGGTCGCGCACTTCTATCGACCCGAGCCCTTCGTCGTCCTGTTGGCGCTGACGAGCTTTTGGTGGATGCTAAACGTGTTCGAGCGTGGTCGTCGACTCGATCACGCCATACTCGGCCTGGTCGTTGGCCTGAGCTTCGCATTCCGCACCACGAGCCTGCCGCTGTTGGTGCCATTGGCCGTCACCTACGGCCTGCTGGCCAAGCAGGCTTATGACGCTGGGGGCGACCGTGGGCCGGCTTTGCGCGGCATAGCGCTCTACGCCGCGGGAGCAGGGGCCTTGGCCTTCGCGACCTTCGCAGTCCTTCAGCCCTACGCATTGCTGGACTTCGCCAAGTTCGTCAACGATCAGGGCTTCGAGGCGCGGGTCGCGCGGACCGCGGGGATCGTCCCCTACACCGTCCAGTACGTCGGCTCGAGCGTCGGGCTCTACGAGCTGCGCCAGACCGCGGTCTGGGCCCTCGGCTTACCGCTGGGCATCGCGGCCTGGGTGGGGCTGGCGCTCAGCGTGGGGCGGTTGGCCGGCTACTCACGCTTCGGTCCCGTGGCGCGTGGCGAGCTGTTGCTGGTGGCGTGGGTTCTGCCGTTCCTGGTCACGCTGGCCTTCTTCGAGGTCAAGTTCCTGCGCTACCTCGTGCCGGTGCTCCCCATCATGGTCCTGCTCGGCAGCCGCTGGATGGTGGCCGTGGCACGGGCTCCGCGAGGCCCGGCGCTGCTCCGTCGCGGCGCCATCGTCGCGTCCGCCTTCGTGGTGGCCGCGACGGTGTTCTACGGCACCGCCTTCACCAGGATTTACAGCGAGCCGCACCCAGCGATCGAGGCCTCGTCGTGGATGAACGCCAACGCACGGCCCGGCGACCTCGTCCTCACCGACAACCACTGGGACGAGGGCTTCCGCGATCTGGGCCGCTTCAGGGTCGAGCAGCTCCGCATGTACGAAGGCGACACGGTGAGCAAGCTCACCGAGGTCTCCGGTCTGCTCGCCGACGCCGAGTACCTGATGTCCTATAGCAACAGACCCTTCGGGTCCATCGCGCGGCTGCCGGAGCGCTACCCGTTGAGCGCCAGCTACTACCAGCGCCTCTTCGACGGCGGCCTGGGCTACGAGCTGGTGCAGGCCTTCGAGCGCTACCCGGCGCTGCTGGGCGTGTCCTTCGTCCACGACCCCTTTTCCCGCGCTGGCGTGGCGACGCCGGAGACGCTGCCGGGGATCGAGCCAACACCGCTGGCGCTGGACCTGGGCTACGCCGACGGGAACGTCACCAACTACGACCGGCCGCTGGTGCTCGTGTGGCGCAACGTGGAGCACCTGGGCGCCAGCGAGATTCAGGACACCATCCTGCGAGGGCGAGCGCCCCCGGCTCCCGGCCGGGCGCTGCTGAGCGATGCCGACGCCGCCGAGCAGCAGGCTGGCGGCACGTGGACGCAGGTCTTCACCGAGTCCGGCCTGAACCGGGCGGTGCCCTGGCTTGTCTGGCTGGCCCTCGTGGAGCTGATCTTCGTCCTCGCGCTCCCGCTGTCCGTCACGCTCTTCCGGTGGCTGCCGGACCGCGGTGTGCTGTTCGCACGTCCGCTGGGGCTGCTGGCCGTGGCCTGGCTCGTGTGGGCCGGGGCGAGCTACGGTGTATGGAGCTTCGGTCGCGAGAGCATCGCGCTGGCCGTGCTGGCCCTTGGTGCGACCTCGGGCGTCCTGCTGTGGCGGCGCTGGCGACCCATGACGATCTTGGCGCGCCGGCACTGGCGCTACCTGGTGGGTGTCGAGGTTCTGTTCGTTGGGGCCTTCGCCGTTTTCCTCGTGCTGCGCGCGAGCAATCCCGACTTGTGGCACCCATTCCGCGGCGGCGAGAAGCCCATGGACCTGTCCTACCTGACCGCGGTGGTCAGGTCCACGACCTTCCCGCCCTACGATCCTTGGTACGCGGGCGGCTTCATCAATTACTACTACTTCGGCTTCGTGATTGTCGGCGTGCTCATGAAGGCCACGGGCATCGTTCCGGCCATTGCCTACAACCTCGCGGTGCCGCTGCTGTTCTCGCTAACGCTGACGGGTGCCTTCAGCGTGGGTCACAACCTGGCCGAGGCGTTGCGGCAGCGCGGGCTCCGGCACGTCGCCCCATGGACGACGCTCGCCGCGGGCGCCGGTGCGGCTCTCTTGGTCGCGGTGCTGGCCAACCTCGACGGCGCGGCGCAGCTGCTTCAAGGCGCGGCGCGCACGCTCGGGGACGACGCCTTCGGGACCTTCGACTTCTGGCAGTCGTCGCGCCTCATGCCAGGCCAGATCAGCATTACCGAGTTCCCGTTCTGGACCTTCCTGTTTGCAGACCTGCACGCACACCTCATCGCCATGCCCTTCGCGATCCTCGGCGTCGGCGCGGCGGTCAACGTCGCGCTGGGAGGGCGCTCGCCGGTGAGCGCACGGGCCCGCGCGCCGGCCATCGTGCTCATGGCGTTTGTCGTCGGTTCCCTCGTCGCCATCAACACCTGGGACGTGCCGGCCTATGGCCTCATCGGCCTCGCGGGCATCGGCGCCATGGTGGTCACCGGGCGCGACCGGCTTTCGCCGGTGATGCTGGCGAAGTGGGCCGGCTGGGCCACGCTCTTCTGGGCGCTGCTCTACGGACTGTGGCTGCCATTCCACCAGGACTACGACGCGCCTTTCAGCGGCGTGCACTTCAGCCAATGGCGGACGGTGCTGTGGCACTACCTGGGCATCCACGGCCTGCTGCTCTTCGCCGTTGGCTCCTGGCTCGCCGTGGAGGTCTACCGCCGGTTTGCCACGGCCCCTCGGCTTTCGCCGGGGCCCGGCGCGGCTCCGTCACAGGCGCTCGGCGGCCCAGCCTGGCGCCTGGCCCCGCCGCGCATGGCGCTGGTGGGCGGCATCGGGCTGGTGGCCCTGGCAATCGTCGCGTCGACACCGGTGCTACGAGAGTGGCTGACGGTCCTCATGCTCACCGTCGTGGCGGGAGCGACGTTGGCGTTGGTGGCCTGGTGGCTAGCGAACCGCCGCCGCGCCGAGGCGCCCGTGCATCTGCTGCTGCTGACCATGGCCGGTCTAGCCGTTGCCATTGGCATCGGGGTCGACTTCGTGACGGTCGACAACGACATCGACCGCATGAACACCGTGTTCAAGTTCTACCTCAACGCTTGGGTGCTCTTCGGCATCGTCGGCGCAGTGGGGCTGTGGCACCTCTGGGCCAGCGGCGCCATCCGGCGTAAGCGCCTGGGCTTCGTGTGGGTGGGACTCCTGACGCTGCTGGTTCTGGCCAGCGCCATCTATCCCGTCCTAGGCACGCGCGCTCGGCTGGCGGACCGTTTCGGCACCACCGCCCTCACGCTCGACGGCACCGCCTTCCAGGCCACGGCGGCGTACAGCGATCCTGGGCCCGACGGCAGAGCGTCGTCGCCCAACTCGTTGTACGCGCTGGCCGATGACGCTGAAGCGCTGGAGTTCATGCGCCAGAACATCGAGGGCTCGCCCGTCGTGCTGGAGGCGGTAACGAGCCAGTACCGCTGGACGCCTCGGGTCGCCGTGTACACGGGGCTGCCGGTGGTCGTCGGCTGGGAGTGGCATCAGCTACAGCAGCGCGGCGACGGCGGCAACGACCCGGCTGCCGTCCGCCGCCGCGTGGCCGACGTCCGCACCATGTACACGACCCTCGACACCGCGCAGCTGATGCGCCTGCTCGGCGACTACGACGTGTCTTACATGTACGTTGGCCCTGTCGAGCGGCTCTATTTCTCCGAGCGGGGACTCGCCAAGTTCGAGGCCTTGGTGGGAACGGAGCTCGAGCGCTTCTTCAGCGACGGCGCGGTTACCGTGTACCGAGTGCCCTAGCGGCGTTGCGGGCGCTCAGACCCGATGCTAGGGTAGGAAGCAGGCCATTACCTGCCAGGGGCCCGCTTCATGGTCATCGAAAACATCCGCGACATCCTCCTTAGCGTCTACCTCGGTTTGGGCATCGTCCTCACCGTCGTGCTCATCGTCGGCCTGTATTTCCTGTTCCGGGCACTGCTGGCGCTCATTCGAGCCGCACGCAAGCCGCTGGACAACGTGAGCCAAGTGACCGAGGCCGTGGTCGAGCACGTCGTCAATCCGCTGAAGGAGGGCGTCTCCTTCGCCAACGTGATGGGCGGCAGCTTGGGCTTGGTCAGCGGGTTCGTCGGTAGCGTCTTCAATCGCACTATCCGGCGCGGCAGGGACGACAAAAGCCGGCGCTAGGCCAGCCCGAACCGCGGGTAGGATCCGAACAGCTTCAGCAACGACGCCTTGCGCTCGACGGCGCCCAATGCCTCCCGTACCGCGACGTCCTCGCGATGACCGTCGATGTCGACGAGGAAGTAGTACTTCCCCAGTCCCAGCCGCGTCGGGCGTGACTCGATCTTGCTCAGGTTGAGGGCTCGGCTCGCGAACTCCTCCATGACGCCGAAGAGCTGGCCGGGCTTGTCTTCGTCGAAAGAGATGCAGATCGACGTCTTGTCATCGCCGGTGGGCGCGTGGTCGGTGTCACTGAGCGCCACGAACCGGGTGACGTTGTTCTCGGCGTCCTGTATACCCTCGTCCAGTATCTCGGCCCCATAGAGCTCGGCCGCCCGCCGGGGAGCGATGGCCGCGACCCCACTGGTTGCCATCGCCTGCTCCACCGCCGCCGCCGTGCTGAGCGAGGCCGCGATGGCGGCCCCGGCGTAGTGCTTTGCCAAGTACTCCCGGCACTGGGCCAGGGCCTGCGGGTGCGAGTAGACACTCTCGATGTCTGCCGGCGACGTTCCCGGCCTCGTCACCAGCGTGTGGACGATGGGGATGGCCAGCTCATTGCACACCTTGAGCCCCTCCCCGTGGATGAGCACATCGAGCGTGTCGGTGACCGCGCCCTGGAGGCTGTTCTCGATGGGCACGACCGCCCGGTCCACCGCTCCGGTCCGTGCTGCGTCGGCGGTTGCCCCAATCGTCGGGAAGGGAACGAGGGTGGCTCGCGGGGCGTAGCGGCTCGCGGCCTCCTCCGTGAATGTACCGGCAGGGCCGAAGTAGGCCACCCGCAGACCTACGCCTCCGTCGTCAGCGAGCGGCACGATGCGTCCTCCATGGCGTGCATTGGAGAGCCCCGGCGGGCTCGAATCGTCCGGGCGCAGGCTACCGGGAAACGCCTTGCGGCTTCACCCGCTCAAGGGTGGATTCGCGGCCTGCCACGACCATCACGTCCCCCTCTTGGATAGGCTCCAGCTTGGAGGGCGACAGGATCGGCTCTCGCCCGCGGCGGATCGCGACGACGGACGCGTTGTGTTTATCGTCCCCGTCGGCAAACCCACACTCCTCCAGCGTCTTGCCCACCATTTCAGGCGTGGCGTTGATCTTGCTGAAGCCGTAGTCGCTGGTCAGCTCCATGTACTCCAGCGTCTGGTGCTGGAACAGGCTGTGTGCCGTGCGAACACCAGTCTCTTGCTCCGGGTAGACCACCCGGTCGGCACCCACGGCCTGCAGCGTGCGTCCATGCAGTTCGTTGGTCGCGCGCGCCACGACCTCCGGGACACTGAACTGCTGCTTCAGCAGCACCGTCGCCAGCACCGACGACTGAATGTCCGTGCCAATGGCCACCACGGCCGTATCGAAGTGCTCGATGCCCAGCTCGTCCAGCAACTCCGCTGAGGTCGCGTCGCCGGACACCGCGTACGTTACCTGGCCCACCATCTGCTGAGCGAGTACCGGGTCCTGGTCGACGATCAGCACGTCGTGCCCGATGCGGTACAACTCTCGCGCAATCGAGGTCCCGAACCGACCCATGCCGATCACCGCAACTTGGTGGGCCATCTATCCCTCCCTGAGGCCATCAACCAATTCTGACACGTTCTTCCGCGTACCGGTAGACGGCCCGCCGCTCACGAAGCGCCAGCCCAAGCGCAATAGTCAATGGGCCGAGGCGTCCCAGGTACATGGCGATGATCAGCACCACGTGCCCCGGGTCCGTCAAATTCGCGGTGATCCCGCGTGATAGGCCCGTCGTTCCCAACGCGGACACACCCTCGAAGAGCAGGTCGAGGAACCCAAAGTCCCCCGCCTCCAGCTTGTGCGCCTCCGTGACGGCCAGGCCGATCACCACGCCGATGAGCACGGCGATCGCGAGGAGGACGATGGCCAGCGCGCGCGCCACCTGCGCGAACGGCAGCTCTCGGCGGAACGCTTCGACGCGCGGCCGTCCTCGGACCGAGGCGTACCCGGCGACGACGAGCACCATCAGCGTGTTGACCTTTATGCCGCCGGCCGTGGACCCGGACGCTCCGCCGACGAACATCAGCAGCATGAAAACGGCGTCCGTGCCTGGCCGGGTCAGCGAGAAGTCGATCGTGTTAAAGCCGGACGTGCGCGAAGCGACGGACTGGAACACGACATTCGCAATCTGATCACCCACCCCCAGTGGCCCCAGCGTTCCCGGGTTGGTGCGCTCGAAGATGAGCATGACCGCAATGCCGAGCACCCACAGGAGCGCCATGCCGAGCAGCACCAGCCGCGTGTCCAACGTCCAGCGAGAGACGCGTCGGTGCCGCCACAGGTCAAGGAGCAGTGGCAGGCTGATCGAGCCAAAGACGATGAGCAGGCCGACGACACCGATGACGACCATGTCGGTCCGGTAGCCGATGAGGCTGTCGGAGTCCGGCAGGATGTTGAACCCCGCGTTGTTGAATGCGGATACGCTCAGGAACAGGGCGTGCCAGGGCGCCCCCTCCAGCGAATCGGCCAGCAGGCGCACCAACAGCACCAGAAAGCCGATGAGCTGAGCGCCCACAGCGAACAGAATGATCTGGCGCCCGAGCCGGGTGACCCCACCCAGGCCCGAAGTGCCCATGGACTCCCGCAGCACCAGCCGGTCGCCAAGCGTCAGACGCCTGCCGATCGCGACCAGCAGCAAGGTCCCCGCCGTCATGATCCCCAGTCCGCCCATGAACATCAGGCCAACGAGCACGCCCTGCCCAAAGCCCGTCCAGTACGTGGACGATTCGACTATCACCAACCCCGTGACGCAGGCCGCCGACGTGGCGGTGAAGAGTGCGGTGATGAAGGGCGCGGAGCCGTCAGCTGCCCTTGCCGCTGGGAGCGACAACAGCACGGTGCCGACGCTGATGAGCGCCGCGAATCCCAGGACCAGAATGAGCATCGCCGACGTCGACGCTGGTAGGTTGAAGCCTCGGCGGCCCTCACGCATTGTCCGGCCTCGGGGTGGTCGGGGGCTGCCGAGAACAGAGGGGTGCCACTCGGGCGCTCCCTGCGAATGGCGTGCGGCGCACGCGCTCTCGGACCTCGAGCCCGCCGATCAATGTCCTCCCCACGGAAGGGCTGCCCGATTCCGGCGCCCGGGACGAATTCACGCTACGCTCGGCCATGGGCACTGTCAACGCGCTTCCACCGCACCATTGTCTCGTTCCTCACAGCGCGGCGTGCGGGATGTACCATCCACCCGCCACCAGCATCTTGTATGCGGTGAGCACCGGAGGTGCATCCCATGACCGAGCAATTCAGCGGCACGGCAACTTCAGCCCCCCTAGGCACGGAGCGGGAGGCGTGGCTGGACGCGGCGTGGGCCAACCTCGACCAAGACCGCCTCGCTCGTCTCATAACCGACCTGGTCGACATCCCCAGCCCCACGGGGAGCGAGGGCGACGCCGCACGCTACGCCGTCCAGGCCATGCGGGACGGTGGGCTCGTCGCGCAATACGAGGAGATCACCCCTCGGCGAGGCAACGCCATCGGCCGGCTGGAAGGCTCGGGGGCGGGCGCCGGGTTGCTGTTCTACGGCCACTTCGACCACTACATCGCAGGGGCTCCCGACGACCAATTGGTCATCGGCAACCTCGACCACACGTCGTTCCACTCCACCGCTGTGCGGGAAGGGAACCGAATTCTGGGCGCGGGCTCGGGCAACCCCAAGGCCGGCTGCGCGCTCGCGATCCACGCAGTGGAGGCCGTGCGTAAGGCTGGCGTGCCCCTGATGGGCAACGTCACGCTTGGGCTCGTCAGCGGTGGCATCCACAAGGTCGAGATGCTGGCGGCAGGCAGGCCCTACGTCGGTCCGTCCTATGAGGGCATGGGCGCGGGCTGCGAGCACATGCTTCAGAGCGGACTGCGTGCCGACTTCTGCGTCAGCACCAAGCCTGGCTACCAGGTCCTCTGGGAGGAGCCGGGAGTCGTGTGGATCAAACTCACGCTGAAGGGTGTCGTTGGGTACGTCGCCAGGAGCGGGACATTCAAGCGCCCCATCGAGGACGCCGCGGTCGTCATCCCTGAGCTCGTCGAGTGGTTCGAAGCGTACGCCGAGCGGCACGGGAACGGGCAGGTGACGACGCCGGGCCACATCGGCGCCATCGAAGGCGGCTGGCCCTATAAGCCGGACTTCTCCCCCGCGGTCTGCAACCTCTACCTCGACCTTCGCGTCCACCCGAACGACACGACCGACAGCGTGCTCGCCGAGTTCGGTGAGTTCATCGACGGTCTCAGGGCACGGCGGCCAGAGCTGGACCTGACTTGGGAGCCGTTTGCGACGATGCCTGGCTCGGCGACCGATGAGCAGAACTGGGTAGTCCAGTCCTGCGTTCGCGCCTGGGAGCGGGTGGAGGCAAAGCCCCACGCGTGGCGAGCCGCTTCGGGCATGACCGACGCGGCCGTCCTGCGCACGTGGGGCATCCCGACCGCACGCCTCGGCGGGGCGTCGGAGGGCCCACGGGACCTTTCGCTCGGCTTCCTGGCCGGCGAGGGCGCCGACCTCGACCTGCTGATGCGGCTGGCCCGCTGTTACGTGTACACGATCGTGGACACCTGCACACGGCCGCGCGCGGAGCTGGGGCTGGCGTAGCGCTGGCGGCGAAACTCGCTGCGACGCCACCCACCGAGCGCCGATAATTGACTACCCGTTAGACCTCCACTACGATTTGGTCACCAGTCCGTCCCCCGTGAGGTAGAGCGCAATGACGCAGCGTAACGCAGGCCGGAGCCCCCAGGGGGTAGACAATGCCGACGAGACGACCCAGGAGGCTTGGGGCGCCTCCCAGATCGGCCCCTTCGACTACGTGCCCAAGGTCGGCTTTCGGGAGTACTGGTACCCGGGCCTATGGGCCAAGGAGATCGGCAAGCGCAGGCCCAAGATGGTCACGATGCTGAACGAGGACATCGTCTTCTTCCGAGCACAGGACGGCAGCATCGCCGCACTCACCGACTGGTGCCCTCACCGGAACGCACGGCTCTCCCTCGGCGTGAGCGAGTTCCCGGGGACCATCACCTGCCCCTACCACGGCTACACCTTCGATGCCACCGGCCAGTGCGTCGCCGGCCTCATCGACTCGCCGGAGTCACCGGTCGTCGCCAAGATGAAGACCCGCCGGTTCCCCACGCAAGAGTTCGAGGGCATCGTCTTCGTCTGGATGGGCGAGACGAACCCTGTGCCGCTGGAGGAAGACCTGCCCGTCGAGATGGCCGACCCCCGCAATGGCATGTACGTCCGCGCCAGGGTCTGGGAGACCAACTGGACCGAGCCGATGAACCAGGGAATCGACTTCCACGAAGCCTACCTCCACCGAATGCAGGTTGGCCGGCTGGGCGGCACCAGGTTCAAGTTCCATGTCCTCCTCGGCAAGGACTGGGGGTTCTTCCGCCCCAAGGTGGCCTACTACGGAGGCATCCGTGTCGGCACGGAGGGTGACAACTTCGTGACGCTGCACCCGGCCGACCCGCACACCGGACATGCGCTGCACCCCGGCGTCGGCGCCGTCTGGCCACCGACGCAGTGGTGGCGACGGTTGAGCCCGAGGCAGCGCACCACGGGCGGCACCGGAGGTAACGGCCAGAGCCTCATGGGGGTGCCACCCTTCCCCCACGCCGCGCAGCTCCCCTCCATCATCCGCACCGGGTCTGGCAGCGAGACGCAGAGCCTGCACATGCGCTGGATGGTCCCCATCAACGCCGACCTGACCCGGACGTGGACGTTCACGCTGGGCCGCAGGCCCAAGACCGTGCTCGGACGCCTGTACAAGAACCTCTGGTACTACTTCTGGCGCAAGCCCACCATCATCGTCCGCACCAACGAGTGGGAGGACCTGGTCGTCTTCATGCGCGACCGGCTGCGCTTCGACCTCCCCCAGAAGCTCGGTCCGCTGGACACGGGCGTGATCTACTTCCGGCGCCACCTCGCACGGCGCTCGCGAGACTTCCGGCGCCTCGGTGGCGCCCACGGCACCCTCAAGGCCCCGCCCAAGCGGACCGGTGCGGAGTGGCAGGCGGCGGCGTCCGCCGGCCCGGACGAGAGCATCGCGCCCGACAATCGCGTAGAGGCCGAAGGTGCGGCCGCGGGCGGAGCTGGGGCTTAGCTAGGCCTCCCGGCCTCGACCGGCTCCGCATGGCGCACCAGCGTGACGGCGAACACGGCCCACGCCAGCGCGAGGCCGAGCGTCGGCCCAGATGGCACGTGTTGCAGTGGCCAAAGCGTGACCCCGACACCCAGTGGCCCCGCCATCATGAGGGTCGCGGCCGCGGGCCGAGGCAGCCAGCGCCCACGCAGGGCTGAGAGCCCGAGCAGGACGGACGCGAGCAGCATGCCCAGCAGCCCGACCGTCTCGACGAAGAAGCCAGCTCCGGCCACGAAGCGCAGGTCTGCGAACTCGCCCCAGAAGTCCACGATGGTCCCGCCCAGCGCCATCCACATTCCCTGGCGCAGCGTCCAGAACGCCTGCCCCTCCACCAGGCCGAGTTTCAGCGGCCTGAGCCGTCGCAGCAAATAGACAGCCGGCAGCGCCAGGGCGAACGCTGGAAAGAATGCGCGCCCGTAGGCGTTGTAGACGTCGCGCGGGTCCCCGAATGAGAGGAGCGGGTCCAGTGCGTCCCGCAGTCTCGGTGCCCACGACGGCGTCGTATCGGAATACCCGGCCGCGTGCCAGGCCGTCGCGAAGGGGACCGTGAGGACGAGCGCCCACGCCGCGCCGGCGGCGGCAAGCCATGCGGCCCTGCGGCGGGCTCTCTCGCTGGGGTACGCACGCATGGCGCGGCTCGGGGCGTCGCTACGCAAGGTGCTCGCGAAGGTTTGCGGCGAAACCCTCGATCAGATCAGACGCCTTGCGCTTGATCAGGGGTTGGCCAAGCTCACCAAGGCGTCCCATCAGCTGTACGTCGCCCGTGATGTCCAGCTCGGTGGTGTCGGGTGTCAATGCGCTGACGTGCACGTCGATGGTGGCGGAGACGCCGCCGCCCATTCGGCGGTCCTGCGCCCGCGCGCGCATCGCCCAACGTCCGGCGGCCGCATCTTGTTCGACGTCGACCGTCCCTTCCAGGCTGAGGCCAATGGGGCCGACGCGGACCTTCAGCGTTCCCTCGAACGAGCCGTCGGGCGTCTCGCGGACCTCCTCGACTCCTGGGATGAGGCGGGCCACTCGTGGGATGTCACCCAGTGCCGTGTCGACAGCTGCCTTGGAGCGCGGGACGACGACCTTGCTCGCGAGCTTCATGCGCCGGGGAGGCCGAGCACACGCTCGAGCGCGCGCCGGGTGAAGACCACGGCCATATCCCGCTTGTAACCGGCGGAGCCCCGGGCATCGTCCAGTGGGTCGACCAGGTCTGCGACGCGGTCCGCGGCCTCGTGTACCGCGCCGGCACTCGCTGGGCCGCCGATCAACGCCTCCTCCACCGCCCTCGCACGCAGAGGCGTGGGAGCGACGGCACCAAGGCCCACGCGCACCGCGTCCACCCGGCCGTTGGCCACCGTGCCCAGCGCAGCCACCGCCACCGTTGCGTAGTCATCCTGCGTTCGCGGCAGGTACTTGAGGTAGACACCCTTGCCGAAGCGAGGGGTCGCCGGCACCAAGAGCTCCGCTACCAGCTCGCCGGGAGCGAGCGCCGTTTCGTAGTAGTCGACGCAAAAGTCGGTCATGGGAACGACACGCTCGCCTGCCGCCGACACCAGTCTGACCTGCGCATCCAAGGCCAGCAGCGCGGGCTGCGGGTCCTGGGCGGGGTCAGCATGCGCCAGCCCACCACCGACCGTCCCCACGTTGCGTATGCGCACGGTGCCAACTCGACCGTACGTGTCGGCCAGCAGTGCCGCGTGCTCGCGCACCAGCGGCGACAGCTCGACCTCGCGTTGCGTCACCAACGCACCGATGCGCAGCACGTTGCCGTCCAGCGCGATGCCTCGCGCCTCCGCGACGCGGTGCAGACTCACCAGATGCTCGGGATGCACCAGCGACTGCTTCATCATGAGCGTCAATGCCGTGCCGCCGGCCATTGGCCGGGCAGCTTCGCCATGCTCGCTCAAGAGCGCGGCGGCGGCGGCCAGCGTCTCCGGCGCGTGGAAGTGGAACGCGTCCAAGCTATTCGTCCGCCATCGCCTTGGTGATGGCTTCGACGATCTGGTAGTAGCCGGTACAGCGGCAAAGGTTCCCCATCATCCACTGGCGGACCTCCGCCTCGGTCGGGTGCGGGTTCTGGTCCAACAGGGACTTCGCAGCCATGATCTGGCCCGGCGTGCATGCGCCGCACTGGAAGCCGCCGTAGCGAATGAAGGCCTGCTGGACGGGGTGCAGCCTGCCGTCCGTGGCGACGCCTTCGATGGTCTCGATAACCGCGCCGTCGGCCCTCGCGGCCAGCGTGATGCACGATGCGACCATCGCGCCGTCCATGATCACCGTGCAGGCGCCGCACACACCGACACCACAGGTCTCCTTGGTGCCGGTGAGTCCGAGGTCGTAGCGGAGCAGGTCGACGAGGGTCCGATACGACGGCACGTCGGCCTCGTGCGCCTGGCCGTTGATGGTCAGCTTGAGTTGGATGGTTGGTGGTGCTGATGCCATGGAGGACTCTGCTATGCTCGCGGCGCCGCATGCTACCGCACCTGGCCATGCGAGGCCAGACCGGACCACGGGAGGCCCCACGATGAGCACCCAAGCTCCCGAGACCATCGGCACCCCCACGCCCCGCGTGGACGGCGTCGAGAAGGTCACCGGCGCCGCACAGTACACCTCAGACGTCCGGCTGCCGGGGACGCTGTGGGGCAAGACGCTCCGCAGCCCCCTCCCTCACGCGCGCATCGTCGCCATCGATACGTCCAGGGCTGCCGCTCTGCCTGGCGTCCACGCCGTGCTGACAGGGGCCGACCTCGGCGAGGCGACCTACGGGCGGCGCATCGTCGACGTGCCGGTGCTGGCGCGCGGCGTCGTGCGCTTCGTCGGCGAGCAGGTGGCGGCCGTGGCGGCAGACGACGAGGACGTCGCTCAACATGCGCTGGACCTGATCGACGTCGAGTACGAGGAGCTGCCAACCGTCCTCGACCCGGTCTCCGCCATGTCCCCCGACGCGGTCCTCCTCCACCCCGGCGTGGTCAGCTACCCCGGTCTTCCAACCCCGCTCGATGCGCCATCGAACGTGTTCCACGAGACCAGCTGGGGAAAGGGAGACGTCGAGGCCGGCTTCGCCGCGGCTGAGGTGATCGTGGAGAACACGTTCACCACCCCGACGGTCCACCAGGCCTACATGGAGCCACACTGCTGCCTGGTCGACATCGACGCCGATGGCCGCGCGCAGGTCTGGGCACCGGCGAAGGCGCCGTACAGCGCCAAGGCGCAGATCGCCCACGCCATTGGTCTCCCACCCGAGCAGGTGGTCCTCAACCCCGTGACCATCGGCGGCGACTTCGGGGGCAAGGGCTCCCCGATGAACATCCCGCTGACCTACTTCCTGGCCAAGGCCTCCGGACGGCCGGTCCGGATGGTCTTCGACTACCTCGAGGAGTTCATGGCCGCGAACCCGCGCCACCCCTCGATCGTGAAGATGCGGACCGGCGTTCGGCGCGACGGGAGCGTTACGGCGCACACCGCCGACGTCATCTTCGACAGCGGCGGCTACGCGGGCTTCAAGCCGCTGGGTTTCCTGCCGGGCGCGGCCGGCGCCGCTGGCCCGTACCGCATGGATAGCTCCCGTATCACCGCGTCGATGGTCTACACCAACAACGTGCCTTGCGGCCACATGCGCGGGCCAGGCGAGCCGCAGTCCATCTTCGCCGTCGAGTCGCAGATGGACTGCGTGGCCCGGGCGATCGGCGTGGACCCCTTCGACTTCCGCCGCCAGAACCTGATCGTCGACGGCGACGAGACGCCGGTGGGGCGCCTGCTGGAGGAGCTGCACGGAGTTGAGACGCTGGACGCGGCAGGCGAAACGGCGGGATACCGCGACCCGAAGCCGGCCAATGTCGGCCGCGGTGTCGCCCTCGGGGACCGTGCGCCAGGTGGCGGCGAGACCTACGCGTGGGTCACGCTGGGAGGCGACGGCTCCGTTGTCGTATCGACAACAATCTACGAGCAGGGCAGCGGCAGCTACACGACGCTGCAACAGGTGGTCGCCGACCAGCTTGGCTTGCCTTCCGATCGAGTCGGCTACCGCGTTTGGGACACCGACACGGTGCCGTTCGACTCCGGCGTTGGCGGCAGCCGCGTCACGCGGGTCGGCACCCAGGCCGCCTTCGAGGCAGCCGAGGACGCGAAGCGTAGCGTCTGTGCGCTGGCCGCTGAGCTGCTGGGCTGGCCTATCGAACGCCTGAGCATCGAGGGCGACGCCGTCGTTCGCGCGGACACGGCCGAGTCGCAGCCGTGGGCCCCGCTGATCGAGCGCACCGGCGCGCCCATTACCGGCACCGCGCACGTCCAGGACACGGCGCCATCGCCCATCGTCGGCTTCACCTGTCAGATAGCCGAGGTCTCGGTGGACGCTGAGACGGGCGAGGTCAAGCTGCTCAGGCTCACGACCGCTCACGACACCGGGCGGGTCATCAATCCGCTGGGCCACCAGGGCCAGATCAACGGCGGGGTGCAGCATGGCATCGGTTATGGGCTGATGGAGGAGCTGCTGATCGAGGACGGACGCGTGACGACGCTCTCCTTCGGCGACTACAAGATCCCGACGGCGGCCGATATGCCCGAGCTGCGCACGGTGCTGCTGGAGAGCGACAGCGGCGTCGGTCCCTACAGGATCAAGGGCATTGGCGAGAACCCCAATGCACCGACGGCCGCCGCAATTGCCAACGCGGTCGCCGACGCCTGCGGCATGCGGATCGTGGACCTGCCGGTGACCGCCGAAAAGGTATACCGCGCGCTGCGGGATGCCGGCTAGAGGCGGGCCCGCCTGAACAGCAGGTGGCGCACGAGAAGGATCGTACCCAGAATGAACAGGATGCTGAGCACGGTCCCCGCAGCGCCGGCCCCCGGCGGTCCACCCCTGAAGCGTCCGAGTCCGACACCGAACGTTGGGTCGTTGAACCCGAGGTAACGGATCAGGGTCGACTCCCGCACAGCAAACACGAAGAAGATCGTCCACGAGATTGATATGGCGGGCGCCAGAATCGGAATCGTCACGCGGCGCAACGTCGTGAAGGGCGATGCGCCGCTGGTCGCCGACACCTCATCCATGTCCTTGCCCACCTGCCGCATCGAGGCGTTGGCGATTCGGTACGGGATCGCGACGCGGTATGCGAGGGCGTAGGTCATCCCGATCAGCGAGCCGTACAGCGGGATCTCGCGGAGCGTGAGGAAGAGCATCAAGAACGCGACACCCGCCAGCGCCGCGGGGATGACCAGCGACGATGTGGCCAGCAGGTCCAGGCCATTCTTCCAAGCCCCTGCCCGGGAGCGCACCACCGTCCACGCCACGAGAACAATGACGATGGTGCCGAGCGTCGCGCTGCCAATGGACATCACAGCGGTGTTGAAGAGCGCATCGAGGAACCGAGAGCTTGTCAGCTGAGCCCAATAGCCTGATAGCCCAGCCTGCAAGCTCCCTTCGACCAGGCGGTATCCCGGTACGCCCCATGTGATCGCCAGGTACGCCAGGACGAAGCCCGCGGCGGGCAGGAACCAATAGCCGAGCTCCTGCCTCGGGGCGCGCATGCTGTTGCCCGTTATCGTCGCGTACTTGGCCGCGTGGCGTGTCGTGATCGCGTAGCCGGCGAACAGCACGAACAGCACCGCCATCCCGAGGAAGGCGTACGCAGAGGCCAGGCCGTAGCCGGTGAAACTGCCATCCGCGCTGTTGAGCGCGGCCCAGATGCGGAAGTTGAAAAGCGAGACCTTGCCGGCCCCCCCGAGCAGGAATGGGACCAGCGTGGAGTCCAAGGTGAGCCACACCGCCAGCACCGCCGCCGTGAAGGCGCCGGGAAAGAGGAGAGGGGCCGTTATCCGCCGCAGTGTCGACCAGTGGCTCCCGCCTGACACCCGGCTTGCCTCCTCCATGCCCCCGTTCTGGTTCCGGAGGATCGCGGCCAGGACCAGGAAGACGATGGGGGTCACCAACAGGCCCTGGAAGATGATCATCGTCTGAAGGTTGTACGGGTCGATCGGTCCTCTCGTGATTCCCAGGTTCAGGGTCTCCCGGAGCCAGACGTTGAGCTGGCCCGTGCGCGGCAGGATGTATTGCAACCACGCGCTGGTCATCGTGCCCTGCGGGATCAGGAACGGGACCAGGACGAGGATGAAGATGACATTGGGGAACGGGACGTCGGTCCGCTCCACGATCCACGCCAGCGTAAACCCCAAGACCAACGAGATGGCGACGGCACCCGCCACGTAGAAGAATGTATCGCGAGCGAGCCTGGGCAAGCCGTTCTGCGTCACCGCGTCTTGGAGGTGGCTGGTGGTGAAGAATGCCTGGCTCTCGAAGGGAAGCGATCCGACCGGACCCCGCACCGCGGCGAAGATCAGCATGAGCATCGGCACCGCTACCAGCACGGTCAGCCCGACCACAGCCAGGGTCGCGATCGACCGTTGCCCGGTCGGCAAAAAGCGCCGCGGCTCGACTGGGGCCTGGATTGGCCGGACTGTCACCATCGGCTGATCGATGCTCGCCAAAGCCGCGACTCTCCCCTACTCCGCAGCCCTCGTGGGGGGCGTATCGGTGTCGTGTGTCCGTACGCCCGCCAGCCGCATTGGCTGGGTCCAGACGTCGGTCCAGCAGGCAACGGTGCGCTCCGTGCCTCTCGCCCGTCGCTTGACGGCGTAGGCGAATTAGTGTATCAAGACGCTGCTCTGCACGAAAGCGGGCGCTCACGGCGAAGGCGATGGTGCCGTCCAGAGAGACGCCCACGCCTTCGTTTCGGTTTCCGTGACGGATACGGAGAATGACGCGGATAGGCAGACCGAGCCAGGCGGGTTGACCAGACGCAGACACCGGGGCCAGTAACCGCTGGCACCATGGGGAGGGGCGATGCTCAACGTTGACGGACTCGTCAAGATCTACAAGACAGACTACGGCGACGTTCAGGCCGTAAAGGGCGTTAGCTTCGAGGTGGCCGATCGAGAGGTCGTGACCCTGCTGGGCCCCAGCGGCTGCGGCAAGACCACCATGCTGCGGTGCGTGGCCGGACTCGAAAAGCCCGACGGCGGCGACATCTACATCGATGATGCGCCCGTCTTCCAGACCAACGGCGGGGCCAATGTGCCCACGCACTCGCGGCCCATCGCCATGGTGTTCCAGTCCTACGCCATCTGGCCCCACATGTCCGTATACGAAAACGTCGCCTACCCCCTCAAGGTCGGCAAACAGAAGTTCAGCAAGAGCGAGATGTCTGACCGCGTACACGCCGCGTTGGACACCGTCCGCATCCCCGAGCTGGCAGACCGCAGCGCCACCATGCTGTCGGGTGGTCAGCAGCAGCGTGTCGCGGTCGCTCGTGCGCTGGTCCGCGAGCCCAAACTGCTGCTGTTCGACGAGCCCCTCTCGAACCTCGACGCCAAGCTCCGTGAGGACATGCGCCTGGAGTTCAAGGAACTCTTCCAGCGACAGGGCCTGTCGGCGCTCTACGTCACCCACGACCTCCTCGAGGCGCTCGTGCTCTCCGACCGCATCGTGGTCATGAACACCGGCGTTATCGCCCAGGTCGGCAGCCCGCGCGACGTGTACCAGTCGCCACGCGACCAGCACGTGGCCGACTTCATGGGCGCAGGCAACGTGCTCGATGGCAAGGTCACCAAGGTCGAGGGCGACCTGGTCACGGTCGATGCCGGATTCGGAGGGCTGGTCGGGACCTCTCCCGGCCTGAGCCTATCCGAGGGCGAAGCAGTCATCATCGCCATCAGGCCCGAGGGCATCGAGCTCACTCACGAGGCGCGTCCCGGCTCCTTCCAGGTGCTCGTGCACACCGGTGCGTTCCTCGGCAGCTCCATGGAGTACTTGGTCGAGGTCGGCGGTTACATGCTCCGTGTCCGGACCCCACCGACCGGCGAGCAGTTCAACCAGGACGACAACGTCCACCTCACCATCCAGCCCGAGGCGGCTGTCGTCATTCCCGCCCAGACGTAGGGGCGCCAGAACAGCACAGCCAAGCGGGCCCGCTGCTAACGCGCGGGCCCGCTTTCTTGTCGCTGCGAGGTGACCGCGCTCCTCGCCCGGTAGGCTGCGGGGAGCCGAGCAGGTACCGTGGTACGATGCCGGGCGCCCCTCCGCCCACGGACGTCCAGTGACCACCCCAGACAGCGCGCTACCCTCGCAACCTCGCATTTTCTACGGCTGGTGGATCGTCGCTGGCACCTGGGTACTCCAGGCCGTCCAGGGTTCGCTGCTCTTCCTCTCGATCGGAGCCTATTTTGACCAACTTCAGGCTACGTTCGGCTGGAGCCGTACTGCGCTGTCCGGCGCGTTCTCGCTCTCCCGGGTCGAGAGCGGTCTGCTGGGACCCCTCCACGGCTACTGGGTCGATCGCTACGGCCCCCGCCTCGTGCTGCGCGTAGGCACGGTGATCTTCGGCGTCGGATTCCTCCTGCTGAGCAGGATCGACAGCCTGTGGCAGTTCTACGGGGCCTTCCTCATCATCGCCATCGGCGCCAGCCTGGCCGGCTTCCTCACTCTCAACACCGCGCTGGCCAACTGGTTCATCCGGCGCCGCGCCCGGGCCATGGGCATCGCCCAAACCGGGTTAGGAGTGGCAGGCATCGTCGCCGTGGGTGTCGCGTGGCTGCTCGAGACCTACGGGTGGCGGACCACCTTTGTCATCGCCGGTGTCCTGATCCTCGTCATCGGCTTGCCCATCTCCGCGGTGTTCCATCACCGGCCCGAAGACGTGGGCCTGCTGCCCGATGGCCGCCTGCCCCAGGATGACCTTCGTCAGGTCGGCGGCGACGGCCCAACCCGCGACATGAGAGACGAGGTCGACTTCACCTTGCGCGAGGCCATGCGCGACCGGTCATTTTGGTTCATCTCGCTTGGGCACGGTGCAGCGCTCTTCGTGGTTGCCGGACTCCAGGCACACCTGGTGCTACACCTGCGCGACCTCGGCTGGACTCTCACCGGTGCCGCTGCAATCGTCCCGCTGCTGACCATCACCAGCGTGGTGGGGCAGCTGGCCTCCGGCACCTTTGGGGACCGCTACAGCAAGCGAATGATCGCCGCGGGTGCCATGCTCGGCCACGCGGCAGCGATGTTCCTGCTCAGCTTCAGCACCGCCCGCGCCGTCATCATTATCGCGGCGATGGTCCATGGGCTCGCCTGGGGCGCACGCGGACCGCTGATGACGGCCATCCGAGCGGAGTATTACGGCCGTCGGAACTTCGCAAAGATCATGGGCACGTCCTCCCTGGTCGTGCAGCTCGGCACGGTCATCGGGCCGCTCCTGGCCGGCATCATCTTCGACCGGACAGGGAGCTACCAGATCGCCTTCCTCACCCTGGGCTCACTCACGGGTGTGAGCGCAATCTTCTTCGTCCTCGCTCGCCGCCCCGCTCTGCCCATGCGCCTGCGAGCCCCTGTCGAGACGCCATAGTCTGGCCCAGGCGGCCTCCAGCAGGCGCTTGACTGTTTTTTGCGGCGTGCCTATGGTGGCCCAACGCCGCTGCTGCGGCATCGGAGGTCTTCCCATGGACTCAGCCCTGCGCGAGAACCCGGCATCAGCAGCGACGGATGCGAGCGACACGCCGTACAGCCGCGCCACCACCGGTTTCAAGAACTACTGGTACCCCGTAGCCGACGAGCGCGCCGTGGGACGGCAACCCAAGCGCATGGTGCTGCTGGGCGAACCCATCGCGCTGGTCCGACGCGGCGAGCGCATCTACGCCGTGCAGGACGAGTGCCCGCACCGCGGCGCTCGGCTGTCGCTGGGCAAGGACGAGTTCCCCGGCACGGATACGCTGTCCTGCCGCTTCCACGGCTGGACCTTCGATCTGAAGGACGGCCGCTGTGTCGCGGCGCTGACAGATGGGCCCGACAGTCCCGTCGTGGGGAAGGTGCGTGTCCGCACATTCCCGGTCGAGCAGCGTAAGGGCATTGTTTTCCTATGGATGGGCCGGGGGGCACCCGTTCCGCTGGAGGAGGACATTCCCGCGCTGCTGCTCCGTGAGGACACGAAGGTGAAGGTCCGCTACCGCCAGGTGTACGGGAACTGGCGCCAGCACGCCGAGGGCTCCGCGGGTGGGCACTTCTTCATGCTCCACCGCGACGCCATCGCGCTCCTCAACCACCGCCTGGGCGCCTACAACGCGACGGCGCGCGCCGAGCTCCAGGAGTACGACCCGGTCGACAAGCGCATGTACCTGCTGGAGACCAACGCCGACTTCACCTGGGGGGCCGATTACTCCGACCTGGGTAACTGGCCGCCGCGGCGTCCCTGGCGCCGCAGCCGGTCGCCCAACAGGCGTGGACCGCGCGGCACGTCGACCGAGGTGCAGGGCATCAAGCACATCGGCATCAGCCTGCCGGGCTTCCTGCGCGTGCGCCACTTCCCGAAGAACGGCGCGGTCTACTACGAGTGGTACATCGCCATCGACGCGCACCACTACTTCTACATGCAGGTGAGCGGCCACTGGCCTCGCAACATCTTCCACCGCGCGTGGATCAATCTCTGGTACAACACATGGGCAGGCCCCATGCGCAAGGGCCACTTCAACAACCAGGACAAGAAGGTGGTCAAGGAGGGCACGGACTTCGAGGATCGCCAGGGCACGCATAAGCCCACGCCCCTCTTCAGGCCCGACGTCTTCCCGCGCATGTGGATACAGATGTGCAACGACTACGCCCGTGGCGAGGGGTGGAAGGTCACCGCACAGGAGGCGCCAGTCAAGGTCAAGGTCGAGGAGATACCCATCTTCGCCGGCGCGTCCGACACGGAGCCGCCCGGACGGTAGTCCGGCCGCATGTCTTCGGGCCGCTTCACGCTCAACGACCTCCGCGTGAGCGTCGAGAGCATCGGCGGCCGCTCGGTGTGCGGCATGCGAGTGGGAGACCACTTCGAGCTCAGCCGCAGCAGCGCCATCACCATCCCAGCGGGCAAGCATTTCTGCGCCTTTGCGATGGCATCGGTGCTGCCGTTCCTCGCGGCGAAGCAGCGGACCCTTGACCCCGCGGACTGGCTCGCCGCGGACCATCGGTTCGCGTGCCCTGACCCTGACGAAAAGCTCGTCATGCGGATCGAGCTCGTCGGCACCAGCGAGCTGCACACCGACGACGTGACGTGAGCAGTCGCGTCCGGATCGCGTTTCAGACTGACGCTCCGTGGCGTGCCTACGCCGAGCTTGGCCAGCTCATCGATCGTTACGACTTCGAGGCGGCCACGGCGTACGAGGACCTGTTCTACCAACCGTCATGGCCCGCGCTGTTCCAGCTCGCGGAGCACACTGGCCGAATGCGTATCGGGCCTTCGGTGGTGAATCCCTACCTGGTCCACCCGGTGCTTATCGCCGCCAACGTCGCCATGCTTGATGCCGCGAGCAGCGGCCGAGCGTACGTCGGCATCGGACGCGGCGCCTTCTTCGGCCCCATCGGCGTGCCGCAGCCACAGCCCGTCCAGGCCGTCCGCGAGGCCATCGAGATGGCACAGCGGCTGCTTGCCGGGGACCGCACGCCTTACCGTGGCGAGCATTTCCAGGCCGAGCCCGAAGCCCAGCTCCGCTTCCAGACGCCGGGCCGGCGCGTGCCGGTGCTGGTGGGGGAATGGGGACCGCGCATGCTGGCCATGGCGGGCGAGCTGGCCGACGACGTCAAGGTCGGAGGTTGCGTCAACCCGGACGCCGCGCCCATCTTCCGGGAGCGCATCGCCGTCGGTGAGCGGCTCGCGGGACGGCTCCAGGGGACAGTGCGCCTCATCTTCGGCGCGGTCACTGTGGTCGACACCGACGGTGCGGTCGCCGAGCGCATGGCCCGCTGGCGGGCCGCCATGTACGTCGCGGTGGTTGGCGGCCTGGACCCGGCCTACGAGATCGACCCGGCCGAGCTGACAGCGGTGCAGACGGCGATGGCAGCAGGCGACCGCGAGGGGGCGGCGGCGGCGATCTCGGAGGGGACGCTACGCCGCTACGCCTGCTTCGGGACGCCCGATCAGGTGGTGCGGCGATTGGAGGACCTGTTCAGCGCGGGCGTGGACCTGTTCGAGGTGGGCGCGCCGCATGGCAGCGACCCTCGCGAGGCGATACGCCTCATCGGTGAGCGGGTCGTGCCGGCGTTCCCGGCCTAGCAGCCCTACGCTCCGGCGAGCAGATCGTCGAGCACGTTTTGCCAGTACGCCGCCGGATTGCTGCTGAAGGGCTTGCGCTCCACTATCTCGCCGTCCGGGAGGATCGAGACCTTCGTCGACCGAATCGTCACGCGATAGTCTCGGATCATCTCGTTGGGCGCGTCGGCGAAGACCACCCAATCGCCGATTTGCTGCTGGTCCCGGAACTGAATGAGCGTCGCGAGGGTCTCGACCGGATTGATGCCCGCCACCACGACAGCGACCTCGTCCTGGTGGGGCTCGAAAACCTGCGCTAGCGTCCGAACCTCGGCGCGGCAGATTGGTCACCACGATTCGAAGAAATAGAGCAGCAGCGGGCGTCCCGCCGCGATCTCCTCCAGCGACGCTGTGCGGCCTCCGCTTAGCGACAGTGTCGTGTTGGGCGCGATCTGACCGACGGCGCCGCCGATCAGACCGTCAGTGCGCCAGCCCTGAGTGACGGCTGTCGGCACGGTGGCAGTAGGGGCGGGCATTGGCGGACCTGAGGTGGGTGCCCCGGGTGGGGAGGTTGACTCTGCCGTGCCTTCCAGCTTGAGCGGCATCTCCGCCGCCATGGACCCCTCGGCCTTGGCGTCGCCACCCGCTGATGCGCCGTCGGTATCAGGCATCGCTGTCGGGTCTGCGGGCCCGGGGCCCGCAGACGGGCCGGTGTCGCCGGAGGTTGGCGACGGTGATGCCTGCACGGGGGCGTTCGCCTGAGGCGCCTCGGTGGCCTCGGTTGGTGGCGAGCCGCTGCACGCGCTCACCAGCGCAACGGCTACCACGGCCATGGCCACGACTACTGCTGAGGCTCGTGTACGCATCATCAGTTGGTTCTACGTCGGCGGCCGGGGCGACGGTTTTCGCGGACCTACGACCTGATCTCTTCCCGCATGAACTTGGTGTAAGAGATCGCGATGAGGGAGGCCATGAGCGAGAAGACCACCACGATGTGGGGCCAGACCAACTGCAGGCTTTGACTCGCGGATATCGGGGTCGCCTGGAGCCGGTCGAACTGCGCCACCCGTTCGAGGCCGAGCACGCCGGTGAAGCGAACATCCGGGTTGAGCAGGGTCTGCGCAGCCTCGTTGAACAGCTGGCTCGGCGAAACTCGTGACAGCCACAACTGCCAGTTCGCGTGGTCCACCTGCTGCTGGGCCGTCTCGATAGTCGGCACGATGAGGTCCGCCAGTGCGGGCGCGACCAGCAGCGCGATGAGGAAGGTGGACAGCAGCCAAAGCCCCAGCGCCACCAGCGCCGAGGTCACGGCGTTCCTGAAGAGGATGGAGCAGGTCATGGCCAGTGCGAGCCAGAAAGCGAGGTAGACAACGGCCAGGACCCCGAAGCCGAGGATCCGGATCACCTCTTCGCTACGGGGGGCGTAGCCCATGACGAACATGCCCAGCCCGACGATGGCGAGCACCATGGCCACCAACACGATGGTCAGTGTCATCAGCCCGGCGAGGAACTTGCCGTTGAAAACGTCGTCGCGATGGATGGGCTGCGCCAAAAGCCGCGCGAGCGTGCCCTGCGCCCGCTCGCTGTTGATGGCATCGAAGCCCAGCGCTATCCCGATCAACGGGCCGAAGAAGCCGATGTAGAACAGCACCGGCGGGAGCACACCACTGGAGGAGGTGAAGGTGCGCAGGAACAGGAACTCCTCGGAGGTCACCGAGCTGCCCTCGACCTCGCGGGCGAGGATGAACAGCCCCCATAGGACACCGACCACGATCAAGAACAGCGTCAGGAGGAACCGGCGGCGGCCCAGGTGATCGCCAAGCTCCTTCCAGAAGATAGCGCTCACGTCAGCGTCTCCTCAGGCTGGAAGTAGCGCAGGTAGATCTCTTCCAGGGTCCTGTTTCGGGAGTGTACCTCCAGCGGCTTGGCGCCCTGGGCGAGCACCGTCTCAGCGATCTTGTCGCGCACGTCGTTTGTGCTCGCGACACGGATGACCAGGCCATCGGCTTCGCAGCTCGTCACCCCAGGGAGCGCCCGCAGCGCCTTCAGCACGGCGTCCGCGGCGACGTCAACCTCGACCTGCACCTCGTAGCCGCCACCCTCCTGCCGGGCCGTCAGCTCGCTGACCGTCCCCTCGAGCACCATCTTGCCCTGCGACATGATGCCGACGCGGGAGCACACGCGCTGAACGTCCTCGAGGGCGTGCGAAGACAGGAAGACGGAGATGCCGCGCTCATGCGCCATCTCCTCGATGAGCCTCAGAAGCCACTGGATGCCGGCCGGGTCAAGTCCCAGCGTCGGGTCGTCGAGGATGATAAGCCGGGGGTCCTTCAGCAGCACGTCGGCGAGCCCCAGGCGCTGGCGCATGCCGCGCGAGTACTGCGCAACCTGCTGGTTCGCCGCGTCGTGCAGCTGGACCGTGTCCAGGAGCTCCGCCACGCGCCCCTCGGCTTCCCTGCGCCCGATCCCGTTCAGTTCCGCCGTGTACAGGAGGTTCTGGCGCCCCGTGAGGTCGCCGTAGAAGCCCACCGACTCGGGGAGGTACCCCACCTGCCGCTTCACAGCGGTTGGGTCGCGCGTCGGGTCGTGGCCCATGACCGACACCGTGCCCGCCGTCGGCTCCGTGAGGCCGAGGATCATGAGGATGGTCGTGCTCTTCCCGGAGCCGTTCGGCCCGAGGAAGCCGTAGACCTCTCCCTCCTCGAGGCGCAGGTCGAGACCGTCGACGGCACGCAGTTTGCCGTAGTGCTTCGTCAGGCCGTGCGTTTCGACCAGTGCATCCGTCATCGTCTGCCCAATCGCAGGAACAGACCGCCGAGGCCTGCGAACACCGCCACCACAATGACGATGCCCAGCCAGCCCCATATCGTCGACTGCGAGACGGTGACGCGCAGCGCAACCTCGCGGAAGTCCTGCGGGCTGCTCGCGGTTATGTTGACGAAGTAGTCGCCGGGGATCGCGTCAGGGTCCGGGGTGATCACCGCGGCCACCGACAGGAACTCGGAGACAGCGATCGCGGCCATCGTCGACTCGCCGAAGCTCACGACCCAGCCGCCGGGTGCGTTTGCGATCAGCGATACGTTGTTCAGTTCGGCGGTGCCCGTGTTGCCGACCACCAGGTCGATCTGCGTTGGTTTCCCCGCTGTCGCGTCGATGTTCAGCCGCGTCGCCGCCGTCTGCAGCAGGATGTCGCCGCGACCGGTGATATCAATCTGGAGCTCGATCGTGCTGGTGAAGTCCTCATTGGAGACGGTCACCGGTATCGTGTAGGCGCCGGCCGTCTCGAACGCGGCGGGCCGCACGCGTACGTTCACGCGTTGCAAGCCATTGCTCACGGGCGCAACGCTGGATATCAGCCGCTCGTCACCGAAGGCTGGCCGGAACTGCACGGTCCAGTTCAGCGGCGGCTCGGCGCTCAGGTCAAAGGACGCGTCGGTGCCGGTCCGGTTCCGGATGCCAATTTCAAACTCGAACTGGCTTGTGGCCGGTCCTCTGAGGATCGGGAAGGTCGAGGTCACCTCAATGTCCCCAGCCGTGATCGGCGCGCGCTCCCCGATGACCAGGGAGAAGACCGCGGAGTCGTACAACACACTCCCATCACGCGAGAGGACGTTCAATGTGAACTCGTACGTCCCCGGATCGGTGTCGATGGAGGGATGGACGCGCAGCCGTGGGGTTTGGACGTTTGAATCGGACCCTTCGATACCATCGAACGGCTCGATGGCCAGCTCGTTGATTCGGTAGGCGAAGAAACGCTGCCAGACCTGCACGTCCCAGCCGCTGGGAACCCCTTCGAAAGCGAACTGGACGATGCGTCGTCCTATCGCGTTGTTGACGAGCTCGAGGTCGATGTCGCTGTCGTCATCCACCAGGTCCGGCTGGATGGCGCGGTAGGCCGCGATCAGCGTCACGTCCGCAGGCGAGCCTGTGTCCTCCTGCGCCAACGCGGTCCCCGCGCCAACCAGAGCCACTGCCATCGTCAGCAGGGCCAATGTCGCCGTTCGTGTGAGCGTTCGCAAGTTCATCTTCCCAGTCGGTTGAGTGCAATACGGCCGCGCGCGCTCGTCTCTGTAGGTCGCTGCACGGGGCCGTGGCCTCAGCGACGCGCCATTCTAGCAAACGTTTGTGAAGACGCAACGGATTTATCCTCGTCCCGGCGCACGGAGCAAAACAATGACGTCGCTCGCCGGTATCCGCGCCCCGGCGCTGGGGGCGAAACAATCACGTCGCTCGCCCGTATCCCCGCCTCCGCGCTGGCGGCGAACCAATCACGTCGCCCGCCGGTATCCGGGGCCGTTAGCCCACGGCGCCCTTCGCCTCCTCCCACAGTTGCCGCTTGGCATCCGGTCCCAACTCTGCCAGCGCAGTGCCCCCGCGCCGCACCGCATCCTCGAGGTGGCGGAACCGTCGCACGAAGCGAGCGTTGGACCCACGGAGCGCCCCCTCGACGTCGATCCCCATCCGCGCAGCGTTGACGACCGCCATGAACAGCACGTCGCCCATCTCAGCCTCCTGCCGCGCGGGCGAATCGGCCTCGTACAGCTCCTCGACCTCCTCGCCCAGCTTGGCCAGGGCGGCGGCGTCCGACTCGAAGTCGAAACCCGCGCGCACCGCTCGCTCGGCCACCGCCTGCGCATAGGCGAGGGCCGGCATCGACTTCGGCACGCCATCGAGCATCGAGCGCTCGCCGTCGCCCTTGGCGGCACGCTCCTGGGCCTTGAGCCGCTCCCACTGACCTAGCACCTCGCCCGCGCTCATCGCGACCTCATCGCCGAAGACGTGGGGGTGGCGGCTGACGAGCTTTTCGGTGAGCCTGTCTGCCACGTCGTCGATCGTGAAGCGGCCGTCGTCCGTGCCGATCTGTGCATGGAACATCACCTGGAACAGCACGTCGCCCAGCTCTTCGACCATCCGGTCCTCCTCGTTGGAATCGATGGCCTCCAGTGCCTCGTACGCCTCTTCGAGGAGCGAGTTGCGGAGCGACGCGTGCGTCTGCTCGAGATCCCACGGGCACCCGCCCTGAGGCGCGCGCAGCCGGCGCATGGTCGCCAGCAGCCGGTCGAAGGGGCTTTGGTCTCCGTCGGCGTTGGCCACGTCAGTCCTCCAAGCGCAGGTTGGTTATCATTACGACTGTGACCATAACCGAGCACAAGACCAACGCACGTACCTGGCGTTGGTTCCGCATGTTGTCGGCCGCGGCGCTGATGCTGATCTTCGTCACGACGAGCGTGCGCTTCGCCGCGAACAGCCTGCCGCTCTACGAAGCCCTGTTTGAGCGCCACGACGTCTCCTCGCGGACCGGGATCACCGACGAGGACCTGCGCGGGGTCGGGCGCCAGGTGCAGGACTACTTCAGCAGCGACACCGAGCCTCTGCTGGTGACCGCGGAGGTGTTTGGGCGGGCGCAGGACCTCTTCACGGTCCCCGAGACCGAGCACATGGCCGACGTGAAGCAGCTATTTCTGCGGACGTACCGGGCGCAGGGCGCGGCGGCTCTCTACCTGATCATCGTCGGCGTCTTGGCCGTGGCCACGCTTCGGCGAAGCGCCGTCGGCGAACTGGGACGTTGGCTGCGCTGGGGCGCGGTGCTGACCGCGGCGAGCATCTTGGTCATCGGCGTGGCGAGCGTCGTCGCCTTCGACCCCGTGTTCAACCTCTTCCACGCGCTGGGCTTCCCCCAGGGCAACTACGCGTTCGACACGCGGACGAGCCTACTGGTGCAGATCTTTCCCTTCGGGTTTTGGCGGGATGTGACGCTGGTCGTCGGCGCCATCACGCTCGGGCAGGCCGGCCTGGCCTGGGTCGTCGGGTGCGGGCTCGGGCGGTACGCACGTGGCCGGCAGGGCAGCAGCCCCTCGCGAACGGGTAGCTAAGCGCTACACGCGCAGTTGCCGCCGCACGCACAGCCCCCGCCGGACGCCACAACGGCTCCACCGGCGCCGACAACCATGGCGGGCGCCATCAGCGAGACCAGCCGTTTCGCCGGCGCCTCGCAGTTCGGGCACTCGGCATTCGGACCGGCCGACATCGGCATTAAGCGTTCGAAGCGCGAGCGACAGACGGGGCAGGCGTATTCGTATAGCGGCATGGCACCTTCGATTGTAGGGAGCCCGCGCCCCGCGCGCAACGCATGGGTCTCACGACCGGACACGGCTGATCTTAGCCCCTGAAGCGGTAGCCGACGTTCCAGACCGTGTCGATGAAGGTGTGCTGGGCGTCCTCGATCTTGCTCCGCAGGCGCCTGACGTGGACGTCCACCGTCCGCGTGCCCCCAAAGTAGGCGTAGCCCCACACCTGCTCGAGCAGGACCTCTCTGCGGTACACGCGGCCGGGATTCGACGCCAGAAGCTTCAGCAGCTCGTACTCTTTGAACGTGAGCAATACGGGCCGGCCCGCCAGGAACACATCGTAGCGGTTCGTGTCGAGGATCAAGTCGCCGACGCTGACCACGCCAGGGGCCGGGGGCGGGGTCGCGGCGTCCAGCAGACGTTGTACTCGCAACGCGAGCTCGCCGCGGCACCAGGGGCAGACGATGACGTCGTCCGCGGGTATCCGAAGCTGCGGGGCGTCCAGGTGGTCAGCAGAGATGACCGCGATCATTGGCCTCGACATGGTCCGCGCCTCACTCGGCAACGACTCAACCGCCAGCCGGTCGGCCTGCGTTAGATCAATGAGGACCGCGTCGGGGCGCGCATTCGAGGATGGGTCTTCGCCAACGACCCTCACCGCGTAGTCGATGCCGTCTCGCTCGACGCAGCCCTGGAGCTCCTCGCTGAGCCTGTCGCCCGACGAAAGGATCAGCACGCGGTAGCCGGCGTCGGCCACGCGCGGCTGTGCGGCATCCAGGGGTCCGCCTTCCGGCGTCACCACCAGATCTTTCCCGCGAGGGTATCCTTCAAGGCGGCGTAGTCCTGTGCCCAGAGACCCGTGCTGAGGTATTTCCAGCCGCCATCGGCGAAGAGGCAGACTAAGTTGGCCTCGTCCTCCCGCTGGGCTACGCGTAGCGCCGCCGCCAGCACGGCACCCGACGAGACGCCGGCGAAGATGCCCTCGCGATGCAGCAACTCGGCTGTCATGCGGAAGCTTTCCTCGCTGGTGATCATGATGCGGGCATCCAGCAGCGAGAGGTCGAGGATGGGCGGGATGAACCCCTCCTCCAGGCTCCGAAGGCCCTGGATGCGGTCGTCGGGCTCCGGCACTGCCGCCACGATCTTTATCGCGGGGTTGTGCTCCTTGAGCCGGCGTCCATTGCCCATCAGTGTGCCGCCGGTCCCCAGGCCCGCCACGAAGTGAGTCAACTCGGGCACGTCGGCGATGATCTCGGGGGCCGTCGTCTCGTAGTGCGCTCCGGGGTTCGCCTCGTTCCCATACTGATAGAGCATGACGTATGAGGGGTCCTGCTCGACCATCCGCTGGGCGAGGTCAATCGCGCCGTTCGTCCCGCGGTCGCCCTCGGAGTAGACGACCTCCGCGCCGTAGGCCCGCAACAGGTCGGCGCGCTCCGGCCCCACGTTCTTCGGCATGACCGCGGTGAATCGATAGCCGAGCCGCCGCGTCACCATGGCCAACGCGATTCCCGTGTTGCCGCTGGTGGGCTCGATGATCGTGCGGTCCGTGGACAGCTCACCCGCCTCGACCGCGGCCTGGACCATGCTTCGCGCGATCCTGTCCTTCACGCTGCCCGTCGGGTTGTGGCCCTCGAGCTTGGCAAAGATGCGGACGCCCGGTCGAGGGCTAAAGCTGGGTAGCTCGACGAGGGGCGTGTTGCCGATGGCCTCGACGATGTTATCGCTGCGCATGGTGCGGAACCGCGCCGCGCGACCCCATTGGGGCCGCGCGGCGCATACGGTCTCTGTGTAGTCCTCGGTTCGTGTCTAGCCGGCCGCCACGCCGTCCGATGCCAGCTCGGAGGCTGGGGCAAGCCCACAGAACACTTCGTAGTCGATCAGCTCGGTCACCGTCGGATGCTCACCGCAGAGCGGGCATGCCGTATCCCGGCGGGTCTTGACCATCCGGAATTCCATGTTGAGTGCGTCGACCAGAAGCAACCGGCCGACCAGCGGCTCGCCAACGCCCAGCAACAGCTTGACGACCTCAGTCGCCTGGATGCTGCCAACGGTGCCGGTCAGCGCACCTAGCACGCCGGCCTCGGCGCAGTTGGGCACCATGCCCGGCGGCGGGGGCGATGGGAACAGGCATCGGTAGCAGCCCTGGCCGGGGACGTAGGTGGTCACCTGTCCGTCAAAGATGAGGATGCTGCCGTCCACCAGTGGCTTGCCACTGAGGTAGGCGGCGTCGTTGACGAGGTAGCGTGTCGCGAAGTTGTCAGCGCCGTTGACGATGACGTCGTAGTCCTTCATCAGCTCCATGGCATTGTCGGAGTTGATAGCGAACTCGTGGGCCTTCAGGTCTACGTCCGGGTTGTAGCGGGTCAGAGTCTGGCGGGCGGACTCCAGCTTGGACATGCCAACCGTCTCAGTGTTATGCAACACCTGGCGCTGCAAGTTGCTGAGGTCCACGGTGTCGAAGTCGACCAGGCCGATGGTCCCAACACCGGCCAGCGCGAGGTAGACCGCGACCGGGCCACCGAGTCCACCGGCGCCGATGATCAGCACCTTGGAGTCGAGCAGCGTGCGCTGCCCTTTGCTCCCAATCTGGGGCATGATGATGTGCCGGCTGTACCGGCGCACCTGATCAGGGGTTAGCATGGGTGCCGTCGTCATGTTCCCTCGTCCTCCCGCTCGCTCGATGCCGCGTCCGCCCAACCGTCCACGGGCTGGTGGCCGCAGCGACCGCTTACTTTACTCCTTGCGGAGGCCGGCGCAAAGAATCTACGCCGGTACGGAGACTGGCTGTCGGGGGAACGCCAGCTCCTGCACGGTGGTCGACTCCAACACGCGCTGGACCGCGTCCTCGACGCCGCGCCAGATATCACGCTGCGTACAGCTGCCCGACAGCACGCACTCGTCCGCATCGGTGATGCAGTCCAAGGCTGGCGTCCGGCCCTCTAGCGTCCCCACGACATCACTCAGCGTGATCTCAGCCGCGTCCAGCGCGAGCATGTGCCCGCCGCGAGGGCCACGCCGGCTCTTGATGAAGCCGAACTTGTTCAGCGTCGTCAAGACCTGGTCCAGGTACGGCTCGGGAATGTGCTGACGCAGGGCGATCTCGGCGGTACGCACCGGGCGCTCGCCGCCCTGTTGCGTGAGGTCCACCAGGGCACGGACGCCGTAGTCAACCTTCATCGGAACGCGCATGTCGTGATCTCCCGGACGCCGCGGTCTTCCCGTCCGCGTGACCTCGATATCGTACCAGCGAGGTGCGTCTAAAACAATAAAGTAGGTCGACAATAGGTTTTTGGGCCGGCAGGGCGGCCGAGGAACTCGCTAGGTTGGCCGTCTGCTATCATTGCTCGTCGGTCCGTAGACTCGGAGGCAATAAGGCTATGACTTCCCAAAACCAAGTAACGCTAGACGTTCACCCGCGCGTGGCGCTCGGCCGGAAGAACAAGGCTCTCCGGAGGGCCGGGTTCACGCCGATCCACGTGTACGGCCATGGGGAAGGCCCGCTTACCCTCCAGTCGGTGGCGCGTGACCTCATCGTGACGCTGGCTCACGTCGGTCACACCGCACCGCTGACTCTCCGCGTCGAGGGCGGCGCTGAGCACTTCGTCATGGTCAGGGAGATCCAGCGCCATCCGGTCCATGAGCACCTCCTGCACGTCGACTTCGTCCGCATCTCCCGCACCGAGAAGGTCCGCGTGCAGGTACCCGTCCACATCGAGGGTGAGGCGCCGGCGACACGTGCTGAAGGCCTGAGCGTGTCCCACGACCTCCACGAGGTCGAGGTCGAGGCGCTCCCGCACAGCATTCCCAGTCTCTTCACCGTCGACATCTCGCTGATGGAAGAACCCGACGCGACCATCCACGTCCGTGACCTCGAAGTCCCTGCCGGCGTGGAGATGATCTCCGACCCTGACGCCGTTATCGTCCATATCGCCGCTCAGCGCGGCGTACTGGAGGAAGAGGCGCCGGTCGAGGACGAGGTGCCCGCAGCTGAGGCCCCGGCACCTGCTGCCGGGAGCGGGGACGGGGACTCCGAGGGGGACGCGGACTAGCCGAAGGGGCTCAGGACGGGAGCAGCGTACCGACCAGGTCTGGGTGCCCACGCAGGAAGTCGGCGATGGCCACTTCGCCACGGCCCGCGAGCTTGAGTCTCCGCACGCCCAGGACGCCGTCCACCGTCACGATACCCACTCCGTCGGCCGTCGCCACGACAGTGCCGGCAGGCTCCGAGCGGTGCTCATCGATCACGCTCGCCTCGACTACCTCCAGCTTCACGCCGCCCATCGCCGTATATACGCCTGGCCACGGATCGTACGCCCGCACCTGTCGCTCCAGCACGGCCGCGCCCTTCGTCCATTCGAGCGTGCCCGCGTCCTTGGTCAGCCTACGCATGGGCGGGCTCCCGTCGCCCTGCGGAGTCGGCCGCACCTCCCCGGCCACGTAGGCGGGAGCCTGCTCTGCGACCATGTGGGCGCCCAGCGCAAACAGGCGCTGGGTGAGCTCAGGCGCGCGCTCGTCTCCCCGCAGCGGGACCGCTACCTGGGCGACGATCGGCCCAGTGTCGAGGCCCTCGTCCATGACGATGATCGTCGTGCCCGCCTGCTCGTCGCCGGCCAGGATGGTCGCCTGGACCGGGATCGCTCCGCGATGGCGCGGCAGCAGCGACGGGTGGACGTTCAGCGCACCCAGTGGAGCCGCGTCGAGGAACGCCTTCGGCAGGAGCCGGCCGTACGCTGCCAGGAGGATAAGGTCGGGCGCCAACTCTTGGAGCCCCGCGACGAATGCAGGCCCTCGCGTGTCCTCCGGTGAGCGTACCGTCAACCCTTGCTCCAGGGCATACTGTTTGACCGGTGACATGGTGACGGCACGCCCCCGCCCGGCGGGCCGATCCGGGCCGGTGTAGACGGCGGCCACGGGCCACCCCAAGCTCTCGATGGCCTGGAGCGCGGGGATCGCGAAGGCGGGCGTTCCTAGGAAGACCGTGCGCGGTTTGTCCACACCGCCATCATACGCTGCTTCCTCAGCAAGGTGGCCACGGCCTGCCTGCGGGGTGTTTTCTACCTCGCTTCACGACGTGGGGGAAACCGCTCCAAGATTCCCCCGTTGTCCCTCTTGCGGGCTGAGAAGTAGCACGTGTTACGTTCTGCGGCGTCTCAGCCGGATGGGTTCTTGGCACCCTCCCGGCGACTTCCGGGGTCTGGGGAGACCCCGTCAGATTTCGTACACGACCACTGACGCGACGACCGAACGGAGTCCGCAAATCGCATGACGCTCGCTGCCCCTGCCCAGCGTGTCTGGGAAGCCGCGCTGGGACGCCTTCAAGTCCAGGTGCCTCGCCCCACGTACGACACGTGGCTCCGGGGGACCGAGGGACAGTCCCTCGCTGAGAACACCCTCGTCGTTTCGGCGCCTTCGCCCTTCGTCGCCGAGTGGCTTCAGCGGCGCATGCACGGCCTCATGCGCGATGCCGTCACTGCGGTCACCGGCCGTCACACCGACGTGTCGCTCTCTGTGGCCGATGCCGGCCCTCACCCTGCTCCCGAGTCGCCCGTGACACCGACAGCAGACATTTCGCACGCCGCACCGCGAGAGGAATCGCCAACCCCGGCAATGCTGAACGCCCGCTACACGCTCTCCTCTTTCGTGGTGGGCAGCAGCAACCGGCTCGCCTTCGCCGCGGCATCCGCCGTCGCCGACGCGCCCGGCCGCTCGTACAACCCCCTCTTCCTCCATGGGGCCGTGGGCCTAGGCAAGACGCACCTCCTTCACGCCATTGGGCACCAGGTCCAGGCAGCGGGCCACAGCGTTCGCTACGTCACCTGCGAGCAGTTCACCAACGAGTTCACCGCCGCCATTCGCGAGCGGCGTACCGCCGAATTCCAGGCGCGGTACCGCTCCCTCAAAGTGCTCCTCGTCGATGACATCCAGTTCCTCTGTGGCAAGGTCGGCACGCAGGAGGCCTTTTTCCACACTTTCAACGCGCTGCACGCAGCCGACCGTCAGGTAGTCGTCGCGGCCGACCGACCGTCCATAGAGCTTGGGCCCCTCGACGAGCGTCTGCGATCGCGCCTCGAATGGGGGCTCGTCGCGGACATCCAACCCCCCGATTTCGAGACACGCGTCGCGATCTTGCAGCGGCAGGCCGTGCTCTCACCGGTCCCCGTGCCTGTTGAGGTCATCACCTTTCTCGCCGAGGTTGAGACTTCATGCGTGCGTCAGCTGGAGGGCGTCCTCAATCGCGTCACGGCGTTTGCTCACTTCTCCGGGTCGGCGGTCACTGTCGAGCTCGCCAGCGAGGCTACGTCTCACGCGAAGCGCCACCGAACCAGCCCCGCGGACCCTTCGACGACAATCGCGCGAGTCGCGGCCTTCTATGGCCTACCGCCAGCAGTGCTGGCAGGGCCCCGCAGGGACCGTGTGGTGTCACAAGCCCGTCAGGTCAGCATGTTCCTCCTTCGCCAGCAGGGCCTCAGGCCTGATCGGATCGGAGCACTGCTTGGTGACCGCGATCGAACAACTGTTGCCTACGCCCTCGGTCGCGTCCAGCAGCGTGTCGCTGTCGACACGGCATTCCGAGCCACCCTTGATACGCTTTCGCAGCCTGTTTCCCCCTAACCCGGCTTCGTTATTGCCCTTTCCCCACTAATCCCACGCATGCTGTCTGGGATAGTCGCCCCGCGCAAAACAGTATTCGATAAGTTCTCTCCCCTAAATACTCCTCCGTTATGGTTACTACATCCTCTCTCAGTCTCTCTATAGGGCTTATGTTCGATACAGTAGAACTAGTGATAACAGCGGGGAAAGGCGGTGATGGCCGCATCTCGTTCCTCCAGGAGTACGCGCGCCCAAACGGTGGCCCCGATGGAGGGGATGGTGGCCATGGGGGCAGTGTGGTTTTGGTTGTCGACCCGGACCTGAGGGCATTGGACCACTTGGTTCGCGTCCCGCGGATCGAGGCGACTCCTGGAATGCCTGGAGGACCGAACCGGCGGACGGGCGGTGGCGGCAAGGATAAGGTCGTAAAGGTCCCGGTGGGGACTGTTGTCTGGGATATAGGCCCAGCCGAACCAAAGATGTTGGCGGACCTCGTAGGTCCTGGCTGGAGTGTTGTTGTCGCTGTGGGGGGAGAGCCGGGGCGTGGAAACGTCCGCTTCGTAGGGCCGACGAATCAGGAGCCCTTGCTTGCCGAGGGCGGTGCTGACGGCGAGGAGGTGCTCGCCCGGCTCGAAGTAAAGCTGCTGGCCGATGTCGCTATCGTCGGTGCGCCGAACGCGGGCAAGTCGACGTTGCTGAGCCAGATATCGAGGGCTCGCCCGAAGGTCGCCGACTATCCATTCACGACGATCGAGCCGATGCTCGGCGTGGTGGAGCGGTACGGGCGATCGCTGGTGGTGCTCGATGTGCCGGGACTGATTGAGGGTGCGCATGTGGGGAAAGGGCTCGGGCTTGAGTTCCTGCGCCACGCCGAGCGGGTCCGGGTCCTCGTCCACTTGGTCAATGGAACGGCGGATGACTTGGCGGCCGAGTACATGCGCGTAGCCGACGAGTTGGCGGCGTACCCCGGCGACTTGGCTGAGAAGCCACGGGAGGTCGCGGTGACGAAGGTCGACATCCCGGAGGTCCGGGAGCGGCTCGCGCAGCAGGCAGGCGCGCTGGCCGAGGTCGCGGGGGTGGACCCGCTGGCGTTGTCACCCGCGACCGGCGAAGGGGTGGAACGCCTGCTGGAGCGGCTTATCGCGCTCGTACCGGTTACGGAGGCACCGGAACCGAGACGGATCGAGCGGCCCGTGGAGCCGCCCCGCCGCTCCCCCGCCCGGGTCCATATGGAGGGCGCCGCCTTCGTCGTCGAGCAGCGAGACGTCGAGCGGCTGGCCGCGCTCGCGAACCTCGACGAGTGGAGCACGCGGATGCAGTTTCACCGGCAACTGGACCGGCATGGCGTGCTCCGCGCACTGGAACGTGCCGGCGTCGCTTCAGGCGACACCGTCCGGATAGGCAAGGCCGAGCTGGAGTGGCAGTAGTGCGGGTTGGCCTCCTGGGAGGGACGTTCGACCCCGTTCACGATGGGCACCTGGCGCTGGCGACCGCGGCCATTGAGCAGTTGTCGCTGGACGGCGTGTGGTTCGTGCCGACCGGGGTGCCGTGGATGAAGCGCGACGAGCCTCGGTCCGCGCCCGAGCACCGCAGAGCGATGGTCGAGCTAGCCATCTCCTGGCGGCCGGAGTTGCACCTGCTCACCAACGAGTTGGACCGGCCAGGCGATACCTACACGGTGGACACGTTGGACGAGCTGCGTGCCGGGCCCATGGCGAGCGACGAGCTGTTCCTGCTGGTGGGCGCGGACGCCCTGGGAGGGATGCATCGGTGGAAGGATGTTTCCCGCATGTTCGAGCAAGCGACAGTGGCTGCCGTCGAACGAGACGGTGACCGACCGGATCCGATGCGCCTGGACGCCGTCGTGCCGGGTGCCAGCGATAGGATCGTGTGGATCACCATGGCGCCCGTCGCCGTCAGCGCAACGGAACTGCGAGGGCGAGTCAGCCGGGGTGAGTCCCTGCGAACAGGGGTGCCGGACACCGTGAGGGACTACATCGAGGCCCACGGGCTGTATCGTGGTGGCGTTTGGGCCACGACGAGAGGAGGGCGCAGATGACACAGGTCGGAGCAAGCCTGCCGGAGCACGTACTGGCCGCGGCGCGAGAGGTAGGCGCCCTGATGTTTGGTGAATTCACGCTGGCCTCCGGACAGCGGAGCAGCTACTACTTCGATGGACGTCTCCTCACGCTGTCGCCGCATGGGTTACGCCTGGTTACCGAAGCCCTGTTGCCGCGAGTGCGCGCCGCAGGTGCCGACGCGGTGGGCGGCCCGACGTTGGGGGCCGACCCCATGGTGAGCGCCATGGCATTGCTGAGCGCGCAGGACGGTGGCCGCCTGGTGCCCGCGTTCATCGTGCGCAAGGGCGAGAAGGACCACGGCACCGGGAAGCTCATCGAAGGGCCGCTCCCCGCCGGCTCGCGAGTGGTGATCGTCGACGACGCGTGCTCGACGGGCGCGAGCCTGTTCCACGCCATCGACGCGGCCGAGGCAGCGGGCCACGAGGTGGTGCTGGTGGCCTCCATCTTGGACCGCCACCAAGGCGGGAGCGACGAGCTGGCCCGGCGAGGGTACCGGTTCTACGCGATCCTCGAGTCAGACCCCGCCGGCAACATCCGTCCGGCGGGAACGACGGGGTAAGCAGGTTGGCGATCACACGCAGCGAGCCCTACCCGGGCGCTCATCACCGAGTCCGGGCCGGCAACACCGTCTACTTTGCGGGCCAGGCCTCTGTCGACGAGGCGGGAAACTTCGTCGGCAAGGGCGATCCGGAAGCGCAAGCATTCGGGGCGCTACGCAGCCTCGAGCGGCGGGTCCAGGCCGAAGGCGGGACCATGGCCAACGTCGTGAAAGTAACGACGTACGTAACCGACCGCGCCTACTACGAAGCGGCGATGCGCGCCCGGCAGGAGGTGTTCGGGGACGCGACGCCGGCGAGTACCACGGTGATCGTCCTGGGGTTCGGCAATCCCGACATACTCGTCGAGGTGGACGCCGTCGCCGTCATCGAGTGAGGCGCCTCGTCGTCGTTCTAGACGTCGAGGTTCTGCACCTGGCGGGCGTGGGCGGTGATGAAGTCGCGTCGCGGCGCCACCACGTCGCCCATGAGCATATGGAAGGTCTCGTCGGCGGCCGCGACGTCATCGGCTGCGACCCGCAGGAGGGTTCTGGCCGTGGGGTCCATGGTGGTCTCCCACAGCTGGTCGGCGTTCATCTCGCCCAGGCCCTTGTACCGCTGGAGGCTGACGCCTTGGCGCTCGGCCTGGCGCTCGAGGACCGTGCGCAGCTCGTACCACGGGATGTCGCGGGCGACCTCGTTGTCGCGCTTGACGACGGAGTAGGTGCGGCCGTTGACCCACGCACCGACCGGGGCGAAGTGCTGAAGCGCACGGTGCGCGGCCGGGGACTCGAAGAACAGCTTCAGGTCGATGCGGCCATGGCCTTCCACCTCGATGTGGTAGCGCTTCTTGCTCTTGTTGATCTTGGGCGTGACGGTGTAACCGGACTTCTGCAGCCACGTCACGACCGCCTCCACCGTCTCCTCGCCCTTGAACTCTAGGCGGTAGCGCTTACGGTCGGCACCGCGTAGGAGCGTGCCAACGAGGCCGGCGTCGATCCCGAGAACGCCGAGGGACGCCGCCCAGGTCTGGAATTCGCCCAGCCCGGTCACGAGGCCCTGGAGCTCCGGCCCGGCCATGTCCACCTTGCCGTCGCTGGAATGGACGGCGATGCGGCCGTAGAGCTGCTTGGCCATCCATCTGTCCTTGGCGCCCTCGTCGAACTGGTAGGCGGAGGTCCGCCCGCGAGCCGTGCGGTAGAGCGGTGGCTGTGCGATGTAGAGGTGGCCTTGGTCGATGAGCGGGCGCATGTTCCGGAAGAAGAAAGTGAGCAACAGCGTCCGAATGTGGGCGCCATCGACGTCGGCGTCGGTCATGATGATGACCGTGTGGTAGCGGAGCTTCGCGAGGTTGAAGTCCTCGCCTAGGCCCGCCCCCAGCGCGGTGATGAGCGCGCGAATCTCCTCGTGGCCGAGCATCCGGTCGGGCCGAGCCTTCTCGACGTTGAGAATCTTGCCCCGTAGCGGCAGGATGGCCTGCGTGCGCCGTTCGCGGCCCATCTTGGCCGACCCACCGGCCGACTCGCCCTCGACGATGAAGATCTCGGAGAACTGAGGGTCGCGCTCGGAGCAATCGGCCAGCTTGCCGGGGAGGGAGCCGCCGTCCATGGCGTTCTTGCGGATGACAAGGTCGCGGGCCTTGCGAGCCGCGTCCCGTGCGCGCTGCGCCGTCATGCACTTCTCGATGATGCGCAAAGCCGCTCGCGGGTTCTCCTCGAGGTAGAACTCCAGGGCCTGCACGGTGGCCTGCTCGACGTGGGTCTTCGTCTCCGCGTTCCCCAGCTTGCCCTTGGTCTGGCCCTCGAACTGCGGGTCCTCGAGGCGAACGCTGACGACGGCCGTGAGACCCTCGCGGACGTCGTCGCCGGAGAGGTTGGGTGCCTCGTCGCGCAGGAGCTTGTTCTTGCGCGCGTAGTTGTTGATGGCGCGAGTGAGCGCCGCGCGGAAGCCGACCAGATGCGTGCCGCCGTCGACCGTGTTGATGCAGTTGGCGAAGGCGAGCGTCGACTCGTAGAAGCCGGTGTTGTACTGAAGGCCGACCTCGACCATCGTCCCCTCAACTTCCCGCTCGAAGTAGAAGGGGTCCTCCTGGAGCACTTCGCGGTTGTGGTTTAGGTGGCGCACGAAAGACGTGATGCCACCCTCGAAGAAGAATGTCTTGTCGTCCTCCGGGCGGCGCTCCGACCTGAGGGAGATCCAGACGCGCTTGTTGAGAAATGCCATCTCGCGGAACCGCTGCAGGAGCGTCTCGTACTCGTAGGTCGCAGACCCGAAGATCTCGGAGTCGCGTATGAAAGTGACCGTGGTCCCGGTGCGGCCCCGGTCGGAACCCTCCAGCGGCCCTTCGTCCACGATGTCGCTCTGGGGGATGCCGCGACGGTACTCCTGGGAGTAAAGCCGGCCACCCCGGTGGACCTCCGCGCGCATCCATTCCGACAGGCCGTTGACGACGGACGCCCCGACACCATGCAGGCCGCCGGACACCTTGTACGCGCCGCCGCCGAACTTGCCGCCGGCGTGCAGCGTGGTCATGATCGTCTCGAGGGCCGACTTGCCGGTCGTCTGGTGCGTGTCGATGGGGATGCCGCGGCCGTTGTCGCTGACGCGCACGCCACCGTTGGCAAGCATCTCCACGATGACACGGTCGCAGTAGCCCGCCATGGCCTCGTCGATGGCGTTGTCGACGATCTCGTAGACGAGGTGATGCAGCCCGCGATGGTCGGTGCTGCCGATGTACATCCCCGGACGCTTGCGTACCGCTTCGAGGCCCTCCAGCACTTGAATGTCGGAGGCGGTGTAGCCCCGCCTCTTGGCGGGCTTCGCCTGCCCAACCGGCTTCGCGGCCGCCTTGGCTGGGCTCGCGGCCTTGGGCTTGAGGGATGTGGCGGACTTGCCCTTCTTATCGGCAACCATGGGGGTTATTAATCGCTCCTGGGGCGCTCTGGTGAACGCGCGAGTCTGGGGGATGCGCTGAAGGGGAGAAAGACCGCTGGCAAGATGCCCGCCGCGGGCCCCGCTGCCTTACCCTGCAAATGACGGCTCCAAAGCACCGTTGTGCGCTGGACAGATTATACAACTCAAGGCGAATTTGGTCAAACGTTTAGTACTTGGCCCAAATCAAACACAGCATATGGTGGGAATGGGGCCGCAGCGCAAGCCGCCCTTGACGCCGCTCGTGGGACGACCGCACCATTCCCGTGCGCCCCACGGGAAAATCCGTTCGACTGGTGGCGCGATGGAGCGCCCCGTGCCGGTCCCTGACATCATTGCCATCGACGGCCCAGCCGCCTCCGGGAAGACCACGGTGGGCCGCGCGCTGGCGCGCCGCCTGGGCTACCGGTTCCTCGACACGGGCCTCATGTACCGCGCCGTCACGCACGAGGCCCTGGCGCGCGGCGTGCGGCCGGACGACGCCGATGCGGTGGGGGCCTTGGCGGAGGCCGTGATCATCGAGGTCGGCGGGGATGGTGAGCAGGTCGCGGTGGATGGGCGCGCGGTGACCGGGGAGCTGCGCTCCGAGGGTGTTGGGCAAGCGGTGTCGGTAGTGTCACGGGCCCCCCGGGTGCGCCGCGCGCTTGTGGCGAGGCAGCGCGAGATGGCGTCCGCCGGTAGCGTGGTGATGGTCGGCCGCGACATCGGAACGGTGGTGCTTCCCTACGCTGCCAAGGTGTACCTGGACGCTCCGGCCGGAGTCAGGGCGCAGCGGCGCCACGTGGAGCTCACGGCCCGAGGCAGCGCCGCCTCCGAACGGGACGTGCGCATGGAGCTGGAGTTGCGCGATACCCTGGACAGCGAGCGGGACGACTCTCCGTTGCGCACGGCGCCGGACGCCGTGGTGATCGCCACCGAGGGCCTGGGGATTGATGGCGTGGTGGACCGGATCATGGAGGCGTTGGGGGGATGATCTCCGACTTTTGGTACAAGATTGGCCGTACGGTGGCGCGCGTCATGATGCTGACCTTTGGCCGCGTCGAGATCATCGGCATTGAGAACGTGCCGACCACCGGACCCGTGGTGGTGGCGGTGAATCACCAGAGCAACGCCGACCCAGCGCTCATGGTGTTGGCCATGCGTCGCCCGCTGTGGTTTATGGCGAAGCGAGGACTCTTTCGCAACTTCCTGGCCCGGTTCTTCCTGCGGAACATCCATGTCTTCCCGGTCGACCGCGACGGCCGGGACATGGACGCGGTGAGGTGGGCGCTCGAGCAGTTGGAGAATGACCGGATGGTGCTGATCTTCCCGGAGGGCACACGCCGGCCCGGGGGCCTTGGCCCGGGCACCGACGGGCTTACCTACCTCGCGGCGCGGAGCAGAGCGGCCATCGTGCCGGTGGGCATCACGGGCACGGAGAGCATCCGGGGGTTTGCGCGCGTGGCCTTCCCGTTCTGCCGGATGCGGGTGCGGGTCGGCGAGCCGTTCCACTTGGACACCATCGACGGGCGAATCCCGCGCGAAGTGCTGAGCTCGATGACGGACACCATCATGGAGCGCATCGCGGTGCTTCTCCCGCCCGAGTACCGGGGGGCCTACGCCGACCGGATCACCTCACCCGAACCCTAGCCCGATGCTATACTCGCGCCCGGCTGTGGCGCGGCAGAGCGCCGACTTTCGGGCCCGTCCGCCGCGTCGACCGACCGCCGCGTGACCACCCGGCGCTACGGCGAGCGAGGCTTCCGCGCGGAGGTTTGCGAGTGGCGACGACGACCGGCGGCAAGATGGTGTACGGGCTTGCTGAGGGCAGCGCCGATATGGTGCAGCTACTCGGCTCCAAGGGTGCCCACGCCAGCGAGATGGCCCGCAACGGCGTCCCCGTTCCTCCCGGCTTCGTCATTACCACCGAGGCTTGCCGCGAGTACCTGCGGCTCCACCGCTTTCCCGTAGGCCTGTGGGAGTCAATCGTCGATCACGTCCATGCCCTCGAGCAGGAGGTCGGGAGGCGGTTCGGCGGCGCCACCGAACCGCTGGTGGTCTCGGTCCGCTCAGGCGCCGCCGTCTCCATGCCAGGGATGATGGACACCATCCTCAACATGGGCGTTACCGACGATACGTGGCGAGGGCTCGCTGGCATGATGGGCGACGAGCGCCCGGCCCTGGATGCCCACCGGCGCTTTGTTCAGGGCTTCGGTAGTGTCGTCCTCGGCATCGACCGGGACCGCTTCGAGTCGCTGCTCCACGAGGCCAAGACGCAGCGCGGGCTCACCTTCGACTACGAGCTCGACCCCGCCGCCCTGACGGACCTCGTGGAGAGCTACAAGGCCGTGGTCAGCGACGTGACCGGGTCTCCGCTCCCTCAGGACCCCTGGGTGCTGCTTCGGCAAGCCGTGGAGGCGGTCTTCACCTCCTGGAACAACCCACGCGCGTTCGCTTACCGAGACTTTCACGGCATCGCCCACGACCTGGGCACCGGGTGCGTGATCATGGCGATGGTGTTCGGGAACCTGGGCCCGGACAGCGGCACCGGCGTCCTCTTCACACGAAGCCCCGCAACGGGCGAAAAGATGCTCTACGGTGAGTTCCTGACCAACGCCCAGGGCGAAGACGTCGTCGCCGGCGTGCGGACTCCCGCCCGCATCGCGCAGCTCAGCCGCGACATGCCCGAGGTCTACACGCAGATCGAGGAGACCGCCCGCAAGCTGGAAGCGCACTACCGCGAGGTCCAGGACATCGAGTTCACCGTCGAGCAGGGCAAGCTCTATATCCTCCAGACCCGCACGGCGAAACGGACAGCCCCGGCAGGCGTGAAGATCGCGGTGGACCTGGCGGAAGAGGGCGTGCTCAGCCGCGAGGAGGCCCTGGGAAGGGTCGACGCCGAGAGCGTGACGCAGGTGCTGATGCCCCGGTTCGACGCCGAGGCCAAGGCCAGCGCGGTAAGCGAGGGGCGCCTCTTCGCGGAGGGGGTTGGCGGCTCGCCCGGTGCCGCCAGCGGCATCCTCACCATGGACCCTGACCGCGCAGTCGAGTTGGCGGCCGCGGGCAACAAGGTGGTCCTGGTCCGTGCTGAGACCAGCCCGGACAATGTACACGGCATCATGAAGGCCGAGGGCGTCCTCACGGCCAGAGGCGGCATGACGAGCCACGCGGCCGTCGTCACCCGGGGCCTGGGCAAGGCGGCCGTGGTCGGCTGCGAGGAGCTGTCCTTCGACGGTGACACCGTGAGCGCGCGGGGGATGGGGCTGCGCGAGGGCGACGTCATCAGCATCGACGGCGCCTCGGGTCAGGTGTTCATCGGCGAGATCGCGACTCGCGAGCCGCTGGCCGAGGAGTTGGGCGACCTGCACACGCTGCTGGGCTGGGCCGACGCCGAGCGCCGCCTCCAGGTGTGGGCCAATGCCGACACGCCAGCCCAAGCGGCCGAGGCCCGCGACAAAGGGGCTCAGGGCATCGGCCTCTGCCGCACTGAGCACATGTTCTTCGACCCCACGCGCCTGCCCCACGTCCAGCGCATGCTGGCCGCAGGGCCAGACGCCTCGCGAGCCGAGCGCCAGCTTGAGACCCTGCGCGAACAGCTGGCACAGGCCCCCGCCTCCGAGCGGCAGAGCCTGCGCCACCGAGTCGCCGCCGCCGAAACGCACGTCCTGGAGTCCCCTCAGGTGGGCGTATTCCGGGAGGAGCTCCGCCGGTTGGGTGAGTTCCAGACTACGGACTTCTACGGCATCCTGAAGGCCATGGCGGGCCTTCCGGTGGTCATCCGCCTCATGGATGCGCCCCTGCACGAGTTCCTGCCTGACGACGAGTCGCTGAGTGAGTCGAACCCCATGCTGGGGCACCGCGGCACGCGTGTCGGGCTGACGATGCCCGAACTCTACGAGATGCAGGTGCGCTCCATCTTCACCGCCGCCGCCCGGCTGTCCAAAGAGGGCATCGTGGTGAAGCCGGAGGTGATGATCCCCATCGTCTCCGACGTGAATGAGCTCCGGTGGCTCCATCCGCGCCTGAGTAAGGTAATCGCCGAGACGCTCGCCACTGAAGGGGCGGACGTCCCGTACAGGTTCGGGACCATGATCGAGGTGCCGCGCGCCGCGCTGACGGCCGCCGAGATCGCGAGCGAGGCCGAGTTCTTCAGCTTCGGCTCCAACGACCTGACGCAGATGACCTTCGCCTACAGCCGCGACGACGCCGAGCAGAAGTTCCTCCGCCAGTATGTCGAGGCCGAGATACTGCCGTGGAATCCCTTCGAAAGCCTGGACGCGAAGGGGGTCGGCAGGCTCATGCGCATCGCGACCGAGGAGGGCCGGGCGGCCAACCCTGGCCTCGTGGTCGGCATCTGCGGCGAGCACGGCGGCGACCCTCGGTCCATCGCGTTTTGCCACGAGCTCGGGCTCAACTACGTCTCGTGCTCGCCGTTCCGGGTCCCGGTGGCCCGCCTCGCATCGGCACAGAGCGCGCTGGGCCAGCTCAAGCCAGCGACGGTCTAGGCCTCGGCGAAGGCGACATGAGCACCCAAAGTGACGCGCGCGATTACGTGCTTCGCACCGCGAAGGACAACGACGTCAAGTTCATCCGGCTGTGGTTCTCCGACATCCTCGGGCACCTCAAGGGCTTCGCCATCACCGTGGCGGAGCTGGAGGGCGCGCTGGAGCAGGGGATGGCGTTCGACGGTTCGGCTGTCGAGGGGTTTGCCAGAGTCGCAGAGAGCGACATGGTCGCCATGCCGGACCCCAACACCTTCTCGGTGCTCCCGTGGCGGCCGCGGCAGAACGCCGTCGCACGCATCATCTGCGACGTTACGCTACCCAGCGGCGAGCCCTTCCCGGGCGACCCGCGCTACGTCCTGAAATGCGCCTTGGAACGGGCGGCGGCCTTGGGCTATACGTTCATGGTTGGCCCGGAGATGGAGCACTTCTACCTCAAGAGCTCGACCGAGCCGGAGCCCATCGACGAGGGCGGCTACTTTGATTTCACGCCGCTGGACACCGCAACCGACCTGCGCCGCGACACGGTGCTGACGCTGGAGGAGATGGGCATTCCCGTCGAGTACAGCCACCACGAGGTTGCCTCCAGTCAGCACGAGATCGACCTTCGCCACACCGATGCGCTGACCATGGCCGATTCGGTCATGACCTACCGCCAGGTCGTCAAGGAAGTCGCCATGCGCGCGGGGGTCTACGCGACCTTCATGCCGAAGCCGCTTGCTGACCAGAACGGCAGCGGCATGCACGTGAACCAATCGCTGTTCAAGGGAGACACCAACGTCTTCTACGCTGCGGACGACCCATACCATCTCAGCGACGTGGGCCACCGCTACATCGCCGGCCTGCTACGTCATGCGGCCGAGATCAGCATCGTTTGCGCGCAATGGGTGAACTCCTACAAGCGCCTGGTGCCCGGCTTCGAAGCGCCAATCTACGTCTCATGGGCACCCGTCAACCGCGCCGACCTGGTGCGTGTGCCCGCCTACCGACCCGGCAGGGAGGCGTCCACGCGGGTCGAGTTCCGCCTGCCCGACCCCACCTGCAACCCCTACCTGGCCTTCGCGGCGATGCTGACCGCGGGGCTTGAAGGCGTGAAGGGCGGCTACGAGCCCGTCGCCCCGGCGGCCTCCGACGTGCACCGGATGGGCGCCGATGAACGCGAGAGGCTGGGCATCGCGCGACTGCCCGGCAGCCTCCACGAGGCCATCGAGGCCGCCAAAGGCAGCGACGTGCTCCGCGAAGCGCTCGGAGACCACACGCTCCAGAGCCTGCTCGAGAACAAGCACATCGAGTGGGACCGCTACAGCGCCGCCGTCACCGACTACGAGATCAAGCGCTACCTTCCCGTCCTCTAGCGTTCACGACGCCCTTCACGGCGAGGCCCACTGCGGTCACGGGCCGTTGATACATCAGCGGTTACCTTTGCGTTGACGGCCGAGGTTGCTGCGTTTCCTCGGCCGGGCGCTAACCCTGGCGATCGGCCATCGCAACAAACGGCCGCCCCGCCAGCAATGCCGACCGTCAGGGCGCGCCATCGCTGGGAGCCCCGTCCGACGCGAAAGGGCGCGAACACGACTGAGGGGCTATCCTGCGGCGACGACGGAGACGACAGAAAGGAGGGGTAGCCATGTACAAGCGAATCGTGGTTCCTCTCGACGGGTCTGCCCTATCGATGCAGGTGTTCCCCCATGTTCGCCTCATAGCGAAGGCGACGGGAGCGCGCGTCACGCTGTTCGAGGTGCTGGAGCCGGCAGAGAATCCCGCTGGCGTGACTGCGGTCGGCGTAGGGGTAGTAGCCGCGACCCTCGAGCAGGCGCGGTTCATGTCCCCCGAGAGTTGGAGCAGTCTGCGGGCGGGCCTCAAGGCCAACGCAGAGGCACGCTTGGAGGCAGCCGCCGTCTCGCTGCGCGGCGAAGGGCTGGACGTCGATACCGAGGTCCTGGAAGGCGACCCCTCGGCGGCGATCATTGCGGAAGGCGAGCGCGAGCCCGACACCCTCATCGCTATGACGACGCACGGCCGGACCGGCATCGGGCGCTGGGTCCTCGGCAGCGTCACCGACAAGGTCGTCCGGCACGCCAAGGCGGCAACCCTCGCGGTCAGAGCGAAGGACGGCGAGATTCCGTCCTTCGACAGTGACCTGAAGGGCGTTGTGCTCCCGCTGGACGGCTCCGAGCTCTCCGAACAGGCCATCCCCCACGCGGTGACAATGGCCCAGGCGCTGGAAGTCGGCATCACGGTCCTGCGATCGATCTCGCCGACGGCATACGGGTTCGGCTACGCGGACTACTATGCGCCGCAGATCTACGCTGACGTCACCGCCGACGTCGACGCGGACGTGCGCGGCTACCTGGCGCAGGCTGCCGAACGGCTGCGGAAGATGGGCGTAGCCAAGGTGGAGACGCACGCCGCCGACGGCTACCCGGGCGATGCCATCGTGGACGAGGTTGGCGATGACGGAGCCAAGCTGGTCGTGATGACCAGCCATGGCCGGACCGGCATCGGGCGCTGGGTCCTCGGCAGCGTTGCGGACCGCGTGGTGTCGCACAGCGCAGGGCCGGTCATGATCGTACCTGCTGCCGCGCAGTAGGTGCATCGACGGATTGCGCTGACTGCCACCTTCCGGCTGAGACACCGGGGTGGCGGTCTTGTCGGTTTGGGACCGATGAACTGCTAGGCTTGGGCGCGGACCGACAGGAGCAGATGCGTGGGCGTCGACGCGTACCTCTTCACTGACCTCATCACGATCGTCATTGCCGCCTTCTTCGGGGCGCTCTTGGCGCGGCTGCTGCGACTGCCCACGATCATTGGCTACCTGGGCGTGGGGATCATCGTGGGCCCGCATGCGCTGGGGTTGGTCGAAGACCAAGCGTCGGTAGAGACGCTGGCCGAGTTCGGCGTCATCCTGCTCCTGTTCGCGGTGGGGGTCGAGGTCTCGTTGGGAGACCTCCGAAAGGTGGGGCGTGGGACGGCGCTGGCCGGCGCCGCGCAGGTCTCCGTCATGGCCGCGGCGGGGTTCGGCATCGGCCGCCTGCTCGGGTGGGATGACGCCCAGTCCATCGCGCTGGGGCTCGCTCTGTCGCTGAGCAGCACCATGGTCGTGTTGAAGACCCTCGCGGACCGAGGCGAGCTTCAGAGCGTCCATGGCCGGGTGCTCACCGGCATGATGGTGCTGCAAGACCTGGCTTTCGTGCCCATGATCGCCGTCATACCGGCGCTGGGAGGCGAGCAGGGGTTCGACGGCGGCGAGCTCGGGCTCGGCCTGCTGAAGGCAGCGGTCGCGCTCGGGCTCATCGTCGTGCTGGGCGGCCGGGTGATCCCGTGGATACTTGCCGAGATGGCCAACCTCGGCTCCCGCGAAGCCTTCTCGATCACTGTGGTTGCCATTGCCTTCGCCGCGGGCGCTGCCACGAACGCGGTTGGGCTGTCCGTCGCTACGGGCGCTTTCGCCGCTGGGCTCGTCGTCTCCGAGCGTGAATGGACCGGCCACCTGGCGCTGCGGGAGATCATGCCGCTCCGGGACCTGTTCGCGGCCTTCTTCTTCGCCAGCCTCGGGATGCTGACCGACCCGGTCTTTCTGTGGGACCACGCGGGGCTGGTCGCCATCCTGGTCTCCGCCGCCGTCGTACTGAAGTTCGCCGTGACGGTGACCACCGTTCGCCTCGTCGGCTACCTTCCGCACACCGCGACGCTGGTCGGTCTGGGCAACACGCAGATAGGCGAGTTCGGGTTCATTTTGGCCGCGACCGCCACGACAGCGGGCGTGGTCTCGACTGAGTTCCTGCCCCTCATCGTGGCCACGACGGTCATCACCATGGGGATCACGCCAGGGCTGGTGAGTGGGGGGAGCCAGGCGCTGACGGGCCTCAGCAAGCGCGTCAGGGTGCTGCGCCCCTACCTGCCGGGATCGGCACACGCGGAACGCAGCGGCGACCGTCTGCCGCGCCTTCGCGACCACGTCATCCTCTGCGGGATCGGCCGGGTGGGCTCGCTGGTGGCGCGCGCGCTGGCCGAGCGGGGCATTCCGTTCATCGTTATCGACGAGGACCCGGCGGCGGTCCGGCGCGCACACCAGATCGGCTACCACGCCATCATGGGCGACAGCGCGAGTGATGCGATTCTCGAGGTGGCGGGCATCCACCGCGCCCACCTGCTGGTGCTGGCCATCGTCGACCCGGTCGCCGCGGTGGTGACCGCTCAGCACGCGGCGCGCCTGCATCCTGAGCTGCCGGTCGTCGCGAGGGTCGGTTGGCAGGAGGAGGTGGACCAGCTCCGCGCCATCGGCCAGGCGCAGGTGGTCTGGCCGGAGCTCGAGGCCGGGCTGGAGATGATGAGCCTTGCGCTCCAGGAATTCGGCATACCGCGCACCGAGTGCGAACTCGTCGTGCGCACCACGCGGGACGCGCTCGCCCAGCAGCTGCCGGCAGTTGCCCTGACGCTGTCCGATGAAAGCACTGCACCGCCCGGTGATGCGCCTCCCGGTGTCAAAGATGCCTAGAGCCCCGTACCGCTCTGGACCTCGCGGTCGCGCCGGTCGGGCTGCTGTTGCTTTTTTCGGAGGCATAGGCGTCTTGCGCCGCTGCATTGTGGGATTGCACAGCACCTCGGTCAACGGAGCCGGAGCGTAACTCTCCTTGATCCAGCCGCCGTTCGTTGACGTCGGCCCGGCGCGCTCCTATCCTCCCAGCCGGGAGCAGCCCACCCGACGGGCGCAGCCCAACGAGGAGGAACAAAATGGCAACTGCACAAGAGCTACGCACCGTGACGGACGAATCGACGAGCCGAGAGGTGGTTGCGGGGGGCATCCGCATTCACTACAACGAGGTCGGCACGGGAGACCCCATCATCTGCATCCACGGCGGCGGCCCAGGCGCCACCAGCTGGAGCAACTTCAGGGGCAACCTCCAAGACCTGGCCCTGAACAACCGAGTCCTCATGTTCGACATGCCGGGCTGGGGGCGCTCTGAATTCCCAGACGATGCCGCCGACAAGGAATTCATCGGCTGGATCGGCGGCGTGCTCAACGACTTCATGGAGGCCCTGGGTATCGACAAGGCCGATGTCATCGGTAACTCGATGGGCGGTCAGGCTGCCCTCGGTCTGGCGCTCAGCCACCCGGACAAGATCAAGCACATGGTCATGATCGGCAGCCAACCGACCTCTGTGACCTTTATCCAGCCGACCCCGCAAGAGGCCTTGGCCAACATCGTCAAGTTCTACCGCGGCGAGGGCCCCACGATGGAGAAGATGCGGATACTGGCCGAGAGCCTGATCTATGACGCCTCCATGATCACCGACGAGGTCGTCCAGGAGCGTTTCGCGGCCGCGACGACGCCGGAGGCCCTCGAGCAGTTCGAACGCCGGAGCAAGCAGCCCCGGGCGGATTACTACTTCGAGTTGGAGAAGAACACTGTCCCGACCCTGCTCATCTGGGGCCAAGAGGACAAGGGAGGCGCCATCGAGGCTGGCTTCCTGATGCTGAAGCGCTTCCAGAACGCCCGCATGTACATCTTCCAGCACTGCGGCCATTGGGCCCAGGTCGAGAAGCGCGAGGAGTTCGACCGCATCTGCCTCGACTTCTTCAAGTCGTAGGCGAGAGCGAGCCAACGCCAGAAAGGGCGGCGCGCCTGTTGCGCCGCCCTTTCTGCACGTCAGCCCCACGGCTACAATCCTCCCATGCCCCCCGGCCCCGCATCCGTCCGCGAGCGCATCGAGGCGTGGGAGGCGGAGCGCCTCTCCCCGCACGCCGTGCTGAGCGCGCGCACCCGTGGGCGGGCAAAGCCCGAGCCGCCCGATGCGCTGCGCACCGAGTTCCAGCGCGACCGCGACCGGATCATCCACACGAACGCCTTCCGGCGCCTCAAGCACAAGACGCAGGTGTTCGTCGCCCCCGTCGGTGACCACTTCGTCACGCGCCTCACGCATACCCTCGAGGTCACGCAGATCGCCCGCACCATCGCCCGAGCGCTGCGGCTCAACGAGGACCTCGTAGAGGCCGGTGGCCTTGGCCACGACGTCGGGCACACGCCGTTCGGCCATATCGGCGAGCAAGTTCTCGACGGCCTGCTGCCCGGCGGGTTCCGCCACAACGAGCAGAGTCTGCGCACTATCGACGTTCTGGAGAAGGACGGCGAGGGCCTGAACCTGACCCACGAGGCCCGCGACGCAATCCTCCATCACTCGAAGCCGCGCGGCGACTTTCTCAAGGCCGACGAGATCGATCAGCTGACGCTGGAGGCGCAGGTCGTTCGCGTCGCCGACGCGGTCGCGTACCTGGCCCACGACATCGGGGACGCCATCCGCGCGGGCGTGCTGGTGGAGGAGGACCTGCCGACCGACGCGCGCGAGGTGCTGGGCACGCGCCATTCGCAGCGGCTCGACTCCATGGTGAACGACATCGTCCACGCATCGTGGGCCTGCGCGGGTTACGACAGCGATGGGCCCCGGCCGCGCTTGGCGATGAGCCACGACGTAGCGCGAGTGGTCACCGAGCTGCGCGAGTTCATGTTCGACAACGTCTACGTTCCGGAAGGCCATTCGCGGGAGGGTAAGCACGCGCGGCTGATCATCGAATTCCTGTACAGCGAGTTCCTGCGCCGGCCGGATGAGGTACCGGAGCGCTACTTCGAGCGCGGCGACCCCACCGAGCACGCCGTGGCCGACTACATCGCGGGCATGACCGACCAGTTCGCGCTACTGACCGCCGAGGGGCTCCGGCCTGGCATCGCCCCCGACGTCTTCAAGGGCCGCATATAGGCGAGCCCGGGATAGAACCGCGTCATCCTGAGCCCTTCGTCCCGACACGTCGGGACTCAGGACAGGCTCCGGGAAGGATCTGGCCGAACCGCTCGGCGTCGGCCTGTTCGGCCAGATCCTTCGGCACTTGGCCTCAGGATGACGGCGTAACCGCTCGCGGCGCCGCGGCCTAGCCCAGCTCGCCTCGAAACACGGTGACGGCCGCGCCGCCCAGCAGCACGCGATCGCCCTGAAGCTCCACGCGCACCTCGCCGCCCCGTGGGGAAACCTGATAGCCGACCATGGCCTGCTTGCCGAGACGCTCCGCCCAGTAGGGCGCCAGCGTGCAGTGCGACGACCCGGTCACCGGGTCTTCAGCGATGCCCGTGCGCGGCGCAAAGAATCGCGAGACGAAGTCCGCACCTGGAGCGTCGGCCCGTGCCGTCACCGCGACGCCGCGCGCTTCGATGGTGGCGAGCCGGTCCATGTCCGGCGCCAAGGCCCGGACGGTTGCGGCGTCCGCCACCTCCACCAGCAGGTCCTCCTCGCTCTGGCCTACGAACACGGGCGCCGCCCCCAGCGCATCGGTGAGGCCCGCCGGTGGCGTCGTCGGTGCTGCGATGCGCGCGGGAAAATCGAGCCAGCGGAGGCCATCGAGGCACGTCCCGGTCAGCACGCCGCTGAGCGTGTGGTAGCGGGCCGTCCCGCCGTCCGGCAAGCGTCCTGCCTCGCGCAGCACGTGGGTGGTGGCCAGCGTGCCGTGGCCGCACAGGCGGACCTCCGTCGTCGGCGAGAACCAGCGCAAGCGATAGTCGTCGCCCTCGGCATGCACGAACGCCGTCTCGCTGACGTTCATCTCGCGGGCGAAGGCCTGCATCCAATCGTCGTTGGCCGGCGCGCCCAGCAGACAGACCACGGCCGGATTGCCGGCGAACGGGTCGCTGGTGAAAGCGGAGACGCGGAAGACCTCGATGACCATGGCGGGCGGAGCCTACCATGCGCGCGCGGGTGCTTCTGCGCTCTTGACCGTGCTGGCGCGGGCTCGAAAACGCGTCCGCGTCACTTGCGGGTGGCGTGGTGGGCGTCCGTAGACTTCAGATGGGGAGAGGTGGGCGGCCTCGCCGCCTATGGCTATGGCGATCAGCGACGACATCAAGGCGCGACTCGACATCGTCGACGTCGTCTCCAAGTACGTGCCCGCACTGAAACAGACGGGGCGTAACTTCAAGGCGCCTTGCCCGTTCCACCAGGAGAAGACGCCGTCCTTCGTCGTCTTCCCCGACCGTCAGACGTGGCGCTGCTTCGGCGCGTGCGCCACCGGCGGCGACGCCTTCTCCTTCGTTATGCGCGCCGACGGCGTCGACTTCCCCACCGCGCTGCGTCAGCTGGCGGCGGAGGCCGGCGTCGAGGTCCCCGACCGCAGAGTGTCGGAGGCGCCGCGAAGTCCGCACGTCGAGCTGAACGAGCAGGCGAACCGCTTCTTCAGGGATGCGCTGGCATCGGACCGTGGCTCCAACGCCCGAGCGTACCTGGCGGGCAGGGGCCTGGGCGACGAGGTCATCGCGGCGTTCGGCCTGGGCTACGGCCCGGCAACCGGCGACGAGCTGGCGCGCCGGCTCGAGGGGCTCGGCTTGTCCCGGGAGCGCGTCGTCGCCGCCGGGCTTGCGACCATGGGCGAGGACGGGACGGTGCGGGATATGTTCCGTGGCCGGCTGACCTTCCCCATCCGCAACGAGAGCGGTGACGTGGTCGGGTTCGGCGGTCGGGCGCTGGACGACACGCCCCCGAAGTACCTGAACACCCCGCAGACCGACGCCTTCGACAAGAGCCGGCTGCTGTACGGGCTGGACAGGGCCCGAGAGGCGATCGCGCACGACGGGCGTCGAGCCGTAGTCGTTGAGGGATACATGGACGTCATCGCCGCCCACGAGCGTGGCTTCCGCAACGTCGTCGCGTCCATGGGCACGGCACTGACCCAGCCCCAGGTAGAGCTGCTGCTTGCGCGGGCCGATACCGTCGTCCTGGCGCTGGACGCTGACGCCGCGGGCCAGGGCGCGATGTTCCGCAGCCTGTTGGAGTTGGCCCAGCGCAACGCCGGCCCAACTCCAGGACGGCGGAGCGCCCTGCGCCAGCGCTCGATGGTCTTCGACGTGTTCCGGGTCGCACACTTGCCGATGGGCAAAGACCCCGACGAGCTCATACGGGCGGACGCCTCGCTGTGGCGCCGTGCCGTGGACGAGGCGTCGTCGCTGGCCGAGTTCCTGCTGGACACGGCCCCGGTGCACATGGACCTGAGCACGCCGGCCTCCAAGGCGCAGGCGGCAGAGGAGCTCCGCGAGATCGTCTTCTCGGCGAGCTGGACGGAGCAGGACCGCTACGTGTCCAGCTTGGCCCAGATGCTGGAGGTCGATGCCGCCACCCTGGTGTCGCACCTCGGCCGTGGGCCGCGGACCGGAGCCCCGCGGGCCCCGAGGCAAAAGGTGACGCAGCCGGCCGAAGCCGTCGCACCTTTCCGCCGCGCTGAGGGTGACCCGAAGGAGACGCACCTGCTGGCTTTGCTCGTGAATTGCCCAGAGCTAACGCCCCGCGCGAACGAGCTTCCGCCAGACCACTTCCAGCGTCCCGAGAACCGGGCGTTGTTGAGCGCTCTCCAAGGCGATGGTACAATTGAAGGTGCGCGCTCGCGGCTCGACGGCCACCTCGCCGACCTTATCGACGCGCTCCTGGCCCGGGAACTCCCAGGCATGGATTCGAAGCAACGAACGAACGCCTTCGACAGTTGCGCGCGCGACCTTGAGATACGGTACCTGAGGGACCTCAAGGAGCAGGAACGGACCGTATTGGCGGACGGCGGGGAGGAGCTTGGCCCGACACCCGACCTGGGTGTCAACGAGCGGCTGCGAGAACTCTACGCCGAAGGAACGAAGGCGCCCTAGTGGGCGCCATTCGCATCAGTTAGGAATACCGCATTGGCAACCCGCAAACAGACCACGCCACGCCCGATCAAAGAGGCCGTCGAGTCCGCGCGCCTGGCCGTCGAGGAAGAGGCCACCGTTGGAGCGCATGCCTCGACGGCCGTGGCCGAGCCGGGTGACAAGCCCACACCAACGCCCACGGAGCTGACCGGCATCGCCCAGGCTGTGGCGGTTGCGGCAGCCGCGCCCAAGACCGACGCGGCGCAGCACGCCGCAGCCGAAAGGGAAGCGGCCAACGAGAAGGCTGAGAGCGAGGCCGTCGACGAGGGCTCCGAGCTGATCGATGACCCGGTCCGCATGTACCTGCGGGAGATCGGCCGCGTCACGCTGCTCACCGCGGCGGACGAGCGGCGCCTGGCGAAGGAGATTGCCGCCGGCAAGCACATCGACAAGCTGCGTGCTGCGCTGGAGGAGACCAACGGCCGGCGCGAGATTCGGGCCACTGACATCGCCCGCGAGCTCCTCGCGCGGGTGGCGGGTCACGCCGCGCTTATCGATACGCTGGTCAAGCACCTGGGTATCAAAGGCCCTGTGGAGCTCGGCACACTGGTCAACGACGAGAAGATTCGCGCCGCCATCGATGGCGAGATCAACCTCGAAATGCTGGAGGCGTTCGCAGCGCGCTACAAGAAAGAGCCGCTCGACATGATGCAGGACGTCATCCGGCTGTCTCTCGATAGCCGGTTGGTTCCCCCTGAGGCGATCGAGGCCTTCGGCCCGGAAATGCGTATCAAGGCCATCCCGGACGCCATTCAGGACGCGGACCTAGCGATCCTGTTGGAGTCCAATGAGCTGGTCTTTCGCGCCTACTATGGCAAGGTCGACCGGGACGGCGAGCGGTCGCAAAAGCACTTGTCCGAAGCGAACCTCCGTCTCGTCGTCAGCGTCGCGAAGAAGTACATCGGCCGCGGTATGTCCTTGCTGGACCTGATCCAGGAGGGCAACATCGGCCTGATTCGCGCGGTCGAGAAGTTCGACTACCGCAAGGGCTACAAGTTCTCGACCTACGCGACCTGGTGGATTCGGCAGGCCATCACACGTGCCATCGCCGACCAGGCGCGCACCATCCGCATCCCGGTGCACATGGTCGAGACCATCAACAAACTTATGCGCGTCAGCCGGCGCCTCGTCCAGGAGTACGGGCGGGAGCCGACCACGCAGGAGATCTCCATCGGCATGGAGGTCCCCCCCGAACGCGTGCGCGAGATTCTTAAAGTTTCGCAGGAGCCGGTGTCGCTGGAGACGCCCATTGGCGAGGAGGAGGACTCCCACCTCGGCGACTTCATCGAGGACCGTAGTGCGCCAGCCCCAGCCGACGCGGCCACGTTCCAGCTGCTGCGCGAGCAAGTCGACGATGTGCTGGCAACGCTGAGCGACCGCGAGCGGCGGGTCCTACGCCTGCGCTTTGGCCTGGAGGATGGCCGCAGCCGCACGCTGGAGGAGGTCGGGCGCGACTTCGGCGTCACGCGTGAGCGCATCCGCCAAATCGAGGCCAAGGCGCTCCGCAAGCTGCGCCACCCCTCCCGGTCACGCAAGCTGCGCGACTTCTTGGAATAGACGCACCGCCACGAGACACCGAGAAGGCCCTGGCATTCGCCGGGGCCTTCTTCTTTGGCCCCGTTGCGAGCGGATTGGGCAGATGCCACGATGCGCCCCCCATGGCCTCCCCTCGCGAGTCCATCTTCTGTCCCAACTGCGGCACGCGAAACGGCCTCGGGGCTGAGCGCTGTGTGAGCTGCGGGACGACCATGCCGCTCCCCACGGAGGACCTCCGTGGGGCCACCACAGAGCGCAGCGCCCCTCGTCCCCCCCGGCGCACCGCCGCGTACTACACCCTGTTCACAGGGCTCCGTGGCCAGACTCCGGGCAAAATGGCGGTCGGCATCAAAGTCATTCGAGAGGACGGCAGCCTCCCCGGCGTCGGGTACGCAGCACTCCGCGAGACCATAGGGAAGCTCGTATCGGGGCTGGCGCTTCTGCTGGGTTACCTCTGGGTAGCCTTTGATACGAAGAAGCAGGGCTGGCACGACAAGATGGCGGGAACGGTCGTTGTGGTCGTGTCCCGCCGGGAGCGGCGCTACCGAGGCCCGGTGGCCTGAGAGCGGAGCGCTACGATCCCCTGAGGTCGTCCGTAGGCTCCATCGCCGACGGCCCGATGGACGGCGGCGCTCCCGGCCCAGCGTCCGTGTCGCTTTGCGGCTCGCCTGCGAGGCGGCGGTAGTCCTCGAACAAGAGCAAATTGGTACTCATCCAGAGGGGCTGGACCAGCGCCACCATCAGGCCGCTCGCGATAATCTCCGGCCCGGTGCCGCCCCCGACTGCGGCGGCAATACCCAGAGCCAGGAGCTCGGCGATGGCGCGGGCAGCGACCATCAGCGCCTGGACCCCGAAGGTGCGCATGCCGCGCCCCTGGGTCAGGCGCCAACTCCAGGTCAGCGCTCGCGCCGATGAGCTGCGCTCGACCACAACGGCGGGCCCGTAGAGCGACCAGCGGGCCACGAGGAAGAGCGCGAGGGGGATCAGGATGATCGTCGAAACGGACACCAAGAACGAGCCGGCGTAGATCACCGAAGCGGTGATGAACGTGGGGCTAATGGCCAGCGCCAGTGTGTACCCGCTGGCAATGCTCGGAGCCGCGCCGCTCCGCATCTGCGTCAGCATCACCAGAATGGCGGCCTGCGCCACGGTGAGCGGCACGAAAGTGACGAAGAGCCAGAAATATAGGCTACCGACCGACGACGGGGAAAAGGCGGCGCCGATGGCCGTCGACAGTAGAGCACCAACCATTGCCGCGCCCAGCAAGGGCGCGAAAGCCGAACGATACAGGGTCAGCGCCTGGCTGAGGAGCTGATCGATGGGCAGCGGCGAGCCCGCGGGATTGGCCTCGGAGCGCGAGACAACACCTCATATCCGTGACGATGGCCTGCCAGACGGGCGCAATCATAGCAGGGCGCCGTCCCGTATACTCGGCTTCGGAGGCCAGCCGGCATGCCTGAGATACCAGACCTCGACGTGATCAAGGACTTCCTGAACGAGCGCATCGCGGGGAAGCGCGTCGACAGCGCCGAGGTGTTACGCCCATCCATCGTTAGGTCTTACGCTAGCGAAGACTTCGCGGCGGACATCGTCGGCAAGACCTTCGGTCCGATCACCCGTTACGGCAAAGACCTCTTCTTCCCGCTGGCACCGGACCGGCTGCTGGCGGTGAACCTCATGCTGACTGGCAGGCTCCAGTACGCCGAGCCGGCCGAGCGCCGATCCAAGCGCACCTACTTCCTGCTGGGCGTCGCGGGTATGGAACTGCGTTACCTGGACGACCGGCAGATGGGCCTCGTCTACTACGTGCGTCCCGAAGAGCTCTACGAGCGCGTCCCCCGCCTCGCGGGCCTCGGACCCGACGCGCTGGACAACGACCTCACGCTTGAGCAGTTCACGGAGCGGCTACGTCCTTTCACCGGCGAGATAAAGGGCATTCTGACCCGCGGGAAATTCATGGCAGGCATCGGCAATGCCTACGTCGACGAGGTGCTCTTCGAAGCAAGCGTATCGCCGTTCGCGAAGCGCCGGTCACTGAGCGCCGCCGACGCGCAACGGATCTACGAGGCTATTCCCAAGGTGCTCACCGAGGCGCGTGAGGTGGTCCGCGAGCGCATGCTGCCGGACATCCACAAGAAGGTGCGTGACTTTCTCAAAGTGCATCGCAAGGGAGGCGAGCCGTGCCCCACCTGCGGCAGTACCATCAGCGAGCTCACGGCCAACCAGCGCATCACGAGCTATTGCCGCCATTGCCAGCCCGGTTCCCTCATCAAGGGCGTTGCCGAGCACGTGGCCGCATCGTCCTGATGGCGGTCGAGTAAGCCATGCCGTCCATTTCGATCACCGCGACCCAGCCCTTCGACTTCGACCTCACCGCAAGCCACCAGACCCATTACCGCGGCACCGCTGGAGCCGATGTGTACGAGGACGGTGTCTACTATCGCGCCCTCCGCCGCGATGGGAGGGTCCTCGTCGTCGCCGTCAGCGAGTCGCCCGATGCGCGTGGGCTCGACGTCGCGCTGCCCGACGGGGCTTCGGAGGCCGACCTGGCCTACGTCGGCAATGCCGTCGCGAGCCTCCTCGGCTTCGATGCCGACCTCGCTGGCTTCTACGACACGCTGGCCGACGATCCCGTCCTGGCAAGCACCGCGGCGACGCTACATGGGCTTAGGCCGACACGGACTGAAAATGTCTTCGAGGCGTTGGTAACGGCAGTGGTAGGCCAGCAGATTTCGGGAGCAGTGGCCCGGGTGATCCGCGACCTGCTCGTGCGCACCTTCGGTACCCGCGTCGAGGCCTATGGCCACACGCTCTTCGCGTTCCCCACGCCGCAGGTCCTCGCTGAGGCCGGGCACGACGAACTGCGGGCCATGAAACTGAGCAACCGCAAGGCGGAGTACATACACGACGTCGCCATCAGGACGCTGGACGGCACCATCAACGATAGCCACCTGGCCGGTCTTGATGACGACGAGGTCGTCGAGGAGTTGGTGAGGTGCCGCGGCATCGGACGCTGGACGGCGGAGTGGATGCTCATACGCGCCCTCGGGCGTCCCGACGTCATGCCCGCCGGGGACCTCGCGCTCAAGCGCGTCGTGTCGCAGCTCTATTTCGGCGGCGCCGATATCACCGAGCCCCAGCTCGTCGAGTTCGGCCGCGAGCGCTGGAGCCCATACCGCGGCCTGGCAACCACGTATCTCTTCTCGCACCTACGTCGCGAGCGCGCCCCGAACGTGGCCGGCTCGGACGCGGCGGTGTAGCGGCACCGATGCCCGACGACACGCGGGTGAGGGCGGAGCGGTCTGTGGTCGTCGCACGGCCCGACTGGGAGGTCTTCACCTTCGTGGCGGACGCCGAAAACGACGTGCTGTGGCGCCTCCGCGCTGTCTATGTCCGCAAGACGTACCAAGGCCCCATGGGACTCGGCGCGACCTATTGGTACGTATCGCACCGGCTCTGTGGGCGCAGGACCGGCATCCTGCGCGTCGTCGCCTACGAAACGGACCGCCACGTGGCCTATGAAGGGAGCTTCGACGGGGGACTCCAGCCACACGATTCGTACCGGTTCGAGCCGGTGGATGGCGGGACGCGCATCACGGCCATCTATGCTCCCCGGCTCAGCGGTCTCGGCAGGCTCTTCTCGGCCTACGCCTTCATGCGGATACGGCGCGAGCTGGCGGAGGACCTGAGCCGGCTCAAGCGGCTGCTGGAGGACCCTGCAAGGGGCACTGCGCTGGTGGACGCCATCCGGCGTTAGGCGTCGTCGACTCGGCTAGAAGCCAGGCAGCCCGAGCCCCGACAGGCCCCGGCGCTTGCCGGAGGCCAGCTGGCGCATGACCTTTTGCATCTGGCGGAACTGGTTGAGCAGCTGGTTCACGTCGGCGGGGTTGGTGCCACTGCCGTCCGCGATGCGCTTGCGGCGGCTCCCGGTGATCTGGTCGGGATGGTGGCGCTCCCAGGCGGTCATCGACGAGATGATGGCCTCGATGCGCCCGAGCCGGCTGTCGTCCAACGCTCCCGTCGGCAGGCGCGAGCTCATGGAGCGGAACCCCGGCACCATCTCCATTACGGAAGCGATGGATCCCATGCGCTGAATCTGTTTCAGCTGGCCGCGAAAGTCTTCCAGGTCGAACTGGGCTTTGCGTATCTTTCGCTCCAGCTCCTTCGCGTCCTCCTCGGTCACCTGCTCCTGCACCCGCTCGACCAGCGTCAGCACGTCGCCCATCCCCAGGATGCGGGGGGCTATGCGCTCAGGATGGAACGCCTCGAGCGCGTCGGGCTTCTCGCCAACGCCCGCGAACTTGATGGGAACGCCAGTGACGTGCGTGACAGTAAGCGCCGCACCGCCGCGGGCGTCTCCGTCCAGCTTGGAGAGGATCAACCCCGTCAGTCCCAGCCGTGCGTGGAACTCCTCCGCGGCGTTGACGGCGTCCTGGCCGGTCATGGCATCGACCACCAATAGAACCTCGGCCGGGCTGAGGGACGCCTTCATCACCTCCAGCTCGCCCATGAGCTCATCGTCGATGTGGAGACGCCCGCCCGTGTCGACGATGGCCCACGCGACGCCCATGTCCTTGGCGCGCTTCAGGCCATTGGCGGCGACCTTGGCGGCCTGGTCGGGCTTGGCGTCCTCCCGGTAGACGGGGATGTCGAGCTGCTTGCCTAGCGCTTCGAGCTGGTCGATCGCGGCGGGCCGACGCAGGTCCGCGGCGATCAGCAGCGCGCGCTGGCTGTCCCGCCGGAGGTTCAGTGCGAGCTTTGCCGCGGTGGTCGTTTTGCCGGAGCCCTGCAACCCCACCATGAGGATGACGCTCGGTGGCGCTGAGCCGGGCTTGAGGCCGTGGCTCTCGCGTCCAAGGAGGGTGACGAGCTCGTCGTGAACGATCTTGACGACCTGCTGGCCGGGGGAGATGCCGCGAAAGACGTCCTCGCCGACGGCCTTCTCCTTGATGCGGCCGACGACCTCGCGCGCGACGCGGAAATTGACGTCGGCTTCGAGGAGCGCGAGGCGCACTTCGCGCAGGGCCTCGTCGACGTCGTCCTCGGTCAGCCGGCCCTTGTTGCCCAGGCGGCCGAAAACGCCGGTGAGCTTGTCGGTGAGGCTTTCGAACATGCGTCTAGGGTATCACCGCCTAAGTGCGCGACCCACCGTGCGCCCGCCTTGACAGTCCACCGTCCCCTGCATACGGTTCGGCTTGGAGGAGCGATGGCCACACAAGACAACGGCGCGAGGGAGCTTCGCCGCACGCCCCGGTTGCTCGGCAGCCTGGAGTCGCGGCTCATGGATCTGCTCTGGGACGCCGGGGCCCAGCTGTCCGGCCAGGAGGTCTGCGACCGTCTTGGCGACCAGCACCACTACAAGACCGTGATGACGGTCCTAAACCGGCTGGTCAAAAAGGAGTTGCTCCGGCGCGAACTCGACGGACGGGCCTACCGCTACGTGCCGAGCCTAGATCGCTCGTCGTTCCTGCGGTCCGTTGCGGACGACCTGGTCCGTGGGTACTCGCAGGCCTACGGCGAAGCCGGACTGTCGCACCTGTCTGCTGCCCTCGGTGGGGTGCTGCCGCAGGCCCAGCAGGCGCCGGCTGCTCCCGTGCAGGCGCCGACCGTGCTGGCCGCTGAGCCGCAGCGCTCGAACGCGACGCCTATCGCCGTAATCGCCGGTGCCGTCGCGCTGCTGGAGGTGCTGCGCCTCCTCATCCGCCGCGGCAAGCGCGCCAAGGACTAGCTGTCGCTACTCCGTCGGCTCGTGTGCCCAGCCCATCTTGGCTCGGGCGTATCGGCCCATCTCCTCGTCCTGCTCCGACGTGCCCCCGCTGATGCCAAAACAGCCGATCAGCTGCTTGTCGCGGAAAATGGGCGTGGAGCCGCCCGAGGCCACGATCTTGCCGCCGGTCATGACCGACGAGTTAATCATCATCTGCGGATTTCGCTCCTGGAACCACCGCCGAATCGTGAGGCCGTCGGGGAAGCGCGGGCTCATGGTCCTGAAGGCCGCGACCGTGTAGGCCTTGGCCCACGCGATCTCGGCCGTGATGAACCCGGCGTCGTCCATGCGCTCCAGCGCGATGAGGTGGCCCTCCGGGTTGACGACGCACATGGAGATGGGGACCTCCATCTCCTCCGCCTTCTCCCAGACGTGCGTGAAAAACTTGCGGGCTTCCGCGGTGGTGACCCAGCCGTTCGGCATCGTGGTCCTCTCCAAGTGGCTTGACGTGGCCGCCGAGGCGGCGTTGTGACTGCGTGTCGCCGCTGCTGCGGCTTGGTGGGCGCGCATTCTAGCAGCCCTGCCTCGCTTCGCGGCCGCCTACGTGCGTGAGCCGGGAGTCTGCCTCGCGAGGATGCCCGCGTGCTTCTCGACCGCCTACGTGGGTGAGCCGGGAGTCTGCCTAGCGAGGATGCCCGCCTGCTTCTCGACCGCTTTGATGATGGCCTGTGTCCCCTCGTCCCCAAGGCCCTCGGCCTCGAGGGCCGTGAACCAGGCGCGCGCAAGACTCGTGACGCTCATCGGCACGTGCTTCTGGTCCGCCGCCTCCAGGATCAGGCGCAGGTCCTTCTGCTGGAGACGCACCATAAATCCCGGTGCAAAGTCTCCTTTGGCCATGCGAGGCCCCAGGTTGGAGAGCTGCCACGACCCGGCCGCTCCCGCGGCGACCGCTTCGATGGTGCGCTCGAGGTCGGCGCCGTGTGCCGCCGCGAATACCAGCGCTTCGGCCACGGCGGAAACGGTCCCGGCGACCAGCACCTGGTTCACCAGCTTGGTGGTCTGCCCCATGCCGCTGGGCCCCGTGCGCGTGATCCGCTGGCCCATGGCCTCGAAGACTGGTTGGCACCGCGCGAAAGTGTCCGCCTCGCCCCCGACCATGATGGCAAGCGTCCCCTGCTCCGCACCCCATGACCCGCCACTGACCGGAGCGTCCAGCATCGCGATACCGCGGTTCGCGAGACGCGCGGCCAGCCCACGTGTCTCACCCGGCGAGATGGTGCTCATGTCGATGAGCACCGAGCCGGAGGCCATCGACTCGGCCAGGCCTCCCGGCCCCTCCACTACCGCCAGGACGTCGGGTGTGTCGGTGACCATCGTAATGACGACGTCGGCGGTGCGGCCGACCTCCGCGATGGAGTCGACCACCGTGACGCCGGCGTCCGCCAGGGGCTCGGCCTTCGAGCGCGTGCGGTTGTAGGCGAGGACCTCGAAGCCGGCCTTGGCTGTGTTTCGTGCCATCGGCGCGCCCATGATGCCGGTGCCGACGAAGCCCACCTTGTGTATCTCTGCCATCGCTCCTCCGCGCGCGCCGTGTGTGCGCCCGCAGAGGGTACCAGGCCCGGACCCGTCAGCGCAGCGGACGCTTCGCAGGCATGCCGGACCTACGCGGGTAGCGCTCGGGCGTTGGTGAGACCTTGTCCACGACGACGACGTACCGCCCCTCTCCGGTCGATTCGACGGCGCGTAGGCGACCGCCCAACGCCTCCGCGGCGCCGGTCACGGCGGAGGCCTCCGCCGGGCCGGCGTTGCCACGCTGGGCCAGCAGCACGCCGCCGACGCGTAGGAACGGCAGCGTCAACTCCAGCACGGTTGGGAACGCACCGAGCGCCCGCGCCGTGGCCGCGTCGAAGCGCTCGCGGAGCGCTGGGTCGTGAGCCAGGTCCTCGGTCCGTCCGCCGTGGACCGCGACACCAGTGAGGCTCAGCTCGCCGACGAGCCAGCGCAGAAACTCGACCTTCTTGGCCGTCGCCTCGACGAGCGCCAGCTCGATGCCCGGCATCGCCAGCTTGAGCGGGATGCCAGGGAAGCCGGCGCCCGATCCGATGTCAACGAGCCCGGCGCTCACGGGTAGCTCGCGTAGGTATGGCGCCAACGCCAGCGCGTCGAGAAAGTGCGTGCGCTCCGCGTCGGCAAGGGCCGCGGCGGAGGTTAGGTTGAGCCGGCGGTTCCAGTCCCGAAGCCCCGCGAGGTAGCGCCCGAACAGACCGAGCTGCGCCGCGTCGAGCGGGACGCCCAGCGCGGCTGCGCCTGCCTCGAGTATCCCAGGTTGGGTTGCCACGGCGACGATTCTAGCAAGCCCCCACCTGAGTTAATGCCAGGCATGGCCGTGCGCCGCGTTGACCCTCGGGGAGGCCACGCATATCATCGGCCATGCCTGGCACCGTGATTTGGGCGTGGGGAAAATCGGCCGGCGTATGGGGGCCACTATGGAGACGAGAGCGTTCCTGCTCATCGAGACTCAGGTCGGCAAGACGAAGGAAGTGGTGCACGGACTCACGGGCCTCGAAGGCGTCGTCTCGGTCGACGTCGTCACGGGCCCGTACGACATCATCGCCACGCTGGAGGCGAGGGACCTCGCCTCGGTCGGCGACATCGTCACGGGCCGAGTCCACACCATCGGCGGAATTGGGCGTACCGTCACCTGCCTCGCGGTGGGCAACGTCTAGGGCGGCGTCCGCTTCCTTCCGCCCGGCCAACGCGGCAGACGCGCATGCCAGTCGACGCGGTGAGCGCGCATGAGTGAGGCCGACTGCATCTTCTGCAAGATCGCGGCCGGCACTGTGCCCGCCGAGAAGCGCTATGACGACGGCCAAGTCTTCGCCATCGCGGACCTGAGCCCCATCGCGCCGACGCACCTGCTCATCATCCCGCATGCCCACGTGGACGCCCTGGCCGAGGCCGACGCCGCCCAGCTCGATGCGGCGATGCGCTGCCTGGCTGCCGTGCCCGAGATCGCGCGCCTCGCCGGCGTCGAGTCCCGCGGCTATCGATTGGTCGTGAACCAGGGCGAGGCCGCGGGCCAGGTCGTGCCCCACTTCCACATGCACCTGCTGGCCGGTCGTCAGCTCGGCGGCATGGGCTGATGGCGTTCGAGCTCCCACCCCTGCTGCAGGAGCGGCTTGCCGCCCTTCCAACCGGGCTGGCGGACCATGTCGAGCGGGTGCGGGCCATCGCGCGCGAGCTGGCCGCTGCTCACCAGGTTGATCCCGCCCTGGCCGACCTGACCGCCGCAGCGCATGACGTGGCCAGGCACCTCCCCGCCGCACGCCTGCTGGAGGAGGCGGAGCGCATCGGCCTGCCGATCAACACCGTCGAGCAGCAGGCTCCGGTGCTGCTGCACGGCCCGGTGGGCGCGGCCTGGCTCCGGGCCGAGGGCTCGGTGACCGACGCTGAGGCGTTGGAGGGCGTTCACTGGCACACGACCGCCCATGCAGACCTGTCGCCGGTGGGTCGGGTCGTGTTCTTAGCCGACAAGCTGGACCCGGCAAAGGCAGCCGCGTATCCGTTCCAGGCCGGGGTCCGCACCGCGGCCTCCGCGAGCCTGACCGACGGTCTGTTGGCCTTCTTGGACGGTGCGCTACGTCAGTACCTGGAGCGGGGAGACCTGATCCACCCAGCGTCCATCGAGGCGCGCAACGCCTGCCTCCTCGCGGCGTCCTGCTAGCTCTTGGGCGCCCGCACCGGCCGTGGCGCGCGGCTGCGGTTCGGCTTGTAGCGCCGTCCTCGGTCCGCCTTCGTTCGCTCCTGGGCGGCTCAGGCTTGCTGGTTGCCCCAGCGGTCCCAGTGCGCTACCTCACTCAGCGGACGTCGGGTCGTCGAGCCGTAGTGTTCCTTGTCCGGGTAGCCCATGGGGACCACGGCCATGAGGCTGACGTGCTCCGGCACGCCAAGGAGCTCCTTGACCTCCGCTTCGTGGCTGAGCGCGAGGTTCGTGAGCACGGCCCCGATGCCCAGGCCCCGGGCGGCGAGCAGCATGTTCTGGACCGCGGGGTAGATGGACGAGGCGCCCGCCGCGGCTCCATCGGTTGACCCCGGAGCGCCGACGTAGCAGGGGATGACGATGGCGGGCACCTTCTCGAAGTTCTCGGCCAGCGGCTTCAGACGCGGCAACGGCATCGGGTCGCCCGGCTTCATGCGGGCCAACGCCCGCTCGTACATGACGGCGAACCCGGCCTTGGCGTGCTCGGCGATCTTCTCGATGACGCCGCGATCCTGAATCGCAATGAACGCCCAGGGCTGACGGTTGCCGCCGCTGGGGGCCTTGGTCGCCGCCTCGATGATCTTGTGAAGCACCTCCCGCGGCACCGGGTCGGTTTTGAGGCTCCGAATGGCCCGTTGGGAATACATCGCCTCGAACAGTCCGATCTCTTGCTCTGCCATCAAGCGCCTCCTTGGCGTGGGAAGGGGTCAGGGAGCCCAAGGCTAGTGCGGGACAGCCTCGCCGACAAGTGTCGGCGGCGTTCGGCCTGCTGCCCCTGGTCTCGCGCTTAGGACTGTGGCGGGACGAATCGGGGCGCTACCAACAGCCAGCCGGTCGACGATGCTAGCCGAAGGCCGACTATCGCCTGGTACTTGTGGTAGTCGTACCACGCCCTCGCCTTCTCGACGGACTCAAACTCCATGACCACGATCGCGGAAGCCGAGCTACCCTCAATCACCTCGGCGGCTGGACCCGCGGCGAGCACTTCCCCCCAAAGGCGGCGACCGTCGGCCCGGCTGCTTGCGCATACTTCCCGAAGGCCTCGGGGTCGGTGATGGTCTGGTTGGCGATTATGTAGGCGGGCATCGGAGGCTCTTACTTTGAGGGGATGAACACCAATTATTCGGGAGGACAACAACTGGCGGTAGCGTTTGCGACAGGCGAGGGTTGGCCCGGAGCGTCTCGGCGACAAGCCGTGGGCGTGGAGCCTGCTGGCCTTGGCGTGTCCACGGACTACAGCCAGTCAGCACTGGACAGCACCTGGCGCGCCACCTCGCCGACCGAGCGGCCGGGGCCATTGTCGACGACGAAGTCCTCGACGCCCGCCCGTTCCAGGATGCCGTCCAGCTCCGATGCGCGTGCGAGCGCCTGGTCGAGGAACATGCCTGGCTCGCGCACGCGCAGACGCTCGCGCATCAGCTCGATCGGTGCGGTCAGCCGGCACACGATTGGCTGCGCGCCCGGCACGGCGCTGCGATATTGGTCAAGCTCGGCTTGGTCCTCCACTACACGCGCGACGATCAGCCGATCGGCGCCAGCGGTAGCGTACGTCGGCCAGACGGCGGCGAGGTTCGCGAACACCAGGCGCCCACCGTGCGGGTCGCGTTGTGGGTGCATGATGGCCAGCCAGTCGAGGTCGATGGCCGCATGGGCGACGCCGGCCTCCGCCAGCAGGTCCGAGGCCTCGGAGAGCACCGTCGTCTTCCCGGCCCCCATGGACCCGGAGATGATGAGCAGCGGCACGGTCGCGGTCGCCATTAATGGACCAATCCTTCCGGGGGCGGCAGCGCCAGCTCCTTCACTGCCCAGGGTAGCGCCGTCCGCAACTGCTGTAGCTGCACGTCACGCACGCGAGGCGCCCCCTCCGGAGCTGGGAGCCCCGCCCTCGCCGCCATGTACCCTGAGATCGCGGCGGCGAAGCCGGCGGTCCCTGGCATGATCTCCCACGGTGCGGGGCCGCCTTCGGCGTGAAGGCTGGGCAGCCAGGCCGCGATGTCGAGATCGCCGTTGCCTCGGCATGCTTGGTTCCAATCGACGAAGCACACACGATCTTCGAAGAGGCAGATGTTATCGCTCCGCATGTCCAGGTGGACGAGTTCGTCTCCGTCGAGTGGAGCGTCGCGCTCTGCCTGGATCAGCGTTGGTAGGGTGCTATCGAGCCACCTCTGCGACACGAGCCCCAGCGTCAAGAAAGGCCCAGGGTCGGCCTGGACCCGAGGCCAGCCTTCCAGTTGGTCCCTGACGAGAGTACCCACGCCGCCTGGGATAGGAGCATCTCGTACTTCTGCCAGCGTCGCGATTACCCGTCCTATGTCCCCTGGCCGCCAGGGCGGCGGCCAGTAACCCCCGCTCAGGTCCTCGAGGACGAGAAGCGGTCGATCGCCGTCACCGTCCCAGGCGAGCATCGTAGGCATGAAAGAGGCATGTAGCTGGCTGTAGACGACGTGCTCCTGCCTTAGCCAGTCGCTTGTCCGTTGGTCCACCGCGGCCTTGGCAAATACGGTCGTATTGTCGACGAACGTGAGGACGTATCGCTCAGCGGGCGTATAGCCGCCGGAGGGGGCACGCCAGTCCACGACCTGTTTGCCGAGCAGGCGGCTCACTCGGGCAGCGATCTCACGCGCAGACATGGGGCAATTATGTGCTCGCTGACAAGGGCTGCCGCAGACTCAACGCCGTGCGGGCGCGCCGGCTGGCCAAGGTATGACTACGCGTCGCGTTGAGCCTGCTCGCGATGCTGCGGTCATCTTCCCAGCCAGCCAGGCTCCCGCAGCATTCCTCGAAGGTATGCGATCTGACCGGCGTGCTGGAGCGATTCCACCAGAAGGCCTTCAAGTCGAACCCATAGAGGCACCTGGCCTGTCCCCTCCACATCCGGCACCATGCGCTCCAGCGTGCTCTCCTCAAGCTGATCAGACAGAACCCGGCGTGCCTGGATCACGCGGTTGAAATAGGCCTCTAGCAGCTCACGGTCGGGGAACGAGAATGCTTTCACCTGCGCCAATGTGTGCCCCGCCCCTCGATCATCCGGGTCGCGGTCACGGCCGAAGCGTTCATACCACCTCTCGGTAATCCAGACCTGTTCGGTCCCGGTGATGGCCGCCACTATGCGGTCTTGGGCGCGGACCACATGCCAGAACAACCAACCCACCGGATTGGCGCCCTCCTTTGGCTGCCTCTTGAGTTCTTCGGTGGTCAGACCGTCCAACGCCTGCAATAGAGCGCGGTCGTTATTGGCGAGGACTCGTTGGATGAAATCGGCCAGGCGCATCGGTGCAAAGCCTCCGGGCGACCTCAGGGGATCGTAGCGCCCTGACGGTGGGCGAAGGTCGGGTCGCATGCTGTGGAGTGTAGTAGGCGCCGGCGTTTCGCGACAGGCGAGGGTTGGGCCCGAGCGCCGCTTCAACCAACCGGGGGCTTGGGCCTAGGCTCTACTCCGAGAGTCCTTCATGGCCCTCTTCCGAGGGCCGGTGCGCCAGCGCCCTAATGGCCTGCTGGATGCGGTCGTTTCCGGCCGTCTTGAGAATGTACCCATCGGCAGCGGCTTCGATGGCGTCCTGGACGTCACCTCGCAGCCCGGAAGCGGTGAGCATGATCACCTTCGCACGCGGAAACTCAGTCTTGATCTTCGCCAGCACCTCGAAGCCATCTTCCCCAGGCCCCAGAGAGACGTCGAGGAGGACACCATCCGGCCGATGGCGTTTGAAGAGCGAGATAGCCTCCGACCCGTCGCTGGCTTCCAGACACCGGTGGCCCATGTTTTGGACCAAGGCTCGGTAGCGATAGCGATGGATCTCGTAATCGTCGACGACCAGAATTGTCCCCATAGATATGAGTAATAACACCCCGTGTGGGCCGCCGCCCACGTCCGATGGTACGAGGCGTTCCTCGCTCCCACCGCACACGAGAGTTTCGCAACAGCCTAGGGTTGACATCTCAGAACACCAGTTCTAATATGCACATCTCGTTTAGAACATGCGTTTGCGAGCGCGCCGTCAAGCCGCTTCACTCAACGCCCCGCAGTGCCCAAACGATTGCCTTGAAACGCACGAACAGCAGATACGAAACGGACCACCTAAGAGGAGTGATGACCATGCGTATGTACAGCACCACGAGCCGTCGCCGACACGAGCCCAGCGTCGACTCCCTTCCCGAGAACCTGCACTACCAAGACAACGGCTGCGAGGTCTCCGCATCGTGCCTCGGCTGCCCCTTGCCCAGGTGCAAGTACGACGATCCGGGCTGGTACCAGCAGTTCCGCCAAGGCGAGCGGGACGAGCGGATCTTCGATGAGTACGACCGCGGCTTGACGGTGTTTCAGGTGGCCGCTCGCTTCGACGTGAGCCCGCGCACCATCCACCGCTCGCTACGACGCAGGCGAGCCCCGGTCACGTCGACTGCCTAGATTAGAACCCACACGAGCTTGACGGCGAGAGGCCCGGACAGCGCGTCCGGGCCTCTTCGTTGCGCCGGGTTGGTCGGGGTGCCCGGACTTGAACCGAGGACCTCCTGCCCCCCAGGCAGGCGCGCTACCAAACTGCGCCACACCCCGGTCAACCGCACCGTAACATACGCCATGGTCCGGCTCAAACGGAGCGCCCCATGGCCTGGCGCAGACGGAAAACCTTGTATACTGGGGCCCGTCGCGCCGATCCGCGGGACCGGTGCTAGGGTGACCCCAATGGACGACCTGAGAGACCAGCTGACGACCCTATCGGAGCGGATCGCTTCGATCATGGAGCGTCTTTGACGTCGCCGGCCTCCTAGCCGAAGCCGAGCAGCTCGAAGCACTCTCCGCCACACCCGATTTCTGGGACGACTCGCAGCAGGCGCAGCAGACCATGCGCCGCATCGCGGCGCTGCGCTCCAAAGCCGAGCGTTGGCTGGGCCTCGCCGAGCGCGTGCGCACCGCCGTCGAGCTCATGCAGATGGCGCAGGAGGCTGGCGACGAGGCCATGCTCACCGAGCTTGCCGAGGAGTCGCGCGCGCTGCTGAGCGAGGCCGACAACCTCGAGCTCGAGCTCGTGCTCGCGGGCCCGTATGACGACCACAACGCCATCCTCGCCATCCACGCGGGCGCGGGCGGGACGGAGTCGCAGGATTGGGCGCAGATGCTGCTGCGCATGTACTCCCGGTGGGGCGAACAGCACCGGTTCAAGGCCAACGTGCTGGAAAGCTCCGCGGGCGAGGAGGCAGGCATCAAGAGCGCCACGCTGGAATTGACCGGACCCTTCGCCTATGGGTATGCGAAGGCCGAGCGGGGGGTGCACCGGCTCGTACGCCTCTCGCCCTTCGACGCCGCGCACGCCCGCCATACCTCCTTCGCGTTGGTCGAGGTGCTGCCGGAGGCGGAGAGCGACGTCGAGCTCGTCATAGGCCCCGACGACATCACCATCGAGACCTTCAAGGCCAGCGGCCCAGGGGGTCAGCACGTGCAGAAAAGCTCGACCGCCGTTCGCATCACCCACCACGCCACAGGGCTCGTGGTCTCGTGCCAAAACGAGCGGTCCCAGCTACAGAACAAAGAGACCGCGCTTAAGATCCTGCGGGCGCGGCTGATCGCGGCCCAGCTCAAGCGCCAGGTGGAGGAGCGCGCGGCCTTGAAGGGCGCGCACATAGCCGCGGAGTGGGGCAACCAGATCCGCAGCTACGTGCTGCAGCCCTACAAGCTGGTCAAGGACCACCGCACGAACACCGAGTCCACCAACCCCGACCAGGTGTTGGACGGGGCCATCGACCCCTTCATCCGCGCCCACCTCCTCTCGGAGGTCGACGCGGAGACCTCAACGTAGACCTTCAGCCTAGGGCTGTCGGCCGAACATCCCCACGAGCTGGGCCGTCGCGTCGGACCCCGCCGGCACGCCCACCTCAGTGCCGAAAGCGCCGCTGTGACGCAGGCCGCCCATGTTCGGCTCGAACATGGCGTGGCACGCCTGGGTGAGCGCGTCCGGGAGTGTCGCCTGCTGGCCGGTCGCCTTGGCGATGTCCCAGCCGTGGATGAGCACGTCCATGAACGCGCCGACCAGGAACTCGCCCCCCGGCATGGTGCCGAACGGCGTGTCGAACTGCTGCTCCAGCGTACCCGGCTTCGACGCCTCTTCGAGGATGCGGTCGGCGGCGGCGCCGAAGCGCTCGGCCGGGGAGCCCTCTGTCGGCTGGTACGCACCCCCCGAGAATAGGCCGGCCGAGCCCACGGTGCCCTCGACCACGTGGTCGACGAGGGTGCGAACGTCCCATTCGACGCACGGCGTCGGGCCACTGAACTGATCCTCACGCACTCCACTGAGAATCGATCGCGTGTTGGCTACGGCTCCTCGGTAGAGCTGGACGGGGTCGGGTGTCTGCTGCGTCATCATGCGCCTTCCTTAGTATAAGTAATAACTTACGAAAGCGGATGATACAAGACGTGTCAAGCAGTGAGTACCCGGGAGATTTTCGCCGAGCCTCCTGAGCCCAGTTGGAGGCGCAGCACGACGCGAGGGGCAGGAGACGTACAGACCGCGGGGCGGGGCTCCGGCTATGACGATGCGTCGCCCGGAGGCGTGAACTCCACGGCGGGCTTCCCGATGGCCTGGAGGATTGCGTTCAGGAACACCTCGTCCGGGACGGCTCCCACGAACTCCGCCGTGTCGTTGATGACCGTCTTAGGCACGCCCATCACCTGATACTGGCGCGCGACGTCCGGGAACTCCTGGACCTCGAAGACCTCGGCGGTCACCTTCGGGTTGACCATCGCCATCGCGTGGGCCGCACGGGCCACAGTAGGGCAGTGCGGTCAGGTGGGTGTGACGAACACCTTGAGGTTGACGGGCTGGTCCACGTGCTCAGCGAGCGCTCGCGCGACCTCCTGGCGGACCTTTGGCGTGCCATTGGACAGCGCGTCGATACCTTCGAGGATGGTCGGAAACTCGTTGCCGACCGGCGCGCCGTAAAAGCGCACGCGTCCACCGTCGTCGTCCCCGAGCACAATGGCCGGGATGCGCTCGATGCCGAGCCGATCGGCCTCCGCCTTGCCGTCGCCGTTCACGTCGTACGCCTCAAGTGACAGCTTGTCGGATAGCGCCGCCACCTCCTCCAATAGCTCACGGGTCACCTTCGCCATCTCGTTGGGCGTACGACCAGGGATGGTGAGGATCGACATGGCGTCCGACTCACCGAAGAGCTTGACGGTCACCGGGGCGTCCAGGCGCTGGAAACGCTCCCGTAGGATTTCGCAGTCGCCGTCGGAGAGAAGTGGCATCGTGTCTTCAGCCTCGCTTGCGTCGCGGCCACGGTGGGCGGCCGCGCGGGGATTGGAGAATTGTAGCAGCGCCGCGGGAGTCCGCGCTTAGCGGGTCGCCCGCCACACATGGACGAGACGCTGGAGGACCGTGAGCGATCCCACGGCTACGATGATACCGAGGGCGGGGATTGGGTAGCCCGCGAGCAGCCCGCCGCCAAGCACGACGACGCGCTCGGGCCGTCCCATGAACCCGACATCGCCCTGGACACCAATCCCCTCGGCGCGGGCCCTCGAGTAGCTCACCATCGTCGATACCGCCACGGCGGAAAAGGCGACGTAGGCCCCGATCTCGTTGTCGCCGCGCACGAAGTAGACCAGCAGCCCAAACAGGACGACAGCCTCCGAGATCCGGTCCGCCAGCGAGTCCAGGTAGGCACCGAACTTGCTCGCGGAGCCGCTCAGCCGAGCCACCGCGCCGTCGAGTAGATCCAGCGTTGCGCCGGCCAGCATCACAATGCCGCCGGCAAGCAGATGCCCTTCGGCGATGAGCCAGGCTGCGCCTCCGACCACCGCTAGGCCGGAGAGCGTGACGGCGTTGGGAGAGACGTGAAGGGCGACCAGCAGCCGGGCGCTTGGTCCGCTGACCCATCGCGCCACCCAGGCCTTGGCCTGGAGCCGCGGGGCCGACCTGAGGGTGCTCATACCGGGGCCCCGAGACCCATGCGCTCCGCAATCCGCGCTCGGTAGAACGCCTCGACTTCGTCCGCCACGCGCTCCCACCGGTAGGCCTCGACGCTCACCCTGCCCCGCTCCCCCAACTCCTGACGCAGGAGAGGGTTGTCGATGAGCCGCTTCAGGGCGCCAGCCAGTTCCTCCGCGTTGCCCGGCGCGACCATGAGGCCTTCGACGCCGTCAGACATGACGCCGCTGAAGCCGTCGATCCGCGAAGCCACGATGGGTTTGCTGGCGGCCATGGCCTCGACGAGGATGATACCGAAGCTCTCCCTCCCCGTGTTCGGAGCGCAGAAGATATCGGCCGCCTGGTAGTAGCGCGGCAGGTCCGCCTGGGGCACCCCGCCCACCAACTCCACGTCGGCTTCGAGTCCGTGCTGGCTGATCAGGCCCAGCACCTCCTCACCGGGGTTACCTGCGCCTACGACGATGAGGCGCAGGTACGGGTACTGCCACTTGAGCCGGCTAAAGGCCGCCACTAGGTGCTTTAACCCCTTGCGGCGCTCCAGCCTCGAGACGAAGAGGATATTCAGCTTCCCATCGTCGAAGCGCTCAAGCCGCGGCAACAGCGTCCCGAACCGCTCGACGTCCACGCCGTTTGAGATGACGGAGTACTCGCCGGGGAACAACTTGCTGACGGTCTCCATCGCCGGCTTGGACACGGCGATACGGCCGTGGAGCTTGGGGAAGTAGCGCCGCGCGTAGTAGCGCCACCAGCGGTAGAACCGGTTGCCGCGGAACGTATGGAAGGTGCCGATGTTGGTGGCGTCGGAGCAGCGCAGGACCGCGAGCGGCAGCCACGGTGCCGCCGGCTCGTGCAGGTGGCAGATGTCGAACTGCTCGCGTTGGAGCAAGGCGCGAACGCTGCGCTCCCGCCAGTAGGAGAGCGAGACGCGGGCGATGGAGCCGGCCGCCGGGATGGGCACGGGCCTGCCCATCGGGATGAAGTCGGGCTCCAGGTCCTTTTCCTTGGCGTTGGCCAGTGGCGCCACCACCTTGACGGTGTGACCCTTGAGCCGCAGCTGGTGGGCGAGGTTCGAGACGTGCGCGTTCACGCCGCCTGGTGTGCCGTAGTCGTACGGCGAGACCATGGCGATCTTGAGAGGCCCGGAACCTAGGCCCGCGCCCGCCAGGCCGTTTGCGGCCGTCTCTGTCAACGCTTCGCTCCTAGGCGCCGTTCCCGGTGATGAACTCTTCAACCATGTCGCGCGCCTGGTCGTCGGTGAACTGGATAGGTGGGGACTTCATGAAGTAGGCGCTCGGGCCCTCCAACGACCCCGATTGCCCGCGGTCCATGGCGATCTTCGCGGTACGCACCGCGTCGACGACCACTCCGGCCGAGTTGGGGCTGTCCCATACCTCCAGCTTCAGCTCCAAGTTCAATGGCACGTCACCAAAGGTGGTTCCCTCGATCCGAATATGGCACCACTTGCGGTCCTTCAACCAAGGGACGTAGTCGCTGGGGCCCACGTGGACGTTCTCTGCGCCCAGGTCGTAGGGCAGCTGCGAGATCACCGCGTTGGTCTTCGACTCCTTCTTCGACTCCAGGCGCTCGCGCTCCAGCATGTTCATGAAGTCGGTGTTGCCGCCGAAGTTCAGCTGGTAGGTGCGCTCCACCTTGACGCCGCGGTCCTTGAACAGGTTGGTCAGCACGCGATGGGTGATGGTCGCACCCACCTGTGACTTGATGTCGTCGCCGACGATGGGGACACCGGCGTCCTTGAAGCGGCGCTGCCAATAGGGCTCGCGGGCGATAAACACGGGAATGCAGTTGACGAAGCCGCAGCCGGCCGCCAGCGCCTGCTCAACGTACCACTTGGTCGCCTCCTCAGAGCCGACCGGCAGGTAGTTGATGACCACGTCGACGTCACGCTCGCGGAGCACTTGGGCCACCGACGGCATGCCGTCCTTGGGGTCGGGCGCCTTCACGATGACCTGCGAGAGGTACTTGCCGATGCCGTCGTGGGTCATGCCGCGTTGGACGGTCACCCCAGTGTGTGGGACGTCCCAGAATTTGATCGTATTGTTCTGGCCGGCGAAGATGGCCTCGGACAGGTCCTTGTCCACCTTGGTGATGTCCACGTCGAAGGCGGCGACCACTTCGATATCCCCGATGTGGTAATCGCCCAACATCGGATGCATGATCCCTGTGATGAATTCGTCTGTGGGGGTCTCCCGGTACTTGTGGATCCCCTGGACGAAGGACGAGGCGCAGTTGCCGACACCGACGATGGCTACTTTGATCTTCCCCAATACACACTCCTCATGAGCCTGCTGAACGTTCGGTCTTGGGCTCAGGCTAGCCCAAACGATGCGGTGATGGCGTGGGCCTTCAGGCCCAAATCCATCGCATGGTGCAGAGGACATTTATCGTCAACGGGCGCGGCTGTCAAATCGCTCGGAGCCCTGGCCGTCAGACCTACGGTGAGGCGCACAGTGCACTGGCCGGGGGCTGAAGCTGAGTCTCAGGTTGCGTAAGACTCGAGGCGGCTAGAAAACGTCCAGCGCGAAGCCAAGCCCTGCGGGCGTCTCCTTGTAGTCCAGCATGGAGCTGGCGAGGCGCTCGGCGACCTCCGGCTCCATGCGCAGGACGGGCGCGGCCTGGTAGCTGACGATGACGTCGGTCGGGTCCGCGACGTCGATGACCACACCAAAGTCGCCCTCGCCGGTCCACTTGGGCGGGATGCTCAGCCGCAGGCACTGCGCGGGGCTGAGCCCTCGCTGCTCCGCGACACGCTTGAGCTCGCGCTTGGCCTTTTCGGTGACGCTGAGCATCAATCGGCCTTCGGTGCCAACGACGAGGGCTCAGCCAGATCGAAGACGCGCTCCGGCTGCCACTGGTTTTGGGCACGGTTGAACCGCACGATGGCCAGAAACCGCCCGACCGACGAATAGGCCCGCCGGCGCTCCGCGTGTTCCGCGTACGTGACCCCTGCGCCAGCGCCGGGGCGGACGGTGACGGGTTGGCCGTTGCGGAGTTGGCGCTCGCCCGCGGGCTCAAGGGCCAAGGACTCGAGGTCGGCCACCGCCGCGTCGGGAGGCAACAGCAGGTCCCGCCACTCGCCCTCGGCTGCGGAGTGCTCGAAGCGCTCCAGCGAGATACCGTCCTCGATGGAGAACGTGCCCGCTTGCAGCCGCGTAAGAGCGCTCAAGTGCGCTCCGCAGCCCAGCGCCTGGCCGATGTCCTGCGCTAGCGTGCGCATGTAGAAGCCCCGCCCACACTCCGCGACGACGGTGAGCTTGGGAGGCGCCCAGTCGGTCAGCGACAGGTCGTAGACCGTGACTTCGCGGGTCGGACGCTCAACCTCAACGCCGGCCCGAGCCAGGTCGTAGAGCCGTTGCCCTTCGTGCTTGAGTGCGCTGTACATGGGAGGCTGCTGTTGAACGGTGCCCGTGAACACCGGGAGGAGCGCCTCCACCTGCGCCCGCGTGATACCCGACGGGTCAGCTGTCTCCAAGACCTGACCATCCGCGTCGTACGTATCGGTGACGGCGCCCAGCGTCAACTCGGCGCGGTAGATCTTGCGCCCGTCGATCATGTACTCCATGAGTCTGGTCGCCTGCCCCATGCAGATCGGGAGCACCCCGGCGGCGATCGGGTCGAGCGTGCCGGCATGGCCGACGCGGCGGACGTGCGTGAAGCGTTTCACCGTACGGACGATGTCCATGGACGTGGTGCCTGTCGGCTTGTCGAAGTTCAGGATGCCGTCGGCGATCTGTTTAGCCACCGGTGACCTCCGGCCGAGCCGAACCGGCGGCCGCGTCGGTTTGGAGCGCCTCGTTCAAGGCGCTGAGCACGCGATCACCGTCTTCGACCGTGCTGTCGAGCTCGAAGCGCAACGCGGGTACATGGCGCAGCCTGAGCGCTTGCCCGACCTCGCGGCGTAGGTACCCGGTAGCCGAGAAGAGGGCGGTGAGGGCCGACTTGCGCTCCTCGGTATCGCCCAGAACCGTAATCCAGGCGGTCGCCTCACGCAGGTCGCTGGTCAGATGGACACGGGCGATGGTGACCATGGCCCCGAGGCGCGGGTCTCGCAGCTGCGCTGAGACCAGTCGGCCTAGCTCAGCCTGGATCTCGCCGGCAACGCGTTCGCTCCGTCGGTTCACGGCTGGCACTCACAGCGGCCGCCGGCGCCGCTAGGAGGCTTCCTGGCGGTGCGCCTCGATCTTGTCGCCCTCTTGGAAGTCATCGAAGCCGTCCATGGTTATGCCGCACTCGTATCCCTGCGCAACCTGACGCACGTCGTCCTTGAAGCGCCGGAGGCTGGAGATCGGGCCGTCGAAGAGCTCGCTGCCGTTGCGCATGACGCGGGCCATGGAGCCGCGGGAGACCTGGCCGTCGGTCACGTAGCAGCCGGCACTGTTGCGCCCGCGGCTGAGGCCAAAGACCGCGCGGATCTCCAGCGTGCCCTCGACCACGTCACGGAGCACGGGAGTCGCCAGGCCCTGGATAGCCTGCTCGACGTCCTCGATGAGCCGGTAGATGATGTTGTAGTTCCGTATCTCGACGTGGTCCTGGTCCGCCCGGCGCTTCGCTCCCGGCTCGGTCCTCGTGTTGAAGCTGACGATCAGCGCCTTCGAGGCCGCCGCGAGCAGGACATCGCTTTCAGTGATCGTGCCGGGAGCCGCGTGGATTACCCGCACCCGGGTTTCGTCGGTGCTGAGCTGCTCGACCGACTGGCGCACAGCGTCGACGCTGCCGTAGACGTCCGTCTTTATCACCAAGTTCAGACCTTCGGACCCTCCCGCCGCTCGGGTGCCGAGCTCTTGGAGCGTGGAACCGGAGCGCTCTTGGGCGAGCCGCTGCCGCTCCTCCATGACGTCCCGCGCGGCTCGGTCGTCAGCGACGACGATCACCCGGTCCCCGGCGGTCGGAAGGTCGTCGAAGCCGAGCACCTCGATAGGCATTGAGGGCCCGGCCTCCTGGAGGCGCATGCCCTTGTAGTCCACCAATGCTTTGACGCGGCCCTTCGCCGTGCCTACGACGACGGCGTCGCCAACCTTGAGCGTGCCGGTCTGCACGAGCACGGTAGCGACGGGACCGCGGCTTCTGTCCACCTTGGCTTCGATGATCACGCCGAGTGCGGCGCGCTCGGGGTTGGCCTTGAGCTCCGCGACCTCGGCGACCACCTGGATGCTGTCGAGCAGTTCGTCGAGCCCCTGGTGGGTCTTGGCCGAGACCTCGACGTCCACGATGTCCCCACCCCACTTCTCCACTAGCAGCTCGCGCTCGGACAGCTGGCGGCGGACTCGCTCTGGGTCAGTGCCATCGACGTCGATCTTGTTGATAGCGACGATGATGGGGACTCCGGCGGCCTTGATGTGGTCGATGGCCTCGGCCGTCTGAGGCATGACGCCGTCGTCCGCCGCGACCACCAGCACCGCGATGTCGGTTACCTGAGCTCCTCGGGCGCGCATCGCCGTGAAGGCTGCGTGCCCTGGGGTGTCGATAAAGGTGAGCAGATTGCCGGCATGCTCGACCTGATAGGCCCCGATGTGTTGGGTGATGCCCCCGGCCTCCCCCGCGACAACGTCCGTCTGGCGGATGGCATCGAGGAGCGAGGTCTTGCCGTGGTCGACATGGCCGAGGATGGTCACCACCGGCGCCCGCGGTTCGAGGTTTAGGTCGTCCTCCTCGCCGAGGCCACCCGAAGCCGCCTTCTTTATCGCCTCCGCCGATCGGGCAGCGAAGCCAAACTGGCGGGCGACGGCGGAAGCGGTCTCGTAGTCGACGACTTCGTTGATGCTGGCGAAGACGCCTATGCGCATGAACTGCTTGATGACCTGAATCGGCTCAACCCCCATCTTCTCGGCGAAGGCCCCAACGGAGATGGCTTCCGGTAGCGGCAGTGCCTTGAGCACTACCTTCCGGGTGGTCGGTGTCGAGCTTTGCTGGTCTACCATGCGCTCCGATTCCTCCTGCTTGCCCTTCGCATTACGGCGTGGCTCTCGTCTTCTCGATCGTCGTGGCGAACGCTGCGAGGCGCGCCGCGTCCGCCGCGCTCAGCTCGGTGCGCAATGCGCGCGCCAGCCGAGGGCCGCTCCGAGACGCGTCCCAGCACGCCGCCTGGCGGCACAAGTATGCACCACGGCCGTTCTGCTTGCCGGTCTCATCCACGCCCACGTCGCCGCTCGGCGACAGGACCACCCGTACGAGTTCCTGCTTCGGTGCCTTCGCGCGGCAGACCACACAGGTGCGCTGCGGAACGTGCCTGGTCCGCAAGGCCCCTTCCCCAGATGGTTGGCGACTCGCTATCGACCGCCGCCGGCAGCGGGTGGGTTGTTCGGCCGGGGCGGCCGGGCCCCCCGGGCCGGTGGCCGGGTCGTCCGTCGCCTGCCGCGCCGCCCCCCACCGCCTCGGCTAACTGAGGGGTCGAGGATGTCCTCAGCGAAGCGGATGCCCGTGGACTCTCCGGGCGCTGCGACGGGCAACTGCCAGATGTCCTCTCCGGCTGAGCCCTCGTCCTCTTCGACGATCTCCTCCTCTATGACCTCCTCGGCGGGGGCCTGTTGAACGAGGTCGAGCGACTCCATTGCGAGCAGCTCTTCGGCACTCAGCCCGCCGATACCGGCGGGAGCAGACCGCAGCTCCTCAGCGGTGGCCGGTGCGGGCTCCTCCACTGCGATGGGCTCCGCGACGGGCGCCTCGGCCTCGGCGGCCTTGTCCACGGCAGGCTCGGCGACCGGGGCGGCGGGTTCGGCAACTGCGGTCGCCGAGCCTGCCTGGGCCGCCACGTGGCCCTCGATGTCGTGCTTCATGCGCTCGATCTCGACCTCGGTCGAGCTCTTGATGTCGACGTTCCAGCCGGTGAGCTTCGCCGTGAGCCGCGCGTTCTGTCCGTCCCGCCCGATGGCCAGCGAGAGCAACCGGTCCTGCACGACGACCATGGCCGACATGGTGGTTTCTTCAAGCTCCACGCGAAGCGGCTGGGCCGGGCTCAGCGCGTTGCCGATGAACACCGAAGGGTCGCGTGACCACTGGACTACGTCGATCTTCTCGCCCTGTAGCTCGTTGACGATGTTCTGGATGCGGATGCCCCGTAGGCCGACGCATGCACCGACGGGGTCGACGCCCTCCTGCTTGGCATAGACGGCGACCTTGCTTCGGGAGCCGGCCTCGCGGGCGATGCCCCTAATCTCTACGATGCCGTTGTAGATCTCCGGCACCTCCATCTCGAAGAGGCGCCGCAGAAGGTCGGGGTGTGCGCGCGTGACGAGGATTTCCGGCCCGCGGCTGGTGCGGTCCACCGACAGGATCATGACCTTGACCTTCACGCCCGGGCGGTACCGGTCGTACGGCGACTGCTCCTCGTGAGACAGCAGTGCCTCGGCCCTGCCGTTCAGGTCCAAGGTCACGGGCCCGCCGTAGCGGGCCTCGCTCCGCTGCACGGTGCCGGTGAAGACCTCGCCCTCACGCTCGGCGAATTCGGTGAAGACCAGCTCGCGCTCGGCCTCGCGGAGGCGCTGAATGACGACCTGCTTCGCGGTCTGCGCTTCAATGCGGCCGGCTTCCTGGGGCTCAATCTCAAATTCCAGGGTGTCGCCAACCTGGGGCGACGAGCCCTTGCGCAGCTTCTTGGCCTGGGCGACGGTGAGTTCGTTTCCCTCGTCCTCCACCGCCTCGACCACGGTCTTGAGCTGGTAGACGGCGACATCGCCGGTGTTGGGGTCTAGGACGACCTTGATGTCGCTGTTGTCGGGGCCACTGTTCTTCTTGTAGGCGGACACGAGTGCCGCCTCCACCGCCGAGATGACCATGTGTCGCGGCAGGTTGCGCTCGGCAGCCAACTGAGTCACGGCGATGAGAAAATCACTCTTCATCGGAGGCTCTCTCCAGTTACGTCCGCCAGTCTATTTCCAGCCCGCTCGCCAATTCCCTATCAAAACGAGAGAGTGGGCCCATGCCCACTCTCGTCGCCGGTCATCGTACCTCGGAGCGGGTCTGCTGTCCAGACGCGAAGTGCCCCTCGAACGGCTTAACGGCCCACGCCGTGGCCCTGGACTATACTGGCGCCTGCAGGAGAGTTGCGCATGAAATGGGCTTCGGCTATGTCGCACCAATTGGCGCTGGACGACACCGTTGGCGAGTGCGCCCGTGACCTCCGCGCGCAGCTGTCGGCGCCATCCCCTGCGGCACAGACAGGCTCCGAGCCCAGCGAGGTCGAGCCCGACCTGTTGCTGGTCTTCACGTCCATGCACTACGTGAGCCAGCAGGCGGCTGTCGCAAGCGCCCTTCGCGCCCACTTCCCCAAGGCCGTCATCCTCGGCTGCACGGGGGCCGGCGTCATCGGCGCCGGTCACGAAGTGGAAGAGGGGTCCGCCTTCTCGGTGACCGCGGCGCACCTGCCCGGAGTGACGATCGCGCAGTTCCACGCGGACGCCGATTCGATGCCGTCGCCCGACGCGCCTCCCGAGGCGTGGTATCGCCTCGTGGGCATCGAGCCGGACCACGACCCGCACTTTCTACTGCTGGCAGACCCATTCTCGCTCGACGCCGAAGCGCTGATCGGGGGCCTGGACTTCGCCTTCCCCGGCGCCGCGAAGATCGGCGGGCTGGCGAGTGGTGCCCAGCGCCCTGACGGCCACGTGCTCTACCTTGGGGAGCAGGCCTATCGCGGAGGTGCCGTGGGGGTAGCCCTGGCGGGTGACATTGTTGTCGATACGGTCGTCGCTCAGGGGTGTCGTCCGATCGGCGAGCCCATGCGGGTTACCGAAGCGGATAGGAACATCCTCGAGGCCCTCGACGGGAAGCCGGCGATGGAGGCGCTCCAGGAGACCTTCGCCGCGCTGGAGGAGCGGGACCGGGCGCTCGCGCAACGCAGCCTGTTCCTTGGCGTCGCGATGGACCCGCTTGTCGATCAGGTGAGTGCGGGCGATTTCCTCGTTCGCAACATCCTGGGCGCCGACGCGGACCGAGGGGTCCTTGCCATTGGTGCACTGCTGAGCGAAGGACAGTTGGTGCAGTTCCACGTGCGCGACGCCGAGACGTCGGCCGAGGACCTTCGGCTGCTGCTGGAGGCGTATGGGCAGGGAGCGCGAGGTCTGCCTGCAGTGGGGGCGCTGCTCTTCTCTTGCACTGGCCGAGGGCGCGGGCTCTACGGTGAGGTCGATCACGACGCTGGTGTCTTCCACGAGCTGGTAGGCCGGCTGCCCCTGGGCGGCTTCTTCTGCAATGGGGAGATCGGCCCGGTGGCCGGCACCACCTACCTCCACTCCTACACCAGCAGCTTTGGGCTGTTCCGGCCGCGTGTCAGCCGCGACTAGCCGCACCTCGCCCCACTTGGAAGACGCATGCGCTGCGGCAGGTTGGGGAACGTCGCCGTGAAGACCGGGCGAGGGCGCGTCACATCGCCGGCGCTGAGACCGCTGGGCGATGGCTACGGCGCGAGGAAGCGCTCGGTGAAGTAGGCGAAGGCCCGCGCGACGTACGCATCGCCCTCGATGTCCGACGCCTTGCCGTGCTCGCAGCCGTCCACGACGGCCAGCGTGCTGCCGGCCGACGCGGCCGCGTGTATCCGCTCCGCGTGGTTCAGGTCGATCCGCTCGTCGTCGCGGCAGTGGACCAGCGCGATGGGGTAGCCGAGCTCGGCGACCGAGCGCTCTGGCACCACGCTGCCGACGTCGATCCCCCGCGTAAGACGGGCGACGGCCACGATGCCCGGACGCAGGATGCCTGCCAGAGCCTCTGGCGCCGGCGTCCTGTCGGCGATCTCCCCGACCATCAGGTCGGTGAGACTGGCGAAGCTCGAGTCGGCCATGACGGCCGAGACCTCACCGGCATGCGCCGCCGTCATCAAAACGCTGCCCGCCCCGAAGCTGACGCCCATCAGGCCCACGGGCTTGCCTGCGGGGCCGCGGCTCATCAACCAGTCGATGCCTCCGAGGACGTCGTCCTGCTCGTGGAGTCCTGCTCCCATCGTCGCGATGTCCGACTCGCCGTGGCCGCGCAGGTCGAACGCGAGCACGTTGAAGCCAGCCGCATGGAGGCCCACCAGCACCTCCAGCCGGCTGTCCTTGGTCGAGTCCAGGCCGTGCTGCCAGATGATCGTCCCAGGGGCGGCCTCGTGTGCCATCCACCAACCGCGCAAGGTGAGCTCTTCCCAGCCTCGGGGGCTGAACGACACCTCTTCGTAGGCCACCCCCAGCTCGTCGGGGCGCTGCTCGATAGCATTGACTTCGGCGGCGAGCCCCTGCGACATCACGACCCACGAGGCGCCGAAGTAGGCGACACCAAGGACCACGAGCGCCGCGAGACTCAGGGTGATGGCTTTGCGCATCGCAGGATTATAGTGAGGGCTCCGCCCGTCGGTCCCACGACGCTGTTATGGACCTACTAGCCCCCGCACGAACGCTCCGGCTGATCTTCCCTTCGTCTCGCGTGGGGCTCTTTGCCGCGCTCACCATGCTGCTCGCCGCGTGTGGCAGTGCGGCGCCTACGCCGACGCCGCCCTTCGGTCTGCCTCCCCTCGCGCTGCCGGCGGACGAGGCCGCCCACGCGTTCCAGACCGAGTGGTGGTACTTCAACGCACACCTGATGACGGTGCCCGATGAAAACACCGAGAGCTCACCCCGGCGTTGGGCGCTGCACCAGGTCCTGTTCCAAGTCCGGGCGACGGAGAGCGGGCGCACCCTGTACGTCGGACAGGTGGGCCTGACGGACGTTGGCGCAGGCACTCACGCAACCGGCGAGCGGCTACGGACCGAGGAGGCCTCCCTCCCCGTTCTCGCGGACGGCTTCCGCTTCGAGCTGGCGGACTGGCTGTTCGAGGGGGTGGGTGGGAGCGAATATCGTTTGCGAGGCGACGCCCAGGGCACTGCTTTCAACCTCGTCCTGCGCTCGATGGCGCCGCCGTTGCTGCACGGACAGGCTGGGCTGGTCGACTTCGGGGCTGCCGGGGTGAGCTACTACTATTCCCGCCCTCGGCTGGCAGTGAGCGGCACGGTGACGCAGGACGACGGGCTGATCACCATCGTCGAAGGGACGGCGTGGCTCGATAAGCAGTGGGGAGACTTTCAGCCGGTCGCCGTGGGGTGGGATTGGGCGAGCGTGCAGCTCGACGACGGTCGCGACCTCATGCTGTCGCGTCTGTTCAACCTCTACGGTGCGCCCATCGAGACCTACGCCACGCTGAGCCGGGCCGACGGCGCCGTTGGCCTGGATGAGACGCAGTTCTCCTTCGAGGCCGTCAAGGGCCACGCGTGGGTCAGCGAAGCGACCGGCGCCGCCTACCCGACTCGTTGGCGCGTGGCAGTTCCCGGAGAGGACCTCGACTTCGAGCTCGTCCCTTTGGTGAGCGCTTCGGAGTTCCGCAGCGCCGGGCTCGGGGTCGTCTACTGGGAGGCGGGTGCCGACGCGGTCAGCGCCGACGGGCAACGAATCGGCCAGGGGTTCTTGGAGCTGACAGGGCGTGCGGGCCTATCGATTCCCCCTGCGCCATAGGCGGGAGCGACCGGGCGGGAGTTAGGACTCGGCGTCGAGGAGCGCATCCAGCGCAATGGCCTCCGCTGTGGGCACGTAGGCGCGGATGGCGTGGGGCGAGTCGTCGATCCGGTCAACGAGACCTGCGACCACCAACGCCCGCAGAGCGGTGTCGCCGAGGTAGGGCACGATGTCGAGCACGTGGTCCGGCACGGGCCCACCCCTGAGCTTGTGTTCTGCGACCATCTGCCGCATGAGCCGGACCGGATATGCCCGTAGCTCACCGGTGAGCTCCCGCATCGCGCCGGTGTCGAGAATGCGCTCCTCGACCCGCTTGCGGGTGCCGTCGGCGTTGTGTCGCGGGCTCATGAGGTGTGGCCTGTCGTCATCCGCCGCTCCAACTCCCGAGTAATGTCGTTGACCAAGCCTGGCCCATGGTAGACCAGGGCTGTGTAGATCTGAACGGTGTCGGCACCCGCATTGAGAGCTTGCAGGGCGTCGCCGGCCGAAGATATCCCACCGCACGCGTTGACCACGAAACCGGCCCCGGCCTCGCGTCTGATGTCGCGGACCGCGTCCAGCATGGGGGAAAACAGTGGCGGTCCGCTCAGACCGCCGGCGCCAATGGCGAGGCGCGTGTCGTTGACGGGGAGCGTGTTGCCCGCGGTGAAGCCGGCGACCCCGGCCGAGAGGCAGGTGCGCACCAGCGTCAAGACCGCGTCATGCGACATCTCGTCCTGGAACGGGGGCAGCTTGACGAACAGAGGCTTGCGCCGCCCCTCGTTCAGCCGCTCTAACAGGCGTCGGAGGTTCTTCGGGTCCTGGTACTCCCGGACGCTCTGAGTGTTGGGTGAGCTTATGTTCAGCTCGACGGCAGCCGCGAAGGGCTGGAGCACGGCCAGGCAGTACGCCGCGTCATCGTCGCCGAGCGCCGCGATGCTTGCCACCACGGGCGCTCGGCCGCCGGCGTCCACGTAGGCCCGGAGTCTCGCTGCGGCGGCGTCGGCGCCCGCGCCGGGGAAGCCAAGGGCGTTGATGAGCCCGCGCTGCTCGGTGAGCCGCAGCAAACGAGGGCGTGGGTTGCCGGGCCGAGGAGAGCGCGTGACGGTGCCGCCGACCAGGTAGCCGAACCCCATGTCAGCGAGGCTCGGAAGGTACGCGCAATCCTTGTCGAACCCGGCGGCGAGGCCGACGGGGTTGGACAGATCGATTCCGGCGACGGTGCGTTGCAGGTGCGGTGTGGCGTCTCCGGTGGCCGCCGCGTGCAGCCGCCATAGCGGGCGAACCCGCAGGGTCGCCTCGGCGACGCGCTGGGCAGCCTCAGGGCGCAAACGGAATAGGAACGGTCGCGCGATGGTCGGGTACCACGGCACCCGTGCAATCACCCGGAGCAGTCGGTTCACGCGGTTGGTGGGCGCCTAGCCGCCGACGGACACGATGCGGACGCGCCGGTCGCCCCTGGGCGCCTGGATTGTGACCTCGTCGCCCTTCTTGCGGCCGAGCACTGCCTTCCCAATGGGGGAGTTCTGGGAGATCTTGCCTGCCGTTGGGTCGGCCTCCGCAGTGTCAACGAGTGTGTAGCTCGTGTCCTTCGCGCCGGTGATGTCGTGCAGGACGAGCTGGCTGCCGATGCGGATGCCGCCTCTGCCCGACCCGGTGCCCGCCTTGACAACTTCGGTCCGGCGGAGCATCTCCTCCAGCTCGCGGATGCGGCCCTCGGTCTTTCCCTGGAGCTCGCGAGCCGCCTCCAGGGGCGAGTTGTCGGACACGTCGCCGTCAGCCCGCGCGATGCCGATGGTTTCGGCGATCGGGCCGCGCTGGCCTTTGAGGCCATCGAGCTCGGCTACGAGAGCTACGTGGCCGTCCTCAGTGATCCGGATGATCTCTGAGTTCGTCGATACCGCGGACGGAGCCGACCGAGAGGCGGCCCTTGGAATCTTCACGTGAGGAGCCAGGCTGTGGCTCGAGAGTCCCTGCTTCTTGAGGAACGCAAGGAACTCCTTGACCGGGGTGAGGCGCCCGTGCACATCCCCTCCGGCGGCGACGACCCCTTCCGCGTAGGTCGCGACCTCAGGCGGGGCGAGAAGGTCAACCGGGCGCTCCCATCCGAGGGCCCGGCCGAAGCGGTGAAGCTCCTTTTGCGCGTAGGCCGTGACCGACTCTTTTGCGGACCCCAGGTAACGGGCCAGGGCGTCCGATACAGTTGTGGTCAAGGGTCATTCCTCAGCGGGCGTCGGGTTCGGCTGCACAGGGCCGTCATCAGCATTCTAGGGCTGCGCCGTTTCCAGCGTCAACGAATCGAACCTGTTGAGCGTAGTTCTTCATTGTGAGGGAGTGCCTCGGCTTCCTGGGCACCTTCAGAATGCTCAGATTCGTGGCCATCGTCGGCTCCCTGCCGTTTCGCTTTTGCTCAATTCATGGGATACTCTAAAATCGGGATGGTGGGACGCACCATCGTCTTTGCGAGGAGCTAATGGCCGGCAATCGCTGGGTCGGAAACGCATTCATCTACGTGATCATCTTCGTGGCGGTCATCGCCATCTTCTTCACGCTGTTCTCGTCAGGCGCCTCCGCCCAGGAGACCAGCCTGACCCAGGTCCTCGACATGGCGAAGCGTAACGAGATATCGCGGATCGTCGTCGACGGCGACCGCCTCATCGTCACCCCGCGCCTGACCCCAAACGAAGTGCTCACCGCGGCCAAGGAGCCCGGCACCAGCGTGTTCGATCTGCTGGCCGCCGAGGGCATTCAGCCAGCTGCGAGTGGCATCCAGATCGAGGTGAAGAGGTCCAGCAGCCTGGGGAGCGTATTCGGCATCCTGCTGCAGTTCCTGCCGTTGATCTTCTTCGGCGCGATCTTGGTGTTCATGATGCGCCAGGCCCAGGGAAGCAACAACCAGACCATGGGCTTCGGCCGAAGCCGGGCGCGCTTGCTCACCGGCAATAGACCGAGCGTGACATTCGCCGACGTTGCCGGCGTCGAGGAATCGAAGGCCGAGTTAGAAGAGATCGTCGAGTTCCTCAAGTACCCAGAGCGCTTTTTAGCCCTGGGCGCGCATATCCCCAAGGGGGTTCTGTTGGTCGGCCAGCCGGGCACGGGCAAGACGCTGCTCGCCAGAGCTGTCGCCGGGGAGGCGGGCGTCCCGTTCTTCTCCATCAGCGGCTCCGAGTTCGTCGAAATGTTCGTCGGCGTCGGGGCCTCGCGGGTTCGTGACCTGTTCGACCAGGCCAAGCGCAACGCGCCGTCCATCGTGTTCGTCGACGAGATCGACGCCGTCGGACGCCACCGGGGCGCGGGCCTGGGCGGCGGGCACGATGAGCGTGAGCAGACGCTGAACCAGATACTGGTGGAAATGGATGGCTTCGACACCAGCACCAATGTGATCGTGGTCGCCGCCACGAACCGCCCCGACATCCTCGACCCGGCGCTGCTGCGTCCGGGCCGCTTCGACCGGCGTGTGGTCCTCGACCTGCCTGACATCAAGGGGCGCATCGCCATCCTGAAGGTACACACGAAGGGCAAGCCGCTGTCCGCGAGCGTCGACATCGAGGAGGTCGCGAAGGCCACCGTCGGCTTCTCCGGCGCCGATCTGGCAAACCTCGTGAACGAAGCCGCCATCCTTGCCGCCCGCCGCAGCAAGAAGGAGATCTTCGACGACGACCTGGCGGAGTCGGTGGACCGGGTCGTCATGGGCCCGGAGCGCCGGACTCGAGTTATCTCCCAAAAGGAGAAGGAGATCGTCGCCTACCACGAGGGGGGGCACGCGGTTGTCGGCCACGTTCTCGAGCACGCCGACCCGGTGCAGAAGATCACCATCGTCTCGCGGGGCATGGCCGCCGGGTACACGCGTTCGGTGCCCGAGGAAGACCGAATATTCATGAGTCGCGAGCAATTCATGGACCGCATGGCCATGGCGCTCGGGGGACGGGTCGCCGAGGAGATCACCTTCGGCGACGTGACGACAGGCGCCGGCAACGACCTGGAGCAGGTGACCCGCATGGCACGGGCCATGGTCACCCGCTACGGCATGAGCGACAAGCTGGGCCCGCGCACCTTCGGCAAGACTGACGAGCTGGTCTTCCTCGGACGCGAAATCTCCGAGCAGCGCGACTACTCGGAGCGGGTGGCCCAGGAGATCGACGACGAGGTCCACGGGCTGATCCTTGAGGCGTACACCCACGCCAAGAAGGTCCTCACCGACCACTACACCAAGCTGGCGCAGATCGCCCGCTACCTCATGCAGCACGAGACGGTCGAGGGGAAGGCCCTGCGCACCCTCTTCGACTCGGAGGCACCCCCGCTCGAAGGCGCCGTCGCCGCCAGTGCCTAGCGCGGATTCGCGACCACAATAAAGGGGCTCCGCTAGCGGAGCCCCTTCGCGTTGTCCAGCTGGTGTGGGTGCCGTACCGTGGTTCCCCAACCCCCATCGGGCACAAGACCACCAACCATTACAAGGGCAGTGACACCATCACCGTGGCTCGGGGGTTTCGGCTCTTGCGGGCGAAGTTGCTTCCGCTCTACGGGGAGAATCTGGTAGCGGACGCGCGCCCTACCCCGGCTCGGTCGCCTCGGTCAACGGGCGCTCCCGGTAGTAGACGCCCCACTTCTGCATCATCTGCCGCACCGCCGGGCTCTCGAGCGCGGCGAGGTCTTTGAAGAAACCGGCGAGGGCATGCGCGTGGACCAACTCCGCGCTGCACACCCAGCTGGCCTCCGCCGGGACGATGTAGACCAGGCCGCTCTGGTGCATGCATTCGATTTCGACTCGGCTCCCGCCGGTATCCTGCTTGACCGCGATGCCGTAGGCCATCCGATTGCCTCCGCCGCTGGTGTGCCGCGAAGTATACCGGGCTCGCCCGGTCCCGCCTCTCGCCGCTATACTCGGAGCCATGCAACAAGAAGACATTCGCCTCACCAGTCTGGCCACCTGCGCAGGCTGAGCGGGTAAGTTCAATGCCGAGGACCTCGTCGAGGTCCTGAGCCACCTCCCGCACGTGCAGCACCCTCAGCTGCTCGTCGGGATCGACACGGGCGACGACGCCGCGGTCTACAAGCTGGCCGATGGCCTTGCCATCATCCAGACCATCGACTTCTTCCCACCGATCGTGGACGACCCGTACCAGTTCGGCGCCATCTCGGCCGCGAACTCCGTCAGCGACGTCTACGCCATGGGCGGCACGCCGCTGCTGGCCCTCAACGTGGTCTGCTTCCCCGAGGACCTGCCGATGCACATCCTCGCGCGGATCCTCGAGGGTGGCGCGGACGTTGCGCGTGAGGCCGGCATGCTCATCGTGGGTGGCCACACCATCAAGGACCGGGAGCCGAAGTACGGCATGTCGGTGACCGGGCTCATCGATCCCGACAAGGTGATGGCCAACGTGGGCGCGTTACCCGGCGACCGGCTTGTGCTGACCAAGCCCATCGGCACCGGCATCATCACCACGGCGCTGAAGGCCGGCGTCATCGAGGGTGCGCCGGTGGATGCCGCCGTCGCCTCCATGCGGCGGCTCAACCGCGATGCGGCGGACGCCATGAAGATCGTCGGCGTCAACGCGGCCACCGACGTTACGGGGTTCGGCCTCGTGGGGCACCTCCTGCGCATGATGGAAGGCAGCCGGACGTCGGCTCACCTGTCGGTCGCCGACGTACCGCTGTTGGACGGCGCCCGCGACCTGGTCGAGCGGGGCGTCGCGCCGGGCGGCACGCGCGCCAACCTCGATACGGTCGGCGCCCGAGTCGGCTGGCACCCCGACGTGACGGACGAGGACAAGCTGCTCATGTGTGATGCGCAGACCTCGGGCGGCCTTCTCATGTCGGTGCCTGAGGACAAGGCCGACCAACTCCTTCGGGAGCTGGCCGCGCGGGACGTCCCGGGCACGGTCATCGGCGTGGTTCGAGATGGAGGCGGCGCGCCCATCCAGATCACGCCCTAGCCTTCCGGACTCCGAAACGCAGCACCGACCTGAGGAGTGACCCGTGGAAATCCCACGCGTCTTCAAGGACGCAATGATTCAGCACTCGCTGGAGGAGGACCCCAACGAATGCTGTGGGGTCCTGGCCGCCGCCGATGGAAGCGTCGTCAAGCTCTACCGGATCACCAACGTCGAGCACAGCCCCTACCGCTACAGCATGGACGGCAAGGAGCTCTTCGAGGCCTACCGCGAGATCGAGGACAACGGGTGGGAGCTGGCGGTCATCTACCACTCCCACACCCACAGCCCCGCCTATCCGTCGGCAACCGACGTGCGGTTCGCCACCTGGCCCGACGCCTTCTACCTGCTGGTCTCCCTACAGGACAAGGCGAACCCGGACGTTCGTAACTACACAATCGTCGGGGAGACCGTCACCGAGGTTCCGCTGACCATCGTCGACTGACGCTGCGCGCCCCAGCCGCCACCTTCGCTTTCCCCGGCCATGGCCTGCTCCCGGCGCTCCGCCTCTCGTCCCTGCGCCCGCCCACCCTGACACTTTCGCGATGGCCGACGTTCCTCCTCGTGACGCCCAACGGGGCCCAACCAAGGAGGAAGCAAGATGCGGATTCGAAGACTCATACTCGGTTTGACGGCGGTCCTGGTCCTCGCTGTTGCTGGCGCGACGGCCGCCTTCGCAGCGCCACGAAGCCAGGAGGCCCCCGTAGAGGCGGACGATGCTGCCCAGGCACAACGACAAGGGCAGGCTGGGGTCTTGTATGGCATGGCCCTCGTGCCGATGAACCCTCGGCTGGCCGAGGAGCTGGGCCTGCCCGATGACAAGGGCCTGGTGGTCATGCGGGGCGCTGAGAACGGCGCCGCGGGCCAGGCCGGCATCGAACCCAAGGATGTGATCACTGTAGTGCTCGGCAGCGAAGCGGACACGCCCCGCGAGCTGTTCCAGGCACTCATTCAGGCGGAGCCGGGCGACACCCTGACGCTGATAATCGTCCGTGACAATGCGCGTCTGGAGGTCCTGCTTCAGGTGCCTGAGCGCCCGGCCCGCCCCGATCAGCCCGACCGCCCTGACCATCAGGCTCCGGCGTGGCTGAAGCATGCCTACCAGTTCGCGAACCAGCACCCGCACGCGCTCGACATCGTCTTCCGCAACGTCGACGACGACGGCGCGGTGCACGTCTCGACCGTAACCAACGGCAGGCTCATCGCTATGGGCGTCGTGCTGGCGGATGGCACCGATGCGGCCATCGACGCCGCACTGACGGTCGCCGACGCGACGCCGTTCATCGTGGTGGAGATGCTCAACGGCGTGACCAAGCGGTTCCGGCTGGGGCCGGACTCGGTCATCGTTGAGGAGTTCGAGCGCACCAGGCTAGGAGAGTTGGAGCTTGGCGAGCGCGTCATCGTCGCCGAGCGCGATGGCCGTGTGCTCGGAGTGGTCGCCGGCCCGTTCAAGCGCGACCACCAACCTGCCCCACGCCCGGCTCCGGCCCCCGGCGCCCCGGATGGCATCCGAGAGATCCTGGAGCGCATCGACCATCGCTTCGATCAGGTCGAGCGTGGCATGCGACAGATGAACGAGCGCACCGAGCGCTTGGAGCACCACGTTAGCACCGACGATTCCGCGGCTGCGTAGCGCCGGCCGCTGGTCGCCTCCCCAGGAGGCCCCGTCCGCGAGGGCGGGGCCTTCCTGTGTCCCACGGCCGCGCCGCGCCATCTAAAATGCGCATCACCCATGGCAAAGCTCACCCTCGCAGTGGCCCTAGCCACGCTCGCGGTCCTCATAGCCGCCTGCACTACCGAACCCCTAAACGAGGAGCGCTTCAGGACTCTGCTCTCAGCGCAGGAGGCCCACGAGGCTATCGGCCTGCACATAGCCGACGAGACCCACTTTCTCGACATCTCCGAGGTCGTTCGCGAAGAGGAGAGAGGCAAGATCCTCGGCCTCGTGGACCGGTACGCGATGAGCTTTGTCACGGAGGGCGGCCTCGGCACCGTCTCGCTGGAGGTCTGGGAGTTCGCCACCGACCGCCACGCACGCGAGCGGCTGGAGGTCCTCATCGCGCGCAGCGGGCTGACGGCGACCGACAGGCAGGTGGGCTACCGCTCGGTGGAGGGTGCCATCGGCGGTGGGCACTCCGCCAGCCTTACCGTGGCCATCGAGGTCAGCTTCACCAGGGGGCGTCGAGTGGTCTCGCTCTATACCAGCGCCGATCTTCAGGCGGACCTCATCCCCTACCGGGACGGGCTGCTGGAGCTCGCGGAGCTGGTCGACGCGCGACTCTAGGGGCGGGCGGCGCCTGCGTGCTCCCTCAGCTTCCGCAGGTGGTCGACGAACGTGGCCGTACGCACCTCCCTCTCCAACACCTCGTGTAGCGCCGCGCCCAGCACCGCCTCCAGCTCGCGGCCCAGCCCCGCGGACAGCGACAGCGTGGACGCCTGCGCCAGCGCCGTGCGGGCGAAGTGGCGCAGCACCTTCAGCGCGTCGACGGAGAGAGGCAGCAGACGGCCGCGGTCCGGGCGGCACGACGAGCAGACAACCCCGCCGAGGGAAGGTGCGAAGCGATGGTCATTGGGCTCGATCTCCCTGCCGCACAAGAGGCAGTGATGGAGCTCGGGCATGTAGCCGGCGTCGTCCAGGAGCCGGAGCTCGGTATGCCGTGCCACGATGTCGGCGCCGGCGCCGCTGTTCAGGCCACGAAGCGCATCAAGCAACACTGCGAACGCCACGGGGTGCGGCGTTTCCTCGGGGACCAGGGCGTTGGCGACCTCGGCCAGGTAGATGGCGGTCGCCAGCCGCTCGAGATGCCCCTTCAAGCCCCCGAAGCTCTCGATGGACTCGGCGCCGGTCACCACGTCGACCCGATGGCCAAGGGCGAGGCTCAGGCCCGAGTAATTGAGAACGTCGACGTGGCCGCCGAGGCGGCTTGTCATACGGCGGGCGCCCCGGACTCGCACCCGCATGCGGCCGCGGGTCGGCGTGAGGATGATCAGCACGCGGTCGGCCTCGCCCTCGTCGAAGGACCGCAGGACGATGGCTCGGGTCTGGTACGACCGCGGGCGCGCCCCGGGGCCGGGGCGTCCAATGCGCCGCTCCTCCTGGCCGTGGTGCTGCGTGGCCGCGTCCGTCATGCGCTCTCCGCCGGCCAGTGTACACTCGCGCCCCGGCAAAACTCCCGAGCAAGTGTGCTCGCAGAGGGCGGACGAGGCTACCTATGGCGACCCGCGATGACGTGCCCCGCTGCGCCTGGGCGGACGGTGGCGACCAACTCATGGCTCGCTATCACGACGAAGAGTGGGGCACGCCGCAGCATGATGACCGGCACCTGTTCGAGATGCTGACGCTCGAGGGCGCCCAGGCCGGCCTCTCGTGGCGCACCATCCTCAACAAGCGGGAGGGATACCGGAGGGCGTTCGCCGGCTTCGACCCGGCTGCCGTCGCGGCGTTCGTCGACATCGACGTCGCCCGGTTGCTGGCCGACCCCGGCATTGTGCGCAACCGGGCCAAGGTCGCCTCGGCCATCGGCAATGCGCACTGCGTGCTCGACATTCAGCGCGAATTTGGCTCGCTGAACGCCTACCTCTGGCGTTTCGCGCTCGCCGCGAAGCAGAGCGCGCCACGAGCTGACATGGGCGCGATACCCGCCACGACGCCGGAGTCCGACGCCATGGCGAAGGACCTCAAGCAGCGCGGCTTCAAGTTCGTCGGCTCGACCATCTGCTACGCGTTCATGCAGGCGACGGGCATGGTCGACGACCACGTCGCGGGCTGCTTCCGCGCCGTTCAGCCCTCTCCCAGCGGGAGAGGGAGGGCCTTGGCGTGAGCAACGGTCCCCGCATCCGCGTCATGGGCTCCACCGGCGCCGGGAAGACGACCGCGGCCCGGTCCATCGCCGCAGCGCTCGGCGTACCGTTTCTGGAGCTGGACGACGTCCATTGGTACCCAACCCAGCCCCCTGTACCAACGCGAGTAATGGGGATGGTCGAAACGCGTGCGGAGTGGCGCCCAGGGCAAGTGCCCCCGCGAGGACGATGCTAGCTAGAGCGCCTGGCGCCCCTCGAAGGCCCTGGCCAGCGTCAGGTCGTCGGCATACTCCAGATCGCCGCCAACGGGCAGCCCCCGCGCTAAGCGGGAGATTCGCTCGACACGCGGCGAGGCCAGCTGCTGGATGTACATGGCCGTGGCCTCTCCCTCGACGTTGGGGTTCGTCGCCAGGATGACTTCGAGCACCGCGTCGTCTGCCAGACGGGCCAACAGCTCCTTGATGCGGAGGTCGTCGGGCCCGACGTTGCTCATGGGGTCTATAGCACCGTGAAGAACGTGGTAGAGGCCGCGGTAGACACCCGAGCGCTCCATGGCCAGCACGTCCAGCGGCTCCTGCACGACGCATATCCGTGAATGGTCGCGGCCCGCATTCGCGCAGATCGAGCAGGGGTCGTGCTCCGTGATGTTCTGGCAGCGCCCGCAGAAGGTCGTGCGCTCCTTCACCGTGACGATCGCGTCCGCCAGGGTCTTGGCCTCATCCATGGGCATGCGGACGAGCCAGTAGGCGAGTCGCTGGGCCGACTTGGGCCCGATGCCCGGCAGTTTGTGAAACTGGTCGATGAGCCGCGCGACCGGTGCCGCCAACGACGGATGGGCTGAGGCAGGGCCTTCTGTCATCCCTACCCGAGTCCTGGGATGCCAAGGCCGCCGGTTATCGAGCCCATTCGCTCGCCGACTAGAGCCCGTGCCTTGTCCAGCGCCTCGTTGGTGGCAGCGAGGACAAGGTCTTGCAGCATCTCGACGTCGTCGGGATCGACGGCCGCCGGGTCGATGGTGATGGACTCGATGCTTTGCTTGCCGGTGGCGACGACCTTGACGGCTCCGCCGCCCGCTGAGGCCTGGACCGTCGCTGAGTCCAGCTCTTCCTGCGCCTTAGCTATCTGAGCCTGGATCTGTTGGGCCTGCTTCAACAGATCGCGGTTCCCCTTCGGCTGGGGCTGCTTCCATCGCATAGGGCATCTCCTCCGGCGCCGCGGTCTGGTCCGCGACGTCCGCGACCACCTGCCCGCCGAGGCTCATGGCCGCGCGAACCAGGGGGCCGGGTTGGGTGCTGGCGTTCGGGTTGGCGCCGTTCTCCGCCGTCTCGATGCGAAGAGTGTAGCTCCCGCCCAGCGCCTCGTTGAGCACGCTCTCGGCCGCCAGCCGGCTCGCGGGGTCGTCGAGCTCCTCCTGGAGCCGCTCGCTGTTGGACTGGTGCGGGAAGCGCACCACCAGCGCATCGCCGTCGAGGTAGTGCTCTCGCGAGCTGCGCAGCAGCGCCGCGATGTCGTATTTCTTGCGAGGCAGACGGCTCATCGAACGCAGGATGGCCGGCCAGGTGGCCGCCAGCCGCTCGTCGCGCGGTGCCGAGGGGTCGACCACGGGAGGGCCCGCCGCGCCGCTGGCCTGACCCCCACCGGACTGGCTGGGAGGCGCCCCTCGGTCCGTCTGGCCTGAGCCCGTCGAAGCCTGTCCTGGTCCGGGGCGAAGGGGGCGGGCGGACGAGAAAGCGGCCTGACTCGTGGGCGCTTGGCCCGCCGGGGCGCTCCGTGGTGGCGCCGGTGGGGCGGGTGCCGAGACCGCGCGGGAGAGGTCCGGCTCCAGGCTCAGCTCGACGGTGGCCAGCTCCAGCGGCAGGGGCGAGGGTTGGTCGTGGCGCAGCGAGACGGCGCCGAAAACGCGCAGCGCCCGCATGATCTGCTCCAAGGGCACACGCGGGGCGAGTCCACCCAACTCCGTCTGCGCCTCCTTCGAGATGTCGATTGCGTCGCGCACGCCGCTCTTCAGGAGCAGGCTTGCCCGCAACAGCTCGACGGTCATGCGGTGCAGCGGCCTGAGGTCGAGCCCCTCGCCCGCCGTGGCGTTGATGATCTCGAGGGCCTGCGCCGTGTTGCCCGAAAGCAGGTGCTTGACCAGCGCGATGGCTCGCTCTTCGCCTGCGACGCCGAGCAGGTCCCGCACCTGCTCCAGCGTGATTTGGACCCCAAACGACGTGATGAGCTGATCGAGCAGGTTCGTGCCGTCGCGCAGGCTCCCGCCGGCGGCGCGGGCGATGGTGTGCAGCGCTTCGGACTCGGCGTTGATGCCCTCGCTCGCGGCGATTTCGGCCAGGCGCCCTGCCACGTCGGCTGTCGAGATGCGCCTGAAGTCAAAGCGCTGGCATCGCGAGATGATGGTGGCGGGGAGCCGGTGTGGCTCCGTGGTTGCCAGGATGAAGATGGTGCTCGGCGGCGGCTCCTCCAGCGTCTTCAGGAAGGCGTTGAAAGCATCGCTGGTGAGTGCGTGGGCCTCATCGATGATGTAGACCTTGTAGCGCCCCAGGCTTGGTGAGAACCGGACCTTCTCCCGCAGGTCGCGCATCTCGTCGATCCCGCGATTGGATGCGGCGTCGATTTCGATGAGGTCGACGAACGCGCCCTGGTCGACGGCGGTGCAGATGGCGCAGGTGCCATCGGGGTCACAGGCGCCCTCGGCACGGCCCAGGCAGTTGACGGCCTTCGCCATGACTCTGGCGGTTGAAGTCTTACCGGTGCCTCGCGGCCCGCAGAAGAGGTAGGCGTGGGCCAGCCTGCCCGTGGCGACGGCCTGGCAGAGGGTCTGTGTGACCGCCGGTTGGCCGACGATGTCTGCGAAGCGGGGCGGCCGCCACTTTCGGTAGAGAACCTGGTTGGTCACGCGGACATCCCCACGGCGAAGACTTGGGCCAGCGCATCGTTTTCGAGCGCCTGCATGACCGTGGTCTCCTCGGGCTCGGCGTGGTCGTGCCCGAGCAGGTGGAGCACACCGTGGACGACGAGAAGCGCGAGCTCACGCTCGGTCTCGACGCCTCGCTCCGCCGCCTGAGACGCGGCCCGCTGGTGGGAAATGACCACCTCGCCCAACGACTCCTCCTCCGGGGTCCCGGGAAAGTCGAGGTCTGGCTCTCCCTGGCCGTCACCGGTGCGGCCGAAAGCCAAGACGTCGGTTGGCTCGTCCAGGCCGCGGAACCGCAGGTTCAGGTCCTGAAGCGTGGCGTCGTCGGTAAGGACGATGCTGGCCCCGGCCGAGCCTTCCGAGTCGCCGACCGCGAGGGCGGCAGATGCGACCTTGCGGAGCCAAGCGGCACCGGCCGTGGCCCGGTATGCAGGAAGGACGTTCACGTCGATCGGGCGCTTCGGCATTGGCGACTCCGGCGGCTCGAATCATATCACCCGTGGCGTCTTGAAACGGCACCCGCCATCACGGCCCGCGGCCTCTCAAACGGCCCCCCCCCCGGCCCAATCCCCGCACCGCCGCCGCTCGGTAGCGGCTGCTATAGTTGGCGCTCATTGGCCAAGGAGGTGCGGGTGTCGACCGTCGTCGCTGACTTCATGAAACAACTGCTGGACCGCAACGAGGTCTACCTACTCGACGCGGTGGACGGCCTCGATACCGACACCTTTCATCGCCAGCCGGGGCCGGAGTCCAATAGCATCGCCTGGTTGGTATGGCACCTCAGCAGAGTCCAGGACAACCACGTCTCCGCCATGGCGGGCACGGACCACGTTTGGCTCACCGAGGGCTGGGTCAAGCGGATGGACCTGGGCCTCGAGCCCATGGACCGAGGCCGGGGACACACGCCCGAGCAGGTCGCGGCGTTCCGTGTCTCGGACGTCAGCGTGTTGATGGACTACTACGAGGCGGTGCGCAACGCCACCAACACGTTCTTGGATGAGCTGGACGACGCGGACCTGGCGCGGGAAGTGCCCGCTGTGACGGGAGAGGGAACGGTCCCGCTGGCCCAGCGGCTCGAGATGGCGCTGGTCGACGTCCTCCAGCATACGGGCCAGGCCGCCTACCTGCGAGGCCTGTTCGAAGGGCGCGGGTGGCTCTCTGTATAGCCAGATGACCAGCTGACAAGATTGCCAGCATTCTGGTGCGCCAGCATCGACCACAAGGGCGGGACAAAGGAGAAGGACATGAAAGGGGCTGCACTCATTGCGGATGGGCTCGACCGCATTGCCGGCTCGTTGGAACGCACCCTGATGGGTGTCCCCGTCGAGCAGCTCTGCCGCGTGCCCGGAGAGGGCACCAACTCCATGGCCTGGCTGGCCTGGCACCTCACACGGGTGCAGGACGACCACCTGATGAACCTCGCTGGCCGCCCGCTGGCGTGGACGGAGGAGGGCTGGCACGAGCGCTTCGGCATGTCCGCCGAGAACGACTTCGGCACGGGCTGGCCACCCGAACAGGTAGCGGCGTTCACCTGCGAGTCGGCCGAGCTACTGCTGGCGTATCACCGTGCTGTCCTTGCGCGCTCGAAGGAGTACCTTGCGACGGTGACCGCCGCCGACCTCGACCGCGAGCTCGACGAGCCGCAGTGGGACCCTCGCCCCACCGTCGGCGTGCGCCTGGTGAGCGTCATCAACGACAACACGCAGCACGCCGGTCAGATCGCCTACCTTCGCGGCCTCTTCGAGGGCTTCGGGTGGCAGGGCCGCTAGCCGTGGCCACGGGCGTCACCGATTTCGTCACCGGCTCGCTGGAGCGCATCGGAGCGGGTCTGCGGCGAGCCATAGCGGGCATGCCCGCCGAGACGTTGAACAGGCGCCCGAGCCCTGACACCAACTCCATGGCGTGGCTCTGCTGGCACCTGACGCGCTGCCAGGACAACTGGGTCGCGAGCATCGCCGGTACTGCGGAGGTCTACGCCAGCGATGGCTGGCACGTCAGGCTCGGCCTCCCCCTGGCCATCGACGACTGGGGCATCGGCCACACCGCCGCGCAGGTGGCCATGGTGCGAGTGGACGGCACCGAGGTTCTGCTGGACTACTACGACGCAGTGGTCGCGCGCACGCAACAGGTGCTGGCCGGGCTCAGCGCCACCGACATGCAGCGAGAGATCCCATCGCCCATCGAAGGCCAGCCGCCGTCGACCGTGGAGCTCCGGCTGCGAAGCCTCGTCTCCGACAACACCCAACACCTGGGGCAGGTGAACTACCTGCGCGGCCGTTTGAGGACCCGCGCTGGTTCCGGCGTGACCCGCGACGTCGACGTACCTAGCTCGAATTCACGGAGCAGCATATGGAACCCAACGAGTTCTTCCTGACGGCACTGTCGCGGTCCGAAGGTGTGCTCAAACGCGCGCTCGACGGCCTATCGCCCGACGACCTCCGGGCGCAGCCCGCCGGAGCGGGGAGCAACCCCATCGGCTGGCTGGCCATGCACCTGACGCGGGTGCAGGACGGCTTGTTGTCCCGGGCGCAAGGGATGGACTCGGAGTGGGATGAGGCGGGCTGGGGCGCCAAGTTTGGCATCCAGGGCGAGGCCCCGCAGTGGTCGCCCGAAAACGTCCATACCTTCGACCCGAAGGACGCCGAGACGCTGATGGCCTATTGGACGGCTGTCAGAGCCCGGACCGACCGGTACGTCGGCAGCCTGAAGCCGGCGGACTTCGACCATGAGCTGCCGCCCGGGCGCCCTGGTGCGCCGCCCATGACCATTGGGCAGGTGCTCGCGCTCATTCTCGGCGACAACGTGCAGCACATCGGCCAGATCGCCTACGTGCGCGGCCTGGTCAAGGAGCAGGGCTGGTACTAGCTGGGGGGTAGCGGAGCGGGCATTGCGGGGTCGCCATCCGGCGAGGGCTCGACGATTGCCAGCTCACGCCCCTCGCGCAGCAACGGCATCAGCACGACCAGCGCGCCGACCAGCGACGATAGCGTGAGGATGCCGACGCCCAGCTCGCCGGTGACGTCGCGGACCACGCCCAGCAGGAACGGGCCGCTGAAGCCGCCGACCTCGGCGACCGCGTAGAACAGGCCCGCCGCCGCACCCATGCGGAGCACCCCGACGCCCCGCGTCTCCATGAGTATCAGCATCACGATGGGCACCACTGGGCTGCGCGCGACGGTGAAGAGCATGAGCGCGCCGATCTGGCCCGGTCCCGCCAGCAGCACCAGCCCATAGCCGCTGGCCGCCGAGCTGATAAGGAGCCCCGTCATGATGTGGCGGCGGTAGCCGTAGCGCGCGACGCTCGGGATGGCGAAGAGCCCGAGGGCGCCGACCATGGTGGCACCCGCGACCCATGCGCCGGCCTGCGCCGCCGTCATTCCACCGTCGCTCAGCAGCGTCGGCAGCCAATTCTGAAGCCCGTGGCTCATCAGGAACGTCACCAGCGCCAGCGCGAGGACGATGCGTACGTTGCGCAGCCGCAGCAATGCCCAGGTGGCGCTGCCCTCGTTCGCGTCGCGTGGCCGCTCGGCGGATGCGACCGGCGCTTCGCGGGCGAATATCCACCAGGCCACCAGCACGACCAGGACGATGGAGCCGTAGACCCACGCGATGCCCCTCCAAGTGCCCGTTACCGGCTCGACGAAGCTGGCGGCGGTAGCCAGCGCGAAGGCGACGCCCGTCAGCGGCCCCGTGTTGTAGATGCCGGCCGCGAGCCCGCGCTCGTTGCCACGGAACCACTGCGAGATGACCTTGGGCGCCCCGGTCGAGATGATGGGCCCGCCCAGACCGAACAGCGCGACCGCGGCGAACAGCGTGAAGAAGTCCACGGCCGCGGCCCGCAGCAGCAGAGAAAGCCAGATGATGAGCAGTCCCGTTCCTACGGAGCGGCGCACGCCGAAACGGTCGACGGCCGCGCCCAGCGGTGACGCCGTGCCGATATAGACGAGCTGCCAGGCGCCCAGCACCAGCCCCATCTGGGTGCTCGATATGCCGAGGTCGTCGGTGACTGCGCCGACCAGCGGCGGCAGGCTTCCGGCGGTTATGCCGAACGAGACGTAGGCCAGCCAGGTCAGGCCCAGCATGAACCAACGGCCCGAGTGCTTGGGAGTGACGGTCAGGGTGGCTTGTGACATGGACCAGGCCAACGGAGAGGGCGCTGACCCCATGCTACGGCAACGCCACGTGCGGGGAACCCTCGGCTCGCCCCCTCGGCTACCCCCTCGACTACAATGCGGCCTACGCCATCCGGGGGCCCCTCATGCCGCTGCTCTACGAAAGCGTCCGCAAGGCTGCGAACCTTGCCGAGCGCGAGCTTGCCGACATCACCGACAAGCTCCGTCGTCACGTCGCCGGCGAGGTCCGCATGGACCGCTACAGCCGCGCGCTCTACTCCACGGACGCCTCGATCTACCAAATGGAGCCCGTCGGCGTTGTCGTCCCGCGAACGGCTGACGACGTCGAGGCGACGGTCCGCGTCGCCCGCGAGCACGGCGTGCCCGTCCTGCCGCGTGGCGGGGGCACCGGCCTCGCCGGCCAGACCACGAACCACGCCATCGTCATGGACTTCTCCAAGTACATGCGGAACGTGCTGGAGGCCCAGCCGGACGAACGGTGGGCGCGGGTGCAGCCCGGCATCGTCAACAACCACCTGAGCGCCGCCATGCGGCCCCACGGCCTGATGTATGGGCCAGACCCCGTCACCAGCGCCCGCGCGACCGTTGGCGGCGGTATCGGCAACAACTCATGCGGTTCCCATTCGGTCATCTACGGCAAGACGCTGGACCACATCATCGAGATCGACGCCGTGCTGTCCGACGGTAGCCGGGCGCACTTCGACGCCACTGGGGGACACGAGCTGGAGCGGCGCATGTCGCTCGACACCCTTGAGGGGAGGATTTACCGCGAGGTCCGGCGTATCGCCTATGAGCACCGCGACGAGGTCGAGCGGCGGTTCCCCAAGATCCTGCGCCGTGTCTCCGGCTACAACCTCGACGACTTCGTGAACGACGCGCCCATGAACCTCACCCGCATGGTCGGCGCCTCAGAGGGCACGCTGGTGGTGGTGACCGAGGCGAAGGTCAATCTCGTCCCCGTCCCCACCATGCGCGGCACAGCCGTCATCCACTTCCGCGGACTGGTCGAGTCCATGGAGGCGACCGTTGCCATCCTCGAGCACGGCCCGTCCGCCGTCGAGATGATCGGCGAGCTTATCCTGCGGAACTGCCGAATCAACCCCGGCTACCGTCATCTCCTCGACTGGGTCGAGGACGATCCCCAAGCCCTCATCTTCGTCGAGTTCTACGGGGGCTCGGCTCAGGAGATAGACGCCAAGCTCGATGCGCTGGAGGCCGACCTGGGCCGGCGCGGCCTGGGGTACGCCACCGTGACCTCCAGCGACCCCGCGCAGCAACGCCACATGTGGGAGCTGCGCGAGGCAGGCCTTGGCGTGGCCATGGCCACCAAGGGCGACGCCAAACCCATCGCCTACGTCGAGGACACGGCGGTGTCGCCCGAGCTGCTCCCGGCGTACGTGGCGCGCTTCGAGGAGATCGTGCAGGCCCACGACACCGAGGCCGCTTACTACGGCCACGCGTCCACGGGGTGCCTCCACATCCGGCCCATCGTCAACGTGAAGACCGCCAATGGCCTGGCCAAGATGGAGAGCATCGCCAACGACGTCGCCGACCTGGTGCTGGAGTTTGGCGGCTCGCTGTCAGGCGAGCACGGCGACGGCATCGTCCGCGGGGCCTTCACCGAGAAGATGTTCGGCTCTGAGCTCTACGAGGCCTTCAAGCACATCAAGCAGACGTTCGACCCCGACGGGATCATGAACCCGGGCAAGATCATCGAGACGCCGCAGATCAGTGAGGTGCTCCGGCTCGGCCCCGAGACCCGGAACATGGAGGTGGCCACCTTCATGGACTTCTCGGCCGACGGCGGCTTCGCGGGTCACGTCGAGCTCTGCAACGGGCAGGGCGCCTGCCGCCGCACCGACGGAGGCATGTGCCCGTCCTACATGGTCACGCAGGAGGAGGAGCACTCCACCCGGGGGCGGGCGAACCTGCTGCGCATGGTGCTATCGGGCAAGCTGCCCCCCGCCGAGCTGAAGAGCGACCGTTTGCAGGCCGCGCTGGACCTGTGCGTCGAGTGCAAAGCCTGCAAGGCGGAGTGTCCATCCAACGTGGACATGGCCAAGCTCAAGGCCGAGGTGCTGGCCAAGTTCTACGAGGGCCGGCGCGTGCCGTTGCGGGTGCGGGCCTTTGCCAACGTCGCAGCCCTCAGCCGTGTCGCCCAGCGCTTCGCCCCCATCGTCAACCTGCTCTCGCGGCTGCCGGTCACCAGGCAGCTGGCGTCGGCATACCTCGGCATAGCGCAGGAGCGTCCGCTGCCCGAGCTCGCCGGCGAGCGCTTTTCGTTGTGGTTCAAGCGCCGCGCCCGCCCGTCCGGCGACGCCCCCCGCGGGGAAGCGGTCTACTTCAACGACACGTTTACCGAGTACATGCACCCGGAGGTCGGCCAGGCCGCCGTCGCGGTGCTGGAGGCCCTTGGCTACCGGGTGACGGTCGTCGATCAGAAGCGCTGCTGCGGGCGCCCGGCCATCTCTAAGGGACAGCTGGCGCTGGCCAAGGGCTGGGCCGTCGCGAACGTCGCGGTGCTCGCACCCTACGCCGCGCAGGGGGTGCCTATCGTCGGCACCGAGCCGTCGTGCCTGTTGACGCTGCGCGACGAGTATCCCGACCTGCTGCGGAGCGCGGACGCGGGTGTCGTCGCCTCGCAAGCGGTGATGCTGGACGAGCTGCTGGCGTCGCTGCTCGCGAGTGGCGAGGACATCGCGTCGATCTTCGGCGACCATGCGGCGGCGAAGGTGCAAGTGCATGGGCACTGCCACCAGAAGGCCATCGCGGGCACGGGCCCGACCATCGCCGCGCTGAATGCCGTGCCGGGCTACACCGCCGAGCTCATCGACTCGCCCTGCTGCGGGATGGCGGGCACCTTCGGCTTTGAGAAGGAGCACTACGACATCTCCAAGGCGATGGGCGCGTTCAAGCTCTTCCCGGCCATCGAGGCCGACGCCAAACGCGACTGGGCCGTTGCCGTCAGCGGCGTCTCATGCCGGCAGCAGATCGACCACTTCACGTCCAAGCGCTCGCGGCACGTTGCCGAGTACCTGGCCGACGCGTTGAAGCGCTAGCCCGCCATGGTCTCTCGCGACGACAGCCAAGCCGTCCGCCGCCAAGTGGAGCGGCTCATGGTCGACAACCTCAAGACCGGGACCGACGGCTCGACCGGGTTCCGCTACCGGTTCCTGTGCCCTTCGCACGTTGAGTACCGCTGGCAGTGGTTCTGGGACTCGTGCTTCCATGCCATCGCCACGGCGCACGTCGACCCGGAGCTTGCCATCGACGAGCTCCGGTCGCTGCTGGCGCGCCAGGACGACGACGGCTTCATCGGCCACATCACCTACTGGGGGCACCGCCGGCCGACCCTGCACGACGCCTGGATCAGCCTTCAGAGCAACGACCCGCTGTTTCCCAAGCACAGCGCGATGATCCAGCCGCCCGTGCTCGCGCAGGCCGTCGAGCGCGTCTGGGAGCTGACGGGCGACGCGGCCATGCCGCTGCCGTTCATGGAGCCGCTGGACCGCTACCACAACTGGCTGGCGACGAATCGCGCGCCGGGCGACGACAGCCTGCTGGTCATCGTCTCGCCCTACGAAGCAGGCACCGACCAATCGCCGTCCTACGACGGAGCCATGGGCGTGCGCGGACCCCGGCCCAACCGCTGGGTCATGGGGGCGCGCAACCGCCTCCTGGACGTGCGCAACGCGGTCGCCGGCCACGACTCGGCCCGGCTGGTGGCCAAGGGCCGGTTCCATTTCAAGGACCCGCTCGTGAACGCGCTCTACGCCGACTCCCTCGCCACCATGGCCCGCCTGCACCGCGCGCAGGGCTCCGCCACCGTCGCCGCGGCCTACGCCGAGCAGGCGCAGCGCGTCACCGACTCGATCGTCGCGAACCTGTACGCGCGGGAGCATGGCGCCTTCTTTGCCCTGAGCGGGCACGAGGAGCGGCGCACCGAGCCGTTGGTGGTGAACGGCCTCGTGCCGCTGCTGCTCGAAGGCCTGCCGAGCGACGTCGCGGACGAGGTGGTCGAGCGGACGCTGCACGACGCCGGGCGCTTCTGGCTGCGCTACCCGGTGCCGTCGGTCGCCGCAACGGAGCCGTCGTTCGACCCGCGCGGGCACGGGCTCATCTGGCGCGGGCCGACCTGGGTGAACACCAACTGGTTCATCTGGCGGGGGCTGCGGCGCCACGGCTACGACGACCTGGCCGCGACTTTGGCCGCCCGCACCGTCGAGCTCGTGACGCGCTCGGGCATGCGCGAGTTCTACAACCCGCTGAACGGCGACGGCCTGGGCGCGACGTCCTTTGGCTGGTCGGCGCTGGCCCTGGACATGCTGGTGGGCTAGCCTCTCGGTAGCAGCGCGTACTCCATCGAGTCGGCAAGGGCCTGCCACGCAGCCTCGATGATGTTGCCCGATGCGCCCACCGTGCCCCAGGTGCGCTCGCCGTCCGCCGACTCGATGAGCACGCGTACGACGGCGCCCGTGCCGCCGGGCCCCTGCTCGACGACACGCACCTTGAAGTCGGTCAGCGAGACGTTCGCCAACGAAGGGTAGGCCTGCTCCAGCGCGCGGCGCAGCGCTAGGTCCAGCGCGTTCACCGGGCCGTTGCCCTCCGCCACCGTGTGTGCCAGCTGGCCGCCGACACGGACCTTCACCATCGCCTCGGACAGCGACTCCTCGTCTCCGCTCCCGAGGCTATTTGGCCGCCGCCGCTTCTCCATGACCACCATCAGGTCGACCAGCTCGAAGGGTGGCGTGTAGTCCGGCAGCGTCCGTTGGACGAGAAGTCGGAAAGACGCCTCCGCGCCCTCGTACTGGAACCCCTCGGACTCCCGTTGCTTGACCATCTCCAGCAGCGCCGAGAGTTGCTCCTTGGGCACCTGGGCCTCGAGCCCCTCCTCTTGGAGTTTCACGGCGACGTTGCCGCGGCCCGACAGCTCGGAGAGCACGATGTGCTTCGTGTTGCCGACGGCTGCGGGGTTGATGTGCTGGTAGGAGCCTTCGTCCTTGGCCATGGCGGCGGCGTGCAGTCCGCCCTTGTGGCTGAACGCGCTCTCGCCCACAAACGCCTGGTAGTGGCTGCGCGGCATGTTGGCCACCTCGCTGACGAAGCGATGCGTCTCGGTGAGGTGAGCCAACTGCTCGTCGGTGACGACGTCGATGCCGAGCTTGAGCTTGAGGTTGCCGATGATGGACAGGAGGTTCGTGTTACCGCACCGCTCGCCGTAGCCGTTGATGGTGCCCTGTACCTGCGTGGCGCCCGCTTGGACGGCGGCGATGCTGTTGGCCACCGCAACCTCGGCGTCGTTGTGGCAATGGATGCCGACGCCGGTGCCGAGCCCCCCGCCCAGCTCGGACACGACGCGGTGCGTTGCGTTGAACACGTCCACCGGCAGCGAGCCGCCGTTCGTGTCGCACAGGACCACGTACTCGGCGCCCGCATCGGCGGCGGCGCGGGCGCAGGCGATGGCGTAATCCGGGTTGTCGGCGAAGCCGTCGAAGAAGTGCTCCGCGTCGAAGATGACGCGCCGCCCCTGACCTCTGAGATATTCGATGGATTCCCGGATCATGGCCAGGTTCTCTTCCAGCGAGGTTTCGAGGATCGTGCGCACCTGCGACTCGGAGGCCTTGCCGACGATGGTGATGACGGGCGCGTCGGAGGCCAGCAGCGCGGTGAGCTGCGCATCGCCTTCGGCTGTGCCCTTGGCGCGGCGTGTCGAGCCGAACGCCACGAGCGTCGAGTTTCGCAGCGTAAGCCCCTTGGCGCGTTGGAAGAAGGCATCGTCCTTCGGGTTAGCGCCAGGCCAGCCGCCTTCGATGAAGTGCATGCCGAGCTGATCGAGCCGCTCCGCGATGCGGAGTTTGTCCTCGACGGACAGGCTTATGCCCTCCATCTGCGCGCCGTCGCGCAGCGTCGTGTCGTACAGCGTGACCTCGGCATCTTGCCTGCTCATTTCGTCCTCTCTGCGGCTCACACCTGTCCCACGTGTCACCCACGAATGGACGCGAAAAGGCCCATCCGCTCAGGCGGACGGGCTGCGCTTCCCGCGGTACCACCACCGTTCCCCGGCAGAAGCCGGGGCGCTTTGCGGAGCGCCAACACGCTCCCGCCTGGGTAACGGGCGGCTCGCCCGGCCGGGCCTACTCTCACATCGCGCACCCCGCCATCGTCGAAGAGGCCTGCGATTTCGGTCGGCAGCTCAGGAGGGATATTCGGTCGGGATCGACGCACCGGCTCACACCTTGCCCGGCTCGCTCGCCGCCGACAGTCCGCCTACTCGTCTCCGTCACCGCTGTTGAGATTACGCTAGCACGCTGTTGCGAAATCCGTCAACGAGTCTCCCTCACGTGAGCGGGCCACTGGGCCGACCCACTGCGGTGCCCCCTGAGGCTCGTACAGGATCCCCTCAGCAGCACTGCGAGCCCTGGGGCGTCGGCTCGGGAGCGCTGCTACAATGCGCTCCATGGCTCGCCTCCCCGAACTCGCCGCGCTCTCGCCGCGCTCTCGCTCGCCTTCGCCCTCGTGCTGACCGCGTGCCTGAGTGGCTCCGAGGGTCCGGTAGGGCCAGCGGGACCCACTGGAGCGGCAGGTGAGCAGGGCCCGGCGGGCGAAGAGGGCCCTGAGGGTTCGCGAGGGGACCCCGGACGCGCGGGTCTGACGGGTGCCACCGGGCCGCCGGGCGAATCGGACGTGCCCGGCCCCGAGGGTCCCACCGGACCGTCCGGTGCGCAGGGACCGCTGGGAGACCCCGGCCCTGTTGGACCGATGGGGCCTGCTGGTGTGGGCCCGGCGCCCGTGACCTTCGAGGTTCATACGCTGACCACGGTGGACACGGCCAGCGTGGGCGAATACGCCTCCGTGGCCATCGGCGCGGACGCCCTGGGCGTCATCGCGTACCACGACCGCACGGACGGCGACCTGAAGGTCGCGCATTGCGAGAACACGGCCTGCACCATCGTTACCCGCTCGACGGTCGACTCGCAGGGGGTCGCCGGATGGCATACCTCGATTGGCCTCGGTGGGGATGGCTTCCCCGTCGTCGCCTACTACCACGTCTCCACCGGCGACCTCCGCCTTGCCCACTGCCTCGACATTCGCTGCGCGACGTCCGAGGTGACCATCGTGTCGAGCACCGGCGGTGTGGGCGAGTATGCCTCGCTGGCCATCGGCAGCGATGGCTTCGCGCTCATCGCCTTCTTCGACGCTGATGGCGGCGCGCTACGAGTCGCGCATTGCCAGGACGCGTCGTGCGGCCTCGCGACCGTCAGCACGGTCGACTCCACCGGCATCACCGGCGAGCACGCGTCCATCGCCATCGGCTCGGACGGCTTTGGCCGTATCGCCTACTACAGCCGCACGGCCAGCAGACTACGCTTCGCTCGTTGCACGAACACCGCCTGCTCGACCTCCACGACGCAGACGCTGGACGCCAACAGTACGGCCGGCGAGCACGCGTCCATCGCCATCGACGCGGGTGGCCTGCCGCTCATCGCGTACTACGACGCGGGCGGTGCCGGGCTCAAGGTCGCACGCTGCTTCGACACGGGGTGCGCCAGCACACAGCTAACGACGCTGGACGACAGCGGCATGGCTGGCACACACACCTCCGTGGGCTTCGGCGCGGACGGTCTGCCGACCATCGCGTACTACGACGAGATCGGCCGCGACCTCAAAGTCGCCCGGTGCGGTAGCGCCACCTGTGGCACTGTCGAGCTCACGGCGGTCGACACCGCCGGCCAGGTGGGGGAGTACGCCGCGCTGACCATCGGCCGTGACCAGCGGCCGCTGATCGCCTTCTACGACCGTACCAACGCCAGCCTCAAGGTACTGCACTGCGGCGTCGCGGACTGCGTGGTGCGCACGCCGACGTTGCCGGACGTCATCGTCTCGGCCATCGCGTCGGGCACGGGCGAAGTGGCGGCGGTGGCAATCTGCCCCGCGGGCGCCTTTGCCGTGGGCGGCGGTGCGGAGTCGACCGCGGGTATCAAGGCCAATCGTCCCGCCGGTGAGCGAGGCTGGGAGGCCATCGGTTGGGACCCGACCGGCGGCGCGGTGGGCGTTACGGCATGGGCCGTCTGTGCGAAGCGGGCCCAGGAGTAGGGGCGGGCCTCCGGGTAGCGCCTGACCCTAGCCGAGGAAGAAGTCCGAGAACATCTTGGCCGCCAGCTCCGGTTGGTCGGTCTGCACCTGGTGGCCGGCGTCGTCCGCGTACTCGAACCTGATGTTCGGCAGCATCTTCTCGAGCTCGTAGCCCAGCTCGACGGGCGCGAAGCGGTCCTCCTTGCCCCAGACCATCAACGCGGGGATGGCGAGCTTCTCCAGCTTCCCCTTGAGCATGAAGCGATCGCGCCAGAAGGAGTTCCCCATGATGCGCTCCCGGCCTTGGTTGAACGCCAGCGTCATCTCGGGGACGCCCGGCCGGTTGAATGCGGCCGTCCGGCTGGCCACCAGCTCGTCGGTGACGGTGGTGGGATCGTGGACGATGCCTTCGAGGAAGGCGCGGAGCTTGGCCGCGGTGCCGTCGAACTCGCGCAGCGCCTTGCGCGCGGGGTTTTCGGGCGAGGGCAGCCCCATGGCCTGCGCGATGGTTCCGCTGCCGATCAGGGCCAGCTTGGCCACGCGGCCCGGGAAGTCCAGCGCGTAACGGGCGGCGACGTAGCCTCCCTGCGAGTTGCCGATCATGTAGACGTTGTCCAGGCACAGCGCGTCCATCCAGTCGCGCACGTGGTTCACCAGGCTGTGGTGCGCCAGGTTGGGGTAGGCGATGGTCGGCGCCTCCGTCAGGCCGTAGGAGATCTGGTCCGGCGCGTAGATGCGGAACCGGTCGCTCATCAGCGGGATGATGCGACGAAAGCCGGCCGCGCCCGACGCGCCGGGCCCGCCGCCATGCAGCATGACCACCGTCGGGCCGTCGTCGCCCGCCTCCGCGTAGTGCGTCTTGATGTCCCGGGCCATCACCCAGTTCTCGCGCCACGGCAGCTTGGCCATCGTCGTCTCCTTCCGGCGGGTTTCGTGCGTAAGGCTATGGGGGACCCCGGACGGTCGTCAATTGACAAACGAACCACTGTTCGCCCTCGCCGGGCTTCACAAAGAAGCGGCCCGCACAACGACGGCTTAGAAGTAACCCTCCATGAGGCGCGCTACCCACTCGGGCTCTTTGGGCGCCTCGACCCGATCGAAGGCCGCGAAATAGGGCTTCACGTCCAGCACCGGCGTCCCGTCGATGGCGTCCAGCCCACGGACCACGAGCGCGTTGTCCTCGACCGCCACCACCTCGACCGTCGTCACGCCGATAGCGTTGGGGCGGTACCGGGCGCGCTGGGCCAGGATGCCGACCTCCGGCATGTCGTCGCGGCCCTGCGGGCGGCGCGTGAGCCGCGCAGGGTCGAACGGTGCCGCGTGCAGGTGAAACACCACCAGCAGGTGGCTGAAGGCGTCGATGCCCTGGAGCGCCCCCGCCCAGCGCGGGTCTAGCTCAATGCGCGCCGTCACGCTGGCCCATTCGTCGCGTTCGGTCTGCGTCACCGGCGAGCGGACAACGCCGATCGGCTCCATTTCCATACGAACCTCCCTCGGAGGTCGGGAGGGTAGGGAGTGAGACGCTCGCGGTCAAACCTGGTTCACGTCGCCTTCATGGCGCGCAGGCCGAGGTTCACGCTATCGCCACGTGCGAGCGATGGCGTTGGGGACGGTGGGGAGGCTAAAGGCAGGCCGCGTTGCTGGCAATCGGGATTGCTGGCCTTCAAGATTAATGGCCATCCTGATTACTGGATTGACGGCTTGCAGGCGGGAGAGCAGCCATGCTGGCCGAAACGAGTTGGCAGCGGTCATGACGATGGTGGGCCTGGGCCTGGTCGCCATCGGGCTACTCGGCGCCGGCGTGAGCACGACCTCCAACACCGCCGTCGGTCTCGGGGCCGCGCTGGCCGTCGTCGGCATCGGCTGGTGGCAGTTGCTCCGACGCCAGCACTGACGGCTTGACGAGCCCCAGGGCGTCACCTATACAGAGCGGCGTCCCGCCACGCTGAGAGGGCGGCGCTCCGGCGACGCCGGGAGGGCGGTGCCCCGCCGCCGCTGGGACAATCCTCGTTGGAGGCGGCGCTCGTGAAATTCGGCTTGCACAACAGCTCGTTCATCCCGGCGACCGGCGGGGCGGAGCGCATATTCCCCGAGGTCCGCGACCGTGCCCAGTGGCTGGAGGGCCATGGTTTCGACTACATGTCGTTCATGGACCACCTATGGCAGATACCGCCGGTCGGACCGGCAGATGAGCCGTTCTTGGAGGCGTGGGTCACCCTGGGGGCTGTCGCCGCCAGCACCGAGCGCATCCAGCTCACGACCATGGTCTCAAGCATCGGCTATCGAAACCCCGCGCTGCTCGCGAAGATGGCGGCGACCCTCGATCTCGTAAGCGGCGGCAGGGCCATCCTGGGCATCGGCGGCGGGTGGTACGAGGCCGAGTACGACGCCTACGGCTTCGAGTTCCCTCGTACCGGCGTCCGGCTTGGGCAGCTCCGTGACGGCGTGAAGCTCATAAAGGCCATGTGGTCCGACGAGCGGGCCACTTACGAAGGCAAGCACTTCGTCGCCCGCGACGCCATCCTCGAGCCCAAGCCCATCCAGAAGCCACGCCCGCGCGTGCTCATCGGCGGCGGGGGCGAAAAGGTCACGCTCCGCATCGTCGCCCAGGAAGCCGACATGTGTAATTTCCTCATGGCTACGCCCGAGGTCTTCGCCCACAAGCGGGCCCTGGTCGAGGGCTACTGCAACGACATCGGCCGAGACCCTAGCGAGATCGAGTACACGAAGCTGGACCGGCTCTGCCTGGCCCCCACCACCGCGGAGGCTGACGCCAAATGGGAGGCTCGCGGAGGTCGATTGCCGGAGGGCTACCGGAGCCTCGTTGGCAGTCCGGAGCAGGCCGTCGCGCAGCTGAAGGCTCTGGGGGCGGTGGGCTGCCAGGCGGTCTTCGTCAGCTGCGCCACCGACGACGTCGAATCGCTGGAGCTGTTCGCCAGCGAGGTCATGCCGGCGTTCGCGTAGGCACCGGAGTTCCGAATCGACGCCGCGGGACCCTTCGGCTTCGCTCAGGACAGGCTCTGTGGCGGGACAACCAACGCTTCGCTCGCTGACCGGCCGCGCAGGCCATGGGCTGGACACCATCGTGGCAGGCGCGCCAGCGCGTTCGCGTAGGCCCGGCACCCGCTACAGCTGAATGGGCGCCGTGAGCGGGTAGCCTTGCAGGCGCGCCCGCCCGCCCAGCGCCGTTAGCTCGATGAGCACGGCGATGCCGGCAATGCTGGCGCCGGCTTGGCGCACGAGGTCGATGGTCGCGGCCATCGTCCCCCCGGTTGCCAGCACGTCGTCCACGAGCAACACGCGGTGGTGGTCCAGCAGACCGTCGCGATGCATCTCGATGGTCGCCTCCCCGTACTCCAGCGAGTAGTCCGCGCGGTAGGTCTCGGAAGGCAGCTTGCCCATCTTGCGCACCGGGACGAAGCCGACGCCCAGCGCCAGCGCCAGTGGCGCGCCCAGCAGGTAGCCGCGCGCCTCGATGGCGACGATCTGGTCGATGGCCTGGCCCTCGAATGCGGCCGCCAGGTCGGCGATGGCCCGCCGATAGGAGGGCGCGTCGTTCAGCAGCGGCGTGATGTCCCTGAACACGATGCCGGGCTTCGGGAAGTCCGGCACATCGCGTATCAGGCTGGCGTAGTCGGGGTTGGGCACGGCAGCGCTCCGGGTGGGGGTCTGCGCAGCATAGCAAGAGGCCCCGCCATCCGGCGGGGCCTCTTGGTTCGCCTTTGTCTTTGCCAGCCCAAGCCCCTGGCGCTAGCCTTTAATGAAGTCGATGAGCACCTGGTCGTGCTCCTCTGGCTTCTCCCACTGCGGCCAGTGGGCGGCGTCGAGCATGTTGTAGAACTTGGCGCCGGAGATCTTGCTCGCGGCGTACTCGCCGAAGTCCGGCCCCTGGCCCGGGTTCTTCTCGGTCCAGAAGACCAGAGCGTCGGGCTTGAAGTTCTGGAGGTCCGCCTCCTGCCACTTCGGGTCTCGGGCCCAATCCTTTGGGCTGTCGTCCGCCACGCGGTAGACGCGTTTGATGGACTCGTAGACTTCGGGGAACGAGTAGAGCCGCAGGCGGAGCTGGACCATCTCATCGGTCATCCGAGAGGGATCGGCCACCAGCCACTCCATGCGTGCGCGCACCGTCTCGAAGTTGGGCGTCATGATCGATGCGCGGGAGAGCTCGGCCAGCGTGTTGCCGCCGCCCGGGTTCTCCGGGAAGTCGGTCTTTAGCCAGTTCACACCGCCCACGCCCGTGTTCAGGATGAGCTTGCCGGCCTTCTCCGGGAACATCATCCCGAACTCGAAGGTGATGGCGCCGCCCATGGACTCGCCCTCGACGTGCGCGTAGGAGTAACCCAGCGCGTCGATCAGGTCCGCGAGCGCCTCGGCCTGCAGCTCCGTGCGGTTCTCGTCAACGTAGGGCTGCTTGGACGAGAAGCCGTGGTAGAGCGCGTCGATGGCGTAGACGTGGAAGCCGTTGTTCGCCAGGTTGTGCAGGTTCCGCGCGTAGGTCTCGGCGTGCCCGCCGACGCCGTGGATCAGGATGAGCGGCTCGCCCGACTCGCCGCACTCGATGACCCGGTGTCGGTACTTGGCGCCTTGCACCATCCGGGTCTGGGTGCCGAGCAACTCGACCCCAATCGTCGGCCATTGGTCCAGAGGTCGCGCCACGACCTCCTTCGACAGCTTCAGGGTGCTGGTAACCGTGGCCATTCACCACCTCCTCCGCCTTTCATTAGGTGGCGCCCTTATATCATCATCGGGCGATCGTTGCTATCTCACCTAAATCTGCCCGGGAGCTGCGCGCATGACAGATCGCACCTATGCCCGTACCTACGATGGACCGCTCGACGGCGCGGTTGGCGAACTCCAGCGCCGCATCGTCGCCTGCCGGGCGTGCCCACGGTTGGTCGAGCACCGCGAGCGGATCGCGCGCGAAAAACGCGCAGCCTATCGCGACTGGGAGTACTGGGGCGCTCCCGTGCCCAGCCACGGCGATCCTCGGGGCGCGGTGCTCTTCGTCGGCCTGGCCCCGGCCTCGCACGGCGCCAATCGGACGGGCCGGATGTTCACCGGCGACGCCACCGCCGACTTCCTGACGGCGGCAATGCACCGCGCCGGGTTCGCATCGCAGCCCGTCTCTCAGCATGTGACGGACGGCCTGCGCCTGATCGACGCCTATGAGACGGCGGTCGTTCGCTGCGTGCCTCCACAGGACAAGTCCACGGCCGAGGAGCAGCGGACCTGCCGCGTCTACCTCGTCGAGGAGCTGGGCTTGCTGCCCAACGTTCGTGCCGTGCTGGCCTTTGGCCGCGTGGCCTTCGACAACTACCTCCGCGCTGCGAGCGCGCGCGCGGGCTCGCAGCTACGAGCCGCCTTCGGTCACGGGGTACGCTACGACCTCGGTGAGGGACTGCCCACGCTGTTCGCGTCATACCATCCCAGCCCTCGCAACACGAACACCGGCCGGCTGACAATCGCGGCACTGGATGCTGTCCTGGCCGACGTCCGGCGGTTCGTCGACACGGGCGCGCCCGTCGCGTCGCCCACCCCGCCAGCCCGTTAGGGCAAACCCTCACCGCTTGCAGGTGTGCGCCCGCAGGAAACGAGCCGCGAGCCCGGCGACAATGGATCGCAGGGGAAACGGCAGCCGCGCCGTGCCGAGGCTGCGCCATCGAATGCTGTCAGACGCACAATCACGAGAGCAGCTCACCGCGGAGCTCGCCGCGCTGCGCCACCGCGTCGCGGTCATGCAGTCGCAGCCGAGCCAACCGGCGTCGGCCGGCGCAGCCACGCCCATGGTCGTGCTGGCCCTGGACGCGGCGGATGTCGGCCTGGTCGGGCTCGACCCCGCCGGCAAGGTCGTCTTCGCCAACTTGGCTGCCTGTCGCCTTGTCGGCCTGTCCTCCGACGATGCTGTCGGCCGGCCCCACGCTGAGGTGATGCCTCAGGTACAGGCCGACGGCACGCCGCTCCCGGAGGGACGGGGAGCCGTCGATGCGGCGCTCGCCCACGGGGTAACGCACCGACTGGATCGTGCGTACCTTCGGCGGCGTGACGGCGTGGAGGTCCCGACGCGGCTTGTCGTCACCCCAGTCGCGGAGGGGGGGCGCACCACCGGCGCCGTCGTCTCGCTGCAAGATCTCCGCAATGCCTCGGCAGGGCGCTTTGCCGAAGACCGGCGCCTCACGGAGTTCGAGGCCATGGTGCGCATCAGCGAGACGCTGGTGCTCCCTGGCGACCTTCAAGAGCAGGCCGGCAAGATACTCGATGGGCTGATGACGCTGACCGAGGCGGACCGTGCCACGCTGCTCGTGCCCGACGTCGATGGTCTGCGCGTCGTCGGGTCCGCGGGCCTTGGCGCCGACTCGCTCAGCACAGACGAGATCCCCTTCGGGGTTGGGCTCTCCGGCCAGGTGTACCAGCGCGGCGAGGAGTTGCTGGAGGGCGACTACCCGAACAATCCGCACGCCAATCCCGGAGTAGTCGCGCTGGGTGTCCGCTCGCTGGCCGCTGCGCCCGTCGTCGTCGAAGGGCGCGTGTCGGGAGTCGTGACGCTGAGCTCGACCCAGCGCAACCACTTCACGCCGGCCCGCGTACGCCTGCTGAACGCGACGGTCGACTCCGTGGGCGTGCTGATGGAGAAGGTGCGCCTTCAGGCTGAGGAGAAGCGCAGGACCCGCGAGGTCGAGGGGCTCTTCGCTATCGCCGAGGCCTTGGCCCAGCCCTTCGAGCACGGAGAGAAGTTCCGACGCATACTCGACGAGGCACTGTCGGCCACCCAGTCCCACAGCATGGGGCTCGCGCTCCCCTCCTCGGACGATGCCCTCGCGATCAGCCAGGTCGTCGGCCTGGCCATCACGCCCGGAGCCGAGGTATTGACTCTGCCACGGCGAACGGGCATGGCCGGCATCGCGTTCTCCCAAGGCACGACGGTCGTCGTGAAGGACTACCCGGCCTACCCAGCCGCCCTCCGCGTCCTCGTTGAAGAAGGGACCAAGTCGGCGGTCGCGTTGCCGCTCCGCGCCGACGGCGAGACCCTCGGTGTGCTGGTGGCGGCTGCGCCCGAGTTCGACCACTACACGCCGGACCGCGTGCGCTTCCTCACCGCCGTTGCGGAGGCCATCAGCGCCCAGCTGAGTAAGTCACGAGTGGATGAGCGAATGCTCTCGGAGCTGGATACCGGCGGCTCGAGGCGTTTCAGACCGCCGCCGCGAGGCTCGCCTTGGAGGACAACCCGGACCAGGCCCTGCACCACCTCGTCGACGTGGCCCGTGGCCTCATCGGTGCCGGGGTAGGCGCCGTCATGCTGTGGAACCAAGAAGGCGTTGTCCAGCGCCTCGTGTCGTCCGGCCTCCCGACGCAAACGGGGGAGGACGTGGCGCTGAACGTGCTGCGTATGCCCGAGATTCAGGCGCTAGTGCGCTACTCCCTGATCCAGGAGGGCAAGCGGAGCCTGCGCGTCGGCGACGGACCTCCGGCCAGCGACTTCGTGGACCGTGACCAGCCACTGGTGCAGACCCTCCTCGCGGTCCCGTTCAGCAGCAAGGACGGAAGCCCAGGGGCGTTCGTCCTCTTAGAGAAGGACGGGAAAACGGGCTTCTCTCCTGATGACGAACGGTTGCTCAACCTCTTTGCGGTGTTCGCCGGCGTGCTGCTCGACAACATCGCCCTGTACGGCGCCGTCGACCGTGAGCGCACGACGCTGAACAGCATCCAGAACAGCATGGCGGAGGGTCTCATCGTCCTGGACGCCGAAGGCCGGATCGTCTTTTGCAACCCGGCGGCCGAAGAGCTGCTGAACCTGGGCGTAAGCCGAGTGGCGGGCAAGCAGATGCGGAGGCTTCTGAGCCAGCAGAGCAAAGAGTTCGAGTCGCCGGACCAGGTCCGGGCGCTCGCGGCCCATCTCCGTCAGGTGACGGATCGCCCGGCGCACTTCGATCTCGCCATCCTCAAGCCTCGCCGCCGTGACCTCGCCGCGACTGTTTTTCCCATCCGCACCACGGCCACCGATCGATTGGCCGGCGTGCTCATCCGCGACGTCACCGACGAACGGGAGCTCCACCGCCGCCGCGACACCTTCGTCTCCGTCGCGTCCCACGAGCTGCGCACGCCGATGACCACCATCATGGGTTTCACGGAGCTGCTGCTGGGGAACAAGGCGACTCCCGAGCAGCACCAGACCTGGCTGACTCACGTGTACGAAGACAGCCGCCGGGTGGTCGACATCGTCGACGACCTGCTCAACGTCTCCCGCATCGAAAGCGGCAAGCTCACGGTGGACCTCGAACCGGTGATGTTGTCGAAGCTCACGGGGGACATTGCCGAAGGCATTCAGCACGGCACCGAAGACCATAAGATCGTCGTCATCATGCCGGATGAGCTGCCCGCCGTCCTGGCCGACCGGGACAAGCTTTCGCAGGTTGTCGTCAACCTCCTTTCCAACGCCGTGAAGTACAGCCCCAAGGGTGGGCCTATAACCGCTACGGCACACCACGACCGGGAGAGCGGCACCGTGGTGCTCAGCGTCGCAGACGAGGGCGTGGGCATCGCCCCCGAGGACCAAAAGCGGCTGTTCGCCTCCTTCGCGCGCATCTATCGCCCGGAGACAGCCAACGTCCGCGGAACGGGGCTGGGCCTCTACATCGTCAAAGGTCTGGCGGATCTCATGGGCGGCAAGGTCTGGATCGACAGCAAGGTAAACGCGGGCTCGACGTTCCATGTCGCCTTGCCAGTCGCCGCGTAGCGCGGGCAACCCCCCCCGAAGCCGGGACGGGCACTCAGAGGCCGGGAACGGGGCATTGGCCAGGGGAACGCGTTGTCCGCGACAACCCCGCTGTGCTATACTCGCCCGCTAGTGACGCGAGGCGCGCACCAGGCAACGATGCACTGCGTGCGCTCCAGCGGATAGCCAGCGGATAGAGGGAAAGGCGGACGAATGGTACAAGAGGCAAGTGTTGCCCCTGTAGCGCAGGTTGCGGCTGAGCAGTCTCCGCCGCTCAGCATGAAGGCGCTTCTGGAGGCCGGTGTTCACTTCGGCCACCAGACTCACCGTTGGAACCCGAAGATGCGTCAATACATCTTCGCCCAGCGCAACGGCATTCACATCGTCGACCTCCAGCAGACCATGGGACTGCTCGAGCGCGCGCGGACCTTCGTTCAGGAGATCACCGCCAGCGGCAAGAAGCTGCTCATGGTGGGGACCAAGAAGCAGGCCCAGGACGCTATCCGTGAGGAAGCCGAGCGCACGGGCCAGTTCTACATCAACCAGCGCTGGCTCGGCGGCACCATCACCAACTTCGCGACCATCCAGTCCCGCATCGACTACCTGGTGCGCCTGGAGGAACGGCGCGACCGGGGGGAGCTCGCTCTTCTTCCCAAGAAAGAAGCACTCCGCCTCGAGAACCGGATCGAGAAAATGAACCAGTACTTCGGGGGCTTCAAGGAGATGACTCATCTGCCCGGCGCCCTCTTCGTGGTGGACATCGGGCGTGAGAAGATCGCCGTCGCCGAGGCACGGCGCGCCGGCGTCCCAATCATCGCGCTCGTCGACACCGACTGCGACCCAGGGCTGATCGACGCACCCGTCCCCGGAAACGACGACGCCATACGCTCGATTCGCCTCGTAACCGGACACATCGCCACCGCCGCCCAAGAGGGCCACAACGAGTGGCTGGCGACCCGCGGCGGGTACAGCGCCGGGCAAGACGACCGTGATCCTGAGCCCGCCCCCGCCGCACCCGAATAGCGGCGGCCCCGAGGTACTAGCGTGCAGGTCAGGACCGAGGACATCAAAACCCTTCGCGAGCGCACAGGCTCCGGCATCATGGACGCCAAGCGCGCGCTCGAGGACGCCGGCGGCAGCATCGAACAGGCCGAGACTGCTCTCCGTGAGATGGGCCTGTCCAAAGCAGCGTCCAAGTCCGACAGGGCCACCGCCGAAGGCGTGGTCGAGTCCTACGTCCACGCCGGGAATCGGATCGGCGCCATGGTCGAGCTCAACTGCGAAACGGACTTCGTTGCCCGCACCGAAGAGTTCAAGGGGCTCGCCCATAGCCTTGCCATGCAGGTGGCCGCCATGTCTCCGTCCTACGTGGACGTGGAGGACATCCCGCGGGGCGAGGAAGCCAAGCCCGAAGAGGTGTGCCTGCTGCGGCAGGCGTACATTCGTGATCCCTCAAAGACGGTCAACGACCTGGTCTCGGACCTCCGCGCCAGGGTCGGCGAGAACATCCGGGTCAGCCGGTTCGTCCGCTTCGGTCTCGGCGAGTAAACCTGCGCGAGGGGGTGCGCCATGGCTTCCCCAAGGGTGAGCCGAGCGGTGCTTAAGCTCAGCGGTGAGTCTCTCCGTGGGGAGGGAGCCTACGGCCTCGATTGGTCTGTCCTCCACTACTTGGCCGGCGAAGTGAAGTCGGCCGTGAACCTGGGCGTTCAATTCGCTGTCGTCGTCGGCGGCGGCAACATCTGGCGGGGCGCGGAGGCTGAGCAAAAGGGCATGGACCGCGCCACGGCTGACTACGCTGGCATGCTGGCCACGGTCATCAACGCCATGGCCCTGCAGGACGCGCTCGAGCGCGTCGGCGTCGACACGCGGACCCAGTCGGCTATCGAAATCCGGGCGGTGGCTGAGCCCTACATCCTGCGCCGTGCCATCCGCCACCTGCAGAAAGGGCGAGTGGTCATCTTCGCGGCCGGCACTGGCAACCCGTACATGACCACCGACACGACGGCCGCGCTCCGGGCGATCGAGATCGACGCCCAATTGCTCCTGATGGCCAAGAACAAAGTCGACGGCGTCTACGACGCTGACCCGCTGAAGAATCCCGCCGCCGTCAAATTTGACCGCGTCGATTACATCGATCTGCTGAATCGGCGCCTGGACGTCATGGACAGCACCGCGCTGTCACTCTGTATGGAGAACAACCTACCCATCCGCGTCTTCGATGTGTTCAGGCCGAACAGCATCGAGGAGATTCTGCAGGGTGCGCAGGTTGGTACCCTCGTCGCGGCGCAACCCCTCGCCGTCTGAACCCCCAGCGCCCCGGAGCCTAGGCTATGGCCGAGCAGAGCCCGACGGACGAGACCCTTGCCGATGCGGAACGGCGCATGAAGCTCTCCGTGGGTCACTTCAGCCATGAGACCGCGTCCATTCGGACCGGACGGGCGAACGCCGCGCTGCTTGATGGCATCACTATCGACTACTACGGCACGCCGACCCCGCTGAACCAGCTTGCGACCATCGCAACCCCGGACGCGCGCTTGCTGACGGTCCAGCCGTGGGACAAGACCGCCATGGCGGCCATCGAGCGAGAGCTGCAGAAGTCCGATCTTGGGCTGACCCCGGCGAATGACGGCCAGCTCATCCGTCTGCCCATTCCGCCGATGACGCAGGAGCGACGCCAGGAACTGGTGAAGCGCCTCAAACGGATGCAGGAGGAGACCCACGTCGCCATCCGCAACGTCCGCCGCGACGCTCAGGAGCAACTGCGCAAGGCAGAGCATGACGGGGACATGTCGCAGGACGAGCTCCACCGGGCCCAGGACCGCCTCCAGAAGACCACCGACAAGCAGGTTGAGCAGGCCGACCAAGTGACCGCCCAGAAAGAGGCGGAACTGATGGAGGTCTAGCGCGTATGGCGTTGGAGACAAGCGCTGAAACCTCGGACGCCGGGCCCAAGCCGGATGTGCCGCGCCATGTCGCCATTACCATGGACGGCAATGGCCGCTGGGCGGAGCAGCGGGGCATGCCCCGGCTGGCCGGCCACCGCGCGGGGACCGACAACGTGCGCCGTGTACTCCAGGCCCTCGGCCGCCACGGCGTGCCCTACGTCACCATCTTCGCCTTCTCCACTGAGAACTGGGGCCGGCCGGAGCCCGAGGTCAACGGCCTTATCCAGATCCTCGAAGAGGTGATCTACGATGAGGCCCGCGCGCTGCACGAGCAGCACGTTCGCATCCTCCACCTGGGCACGCGCTCGCGGCTCCCCGCCTCCATTGCGAAGGCCATCGAGGATGCTGAGCAGCTGACCAAGGACAACACCGGCCTCACGCTGAGCGTCGGCTTCGACTACGGCGGGCGCACCGAGATCGTCCACGCCATCAAGTGCCTGCTCGCCGAAGGGATCGACGCCGCTGACGTCACGGAACACCTGGTCAGCCAGCGCATGCACCTGCCGGAGGTCCCGGACCCGGACCTGGTGATCAGGACCGGCGGCGACCAACGTTTGAGCAACTTCCTCATCTGGCAGTCGGCCTACGCGGAGCTCTACTTCACCTCCACGCTGTGGCCGGACTTCGATGACGCCGAGGTGGAGCGGGCCCTCGAGGCCTACCGGAGCCGCGAACGCAGGTTCGGCAAGCTGCCGGGCACGTGATGGCGCCCCCGGTCGGGCGGGCGACTCGGCAGGCCCTTCGCCTGCGCCTGGCCACCACTGCGCTAGCCCTCCCGCTGCTGCTTGCCATTGTCTGGGCTGGCAACCCCTGGGTCGGCGCCCTCGCCGCCGCCGCCGCTGTCCTTGCCCTGCACGAGGCCTACGCCCTTGCGGTGGGAGCCGGCCGGCCCGTGCTGCGCTGGCCCGGCGTGGTGCTGGGACTTGCCACGGTCTCGGTTGCCGTGCTCGACGGGCGCGCCGTCCTCGTCGTCTTTGGTGGGGGCAGCGCCATTGTCCTGGGCATCGCGCTCTACCGGCGATGCGTCTCCGACTCGCTGACGACCGTCAGCGCCGTGGGGTACGTCGCGCTGCCGCTCGCTGCCGCCGTGCTCTTGCGCGAGCGCGCGCTGGGGCTGGAGTGGCTGCTGCTCGCGTTCTTGGCCGTGTTCGCCACCGACACCGCGGCCTACTTCGTGGGGCGCGCGCTCGGGCGGAGGGCCATGGCCCCGTCCATCAGCCCGGGCAAGACGTGGGAGGGTTCGTTCGGGGGATTACTCGGCGGCGCCGCCGCGGTGGTCGCCTTCGTCGCGGTGTCGGACCTGACGTTGGCCGTTGGGGCCGCGATCGGCCTGGGGCTCGGCGTCAGCGTGATAGCGCAGGCCGGCGACCTGTTTGAGTCGAAGGCCAAGCGATTGGCTGGGGTCAAGGAGGCAGGCACGCTCTTTCCCGGCCACGGAGGCTTGCTCGACCGCATGGATAGCCTGCTCCCGGCGTTCGTGCTCGTGTACTATGTCGCCTGGGTGTGGTCTCGATAACGAGCCGGCCCACGGGCGCAACGAACGGCGAACAGGCCGACCGAGGTGTGGCTACGAAAGGTATCGTCGTCCTCGGCTCGACCGGGTCCATCGGGACCCAGACCCTCAACGTGATACGGGCCCTTCCCGACGCGTTCCGAGTGGTTGGACTCTCCGCCGGTAATAACGTGGAGCTGCTCTCACAGCAGGTGGCCGAGTTTCGGCCGCGTATGGTCCACAGCAAAGGCGCCGGACCCGAGGCTTTCGCCTCCGCCGTCTGGACCGACCTTGAAACGATGGTGACCGAGCCGGACGTAGATCTCGTCATGGTCGCCACCACCGGCAGGACGGGCTTGGGGCCGACGCTGGCCGCGCTGCGGGCCGGCAAGTCGGTCGCGCTCTCCAACAAGGAAGTCATCGTCATGGCGGGCCAGCTGGTGCGCGAGACGGCCAGGCTCGGCGGCGGGAAGGTGCTCCCGGTGGACAGCGAGCCCTCGGCCATCTGGCAGTGCCTCCAGGGCGAGGAGCAGCCGGTGCGGCGGCTCATCGTCACGGCGTCCGGCGGGCCTTTCCGTACGCGCCCCCTCAACGAGCTGGCCGCCGTCACGCCGGCCGAGGCGCTGGCGCACCCTACGTGGGTCATGGGGCGCAAGATCACCATCGACTCCTCGACCCTCATGAACAAGGGGTTCGAGGTCATCGAGTGCCGCTGGCTCTTCGACGTCGCCTTCGACCAGATCGAGGTGGTCGTCCACGCGCAGAGCGTCATTCACTCGATGGTCGAGTTCGCCGACGGCTCGGTGAAGGCGCAGATGGGCCCTCCCGACATGCGTCTGCCCATCCAGTACGCCCTGGCCTACCCGGAGCGCCTGGCCAGCGACGCGATCCCCCGCTACGACCCCCTGCGCTACCCCTCGCTCACCTTCGAGGAGCTGGACACGGCACGCTACCCATGCTTCGCCACGGCGGTCGACGCCGGGACCCGTGGGGGCACCTTCCCTGCGGTACTCAGCGCAGCGGACGAAGAGGTGGTCCACCTCTTCCTCGATGGCCGCATCGGTTTCACCGACATCCACCCGCTCGTGCGTGACGTGCTTGCGGACCACGAGATCGACGACGTCTCCCTGGAGTCGGTCCTCGCGGCCGACGAGTGGGCTCGGCGCCGGGTCGCCGAGGCGGTGGCTGCTCGCCGATGACGACCATCCTCATCTTTGTCGCGGTTCTCGGGTTCCTGGTGATCGTGCATGAACTTGGCCACTTCACGGTGGCGAAGCTTCGTGGCGTCCAGGTGCTGGAGTTCGGGCTGGGCATTCCGCCGCGCCTGTTCGGGTTCAAGTACGGCGACACGACCTACACTGTGAATCTCCTCCCCCTGGGCGGCTTCGTGCGGATGCTCGGCGAGGACGAGGCAGAGGACCCCAACGACCCGCGCGCATTCATGAACAAGGGGCCGTTTACCCGGCTCGCCATCCTCGCTGCCGGCGCGACCATGAACGCGATTCTTCCCATCTTCCTGCTAACTGTGGTGCTCCTCATCCCGCAGGATGTCGTCGTCACCGACGTCGTCGTAACGAGCGTGGTGCCGAACACCCCGGCGGAGCAAGCGGGCATCCAGCCCGGCGATGTCATCCGCGTCGTCGACGGACGCGAGATCGACAACAGCACGGTGCTCCAGCAGGCCATCCAAGTCCGCCTGGGCGCGGAGTCGTCTTGGGAGCTGGACCGGAACGGCGCGCCGACGATGGTGACGCTGGTCCCCCGGGTCGATCCCCCACCAGGGCAGGGGGCCACGGGGATTGAGATCGCCAACGCCCGCGTGTCGGTCCAGGCGGTGGCGATCGGGTCGCGCGCCAGGAGCAACGGTCTGCGGGCCGCCGACGAGCTTGTGCTTATCTACGCGGTGGGCCCCGCCCTTCCGGTGCGGCGTCAGGTCATCGAACTGGCCGACGCCGAGGAGGCACTGGCCGCATCGCTGCGCGATTCGCCGGGGCGCGGCGCAGAGGTGCTGGTGCTGCGGGACGGTGCGTTGGTCGCGCTGCCGCTGCCTGACGATCCGCGCGCACTGAGCGGCGCAACGTTCGTCGAGCGCCCCACGGAGAGCCGCTCCGAGCCCCTCTGGCGGGCCTTCCCGCAGGCGTTCCTGCGCATGGGCGACATCCTCGTCTCCTTCCGGAACGAGCTGTCCCGCATCCTCGCCGGGGCGGGCGACTTTGCCGTCGCCGGGCCGGTCGGTATCGCGCAGATTACGGGCGAGGTCGCCAACGCCGGGATCAGCCCGCTCATCACGTGGACGGCGTTGCTGTCCATAAACCTCGCGATCGTCAACCTGCTCCCCATCCCCGCGCTCGACGGTGGCCGGATCGTGTTCGTGTTGCTAGAATTGGCGCGCGGCGGCCGTCGTCTGGCGCCCGAGAAGGAGCGCCTCGTGCATCTTGTCGGGTTCATGGTGCTGATTGGCGGCATCCTGCTCGTCAGTGTCCAAGACATTCGCCGCATCATCGACGGCGGCAGTCCCCTCGGGGGCTAGCCCCGGGGAAGGCCCCGGGTTCGCGAACGCAGCGAGGACCTCATGGAGCGCCGAGTAACCAAGCCGGTCTACGTGGGCGGCGTGAAGGTGGGTGGAGACGCCCCCATCACAGTCCAGTCCATGACCAAGACCGACACGCGGGACGTCGCGGCGACAGTCGCCCAGATCCACGAGCTCGAAGCCGCGGGGTGCGAGATCATCCGCCTCGCTGTCCCCGACATGGAGGCGGCACTCGCTCTCGGGGCCATCAAGAAGCAGATCAGCATCCCGCTGATCTCCGACATCCACTTCCACCACCAGCTGGCCCTCGAGGCGCTGAACCAGGGCGTGGACTGCCTGCGGCTGAATCCCGGCAACATCCGCGACGCCGAAAAGGTGCGCGACATCGCCCGCGAGGCGAAAGTGCGGCAGGTGCCCATACGCATCGGCGTGAACTTTGGCTCGCTGCCTCCGGTCGGCGCCATCGGCAAGACCAGAGGCCAGCACCGCCATGCCGACGGCGTCAACAAGCTCACCAAGGGCGCGGAGGCTTCCGGCGAGGGCGAGGCCGTCTCCGCCGTCGACCACATGGTGGCCACCGCGCTGTGGGAGATTGGGGTCCTGGAGGACCTCGACTTCGACCTCATCAAGATCTCCCTCAAGGCCTACGACATCGATACGACCGTCGAGGCTTACCGCAAGCTGTCCACGCTGGTCCCGTACCCCTTCCACCTCGGCATCACCGAGGCGGGCACCGCGCGTAACGGCTCCATCCGCAGCGCCATCGGGCTCGGCATCCTGCTCTACGAGGGGGTCGGCGATACCATCCGCGTCTCCCTCTCCGACGAATCGAAGGAAGAGGTCGAGGTCGGCTACGAGATACTCAAGTCGCTTGGGCTGCGCAAGAAGGGCGTGCAGATGGTCGCGTGCCCGTCGTGCGGCCGCGCCGACGTGGACATTCGCAAGCTGGCCAACGACGTCGACCAGCTGTTGAAGGGGCGCGAGACGCCGGTGAAGGTGGCTGTCATGGGCTGCGAGGTCAACGGGCCCGGCGAGGCCAAGGACGCCGACGTGGGCATTGCCGCGGGCAACGGCCGCGCCGTCATCTTCCGCAAGGGCGTCAAGACCCGCGTGGTCGAAGAGGCCGACATGATGACGGCCCTCCTCGAAGAGGTCGAGGCCGTGACCGCTGAGCTCACCGCCGCGGCCCCCACTGCCGGCTAACCCGCCTTCCCGCAGGCCAGCTGCCCAGCTTTCAAGCAGACCCGATTGCCAGCAAACTGGCCTTGGTGCGCTGTCGCCGAGCAGGCCGCAGCGCCGCTGGAACGACACGACTTGGCGAAAACTAGCGCTAGCTGCCGGACGGACGCCCGCCAGGGCACGGCGCCTCAACTAGCGCCGCTAGCCTTCGTCGAGCGCCGCGCGCACAGCGGAAAAGACCTCGGCCAGCGGCACTGACCGCGCCTCACCACCGGCCCTGCGCCGCAGCTCCACCGCCCCCGCGGCCAGGTTGCGCCGGCTCATCACGAGACGCACCGGCAGGCCAATAAGGTCGGCGTCGTTGAACTTCACGCCCGGCGACTCGATCCGGTCGTCGAAGAGCACCTCGAAGCCGGACGCCGTCAGCTGGTCGTAGAGGCGCTCCGCCGCCGCGGTGACATCGGCGTCGTCAGTATTGATCGCCACCAGGTGCACCTCGTACGGCGCGATGGGCGCGGGGAAGACGATGCCCGCGTCGTCGTGGTTCTGCTCGATAGCCGCGGCCAGCATCCGCGATACGCCGATGCCATAGCACCCCATGACGATCGGGCGCTGCTTGCCGGCCTCGTCCAGGTAGTCGGCACCAAGCGCGTTCGAGTAGAACTCACCGAGCTTGAACACGTGGCCGACCTCGATGCCGCGGATGGCTTGCAGGGGCTCGCCACATACCGGGCAGCCGTCGCCCTCCCGGGCCGTGGCGACGTCCACCAGCTCCTCGACCTCGAAGTCGCGTGGGTAATTGGCGCCTGTGTAGTGCTTGTCGGCCTGGTTGGCACCAGCCGCGAAGTTGGCGCCTTGCTGGATCGATGTGTCGCCGATGGTGCGCACGCCCCCGCTGGCGCGGCGCTCGATGCCGATGGGCGACGTGGAGCCGGGCGTCAGCCCGGCGGCCCGCGCCTCGTCGTCGGTCGCCATGCGGAGGTCGGTGGCGTGCAGGTGGTTTTTCAGCTTGGCCTCGTTCATGTCCAGGTCGCCCCGGACGGTCACGAGCACGGTCTGTCCGTCGGCCTGGTAGAACACCGCCTTGAGCGTCCGCGCCTCGGAGATGCCGAGAAGCTCGGACAGCGCGGCGATTGTCTCGACGCCGGGCGTGTCGACCAGCTCCAGCGGCTGTGGCTCGGCCTCGGGCACCGGCCGCGGCACGGAGCGGGCACGCTCGACGTTGGCGGCGTAGTGGCCCTTGGGACAGCTCAGCACCACATCCTCGCCGCTCGCCGCCGGCATAATGAACTCGTGCGAGTCTTTGCCGCCGATGGCCCCCGAGTCCGCCTCTACCGTCAGCGAAGGGATGCCGCAGCGGGTGAAGACGTTGTTGTAAGCCTCCAGCATGCGGCTGTAGGAGAGGTCTAGCCCCTCCTCGTCAGCATCGAAGGAGTAGGCGTCCATCATGTCGAACTCGCGCCCGCGCAGCAGTCCCGCTCGCGGCCGAGGCTCATCTCGGAACTTGGTCTGTATCTGGTAGACCTGGCGCGGGAGGTCGCGGTAGGAGGCGGTGTTCGCCTTCACGATGTTGGTGACGACCTCCTCGTGGGTCGGCGCCAGCACCATGCGGCGCTCACGCCGGTCCTGCAGCTGGAACAGGATGGGACCGACGGTCTTGTCGCGGCCCGTCGCCTGCCATAGCTCCAGCGGGTGCAGCGTGGGCATGCGCACCTCCTGGCCGTCGGCTGCGTCCATCTCCTCGCGGATGATGCGCTCGATCTTCCGGAGCGAGCGCAGGGCCAGCGGCAGGTAGGCGTACACGCCCGCCGCTACCTGCTGCATCATGCCGGCGCGCAGCATCAGCCGATGGCTGGCCGTCTCGGCCTCCGCCGGGTCTTCACGCAGAGTCTTGGTGAGGAGTCGGGACGCGCGCATCGGCTAGTGCATGGGCGAGAAGGACGCCGGGACCAGGATCTTGTTCTCCTGCTGGAGCATCCACTCGTTGCTTGAGGGCTTCGGCGGCCAATCACCCTTGGCCACGGACTCCGCGCGGACGTTGGTCCGCTCCTCCATGCTCTTGTACGGCCAGAGGTGGTAGAGCTTGTTCCCGCCCGTGGTCTCCGTCCAGAGGCCGCCGAGGGGCGAGTACTTCTCACGCGCCGGCACCGCCTGCTCCCAGCGCTTGATTACTTCAGGAAGCACGCCCGTCATGAACGTGTAGATGCGCAGCTCGTAGAAGCCGCCGTACTCCTGGGGACTCGTCCATTCACGCATCCAAGGGACCGACGTCAGGAGTTGAGCCTCCATGTTCAGGATGACGTCGCCGCCCTTGGGCGGCCACGCCGGGTCAGGGTTCGCGGCCATATCTTTGCGGACCGATTCCACCTGCGCGAGGTCGTCGTATGGCCAGATGTGGATAACCTGGTTCAGCGGTCCGATCTCCGTGTGCCAAAAGCCGCCCAGGCGCGAGAACTTCTCGCGGTGCCCAAGCCCTTCGGCGAAGCGGCGCTCGAACTCGGGAACGGACCCTGGCCGCAGGGTGTAGGTGCGCAGGTCGTAGATCATGGACTGGCTCCGAGGTCCGGTTGGTCGTGCGTCGCGGAGGTTAGCACGCCGCTCGTTGTGGCGGGAGACTCCGGCCGCTCGGCAAGGTGAGGCCGAAATTCCGGCGAGGGGAGATCGTTTGCTGGCACGACGTGGCGTGCTTATAATTCAACGGGTCATCCGCAAGCCGTAGGGAACATGGAGTTGGTGCGCCGAACATGGCAGAAGACACCGGTACGTTCCAGGTCAAATCCGGCCTCGCGCAGATGCTCAAGGGCGGCGTCATCATGGACGTCGTGACCGCCGAGCACGCGCGGATCGCTGAAGACGCGGGCGCCTGCGCCGTCATGGCACTGGAGCGCGTGCCCGCCGACATCAGGCGTGATGGCGGCGTCGCGCGGATGTCCGACCCCGGCCTGATCGACGAGATCATCGCCGCGGTCAGCATCCCGGTCATGGCCAAGTGCCGCATCGGGCACACGGTCGAAGCGCAGGTGCTGCAGGCCATCGGCGTCGACTTCATCGACGAATCGGAGGTGCTGACGCCGGCCGACGAGCAGTACCACGTGTGGAAGCACGACTTCAAGGTCCCCTTCGTCTGTGGCTGCCGCGACCTGGGTGAGGCGCTCCGCCGGATCGGGGAGGGCGCCGCGATGATCCGTACCAAGGGAGAGGCGGGCACTGGCGACGTCGTCGAGGCCGTTCGCCACATGCGCACCGTCCAAGACCAGATGCGCGCCGTGAGCACCATGCCAGACGCGGAGCTCACCAGCTACGCCAAGGAGATAGGCGCGTCCCTGGAGGTCCTTCGCGAGGTGAAGCGCCTCGGCCGCCTGCCGGTGGTCAACTTCGCCGCGGGTGGCGTCGCCACGCCGGCCGACGCTGCGCTCATGGTGCAGCTGGGGGCGGACGGCGTTTTTGTCGGCTCGGGCATCTTCAAGTCCGGTGACCCCTCCGCGCGTGGCAAGGCGGTAGTCAAAGCGGTCACGCACTATAACGACCCCGACATCATCGCTGAGGCCTCCCGCGGCCTGGGCGAGGCGATGGTCGGCATCAGCGCACGCTCCATCGACACACAGGAGCTGCTCGCAACCCGGGGTTGGTAGGGTTTGACCCGAACGCCGACGATCGGTGTCCTCGCGCTTCAGGGCGACTTCGCTGAGCACGCATCAGCCTTCCGCTCGTTGAACATCGACGCCGTTGAGGTGCGCACCGTCGCGCAGCTTGCCGCATGCGATTCGCTCGTCATTCCCGGCGGCGAGAGCACGACCATGGCCAAGCTCATGGACACCTACGCGCTGCGGCTCCCCATCGTCGAGTTCGCGGCCTCCAGGCCCGTCTGGGGGACCTGCGCCGGCATGATCCTGCTGGCCGACCGGCTTCTGGAGGCGGACCCCGAGCCCTTGCACGTCATGGACACCGTCGTCCAGCGGAACGCCTTCGGGCGCCAGGTCGATTCCTTCGAAGCCGACATCGACATCGTGGGCATCGACGGCGGGCCCTTCCACGCCGTGTTCATCCGTGCGCCCTGGATAGCGGAGGCCGGTGCGAACGTCGACGTCCTTGCCCGCCTCGAAAGCGGCGCCATCGTCGCCGTGCGCCAGGGCAACGTGCTGGCGACGGCATTCCACCCGGAGTTGACCGCGGACACGCGCCTCCACCGCTACTTTGCGGAGATGGCGGTCGTGGAGGCCCCTGCGTGATCCGGCGTCTCCGCATGTCCGACGTCCCCGGCCAGGTCCTGCCCGGCCGGATTCGAGGCGAGGACCTGGCCGCGACCCGCGGCAGGACGGTGGGCGCATCGGAGCGCCTGACGCCGATGCGTGTCGCCCGCTGGTGCATGGCGTCGCCAAGCCCGCGGTACGCGGTGGCACAGGTGTACGGTGCGGCTATGGACGCGGTGGCGGTGGCCCGGCCGCGTGCCAGTGCACGCTCGTGGGAGATCGCGCACTACTTTTCGGGCGACCGAGGCCTCGCCTCGGCTCGGGAGCTGCTGGAGTCGTGCGCGAGCCACGCCTCCAACGCCGGCGGCGAGCGCATCTTCCTGCGGACGCTCGCGGGAGGTCCGCTGGAGCAGATGGCGCGTCGCGTCGGCTTCATCCCCGCCTACGTCGAGGAGATCTATCAGCTCGGCGGGCCTCTGTCGGCGGGGCCTGGCGGCGCCCAGCTCCGGCTGCGGCCAGTGCTCACCGGCGACGAGCATGGGATGTTCCGCCTGTACAACGCCGCCGTACCTGCGTCGGTGCGCTCCGCGACCGGCCTGACCATGGAACAGTGGCGCGCATCGTCCGAGTCTGCTCCCGGGCAGACCCGCTCCTACGCTTGGGAGATCGACGACCAGATCCACGGGTGGCTTCGGCTGGTCCAGCAAGACAGGACACTTACCGTCGATGCGCTGCTGCTACCCGACGACGCTCGCAGTGCGCCGTCGCTCTTGGGTGATGCGGCTCGCCTTGCCCGCGGCCATAGCCACGCCGTGTGGCCGGTCCCGAGCTACCAGCCCATACTGGCTCTTGCCCTGAAGCACGCGGGCTGGCAGCTGAGTACCAGCTATGCGGTGCTGGTGCGTGCGCTGGCCGAGAGCGTGCGTGACACCAGTTTCGTGGCGGCGCGGGCCTGAGGACGGCTCTTGGAGGGAGACCACATCGAACGCGGCAACGAGAAACAAGACGTTGAGCTTTCCATGCTCTTGGAGCGCCTACCGCCGCATATCCGCACGGCCGTCGAGTGCGAGCCCGATGTCAACGCGCTGCTCGAGGTGGTGTTGGATCTGGGCCGGATACCGGAAGCTCGGTTCGTCGACCGTGCTGTAAGCCTGGGCAGCGTCGAGGTGAGCGACGCCGACTTGCGCCACGTCACCGATCGCATAGGCCCCTTCGGGGAGGACAACCGCGCAGGGCTCGAACGCACGCTGCATCGCATCTCCGCGCTTCGGAACCGCGCGGGTCACATCATCGGCCTCACCTGCCGCGTAGGCCGCGCCATTCAGGGTACGGCCTCGGTCATCGAGGACATCGCGCGCTCCGGCGACAGCGTCCTGCTCGTCGGCAGGCCCGGCGTCGGCAAGACCACGATGCTGCGCGAGGCTGCTCGTGTGCTGGCGGACAGCGCCGGCAAGCGCGTGGTCATCGTCGATACGTCCAACGAAATCGCGGGCGACGGCGACATACCGCACCCCGCCATCGGCCGTGCGCGCCGCCTCCAAGTACCCACGCCGAGGCAGCAGCACGCCGTTATGATCGAGGCCGTCGAGAACCATATGCCCGAGGTCATCATCGTCGACGAGATGGGCGTCGCCGAGGAGGCCCTGGCCGCGCGCACCATCGCGGAGCGAGGCGTCCAGCTCATCGCCACCGCCCACGGCAACACGCTCGAGAACCTGTTGGCGAACCCCACGCTTTCCGACCTGGTTGGCGGCGTGCATACCGTCACGCTGAGTGACGAAGAGGCCAAACGCCGCAGGACGCAGAAGACCATTCTGGAACGCCGGGCCCCGCCGACCTTCGACGTGCTCGTCGAGATTCAGAGCTGGGAGCGGGTCGCCGTCCACCTCGACGTCGGCAGTACCGTGGACCGACTGCTGCGTGGACAGCGGGCCAGCCCCGAGGAGCGCTGGGTCGGCGAGAGTGGCAACGTTGAGCGGCGGCGCTCAGCGGCGCCGGACACGCAGCGGCCTCGTGCGATGTCCGCCGACGTGGTCGAGGCGCCGTCGCGGGAGCCGGAGCCCGAAGGTGCACCCGCGCGCACACTACGCATCTACCCCTTCGGCGTGAGCGGCGAGCGGCTCGCGCGCGCAGCCGCGGCAAGAGGCCTGAACGTGTTGCTGGTTGAGTCCCCCGACGCTGCCGAAATGGTCCTGACGACGAAGGCGCACTACCGCCGCCGGCCGGGGGCGCTCATCGCGGCCGAGGCGTCGTCCACTCCTGTCTACGTGTTGCGGCGCAACACCGAGGACCAGATGGGCCACTTCCTGGGCCAGCTGGTGTCGGACGACGACGACGAGGAGGGCGGGGCCCTCGATGTGGCCGCCGACGAGGCCAACGATGGCGTGCGCCAGATAGTCGATGGCCAGGCGGCGACGGTGCGGCTGGAGCCCCAGAGCGCCTTCGTGCGCCGCGTGCAGCACGGTATTGCGGAGCGCGCCCGCCTCGGCTCCTACAGCACCGGGCGAGAGCCGAGGCGCCGCGTCACGATCCACCGCGGATGACGCACGTTGGATTATTCGTCTCTTTCGAGGGTGGCGAGGGTGCCGGCAAGAGCACCCAGACCGCCATGCTCGTCGAGCGCCTGCGAGAGTCCGGCCGCGACGCCCGCCTGGTCCACGAGCCGGGGGGCACAGAGCTTGGCGAGTACCTGCGCACTTGGCTGAAGGCCACCTATCAGCCGTTGACCGCCGAGGCCGAGCTCTTTCTCTTCGCCGCGGCTAGGGCGGAGCTTGTCCGGCGCGTTGTCCTGCCCGCGCTCGAGGCCGGGGCGGCGGTCGTCGCCGATCGCTTCGCGGACTCGACGACGGCCTACCAGGGCTACGGCCGCCGTCTGCCGATGCGGCAGGTGTCGAGTGCCAACCGGCTCGCCACGGCAGGCCACTGGCCTGACCTCACCGTCCTGCTGGACGCGGCCCCGGCCGTCGGCCTGGCGCGGAGCCACGTTCGTGACGCCACATCGGACGCGGGACGGGACGCCCGCCGCTTCGAGTCGGCCGAGCTCGCTTTCCATCGCAGGGTGCGCCAGGGCTTCCTGCGCATCGCCAAGCGCGAGCCCGAGCGCTGGCTGGTCTTGGACGCATCGGCCCCCGCAGAGCAGATAGCGGCTTCGGTGTGGGACCGGGTCGCGCCGCTGCTCTCCGCCCGCCCGTAGACCGGGCCCCATAGCAGTTTCACACCCTCGCTTTATATCGGCGACGGCGCGCCGTCGCTGGTTCGTCACGCCTTGTCGTGTGCTGCCTTCTACAGACCTGACTTGGAACCCGCATGTCCGTGCACTGAGGGGAGTGCAGAAGGGCACCTCGCTGTCAGGGGCACGGGGTGTCCCCGCTGTGTTCCTTTACCCCTGGGCAGTGCCGAACGGGCGGCGTTTTCGGGAACAATCTCGCGTAGAGACGGTAGATCCGCGTCACGCGGATGACTCAAAATGACCCGTCTCAGGCGAATGGGTGCCATCCCGGTCAGCAGTGCGTCGGGTGCCTGGACAGTGGCCCGGAACCAGGCCGTTGCCCAGTGGGGGACGCCTTGACGCGCCCCAGGCGATGGGATACTGTACCTGAGCCCCCTCGGAGTGGGGCAGTTGCGCACGTTAACAATCGAATAGTGGAAGGAAGGCGCCCCGTCTCTTTGAGAGAGACGGATAGTTCCAATCAAGTTTGAGATCAAAACAAGATGAGTCCGTGAGGATTCATTGACTGAGAGTTTGATCCTGGCTCAGGACGAACGCTGGCGGCGCGCCTAATGCATGCAAGTCGTACGAACGGACCCGCTTCGGTGGGCGAGTGAGTGGCAGACGGCTGAGTAACGCGTAAGCAACCTACCCATTGGCGGGGGACAACCCGGAGAAATCCGAGCTAATACCGCATGTGATCCCACGGTTCAGGCTGTGGGATGAAAGCCTTCGGGCACCAGTGGACGGGCTTGCGTCCTATCAGGTAGTTGGCGGGGTAATGGCCCACCAAGCCGACGACGGGTAGCCGGTGTGAGAGCACGACCGGCCAGAGGGGGACTGAGACACGGCCCCCACTCCTACGGGAGGCAGCAGCAGGGAATCTTGCGCAATGGGCGAAAGCCTGACGCAGCGACGCCGCGTGGGGGAAGAAGGCCCGCGGGTTGTAAACCCCTTTTCGGGGGGAAGAATAAAATGACGGTACCCTCGGAATAAGCCCCGGCTAACTACGTGCCAGCAGCCGCGGTAATACGTAGGGGGCAAGCGTTGTCCGGATTTACTGGGCGTAAAGGGAGTGCAGGCGGCCGAATCCGTCGGTGGTGCAAGCTCTAGGCTCAACTTAGAGAGGTCCATCGATACCATTTGGCTTGAGGACGGTAGAGGAGCACGGAATTCCTGGTGTAGTGGTGAAATGCGTAGATATCAGGAGGAACACCAGAGGCGAAAGCGGTGCTCTGGGCCGGCCCTGACGCTCAGGCTCGAAAGCGTGGGGAGCGAACCGGATTAGATACCCGGGTAGTCCACGCCCTAAACACTGAATGCTGGATATGGCGGGTATCGACCCCTGCCGTGTCGAAGCTTACGCGTTAAGCATTCCGCCTGGGAACTACGGCCGCAAGGCTAAAACTCAAAGGAATTGACGGGGGCCCGCACAAGCAGCGGAGCGTGTGGTTTAATTCGATGCAAAGCGAAGAACCTTACCAGGGCTTGACATGTCGGTGGTACCCCGCCGAAAGGATGGGGGACCCTTCGGGGAGCCGTCACAGATGCTGCATGGCTGTCGTCAGCTCGTGCCGTGAGGTGTTGGGTTAAGTCCCGCAACGAGCGCAACCCTCGTCACTAGTTGCACTCTCTAGTGAGACTGCCTCGTAATCCGAGGAGGAAGGTGGGGATGACGTCAAGTCATCATGGCTCTTACGCCCTGGGCGACTCACACGCTACAATGGGTAGGACAACGGGCAGCGACGTCGCGAGGCGAAGCGAATCCCTTAAACCTATCCCCAGTTGGGATTGCAGGCTGAAACTCGCCTGCATGAACTCGGAGTTGCTAGTAACCGCAGATCAGCCCTACTGCGGTGAATACGTTCCCGGGCCTTGTACACACCGCCCGTCACGTCATGGAAGCTGGTAACGCTTGAAGTCGCACAGCCAACCGCAAGGAGGCCTGCGCCGAGGGCGGGACTAGTGACTGGGACGAAGTCGTAACAAGGTAGCTGTACCGGAAGGTGCGGCTGGATCACCTCCTTTCTAGGGAGCTCCCTTTTTAGGGGATCCTAGGTCGACCCGCCTCGGAGGTCTGGGTCAGCCACGGTCGGTCGGTTGAGTTCTGCTCCCCCGACACCAGTGGCGCCAGACTTAGCACCTCGACATCGGTCGGGGTCCAGGCGGCACATATATGGTGCTTTCCTTCCACTATTCGACGGTTAACTTGCGCAGCAAAGTAAGAGGACCGGTCATTTGACCGGTCCTCTTTGCTTCCCAGTTGGTGGGCCTAAGTTGACGGTAGGCAGTACCATCTTCGAGTTGTGGCTGGGACTGGGAGGCTCGTAGGACATGGCACATGGTGTTTCACAAACGCCGATTAGACACCACAGGCTCCGAGCCCAGCAAGTCGCGGAGCTTGCTCAAGTTGGGCAGTCCCAGAATCGAGGACATGCCGTCGTCAAGGGAATGCCGCGCCGGGCAGTGCGCCATCCCAGGCAGCCGTTCGAACTCGCCTTCGGCTATCTTATCGAAGAGGTCTGATAGGTCCTGAAGCTGCGAAGGCGAAAGGCGAAGCACGTCCAGGACCGGCAAGTCCTCAAGGTCCGCCTTCTTCATCGCAACCCACCCCCCTTCCGTGGTGGTCCGTTGGGCGAGGATGGTTAGCAAACCCAGACTGGAGTTTAGCCAGACGACCAGAGCTTTCTCATGTGACATATCCCCAACCTGGACAGGCCACCATACGTTGGACAGCACTCTCGCCTCCGACCACATGGCGACAACTCTGGTGGTGTCGAGTCTCAGCCGTTCGGCGACGAGGAGGCGGCTGGACTGCTGCCATAGGTGGTCACCATAACCAGGCCGCTGTCCGCCCCGTGGCTTCGTCAAAGGTGACAGATAGGCATCTGGCGAGCATATCAAGGACTTGCGCTGCTCCGTATCGTGTCCCGCGACAAGTGGGTATGCTGTTACGGAACTGGTTCTATCGAACCCATCGACGAGTCGGCGTCTGTCTGGACCGACCTGGCCCAGTTCGTCGAGCCGACACAACGGAATGCCGGTAGCCTCTCCCTCGCCAGGCACGTACACTTCACCATTGTCCAAGAGCTTGAGTGCGCTGCGAATCAGATCGGCGCGGGCGAACTGCACGCCGGACCACTTCTTGCTGGACAACTTCGATTCCGGCATCGACAGCACCTCACCGACGTGCCGACCGTCAACCTCCAATAATGCAGTGCCCGTCTCTTCGAGCTTCGCCGGCGGCGTCGCAGTAATCGCCTGTGCCACTCGGTGGGCATCCAATACGCCGTCCGGGTTTCGCCAGAGATTGACGAAGGTGGTGCGAAGCTCAGTAATACCGTGGCCATCAGGACGGCGTGTGGCGATCAGAAGCGCCTCGGAGAGGTCCGTGCTGTCCGAGAAGTTCCACCGCAGTGGGTCGTGGGACGCAATGACCATATTCAGGGCGAAGTCGCGCTCTATGAGGGAGCGGGTCTGCTCCCAGGATGGTCCGGTGCACACGGTGGCGGGCAACACCAGAGCCAAACGTCCTTCACCGAGACGCAGCTTCGGCGAAGCCGCTGCAACGAAAGCAGCGCCGAGCCCCGCAGTGGCGGACGCCTGCCTCTCTTTCAGGCGACGCGACAGCTCGTTCTGAAGCTTCCGCCGCTCTGCTGCTGGGAGGCTGCCAAACAGCAGGTTGCCGCCCACGGAACGGGTGAATGGCGGGTTCATGATCGCCAAGTCCAGGTCCGGTAGTGTGGCTGTTACACCTTCTTTCGCACCCCGAGAGCCTTTGCCGGACACCCTCTCGGCATCCCTGGTGGCCACTCCCATGTCTTCTACGGACAGTGCGAATTGAACGGCAGCCTCCCTCGTTCCAAGGAAGTCCAGCGAGCCCAACGATATATTCGAGCCTTCCGCGCCCAGAGGCATCACGTAGAGATTCATGCGGTCGAACTGTATATCCGGGTTGAGCATCGCCAGGCTGGTGGCAGCGAAGTGTACGGCGGAAAGCTGCACGTCGTACCCATGCAATGCTTGCTCGACCATCGCCTTGTGCAAGTCGGCGGCCTCATCTCCGCCCGCGTCCGTGTGTCGGCGTTCGACTTCGGCTGCAACCGCCATCAAGAGCGTTCCCGTACCGCAAGCGAGATCGGCCACGTTCAGAGAGGCGGGGAACTCATGGTCCTTCCAGTCCACATGAGGGGGCCAATCCTGAAACACCAACCTCGACAGCAGGGTGGCAGCGGGCACAGAGGTGTAGTAGGCGCCTGTGAACTTGGCGTCGGTCAGCAGCGTGTGGAACAGCCGCCCGGACAAATCATGTCCTTCCAACCGACGCGTGTCCCTCATGGCCTTCACGAGGGGATCAATGACCGGTCTCTGGGTTTCGTCCGGCCCATCGGCAAGCACATCGAGGATGTTAGTCGCCAGTTCGAAAACCGGCACGTAGTCGATGTTGTCGCAGATATGACGCCATGCCTGTCGTAGTCCGGGGATTCCCTGTGCCAGCGCCTCATCGACGGTCGGGACGTCTTCGTTCGCGGTGGCGAGACGGTCTTGGAATGCGAGAGCGTTGAAGAGCACCAGGCATCCAATACGGAGGGCGGCAGCGCGGTCCTTCTCCTGGTCAGTGCTGGCAATGATGTCGGCGATACGGCGGGATATCCTGGCATGTTGTGTGACCTGCTTCGCCGCCTGTTCCAACGCGTACCCAACAGCGCCTGCGGCAGCGGCCACCCAATCCACGCCCTCTAGCTCCAATGGAAGAGTGCGCAGCTGGTCGGCAAGCTCTGCTACCGACCCACTCCTTATGCGTGACTCCGGCGCTGCCACGCCGCGAGAGCCATGAAGCCACCATTGGAGGTTCGTAGCAGCCTCAAGTTCGGCAAGCGTATTCTCTACGTGACGGAGGCCGTCGGGGTAGAGAACGCCAACCATTCCAAGAGCTTCGGGAAAGTCTCTCAGGCGTTCGTCAAGCTGACTATTCAGGAGATTGGCAGACCCTTCCCACTTGCATTCCAGGATCACCAGGTCTCCGCTCCTCAGCTCGACGCGGACATCGGGAGCACCCTTCCGGCTGCGCCGCTCCGCCCTGGCCGACACGCCGTGCTCGCGGAGAGACTGGGCTAGAAGGACATTAACGCCTTCCTCACGAATAGTCTCTGGATCGTTCTGCCGAGCCGTCATTGTCTATATCGCCTGTCGCAACGAGTAGCTGCGCGGATTCCTGGATCAGTGATCATCACGGACCTGTGGCCACAGCGGGCTTGTTCGTCGCTGCACCCAATGCGCTCACGACCTCCTTGATTCGGGATAGACTAGCCGAGGCGTAGTCAGTGGCTTCGTAGCGCTGTATCTGCTGCTCCTGTAGCCCAAGTCGTTCCGCCAGGTCCTTCTGGCTCAGGCCTTGTGCGATCCGTCCTTTGATCAGAACGATTGGCAGTTCAGCGACCACACTGAGCTCATCCATCGGGAACTTGCCAGCCTTCAGAGATTCATACTCGCACAACTCCGCCTCAAGGTCTGCTAGCTGGCTCCTCAACGCATCTTCCTGAGCTTTGGCAATGAGGGGATGTATTTCCTCGGTTTCGCCGGAGCGCGGCCCGAGGCTGTCGAGGGTCTGCGAGAACCGGTCCGCCTGCGCCTTGGTGATCCGATATTGCCGTTCATTCTTGATCATGCGAGACCTCCCAAGTCTATGGCGATGATCCCTTTTGGTCGCCCGGTGTCCTTGTCTGTCTGAAAGAATTCAAGAAACGACAGCCCACCCGAGTCAGCCATGATTGACGCCGGGAACAACTCCCCCATGTACTTGGCCTTCTGCGTGGCCCTCCCAGCGTCGAAGGTCAGGAGAACTGGGTCGAGAGCCGCCGGATCAACGCCAGGCTCTTCCCAACAGGCGTCGTAGTCGTTTGGCAACTCCTTGCTCGTCACGAAGCTCCCATTGATGTAGACCGTCCTGCACCCAGCTCCCTTCAAGTTCTCCAGTGCCGCTCTGAGTCCAGTCATGAGGTGCTGTCTCCAAGGGTTTTTCCCGAGTCTGTCGGTCAACTCATCCCAGTCGGCCCAATGCACTCCTGGCGGAAGGAGTCCGTCTGCATCAAACTGGGGTATAATAACACAACAATACTATTGTGTAGATGCTCTGTCAAGAACAACCCCCTCCTCCAATTCAGTTCCGTCACATCCCTAGACTGAGCACACAGGGCAGCCACCGCCGCAACGCTAAGGCCCGTTCCCGGACTCGCTTGAGGTTCTGCGTGCGCTCCCAGACCTGATTCGAATGTAGCCTCGGATTGACGCCCTAGTCCGGATCGAGAATATCCGTCCCTGCGACTTCACCCAAAAGGAGAGCCTGCGCTACCCCCCAGCATCGGCCCCTACCACAAAGCCGCCTCCTACACAATGCCTTCCAGGGCCTTACCTTGGACGATTTTCCCCTTCACAATGAGATGTTGAGCTATTGCCGACCGGAGCAGCTGATTGATTGTCGCAGAGCCAAGAACGCAAGCGTCGAACGGCACGACACAGCCCGGACCGGACCTCACGAGGGCGGTCCGGGACTACGTGCGCGCCTACGCGTCGCTGCACGGACGGCGCAAGGCAGCCGAGGTCCTCGGCGTGTCCCGCCACACCCTCTGGCGATTCCTCGAACGGGATCAGATGGGGCGCGCCGTGCCCTCCGCCGTCCTGAGCTCCGTCGGCGGGAGCGTTCGAGCGATTGAGGCGGCCACATTCGAGATCATCATCGACCTGGAGGGCCTGCGACCAGACCCCGCGCTGCGTGGCTTGCGCCAAGGTCTCGAGGAGGCGCTCCTGCTGCTGTGCGCCACGCCCCTGGCCACCGTGGAGGATCTGTCCCGCTTCGGACGCATCCGGCCTCCACGCTCCGAGATCGATTGAAGAAGCTGACCGAGCGGGGCCTCGTGGACTCCGTGCCGCACCATCTGAGCGTGTTGGGTACTCGCCCACAGCGCCGGTACTTCCCCACGGAGAAGGGCGTCACCGCCGGCGGAGCAGCCACCGAGGGCCGGAACCATATGCTGCGAGCCTACCCCGTGTCGAAGCAGTGGTTCCGGCTGCTGGCCGAGCGACTGGACGCCGTGGCCGTGCTCCACCGCGTCGCCGCCCTGGTCGCCGACTCCGACCCGCACGACGACCCTGTGCGCGTGGACCACTACCGCAACGGCCCCTACGACATGCTCATCACCCTGTCCGGGGGCCGCACAATCGGCCTGGTTCGCCAGGGACCGGCCCTGCCCACGTCCAGGCTCCGCTACCGCCTCAGGAGCATCGAGCGGCTGGACAGCAGCGACAAGCCCTTCGCGACCCTGGTGCTGACCCACGCAGATCAGGCCACCCGCAGGGCCATCCGCTCATTGGGCGATCCGTCAGAGCACCGCAGGACCTTCGTGGCGACGGAAGGGGAGCTCCTAGCCGGAGACCAGACGGGAGTAGTCTGGCAGCAGTGCGGGAGCGGCCTGGGCGAGGCCGTGCGCATCGAAGCCGACGCATCCCTGACGGGCATCCTGGCCTTGGCGGAGCGCCTGCTGGACTCCTCCTACTCCTTCCTCAGGGACAACCCGGAGCCGAAACCCGGCTCCCTCTATCCCTCCGGCGTGCAGGCCGCCATGCCGGAGCCCACGGAGCAACTCACACCGGCCCTCTCGGTGCAGCTGACCCGCGCCGAGAAGGACGTTCTCGACTTGCTGGCCGCCTGGCCCCTATGCACCCGAGAGCAGCTCGCAGGACTGATGGGGGGCGTCACCCTACGGCGGGTCAACCAGGTGCTTCGTTCCCTAAGCCAGCACGGCCTCGTGCGGACTGACGAACCCCTGCACATGCTCTCCGACGAAGGGCTGACGTACCTAGCCCGCAGGGACCGAGCCGCCGTCGGCCTCACCCTCGACCGTCAGCTGCAATGCTGCGGACGATGCGCCTCAGGAGTTCCGGCAGTGCGTAGGCATGGCCGTCGTCCTTCAGCCGCTGGGTAGCGAGGCGGAGATGCAGTGGTGACGTGTCACCCTTTTCCATGTCCGGAGCCGTCTCCCGCAGGAGGTCGATAAGGCCCCGCTCCAGTTCCGCCGCCTGCTCAAAGCGTTGCAGGGAAGCACGCTGCACCCCTGCATGGACGAAGGCTGTCAGCACAGTGTCGTTGCTGGCGATGCCCAATCGCTCCATATCGTGGAGCGCGCCACGCACTCCCTCAGGTGTCAGGCCCGATGCGGCCATCAACTCGTCGGTGGAGATGCCTTCGTCCGCATCAGCCTCGATGAGCGTCTCGGCAATGGTCAGCAGTTGGCGGCGATAGGCATCCGCGATACGCGCCTTTTCCAGCTTGGCTCCCGCCTCTTCCACCGATCGCACCCGCAGGGAGGACGGGAACACCTGAACCTTGTTCTCCTCCCGGGTCAGCAGTACCGCTTCTTCCAGCCAGGCCACTGAGGTTCGCACCCGTGTATCGTCGGTGGCCGAGTCTCGCTCGAATGCCTTCTCTTCATCCTCGCCCAGGATTTCCCCTGCGGTGGCCACCACTTCGCCGCCCAAGCGCTTCTTCCGGTCGAGATTCCGCAGCGCCCTCAGTACGCCGTGAATTTCGCGGCGCGTGAGTCGGGAACGGGCAGACATGCCAAATTGCCTCTCCACATCATCCGCTGTGTAGAGCAGCACGCAGCGCGCCCTCTGCTGGTCCCGTCCAGCGCGTCCCGCTTCCTGTAGGTAGTTCTCCAGGGAACCCGGGATGTCGGCGTGGATCACGACCCGCACGTCCGGCTTGTCTATGCCCATGCCGAAGGCGTTGGTGGCGACGATGGCCCGGAGACCGCCGCTGATGAAACTCTCTTGGACGTTCTTCTTGGTCTCCGGCAGCAGTCCTGCATGGAAGTAGTTCGCATCTATCCCCTTTGCCTGCAAGAACTCCGCAATCTCTTCGGCCTGCCGTCGCGTTGCGCAGTAGACGATGGCGCCGCCCGGCTCATCCGTCGGCAGATCGGCCTCTATGATCTGATGAATGTCGGCGAACTTCCCCTCGCTGCTCGTCTGCACCACTACGAACTCCAGGTTGGTGCGCTGTGCGCCGCCGTCGAAGACCTTCAGCTTGATGCCGAGTTCTTCCTGGAAGTAATCCTCGATCTCGGCCTTCACGTCGGGCTTGGCCGTCGCAGTCAGGCATAGCACGGGCGGCACTGGCTCTTGCCCCGCTCTCTCACGAATGAAGCGTCCCACGTAACGGTAGTCGGGCCGGAAGTCGTGGCCCCACTTGGAGAGGCAGTGGGCCTCGTCCAGCACCCAGGAGCCAATCTCGCGTTGGGCGAGGACGCGGCGCACTGAGACACTGCGAAGCTGCTCCGGCGAGATGATGAGAATGCCGGCGTCTCCCAGCCGCACCCGGTCCAGAGCGTCGGATCGCTCCGGCATGGACAGAAGCCCATTGATGGTGACGCAGGAACCAATGCCCCTCGCTTCAAGTCCTTTCACCTGGTCCGCCATGAGGGCGACCAGAGGCGAAATCACCACCGTCAGAGCGCCGGTCTTGTCGTAGCGGGATAGCGCTGGGACCTGATAGCAGAGCGACTTACCAGCCCCGGTGGGCAGGATGCCCAGCACATGCTCTCCTGCCATTGCCACCTCGACGATGGACTGCTGCATGGGCCGCCCATTGTTGTCCATCGGCTCAGGACGGAAGCCGTCAAAGCCGAACCAGCGGGCAAGCTCCTTGCGGGCGTCATGCCGTTCTCGGCACCATTCACAGGAGGCATCGGCGCAGGCAGTGTCGCGTAACCGGCGCACCAGCCGACCCGCTTCGGGAAACTGATGCCGCACCCAGGGAGGCATTACCGAGTTGCCTCCAGACACTGACATCCATGCCAGCGCATAGGCCAGCGCCCAGCCGTGTCGGGTTGCATTCGCCATGACCTCGCGTGCTTGTGTCTGACAGGCGTCGGCCAGACGTCCCTGAATCGCTTCATGCGCCTCTGCGCCGGATGGTCTTCGCGCCAGACGCAATGAGGCGAATACCCTGTCGAATCCCGCACCATCTTCCTCCGTGGTGAGCCAATGCCAGGCCGTCAACAGGTCAGCCGGTGCGTCACGCAGTTCCCTCTGCTGATTGGCGAAGACCTCAAGCGTCAATCTGGCGTCCAACTCCGGGTCGTTTCTGCGCCCGCGTTTGAGTTGCCCGTCTTGGTAGTGCTTGACAAGGTGATGGTAGGGGTTGCGCGGGAAGGCCAGGGGATTGAGCCTGAGCGTGTCCACCGCTGGCAGCCGCAACAGTCCCAGATTAGGATTCGCGGCCTTTAGATGGGGCAAGTCGAATTCGATGAGGTTGTGGCCCAGCAGGAACTCCGCGCCTCCGGCAAGGTCGTCCAGCTTGGCAAATGCACCAGCGAGGCTGTTTCCCGCTATAGGAAACGCCAGGGATTGTCCGGTGTCCGGGCGTACTCCTGCGAAAGCGCGGATGCGACGGTCTTTGACGCCGACTTCAAGGTCCAGTGAGAGGCAACGGGACAACAGACGGCTGCCGTCGTTAGCCGAAGGAATGGATTCCCTTGTCTCGGCCCCATACTTGGCACGCATCTATCACCGATCAGGTTGCCAGGTCGAATGGCAGGTCACTGATGTCGCGCAGTCGCCTGCCGGTCACGAGGGTGTCCAGCAGTTCAGCATCCGAATCGTTGCCCTCGGCTGCGGCCGTCAATTCCCTCAGCGCAAAGTGGTAGATGCAGTCGATATCTCCTGTGCCGTAGGCGAGGGATGCGATTCTTCCGGGCAGAGGTTCTCCTATGACGACGACGATGTGCGGCGTCTTGCCCTTTCGGTTACGGACAAGGTTCAAGCCCTCGGTCCGTGCGTTTTGAGACCGATCACTGCGAATCGTCCACTTGCAAGACACGCTCGCGTGCAGGATGCTTGCCTGCGAGTTGGCGCGGCGCAGTGGCGTGTAGCTTGCCACATTGTCGTCGTTCAGCAGAGCTTCGGATTCGTTGATCTTGGAGTCTGAAACCGGCACCCGGCAGACAACGATGTCAGGCGTGACAATATAGTCGCCGAAGATGATCCGAAGTTCCTCGTGCTGTTCGACCATTCGTCGCACGTCGGACAGATGCAGGTATTGCTCGTAATCGCGGATGTCTCCGCCCAGCGAGAATTCCCACTCCCCCGGTCGCAGATGAGAAAGCAACCCAAATGCGTCGCGAAGGAAGATCTTCGTCGCCTCCTCGAAGCGACGTCCCGCTGTCTGTCCAGCGAGCTTATCGGACCCTAGCGGAAGCCCAATGTTCTGGACAATGGCTCTTGCAATCCTCACACTTGAAGCGCTACCGCTATCGGCGTTGTTCGGGACGCCGGACGCATTCTGTCGCAAGACGTCGTTGGCAATCTGTCGGTGATAGGCCCGCCGATGAGCTTCGATCCTGCCGGGCATTACGGCTTCACCAATCCGATCACGTACTCTTTGTGCATGCGCTCCTCGATCTGAGAATGCTGTCGGTTACCCCATCTCGCTGGCATCATGCGTCTGTCCCGGTCCAGGAGGCGAGCACCGATCCCGGCGAGGACGAGGCCCGCATCTTCGCCGATGGCGGCGAGCCCCTTGTGCGTCTCTACATTTAAGCCCCTAAGCGTTGACGAGCCGACGACTATCACACCCGGCTTGCCCTCCTTCAGGACACGCTGCATCTCTGAGATGACAGTCCTCATCTCCTCGAAGTAGCGACGCAGCACCAATGCCTTTCTGTCGTCGCGGTCCGCCAACCTGGTCAACGTCTCTTCGCACTGGTTCGGCAGCTCTTCGCGACTTAGGCCGGCGATGGCATCGTGACCCACGTACTGAGCGCGAAGCCGGCTGAGGTCGGCGATCTTCCAGCCGAACCACACCAGCGAGAATTTGTGGGCGCGCATGTAGTCGATTGCGTTGTTGGCATAGGGTGGGGACGTCACGATCAGATCGATGCTTGCGGCCGGCAGGCCGGTGTCTGCGGCACTTGCGGCGTGGATGGACGCCGAGGGAGGGAATTCTTGCAGGTCCGTTTCACCAGCACCGTTGAGACAGAAGGGCATGGCTGCCTCGGTCGATTCGTCAGTGCCGAAGGCCGCGACATTGCGTTCGAGACGCTTGCCGAACTCCACAAAGGCCGACGGAGGCGTCTTCTCCGTATCTCTGTGGGGACGCGTGTGGGCCAGGTCGCGGGCCAATGAGACTCCACCAGACTTGGCGATGATGGTCGAAGAGAATACCACACGGAGGAAGTCTCGCGTGCCTCCTTCGGGCAACGCTTCGATGCGCTGCACCAGAGCAAGCAGCTCAAGCTGCTGCTGGGGTAGGAACCAGTAGTCGATGAACTGCGCAGTCCTAGCATCGAACCGCAGTTCCAAGTCTCTCTGTAGCCTCGGACGGTACCTGCGGTAGTCGTCACTCGCGCCAGCCAAGACGCAATCACCCTCCTGGATGGTGGCGACCGGGTCTATGGGGGTCAGCTTGGTTGCCGCAATCATCCGCGCCAGGGGGTCGATGTCGCAACCAACAGCTCGGCGTCCGAGGCGCAGGGCTTCGACGAGCGTAGTGCCGGAGCCGAGCATCGGGTCTAGGACCAGGTCCCCCGGGTCCGAGAGCTCACGGATCATGAACTCCGGCAGCTGGGGCGGAAACTTTGCGGGAAACGGGTGCCAGGCATGAGACCCGTAGCTGCCGTTGGTCCCGTGGAAATCCAAGTTAGCGGTCAGCGCCGCACGCATCGCGTCAAGGCGGCTACCTCTGTTGTCAACCTGAAGTTCGTAACCGGGGCTGAGGTCCACTTTGCTCAACGTGATCTCCTGCCTGCGACGTCGTCCAGCGCCTCAGCGACTTCCTCGCGCATAGTAGTCGCGATCTCAGGCGCGAATGAGTCCTCCGTCCGTCCGTCTGGGCCGCTCATACTTCTATAGGCCGCCTTCACCATCTCGTCAATGGCGATGGCGGTGTCTTGCTTCAACCGCGGGTCGGAGCGAAGATAGGACGAAATCAATGCCAGCGGCTCGGGCTCTTTCTTGGAATCCCTTCCTCTCACGAATCTGTCCACGTCCAAGCCTGACCAGGCCGACAACGCCGCGAGACCGTCCACGTCTGGACGCTTGCCTTGAGATATGCGAGTCAGGGTGGATGCACTGACCCCGCTTTCCGTAGCCACTTGCTTCCAGGTGCATTTGCGCGCTTGCCTCTCTCCATCTAGAGCAGCATAGAACGCATCGCAATCGAACCTCGCCCTTTTGACCACCGGATTCTCCTATTCGCCACTTAACTCGGAGTTTGAATATAGCAATGAGAAGCCAGCTTTGCAATAGGAAGGTAGGCCGACACGGCAGCTCAGCTATGTCACCGGCCAACGGGGCTCAGGACGGCGCGTAGGGCATATGCCATCCCCGGTCTTCAAGCCGGACTCACCTTTGCCCAGGTGGCGGAGGCTATCCGAAAGGCCATGGCGGACACGCCGGGATGAGCGGGGCCGTACAAGTCGGAGCTTCTCGCGCCACCCTCAACCGACCTTCCACCAATGGGAGGGCTTGAGGGTTGGACTACACGACCAGTTTGAACCTCAACGTGAAAGTTCTTGATTTCGTCAAGTCTGGTGGGCCACCCTGGACTCGAACCAGGGACCTCAGTCTTATCAGGACTGCGCTCTAACCACCTGAGCTAGTGGCCCACGAAGCGTACGAGCCAAGCGCTAGCTGCCCGCTGACCACGAGTATACCTCGCAAGGGATGGCCCGCCGCATCGAGAACCGGATGGGGCCGACCCGCTGCGAGAGCCGCGTCGTGCTATCGTCCCGCACGAGCCCCGACCCTCTGTACCCGTCGGGCCCGCGCCTGCGATGACCCATTGCCACACACCATCTCGCGGCTGATCCGCGGGCTCCAGGCGAGCCCCGTGCATACCGGCATGTCCAGTGCCCGCGTGACCCGCCTGGACGATGCCGGCGTCCCGGTCTACTACCTCAAGTCCGCTCCCAATCGCCCCTTTGGCGGCCTTGAGGCCGAGCGGGACGTCATGGCATGGCTCGATGGACGGCTGGACGCGCCACGCGTCGCAGCGTGGGCACCTGGGCATGGCCAAGACCATCTGCTGATGACTGCCGCCCTCGGCACCGACGCTCGCGTCCTCGATGCGACCACGACCCCGTCGGAGGCCGTGGGCGCCATCGCGCTCGCGCTGCGCTCGGTACACGAGCTGCCGGCCCGCGGATGCCCCTTCGGGTGGTCGGTGGACGCGGTCTTGGCTGCCGCGCGCGTCAACGTCGCGGACGGCCTGGTGGACCAGTCGAGGTTCGATGAGGAGCGACGTGGCCGCACCTCCGCGGATCTGCTGGCCGAGGCCGTGGCCACGCGCCCACTCGATGAGGGCGACCCGGTGTTCACGCACGGAGACCCGTCGATGGGGAACTTCATCATGCACGGAGCCGCCGTGTCGGGAATCGTGGACTGGCCGTGGGGAGGTGTCGGCGACCCTTACGCTGACCTCGCCGTCGCGGCTCACAGCATCAGGCATCGCTTTGGCCCTGATGCGGAGTCGCGCTTCTTTGCCGCCTATGGGCTCGAAGTGCCTGACGAAGAGCGGCTCGCCTTCTACCGGCTCGCGGCCGAGCTCTTCTAGGCGCCGCCCGCTGTTGCCGCGCTCCGAGCGAGCGCACCCTTTCCTGTCAGGCCACCTACTCGTCGTCGCGGACGACCCGTCCGAAAGACGCGAGCACTTCATCCAGTGCGGTCCTCGGCTCGATGCTGCCCTGGCGGATGACGATAGACGAAAGGATCTCGGCGGCCCCGGCTCGGTAAGCGGCGAGGCGCCTCGAGCCTTGGGCCGTCACCCGCACCCAAATGATGCGCCGGTCATCGGGGTCTCTGGTCTTCGACACAAACCCATGCTCGTGGAGCCAGTTGACCTTCGCCGTAATCGTGTGTGGGACGCGCTGCGTCATGTCGGCCAGCTGAGAGATCGTTGCCTTGCCCCCGGCGAGGTCTATATAGGACAGGATGGTCACCTGGCTGATGCTCATGCCGGCGACCTCCTTTGCCTTCGTGTTGAGCTCCTGCCGCGTTGTATGCGCCAAGTCGAGGAGCGACATGACCCGGTCCAGCTGCCTATAGGGGTTGGAGGGAGTGGTCAAGCGGAGTGGCTCAAAATCGATGTCCCTGCCTCGGCTTGGTCAGTCCGCACGGCCAAAGCCCCGAGGAAAGGGTAGAGCCCTCCCAAGCCTAACAATATCGCAGACGATATATGACTACGTAGTCATTTCTACGTACTCTCCGCCGTACTGCGCCTCATGTCGTCCTAAATCAGCAGGCCAGCCTCTCGCCAGAAACCATCGATGACGATATAAAATCGACGTGGCTGGGCTGAGCCCGCCTTGAGGCGAGAGCGCACGTGAGTCGGATTCAACGCAGTGATCTCGATGCGCTGCGCCGGGTCGTTGGGGTTACCTCTGCGGATGCGGCGGCATTTGCAGCGGCACGCGGGCATCGCGCGAGAAGCAGTCCCCGAGGCCGTGGCGACATTCTGTGAAGCCGTCTCTGACTGGCCGGAAGTCCAACCCTTCGTTGGCCGCGAGCAGACCCGGCGCGAGTTGGCCCCACTCCTGCAGCGATGGACAGAGGCGGTCGTGGTCGCTCCAGACGCCGAGCTGGACGATGTCACCATCGAAGTGGGGGAGATGATGGCGCGCACGGGCTTGGCCGGTGCAACCATGATGTGCATGTCATCGGTCTTAACCGCGGCGCTCGGGGCTGCCCTCAGCGCACGTCGAGGCTGGCCTCGGGAGGCGAACATCTTGCTTGCCCGCCGTTGGGCCTATGCGGTGGACGCGGCGTTCAGCGCTTCTTACGAGACGCTGCGACAGCGGATGGCTGAAGCGGCGCAGCTCAACGGGATGCTCCAAGGAGCGATCGCCGGCCTGCCGATCGAAACCGGCGAACGAGACCAGCTAGTCCAAGTGAGCACGCAAGTAGACATCCTGCTTCGAACGGGCGCGCCGCGTCCGGATCCACAGGGCGGAGATGCGAGTTCATGAGCACGGTGGTATCAGACTTGCTGGACTCTTACATCGGCTCCCTGCGCGAACGGGATAGCGCTGCGGGCCGGCCCCAGTCCGACGAAAGCTACGCAACCATGCGGGAAGACGGGCGCCTGTTGGCATTGGCGGTTCTCGGCGAATCGGATAGCGAACTCGTGGAGGTGACTCACGTAGTGGGCCGTCGCGGGCGTCGGCGGGATGGCCACTGGCGTCGGTCCTCGACGAGTACCGGGTACTGTGGGAGGGAGCCTCTAGGCGCGCGTCCGACGCCCCGATACCGTCGCCCGGGGACACCGAACGCTTGTCGTCCCGATGGCTGGGGGCGTTGAACATCGTCCTGAAAGCGGCTGCGGTCGACTACCAGGAACAGGCCGTTACGGAGATGTCCTCCTTCGGCAGGCGAGCCGCCAACTGGACAGCAGGCTCTGACGCGCTCACGTCGTAGCGCGGCCTCGGGGACTGCGTCCTTGGCGTCGCGACGACCTGCCCTAGGATTCAGTTGACGCCTCCGATGGGCCCCCTCGATACTCGCAGCACCACATGCGAGTATCGAGGGACTCCATCATGACCAGCACGCCCGCCTCAGACATCGGCCTCTTTGAGGCCATCGACACCATGCGCGCCATCCGCCGCTTCAAGGCCGATCCGGTACCTGACGCGCTGCTGCGCCGCGTGCTTGAGGCTGCGGGGCAGGCGCCGAGCGGCGGCAATCGCCAGCCGTGGCGCTGGGTCGTCATCCGCAGCGCGGAGGGCAAGCGCAAGGCCAGCGAGCTGGTCCAGGCGGCAGGCGAGCGCGCCGCTGAGGCGCGCAACGCTGGGCAGGACCGCCGGCCGGCGCCCGCGCCGACCGCCACCGGCGGAGACGACTTCGCGGCGTCGTTGGCCGACGCGCCGGGCATCGTCATCGCATGCGCCCAGCGGCCCGTGAGCGAGGGACCATGGAGCGTCGGTCCCTTCGGGCAGTCCTACCCGGCGGTCGAGAACCTGCTCCTTGCCGCGCGGGGTGTCGGTTTGGGGGGCACCATTACCACGAGCTTCCGTTGGATGGAGGCGGAGTTCCGTGAGTGGCTGGGCCTGCCGGACAACATCGACCCGACGTGTCTGATCCCGCTGGGCTATCCCGAAGGCACCGGCGGCCAGCACCATGGGAGCAAGAGCCGCAAGCCCATCGACGAGCTGGCCTGCGAGGAGCACTGGGACTCGCCTATCAGCTTCTAGGGCAGCGGAGTGCCTAGCCGGCGGGATCGGCCGCAGGCGCGGGCGCGGGGGTGACGGCACGGGGCGGGGGCAGCGGAGCGCCTAGCCGGCGGGATTGGCCGCAGGCGCGGGCGCGAGGGTGACGGCACGGGGCGGGGGCAGCGGACGCGCCCTGTACATGAAGCCGACGTTCACCAGCCAGAGAACCAGCAGCAGGACGAACGCGGGGCGGTACGAGTCAAAGCTGTCGGCCGTCGCTGCGATGGTGAAGGGTGCCGCTGCAGCCACGGCCGTCTGGAAGGGAGCAAACGTCCCGCGAATGGCGCCCAGGTGCGCGCGGCCGAAGAAGTTCGACCAGATCAGCGGTTGGATCATCAGGTAGCCGCCGAGAATGAGGCCCTGGACCACGCCGTAGACGATGGCGAGTACACCGAAGCTGGTCACCGTCAGCAGGAGGGCGATAGACCCTGCCGAGAGCGCGGCTTGCACCATCGCCAGGGTCCGTATGTGGTGCTTGTCGAGGAAGTAGCCCCAAAGGACCCGCGAGGCCAGCGACGCCGCACCGTAGGTCGAGACGATCGTGGCCGCCTCGCCCCTGGTGAAGCCGATGCTCTCGAAGTGGACCGCCCAGTTGCTGGTCAGGCCGATCATCGTGGGCGCCGCGAGCATGGAGGCGACGACGATGAACCAGGTGGTGGGGTAGCGGAGCACCTCCCCGGGACGGTAGCTCTGCTCCTCGGAGAGCTGCCTGCCTGCCGCGGTCGCTACGCTCCGGCGCTCCTCGTGCTGTTGGTGCGTCTCGCCATCGGGTAGCAGGCCCATGTCCTCCGGCGAGCGCCGGATGAGCACCGAGATGGGCACCAGCAGCACGAGCGTCAGGATGCCGATGACGACCCATGCCGTACGCCAGCCGTAGGCATCGATCGTGATGTTGGCCAGCGTCGGATAGACGAAAGCGCCGATGGCGGTCCCGGCGCTGCCGAAGGCGATGGCCCTGCCGCGCAGGCGGATGAACCACTTTGGCACCAGGGCCTGGTACAGCTGCCCCCCGGCGCCGGCGAACCCGATGCTGCCGAACACGACGGAGAAGAGGAAGTACTGCCAGTACGAGTGCACCAGACTTAAACCCATGACGCTCAGGCCCAAGACGACGGCCGAGACGCCCATGACGATCGGCGGCCAACGCCGTTGGTCCATCAGCCGGCCGAGGAAGACGATGAGCACGCCCACGAGCAGCGTGCGGAAGAGGATGACGCTGAAGATGGTGCCGTTGCTCCAGCCCAGCTCCTCCTTCATCGGCGTGACGAAGACTTGGAAGCCCCAGAGCATCGCGCCGGAGCCCGCGGCACCGGCGAGCAGGTAGCCGGTGACGATGAGCCAGCCGTAGTAAATGCCCCGCCGGCTGGCGCTGGGTGTGGGTTCGTTCGCCATGACGCTGGAGAGCGAGCCCAGTCTACACCGCTTGGTGTTTCGACTTGCCGTACCGAGCCCAAATTGGTACGCTGTCTCAGCTCAACCGGAAGGTGATTCCACGTGGTAACGACCAGCTCACGGCCCGACCTGCACGCTGCGCTCGAAGACCTCGGGTTCCGACTGACGGGCCCGAGGCGTCGAGTCGCCGACCTGCTCTCGGACAAGAGCGCGGCCTTCGGCGCCGAGGAGGTCAACGCGGAGCTGCCCGGTGTGGGCCGGGCGACCGTCTACAGGACCATCAAGCTGCTGGTGGAAGCGGGTGTCCTCTGCAAGACGGTGATGCCGGACGGTGCGCCCCGCTACAGCTTTGACGAAGCACGACACCACCACCACGTGATCTGCACCTCCTGCGGCAAGGTGGGGGAGTTCCGCAAGCCAGCCGTGGAGCGCTTGCTTCGCGAGATGGCCGCTGAAGTGCCGGGACACCTGCTGGGCCACCGCGTCGAGCTATACATCACCTGTGCCGATTGCCTAGAGACGGCACCCGCCCAGGGGTAGCTGAGATGCTACGCCACGGACATCGCACGACCGCTGATGAGATTACGTATCAAAAATGTCACCGCTTCTGCCTTGCTCACCACCATGTCCTCCGCCCTGCTCGCGGCGTGTTCCGCCGGAAGCGCTCCGGCGGATGACTCCCTGCGCGTGGTGGCCAGCGTCTACCCCATGGCCTACCTCGTCGAGCGCATCGGGGGCCATGACGTGGACGTCGTGACCATCGTCGGCCCCGGCATCGACGCGCACGGCTTCGAGCCCACGGCCGGCGACCTCCGAGCCCTCGGCGCGGCGGACGTCGCCGTCCTGAGCGGACTGGACCTCGAGCCCTGGTTCGAGCGGGCCATCGATGCGCTGGGCGGCGACGCGCCCGCCGCCGTGGTGGTCGCCGCAGCTGCCGAGCCGCCGTCGACCGACCCCCACGTGTGGCTCGACCCCGTCGCCACGCAGGTGCAGGTCCGGCGCATCCGGGATGGACTGGCGGCTGCTGACCCCAGCCGGGCCGCGGCATACCACGACCGTGCCGAGGGTCTGCTGGCCGACCTGCGTGCGCTGGACGACGCCTTCGCCACCGCCCTGGCCACCTGCGCGCTGGACCGTGTCGTCACGACGCACGCAGCCTACGGACGGCTGGCCGAGCGGTACGGCTTCGAGCAGCTGGCCATCGCCAACGTCGAGGCCGAAGGCGACGCCTCGCCCCGGCGGCTGGCCGACATCGTGGACACGCTCAGCACCCTGGATACGGGCTACGTGCTGGTCGAGCCCGCCTTCAGCGAGCGGCTCGCGGCGGCCATTGCGCGGGAAACGGGCGCCGGCTTTCTGCCGATCCACCCCATCGCCAGCGTGACCGACAACGAGCTGGCCGAGGTCGGCGACTATATGGCGCTGATGCGGGCAAACATCGCGAGCCTGCGGGTCGCGATGGCCTGTGAGTAGGTCGGCATGAGCGCTCACCCCAACAGCCGTGACGCGGTCATCGACCTGCGCGACGTCAGCTTTGGCTACGGTCCCACACTGGCCGTCGAGCACCTATCGCTGCGGATCGACGCGGGTGAGTTTGCCGCGATCCTCGGCCCGAATGGCAGCGGCAAGAGCACGCTGGTCAAGCTGGCGCTTGGGTTGTTGCGCCCCAATGCCGGCGCCGTCCGGCTCTTCGGCCAGGACCCCGTTGGCTTCACCGCGTGGGACCGGCTCGGCTACGTGCCGCAGGTGGTGACCGGCGCCTGGCGTGATTTCCCTTCCACCGTCGGCGAAATGGTCGCACACGGTGCCTACAGCGGCCTCTCGCCCTTCGCCGTGTTTCGCCGCGCCGACCGTCCAGAGGTGCGCGGCGCCCTCGACGCCGTGGGCATGACGCACCTCAGCGGCCGGCGCTTGTCGGAGCTATCCGTGGGCCAACAGCAGCGCGTATTACTCGCCCGAGCTCTCGTGCGCCGCCCGGAGCTGGTCTTGCTCGATGAGCCAGCCGCCGGCGTCGACGCGTCGGGCGAAGAGCAGCTGTACGCCATTCTTCGCGACCTGAACCGCAACCAGGGCATGACGGTGGTGTTGGTCTCCCACGACATCGGGGCCATGCTGCGGGAGGCGACGACCGTGGCGTGCATCGACCGGACGCTGGTTAAGCACGGCCCCCCTCACGAGCTCACCAGTGAGGAGCTGTCGAGCCTGTACGGCATCCCAGTCGACGTCCTGATCCACGACGCGTTGCACGAGCACCGATAGCAATGCCGGCGGTCTTCCAGTACGAGTTCATGGTCCGTGCGCTGCTCGGCGGCATGCTGGTGGGCACACTCGGGCCGACGCTGGGCATGTTCATCGTCCTGCGCCGGTTCTCGCTGATGGCCGATACGCTCTCCCACGTGGCGCTAATGGGGGTCGCGGTCGGGCTGGCTACGGGCACCTTCCCGACGGTGACGGCACTGGTGGCCGCCACCACTGCGGCGATCGTCATCGAGCAGCTCCGCACGCGAGGGAGGCTACCCGGTGACGTCGCCCTCGCTGTGGTGCTCTACGGTTCCCTGGCGGTGGCTGTCGTCGTCATCAGCACGGCCGACGGCCTCAACCTTGATCTCTTCAGCTTCCTGTTCGGCTCCGTCCTCGGCACCTCGACGACCGATCTATGGCTTCTCGGCGGCCTTACTGTCGCCGTGCTGCTGTTCGTGGGCGTGTTCTTCGTCGAGCTGGCTCAGACGGCCTACGACGACGACCTGGCACGCGTGAACGGCGTCCCCGTGGGCAGGATCAACCTCGGCCTCGCGGTGCTCACCGGCGCGACGATCACGTTGTCCATGCGTGTGGTCGGCGTATTGCTGGTGGGCGCCCTGCTCATCGTGCCGGTGTTGGTGGGGCTGCGCCTGGCCAACGGCCTGCGGGCGGCCATCGTGGTCGCCGTCGCTGCTGGAGTCGCGAGTACCTTTGGCGGGCTGGTCATCGCCTTCTATGCTGACATTGCCGCGGGTGGGACCATCGTGCTGACGTCTATGGCGCTGTTGGGGGCCGCCGAGGGATGGGTGTGGCTTCGGCGCTGGTCGCACCGAGTCCGCACGAGACGTGGGCAGAGCCGCGCCGTGTAGGACGTTAGCGCAGCGCGCGTCCGCAGGCTGAGAAGGCGGCAACGCCTCGTCGGTGTAGGACCCGAGCGCAGCGTGGGTCCGCACGAGACGTGGGCAAAGCCTCCGCCGTGTAGGACCCGACTGCAGCAGGCGGTCCGCAGGCTAAGGAGGCGGCAACGCCTCGTCGGTGTAGAATCCCGGCCATGGCGAATGGCACGATCGGCGTGGCTGCGATGGGGGGCGGGGCGCGAGACGTCCTTGCCACCATCGAGGATTTCGAGCGTCGCGGCATCGGGGCTGCATGGCTCACGACCGGCGGAGCGGGGCTCGACGCCCTGACCATCTTCGGTGCCGCCGCGATGACCACCGAGCGGATTCTGCTCGGCACCTCCATCATCCCGACGTGGCCTCGCCACCCTGTTGCCGCCGTGCAGCAGGTGCAGGTGTTGGCCGAGCTCGCGCCGGGCCGCTTCCGGCTCGGCGTGGGGCCCAGCCATCGGCCGGCCATGACCCAGGTCTTCGGCGTTGACTTCGATTCGCCGCTGACCAGCCTCCGCGAGTACCTGACCATCGCGAAAAGCCTGCTGCGGGACGGCTCCGTGCGCTTCGAAGGCAAGCACTACCGCACGGAGGCCACCATCCCGGCCCCGGCGCCAGACGTGCCGGTGATGGCGTCGGCGTTGAGGCCCAATGCCTATGAGCTCTGCGGCGAGCTGGCCGACGGCGCCATCAGCTGGGTGTGCCCAGCCGAGTACCTGCGGGACGTGGGCTTGCCGGCTTTGGCCCGCGGCGCCGCACGCGCCGGCCGCCCCGCCCCACCGTTGGTGGCCCACGTGCCGATGTGCGTCCACGACGATGCTGACGAGGCGCGAGCGGCCTTCCACGAGCAGTTTGGACGCTACCCGACACTCCCCTTCTACAACCGCATGCTTCAGGCGGCTGGCTTCGCCGAAGCAGCCGACGGCACGTGGAGCGATGCGATGATCGCGTCCGTGATGGTAGCCGGCGACGAGGAGGCTGTGGCGACACGCATCAGGGAGCTCTTTGACTGGGGCATCGACGAGGTGCTGGTCTCCGTGGTCACGGCGGGCTCGGACGCGGCGCGCTCGCGGGAGCGCACCCTGTCCCTCGTGTCCTCGCTCGCCTCGTAACAGACCGGACGGTGACTAAACTTGGTACGAGTTGGCAATACTTGCGGAGCATGACCTCGGCGGGCGCTTCCATGTTCATGCGGGTGCTTTCATGGCACTCGTTCGTGGGGGCACTCGTTCGTAGGGGCGCCCGTTCGCGGGTAATGCGGAGTTTTGAGTGCGAGAACGCATGACGAGGCGACTGCTCGTCGTCCTGGTCCCACTGCTGGCCTTCGCTGCCGCCGCCTGCGGCGCGAATGACTTCGTATTCGACGGCGTCGCCGAGGTCAAGCTGGGCGACGTGACGGTCCGGGTGACGGCAAATGGGACGGTGGCGCTCGCGGAGACCGCCGAAGCCAGCTTCGGCGTGCCGGGCACAGTCGTCGAGGTCCTTGTCGAGGAGGGAGATTCCGTTATCGAGGGCCAGGTGCTGGCCCGCCTCGACGGTGCGGCGTTGGATGTCGCACTCGCCAAGGCTGAAGCTGACCTTGCCGTCGTCATCGACGCCAAGGCGCGGCTGCAAGAGCCGCCTTCGGCCCTGGACGTCGAGCTGGCGCAGGACGCGGTCGACGGCGCGACCCAGAACCTTGCGGACACCGAGGCCGACCTCGCTGCCGTGGGCCCGAAGCAAGCCAAGGCGGTGGACGATGCCGCGGAGGCTCTCGGTGAGACAACCGACGCGTACTCCCTCTTGTTCCGCCGCTATTACGGCTTTGAGCTTCACGCAGGCGAGGCGGCTGGTTCTCCTACGGCCATCCTCACGGGGCGCGGGGACCCGGAGATCCTCGAGTTCTGGCTCAGACTGTTTCCCCTCGAGCTCCAGCTGGACAACGTCGCAAGCGAGCTGGACCTCGCGTGGGATGCGGCCCGCCAGGCCGCTGTCGACCACGAGGCCACGCTGGTCACGCAAGGCAAGGCCACCACCGCCGCCGAGAAGGCCGTGGCCACTGCGAAGGCTGGCTTGCAGTCCGCCATCGACGCCCAGGAGGCCCTCCTCGCGGGGCCCGAGGCTTTGCAGGTCCAGCTCCAGGAAGCCGCCATCGCCGCGGCGACCTTGAGCCGAGACAACGCACGTGACAATGTCGCCGCGGCCACGCTGAAGGCACCCATCGCCGGCGTCGTGACCCTACTGGCCATCGAAGCCGCCGACACGATGACGGCCACGAAGGTGGCAGCCGTCATCGCAGACCCATTCGACCTCGAGGTCGAAGCGCTGGTCGACGAGCTGGACGTTCTCTGGCTGGTCGTCGGCCAGGCTGTCGTCGTCACGCCGACCGCGTCGCCGCGCGAGGCGGTACTCGGCCGCGTGGCTGGGATCGGCCTGCTGCCCGTCGCGCAGGCCGGGCTGGTCCGCTATCCCGTGACGGTGACGCTCGACTCGGCGCCCCGACTACGACACGGCATGACCGCGTCTGTCGAGATCGAGGTCGAGCGGCGCGAGGGCGTCCTGGTTGTCCCCGTGGGGGCGCTCCGCCGCGACGGCACGGAACAGGTCGTTCAGCTGGTGGCCGACGACGGCCTCACCGACCGCCGACGGGTCCAGCTCGGTGCCATCGACGACTTCAACGCCGAGGTCCTTACGGGGCTCGTCCTGGGCAACTTCGTGGTCGACTTCTCGGCCACGGTCCAGCAGTCGGACTTCCTCGACCGGGGCCGCTCCCTTCGGTAGCGTCATGGACAGCGCTCCCGTCATTCGGCTCGAAGGCGTGGGGCGCACGTTTGACGGCGCCCACGGCCCCGCAGTCGCGGACGTTAGCTTCGACGTGCAGTCCGGCGAGATGGTCGCGCTCATCGGGCCGTCGGGTGCGGGCAAGACCGCGCTGTTCGGCGTGCTGGCGTGCCTCGACCGGCCAACGGTGGGCCGCTACGAGCTGCTCGGAATTGACGTCGGCGTCGCCAGTGAGGAGGAGCGCGCCGTCCTGCGCAACCGCAGGATCGGCCTCGTGTTCTCGGAGCCGCACATGGCGCCCAACCTGAGCCTGCAACACAACGTCGAGCTCCCGCTCGAGTACGGCGCCGGCAAACGGTACCGGGTGCGGGCCAGAGACGCTCTGGCGCGTGTCGGCCTGGACGCCGTCCACCGGGCCACGCCTGGGCAGGTCGGCCCAACCGAGCTCCGGCTGGCCGCTTTGGCCCGGGCCCTGGTCATGAACCCACACATCGTGTTTGCGGACGAGCCCACTAACGGCCTCGACGCCGTCGCCGCGCTACAGGTGCTGGGCCACCTCCAACGGCAGAACGTCGAACGCCACATCACGATGGTGATCGCCACCAAGGACGCCGAGGTGGCCGCGCTGTGCAGCCGTGCCATCCTCATCGAGGGTGGCCGAGTCGTAGCCGACGAGCAGATTCCTGTGCGCAGGCTCGCCGCGTCCGAGCTTGCCAGGGCGCGCGCGGAGGCGAATCAACAATGAGGTGGGTGCGCTTCCGGATACTGGTGACCGGTGCGCTCATCGCCGGCTGGCGGACACCGGTGCGCTCCGTCCTGACGCTGCTGGCGCTGGCCGCCGGCGCGGCGTCCGTCGTCGGCTTCCTCGCCGTCGAGGAGGGGACGAGGGCCGAGCTTCGCCGCCGGGTCGATACCCTGGGGACAGACCTCATCGTCGTCCGCCCTGACGATGGCGCTGTCCTGACCATCGAGGACGCGGCCGCGCTGCTTGACCGCGAGGTAGCGCCGGACGTGGCGTTGGTGGCCCCGGAGGCGGTCGTGCGCCGCACCATCGCGCTCGATGAGTTCGACGCCGAGGTGCTCGTGCTGGGCACCACCCCGGAATACCTGACCATGCGCGACCTGGAGGTGAGATCGGGGCGGTTCCTGGTTGACCGCGACGTCTCGACGACCGCGCCGGTAGCGGTGCTGGGTCGTGGTGCGGTCGACCTGATCTTTGAAAGGGCGCTGCGACGGAACCAGCCGTTCCTGCTCGACCACCGCCCCTTCGCCTCTGTCGGCAGACTGGCGTCCACGCTGGGAACGCCGAATGCTGAGCTCGAGAACGTCGCGATTGTTCCCATAACCACGGTGTTGTTCCGTCTGGCGTCCGGCCCAGCCCTCGGCCTCGACTTTCCACTGCGCGCCATCAGCATCCAAGCGACGGCGGCTGACACCGTGGATGAGGCGGTCGAGCAGATAACCGACATTCTGGAGCGCCGCCGCGGCCGACTCGATTTCTTCATCGAGACGCAAGAAAGCCTGGCGGCGGAATTCCGTGATGTCGGCGACGTGTTCCGAGCGCTGTTCGGGGCGCTGGCCATCGCGTCGCTTTTGGCCGCCGGCGTGGGAGTCACCAACGTCATGCTCGCCTCGTTGGCCGAGCGGCGGGTAGAGGTCGGGGTGCGCCGAGCGGTCGGTGCTCGCAGCCGGGACGTCGCCCGCCAGTTCCTGGGGGAGGCGCTCGTCCTTGCGGTCTTGGGTGGGGCAATCGGGGCGGGTGTCGGGTGGTGGATGGGGGGCGTCTTCGACCGGTTCACGGTGGCTGACCAGTCCTTTGCGACCATCGTGCGTGGCTACGTCCCGTTGGCTGCGATCGGCGCTGCCGCTGCCGTCGGCTTGCTCTTCGGCGCGTACCCTGCGTATCGGGCCGCGCGGACGGACGCCGGCGAAGTGCTCCGCTAGCCCGCCCAGGGCTCGCGCGTGACGGCTCAGGGGGGCTGCTATGCTGGCGCGCCGATGGTCGATCTACCCCTCGTCATCCTCTCGGCGGTTGCCATATTCGTGGCGGCGCTTGTCCAGGGCCTGACCGGGTTCGGGTTCGTGATGGTGGCCGCGCCCATCATGACGGCCTTCATCGAGCCGAAGGTCGTCGTCCCGGTGATGATGATCGAGACGTCGGTGCTCAACTTCGCCATCCTGATCCACGCCCGGCACTGGCTCAACATACGGCGGGTGTGGGTGTTGCTGCTGTCCGGCGCGTTGGCGACGCCGCTGGGAGCCTATCTGCTGGTGGCGTTGGACCCGGCAGTCCTCAAGGTGGCCATCGGAGTGATCGTCGGAGCGACCGCGTTGGCGATGCTGGCGGGCTACAGCCGGACGTTCGCCCGCGAGAGGATCGCGTCCGCGCCCGTCGGCGCCGCCAGTGGACTCCTGAACAGCTCGACAGGGCTTGCCGGCCCGCCGGTGGTCCTGTTCTTTGCCAACCAGGGCGTCGACCCGCGGGAGTTTCGCGCGAACATCGTGGCCCACTTCATGGTGCTCAACGCCACCACCATCCCGGCGTTCATGGTGAGCGGCGTGTTCACCCGCGACACGACGCTGTTCGGTCTGGCGGTCCTGCCCGCGGCCCTGGTGGGCGTGGCGGCAGGCATCGCCCTGTCGCGCTGGGTCTCTCGCGCGCTGTTCCTGCGGCTGGCGTTGGTGCTCGTCGTATTCGCGGGCGTCGGTTCCATCGTCGCGGGGCTGGTGCCGTGACGCGCCGCGTTCGTCTGGCGGCCTGTGTGGCGGCGCTGGCACCTGGCGCCTTTGTCGCAAGCATGGTCGCAGCGTCGACCGTGACGTCGGACTACAGCCACGTGGGTGAGACCGTGAGCGCGCTCGGCGCACCTGGCCGCCCCCATGGCTGGGTTATCAGCTCCGGGTTCATCGCGTACGGAGCGCTGGTGTTGCCGCTGGGCTACGCCTTCGCGATGCGGCTGAGGGGGGCGGGACGGCGGCAGCAGGGCTTGGTTCTGTGGGGCCTGCTCACCGTCTATGGGACCACCGGACTGCTCGCGGGCGTCTTCCACGACGACGCGGCGGGGCTCTCGACGCTGGAGGGCACCGCCCACGACGCACTGGCGCGCATCGGCTTCGCCGCCATAGGCCTCTCGACGTTCGTGCTGCCGTGGAGCGTGCGGGGGCTCGCCGGGTGGGAGGGAGCCATGCGCTTCTCGCTTGCCATGGGGGTCCTGACGCTCGCCTTCGTCATGCCGTTCCAGGCCGAGGTCTGGAGCGCGGGCGATGGCGTGCTTCAGCGGGGGTTCTTCGCCACCACGCTGGCGTGGGTGCAGGTGTTTTCAGTCCAGCTGGCGAGGGGCAGGCCCGACGACGGGGCGGCATAACGGGTCGACATGCCTGACGACCCGTGACCCCTCATCGGGATGGTGGGGATGCCCTCCCCGCTGCTGTTCCTGTCGGGCGTGGTGCTCGGGCAGCGCACGTTCTTCGCCATCACCCTCGTCTGGGTGCAGACGGCGTCGTTGCGGGTCTACCGGCTGGAAGGGGGCAGCCTCTGGCCGCCCCCCTTCCAGAGATGGGCGCCACGCCCATGAGACCGAGTTGCCGCCTGACTAGTCGAGGTCGGTGCGGACCGTGGCGTCGAAGGTCGTCATCGTGTTCTCACCAGCGAGGAACGCTGCGCCGATGACCACGCGGGCAGGCCGGATGTCGGCCGGGAACTTCTCCCCCCAGACCGCGTTGACCGCGCCGATCATCTCCATCTTCGTCACGTAGACGCGGACCTTCACGACGTCCTTCCAGGTCAGGCCGTCCAGCTCCAGCAGACGCTCGAAGTTGGCGAAGACGTCGTGCGCCTGCTCCTCCATCGTTTCGCCGGTGGTGCGGTCGGGCCGGGCCGGCCGGATGGCCGAGTACTCGATAACGTTGTCGACCTTGACGCCGTGGGGGACGTTGGGGCCGTGGGGCATGAAGCCCTCGTGGACGATGAGCTGCTTGGTCGCCATGTCTTTCTCCTCCCGAGACGGGATCGGGGCGATTGCCCCGTGCGCCGGGCCGGATGATAGCAGGGCGCCCTGGCGCAGACGTAACATCCGCTGGCTATGGATGTTGAGCGGCTACTGGGAAAGTACTTCGCCGACCTTAGGCACATTGAATCCGAGAGGCATTGGCTATTGGCGGCCTACGCAGTCACTGTTGCTGCAGTGCTTGCTTTCCTCGGGCAGCCAGGTCGAGCGACAGACTTGAATACCACCATTGGCTTTGGGGCGCTTGCATTTCTGGCATTCGTTGGCTTGTTGCATGCACTGAGAGCAACGAGGACGCTCCAAATGGTTCAAGACGAGATACAGGACATAACGACCCGGTGGGCGGCTTTGAACTTGAAACTCGCGACTATCGGGAAAGGTGGCAATGGCCTCAACAACGTGGCGTAACCGTCGCGTGATTGGTGGCGAGGTATTCATAGTGACTTGCGACCCAACCGATGGCCTCCGGCTTTTGCCACGGTGTATGTCTGGCTCTACGCGGTTGCCATAGTGGGTGCCGCTGCGCTCGCCTGGGCGTGGTGGGACTAGCCCATCGATGACACGCGCCCCTGGCCGCTCCTGATATCCTTTCGGACGTGTCAACGAGCCACTTCCACCCCATCGTGCGCACCTGGTTCGAACGGCGGTTCGGCACGCCGACGGACGCCCAGGCGCACGGCTGGCCGGCCATCGCCGAGGGCCGCCATACGCTGATCGCGGCGCCTACGGGCTCCGGCAAGACGTTGGCTGCTTTCCTCAACGCCATCGACGGCCTCGTGCGCCAGGGCCTTGCGTCACCGGACGGCCTGCCCGACGCCACGCAGGTGGTCTACGTCTCGCCGCTGAAGGCGCTCTCCAACGACGTCCAGAAGAACCTCGAAGAGCCCCTGGCGGAGATCACGGCCCTCGCCCAGGAGATGGGCACGCCCATCCCCAGCATCCGCGCCGCCGTGCGCACCGGCGACACGCCGCAGCGCGAGCGCACGCTGAACGCCAAGCGCCCGCCGCACGTTCTCATCACGACGCCTGAGTCGCTGTTCATTCTGCTGACGTCGGAGAGCGGACGCCGCGGCCTGCGCACCGTGCATACCGTCATCCTCGATGAACTGCATGCCGTCGCACCGAACAAGCGCGGCTCGCATTTGGCCATCTCGGTCGAGCGCCTCTGCCAAAACTCGGAGCACGCGATCACACGCATCGGGCTGTCGGCGACGCAGAAGCCCATCGAGGAGATCGCCCGCTTCCTGGTGGGGGCTCGTCCTGAGTCCGCCGACGCACGTCCTGAGCCCTCCTCACGTGGGCCAAGGGGACGGGCCGACGGAGAAGACACGGCTGGCGCGCCCGACTGCACCATCGCCGACGTGGGCCACCGGCGCGCCATGGACATCGCGATCGAGCTGCCGCGCGACCACGAGCTGGGGCCCATCGCCACCCACGAGCAGTGGGCGCAGGTGCTGGACCAGATCGCGGACCTCGTGCGGGCGCACAAGACCACGCTGCTCTTTGTGAACACGCGCAGGCTCGTGGAGCGCGTCGCGCACCAGCTCACCGAACGCCTCGGCGAAGACCAGGTCGCCGCGCACCACGGCAGCCTGTCCCGCGACACGCGGTTGGACGCCGAGCAGCGGCTGAAGTCTGGCGCCATCGCCGTGTGCGTCGCGACGGCATCCCTAGAGCTCGGCATCGACGTTGGCGACGTGGACCTCGTCTGCCAGATTGGCTCGCCCCGCAGCATCGGCGTGGGCCTCCAGCGCGTCGGCCGCTCCGGTCACTTCCTCGGCGGGCTGCCCAAGGGACGGTTCTTCCCGCTGACCCGCGACGAGATGGTGGAGACGGTCGCTCTGGTGAAGGCCATTGGCGAGGGCATGCTGGACGCCCTGCGCGTCCCATCGTGGCCGCTCGATATCTTGGCCCAGCAGATCGTGGCCACGACGGTGGGCGAGGAGTGGTGGGACGAGCGCGAGCTGTACGACTTCATGCGCGGCGCCCATCCCTACCGGGACTTGCCGTACGAGCAGTACGAGGCCGTGCTGGAGATGCTGGTCGAGGGCGTGGCCGGCCGGTGGGGCCGTAATGGCGCGTACCTCTACCGTGACGGCGTGAACCACCGGGTGAAGGCGCGACGGGGCGGGCGCATCGCGACGATTACCAGCGGGGGCGCCATCCCCGATACCGCCGACTACCTCGTCGTCACGGAGCCCGAAGGTACCTTCGTTGGCTCGGTGAACGAGGACTTCGCCATCGAGAGCATGGCGGGTGACATCTTCCTCCTCGGCAACACGCCGTGGCGCATTCGCCGCGTGGAAGCGGGGGTCATGCGGGTCGAGGAGGCGCAGGGGCAGTCGCCGACCATCCCGTTCTGGCTTGGCGAGGCCCCAGGCAGGACGCGGGAGCTGTCCCGCGAGGTGTCGGAGGTACGCCGAGAGGTCGACGAGCGCCTGCCGGTGCCCGAGACGGCGATCGCGTGGGTGATGGAGCAGGGCGCGGGGCGTGACGTCGCCGAGCAGGTCGTCGAGTACATCGCCGAGGGCAAGCGCGTCCTTGGCACGGTGCCGACCGCCGAGCGCCTGATCGCCGAGCGCTTCTTCGACGAAGCGGGTGGTATGCAGCTGATCATCCACTCGCCATGGGGCAGCCGCATCAACCGCGCGTGGGGCATGGCCCTGCGAAAGCGCTTCTGTCGCAACTTCGACTTCGAGCTCCAGGCCGCGGCCACGGACGAAGGGATAAACCTCTCGCTGGGTCCCCAGCACTCCTTCCCGGTCGATGACATCTTCCGTTATGTCAAGTCGAACACCGCCGAGGACGTGCTGGTACAGGCCGTGTTGCAGTCCCCCGTGTTTGGCGTGCGCTGGCGCTGGGTGGCTTCGCGCTCGCTGGCACTGCTGCGCCAGGTCGGCGGCAAGCGCGTGCCTACGCCCATTCAGCGGATGCGCTCCGACGATCTGCTGGCCGCCGTCTTCCCAGCGCAGGCCGCGTGCCAGGACAACGCTCCCGCCGGCGCCGACGTCGAGGTGCCCGACCATCCCTTCGTCTTCGAGACGATGCGCGACTGCCTCACCGAGGCGTTGGACTCCGAGGGGATGAAGGAGCTTCTGGGCAAGATCGAACGTGGCGAGATCGAGGTCTACGGCAGGGACACCGTTCAGCCCTCCGCCTTCTCGCACCAGATCCTGAACGCGATGCCCTACGCCTTCCTGGACGACGCACCCCTCGAGGAGCGGCGTGCCAGGGCCGTCACGCTGCGCAGAGCGCTGCCCGAGGACGCGCGGGACCTCGGCTCCCTGGACGAGGAGGCCATCGCCGCCGAGTCGGCGGGCGCATGGCCGGTCGCGCGCGACGCCGACGAGCTGCACGACACGCTGATGACGCTTGGGGTCCTGCCTGAGGCTGACGTCGATGGTTGGGGTACGGACGCATGGCGTGCGTGGCTGGCCGAGCTGAAGGCGGCAGGACGGGCAATGACGCTCGTCGTCGGTGGGCGCACCTTCTGGCTGGCCACGGAGCGCTCCAGCATGGTCGCCGCGGCCTACCCCAACGGGACGCTCTCGGGCGAGCCATGGCCCTTCGCCGAACCCATGGAGACGGAGGACGCCGAGCGGGAGATCGTTCGTGGGCGCGTGGAGTCGACGGGGCCCTTCACGACTGCTGAGATGGCCGTGGCCCTGGCTCTCGCCAAGGGCACCGTGGACATCGCCGTGGCTCGGCTCGAAGGCGAGGGGCTCGTGCTGCGCGGGCAGTTCCGCGCGGCGGCTGTCGCTTCGGGTGTCGAAGAGTGGTGCGACCGGCGAATCCTCGCGCGCATCCACCGAAGCACCATCGGCAGGCTGCGACAGGAGATCGAGCCGGTACCCGCCGCCTCCTACATCCGGTTCCTGCTCGAGTGGCAGCATCTGACGCCTGGCTCGCGGCTGTCGGGTGAGGCGGGGCTGATCGCCGCCATCGAACAGCTGCAGGGCTTCGAGGCCGCTGCGCAGGCCTGGGAGCAGTCGCTGCTGCCCGCCAGGGTGCGCGACTTCAGCTCGGCAATGCTCGACACAGCCTTCTTCAGCGGCGAGGCCACGTGGGGCCGCTTCGCGCGCCGGGCCACCGGGCCCGTAGTCGCGGGCCTTTCCCGCAACAGTCCCGTGAGCCTGGGTCTGCGTGAGGACACGCTCTGGCTGCTGGACCCGCCAGTGCCCGATGACGAGGCTCCGCTGAGCGGTGTCGCGGCCGAGGTGCTCGAATATCTGGTGGCCAGCGGTGCGTCGTTCCTGCCCGACATCGTCGGTGGCGTGCGTCGCCTGCCCGCGGAGGTCGAGGACGGCTTGTGGCAGCTCGTCGCCGGCGGCCGCGTGACGGCCGACGGCTTTGGCGCGTTGCGCGGGCTGATCAGCGGCGTGGCCCGGAGGGCGCAGCGCTCGGGGCGCCGGTCGCGATTCGGCCGCCAGACGCGTCCGCGGCTGCACCAGAGCCGCTGGACGCTGCTCCGAGCAGCCGAAGCCCGCGCACCCGTATCGCTGACGCTCGGCGGCGCTGCCGAGGCGCGGCGCAGCCCCGAGGACGAAGTGGTGGAGGCGCGGGCCGGCCAGCTGCTGCGCCGCTACGGTGTCTTTGTGCGCGAGCTGCTGGCGCGCGAGCCGATGGCGCCCCCGTGGCGGCTGCTGCTGCGAGCCTTCCGCCGGGCCGAGGCGCGAGGTGAGATACGCGGCGGGCGCTTCCTGGCCGGCTTCGTGGGCGAGCAGTTCGCCCTCCCGGAGGCCGTGGACGCGCTCCGGGCGGTGCACAAGCGTGCGCCGGACGGCGAAGTCGTGCGGGTCGCCGCGACGGACCCGCTGAACGTCGCCGGCATCCTGACGCCGGGTCCGCGCGTGCCGGCGACGACGGGCAACGAACTGCTGTTCCGCAACGGCGTGCCGGTCGATACATCGGTGGCGTCCGACGCCGCCGGGGCGTAGCGGTGCCCGCCGACTTCACTCGCGTTGCCAAGACCGCCGACCTGGCAGACGGCCGCATGAAGCTGGTCACCATCGGCTTCGAGCAGATCGCGCTGGTCCGGCTCGACGGCGAGTTTTATGCGCTCGAGGAGTTTTGCAGCCACGCGGGCGGCTCGCTGAGCACGGGCGCGCTGGACGGGAGCGAGGTCGTGTGTCCGTTGCACGGCGCGCGCTTTGACGTGCGCACCGGCCGCCAGAGCGTCGGGCCGTCGCTGGCGAACCAGCCGACGTATCCGGTACGCATCGAGGGCGACGACGTGCTCGTCGGCCCGATGAGCGCCGCGGCAAACCTTGGCGCGGCGGCCTCGGAGTAGGCCATGGCCGGCGAGCTGGCGCACGTACGTACGGTGCTCTTCGACTTCGACGACACGCTGGTTGAGAGCCTGCCGGGCCGCGAGGCTGCCCTACGGAGGGCCTTTGCCGAGGCGGGCGTTGTCAGCCCCACCGCGGAGGACTTCGTCCGAGACGTCAACGGGCTGACCTTCACCGTCCCCTTCGCGGAGATCGAGCAGGCCCACGGCAGAGAGTTGAATCTGCTCGACCGCTACCGCGCCGCCTACTGGCTGTACGAGGCGGAGAACGCGCTACCTTACCCGGGCGTCGTGGCCATGCTGGAGGCTCTGCGTGGGGCTGGCCACGCCGTCGGGGTGGTCACCTCCAAGGGGCGCGACTTCCAGGTGGCGGGCCGGCGGGCCGGTGCGCTTTACCAGATGGAGCGAGGCGGGCTCGGTGGCCTGTTTCACGTCGTCGTCGGGGGCGAGGACGTGACGGAGCACAAGCCACACCCCGAAGCAGTCCTCGCAGCCCTGGCGCGCTTGGGTGTCGCGCCGGCCGAGGCGCTGATGGTGGGCGATACGACGTCCGACTTCGGGGCCGGACGCGCCGCGGGGTGCTGGGTCTGCCACGCGGCTTGGGGTGGCGGGCCCACGGGCCCCTCACTCGCCGCCGCCGACCCCCACTACGTGGCGAGCCAGCCCGCCGACGTCCTGCACCTCCTTGGCATCGAGGCCCCCCGCGCGTAGTTGACGCTCCCGGCTCCCGGCCCGGAGAATCGTGGGCCTCAGGAGGTTGCCATGCGGGACGTTGTCATCGTGGGTGGCGCGCGCACGCCGATAGGCCGCTTCGGCGGCGCGTTCAAGGACCTGCCGGCCCGCGAGCTGGGCGCCGTCGCCATCCGTGCGGCACTGGAGCGCTCCGGCGTCTCACCAGAGGCCGTCGACGAGGTCATCATGGGCAACGTGCTGCAGGCGGCCGACTCCGGCTACGTTGCCCGCACGTCCGCGCTGGGCGCCGGCCTGCCGGAGACCGTGCCGGCCCTGACCGTGAACCGCGCATGCTCGTCAGGCCTCGAAGCGATCAACCTCGCGGCGCACGCCATCCTGCTGGGCGAGGCCGACGTCGTGGTCGCGGGTGGCGTCGAGAGCATGAGCACGGTGCCCTACCTGATGCCCGGCGTCCGCTTCGACGGGCTGCGCTACGGCGACGGCCGCATGGTCGACGGCGTGACGCTGGGGCTGAGCTGTCCCATCCACGACTACCACATGGGCGTGACCGCCGAGAACGTCGCCGCGCGCTACGAGGTCGGGCGCCGCGAGCAGGACGAGCTGGCCGTCCTGAGCCATACGCGTGCGGTGGCTGCGCAGGCAGAGGGACGCTTCGCCAGCCAGATCGTGCCGGTGAGCGTACCGCAACGCCGCGGCGATCCAACAGTGGTCGACCGGGACGAGCACCCCCGCGCGGACACCAGCGTGGAGAAGCTCGCAGCCCTCAAGCCCGCATTCAAGGACGGCGGCACAGTGACGCCGGGCAACGCCGCCGGGATGAACGACGCGGCGGCGGCCGTCGTGGTCATGTCGGCCGAGAGGGCGAGCGCCGAAGGGCTGACGCCGCGCATGCGGTGGGTCGGGCGCGCGCTGGCAGGCGTCGACCCGGCCTACATGGGCATCGGGCCGGTGCCCGCCACGCGCAAGGTCCTCGAGCGTACCGGCGTCGCGCTGGGAGACATCGACCTCATCGAGCTCAACGAGGCGTTCGCCGCCCAGGCGCTCTATGTGATCCGCGAACTGGGGCTCGACATGGACCGCACCAACGTCAACGGGTCCGGCATCTCGCTGGGGCACCCGCTGGGGGCGACCGGCGCCATCATGACCGTGAAGCTCATGGAGGAGCTGACCCGCTGCGACGGCCGTTACGGTCTGGCGACCCTCTGCGTCGGCGGGGGACAGGGCGTCGCCACCCTCTTTGAGCGCCTGAATTGACCACGGGCTTGTGATGGCGGCCACGCCGGGGTCACGGCCCACGCTCGTCATCGTCGCCGACCCCCAGCGCCAGTGGCCCGAGTCACCGCAGCTGGACCGCCTCCGTGCGCTCGGTGACGTGACGCTGCACACCGAGCCGCCCGCCACCCTCGATGAGCTGGCCGCACGGGTGCGGGGCTCTGAGGCCGTCATCTCGCCGGTGCGTGTGCAATGGACCGCGGAGGCGCTGGCGCGCACGCCTGGCCTGCGCCTCATCGTGCTCGTGGCGATTGGCACCGACTCGGTGGACCTGGCCGCGGCCCGCACGCGGGATATCGTCGTGAGCAACGTGCCTGGGCGGACCGCGCCGGTGGTCGCAGAGCACGCCCTCGCTCTGCTGCTGGCGGTGGCCAGGCGCGTCGTTCCCGACACAGCCGCCCTTCGCGCTGGCGAATGGCGCCAGGAGCGCTCGTTGTTCCTGCGCGGACGGACGCTTGGCGTGGTCGGCACCGGATACATCGGCGGGGCAATGGCCCGCCTGGCCCGTGCCATCGGCATGGACGTGGTGGCGTGGACGTTCAACCCCTCCGACGAGCGGGCCCGGGAGCTGGGCGTGCGCTACGTCGAGCTCGATGAACTGCTCGCGGTATCGGACGCCGTCAGCCTGCACGTGCGCATGAGCGGCGAAACGCGCCACCTGATCGGCGAGCGGGAGCTCGGCCTGATGAAGCATGACGCCGTGCTGGTCAACGTGGCCCGTGGTGGCGTGGTCGATGCGGTGGCCGTGGCCGAGGCGCTGCATGCCGGCAGGCTCTGGGGCTTCGGGACCGACGTTTTCGAGACCGAGCCAGTACCGCCGGACAACCCACTGCTGGGATGCGACAACGTCGTCCTCACGCCTCACGTGGCGGACAACACGATCGAGGGCATGGAGTTTCTGAACGAGGGTGCCGTCGACAACGTCGAGGCGTTCCTGGCTGGCCGGCCCACGAATGTCGTCAACTAAGGTGTCGTCAGGTCGGCGTTAGCCGAGGAAACGCCTGAGCTGCGCCGCCTCTTCGATGTAGTGGGGCACGTTGACCCTCGTGCTCTGGCCCAGGCCTGCCCAGATGGCGCTGGTGAGGCCCTCGTGGACGCGGTCGATGTCCTGGCCCAGCTCGAGGGCGATGCGTGCGTGCTCCTTGCCCAAAAGCTCGCGCACGCGGCCTTCGTTGACGTAGCGCAGCGCCACGGCCATGTCTTCATCGAAGCTGGGATAGACCTCGCGCACGAAGGCCATGTCGTCGGCATCCAACGCGGCCAGCCCCAACAGCTCAGGAGGCACGCCGATCGAGTACATGGAGGCCGCGAAACCGATGGCCCTGGGCAGTGTGACGTCTCCCCCCGACCCTTCCAGCGAGCGCCCGTAACCGAACAGGCCGACGTGTAGCTTGCGTTCCCGCCGTTTCGGCACCTTGGACGACACGTCGCCGATCACGTGGGCCAGGCTACGGACCTGCGTCTGGTAGCGGGCCGACACCTTGTCGATGATGGCGCGCGCGCGCTTTTCGTCGATGGGCGGCGCCTCGCTGCGCTCGTGGGCGACGATCTTGGCGATGCCGTCACGCACCTGCTCACGGTCGTAGTCGAACTTGAAGGACGACTGGACGGTGAGGGTGTGGGCGCTGGGGTACTCGCGGAACGCCCGCTCCACGTTGAGGGGGTTGAGGTGCCCGCGGAACGGGACCGCGCCGACACCGATGATCGGATAGAGCGGGACGCCGATCTCGGCCTGGAGGCTGTCGAGGCGCGAGAGACCTATCTTGAGCATCAGCTCCGCGGCGACCGCGCCGTAGTTGAGCGCAGGGTCGCTACGCGCCAGAAAGACGCGCTGGTAGTCGACTTCCGTCTCCTGTAGGAACTCACGGACGATGTCGTCGCAGCGGGTCAGGTGCTCCACGTCCTCGATGAGCGGAATGATGCGGACCCGCTTGGGAAAGAACTCGCCGATCCAGTCCTTGACGGTGCGCCCGCCGACCAGCGGCTGTAACTCCTGGCCGACCACGAATTTGCGGTAGTAGACGTCCAGTGCGGACAGCTCCTCCGCGGAGGTGGTGAAAGGGAGGATAACCTCCTGGATGGGTGGCTCCTCCAGCCCTTCGCCGTAGAACTCGCGGGCCATGTCCCAGGCCTTGGGAATGCCCTGGAGCGCCTCGACGGTGGACTTGCGCATCTCCACCTCGATGCGCGGGTTGGGCACCCTCAGGGTCAGCACGCAGTCAGTGCCCAGCCTCCGCTCGTCTTGGAAGAACGCGGAATGGTTCGTGAGCAGCTTCTGGACGACCTGGTTGTCGGCCTCCTTGCCCTCCGAGTCCCACATCTGCTCGTCGCTCCCAAGGGCGAAGATGTCGACCGCTTCCGTGATCTCCCCTTCGCCCTTGAGGACACCGTCGATGGCGTAGGGGGGTACAAAGGCGTTGTCGGGGTGCTGCGTGCTCATGCACTTCGGAATCAACGGCATGCGGTCTCCATAAGGGGTGGCCGGGGTGCGACGGGGCCATGGTCGGCGCCAGCCCCCATGATAATGCCCAGCCGAGCCGCTCCGATATGGGGCTGCGGCGACTCGCCAGTTTGCTGGCAACCCAGATTGCAAACTTTCTTGACATCAGGCATGCCGTCTCGGTAGCGTTCCGGCCAGGCTAGCGGCTCGCGCAGGCGTTGAGCGAGCTTTGGGAGCACATGGCCGGCAACCCAATGATTCTGACCGTCGCCAACCAGAAGGGCGGCGTGGCGAAGACCACCACTGCGGTCAACCTCTCGGCGTGCTTCGCGGAGGTCGGGAAGCGCACGCTGCTGGTCGACATGGATCCGCAGGGCGGCAGCGCGGTCTGCCTGGGCATGGACACGACCAAGATCGAGCGGTCCATCTACGATGCGCTGGTAAACCCCGACCTCAGCATCCGAAACGTCCTGGTCAAGACCGACTTCGGCTTCGACCTTGCCCCCGCGACCATTGACCTCGCGGGCGCCGAAATCGAGCTGAAGCAGGCGCTGGCCGCCGAGACGATCCTGTACCGGCGGCTGCGCCCGATCTTCGACGAGTACGACGTCATCGTCATCGATACGCCGCCGTCGCTGGGCATCCTGACAGTGAACAGCCTGACGGCCGCCACCGAGGTGCTGATCCCCATCTCGTGCGAGTACATGGCCCTACGGGGGCTGCGCATGTTGCTCGACACCATGGAGAACGTGCGCGAGGTCACCAATCCCGGCCTGCACATCATGGGGATCGTGGCGACCCGCTTCGACGGCCGTACGGTCAACAGCCGCGAGGTGTACCAGTACCTATCGGAGTTCGCGGAGCGAGAGGGAATCCACCTCTTTCCCCAGGTGATCAAGCAGTCCGTGCGGTTCGCGGAGGCGCCTGGCTATCAGACTCCGCTGGTCCTGTGGCGCCAGGATATCGACGGCGCCAAGCAATACCGGGAGTTGGCGAAGGAGGCCCTCAATGGCCACAAGGGGTAAGCGACCGAACTTCGTCTTCCCGGAGCTCGAGAGTCGTGGTCGACGTACCATCCTGCGCTCCGCGGAGGAAGTGCAGGCCGAGCTGGACGCCCTCAGCCGCCAGGACGACATAGCGCTCGACGCCAAGGAGCGCGTCAAGGTCACCTACCGCTTCCGCGCCGACGCAGTCGAGGCGGTCGAGGACATTCGGAGGCTGCTACGTCGTAAGCACGGCGTCCGCAAGGTCAATCGCGAGGACATCGCCCAGGCGGCGGTGTTGGAGGCGCTACGGCTCCTCGAGGAGTACGGCGCCAACTGCTTCTTGGTCAAGCAGTTCGTTGGTGACAACGGCCAAGACCTCTAGGGCTGCACGGTCCGCTGGACGAACCCGGCCTTTTTTCGCCAGGCGGGGCTGACCTTCACCCACAGCTCGACGTAGACCGGCCGCCCGGCCATGGCCTCGATCTCGGGCCGCGCTTCAACTCCCACCTGCTTGATGGCCAGCCCGCCCCTGCCGATCAGCACCTGCTTCTGCGAGTTCGACCCGACGTGGACAGTTGCCTGAAGGAGATCGGGCGCGGTGCCCTGGCGCTCTTCGTACGCCTCCACCTCCACGGCCACGTCGTAGGGGACCTCCTCGCGGTACAGCGAGAACACCTTCTCGCGAATGATCTCCCCCATCAGGAAGGCCACGGGCCGGTCGGTGAGCTGCTCCGCAGGAAAGATCGCCTCCTGCTCCGGCAGCCAGGCGGCCAGGCGCTCCACCAGCACGTCGATGCCGTCGCCCGTCACAGCGCTGGTCGGCACGACGTCCGCGAATGCGTCCATCTCCGCGTAGCCCGCCATCACCGGCAGGAGCTTGGGCTTGGCGATCAGGTCGATTTTGTTGATGGCGAGTACCGCCGGCCGCTTGGATGCCTTCACCTGGCTGATGAAGTCCTGCTCCACGTCGCCCGCCGGCCGGGCCTCGACCACCAGCAGCACCAGGTCCGCCTCGGCGAAGGCAGTTGCGATCTGCCGCGCCATGACGTTGTCCAGCTGGTCGCGGCTATGCCTGAGGTAGCCCGGTGTGTCGAGCAGCGCCGCCTGGAAGCGATCGCCGTTTAGCACGCCCAACAACTTGTGGCGGGTGGTGTGCGGCTTGGCGGAGACGATGGAGAGCTTTTGGCCGACGAGCGCGTTCAGCAGCGTCGACTTGCCGACGTTTGCGCGCCCGACGATGGCGACGAAACCGCTGCGAAAGGCCATGCGGTCATTATGCGAGCGAGCCACCTGGGGCGATAGGCCGACTTCCGCAGCGCTCACGGGAGCGCCGCCCTCGCCCTCGCCTTAGCCCCCATAGCCCGAGCGCTGTAGCCCGAGCGCTGTAGATTGACGCACGGATGAGGGGAGACTAGCCTCCGGGGCGCCGCTCCGCGGCCACGAAGGAGCCTATGTCGCCGATGCGCTTGCACCTCAACCCAAGTGAGCTCAGCCCGCCCCCCGGAGGTATCTACTCCCACGTGGTGAGAGCTGGGAACACCGTCTACCTCTCGGGCCAGCTTGCCCGGGACGCCGCCGGCAACCTGACGGGTGCGGACGACGCGGCGGCGCAGTACCGGCAGGTGTGGGCGAACGTGGCGGCGGCCCTCGAGTCCGTTGGCGGGACGGCCCGTGACCTCGTCAAGACCACCACCTACGTGGTGGGAGAGCACAACCTGGCTCCGATACGCGCTGCGCGGCAGGAGATGACGGTGCATCCGCCGCCCGCCAGCACGATGGTGGTCGTTGCGGCGCTTGCGAACCCCGCCTTTCTCGTCGAGGTGGACGCGGTGGCGGTGCTCGATGTCGAGTAGCCGGCGAAAGGGAGGTTGGCAATGGTAGCCAGAGCAGAGGTAGACGATCGGTTCGTGACGGTTAATGGCCTGCGCATCCACTACCTGGACTGGGGGAACGAAGGAGCGCCACCCATCGTCATGCTCCACGGCCTCCGGAGCTTCGCGCACAACTGGGGCCGCGTTGCGGAGGCGCTCAGGGACCGCTACCACGTGCTGGCCCTGGACCAGCGGGGCCGGGGTGACAGCGACTGGGACCCAGCGGCGAACTACTACACCCAGCAATACGTCTCCGATGTGACGGGCTTCGTCGATCAGCTCGGCCTCGATGGCGTCACGGTCATCGGCCATTCCATGGGCGGCTCCAACGCCATCGTCTACGCCGCCCAGCACCCCGAGGTCGTGAGCGCCATCGTCGTCGAGGACGCGGGGCCCCGGGTGGCTGCGCCGACGCCAGGAGGACAGCGCATCGCCGCCGAGTTGGACAAGACGCCCGCCGACTTCGAGTCCTGGGCCGCCGCCGAAGCCTTCCTGCGCGAGGAGCGGCCGCACATCTCGGAGGACGCGCTGGCCCTTCGCCTTGGTAACACGCTGCGTGAGCGACCCGACGGCAGGGTCGCCTGGAAGCTCGACATCAAGGGCATCGTGCGCGCACGCGGGCGGGCGGACGAGTCCACGCAGGTCGACCTATGGCCACACGTGCGGGACCTTCGCTGCCCAACGCTGGTCCTGCGCGGGGCGAACTCCGACACCTTCGCCTGGGAAGCGGCGCAGGAGATGGCCAAGGCCAACGAGAACGTGCGCATCGTCGAGGTGCCGGACGCGACCCACTACGTCCACGACGACAACCTGACCGTGTTCGTCGCCGAAGTCGAGAAGTTTCTCAACGACACGAACAAGGGCTGACCCAGCCGTCCTTTGGGAGGTAGCAAGTGCTGAACGCAGAACGCGCGATGAACTCAAGGCTCGTGATGCCCATTGATGGGTCGACATGCGGGAGGGCAGGCCAGTGACGAACCAGAACGTGACCCGCTATGTCCGCTACGCGACGGGCGGACAGGCTTCCTACGGCATCTTGGAGGGCGAAACGGTCCACCAACTGGCTGGGGACCTCTTCGACACACCGCAGACCTGCACCGGCACGACTGTGCGCGTCTCCGACGTGCAGCTGCTCGTGCCGCTCGACCCAGCCCGGGTCGGCAAGGTCATCGGCGTTACGGGAAACCACGACGCACCCGACGAGCACCTGCCGGTGCCGCACCCGCGCTGGTTCGCCAAGCTGCCCAGCTCGCTGAACCCGCACGAGGGCGACGTCGAGCTGCCGCCCGGTGCCGGCAACCTCAACTACGAAGGCGAGCTGGTCATCATCATCGGCAAGCCGGGCCGGCACATCTCGGTCGAGGACGCGCCTGACCACGTCTTCGGCGTGACCGTCGGCAACGACTGGAGCGAGAACACCTGGTACGGCGAGCGCCAGGGCGCCGAGGAGCCCGCGCGGCTGGTCGCCAAGTCGGTGGACACCTGGGCCTGCTTGGGTACGACCATCGTGGCGGGGCTGGACTACAGCGACCTGGCGATGGAGATACGGCTGAACGGTGAGGTGGTGGCCAGCGGGCGCACCAAGCACCTGCGCAACAACGTGGCGAGGCTCGTGAGCTACCTGAGCAGCTACGCCACCCTGACCCCCGGCGACATCATCTACACCGGCACCGTGCGCCCACCGAGCCTGCCGGGTGCGCGCCGGGCCATGGAGCCTGGGGACGTCCTCGAGGTCGAGATCGAGCAGATCGGCCTGTTGCGCAACCGGATCGTTGCTGCGCCCGCGGGGCCGGCGACCTGGAGCGCGTAGGGAAGCGAGCGCAGAGCAGACGCGAGGTGCGGAGTGTGTCATGAGTGAGTCAGTCCCTTCCTTCCAAGTCGACCCGTTCTGGCCAAAGCCGCTGCCGAACAACTGGATCATCGGCCAGGTGGCCGGGGTCGCCGTGGACGCGCGCGACCACGTCTGGATCGTGCACCGCCGGGCCAGCCTGAGCGAGCGCGAGACCGGTGCGGCTCAAGACCCGCCCATCGCCGAGTGCTGCATCCCGGCGCCGCCGGTCATCGAGTTCGACCCCCAGGGCAACGTGGTTCGCGCGTGGGGCGGCACCGACGACGCGCCATGGCCGAAGACCGAGCACGGCATGTACGTCGACGCCGACGGCAACGTGTGGACCGGCGGCATCAACGCCGAGGACCAGGTCGTCTTCAAGTCGTCGCCCGACGGCGAACGCTTGCTGAGCATCGGCCGATGGGGCAAGACGGGCGGCAGCAACCACAAGCGGCTGCTTGGGAGCGCCGCCGACATCACCGTGGACACGCCCGCGAACGAGGTCTACATCGCCGACGGCTACCGCAACCGCCGCATCGTCGTGTTCAACGCGACCACCGGCGCCTACAAGCGTCACTGGGGCGCGTACGGCGAGCGTCCCGACGATGCGGAGCTGCCGCCCTACGATCCGGATGGGCCGGTCGACCTTTCGTTCCGCGGCCCGATGCATGCGGTGCGGATATCCAACGACGGGCTCGTCTACACCGCGGACCGAGTGAACAACCGCATCCAGGTCTTTCAGAAGGATGGCCAGTTCGTCAGCGAGGCGTTCATCTCCACCCGGACCCTCGCCATGGGTGCCGTGTGGGACCTCGAGTTCTCACCCGACGATGAACAGACCTACGTGTACGTCCCGGACGGGACCAACATGAAAGTCTGGATCCTCACCCGTAGCGACCTGAGCATCGTCGGCTCCTTCGGCGTCGGCGGCCGGCTCGCCGGCTACTTCGAGTGGGTCCACAGCCTCGCCGGGGACACCAACGGGAACCTGTTCACCGGTGAGGTGAACACGGGCAAGCGGTTGCAGAAGTTCATGCGGACGAAGTAAGCGAGGACGCAAGGGGGCGCCGATGGCGCAAGAGCTCGATCGCAAAGCGACGGAGTACCTCTGGGGCCACGAGATGAACGCCACGCACGAGCGGATGGCGCGGCGCACGGCAGAGTCAGAGGCGGCCTTCTTGCTGCCGCACCTCAGGCCGGGCATGCGCGTCCTCGACCTTGGGAGCGGGCCCGGAACGATCACCGTCGGACTCGCGCGAGCTGTCGGTCCCGACGGCGAGGTCGTCGGCGTGGACCTCTCCAAGGATGAAGTGGAACGAGGTCGGCGGCTGGCCGACTATCACTCGATCACCAACGTCAGGTTCGAGCAGGCCGACGCGACGGCACTGCCGTTCGGCGATGGCGAATTCGACGCTGTCTTCACATCGGCCCTGCTCACCTGGCTGCCCAGGCCCGCGGAGGGGCTGGCCGAGCTCTTCCGGGTCTTGAAGTCCGGTGGTATCGCGGCCGTGCGAGAGCCAGCGTTCTCCCACGGGAGCTTCATGCTGTCTGGACCGCGCGCCGAGGAATTCAAGCCGTTGCTGGTCGACATGAACCTCAAGATGTTCATTAGCAGGGGGCTCGACCTGAGTTTTGCATTCTCGCTTCGCACCCTCGTTCACCGAGCAGGGTTCAGCCCAACACGGGTGAGCCTCGGCGCGGAAGTCTTCGGAGACGACGAGGGTGTCGACTTGCTGGCCCGGCTGACGGCTGAGGGGCATTCCCCACGAGTGGTGGAACCGTTGGTCAAGGAAGGCCTCGTGACACAGGCCCAGGTCGAGGCTGTACGCGCCTGGATTCCGGAGTGGGCGGCGAGTCCGGAGTCCTTCGCCCTAATCCCCATGGTGCAAGCCCTCGGCTGGAAGCCATAGCTCCGCGGGCGTTGACGCCGCCGTCTGCGCACACGATAGTTGCCAAACGACACAGATCATCCGCGGGAGGAAGACCATGGCGCTGACTGACGAGGGGATAGTACCTGTCGAGGGAATCGCAAGCCGCTGGGTGCGCCTGGCGAACGGTGCGAAGGCGCACTACGCGACCGCTGGCGATACCGGTCCTGCCATCGTGCTGCTGCACGGCGGCCTGCCGGGTTCCTCCGGCGTCGCCGGCTGGCGCCTGATGATGCCGTTCCTGGCCTCGCACGGCTTCCGCGTCTACGCCCCGGACCGTCCGGGATTCGGGCTCTCCGACACGCGTGAAGAGTTCTGGCCCAAAGAGGGGTTCGTCAGCTGGACCGAGTTCATCGGTCAGTTCGTGGACGCCCTGTGCCTGGACGAGTTCTACCTCGCCGGCAACTCCCAGGGGGCGGGCTGCACGTCGTACTACGTCGTGAACAACCCCGGCCGAGTGAAGCGCTTCGCCCTCATCGCGACGGCGGTGTTCAACACCACGCTGGGCATCGACCCGAGCCAGCTCAAGTCCGGTATATCGGCCGACAACGACAAGTACGACGGCACGCCGGAGGGGATGCGCAAGCTGCTCGAGCCCATCATCTACCGCAAGGAGGGCCTGGTCCAGGACGTGCTCGAGATGCGGTCGCGCGCGGCCAACGCTCAGCGCGACTCATTCGCCGCCGCGGCCAACTTCGCCCGCACGGGTCCCAAGGACCCCGCGTACGCCCATTGGCTCAACCTGAAGGGGAAGATTGACCAGGTGGGCGTGCCGGGCATCTACCTGTACGGCCGCGACGACGTCCTCAGCCCGGTGGACAACGCATACCGGCAAGAGGACCAGCTGCCCAACATCCAGGTGTTCTACCCGGCGGAGTGCGGGCACCAGGGACAGACGGACCAGCCGGAGATGTTCAATCAGGCGATCTTGGAGTTCTTCAGGGACGGGCGGGTCAGCCGCAAGACGGCTGATTGGGCAGGCGTGTCCACGCGGCGTCCGGAGATCGAGTCGCTGGTGGAGCCGGCCGCGGCTGGTGCTCCGGCGGGCTAGCCAGCGTGGCGGCGCGCTAGCCGATAACGGCGGTCATCTCCAGTTGGATCACCATGTTGCCGAACATGGGCATCTGGACCGCGTGACGCGTGGGCCGGTCGTCCGGGTCGGGAAACATCTTGAGCCACTCGGTGTTGACCTCGCCGCGGAGGGCGTAGTCGGTCATGTAGACGCGCACCGAGGCGATGTCGTCCACGGTGCCGCCGGCCGCCTCAACGACGCGGCGCATGTTCTCGAACGCCAACGCCGTCTGCCGCTCGGGCTCCGCGACATCGCCAGTCGTCGTGTCAGTGCCGAGGATGGCCGACGTGAACAGCGTATTGCCCATCATGACCGCGGTCGGAATGGGCGCACCACCGTGAGACAGCCCCGGCACCTCGATCGTCCTTCGTTTTCCCATGGGTCTCTCCTCTCGTAATTGCTGACGCTCATGACCGTGGAGCGGCAGGCCGCCGGTGGGCGTGGCGGCAAGGTTCGCGGTTGGTTTGGAGCGGGCGATGGGATTCGAACCCACGACAACCTGCTTGGGAAGCAGGGACTCTACCACTGAGTTACGCCCGCGCGGGGCCATTGTAGGACCCTCCCGCGAGAAGCGTCCACCGCGACTACGGTGCCACGCGGGTCGACGCTACCCAGACGGCCACGCCCACGCCGATCACACCGAATAGGCCAAAGCTGCCGAACACCAGCAGGGGGATGAGGACCGGCGCGGTGCCGAGCAAGGCGCCTCCCCCGGCGATGTACTGGTACGCGCGCCCGCGGCGCCGGTTGACCGCCGCCGCGACCACCTCGCCGACGCCGTAGCCGACGCCTGCCATCAGGAACAGGAACATGAAGCCGATGCCCGCGAAGCTGGCGAGGATCGACAGCAGCACCGACGCGACGAGGCCCGCCGCGATTGCAGCGCCGATGCCACGCGCGACGTAGCCGGTGGAGACGCGGTAGGTCGGCAGCCGCACCTCAGCGGCGCACTCCTTGCAGCGCACGCCCACCGGGTGGTGACGCATGCACTCCGTGCATATGGGTCTCTCGCAGCGGCCGCACCGGAGACTGGTTTCGCGGCCCGGATGCCAATGGCAGGTCGTTGTCATCGCCTCGCCGTTCGCCTACGTCGTGCTGGGGCGCTCGCGCTGGACCCACGAGTCGTGGTCGGCGATGTCACGGTCGTACAGCAGCCGATTGAGCGTGAGCCGCCCCAACGCCACTCCACTGGTATTACGGAGGTTCGCCGTCACGCGTTTGACGACCGTTATGACAAGGAGGCCCGCCGTGAGCGCGATGGTTGCGCCAGGGCGTTCCCACAGCACCGACGAGACGGGCAGCAGCGCCATGCCGATGAGCACCCACACCGCTGAGCTCCCCGAGAGCCGCCAGCCGGCGGTTGCCACCACGACAAACAGCGCCAACTCCAGGCGGGCGAGGGCTAACAGCACACCGACCGTTGGCGCGACCCCGCGTCCGCCCTGGAACCGCAGGAACGCCGGCCAATTGTGGCCCACCACGACCGCCAGCCCGGCCGCTACCTGCGCCTCGATGCCAAGGTCAAGGGCGTAGCGGGCGAGGTACGCGGGGGTGAAGCCCTTCACGAACAGGTCGAACACACCGACGGGGAAGATCCAGAACTTGCCGACGTGGTACCAGACGTTCGACGCGCCGACCGTGCCGCTGCCGACCTCCCGCAGGTCGATGCCCTTGACCAGCCGCCCCGCCAGGAACGCTGCATTGACCGACCCAAGGAGGTACCCGTAGGCAACCGCGATGGCGATCTTGAGGGACTCGTCCACGGCCCGGTCCTGGCCCTATCCCCCGGCCGGTGGCCGCGCTAGGCGCTCCAGTTCGTCCACGACGTCCACGGGCGGTCCCGCTGAGCCAGGAAGCTGCTCGCCCTCGGCCCCCATGGCGTGGTAATCGCTGCCGCCGCAGGCCAGCAGACCCAGCCGGTCGGCGAGCCGCGCAAGGTGCCGGCGCTGCTCGGGGCTGAAGTTCGCGTAGTGGACCTCGACGCCAACCATGCCGGCGTCGGCGATCATCGAGAGCAGCCGCTCGTAGTCCTTGGCGTAGATTGGGTGCGCGAGGACCGCCACGCCGCCCGCTTGGCGAATCATGGCGGTGGCGTCCTCCATGCCGATGTGCGGCCGCCCGACGTTCGCGACGCCATTGTCGTCCAGGTAGCCGTCGAACGCCGCGGCGATGGTAGGGATGTAGCCGCGCTCCATCATCGCCCTGGCGACGTGCGGTCTGCCGATTCCGGCCTCGCCGGCGATCTCCCGGACGCGCGCCATGTCCACGGGCTTGCCGATCTCCGCGAGTCGCTCCACCATGCGCTCGGCGCGCGCGTCTCGATCGTCGCGAAAGCTCCGCAGCCGCCGCTGGAGCGCTTCGTCGGTGCGGTCGAGGAAGTAGCCGAGGATATGCACGTCGCCTTCGGCGTCCAGCGGACTGTCTGCGCTGATCTCGATACCTGGCACCAGGCGCAGCCCTGAGTGACGTGCCGCCTCGGCGAACGCCTCGTCCAGGCCTTCGGTCGAGTCGTGGTCGGTCACCGCTGCCACGGTGACGCCTCGTTCGACGACCAAACGCACGAGGTCGGTCGGCGATAGGCGCCCGTCGGAGAAGGTCGTATGGAGATGCAGGTCGGCTCGTTGTCCGGTGTCGTCACTCATCGCTCCACAATCCTGTCGACCCGTTGGATGGCCGTGGCCAGGCCCGTCAGGTCGTCGATGTCTATCAGCACGGAGTTGAACTGCATGGGCCCACCCTCGGCTACGTTCAAGCGGCGCGGCAAGGCCGTTAGGAAGCGCGTGAGCACGTCCTCCGGGCTCGAGCCGATGATGGAGTTGACCGGCCCGGTCATGCCGAGGTCGGTGACGTACGCCGTACCCTTGGGCAGGATGCGGGCGTCCGCGGTCGGCACGTGGGTGTGCGTGCCCACCACGGCCGAGACGCGCCCATCGAGGAACCAGCCCATCGCGTTCTGCTCCGAGGTGGCCTCTGTGTGGAAGTCCACGAGCGTGAACTTCGGCGGGTCGTCCTCCAAATCGGCCAGGAGCTGCTCCACCACACTCCAGGGGGAGTCCGTGCCTTCGGGCATGAACACGCGGCCCTGAAGATTGATGACGGCGGCGGGCCCGATGCGCAGCATGCCACGCCCCGGGGCGCCCTCCGGGTAGTTCGCGGGCCGGAGAATGGGTAGCTCGCCGTCCATGAGCGGGATGATCTCGCGTTGGTCCCAGATGTGGTTGCCCGACGTGATGACGTCGGCCCCAGCGTCCAAGATGGCGTCGGCGGTGTCTTGGGTCAGGCCGAAGCCGCCTGCGGCGTTCTCGCCGTTGACCACGACCAGGTCGATACCCTCTTCACGGCGGAGATCGGGAAGCACGGCCTCAAGCGCCCGGCGACCGGGCTTCCCGATGACGTCACCTACAAGTAGCGCTCGCACCGGCTACTTCGCCGTCTCGGTGGCACGCGTCTCGCGGACCACGGTGACCTTGATCTCACCGGGGTAGACCAGGTTCTCCTCGATCTTCCTGACGACGTTGCGGGCCAGGCTGGCGGCCTCTACGTCGTCCACCTCCTCGGGTGCCACGAGGATGCGGACCTCGCGCCCCGCCTGGATGGCGAAGGACTTCTGGACTCCGGGGAACGAGTTCGCCACGTCCTCCAGTGCCTCCAGCCGCTTCAGGTAGAACTCCACCGTGTCGCGCCGCGCGCCTGGCCGCGCGGCGCTGATAGCGTCGGCTGCCGCGACGATGAAGGCCTCAGGAGTGCCCCGCGCGTCGTCGTGGTGCTCGGCGATGGCGGACTTGACGGCGTCGGGCAAGTTGTAGCGCCGCGCGACCTCGTCGCCGATCTCGATATGCGAGCCTTCGACCTCGTGGGTCAGCGCCTTGCCGATGTCGTGCAGCAGGCCGCCGGCCTTCGCCACCTGAATGTCGGCCCCTATCTCGCCCGCGATCATGCCGGCGATTCGGGCCACTTCGACGGAGTGCAACAGGATGTTCTCGCCGTAGCTGTAGCGGAACTTGAGGCGCCCGATGAGCTTGATCAGCTCTGGGTGGAGGCCACGCACGCCCGCGTCCAGGACCGCCTGGTCACCGGAGCGCCGAATGACCTCGTCGACCTCGCTCTGGGCCTTCTCGACCGCCTCTTCGACGCGGGCCGGGTGGATACGACCGTCGGCGATGAGGCTGGTTAGTGCCAACCGTGCCACCTCGCGCCGGATGGGATCGAAGCACGAGATGGTGACGGCCTCCGGGGTGTCGTCGATGATCAGGTCTGCACCGGTCGCGGCTTCGATGGCGCGGATGTTGCGGCCCTCGCGGCCGATGAGCCGGCCCTTCATCTCGTCGTTGGGCAAGGGCACCAGCGACGTTGTCGTCTCCGACACGACTTGCGACGCCAGGCGTTGGATGGACAGGGAGATGGCCATGCGCGCCTTGTCGTCGGCGTCGGCGTGCATCTGCTGCTCGAGATCGTAGTAGCGCTTGGCGAGCTCATGCTCCATGGCGCCCTCGGCCTGGTGCATGATCTCGTCGCGCGCCTCGCTGGCGGTCAGGCTTGCGACCTGCTCCAGGGCTTCGAGACGCTCGCGCTTGAGCTCTTCTACCCGCGCCTCCGCCGCTTCAACCTCGTGGTCGCGCTCGGATAGGCGCTGCTCCCGCTGCTCGGTGCTCTCTTGGCGCTTGTCCAGCGTCTCCTCGCGGTTGGCCAGCCGGTCCTCGATGCGCTGAGCCTCGCGCCGGCGGTCGCGGATCTCGTCCTCGGCCTCCTTGCGTGCCTCCCGCGCGTCGTCCTTGGCTTGGTCAGCGAGGCGCTTGGCGTCGGCCTCGGCTTGGTCAGCGAGGCGCTTGGAGTCGGCCTCGGCCTTCTGCATGATGCCCGTGGCGGCGTCGCTGGCCGCTCGCACCCGCTTGCCACTGGCAACGGCGCGCGCGACGAAAACGGCGCCCACGCCGATTGCGATCCCTATGATTGCTGCTACTGCTCCGATAATGGCGTCCATGACGGACCTTCCTTTCGCCGGCGTTGCGCTCCTGGGGAGCGTGTGGCCGGCCCCGTTACGTGATTAGAGGGCGGAACCGCCCGGCAGGCTCGGAGCCTGCCCCAAGCATGGCCGAAGAACCCGTCCTGAGCCAGGCCGAAGGGAGTGGCCCCTGCCTGGTGCGTTGAACCACACGCGGCTGAGCCGCGCGTGACCGGCGTGGTGCGCCGGCGACGAGCGTGCGGAGCCGACCGGGGCGATTGCCACGGCTCTGGGGCTCCATCGTTCGTTGTACGCGCATGCACCATCCTCCCGCGGAGGATGGTGAAGATGCGCGAGGCGCGGGCTGAGAAGGGGCCCGTTAGTCGACGGCGGTCGCGACGGCCTCCGGCGATGGCGGCTCGGCCGCCTCGACAGACTCGGACTTGTCGGCCTGGAACGCTTCGGGGATGGGAGTTGGCGCGTGAGCGGCGGCGTGAGTCATCCTCACCTGCTGCTCCAGCGCGTCCCTCACATCCTGGTGGGCGTCCAAGAACTCCTTGGCGTGCTCCCGGCCCTGACCGAGCCGCGTCTCGCCGTAAGAGTAGTTGGCGCCCGACTTGCGTAGCGCTCCCTGCTCGACTCCGAGGTCCAGTAGGTCGCCTGCCTTGCTGATGCCCTGGCTGAACATGATGTCGAACTCCACCTGTCGGAAAGGCGGAGCGACCTTGTTCTTGACGACTCGCGCACGGATCCGCGAGCCGACGACCTCGGTCCCCTGCTTGATGGACTCCACCCGGCGTAGGTCGATACGCACTGAGCTGTAGAACTTCAGTGCGCGACCACCGGGCGTGACCTCGGGGCTGCCGAAGAAGACACCAACCTTTTCGCGGAGCTGGTTCACGAAGATGACCGCCGTGTTCGAGTGGCTCGTGGCGGCCGTCAACTTGCGCAGAGCCTGCGACATGAGTCGCGCCTGAAGGCCGACGTGGGCGTCGCCCATGTCGCCTTCGAGCTCCACGCGAGGTACCAGCGCCGCGACGCTGTCAATGACGACTACGTCGAGCGCGCCGCTGCGTACCAGGTATTCGACAATCTCCAACGCCTGCTCGGCCGAATCCGGCTGAGAGATGAGGAGAGAGTCGATCTGGACGCCGCAGCGCGCCGCGTAGGTTGGGTCCAGGGCGTGTTCCACGTCAATGTAGGCTCCGGTCCCACCCAGCTGCTGACACTCAGCGATGATGTGATTGCAGAGGGTGGACTTGCCCGCCGACTCCGAGCCGAAGATCTCGCTGACGCGGCCTTTGGGGATGCCCCCGATGCCGAGCGCAAGATCCAAGGAGATGCAGCCGGTGGGAATGGCGTCCACTTTCATGCGCTGGTGCACTTCGCCCAGCCGCATGATGGCGCCATGACCAAATTGCCGTTCAATTTGGCCGAGAGCCAGTTCTAACGCTTTGTCCTTCTCAGACACGCTCATTTGCCTCGCGTCTTCACCAATCCAACGCCCCGTCATTGTAGCAGTAGCAGAGGGGTGACGCCCGAGCGGTCGGGCGCGTTGGCCTGGCGTAGGGCGGATTGTGCCGGGGGGTGGCTGAGGCCGCAAGGCGCGCGTGTCACACCTCGGCGCGTACTTGGCCCCTAGGCCGACGGTTCGCGGCGTGCGCCACCGGCGTCTCGCTCCTACCGAGATGCTAAAATCCCGCTCGCTGCCCGCTGGGCGGCCGGAAAACGGCGCCGCACGGCCTCCGGGAGACTCCATGCGCAGGTCGGCGTGACCCAAGACGACTCCCTTACGGAACTTCCGAGGAGTTGGCGACATGAGCGATTTCCCACGAAGTGCTGGCGAAATCACCGCCGAGTGGCTGACCAAGGTGCTGCGCGAGTACGGCGTCACTCAGGACGCCAACGTCGAGTCGTTCGACCTTGCGAATATCGGAGACGACCAAGGTGTTGCTGGAGATGTTCGCCGCGTCGAGCTGAGCTACGACCGTCAGACAGTCGACGCTCCGCGGACCATCATTGCCAAATTTGCGCGTCAAGACCCCCCGAGCGGGCCGATAGCGGCGATCGCGTACGAGCGCGAGGTTCGGTTCTTCCAGGAATTGGCTCCTGCGTCGGGAATGAGGACACCAGAGTCGTTCCACGCCGAGTTCGATCCCGGTACCGGCCGCTTCATCATTCTTCTTGAGGACTTGAGCCGGTTGCGGGCCCCGTAGATCAGGCCGACGACTGTACCTACCGCGACGCCAGCGTTGCCCTAGAGTCGCTCGCGACGATGCACGCGCAGTGGTGGGACCGTTCCGCACTACGCTCCTACGGGTGGCTCTCTGATCGCCCAACTTCCATGCCGACTGAGTTGGCACAGGAGCGTTTCCTGCACAACATCGATTCGTTCTTGAAGATCGCCGAGGATCACGTGCCGGATGGCGTGGAGGAAATCGCGCGCAAGCTGACTCCCACGATCCCGATGATCGCGTCGGCATTAGCGGAACCGCCTGTGACCCTCGTCCACGGCGATTTCAGACTGGCCAACATCTTCTTTGATGATTCGAGCGGCGACCGCGGTGAGGTTGTGGCCCTTGACTGGCAGCTTGTTGCGAGGATCAAGGCTGCACATGACGTGGGTGCGTTCATCATGCAGAGCCTGGCGACCGAGAGCAGGCGACGACATGAGATGGAACTACTTTCGTTGTATCACTCCTCTCTGGTCGATCGCGGGGTCAGAGACTACTCGTTCGATGAGTTTCAGTCCGATGTTCGGATGGCGGTACTACCCCGCTTGGTGGTGCGTGTGAACGTCGTTGCTGGCGTGAGTCAAAAAATGTTGGCGACGGCGGACGGTCGAATGCGGTTGATGGGTATGGTCGAACGACTCCAGACGTTGATCGACTGGAATTGCGAAGAGGTGATACCGAAGTGAGCCATTCTGCGACCGACCGACGGGATCACTGCTGAGGCGCCCGAGTGGTCTACGTCGACGGCTCCTGCACGCGCGGTACGAAGCGGTTGATGATCGGAAGCCGCCAGTCGCGGCCGAAAGCTCGGGGCGTGATCTTGACGCCGGGCGGTGCCTGCCGACGCTTGTACTCGCTGCGGTCCACGAGCCGGATGGTCAGCTCCACGGCGTCAGGTGGCATCCCGGCGGCCAGCATCTCCTCCACCGGTGAGTCCTTCTCGATGTACGCCTCGAGGATGGGGTCCAGCACGCTATAGGGCGGGAGCGAGTCTTCGTCCTTCTGGTCGTGCCGGAGCTCCGCGGTCGGTGGCCGATCGAGGATCGACTGCGGGATGACCTCCCGCCCCCGGACACGGTTCACGTGGGCCGACAGCTCGCGCACGAGCGTCTTTGGAACGTCCTTGATGACAGCGAATCCTCCTGCCAGGTCCCCGTAGAGAGTTGAATAGCCAGTCCCCATCTCGCTCTTGTTGCCTGTGGTCAGCACGATCCACCCAAACTTGTTGGACGCCGCCATCAGCAGGTTGCCGCGGACCCGGGCCTGGATGTTCTCCTCCGTCACGTCGGGCGCGTGTCCGTCGAAGATGGGCTCGAGCTCGCGCAGGTAGGCGTCGAACACGGGTCGGATTGGCAGCGTCACCATCCGCACGCCGAGACTCTGCGCCAGAGTGGCGGAGTCCTCGGCGGATTGGTCCGCCGTGTACTGCGATGGCATGAAGAAGACCGTGACCCGGTCCGCGCCCAACGCGTCCACGGCGATGGTCGTCGTCAGCGCGGAGTCGATACCGCCCGACAGCCCGATGACGGCGCCCTGGAAGCCGACCTTCTCGATGTAGTTCCGCGTGCCCATGACCAGCGCCGCGTACACCTCGGCCAGGGGGTCGAGTTCCGCCGCGATGCTGGCGGGCGCAGCCCTGTCCCGGGCGGGCTTCGTCGTCTCCGACGCCATGTAGAAGGCGGGCTCGCCGATGTCGGCCAGGCTCTCGACGTCCGAAAGCGGCGCGCGCCCCTTCGCGATGGCGTCAGCATCGATCTCGACTGTCAGCAGCGCCTCCTCGAATTGCGCGGCGCGCCCGATCAACCGGCCGGTGTGGTCGTAGGCCAGGCTCTGGCCGTCGAAGACCAGCTCGTCCTGGCCGCCAACCATGTTCACGTAGGCGAGGGCCAGGCCGCTGTCCCGCGCCCGCTCGGCGAGCATGGCCTGGCGCTCGCCTCCCCTGCCGCGGTAGTAGGGCGAGCCGTTGATGTTGACGACGACCTCGGCACCGGCTGCGCGTTGCACGGCCGGAGGGCCGGCGGGGTACCAGATGTCCTCGCAGATACAGAGGCCCAGCCGCACGCCGCGATGGGTGATCACGGGACATTCCTTGCCTGGCTGGAAGTAGCGCAGCTCGTCGAAAACGCCGTAGTTCGGGAGGAAGATCTTGTGGTAGACGGTGACGAGCTCGCCACCACGCGCCACGGCAGCACCGTTGTACAGCTTGCCGTCCTCCCGGTGTGGGGCGCCGACGATGAGCAACGCGTCACCCGTGCTGGCGACGATGCGCTCGAGGTGGCGGTCCACCTCGTCCAGAAATTGGCGCTTGAAGAGCAGGTCCTCGGGCGGGTAGCCCGTGAGGGCAAGCTCGGGAAAGGCGATGACGTCGGCGCCCTGAGCCTCGGCCGCGCGGGAATAGCGCAGGATGAGCTCGGTGTTGCCGTCGAGGTCGCCGACGGTGGGGTTGATCTGTGCGAGGGCTATGCGCAGCGTGCGCATCGACGCCTCCAGTTCGAAATGGCGTGCGCTAGGCAACGGCCTGGCGCACGCGGCATCACTATAGCACACGCGCGGCCTGCGCCAGACAGCGAAAAGCGCCCCACCGAGGAGCGCTTGCATGAACCGGATTGGTCTGGGTCTTAGGTGCGGGCGCGGCGACGGCGGCGCGCGGAGCGCCGGGCGGCGATGCGCTCCTTCTCACCCTTTGAACGGAAGAACCGGCGGTCCTTGTGCTGCTTCAGGACACCCGTACGGGTGACGGCCGACCGGAAGCGGCCGACGAGCCCCTCGCCGCTCTCTCCGTCTCGCAATATCACGAATGCCATAGCGAAATCAGGCTATCACACGGCGCGATGCCGGAGCAACCGGCTTCGGCGCCATGGTGCGCTGGACGCACCCCAGCGTCGTTGACAGCGTCTCGCGTAGAATGGTATCCGTACTGGCAGTCGCTAGTGACAACTGCCAACCGGAGTAACCTTTCCTTGCCCACCTACGCGTATGAGTGTGAGACCGGCCACGAGTTCGACCTCAGGCAGGGCTTCCACGACGAGCCCATCGCCGATTGTCCGACCTGTAGCCAGCCGGCTCGGCGTGTCTTTCACCCGGCCTCGGTCCACTACAAGGGGTCCGGCTTCTACACCACCGACTACGCGCGCAAGTCCTCTCCGTCGGGCTCAGACTCGGGCTCCTCCTCGGGATCGGGCGACTCCGGCTCTTCGGCCGGCGAATCTGGCTCCTCGGCTGGCGAATCCGGCTCCTCGGCTGGCAAGTCTGACTCCTCGGCCGGCAAGTCTGGCTCCTCGGCCGAAAAGTCCAGCTCATCCTCCGGCGACTAGCGCGGCGCGGTGCGCGCCCTCATCCAGCGGGTTAGCCGCGCATCCGTGGCGGTGCGTGGCGATGTCGTCGCGTCCATTGGTCAAGGCCTGCTAGTGCTGGTCGCCGTGGGCAGGGACGACTCGGCCGAGGACGCTACGTACGTCGTCGACAAGACCGTAAACCTGCGCGTGTTTCCCGACGCCGAGGGCCGGTTCGATCGCTCCGCGCTGGACGAGCGAGCCGAGGTATTGGTGGTCAGCCAGTTCACGCTGTACGGCGACACCCGGCGCGGACGCCGCCCCAATTTCACCGAGGCCGCACCGCCTGAGGAGGCCGATGCCCTCTTCGCTGACGTCGTGCAGCGCTTCCGCGCGAGCGGCCTGAGGGTCGAGACCGGCGTGTTTCAGGAGATGATGGACGTGTCGTTGGTCAACCGGGGCCCGGTCACCATCTGGCTCGACAGCGCCGAGCGCCACCTGCCTCGACGCGCCTAGCCCCCCCGCTCATCCCAAGCCGGTCGATGGCTGAGTACGACCCCTAGTCGGCCGTCGGCGGCACCCAGAACGCCAGCTCGCCCCGTTCGATGGGGCTGACGCGGGCCGACTGCGTGTCCACGACGTAGACGCGCGGCTGCCGCCGATCGTCCCTGGCTGCGGGCACAGTCCCGGCAAAGATGAGATGGCGCGAGTCCGCTGACCACGGCCCGTGCGACGACGTGTACTGGTCGAAAAAGCTGAGGAGCGTCACATAGTCGGCGCTCGGCACGAACTCGGTCATCAGCCGCCGCTTGCCGCTGCCTACATCGATCACCACCCACTGCAGCACGGACCTGGCCCCGGCGGCGCTCGCCAGGGCGATCTGCCGGCCGTCAGGCGACCAGAAGAAGGCGACGATGGGTTCCTCGACGAGCTGCCGCACCTCACCGTCCAGGGAGAGAAGCTGGAGCCCGACGTAGGACGTGGACTGAGGTGCCCGCGCCGCGTACGCCAGCAGGTCCTCGGCCGGCGACCACGCAAACACGGCGTCGGAGCCGTCGACCTCGGCCAGCGTGACCGCGTCGGCGCCGTCGGGACCGGACACTGTCAGCCGCGCGACCCCGCCCTGCTCGGCCACGTAGGCGATGCGGGAGCCATCGTGGCTGATCGAGGGGACCCGGTAGCGCAGCGACGCGCCGTCGAGGTCTACCCGGCGCGCGTCCGCCACGTCGTAGCGGAACAACGCCGCGATGCGGTGGACCAACACGTACGATGAATCGGGAGCCCACATGTGGTAGAGCGGGGCTTGGTCCGCGATGACGTCGAGCGACTCGCCGGTGGCCGCCGCCACGAACAGGCGCAGCTCCGTGCGCGCCGCGGCGACGAACGAGACGAAGCGTCCGTTCGGCGACCATTGCGCGTAGTGGGGCGCGTCGCGGGCAACGAACACCAGCTGGGGTCCAGGGGTCTGGTGGATGGTGCGGCCCGAGGGATCGTCCGAGTCGAGCACGACCAGCGAAGCCGGGGAGCCCGGCTCGGTGCCCGGCGTCCGCGACAGCGCCAACGATTCGCCGCCGGGGGACCAGGTCGGCCAGTAGTAGCGGGGGTCGTCACCCTGACCGAGAACACCTTGCCGGAGCGCGACGGCGAAGGCGGCTGCCCCGCCGATGACCCGCCGGAGTCCGTTGCCGTCCCGGCCGACGGTGAAGATAGCATTGTCCTCGTCGACGAAGACGATGCGCTGGGCCCCTGGCTCGAGTGTGGACTCCGGCTCCACGCTTGGCGTCGGCTCCGCCGATGAACACGCGGCCAGCGCGAGCAGGGTCGCGGCGGTCAGTGCGGCGAGCGTCCCCCTCATGCCTCCGCGTCGCCGGGCGTCACGTCTAGGCTGATGTCCATGGCCTGCACCGAGTGGGTAATGGCGCCCGTGGACACGAAGTCGACGCCGGTCTCCGCGATGGCGCGCACGGTGGACAGCGTCACGCCGCCCGAGGCCTCGGTCAGCGCTCGTCCCTTGCACATGGCCACGGCCTCGCGCATCACCTCGACGCTCATGTTGTCGAGCATGACAATGTCCGCGCCTGCTTCGACAGCCTCCCGCACTTGGCCCAACGTGTCGCACTCGACCTCGATGCGCACTGTGTGTGGTGCCGTGGCCTGGGCTCGCTCGACCAGATCGGCAATGCCCTCGCCGATGGTCTTGGCCGCGGCGATGTGGTTGTCCTTGATCAGCACGCCGTCGGCCAGGCTCATGCGATGGTTGCGCCCACCGCCCATGCGGACCGCATGCTTATCGAGCAGGCGCAGGCCGGGCAGTGTCTTGCGCGTGTCGATGAGGACGGCACCCGTGCCCGCGACCTCGTCAACGAACGCCCGGGTCGCGGTGGCGATGCCGCTCATGCGCTGGACGAAATTGAGCGCCGTGCGCTCGGCGCGCAGGATGCTCGCCAACCGGCCCTTGATGGTGGCGATGTGCTGGCCGGCCTCGACGCGAGTGCCATCGTCCAGCGGTGCGAAACACTCCACCTCCGGGTCTACCTCTCGGAAGACACCGAGGCCGACTTCGACGCCGGCGACGACGCCGTCCTGCTTCGCCATCATGTTGGCGGTGCCACGCATGTCTGGGGGGAGCAGGCCGCTGGTCGTGTCGGCGGCAGCCTCATCCTCGGCGAGCGCTCGCCGGATCAGGTCAATGGTGCCGTGCCACTGGTGCAGCATGCTGCGTCCCCTCGAAGGAGTCGTGAGTGCGGTGGAGGAGCGCCGGAGCGCTAGTCGCGCACGGTGGCTGCCGTGCGCTCGGCGGTGACGTTCAGCATGCGCTGGAGTGACTGACGGGCTTCCGCCTTGGTCGCGGGGTCCACTGCGACCCTGTTTACGACGTTCCCGGCGACGAGCTCTTCCAAAACCCAGGCCACGTAGGCCGGGTGGATGCGGTACATGGTTGAGCAGGGACAGACCACCGGGTCCAGACAGAACACGGTCTTGTCTGGATTGTTCAACTGGAGACGGTGAACCAGGCTGATTTCGGTGCCGACGGCCCAGACGCTTCCCGGGGCGCCGCCGGTGACGGCCTCGATAATCTTCTCGGTCGAGCCGTTGAGGTCGGCGGCCGCCACGACCTCATGCGTGCATTCGGGGTGGACGATGACGTTGACGTCGGGGAACCGCTTCCTCGCCGACTCGATCTGGTTTACGCGGAAGCGTGTGTGGACGGCGCAGTGCCCTCGCCACAGGATGACCTTCGCCGCTTGGATCTGCTCGACGCTCAAGCCGCCCATCGCCTTCCAGGGGTTCCAGAGGACGATCTCCTCGGGTTCAACGCCCAACGCCAGAGCGGTGTTGCGCCCAAGGTGCTCGTCGGGCAGGAAGAGCACCTTTTCACGACGCTCGAAGGCCCACTCCATGACGATGCCGGCGTTCGAGGACGTGCAGACGATGCCACCGTTGCGCCCGCAAAGCGCTTTGATGGTGGCGGTGGAGTTCATGTAGGTGATCGGCGTGAGGGCATCGGCGCCGAGCAGGCCGACCAGATCGTCCCAGCAGTCCAGGACATCGTCTGTCGGCGCCATGTCCGCCATGGAGCAGCCCGCGGTGATATTGGGAAGGATGACGCGCTGGTCGTCGGAGGAGAGGATGTCCGCGGTCTCCGCCATGAAGTGGACGCCGCAGAAGACGATGAACTCGGCGTCGCCCAGCGAGGCGGCGTACTGAGAGAGTTTGAAGGAGTCGCCCTGGAGGTCTGCGTACTTGATGACCTCCTCGCGCTGGTAGTGGTGACCGAGGATGACCAACCGCGAGCCGAGCTTTTGCCGCGCGATAGCGATGCGCTGGTCCAGCGCGCTCGCGTCGAGCCGCGTGTACTCCGCGGGGATCTGCTGCCACTGGATGTTGGCGCCCATCTCCTCGACGAGGGGGCGCGCCTCAAGGTCCTCGTCGGCCCGGCAAAACTCACCCTGCTCGAGTTCGGTCACGGGTATGAGGGGAGTCCGCAGCAGTCTGGTGGTCATCCAATCGCTCCGCCGAGGCCTTGACGGCCGTTTGTGAAATCAATCACTTGCTGTCGCAACTATTGTAGCACGGGCGCCTTACGGGACCGCTCAGCGCGACGCCTGCCTCCGTCGTGCGCCCGGATGCCGTGGACGCGGGCAAAGCGGTCGGAGGTGGCTAACCAGCCGAGACGGGAGCCTCGACGCGACCCTGGAGCGACCAGGGCGTCGTCTTGGTGATCCTGACGTCGACCAGGCGTCCGAGTCCGCTAGCATCCGACTCCTTCAGACCCACCGCGTCCTCGGGGAGGTCGAAGTAGACCAGCTTGTCGGTGCGGGTGCGCCCCTGCCAGCGGCCGCCCTCTCGTGCGTTGACGCCGTCGACCAGCACCTCCTGGGTTGTCCCGAAGTACCCGTTGTTGATCTCGGTCAGGACCGACTCCTGGAGCGCCTCGATGGCCTTGAGGCGGCGCTGCTTTTCCTGCGGCGCAACGTCGTCGACGAGCTTGCGCTCCGCGTAGGTGTTGGGCCGCGTGGAGTAGGCGGCCGCGTGCACCTTGTCGAAGCGCAGGTCGCGGACTAACTCCAACGTGTGTTCGAACTGGGCCTCGGTCTCGCCGGGGAAGCCGACGATGAGGTCGGTGACCATGGCGACGCCGGGCACCGACTCGCGGACGCGGCCCACGAGCTCGCGATACTGCGCGTTCGTGTAGCCCCGGTGCATCGCGGCCAGCACGTCGTCGTCTCCCGCCTGGAACGGCAGGTTGATGTTCTCCATCACACGGGGAAGATGACCGACGGCGTCGATAATGCGCTGGCTCATGTCGTTGGGGTGCGAGGTCAGGAAGCGGATGCGGGCCAGACCCGGCACACCGTCGTGGACCGCCTCGAGCAGGTCCGCCAGGTCGGGAGCTCCCGCCAGGTCGTGACCGTAGGAGTCGACGTTCTGGCCGAGTAGCGTCACCTCGCGAACGCCGCGCGCGGCCAGCATCCGGCACTCGTCGACCAGCTCACCGAGCGGGCGAGATACTTCGCGGCCTCGGCGGTACGGGATGATGCAGAACGTACAGAACTTGTCGCAGCCGTGGATGATGGGCACGTGCGTAGTGACGTTGGGGGTGCCGGGCAGGAAGGGGCCGACGCAGCCCTCGACATCGATGCCAAGCTGCGTGCCCATGCGCTCGATGAGCGGGTCGAACTGCTGGGGGCGCATGAACAGGTCAACGAAGGGGAACCGCTTGCGCAGGGCCTCGTCGGTAGGGCCTACCATGCAGCCCATGAGCGCGAGCGTGCGGCCCTCGCTCTCCTGACGCCACGGCTTCAGGCTTGTGAGCATGCCGACGACGCGGTCCTCGGCGTTCTGCCGGACCACGCAGCTGTTGAGCACGATGACGTCGGCCTCCTTGTGCCGGAGCGTCTGCTCCATGCCCAGCTGGGACAGCGCGGCCCCCATGCGCTCGGAGTCTGCCTTGTTCATCTGGCAGCCGACGGTCCAGATGTAGAACTGCTGCATGGTGTTGCCCCAGAGGTCCCGGTGATCCGCGCCGGAGTCGGCCGGCGAGAGAGGCCGGCTGAGGCCATGTTAAGCGACGCGCCCCCGGAGTCAAACGGGCCACGGCTCATCACTTTGGATTAGCCCGCGCCCCACCCCTTCGGAGGATGGTTCGCCCCTGCCCCGCGGGTACTCTCTCGCCACGGCGATCCGTTCGGGGGTGCGGTGGGGCGTCCGCGTCGGGGCTGTGATGGTCACGCCCGGCGCGAATCGGCACTCCCGCGGGATCTTCGAAAGGAGGATGCCGGCTTGAGGTCTCTTTTTGCCCGCCTTGAGCGGGAGGACGGCCTGACCCTCATCGAGGTCTTGATCGTCGTGCTGATCCTCGGGATCCTCGCGGCCCTCGTCATCCCCGCCGTCACCGGCGCTGCCACCGAGGCCCGCTCCCAGAGCAAGCGCAGCGATCTCAAAGAGGTCTCCAAGGCCGTCGACCGGTTCGAGGACGAGTTCGACGTGCTCCCCATTACCGAGGACGAGGACCTGGCCGGGGTCTTGACGGAGAACGTCAAGGACACCGGCTCCAAAGACGACATCATCACCATCCGGATCGACTCCTTTGGGACCAGCACGCAGGGCGACAACGACCCGACGGGCTCGCCGGTCAACCCTATCGATGTCACCTGTGTGGGAACCTCCGCGGCTGACGCGGTCGACGCCTGCTTCGGCACGCTTGACTTCGATGGGCTGGTCCCCGACTTCTTGACCACCGAACCCGAGCACGCAGGCGACCTCATCGAGGCGACCTTCACGTCCGGCACCGCCACAGGCGACACCTCGATCGGCGTCGACTTCTCGATCGCCAACTGCAACCGAGAGCGCCACCAGTGCGACTTCATCCTGGACAACGGGGACGACTTGCGCGTGGACGGGGCGCTTTCCGTGTGGAGCATCGACAAGAAGAAGCGGACCTTCGCCTTCAAAGAGGACTTCCACTACGGCCGGTAGGCGCGCGGGCCCGCTCCCACGGAAGGGTGCTGTCTCGCAGCGGAGCGGCTGTTGGCCGAGCCCTAGCCTCGGCGGCTGACGCGCGCTGGTGATGCCGCGCCCCGCGTTGGTATCATGGCTTCGGTCGGGGGGATCGCATAGAGGCCGAGTGCGCCCGCCTGCTAAGCGGGTTGGGGGTGTTGAGCTCCCTCGCGGGTTCGAATCCCGCTCCCTCCGCCACCCCACCACTTTTTCCTAGGCGTGAAATGGTTGTTTTCCGCCTACTTTACTCACCATCAAGCCCTAAGCGTGATTCTCACACAATCTCATGCCGCGCCTTACAGACTCATACAATCTCAGTTAGAATGTGGGGTAAAAAGAGGGGTGAGGATGGCGAAGAATCGCAAGCCGCCGCTGACCGCGGCGCGAGTGCGCACGGAGAAACGTCCAGGCCGCTACCTCGACAGTCAAGGCCTCTATCTGCAGGTGGACCCCTCCGGCGCGCGGAGATGGCTGCAGCGCGTCGTGATACGCGGCAAGAGGACGGACCTCGGACTCGGTGGCTGGCCGCTCGTGTCACTGGCCGAGGCGCGCGAGCGGGCCCTGGAGAACCGCAGGATAGCGCGCTCAGGCGGAGACCCCCGGACGGAGAAGCGAGGCGTTCCAACCTTCCCCGAAGCGGCCGAAAGGGTCCTCGCGTTCAATCGTCCTACCTGGCGCAACGCCAAGCACGCCAAGCAGTGGTCATCCACGCTCCAGGCCTATGCCTTCCCTCACTTCGGCAACCGTCCCATCGATGGCGTGTCGAGCGCGGATGTGATGGAGGTGCTCTCGCCCATCTGGACGGCCAAGCCTGAGACAGCGCGGCGAGTGCGCCAGCGCATAAGCGCGGTGATGAAATGGGCGATAGCCAACAGCTACAGGCTGGATAACCCGGCCGGCGATGCTATCGATGCAGCGCTTCCCAAGACGCCCCGCATCAAAGTTCACCACAAAGCGCTGCCCTACACGGTGGTCCCAGCCGCGCTTGCTGCTATCCGTGCGTCCAATGGGGCAACCGCGTCCACACTCTCCTTCGAGTTCATGGTCCTGACGGCCGCCCGGCCCGGCGAGGCCCGAAACGTTGAGCGGGGGGACGTTGACCTGAGCTCCCGAACCTGGACCATCCCAGCCAGCCGCATGAAGGCCGAGCGCGAGCACCGCGTGCCGCTGTCAGATCGCGCCATTGAGATTCTCAGAGCGGCAGGCGACCTGAATACTGGCGGCGACCTGGTGTTTCCGTCTCCGGTAACCGGTGGCCCGCTCTCGGACAACACGCATCGCAAGATGTTGGCCGACCTGGGCATTCCCGCTGTGCCACACGGCTTCAGGTCGAGCTTTCGAGATTGGGCTGCTGAATGCACCGACGCGTCTCACGCAGTGATGGAGGCCGCGCTGGCCCATGTGGTAGCCAACGCAACAGAAGCCGCCTACTTCCGTTCAGACCTCTTCGAGAAGCGACGCGAGCTGATGAACCAGTGGGCCGAGTACCTCAGCAAACCGTAGCGTCGCCCGGAGGAGGTTCGGTTCTGTAGAGCTTCGGCGAGGGCTACAGCAGTAGCCAAGAGCCTGCTACGATCCGCCTCCGCGTGAGGGTTGGCCGGCCGGGCTGGGTTATCGTGCTGGTCTACTGTTAGCGGACAGACTTAACGGGGTAGCAGGAGCGGGGAGAGGGCATGGGCGTAGAGCGGCTCATACGTGATCTCAAGGACGCGGACGAACGGCTGGCGCGACGGAGCTCTGCTGGTGCTGGAAGCCGCCGCGGAGGTGACGGTACGCAGCGGCCCGTCGCCGCTATGCGTCCTTGGCCCATCCAAGCCGCCGCGTTCAGCCTCGTCCTCTTCCTCGTCCTTGGTATCGGTGCCGGTGCCCTCTGGTTCTTTGAATATTCGCCTGCGGCAGCAGGGGACGGGCCAGCTGCCTCATCGCAACCGCCGGGGGGGCCGGTGACCGCCCCGCTGACGTCTACACCGACACCGACCCCTACACAACGACCGACACCCACCCCAAGGCTGCGGGAGCCCGTGGAAGTCGGGGTCCCGCAGCCAGTGGTCATTGCTACCGTCCCCCCGCTCATCAGGGCCGCCCCAACCCCGGACCTTCGCACCTTCGTCCTCGATCTGATCAACCAGGACCGCGCCGACCATGGACTGGCCCCCGTCGTCCTCGGCACCAATCCGGCGGCGCAGATGCACGCCGACGACATGCTTGAACATAGCTACCTGGGTCACTGGTGGGTGGACGGACGCAAGCCGTACATGGTGTACACCCAGACCGGCGGCACGAGCTACGCCGGCGAGAACGCGGCTTTCAAAGGATGGATGGACAGGGAGTGGAGTGCGGCGAACTGCGACTCGTGGCTCGTTCGGTGCTCGGCTACCGAGCCGGTTGAGTCGATAGCCGATCTCCAATATCGGATGATGTACGACGACGCGGACTCGGATTGGGGGCACCGTGACAATATCCTGGGGGAGGGTCATCGGGTGGTGAACCTCGGGATCGCGTTCAACGGTCGACGGCTGACGTACGTCCAGCACTTCGAAGGAGGAGCGGTGATCGCGCCGGTGCCGCCGGCCCTCGGGGCCGGTGGACGGCTGCACCTGGAGCTCGTTAAGCAAGAGCCTGGCGTCCCCATCCGGCCGGTCATCAACATCTACTACGATCCGCCTCCCGTGCCTCGGACGCCCGAGGCGATCGGCAGGCTCAGCAGTTACTGTCTTGGTGGCGGGTTCACCGACGACTGCGACGGCGTCGAGGCACTCGTCAGGATTCTCGCGCCGCCCGGCGCTGGTCGCTACTACAGCGACCTAGCGCCTAATGATGTGGTCGCCGACATCAGGTGGGAGGAGACGACCAACGACTTCGCCGTGACGGCCAGCATGGGTACGTGGTTGGAGGAGCCAGGCGTCTACACCGTCGTCACCTGGAGCGGCACGGCGGGTCGCGAGATACTCACCGAACTATCCCTGTTCGTGGAATGAAGCCCCTCCCGCTAGCTCTTTACGGGACCGTCACCGTATGGGGCGGGCTCGAGAGAGACGTGCCGAGGGCGTTGACGGTGCGCACCCGATAGGTGAGCTGGGTGCCGCTGGCCTGGTCGTCGGTCGGGTCGGTGTAGGCCCCTGCGCGCGACGGTGTCGCGCCCCGGAGCACGCCGCCGCGCTCGATTTCGTAGTGGGAGATCGTGTTATAGCCCCGCGTCGGCTCCGACCAGCCCAGGGCCACGCTGGAGCCGTCGGCCGCGACCACGCTCGTGATGCTCCCTGGCGGCAGCGGGAAGTCCTCCTGGACGGTCAGCGTCGTCTCCGCAGACCCGAACAGGGCGAAGGCCACCGCGGTGAGCACGAGGACGATGCTCATGGCACCTCGTCGCGACATGGCCTAGTCCCCCTCTTCGGTGAAGATGGCCCATGCGGTGCCGACCACATCGACCAGCAGGTAGAGGGCGACGACCATCATGGCCCAGGCCAGCAGGTCGAGCTGGCGCTCGAACAGCGTGAACGCCAGGGCCATGGAGGCGAGGGATCCCGCAATCTCGAGGAGCACGTCGAGGATGGGGGCCATGTCGGTCAGCGCCTCCGCCTGCGGCGTAGGGAGATGCCCTCGCCGATCGTCGCGGTGAGGGGGCCCATGTCGATCTCGCGCTGGCTCGGGGGGTCGGAGTCGCGCGCGAGGAGGGTGTAGCTCTCTTCGGGGGTGCCGGGCTGGCGCACGCCGGGGTCCTTGCGTAGGTATTCGAAGGCGCCGGTGTTCACGTCGGCAACGACGTAAAGAGGGCCCTTTGAATCCTCGGCGTGCTGCCAGGCGGCGATGGCGGGATAGGGTTTGCGCTTGGCCCGCGCCTTCGCACGCTCGATGCCGACCAGCTGGCGCTTGCGCACGCCGATACGCAAGCGCCTCCCCCGCGGTTTCGGAAAATGCTTAACGGCCTCGTCGACGATGACCGCATCGTCCGGGTCCTCCAAGGGCCTGAGGGTAAGCTTGATCGCCGGTTCCGGCCCTTCGCCAGGCGTGACGGTGGGTTGCAGCTGCACGCGCGTAGCGGTCGCAAGGCTGGGGTCGTCGAGCCGCGGTATGCGCGATGGGGCCAGGTCGGGCGCCTCGATAGGGCCCCTGCGCGGGACCAGAACATAGGGCCAGGGCGCATCCCCTCGCGAAGGGGTGATGGCGCGGGTGATCTCCTCGGTCGCTGCGGGCGCTGGGCGCGAACCCCCCCGCGGGCTTTGCGCCTGCTTCTCCTTCGGGGCGGGCTTCGCGGCCTCCGCCGGGGCCTTCGCGGGTCCTTGCCGAGGTACAGGCGCAGGTGGCGGTGGGGCGATGGCCCGCTTGGCGCGTGATGCCTCCTCGATGATGCGGGAGACCTCGGTGATCACCGAGGCCTCCCGCACGGCGGCGGCCGCCGCGTCGTCCGGAGCTGCGACCGCGGTACCACCGCCTTTGCCACGGGGCTCAACGGGCCTGCTCCTGGAGTCGCGCAGGCCTCGCAGGAGGGTATCGCGGGCCCTGTCTACCTCTTGCTGCAGCTCGACGAGCCGCCGGATGTGCGCGGGTTTGCCGATGATGGCTCCCGCCTCGGCGAGGGCAGCGTCCTGGGTGGCGCGCAGGAGATCCAGACGGGCGGCGTCGGCGAGCGCCTGGGCGTGCTCGCCGAAGAGCGCACCGCGGCCCGCCAACGCGTCGTTGCCCACACGCCTGCCGAAGTCGGTGATCGCCCGTCCGCCGCTGCGGATCAGTTCGGAACTCCTCGCGGCTCCCCCTACCAAGAGGCGGCCGAAGGCCCGGGTGAGCTCGATCTCTGCCAGCCGCTGCGCTTCAACGGGCATGGTTGCCATGGTTGCCCCGGTTTCCGGCAGGCGCAGCGCGGCGATGGTACGCCTGGCGGCACCGGAGGCGAGGGCGCCTATCTGAGCCTGTTGTGCGCGGCTCAGCTCGTCGAGCGGTAGATCGGTGAAGGCTGTCCGTAGCAGGCCCCTTGCGCCCGCCCGCACGTCCGTACTGGTGGCAGCGGAGGCGAGGGAGCGCAGCTGAGCCTGTTGTGCGCGGCTCAGCTCGTCGAGCGGTAGGTCGGTGACGGCTGCCCGTAGCAGGCCCCTTGCACCCGCCCGCACGCTCGTACTGGCCCCGAGCGTGGCCAGCTGGACCACATCGAGGGCGCTGTTGAGGGCGATCGCCCCCCATGACATGCCCTCGAAGCCGCCCCGGCTGTTGACCTGGCGCAGCGCCCAGAAGCCGGGCACGATGACCTCGGCGGCATCGAGGCCGCCCTCCCGAAACGCGCGCGCCGAGAGCAGGGCGACCTCGGCGGCGCTTTCTGCCTGCAGGTCGGCACCCTGGTTGATGAGCCGAGCCGCCTCCGCCGGGCCTTCTTTTGCCAGCTCTTTTGCTACTGATGGCGGCAGGGCGCGGGCACGTTGCAGCGCCAACTCGGCCAGGGCCTGGTCCCCTTCCGCATCTCGGGTCTTCCGACTGCTTTGCAGTGCGGACTCGCGCCGTTGCAGGTCGGCGAGGTCAAGGATGTCGGTGGCGGCTGCGGTCCTGGCGCGCTGGTAGGACTCGAGCCGCACCTTCGCCCGTTCGAGGGCGGCCTCTGCCTCCTCGGCGGTCTGGAGCGTCATGGCCTCGGTGAACGCCATGGCCTCCTGCGCAGCCTGCTTGTGCGCATCGTAGGTGCGGATGAGAAGGGGGGTGAAGTCAACGCCGCTCTCCTGCGGCGCGTTGTAGGCATCGAGGCCGAGCTCGTTGAGGCGACGCTGCGCCTTGGGTCCAAGCGATTCGTATCTCTCCCGGTCGACCCGCTCGCCGCTGTCCAGTAGGACGGTGGCCGCTTCGATGTAGGCATCGAAGCCGAGCTCGTTGAGGCGGGCCTGCTCGACGGGGTCCATAGCCTCGTATCTCTCCCGGTCGACCCGTTCGCCGTTGTCGAGCACGACGGTGGCCTGCTCCACCGCTTCGTTGTAGGCATCGAAGCCGAGCTCGTTGAGCTGAGCCTGCTCGACGGGGTCCATAGCCTCGTATCTCTCCCGGTCGACCCGTTCGCCGTTGTCGAGCACGACGGTGGCCTGCTCCACCGCTTCGTTGTAGGCATCGAGGCCGAGCTCGTTGAGCTGGGCCTGCTCCCCGGGCGACATGGATTCGTAGCCCTTTCGGTAGACCCGCTCGCCGTTGTCCAGCAGGACGGTGGCCGCTTCGAAGGCCCGCTGCGCCTCCATGAAGGCGGCCACGGAGCCTGCGTCGAGGTGTGCGGCCTCGGCGTTGAGGGCAGCGACCTCCTGCCAGTAGAGCTCGGCGAGCTCCGCGTCGCCCGCGGCCTCCGCTTTCAGGGCCTGCTGTTCCATCGCGTGGGCCTGGGCGGCGGCCTTGGGGATCGGCAGGTCCTCGAAGCCCTTGGGGAGCCGCGGGAAGGGGACATCGGTCCCCGTTATACGGACGGGGCTGCGCCTGATGGCCGCGTCGCGCTCGATCTGTGCGCGTGCGGGGTCGTTGAGGCGGCTCTTTATCTCTTCGGTACGGCGGGCGAGGGCCTCGGGCGTCTCTCCTTTGGGGGAGCGGAACAGGTCGGCCGTCGTCACGTCGGGGTAGGGGTCGTCGGGGTCGGACGGCGACGGGAGGCCGGGGAGCGAGGATGGTGGGCCCGGGTCAGTGGGTGCGGGCGGTGCTGGCGTATCGCCCCCTGGCGTATCGGCGGTGGGGGCTTGGGCATGGCGCTCCCGCGCGAGGCGCTCGAGCTCCTCGGGTGTGGTGTCCTCGGGTGCGTCCAGCAGGTCGTGCAACATAGACATGTCTAACCTCCTATGAGTTGTGATCCCCCGGCGAACAGCTGTGAGATGGCCCCGACCAGGAGCAATGGTTTCGGGATGGCGCTGATGAGGGTGGCCACCGCCTGGACCATGCGGGGGCCGACGTTGATAGCGAGGCCGAGCGCCACGCCGGCGCTGATGGGCAGGAAGAGCAGGTAGCGGATCCAGCGGCCGCCGGCGGAGTCGAACACGGCGAGCTCCCATAACAGGATCGCGCGCACCGAGGTCAGCCACTCCAGGCTGATGGTGGGAATCTTGATGGGGATGACGGGGATCGGCTGCAAGCGCAAGGCGTCGAAGGCCAGGAAGCGCGAGAGGTGCTCCGAGGGCGCGCTGGCAAAGACGCCGTCGACCAAGAAGACCATGAAGGAGACCAGGACGTACGTCCAGATCAGCCAGATCATGACGGGGACGCTCATCGGTGTGCTATCTCCAACATGGCGGTGGAGGCGAAGAGGCTGAGGGCGGCGAAGGCGAGCCAGGCGGCGTCGATGCCTCCTATCAGCATGGCGAGCGTGAGGACCAGGCCGACGATGACGGCGTCGACGACACCGTTGGAGATGTAGCGGTTGGCGTAGCCGACGGCGCCGAAGGCGAGCAGCAACCCCACGAGCAGATACCAGCTCTCGGAGGGCATGCCACTGGAGGCGGCGAGGTCGCCGATGTTGGTGGTGAAGATGGAGTCGATGCGCTCGGGGGCTGCGGTGAAGGGTGCGGTGTCGGGGTTCCCGACGACCTCCACCTCATCCTGCACACCGACGGCGCCCGGTGCGCGCGCGCTCGAACCGTCGAAGCGCAGGGAGACGGATGCGGCCACGAGGGATGCGGCGTTGGGCCGCACGAAGGTGTAGGTGGCGTCGGTGCCTGCGGTGCCCTCCCAGGTCCAGGAGTTGGCCTCGGTGCCCGCCTGCGTCTGTGCGATGTCGTCGGGCGCGGTGGGCAGGGAGTAGGCGTCTACGTAGTCGGTCCCTGCTTGCAGTGCGAAGCCGGCCAGCTGGAGATCTGGGCCCAACACGTAGGAGGTCGCGGCTCCGGCGAAGGCGGCGTCGCTGGTGCCGGTGGCGGAGACGAGGTCCACGTCGAGGGAGACATCCCCGTCGTCGACGGTGAGGGTGATCACGTCGTGGGGGCCGGCACCGGCAGTGACCTCGATCGCCTCGTGCTCGATGAGCGACCCCGTCACCTCAACGCTCATATTAGACAGCGTGGGGTTGCATCGATTAGAGAAGGAATCGACCTCCACCCCGAACTCCGCCCCGTTCACCGCCGTGACGGTCCATCCGCCGCTCGGCGCCGGCATCGTCAGACTCCCTGTGGCGCTGGGCGCGACAGACACCGGAAAACCGGTGTAGGTCGTCCCACTCCTGACAGCCACCGGCCTCAAATCGGTGTAGCTGTTAGAAGCGGGGGGGCCCACGGGGGTCCCTGCGCAAGCCACGTAGACGTTGATCTTGACGGCCGTGATGCTCGTGCTCGCGGTATGCACGTCCCCGTAGGTGAAGGTCCCTTCCTGCCCGGCAGAGTTGTTGGCGTAGGTAATGTCGATGCCCCCACCGTCGCGGATGCACTCCCAGTCGGTCGTCGCGCCGGAGCAGCCCGTCCGCGTGCCGGGCAGGGTGTGTGTCCCTGCCCCGTCCAGCGCCAGATCCACGGAGGTGGGCGAGGTTCGGAAGGAGGCGCCGATGATGCCCGCGCGAACGTATAGCTCCCAGTTGTCGCCGTTCGAGGCGAAGGTCCGGTCGGTGGTCCCGACGTCCCCAGCCGTCACGTCCGTCAGTGCGTAGCGCCTGTTCGCGGCGGTGGGGGAGAAGCTGCCATAGGTCACGTCCACCTGGTCATCCGCGCCGAGCCACCAGCGCTGGTCGTCCGCGCCCTCGAGTGCCACCACGCGCTCCACCGTGCTGCCGGCGGGCAGGGCGTTGTCGAGCCGCACCCACCAGGTCGCATCGCTCGCGTCGAGGTCCTGGAGCAGACCACCGTCGATCGATGCGCCTGCTCCCGTCGACGCCATGAAGCCGTGCTCGATGAGGGCGTCCGCGTTGACCGTGACGGGGGCATATGTGCCCGCAGGCACCGTGGTCTCCCCGTCGTTGCGGACCTCGATGGCGAGCTCGGGCGCCTCCTGTGCCTCCTGAGCTGAGGCGACCGGTGTGCCGGCGTGCAGCAGCCCGAGGGCGGCGGTGCCGAGGACTGCGACGGAGAGGAGGCGCTGCATGGGCTATCCCCGCGGCCAGAGGCGGGTGACGAGCAGGGACGTCGCCACGAGGATCTGGACCGCGACCAGTGCGAGGACCGCGACCGCGGGCCACAGCCCCAATGAGGCCACCCAGAAGGCGATCAGCGGCGCGGCCAGCAGCACGGGCCGCACGGCCCGGAGGTATGACAGGTAGTAGACCAACGCCCCGACCGCCAGCATAAGGACCGCCCAGAGGATGATGCCCGTCCCCACCGCTGGCATCCCGACGACCCTGCCGAGGGCCCGCAGGTCCACCCCCACCGTGGAGGAGGCCCCCGTGTCCTCGATGGTGGTCCCGGCCCCGGGCAGCTCCTCAGGACGGGCCTCGCGCAGCAGCGTGTTGGCAAAGAGAGCGGGCATGCGGCCCAGGAGTGCGGGTGCGGCGGCCTGCACGAGCGCGGCCCCCTCGATGGTGATCAAGCCCCCCTGGACGTACGCGCCGGCGTCGATGTCCGGGTCTTCCCGCTCGAGGCCCTGCAGGAGCGCGGGCAGACGGCTGGCCATCACCACGGCCGCCGCGTCGGTGTCGTCGGCGTCGCGCCACGTAAGGCCGGCGGTGACCTCCTGTGGGTCGGTGTTGAGGACGGGAGACTCGATGATGCTCGCCGTGTAGGTCCCTTCCCACGTGGCGGTGTCCGGGGGGAGATACAGGGCGAAGAGCGCGTGGCCGGTGAGCGGCGGGTTCATGCGGACGAGGACCGCGTCGTTCGCGTCCGTGAGCTGCGCGATCAGGCCGTCGGGGCCCGCCTCCCCTCCCTCCGCGGCGTAGGTGCCGAGGAGGAGCACGTCATCGGTGATGAAGGCGTGCCGGAAGGCTTCGACCTCGAAGAGCGCGAGGCGCGTGAAGGCCGTCTGCGCGGGTGCCGCCCCGAGAAGCAGCAGCCCCAACGCGGCCACGGCAGCGATGCGCATGGCACGCCTCCCTCCACCTTCAACCCCAGACCTGGATCCGCTGGCCCACGGCTTCAGGCTGCAATCGCTGGGTCATGGCTGGTCCCTCCGTTGCTTTGGCGAGGGACCAGGGATACGGGTGCACCCCTGGCCCCTCCCAAAGCGCCGAGTGGGTCTCCTACCGGAAGCCGCCGCCCACGGCCGGGCCAGCCTTGTCCTTGCGGCCGCCAACGCGACTGCGCACCGCGCCGACGCCGGTGCCGAGCAGCTGCAACATGTAGGCGATCGTCACCAACGACAGGGCGGTGGTCACGCCGATATAGCGGGGTGCGGGTTCAAAGACCTCCCGCACCTGACCCTCGAAGGCGGTGATGACCGGAATCAGGATCACCATGACCGTGACCTCGATCACCGTCTGCATCGCGCTCTCGGCCCCACCGCCCCCGGACATGAGCCCGGCGCGCATGGCCGCCCCGCCCAACGCCGCCCCGATCACGCTGATGAGCAGGAAGAAGGGGATGATCGTGAAGATCGTCAGCTTCGTCGAGTCCTCGAGCGGCTTCAGATAGGACACCGTGGCGGTGCCCGTCCCCGTGATCGTCCGTGTCGTGGCGTTGTAGGTCACGGCCGTCCCGTCGTCCGTGCTCATGCTGGTCGTGTCGGCATAGAAGTGGCCCGGCTCGGGGATCGTCGCGGTCCCCGCTACCAGAGCGATCGTCGCGGGGTCGGAGCCCGCGTCGGTGAGCGGTCCCTCCACGATGATCAGGCCGAGCAGTCCGACCACGACAGCGAACACCGTCCCCAACGTCGCCGTCATCCGTACGCTTTTCATGGCGCTCTCTCCTTTCCACAACGGCGGAGACCTCGTTGGGCTTCATTTTGCGAAGCGGGAAGCCCAGTGGACCCCCGCTCTGCTCGCCGCGCCCTCCACGTTAGGCAGGCCTACCCCACCCCCGTCAATACTGTGAAGTTTCACAGTGCCCGCCTCGGCGATCATGTGGCCTGCAAGCAGGCCATTGCCATGTGCGGGCACCCCTACTGTGAAGTTTCACAGTGTTCGGAAGGGGCATACTTTCCCTAGGAGAACGGGGGGGCCGTGATACGCTGATACGGCGTTGCTGGAGAGCAGGGCCAATGATGACGACAGCCATCGCGAACGCCATCGTCGAGGTTCAGGGCTACCACGGTTACACGTGGTCGCAGATGACGGAGTTGCTCGGCGTAACGCCGAGCGATCTCTCCCAGTACCGGCGCGGCAAGCATGAGCCATTGGCAGGCGTAGCACGCAGGCTTTATATCGCGGCCCTCGGACCTCGTCCCGATTGGAGGGCGCTCCAGGAGACGGCTCCACTCCTGACTGCGTTGCTGCAAGGTACCGGTCCCTATGAGGACCCCACGGCGAAGGTGCGGATGCGTCAGCAGCCAGCCCCACAGCGCCTGCCCTCAGGCGGTCGCTGGATCCCCGGGCTGATCCCCCTGGTGGAGGACGACGAGGAGGAGCTGCGGTGAAGGCCCTGGTCGTGTCCCGCGATGCCACCCTGGAGGAGCGCAAGCTCAAGCGCACCGGGGCCGTCCTGTTGGACGACAGGGCCCAGGCCATATACGTCACCCCGACCGTGATCCGCCGGGGGATGGTGCTGCTCTCCGACGAGCAGCTGCCCCCCGTGCGCATGCCCTGGCAATCCCCTGACGAGGTACGGATCACGCAGGGCCTCCTGAATCGGGTGATCGCCGACCGCTCCCGAGCGGTCCGGCTCGGGGACCACAGCCTCGGCTCCGCCACGCTGCACTGGCTGCGCGTCATCACGGTCGGCGTCGTGGTGCTGGGACTCCTCCTGGCGTTCCTCGTCGTGGTCGTGGGCATGCCGCAGCTGCTCGACCTGCTCGAGCGCTAGCCATGGAGCCGTTCGTGAGGAAGGTGCGCGCCGTCCTGCGGGCCCTGGTGCGCAGGGCCGGGCAGCAGGGGCCGGCCGCCTACTACATCGAGTATGGCCGGGCCATCGCCGCGGGCCACCTGCCCCGCGACGTTGAGCCGGCTGAGGAGCTGCTCTGGAACGAGGGGGCCACCGCCCTGCTGGTCCGGGGCAAGGAATGTGGGAAGCTCACCGTCGCCCATGACGATTGGCACTACCTCACCGTGGACGACGTCTTCCCCGTGACGGCGCTCGGCGCCGCGGCACGGGCTAGGGCGAGCGGCAAGGCAAAGGCGCGGGCCAAGGAGGCCGATGAGGGCACGGTCCACGGCTTCCTGGACGTGGTGACGTACGGGCGCTTCGGCCACCTCACGGGCCAGACACCCACGAGCTTCTACCACACCTATCAGGCACGCGACCTGGCCCACACCTTCGAGGGGGGACGCCTCACCGATGCCGTCCAGGGGCTGAAGGCTTCGCTGATCTGGCTCGCCGTCGCCATGCTGGGCGCCATCGTCCTACTGGGCTTCGCCCTGCGAGGAGGGGGCTAACGGATGGAGGAGCAGCGCAACGGCTCGACACCCCTCACCGAGGAGGGCTTCCAGGCCGGGGGACGCTCCGGCATCGACGCCGGCGAGTTCCTGGACCCGGGCGACGAGTTCTGGGGAATGCTCATGCGCTCGGCCATGAACCGCTCGCGGCAGGTGGCCTGGCTGAACGCCTTCGAGACCGCGATCGCCTACGAAGACGCCGAGACGACCCACTCGCTGCTGAGCCTGCTGGTGCTGAGCTCGGCGGAGGACGGACGTGCCCGCCAGGACGCCCTCGCCGCCATGACCCAGCAGCGCCCGCCCTTCGCCGGCGGCCCGCGCCGCCGCGGCGGGTTCTTCTCGCGGCTCGGCAAGGGAGGCAAGCAGGAGGAGGCCAATGAGCCCGCTGCGGACGCGCGCTAGCCGCATGCGGTTGCCCTTGGGGCGTATCCGCGTGGGCGGCGGTGGTGGCTCGACGCCCGTCGGTCCGAGCTCGAGCGTCCAGCCCTATGGGATCCACGCCTACGTCGGCCCCTTCGGCGCCGGCAAGACACTCCTGGCGCTCCACCACGCCTATCCCTATCGCGGCCGGCCCTGCGCGGGCCTCTGCGGCGTCCGCGGCTGCCCCGAGACGTGGGACGTCTTCACCAACCTGCCCTCCACCTGGTCCTGGGCAAAGCCCCTGCACGTGGCGGGCCAGTTCCTGGGCAGCACCGAGAACGTGCCCGACCACGCGGTGATCCTGCTGGACGAGGGCTACCAGTACATCGATACCCAGAACCAGATGAGCGGCGCCCAGCGCGCCCTCACCAACCGCCTCATGCAGGTCCGCCACAAGACCCTCAAGGTCCTCATCAGCGCCCAGTCCTTCGACTTCGTGGCACGCCGCATCCGCGGCCAGGCCGCGCGCACCTACAACTGCTGGAACCCCGACCAGGAAGGCCACCGCGTCTACGCCGCCGTCTACACCGGCGCCGTCGGATGGATGCCCCCCTGGATGCGCTCGTCGGGCATGGTCTACGACGGTATCCGGGTCTGGCAGACCACCAGCTCGCGCCACCTGTACGACACACGCAAGGACCTGGCCGACGCCCGCGGGGAGATGCGCAAGCCCGCAGCAGACAAGCGCCGCGCCTTCACCGACCCCAACGGCAACGTCTTCTTCCCCACCGTCTCCGAGCTCGTCGAGACCGCCCTCGCCCAGCGCGTCCAGCAGGGAAAGCGCCGCTTCTCCCCCACCGACCTCGCCCGCGATATCCAGTCCGCTGGCACCGCCATCACCGCCGCCGAGGTCGAGGCCATCCTCCTTACCGCCGGCTTCGAGACCGGCCCCGACGGCGCATTGCTGCTATGAAGCGCGCCATGCGAGGCTCAGAGAGCGCGAATATGAATAAGGAGCATGCCAAGCACGAGGTCGCTAAATTTCCGAATTCGTTCTAGTCAGTTGAACGGAGGGGACAGCGGCTAGAATCGGGCCACCGAACAAGCATGACCAATCGAAATCAATCACACGACACAATCAGGGACAGGATCGCTCAGGAGTATTTCAACCTACCTCCCCTCAGATGCCTGTTCTGTAAGTTAGAAGCACCCATAGTCACAGAAAGGGTCGCTCGTGTCGTCACCGAGTTCAGGCACGGTCAGTTCCGCGCCGATGTCACTGCACTGACCCAGCAGGGAGAAGTTGTCGGCGTTGTAGAGGTCATCAACACGAACCCGCCCAATGAACAGACCCTTACCTCACAGTCGGAATTGGAGTCCGCCTTCTATGTCACATTGGACGCCCTTGGCAACGGATTTTCCGGATACGGCTCGCCGTTCTGCTGGAGGAACCGGAACGAGGCGAACGCCTCGCCATGGAGTGTTCCAGCTTGCGCAGACTGCGGACGGCCCTATCACACGATGGAGTACCAGTACCGGCTCGTGAATTGGGAGAGTCCCAGCGACGAGATCTGCATCGAGTGCGCCGCTAGGACAATGGGTGGCCAATGGCGCTCTCCTGGGAACTCGCTATGGGCGATCCAGAGGACCGCATTCCCGACACGGATTCGGATGTGCTCGATCTGTTTCTTTCGTTCTCCGACGCAGATTTCTGGGCCATGGTCTGGACCGATAGAACTGCGACACCAGGATCGGCCCGTACGCCTGAAACGGAGACGGCGGCTCGCTTGGATCAAGTAGAGGCTGCCTTCGACTCGGGAAGCTGGAACGGTGGCCAGGCGCTACTCCAACCCATCGGCGCACCCGCATGGGACAGGCCACCCGGTCCTGCATTGTTCGCGTGGGACCACGACAACTGCGTTCGGACTGCACTCGCTTGGCGTCGCCTGAGAGAGTATCGGCTTAGCTGCCTGCCGCCCTCAATTCGGGAAGCCATCCAGAAACGTGCAGCGCTTCCCGAGGTCGCGACCGGGGCTACCCCGACGGTAGTGACTCATAGGGGGTTCCCTGATGGGCGGTTTACGTCCTGCGGGATTGATAGAGACCAGACCGATGAGCCGATAATTGCGACAATGCAAGAGCAGCCCACGTGTGCCTTGTGTCGTGACTCCTAAGATGGCCAGGCATCTACAGACGCATGAACTGGGAAGAATAGGAGAGGATGTTTGCGATTGGAGTATGGCTCTCCACAAAGTCGCCAAGGAGGATCGTTGGGTAAATGTAACTTGAAACAACGGCTATCACCCCCAGGCCTCGGCAGATGTTAGTCAATCGCGCTCCCATCGCGAGTCAGCGAGCTCGCTACATCCTAATCAAGTTGGGCATTGCCGCTGCCTTTATGGTCTGCCTGTTTGCGGCTGTTGCCACATCCGATCTTCCCGTTTCCGCTAGCAGCCACGGCTGCGACAACGAGATTGCTGTGCCCGGCCAGGAAACCCTGCTGATCGCCGATTGCGAAACGCTGCTTGATGCCAAAACAAGTCTTGATCCAGACAACGTGCTGGACTGGAGCGCCAACACGCTCATCGCCGACTGGGAAGGCATCTCCGTGTCGAACGGTAGGGTCGCGCGCCTCACTGCGACTGGGAAGGGACTCAGAGGTGAGATCCCAGCTCAACTGGGCGACTTGGCTGCTCTTACGCACCTCTCCCTTCAAGGCAACGATCTCACCGGTCCGATCCCAGCGGAGCTCGGCAACCTGACCGACCTGACGCAGCTCTACCTCAACGACAACGATCTCACCGGCCCGATCCCGGCTGAGCTGGGCAACCTCACCGGCCTTACGCGCATCTACCTCCACAACAACGAGCTCGCCGGCCCGATCCCGGCTGAGCTGGGCAACCTCACCGGCCTTACGCGCATCTACCTCCACAACAACGAGCTCGCCGGCCCGATCCCGCCGGACCTGGGCAACCTCACCGGTCTGACCCTCCTCTATCTCTATAACAACCAGCTCGCCGGCCCGATCCCGGCTGAGCTGGGCAACCTGACCGACCTGACGCAGCTCTACCTCTACAACAACGAGCTGACCGGCCCGATCCCTCCTGAGCTGAGCAACCTCGGCAACTTGACCATCCTCCACGTCTTAAACAACCAGCTCGCCGGCCCGATCCCTCCTGAGCTGGGCAACCTGACCGACCTGACACGCATCTACCTCAGCGACAATGAACTCGCCGGCCCGATCCCGCCAGAGCTGGGCAACCTGACCGACCTGACGAACCTCCAACTTCAAGGCAACGAACTCACCGGTCCGATCCCCGCGGAGCTCGGCAACCTATCCGACTTGACAAGGCTCTACCTCAACGACAACGAGCTCACCGGCCCGATCCCGCCGGAGCTGGGCAACCTCACCGACCTTACGCATTTCTACCTCAACAACAATCGGCTCGCCGGCCCGATCCCGGCTGAGCTGGGCAACCTCGGCAACTTGACCACGCTCCACCTCAGCGACAATGAACTCGCCGGCCCGATCCAGCCGGAGCTGGGCAACCTGACCGACCTTACGCGCATCTACCTCCACAACAACGAGCTGACCGGCCCGATTCCGCCGGAGCTGGGCAACCTCACCGGTCTGACCAGCCTCTACCTCTACAACAACGAGCTCACCGGCCCGATCCCGGCTGAGTTGGGCAACTCGACCGAGCTGACGGAGCTCTACCTCTACAGCAACGAGCTGACCGGCCCGATCCCGGCTGAGCTGGGCAACCTCGGCAACTTGACCACGCTCCACTTCAGCGACAACCAGCTCGCCGGCCCGATCCCGCCGGAGCTGGGCAACCTCACCGACCTTACGCGCATCTACCTCAGCGACAATGAACTCGCCGGCCCGATCCCGCCGGAGCTGGGCAACCTCACCGACCTTACGGTCTTAAGCCTCCACAACAATCGGCTCGCCGGCCCGATCCCGCCGGAGCTGGGCAACCTCACCGACCTTACGCAGCTCTACCTCAGCAACAATGAACTCGCCGGCCCGATTCCGCCGGAGCTGGGCAACCTCACCGACCTTACGCAGCTCTACCTCTACAACAACGAGCTCGCCGGCCCGATCCCGCCGGAGCTGGGCAACCTCACCGGTCTGACCATCCTCTATCTCTATAACAACCAGCTCGCCGGCCCGATCCCGGCTGAGCTGGGCAACCTCACCGACCTTACGCAGCTCTACCTCTACAACAACGAGCTCGCCGGCCCGATCCCGCCGGAGCTGGGCAACCTCACCGGTCTGACCCTCCTCTATCTCTATAACAACCAGCTCGCCGGCCCGATCCCGGCTGAGCTGGGCAACCTGACCGAGCTGACGCAGCTCTACCTCAGCGACAATGAGCTCACCGGTCCTATCCCTGATGGGCTGGGCAACCTGACCAACCTGACGGTCTTAAATCTCCACAACAATGAAGTCACCGGTCCTATTCCTCCCGAGCTGGGCACCCTGACCGAGCTGACGCAGCTCTACCTCAGCGACAATGAGCTCACCGGTCCTATCCCTGATGGGCTGGGCAACCTGACCAACCTGACGGTCTTAAATCTCCACAACAATGAAGTCACCGGTCCTATTCCTCCCGAGCTGGGTGAGCTCACTGAGCTAGTCGAGCTTACCCTGAACAACAACGAACTCACCGGTCCTATTCCTCCCGAGCTGGGCACCCTGACCGAGCTGACGCAGCTCTACCTCAGCGACAATGAGCTCACCGGTCCTATTCCTCCCGAGCTGGGTGAGCTCACTGAGCTAGTCGAGCTTACCCTGAACAACAACGAACTCACCGGTCCTATCCCTGCAGAGCTGGGCACCCTGACCGAGCTGACGCAGCTCTACCTCAGCGACAACCAGCTCACCGGTCCTATCCCTGATGGGCTGGGCAACCTGACCGAGCTGACGCAGCTCTACCTCAGCGACAACCAGCTCACCGGTCCTATCCCTGATGGGCTGGGTGAGCTCACTGAGCTAGTCGAGCTTACCCTGAACAACAACGAACTCACCGGTCCTATCCCTGCAGAGCTGGGCACCCTGACCGAGCTGACGCAGCTCTACCTCAGCGACAACCAGCTCACCGGTCCTATCCCTGATGGGCTGGGCAACCTGACCGAGCTGACGCAGCTCTACCTCAGCGACAACCAGCTCACCGGTCCGATCCCTGATGGGCTGGGTGAGCTCACTGAGCTAGTCGAGCTTACCCTGAACAACAACGAACTCACCGGTCCTATCCCTGCAGAGCTGGGCACCCTGACCGAGCTGACGCAGCTCTACCTCAGCGACAACCAGCTCACCGGTCCTATCCCTGATGGGCTGGGCAACCTGACCGAGCTGACGCAGCTCTACCTCAGCGACAACCAGCTCACCGGTCCTATCCCTGATGGGCTGGGCAACCTGACCAACCTGACGGTCTTAAATCTCCACAACAATGAAGTCACCGGTCCTATTCCTCCCGAGCTGGGTGAGCTCACTGAGCTAGTCGAGCTTACCCTGAACAACAACGAACTCACCGGTCCTATCCCTGCAGAGCTGGGCAACCTCATCAACCTGACGGTTCTCAGCTTGAATGCGAATGGGCTGAGTGGTCCGCTCCCTCCCGAGCTGGGGTACCTGACGGACCTGACCGAGCTTCACCTCGGCGGCAACCGGCTCACCGGCACCATCCCCGCAGCATGGGATGACCTGACCGCGTTGACCGTCCTCGACCTCGGTGGCAACCAGCTAACCGGCCCCATCCCCGTAGCGCTGCGTGACCTCGTCCACTTAACAGACCTCGATGTCGGCCGCAACAGAACCACGAGGTCCGACCTTGTTGAATTGGACGATACGTCGACGGCCGAGCACACGGCAGAGACCACCGGGCCGATGCCCTCGATGACGAATGATCGTGGCCCACAACTTTCTGCGCTGGCCCTGGCGCTCGTAGCCATCGGCGGTATGGCGATTAGCTCAATCACCGGGGGCGTGGTAGTAGCCGGGGTGCAACGTAAGTGGGGCTGGACGAGGTTCTTGTGGGGAGCCGACAGTCTGCCGACAACGATGGCACGAGGGGTAGCCACGGCGGTGCGTTGGCTGCATAGATCGCTCGATTCCACAGCTCGTGCCCTAGCTACGGCCGCCCATATAGCGGCGCTATGGGTGTTCGATCGTTCACCCAGATCCATAGCCCACGACGTGACCGCCGTGGTCCGAAAGGTGGTGCGAACGGTGAGGCGAAACGACTAGATGTGGCCGCCTGGTGCACCGCATTCCCAGAGTCTACACGCGACCCAACCTTTGAAGACGTCTATCAGGAATGGGTACAGCTGAGGACGGATGCAAGCGTGTCTGTCGGCCGGGCGGATTTGGTTGACCGCAGCCAGCTTCACATGTTCCTACTATCGCTCTCAAGTGCCAACATGCCTCTGGCAGATTGGCTGGACCGCCTTAATGATGGCATAGGCGTGACTACGTACCTGGCGAGCCGTCCCCGACATCCAGAGGATCTCGCCAATTGGAAAATGATTCGGAGTCAATGTGAACCGGGAGAATCACTGGAGAAGCTCACACTGGGTAACTTCGCTAACGGCCGAGGGCACCCTCCCGTAGTCACCCTGACTTCGCAGTCGTCGTCATGCCGCGCGGGCGCCCGGTCGTGGGCCTCCAACTGCATACACTCCTCGCAGGAGCACCAAGGCCCGTCGCGGAACTCGAAGAATGCCAGCCCTTCCAACCTCGTCATTCCCGCGCCTTCACGGTGTCGCCGGCCAGACGCAGTGGATGCAGCGGGCCTCGCGGTACAGCGGGTTGCGGTCGTCGAGGCGCAGGTCGTTCAGGGCATGGGGGATGCGACGAATGTCCATCTGGCCGCCTACTTTGCCACAACCGACCAGACTCGCCTAACTCGCCCGACCGGTCAGGGAGAAAGGACCCTTTTTCAGGGGCTGTCCGGTGCATGGCCAGCATCACCGTGCGCAATCTCGAAGATGGACTGAAACACCGGCTGCGAATCCGGGCAGCTGGGCAAGGCTGGCGGGGGTGGCGGCAAGGCCGAAGCTGGGCCGATGAAGGTGCGCGTGCCGACGCAGCGGCAGCTGGACAAGGCTAGTGCGGCAGAAGCTAAGGCCCCTCTGACGCCCGGGTGCCTTCTCGGGAAGAGGGGATAACTGGCGCGGGCAGGAATGAGCCTCAGACAGACGTAGCACCGACCTGCCGGTGTCTCGGTGTCCAGGCACGCAGGCTGTTGACGCTTACCTCGATCCGGGTGCCTTCTGCGTGAATGGGCCGGACTACTAGGACGCCTTTCCTGATAGCGTCATGCAGGCCGGGTAGCGTCACGCCCTTGTCGCGAGCGGCCTGGGCGGAAGGCACCCAGGTATCGCTGAACGGGTCGCGGGTGTCACCATCCCCGTTGTGCAACACGTGTCCCTGTCGAGCGCCGAGCCGATCGTCCATGTCGGAGATGGCTTGGAACAGGGGAGATTCCCAGACCTCTTTCGTCACCCTGCCATTGGTTGGCTTCAGGAGTGCGCTCTTCGGGCCCAGGAAGCGATTGCCAAAGATGTCCCAGTCCATGTTATGGCGGAACGCGCCGACCGCTCGCTTGAGGATGCCGGCCTCCTCATCGCTGAGCTGCGTAAGGTCAAGCACCTTCCCTTCGAGGGTCGTGTACGTCGATTGTGTCGTCAGGTTAGTCATCTTCAGGACTCCCCAAGTTCCTATGCCAAAAGCATATACGTTACGCAGTATCCTAAAGCAGACTGCTTTATGCAATCAGCGGGGCCCAGTGATGGTTTCGGGAATCCCTGCCACCTCGATGTAGATGGCGTCTTGTCGGAACGCCTGCTTCGCCCAATCGACGACCCCGAGCCACGCCGCCAACTGGCGCCAACCATCGAGCGCAACGGTGTAGCGCCTGGAGTGGTCGGTAACGACGTTCCCCCTGTCATCCTTCCAACCACCGAACACACCCGACTCCCGGCTGTAGCCCCCAAGGGCGGCCAAACGTGCTTGCAACTCCCGCCACGTCGATGCACTGAACGGGCGTCCCTCGTTGTCTCGGGTTGGGAGCAGCATCTGAGTCTTTATCACCGGCCAGACCCTCTTCATTTCGTTGCCGGTATTATAAAGTATGTATACCACATAATCAAGTTATCTAACTTTACTATTATGGAGCTTTGACAGCACTTCACGCAGGGTGACGCGCCTGGCGACCGTCGCCATGCGTGCCTCAGTTGCGGTCAACGGCTAGACGGCGAGAAAGGATCGTTTTTAGGCCACCCCCGCGCAGAGGGCCTCTACCGGCAGGAAAGGGGGGTCAACTAGCGCACCCTCCTTTTTCGAGGCACCCTATCGAGGCTTCCCTTCGGCCGCCCAGGGCGCCGCCCGTTCGCCGCAGCTCGCGCCAGCCCCTCGCGGGTGCGCTCACGGATCAGCTCGCGCTCAAACTCCGCCACCGCGGACAGGATCTGCAGCACCATGCGCCCCAGCGCTCCCGTCGTGTCCACCGGCTGCGTGATTGAGACGAAGCCCTTCCCGCGCCGCTCTAGGTGCTCCAGGTCCGCCAGCATCATCACCGTGGATCGCCAGGCCCTATCCAGCCGGACGATGGCCACGACGTCGTACCCGCCTGCATCGAGCAGCCGGCGCCACTGTGTGCGGGCCCGCATGTCCACTGCCGACGCACGGTCGACATACTCGCCGGCAACCTCGTGCCCGTGCTGGCTCGCCCAGGCCCGGAGCCCATAGAGCTGCGTCTCTGGGTCCTGGTCCTTGTCAGCCGTCGAGACCCTGGCGTAGAGCGCTGCTCTCATGCGAGCAGCTCCACGACCTCGACTTGGCGGGCCGTCAGGGTCACCGATGAGGGCATCGTCACAGCACACCTACGAAGGGTGGACGTTCCCCCTGCCGGTTGCTGTATTCGGCGATCGGCGTGTACTTCCACAGGAACCGATTGAAGTACCTGGCGAAGTCCTTTAGCCGCCCCTCGGTCCAGTCGTAACGCACACGCCGCATACGCGTCTCCAAGATTCAGCCAAAGTTGCCCATCCTTGCGCAGCACCCGCCGCACCTCGCGGAACACCTCGACCATGCGCTCGATGTACTCATCCAGCGTCGGCTCCAAGCCGTAGGCGCCGTCCACGCCGTAATCGCGCAGCCCCCAGTAGGGAGGCGAGGTCACGCAGCAATGCACGCTCTCGTCCGGCATCTCCCGTAGCCGGTCCAGCACAGGGTTCCTCCAGGGCCAGCCCAAGGGCCAGCTGGCCGTCGTCCTCGGGGAGCCGCACCGCGTCCTCTAGCGGCCTGCGGTACGGGTGCACGAACAGGTCGTGCGGCGGTCGCTTGCTCCTGATGGCCAGGTCGACCTCGACGGCCTCCTGCCAATCGGGGCCGCCCGTGCGTTTCAGGTCGCGCCATGCCGCGAGCCCGTGGTACGGGCAGAAGGTGCAGGCCGACTTCGGCGGCGTCGGCAGGCCCTGGGTAGCCAGCCACCTCATGCACGCCTTGCGCGTCATGCGCCTGTCGACCAGTGGGTATACGTTCGTGATGTAGGCCACGTCCGACGTCCTCATGCGGTGCCACTCGTCGGCGCTGATGCCCAGCCACGCTTCGACGGCGCCAGGGGCAACCTTGCGCCCCAGCCGCCGCAGCTCCGCACGCAGGAACGTCCGAATCGGCGCGATCTTCCAGTCGTGCGTGCACTGACGCCGCACCTGACCCTCGGAGCCCGATCCGTCCAGCGTGAACGCCGGTATGAGCACCGAGTCTGACCAGTCCTCACGTACTACCTGCGTCCGCTTGGCCTGGACGGTCACCACGCTCATACCGTGCTCTCCGAGCCACGGGGTCATCGCCTTGGCGAAGGCGTACGTTGCTTCCGCCTCGTGCCCGGTGTCGGCATGGACCAGGTGGTCCACGCGGGGTAGCTCGTCGAGGGCCATCATGGCCGCCAGCGTCCAGGACTGGACTCCCCAGCCGAGGGACAGGAAGCGCACGGGTTCTCTGGACTCAACCATGGGCTGTCTCCTCATTGGTGTCCTCCTCTGTGATGGTTCACGCCGTCTCATTCCCGCGCCTCCACGGTGTCGCCTGCCCAGCCGCAGTGGATGCAGCGGGCCTCGCGGTACAGTGGGTTGCGGTCGTCCAGGCGCAGGTCGATGTAGCCCCCACAGCGCGGGCATGCGTCGTGGCTCAGGAGGCCCGCGACGTGGGGTGGGATGTGGGGCTCGATACGCTCCGATCGTTCCGGCGCCTGCGGAGCCACGTTGCCGACGATGCGCTCCACGGTGGTGCCGCAGGCGATGCAGGAGCCGCGGACGTGGCGCGTTAGGGAGCCCTGGCGGTTGGGGTGCCATGCCTCGCATGGGTCCGCGATGGGCCGGTCGGCATGGCACCGTATGCAGTAGCCGCGGTAGCCCTCCTCGGCGATGTCTCTGGTGAAGCTCATGCCCTCGCTCCTTTCTTCTGCTCTGCTGTCCCGGCGTCCCTACAGCCAGCACACGTCTCTTCTGCTCTGCTGTCCCGGCGTACCTACAGCCAGCACACGTCGCGTCGTTCCACTGCCAGGGGTCGACGAGGTTCACGCCAGCGCCTCCTGCTTGGCCCCTTCGAGCCGGGTTTGGATGACTCTTCCTCTTTCCTCCGCAACAACACCGCAACAAGGGCACACCCCTAAGAGGGTGTGTGAGCCCCTGCTGTTGCGCTGCCAACCGCAACTTGTTGCGCAACTGTTGCAGCAGGCAGTGGACTGCTCGGTGAGGAATGCACCGCTTGCTGTTGCGCTCTGTTGCGCCCCTGCCTGTTGCGCTGCCAACCGCAACTTGTTGCGCAACTGTTGCAGCAGGCAGTGGACTGCTCGGTGAGGAATGCACCGCTTGCTGTTGCGCTCTGTTGCGCCCCTGCCTGTTGCGCTGCCAACCGCAACTTGTTGCGCAACTGTTGCAGCAGGCAGTGGACTGCTCGGTGAGGAATGCACCGCTTGCTGTTGCGCTCTGTTGCGCCCCTGCCTGTTGCGCTGCCAACCGCAACTTGTTCGCAACTGTTGCAGCAGGCAGTGGACTGCTCGGTGAGGAATGCACCGCTTGCTGTTGCGCTCATGCCTGTTGCGCCTGCTCTACCGGCTGGAGCAAGGCCCACTCGTCGCCGAACTTCTTGACCTGATTCCGCCCGCCCATTCGGCTCAGAACTGCTCTTACGTGGTTCTCTCTAATCCCTGTCGCCTCGGCGATGTGGGGTGCTGTCGACCGCCCCTCGTTCGCCAGTGCGTTCTTCACCCGGTCCGCGTCGGGCAGGTGCTCGGCGAGCTCAGGCACGTCCTTTACGGAGGCGCTGCTGAACTTCACCCAGTCGCCTGGCGTGTACCGAAGAGAGGCTTGTTGATGGAACTCGATGCCGTAGCCGATAGGGGGCATGATCTGGCCAACGTTGGTCTTCCGGTTGTAGAGCCCGACATCCACGGCCGGGCTACCGGCTTCCTGGCGGGCTTGGACTTGGAACAGATTGCGAGACGAGTTCCACCAAGCGACGTTGCCATAGGGGCGCTTGGTGTCCTCGGTATTGTTGACGTGGCCGATGATCAAGGTCGACTTGTGGAGGGCCCTGACTCCTCGAAACAACGTGAGCACGGGGTCGGCCTTCTCGGGCTCGCCGCCGCAGGCATACATGGCTGAGTCGATGATGTAGAGATCGGTGCCGAGGTCGGCGCCCATCCGCTGTATCTCCTCAATGTCCTGCGCCAGGGGCAACGCACAGAATCGGTGGGCGATGTTGGGCGCCTCTCCGTGGCCCATCGATTCAGCGATCATCTTCATGCGCCTCGACCAATCGTCCTTGTTCGATTCCCAGTCCAGAATGAGCACGTTGCCAGGCTCGGCTCCGTTGAGTCCCAACGCAACGAGGTAAGCCCAATAGCCGGCCAGATATGTCTTGAGACTGCCGCCGAGGCCGAACAGCATGGCCACCAACCCCTCTGGGAGGATTGGATAAAGACGCCAGTCGATTGCCTCACTGGCTTCGACATCGGCGAGCAACACAGCTGGTTCGCCCTCACGGGCCTTACGGATGACCTGCTCGAAGGCGGTGTCGACCAGGTGGAGCCATTCGATGTCAGGCACCTTCTCCTTGCAGGCCCGCACCACCGCGTTCTTACCCACCGTTGTGAGCAGGTTGACGCGCGCGCGGGTGATGTGCCCAACCTCGCCTGGGCGCAGCGACTCAACGGCGACTTCCGCCTGGATGTCACCGCGGGACTGGGACTGCTGGATGCGGTCGACGCGCACCTTGAACTGCTCGGGCCACACAAAGGTGTGGATGCCGGCCCGTTCTGTGTATTCCGGTGGGCCAAGTTGGTTCACCCAGGTTGCTCCCGAACGTTGGTGGTCGTTGCCCCCGCGCCTGGGGAGTGTCGTTCCTGCGTGGCCCCAACCACGGGGAACGGATCATCTGTCTCTGCCAAAAGGTCGAGTCCTGCCATCCTGGAGTCCATTGCTCGGTGCAGGAATTCGCTGCCTATGACGTCGTGAGCTCTGCGGAACTCCAGCGCCTCCTCGCGCCAGAGGTTCAGCTGGTGCTCTTGCACGTGCTGGAGCCAACGCATGTGGTCTTCCATCTCGGTCATCCGGTTGAGCAGGACCTTGTTCCACATCTGCTGCTCGACATAAGCCTTGGCCGTCCGTTCTAGTTGCTCGAAGACGGCGTTGAAGGTTTGCTGGTCGATGACGATGTTGCTCATTGCGTGTCTCCCCAGTCCCTCACGGCTACAGCGCCCCCGACGGCGATGGCGACGGCAGCCGTTGCGGCGGCGGTACAGGCGTCTCTGCGCTCGTCTTCCATGGCTACGCCAGCAGCACGTGCAGGCGCGGTGGTAGTGTGCTGCGCACCTGAAATCCTGGGAGGGAGGGGGCTTCATGGATCTACGCCTCATCGGACTTGTTCTCATCGTCGCCGGCATCCTCCTGGTGGCGGCTGGGCTGACCTTGTGGGAGAGCTCGGCCACGCTCCTCTTCGGAGTGGTCCTCATCGCCGGGGGGGGCGGCTATCGTCAAACTGCTGCGACAGGACTAGGGAGCGGACCGTGTCTGCGAACATCCCGAGCATGAGCAGAAGCCCAGCAAGCACCGCAGCGCCCAACATCCATCCCGTCTCCCGCCATAAGGGCGGCAGACTGATGAGGATCATGCCCAACGCGAACGCCAGCAAATAGCTGACGGCCAGGTCCGTCCACCTCCGGCTCATTGCGTGCCACCAGCGGCGCTCGAGCTCGGCTTCGCTGTCTTGATCACGATCGTGCTGGCTGTCACTGCGGCGGTCCTCTTCGCCGCGGCAGAGGAATCCCAGGCCGATCCGGCGACACTGCGGTTGCTAAGTGTGATGTGCATCGTCGGCGCCGTCATGTTCGTACTCCTGGTTCTGGTGCAGCCGTTTCGCTTCCTGGCGGGCCTTCCCTAGGCGGTAGATGCTCCAGCTCGCCGGACTGCCGAACCCTCTCGTACTGCTCGAACTCGGCTCTCGTTGGTAGGCTGTGATCTAGTTCCATCATTTCCTCCATGGCCGCCAGTTGCGGCGTCGTTGTCGCTGGCACCGGAGCCAGTGCAGGGCCAGCGTTCCTAGCGCGAGCGCCATCAAGGCGCCGGTAGCGCCGGTTGCTACCCACAGGGCTGTTCGGAGTACTTCGGGCATGGCTAGGACTCCGGCACTACCTCGACGTGCTCGCTCGAATTGGCATCGGGCCAGGCGAAATGCGACTCGATGCGATTCATCACGTGGGGCCTGTTTTCGTCCACTGCCCAGCCGCAGTTGCAGCGAAGGCTGAATACCTCGGCTTCTGGGTTCGCATTGAGAATCCGCCCAGCAGCGTTGAACGAAGTTGTGCGACTCATGGCCCTAGCCCCCGCCGCCGCGCTCGATGAATGCCACCAGGGACGCGCGCGTGATGCGGTGGAAATGCACGGTGACCACGACCCGCTCCAGCCGGCCCTCGCCAACGAGCTTCCGCACGGTGTCCTCGGATACGCTGAGCGCATGCCCCGCTTCGGGTATCGCCAGCAGCAGCGGCAGGTGCTCAGCGCCTAGGGCCCTTGCCTTGGCCTCCAACTCGTCACGCTGCTGGCGCAGCCACTCGTCGGCCTCCTGCATGGTGGTGATAGCCGCAGCGATGTCGGGCTCGTTGGTCATCGCGCTGGGTCGTCGAGCTCTTTGGTGAGGGCGGCGTCTTCGCGGAGCAAAGTCCGCCATCGCCACAGATCGTGCCACCTGACTGACTTGAGGAAGTTCCGCATGGCTACGCGACCTCGTCGCTGTTCTTGCATGACGTGGCCTCGTCACGGACCGCCGTCAGGTAGTCGATCTCGTCGGCCAGTGCGGCCACCAGGTGGTCGATGACCGACATCGTCTCGCCGCGGAGCACACTCCGGCGGAAATGGGCGAGCAGCTCCTCGAGGTGCTCGCGGGTGATACCGGCGACTTCGAGGCGTTCGTAGGTGCTCTCGCGCAGGATCGTCATCGCGACCTCGCACCCGTCGTCGGGGTCCCCAAAAGCGGGTGACTCACGGGCGGGGAGTTGGTAGAATGGGTGTGGCTGCTCATGGAGGGCTCATCTCCTTGGGTGTGCTGAGCCCCGCCGCGCTAGGTGGGGCTTTTTGATGCGTCAGGGCCTGGTGGCCCGTGGGTTACTTTTTCGTTGTGTTGGGCGCCCAGGGACGCCACAGGGCTCCGTCACCTGCTCGAGTGCCAAAGGGGAATCACAGCCGCACCCCGCGGTCCCGCGAGTTCAACCACGCCTCCACGTCCGACTCTCGCCAACCCACCGCGCGGGGCCCCAGCTGCACAGGCTCCGGGAACTCCCCGCGGCCAATCAGCCGGTACACCGTCGCCTGAGACAGACGCACCACAGACAGCATCTCGTCCCGCCTCAGCACCCGTTTCATCACTCCCCCTCCGCCAACACCCGCTCACGCGCCTCCGCAGCCGCACGCTCCGCGACCTCCAACAGGTCCAGCGCTGCGGTCACGCGCTCCTTGAAGCCCTCGGGCGCGGGGCGCTTTCCGTGAAGGTAGAGGCTGAACATCGTCTCGCTGTAGCCCAGCTGGGCGGCCAAGTCCTGCCGTCGGATGCCTGCCTCGGCTATCAGGCCCATCAGTTTCCGCAGGTGTGGCGGTGTCGTTGTCGTCATAGTTTCCTCCAGACAATGGCACCATAAGTTGCCCTGGGAAAAGTGTCAAGAGGTTTTTCCCACTAGGGTTTGTCCGGGGGAAAAGATGCTCGGTAAACGGATGGCCGAAGCCCGCAGGCGTAGGGGCATTTCCCAGATCGCGCTCGCAGTTGCAATGGGAGACCGGTACGACGCGCCCATGATTTCCAATGTTGAAGCTGGGCGAAGGTCTCTGCGCCTTGACGGGGCGATGAATGCTGCCCGCGAGCTTGGGGTCTCGCTCGACTACCTCGTCGGCCTGACCGACGACCCTACGCCCGCCGACGAACGCAGCGGCGTCAACGATAACGACGGGGATGACGCTGAAGAGCGCATTGAGCGGTTGGAGGAAGTCGCCGCCGCCGCAGGTAGCGGGGCCGAGGGCTTCGACGAGATGGTCACGTCCACCGTGCCCTTCCGCCGCGACTGGCTTCGCCGCCACCGCATCAACCCCAAGCACTGCAAGGTCATCGGTGTGCGCGGCGACTCGATGGAGCCGACACTGCCCAACAAGTGCTCCATCGTCGTGGACCGCAGCCAGAAGCAACTGCGCCAAGGCCGCATCTACGTCATGCGGACCGAAGAAGGGCTAGTGGTGAAGCGGGTGAAGCACAACGCCCAGGGCTGGTGGCTGCTGAGCGACAACCCGGACTGGCCGCCACTGATGCTCACCGAGGAGACGGACATCATCGGGGAGGTTCGCTGGGTGGCGCGGACTCTGTAAGAGAAATCAAGCTAGCCCCTGCATTGGGGACAGGACAAGGGGATACCGACATGATTAAGTACACGCTCCTGGGCCTCCTTGGACTCGCCCTCGTGCTTGATTCCATCACCCGTTTGTTCTTAGTGGGGGCGGTGATAGCGACCGGCGGAGAAGGCCCACTCACGTTCGGCGTGCTGCTGGGCGCCATCGTGTGGGGGCCTCTAGGAGGCTACCTCCTCATCCGAGCTATCAAGGGTGTGCGCCGTCTCCGCAGTACCAAACGAGCCTTCTAGAGGGGCGAAATGTGGGGTAGGCTGACGTGGCAATTGGCAGGAGCCGCATGATAATGCGTCAGAATCTCGCGGGTTCGAATCCCGCTCCCTCCGCCACCCTACCAACGAGCCTGAGCTATCCCTGGTCAGGTGGCAGCAGCTGGTTCGTCCCTAGCCCGCCTCTATCAGCTCGCGTACGAGCCTGCGGTGACAGCGGTTCTCGTCCTTGCACGAACACAGCAGCGTCACCGTCTGCGTGTCCACCAGGGCCCTCAGCGACGCCAGCGCCTCGATGGAGTCTGGCCTCGTCGCCATTTCGTGCAGGAAGCGCTGCCGGTACGCCTGCGAGTCCACCGTGCCCGCATTGAATTCGGCCAGCAGCTCGCGCGACGGCGCCAGGCCTCGGTCCCATGCGTCGGTGAGCTCCTTGCGGATGCCCCGAGGCCATAGGCGCATGATCAACAGCCGGAACCCGTCGTCGGGTGACGGCGGGTCGTAGATGCGCTTGGTCAGCAACGGCACTACGGTCGCCTATGGGACGCTCGGTCGGGGCCTTCGCCAGCGCTCAAAGCGGCAGCGGACGAAAGCTCGCGCTCGGCGAGGAACGCGGCGTAGGGCGCTTCGGCCTGGTGCTGGGCGTGGGTGGCGGGGTCGCAGGCCACGCCGACCCACACCTCGCCGTCCTCGAAGGACTCGCGCTTCCAAACCGGTACGACGTGCTTGATGCGATCGACGGCGTACTCCGCGGCGAAGAAGGCTTCGGCCCGGTGCGGCGCCGCCACCACGACGACCAGGCTCACCTCGCCGATGTCCAGCCGGCCAATGCGGTGGCGCGCCGCGATATCGTCGATGCCGAAGCGCACCGCCGTCTCCTCGAGCACCTGCCCGAGCACCTTCTCGGCCATGGTGAGGTGCGCCTCGTACTCCAGCTTGAGCACGCGCCGCCCCCCGGTGTTGTCCCGCGTCGTGCCCTCGAAGGTCACCACGGCACCGTTGCCCGGCCCGCGCACGGTGTCCGCGACGGCCCTGGCGTCGATGGGCTCACGGACCACGCGGGCGTCGACTCCCCCTGAGACCGGCGGGTAGAGCGCGACCTCGTCGCCGTCCTGGAGCGGGTAGGCCAGGTTCGCGAACTCCTCGTTGACTGCAATGAGGTGCGGCGTGAAGTCGCGAGGGAGCGACGGCGCCTCGGCGAGCAGCAGCTCGATTGCGCGAGCAACCGTGTCGCCGTCCTCGAGCGCCAGCTCGAAGCGGTCGCGTCCCGCCTGGTCGCGGTAGGTGGCGAAGAGCCGTAGGTGCGCCTTCATGGCGTCAATTATAGCGGGCCGCATGGGGGCCCTTCGCTCCGGGCGAGGGCGAAGGAGTATCGCCCCGGTGCTATGCTCCGCCCATGGCACGGCAGCGACGCCCAGCACCTCTGTTCGAGCGCGCGGCAGCCCAGCGGGCGGGCGAGATCGAGCCCCTGGCGGCGCGCATGCGGCCGCGCACGCTCGAGGAGTTCGCGGGCCAGGAGCACATTCTCGGCGCTGGCACGGTGCTGGAGCGCGCTATCCGGGCCGACGCCGTGCCCTCCATGGTGCTCTGGGGCCCGCCGGGCACCGGCAAGACGACGCTGGCGCTGCTCATCGCCAACATGACTCGCGCATACTTCGCGCCGGTGTCGGCCGTGACTTCAGGCGTAGCGGACCTCCGACAGGCCGTGGCCGACGCCCGCGATCGTTGGATCACCGAGCACCGCCGCACGCTGCTATTCGTGGACGAGGTCCATCGCTTCAACAAGGCACAGCAGGACGTGATCCTGCCTCATGTCGAGGACGGCACCGTCGTCCTCATCGGTGCCACCACCGAGAACCCGTCATTCGAGGTCAACGCGCCACTGTTGTCCCGCGCCCGTGTCTTCACGCTGGAGCCACTGAACGACGAGCAAGTCAGCGCAATCGTAGCGAAGGCCCTCGCCGACGAGGAGCGCGGTCTTGGCAGGCTGCGCATGGCCATCGAACCGGACGCGCTGGAGCTGCTGCTGGTGGTCGCGGGCGGGGACGCGCGCGTTGCGCTGAACGCGGTCGACCTCACGGCGCAGGTAGCTCAGCCACAGGACGACGGCACGCGGCGGGTGGACCGCGCGCTCATGGAGGGCGTGCTGCAGCGACGCTCGCCGATGTACGACAAGGCCGGCGATAGCCACTACGACACGATCTCGGCGTTCATCAAGTCCATGCGCGGCTCCGACCCGGACGCGGCCGTCTACTGGCTCGTGCGAATGCTGGAGGCGGGGGAGGACCCGGTGTTCATTGCCCGGCGCATCGTCATCCTCGCCGCGGAGGACGTCGGTATGGCGGACCCGCATGCGCTCCCCGTGGCGATGGCAGCACAGCAGGCGCTCCACTTCGTGGGGCTGCCGGAGGGCGCAATCCCGCTGGCCGAGGCGGTGGTCTACATGGCCACCGCGCCGAAGAGCAACGCGGCCTACGTTGCGTTGAACAGGGCCCGCGAGGAGGTGCGCTCAGGCCGGGAGTATCCCGTGCCGCTCCACCTGCGCAACGCCGCCACCGGCCTCATGCGCAGCCAGGGGTACGGCCGGGGCTACGAGTACTCCCACGACTTCGAGGGCCACTTCTCGGGCCAGCGGCATCTGCCGCCTGAGCTCGCCGACAAGCGGTTCTACGAGCCTACGGAGCAGGGCTACGAGGCTGAGGTCAGAGAGCGCGTCGCGCGGTGGTGGCGAGACGCCAAGCCGACGGCCGAGCCTGGCTGATAGCAGCCGCAATGAAGCCGAAGTCGACGTATATCGTCGAAAAACCCATTGCGCGCGCGGTGTTCCGATCGTATAGTGGGCTTGAGCCCACGAGGGCGACGCCGGAGGTTCCGGCGAGTGTGGCGAGTATGGCGAAGGAGGTGCAGATGCGTAACCGACTGCTCTTCGTAGTCAACCACCGGTGGCACCTGCCTCTGGTGCGCTCCTACCGAGGCTACCTGTAAGGCCTGGAAGCGGGCGAGGGACCCCGATAGGGGCAGCCAGTAGCCGCAAGCTCCGCGAATTGCAGGAGAGCGTGGCAGAGCCCGTCCCGATGTGATCGGGACGCACCACCAAAATCCGGACGTATGTCCGGGAGCGGCCACGGGGCAAGCGGCAAGTCCTACCCAAGGGGCGGGACACAAACCAGCCGGAGAGATCGCAAGGTCGCTCCGGCTTTTGTGTTGCCCTAGCCCGCGCTCACGCCCTCCCGGGCCATCGCGCCGATGATGTCCAGCGCCTCGTCCACGTCCTCCGCGTTGATGCCGTAGTGCGTCACCATGCGCACGCGTCCGTAGCCCCCGCCGCACAGCACGCCGCGCTCCCGCAGGCCGGCGATGAACGCCTCGGCCGTCATTCCCATCGGCGACAGGTAGACCATGTTGGTCTCGACCGTCCCGGCTCGCACCTCGATGCCCGGTAGCTGCCGCAGACCGTCCACCAGGCGCCGCGCGTTGGCATGGTCCTCAGCCAGGCGATCGACCATGTGCTCAAGGGCCCAGATGCCGGCGGCGGCCAGCACCCCCGCCTGCCGCATGCCGCCCCCGACGAGCTTGCGCATGCGCCGGGCCTTGGCGACGAACTCTTCGGTGCCGCAGACGACGGAGCCCACGGGGCACCCGAGCCCCTTGGACAGACAGAAGGTGAGCGAGTCGGCGCAGGCGGCCAGCTCCGCAACGGGCGTCCCGGTGGCCACCGCCGCATCGAATACCCGCGCGCCGTCCAGATGCACCGGCACTTCGCGCCCGTGGGCCACGTCGGCGACGGTGCGCATCTGCTCGAGAGTCAAGGCCGTGCCACCGGCGCTGTTGTGCGTGTTCTCCAGCTCCACCATCGCGGTGCGCGGGAAAAAGCCCGTCGTCGGACGGATGGCCGCGGCCACGGCGTCGGGGTCCGGCAGGCCCCGAGCGTCGGTCGGCACGGCGCGCATCTGCACGCCGCCGAGCGTCGCCAGGCTGCCGACCTCGTTTATCAGGATGTGGGCGCCGGCACCGACGATGGCCTCGGTGCCACGGTCGCACCACGCCAGGCCGGAGACGAGGTTGCCCATGGACCCGCTGGTGACGAAGAGCCCGGACTCCTTGCCCGTGATTTCGGCGGCCAGGGCCTCAAGCCGGTTTACTGTCGGGTCCTCGCGGTAGACGTCGTCGCCAAGCTCAGCCTCCGCCATGGCGCGGCGCATCTCGGGCGTGGGCTGGGTGACGGTGTCGCTGCGCAGGTCGATGACGTGGGTGGTGGCGTTGGTCATGAAGTTCCTCCGTGGCGGAGGCGATTCTACCGCGCCGGGCCGGCTCGGCGTCCGCACACGGGATCGGTGCATGCTCGCACCTCGTGAGGAGGTTCCTTCCCACCCACCGCCCCGCTGCGCCGCTCTCATGGCGGGCGCTGCTACACTGGTGAGCGTCGCCGTGGTCGCATTTCTCAGCCGTAACGCCTATGTCCTTGCGCTGGTCGCCGCCGTCCTCGCCCTCGACCAGCTCACCAAGCTCGCCGTCACCCAGGCGCTCGTGCTGGGCGAGTCGTGGCCCCGCGAGGGATTCTTCCGCATCACGCGGGCGGCGAACTCCGGCAGCGCGTTCGGACTCTTCGGGGGCCAGAATCTGGTACTGACAGCCGCGTCTGTGGGCGGTATCGCTCTCATCCTCTGGTTCTTCCGCGCTGCCGAACAGCGCACGTTGGTGCGATCGAGCCTGGCGCTGATGCTCGCGGGAGCCGCGGGGAACCTCGTCGACCGCCTGGTGAACGGCCACGTCACCGACTTCATCGACATTGGCCCCTGGTACATCTTCAACGTCGCCGATTCGGCCATCGTCGTCGGAGTGATCATCCTCGCCACCACCGCGCTGTTCGCCCGCGAGCGCCCCCTTGAGTCCAATAAGTCCAATGAGTCACATGAGTCTGACAGGCCCGACCCCGGCGTCAGCGCCGCGGGGCCGGGCGAGACGACCGTGGTTGGGCATGACGACCCCGATAGCCGGTAGCGCCCCCCGCCTGTTCGTCGCCGACGCGTCGGCCGAGCGACTCGACCGCTTCGTCGCGCGTTGCTGCCCCGACCTGAGCCGGTCCCGTTGCGCCGCGCTCGTCCGTGACGGATTCGTGACGCTGAACGGCTCGCCGGCCAGACCCTCGGCGCCGGTCCACGCGGGAGACGCGGTCGAGGTCATCGTGCCCCCGCCGGCGCCCACGAGCCTGGCCGCGCAGGACATTCCCGTTGGCGTCGTCTACGAGGACGAGCACATGCTGGTCATCGACAAACCGGCCGGCCTCACCGTGCACCCAGGACCTGGACACCCTGATCGCACGCTGGTCAACGCCGTGCTGGCCCTGGTGCCCGGCATCCACGGCGTGGGCGGGGAGCAGCGGCCGGGCATCGTGCACCGCCTCGACAAGGACACCTCGGGCCTCATCGTCGTTGCCAAGACCGATGCGGCCCACGCGAGCCTCAGCGGCCAGCTCAAGGACCGGCGGACCGCCAAGACCTACGTGGCGCTGGCCTCTGGCCTCCTGCGGCGCGACGAAGGCGAGGTCGATGCCCCCATCGCACGCCACCGCAATCATCGCCAGCGCATGGCCGTCGTCGAGGGGGGCAGGGCGGCGGTGACGCGATATCGTGTGCTGCGCCGCTACCCGGCCTGGCAAATGGAAGGCGAGCGTGGATGCACCCTGCTGGAGGCGTACCCCATCACGGGGCGCACGCACCAGATACGCGTGCACCTGGCCTACCTCGGCCACCCGCTGGTGGGCGACACGTTGTACGGCAAGCCGTCGTCGCTGGTGGGGCGCCACTTTCTGCACGCCGTCCGGCTCGGGCTTTGGCTCCCGCCCGAGGAGACGGAGTGGCGTGAGTTCGAGGCGCCCCTTCCCGACGATCTGAGCGCCGCGCTCGATGCGCTAGACTGACCCCATGGCGACCACGAAAGAGGCCACGGCCAGTAACAAGGCACCCCGAGGGCCCGTGCGTGTCAGATACGCGCCGAGCCCCACGGGCGACCCGCACGTCGGCAACATACGCACGGCCCTGTTCGACTGGCTGTTGGCGCGCGGGACCGGCGGCTCCTTCATCCTGCGCATCGAGGACACGGACCGGGCCCGCGAGGTGCCCGGTGCGACGAAGCGCATCATGGAGGCGCTGCGCTGGCTGGGGCTCGACTGGGACGAGGGGCCGGAGGTCGGCGGGCCCTACGCACCGTACGTCCAGTCCGAGCGCCAGGCCATGGGTCTGTACCAGGGCCCCGTGGACAGCCTGCTCGCCGAGGAGAAGGCCTACCTCTGCTACTGCACGCCCGAGCGGCTCGACGCCATGCGCAAGGAGCAGCAGGCCCGCAAGGAGCCGCCGCGCTACGACCGACGCTGCCGGAACCTGAGCGCGGACGAGCGCCAAGCGTGCGCCGTCGAGAACCCGAACCCCGTGGTCCGCTTCGCCATGCCGCTGGAGGGGAAGCTGGTTGTCAACGACGCCATCCGCGGCGCGGTCGAGTTCGACCTGGGCCTGCTGGACGACTTCGTGATCCTGAAGTCGGACGGCTTCCCCACCTACCACCTCGCCCACGTCGTCGATGACCACGTGATGGACATCACCCACGTGCTGCGGGGCGAGGAGTGGCTGCCGAGCCTCCCACGCCACCAGAAGCTCTACGAGGCGCTGGGTTACGCCATGCCGGTGATGGCCCACGTGCCGATCATTCTGGGCCCCGATCGCTCGAAGCTCTCGAAGCGCCACGGCGCGGCGGCGACGCTCGAGTTCCGAGACGGCGGTTACCTGCCCGACGCCATGGTGAACTTCCTCGTCCTGCTGGGCTGGTCGCTGGACGACCACACGGACGTCATGACGCGGGAGACGCTGCTCGCCAACTTCGGCCTGGACCGGATTGCATCGTCACCGGCGGTATTCGACATCCAAAAGCTGGACTGGTTCAACGGTGTCTACATGAGAGCCATGACGCTGGAAGACCTGGCGGGCGAGCTGCTGCCGCTCCTGGAGCGGGGGTTGCCCCACGACGTCGAGCGCCCCATCGACAGGGACTACCTACTGCGCATCCTGTTGCTTGAGCAGGAGCGCCTCAAGCACCTGACCGAGGCGCCTGACCTGCTCGCCTTCTTCTTCGTGGAGCAACCGAAGTACAACCCCATCAAGATCATCCAGAAGGGCATGGTGCGCGACGACACGCGCGATGCGATGAAGCGCGTGCTGGCGACTGCCGAGGCCATCGAGCGCTGGGACGCGCCGACGCTGGAGTCGGCCTACCGCGCGCTGGCCGAGGAGCTGGAGCTCAAGGCGGGCCAGCTGTTCGGTGCCATCCGCGTGGCCATCACCGGCAGCGAGGCGGCGCCGCCGCTCTTCGACACCATGGAGGTACTCGGCAGAGAGCGCGTGATGAAGCGCCTCACCTCGGCCGACTACTTCCTTGGCGCCATACCCATCGCCTGCTAGCAAGTCCTTCGCGAGCCACGCCAAGCCACGCGCCGGGGCGGTGCGGGTGGGCAGAACCTCGTTCTGCGCGAGCGTGGAACCCCGCGGGCCGTGACCACCGGAGGCTGGCGGGATTGTACCCAGCACACGTGCAGAGCGCCGCCCGCTTCATATGGCGCGAATTGCCAGCAGCTACCTCGGCCGAGTGCTGACGTTGGAGTCGGTTGTTCCGGCCCGACCCGTCCCGCTGCGCCTGTTGCTGATGCGCGGGTTCGTGTGAGCGCCGTTGGCGCCGCGAACCCGTTTGTTAGCCTGTTTGCTAGACTGTAGTGCGTTCGCTGGGGATTAGTTTAGCGGTAGAACGCGTGACTCTGACTCACGTAGGCAAGGTTCGAATCCTTGATCCCCAGCCAGCCCACGCTAGACCGGGATCCCCGGCACCTGAAGCGCAACTCGGTAGACACCCGTGCGCGCCGTCACGTAGAGCGTTCGCCAGTCGTCCCCACCCCAGCCGCAGTTGGCCGGCTGTTCGGGCAGAATGATGCGCCCGAGGACCGTCCCACCCGCGGTCAGCACCCAAACCCCTCCCTGAGCCGTGCAATAGAGGTTGCCCTCGACGTCGACCTTCATCCCGTCGGGACCGCCGATCTCCCCCTCCTTGCCCCTGAGCTCGGCGAAGACCTCGCCGCCGCTGATCGAGCCGTCGGCCGCGACGTCGAAGGCGCGCACATGGCTGCGCGGCGTGTCGGCCACGTAGAGCCGCGATTCGTCGGGAGAGAAGGCCAGGCCGTTGGGACGCTCGAAGCCGTCGACCACCAGGTGGGGCCCGCTCCCGTCCGCGTCCAGGCGATACACACCCTGGAAGGCGAGCTCCTTGCCCTCAGTCATGTTGGGCAGGCCATACGGCGGGTCGGTGAAGTAGAGCGCGCCGTCGGACCGCACGACCACGTCGTTGGGGCTGTTCAGCCGCTTGCCCTCGAAGGCGTCTGCGAGCGTGACGACGCTACCGTCGGCCTCGGTCCGGCTGACCCGGCGCGCGGAGTGCTCGCACGACACGAGGCGCCCCTGCCGGTCCAGCGTGTGACCGTTGGCGTTGCCGGTGGGCGCGCGGAACGTCGTCACCTCCGGGCCCTCGGGCTGCTGCTCCCAGCGCACGATGCGGCTGTGCGGGATGTCGGAGAACAGCAGGTGGTCGCCGCGCCAGAGCGGCCCTTCAGTAAACCCGAACCCGGCGGCGATACGCTCCATCGTCGGGTCGTCTCCGACGATACGCTCGAAGTCTGAGTGCCGCTGATCCAAAGTGAGCATGGATGACCTCCTCGTGCCAATGGCCGGCGTATGTGCGTGGCAATTCTACCCGCCGCGCGCCGTCGCGGCAGGGTAGGCTGGGCGGACGCTACGCGAGGAGGCACAGGCATGGCAGATGCGCGGCAACAGGCGCAGGCTCGGCTCAACGAGCTGTTTCGGAGGCGCGGCTACGTGGTCGGCTTCCACAAGCTCATGGTCCAGGCGGACCCCGACTGGGTCGAACGCTACGACGCCCTTATCGGGCAGACCTACCTCGACGAGCGCGAGCTTGATCGCAAGACCAAGGAGCTGTGCCAGGTGGTCGTGCTGGCGGCCCTCAGGAGCGATACGGACCACATCGCTGCGCACGTCCGTCAGGCCATCGCCCACGGCGCGACGGAGCAGGAGGTGCTCGAAGCGCTGGAGTCCGTGTTCGCGCTTATCGGCGGGCTCGGCTTCGGGGCGGGCCTGAAGGCCTGGGCCAACGTCGTTGGTATCGAAGAGCTCGAGCCGGACACGGCGCACTGACGACGTGTCGAGGGTGCCCGCGAGCGTGGGACTGGTTGCAGTACACTGCCGACCTCAGCGGTCCCGATGCAGCAGCACGACGCCAACTTTGCGCCTCCGGACGGCACGCTCTACGAGCGCGCGGCCCTTGGCTTTCGCAACTACTGGTATCCGGCTATCGGTGAGCGCGAGGTCGGACGGCTGCCCAAGCGCATCGTCCTGCTGGGCGAGCCCATCGCCCTCGTCCGGCGCGGGAAGCACGTCTATGCGGTGCAGGACGAATGCCCACACCGTGGCGCTCGCCTGTCATTGGGCAAGGACGAGTTCCCTGGCACCGACACGCTGGCCTGCCGGTTCCATGGCTGGACCTTCGACCTGCATGACGGACGGTGCGTCGCCGCTCTGACTGATGGTCCCGATTCGCCGGTGGTTGGAAAGGTGCGTATCCGCACGTTCCCGACCGAGCAGCGCAAGGGCATCGTCTGGGTCTGGATGGGACCGGGCGCACCGGTGCCACTGGAGGACGACGTACCGTACCTCCTGCTGCGCGACGACACGATGGTGAAGTACCGCCACCGCCAGGTGTACGGCAACTGGCGCAACCATGCCGAGGGCTCGGGCGGCGGCCACTTTCAGATGCTGCACAAGGACTCGCTGGCCCTGGCGATGGTGGAGCTGTTCGCTTACAACGAGGGCGCGGACCCGTTTTGGGGTGCCGAGGGCCCAGACGGCGAGTACCTGATCGAGCGGGTGGGGGCGCCGGTACCCCACGCAGACTATGAGGGCCTCGGCACGTGGCCGCCTCGCCGACCGTGGCGGGCCCTCCGGCCCAATATGGAGACTGCCGACCCCTCCCCCAAGCGGTTCCACCACGGCGTCCAGACGGTCACCGGCATGCGCCTACCGGGGTACCTGAGGGTGCGGAACTTCCCGTTGCCGGGGGCCATCTACTTCGAGTGGTACACCGCCATCGACGAGGACCACTATCAGTACTTTCAGGTGAGCTGCCACTGGCCGCGCCACCTGTTGGAACGCCTGTGGATCAACGCCCTCTACCACGCCTGGGCCCGGCCCGTCCGCAAGGCGCGCTTCAACGACCAGGACAAGGTCATGGTGCGCGACGGGACAGACCGCGCCCGTCGCAGAGGCCCGCACGGGCCGACGCCGCTCTACCGCCCCGACGCGTTCCCGCTGGCATGGCGCGAGATGTGCAATCGCTACGCGCGCGGCGAGGGCTCGGTGGCAGCCGGCAACGGCCAGGGCGGCCCGGTGGAGCTGGCGCTGGTCCCGGCGGAGACCGCATCGCCCTAGCCGGCCTGCGCACGTCCCGCCCGGGTCCAGGCCGCGTTCGGAGCGCCCGAAGCCACCACGTTGGCCGACGGTGACCCGGTGGTGAATAATCGGCCCGCCCTCGTGAAGGGGCGAGTGAACGGAGCACCTCAGGGGGAACCCATGGCGTTGCGCCCGGAGATCGAAGACCACTACGTGACCGCGAATGGCTACAGCGTCCGCTACATCGAGAAGGGCGCGGGGCGCCCGTTGGTCTGCGTACACGGCATGGCGCTGGCGATCTCCGCGGACCAGTGGTCCGTCGCCATCGACTCCTTGGCGGAGCATTCGCACGTCTATGCGCTGGACCTCCCGGCTGGGGGCTGTCCGATCTGCCAGCCGACGGTTATTCCTTCTCCATGTGGGTCGAGACCATTCGCGACTTTCGCGACCAGCTCGGCCTGGACGAGATCGACATCGTGGGGCAGAGCATGGGGGGCTGGACCGCGGCGCTCTTCGCCTACACGCACCCGCGCCGCGTGCGGCGCCTGATTCTGGTGGGTGCGGCGGGGCTGAACCCGCTGCTCCCGTCAATGGCCGGCGGCGAGCTGGTGCTCCCAGAACGCGAAGCTCTGCGCACGCACCTGTGGCGCGAGTGGACCGACTACGAGCCGATCACCGACGCGCAGGTCGAGGAGCTGTACCGGCGCTCGCGTCTGCCGGGCCGAAAGGAGGCTTACGAGGCTATCCAGCGCTTCATCACGAACGAGGAGGTGCGTGACCAGTACAGCCTCCGCCGGTTCCTGCCTGCGATGCAGCTCCCCATCCTCGTCTGCTGGGGCGACGACAACTCGGGCATACGTGTGCGGTACGGCATCGAGGCCTTTTGGCTTGCGCCGAATGCCCGCCTGTCCGTTGCCTACGGTGGCGACCACAGTTCGATGGGCTTCGCGCTGCCCGAGTTCAGCCGGGTCGTGCGCAAGTTCCTGACGACCGACGAGCTCAAGTTCGTCAAGTAGGCCGGCCTGCCGGCTGTCGCGTGCGTTGCGCGCGGCTAGAGCCCAAGCTCGCTGCGGGGCCGGGTGCAGGTATCGACCGCCGCATAGATCGCGGCCTTGGTCACCTTGACCAGGTCCGGGATGTTGCTGAAGCCCATGCCGCCAAGGCCGTCCCACTCCGGTGGGGAGCCGGCCGGTGGGAACGGCATGCCGAAGCGCGCGGTGGGGATGCCCAGGTTGCGGATGGCCGACGCGTCAGTCTGGCCGCTTACCGGCGGCGGCGCCTCATGGGGGCGACCCTCGGCGAACTCCCATCCGCGCATCGAGGAATGGATTATCCAGTTGTCCGGGCTCGTGCTGGCGCCGGGGTAGGCGGCGAACATCTCCCAGTCGAGCTCCAGCGTTGGGTCGGCCGCCCGTATCGCGTCGATGGCCTCGGCGAACTGAGAGCGGACCTCGGCAGTGGACGTGCGCGGGTTGCAGCGGATGTCCAGGTATATCTCCGTGGTCGCCGACGGAAAGGCGGGCCGGTAGGGCCACCCCGCGCGTAGGGCCGAGATGTTCCCCTCGGGCGCGCACTGGCCGGAGGTGTTGCGCTTCGTGTACGCGGGCAGCCACTCCTCCAATGCGAGCAGCACCCGGGCCGCTGGGACCAGCGAGCTGCGGAAGCCGGGCGTGCCGCGCGGGATGCCCGCGTAGTTCATGGTCCCTCGCACGGAGACCTTGAACCAGCAGAGCCCCACCTCCTCCCAGAAGACGGCCCACCAAGGCTTGCAGATGATGCAGAAGTCGGCAGTCACGCCGTGGTTGATCATGTAGGTGACGCCGCTGCCCAGCCCGTGGTTCTGGGCCTCGCTCTCCGGCGATGGCGTCATGGGCATGCCGCCTCCGGCGAAGGCCGCGATCACGTCACCCGTCAGCGGGACGTCGGCCTGCTTGAGCGCCGCCACCGCTTCGACCATCGCAGTGACCATACCTTTGGGGTTCGAGGCCCCGAGGCCGATGACGTTGCCCCCGTCGTCGAGGTAGGCGTTGGGAAGCATGTCGGGGCGCAGCTCGCGACCCACCCACGGCACGTCCTCGTCGGGGTCGGCGCTCAGGTGCGTGTCGATGGGCGCATACAGCATGAGCGACGCGCCACCGCCGCTACCACGCAGGCGCCCCACCGCGTTCCCCGAGTCAGTGTCCACGCGCTGGTAGAACGCTTGAAGGCCAATCTCGCGCAGGTATTCGGCCACGAACTCGCTCACCGCCCGTTCGTGCCCCGTTGGACTGTGGATCGCGGTGAGATCGAGGTTGAATTGGCGCATCCGCGCCTCGTCGATAGCCGCGCAGGCCCGGTCGACCCACGCACGTTGCTCGGTGGAAAGAGGGACCTGGCGGGTCTCCGCCGCTGCTGGAACGTCGGTCGACATCTGCGCGTACTCCCCCTACCGGCTCACGGCTAGCCCCGGTCGGCGGCGGGGAAGTCACCGGGCGCGAGGTCTGGCTGGTAGCCGTCGTGACGCGGTGACCAGCCGTGGGTGCGGGCCCAGTTGCCCCGCTTCTGGATGCCCCTTGCGTGCGTGTCGACCAGCATCCGCCAGCGCACGATGATGTAGTCCGGCTTGAACAGGCGCTCGCGGTTCCACCAGTTCTCGTACTCGTAGGAATGGTGTATCTGCTCGCGTCCGAAGGCGTCGAAGTTGTTGAACCCCCACGTCGGGCCGTCGCCCATCGGGTCGGTCTGCCCGTCGGGCCGCTGCCAGACGAGGGGACCGAAGATGTCGTCACACTCCTTGGGGAACGCCTTGGCCTCGGCCTCGGTCTCGACGTACTTGGACTGGGTGATCATGTACATGTGGTGGTCCTCGTCGATGGGGACGTACCACTCGAAGTGAATCATGCCGGGCGCCGGGAACCAGTCCACCTCCAGGCCACAGGGCATGAAGAGACCCACGGCGATGTCGATCGCGGGCGGGGGATTGGCGGCGTCGACGTTGGCGGCCGTGATCTGGACGCCTTCGATCTCCGCCGACCAGACGTTGATGTCGTCGAGCTTGACGATGCCCTTGGGTCCGTCGCCCTCGACCACCGTGACGTTGTCGCGCGTCGAGGGGTAGGTGCCCAGCGGGATGGCCACGTTGAAGCGCTTGAAGATCTCGGCGCCGCGGTGGCCGTAGATGTGCGCGGCGTCGTAGCCGTTCTCGGCGGCCACGCGCCAGTTGCACCGAATCTTGTGGCGCATGAGCGGGTGGAAGACCAAGCCCTTGTTGAAGAACTTCGGTTGGATGTCGTCGGTGATGGGAGGCGCCGGGTCCAGGTCGCCGACGAAGACGAAGACGACCCCGTTGTGCTCCTCAGTCGGGTAGGTCTTGATGCTCACCTTGCCGATGATGGCGCTGCCCGGCTCGGAGACCACCTGCACCAGCTTGCCGTCGCGCACGTCGTAGGTGAAGCCGTGGAGCCAGCAGGTGACCGTGTTCTCGGTGTAGCACTCGGGCCGGGCGGAGAAGGGCGCGGCACGGTGGGCGCAGCGGTCCTCGAAGGCGTACACGGTGCCGCCCGCGCGCTTGAAGGCGATGCGCTCGCCCAGGAGCATCTCACCCTTGAGCTGCCCCTCGGCCAACTCCTGGCTGAAGAAGGCTGGGTACCAGTGGTTGCGCAGACCCAGCGACGCATCCAGGTAGCGCTTGTAGGGCTTGGTGTGCTCAATCTGCTCGACCGCCTCGCCCACCTCCTCGATCTGTAGCAGCTCTTCGCGGTCTTTTTCCTTAACCATGGCGACCCTCCTGAAGCCGGCGTGTGAACGCGCCCCACTCGTCCGATTCTCGCCGCGAGAACGTACGGGAACGTCCCAACCTCCGTCAAGCCGTGGGTGCGGGGACGATCAGGGGCGTTGGCGGAGGCGAAACGCCTCCGTTATACTGGCCTGGGCCTGGCCGCGGCCTTCTCCGTGGCGCATTCGTCTAGTGGCCCAGGACATCGCCCTCTCAAGGCGAAGACCACGGGTTCGAATCCCGTATGCGCCACCACCGCCCTCGTTGATACCCTCCTCGACACCGGCGGCGCTAGCCCTGGGTCGGCAGCACTAGTCCGCCTCGACGGCATTTGCCCGCGTCAGCGGCGCTAGAATGGTGCCATGGCTCGACACCGCCCGCGCCAGGACCCCCGGCCCAGCACCGCGACGCCCGCCATTGACGAAGCGACGCAGCAGCGTGCCGCCCAGCTGGTTGACGAAGTCCGCAGTCGTCTACGTAGTGCGGGAAAGCCGCAGGCGGCAGCCCAGCTGCGGCGGGAGCACGGCGAGGCGACGCCCTGCTACGGCGTGCCGCTCCAGCAGGCCAACCGCTTCGGGCAGGACCTCATGCGGCACGTGCGTGGGGCAGGCCTGCCGCTGGCCATGGCTATCGCTGATCCGCTGTTCCTCAGCGGCAACATCGAGGAGGGAATCGTGGCCGACGTGGTCGTTACCGCGCAAGCCCGACACATCGGCGCAGGCGAATTCGAGCGTTTCGCCGCATGGGTGGGGTGCCTCACCAATGCCCCGAACACCGACGACGTCAGCGCCCATATGATCTCCCGCTCGTTGTCCGGGAAACCGTCGCTGGTAGCCACGCTGGCTGAGTGGGCCCGCTCGGGCGGCCGGTGGCAGCGCCGCGCGGCGGTCATGGCCTTCACGCCGCTGGTGCGCGAGGGCCGCTTCCTGACCGACGCGCTGGAGGTGGCCGAGCTGCTGATGGAGGATGAGGACGCGGCCGTGCAAGAGGGAGTCGGGACGCTGCTCATGGAGGCGACCCGGCTGAAGGCCGACCGGGTGGTGGAGTTCTTGATGCCGTGGAAGGACCGCAGCCCCGAGACGATAGTCAGATTGGCCGCGACCAAGCTTCCGCCGGAGCACCGGATGGCGGTCCTGGGGCGATGATCGAGGCCGCCGGGGCCATACAGCAGCCTGACACCCTAGGCCGCCGCATCATTCGTGGCCTGCTCCTCGCCCTGCTCGTCGGCTTCGTGGGCCTGGTGGCGGGCCTGGTCCCCGCCGTGTTCATCCAGTCGGTCTTCGTGGGGTCGGCCCAGCGCTGCGAGGAGCTGCGCACCTTTGAGGAAGCGACCCTCGACGAGGTGCAGACCGACTGCGATCAGGACATCGCCGAAGTGCCGCTGTGGCTGCCGACCGCGGCCGTCATCGGCGGCGCGGCTATAGGGATCGTGGGCGGCTTCGGGTACGGATTCGTGAACCCTGCCCGCATAAAGCGTGGACAGGAACGGCCGTGGCTACCCTTCTAAACGCCTAGGCAAACGTTTGGACATTCTGCTACGTTCGAGTCGAGAATCCTTCGCCTTGGCCTGCGGTGCATCGTTGCCTTGGAAACGCCCCAGGATGACCGACCTCCGATGGCCCTAACACCCCTACATCGAGCACGCTTGGCTACGCCCCGCTCCCCAGCGTCCCTGACGCTGGCAGCCCTCCTTTTCGCGGTCGTCGCTGGGCTCGCCAGCGCCTGCGGCCTGCTGGACGACGAGGAGTTCATCGTGTATTCCGCGGGCGACGAGGGCGCTCGCGACATTGCCGTCATCCGGCCCGACGGCACCGATGGGCGCATCATCGTGGGCCACCCGGCCGACGACTTCGCCGCCGTCTGGTCACCGGACCGGACCCGCGTGGCGTACCTGAGCGACCGCGACGGCAACGTCGAGGTCTACGTCACGCTATCGTTCGCCGATCCCAGCAACCCCTCGAGCTCGAGCTCACTCCGCGTGACCAACACCGGCGTCGACGAGTCAAACGTCACCTGGTCGCCGGACGGCAAGCGATTGGCGTACGTCTCGCCCGACATCGATGGCCCACCGCGCATCTACTGGCTGGCGCTCGACACCCTCAGACCCAACCGGCTCATCTTCGGGCGTGAGGGCGAGGCGGACCCCGCTTGGTCGCCACAGGACCGCTGGGTGGCCTTCTCCGTGCAGGACCCCAACGGCGTACCCATCGGCATCTTCCTGCGCAACCCTGGCGGCGTGAACACGATTCAGGTGAGCCAGACTCGGGACTACGCACCGTCTTGGTCACCGAATGGCAAGTGGCTGGCTTTCGTGTCCGAGCGGGACAACAACCAGGAGATCTACGTGGTCGAGGTGCGTGACGACGGCAGTGTCACGCAGCAGGTCAACGTCACCATGAACCCCGCCAACGAATGGGCACCGACCTGGTCCGCGGATGGAAAGCGCGTCGTCTTCATCTCCGACCGTAACGGCGGCCCCGACATCGCCGCCGTCGGCCTGGACGGAGCGGACCTCGTGCTGTTGACGGCCAACGACTTCGACGAGTCATCCGTCGACGTCGGGCCTTCAGGGAAGGTCGTCTTCACGTCGACACCATCCGGCAAGTCGGACCTCTTCGCCATGGAGGCTGACGGCTCGGACCAGCGGCGGCTCACCGCCGACGTGCTCCCCAACACCCAGCCCGACTGGTAGGGCGCCCAGCGCCGCCCCGGCGGTCCGCTCGCGAGACGTTACGTCTGCCGAGTGCGGCCACCGCCGGGGCGGCGCTGGGACCCACACTGTCATCCTGAGGTCGACAAGGGAGGCCGAAGGATCTGGTGGAGCAAGCGGCGGTCATACCTGCCAGACCCTTCGCTGCGCTCAGCCAGATCCTTCGCTGCGCTCAGCCAGATCCTTCGCTGCGCTCAGCCAGATCCTTCGCTGCGCTCAGCCAGATCCTTCGCTGCGCTCAGCCAGATCCTTCGCTGCGCTCAGCCAGATCCTTCGCTGCGCTCAGCCAGATCCTTCGCTGCGCTCAGGATGACGCGGGCGGCTCCCAGCCCGCTGCTCGCGCCATCGCCTCCAGCTGGCCTGTCTTGGTGATGCCCGAGACCTGGCCGACGAACTCAGCAAGGCTCCCCGCAGCCGAGCGCAGCGTCCTGAGCTGCCCCTCGATCGGGTTGACGCCGCCCCCATGTGGGTCGCCCGCGTAGGTGCCGTGGAAGGCAAAGAAGGCCGTGTTCAGCTTGCGGAGAGGCTGGCCGTTCTCCAGCAGACCAAGGCGGCGCTCCTCGAGCCAGGCCTCCGCATCGGTCACGCGGCCCTCCGCGAGCAGCTCGTCCAACCTGACGCGGGTCTCTCGCATGTAGCGCTGGAAGTCGAAGCCCTCCAGGTCATCGTCCGCCGAGGGCGCCGAGGGCTCGAACACCGGCGGCTTCCACGGGGGCCGCTCGAAGGCGTCGCCCGTGAGGACCCCCAGCGCCAGGTCGCCGACCTCCTCGCCCACGATATCGGCAAACGTCTCGTTGAGGCTCGCGAGCTCGCCGCCTTGCCACCAGCGCAGGCCCAGCGGGCGGAAGACCAGCCAGTGGTGGGTCCACTCGTGGCTCGCGAGGATGAGCGTGTCGTGGAGCGACCCCGAGGGTGACACCTGTGCGGGGTAGGTGGCGATGCCGCCTACGCGGACCACCAGCGCCGATACAGCCGAGTCGTCGTCCTCCACGCCCTCCTCGAGCCGCTGCTGCGCGAGCAGGTCAACGTCGGCCCGCAGCAGCGTATCTTCGAGTCGCCGGATCTCGTCCCTGGGTGAGCGCACCAGCACCAGCGCTCCTGGCTCGAACGTGAAGTCGACAGGGGGCCAGCGGAGCGGCCCGAAGCTGTCGATGACGCCCAAGTCGCCTAGGGCAGCGGTGATGGCGCTTTCGATGGCCTCCTCGACCAACGGCTGAGTGCCCGCCCGCTGGTCCTCGAGCGCCTCCAGCTCTGCGAAAACGTCGCCGGCTGCTCGAGAGCCCTGCGCTGCCGGCTGCGCCAGCGCCTGGGCCAGCTCGCGGTCGACGTCACCTATGCTGCGGCCCAGGTCGAAGAACGTGGCGAGCGCATCCCGCCGCGCGTCCTCGCCGGAGCCCTGGCGGAGCACCGAGGCAGCGAAGCGGTTCCACCACTTGTCCAAGATGTGGGTAGCCTCCCAGCGCACCAGGTCCTGCCGGATCGGCGCGGTCCGCCGGTCCACGTCCGAGACCGTATCGCCCCGGCCAGCGCCCGCAAACAGGAGTAGCGCCAACAAGGCGGTGGCCAAGAGCAGCGGAAGAGAGCGAAAGCTTCGACGGAACATGATCGTGCTACAGATTACGACTCAAGGCCATGGGTTGGCGCTCCCAAAGCGTCGCGGCTACAATGCCGCCGGGGAACCTGGGCAACTGACTCACTTCGAGGCTTCGCGGAGGAGCAACGTGGACCAGTTCACGACCGACCGTCTGCGCAACGTGGCGCTCTTGGCGCATCCTGGCAGCGGAAAGACGACGCTCGTCGAGGCGATGTTGTTCGCCGAGGGCGCCATCACCCGTCTGGGCAAAGTGGAAGACGGTAACACCGTCTCAGACTTCGAGCCTGAGGAGCACAAGCACCGGACCAGCCTGCAGTTGTCCGTCGTGCCGTGCATCACCAACGGCCATAAGGTCAACCTCGTCGATACGCCCGGTTACGCCGACTTCGAGGGCGAGACCGTCTCGGCGCTGCGTGCCGTCGACGCCGCGGTGCTGGTGGTCTCCGCGCCCTCAGGTATCGAGGTTGGCACCGAGCTGGCGTGGCACCGTCTCCGTCACCTCGGCGTCCCCACCATCATCTTCATCAACAAGATGGACCGCGAGAACGCCGACTTTACCGGCACCCTCGCCCAGCTGCGCAGCAGGTTGGGTAGCCAGTGCGTCGCTTTCAATATGCCCATCGGCGCTGAAAGCAGCCTGTCCGGCGTTGTAGACGTCCTCAAAGGCGATGCGCCAGCCGAGATGAAGGCCGCCGCCGACGACACGCGGGAGCAGCTGGCGGAGGCCGTCGCGGAGACCGACGATGCCCTGACTGAGAAGTACCTAGAGGAGGGCGAACTCTCGCCGCAGGAGATCGAGCAAGGCCTTGCCGCCGGTGTCCGTGGAGGCCACGTGGTCCCGGTCCTGGCCGGGTCCGCTACCACCGGCGTCGGCATCCCCGAGTTGCTGCACGCGATCGTCGACTTCGTGCCGTCGCCGGCCCAGGCGCGCGCCATCCATGCGTCCAAAGGCGGCGCGGACGTCGAGCTGACCGCTGACGACGCGGGACCGCTAGCCGCCCTGGTGTTCAAGACCTCAGCGGACCCCTTCGTGGGCAAGATCTCCTACTTCCGGGTGTACAGCGGCGCCATGATGCCCCACCAAGAGCTGTTCGACTCCACTCGGGGTGAGGCTGAGCGTGTGGGCCAGATCTCCGTGCCCATCGGAAAACACCAGGAAAATGTTCCCAGCCTGGCCGCGGGCGATATCGGCGCCGCGACCAAGCTGGCCCACGCCGTCACCGGCGACACGCTGACGACCAGGGCCGACGGCGTGAGCCTGCCGCCCATCGAATTTCCGCGAGCCATCTATAGCGTCGGGGTCCACCCCAAGAGCCAGGCCGACCTGGACAAGATGTCGACCGCGCTCGGCCGGCTCGCTGAGGAGGACCCGTCGCTGAAGCTGGAGCGCGACCCGGAGACCGGCGAGCTCGTTGCCATGGGCATGGGCGAGACCCACGTCGACGTCATGGCCGAGCGGGCCAAGCGCAAGTTCGGCGTCGAGCTGGGCCTGAGCGTCCCGCGGATTCCCTACCGAGAGACCATCAGCAAAGTCACCAACTCCGAGTACCGCCACAAAAAGCAGACGGGCGGCCACGGCCAGTACGGCCACGTCGTCATCCGCCTGGAGCCACGGGACCGTGGCGCCGGGTTCGAGTTCGGTAGCAAGGTCGTCGGCGGCAACGTACCGAAGGAGTTCATCCCCGCCGTGGAGAAAGGTGTAGCGAAAGCCCTGGACGGCGGTTCCGACGGCTTCCCCATCGTCGATGTGCGCGTCGTCCTCTTTGACGGCAGCGCCCACCCGGTCGACTCCTCGGGCGCAAGCTTCGAGATCGCAGGCGGCATGGCGCTGAGGCAGGGCATTCGCGACGCAGTCCCCGTTTTGTTGGAGCCAGTCATGCGAGCTGAGATCACCGTGCCGGAGTCGGCCGCAGGGGCAGTCGTCGGCGACCTCAACACCCGGCGTGCGCGGATCAACGGCATGACGCCCATAGGCGGCGTCGCCGTCATCGATGCGGTGGTGCCGCGGGCTGAGATCCAACAATGGGCGACCAGCCTGCGTGCGCTCACGCGGGGCAGGGGAACCATGACGGTGCGGTTCGACCACTACGCTGAGGTGCCGCCTCAAGTCCAGCAGAAGATCGTCGAGGGGCGCGCCAAGGAGCTGGCCAAGGCCTAGCCCGCCCCCAACGGCTGGGTGTCAGAGCCTGTCAGTGGGTGCGTGGCAAACCGCTCGTCAGGCCCGGTCGTCGCCTAGCGAGACCCCGCGCGTGCCCACAGCGTGTGGAACGGGCCTTGGCCCTGGATCATCGACACCAGGGCCCGGCGCTCCCACTGGCGCAGTTCGTCGAGCACCTCATCGCACGCCCCGGCCGATTCGGTGAAGCCGGAGTCGACCATTCGGCGGACGATCATGTCCCACGCGCCTGAGTTGGCGAAGCTTTGCACGGAGCCGACCCAAGGGATGACGGCGAGTTCTCTGGTGTGCTTCATGTTCGGCCGCGCCTGGTTGACATGGCGCAGACGGCGCTCCGCCGAGCCCAGCGGCTGTGAAACCGTAAGCCGCGGCGGGTCACCTTTGGCCTCCCGGGAGTCGAGGACGAGGCACTGATTGATGAAGGGGATGATGACGCAGACCACTTCGGACCGCTCTGCGTTCTCCACCGCCTCCGTCATGTCATTGTCGAAATCGGGTTGCATCGACATCCTCACCCTCCCGCCGACCGCTCGTCGAGCAGCTCGTGGAGCTGGTCGATGAACGCGGGCAGCACCTTCTGCCAATCGCCGGCCACGCCGAAGCGGGCCTCCCTGAAGATATTGGCGCTCGCGTCCTTGTTGATAGCAACGATATCACGAGCGCCGCTGAGCCCCGCCAAGTGTTGGCTCGCCCCTGAGATGCCGACTGCGATATACAGGTCAGGAGCGACCGACTTGCCGGTGAGCCCAATCTGGTAGCTGGAAGGTACCCAGCCGGCGTCGCAAGCCGCCCGCGATGCGCCCACGGTGCCGTGGAGCAGTGTCGCCAGCGCCTCGAGCTGAACGAAGGGCTCGGGTCCACCCAGCCCTCGTCCGCCGCCGACGATGATCCGCGCGTCCTCCAGCCTGACGCCCTCGGCCTGTCTCTCGATCCGCTCCACCACCCGCACTCGCGAGTCCCCGGCGAGCTCCGCGTCGAACGGCTGGACCTCGCCGGTGCGAGCGGGGTCGGCTGGCAGCGGCTCGTAGGCACGGCCACGGAGCGAAGCGACGGCCGGCGTGGAGGTACAGCGCACCGTGGCGACCGCGTTGCCGCCGTAGACCGGCCGCGTGGCGACGAGACGGCCGTCCGCGTCGAGGCCTACCTCGGTGCAGTCCTGCGCCAGCGCCGTCCCCAGGCGGAAGCCGATTCGGGGCATCGCACCGCCCGCGAACTCCTTGGCGCCCAGCACGACGTTGGGCCCGATGCGGCGTGCGGCCTCGGCGACCAGGGCGACGGCCTCCTCGACCGTGACCTCGGCGTCCACCGTGTGTACGGCGTCAGCCCCATGCTGGATGGCGATGCTCCCGGCGGCCTCAGCGCCTGGTCCGATCAGCAGCAGGTCGACGCCTGCGGCGAGACCTCGGGCGGCGGCGAGGGCCTCGAGGGTCGTTGCCGATGGGCCGACCGGCGTTGCTTCGCCAACCACCAATGTCGTGTGCGCGCTGGTCATCTCTTACGCTACGTGAGCCTCATAGCAGCTTCTCTTCGTGGAGGCGCATCGCCAAGCGCCTTCCGGCGTCCGCGTCGTCCTCGCCCGCCACCATTTCGGTGACGCGGTCCCGTGCCGGCAGCGCCAGCGAGAGCAGCTCCAACGCACCGGGCCGGTGCGCCACGCCGAGGTCGGCGAGACCCCACCGCGTGGGCTCGATGCGCTTGGCGTTCATGATGCCGCGCATGTTGGGGTACCGGGCGTTGCCCAGCTCATTGGAGACCGTTACCACCGCCGGCAGCGCCAGCTCCACGACCTCGTACCCGTCCGGCAGCACGCGTTCTACACGCACCACATCGCCGCCGCCGACCACCGTGCGGGCAATGGTGACAACGGGCCAGCCAAGCACCTCGGCCAGGCCGATGGGTACCTGCGCGTTGTCCCAGTCGGACGCCTGCCTACCGGCCAGCAGCAGATCGACGTCGCCCAACCTGCGTACGGCAGCGGCCAACGCGTCGACGATGGGTAGCGGGTCGTGGGTGTCGGCCAGGGCCTCGTCTTCCACCAGCACGAGTGCGTCGGCACCCATGGCCAGCGGCTTCTTGATGACGTCCGACGCGAACCGTGCGCCTGCCGAGAGCACCGTGACGTGTGCGTCGCCGACGGCCTCTTTGATGCGCAGCGCGGCCTCCACGGCCTGCTCGTCGAACCCGTTGACCACGGGGGCGAGGTTCGGCGGTGTCGCTACCCGCAGGCCGTCCGCGTCGATGCGGAAGGCCGACGATGGCATCTCCGGGTCGACCACCTGCTTGGCCAGCACGACGATTTTCAAGGCCACGAAGGCGCCCCAGTCCATTGAGAATGGCTGCGCAATCGATGCTAGCACTCGCCAGAAAAGGGTCGCAAGGAGCGACGCGCGCCGCTTGTGAGGCGGGGCCTTCGCTCCGGATACTACGACGCATGCTGCCGCTCTCCCTCAGAGTAAAGAACTTCCTCTCCTACCGCGAGGATGTGCCCACGCTGCACCTGGAGGACATCCACGTCGCGTGCCTCTGCGGAGCCAACGGGCACGGCAAGTCCGCGCTGCTGGACGCGATCACCTGGGCGTTGTGGGGCCGGGCCAGGGGTCGGACGCATGAACAGCTGGTCCACGAGGGTCAGCAGGACATGACGGTCGAGCTCGAGTTCGAGGAGGAAGGACAACGCTACCGCGTCGTCCGCCGTTACTCCAAGGCCCGCCGAGCCGGCCAGTCGTCGCTGGAGCTGGCATTGGCCTCGCAGAGCGGCTGGCGGCCGCTGACCGGCGACACGGTGCGGCAGACCGAGGCTGCCATCGAGCGCCTCGTCAACATGGACTACGAGACGTTCGTCAACAGCGCGTACCTGCTCCAAGGCCGGGCAGACCTGTTCACGATGTCGACCCCAGCGGCCCGCAAGAACGTGCTGGCCAGCGTGCTGGGCCTCGGCCTGTACGACCGGCTCTCGGAGCGCGCCAAAGCGTACGCCCGGGAGGCGCAGGGCCGGCTGAACCTCAGCGACGATAACGTGCGCCGGCTTGAGGCGCAGGTCGGCGACCGCGTTGACGTCGAAGCGCTGCTGACCGAGGCGGACACCGAGCTGGCTCGGGCCGAAGAGTCCGGGACGGCGGTCGAGCAGGAGCTGGACCTGGTCCGGCAACAGGTAGCCCACCTAGAGCGGCGCCAACAGGAGATCGCCGAGCTTGGCGGGCAGGCCCAGCGTGTCGTGGCCCGGCGCCAGCAGGCCGAGCAGGAGGCGCAGGGGCTCGAGCGTCGTGTCGGCGATTGGCGTCAAGCCCTGGAGCGCGCCGCCGAGATCGAGGCGGGTTACGGGCTGCTCCAGCAGACGCGCACGCGCTTGACGGAGCTGAACGCCGCTGCGCAACGCGTACATGCGCTCGAGCGCGAGCTTTCGCCCCTCACACAGCAGATCACCGCGGCCCGCGCCCAGCTCGAAACCGAGGTTGCCACCCAGGAGCGCCGGCTTCAGCAGGAGATCCTGCCCCGCGCCGAGGCCCTGCCGGGCGTCGAAGCACGCCTGGCGGCCATCGTCGATGAACACGCGACGCTGGAGGCGGGCGCGGCCCAGCTCTCCGCCGATGTCGAGCGCCAGCAGGGCTTGGCCATCGAGGCGCGCCGCGTTGATGCCGACAACGCCGTCTTGGAGGCTGCCGACAAGGACACGCGGGGCAAGCTGGAGCTGCTCGTCCACGACCACGGGGACGGTGTCGCCTGCCCGCTCTGCGGCACTGGACTCGGCGAGGAGGGGCGGGAGCGGCTGGAGGCGGCATACGAAGCCCAGATCGACGAACAGCGCTCCCGCTATCAGCAGCAGGCCGCGAGGGTACTGGAGCTCGACGCGGAAGCGAAGGGCCTCGGATTGCAGCTGGCAGGCCGCCAGGCCGCGCTCGATGGCTCCCGCAGGGCGCTGGATGAGGAGCGCGCGCGGCTCACCGTTCAGCGTGACGAGGCCATCCAAACCAAGGCGCAGCTAGACGAGACGCGTACGGTGCTGGCCGAGAGCAAGAGCCTGCTGGAGCGTGGCGAGTTCGCCCAGGAAGCGCAGACGAGGGCCGGAGCGCTGCGCCAGCAGATCGCGGCCGCCGCTTTCGATACGCACGCGCTCGAGGGCCTTCAGCGGCAGACCAGGGAGCTGGAGCGCTGGGACGACGAGCACCGCCGCTTGTCGGAGGCGCAGGGCCGGCTGACCGATGACGAGGCCGCGCTCGCCGGCGCGCGAGCCCGCGTGGCGGAGGCCGCCGATGAGGCGGCGCGCCTCGATGAGCAGCGTGCGCGCATGACGGACGAGATGGCAGGGATGGATACGCTCCGCGAGCGCCAGCGAACGGCCGAGGAGCGCCAGCGAGAGTCGGCCCGTGCCCGCGAGGAGCTGGTCGGCCGCCGAGGCGCCTTGGCCAGCCGTCTGGACCAGATCGGCGGCGCGGAGGCGGAGCTCAAGGAGCGCCAGGCGGCGCGCACGGGCCTCGTCGAAGAGGTTGCCGCGCACAGCGAGCTGGGCTTGGCATTTGGCCGAGGTGGCGTGCAGGCGCTGTTGATCGAGGCCGCGATTCCACGCCTGGAGGATGAGGCCAACGGCCTACTCTCGCGCATGACGGACGGCCGTATGGCCCTTCAAGTACACACGCAACGGGACAGACGTACGGCCAAGAGCTCGGACGACGACCCGATCGAGACGCTGGAGATCACCATCAACGACGAGATCGGCAAGCGCGCCTACGAGATGTACTCCGGCGGCGAGCGCTTCCGCATCGACCTGGCGCTGCGCATCGCCCTGAGCAAGCTGCTTGCCTGGCGCGCGGGCGCGCGGCTGCCCACGCTATTCATCGACGAGGGCTTCGGCACGCAGGACGCTGAGGGGCGCGACCGCATCGTGGACGTCATCAAGGCCATCGAGGACCGATTCCAGCGCATCCTCGTCATCACGCACATGGACGAGGTCAAAGAGGCGTTCCCGGTACGCATCGAAGTGTCGCGCACGGCCGCGGCCGGCTCGACCTTCAGCGTCTCCTAGGCGCTAGCCCCTTACGACGACGCTGACCAAGTAGCGACCGGGGACGTAGACGACGCGGTCGATGGCCTTGCCGCCGACGTGGGCGCGCACCCGCTCGCTCGCCAGCGCCAGCGCCTTGGCGGCGTCCTCGGCGATGCCGGCCGGCACGTCGATGCGGTCCCGCACCTTGCCGTTGACCTGCACCACGAGCGTCGCCTCCGCGACGGCGGCAAGCGCATCGTCCCACTCGGGCGTCTGCTGCTGATGGATGCTGTACGCGTGGCCCGTGCGCTCCCACAGCTCCTCGGCGAGGTGGGGCGCCATTGGCGCGAGCAGCACCAGCAGCGTGGCGACGGCCTCGTCCCAGACGGGCCGCGAGATGCGCCCGGCCTCGTGCGCGGGAGCAAGCTCGTTGCTTAGCTCCATCAGCGCCGAGATGCCGGTGTTCAGCTTGAAGCGCTCGAGGTCGGTGATCAACCGGCGTACCGTCTGATGCACCTTGCGGACGATGTCGCGGTCGGCCTCGCCGTCCGCCGCGGGCAGCGCCGCGTTGTCTCGCTGGCACAGGTCCCAAAGCCGCGCAGTCCAGCGCGCGATGCCGTTGATGCCCGCGTCCGACCAATCGCCCCCCGACTCCCAAGGGCCGAGGAACATCAGATAGAGGCGCACGACGTCGGCGCCCATCGCCTGGACATAGTCGTCGGGCGCGATGACGTTGCCGCGGCTCTTGGACATCTTGGCGTGGTCCGACAGGATCATGCCCTGGTTGAACAGCCGCAGGAATGGCTCGTCGAGTGAGACGACGCCGAGGTCGCGCATCGCCTTGGTGAAGAAGCGCGCGTACAGCAGGTGCATGACCGCGTGCTCGGCGCCGCCCATGTACTGGTCGACTGGGAGCCAGGCCTCAGCCTTGCCGGGCTCAACCGGCCCTCCGTCGAAGTGCGGGCTGAGGTACCGCAGGAAGTACCACGACGAGTCCATGAAGGTGTCCATGGTGTCGGGTTCGCGGCGCGCGGGCCCGCCGCAGGCCGGACAGGTGGTGTGGACGAAGGCGTCGTGGTAGGTCAGCGGCGACTCACCGGTGGGCCGGAACTCGACACCCTTGGGCAGCAGCACGGGCAGCTGGTCTTCGGGCACCGGCACCGTGCCGCAGCGCTCGCAGTAGACGATGGGGATGGGCGTGCCCCAGTAGCGTTGGCGGGATATGAGCCAGTCGCGCATGCGGTAGGAGACGGCGCGGCGCCCCCAGCCCTCACGTTCGATCTTGTCGGCGATGGCCTCGTAGCCCTGAGCGATTGGCATGCCGCTGAACTCGCCGGAGCTGACCTGCGTGCCGACGGACTTGTCGACGTAGGCCTCGGTGAGCTCGTCGCCGGCGGACCAATCGTTAGGCGCGACTACGACGCGGATGTCGAGGCCGTACTTCTTGGCGAACTCGAAGTCGCGCCCGTCATGCGCGGGCACGCCCATCACCGCGCCGGTGCCGTAGGACAGCAGCACGTAGTCGGCCGCCAGGATGGGCACGCGCTCGCCGTTGAGGCGGTTGGTCGCGTAGGCGCCGGTGAAGACACCGGTCTTCTCGCGCTCGGTCGATAGGCGCTCGATCTCGGTCTCGGCGCGGGTGCTCGCGACGTAGGCATCGACCGCGGCGTGGTGCTCAGCCGTCACAAGCTGGTGTACGAGCGGGTGCTCCGGCGCCAGCGCCAGGAACGTCACGCCGAACACCGTGTCGATGCGCGTGGTGAAGGTCGCTATCTCCGTCGTTTCGAGCCCATACTCCGAGACGTCGAACGACACCTCGACGCCTTCGCTGCGGCCGATCCAGTTGCTCTGCATCAGCTTGATGGGCTCGGGCCAGTCGACCAGGCGAGAGAAGTCCAGGAGCTCGTCGGCGTAGTCGGTGATCTTGAAGAACCACTGCTCCATCTCACGGTGGATCACCAGGTCGCCGGAGCGCTCGCAGCGGCCGTCGACGACCTGCTCGTTGGCCAGAACAGTTTGGCAGCCGGGACACCAATTGACTGGGGCTTCGGCCCGGTAGGCCAGGCCCCTCTCGTACAGCTTCAGGAAGAGCCACTGGTTCCAGCGGTAGTACTCGGGGTCGCAGGTGATGACCTCGCGCTCCCAGTCGATGACCGTGCCCATCGACCGGAACTGCTGGCGCATGCGCTCGATGTTGGCGTACGTCCACTCATCAGGCGGCACCTGGTTCCGTATCGCCGCGTTCTCGGCCGGCAGCCCGAAGGCGTCGAAGCCCATCGGGAAGAGGACGTTGTAGCCGCGCATGCGCATGAACCGCGCGTACGCGTCCGGCGACGAGTACATGAACCAGTGGCCTATGTGCAGGTCGCCCGACGGATACGGGAACATGGTCAGCGCGTACCACTTGGGGCGCGGGTCGTCGTCCGGCGTGCGGTAGAGCCCGTCCGCCTCCCATCGCTGCTGCCACTTGCGCTCGAGCGCCGGAGCGTCGTAGCGGAGCGACGTTTTGCGTGCCGTGGCCATGGTGGTGTCGTCCCGCCCCGAGATCGGGTCCGCGAGACGACCAAGTGTAGCGAGCGCTGCTGTCGTGCGCTAGCCGCTCAGCATGTCGCGGATGACCGTGGCGTTCCGCACGGCGTTGCCGTCCACGTCGTTGTCGAAGTAGACGTACGCCGTCTGCACCCGACCGGCTACCCCGGCGACGCACTCGGCCCACGTCGCCGGCGCTCCGGCGGTCTACCTGCTAGGCAAAGCACGAATTGAGGGTTAGCGCCCATGGCGTGCCGACCTGAAGCTCCCAGACTACAAGGAGGCTCTGTTGCAAAGTGGGCCATCACTCAGTTGGGCGCGAGAGAGGCATTGGCCATGAAAGTTCGGGACCTCATGTGGAACCACGTCATCACCGCGGAAGCCTCGTCACTGGCCAGTCACGCTGGCATGCGGATGGCGGTGGGCCAGATCAGCGGACTTCCCGTCGTTGACCGTGGAGGGGCCATGGTCGGGATCGTGACCGAATTCGATCTTATCCGGGCGCTGCACGCGGGTAAGGACCTGGAGGTCATGATCGTGGACGAGCTGATGACGCGGGAAGTCATCTCGGTCGAAGCCAACGCACCCCTCGGCGAGGTGATCGAGATCATGGAGCGCGAGCGAATCATCCGGGTCCTCGTTGTCTCAGACGGCAAACTGGCGGGCGTCGTGTCACGCAGCGATGTCCTCCAAGCTGCGCTCAACGGTGCGTATGCCGGGAACCCGGCCTCGTGAAGCAGCGGTACCGACCGCTGCTCTGCTAGCCGCTCAGCATGTCGCGGATGGCCAGCGCATTCCGGACGGCGTTGCCGTCCACGTTGTTGTCGAAGTAGACGTACGTCGTCCGCACCTGCTCAGCTACCCCGGCGATGCGCTCGGCCCACGCCGCGAGCTGTGCGGCCGTGTACTCGTCCTCCGTGCCATCGGGGCCGTGTAGGCGAAAGTAGGCGACGTCGGCTGTCGTGGCTACCGGCACTTCGAGGTCCTTGAAGTCGTGGACACAGAGCGCGACGTTGTGACGCTTGAGCGCATCGAACACTACGTCGTCGAACCAGGACTTGGAGCGGAACTCGAAGGCGGCGGGGATATCGTCGGGCAGCAGCGCGAGAAAGCCCTCGAGTACCTCGTCGTCACGCTTGAAGTAGGCCGGCAGCTGGTACAGCACCGAGCCAATCTTGTCCGCTCCCGCACGGCGCACGCGCCCGAGGAAGACGCCGAGCACCTCTTCGCAGTCGCGCAGCCGATGGCGGTGGGTGATGGTCCCGCTGGCCTTGAAGGTGAGCGCGAAGCCGTCCGGGACGCCCTTCGCCCAACCCTCCACGACGCTCTCCCGCGGGATGCGGTAGTAGGTGTTGTTGACCTCGACGGTGTCGAAGCGCGCGGAGTAGTAGGCGAGCCGCTCGTTCGAGGCCAGGCCATCGGGGTAGAAGACGCCCTCGCCCCAATCCTCGTAAGACCAGCCGCTGGTGCCGATCCGGTAGACGGTCATGGGCACAGGCTACACCTGGCTGCCCTCGTGAGCTGACGATACGCACGGCGGGCGGGAACAACCTCGTTCCCACGATCGGCGTCGCGGACACAGGGCCAATGGCAGAGGCCTCTGGGAGATTGTGCCCGCCCCCGCCCCGCTAGGCGGTTTGGGTCAGCCCGAGCGTCAGCCTAGCTCGCGATGGCGCGAGTCGTCGCGTAGCCTGCCCACACGGCGGCGATGCCCAGCGCGAGCGTTGCGGCGACGTAGGCGAAGGCCATAGCCCCCTCGCCGCCACGCGCCAGCGCGAAGGTCTCGTTGCTGAAGGCCGAGAAGGTCGTGAAGCCCCCGAGCACGCCCACGATCAAGAGCAGGCGCACGCGTTCCGACAGGTCGCCCAACTCCGCCATGCCGCCGACCAGCGCGCCGATGGCGAGCGAGCCGATGAGGTTGACGCTGAGTGTGCCCCAGGGGAACAGCGTCTCGTTGGCAAGCCTCGTCGTCACCCATGCCGACAGCGCGTAGCGGCTCGCGGAGCCAACAAAGCCGCCCAGGCCCGCGATGAGCGCCTCGGTCACTGGCCCGCTCCGCCGTAGATCTTCTGCCAGAAGTCGCCCTTGCCTTCGAAGTCGAGGTACAGGCCGAGCCGCTCGCCCCCGACGATGTGTAGGTGGCCGTGGGGCTGGGTCTGGAGTGCGTCCTCGCCGAAGTTGGAGACGAGCCGGAACCCGCTCGGCGCGTCCTCCTCGCCGATGCGCACCGCGAGCGCGGCGGCTCGGCCGAAGAGCGGCGAGACCCAAAACTCGCACTGGCTCATGTGCGTCTTCGGTGCGACCAGGAGCATGACCGGCACCCAGCGCAGGCGATTGCGAAAGACGATGAGCTCGTCATCCTCGTAGCGGACGTGCGCCACAGCGCTCTTCGCCACGATGCCGCAGAACTCGCAGGCCGCGTCGTCGGCCATCGCGGCCCCCTCGGCCCCCTCGGCCATCCCTAGCGCCGTCCCCGCTCGCTCGGCGTGCTGCCGGCCGAGGCCCCGCCCTGCCGGAAGTCCGGCGCCTCGATGGGCATCACCATCACCACGCGCGGGTCGTTCAGACGCGATGCGATGGGGTCGCCGGCCGCCGAAGGGAGCTTGCGCGTGGTGATGATGGTCGGGCGACGCGCGTTGTGGCGCTGGACGATGATCTGGTACAGCTTTTCGTAGGCCCATGGAGTCGTCGTCTCGGAGCCCAGGTCATCGAGGATCAAGACGGGTGCCCGCTTGACCCGCTCGAAGAGCTCGTCGTAGGTGACGCGGCTCTCCGGACTGAACGTGTAGCGCAGATGGTCGAGCAGGTCCGGCACGAAAGCGAAGAACACCTCGTCACCGCGCTCGATGCACTGGTTGGCGATGGCCACGGCGAGGTGGGTCTTGCCGGTGCCGGAGTTGCCCAGCAGCACCAGCCAGCCATCAGGGTCGGCCGCGTAGGCCCTCGCCATTTGGAGTGAGCCGGCCAGGGTCTCCCGCGCATCACGGTCGGCGCCGCGGCCTGCGGGCTGGAAGCTCTCGAAGGTCATGGACTGGCGCATCGCCGGCTCCAACGTACCCACGCCTGAGGTAGCGCGAGCCCGCTCGACACCCAGGTCTAGGATACGAGACGTACGCGCGTCCTCGATGCGGCTGCGAGAGCGCTCATCCATCTTTTCGGAAGGAGTGTTCGTGGTGACGACGGTCGGCAGGCCGCTGACGTAGCGGTGGTTCAGGACTTGGAAGAGCTTCTCGTTTGCCCACGGCGTCGCGCTTTGGCTGCCCAGGTCATCCAGCACCAGCATGGGGATGGACTTGACCTGCTCGAAGAGCTCGTCGTAGGAGAGTTCGTGCTCGGGGTTGAAGGACGCCCGAAGGTGGTCCAGCAGGTCGGGGACGAAGGCGAAGAAGATGGGCTGACCCCGCTCCATGCACCGGTTGGCGATGGCCGCGGCGAGGTGCGTCTTCCCCGACCCACTCGCGCCGGTCAGCACGAGCCAGCCCTGCGGGTCCTCGGCGTATGCGCGGGCGGCCTCCAGCGACGCGTGGAACATGGCCCGGGCCTCGGCGGTCGTGCTGCGGCCATCGGGCTCCGTCACGGTAAAGGTGACCTGGGCCAGCACGCCCATGTTGGAGTAGCGGCGCAACCGTGCGGAGCGCTGCTCGTCGCTCATGTCGAGCTGGCACGTGCAGGGCTGTGCCCGGCCGAACTCGGAGTCGCCCAGCGGAACGTCGCGCCGCAGCCAGCCGCGCCCGCCACAGATGGGGCACGGTGGAACGACGGGCTCCATCTCCGCCCCCGCCAAAAGCGCCCGCGCCTCAGCGGGAACGGCGCCGATACTCTGCTGCTGTAAGCGCTTGAGGATGTCCCCCAGGCTTTCCATCCGCTCCACGGCCTCGTCCTTCCTTTGCCCAGCGCTCGAGAACGCGGTCAATGTAGCGCCAGCTGCGTGCATTGTTTTCGACCGCTTCCCGTATCGCGGCCTCGATCCATTCGGCGGGGTAGGTCTGTTCAGCGTCGCGCAGCTGCTCGGCGACCATGTACGTCAGCATCTCGATGTTGGTCTCGTAGAGCTCGAAGACGTTCGGCCGCTCCGGCGGAGGGCCTGCTTCCGGGCGTTCGCCTTGCCCCACGCCCTGCTCAATCGCCGGCCCAAGCGCCTCGGCGGCACGTCGCCCATCGGGACTATTCGCGAGGTAGACGCGGTGGCCCGCCGCATCGGCCGCGGCGAGTAGCGTGCCTCGGCTCACCGCGAGGCTGAGGCCCCGGCGCACGGCATCGGCTGAGCCGAGAGCGCTGAGGAGCACGCCGTCCTCGTCGAAGGTCGCCTCCGGGACCGGGCGGCCGAAGCCGTGCCGCTGCGCGAGGTGCCAGAAGAAGCGCAACGTGCACTTCAGCTCCGCCTGGTCTTCGACCTCGGCGAGGAGCTGGCCCAACAGCGGTGCCGGCACGGGTACCGAGCGAGCGCCGGCGGGAAAGCCGTCGAACGGGGCCACGCAGGCCTACTCCCAGCCCAGGCCGGATTCGACGGTGGCGAAGTTCTCGAAGCGGAAGAAGTGGCCTCGGAAGTAGAGCTCCACCGTGCTGGTCTGCCCGTGCCGGTTTTTGGCGATGACGATCTGGGCAACATTCTCCGGGTAGGGCTTGGTGGGGTTGCGCTGCTCCCACTGCTCCTGGTTCGTGTACTTGTCCTCTCGGTGGATGAACGCAACGACGTCCGCGTCCTGCTCGATGGAGCCTGACTCGCGAAGGTCCGACAGCATCGGATAGTGGTCGGGACGCTGCTCGATCGCGCGGCTGAGCTGCGAGATGGCGATAACCGGGACGTTGAGGTCGCGCGCAACTGCCTTGAGCGAACGGGTGATCTCGCCCAGCTCCGTTACACGGTTTTCCCCACGCACGCTCGACCCGCTCATCAGTTGGAGGTAGTCGACGATCACCAGGTCGACGCCGCGCTCCGTGTGGAGGCGGCGCAGCTTGGAGCGCATCTGCGGTACCGTCTGCGCCGCTGAGTCGTCTAGGTAGATCGACAGGTCGGAAAGCTCACCGATGGCCTCCATGACCCGTGACGATTCCGCGTCCGTCAGCAGCCCGATGCGAAGGCGGTGGCTGACCACCTCGGCCTCCGCGCAGAGGAGCCGCAGGGCGATCTGGTCCCGGCTCATCTCCAGACTGAACACCGCGCCGACCGCGCCCTGTTGAGCCGCGTTGCGCGCGATGTTCATGGCGAGTGTGGACTTACCGAGCGACGGCCTCGCGGCGATGATCATCAGGTCCCCGCGTTGGAGTCCCCCGAGCACGCTGTCGATGTCCGTGAAGCCGGAGTGGATCGGACCGACGGTGCGGGAGTCGGCGTTGGCGCCGGAGGTCTCCTCGAGGTAGTCGTCCAACACCTGCCGGATGGTGACGAAGTCGCGGACGGCGGAGGTTCCGCGCACCTTGAAGATGGCGTCCTCGGCCTGGGTGATGGCCTGGTCGATGTCCGCCGAGTCGGCGTAGCCGATGGTCGCGATGTCGCCGGCTGCGTCGATGAGCCGGCGCATTGTCGCCGTGCGGTTGACGATGCGTGCGTAGTGCTCGACGTGCACCGACGTCGGCACCATGGCTATCAGGTGGCTGAGGTAGGCCGGGCCCCCGACGTCGTCGAGCCGGTTGCCGAGGCCAAGCTCGTGGGAGGCCGTCAGCTGGTTGATGGCGTCGCCGCGCTGGTAGAGCGCCTGGCAGGCCTCATAGCACCAGCGGTTGCGATCTCGGTAGAAGTCGCCGGAACCGACAAGGGTCGCGATGCGGTTTATCGACTCTCCGTCGATGAGCAGCGAGCCAATGACGGCTTCCTCGGCGTCGATATCGTGGGGTGGTAGCTGCTCAGCGTACATCTGTCCCGCGTTCTACTCCTCTGGTTCCTCTTCGGCGTCTTCGGCTGTCGCGTCGTTGATCGCCTCGGCCGTGGGCGCCTTAGCCTTGGCCTTGGCCTTGGCCTTGACTTTGGGCGCCTTAACCTTGGCCTCCGGCACCTCAGCGTCGGGCTGCTCCTCGGCCACTGCCTCCTCGGGCTGCTCCTCGGCCACCGCTGCCTCGACGCCATCGGTTTTCCCCGCAGCCTGCTGCTCGAGGTAGCCCTCCGGCACGACGGAAACCTTCACACTGGTCTGCACCTCACGGTAGAGCCGCACGTTCACGTCGTAGTCGCCAGGGTCGTGGATCGCCTCGCCCAGCAGCACCTGCCGGTGTTCGAGGGGCCGGCCGGTCAGCTCCGAGAGCTTGTCGGCGATATGGCGGCCGGTCACGGCACCGAACAGACGTCCCGTTGGCCCGACCCTTGCCTCGACCACCACGTGCGACCCCTCGATGGCGTTGGCGACGACCTGCCAGTCGCTGGACTCCTTGACGCGCTTGCCCGTCGCCACCTTGTGGATAGCGTTGGCACGCTGGAGTGCATCGACTGTCGCAGCCGTGGCCAGGCCTCGCGGCAACAGGAAGTTGCGTGCGAAACCGTTCTTAACCTCTCGCACCTCGCCCGCGTCGGCGGTCCCAGGTACGTCCTCTAAAAAGATGACTCGCATTGCGTTACTACCTCGATCGGGATAGGGCCTCGGACTCGTACCGTGGCCTCGATCGAACAGGATAGCATCCGAGTATTGAACTCAGGGGAACGATCGGGCCAGGCCCGGATGTCTCCTGAGTGCGCCGGGCGGGAGTATCGGGGGTGCCCCCTCGTCGGGGGTCAAGAGGCTAGCCCACGTTTCTTGGGCCGTGTCCTCGGGGGCCCTCTCCCCAACGGGGCTTTGCCTCAAACCCGCGTTCGGCCGTCTGCTAGGGAAGTGCAGAGGGCACCCCCTCTGCTGGGGGCGCGGGGGTATCCCCCGCTTTGGCTCTTTATTACCCCCTTCCTGGCTAGGAAGGGGGTAGGGGGATGGTCGAAAGGATGGCGTAATACCAGGACCTGACGGGCCGAAAAACCAATTTGAGGCAAAGCCCCCTGACAGGGAGAGGGAGCCTGCCGCTAACCCGCCAGCGCCCGCTCCAGCCCGCCCCCGTGGGCCTCGCTTAGCACCGCGATGGGCACGTCGACTAAAGTGCCCCATCGCAGCCCCTCACCGCCGACGCTGCCCAGGCGCACGGCCGGCACGCCGGCGCTCGCGGCCCGCGCCAGCAGCACCTGTTCGTTCGATGGCGAGGCTGAGACTACGACGCGGGATGCTGGCTCACCGAACAGCGCGGCGTCCCACCGCCCCGTGATAGCGGCGTCAAGCGCGGCTCCCACGCCACCGATGATTGCTGACTCCGCAACGGCGACGGCGAGTCCGCCCTCGGAGCAGTCGTGAGCGGAGCGCAATAGCCTGGCCTCGGCCAGATCGACGAGCAGCGCCTGCAGCCGCGCCTCGGCCGCGAGATCGATGGTCGGTCGGCCGCAGACCTGGCCGTGCTCGTGAGCCAGGTACTCTGAGCCGGCCAGGTCTTCGGCGAGCCCGGCCACGCGGTCGGCGCCGAGCAGCACCACAGTGTCACCGGGGCTCTGGAAGCCGGCGGTGACGCGCGTCTCGGCGTCCGCCAGCACACCCAACGCGCCGACCACGGGCGTCGGGTAGATGGCCCGGCCTCTCGTCTCGTTGTACAGCGACACGTTGCCGCTGACCACGGGAACGCCGAGGGCCCTGCACGCGTCGGCCATGCCTCGGATGGCCTGTTCGAGCTGGTAGTACACCTCCGGCTTCTCGGGGTCGCCGAAGTTGAGGCAGTCGGTGACCGCCTGGGGCCGGGCGCCGGTGCACGCGACGTTACGGCAAGCCTCGGCGACCGCCATCGCGCCTCCCACGTACGGCTCCAAGTAGGCCGTGCGACCGTTGCCGTCGATGGCCATGGCGATGGCGCGCGCGGTGCCCCGAAGGCGGAGCACGGCTGCGTCGGCGTGGCCTGGCTTGATGAGCGTGTTGGTCTGCACCTCGTGGTCGTACCGTCGATAGACAGCGCGGCGGGAGGCGACGTTGGGCGAGGCGAGCATCCGGGCCAGCAGCGCGTTGGCCTCGCCGCGCGCCGGCTCCGCGGGCATGGGCGCCGCGTGCAGCGCATCGAGCTCGATGGGGCGGACACCGGGTGGGCGGTACTGTGGGGCCTCGACCAGCGTGGCGACGGGCGCCTCGCCCACCGTCGTTTCGCCGTCGACGACGCGGGCGATACCGTCGGCGGTGATGTGGCCGATCACGGCGTGGGCCAGGTCCCAGCGGTCGAGTATGCCTGCGACCGCGACCTCTTTGCCGGGCTTCACGATCAGCAGCATGCGCTCCTGGGACTCCGACAGCATGACCTCGTAGGGCGTCATACCGGCCTCGCGGCGCGGCACGAGGGCCACGTCCAGCACAAACCCCGTGCCGCCGCGGTGCGCGCTCTCGACGACGGAGCTGGTGAGGCCGGCGGCACCTAAGTCCTGCATGCCTTCGAGGTGACCTCCGCGGGCCACTTCGAGGCAGGCCTCGATCAGTACCTTTTCGAGGAAAGGGTCACCGACCTGGACGGTGGGCCGCATCTCCCGCTCGTCCTCGAAGGTGCGCGAGGCCAGGCCCGATGCGCCATGGATCCCATCGCGTCCGGTCGACGCCCCGACCAGCATCAATTGCGAGCCAGGAACGCTAGCGGCAGCGCGCACGAGTGAGCCGTGGGGGAGTATCCCGATGCACATGGCGTTGACCAGGGGGTTGCCTGCGTACGAAGCATCGAACTGTATCTCGCCGCCTACGTCGGGAATCCCGACACAGTTGCCGTAGCCGGAGATGCCGGCGACGACGCCCTCGAACAGGTGCCTGTTCTGGGGATCGTCCAGCGGGCCGAAGCGCAGCGAGTTGAGGAGCGCCATGGGTCGCGCCCCCATCGCCAGGATGTCGCGGATGATGCCGCCGACCCCGGTCGCCGCTCCCTGGTAGGGCTCGACAGCCGACGGATGGTTGTGTGACTCGGCCTTGAAGACGACGCTGAGACCGTCGCCCACGTCGACCATGCCGGCATTTTCCTGGCCAGCCTCCACCTGGACCGCCGCTCCCGTGGTTGGGAACAGGCCCAGCAAGGGCTTGGAGTGCTTATACCCGCAGTGCTCGCTCCACATCGCGCCGAACATCCCCAGCTCCACCTCGCTGGGCTCGCGCTCCAGCTTCTGGACGATGAGGTCGTACTCGTCGCCACTGAGCGCGATCTGGTCCAGCGTCTCTTTGGATACGCTCATGGGGTCACGCTCACGCCGTCGCTCCGACCACGCCCACGCCCGCGACCACCATCGCGGCGCCGATGAGGGCTCGCGGCGTGATCCGCTCCTGCCCGCGCAGCAGCACGAAGACGAAGGCGTAGGACACCAGCGGCACCGCGCCGGTGATCGGCGCGCCGACGCTGAACGGGATGCGCTCAAGGGACGTGTAGAAGGCGCTGATGGCGACTGCGAAAGACGCTCCGGCGCCCGCGATCCAGAACACTGCACCTCGGTCGATTCGCCGCGTGCGCCGCAGGAGCGCGCCGTTGACGGCGATAACGAAGCCCATGCCGAAGCTGGCCTCGAAGAACGCAACGGCGACTCCGGGTGTGGCGTCGTCGACAAGCCGGCTAGCGATGAACCCTGCCGACGCGAACGACATGGCCGCGGTCAGCGTGAGGAGGATACCACTGGTAACGCGGGTCGCCACCGGCATGCTGCGGTCGGCCGACGTCATCGGAGCACCTTGCCGCGCTCGCTGACCAGCACGCCGACGCCCAGGACGATGACGAAGGCCCCGGCGACGGTGGCCGTGCTGGGGCGCTCGTCCGCGATGACCACGGCGAGCGCGATGGCGAAGAGCGGTGCGGCACCGAGCATCGGTGCGGCAAGGGTGATTCCCACCCGATGGAGACCGTGAAAGTAGAGCAGCTGCCCCGACACGTTGGACAGAAATCCCATAAGCACGGTGAACCCGTAGAACGCCGCTGTCTGGGAGGTCAGCACATCCAATCCCTCCAGAGCCACGGCGAGCACCGCGAGGGTCAGCACGGTGACCGTCACCGTGACTGTCACCACCACGCCGGGCGCCGTCGTGTTCAACGCTCGACGTACGAGCACGTCACCGAAGCCGAAGGCGAGCGTCGCGACCAGCGCCAGTGCAATTCCCAGTCCCACGGTGCGCTAGACCGTCGCTGCGCGCTCGACCGCACTGGCGATCGACTGGAGGATCAACAGGCCGTCGGTGCCGCCGAGCGCGGCTTCGACGACGCGCTCGGGATGCGGCATCAGGCCGAGGACGTTGCCGGCCATGTTGGTGACGCCGGCGATGTTGGCCCGCGAGCCGTTCGGGTTCGCCGCCGCGCTCACGTCGCCCTCCGCGTCGCAGTAGCGGAAAGCGATCTGCCCGTTCGCCTCGAGCCGCTCCAGCCCGGCCTCGTCGATGAAGTAGTTGCCATCACCGTGGGAGATGGGTAGCGAAACGACCTGCCCCGGCTCGTACAGCGACGTGAACGGCGCCGCAGCCCGCTCGACACGCAGGTATTGCTCCTGGCATCGAAACTCCAGGTGGCGGTTGCGCATGAGGGCGCCAGGCAGCAGCCCCGCCTCGCATAGCACCTGGAAGCCGTTGCATGAGCCGATGACGGGGCCTCCGTCGCCCGCGAAGCGCACGATGGCCTCCATGACCGGCGAGAAGCGGGCGATGGCGCCGGGGCGCAGGTAGTCGCCGTACGAGAACCCGCCGGGGAGCACCAGGCAATCGAATCGGCTGACGTCCGTTTCCTTATGGAACACGTACCCGGCATCGGCCCCGAGCGTGTCCACCAGCGCGTGATGCCAGTCCGTGTCGCTCCAGGTGCCGGGGAAGACCACGACGCCGAACCTGAGGGCCATTTGGTGCCTTCCTGCCGCTAGGCCAGCGAGTCGAGTAGCTCGCCGACGACGGCGTTGACGACGGAGCCGTCAGCCTTGCCACGCAACTGCGGCATCAGCTTGCCCATGACCTTGCCCCGGTCTCCAGGCCCGCTGGCCCCGGCCGCCGCGACGGCCTGCTTGGCAAGCTCTCTGATCTCGTCTGCGCCTAGCTGTGCGGGCATGTAGCGCATGAGGACCGCCAGCTCGGCCTCCTCCTTCGCCACGAGGTCCCGCCGATTGGCCTGGCCGAAGGCGTCGATGCTTTCGCGGTACTGACGTGCCATGCGGGCGAGAATCTCGACGGTCGCGTCCTCGCCGACCTCCTCCCCCTTCTCCTTTTCCTTGTTTTGGATGGCGGCGCGGACCATTCGGATGGCAGTCTTGGCCGCCTCGTCGTGCCCCTTCATGGCGGTGCGCAGGTCATCCATGAGTCGCTCTTGAATGGTCATGTGCGCACTCCACGGTCCGCGCGCAACGCGCGGAAAAGGTTGGCCATCTTGACGGCGGCCTCGGCGGCGTCGGCTCCACGGTTGCCGAGCCTGCCGCCCGCCCGGTCAGCCGCCTGCTCGGCGTTCTCCGTCGTCAGGACGCCAAAGGCCACCGGCACCCCCGTCTCCCGAGCAACCTCCGCGACGCCGCGCGCCGCCTCCGTGGCGACATGGTCGTAGTGCGTCGTCTCGCCGCGGATGACCGCGCCAAGGGTTACCAGCGCGTCCCACTGCCGCGAATCGGCCATGCGCTTGGCCGCCTGGGGCAGCTCCAGCGCGCCGGGGACCCACACTACCAGCGTGTCCTCCTCGCGGACGCCGGCACGATTGAGCGCTTCGAGCGCTCCGCTTAGCAGCCGGGCGGTCACGAACTCGTTGAACAGGGAAGCGATGAGCCCGACACGGAGGCCGTTTCCATCGAGGCTGGCCCGCAGCTCGGGTGGCATACGGCTATTGTAGCGGGGCCGTCGCCTGGCGGGCTACGGCGGCTCGGTTACGTCCCTCGGCGACGTGAACGCGGGGACCTTTGTGCCGTCAGGAGTGACACAGCGGGGCGGGTGGGTGGGAACACCCACCTCCAACGTCAGCACCATGCTTGGCGTTTCGTCCTGCGAGCCTGGATTCAACGACGGTATGCAGAATGAGGTTCTGCCCGCCCGCACCGCCCCGCGGCGTCGCTTTCGGTAGGCAAGCGCATTGCCAAGTGGCGTGCCGGGTGGGCCATCAAGGTTCACGTCCGGTCGGCACCCGAGGCGGCCTGGGCCATCCCGGTTGGCGACGCCGACGAGGCCATGAGCCCGCGCTGTGAAGGAGCTTGTGCCCGCCCACCCGTTGGCCGCGAGGGCCGAGCGCTGCCTAACCGCCGGCGTCGGACGCGGCCTGGTCCATAGGGCCGAGCAGGTGCCCCAGTTTGTCGCGTTTGGTCTCCAGGTAGCGCAGGTTCTCCGGAATGGGGCTCGTGATGATCGGGACGCGCTCGACGATTTCGAGGTCGTAGCTGTCCAGGCCGATCACTTTCTTGGGGTTGTTGGTGATGAGCCGCATCTTGCGCACTCCCAACGCGCGGAGGATCTGCGCGCCAATGCCGTAGTGACGCAGGTCGGCGGGGAAGCCCAGGCGTTCGTTGGCCTCGACGGTGTCGGCGCCGTCGTCCTGTAGCGCGTAGGCCAATATCTTGTTGTGGATGCCGATGCCCCGGCCTTCCTGCCGCATGTAGACGAAGACACCGCGCCCATCGGCCCCCATCATCGCCAAGGCCATCTGGAGCTGCGTGCCGCAGTCGCATCGCAGGCTGCCAAAGACATCGCCCGTCAAGCACTCGCTGTGGACGCGCACCAAGACCGGCTCCCCGCCCGAGACGTCGCCGAAGACAATGGCGAGGTGGTCGTCCTTGTCGACGACAGAGTGGAACGCGATGACCTTCGCTTCGCCGTAGCGGGTCGGCAGCTTCGCCTCGGCGACCTGCTCGATGAGCGTCTCGTGCTCGAGCCGGTAGGCGACGATGTCGGCGACACTGATGATGTTGAGCCCATGCCGCTCGGCGAAGGCATCGAGGGTCGGCCCGCGCGCCATGGTCCCGTCGTCGTCCAGGATCTCGCATAGCACGGCGGCCGGCTTGAGGCCGGCGAGGCGCGCCATGTCCACCGAGGCCTCGGTCTGGCCGACGCGCACCAACACGCCACCGTCCTGGGCGGCCAGGGGGAACATGTGGCCGGGGCGCGCCAAGTCGGCGGGACGAGTCTTGGGGTCGACCAGCACGCGCACCGTTTCGGAGCGGTCGAAGGCGGAGATGCCGGTGCTGCCGTTGTCGATGTCGACCGACACCGTGAAGGCGGTGCCGTAGCGGGCCGTGTTGCGGGGGACCATCGGATCGAGCCCCAGCTCGCCCAGCCGCTCATTGGTCATCGGCACGCAGATGAGCCCGCGGCCGAACTTGGTCATGAAGTTGATGGCGTCGGGCGTGGCGCACTCGGCCGCGATCACGAGGTCGCCCTCGTTCTCCCGGTCCTCGTCGTCGACCACGATGACGAACTTGCCCGCGCGAATGTCGTCGATGCCCTGGGCAACGCTGGCGAGCGGCACGGTTAGTCCCTTTGCCCGGCGGTCAGTCGTTCGACGTACTTGGCCAAGATGTCCACTTCCAGGTTCACGCGATCACCGGCCTTGCGCACGCCCAGCACCGTGTGCTCGCGCGTATACGGTACCACGGCCACGCCGAAGCTCGGCCCGTCCACCGTGGTGACGGTGAGGCTGATGCCGTCCACGGCGATGAAGCCCTTCTCGACGATATAGCGGGCGACCTCTGGAGGCGCCTCCACGACCAGCCGCGTGTCGTCGTCGGTGCCGCTGAGGGAGGTGATCGTCCCAACGCCGTCGACGTGGCCCTGGACGATGTGCCCACCCATTCGCGAGCTCGCCAGGAGCGCGCGCTCCAGGTTGACGCCGTCGCCGGCCTGCACCCCACCGAGGTTCGTGCGTGCCAACGTCTCTTCGGCGAGGTCCGCGCTGAAGCCGTCGGCGGAGCGCTCCACGACGGTCAGGCAGGCGCCGTTCACCGAAATGCTGTCGCCCAACGACAGGTCGGTCGCGACCGTCCGTGCACGCACGCTGAGCCGATGTGGCGACAGCGCCGCGACGGTCCCGACCTCCTCGACGATGCCCGTGAACATGGACTCCCTAGCCTATCGCGCCGGGTAGGCCGACGCCTATCGCGCCGGGTAGCCGACGCCTACCGCGCTGAGTACCGACGTTAAAGCGCCGGGTAGCCCACGACCATCATATCGTCCCCGGTCTGCTCGTAGCGCACGCGATCGAGCCTGAGCGCGACCGCGACGGAGTCTGCTCCCGCCCCGCCGACGGCCGACCGCGCTTCGGCGCCCCCGACGATGAGGGGCGCGATGAAGGCCACGACCTTGTCGACCAGGCCGGCGTCGAAGAGCGAGCCCAGGAGCGTTGCCCCACCCTCGGCGAGGATCGAGGTCACGTCTCTTGCTCCCAGCAACTCCAGGAGCTTGGCGAGGTCGACCCCCTCCGTCGCAGGGTGTAACTCGACCACGTCGGCTCCCGCCCCGGCGAGCGCGACCCGCCGCGCCTCCCCCATGCCGACCGTCGCCACCAGCGTCGCTCCCGGCTCCCGGAGCATCGCCGCCGTTGGCGGGAGCCGGCCCTCGGTGTCGACCACGACGCGCAGGGGCTGGCGGCCGTTGCGCGGCTCGACGTCGCGGACGCTGAGGCGCGGGTCGTCGGCTAGGGCCGTGCCGATGCCGACCATGACCGCGTCCGACTCCGCGCGGAGCTGGTGCGCCCGGATACGCGAGGCCTCGCCCGATATCCAGCGCGCATCGCCGGTCCGCGTCGCGAACTTGCCGTCGAGGCTCATGGCGAACTTCGCGATGACGAAGGGGCCGCCGGTCCTCGTGAACTTCGCGAAGGCCTCGACCACCTCGGCGGCCTCGTCCGCACCTTCCCCGACGTCGACGGCGATGCCCGCCTCCCGTAGCCGCGAGACGCCCTTGCCGTCGGTCCGCGCGTCGGGGTCGAGCATGGACACGCGCACCTCGGCCACGCCCGCGGCGATCAGCGCGTCTGCGCACGGGGGCGTTCGGCCGTGGTGCGCGCATGGCTCCAGCGTCACGTAGAGGGTTGCGCCCTTTGCGTTGGCGCCCGCCTGCTGCAGCGCGACGGCCTCCGCGTGCGCCTGGCCGGGCGGCTGCGTTCGACCCTCGCCGACCACACGGCCGTCCTTGACCAGCACCGCGCCGACGGCGGGGTTCGGGCTCACGCCACCCATCGCCTCGCGGGCCAGGGCCAGGGCGCGTTGCATGTGCGCCGATACCGAGCGCAGGGTCGCCATGCACCAAGTGTATCGCTCCGTGTGCATCGTCCGTGGGGACGATGTGCTACCGTGCGGACAGAGCGGCCGTCGCGGGGGGCAGCGTGCGGTACTTACGCGTCCTGCTGATTTTGGTGCTGAGCTTCTTGATCGTGCTCATTGGCACGGTCGCCGTCGTGGACGTGGAGCGGAATCTGGCGAAGAACGACGGCCTGTGGCTGGCTGTGTTCATGGTGTTGGTGGTGGCGACCGTCGCCGCTGCCCGTGCCTTTCGCGAACGGGAGTGAGGACACGTGATGACGACCCCGAGCGGCACGCCGTTTGTCGGGCCGGAGTTTCACCGGACCCAGAACTACCTGCTCACCGGCCTGCGGTTGCTGCGGAGCGACGCCAACCTGCCCAAGACGGTGAAGCCCGACGATGAGCTGAACAGCCGCATGGCGCAGACCGTGCAGGCGATGGGGATTGAAGCGGCCTACGATGAGGTCGCCGAGGCCATCGAGCACGCCATCGCGGAGCTGGAACCCCTGGCCGGGTTCTTCGCCGGGCCCACGGCCATGGACGTGCGGTTCCTCTCGATAACCGGCGCGCTCCGTGCTCTGGCCGAGACGACTGACCTGCTGCCTGCGGAGCTGATGCGCGAGCTGGGGCGTCCTGACCTCACCGGCCTGAGCGACGCGCTGCGCCACATGAGCTTGGCCGCGGGTGCGGGCTACCGCCGTCGGGCCGCCGAGCGCCTGCGCGGCCTCTACGTCATCGTCGACCCGGAGCTCACCAACGGCCGCGACCCCGTCGAGGTGGCGCAGCAGGCCATCGCGGGCGGGGCCACGGCGATCCAATTGCGGGACAAGGCACGCGACAAGGGCGACGGCCTGCCGCTCGCCCAGCGCCTGGCCGACCTCTGCCGCCGGGAAGAGGTCACGCTGATCGTCAACGACCACGCCGACCTCGCGGTCGCCGTCGGCGCCGATGGACTGCACGTCGGCCAGCACGATCTGCCCCTGGCCGTCGCGCAATCGCTCGTGCGGCCGTGGCAGCTGGTCGGCACGTCCAACGCGCTGGTCGACGAGTCGATTGCGTCCTACGAGGGCGGGGCTGGCTACATCGCCGTGGGCCGCATGTTCGAGACCACGTCCAAGTCCAACACGCGCCCTGCGGGTCCCGAGACGTTGGCCCGCGTGCGCGAGCTCGTCCCCGCCGCCGGCCCGCCGCTGGTGGCCATCGGCGGTATCACGGTGGCCAATGCGGGCGAGGTCGCCCGCGCCGGCGCCGACAGTATCGCCGTGATCAGCGCTGTGACGCAGGCTGACGACCCGCGGGCTGCGGCCGCCGCGCTGCTGGAAGCGTTCGCCTCCGCCAAGGCCTAGCGGGCCACTGTCATTCTGATGAGTCCGCCCGGAGCGCACCTACGTCGTTTGACCCTGCAAGCTAGATGAGCACCGCGGCAGCGGTGCGGGCGACATCGAGCAGACCGCCGGGCCAGAGCCCGAGCACCAGCACCCCGCCGCCAGTGACGCCGAGCGCGACCGACGCCGTCTTGCCCACCGCCAGACGAGTGTCGTCTGCCGTCTCCGCTGGACGTAGGTACATCGTCTTGATGACGTTCATGTAGTAGTAGGCGGAGACGACGCTGTTGACCACGCCGATGATCGCCAGCCAGGCCATGTCCGCGTTGACCGCGGCCTGGAACAGGAACAGCTTGCCGATGAAGCCGACCGTTGGAGGGATCCCGGTCAGCGACACGAGCGCGAACGCGAGCACTCCCGCCAGCCACGGCGAGCGCCGGCCCAACCCCGCGAGCCCCGCTATCCGTTCGTCGCCGGTCCTCTCGGTGACGACGATGACCACGAAGAACGTGGCGAGGGTCATGGCGGCGTATCCACCCAGGTAGAAGAGCACGCTGGCCGCCCCCAAGGACGCGTCGCCCCCCTCCTGGCTCCTTGTCGCGATGGCCGCCACGCCTATGAGCATGTACCCGGCCTGGGCGATCGTGCTGTAGCCGAGCAGGCGTTTCATGTTGGTCTGGGCGATCGCCACCAGGTTGCCCATCGACATGGTCACCGCGGCGAGGACCGCGAAAAGGAAGGCCCAATCCTCGCTGACGACCTCGTGCCCCAGCGCCGAGTAGAAGACCCGCAGCACCACCGCGAAAGCCGCCGCTTTGCTGGCCACGGCCAGGAAGGCGCCCACCGGCGTCGGGGCGCCCTCGTAGACGTCCGGTGTCCACATCTGGAACGGCACCATCGACAATTTGAATCCAAACCCCGCGATGGCCAGGACCGCCCCCGCCATCAGCGCCACGCTGCCGAACGGCACCTCGGGGTCCAGCGTGCCGACCATCTGCGCGATGGTGGGCATCGCCGGGTCGAGCGCCACCACCCGCACCGTCCCCGTGGCGCCGTAAAGGAACGCGAATCCGTACAGGAGCACCGCCGACGAGATGGCCGACAGCAGCAGGTACTTGAAGCCGGCCTCCGCTGACCGTGCCTGTCCCTTCGAGAAGGCGGCGAGGGCTGCCACTGGCAACGAGGCCAGCTCCAGCGCCACGAATATCGTGATCAGGTCGGCAGCCGCCGGCAGGAGCATCAATCCCGTGGCCGAGAGCATGACCAGGCCGATGAACTCGGCTGGGTATCTGAAGCGGGCCAGCCCGTCCTTTGAGGCGAGGAGGACCAGGGCGAGGACGCCGACGATGAGGAACTTGAAGAAGAGCGCGAACTTGTCGACCACCAGCGAGCCGTTGAAGCCGACCTCCGCACCCGCGGCCAAGCTGTGCACCTCGTCCCATAGCGCCAGGCTCAATAGCAGCGGCGCCGCCAGCCCCGCGATCGCGAGTGCGACAGCCAAGCCTCGGCGTCGCAGCACGACGTCCGCCAGCACGACGATGAGCGCGACCCCCACCAGTGCCAGCTCCGGCGAGATGAGGAAGATGTCGCGTGCGGTGAGCCCCATGGTGTCTTAGCCGAACCTCGCCAGGATTGGGGCGAGACCGACTTCGAAGACGTCGGTCAGGATCCGTGGGTAGATGCCGATGACCATCACCGGCACCAACAGAACCCCGATGGCCCCGGCATCGACGACGGTGGCGTCGGTCAAGCCGTTCCAACGATCCAGGCGGGGGCCGAACATGGTGCGCTGGATCGTCCAGAGCATGTAGCCGGCGGCCAGCACGACCCCGAAGGCGGCCAGCCCCGTCGCCCACGCGTAGACGTGGAACGTCCCGATGAAAATGAGGATCTCGGCCACGAAACCGCTCGTCGTAGGCAACCCCAGCGACGCCAGCCCTGCGAGCATGAAGGCCGCGCCGATGAGCGGCATCCGGCCGATCATGCCGCCCATGTCCGGGATGTGCCTCGTGTGCGTGCGGTCGTAGACCAGGCCCACGAGCACGAAAAGCAGGCCGGTAATCGTGCCGTGGGTGAACAGCTGCATCGCCGCACCGTTGACCCCGACGTCCGTTACCCGCGACGCGCCCAGCGAGGCTATGCCGAGCACCACGAAGCCCATGTGGCTTACTGAGCTGTAAGCCACCAAGCGCTTGAGGTCGGTCTGGCGCATGACGATGAAGGCGCCGTACAGCACGTTCACCACCGCCAGGGCCGCCAACAATGGCGCGGCCCGCTGCATCTCCTCGGGCAACAGCCCGGCGTTGATGCGCAGCAGGCCGTAGCCGCCCATCTTCAGCAGCACCCCGGCGAGCATGACGCTCACCGCCGTCGGTGCGTCGGTGTGTGCGTCGGGCAGCCACGTGTGGAGCGGGAAGATGGGCAGCTTGACCGCAAAGGCGATGAGGAAGCCGGCGAAGATGGTGCTGGCGGGCACGATCAGCGCCGTGAGATCGCGCTGCGCGAGCACCGTCATGTCGAAGGTGCGCTCGGCCGAGGGGAACGAGAAGTAGAGCGCGATGATGGCCGCGAGCATAAAGGCCGAGCCCAGAAACGTGTAGACGAGAAACTTCATCGCGGAGTATTCGCGGCGCCCCGTTCCCCACATGGCGATGAGGAAGTACATCGGAATCAGCTCGAGCTCCCAGAAGACAAAGAACAGGATGAGGTCGAGCGATAGGAACACGCCCATGACCGACGTCTCGAGGACCAGGAGCCAAACGAAGTACGCCCGTACGTTCGTGGACACGCGCCACGAGACCAGCACCGCCGCCACCCCCAGCAGGCCGTTGAGCAGCACCATTGGGGCGCTGAGCCCGTCCACGCCCAGTAGGTACTGGATGCCGAACGCGCTGATCCAGCTGGCTCGCTCGACGAGGTCGAATCCGTCCGCCGCCTCGCGGTCGAAGGTCGCGAACAGCACGAGCGTCAGCACCAGCTCGGCGACCACGGTGGCCAGCGCGAGCGCCCGCGCCGCGCGAGGGTCGCGGCCAAACGCCATGATCAGCACGGCGCCCGCGGCGGGGAGGAAGACGATGACGCTCAGCATGGGGCGCTCACTGGCTCGCCATGTAGGCCAACAGGAGCGTGCCCGCGCCCACGGAGACCGCGATGCCGTAGGCCTGGACCTGCCCGGTCTGCAGTTGGGCCATAGCGCGGCCGGAGTTGCGTCCCACCCACCCGGTCAGGTCCGCAAAGCCGTCGACAATACGACGGTCCCACCAGTCCGCCACCAGGAACAGGCCACCGTAGGCCAGGCGGCGCACAAATAGGCCCTCGTAAAGATGATCGAGGTAGTAGCGCTGGCTCAGGAGCACGTGGAGGGGCCGCAGGGCGGAGGTCAGCCGTGCCGGTGAGATTGCCCGCGTCTGGTACATGAGCGCTGCGAGGCCGATGCCCGCCGCGGCCGCCGCGGAGGAGGCCAACGCGACGCCGACGTGGAAGCGCTCGCCCTCCTCGCCGAAGGCGTGGGCGAACCAGTGCGACGGGATGCTTGCGACGTCCGTGGTGGCGTTGGCCAGGTAGCCGGCCCCGACGGCGGCGCCCGCCAGCGCGGCCATCGGCAGCATCATCACCCACGGCGACTCGGCGAGGTGGACGTGCTCGCCCGCCTCATGGGGCTGCTTCTCGGCTTCGGGCACCGCGTCGATGCCGCCCCTGAACGTCCCGTGGAAGGTCATGAACACCAAGCGGGAGATGTAGAAGGCCGTCATCAGGGCAGCGACGAGGCCGAGCCAGAAGACCAGCCGCGAGACGCCGAGGCCGGACGCGTGCGTCCCGTCCCAGGCGCCAGCCAGGACCTCGTCCTTCGACCAAAACCCCGCCAGCGGGAAAACGCCCGCGAGGCTCAGCGCGCCGATGAGGACCACCGCGTAGGTGAGGGGCATGGTCTTTCGCAGACCACCCATGTAGCGCATGTCGAAGGTCCGGGCGCTGTGGTGGACGCTGCCCGCCCCCAGGAACAGCAGGCACTTGAAGAAAGCGTGCGTGAACAGGTGGAACATCGCGACCACCGGCAGACCCACCCCCAGCGCGATGAACATGTAGCCCAGCTGGCTCACCGTCGAGTAGGCCAGTACCCGTTTGATGTCGTTGGCGACGAGCGCCATGCTCGCGGCGAAGACGGCGGTGAAGCCGCCGATGACAGCGACGACCGTGAGAGCAGCGGGGCTCGCCTCGAACAGCGGGAACATGCGCGCAACCAAGAAAACGCCCGCCGCCACCATGGTCGCGGCGTGGATGAGCGACGACACCGGCGTCGGCCCCTCCATGGCGTCGGGGAGCCACGTGTGCAGCGGGAACTGCGCTGACTTGCCGACCGCGCCCGCGAACAGCCCCAGCGCGATCCACGTGACGATGCCGCCGGCAATCAACGGCGTGGCGGCCCAAATGTCCGGGATCTCGAAGGGGTTGAGGCCCGCCGCCGCGAAGGTCGGGCTCTGCGCGAACAGATACAGGAGCGCCAGCAGGAAGCCGAAGTCGCCGAGGCGCGTGACGATGAAGGCCTTCTTGGCGGCGTTTACCGCTGCCGGCCGCTCATGCCAGAAGCCGATGAGTAGGTAGGAGGACAGGCCGACGAGCTCCCAGAAGACGAAGAGCTGGATCAGGTTGCGGGCCGTGACCAGGCCGAGCATCGACGCCGTGAACAGGGCCATGAAGCCGAAGTAGCGCGCGTACGAGCGGTCCGGCCTGGATTGCGCATCACGCATGTAGCCCTGCGAGTAGACCTGCACCATCAGGCTCACGCCGGTGACGACCACGAGCATGATGGCCGTGAGCGGGTCCAGCAGCACGCCCAGGGTCATCGCGAAACCGCCCTCGGCTGGGTCGCCGATGACGAACCAGGAGTGGGACGCGAAGCCGATGGCGTCGCCGTGCCCGCCCAGCACCGAGCGCAGGGCCCAGATGCTGAGCCCGAACGACGCGGCGATGGCGGCGATGGTCACGTAGGCACTCAGCCGTGACGTCGGCCCGGCCAGCGGGCGGACCACGAAGGCGATCAGCACGGCGGCGCCGAGCGGCAGCAGGACGATGGCCCACGTGGCCTGCTCGTTGATCATGCCTAGAGCTTCCTCAGGATTTCATCGGCGACGTGCTCGCGCCCTATCGGTACCATGACCCGGAACGGGACCGACTCGCCGTGCTCGGTGATATCCCCAACGGGCAGCAGCCGCACCGGCAGCCCCTCGCCTTCGAGGATCTCCGACCACATCTCGGCCGCCATCAGCGTCGGCACGCGTTTGTATTCAACCCACATTCTTTTCCTACTCGATCCGGTCGTCCTTGACCCGGTCGTCGCGGGCTACCTGCTCGACTCGTCCCGGCTAGTGCCGCATCAGGGTCATCTCGGTGATGTCGGTGGTGTCGCGATTGCGCACCAGCGCGATGACCAGCGCCAACCCGAGCGCGACCTCGGCCGCCGCCACCACGACGACGAACACGACGAACGCCTGGCCGGTCAGCACGGCGCCGGCCGTCTCAGCATTGGCGCCCGCCAGCCGGACCTCGGCGGGGACCACATAGCGCGAGAACGCCACCAGGGCCACGTTGACGCCGTTCAGCATGATCTCGGTGGAGATCAGGACGGCGATGACGTTGCGCCGGGACAGCGCGCCGTAGAGTCCGATGGCGAATAACACCGCTGACAACACCAGGAGACGCTCTAGCATTGCGCAGCGCTCTTTCGCCTTCGACGGACGGTATCCCCTCTCCCCGCGGGGGTGAGGGGGATGGCGTTACGGCACATGGTCTAGCGCTCCCGCACCAAGGCCAGCGCTCCGATGACCGCAGCCAGCAGTAGCACGCCCACCGCCTCGAAGGCGAGGACGTAGTCGCTCAGCAGCAGCGTCCCCAGCTCAGCAGGGGTGTTCACCAGCACCGCCTCGATTGGGCCGGGCAGGGTCTCCGGCAGGACCTGCCACTCGGCTTGGACCACGGCCCACACCAGGCCGGACAGGATGAGCGCCGCGCTCATGATGGCGATGGGCTGGAGGTTGGTCACGCGGCTCGCCTGGGGCACGTCGCGGGTGAACATGACGGCGAAGATCACGAGGATGGAGACCGCACCGACGTAGATCATCACCTGAGCCACGGCCAGGAACTCGGCGTTCTGCTGCGCGAAGATGCCGGCCACGCCCAGGAAGCTGACGATGAGCGAGAGCGCGGCGCGGAACATGTCGCGCTGGAGCACCACCAGCAGCGCACCGCCCACGGTCACGACGGCGAGGGCCCAGAAGACGGCTTCCTGAAATGCGTTGTCCACGTGTGGTCCGTAGGCTCCGGCTACTCGTAGTCGCCGTCGGCCGACGCTTCCTTCGCCTCGCCCTCCGGCAGCGTCGCGGGGCGCTTCGGGTGCCAGAAGAAGGGCTCGCGCCCGACCCTCTCCGCGTCCGCCTGCTCCGCGTACGGGTTGAAGCCGTCGCGCGCAAGCTGGGGCCTGAACCACGCGCTGGGGTGCTTGTCCCGCGCGCGCAGCACGTCCATGGTGACAACGAGGTCCTCGCGTCGCAGCTGGGCCGACTCGAACTGCGTACCCATGTGCAGGGCGTCGTACGGGCACGCCTCCACGCACAGGCCGCAGTACATGCACCGCGCCTGGTCGATGTCGAAGGTCTCGATCTTGTACGAGCCGCCGTCCTGCTCGTTGCCGCCGCCCTCAGCGTCGGTGACGATACGGATGATGCCCAGCGGGCAGAACTTGGCGCAGGACGCGCAGCCGGTGCAGCGGTCCTCGTACCAGACGAACTCCTGGCCGCGGAACCTCGGGTGCTGCGGTACCTTCTCCTCCGGGTACTGGATGGTGAAGGGCTTGCGGAAGAAGTTGCGCAGCGTCACTCCGAAGGCCTTGGCCATGCCGGTTCCGTACATCAGCGCGCCTCCATGCGTGTCGCCGTCGGTAGGGCCACGATCCGCGGCGGGCGCTCGCCCACGCGGCCAATGCGCGCCAACGCCGGGATGGCGACGGCCGCCAGCGCCGCGTTGATCGCCGCCATGAGCCACAGGTCGCCGGTGCTCAGCGCCCCCGCGGGGTCGGCGAAGGCGAGCCGCTCGGTGGCGAGCGCCACGACGTTGATCAGGCTGATGGGGAACAGGAACTTCCAGGCGAACGCCAGGATCTGGTCGGGCCGCAGGCGCGGGAGCGTGGCGCGGACCCAGGTGGCGACGATGGCGAACCCACCGACCTTGATGAGCATCCAGAGGTGCGACGGCAGGAAGTCCCATCGCCACCCCTGGAGGAAGAGCATGGCGAAGAAGGCACCCGCGACCATGAGCGCGGCGAATTCGGCCAGCATGAAGGTCCCGAACTTCATACCGCTGTACTCCGTCAGGTAGCCGGCAACGATCTCCGACTCACCCTCCGTCACGTCGAACGGGCTGCGGTTCAGCTCAGCGAGCGTCGCTGCGAAAAAGACGAAGGCGCCGAGCGGTGCCACCAGCAGGAAGGGCACCGCTTGGGCCTCGACCGTTGCCACGAGCGACATCGACCCGGCCAGCAGGGTTGCGCCCAGCAACGCCATGACCAGCGGCACCTCGTAGCTGACCAGCACCGCGGCCGCGCGCATGCTCCCGAAGGTTGAGAATTTGTTGGCCGAGGCGTACCCCGCCATCAGCACGGCGACGGACGCCAGCCCCGACACGGCGACCAGGTAGAGCAGGCCGATGTTGAGGTCGGCGACGAACGTATTGCGTCCCAGGGGCAGCACGCCAAGGGCAAGCACGACGGACCCCAACATCACGACGGGGGCAAGATTGAACACGATCCGGTCGCCGGCGCGCGGGACGGTGTCCTCCTTTGTCAGCAGCTTGACGGCGTCCGCGATGGGCTGGAGAAGGCCGAACCGCCCCACGCGGTTCGGGCCCAGCCGGTTGGTGAAGCGGCCGAGGAGGCGGCGCTCCGCCCAGGTGTAGCCGGTGGCCAGCCCCAGCAGGACGTTCACGGTCAGCAGCACCAGCACGAGGGCCGCCGTGGCGTAGGCGAGCCACGACCACTCCGCGCCGAGGCCGTCCACGACGAAGTCGTAGACGTTGCGGTAGACCGCGTTGTCGGTCAGCACGTCGCCCACTAGCGGTCAACCTCGCCCATGTTGAAGTCGAGGCTGCCGAGGCTGACGACGATGTCGGCCAGCTTCCAACCGACCAGCATCTCCTTGAACAGCGACAGGTTGATGAGAGAAGGGGATCGGATCTTGCATCGGTACGGCGCGATGCTTCCGTCGCTGACGAGGTAGAAGCCGAGCTCGCCCTTGGGCGCCTCGATCGGGACGTATGCCTCGCCCGGCGGGGGGCGGAACAGCATCGCCATGGTGGCGCGGACAGGCCCGCTCTCGATCTGCTGGGCGCACTGCTCGATGATGCGCAGCGACTGCCGCACCTCCTCCATGCGCACCCAGAAGCGATCGAAGTTGTCGCCGCCCGTAGCCGTGACGACGTCGAAGTCCACACGGTCGTAGGCATCGTAGGGCGCGGCCTTGCGGATGTCCCATGGCACGCCGCAGGCGCGAAGCACCGGGCCGGTAATGGACGCGTCGATGGCCTGCTCGGCGGTGATGACGCTGACGTTCTTGGTGCGTGCGACGACGATCTCGCTGGCGAAGACGAGGTCGTAGAGCTCGTCCGCGTAGCCGGGCATCGCGTCCAGAAAGCGCCGAAGCGCGGGCCAGAACTCGTCAGGCGCGTCCTGGTAGACACCGCCGATACGCATGTAGGACACGGTGATGCGAGCGCCGCAGAGCATCTCGAACATGTCGAGGATGCGCTCGCGCTCGCGGAAGCAGTACATCAGCGCGGTGCCGCCGAACCCGCCCAGCTCGGCCAGGAAGAACCCGACGCCGACGAGGTGGCTGGCGATGCGTTGGAGCTCGGCTGCGATGGTCCGCAGGTACATGCCCCGCTCCGGCACCTCCACGCCGACGAGCCGCTCGCACGAGAGTACGTAGGCCTGGTTATTGGTCATGGACGCCACGTAGTCAAGGCGGTCGGTGAGGGTGATCACCTGCGTGTACTGGCGCTCTTCGGCCAGCTTCTCGGTGCCACGATGCAGGTAGCCGATGACCGGCTCGACGTCCTGCACGTTCTCGCCGTCGAAGGTCACGCGCATCCGGAACACGCCGTGAGTGCTGGGGTGGTGCGGACCAATGTTGACCGTCACCGGCTCGGTGTGCAGCGTCATGGTCTAGACCTACCCACCGTGTGGCCACTTGTAGGGGAGTGGCGGCTCAAGGTAGTCACGCCGGAGTGGATGGCCCTCGAAGCCTTCCCACAGCAGTAGGCGCTTGAGGTTGGTGTGGCCTTCGAAGACGACACCCATGAGGTCATATACCTCGCGCTCCTGAAGGTCGGCGCCCTTCCAGACCGGCACGACGGAGGGCAGCGACGGCTCGCTACGGCCGTAGACCTTGGCCTTCACCACCGCCGTCGCGTTCCGCTCGATGGAGGTGAGGTGGTAGACCAGCTCGAAGTACTCGACGTAGTCGACCGCGGTGATGGCGTTGAGCAGCTTGTAGTCGTGCTCCGGCTCGGCCTTGAGGTAGGCGCAGACGTCGCGGACAGACTCAGGCGCGACCAGCGCCGCGAGCTCATCGGAGCCGACGACGGCGTCGCCGAAACGCTCCCGCAGCACATCCGCCAGGGCGTGGCCCGGCGTGGCTATAGACACGCTACGCCCCCGCTGGCTGGCGACCCAGCCGGTACTTCTTGATCTTGTCGTGCAGCTGCATGATCCCGTACAGCAGCGCATCGGGCCGGGGTGGGCACCCGGGCACGTAGACATCCACCGGCACGATGTGGTTCACGCCGGGGACGACGCTGTAGCCCTGGTAGTAGGGGCCGCCGGAGGTCGCGCACACGCCCATCGCGATCACCCACTTGGGCTCCGCCATCTGGTCGTAGATGCGGCGCACGGCGGGCGCCATCTTCCAGGTCAGCGTGCCGGAGACGATGAGCAGGTCCGCCTGGCGAGGCGATGCGCGCATCGTCTCCATGCCAAAGCGGGCCAGGTCGAATCGGCCCATCGCGGAGGCCAGCATCTCGAATACGCAACAGGCCAGCCCGAAGGCGACCGGCCAGGTGGCGGAGCGGCGGCTCCAGTTGAGCAGCGCATCCATCGAGGTGACCGCGATGTTGCCACGGTAGTCGTCGGGGACTTGGATGAGGGGCTCGGGGAAGGCCTCTTGGGCAGACCACTTCAGGCCCTCGATGGTTGCGCCCTCGATACGGTCGGCGTCCCACTCCTCGGCAGGCGTCGCTCCCTGGCCATAGGCCGACCGAAGCTCAACGTCGCTGGACGGCGGTTCCATGCTGGGCGCCTCCTGAGGGGTCGGCGAGCCGTCCGTTGCCTGCTGGAGCGGCCCCCGAGCCACCGGCGCGAGCATAGCACACGGGGGTGTACGTGAAAAGTCGCACAAGCCAGGGCACTGCCCTGGACCCACTCGCCGCCGGATCGCGTTCCGGACTTCCCGCTACCGGCTATCGATTGGCGCGCTACGGTGACAACCCCGCCCTAGTTAGACCCGGCCGCATCGATGAATGGCACCGCTGTGCTACCCTCGCGCCATGCCTGACTACGAAGCCCGCCTGAACGAGATCACTGCGAACGCCATCGCCGAGCTCACCAAGAAGCACACGGCCCGTGAGGTCGCCATCCAGGCCTCACGAGAGATCATCCGGCTATCCGCCAACGCCATTCGCGCCGTCCACCGGCAGGAGATGACCGAGGCGGGCAAGCTGGCCGACGGGGCCGGTGCAAAGGTCGCCGAGGTGCGTGACCTGGTCCGCGAGGAGTACCCGGACCTGTACTACACGGGCTACACGCAGGACGCCCAGAAGGAGTACGCGGAGGCGCGTCTCTGCTACGCGTTCATCGCCGACAGCGAGCTGCCCACGCCCGGTGACATTGGCGTCGAGGTGGCCCCCTACCTCAACGGCATGGCGGAGGCCGCGAGCGAGCTGCGCCGCTTCATCCTCGACTCGCTGCGCCGCGACGACGACTCGCGGTCCGAGGAGCTGATGGGCAAGATGGACGATGCCTACAACATGATGGTCGGCATCGACTTCCCCGACGCGCTGACCGGCGGGCTGCGGCGCACGACCGACCAGCTGCGCGGCGTGCTGGAGCGCACGCGGGGCGACCTGACGATGGCGATGCGCCAGCGGCGCCTCGAGCGCATGCTGGCCGCGCGCGAGGGTTAGCCACTCCCGCGGCCGAACCCCCTGACCGTTCGTCCTGAGGCTCGCGAAGCCTGTCCTGAGCGAAGCATGTCCTGAGCCCCGCCGAAGGGCCGAAGGTGCGGGCGGTCCATGGATGTGTGATGCGATACGACCTCGTCATGTTCGACTGCGACGGCACGCTGGTGGACTCCGAGCCCATCGACGATGAGGTGGTCGTGGACATTCTCCGCGAGGCCGGCGTCGAGGGTGACCTCCAGCGCGTCATGGGCACCACGACTGGCATGTCCACCGCAGCCATGTGGCGCGTGTTCGACCGCGAGGCCGGGCGGCCGGTCCCTGCCTCGGTGCTGGACAACTATGACGCGCGCGTGCTTGCGGCGCTGGCCGAACGCGTCGAGGCGATGCCGGGCGCCGTCGACGCTGTCGCACGCATTACCGCGAGCGGTACCAAGATGTGCGTCGCGTCGGCCGGCGAGCACGAGAAGATGGACGTCACGCTGGGGCGAACGGGTCTGCTGCCCTACTTCGAGGGGCGCATCTTCAGCGCGACGCAGGTTGCGAACGGCAAGCCGGCCCCGGACCTGTTCCTGTTCGCGGCCGAGCGGATGGGCGTGACTCCCGAGCGCTGCGCGGTCATCGAGGACAGCCGCCTCGGTGTCATGGCGGGGGTATCGGCGGGCATGGCGACGTTTGGCTATTGCCCTCGCGGTGACGCCGCGGGCCTCGCGGACCTCGGCGCGACGACCTTCGCTGACATGGCGGACCTCCCCGGCCCTTTGGGGTTGACCTAGGCCCGCACCCCTTCGGCCGGGACTGTGCCGCTGCGGTCCCGGAAAAGCGGCAGTGAGTGGGTCCAGGCGGCTAGCCTGTCTGGTTGCGAATTCCGTAATCGCAGTGTAAATTCCCCGCCGTAGCGGGCTTCATGGTCACGTAAACGGCTCCGGCGGTAGTCGGAGCCCGACTTCTGGGAGGATTCATCCATGACTGGGCTCTATCTGGCCTTGGGCGCTGGCGGGCTTGCGCTACTTTTCGCGGCCTACCTGGCACAGCGCGTGCTCAGCGCCGACCCCGGCAACGAGCGCATGCGGGAGATCGGCGCGGCGATTCATGAGGGGGCGAACGCCTTCCTGCGCCGCGAGTACTCGGTGCTCCTCGTGTTCGTGCTCATCGTCTTCGCCATCCTGCTCGCGCTCGGACTGAGCCGTGACGAGCAGCAGTGGGAGACGTCCATCGCCTACCTGGTCGGCGCCTTCGCCTCAGGCCTCACCGGGCTCGTCGGCATGCGCATCGCCGTCGGAGCGAACATGCGGACAGCGGCCGCGGCCATTCGGGGGCTCAACCCCGCGCTGCGTGTGGCCTTCTCGTCGGGCGGCGTCATGGGCCTCAGCGTCGTCGGCATCGGCATCCTCGGCGCGGCCGCCCTCTGGCTGATCTTCGAGGACCCGGAGATCGTGGCCGGCTTCAGCTTCGGCGCGTCGTCCATCGCGCTGTTTGCGCGCGTGGGCGGCGGCATCTACACGAAGGCGGCTGACGTCGGTGGCGACCTCGCCGGCAAGGTCGAGGCCGGGATCCCCGAAGACGATCCGCGCAACGCGGCGGTCATCGCCGACAACGTTGGTGACAACGTCGGTGACGTGGCCGGCATGGGCGCCGACCTCTTCGAGTCGTACGTCGGCTCCATCATCGCGACGCTCGCGCTGGCCAGTACCGCTGCGTTCTATGGTGGCGCGGTCGAGGCCGGGGGCCCGGCGTTCGTTCTCCCGTTCCTGATCGCGGCCGGTGGCATCGTCGCGTCGATCCTCGGCACCTTCCTCGTCCGCACCGGCGAGTCCACCAACATTGGCAGCCTGCTGTGGGCGTTGAGGCGCGGCACCTTCGCAGCTGGGCTGCTGGGGTTGGGGTTCACGTTCCTGTCGACGTGGTGGCTCTTTACCGTCCAGAACGACCTGCCCATGACGGCGGTGTGGAATGTCTTCGGCGCCGTCGGCGTTGGCCTCGGTGCTGGCGTCATCATCGGCCTGAGCACTGAGTACTACACCTCGTACGAGTACAAGCCGACTCGGGGCATCGCGGCGCGGTCGGCCACCGGGCCGGCCACGGTCATCATCAGCGGTTTCGCCACCGGCATGCTGAGCACGGTTATCCCGCTGATCATCATCGGCGCCGCCGTCCTCGGGGCCTACGAGCTCGCGGGCCTGTACGGCATCGCCATCGCCGCGGTGGGTATGCTCTCGACCCTCGGTATCACGCTGGCGACCGACGCCTACGGGCCGGTCGCCGACAACGCCGGCGCCATCGCCGAGCAGGCGCACCTCGACCCGGAGGTGCGCCTGCGCACGGACGCGCTGGACTCGCTGGGCAACACGACGGCGGCCAGCGGCAAGGGCTTCGCCATCGGCTCGGCGGTCTTGACCGCCCTTGCCCTGATGGCGGCGTACGCGAAGATCGTCGACCTCCAGGTCATCGACCTGCTCCAGCCGTCCACGCTCGTGGGTCTGCTGCTGGGTGCGCTGATGCCGTTCATCTTCAGTGCGCTGACCATGGAGGCCGTGGGCAACGCGGCCCAGGACATGGTTGAGGAGGTCAGGCGGCAGTTCCGCGAGATACCGGGCCTCCGCGAGGGCAGCCCAGGCGTGCGGGCCGAGTACGCGCGCTGCGTGGAGATCAGCACCAACGGTGCGCTGCGCGAGATGATCGTGCCGGGCCTGCTCGCGGTCGTGGTCCCCATCGGCGTCGGCATGACGCCGTTCCTGGGCGCCGAGGCCGTCGGCGGCCTGCTCATCGGCGCGATCAGCGCGGGCTCGCTCATGGCCATCACCATGGCCAACGCGGGCGGTGCATGGGACAACGCCAAGAAGTACGTCGAGGCCGGACATCACGGCGGTAAGGGCACGGATGCGCACACGGCCGTGGTGGTCGGTGACACGGTGGGGGACCCGTTCAAGGACACCTCGGGCCCGTCGCTGAACATCCTCATCAAGCTCATGGCCATCGTCGCCGTCGTCTTCGGCAGCGTCTTCTCGACCTAGTCGGGGCGGTTGCCGCTTCAGCGGGCTCAGGGCACTGCCCTGGACCCGCTCGCTGCCGCTCTTCGCGTCGCGAGGGACGCGTACCCCGGCCAGGGCACTGCCCTGGACCGCCCGCTGCCGCTCTTCGTGGCGCGACGGACTTTATTTTACGTATCACAGGCCTTCATCGGCCGTAGTGCGAGTGGCGTAGGAGGACTGGGTGGACCTGAAGCTCACCGGCAAACGCGCCCTGGTGACCGGCGGCAGCTGCGGCATCGGTAGGGCCATCGCCATGGAGTTGGCCCGCGAGGGCGCCAGCGTCGCCATCTGCTCGCGCGATCGGGCGCAGATCGACGCGGCGGCGTCCGAGATCGCGGCGGAGACTGGCGCCAACGTCGTTGGCTTTGTCGCTGACATGGGCGACGGCGACGCGATCAAGCGCTTAGTGCGCGACGCGGCGGCCGCCCTCGGCGGCCTCGATATCCTGGTCAACAACGCGGCCCGCGTGGGCAGCGCCACCGGCGCGCCCGACACCCTTCTCGCTGATGCTGAGGCGCTCCTTGAGGAGGACCTGCGCACGAAGGTGTTGGGCTACGTGCGCTGCGCCGACGAGGCCGTGCCCCACATGCTCACCGCCGGCTGGGGGCGCATCGTCAACGTCAGCGGGATGCGGGACCCCGGTCTGGTGGGCCTGAGCACCGGCATCCGCACCGGTTCCGTGGACGCGGCCACTCGCCACCTGGCCGCCGAGCTGGGGCCACGGGGCATCACCGTGAATGCGGTTGCGCCAGGAGCCGTCCCTTCGGGCGCGCAGCTGAACGCCTTGCGTAGCCCGGTGACCGAGGAGGAGGTTGGCGGTGTCGTGGCGTTCCTCTGCTCGCCGCTATCGCAGGCGGTGACCGGCGAGGTGCTCTCGGTCTCCGGCGGCGCCAGCCGGGCCATCGCCTACTAGGCGTCCCGGGCCGGCTCGTCCGCTTTGTCTCCTCAAAAGCCGCGTCGCGGATGTGGGCGGGAGAACCTACCTCAAGGCTCGCCGACCGCTGTCTTTGCCTCCGCGAATACGACAGCTAGCAGCCCCTGGCGACCCCTCAGGCCAAAGAGAACGAGGTTCCTCCCACCCGCAGAGCCTGTCCTGAGCGTAGCCGAAGGGCCCCGCGGCGTCGTCTGCTGGATGCTGATGCAAGACGTACGCGCCATCCGCTATCCTTCGCGCTGGAGGCTGGGCAAAACATGGTCTTGAGCGATCGCACCATCCGCGAGGAGATGGCCAAGGGGCGCATCATCGTCAGGCCGCTGACCGAGGACTGCATCCAGCCGGCCAGCGTCGACCTGCACCTCGACCGCCACATCCTGGTCTTTCGCAACAACCGTGTGCCGTACGTGGACATCCGCTCCGACACCGAGCGGCTGACCGACATGGTCACCATGGGTGACGACGACCCGTTCATGCTGCACCCGGGTGAATTCGTTTTGGGGAGCACGCTCGAGCACGTGGAAGTGCCCGACGACCTGGTGGCGCGGCTCGAGGGCAAGAGCTCGCTCGGCCGCATCGGCCTGCTCATCCACTCCACGGCCGGCTACGTCGACCCGGGGTGGAAGGGCAACCTGACACTGGAGCTGAGTAACGTCTCCAACCTGCCGATCACGCTGTACCACCGGATGAAGATCGGCCAGATCTCCTTCCTGCGGCTGACAACGCCGGCTGAACACCTGTACGGGTCGAAGGAGCTCGGCTCCAAGTACCAAGGGCAGAGCATGCCGACGCCCTCCCGCATCTCGCGGGAGTACGAGGGTGGCGCCGGGCGCGGCTAGGCCGCGAGGGGGCTGTCATCCTGAGGAGGCGGGTAGCCCACGAAGCCTGCCCTGAGCCCGCCGAAGGGGATGAGCGCCAGCGCACCCTCACTCGCTTCTCCTACTCTATGTCGATGCCACGGTAGTACCGGACATCCGGCGCGGAGCCACCGAGCGTGATGGCGACCACGTCCACACGCCAGGCCTGGTCAACCAACCCCCGCTCGTGCACGTACTGCTCGCCCAACTGGGCCAGGCGTCGCCGCTTGCGCAGGGTGATCGACTCCTCCGGCGTCCCAAAGCTCGCCGATCTGCGCGTCCTGACTTCGACGAAGGCCAGGGTGTCGCCATCCTCGGCGACGATGTCGACCTCCCCGTAGCGCGTGCGCACGTTGCGCTCGACGACGCGCAGGCCCTGCGCCTGCAGGTGTGCGGCGGCGATGTCCTCGCCCCGTGTGCCGAGGCGGCTGCGTGCACTAGGCATCGGCGGCGAACAGCGTGGGGCGTAGCGGCGAGAAGCTGCGGCGGTGCTGCGGGCTGGGGCCCAGAGCGGCGATGGCGGCCAGGTGTGAGGCCGACGCGTAGCCCTTGTGGCCTGCAAGCCCGTAGCCAGGGTAATGCTCGTCGTACTCGCGCATGAGGGCGTCGCGGTAGACCTTGGCGACTACGGAGCCGGCGGCGACGGCCGAGCACAGCAGGTCGCCCTTCACGATTGGCTGGCACGGACACAGGCGCCAGTTGATGCCGACCTTCCCGTCGACCAGCAGATGGTCAGGCGGCGGGTCCAACGCGTCGAGCGCCAGTCGCATCGCGAGCTTCGTCGCCGGCATGATGCCCATCTTATCGATCTGGGCTGACGTCACCACGCCGATACCGACCGCCAGCGCCACCTTGCGCACGACCACGTCGGCGCGCTCGCGCTGGCGTTCGGTCAGGGACTTGCTGTCTTGGATCAGGCCGAGGTCTCGGGCCCGCGAGCCCCTCAGGTCGGGCAGGATGACGGCGCCGGCAACCACCGGGCCCGCGAGTGGGCCCCGCCCCACCTCGTCCACGCCGGCGACTTGTGCGAAACCCGACTCCCAGAGCCGGCGCTCCTCAGTCTGCGTCGCCACGATGTGGAATTTGGGCTCCCCCCTGGCTGGAGCGCCGCGTGTGGTGGTGGCCATACCCGCCTCTCGGGCGACTCGCCCTTCGACAGGCTCAGGGCGAGCGGTTCGTTCTGTCGTTCGTTCGCTCATCCTGAGCCTGTCGAAGCCTGTCCTGTGCGAAGCATGTCCTGAGCCCGGTCGAAGGGCCGAACGGGATGAGCGCCTGGTCGATGGAGCCGCGCTAGCCCTCGGGCCCCTAGTCCTCGGGACCTTGAATAAAACCGCCGCCGATGACCTCGTCGCCGTCATAGAAGACCGCGGCCTGGCCAGGGGCTATGGCTCGCTGCGGCTCGTCGAATCGCAGCACCGCGTCGCACCCGTCCGGCTCCAGCGTCGCCGGCAGCGCCCTCGCGTTATAGCGAATCTTGGCATCGACTCGCACGGGCCGCACGGGTCCGGAGGCGACGCTTTCGCCGATGTAGTTGACGCTCTCCACCCGGACGCTTCTGTGCATTAGATCTGCCTCCGAGCCGAGGACGACACGGCCGGTGTCGGCATCGACCCGCGTCACGAAGAGACGCTCGCCGGTGCTCACGCCGAGCCCGCGCCGCTGGCCAACCGTGAAGAACTCGATACCCGGATGCTCGCCGAGAACCCGGCCCGCCGTGTCGACCAGCTCACCGGGCTGCGGGGTGACGCGCTCCCGCAAGAACGCGCGGTAGTCGTCCTGCGGGATGAAGCAGATCTCCTGGCTGTCGGCCTTGCCGGCGAGGTGCAGTCCGGCCTCGACGGCCAGCTCTCGGATGCCGGCCTTGGTGTGGTGGCCGACGGGCAGCAGGACGTGAGCGAGCTGCCGCTGTGTCAGCCCAAACAGCACGTAGGACTGGTCCTTCTCGCTGTCGACACCGCGTAGCAGGTGGTGAGCGCCGCCTGTCGAAGCCGTGCGCGCGTAGTGGCCGGTCGCGACGAAGTCGGCGTCCAGCGCGGTGGCTCGGTTGAGCAGGAAGTCGAACTTGATGCGGTCGTTGCACGCGATGCACGGGTGTGGCGTTCGCCCGCGCTGGTACTCGGAAACGAAGTAGTCGATAACGTGGGTCCGGAACTCGCGCTCGACGTTCAGCACGTAGTGCGGCACGCCAATGGTCTGGCAGACCCGGCGCGCGTCCTCGATGTCGTCGATGGAGCAGCATCCCTGATGGTCGGGTGTGATCGCGTGGTCGTCCGCCGACCACAGCCGCATCGTCACGCCGATGACGTCGTAGCCCTCGCGGTGGAGAAGGTACGCGGCGACCGACGAGTCGACGCCGCCCGACATGGCAACGACGACGCGCGGCTTGTCTGCGAGGTGCTGGGAGTCCACGCGGCTAGCGTACAGGATTGGCTCGCGCCGCGTCCTCGCGTGCGTTAGACGGCCCGCATCAGCGTCAGCGAGTACCGGCCGCCCACCTGCCGCGACCACCGGAAGGCGAGCCCCGCCTTCTTGCCGATGGCGCCAACCTCCCAAGGGCTCACGCGGATGTGCAGCGGCGGGCCGACGTCCATGGCCACCTTCAGCCACTCGATGACCAGGCACCAGCCGCCAGGCCGCGGCGTGGACGCGACGCCCTGCATGAAGCGGTCGTGGCTTGACGCCTCATGGAGCACCATGGATACGAGGGCTCCGTCGACCGTCCCGGTCCCGGCCGGCAGGCCGTCCTCAGGATTGCCCGCCAACAGCTCAACGTTGGCTATCCCGGCGTCGTGGGCCCGCTGCCGGGCCATCGTCAGCATCTCCTCCTGCAGGTCGACGCCGACCGCGACCCCCTCAGGGACGCGCTCGGCCAGCGGCAACAGGAAGAAGCCGGGGCCGCAGCCCACGTCGACGACGCGCTGTCCGTCCGTCAGCGGCGCCTGTGCGAGCACCCACGCGGGGTCCATCAGCTCGCGGCGCTCGTCCGACAGCAGGCGCCCGGCGCGTGAGACGTCGAACACGCGATCAGGGTGATGGTGGTGCGCGCCGGCCATGGCCACGATTATACGGTCGCCCTCAGAACCGGCGCCCACGCCTATAATGGCGCCGCCCGGTAGCGGGTGCCGACTAACACGAAAGGGGCCCTTGCCCGCTGGACACGCTTGCCGCCGCGCGCGACGCCGTCGACGTGGCTTCGGACCGCCAGGCCAGTGACATTCTGTTGCTGGACGTGAGCCAAGTTTCGGGTTTCACGGACTATCTGGTCATCATGACCGGGGACAACCCCCGGCAGATGGACACGCTCGCCGAGGAGTTGGACTACGCGCTGCAGCGTGACGGGCACCCGCTCCACCACCGAGAGGGGACCGTCGCGTCGGGGTGGGTACTGCTGGACTTCGGCGACATCGTCGCCCACATCTTCAGCGAGGACCGGCGCGGCTACTACCAGCTTGAGCAGCTGTGGAGCAGCGGTCGCCAAATCGTCAGGATTCAGTGATCCAGCGCTGGCTGTCCCGCTCGTAGCCCGTAATCTCCCCTTCGCCGAAGAAGACGCCGAGTTCTCTCGCGGCCGCTTCCGTCGAGTCGGAGCCGTGGACGAGGTTGCGTCCGATGTCGAGGCCAAGGTCGGCGCGGATCGTCCCCGGCGCTGCCTTCTGCGGGTCGGTGGCGCCCACCGTCGTGCGGACCGCTTCGACGGCGTTGGGCCCCTCCACCGCCATGGCGACGATGGGGCTCGAGGTCATGAAGTCCGCCATACCGGCGAAGAATGGCTTGTCGACGTGCGCCTCGTAGTGCAGCCGGGCCAGCGCCATGTCCATGCGAAGGAGCTTCAGCCCCACGAGCTTGAGCCCCCGGTCCTCCAGCCGGGAAATGATGCGCCCGGCCAGCCCGCGCTGCAGGACGTCGGGTTTCAGTAAGACGAGGGTTCGTTCCGTTGCTGGCATTGGGGGTCGCATCGCCTCCGGTTTGCTGGGGAGACGGAGGCTACCACAGCGGCTGCGAGCGATTCACGATTGGTAGGTATCCTCTCACAGGGCAGGTGACCCGTTCTTGTAGGCATGGCGGTTCTTGTCCTTACCACCAACACCGCCAACGTAGGTTTCGTCCGCTTCTGCTTGGCCTGACAGCACACCGCCGTCTTCGTTGAGTAGCTTCCGTATCCGGTGGAACATTCTCCATGCAGTCTTATAAGTGACGCTTAGCTCGCGCTCCAGTTGCTTGGTACTGATGCCGCACCGCATGCCGGCCATTAAATAGGTAGCGTACAGCCAGCTTTTGAGGAGCACGATGATTTTTCAAAAATCGTACCGCGAGAGAGTAGACGTGCGTTCCGCACCGGTCGCATAAGTAAGCCTTGCGCGTCCCTAGTCGGTGGTGCTTAGTAACGGTTGCGCACTTTCGCCATTCGATACCATGAGGGCAGAGCATCTCTTTATGATATCTAGTGCCGTAGCTTCGTCCGGAAACATTCGATTGAACTGCTGTACAGTGAATCTGTTCATCCCATATCTCGCTGTAAAACAGTCTACCATCACCTTATACGTGTTCAAAAGGGATAACTCCTAGGCGCCCCATTCTATGAACCACGAGACAGAACAGTAACGAATCTGACAAGTATCTTTAGTTACTCGATACTTGGCTCTGGTTCTGACGCGAGTTCGTTCGCTCTATGAGGTCCACCACGACATCGTTGGGAGACCCGTCATCGAATTCGATTGCCAATGACTTCAGTTCCTCAGGCCCCACGCCCGCCCGCACGAACGGGGTAAGGAAATGCCGTGCCGCGGTGACTAGGTTGAACAGGGCGATTTCTTCGTTGTACCCATGTGCCGCCAGCTTGATCTGGGGACCTCTTGCACACACGCCGCCCTTGATCCCGTAGGTCTCGTGTTTCAGCACGATATGCATGGCCGCGCACTCCCTTCAGCGTTTAGCAGTCTACGGCCAAGTCTAGCAAGTAGCCGTGGACGTAGAGCGGTACGGTGCCGAGCCCGATGGCGCCAGGCACCGTTTGACGACTCGGATTCCGGCGAGTATCCTAGGGGCGAGTTCAGTTATCGGAGGTAGGGCACATGGTAGATGGGCCGGTAGTAACAAAGGTGGTTCCTGAGACGAACAGGCCGTATGCGCCGCCGTCTAACATCACCGACGTTCTGAAGCGGCTGCGGTCGCGGAACATCCCAGAGCGCATCGACATCGAGTACCTACGGGATATGGGAGTCTCCGAGGGGACTTTGTCGCGCGCGTTCTTCGCCCTGCGCTGGCTTGAGCTGGCTGACGAATATGGCACGCCATCGCCCGCATTACGCTCGATGGCTATGGCCACCGACGAGGAGTACCGATCTACGCTCGCAGGCATCATCCGGGAAAAGTACGTCGAGGTTTTCCAGAGCCTCGATCCTGCGGAGGATCCGCAGGACCGTCTGGTCAACTTCTTCCGACGCTACACCCCTGGCTCGCAGCGGGAGCGAATGGTGATCTTCTTTCTCGGCATGTGCCGCGAGGCAGGTATCCCGACACTTGATCAGCCGAGGCAGCGCAGCAGCCAAGTCGGCGCGCGCGCAACGGGCAAGGAGCACCCGCGATCACCTAGCACTGGCAAAGGCCGGCGGTCGCCCCGGACCCGGGCTCCTGGAATAGCACCAACCCCGAATGAACGCAGCGAGATGCCGAGCATGCCTCCAGCACTTGAGATGCTGGTTCGAAGCCTGCCAGGGATAGGTTCACACTTTCCTAAAGAGAAGCGTGATCAGTGGGTCAAGATGGCTGAGGCGACACTTGTCTTCCTCTACCCGGATACGCCACCGGCAAACAACAACTGGCGGCAGATAGGGCTTGATGAAGTCCCGCCAGTGGACGATGACGAAGCCGATGGCGCTGATGGTGCCTAGCGTGGCCCCTGCGAGGGCCCTAGGAATTAAGAGGGGCCGTCGTTGCTTCACCAACGACGGCCCGCGCAGGAGGGAGGTGATAAGCGATGGAGCCTACCGTCCGCCCAGAACTGCCCATGGTTCTTCTGTTGTTGCCGTAGCGGCGGTCTAAGCCTTCCGACCTACGGCCTTCTTCACGAGGCGCAGTAGGTCGGAAGACCGAAACCGTTCGTCCTACTTGCGCTCGATATCTTTGTCTCTAATCTTGCCCTCGTCGTATGAGGGCGTTTTGGGTTTCTCGTCTTTCTTAGCCACTTCATCATTCTAGACCCGACGGTCAAGCCGTTGTACGTGCTATGGCGGCATACTTACCTTACGATCCCGCCCCCTCGCGCCTTACGCGCGCTTAGCCCGCGCCTCGCTCCCGTGCCGCACGGCCCGCGCCTCCCTGGGCTTGCCGATCTCCGGGGGCCGGGCGTAGTGCGGCTGAAGCGAGGCCACGGGGTCGGCGTCACCCGCGTCGAGACGCGTGCCGGCCAAGATACCGAGCCCGTCCAGCCGGCCCTGGGGGCCGGTGTCCACCACCCGCGCGGCGGGGCGCGCCGCTTCGATGGCCGCCGCGTAGGCGGCGGCCCCCTCGCCGACGAAGACCGTGTCGGGGCCGCAGGCGGCGATGGTCTCGTCGATGGCCGAGACCTGGTCGGCGTGCGAGCGTCGCCAGCCTCCGGCCGATGCGTCGAACACGGCCCACGCCACCAACGTCCTTCCCGCCTCGACGATGGAGCACAGCGTGACGCTCTCGCCGCGGTGAGGATAGGCGCCCGCTTCCAGGGTGCTCACCCCTGCGACGGGGATATCCAAGGCCAGGGCCAGGCCCTTGGCGACGCCGAGGCCGGCCCGCAGAGCGCTGAAGCCGCCGGGGCCCGTGGCGACGCCGATACCCCGAAGGTCCCTGGGCGTTACCCCCGCTTGGCTCATCGTCTCGCTGACTGCCGGCATCAGCTCGGCCGTGTGGTTATGCGGCGAGTGCCAATGCCGCGATCGCGCCATGACGCCCTTTTGCCACAGGCCCACGGCGCCGCTGCGGGTGGACGTATCGATGAGCAGGTACACGGCAGTTGCTACCGTGCGCCCGTCTCGCCGAGCCGCTCGGCGAGGGCCTTGAAGTGCGCACCGTGGGCCGACACCGTGAGGCTGCGCTCATTCGGCGTCGTGCCGAACGCCAGCTCCACGGCCAGGTGCTCGGGCGGGAACACGACCGGAGCGCGGTCGGCCCACTCGACGACCATCGCCCCCTCGTCGAGCATCTCGTCGATGGCCAGGTCGTGGGCTTCCAGAACGCCGTCCAGGCGATAGAGGTCCAAATGGAAGAGGGGCAGCCGCCCTTCGTAGCGGTGGACGAGGACGAACGTCGGGCTGTGGACATACCCGGTGATTCCCGCCCCGGCGGCTAGCCCCTGCACGAAGGTCGTCTTGCCGGCCCCAAGCCCGCCGGTGAGCAGGACCAGGTCGCCACGGTCCAGCAGCGCGCCAAGACGCCGCCCGATGCCCGTGGTCTCATCCGCGCTACGGGTCGCGAAGCTCAGCGCAGGTGCTCCCAGCCAGCCGAGGTGATCTGCGCCGAGCCGCCCCGCGCATCGACCAGTTCGACCCCTCCCGGCTCGCCTGCGGTGACCTCCCCGATGACGACGGCCTCGCGCACCTCCTCGATCACGTGCTCGACGGTCTGGCGCGATGCGGCGAAGACGAGCTGGTAATCCTCGCCGCCGGACAGGGCCATCTCCAGGGCGTCCGGTACATCGAGGGCCGTCAGCGCCGGCGCAACCGGCACGCGCTCGGCCTGGACCCGTACGCCGACGCCACTGGCCCTGCCAAGCTTGCCGAGGTCTGCCGCGAGGCCGTCCGACACGTCCATGGCACAGCGCCCGCCGGCTAGCAGGATGCGCTGGCCGGCCTCTATCTGAGGCCGTGGACGACGGTGAGCTTCGACGAGCGGGACGGACGCGGCGTTACCCTCCTGCAGCAGACGCAGGCCCGCGGCGGAGGCGCCGAGGGGCCCGGTGACGGCCAGCGTGTCGCCCGGCCGAGCGGCTGATCGGGTCAGCGGCTCACCCGCACAGGTCCCGGTGAGCGCGACGGTGACGAACGCCTGCTCAGCGTTGACGACGTCGCCGCCCACCAGCAGTGTCTCGTATTCGGCGCACGCCTCCAGCATCCCTGCGTACAGCGCGTCGACGGACGCCAATTCCAGGCTCGGCGGCAACCCCAGCGTCACGATGGCACAGAGCGGCACGGCGCCCATGGACGCGATGTCGCTCAGGTTGGCGACGAAGACCTTCCACCCCACGTCATTCCACGGCGTCGTCGCCTGAGTGAAATGGACGCCTTCGACCATGGTGTCGGTGGTCTGGACGACGACGCCCTTCGGCGCTTGCCATGCGGCCGCGTCGTCGCCGATGCCGAGGCGCAGTCTGAAGCCGGCGCTGGCGGACGGCGCCAGCCGCGCGGCGTCGACCTGCCTCGACAGGCGCTCGATGAGCGCGAACTCGCCGACGTCCCCGACCGTGGTCATGGCATCGATTATAGAGGCGTCGGTCTTGTTCAGCTTGTCCTTACGTGAATCTCCCTGAGGGCCGCGGGGTGACCCTCGCGCCCTCCGCCTGTGACGATCGGCCCGCCGCTCTCCGTTGGCCGCGGGGTGACCCTCGCGCCCTCCACCTGCGGGACGGCAGGCCCGCCCGTAGAATGGTGGCGTGCGCACCCTGATCGTCAGCGACATCCACGGCAACATCGAGGCGCTGGACGCGGTCTTGGACTCAGCTAAGCGCTTCGACCCCATCGACGCGGTGTGGTGCCTCGGGGACACCGTCGGCTACGGACCGGAACCGAACGCGTGCATCGAGCGCCTTCGCTCGCTCGCCGTGCTGTCAGTGCTGGGCAACCACGACGCCGCCGCCATCGGGCGGGTCGGTCTCGAGGACTTCAACGCCTACGCCGCCCAGGCGTGCCGGTGGACGGCCGAGCAGCTCACCGACGAGTCGCGGGCGTACCTCGAGGGCCTCCGCCTCACCGAGCCGTGCGAGCCCTTCACGTTGGTTCACGGTACGCCCAAGGACCCCCTGTGGGACTACATGCTGAGCTACCTGCAGGCCAATGACGCTTGGTACATGACCGAGACCACGGCTTTGGTGGTCGGCCATTCGCACCTATCGTTCGTGTGCGAGGAGGACAACGGCGTGCTCAGGCCGGGCCCCGATGGATTGCGAGTGGCCGTCGGTGCGCGCCGCTTGTTGGTGAACCCGGGGAGCGTCGGCCAACCTCGGGACGGGGACCCGCGCGCGGCGTACGCCGTCTACGATGACGCCGCTGCGACGGTGACGTTGGCGCGGGCGGCGTACGACATCGCGGCAACCCAGCGGCGCATGGTCGAAGTGGGGCTCCCGGAGCCCCTCGTCGGACGGCTCAGTCTGGGTCGTTGACCGGGGCCTCGAAATGGCCGTCCACGGCTTCGTTGACAAGGTTCCGGCCTCACGCCTACAATTTCTGCGACTGTCGATTACGGGTGGCGCAGACCACTCGGACCCGAAGAAGGATTGGCGCCCAAATGCTCAGAATTCGCCTGCGTCGTGTCGGCAAAAAGAAGCAGCCGTCATATCGGATTGTCGTTGCCGACGTTCGGGCTCCCCGAGACGGCGCTTTCGTAGACGACGTGGGGCACTACAACCCGCTGACCGACCCGCCGACGATTGTCATCAAAGAGGACAAAGTGCGCCATTGGCTCAGTGTCGGCGCCCAGCCGTCGGAGACCGTGGGCCAGATTCTTCGGAAGCAGGGAGTGCTCGAGAAGGCCGGAGCGTAAAGGCGTCGGCGCGGGCGCGAGGGGCAGCGGATCGCTGCTCAGAAGTGAGTAGATGAAGGAACTGGTCGAGTACATCGCCAGGGCCATCGCAAGCAATCCGGATGATGTCAAAGTAACCGAGGAACAGGGCGAAGACGGGCACATCATCCTGCGGTTGGCTGTGCATCCTGACGACAAAGGCAAGGTTATCGGCCGCCAAGGCCGGGTCGCTCAGGCGATGCGCGTACTCCTTCGGGTCGCCGGTGTGAAGAACGACGTCCGGGTCACCCTCGAAATCGAGTAACTTCAACGTTGGCTGAACTACCCCCCTCGGCGCCGCAACCGCCCCCTGGGTTTGTCCTCGTTGGCACCATCACCAGCACCCACGGCCTCGACGGCCGTGTCCGCGTCGTGCCGGAGTCGGACAACCCGGACCGCTACCGCCCGGGCGGCGAGCTCTACGTCGATGGCACGCCCTACGTCATCGAGCTCGCGACCAAGGCCGGCGATCGCTACCTGGTCAAGCTGCGCGACGTCGATGACGACGCGGCTGCGGAGAGCCTGGTCGGCCAGCGGGCGCTGGCCCGCGAGTCCTCCGTGCCTCCTGCCCCGGAGGACACCTACTATCACTACCAGCTGATCGACCTTGCCGTGCGCACCGCGGCGGGCGGTCGATTGGGCACCCTGACCGAGGTGCTCGACACCGGCGCCAACGACGTCTACGTCGTCACGGGGGAGGACGTCGAGCTGCTCTTGCCGGCGCTGGGGAGCGTCGTGCTGGCCGTCGACCTAGAGCACGGCGAAATGGTCGTCGACGTGCCGGAGGGCATCGAGCCACGACCGCTGCGGACCACCCCGAAGCGCAAGCCGCCCCGGCCCATGAAGCGCCGCAAGCGAGCGACGGCCTAGCACCGCGGGCTGCGATACAATTGCAGCCGGCATTCACGCCGTAGAGGACCGCAATGTCTGGACATTCGAAGTGGTCGACCATCAAGCACAAGAAGGGCGTGCTCGACGTGAAGCGCGGCGCGCTCTTTACCAAGCTTGCCCGTGAGGTCACCGTGGCCGCGCGCGCGGCCGGTGGCGACCCCGGCATGAACCCGCGGCTGCGCCTCGCCATCGAAAAGGCGCGGCAGAACAACATGCCCATGGATAACATCGACCGTGCCATCAAGAAGGGCACCGGCGAGGGCAGCGACGCGAGCAACTTCGAGGAGATCACCTACGAGGGCTACGGACCGGGCGGCGCGGCCCTCCTCGTCCAGGCGCTCACCGACAACCGGAACCGCACCGCCTCAGAAGTGCGGACCATCTTCAGCCGTGGCGGCGGCAACATGGGTGAAGCCGGCTCCGTGGCCTGGCAGTTCGAGCACAAGGCTGTCGTCACCGTCGAGGAGATCGACCAAGCCAAGGCCGAGGAGGTCGAGCTCGCGGCCATCGAAGCAGGCGCCGACGATGTGACGGCTGACGAGCGCACCCTCCATCTGACCGGCGATCCGCCGATTCTGGACGCCATCGTCCAGGTGGTGCGTGAGCACGGCTTGGAACCCTCGTCGGTCACGCTGGCCATGGTGCCCAAGATCCTCGCGATGCTCGAAGAGGGGACGGCGACGCAGACCCTTCGGCTCATCGACAAGCTCGATGAGCTCGACGACATCCAGAACATCTACACCAACGCCGACTTCCCGGAAAAGGCCCTCGAGAAGTACGGCAACGAGTAGGCGCGCCGCGCCAAGCCCACGTTCGTCCTGAGGTACTCGAAGCCTGTCCTGAGCGAAGCCGAAGGGGACGCGGGAGCTCTCCAGAGACCCCCGAGAGCAGCGGCAACAGGCCTCGGTTGAGTTGGCCATTGAGGGCGACACGCAGCCACTCGAACGGCCCAGGTCGAGGCCGTTTGGAGACGGCTGGCGTAGGACGAGCGAGGGGCCCTCGGCGTCTTCGATGGGCCATGCGTCACTTGCGCTAGCCGCCCGCGCTGCGCCATGCTGGCGCCCGTCATGCGCATCCTCGGCGTCGATCCCGGCACCCATCGGCTTGGATACGGCGTCGTCGACGTGGATGGCCCCACCGTCCGCTGCGTCGCCTCCGGGTGCCTCGAGGCACGGCGGCGCGATCCCCTCGAGATACGCCTCCACGCGCTGTACCGTGGCCTGACGGATGTGGTCACCGAGTGGCGCCCGGACCACCTCGCGGTCGAAGAGCCCTTCGTCGCCCCCGAGCGCGGTGCCAAATCAGGCGTCGCCGTCGGTCAGGCCCAAGCGCTCGCGCTGCTCGCCGCGGTCGACGCGGGGCTCGAAGTGCATCGCTACGCGCCATCGTCGGTTAAAGCGGCGGTGTCGGGGTACGGTGCCGGGACGAAAGACCAGGTCCAGCGGGCGCTGCGCCTACTGCTGAACATGGGGCCGGAGCCGATGTCGGAGGACGCCTCCGACGCCATCGCTGTCGCCCTATGCCATCTCCAGCACTGGCGCACCAGCCAGCGATTGGCCGTCTCGTGAGCCTGGTCGCGGGGTTGAATGGCGTGGTGCGAAGGAAGGGGGCCGACCACGCCCTCGTGGCGGTCGGCGGTGTCACCTTCCGTGTTTTCCTGCCGGCCCTCGACCTTGCCCAGGTGGCGGATGGCGCCCACGTCGTGCTGCATACCCACCTCGTCGTACGCGAGGACGACCTTCAGCTGTACGGGTTCGTGGACGAGCGGGCGCTGGCCACCTTCGAGTCCCTGATCGGCGTGAACGGCGTCGGGCCCAAGGTGGCGCTGGCGGTGCTGTCGGCCATGCCGGCGGACGCCGTGGCGTCGGCCATTGCTGTTGGCGACGCGGACGCGCTGGCGCGGGCACCGGGCATCGGCAAGCGGACCGCGGAGCGCATCATCGTCGAGCTGCGCCCGAAGATGGACCTGGAGCTTGCGGCCGTTGCCGCAGCTGGCTGGCGAGTCGTGGCCAGCGGAGACCCGGCGTTGGACTGGCTGCTCAGCCTTGGGTTCTCCGCCATCGAGGCGCGCCAGGCGCTCTCCGTCGAGCCGAAGGACGAGATCGATACCGAGGAGCGCGTCCGGCGGGCGCTTCAGCGCATGGGTGGTGACCGCTAGGCCGGCTGACCACTCCGGTCGCCCGGCGTGCGTGGCCCTGGCGCGCATACGGACGGTCCACAGGCGGCGAGGGGGAATATCCGGGTCGACGCCTTTTCGAGTGGGCACTCCCTTTTCGAGTGAGCACTCAACAACGAAGGCCCGGCGTCGCCCCTCAACGCTGGGCCCGTATCGTTGCTGCTGCCCGCTTCCGCCTACCTCAGGATAGGGAACCGCCTCACCAGCGGCCGGCTGGACCACCAGCCGGCGAGGCCGAGGGGCCAGCCGCCGCCGGTCGCGAGGATGCCGACCAGCACGACGGAGTAGACACCCAGTCGACGGCGGCGTTGCCGGCGATGTCGGCGTAAAGGCCTTGCAGCGGACCGTGCGTGCCAAAGGTCAGGAAGCCGAAGGTCGGCGAGCCGCCGTTGATCCACGCGTCCTCCCGCTGTGTGGCGAAACCGAGCCCGAACAGTTTGTCGAAGAACGCCCAGAGAAAGATCGCGCCAAGCGACAGACGGGCGACGGCCCAGGCGTACATGGCGACGCCGAAGCGGCCAACGAGCTCTCGGTCGCGTACCAGAGTTGCCATTCGATACCTCCTCACACTCTCAGGGGGGCTCTCAACGCGAGCCTCACCGTCATCATCGGCGCGGACCGTGACAGCACTGTGAAGCGGTGCGAAAGAGCGTGAACGGCGCGTGTAGATCGGCCGGTCGCACCGCTGGCTGCCTCGGTTGGTATGCTGCGCCCATGGTCCCGCCCCCACGGTCCCGCTGATGAAGCTGTCAGGCGGCGGGTACCCCTTCGACGATTGGGCCGACATCTACGACAAGGTCTACGCGGACCTGGCCCACGACATCCCGTTCTACCTCCACCACGCCGCCGCCAGCGATGGGCCGGTGCTGGAGCTGGGATGCGGTACCGGCCGCGTCAGCCTGGCCATGGCCGAGGCGGGCGTCGACGTCGTCGGCATCGACATCTCACCGCGCATGCTCTCCCGCGCCCGAGCGAAGGCGTCTCAGCGAGGGCTTGTCCCGCGCGTCGCATTCCAGGCTGGAGACATGCGCACCCTGCGGCTTGGGCGCACGTTCGGGCTGGTCGTCATGCCGTTTCGCAGCCTTCAGCTCGTGACCACGCCCTCGGATCAGCGCGCCGTGCTTGCCACGGCCGCGGCGCACCTGGCGCCTGGTGGGACGCTGGCCCTCGACGTCTTCAATCCGGACCCGGAGCTGTTGGCGGACACCGGCGATGAGCGCTTTGTCGACTCCATCGTCGCGCAGCCGGACGGTGGCTCGGTCATCGTCTACGCCACCAACCGCTGGGACCACGCCGCGCAGCTGAGCCACCCGCACCTGTGGATCGAAGAGCATGACGCCGCCGGCGCAACGCTGGCAGTCCACGAGCGTGAGTTCGTGATGCGCTACGTCCACGTCGACGAGATGACGGACATGCTGGCGGAGGCGAGCTTCGACGTGGAGGCCGTCTACGGCGGCTTCGATAGCGAGCCTCTCCAATCCGACTGCGACGACCTGGCCTTCGTCGCTAGGCGGCGCTGAGGCGGCGCTCTTCGCGACGCAGCAACTGGGCGTTCGCCGCGACGATGACCGTCGATGCCGACATGAGCGCGGCGCCGACCGCGGGGGGCATGACGAAGCCCGCCCACGCCAGCGCACCCGCGGCCAGCGGTATGGCCAGCACGTTGTAGCCGGTCGCCCACCAGAGGTTCTGGATCATCTTGCGATAGGTCGCCCGAGACAGCCTCACCATGGTCTCCACCGCGCGTGGGTCGGAGCGCACCAGCACGATGTCGGCCGACTCCACCGCGACGTCCGTCCCCGCCCCGATGGCGATGCCGACGTCCGCCTCCACCAGCGCGGGCGCGTCGTTGACGCCGTCGCCGACCATGGCCACGCGAAGCCCGCGCTCCCGGAGTCCGCGTATCGTCGCGGCCTTTTCGTGCGGCAGCACCTCGGCGAAGTACTCGTCGAGCCCGAGCTCGCCGGCGACGGACGCGGCCACCGCCTCGGCATCCCCCGTGAGCATCATCACGCGAACGCCCAGCGCCTTGAGTCCGTCCACCGCCGCGCGGGACTCCTCGCGCACGACGTCGCCCAGCGCGATGGCCCCGGTCGGCGCGCCATCCACCAGCACGTGGACGAGCGTGTGGCCCGCATCGTTGGCAACGCCCTGCGGCACGGGAATGCCGGCCTCGGCCAGGTAGCCGGGGCTGACCACCTGGACCAACGCCCCGTCGATGGCGGCCTGGGCTCCGCGCCCCGGCAACGCGACGAAATCGCGCGCGGCCGGTGGCGGACCCTCGCCACGCGACTCGAATGCCGCGACGACCCCACGCGCGAGGGGGTGCTCCGACTGCGCCTCCACGCCCGCAGCCAAACGAAGCACTTCGAGCTCGCCGCGGCCGTCGACAGGCATGACCGCGACGACGCCGAACCGGCCCTCGGTGAGCGTGCCCGTCTTGTCGAACACGACGGCGTCCAGCGAGCGGGCGCGCTCGAATCCTGCACGGTCGCGGACGAGCAGGCCGGCGCGGGCCGAGATGGCCGTCGACACCGAGACCGCCAGCGGAATGGCGAGGCCGAGTGCGTGCGGACAGGTGATGACGACCACGGTCACGGCGCGCTGCAACGCGAAGTTGGCGCCCTCGGACGTGAGCAGCCAGCCGCTCAACGTGCCGATGCCCGCCGAAATGCCAATGACGGTAAGCCAAAGGGCGGCCCGGTCGGCCAGCCGTTGGGTGCGCGACCGCGTCTCCTGGGCCTCGCGTACCAGCTCGATGACCTGCGCCAGATACGTCTCGGCACCCGTGCGACGCACCTCGACGACGAGCGCGCCGGTCCCGTTAATCGACCCGCCGATGACCTCGGAGCCCTCGACCTTCTCCACGGGCAGGCTCTCGCCGGTGAGCAGCGCCTCGTCCACCGACGAGTGACCCTCGACGACCGTGCCATCGGTCGGCACGCGCTCGCCCGGCCGCACCTGCACGCGATCTCCGAGCACGAGGTCTGCCACCGGCACATCCCGTACCGCACCGTCGGGTGCGATGACGTGGGCATCAGACGGCACGAGCTCGGCCAGCGCCTCCAGGGCCCGCGACGCGCCCATGATGGAGCGCATCTCCAGCCAGTGGCCGAGGAGCATGACGTCGATGAGCGTCGCCGTCTCCCAGAAGAAATCGTCGCCCGAGACGCCGAACACGACCGCCGTGCTGTAGACGTAGGCGACCGTGATCGCCACGGCGATGAGCGTCATCATCCCAGGCTGACGCCCGCGCAGCTCCGAGACGATGCCCGTCAGGAACGGCCAACCACCGTACAAGAAGACCGCGGAGGCCAGGGCCCACAGGACGAAGCTGTCGCCTGCGAAGTCCCACGCGTCCTCGACGTCCAGCGCGTCCTGGACCAGTGGGGCGAGCAGAAGGACCGGCACGGTAAGGACCAGCGAAACCCAGAACCGGCGGCGGAAGTCGGCCACCATGTGCGCGTGGTGCGACTCGTGGCCTTGGTGGGGGCTCTCAGGCCCGTGGCCTTCGTGAGGGCTCTCAGCCATGTCGGCGTGCTCCATTGAGTCTTCTATGTCTCTTTGGACAGGCGTTCGAGTGTCATCCCGACGGGGCAGCGGTCGGACGCCTCGATGAGGCGCATATCGCGGCCGGTGAACTGGCACCCGCACTTGCGGCAGACCAGAGCCGAGTCGACGTCGGCCGGGTCAACGCGGCTCAGTGGCCATCCGTCACAATGTGCACAGACCTTTCGCTCATACGGCGCACGCTCGCTTGCTTGCTACGGTGTCCCGTAGCGCATCCTACGCCCTCCCCGCGTCAGCGTGCGCTCCCCGGCCGTGAAGGCGCAGGCATTCCGCACGCGGGGCGTTGGCTTACAATGGAGGCCAGGCGTCGAGGCGTGGAGGTGAGGATTGGTCGAGCATTACCCCATCGAGTCACGCATGCGGCCGGTGCCTCGGCCCTTCGAGTTCCACTGGGGCAGGGGCATGGTCGTGGAGGAGGCGTCCGTCGAGACGCCCTACAACGAGCCGACCATCCAGCTGCTGGAGTACGAGGACGGCGCGCTGAGCGTGCGCTTCTGCTATTACCGTGGCCCGCGCTTCGGGCGCGGCGCGTTGATGATGGACGAGGCGTCGTTGGCCGAGATGCGCCAGGCGCTTGCCGAGACCCCACGCCTGCGTGAGCTCATGCTGGGGCTGGTTGGAGAGTAGCGATGGCGACGGTCCGCGATGAGGTAGACGAGAGCACGCCTTTCAAAGTCGTGTCCGACTTCGAGCCGAGCGGCGACCAGCCCGCGGCGATCGAGCAGCTCATCGACGGCGTCCAGAAGGAGATGCACTACCAGACGCTCCTGGGCGTGACGGGCTCCGGTAAGACGTACACCATGGCCAAGGTCGTGGAGGGCATCCAGTGCCCCACGCTGGTCCTCGCCCCCAACAAGACGCTCGCGGCGCAGCTCGCTACCGAGTTCCGCGACTTCTTCCCCAACAACGCCGTCGAGTACTTCGTCTCCTACTACGACTACTATCAGCCCGAGGCGTACGTCCCGAACACCGACACCTACATCGAAAAGGACGCCGACGTCAACGATGAGATAGACAAGCTGCGCCACTCCGCAACACGCTCGCTAATGACGCGGCGCGACGTGCTCATCGTCGCCTCGGTGTCGTGCATCTACGGCCTCGGCTCGCCCGACGAGTACTACTCGTTCGTCGAGACGGTCCGGCGCGGCGAGACCAAGAACCGCAATCGGCTGGTGCGCCGGCTCATCGAGATGCAGTACGAGCGCAACGACTTCGACCTGGCGCGCACCCGCTTCCGCATCCGCGGCGACACGCTGGAGATAATGCCGTCCTACGAGGATGTCGCGATCCGCATCGAGTTCTTCGGCGACGAGGTCGAGCGCATCGTCGAGCTCGACCCGCTCACCGGCGAGCTGCTGTCCAACCGCGAGCGCATCGACATCTACCCCGCCAAGCACTTCGTGACCTCGGCGGACAAGCTGGAGGCCGGCATCACCGACATCCAGGTGGAAATGGAGGAGCGCGTCGCCTGGTTCCGCGAGCAGGGGAAGGTGCTGGAGGCGCAGCGCATCGAGCACCGGACGAAGTACGACATCGAAATGCTCCGCGAGACCGGCTACTGCGGCGGGGTCGAAAACTATTCGCAGCCGCTGGGCAGACGCCCGCGCCACAGCGCCCCGTGGACCCTGATCGACTACTTCCCCGACAACTTCCTGATGATCATCGACGAGTCGCACATGGGTATCCCGCAGCTGCGTGGCATGTACCACGGCGACATGGCCCGAAAGAACACGCTGGTGGACTTCGGCTTCCGGCTGCCGTCGGCCATAGACAACCGGCCGCTCAACTTCGAGGAGGTGGAGCGCCGGATCAACCAGGCTGTCTTCGTCTCGGCCACGCCAGGCCCCTACGAGCTGCAGAACAGCGAGCGCATCGTCGAGCAGGTGATCCGCCCGACCGGCCTGCTGGACCCGACCATCGAGGTGAAGCAGACCAAGGGTCAGATCGACGACCTGCTGGAGCAGCTCGCGAACCGCGTCGCCAAGGGTGAGCGGGCGCTGGTCACGACCCTGACCAAGCGCATGGCCGAAGAGCTGACCGACTATCTGCGCGAAATGAACGTCAAGGTCCACTACATCCACTCAGAGGTGGACACGCTGGAGCGCATCGAGATCCTTCGAGACCTCCGGCTGGGCGTCTACGACGTCGTCGTCGGAATCAACCTGCTCCGCGAGGGCCTCGACCTGCCGGAGGTGAGCCTTGTCGCCATCCTCGATGCCGATAAGGAGGGCTACCTTCGCTCGGCGACCGCGCTGATCCAGACCGTCGGCCGCGCCGCCCGGCATATCGACGGTCACGTCATCATGTACGCGGACAAGGTCACCGATTCCATGCAGCGGTGCATCGACGAGACCTATCGCCGTCGCGACATCCAGCGACGCCACAACGAGGCCCACGGCATCACGCCGGCAAGCATCGTGAAGGCTGTGCACGACATCACAGAGCGCGTCCGCGCCGTCGCGGAGCCCCAGGCGACCTACGAGACTCGGGGCGGCCTCCCCAAGGACGAGCTGGCCCGCGTCATCAAAGAGCTGGAGTCGGAGATGCGGGCCGCGGCCAAGAAGCTGGAGTTCGAGAAGGCCTCCATGCTCCGCGACGAGGTCGTCGACCTCAAGCGGCTGCTGGTCACGCAGGAGGTCGTCGAGCGCGGCGAGCACGGCCAGCGTGTCACGTCGGCGCCCCGGTAGCGCCGAAGCGCGACTTGCTGCTCTTGGTTCGACAGGCGCAACTTTGCCACACGGGATACGTCCGTCTGGATAGGGCCAATTGTTGGGCGTGTGTGACCATTTGGTGACCAGAGGCCCGCCTACGGGATGGCGTGGGCACTCAACCTGAGGTGGAGATAGGTTCTTCCCCATCTCCACCATGAACACGCCGCTGACCAGGTTCGTGCGGCCACTGCCTGGTGTCCACCTCGGTTCACCCGCCGGTTCGGATTCCGCCACCGCTGGCGGACAACCTCGTAGCCCCTCTAGACCTCTTTGGCGGCTTCCCTCATCACGGCTTGACCCTCAGGGCCGCGAAGGTGGTCTGCATCGGTGCCGTGCTCGCTGACCCCGTGGGTCGCCGCGACTTCAACGGCGTCGTCGAACGTCTGGCCGATCGCTACATACGTGCACCACGTAATGCCGGTGTCGGCTCAAGCGATGTGGATAGTCATCATGCCTCCAAGCCCAAGAGAGTGAAGCAGCGGGAGTCCGCGCGACGCATCCTATCCTCGCGCAACGAACCCTGACCATCGCCGGCCAGGCTAGCCTCGAGGGGCCTTGTCCTCGTTCAGTACACGCATGTTGGCTCGGATCATGGCGAGGAACTCGGGGCTCCGTATCATGTCCTCGGCAACGCCCTTGTGCTCCCTGCCGTGGCGCACCGCTTCATTTAGCAACTCTTCCTCGGTCTCCGCGTATAGGACCGTGGCGCACCAGGTGATTCCCAAATCAGGGCACGAGATCGAGTACTTCGCTGCCATGTCCTCCCTCTACCGGCCATCTGCTCACGCTCGTTGCCCGTCGCCACAGAACCATCAATCTGGTTAGGCCAGCTCAAGCCTCAGATGCGCCCGAGCGCGTCAACGGCGCCAAGGTACTTGATGTTCGCCTGCTCGGCCACCCCGGCCGATCCGGTACAGCCCGGCAGTGTGTCGTCACCCGCCAACACTAGGGCTAGGCAACATGAGGCGACAAGTTGACCCCTGTTGCCGCCACCCATACCCTTATCCACTGCGGGCACGGGCTCGCATACCCGTCCACGTCCGCCCCCTGCCCTAGTCCACGAGGCCCGCCGAGAAGACGCGCCGTGACCCCCGAAGAAGCACCAGGCCCAGGCCGCGATCCACAGGGTGTGCCGGAGCTACACCCAGGGCCGGTGATTCAGTTCGACCACGCTGGTCGCATCGTCTCAGCCAATTTCGCCGCGTTCGCACTTTGGGGTCCTAAGGTGAACCGGGGCGCTGACCTGACTGAGCTGACCCCGGCACTGGCTGACTTGGACACCGCAGGCATCATTCAGGAAGGACGCCGATTGACCGTTTCCGCCCGGCTCGACGATAAGGTCTTCGACTTCGCCATACGTGGGACGCGGAACCTCGAGATCGGCGGCATCTACGGCACCGACGTCACTGACCTCAAGCGTGCGGCCGAGGAGCTTGAACATGAGGTCGCCCTCCGACAACAGGAGAAACTCGCCGCACTAGGCAAACTGGCTGCAGGGCTTGCCCATGAGCTGAACAACCCCGCGGCGGCGGCGAAGAGGGCGGCGGCGGACCTCTCCACTACCGTTGGGCGTATGTACGCATCGAGCATGGAACTCCATCGCTTCTTGGACACCAGCGGCTGGGAGGCGCTCAAGCGCATCGAACTGAGTTGGCACGATCGCCAAGCCGAGCGCACGCAGCACAGCCCCGTGACGAGGAGCCAGCGCGAAGACGACCTAACGGACTGGCTGAGCTCTCATGATCTGGCCGAGCCCTGGAGCCTGGCGGCCACACTGGTAGAGGGGAGTGTCGGCGTGGACGACCTCGAACGGCTCTCTCGAGAGTTCCCGCACGGCCTCGACGTGGTTGTCAGCTTTCTGACCCACTCCCTGGCTGTCTCCGAGCTTGGCAACGTGGTCACCAGCGCGACCGGCCGCATCTCTGACCTCGTATCCGCGGTCAAGGACTACACGTTCATGGACCGGGCGCCCGAGCACGAGGTCGACATCCATGAGGGCATCGAGCAGACCCTGACGATCCTGGGTTTCCGGCTCCAACCAATCACGGTCCAGCGCCAATTCGACCGAACGTTGCCGATGATCCGCGTCGCAGGCGCCGACCTGAACCAGGTGTGGACCAACCTTATCGACAACGCAATCGATGCGGTCCTGGAAAAGAATGAGGAAGGCAACGGGACGATCACCATCAGGACCTCCGGCGATGAGAGAGCAACAGTCGTCGAGGTCATCGACAATGGTGCGGGAATCCCCGAGAGCGTCGCAGCGAGGGTCTTCGAGCCCTTCTTTACGACCAAAGCTCAAGGGCAGGGTACTGGCCTGGGGCTGGATATCTCGAAACGGACGATCGAGGCCGTCGGGGGGCGTATCGAGGTCGAGTCCCGTCCAGGTGAAACCCGGTTCTCGGTGACCTTGCCCGTTGGGCAGAACAACATGGTCACTTAGGCTAGGGCTGGCAACCTCTCACGTTTGTGACCCGCCAACCTCGGTCAGGTACCGGTGGACGAACGATACGGCCATCGCCCCCTCCCCTACGGCCGAGGCGACGCGTTTGATCGAGCTGTGGCGCACGTCACCCGCTACGAACACCCCTGGCAAGCTCGTCTCCAGCGGGAACGGGTCGCGTTCGAGGCTCCAATCATCCGGACGGTTCTTGCCGCTCATGTCGAAGCCGGACATGATGAATCCGGAGCTGTCGCGCGCTAAGGCGTCCCCGACCCAGTCTGTGCGCGGAACGGCGCCGATGAAGATGAACAGCGCTTTCGCCGGCACCTTCTCGGTGCCCCCGCTCGCTCGTCGGAGTGTGAGGCCCTCTAGTCGGCCTTCCCCATGTGCCTCCGCAACGTGAGTCTCGGTCATCACCGTGATTCCGTTCGTGGCGCGGATCTGATCCACCAGGTACGCCGACATCCCTTTCTCGATGGAACTCTCTCGCACGAGAATGTAGACGTTCTTGGCGAATTGAGAGAAGTACATCGCCGCTTGGCCAGCGGAGTTCGCGCCCCCCACGATGTACACGTCCTCTCCCTTGACTCCGTCTCCTTCAGTCATGGCCGCACCGTAGTAGACCCCAGCGCCGGTCAATGTCTCGACGCCTGGCACTTCGAGCTTCCGGTACGAGACTCCTGTGGCGATGACCAAGGCATGGCAGTCCAGTGCAGTTCCGTCTCCTAGCATCACACCCCGGTAGTGCTCCTTCGTCCTGATCCCCGTCACCTCTTGGGTCGACAGCATTTCAACCCCAAAACGCTGGACCTGGGCAACGGCTCGCCTGGCCAAGTCGGCGCCGGAAAGGCCCGAGGGAAAGCCAAGATAGTTCTCGATACGCGAGCTCTCTCCCGCCTGGCCACCTGGCGCTTGCCGCTCGATGACGAGAGTGCTGAGTCCTTCTGATCCACCGTAAACGCCTGCCGCAAGACCGGCCGGTCCAGCGCCGACGACTATCAGATCGTAGAAAGGGTTGCCGGCCTGAGTTCTTAGGCCAGACTTTTCGGCCACTTGTTGGGTCGAGGGAGCCTCCAGCGATGCGCCGTCCGGGAAGATGACTACCGGCAAGGTACCGCCGTCAACATCGGCAGACTCGAGTAGGGCGCCGACCGTATCCCTGTCTTCGATATCAAGCCATTCGTAAGGCACCTGGTTGCGAGCCAGGAAGTTCGTTATGTCGTGCGATGGCCGGGACCACCGATGCCCGATGACACGTATCCCCTCGAAAACGGGCCGGTAACCGGCACTCCATTCGTCGAGCAGATCGGTCAGGACCGGGTAGAGATGCTGCTCGGGAGGGTCCCAGGGCTTGAGCAGGTAGTAGTGGGTCTTCACTTCGTTGATGGCCCGAATCGCCACCTCGGTATCCGCATACGCCGTCAGCAACACCCTCTTGGCGTCCGGATACAAAGGCGTTGCTTCACTGAGGAAATCGACTCCCGTCATGCCAGGCATCCGCTGATCCACCAGCAGAAGCGCGACAGGTTCATTGGTCAGCTTCAGCTCTTTGAGGGCGCTCAACGCTGAATTGCCCGAGTCCGCGCGCATGACACGGTAGTCGGCCCCGTACTCCTGTCGCAGGTCCCGACCGATCGCTCTGAGAACGTCGGGGTCATCGTCAACGGAGAGAATCACTGGCTTGGCCATGGGCCTCCACATATGGTCTGCCGCGCGCGCAAGGATACGAGATGACAGTGGCCGCCTACGAATCCGAGCAGCGTGCCCTGAGGATGCCATAGGAGTGGCCGGGGCCTTGCCGGGATTACAGAGCGGCCAGTCTATGGGAACCTGAGCGCCCTCGCGATTCTTTGGGGGCACCGTGGTTTGGTTAGCGCCGAAAAGATTTCCTTCTGGAGCGTGCCGCACGGCCTGGTCGCTTGCGGCCAAACGGAAGGGATTGGGCCGAGTCCCCTTTCGGAGCGCGTCCATTCGGGGGCGCTAGCCAACGTGACCTTGCATCTAGGCCTCGACTACCCAAGGTCGGTTTGCGGCCGGGCAAGCCGAATCGTCACCGTGGGTCGGCTACCGTAAACCGTTACCTAGCTGGTTGGTCGAAGACAGTCTTTCCATACTGTCCGCGGAGGGCGCTGGCAGAGATTCTTGGATGAGCTAGCTGGTTCGCGGACAAGCTAAGTAGGGCCGCTGCCACCCTTCAGCCTCCCCCAACTCGAGACTCGTTCGACATGCACGGTGATGACAGGGGCGTCTTCGGGCAGCATGGTCTCGTACTGCGGGTAACGCTCGCGCAGTAGCCGTAGCGCCTCGTCATGTTCCGTGCCACGAAGGAGAAGTGCCGCCCGCCCATCGAGCCTCACCCATGCGAGCTGGCTCCAGTTGTTGCTGTAGCGGTCCACGAGCAGACATACCCGCGGGTTGCCTCTAATGTTGCGCACCCTCTTCAACTGGAGCAGCGGGGTTTGCTTGGGCTTGTCGTCGAGCGCTATGTAGACAGACTCGTCGGCGATAGCGAAGCACACAGGGACGATGTGCGGATCACCCTTGGGGCCGGTCGTCGCCAGCCGCGCGACTCGGTGGCGACTGACGAATGCCAGTTGGTCCTGCGTAATAGCGCTCACGAGAAACCTGGGTACGGTGGCACAGCGCCAGAGTAAATGCGACCTGTTGTCCCGGCAACAGGTCCATGTGTGTACGTCAGCTTCCCGGTCTACCGTCGCTGCAGCACGGCTGCTCCCGATGACTGACTAGGGACATTGCTCAAAGTTGAGAGGGTGTGGTAGCCCACCGTCCACATGAACCCCATCATGCCGAACGAGAATAGGTACGCGCCGGCGGTGGACGGGAATGATAGGCCCACGAACATGGCAAACGTCCCCGCCAGGACCACCCACAGCTGCCGACGATTTAGGACATGGCTGCGACGCACCGCCAGCGCCATGCTGAGCCAGCCGAGAAAGAACATCGCGTAGCCTGCGATCCCCAACGGCCCGAACCAGCGGTCGGTTTCCTCGAGGACAGCCTCCACATCCCCGCCCACGTTGGCCACGGCCGCAACGGTGATCTCGAAGCCCCATACCCCGATGAACACGGTGCCCCCGGCAATGAGCACCGGCACCGCGATGAAGCTCCACCTCTCCTCGCCGGCCGCCCGCAGCAACTCCCGGAGTGCAACAACAGCAAGCAGTATGGCGGCGAACCCCACCATGAGCAGAACGTGCGCCAGGACCCATCGGCCCGGGTCGGCTACGACCTTTGCGGCCACTGCCGGGGTATCCAGCTCGTCCACAAGGTACGGGTGCACGATGATCGCCAGCAGAAATGCCAGTGGGGCAGCGAAAAGAGCCAGGGCTCGCAGTCGTATCTGAGTACGCTCACCCATGCTGATTCTCCTCGTTCATCGCGGTTGGTAGACTTTTTTGTCCCGCCCCTGGGCTAGCGAGCGTTGGTGCGTCTCCTGGCCCATGCGATCGCGAAGACGCTCACTACGGCGGCGATGGCGAATGGCACGTACAGCCAGAAGAACAGCAGAGCAACCATCCACGCGCCACCGATGACTAGCAAAGTGCCAAGCCAGGGTCCCCGCCGTCTCAACGCGAATCCGCTTGCCATGGCGACGAGACCCACCCCGAGCAGCCCCGAGCCAAGCACGACCCAAGGCCACAGGTCGACCGAGACGGGGCCGTCTCCTCTGGCTGGGTCGTTGTACCAACTGTCGTAGAAAACCACGAACGTGATCGTGGCAGCGATCAGCGCCACGATGAGAATGACCGTGGCACGCCCTAACGAGGACCGCATCGTGTACGCCTGCATTGCTGGCCTCCTCTCCTCGGAACTACCGTGTGTTCGGGCGTCAACGAACCGCCACAACAGGTCGACCGGCACGCCACGGAGACACCGGAGCAAGGCACTCCCATGCGTCACTCGACTACGCGGTCCCGATACGCTCCAAGCGTGCGTCTGGTCCCACAAGTCGGAATCAATCTCCGTGCGGCGGGCGCCCCTCAGCTCAACGGGCAGCCCGAGCGTGTACAGCCACATCCAGCCACGAACGAGTCGATGGACGGCCACCAACAGCTTGGTGCCATCCTGACGCGATTCGCTCAGCCTCATGGAGTTGCTTTCCTGGGGGCAAGGCTTGGTAAACCGGCCTTCTCTTCCACTTTCGCCTGAGCGAGTGCGTGTTCGCCGGCGACGGTGACCCGGTAGAACCGACGGGTTGGCCGGCGTTGCTCCAGTGCGAGCTGCGGATCCTCCCAAAAGCTCTCCAAGAACCCCGCGTGCGCCAATCGGTGCAACGCCCGGTAGAGCGTGCCGTGCGCAGTCAGCTGGCGCGCACCAGTGAGATCCTGGATCACCTTCGCGATGAGGAAGCCATGTGCGGCCTCGGTTCCGCTGGCCCGTAGGCCGAGAGCGGCCTCCAGCACCGAGACCTCGATGGATATCAATACGCCCTTCTTGCGTCTCATGGCGCCACTATGAGCAGATATCTGTGCGTTGTCAATCGGGGGCTTCCATGACGCCCGGAGGGAGTCGAACCCCTGACCCTGTACGGGAAAGAAGGTGCCTTCCGTGCACCCAGCCCGGTTCGTGGCCAGACACAGGTGGCAAGACCCGCTCCGAAAGAGAATGGTTGTGGCACGGCATATTGAACCGTCGTACAGTGCCGCCAGTGCTGCCGCAACCGCTGATTTGACGTCCAAGGGGGCCCTGCGGTCGCGAACGCAGACGAATTTACAGGCACACGGGGAGAAAGCATGACCGAGCCGCTAGACCCTGTACGCGAACGCTACACCCAGCCCGCCCTACTGAACCGCGTGCTGCGGCGCAGGACCTACACGGGGAAGATGCACTACAACCGTACGACCCGCGTCTCGAACCCTGAGCGGCCGTTGGGCGATCTGACCGATTCGATCCGGCGGACCCTCATCCGCACGAAGCCCCAAGAGGAGTGGGTGCCCATGCAGGTACCGGCGCTCATCAGCGAAGCACTGTGGGACGTCGTACGAGCGTCAAAAAGTTACGCTTGCCTCGACAGGCTCACCATGAGCGGACGATGGTTTGCTCGTCCTGAGCCCGTCGAAGCATGTCCTGAGCGAAGCCGAACGGGGCGAGCGAGAGGGCAAGCGTCGTGCGCCCGTTAAGAAACCGTTCGTGCTGAGCCTGTCGAAGCACCCATGGTTGAGCCCACTCGCTTTCCTGGCCCTGCCCCTGCTGCTGTTAGCCGGCGGCTGCGTCGCGTCCGCCGAGCCCGGCGACCCGGCGCTGCCGCCAGGCTTCGAGGCCGCGGGCGTCCCCGACGTCGACCTCAATGCCTACGCCTACGTCGACGCAGGCGTCCCGGTGACGCTTCCGGCGTCCGCGCTGGGTGACGGTGCGGGGCCGATCAGCCTGCTGCGGGTCGAAGCGGCGCTGCGCGACCCCGGCGTTGACCAGGCCGCGTGGCTGCTGACGCTGGACGGCGAGGCCCGCTTCCTCAGCGCGACGGAGACGCCGTGGAGCGATGGCATCGCGGCTGCCTGGGGGGACGGCCAACGCGCATGCGTTGAGGCGCGCTATCCGGAAGCGTGGGAGACCATTCGCCTGCTCCCCGCGCATCCGCCGGGCAAGGCCGTCGCCGTCGGCTTCGTCCGCAACGCGGGGGACCTGGCGGACGACGTGCTCGCGCTCCAGGGTATCCAGGTGCCGGGACTCGGCAGCGCTCTGGGCTTCATCCGTGTCCGCACGCTCGCCTTTGCCGCCTACGCGAACGACCTAGCCTCGCTACCCGCGGCGCTGACGCCCGAGGCGATCCAAGACGCCGGCGTCGGTATCGTCGCGGTGGGTCGAGCAGGCTATCCGGGCGTGTTGGTCAACTTCCTCATCGGCCGGTTCGCGAGCCGTCTCGGGCTGGACGATGTGACCGTGGTGGGAGAGGAGGCCCGGCATCGGAGTCTCGATGGCGGCCTTCACCTGATGATGAAGAGCTACGGCGCGACCCTCTACTTCGTCGTGGCAGGCACCCGTGACAGTGCGGAAGCGCTGCTCGGCTCGGTGGTCGCCGACCAGTCTTGAAGCGCGCCGGTAATGTTGACATAAATGGTCGACTTTCCTAAAATTCGCTTGATGACCACGCAAAAGAGCACGCTGGCCGAAGAAATCACCGACGCCCTAAGGGACGTCTACGACCCCGAGATCCCGCTGAACATCGTGGATCTCGGATTGGTCTACGACGTCAGCGTTTCGGACGACAACAACGTGTCGGTGCTCATGACCCTCACCGCCGCAGGCTGCGGCATGGGCCCGTTCATCGCCCAGCAGGCCGAGTGGGCCGTCGCCGAGGTCGAGGGCGTGAAGGACGTCAACGTCGAGATCGTCTTCGAGCCGCCGTGGAGTCCTGAGTGCATCTCCGAGGATGGCAAGAAGATCCTCGGCATGGACGACTAGCTCGTCACAGCACTCCGCGCCCCGCGCCGCCTCGCTCTTAGCCCTTCAGTTGCGCTCAGGACAGGCTCGCGAAGAATGCTTCGCCGCTTCGCTCCTCAGCCTGACCCGATCGCCAGTTGACGCCGTGAGCGCACCACACGGGGAGCATTGGATCGCATGCAACAGATGAGCGAGGAGCAACGTCAGGCCCGGCTCGCGCAGATCAAGCGCCAATGGGAGCAGCGCCGCCAAATTGGCCGCTCGCTCGGCCAGATCAGGACCAAGATTGGCGTCTACAGCGGCAAGGGCGGCGTCGGCAAGACGACCGTCGCCGTGAACCTCGCCGCGTACCTTGGCAGGGCCGGCTACTCCGTGGGCCTGTTGGATGCCGACATCGACTGCCCTAACGCCACCAAGGTGCTCGGGGTCACGACGGGCCCCACTATGGAGGACGGGCGCATCACCCCCGCAGAGGAGCACGGCGTCAAGATCGTTTCCATGGCCTTCTTCCAACAGAAGGAGGACGAGGCCATCATCATGCGTGGGCCCATGATCCACAACTCCATCAACCAGTTCCTCCAGATGACGGACTGGGGCGACCTCGACTTCCTGGTGGTCGACATGCCGCCCGGCACCTCCGACGCTCCCCTGACGGTCATGCAGGTGCTGACCATGGACGGCTTCCTGGTCGTGACCACGCCCCAGGCGCTCGCCGGCATGGACGCCCGGCGCTCCATCAACATGATCAAGAAGCTGAACGTCGAGGTGCTCGGCGTGGTCGAGAACTTCACCGGCGAGATCTTCGGCTACGGGGCTGGCAAGGAGCTGGCGAGCGACCTCGGCCTGCCGTTCCTCGGCACCATCGAGCTGCGCGCGGACTACAAGGACCAATCCACGCCCACGGTGCTGGTCCACGATGCCGTCGGTGCCGAGTACGACGCCATCTGGGCGGCGACGCGAGAACAGCTCGAGCGCCGGGAGCGAATGCCCGAGCAGGTCGCTGCGCAGAGCGCCGCCGAAGGCGCCGAGGCGACCTAGCACCGCAGGCCAGTGGTTACGCAGGGACGTTCGGCTGGGGTGCTGGCTGCGCTACGGACAGCGGCCGCGCCACGTAGACCAACCCCGCGGCGGCGAGCCAGCCAACCAACATGATCCAGTAGGCCGATTGATAGCCGCCTGAGCTGTCGTGGAGCATAGCGATCCACCACGGGCCGGCCGCCGCCGCGTACAGCGACGGGGTCGCGAAGTAGGCGCGGATGGCCCCCAGGTTCCGGCGGCCGAAGTAGTCGGCCCAGATCAGCGCCTGAATGGAGACGTAGCCACCCAACGTAAGCCCGGCGATTGCTGAGTAGAGCATCGCCATGGGCAGCGTCGTCACGTTGGTCAGCAGGATCAGCGGTAACCCCGTGACCACACAGGCGAAGAGGAACACGCGCCTGATGTGCACGCGCTCCGACGCCAGGCCCCACGCGATGCGTCCGCCGATCGCAAACATGCCGTAGACCGACACCGCCAGCCGGGCCGACTCCTTGGAGAGGCCGGAGTCCTGATAGTGGTTGATCCAGCTGGAGCCGAGCCCCTGGAGAGACCCGGATATGAGGACGGTTGCCGCGACGAGGAACCACGTCGTCGGCGATCGCAACGCCTGGCCGACGCTGAAGCTGACTTCACGGGCCGGCGCGGGCCCCGCGGCCGCGGAAGGCGCCACGGCGGCCTCGCCGTCGGGCAGCAGACCGATATCCTCGGGCTGGCGGCGCACCAGAGTCGCGAGGGGCACCATGAGCACGAACATCAAGGCGCCGGTCAACAGCCAAGCCGAGCGCCAGCCGAAGCTATCGACGAACAGACCCACGTACAGCGGAGAGGTCAGCGCCGCCAGCGAAGAGCCCATGGAGCCGAACGCCACCGCGCGGCCGCGCTTGCGAATGAACCACTTTGGGACGATGGCCTGGTAGAGGCCGCCGCTGGCCCCCGCCGCGCTCAGCCCGCCCAGCACGCCGACGACCAGGTAGTACTGGGACACCGTCTGCACCGTGGCCACCAGCATCAGCGAGACCGCGTACGCGACGCTGGTCGACACCATGACGAGCGCCGGCCAGCGGGGCTTGTCCATGAGCCGGCTCATGAACGGCATGAGGCCGACGCCGATGATCATGCGCACGGTGACCGCGCCGAACAGCGTGCCGCGGCCCCATCCCAGCTCCTCCTCCATCGGCACCGCGAAGACGCCAAAGGCCCAGGTGGTCGGGCCGGCGGTGGCCATGACGGCCATGAACTGGGCGCCCACGATCAGCCAGCCGTAGTAGAAGGGCAAGCGTTGGGCGAGGCCTGGCGGCGTGACGGTCATCTAGGCCGCGATGCTACGCGGGTGCCGGGCGGCTGCGCTAGGCGTCGTCGGGTGTGTAGAGCACCGTGCGCGGCTTGCCGGGCTCCGCGCTCGAGCCCACGATGCCCTCGTCCTCCAGCTGGTCCATGAGCCGCGCGGCGCGCGGGTAGCCGATGCGCAGCCTCCGCTGGAGCAGCGAGGTCGATAGCGCTCGTGTGCGCGACGCCAGGTCGAGAGCTCGCTGGAACAGCGCGCCATCGCCATCCCCGTCGACCACGGCAGGCGCCCCGTTCATGGGGGTCCCGGCAAGCTCGGCCTCGCGGGCCAGCCCATCCAGGTCGATGTCCGCGACGGCCGCCGCTCGATGCTTGCGCCAGTGCTCCGCCAGGGCCTCCGTCTCGTCGTCCGCCACGAACGCCCCCTGCACGCGCTTCGGCTTCGCGGAGTCCGGCGACAGGAACAGCATGTCGCCACGTCCGAGCAGCCGCTCTGCGCCGACGGCGTCGAGGATCGTTCGGGAGTCGACTTGCGAGGCCACCGCGAAGGAGATGCGGCTGGGGAAGTTCGCCTTGATGAGCCCCGTCACCACGTCCACCGACGGTCGCTGGGTGGCGACCACCAGGTGGATGCCCGTGGCCCGCCCGAGCTGCGCCAGACGGCAGATGCCCTGCTCGACCTCGAACGCCGAAGTCATCATGAGGTCCGCCAGCTCGTCGATGCAGATCACCAGGTAGGGCATGTGCTCCGTGGCCTTGGCGCTGCGGTTGTAGGCCTGGACGTTGCGCACGCCGGCCCCCTCCAGCAGTTGGTAGCGACGCAGCATCTCCTGGATGGCGCCACGCAGGAGGCGCACGACGCGATCGGGGTCGACGACCACCGGGGTGACCAGATGAGGAACGCCGTTGTAGGGGGTCAGCTCCACGCGCTTCGGGTCGACCAGCATGAGGCGGACGTCGTCCGGACGCTGGCTGAGCAGGATGGAAGCCAGGATGGTGTTGATGCAGACGCTCTTGCCGCTGCCCGTGGCGCCGGCAATCAGCAGGTGTGGCATTTTGAGGAGGTCGATGATCACCGGCTCGCCGGCCGTTGCCTGGCCCAGGGCCACCGGCAGACCGCCGGCGGCGGCAGCCTGCGCGAACACGGCCGACTCAATGATGGCGCGAATCGGCACGCCGGTGAGGACCTTGTTCGGCACCTCGACGCCGACGACCGACTCGCCCGGTACCGGCGCCTCGATGCGGAGGCTCGGCGCGGCGAGCGCGAGCGCGAGGTCCTTCTCGCGCGCCAGGATGGCATCGACGCGCACCCGGTTCCCCGTATCGGGCGACGCGTCCTCTGCGCCTGTCCGTCCCCGCCTGGTCGGCCGGTTCCAGCCGGGGACGAGCCCGAACATCGTGACGGTCGGGCCCGGACGTATCTCCGCCACTCGGACCTCGACACCGTGCTCGCCCAACGTCTCCTCGATCAGCTTCGCGGTGGCGCGGTGCACATCGGTGACGGCGCTGTCCACGGCAGCCGCGTTGAGCATGGCGGTGGTCGGGAGCACCCAGCCGCTGTCTGTTGTCCGTGCTGGCGCCTGCACTGGGCGGAGCGCGCGCACTGCGGGCGCTTGACTCCTGGCCGGTGGGCTGAAGACGATGTCCGCGGGAGGCTTCTCGTCGGCCTTGTTGACAGGCTCGATCGATGCCGGCAGCGCCTCGTGCTCTGCTGGCGCTTCGACGGCCGCCGCGCTGCTCAGGAAGTCCCCGAGGTCCCGCGCCAGTTCCGAGTCCTCGGGCTTGGGCCCGCGAGCGGCCGACACTGCGCTGCGGGCACCCGCAACGACACGCCTAGCCTCGCGCACCGACCGGCCGAACAGCCGGCCCGCGCTCTGCGAGGCACGCAAGGTCCGCGACGAGCCCGCCGCGGTGACGTCGGCGGAACGGCGCGTCAGCAGCCTCGATAGACGCCGTGGCAGCGCGATCCAGACGCCGAGTGTTCCCGACAGAATCGCCGTCGCCCAGCCGAAGAGGCCGCTCCCACCCCCCACGTCCTGTCCGACGCTGCCGCCAAGGTTGGCGGTACCGATGAGCGGGAGCTCGGCCTCGAACTGCGAGAGCGCGGCCAGCGACGCGAACACCACGAGGGCGCCGCCCAGGACGTAACGCCACTTGCGCAGAAGGTAGACGGGGCTGAATCGAAGCAAGGCCAGCACCGCCAGCAACCAGGCGGCGATGGGGTAGGCCGCTGCGCCCACCGCTTCGAAGATGGCTTCGCCCAGGTCGCGCAGCGGGTCGACAGCCCAGTCGGGGCTCGCGACGACCACGTAGGCGACGAAGGCGATCAGCACTATGCCGACAAGCCGGCCAAGCCCGAACAGTGCCAAGAACGCGCCAATCACGGTGTCGGTCCTCAGACCTCGAGGGGCACGGGGATGATCATCGGCCGGCGCCCCGTCAGCTCGTGTAGGTAGCGGGCGAGCACCTCCCGGACGGTCTGCGTCAGCGCGTCCCACTCTAGGTTTTGCCCCGCCCCGTTGGCCAGCGTGTTGGTGAGCAGATCGGACGCCTGCTCGCGTATCTCCTCGGTCCGCGCGGCGTCCACGAAGCCGCTGGAGACCACTTCCGGTCTACCGGCAAGTTCACCTGCGTGGTCGATGGGCACGACGACGACCACGAAGCCGTCTCGTGCCAGCACCCTGCGGTCGCGGATGACCATGCTCTGCATGTCCCAGCGGTCGGCTCCGTCGACGTAGATGTGACCCGCGGGGACCTGTCCCACCACAGCCCCGCCGCTCTCATCGATCTCCAGCACGTCGCCGTCCTCGATGACGAACACGTTCTCCCGCTGCACGCCAACTGCCTCCGCGAGGCGGGCGTGGGCCTTGAGCATCCGGTACTCGCCGTGCAGCGGCACGAAGTGCTTGGGCTTCACCAGGCGGAGCATCAGCTTGAGCTCCTCCTCGCTGCCGTGGCCGCGGACGTGGACGGGAGCACGGCGTGGGGTGATGACGTTGGCGCCGAGGCGGACGAGGTTATCGATCGTGCGCGCCACCACCGTCTCGTTCCCCGGGATCGTAGACGCAGACAGGACCACGGTGTCGTCAGGCCCCACCTTCACGTCGCGGTGCCGGCCGCTGGAGATACGAGACAGCACGGCCGTTGGCTCGCCCTGAGCGCCGGTTACGACGACGACCTGCTCATCGCTGGGAAAGCCATCCATGTCCGCAAGCTCGACGATGGTTCCGGTGGGTGCTCGCACGTAGCTCTTCTGGAGCGCCATGGCGACGTTGTCGACCATGCTGCGCCCGGCGAACGCCACCTTGCGGCCATCGAGCACCGCGGCATCGATGATCTGCTGAACCCTCGCGATCAGCGATGCGAAGGTGGCGACGATGACCCTCCCGGGCGCATCCGCGATGGCGTGCTTGAGCGCCTCGCCCACCACCTGCTCGGACGCCGTGTGGCCGGGCACCTCCGCGTACGTCGAGTCCGACATCAAGAGGAAGACGCCCTCTTGCCCGAGCTCCGCGATGCGCTGGAGGTCCATCGGGCGCCCGCTCACCGGGGTGTGGTCGATCTTGAAATCGCCGGTGTGAATAACGAGGCCGCGGGGTGTCCGCAACGCGATGCCGCAGGCGTCGGGGATGCTATGGCAGACGCTGAAGTACTCGGCGGAGATGGCACCGAGCTGGACCGTGTCGCCCGGCCGCACCTCGTGGAGGTTGCGTCCAGCAAGCACGCCGTGCTCTTCGAGCTTGACGCGCACCAGGTCGTGGGCTAGCGGCGGCGCGTAGACCGGGACGTTTAGGTCCCGCAGAACGAAGGGCAAAGCGCCGATGTGGTCCTCGTGTCCGTGGGTGATCAAGATGGCCCGCACGCGGTCCTTGTTCTCGATCAGGTGCGTGATGTCGGGCAGGACCAGGTCAACACCGAGCATGTCGGCCTTGGGGAACATGAGCCCACAATCGACGACGACGATGTCGTCACCGGACTCGATGACCATCATGTTCTTGCCAACTTCGCCGAGGCCGCCGAGTGCAACGATACGGAGGGGGAGTGCCATCCCCTAATGGTACGACATGGCCGCCGGCGCCACCCGCCCTAGAAGAGGCTGAGCTGCCCGTCGCCCGTGGACTCCGCCGCAGGGGCCTGCGCAGGGGGCTTCTCTGGCTCCGCGGGCGGGGCGGGTTCCTTGATCGGCGCCGCCGTGACCGTGCTCGACGCCGGTCGTTCGAGCAGGGACGTCTGCTCGCTGGGCTCGGCTTCGCGGGGTGCGGGCGCGAGGTCCGCTTCATCCAGCAACTGTCTGACCCGCTTGAAGTCATCCATGATCGTGGAGCGAAGGTTGCCGTTGTGGAGGGCAGCGGCAGGGTGGTACAGCGGGAGCACGACCAGTCGGCCGAAGCGGCGCGGCTTGGCCCTTAGCTTGCTGATGGTCTCGTTGGGGAACCAGCGGGCCAGCGCGTGTCGGCCCAGCGGGATGATGACGTCCGGGGCGATGGCCTCGATCTGCGCGTCGAGGTAACCGGAGCAGGCCGCGACCTCGCCGGGGAAGGGGTCCCGGTTGTTGGGCGGGCGGCACTTCACCATGTTGGTGATGAAGACGTCCTCCCGGCGCAGCCCGATGGACGTGAGCAACTCGTTGAGGAACTGGCCCGCGGCGCCGACGAAGGGGCGCCCTTGGCGGTCCTCGTTGAAGCCGGGGCCCTCGCCAACGAACATGACCCGGGCATCGGCCGGTCCCTCACCGGGCACGGCGTTGGTGCGGGTCGCGCTCAGGGCGCAGGCGGTGCAGCCACGCACCTGCTCATGGATGGCGCTCAGGTCTGCCACGGCATCCGCTCCCTCGTGGGTTGGCCGGACGATACCCTGCGTTCGGCCTCATCTCCAAGAGAGGCGGGCTGTGGGGGCTAGTCGCTGAAGCCCTTGCCCTTGATGAAGTCGATGGTGTCCTGGATGCTGCGGATGCCCTCTGCGTCCTCGTCCGAGATCTTGAGCGGCTCTCCACCTTCGGAGAACTCTTCCTCGAACGCCATGATGAGCTCCACCAGGTCCAGGGAGTCGGCGTTCAGATCGTCGACGAACGACGCCGCGGGCACGACGGCGGCTTCATCGGCACCCAATCGGTCAACCACCACAGCACGGACTCTGTCGAAGACGGTCGCCATTCATTTCACCTACGCGCTCGACGCCTGGGCGCCGGGGGATTCGAGCTCGGATTCGTCCACGACTGAGCCAAGCACGCCGTTGACGAAGCGGGGCGAAGCTTCGCCACCGTACGTCTTCGCCAACTCGACGGCCTCGTTGATCACGACCTTGATCGGCGTACCGACCTCGTACTCCAGTTCGTACAGTGCCAGCCGTAGCACGTTCCGGTCCACCACCGCCAGCTGTGCGACGGGATAGTTGGGGGCGTAGGCCATGAGCCGCTCATCCAGCGCCTCGCGGTTCGCCGTCACCCCCGCCACAAGCCGGTCAGCAAGGGCCACTGATGCCGGTGCCGCGCGCATGGCCTCGGCGTGGTGCGCGAGCGACTGCTGCCAGTCGTGGCCGGTCATGTCGGTTTCGTAAAGGACCTGAAGGGCCAGCGCCCGTCCGCGGTGCTGGGAGGGTGCGGGACGCTCCTTGGACGTGGGCGCGTTGCCGGTCATGTTCCTGCCTGGGGAAGGGCCCGTTGTCGGGAGCCCGTAGGTTACGCGAGCGCCCTGATGGAGTCTAGGCCTCCGACGTTCGCGGTCTCCACCGCCGGAGCGATTCGGCGTGCAAGGCTTGTGAGCACCTTGCCGGGCCCAATCTCGACGAATCGCTCGATGCCGTCGGCCGCCATCCGCTCCATGGTCTGCTGCCAGAGCACAGGTGCGCATATCTGACGCTCGAGCTCCTCGCGGATCTCTTCGGGCTCACCCAAGGGGAGTGCGGTGGAGTTACCCACGATAGGCGCAAACGGGCGCGCGATCGCGACCGCCCGCAGCTCGGCGGCCATGGCTTGCTGCGCCGGACGCATCACCTCGGTGTGAAAGGCCCCGGCCACGTCGAGGGCGATGGCCCGCCGGGCGCCGCGCTCCGACGCGAGGGCGATGGCCCGCTCGAGCGCCTCCGCGGTGCCGGCGATGACAATTTGCTCGGCGCTGTTGACGTTGGCCACCTGGGCGCCGGTCTCGGCACAGACCGCTTCGACGTCCGGCAGGCCCATACCGAGCACCGCCGCCATGCCGCTCGGTATGGCCTCCGCCGCGGCCTGCATGAGCTCCCCCCGCCGGCGCACCAGCCGCAGCGCTGTCGCCAGGTCCAGCGCGCCGACGGCGACCAGCGCCGTGTACTCGCCCAGGCTGTGGCCTGCTGCGAGCGCCGGGACGAGCATGGCGCCGCCGAGGCGCTCCTCCATCGCGCGCAGGTAGGCGATGCTGACGGCGAGGATGGCCGGCTGTGCGTTGTCGGAGCGGGTCAGCGCCTCCGCCGGCCCGTGACGAATGATGTCGCCCAACTCGGCGCCGAGCGCCTGCTCGGCCTCGTCGAAGACGGCGCGCGCGGCAGGCGAGCCGTCGTACGCGTCGGCGCCCATGCCGACGACTTGGACACCCTGGCCGGGGAAAAGGAAAGCGGTGACGGTCATCCGCTACCGGAGGTTAGGCGCTGTCGGCCTCGACGTTGAGCACGTCGCGGCCACGGTAGAAGCCACAGGCGGGACAGACGTGGTGCATCTGCATGGGCCGGTGGCAGTGCGGGCACTCCACGATGCTCGCAACCCCGACGGGCCCGGTGGCGCGATGGGAGCGGCTGCTGGCCTTGGAGCGTTTACGCTTGGGTAGTGGTGCCATGGTGGTTTTCTTATCCTCTGTGAGACGAGGCGAATAGGTCCTTGAGCAGCGCCATACGCGAGTCGAGCTCGGGCTTGCAATCGCAGGCCGCGTCGTTGAGGTTCGTGCCGCAAGCGGCGCATAGCCCCGCGCAGTCCTCTCGACACACGGGCGCCAGCGGCATGGAGGCGATGCCGTTCTGCCGTATGGCCTCGCTCAGGTCGATCTCGTGGTGCTCGTCGATCCTGAAGGTGTCGCGCTCCTCTTCGTCGTGGTCGTCGATGCGGGATCCGGTGGCGATGTCGATCAGCGGCAGGTATTCCTCGTCCAAGTCCAGCCGCACCCACGAAGTGAATGGCACCAGGCAACGGCTGCACTCGGCGTCGAACGCGAGCTCGACGCGTCCGGAGGCCCAAACGCCGCGGTCGGTCCGGGTGAGCTTGACGTCGGCCTTGGCGTGGGCCGCGGCTGGCTCGTCGCGCTCCCATGAACCGTCGTAGGCGTACTCCCGGGTCGCCCCGAGGGCCTCCTGGAGCAAGCCCGCCACGTTCACCTGTAAGCTCATCGCCACCACCTCCCAACCCGGAGATTATACCGGCTCGTGCCCCTCGCGTCCGCACCCACGTTCACAGCGTCGGCACGCCCCTCAGTCGCGCGCTCACCCCCTGTTCACATCCGCGCGCGAAACTGCCATCCAAGATGCACGGACGAACTCGGTGCACGGAGGTTCGAGAGCGCATGGCCGACACACTGATATCCGTCTCGCTGGTGTCCCTGGCCGCGCTGCTGGTCGCCGGGTGCGGGAGCGCCGGCGTCCTCGGTGGGGATCCCGGCGCGGCCCTCAGCGGGGGCCCTCAGAGTGGCCCGTTCAGCGAGGAATAATCGGCAGCGTGATGCGCGACGGGTAGGCCGCCGTGTGGAACACGGTCTGACGCGCGGGACGCATGGTCGTGGCGTGACCCGGCTCCTCCCCCGTGTTGGGGTTGCGGTCGAACCGGGGGAAGTTGCTGCTCGACACCTCGATCCGAATGCGGTGCCCCTGCTTGAAGACGTTGCTGGTCGCCCAGAGGTCGATCGTGTACTCGACGATCTCGCCCACGGGTACGGGCACGGCCGTGCCGGTGCCCTGGCGGTAGCGCGCCCGCACGATGCCGTCTATGAGCCCGATGGCGCAGTCGCCCTGCTCGCAGACGTCCACCAACTTGGCGGTGAAGTCGGTGTCTGCCGCGTCCGTCGCGGCGAACAGCGTGACGCTCAGCGGGCCCGTCACCTCCGTGTCTTCGGCCAAGGGTGGCGTGGTGTAGCACAGCACGTCGGCGCGCCGCTCCGTGGCGGTCTGGTCGAAGGGCCCGCCGGGCAGTAGCGCAGGGTAGCAGCACAGCCCGCCACCGTTGGTCGGCACCGGGTCCGCCGGGTCGTAGACGAATGAGTCGCTCGGCTCATCGCCCAACTCATCGGTCGGTGCGTCCGTGGACAGCACGCCGTCGCCGTCCAGCGTATTGGCGCTGCCTCCCGAGTGGAGGAAGTAGTCGGCGTACTGGGTCCGTGCCAGCGGCCACTCCTGCTCCGAGCGCCAGGCGTTGTCCCCCATCACGAAGATGCGGACCCGCGGCTCGTCGGCGACGCCGTTGTCGGCGCCCTTCAGCCAGTGGTCCCACCAGCGCAGGTGCTCGGCCAGCAGGTCAATGCCGACAGGGCTGGCTGCCAGTCCGAAGTACTGCGCGCCGGACGCCACGGCACCCAGCGTCGTGTGCGACCACGGGCCGACGATGAGCCGCTGACCCAGTCGCGCCTCCTCCGTCGCGCCGTGCTGCTGCATGCCGACGAAGTTGCGCAGACTGCCGCCGAGGAAGATATCGAACCAGCCTGCGACGTTCAGCGCGGGAGTAGTGATGACATGGTGGTAGTCGGCGATGCGCACCTGGCGCCAATACGCATCGTCGGTGGGGTGTCGGAGCCACTCGAAGTAGAACGGCGTCTGGGCCTCGGCGAGGTGCGGCAGCGCATCCGGGGCCGCATCGCCGAGGCTCTGCGGCAGGCGGTCGATGGCGGCGATCAGCCGCCCACGGCCGCCGTCACTTACGGCGCCGACGCTCGTGCCGCCGCCGCGCGAGAGGTTCGGGAGGTTGGCCAGCGTCAGTGCGTTGAGCGACCATGACCCGGCGAAGCCCAGCTGGAAGGCGCCGCCCTGGTAGGTCCAGCCTTCGTAGTAGTCGTCGGACGTGACGACCGGGACGAGGCACGCCAGCGCAGGAGCCTGCTGTGACGCCGCGAGCCACTGGGTCGCCCCGACATACGAGCCACCGTAGGTGCCGACCTTGCCCGACGACCAGGGCTGCTCGGCGCACCAGGCGATCGTGTCGAAGCCGTCGTCCTGCTCCTGATGGAAGGGCTGGAAATCGCCGTCGGAGCCGAAGCGGCCGCGCACGTCCTGGATGACGACGGCGTAGCCGCGTTGGGCCACGTAGTGCGGGATGACGATGTGGTTGCCGCGCCGTTCCCAGCGGTTGTAGGGGGTGCGCTCCAGGATGACCGGGAAGCGCCCCGGCGCGTCGGGACGGTAGACGTCAGCGCGCAGGACCGTGCCGTCGCGCATCGCCACCTCTACGTCGGTCTCGACCCTGATGGTGTGTAGCTGCTCGGCCATGATCGTTCTCCTCCGATGGGCTTCGCCTCAAAACCCTCGTTTGGCCGGTCTCCTAGGGGAGTGCAGAGGGGCACCCCCTCTGCTGGGGGCGCGGGGGTATCCCCCGCTTTAGCTCTCTATTACCCCCTTCCTGGCCAGGCCTGTCCTGAGTCCGCCGAAGGGAAGGGGGTAGGGGGATGGTCGAAAGGATGGCGTCTATACGAGGACCTGACGGGCCGAAAGCCTGTCCTGAGCGAAGCCGAAGGGACCGATTTTGAGGCAAAGCCCCTCCGATGACCATAGACGATACGCGCGGGACTCGAACCGGGCGTGGTTGGCAGCACGGCCGACGGGACAGCGGAGTGGGCTCAGGGCGCGGGCCTGGCTCAGCGCCGGGCGCGCCGCGCTTCACCCTGCCGCCGCGCTTCGATCGTCTGCCGCAGCAGCGCCGCGATGTCGGCGGTGCGGGACCCCGGCCCGAAGACCGCCACGACGCCCATCTCGAGCAGCGCGGGCCGGTCCTCCTCGGGGATGATGCCTCCCGCCACCACTGGCACGCCCTCGAGGCCCTCCGCATCGAGGGCGTCGATGACGCGCGGGATTAGCTCCAGGTGCGCCCCCGAGAGGATTGAGAGCCCGACGATCTCAGCGGACGACTCCCTGGCCTGTCGCGCGATGGACTCGGGCGTGTGCCGGATGCCCGTGTAGGTCACCTCGAAGCCCTCTTCGCGAAGCGCCCGCACGAGGACGAGCGCCCCGCGGTCGTGGCCGTCGAGGCCAGGCTTGCCGATGAGGACCCGGAGCGCGGGCGCGTTCACGCGGTCCGGCTTGGCGGCTGCACCAGCTCTATCAGAGCGCCACGCGTGGACGACGGCTGGATGAACGCGATGCGGCCGGTGAGCCCCTGTCGTGGCACCTGGTCGAGCATCTCGATGCCCATTGCCTTGAGCCGCTCGACCTTCGCATCGACGTTGTCGACGTTGAGCGCGATGTGGTGCAGGCCCTCGCCGTGCCTCGCGATGAAGCGCGCCAGGTCCCCGTCGGCATCGGTCGGCTGGAGCAGCTCGATGTGCGTCTCGCCCTGCACGATGATGGCGGCTCGGATGGGCAGGAAGTCGGGCTCGAGCACCTCCGTTTGGGGCGAGTCGAACAGCGCTTGGTACATGGCGAGCGCCGACTCGATGTCGGTGACGGCGATGCCGACGTGATTGATGGCGCCGACGGTGCAGGGGAGGGTTTCGTTGGTCATGGCCGGATTGTAGGGCTAACCGCGGTGGGCGTGGGCCTTCCGACCCCTCGCGCTGAGCGACTAGAGCGCCATCTCTTTCAACACGCTGCGGGCGATGACGATGCGCTGGATCTCGCTGGTGCCTTCGTAGATCTCCGTCACGCGCTGGTCACGGTACAGGCGCTCGACCAGGCTTTCGTTGAAGTAGCCGTAGCCTCCGTGAATCTGCAGCGCCTTGTCGCACGCGAAGTGCGCCGCCTCCGACGCGTAGAGCTTGGCCATGGCCGCGGCCTTGGTGATCGGCTCGTCGGCGTCCTTGAGCTGGGCGGCGCGCCGGGTCAGCAAGCGGGCCGCGTCCAAGCGCGTGGCCATGTCGGCCAGCATGAACTGGACCGCCTGCTGCTCGGCCAGGGGCTTGCCGAACGTCTCGCGTTGCTGCGCATAGCGGGCCGCGGCCTCGAACGCCGCCTGGCCGATGCCCAAGGCCTGCGCGGCGACCGTGATGCGGCTGGAGTCGAGGATGCTCATGGCGATGTGAAAGCCGTCGCCCTCGGCGCCGAGCCGGTCCGCCGCCGGGACGCGGCAGCCGTCAAACGCCAGCTCGGCGGTGGTCGATGCGCGCATCCCCAGCTTGCCGTGCTGCGGTGTGACCGTAAGCCCGGCGGCGCCCTTGCCGACGACAAACGCCGACACGCCGCGTGAGCGCGCCGGCCGGTCGGTTGCGGCGAAGACCACGGTGACGTCGGCCTCGGGGCCGTTGGTGATGAACGTCTTGCTGCCGTCGAGGACGTAGTCGCCGCCGTCGGCGGCCGCGCGGGTCTGGATGTCGGCCGCGTCGCTGCCGGAGCTGGGCTCGGTCAACGCGAAGGCCGCCAGGTGCTCCCCCGACGCCAACCGCGGCAGGTAGCGTTGGCGCTGCTCGTCGGTCCCGAAGCGCACGATGGTCTCGGCGCCCAGAGACAGGTGCGTGAGGTGGATCACGCTGGTGGCCGCGCAGCCCCGGGCCAGCTCTTCGGCCGCCAGCACCAGCTGTGCGCACGTGGCCTCGGCGCCGCCATAAGCCTCTGGGATGGTCAGGCCCATCAGGCCCAACACGGCCATGGCCTGGAGGTTTTCCGACGGGAAAGCCTCGGTGCGGTCCAGCTCGGCGGCGCGCGGCACCAGCTCGCGGTCCGCGAAGTCGCGGACGGTGGCTTGGAGCATTCGCTCCGCTTCGGTGAGCAGGGCCTGCATATGAATGAGGGCTCCCGGAGGTGTCCCTATAATGCCGGGGCCGCATTATGCCAGGAACGCTCTACGTCGTCGCCACGCCGATCGGGAACCTCGAGGACCTGTCCGCACGCGCTGCCCGACTGCTCGGCGAGGTCTCGCTGATCGCGGCCGAGGACACGCGGATGACGCGGAAGCTGTTGTCCCACCTCGGCCTGCACGTCCCATTGCTCAGCTACAACGAGCACAACGCCCGAGTGCGGACGCCGCGCATCCTCGAAGCGCTGGCCGGCGGCGAGGTGGCGCTGGTGTCCGACGCGGGCACGCCGCTGGTCAGCGATCCGGGCGCCGGCCTGGTGCGGGCGGCGGCCGACGCCGGTTATCGCGTCTCGCCGGTACCGGGGCCCTCGGCCGTCATCACCGCGCTGGCCGCGGCGGGGATGGACGCGTCGCGGTTCCGGTTCTTGGGCTTCCTCCCGCGCGCCAAGAAGGCGAGGCTCGCCGCGCTCGAGGCTGCCGCCGTTGACGGCGACACGCTGGTGCTGTTCGAGGCGCCGCATCGCGTGCTGGCCACGCTGGCGTCCATGCGCGATGCGTTTGGGGAGCGCCGCATCGTCGTCTGTCGTGAGCTGACCAAGCTGCACGAGGAGGTGTGGCGCGGCACGCCCTCCGAGGCCATCGCCCACTTCGCGGCGCCCCGCGGCGAGTTCGCGATCGTCGTCGAGGCTGCTCCGCAGCCCGCCCCGGCCGACGCCGTCGTGGACACCAACGCGGCGCGGGCCCGCATGGCCGAGCTCAAAGCGGCGGGCGTGGGACGCCGCGACGCCTCGGCCGAGGTCGCACAGACGTATGGCCTCCCCCGCCGCGAGGCCTACCGGCTCTGGCCGGCGTAGCGCTGGCTGCTCGCCACTCCGGCTGACCCGCCCGCTGCGAGGCGGGTCAGCGGGTACAACCGACCCCAGCGTCCGTTCGGCACCGTCGAGTGCCTAGCCGTCCACGGTTGGCGAAGCCAACCAAAACGACTAGCGCCAGCGCCCCAGAACCGGGTTCTTCCCGCCCACGGAGCCTGTGCTGGGCGTAGTCGAAGGGCCCCGGCCCGTCATCGGGAAGGCCAACCCTGGGATCCCTGCTAGCCCTGGGGGCCCTGGTAGCCCTGGTAGAATGAAACCAACCTCGCCGTGGACGGCTTTCCTTGATGTCTGAGCGCATCTTCGTCGGCGTGGCCTGGCCCTACGCCAACGGCCCGCTGCACCTCGGCCACGTCGCCGGCTCCTATCTGCCGGCGGATATCTTCGCGCGTTACCACCGGCTGCGCGGCAACGACGTGCTCATGGTCTCGGGCTCCGACGCCCACGGCACGCCGATCACGCTGAAGGCGGAGGCCGACGGCGTCGCCCCCGTTGAGGTGGCGGAGCGCTACCACCGCTCCTTCCTCGACTCATGGGAGCGTTTGGGGATCTCCTTTGATCTCTTCACCACGACGATGACCGACAATCACCGCGAGACGGTCCACGAGCTGTTCGGCCGCCTCCACGACGCGGGGTACATCTTCTCCGATACCATGCTGGTGTCGTACTCGCCCGACTTCGACCGCTACCTGCCCGACCGGTACGTCGAAGGGACGTGCCCGCACTGCGCCTACGATCGCGCTCGCGGAGACCAGTGCGACAACTGCGGGCGCACGCTGGACCCCGTGGACCTGGTCGCGCCAACCTACGCCCGCGATGGCGAGCGCTACCCGGTAGAGGTCCGCGAGGCGGAGCACCTGTTCTTCCGGCTGAGCGCGTTCCAAGAACAGCTCACCGAGTGGATTTCCGCCAAGGAGAGCTGGCGCCCCAACGTGCGCAACTTCACGTTGGGCTATCTGCGCGAGGGGCTGAAGAACCGTGCCGTGACCCGCAACCTCGAGTGGGGCGTGTCCGTGCCGCTGGAGGGCTACGAAGACCGGCGTATCTACGTCTGGTTCGAGGCTGTCATGGGCTATCTGTCCGCAAGCCGCGAATGGGCCCAGCGCTCGGGCGACGCCGATGCGTGGCGTCCCTTTTGGGAGGACCCCGCCACGCGGTCTTACTACTTCATGGGCAAGGACAACATCCCGTTCCACACGGTCATCTGGCCCGCCATCCTGCTTGGCGCGGGCGGGCTCAACCGCCCGACCGACGTGCCCGCCAACGAGTACCTTGGCATCGAGGGCGAGAAGCTGTCCACCAGCCGCAACTGGGCCGTGTGGCTACCCGACTACCTAGACCGGTTTCCGGCGGACCCCCTGCGCTACTACCTCTCCGCCGCGATGCCCGAGACCGCCGACTCCGACTTCTCGTGGACCGAGTACGTGCGCCGGAACAACGACGAGCTGGTCGCCACGTTCGGCAACCTCGTCCACCGCGTGCTGACCATCGTCCAGCGCAACTTCGCGGGGAAGGTCCCCGACGCACTTGCCTTGGAGGCGGTCGACCGCGATTTACGGGCGAAGACTGACGCGGCGCTGGAGGCTGTCGCCGCAAGCCTGGACGATGCGCCGCGCTTCCGGGAGGCCCTCGGCCACGCCATGGGTCTCGCACGCGAGGCGAACCGCTACATCGACACCAAGGCCCCGTGGCGCCAGGTGCGCGAGGACCTCGCAGCGGCGGCGGTCACGCTCTCCACGGCTCTCTACGCGATCGCCGGCCTCAAGACTGCGCTCTACCCGTTCATCCCCTTCAGCGCCCAACGCCTCCATGAGCTATTGGGCTTCGAGGGCCGGGTCGAGGACCACGGCTGGCGGATCGTCGCGCCCGCGCCCGGCACGCTGCTCCCTGAGCACGCGCCGCTGTTCGCCAAGCTGGACGCCGCCGTCGCCGAGGAGATGGCGGCCAAGCTGGGCTCTGGAGACGGGGGTGGGCGGCGGGAGTCACCCGGAGACGGGGGTGGGCGGCGGGAGTCAGCTGGAGACGGGGGCGGGCGGCGGGAGTCGGATAAAGGCGGAGGTGGGCGGCGGGAGTCGGATAAAGGCGAGGGTGGGCGGCGGGAATCAGGTAGCTCCTGATGGTCGAAGCGCTGGATGCATCCGTCCGCCCCATCTACGAGCCGATCGGGCCGGAGCTGCGTCGCGTCGCCGACAACCTGAGCGCACTGGCCGACGGCGCGGGCCTGTCGGGCGACGATCGTCTCATCGCGCACGCCATCGTCAGCGGCGGCAAGAAGCTGCGCCCGGCGCTCACGCTGCTGGCTTCCAAGGTGTACCCCGGCGACCCCGCCAAGCCCATCACCATGGCAACGGCCGTCGAGCTGCTGCACATCGCCACGCTGATCCACGACGACACCGTCGACCGCGCCGAGACGCGCAGGGGTCGCGCAACCGTCTCCAACGAGTGGGGCGGCAAGGTGGCGGTGCTGCTGGGCGACTACGTGTTCGCCACCTCGGCCACGTACGTATGCGACACGGAGGATATCTACGTCATCCGCCGCTTCTCGGAGACGATCATGGAGCTGGCGCGGGGCGAGCTGGCTGAGCACTTCAGCGCCTACGACTGGAGTCACACGGTGGCTGACTACGAGCGGCGCATCTACGACAAGACCGCGACGCTATTCTCGACCGCCTCGGAGTCGGGCGGCGTGCTCAGCAGCGCGCCACCCGAGGCCAGCGCCGCGCTGAAGGCCTACGGCTACAACCTGGGCATGGCCTTCCAGATCATGGACGACGTGCTCGACTTCGAAGGGACCGAGGAGGAGTTGGGGAAGCCGGTTGGCAACGATTTGCTCCAGGGCACGATCACGCTGCCGGCATTGCTCTACGTTGACTGGCACCCCGACGAGCCGCTCGTACGCCGCCTGACCGCGGGGAGCCGCGACCCCGAAGACCTCACGGCGCTGGTTCACGCGATCCGCGGGTCGGACGCCATAGGCGAGACCCTGGTGGCCTGCGACCGCTATCGGCAAGCGGCCCGCGCCGCGCTTGATGGCCTGCCGCAGGGTACCGCGAGGCGCTCGCTCGAAGCGCTCACCGACTACGTCGTCGCTCGCCGCAGCTAGCGGCGCTTGCTACATCGGAATCGTCCCCTTCGGCCTTGCTCAGGGCATGCTTCGAGTGCCTCAGGACGAACGGACGCTAGCGGCGCTCGCTGCCCAGTACCGCCTCGTTGAGCACCTGCGTGGGGGTACCGGCCTGCCACGCCCGAACGTTCTCGACCGCCTCGGCGTAGAAGACCTCCAGCGTCTCTCGCGTCGCGTAGCCCAGGTGGGGCGTGAGCACGACGTTGTCGAGGCCGAGCAGCGGATGGCCGGCCGGCAACGGCTCCTCGTCGTAGACGTCGATGGCGGCCCCGGCGATGCGACGCTCGCGCAGCGCCGCCACCAGCGCGTCAGTCTGCACGATGGGCCCGCGCGAGGTGTTGATGAGGTAGGCGGTGGGCTTCATCAGCGCGAGCTCCCGCGCCCCGACCCACCCCCGGCTCAGGTCGGTCAGCGGCACATGGATGCTGACGACGTCGGCCCTGCCGAACAGGCCGTCCCACGCCACGTACGTAGCGCCACCGGCCTCGGCCCGCTCCGGCGTCAGCGTCGGACCCCACGCGATAATGTCCATGCCGAAGGCCGGGGCAATCTTCGCCATCGCGGTGCCAAGCCGTCCCATGCCCATGATGCCCAGCGTCTTGCCGCGCAGGCCGCTGCCGAGCCGCGTCTGCCAGCGGCCCTCGCGGATGCGCGCGTCCTCCCACGCGACGCTGCGCGTGACGGCGATGATCAGCCCCCACGCCAGCTCGGCCGTCGAGTCGCCGGGGCTGCCGGTGCCCGTCACCACGATGCCCAGCCGCGTGGCGGCATCGAGGTCGAGGTGTGCCTGGCGGCGGCCGGTCCCGGACACCAGCTTCAGGTTGGGCAGGCGCTCCAGCAGTGTGGCCGGGAAACGCGTGCGCTCGCGCATGGTCACCAGCGCATCGAAGGGCGCGAGCCGCTCGACCAGCGCATCGGTGTCGGTCAGCGTGTCGGCGAAGAACTCGACTGCACCACCATCGATGGTGGCCCAGTCAGCGAACTTCCCCGCGGAGCCCTGGTAGTCGTCGAGGACCGCGATGCGGATGGTCATGGTGTTGTCGGGACCTAGCCTGCGGCGACGCGCGTCGCCGCGTCATGCTGCTCGTCGGCGTGGTACGACGAGCGCACCAGCGGCCCCGAGGCCACGTGGCGGAAGCCCATGGCGTAGCCCGCGTCCTCGAAGCGCTCGAACTCGCGAGGGTGGTAGAAGCGGTCCATGGCCACGTGCTTGGACGACGGCCGCAGGTACTGGCCAATGGTCAGCAGATCGACGCCGTTGTCCCGCAGGTCGCGCATGGTGCCGAGCACCTCGTCGGCGGTCTCGCCCAGGCCCACCATCATGCCGCTCTTGGTGGGGACGTCGGGAGCGTACTCGCGGGAGCGCCGCAGAAAGTCCAAGGATAGGTCGTAGCCACCCTTGGGCCGCACGCTCGGGAACACGCGCCGGACCGTCTCGATGTTGTGGTTCATGACAGCGGGGCCCGCGTTGAGCACCGAGCGGAGCGCATCCCAATCGCCCTGGAAGTCGGGCGTCAGCACCTCCACGCGGCAGTCGGGTGCGCGCTCGCGTATGCGCTCGATGCATGCGGCGAAGACCGACGCGCCGCCGTCGGCGAGGTCGTCGCGGTCGACCGAGGTGATGACGACGTAGCGCAGGCCCAGGTGCTCGACCGTGCGCGCCAGCCTGTCCGGCTCGCCGAGGTCGAGTCCCGCCGGCCTCCCGGAGGTCACCGCGCAGTAGCGGCACGCCCGCGTGCAGACGTCGCCGAGGACCATGAACGTCGCGCTCTTGCGGTCCCAGCACTCGCCGATGTTGGGGCAGTGCGCTTCCTCGCAGACCGTGTGCAGCTCTGCCGTGTGCAGCAGCTCACGCACCTCGAGGTAGGTCGGGCTGCCCGGCATGCGCACCTTCAGCCACTCGGGGAGGCGGCGCGGGGGGCTGGGCGACGGGCTGGTCACGGTCTGCCAATCCTAGCACGCCGAGAGCGTTCAGCCAGATCAGCCATTCCGACATTCGTCTCTGCTTGGCCCTGTCGAGACACTTTGCGCACACTACCCGCCACCTGAACTAGGAGGTGCGCCGGTGGTCGACCCACTAGCGACAGGCCCTCTACTCCGGCATCGGCTGCTACGCGTTCTGTTCTGGCTCGACCTGTTCGCGCTGTTGGCGGTCTTCGCCTCGCAGTTCAACCCTCCGATCTGGACGGCCTGGGAGCCGAGTGAGTACCGCTACGTCGTGGCCCATGTGACGCTGGCGTCGTTGATGGCCACGCTGTGGTTCCTGGAGCGCGGGCAGAAGACCTTGGCCAGATGGATTACGGCCGCGCTGTTCGCGACAGGCTTCGCGATTGGCGGGTACTATTTCTACACCGAATCTCTGGAGCTGCTGTTTAGGTCGTCCTACGGCTCCACGCCTGACCTCGTCATCGGAAGCCTGGTCGCGGTCCAGACCCTCTATTTGGTCTGGCGGCTTTGGGGTGCGCCAGTTGCGGCCCTTGGGGTGATCTTCTTCCTCCTCATGCTCTACGCGGACGATCTGCCGGGCTCCCTCAGAGGCCCATCGTTAGACTTCCATAACGTTCTCACGCGACTCGTGAGCCAGCAGCTTTTCGGTAGCCTCGCGGGCACGGGCACGGGCACGGGCACGGGCGCGGTCGTCCTCTGGCCGCTCGTGTTTTGGGGCGTGTTGCTCAGCGCAGTCGGTGGGCCACCCATGGCCAGTATGCTGTCGGCGGGGCTGAGACGCCTGCGACTCGCAGGTGCTCCTGCGCTTGCTGCGGTTGGCATCACTTCTGCGGTGGGCTCGGTGTCAGGTGGCGGGGCGGCGAATGTGTTCATTTCAGGGCCGATCACGATCCCGATGCTCCGGCGGAAGGGATACGCCGCGCCCTACGCGGCCTCCATCGAAGCGATCGCAGCAAGCGGCGGAGCTATAACCCCACCGATCCTCGGGGCGGTAGCGTTCATCATGGCTGACATCACCGGGGTCAGCTATCTCGACATCTTGCTGATGTCATTGGCGCCCGCCGGGCTATGGTTCCTGTCGCTTGGGGTTTTCATCTACGCCAATGCGCACATGAGCACTCCGGCTGCTGAGGTCTCGCCCTCCGACGAGCCGCGCGGAAACTGGGGAGCGATCATGGTGTTCGTCGCACCCATTGGCGTGCTTGATCGGCGCGCAGTTTCACCAGACGTTGCCTGCGTCGATCGGGTGGGCGCTCGTCACCCTGCTGGTGGTTACCCTGGCGGTTGCGAGAGACCGTTTTATTTCGGAGATGCCGAACGCCCTCTATCGTGCGGCGTTCTACGCGAGCGCGATGACGCTGCTCCTAGTCGTCTTCGATGTTGTTCAGGGCTCAATGATATTCACCGGATTCAGCCTGCGCCTCTCATTGGCGGTCGAAGACTGGGCTTCCGGAAGCCTGCTTGGCGTTGTACTGATTGCCACGGCTTTCGGGCTCGTGCTCGGCGGCGCACTCCCAGCCGTCGCCGTCTTCATCATCATGGTCTTGACGTTCTCTGCGACATTCGCATCGCTTGGGGTCGATTTCACCAGCGCGGTTTACATCGCCTTTTTCGCCGGCACCCTCTCGACGGTCATCCCACCCATCGCACTTGGTACGATCATCGCGTCGATGGTTGCCGGCACCGACTACTGGAGCACGACACGAAGCGTCGTCCGCATCCTGTGGCCGGTTCTGCTGTTCCCTGCGATGTTCGCTGTCTCACCGGAGCTGATCACCCAAGCAGGGACCGCGTTGTACCTGCAAGTAGGCGTGATCGTCGGTACTGCGGTTGTGGTCGCTGGCGTCCAAGCCGCCAATGCCGGTTGGCTGCTCGGCACGGTGAGTCCGCCTGTGCGGGTAGCGCTCATCCTGAACTACGGGCTGCTCATCACGGCCCTGCACATGGACCTGTGGGTGCTTGGCTTCGTCGCGGTGGCGGTCGTCATCGCGGGTGCCGCCACGACCAGGCTGGCGGCTGCCAGGACGCCAGCGCCAACGGTGACCGCCTAGCGGCCCATCGCGGCCTGCATCGCCTCGCGGACGCTGCCGACCGGCACGACCTCCATGCCAGGACACGCCTTGCTGTCCGTGCCCCGAGGGACCAAAGCGCGTGAGAAGCCGTGGCGGGCCGCTTCGGCCAGCCGGCGCTCCAGCTGCGGCACGCGGCGCACCTCGCCATTCAGCCCCACCTCGCCGATGCAGACGACCCTGGGGTCCAGCGGCACGTCCCGCGCGCTCGACGCGATGGCCATGGCCACCGCCAGGTCGCTGGCCGGCTCCGCGATGCGCAGGCCGCCGGGTACGTTCACCATGACGTCCTGGTCGCCCAACCGCAGCCCCGCGCGGCGCGTCAGCACCGCCGTGAGCATGACCATGCGGCCGGCGTCGATGCCCGTGGCGGTGCGCCGCGGCGGGCCCGCCACCGCGAGGCTGGTCAGCGCCTGGACCTCGGCGAGCAGCGGACGCGTGCCTTCGAGGGTCGCGACTATCGCGGAGCCCGGCACGCCGGCACGGCGCTCAGCGACCAGCGCGGCGGAGGGGTCGGCGACCTCGGCCAGGCCGTCGGTGCGCATCTCGAAGAGCGCGACCTCGTCGGTGGCGCCGAAGCGGTTCTTGGCGCAGCGAAGGATGCGGTAGGCCGAGACCGGGTCGCCCTCCATCTGCAGGACGACGTCGACCATGTGCTCCAGCACCTTCGGCCCGGCGATGGCGCCGTCCTTGGTGACGTGCCCTGCGAGGATCACCGGCACGCCGCGGACCTTCGCCCAGGCCATGAGCATCTGCGTCGACTCGCGCACCGCGCTCACGCTGCCCGCGGCGGGAGCGCCGTCGGTGGACAGCGTCTGGATCGAATCGACGATGACTACGCCCGGTGCCGCCGCCTCCAGTGACTCGATGAGGCGTTCCGCCTCGGTCTCCGCCAGGAACAGCACGCGGCTGCTGTCGATGCCCAGCCGCCGGGCGCGGAGCCCTACCTGCGCGGCCGACTCCTCACCAGACGCGTAGAGGACGCTGGTGCCTTGGTCGGCGAGGCGAGCGCTGGCCTGGAGCATGAGCGTGGACTTGCCGACGCCCGGGTCGCCGGCCAGCAGCACCAGTGCGCCGGGGACCAGGCCCCCGCCGAGCACGCGATCGGTCTCGGGCAGGCCCGTCGGCATGACCTGTGTGGGCTGCGCGACGGCCTCCGCCAGGGGGCGTGGCGCGCGGGGCAGGCCGCTCTCGGTTGGCGCGGCCAGGGCCTGGCGGACGCGGGCTGGGGCTCTGCCGGGCGCGGATCGCTCGGCGCGCGCCGGCTGGGGCGCCTCGGTGTAGGTCCCCCACGAGTCGCAGGATGGGCAGCGCCCCTCCCACTTGGGGCTTTCGTGGCCGCACTCGTTGCAGAAAAAGGTCGTTCGGGGGCGTTTGGCTTGAGAGGAGGTCAGTGGCATGCGAAGGGGGCACCCTCAGTGAGGATGCCCCCTTATACCGTCGTGCATGGCGAATTCGCTAGGTGGCGGTGACGACTTCTTGGGGGCGCTCCTGCGGATGTATCTCCAGCGCGTCGTCCTTGAAGCTCACGATCACCGTGTCTCCTGGCTGGTAACTCCCCGCGAGGACCTCTTCGGAGAGCGGGTCTTCGATCTCGTTCTGGATCACGCGGCGCAGCGGCCTCGCACCGAACTTCGGGTCGTAGCCCTTCTCGGCCAGCCACTCCTTCGCCTCCGTCGAAACCTCGAGGCTGAGCCCCTTCTCCAACATCGGCTTGCGGACGTCATTGAGCATGAGGTCGACGATCTGGACGATGTGGTCTTTGGTGAGCGGGTGGAACACGATCTGTCCGTCGACCCGGTTGAGGAACTCGGGGCGGAAGAAGCGTTTGACCTCGTCCATCACCTTGCCCTTCATCCGCTCGTACCCTTGGCTCTCGGTCTGCCCCTCATCCGACTTGGTCGCGAAGCCCAGACCGCCGTCGGTCCGAATGAGGTCGGAGCCGATGTTCGATGTCATGATGATGATGGTGTTGCGGAAGTCCACCTTGCGGCCCTTCGCGTCGGTCAGGTGACCGTCGTCGAAGATCTGCAGCAGGATGTTGAACACGTCGGGGTGCGCCTTCTCGATCTCGTCGAACAGGATGCAGGAGTAACTGCGGCGCCGCACGGCGTCGGTCAGCTGACCGCCCTCCTCGTAACCGACGTAGCCGGGAGGCGCGCCGACCAGCCGGGCCACCGTGTGGCGCTCCATGAACTCCGACATGTCGAGCCGGATCATGGAGTCTTCGGAGCCAAACATGAACTCGGAGAGCGCGCGGACCAGCTCGGTCTTGCCGACACCGGTCGGCCCCAGGAAGAGGAAGCTGCCGATGGGCCGGCGCACGTCTTTCAGGCCTGCCCGGGCGCGGCGCACTGCCCTGGAGATAGCCACGATGGGCTCCTCCTGGCCGATGATCCGGCGGTGGAGGCCGTCCTCCATGTGCAACAGCCGCTCGGTCTCCTCGACGGCGAGGCGTGTGACCGGCAGTCCGGTCCACATGCTCACGACCTCGGCGATCTCCTCGGCCGTGACGACGGCGTCCCCCTTGGTGGAGGTCTCCTGCCACTCGGACTGGAGCCGTTGGAGCTTGTCGGCGAGCTTCAGCTCACGGTCGCGTAGCTCCGCGGCGTACTCATACTGCTGCTGCGAGATGGCCTCGTCCTTGTCGCGGCGGACCGTCTCCAGCACCTTCTGCGCCTCCTTGACCGACAGCGGCGTGCCACTGTGGCGGATGCGCACGCGGGAGCCGGCCTCGTCCATGAGGTCGATGGCCTTGTCCGGGAGATAGCGGTCCGCGATGTACCGCGACGCGAGCGTGGCGGCCGACTCGAGCGATTCGTCGTTGATGGCGACCGAGTGGTGCTCCTCAAACTTGTGCTTGATGCCCCTGAGGATCTCGATGGTCTCTTCGACGGAGGGCTCTTCCACGTGGACCGGCTGGAACCGGCGCTCGAGCGCCGGGTCGCGCTCGACGTACTTGCGGTAGTCGTCCAGCGTGGTTGCGCCGATGGTCTGGAGCTCGCCGCGAGCGAGCGATGGCTTCAGAATGTTGGCGGCGTCGACGGCCCCCTCGGCCGCTCCGGCGCCGATCATGGTGTGCATCTCGTCAATGAAGAGCACGCAGTTTCCGGCGCTCTTGATCTCTTCGACGACCTTCTTGAGGCGTTCCTCGAACTCGCCGCGGTACTTCGTCCCGGCGACCAGCGCACCCATGTCGAGGGTGACGACGCGCTTGCCGGTGAGGGACTCAGGCACGTCGCCGCTGACGACGCGTTGGGCGAGCGCCTCAACGATGGCGGTCTTGCCGACGCCCGGCGGCCCAATGAGGACCGGGTTGTTCTTGGTGCGCCGGCTCAGGATCTGGACGACGCGCGCGATCTCCTGGTTGCGGCCGATCACCGGGTCGAGTTTGCCTGCGCGGGCGGCTTGCGTGAGGTCGATGCCCAGCTGGTCCAAGGTGGGCGTCCGGGTGCTCGAGCGGCCCTGAGACTGGCCCTGGGACACGCTCTGGTTCAGGATGCGGGTCGTCTCGGTCCGGACCTTGTCCAGCGAGACCCCGAGGCTCTCCAGGACGCCGGCGGCGACGCCCTCGCCCTCGCGCATGATGCCGATGAGCAGGTGCTCCGTGCCGATGTAGTGGTGACTGAGGCGGCGCGCTTCGTCGACGGCCAGCTCAATGACCTTCTTGGCGCGGGGAGTCAGCCCAATGTCGCCGGGCGACGGGCGCTCACCCCTGCCGATGATGAATTCGACCGCTGAGCGAACCTTGGACAGCTCGACGCCCAAGCTCGTCAGAACGCGCGCGGCGACCCCATCCGTCTCTCGGGCCAAGCCGAGCAGGATGTGCTCCGTGCCGATGTAGTTGTGATTGAACCGCTGCGCCTCTTCCTGGGCCAGGGAGAGTACACGGCGTGCGCGCTCCGAGAACTTTTCGAATCTGCTTGCCATGATCGGGACGCTCCAAATGGCGATCTGTAGGTGCCGTCGCTGAAGGGCGCGGCCGCTATTCGACCTGATACTCCTCGACCTGCTTCAAACTCAACCCCATTCGCTGCCTTCCCAAGTCCATGCTGACGATGCGCAATGTAAGTGCATCGCCGACCCGCACCACCTCTTTGGGGTGGTTGATGTGCCGGTCCGTTAACTCTGAGACGTGGATCAGGCCCTCGATGGTGTCTTCCACGCGGGCGAAGGCACCAAACTCCATGAGCTTTGTCACCGTGCCGGAGACCAACTGCCCCAGCTCGAACCGATCGATGGCTGTCTGCCAGGGAGTGGGGGCCAGCCTGCGCAGACTGAGCGCGATGCGCTTCGTATCGCGGTCGACGCGCAGGACGTACACCTCCACCTCCTGACCGACGGAGACGGCCTCCTCGACGCTGGCCACCGGGGCCCACGAGAGCTCCGAGATGTGGATCAGGCCATCGGCGCCACCTATATCTACGAAGGCACCGAAGCCCGAGATTCCGGTTACGATCCCGGTTCGTACGTCGCCCTCCTGGAGCTCATCGAGCAGCTTTTCCTTCTGCCCGTCGCGCTGCTCGCGCATGGCGGCGCGTTCGGAGAGAACGGCGCGATTGCGGCGCCGGTTCACCTCCAAGACCTTGAGCTGGACCTCTTGGCCCTCGCGCTGACCGATCGCTTCCTCGGGGTCGCCTCCCGGCTGGAGCACCAGCTGAGACATCGGCACGAAGGCCTGCACCCCGTCCACGTCGACGATGGCGCCGCCGCGGTTGTGGCCGACGAATGTGCCCGTCACGACCTCACCGGAGTCCACCATCCGCTCCAGCACGAACCACGTGGCCTGGGAGCGAGCGCGGTCGAAGGAGAGGAAAACCTGGCCCTCGGACCCGGAGGAGTCAAGGACCTGGACCAAGATGGGAGTCCCTGGGGTGTAACTCTCGGCGATTTCGGGCGTGAGCGTGCGCATCTCGCGCAGCGGGACGACGCCCTCAGACTTGTGGCCGATGGAGACCAGGATGCCGTCGGCGTCGATCCGCATGACCTGTCCTTCCACCACCTCGCCTCGGCGAAGTCCCCGCAACGGCAGCGACTCCTCCAACAGCTCGGCCATGGTGGGCTCGGACGGAATATTGTTAGCGGCTTGTTCGACCACGTTCAGCACCGGACATCAGGCTCCAACACACACCTCTATATCTTACGGCTGGCGCCGCTGAGGTGTAAAGCGCAGCTACCCCCAGTTTCCTAGGTGTTTGACTGGTTGGTGCGCATGTAGGCCGGGCGTTTCGAGACCCGAAAGCCGGCCTCGTCGAGGCGCCTCCCGACGGGCCCGGCCCTCCGGCCCAGAAGGAGCTCGCTCGTAGTTAGTTCGTGGGGAACAAGAAAAGCCCGGGAGTTCAACTCCCGGGCTTGGTTGCCTAGTTAGGCCCTGGCAGTGGCCTATTTTCCCAGCGAGTTGCCCCGCCAGTATCGTCGGCGCTGGAGCGTTTCACTTCCGTGTTCGGGATGGGAACGGGTGGGTCCGCTCCGCTGGAACCACCAGAGCCACCTTCACGCTACCAGTGCTCAGCGCTAGGTGTCAACGAGGCTGTGCCCCCGTCCAGCGCGCCGTGACCTGCCGGACGTTCACTTTGGCGCATCGCTCGCCGGCTGACAACACACCGAACGAGGCACGCGCAGGGAGGACTGGAGGACGGAGCCGCTCTATTCGCGGCCCACGCTGGGAGCGGAACCGCTGGGTCAGGCGCCCCGCTCCGGTGTACGCTTGGACTGCCATGATGCGCCACAGCGACTTGCGCGCCATCGGCGTTCTCTGCAGCGGGGGCGACGCGCCCGGCATGAACGCTGGGGTCCGCGCCGTGACCAGGGCGGCGATCTATCGTGGAGTCGACGTCTGGGGCATCCCAGACGGCTACAACGGCCTGGTGGAGCGGCGTGCCGAAAAGCTTACGACGCGCTCGGTGTCCGGCCTGCTGCAGCGCGGCGGAAGCATCATCGGCTCGGGCCGCTCCGACGCCTTCCTGGACGGAGCGGTCCGCGAGGCCTGCGTCGACTACCTGCGCGAGCAGGGCATCGAGGGCCTTGTCGTCCTCGGTGGCGACGGGTCCCTTGAGGGAGCGATGCGGCTGCACGAGCTAGGCGTGCCGGTGACGGTCGTCCCCGCCACGATCGACAACGATATGCCGGGTTCGGAGATCACGATTGGCGCCGACACGGCGGTGAACACGGCGGTGGAGGCCATCGACCGGCTCAACGAGACGGCGAGCGCCCACTCCCGCGCCATGATCGTCGAGGTCATGGGCCGCCATTGTGGCTACCTGGCCATCCAGGCCGGCATCGCCGCCGGCGCCGAGATGATCCTCACGCCGGAGCGGCCCGTTGAGCTCAAGAGCATTTTCGAGCAGTTGGCCGAGGCCGGCCGCCAGGGCAAGAACCGGTTCGTGATCGTGCTCGCCGAGGGCGCCCAGTGGCACGCATCCGAGCTCACGCAGCTGATAAACGATTCGGACGACCCCTACGACGCGCGCTTCACGATCCTGGGCTACATCCAGCGCGGAGGCTCGCCGTCGCGCTTCGACCGGATCCTGGCGACGCGCATGGGGGTGGCCGCGGTCGAGGCGCTGCTGGACGGCCACTCGGGCACCCTGATTGCGTGGCAGCGGAACGCCGTGGAGCTGATCCCAGGCGACCAGCTGCCGCCACGCGCGGACCCCTGGGACGCGACACTGGCCCACGTCCACCGCGTCACGGCAACCTAGGTACCGCTGTTCACGCCCGCGGCACGCCGTTATAATGGCCACGGCCGCGCAGAACCGCCCGGAGACTCCCCCAGGACGAGGCTCGAGATGGACCCGAGAGACGCCGTTGCGATCGAGAGCAACGAGAAGATCGCCGACTTTCAGCCGGGCGACACCGTCAAGGTGAACGTCTGGATCCGCGAGGGCGAACGTCAGCGCCAGCAGAGCTTCCAGGGCGTCGTCATCCGCAAGCGTGAGGGGGGCGTAGCCAGCTCCTTCACGGTCCGACGCGTCGCATCCGGTGTCGGCGTCGAGCGCACGTTCCTGTTCCACTCGCCGAACGTCGACAGTGTCGAGGTGATCCGGCGAGGCAAGGTCCGCCGCGCGAACCTCTACTACCTGCGCAACCTCTCCGGCAAGGCGGCACGCATCAAGGAGCGCGAGCGAGGCCGCCGCAACTAGGCGAAGTCCATATCAGCGAGTCCCAGCCTCCCCGGCGGTACAATCCCCCGGGGAGGCTCTTTTTTGGTGGACCTGCCGACGTTGACGAAACCGACTCCAGGGCAGTCGCCAGTGCCCGCGCCGGATGGAGGACGAACAGCCGGGCAACCGGCCTACGTCGACGTCGTCGTCGATGTCCCCACCGACCGGCCTGCTGACACGTTCACCTACTCGGTGCCCCCCGGCGTAAGGCTCGAGCCCGGCCATTTGGTGCGTGTGCCCTTCGGCCGCCGGACCGTCGGCGGCGTGGTGGTGGCGGGCCGCGAGGCAACCACGCTCGACTATACGAAGCCCGTCGCGTCCGTGGTCCAGGCCGAGCCGGTGCTGACGCAGACCCAGCTCGCCTTGGGGCGGTGGGTCAGCGAGCACTACGCCGCACCGCTATTCGAAGCCCTCGCGCCGATGCTGCCGCCCGGCCATCGCACGGCGAGCCAGGCGACGCTGAGGTTGAAGGCCGACCGTGAGCCCGCCGCCGACCTGCCCCGAGGCGCACGCCAGCTTTGGGCCTACCTCAAAGGGCACCCACGGCCCCAGCACGCCTCAGCCCTGGCACGCCGGCTCGGGCCATGGGTGCCCAACGCCGCCCGCGCGCTCGATCGCGCTGGCCTGCTCGAGGAGCGCTGGCCGGAGGAAGCCGAGCGCTCCGACCGGCCGACCGAGCGCGCCACCGACGCACTTCGGCTTCTCGCCGAGCCCTCCCGCACCGTGGAGTGGGCCGGCGAGCGCGAGCGCCGCGCTCCCCGGCAGGCCGCGTTGGCTCGCGCCCTAGCCGAGGCGCGCCGGCCCTACGAGGCAGCGGCGGCCCGGCGCACTTTCGGCGCGGGCGCAGTCTCGGGGCTCGTCGAGCACGGCGTCGCCGAGCTCGTGCGTCTGCCCGCCGGCGAGTCGCGTGACCGGAGTCCTGAGCCGGCGCGCATGCCGACGCCCCCGCAAGCCGACGCCCTCCGCCGCATCCGAGCTGCGCTGGATGACCCGACACCCCTCGGCCGGTCGTTCTTGCTGCGCGGAGTCACAGGGAGCGGGAAGACCGAGGTTTATCTCCAAGCCATTGCCCACGTTCTTGACCAGGGCAAGCGGGCCATTGTCTTGGTCCCTGAGCTTTCGCTCACGCCTCAAACGCTCCAACGCTTCGAGGCCAGGTTCCCCGGCAGGGTCGCCTCGCTGCACAGCGGACTGTCGCCCGCTCAGCAGTGGGCCGAGTGGTGGCGAGTCCACCGCGGCGAGGCCGGTATCGTCATCGGGTCGAGGGGCGCGGTTTTCGCGCCACAGCCGGACCTCGGGCTCATTGTCGTCGACGAAGAGCATGAGTGGACCTACAAGCAGCAGGACGCGTCGCCCCGCTACCACGCGCGGTCGGTGGCCCTCAAGCTTGCCGAGCTGACCGGTACCGTGGTCATCATGGGCAGCGCCACTCCAGATATCGAGACGGCCTTCCATGCCGCGAGCGGCCGGCACGAGGCGCTACTGCTACCGGAGCGAATCGAGGACTCGGGCGCCGTCGCCCGCCTCGCCGACGTCAGCATCGTCGACATGCGCGAGGAGCTTCGCGCCGGCAACCGCAGCGTCTTCAGCCGCGAGCTGCGGCAGGCGCTCGTCGAGACCCTGGACGCCGGCCGGCAGGCCATGCTCTTTCTTAACCGGCGCGGCAGCGCCAGCGTCGTCGAGTGCCGCAGCTGTGGCTACGTGGCGCGGTGCCATCGGTGCGGGACGGCCTACACGTATCACGCCGGCCAGGGCGACGCTGCGCAGAGCCTGGTCTGCCACCAATGCAACCACCGCCGGCGGGTGCCGTCGACCTGCCCCCGCTGCCATAGCTCGCACATCCGTTACCTGGGCCTCGGGACGCAGCGGCTGGTGGATGAGGTGCAGGCGCTGCTGCCAGGAGCGAGGGTGATGCGGTGGGACCGCGACAGCGCGACGACGGTGCGGGCGCATACCGAGCTGCTTGGGCGATTCGCCAAGGGCGAGGCCGATGTCCTTGTCGGCACCCAGATGATCGCCAAGGGTCTGCACCTGCCCGCGGTCACGCTCGTGGGCGTCGTCCTCGCCGACATCGGCCTGCACGTCCCCGACTTCCGGGCCGCCGAGCGGACGTTTCAGGTGCTGACGCAGGTCGCTGGCCGGGCTGGACGGGGAGCCGACCCCGGCCGGGTGGTGGTCCAGACCTACGTGCCGGACCACTATGCGATACGGGCTGCGGCCCGCCAGGACTACGAAGCGTTCTACGATCAGGAGCTCGGCTACCGCAGGAGCCTCGGAGCGCCGCCCTACGCGCGTCTCGTCAAGCTGTCGTTCGCGCACACCGACGAGCCGACGGCCCGGCGCGAAGCGCAGCGCGTGGCGGTCCAGCTGCGCAGGGAGGCCAGGGCATGGGGCATGACCGACGAGCACGTCATAGGGCCGGCCCCCGCGTACCCGGCTCGCCTGCGCGGGGCGTGGCGGTGGCAGCTCGTGGTTCGCGGACCGGAGCCGCGGCAGCTCGTCGACAAGGTTGAGCTGCCGCCTGCGTGGGTGATGGACGTGGACCCAGCATTGGTCACCTAGGCTCGGTATACTGGTCCGGCGATGGCTGTTTTGCCCATGCACTACATCGGCCGCGACCCCGTCCTGCGCGAGAGGGCCCGGAAGGTCAAGGACCCGACGACGCCCAAGATGCGCCGGTTGGTCGAGAACCTCATCGACTCCATGCGCTACTACCGGGGCGTCGGCATAGCGGCGAACCAGGTGGGCTCGCTGCACCGCGTCTGCATCATCCAATTGCCCGAAGACGACGAGCCTCGCATCCTTTTCAACCTCGAGATCGGCCGTAAGGATGGTGAGCGAGAGGTCGTCGAAGGGTGCCTGAGCCTTCCCGGCTACCAGGGCCTCATTCTGCGGTCCGAGCGGGTGTGGGCGACCGCTATGGACGGCGAGGGCAGGCGAGTCCGTATCAGGGCCGCGACGGACCTCTTCGCTCAGGCTCTTGAGCACGAGCTCGATCACCTCAACGGGGTCGTCTACCTGGACCTGCTGCGCTCAAACGACGATTTGTGGGAAGTCGAGCAAGGCGCCGAGGAGGAGGGCGAGGGCGAGGCCGCTGCCTCTCAGCACGCCACCGCCATCTAGCAGGCGACCGGTCTATTCGGTTTCGGTCCCGCACCTGCGGACTATCGCCACGATGACAAAAGATAGTCGCGCAATCGTCACTTCATCGACACCCCGCATCCGCTTCATCGACGGATAGCCGCGTGTTAGACTCGTCCGCGGTATCCGGTGGACCTCGTGGCCGGCGTGCCTATGCCCATCGGGGTCTGAACCTTGCTCCGGCGACTCAACTGGCGTTCCCTTCTCGTAATCGTGGTCCTCGTTGGCCTATCGGTCAGCGCGCTCGCGATCAAACACGTCGAGTTCGGTTTCGCCGGCGCGCGGTTCGAGCGGGGCTCCGCTGAGGTCCTCGGCATGCAGCTGGGTCTGGACCTGGCCGGCGGCAGCCACCTCGTCTTCGCGCCGGTCTCCAAGGACCTGGAGCCCACCGACGATCAGATGGAAGGTCTGGTCCGCATCATCCGCGATCGGGTAGACAGCCTTGGCGTCGCTGAGCCGAGCATTCAGCGTCTCGGTGACACGCGCCTGCTGGTGCAGCTACCGGGCATCGAGGACGTCGAGCGCGCCAAGCGACTCATCGGTCAGACGGCGAGCCTGAGCATCGTCGAGCGGGTCTGTGCGTCGGTGGACTCGGTTGGCAATTGCACGGTGTTCGACGACACCACGGTGATGACCGGCGAGGACCTGTCGCGCTCCTTCGCGACCCAGGACACGGTGACGAGCGAGCCCATCGTCGCCTTCGAGCTGTTCAGCAACGCCGCGCGGCGCTTCGCCGAAGTCACCCAGCGCATCTTCGAGACCAACGACACGCTCACACCAGACCGGCTCGTGTTCCAGCTGGACGACGTGGACCTGGTGTCAACGGTCGTCGTGTCGCCGATCCTGTCCGGCAACGGCCAGATTCGCGGCAATTTCTTGACCGACGAGGCGCGGGACCTTGCCATTCAGATCGAGTCCGGCCGGCTTCCCATCGATATCGAGGTCGTGACGGAGCGGGTCGTCGCGGCCTCCCTGGGTAGCGAGTCCCTCGAAGACAGCCTGATCGCCGGAAGCATCGGCCTGGCGCTCGTCCTGTTCTTCATGGCGGCCTACTACCGGGGTGCGGGCGTGGTCGCCGCGTTCGCTCTGGTCATCTACACCGTTCTCATGCTGGCGGTGTTCAAGCTGGTCCCCGTCACGCTGACGCTGGCCGGCATCGCGGCCCTCATCCTGTCGCTGGGCATGGCGGTCGACGCCAACGTGCTCATCTTCGAGCGCATGAAGGAGGAGCTCCGCCTCGGCCGCACCGTCCAGTTCGCCCTGCAAATCGGGTTCAACCGCGCGTGGCCGTCCATCCGCGATGGGAATATTTCGACCCTGATCATCGCGGCCGTCCTCTTCTTCTTCGGGAACAGGACCGCCAACTCCTCGGTCACCGGCTTCGCCGTCGCCCTCTTCATCGGCGTGCTCATCAGCATGTTCACCGCTATCTTCGTGAGCCGGAACCTGCTCACTTTCCTCATGGTCACCAAGCTCGGGCGCTTCCCGCGCGCGTTCACGCCTGAGTCGTTGCCGAAGCGCACCGACGGCGCCGGGGGTGCGAGCTAATGGACATCGTCCGGCACCGTCGCTGGTTCTTCCTGCTGTCGGCGCTCCTCATTCTCCCGGCCATCGGCGCGCTCGTCACACAGCCAAGCCTGCGTCCCGGCATCGACTTCACTGGCGGCACGGCCCTCACCGTCGAGTTCGGCAGTAGCGCGACGCTCCGGTTCGACCGCGCGGTGGCCGTTGATGACGTGTCCGCCGCTATCGACCGATCGAGTTTGACCGGTGCCGTTGTGCGAGAGACCAACGCGCAGACCTATTCGCTGTTCATCCCGTTGGTGGCGCTACAGCCTGACGAGGTCGACGCAGACGGCATCGTCGTCAGCCAGGGGGACGTGACCCGCCTGAGCGAGGCGCTGAATGCCTTGGCCCCGGTCGCCATCGAGGACCTGGTCGAGCCGGGCGCGGGGCCGATCTCGCCGACGGTCATCGACCGATTGGATGCGATTGGGCACGAGGACGCGATCGTCCAGGCCCTCGACGACCGCTCGTTCTTCATCCGTGTCGGTGAGGTCGCCGCGGAGCAGCGCGATGCCGATGGGAACGTCGTCGATGCCGGCGGGCGCGCCGAGCTGGAAGCCGCGCTGAACTCCATCGCGCCGGTACGGATCGTCGGGGTTGACTCCGTCTCCGCCCTCGTCGGCTCGGAGAACGTGTTCAACGCCATCATCGCGGTGCTCGTTGCATCGGTCGCCATCCTGCTGTACGTGACCTGGGCGTTCCGCGGAGTGCCGAGCCCCTTCAGGTACGGCACCGCGGCCATTGTCGCGCTGATCCACGACGTCATCATCGTCCTGGGCACGTTCTCCTACCTGGGTAAGCTCGCCGATATCGAGGTCAACGCCATGTTCATCACCGGCGTGCTGGCCGTCATCGGCTACAGCGTGAACGACACCATCGTGGTCTTCGACCGACTGCGTGAGAACGTCGCGCGCTACCAAGGAGCGAGCCTGCCGGAGCTGGCCAACATCAGCATCCGCGAGACGATCGGGCGATCGCTGAATACCTCGCTGACGCTGCTGATCGTGGTGGGCGCACTGCTGCTGTTCGGCGGGCCGACGATTCAGCCGCTGCTGCTGGTGCTGCTGGTGGGCGTGATCGTCGGGACCTACAGCTCGATCTTCGTGGCGACCCTCATGCTGGTCGCCTGGGAGACGGGCGAGCTGGGCCGGGTCCTCGGCCGTATGAACCCCTTCGGTGGTCGAAGGCGCCGAACGGCTTAGCTCTCAGCGGCTGCACACCAGCGCGAGCCGGTTAAACCTGGTTCTGCCCACCTACCACAGCCGCCGGCGGCGCCGGGCGTGGAAATGCGCCAGAGCCGCCGCCTAGTTACCCTAGCGCGTTCTTCGCGGCGCTCGCCCCGGCGATCCGTCCGAAGACCGCGCCGGCCATGAGGCCAGAGCCCCCCGGGTAGTTGTGGTAGAACAAACCGCCGACGAGCTCGCCGGCCGCGTACAGCCCTGCCATCGGCATGTCCTGTCCGTCCAGCACCTGGGCGTCCCGCCCTATCTTCAGCCCGCCGAACGTGAAGGTGATTCCGCACGTGACCGCATAGCCCACGTAGGGGGGCGTGTCGATGGGGCGCGCCCAGTTGGACTTGGGCGGCTCGATGCCGGTCGTGTGGAGGCCATCGAGCACGGTGGGGTCGAAGTCCCCTGGCTGGCAAGCCGCGTTGTACGCCGCCACCGTCTCGCCGAGTGCAGCCGCGTCCACTCCGAGCGCCTCGCCCAGCTCCTCGATGGTGTCCGTCTCGGCGACCGTCATCTGTGGGATGCGGTACTCGTCGCGTAGCAGGTGCAGGCTTTTTTGATCGAATATCTGGACCGCCAGGCGTTGGGGCTGAGCCAGGATCTCGCGGCCATACTTGGCATAGGTGTAGTTGCGGAGGTCGGCGCCCTCGTCGACGAAGCGCTTGCCTTCGGCGTTGACGATGAGACCGAAGGGATAGGAGTGTTTTTGGTAGAGGTCGCCCACCGCGCGGTTCCCGAAGGGCGGCGCGTTGAGGTCCCACGCGACGGCGTGCGCGCCGCTCCAGTGCCCGAAAGGCTGGGCCCCGGCGTCCAGGGCCATGCGGATGCCGTCGCCGGTGTTGGTCTGGACTCCTCGGACCTTTGCCAGCTCCCAGCCCGCGCCGAGGTATCGGGTGCGCATCTCGGCGTTGGCCTCGAAGCCGCCGCAGGCCAGCACGACCGAGCGCGCCGACACATCGTAGAAGCCGTCAGGCCCGCGCACCGTGACCCCGGTCACCGTCGCCGACGCATCGAGGATGAGGCCCGAGGCCGCGGACGCGTAGCGCACCTCGACGCCGCGCTCGGCGGCCAGCTCGAAGAACCGGTCGGAAAGGCCCTTGCCGGCACCGACCGCCTCGAGGATCAGGCCCCCCCAGAAACGGAACTTATCGCCCTCCTTGAAAGCCTGCCGGGTCCAGAGCGGGATGAAGCGCATGCCCTGGTCGCGGAGCCACTCCATCGTCGGGTAAGACTGACGTACCAGGGTATCGGCCAGGTCCTCGTCCGATAGACCCTCGGTGACTCGCATGAGGTCGGCCCGGAAGTCTGCAGTCGTGTAAGACCCGACGACCATGGACGCGGCTTCGCCCTCCGATAGGTCAGGGACGAGCGCATGGACCTCGTCGAAGCCGTTGTATGCGAACCGGTACGCGCCGCCCGTGAAGTAGGTGTTGCCGCCGCGCGCGTGCTCCGGCGCCTTCTCCAGCACGAGCACCGAGGCGCCCGCCTGCTGTGCGGTCAGCGCCGCGCTGAATGCGGCGTTCCCCGCCCCAACGACGACGACGTCGAAGTCCGTTTGCGTGGTCATGGTCTGGTCCATCCCTCCTGCGCGGGGCCTCCCGCATGCGCGGAGCGAACCATAGCGGCAACGGTGCCAAGTGCAAAGCATGACCCTGACGCGGCCTTGACCTTCGTTCATCCTGAGGCACTCGAAGCATGCCCTGAGCAAGGCCGAAGGGGACGAATCTGTGTCGAGAGCGCCTCCTGCTAATCGACGGACCCGCTGGACGCTCCCAACCGCCCCGCCGATAATGCGGGCCCAGCCAGTCACCCCAGTTACGCCCACTCCCCGCTCACTTCAAGGAGGCGATCATGCGCATTGGTGCTCACGTGTCCGCTGCCGACGGTGCCGACAAGACCATCCCGCGGGCCCTCGACATCGGCGCTGAGGCCATCCAATTCTTCCCGTCGTCCACGCGCTCGTGGCGCTTCAACCCCATCGACGAGCGGGTGGCCGCGGACTTCAAAACGCTGGCGCTGGAGCACGAGATCGGCCCAAACGCCTTCCATGCCGTCTACATGGTCAGCCTTCCCAGCCAGGACCCCGAGCTCGTGCGCAAGGGCATTCAGTCGCTGGTCAGCTACATGAACACAGCGCACGACCTCGGGGTCATGGGGGTCATATTCCACCTGAACTCCCACAAGGGCCGGGGCTTCGACGCCGTTTTTCGGCAGGTCGTCGAGAACATGAACCGCGTGCTGGACAACTCGCCCGAAGACACAATGCTGATCATCGAGAACAGCGCCGGCATGGGTGACCACCTCGGTTCCAAGTTCTCGGAGATAGGCTCCATCCTGCGGGCCGTCGACGACAAGCGGGTTGGCGTCTGCCTCGACACCCAGCACGCCTTCGCCGCGGGGTACGACCTGCGCACCCCGGAGGGTGTTGGGCGCACGATGGCGGAGTTCGACACCGAGATCGGCCTGGACCAGCTCACAGCGGTCCACTGCAACGACTCGAAGCGCGACCTTGGCGAGGGCGTCGACCGCCACGAGAACATCGGCGAGGGGTTCATGGGCCGCGCCGCGTTCGAGTCCGTGTTGGGGGCCCCGGCGTTCCGCGACGTCCCCTTCTACCTCGAGGTTCCCGGGTACGCAGGCGAGGGCCCCGATGCGCAGAACGTCAACACGCTGAAGGCCATCCGCGAACAGCTGGCCATCCCGGCGTAAGGCGGAGCGATGCGCCTCAGCGACTTCGAAGAGCTGGTCCGCCAAGCGCTCGACGAGCTGCCCGCTCAGTTCCTAGAGCGCATGGACAACGTCGACGTCCTGGTCGAGGTCTGGCCGTCGGACGTCGTGCGGCGCGCCAGCGGACTTCGGGACGACGAGACGCTCTATGGCCTCTACCAGGGCGTGCCGCTCACGGACCGCGGCGACTACAACCTCACGCTCCCTGACACCATCACCATCTTTCAGGGGCCCATCGAGGAGGACTGCGAGACGGCTGTGGAGGTCGTGGAGCAGGTGCGCGACACAGTCGTCCATGAGGTGGCGCACCACTTCGGCATCAGCGACGAGCAGCTCGAAGCGTGGGGCGTGGCGTAGTCCCGCGGCCCTGACGTGCCTTCTGGCACACCAAAGGACGCAGCGGGGCGGTGCTGGCGAGAACCGAACGCGATTACCCACTTGCCACCAAAGGACGCACCGGGGCGGTGTACGAGTGGTCCGGACAGACCGCCCGGCACACGGAGGCCGCGAGGGTTTCCTCGAGGCTGACGAGTGGGTGGGCAGAACCCGGTTCAAGGCGTCCGCCATAGCCGATCCGCGCTGGCGCGCCCCGGCGCGCGGCTACGAAAGGCCGATGCCGGCCCCGCGGCCTAAGCCGCCACCGGCGCCGTCCTCGCGAACGGGCGCGCGAAGTACATCGCCACGCCGCAGAGCACCCACGCTCCCGCGAGGACGACCAGGCCCAGCTCGTACGAGCCCGTCCAGTCGAACACCTTCGCCATCATGAACGGCCCCGTCGCGCCCCCGACGGTGGTGATGGGGAGGACGAATCCGAGAATGGCTCCCAGGTGGCGCCTTCCGAGGTAGGTTGGCCACACCAGCGGGTTCAGGATGACGATGCCACCGACGGCGAATCCGGTCCCCGCGGCGAGGACGAACAGGATGGCGGTGCCGTTCCCGGCCGCGACGAACAGGAACGTGACGGTGGCCGCGTAGCCGCTCAGGATGAGGATCGCCTTCCGCACGTGGGTGCGCTCCGCCAGGATGCCCCAGCCGAAGCGGGCCAGCATCGACATGAGCCCGTAGATGGTTAGTCCCGTTGCGGCCCCCTCCAAGCTCATGCCCCGGTCCTGAAGCATGGGCACGAGGTTCGACGGCACGCCGAGCACCGACATGCTCGCTAGCGTCATCGCCGCGACGATGAGCCACGTGGTCGGCTGGCGCAGCGCCTCCGAAGCGCCGAAGCTGTACTCCTCCGCAGCGGCGCTCCTACGTGCGCCGGTGCCCGGGTCGAAGGCCGATTCACCGTCGGGGAGCAGGCCCACGTCCTCCGGCTGGCGACGCATGAGGAGCGCCAGCGGGATGGTGATGACCGCCGTCGCTATCCCCAGCACCGTCCAGGTGTCCCGCCAGCCGACGGCGCCGATGAGGCTCGTGGCCACCAGCGGCATCACGAGCGCCGCCGCGCCGGTGCCCATGGTCGACAGCGCAAGCGCCCGTCCACGTTTGCGGATGAACCACTTGGGGACGATGGCCGCCGAGACGACGTACGCCGCTCCGGGCCCCGCGAGCCCGCCCACGAGCCCGAACCAGAACAGGAATTGCCAGGGCGCATGCACCGTGGAGATCGCGGCGGCGGAGATGGCCCCCAGCACCCCGCCTGAGAGCATCAGCAGCACGCCGCCGTGGCGGCGGTCGATGTACCGTCCGAAGAATGGCGTCAGCAACGCAGTGATGATCGAGCGCCCCGTGAGCGCGATGAAGATGTCCCCGCGCTGCCAGCCAAGGTCGTCCACCATGGGCACGACCAGCACGCTGAGCGACCAGAGCTGGACCCCGGTCGCGATGAGGTTCATCAGGAACGCCGCGCCGACGATGCCCCATCCGTAGTAGAAAGGCGTCCGCGCGTACCAAGTCAGGCGCTCAGGTCTGTCCGGGGCCGTTTGCACCGCCGCAGCCTACGGGGCGGGGCTCTGGGTCGGCAAGGCGCTAGGCGTGGTCGGGGCGGCGCACCGAACGCACGGCCGCGATGAGCTCCTCGGCCATCGCGTCGGCAGCGGCAGCGGTGCTGATGCCCTGCTCGGCCGACGCAGCGATGACCTGCGCCATCGTGTCGTGGATGCGCGCCGTCTTCGCGAGGGCCGCGTCGGCGTTGTACACACCCCCGCGCTCGTACGAGACGTTGATGACGCCGCCAGCGTTGACGACGTAGTCGGGCGCGTAAAGGATGCCCCGCTCGCGGAGCCGGTCCCCGTCGGCGGCCTCCTTCAACTGGTTGTTGGCCGCCCCACAGACGACCTCGCACCTCAGCTGGGCGATCGACTCCTCGTTCAGCACGGCTCCCAGCGCGCACGGCGAAAGGATGTCGCACTCGGCACCGAGGATCTCGTCAGGCGCCACCACCGTGGCGTTTCGCAGCTCAGCGGCCCGGCTGCGCTTGGCTTCGTCGATGTCGGTGACGATGAGCTTTGCGCCCGCGTCCGTGAGGTGCCCTGCCAGCGCCGTCGCCACGTTGCCGAAGCCCTGTATCGCGACCGTCCGGCCTTCGAGCGAATCGGTGCCCCACCGTGCCTCGGCGCACGCGCGCATGCCCTGGAATGTGCCGAACCCCGTCACCGTCGCAGGGTTGCCGCTGCCCCCGTGACTCACGTCCAACCCCAGCACGTGCTTCGTCTCGAGCGCTACCCACTCCATATCCTGCGTGGTCGCTCCGACGTCCTCGGTCGTGATGTAGCGGCCGGCCAAGCCCTCCACGAAGCGGCCGTATGAGCGCATCATGGCCTCGGTCTTGTCCGTGCGAGCGTCGGCCATGATGAGCCCCTTGCCACCGCCGAAGGCGAGTCCGGCGACCGCGCACTTGTAGGTCATGGCCCTCGACAGGCGCAGGACGTCCTCGAGCGCGGCGTCCTCGGTTGGGTGCGGCCAGATGCGCGTGCCGCCCAGCGCGGGCCCCAGAGTGGTGTCGTGGATGGCGATGAAGGCGCGGAGCCCCGAGCCTGGATCGGTCCAGACTGCCAGCTGCTCGTGCCCCTGCGTCTCCATGTGCTCGAGAACCTGCATCGGACACCTTGGGTTGGCCTCCCCTGGTGACGGCCGGGAGGCTGAGGGTTACCGGTTGGATGCTACGCGCGCCCCCGTGGGATGAACACCCAACGGTGGGCGCGTGCGCTAGGACGCCGAGGTCTCGGTCGCCCGAGCTACGCGCGCCCCCGTGGGATGAACAACCAGCGCCGGCCGCGTCACTAGGGCGTGGGTACCTCGGTCGCCCGCTGTTCTTCAACGCGGCGCGCACGGTCGCGCCACGTGGCCATCGACACCATGCCCTCCCTGGGCAGGACGAACATCGCGATGATGACGGGAGGGAGGAACAGGACCATGTGCAGCACCACCGAAAAGCCCAGGGCCGTTCCCTGCGGGACGTCCCAGACCGACAACAGCCGGACGGTCGCGAACTCGAAGGTGCCGACAGCGCCAGGGAGCCCCGGCGTGGCGGTCGCGAAGAAGACCGAGCCGAGCGCCACCAGGGTGAAATGGAATAGTGAGAGCTCGATGCCCATTTCTCGGCCGATGACCCAGCCCACCGGACCCAACGTTAGCCAGTAGGCCGCCGTCAGGCCGAACGTCAGGGCCAGCCGGCGCTTGCGGGTCCACAGGGAGTTCACGGCCCCGCCGAAGGATGTCACCCCCGGAATGCGCTGGAGCGCGGGGAACCGCTGAACGATCCGCCCGAGGTTGAGGACGATGATCAGCATGGCGAAGAAGAAGATGCTGACGAACACGACCGGCCTGGCGAACTCGGTCAGCTCAGGCGCCGCCAGGAGGCTGATCACCACGAAGCTCAGCGTGAACACCAGGTCCTGCGCGCGCGTCATCACGATGGTCGCGACGACCGCACCCGCCGGGAGCTTGTCATGGACGACCAGCATCGCGAGGCTCGCCACCTCGTCCCACATGCGAATGGGCGAAACGTTGTTGATGCCGAGGGACGCGTTCTCGACCAAGAACAGACGCATGATGGAGACGTTGTAGCCGACCCATGTGTAGCGCCAGCGCATCGCGCGCAGCCAGGCCGAGACCAGTGCCAGACCGAAGGCCGCAAGCAACACCCAGGGGGACAGGTCAGCGATGGCGTCGCGAACCCCATTCCAGTCCGCGCCTCGGATTGCCAGCCAGCCGAGCGCTCCGCCGATTCCGATGCCGAGCAGCGCGATCCCGGCCTGGGTGGTGTTCCGGAAGGCTGTCGAGAACCTAGCCATGGGGTCGCGCCCAAGTTTGCCCTCCCACGCACGAGCGTTGCAAGGCCCTTCCATCCACTCCGTTCCCCTCCCTTCGGCGTTTAAGCGGAGCGCGGCGGGGCGGGTCGGGTGGGAACAACCAACATTGGCGTAGCTCGGCGCCTGGGCAGGCCACCGCCAACCCGTGCTGGCGAAGCTAGCGACTCACGGGGGCCAGCGCTTTTGAAGCGGGTTTTGCCCGCCCGCAGAGCCTGTCCTGAGCGAAGCATGTCCTGAGCCCCGTCGAAGGGCCGAAGGGTCCCGCTGTCTCACTCGGATGGCGGATGGACGAGATCGCGTCTCGTGGCGGCGCGCCACTCGATCGGGCAGTCGCCTAGCCGAAGAGGTCGCGGCGGTCGCGCTCCGACTCTGCGGCGGTTGCTGCCACGCCGGCCGAAGCCATCTCCTCGTAGAACGCGGGCCCGTACTCCCGCGTGCGCACCACCACGGGCATCGGCAGCGCGTGGCCGAACATCAGCGCCTGCTGGGAGGGCTCCAGGCGCGACAGCACACCCTTGAGCTCGCGCGAGCCGGAGCCACCGGCCAGCACGGCGTCCACGTCACGCTCGTTGTCCAGCTGGCAGGTGATCCGCGTGCCGATTTGGCTCAGCACCTCCTCGTCGATGCCCGAGGGCCGCTGGTCCACGACCAGCAGCGTCACGCGGTACTTCCGCATCTCGCGGGCGATGGTACCGAAGATGGTCTGCGAAGCGACTTCGCGGCTGAGGAACCGATGCGCCTCCTCGATGGTGATGACCAACGGTTGGGGCGGCGATGCCCCAGCGGCCAGCGCCTCCTCGGTGCGCCGCCGGTACTCCGCGTGGATGCGGCGGGTCAGGAGGTTGGCCACGAGGAGGTAGGCGGTGAGATCGTTGCCGTGGCGACCGAATTCCAGCACCACGTGCTTGCCCGCGCGCAGGTACTCGATCACCTGCTTGACGCTGCCCCCTCCGGTCGAGGCGTCGGTGACGAAGTCGAGGCGCTCCAGCTGCGACAATCGGCGGCGCAACGCATCCAGTGTCGACTGACTCTCCCGCAGCGCCTCAGCCAGCTCCGCTGCGGCCCCGGTGTCCTGGCGCACGAAGTCCCGGACCCAGCCGTTTCCGAAGTGACGGCGGAGTCCATAGCACGCCTGGACGCCGAGATCGGTGATGCCGAGGGTGGGCGCGAGGATCGCGATGTCCTCGGGCTCGATCTCGTCGAAGCCGATGCGCACCTCGAAGTCGGTGGCGACCCCCCGCTGGCGCGACGAGCGCTCGTCCAGCGTGAAGACCGCGACGCGTGCCGGGAACAGTTGCTTTAGCCCCTTGGCCGAGTAGCCGCCTTCGCTGGTGCCCTGCCACCCGTACTCGCTGTGCATGTCGAAGACGAGGTTCGTGGCCGCGTTCCGCTGAACGATGCCGGCGAGCAGGATGCGCGTGAGGAACGACTTCCCGGAGCCGCTCTTGCCGAACACGCCGTTGGAGCGCTTCACCAGCTCGTGCAGGTCCAGGCAGACCCGTGTGTCCTCCATGTCCAGCGGGCTCCCAATGTAGACGTGGCGGTCGTCTTCGGAGCCGAAGACCTCCTGAACGTCCTCGTTGGAGGCGCGGCGCACCTGCGCGAAGTGCCCCGGGAGCGAGCGGGCGGGCTCCGGCGCCTCACCAGCGACGCTGGTGCTCAGGATGGGCGTGACCGATGCAATGGCGAAGGCGCTGGTGCCCGAGAGCACGCTGGCGATGGCGGGGTCGGTGTCGCCGGCGGCCGCCCGCAGTCGCGGGTCGGCACTGTCGAGGCTGAGGTCGGTGACGATGCCGAAGAAGCGCCGGCCCGTGCCCTGCACGGTCACGAAGGTGCCGACCTTCGCGCGCTCGACCGCATCGGGGCCGGTCAACCGCACGTCGAGCCCTCGGCTCAGCGATCCGCCCACGACGCTGCCAAGCACCGCGCCGTCGCGGTCCAGCCAGTCCAGCGCTCCGCTCATGCGGGTGCCCTCTCCAGCGGCAGCCGTCGCAGCAGAGCCGTCAGCCGCGCGGTGTCGGCGCCGAGGTGCAGCGCCGCGGCACGCCCGGCGCGGGCGAGGAAGTCGGCCGGCCGCTCGTACGCGGCCGAGGCATAGCGCAGCGCCGCGGCCAGCACGTCGTCTGCCGCCGGCTCGATGCGTCGCGCCAGGTGGCCCACGAAGTCGAGCTCCTCGGTGAACGCGCGCACCTCCTGAGGAGTGCAGGCGAACAAGAAGGTGTGGATGTGAGGTGGCAGAGGGGGGAGGTACTGCCGGACCTCGCCCTCCTGCGTATGACCGACCACCGCCAGCGTCACCTCCGTCCGCAGCAGGCGCTCCAGCTGCGGGTGCTCGCGGTAGACCGCCGCCTCGGAGTCAGCGTCGGCGCCTCGCGCTATCACGCGCCGGGTGGGGTCGAGCGTGGACGTGGCCACGCCAGCGACGATGGAGTGCGTCGCGTCGGCCCCGTCCCCGGCCCGGATAAGCGCGCCCAGGGGTGGAGCCTCGTAGAGCCGGTGGCACTGACCCACGATGGTCTCGATCGACGCTTCGACGATCTCCCCGAAGCGCGCCGCGGTGTCTGGCGTGGTCACGCAGCGATTGTCGGAGAGCGCATCCCGCGCTCGCAAGAGGTGGCTGGCGGCTTAGATGGCCTGCGTGTGGGAGAGGCTATGCCCGCCTGGCGGCAACGCCGATAACGCCTGGCCCGGTGTAGACGCCGATGACCGCGCCCACCGAGCCGGTCAGCACGGGGTTGGGCGTCAGGTCCGCGAGGTCGGCGACCAGCGCGGCCGCGTCGTCCGGCGTCGTGCCGTGCAGCACGGCCAGCTCCTGGTACGGCCCGCCCTCGCGCACCAGCTCGCGCAGGCGTTGCAGCGCCTTCCGCCTGGTGCGGACCTTCTCGTAGGGGTGTACCTCGCCGTCGTGGACGCGCAGTATGGGCTTGACGCTCAGCAGCCCGCCCAGCAGGGCCTGCGCCTTGCCGATGCGTCCGCCCTTCTGGAGGTACTCCAGCGTGTCGACGACGAAGTAGAGGCGTATCTGGCCCGCCGCCTCCCGAGCGACCGCGGCAACCTCGTCGACCCCCTTGCCCTCGCCCGCAGCGCGCGCCGCGGCCATCGCCACCAGCGCCACCCAGCACGACGCGCCCTCCGTGTCGACAATCTCGACGCGCGTGCCTGCGTCCGTGGCTGCGGCGCGAGCCGAGTTGAGGGTCCCGCTGAGCTTGTCCGAGATGTGGACCGAGACGACTTCGTGACCGTCAGCTGTGTGCTTCGCGTAGACCTCCGCGAACTGCGCGACGGACGGTTGTGAGGTGCGGGGCAGCACCGGCGATGACACGAGGCGCTCGAAGAAGGCGCCTGACGAGATCTCGACGCCGTCCAGCAGCGCCTCGTCGCCGAAAAAGACGGTCAGCGGGACGACGGTGATGTCCAACGCCTGCGCCACGTCGGGCAGGATGTTGGAGGTGGAGTCGGTGACGACGCGTACTGCCATGGAATGGTCCTCGCTATTCGACCGAGACTAGGTAGTGATAGTGGGGCTGGCCGCCTTCGTACACCTCGACCTCGACCTCAGGCCAGCGCGTGCGCAACGCCTGCGCATCGGCCTCGGCGTCGTCGGCCGACCGATCGGCCCCGTAGTACAGCGTGACCAGGGTCCCGTCGTCGAGGCCGGCCCCGCCAAGCATTTCCGCGAGCGCGTCCGATGGCGTGGCGCATGCGCAGGCCAGGCGTCCGTCGAGCAAGGCGATGGCCTGACCCTCAGCGGCGGCGATGCCATCGATGGTCGCGGAGCGGACCGCGGTCGTCACCTCGCCGGAGCGCACGCCCCGCAGCGCGGACGTCATGTGTGCGGCATTGGTCTCGGGGTCAAGCTCGGGGTTGAATGCCAGCAGTGCCGCGATGCCCTCGGGGACGCTCCGCGAGGGGACAACCACGCAAGCGCAATCGGCCAGCTCGGCGGCCTGGTTCGCCGCCATGACGATGTTGGGGTTGTTGGGCAGCAGCAGGACGCGCTCGGCGTTGGCCCGGGCAACAGCGGCAACGAGGTCGGCAGCGCTGGGGTTCATGGTCTGCCCCCCAGCAACGACGACGCGCGCTCCCTGATCGCGAAACAGGCGCTCCAAACCTGCGCCCGGTGCGACGGCGACGACGGCGAGCTCGACGCGCGCACCGACGACGTGGCCGTGGCGCGACATAAACGCGACGTGCTGCGTGTCCATGTTGGCGATATTGACCTGGTCGAGGGCGCCCCGCGCGGCACCCAGGCTCAGCAACGGGCCTGGATCTTCGGCGTGGGCATGCACGCGGACCACCTGGTCGTCACCGACGACGACTGTGGAGCCGGCGATGGCCATGACCGCCTCGCGGATGCGGTCGGGTTCGAGCCCGTCGCCCAGGATCACGAACTGCGTGCAGTAGCCGTACATCTCGTCTGCCGTGTGCTCCAGGAATGCCCCGCTTACCACGGCCCCACTCGCCGCCGCTCCGGCCGGCGCGGAGATGCGCACCTGCGGCTCGCTCCCCTCCAGCTCGGCGACGGCGCCCGCGAGGAACGCGACGATCCCCTGACCGCCGGCATCGACAACCCCAGCCTCGGCCAGCACGGGCAGCTGCTCGGGCGTGCGGGCCAGCGCCTGCTCCGCGGCATCGAGTGCCGCCCGCAACACCGACCTCGGCGGACCGTCGACGGGTTGTGCACCTTCAGCCGCGGCGCGCATCACCGTCAGCATCGTGCCCTCGACGGGCTTGCCAACGGCCCGGTAGCCGGCGTCCGCTGCCGCGGCGAAGGCCCCGCGCAGGTCGCTCCCCCCGCACTCGACGCAGTGGCTCAGCGCACCGGCGAAGCCCTTCAGCAATTGGGAGAGGATGACGCCGCTGTTGCCGCGCGCCCCCAGCAGCGCCCCGCGGGCGATGGCCTGGCTGATCTCAGCGACCGTGCCACTGAACGGCACACGCTCGTCCACGGCCGCGCGCAGGGTGAGGGTCATATTGACCCCGGTGTCACCGTCAGGGACGGGGAAGACGTTCAGCGCGTTGATGGCGTCGGCGTTGGCCTCGACGCAGCGAGCCCCCGCTTCCACCAACCGGCGGAACGTCGGGCCATCGATGGTATCGGGCATTACGTTCACGGCCAGGGCAAATTGCGAGGGGCGGCTGGCGCGTGATAGACTGGCGCAGCGCCCCGATTCCGGGGCGCATCTTATCGAGCGCCGAGGGGCGCCGTCAAAGCCATTCCCGGCTCCAGGCCGAGGTGAACGCTCCGCGAGGATCAGCGATATGGCCATGTGCGAAGCCTGCGGCAAACACCGGCGTGCGGGCAAGAACGTTAGCCACTCGAACCGGCACACGAACCGCTGGTTCTTCCCAAACATCCAGCGCGCCACCGTCACCCTCGGCGGCAAGCGCCAGCGCATGAATATCTGCACCCGCTGCCTGCGGACCATGCAGAACAAGCTCAAGATCGGTTAAGCGCGACACACCTGTAACGATGAAGGCCGGAGCCACGCTCCGGCCTTTTCTTTTGCAGGCTCCGGCCTGGCCTCGCTGGCATCGCTCGCCCTGAAGCATCCGTTCGTCCTGAGCTTGTCGAAGGACGAGCCCGCCTGAACGGAGCCGAGCGCATGGCCCGCGCCTTGCCGGGCTAACGTTTGCGTTGTTGCTCCCACCCCGCCCGCCCCGCAGCGCTGTCTCGATGGCGCACCGGCTTAGGTGGGTGTGCAGGCCCACCACGGCCTGCTGTCCCGCTCGGTTGAGCCTCCCGCGCCGCTACCAGCGGGCCGGGGCGAGGGCGATGGCCTTGCGCATCGCCGCGATGGACTCGGCGACGCTCGATGCGGCGTTGTAGATCGCGGACCCCGCCACCACCACGTCGGCGCCGTGCTCCACCAGTCTCGCGACATTGTCCGGCGTGATCCCGCCATCCACCTCGATCTGTGGTGCGTCCGGGCCGCGGGGGATCATGTCGCTCAGGCGTCTCAGCTTTTCCAGCGAGCTGGGGATGAACGCCTGGCCGCCAAAGCCCGGGTTCACCGTCATGCACAACACCAGGTCGATGTCGCTGATGATCTCCTCGAGCACCGATACGGGCGTGGCGGGATTGATGGCCACGCCGGCCCGCGCGCCCAGCTCCTTGATCTGATGGACGGCGCGGTGCAGGTGGACCGTCGCTTCGTAGTGGATCGTGACGATGTCGGCACCCGCGGCGACGAAGTCGGGCACGAGGTGCTCCGGCTCGGCGACCATGAGGTGCACGTCCAGGATCAGCGCCGTGTGCGGACGGATGGCGGCCACGACGGGCGCGCCGATGGTGAGGTTCGGGACGAACCGGCCGTCCATGACGTCGACGTGCAGGTAGTCGGCGCCGGCGGCCTCGGTCTCACGGACGACCTCGCCCAGGCGGGCGAAGTCGGCGGCGAGAATCGATGGCGCGAGCTTTACCGCGCGTGCTGCCATGCTAGCCGCTCCCCAGCCTGCGCTTGGCTTCGGCCAGTGCCCCCGCCACGCGGCTCGGTGCGGTGCCGCCGGGCACGTCGCGGGCTGCCACGCTCGAAGCCGCGGTCACGCGGTACACGTCCTCGGCGAACGCCTCGTGGTGGCGCCGGTAGTCGTCCAGCGGGAGGTCCAGCAGGCCGGTGCCGCTGTCCCGGGATAGCTCGCACAGCGCACTCACGGCCTCATGGGCCCGCCGGAACGGCACACCCTTGGCGACCAAGTAGTCGGCGAGGTCCGTCGCCAGCATGAGTGGGTCATTGGCCGCGGCAGCCATACGCTGCTCGTCGGCCGATGCCGTCGCGAGCATGCCGCACAGCGCGTCCAGCGTCGCCTCGACGGTGTCGACGGTGTCGAATAGGCCCTCTTTGTCCTCCTGCATGTCCGTGTTGTAGGTGAGCGGCAGGCCCTTCAACACGGTGAGCAGGCCGATGAGGTTTCCGTAGACGCGCCCTGTCTTGCCGCGCGCGAGCTCGGCGAAGTCGGGGTTGCGCTTCTGGGGCATGATGCTCGAACCGGTGAGCCACTCGTCGCCGAGGCGCACGAAGCCGAACTCGCGGGACGTCCAGAGAACGAGGTCCTCGGCCAGCCGGGAGCAGTGCATGAGGCAGGTGGCTGAGGCGGCGTGGACCTCGACCAGGTAGTCGCGGTCGCTCACGGCGTCCATTGAGTTCGCGCTGACGGCGTCGAAACCGAGATCCCGTGCTACCTGCTCGCGGTCGATGGGGTACGGCACGCCCGCCAGGGCCCCTGAGCCCAGCGGCAGCACATTTGCCCGCGTGCGGCAATCGCGATAGCGCGCGCCATCGCGGGCAAACATCTCGACGTAGGCGAGGAGGTGGTGGGCGAACAGCACGGGCTGGGCGCGCTGGAGGTGCGTGTACCCCGGCATGATCGCGTCCCGGTGCCGCGTGGCCAGGTCGACGAGGGCGCGCTGCACCCGCTCGGTGCCGGCGATGGCGTGGTCGATGGCCGACCGCACGAACAGCCGAGTAGCGGTCGCCACCTGATCGTTGCGCGAGCGCGCGGTGTGGAGCCTGCCTGCGGGCTCGCCGATAAGCTCGAAGAGGCGCCGCTCGATGTTCATGTGCACGTCTTCGAACTCGTCGCGCCAGGGGAAGCTTGCCGCTTCCACCTCCGCGCGGATCGCCTCTAGCCCCCCGACGATGGCCTCGGCATCCTGCGCTGGGATGATGCCCTGGGCGCCGAGCATGCGGGCGTGCGCCAGCGAGCCGTCGATGTCGTGCGGCGCCAGCCGCTGGTCGTAGCCAACGGATACGGTGAAGGCGGATGACGGCTTGAAGTGATGCGTCGTGTACTCGGCCATGACGCGGAAATTGTACCAGCCGGGCCCAACCGGGCTTACCCGGCGATACTACGAGACGCTGGAGAGCTGGCGGGCCCGCATGCGGTCGCTGATGTAGGAGCGCTGGCGCTGCCCGGCGGCGTCGAGGACTTTTCCCAGCACGCGTCGGAGGTCGCGGACGTCGTCGTCGTCCATCACGCTGGCGAAGTGCTCCGACACCCGCTCCATGTGGCCGGGAGCGGCGGCGCGGAAGGCCTCGCGGCCCTCCTCGGTGAGGACCGCGAACGTGCCCCGGCGGTCCTCCTGACACGGCGCCCGCTCGACCAGGCCCGCTTCGGTCATTCGATCTACGAGCCGCGTGAGTCCGCTTCGGCTCAGCATGACCGAGTCGGCCAGCACTTGGAGGCGAAGCCGCCTGTCGGGCGCGAAGTTGAGCGCGAGGAGGATGTCGTACCACGCCAGCGGTAGTCCGCGCTCTTCCTGCATCTCGCGCTCGAGAGAGCCCACGGTGACCTTGAAGGTCCGCAGGAAGTCGTGCCACGCGCGCAGGTGCTGGTCTTCGATCGCGCGGCCACGCTGGTCACTGGTCGTAGTCATGGGGAGCCTGTCTATAAGAGTGGTGGGGAGTCGTCGGGGGCGTCGCTGGCCCGCCGCTTGCCTGCCCGCATACGATAGCCTACACCGCCTGCGCGGGTGATTGCATCTACAACTAGGGGCACAAGATCATCACGTTGCCCCGACGGAGGACACTACGCTGCGAGCCGTGGAACGGATCGTCGACAGCCGCCGGACCCTGGAGGGGGGCGGGTTCGAGGTGCGCAGGCCCTTCCCGACGGAGGTCCTGGACAGCTTCGATCCGTTCCTCTTGCTCGACGAGATGGGGCCCACCGATTACGGGCCCGGCGAGGCCGTCGGGGCGCCCGACCACCCCCACCGCGGCTTCGAGACCGTCACCTACGTCCTCGAGGGTGTCGCCGCCCACAAGGACTCGGCAGGCCATGCGGGCATCCTCTGTCCCGGCGATGTGCAGTGGATGACGGCTGGCGCCGGCGTCGTCCACTCCGAGATGCCGGACCCGGACGCCTTCAGGGATGGTGGCCGGATGCACGGTTTCCAGCTGTGGGTCAACCTGCCTCGTGCCGACAAAATGATGGCGCCGCGCTACCAGGAGGTGCCGTCCGCGGCTACCCCTGTCGCCCACAGCGCCGACGGGCTGGCATGGGTGCGCGTCATCGCTGGCGAGTCGCTCGGCCGCGCCGCGGTGATCGACACGCGCACGCCTATTGACTACCTCCACGTGGTGCTGGAGCCGGGTGGGCGCATCGAGCAGCCCATCCCCGCTGACCACAACGCCTTCGCGTACCTCTTCGGTGGCAAGGGCCGTTTCGGCCCAGACGCCCGCGAGGCCAGCGACGGTCAGATGGTCCAGTTCGCCCAGGACGGCGATACCGTCGTCATGGCCAACGACGCCGACGCCGCGGGGCCGTTGAGCCTGCTGTTGCTGGCAGGGGTACCGTTGCGCGAGCCGATAGCGCGTTACGGGCCGTTCGTCATGAACACGCGGGAGGAGATCATCCAGGCGGTCGAGGACTACCGCGCCGGCCGCATGGGCCGCATCACCGTCTAGAGCGGAACGCTAGCTCTCGTCGATGCCCTTGCCCTGAATGCGCGCCTGGGTCCGCGTGGGCAGGCCGTAGAGCTTGATGAAGCCCTCCGACGACGTGTGGTCGAACGAGTCGCCCTCGTCGTAGGTGGCCAGGTCGTGGCGGTACAGCGAGACGTCGCTGCGGCGGCCGACCACCGTGGCCGTCCCGCGGTGGAGCCGCATGCGTATGGACCCGGTGACGAACTGCTGGGTGCTGCGGACGTAGGCGTCGAGGTCGAGGCGGTGCGCGGAGAACCACAGCCCGTTGTAGACCAGGTCGGCGTACTCGGTGGCCATCCCCTCCTTGAAGCGCGACTGGTCCTTGGTCAGGACCATCGCCTCCAGCGCCCGGTGGGCGGCGGACAGGACGATCGCAGCCGGTGCCTCGTAGATTTCGCGTGACTTGATACCGACGAGCCGGTTCTCGATGTGGTCGATTCGTCCGACCCCGTGAGCGCCGGCGGCCTCGTGGAGGCGCTCGATGAGCGCGAGACCATCCATCGCGTGGCCGTCGATGGCGACGGGCACGCCCTGCTCGAAGGCGATCTCGACGTACAGCGGTTCGGCGGGGGCGTTGCTCACCGAAGTGGTCCACGCGTAGGCGTCCTCAGGCGGCTCCAGCCACGGGTCTTCGAGGTCCCCTGCCTCGACGCTGCGGCCCCAGAGGTTCTCGTCCACGGAGTAGGCGCTGCGCTTGTTTAGGTTCAGCGGGATATCGCGCTCCCGAGCGTAGACGATCTCCTGGTCGCGGCCCATGCCCCACTCGCGGGCTGGCGCGATGACGAGCAGATCTGGGGCCAGGGCCGCAACGCTGACATCGAAGCGCACCTGGTCGTTGCCCTTGCCGGTGCAGCCGTGGGCGATGGCGAAGGCGCCCTCCTCCTTGGCGATGCGCACCAGGTGCTTCGCGATGAGCGGGCGGCCCAGCGCGGTGGCCAGCGGGTAGACGCCCTCGTAGAGCGCACCGGCTTGCAGCGCGGGCCACACGTAGTCGCGGACGAACTCCTCGCGCACGTCAAGGACGTCGGCGCGTATCGCACCGATGGTCAGCGCGCGGTCCCGGGCCTCGTCCAGCGACGCGTTCGCGCCGAGGTCCATCGTCAGCGTGACGACGTCGGACTCGTAGTGCTCCTGGAGCCATCGGATGGCCACGGACGTGTCGAGGCCGCCGCTGTAGGCGAGGACGATCTTCTTCCTGTCGGCCATGTCCGGCTTGGGCTCCTCAGGCGCTGGTGACGCGCGTCAGGCCGCGCTCGATCTTTTCAACGGCTTCGTCGGCGTCTGCCTCGGTGATGATGAGCGGCGGGATCAGGCGAATCGCGTCAGGTCTTACAGCGTTGAGGAGGAGACCCTCCTCATTGCACGCTGCCACTAGCTTTGCGGAAATCGTATCACTGAGCTGGACCGCCAGCAAAAGGCCGATACCGCGTACCTCTTTGATTGTCGTGGGGTGCCGGGCGCGCAACGCCTCGAGCCGCGAGACCAGGTACTCGCCGACCTTCTTGGCGTGTGCCGGCACATCGTGCTCCAGCATGTAGCGCACGGTGGCGTTGCCGGCGGCGGTGGCCAGCGGGTTGCCGCCGAAGGTCGAGCCGTGGTCGCCCGGCTCGAGGACGTTCGCGCGCTCGTTGCAAAGAAACGCGCCGATCGGCACGCCATTGCCGAGACCCTTGGCGATGGTCATGACGTCGGGCTCGACGCCGAACGACTCGTAGCCCCACATGGTCCCAAGGCGCCCGGCGCCGCACTGGATGTCGTCGAAGATGAGCAGCATGCCCTTTTCGTCGCACCACTCGCGCAGGCCCTTCAAGTAGCCTTCGGTCGGAACATTGACGCCGCCCTCGCCCTGCACCACCTCGACCATGACCGCGCAGGTCTTGTCCGTGGTCGCGGCGCGGACGGCTTCCAAGTCGTCGAAGGGGACGTTCACAAAGCCGGGCGCCAACGGGTGCCATTGGTCTTGGTAGTGCGGGTTGCCCGTGGCGGCGACCATGCCGATGGTGCGGCCGTGGAACGAGTTCATCATCGTGATGACCTCGTAGGCCCCGTTGCGGTGGAGCTTGCCGAACTTGCGCGCGAGCTTCACCGCGCCGTCGTTGGCCTCCGCGCCGCTGTTGGAGAAGAAGACCTTGTCGAGGCAGCTGCTCTCGACCAGGGCCTCGGCCAGCTTGAGCTGCGGAATGGAATAGAACTGGTTCGACGTCTGCATCAGCGTGGCGGCCTGTGTCTGGATCGCTTGGGTCACGGCGGGATGGTTGTGGCCGAGGTTTGTCACGGCCCAGCCCGCGGTGAAGTCGAGGTACTCCTTGCCCTCGACATCCCAGACGCGGGCACCTTCACCGCGCTCCAACACCATGGGCTGGCGGTTCACCACGTGCATGTAGTAGCGGGATTCGAGTGCCTTCCAGTCGGTCGTCATGGTCTGTTCCCCAAGGGTCCGTGATTGGCTGTTCGTCAGACGTTCGCTCGCCCGCTCGGCTTCGTTCAGGACAGGCGAGTTGCGCCTCGGGGCGAACGCCATAGCCCCCTGGGCGGACGAAGGTGCAAGCCTACAACGTTCGGCCCACCAGCGCCCCTTTGGGTGAGGGGTCGTGCCTGCTACGGCGCATCGCCCCCGGTGATGCGGCCGAGTCCATCCACGGCCGCGCCAACGCCGTCGACGCCCTCGCGCAGGGCATCGAGCGCGCCGCGGAGAGCGTCCAGCTCTCGCCGCAGCTCCTCCGGTGGGATGCCGCCGAGGACCGGCTCGCCGGTCGACGGCGCGGAGCGGGGGCGTCCGCCGAGCAGCGCGGTGACCGCTTCGTCCAGCGTCGGCTCCATGACCACGCGGTCGGACGTCGCCAGAATCACGCGCTTGAGCTCGGGGAAATCAAGCGAGTCGGCTTGGAGGTAGACCGGCTCGGCGTACAGCAGCGATTCGCCGATCGGGATGACCAGCAAGTTGCCGCGGATGACGATGGAGCCGGACTGCCCCCACAGCGTGAACTGCTCGGAGATCCGTGGATCGTTGTCGATGCGCGCCTCTATCTGGGCCGGACCGTTGAATAGCCGGTCCGCCGGGAAGTTGAACAGCAGCGTGTCGCCGTAGTGCTCGCCGTCCGAGCGCGCGGCGATCCAGGCGACGAGGTTCGGCTTGTCCTGGGGCGTGAAGGGCAAGATGAGCACGAACTCCTCCTCCTCCTCGCCGGGCAGCTTCATGATGATGTAGTAGGGCTGGACCTCCTGGGTCTCACCTTCCAGGATGACCTCGTTGGGAACCTCCCACTGGTCCTCCTTGAGGAAGAACTCCTTGGGCTCGGTCATGTGGTACTGCAGGAAGGTGCTCGCCTGCACCCGTAGGAGCACCTCCGGGTAACGGATGTGGCTCCGGAGGCCCTCCGGCATCTCCGAGATGGGCACGAAGAGGTCGGGGAAAGCGTTCTTGAAGACCTCCAGGATCGGGTCCGACCCCTCGGGGCCGAGAGCGTAGAACGTCACATCGCCGTTGTAGGCGTCGGTGACGACCTTCACGCTGTTGCGAATGTAGTTGAGGCCCCGGAACGGCACCCCCGTGGCGTCCGCCGGGAGCTCCACCCTTCGAGAGTAGGGCAGGCGGTCGGTGGTGGTGTAGGCGTCCTGCATCCAGAACAGGCGCCCGTCGTGGACGACCATGTAGGGGTCGCGGTCGTACCGTAGGAATGGCGCGATGGTGGAGACACGGTCTCGGATGTGCCTTCGGTACAACACCCGGCTCTCATCGGTGAGCTGCCTGCTGAGGAGGAAGTTGATGTCGGTAAACTCCCAAGCGTACGCAGCCCGGCGGAGCAGGCTGGAGAGGTGCACGCCGCCGCTCCCCTCGTAGCGGTCGATGAACACCGGCTGCCCGCCGACCTCGTCGGTCGGCCGGTCGAACTCCGGCTCCAACGAGTTGACGATGACCGGGTCGTCGCTGCGGAGCAACCCTGCTGCTCGGGCGGCACCGCTATCGATTCCCTCCCCGTAGTAGACGCGAGGCTGAGTAAGGGGGAGCTTGCCGACGGGAGGGACGTCCTTCAGGAAGAACTCGGGCTGGCCACCCTCCGTGAAGTCGGTCGCTGGGCTCATCACCACCCCGTACCCGTGGGTGTAGACGAGGCGGCGGTTCACCCAGTTCTGCGCCGAGGGGTCCAGGCCGTCCTGGATGAGCTCGCGGGTGCCCAGCAGCACCTGCCGGTACTCGCCGTCGACGAAGTATCGGTCGATGTCCGGGTCGAGGAAGCTGTAGTAGAGGCGCAAATGCTGAAGCTGGTTGTACACATCCAGCAGCGGGCGTGGGTCCCATAGCCGGATGTTGCTCACCGTCTCAGGATTGTCGGCGATGTCCTGGGACAGCGTGTCGGAGCGGACGTCGTAGGGCCGCTCCTCGACCCGCTCGATGTCGAAGCCGAGGCGTGTCCACTTAATGTTGCGCTCGATGTAGGGGCGCTCGCGCTCAAGCTCGTTGGGCTCCACCGAGAAGCGCTGCGTCAGCCCCGGCCATACCGCGCCGGCCAGGATAGCCGCCGTCACCCACAGCCCCAGGGCGGCGAGGAGCAGTCGGAACGCCTGCTGATCGCTGGCGATGCGTAGCGTGAACAATATGACGACGCCGGAGAGCGCCGCGATCCCGGTCAGCAAGCGTAGTGCGGGCAGACGAGCAGTGACGTCAGCGTACGTCGCACCCACGATCGTGCCGGAATCCGAGAACAGGATCTCGTAGGTGTCCAGCCAGTGCGCGGCCGCGATGGTGAACATGAGGAAGGCGCTCGCCACCGCCAAGTGGTTGACGATTGGCCTGGTCAGGGTCAGGGGAACGCTGCGAATGCTGAAGACGGCTACGTAGATGGCCGCCGATGTCACAATCGATACGATGGCCGCGCCCATCAGCCACCCCTGCACGGTGTGCAGCATGGGCATCGTGAACACGTGGAAGCCGACATCGAATCCGAAGACTGGGTCCTGAATCCCGAACTCAGCCGAATTCATGAACTTCAGGAACTGCTCCCACCGCCCGCTGAGCGCGCCCGCGAAGCTGAGGACGACGATCAGCGCCATGAGCATGATCGCCGTGATCGCCAACCTGCGCAGCCAGACCAGCGTTTCGGGAGGCGCCTCGTAGGCGGTCGGCCCCCACGAGTTTTTGTAGGCGATGCGGTAGTTGACCGCGACGATGAGCGTAATCGTCACCAGGCCCGCCACGAAGAGCCAAGCGCGCGTAAAGAGGATGGTCGAGTAGACCTCGCGCACACCGAGGCCGGAGAACCAGAGCCAGTTCGTGAAAATGCCTTGAAGGATATTGAGGACGATGAAGAGGGCGGTGAGCACCGCCAGCCCGATGGCGAGCTGCAACCACAGCGTGGAACGGCCGGGCAACCCCGGCAGTTCCGCGATACGGGCGATTGCGGGCCCCTCGCCGTCTCCGTTGCCAAACGTTGCCATGGTGCTCCCGAGCCCCTAGACCACCGTCGTCCCCGGCGAGGTGCCATCCAGACAGGACACCAGCGCCGAGGTCCGTGTGCCGTTCACTATCTGCGCCCGCACACCCGCACTGGCTGCCGCCAGGCACGCGCGCACCTTGGGGATCATCCCCGCCTTCACCACGCCGCGGTCGATCATCTCCTGTGCCTGGCTACTGGGCACCCGGCGCAGCAGGCGGCCGTTGGCGTCCAGCACTCCCTCTACGTCGGTCAGGAACACAAGGTCTTCGACACCCATGGCCGCCGCGATGGCGCCCGCGGCCGTGTCGGCATTCACGTTCAGCAGGTGACGCCCCTCGCCCTCGTCGATGGCCAATGGGGCGATCACGGGCACGTACCCGGCGTCCACCAGGTCGCGAATCGGACGCGCGTCCACGGACACGGTGCTGGCCACGAAGCCGAGGGTCGGGTCGTCGACGCGACCGCTCAGCAGCCCACCGTCCGCCCCGGAGATGCCGATGGCGCAGGCGCCGTGTGCGGCCAGCTGCTGCACCAGGCTCTTGTTGACAAGCCCGGCCAGCACCGCGGTTACGACGTCGAGGCTAGGCCCATCGGTGACCCGAAGGCCGCCCGTAAACTCGGCTCGGACACCTAGCCGGCCCATCCAGTCCGTGACCGCGGCGCCACCGCCGTGTACGACGACGGGGCGACGGCCATCAGCGGCGAGGCGTGCCACGTCCGCGAGCGATGAGTCCTGGGCGCCGAGCGTGCTCCCGCCGATCTTGACGACGACGATGGGTCCGGGGCTGGTCATGGCCGTGCGGCGGCGTTTCGCCGCCTACGTCGTGTACGCGCTGTTGAAGGTGACGTATTCCTCGGTCAGCTCACAGCCCCAGGCGGTCGCCGAGGAGCTGCCGAGGCCGAGGCGGAGGGCCAGCGCGACCTCCGGGTTGTTCATGATGGAGATGACCGCTTCCTTGTGGAACGAAATGGGCAGTCCATGCTCCATGAGACAGACGTCGTTGATGAAGAAGCTGATCTTCTTCTCCTCGACGGCGGCGCCGGCGCGTCCCGCGGCGGCGATGACGCGTCCCCAGTTCGGGTCGTTGCCGTGGATGGCTGACTTGACCAGGCTGGACGACGCGATCGTGCGGGCGATTGCGCGCGCGTCGGCCCGGCTCGCGGCCTCCTCGACCGACACGGAGAAGATGCGTGAGGCGCCCTCGGCGTCCCGCACGAGCTCCTTGCACAGGTGGTCGCTCAGCTCCCGCAGCGCCGTCGTGAAGACCGCGGCGCCGGGCGACTCCGAGTTCAGCGGCGCATTGCCTGCCTCGCCGTTGGCGAAGAGCAGCACCGTATCGTTCGTGCTGGAGTCGCCGTCGACTGTCACCATATTGAACGTCTCGTCCACCGCCTCGGCGAGCGCCTTGTGCAGCAGCTCCGGCTCGACCGCGGCGTCGGTGGTCAGGAAGGCGAGCATGGTCGCCATGTTGGGGTGGATCATGCCGGAGCCCTTCACGCACCCGCCGATGGTGACCCGGTGGCCGTCGATCTCGCAGCGGACCGCGGCCGCCTTGGCCCGGCGGTCGGTCGTCAGCGTGCAGCGGGCGAAGGCGTCGCCGCCGTCGCGCGTGAGCTCGACCTTCGGCATGCCCGCGCGGATAAGCGCCATGGGCAGCTCGACGCCGATGAGTCCCGTGGTGCATACGGCCATCTCGTCGAGCTCGAGGCCGACATGGTGCGCCGCGAGGTCCGTCAGCTCGATCGCATCGCGGTGGCCCGCCTCGACCACGGCGTTGGCGATGCCGCTCGAGGCCACGACCGCGCGAACGCGGCCCGCCTCGACCCGCTCCTTGGTTAGCACGAGCGAGCCCGATTTGATCAGGTTCAGCGTGTAGGTGCCCGCGGTGACACACGGCGCCTCAGACATGAGGATGCCCAGGTCGAACTTGTCCGGGCCAGGTGTCTTGATCCCGGAATAGACGGCGCCGGCGACGAACCCCTTCGGGGTCGTCACCTGTCCATCGGCAACGAATTCGACGCCTGCGGCCAACCCTCGCTCCATGCCCCGCGAGCCCATGATTGCGCCGCTCGTGGGGTGCGCGAGTGTACCACAGCGCGGTGCGCCGACCCCGCGTTGACCACCCGCACCGGTGAGCCCCTCCGCACGCATCCAAATTGGCTCTTGACCTTCCATATAAATGGAAGGTTTATGCTCTCCGCATTCAGGAGGCGAGAGATATGAAAATCGGCGAGGTCGCCCGCGAGACGGGCATCAGTCCCAAGGCAATCCGCTTCTATGAGGGCTTCGGGTTGCTTCCCGACCCGGGCAGAACGGAGTCCGGATACCGGCAGTACGGGCCTGAGGCGGTGGAGCGGCTGGCCTTCGTAGGCCGGGCCAAGCAGTTGGGCATGAGCCTGGAGGAGATACGGGGGGTTCTGGATATCCACGACCGCCAAGAGCCAACGTGTACCCACGTGAGGGACCTGCTGGAGCAGAAGATAACCGCCGTCAACCAGGCCTTGATTGACCTCACAGACCTGCGCACGGAGCTCAAAGCTCTCGCCGGTGCGGCTGGCACCATGGAGGACTGCCACGCCAGCGGCGGGAGGGTGTGCGGCATCATCGAACGGAATGACCACCTGGAAAGGTAGCAGGAGGCACGGCATGACAGTTGAGCTTCTGTACTTCGACGGCTGCCCGACGTGGGAGTTGGTTAAGGCGGAGATCGAAGAGATGCTGCCCATGGCGGGCGGAGGAGAGCTCCGTTTGGTGAAGGTCACGACCAATGCCGAGGCCCAACGGCTGCGCTTTCCCAGCTCGCCGACCGTGCGCGTTGGCGGGGTTGATGCCGAACCTGACGCACCCACGGACGGCTTCAACTTGGAGTGCAGGCTGTACTGGGTCGATGGCCGGCCACAGGGCCGCCCGCCTCACGATTTGCTGGAGCGAGCGCTTCGGGGCGTGGGCTAACGGACGAATGCCCAGGGACGGGTTACGGTCATCAGACACGGCAGGAGGGAAAGAATGGCTACCGCTATTGGAGTCGAGGAAGCCCGGACGCTCATCGGCCGAGGGGCACAGCTGGTGGAAGTGCTCCCCTCGGACGAGTACCAAGAGGAGCACCTCCCGGGCGCTATCAACATCCCCCTCCGGGAGCTCGGATCTGAGTCCGTGGCGGCGCTCGAACGAGGGCAGCCGATCATCGTCTACTGCTGGGACTACCAGTGAGACATGAGCCCCCGGGCCGCGGCGCGGCTCGAGAGCCTGGGTTTCACCGACGTCTCCGACTTCGTGCCCGGCAAGGCCGCGTGGCTCGCCAGCGGTCTGCAGACGGAGGGAACGAGCGCGTCCGTGCCTCGTGCAGGGCAGGCGGCGCGTAAGGACATCCCCACCTGCCAGATGGCCGACCGTCTTTCTGGTGTGGCAAGCGCAGTGCGAGCGGCAGGGGCGGATATGTGCGTCGTAGTGAACGGGGACGGCATCGTGTTGGGCCGGCTGCGCCGTCCTGCGCTCGAGTCGGCTGACGACGTCACTGCGGAAGCCGCCATGGAGCCGGGTCCCACGACCGTTCGGCCGGACGAGGCACTGGAGCCCTTGATCGACCGTATGCAGGCGAGGAGCACGGCGGCCGTGATCGTCAGTACGCTCGACGGCAGGTTCGTGGGCGCGCTTTACCGCTCGGATGCGGAGGCCTGCCTGGAACGGCATCGCCAAACCCGCGCATGACCCTGCACGAGCGCGGCGCGCCGACCCCCCGCTATACAAAGCGCGTGCGCTTGCTGCGCGCCTTCGCCGACGTCTCGGTGGGCAGGCCCTCCTCGACCAGCGCCTCGTCGACCAGCTGAGCGAAGAGCTCGCGGTCACCGGTGCTGACCACCGCCTGCTCGTGCGCCTCCTGGAGTGCGACGGGGTAGCCGTGCCCCTTCTCGACCTGCATCAGCAGGGCAGCGTGCAGCAGGTCGAGCGCGGCGGGGTCCTCCGCGGACCACGCCGGTAGCTCGACGCGCCCTACCTCGTCGCCGGCGTCCACGTAGAAGAACGATACGGCGTGCCCTTCGTAGTGATCGAGGACGACGCTGGAGGTGCTGCGGAACAGGGCGGAGCGCTCACCGTCGCCAAGGCTGGCTCCGAAGAGCTCGGCGTCGGTCAGGCCACCTACCGCGTCGCACGGTCGGCCGCCGGTTGGCAACGCACGGCAGTGAGCGTCGCAGTCGACCGGTTCGTGAGGGCAAACGTGGAGGCGCAGCGCGTTGACGACGTCCGTGGATCGCGGCAGGCTCACGTAGCTCGCGACCGCCAGCGTTCTGCCGCGCGCAGCCGTACGTAATCGATCGAGTGCGGGCAGCAGGCCATTGGCCAATAGCGCCTCCCGTACGAAGTCGGGGTACGTGGCGCCGGTGAGACCCCAGAGGATGAGCGACCCGTCGAGCAGCGCGACGACCGGGAGGCCGGGCGGCGCTGCGTCGACTAGGTCGGCCAGCGCTTCGACCTCGCGCACGGCCCGGCGCATGCCGAGCAGCGGGCCCTCGACCGGCACGTCGCGCACGCTCGATGGGTCGGCGAGCGCCAGCTCGTCGTCCGCCGCGTGCAGGCTGGGCGTGTTCCACAGCCAAGCGTCGGGCTGCTCGCCGTAGCGCAGCAATACATGGCCAACGTTGATGAGGTAGCAGCGCGCGGGGGAGTGGCGGTCGACGTCGATGTGGGAGCCGTCCACCGCGACCACGACGTGGTCCGGCGGCAGCGGCGGCCGTGGCGTCGTCCTGGCGAGCGTGCCGTCCAGTCCGGCGACCAGCCATGTGACCTTCCCCGCGCTCCGGCGCCGCTCGACGCTGGCTGGGTCGGCCTGGTCCAGCGCCGCCAGCGCGCGCTCGAGCGTGTCCGCCTTGGCATCGCCCCGCTCCCGCAGGTGCTTGGCGAGCCCTGGTATCTGCGCGGCGGTCTTGCCGAGGTCGAGACTCATGTCCGTCCTTTCTGGGCCGCTCGCTCCTCTTCGACCATCCCCCTACCCCTTCCTGGCCAGGAAGGGGAGCAATAAAGAGCTAAGCGGGGGACACCCCCGTGCCCCCGGCAGAGGGGTACCCTCTGAACTCCCTGGGTGCTACCCACGCAGCAGGACCCGCTCGTCGCCGACCCGACGGGTAATCTTCTCCTCGTCCAGGTGCTCCAGCAGCGCCTGCGCGTACTTGCGGCTGGTGCCGAGCAGGTCGCGGACGTCCGCCAGCGTGGCCCTCCCGGCCGCGCGCATGTGCTCGACGATCTTGCCCTCGATTTCGCGATAGGACGCCGCCTCGAGCACGACGCCGTCAGGCGCCCGCACCACACGTCCCTGCTCCGCCAGCAGCGCCAGCAGGTCGGCGGCGATCGACGGTGCGGACGCGGGGAACGGGTCCTTGGCCAGGGCGGCCACGTAGGCGTCCATAGCCGTCTGCTGCTCGGCTGGGACCGCCACCTCATGCTCCGGCAGGCGAACGGTGCCGCTCTCGTCGACGATCGTCCCCACCGTCGCCAGGTGCGCGAGCACCGCCTGCGCCGTCGTTCCCGTGAGCCCGAGACGGCTGCGGAGCTCCTCGCGGGGCATCCCCTGGCGCAGCGGGTATTGAAGGTGGAACGCTGCCAGCGCCTGTTGCGCACGGCCGGACTGACGAGCCCAGCCGCTAGCCGTGTAGAGGAGGGAGGAGCCGGTAACGCTTTGTCCCAGAACGACGGCGGAGCCTTCATCCGTCGCCTGCTGGGCCAGCGCCTCGGTGTCACCGACAGAGGCGTTGGTCCTACGGGCCAGGGTTGCCACGTCGGCGGGCTCACCGGCCTCGAGGGCGCTGACCAGCTGTGCCGTTGGGCTGCCCTCCGCCAGCGTGTCCAGCCGCGCCAGCGTCCCCGCGTGCCGCCGACGGTGGCGCTTGGCGTCGACGTCAACGACCGCACCGCCGCCCAGCGTCGCCTCCGACGAGCGCAGCACGAATCGGTCGCCCCGGACGAGTGGCGCGGGCTCTTCCAGCCAGACCTGGGCCCACGCCTCGTCGCCGGGCTCCAGCACGTCGCGGTCGAGCAGACGGACCTTGGCCGCCACCTCGGTCGTGTGGGCGTGGAGAGTCACCGGCAGGTTATGCCGCATCGCGTGAAGGGCGTCCCGAAGCAGGTGCACGCGGGCGTCAAATGCGCGGGTGCTGCGAAGCCAGCCGGGTGTCGTGAGGACCTCGCCCCGCTCGATGTCATCGGTGGCCACGCCGCTCAGGTTCACGGCGACCCGCGTGCCGGGCCTCGCCTCGTCCAGCTTCTCGCGGTGGGTCTGAAGCCCGCGGATGCGCCCGCGCTTACGGCTGCGCGCAAGCAACACCTCCTGGCCCACCTGAAGGCTGCCGTCGACGAGCGTGCCGGTGACCACGGTGCCGAAGCCGGAGATGCTGAACGAGCGGTCGACGGCCAAGCGCGGACGGCCGACGTCCTTCCGGGGCGGAGTCTCGTCCAGGGCGTGGTCGATGGCTCCCAGCAGCTCCGGCAGGCCCTCGCCGGTGGCAGCGGAGACGGCGACGAGGGGCGAGCCAGCCAGCGTGGTGTCTTCGATCAGCTCCTCGACCTCGAGCTGGGCCAGCCCCAGGAGGTCGTCGTCGACCAGGTCGCGCTTGGTGATGACTGCGATCCCACGCTTCACCTCGAGCAGGTCGAGGATGGCCAGGTGCTCGCGGGTCTGCGGCATGACCGACTCGTCGGCGGCGACGACCAGAAGGGCCAGGTCGATGCCGCCCACGCCGGCCAGCATGTTCTTGATGAAGCGCTCGTGGCCCGGCACGTCGACGATGCTGACCTCGCACCCGCTCGGCAGCGTCAGCCAGGCGAAGCCCAGGTCGATGGTGAGCCCGCGCTCCTTCTCCTCGCGGAGGCGGTCGGGGTCGATGCCGGTGAGTGCCTTGACGAGGGTGGACTTGCCGTGATCGACGTGTCCAGCGGTGCCGACGACGTACATGAGTCGAGCATAGCATTGGCCCACGCCTGGGCCGGCGGGCCGACCTTGTCATCCTGAGGAGCCTCCGGCGACGAAGCCTGCCCTGAGCCCTGCCGAAGGGGATCTGGTGGAGCCAGCGACGTTTGGCAGAGCCAGATCCTTCCCTGCGCTCATCTACGTCGTTCGCCGGATGGCCGGAGGCTCTCGAAAGGCGCTGCTGCCGCCTGTCGCCAAGGCGACAAAAGGCCGTTGCCCAATCGTCAAACCCCGTCGTACGCTGTCTTACCCCCCGTCGCGATGGGGAGTGGCACACAATGGAACAGAATGGCACACCACAATCGAGCCTCACGGAACGGCAGACCCTCGCCCTCCCCTACCTGGCCTCCGCCTCATCCCTCGCCGAGGGCGGCAGGCTGGCTGATGTCGGCCGCACCACCCTCCACCGCTGGATGCGCGACACCGGGTTCCGCGACGAGCTGAGCCGACTCCGCGACGAGGCCGCTAACCTCGCCCATGCCGAGCTCCGTGGGCTCATGCTCAAGAGCGTCCTCGTTCTATCCGAAGCGCTGGATGACAAAGACCCCGCGGCCAGGCTCCGCGCCGCCCGCGCGACCCTCTACGTCGCCTTCAGGGCCGATGAGGCCCGCGACCTCCGTCGACGCCTCGACATCCTTGACGACGCCCTGGCCCTCCTGAAGCGGCAGCTATGAGAAAGCGCCTGCGCACCCTCGAGCGCATCCTCGTCCGCCAGCGGATGCAAGTCCTCGCATCTCCCGTTGTCGTGAACTTCGCCGAACGCTGCGAGCAGGCCCTGCGGCACGGCGACCACGTGCCGGACCCCCTCGACCTCCTCGGGGAGTTGGTCGCCGTTGGGTTCCTCCCGCCGGCCGTCCCCGTCGTCGCCTACCTCGACCGATGCGGCCGCGATTGCCGGGCGCCCGACCCGGAGTGGCTACTCCACCTGCTCCTCGATGGCCGCCCCTTCCGACCAACGGACCCCCTCTCCCTGGCAGGGAGAGGGTCCGGGGTGAGGGTTGTGGGGGACGGCCTCCGCGCCCGCCGACCCAACAAACGACGCAGCGGGGCGGGGGGCGAGACAACCCCGCTCCACCACAGCCACGTTGTGGGCGTTCCGCCCATGCGCGACGAAACCCTGGCCCCGGCAATCGATGCAGCGGGCCGGCCCACCTCACGGGGTGATCCTCCCCCGCCTCGGCGCGACCTTTCGTGCGTGATAAGGTTAGCCACGGGCGCGGAGGCGACGCTTATGCCGCCCGCCGGCCCAACCGCAGGAGGGAACAGATGGCAGCCCCACTCGTCGCTTCGTCACCCGAGTTCGTCCGCGCTGCGTACGAGAAGATCGACAAACGCTTACAGATTGTAAGACAACGGCTCGGCAGGCCGCTGACGTACGCCGAAAAGGTGCTCCTGGGCCACCTCGACGACCCCGCGAATGCTGATCTCGTGCCCGGCGAGAGCTACATGAACTTACGCCCGGATCGCGTCGCCCTCCAGGACGTCACGGGCCAAATGGCCATCCTCCAGTTCATGCAGGCGGGGCGCGCCACGACGGCGGTCCCGACCACTGTGCACTGCGACCACCTGATCCAGGCACGCGTGGGCGCAGCGTCGGACACGGGCGAGGCATTGATCGAGAACAAAGAGGTCTACGACTTCCTGCGAAGCGCCTCCAACCGGTACGGCCTGGGGTTTTGGGGCCCTGGCTCGGGCATCATTCACCAGGTGGTGCTCGAGAACTACGCGTTCCCAGGCGGCATGATGATCGGGACCGACTCCCACACGCCCAACACGGGCGGTCTCGGCATGTTCGCCTCCGGCGTCGGCGGCGCGGACGCCGTGGACGTCATGGCCGACTTCCCGTGGGAGGTCCTCTATCCGCGGCTCATCGGCGTCAAGCTTACCGGCAAGATGAGCGGGTGGACGGCCCCCAAGGACGTGATCCTCAAGCTGGCCGGCATCCTGACGGTGAAGGGCGGGACGAACGCCGTCGTCGAGTACTTCGGCCCCGGCACCGAGTCCATCAGCGCCACGGGCAAGGCCACCATCACCAACATGGGCGCCGAGCTGGGCGCCACTACGTCGATCTTTCCCTACGACGAGCGCGCGGCCATCTACCTGCGCGCTACCGAACGGGCAGAGCTGGCGGACCTCGCGGAGGAGTACCACCATCTGCTTGGTGCCGACGCGGGGGTCGCCGCCGACCCGGACAGATACTTCGACCGCGTGGTCGAGATCGATCTCTCGACCCTTGAGCCCCACGTCGTCGGCCCTCACACGCCCGATCTGGCGCGCCCCATCTCCGAGGTCGCCGCAGCGGTGATCGCGGAGGGCTACCCGGACGTGGTCTCGGCCGCACTCATCGGCTCGTGTACCAACTCCTCGTACGAGGACATCTCTCGGGTCGCGGACGTGGCGAGGCAGGCGCAGGCCCACGGCGTGAACGTGGCGACGCCGTTGCTCGTTACCCCCGGCTCGGAAGCCGTGCATGCGACGATTCAGCGCGACGGCCAGATGCAGGCGCTGGAGGACGTCGGGGCCACGGTGCTCGCAAACGCCTGCGGCCCGTGCATCGGCCAATGGAGGCGCCCGACGGTCAAGGCCGGCGAGGTGAACTCCATCGTCACGTCGTTCAACCGCAACTTCCCCGCGCGTAACGACGCCAACTCCAGCACGATGAACTTCATCACGAGCCCTGAGATCGTGATGGCCTACGCGCTGGCCGGAAGGCTGTCGTTCAATCCGCTGACCGACTCCCTGTCGACTGGCGGAACGACGTGGAAGCTGGAGCCGCCGGCCGGGGCGCCCGAGGTTCCCGCCGACGGGTACGCAGGCCGCGGCTTCGGCTACGAAGTGCCCGCCGAGGACGGCAGCGGCATCGAGGTGGCCGTCGACCCCGACTCCAGCCGTCTCCAACTCCTCGAGCCGTTCGCCGCGTGGGATGGCAGGGACTACGAGCGCCTGCCGGTGTTGGTCAAGGCGATGGGCAAGTGCACCACTGACCACATCTCGCCAGCAGGGCCATGGCTGCGCTTCCGCGGTCACCTGGATAACATCAGCGACAACGCCTTCACCGGCGCCATCAACGCCTACACCGGCGAGGCAGGCAAGGGCACGAACCTCGAGACCGGCGAGCGGGATGTCTCGTTCCCCAAGATCGCCCGCGACTACAAAGCCCGCGGCGTCTCGTGGATCGCCATCGGCGACGAGAACTACGGCGAGGGCTCCAGCCGCGAGCACGCCGCCATGTCGCCGCGACTTCTGGGCGCCAAGGTGGTCATCGTCCGCTCCTTCGCACGGATCCACGAGTCCAACCTCAAGAAGCAGGGCATCCTGCCGCTGACCTTCGCTGACCCCACCGACTACGACCGGGTACAGGAGACCGACCGCGTCAGCTTCCATGGCCTCGCCGACCTGGCGCCGGGCCAGCCGGTACAAGGCACGCTGCATCACGCGGACGGTTCAGAGGACAAGATCACGCTGAACCAGACGATGAGCGACGAGCACATCGAATGGTTCAAGGCCGGGGCGGCGCTGAACATCCTGGGAAAAGCGAGCTAGCAAAGACGTGAGCACAACAAAGGACGACATCGCGGACCTACAACAGACGGCGCTGCGCCACTACTGGCAGCCCACGCTGCCGTGGAACACGCTGGCCGAGTCCGGCCCGCGTATCGCCACCGAGGGCGACGGCGTGATGATCAAGGTCAACGGCGAGTGGGGCTACGACGCCATGGCGGGCCTCGTGCTCACCAACATCGGCCACGGCCGGATAGAGGTCGTGGATGCCATTCGCGACCAGCTCGCGACCCTTCACTACGCCAGCACCTTCCACTTTGGCTCGCCGTCTGTGATCAGGCTGGCCGAGAAGGTCGCCTCGCTCACTCCCGGCGACCTGAACCGCGTGCAGTTCTCAAGCGGCGGCGCGGAGGCGGTCGAGACGGCGCTGAAGATCGCCTACCAGTACCACTTCAACCGCGGCGAGTCGGGCCGGACGAAGTTCATCGCCCGCGAGGACTCGTACCACGGCATCTCGCGCGGCGCGCTGAGCGTGACGAGCTCCGCCTACGGTGACCGCGAGACGTTCGAGGCCATCCTGCCGGACACGACGCGCCTCGCCCCGCAGCCGTTCTACTACGGGCGCGAGGACCGCGGCGAGAGCCTGGACGACTTCACCCGGCGTTGCGCCCAAGCGATAGAGGACATCATCGTGGCCGAGGGCCGCGAAACGGTCGCCGCGGTCATCGCGGAGCCGGTGTCGTTCTCAGCCGGTGTCGCCATCCCCGGCGATGCCTACTGGCCGATGCTGCGCGACATCTGCGACCGGCATGGCGTCCTGCTCATCGCCGACGAGGTCATCAATGGCTTTGGGCGCACGGGCAAGTGGTTCGCCATGGAGCACTGGGGCGTGGTGCCGGACATGATGACCTTCGCCAAGGGGATTACCAGCGGCTACTTCCCGGTCGGGGCCTGCGTGGTCCGCGACCACGTCTTCGAGGCGTTCAAGGGCGGCCCAGAGGTCACCTACAAGCACGGCTTCACCTACGGCGGCCACCCCGCCGGAGGCGCCGCGGGGCTCGCCAACATCGAGATTATCGAGCGTGAGGGCCTGGTCGAGAACTCGGAGACGATGGGCCGCTACCTGCTCGATCGCCTCGACGGGCTGACGGGCCATCCAACGGTCGTGGAGGCGCGGGGCATCGGCCTGATGGCGGCACTCGAGCTCGTCGCCGACAAGGACGCGCGCACGCCGCTGAGCTCGCTGCCCGACGCCATTCCGACGCTGGATGCGGCCATGCACGAGCGTGGCGTCTTCACGCGCTCCGGGGACAAGCTGTTCGTCGCGCCACCGCTGACGGTGACCGAGGCGGACATCGACGGCATCGTCGACGGCATGGACGCGAGCCTGACGGCGCTGGAAGCGAAGCTGGGGCTGGCCTAGCGCCCGGCCGCCGCCGCAGCGACGAAGCGCTCGAAGGCCTCGTTGGCCACCGGCCTGCCCCGCTCGGTGAGCCGCAGCCAAGCCTCTTGTTCTGAGGGCACGGACCACTCAAGCAACCCCAGGGCCAGGCACTCGGCCAGCGGCTCCGGCACCGCCTCCGCGATGCTCCGGCCCCAGCGCGCGGCGAAGGCGGCGTCGGAGACGCCGGCGTTGAGGCGCAGCCCCATCATCAGCGCGTCGGATATGGCGGTCGCCTCGTCGAGCGGCTCCCGCTCGTCGACGGTCGGTACGGCGGCCAGCGCCGCGCTCAGGTCGTCTTCGCCGGGCGTCCACGCCTTCGCGCGCTCGACGTACTGGCGCGGCGGTTTGAGATTGGCGAAGCGGGTGCCGGCGATGCCCATGCCCTCAAGCGCGGGCAGGCCGTTGGCCCACAGGTAGGAGTGCGCGCCGGGCCCCACGCCCAGGTAGGTGTCGCTGCGCCAGTAGGCTAGGTTGTGCGTGCTCTCGCGTCCCGGCATCGCCCAGTTCGATATCTCGTACTGCGCGAACCCAGCGTCCGCCAGCAGCTCCTGCGCGAGCCGGTACATCTCCGCGCCGATGTCGGAATCAGGCTCGGCCAGCCGGCCAACGCGGACGTCGACCTCCATGGGCGTACCACCCTCCAGCGTCAGCGCGTACGCGGACAGGTGGTCGGGGGCTAGGGCGATGGCCTCGCGAAGCGTGTGCTCCCAGGAGCCGACCATCTGCCGAGGCAGGCCGAATATCAGGTCGAGGCTGACGTTGGCGAAGCCCGCCTCGCGAGCCGCCGCGATGGCCTGCATGGCCTGGTTGGCGTCGTGCCGGCGACCCAACAGGCGCAGCTCGTCGTCGTCCAGCGACTGCACACCGATGCTGATGCGATTGAAGCCGACGCGCCGCATGGACTGGAGGCGCTCGCGGACGGTGTCGCCGGGGTTGGCCTCAACCGTGACCTCGGCGTCGTCGCGCAGGTCGAACGCCGCCCGTATCGCGTGCATCAAGCGGGTCAGGTCGCGTGTCGGCAGGTAGGACGGCGTGCCGCCTCCGAAGAAGACCGAGCGCAGCGGCGGGTTGCCAAGCACCTTGCCCCAGCCGGCGATCTCGTGCGCTAGCGCGTCCACGTAAGCAGGCATGAGCGCTTCGATGCCCGCGTACGTGTTGAAGTCGCAGTACGGGCACTTGGTCTCGCAGAAGGGGATGTGGACGTAGAGGGCGAGCCCCGGTGGTATCGAGGCGGGCGCCGCGTCGTTGTGCGGTGCGCTGGTCACGCGGTGATTATACGGGGTGCGTGCTTGCTATCCTGGGCCCATGCCCACGCCGCCGCGAGGTCATCCTGAAGAGTCCGGCCCGGACGACGAAGCCTGCCCTGAGCCGTGCCGAAGGGGGTCTGGTGGAAGCCGGTGAGGTTGGGTAGGTCAGATTCTTCGCTTCGCTCAGAATGACAGAGGGGCTGGCTAGTCGACCGGGGGCATCAGATGGACGTCCAGCGCGCGCTCGCTGACACCGCCGAGATGGCCCGCTCCGAAAGGGGAGTCCGCTCAATCCCTTCGATCTAGCCGTAAATGACCAGCCCGTGCGACACGCTCCAAAAGGGAATCCTTTCGCTCCCGTCCTGCGGTGGCCGTTTAGCATGCCCGAAGGTATTCGCATCATCAGTTCAAGTTGTAGATATCCTCACCGACCAGGGTAATGACCTTGGCGGCGTGGACCCGCTGGCCCGAAGCATCGGTGCCAGAGAGCAGGACCGAGATGAACACCTCGTCGGATAGCCCCGGATCCTGGCCACTCCGGGCCCTCAGGTCGATGTTCGGGAAGCCCTCGTGGAGCCGGGCCGGGTCGTAGACAATCTCCAGCCCGTATTCCCTCGGCTCCAGCGTCCCCTCCTCCAGGATGAATCCTGGCATGCTGATGGTGTACACACCATCGACGTCGCTCCAGCCTTCCGGGATGCGCGGGAAGAAGCGAAGCGCAGCGGGGTCCCCAGACCCATCGAACTCCAGTGCGTACAGGCCGATGTCGGGCAGTCCGAAGTCGACCCGGGCCGTGGCCTTGGGCACGACGTATACCCGAAAGCGCCCGTCGGCCGAGCCCAGGACACCGCCCGTTGGGTACGGAGGTTCGACCGGACCAGCGGACGTCATCCCGTCGTGCAGCACTTGCACGTCCACGGTCCAGATACCAGGCGTGTCTACGACGAAGTCGCCCGCCGGGTCGGAAAAGTAGCCGATGGAGTTGGCCTGGCCGCTGATGGTGCGCACCTGCCCACCAGGTGAGGTCACTCGGACTGTCACCTTCGATGTCAGAGGTGGCCCCACCTGCCCCGCGAACACAAACCGGTCTCCAACCTCCAAGATCGTTTCGGGTCGTACCGCCGTTGGCATCAGGAAGAGGTCGATCTCCTGCCCGTCGAGGGTCATGATGGGCCCTCCGGAAGGGCCCCCAGCCGCACTCTGGAAGGGCGGGAACACCCGCGAGCCGACGGGATCTTCGTCGGCGATCTCTACCCAGAGAGAGCCGTATATGGCCACCTCACCGATGCCCAGGTCGGGCCGTTTGAAGACGGCGGCGCCGAACATCCACTTGATGTCATTGGGGAGGTCACCTCTGATGCCCATGCCACGCTGGGCCACATAGAGGTCGTCAAACCCCCAGTAGGGGGATTTCCCTGCGTCGGTGCCAATCTCCTCGCGCACGCGTACCCCGGGGCGCTGCGCGGTACGGTAGGCATAGCCCCACTGGTCGATAGTGCCCGGGGCAAACATCGCGTCCACTCCATTGCTGGTAGACAGGATCAGTGGGAGGTCGCCGGTGACCCGTCGCCGTTGGACGCCCGGCCCTTCAGAACTGGATTGATAGGCCCGCTCCTCCAGGAGGTCGGCAATCCGGCCCTCCGGGTCCTGGACGGTGATCCGCGGCTGCACGGCGTCGTCATTGGTGGCCCAGATAATGTCCCCCGAATGATACGGAAAGCTGATGTGGCCTTCGCTACCGTCAAGAGGCATGCCGGCGCGGCTGAACCACGCCCGCGCCTCGGAAACCAGGTCCCCGTCGCGCCCGCGGCGGCCGTGAGCGATCAGCCCCGGTGAAACGGAGGCAACACCACTCCCCCAGCGCCTCGCTCCTATCCACAGCCGTCCCTCGGAGTCCGTGTAGCTGGCCCGTAGCCTCACCAGGTATTCCCCGGCCTCCGTCATCTCGAAAGCCTTGCCGGCGCCGTCGAAGTAGCCGAAGCGATTTGCCGTTCCCGCGACCGAGTCGGCCACGACCGCAGACCCGTCGATGGGATGAAGCTCGAACGACATCTCGACCTGAGCGGGCACACCCGGGTACACGCTGACGACTGCGGGCAGCCGGTCGCCTACCTGAAACGGCGTGGTGGGCAGGGCAGCTGCCTCAACGTCCAGGGTCTCGGCCGACCAGATCTCGAAAGTTCCGGCGAAGGGGTACTCACGGCCCCAGATGTCCGGAACGGAGCCAGCAATGGTGACGGTGTAACGTCCGTATTCCTCAAAACGATACACGAAGGCGTCGGAGAGGGTCGTCAGTTGGAGCACGGCGCTCGGATTCCCGCCGCCACCATCCAACACGTCGCCGCCCCGGGTCGCCGAAAGCCCCGTTCGCGTCTGAAGGATGGGGTGAGTCCCAAGCTCATCGGTTTCTCCCGATGGGGTGTGAACGGTGACCGTCAGGCTGCCGCCAGGAAGGTCCAGGGGCACCAGGGGGGCGTTGGGGAGAAAGCGGTCGGCATTCGAAATGAAGGGGAAGAAGGGCTCCAGCTGGTAGGGGATAAGCAGGCCCGTTGCGCGATCTCTTGGCTCAACGACGAACCCATCGATTTGGGTTGCGACACGGTGAGCGAGCTCGTACCGCCCCCGTTCCTCCATGGCGATGGTGCCCCGTGCGCCCTGGTTGGGCGAATCCACCAGCAACGCCGGGCTCAGTCGCGGCGCTCCGGGTGCGCCGAGGGTGAGCAGGGCCACGGTGGCCCCGCCAAAGCCCAGTAGATGATCTTGGAACGTGGACGGTTCCGTGGTCAACGGGTCCAGTTCCGGGTCTTGCTCAAGCCAGAGGTAGAGCCGGTGGGTGCCCGGCGGGAGCAACGGCGGGAGGGATAGCGTGGTGTCGAACGACGCGACCAGCGCCCCGGTCTGGTTCTGGAAGCTCAGCTCAAGCTCGTGAAAATTGGTGAAGCCAGGGCCTTTGTGGCGCTCTATGGGCAGCCCGGTGGGGGTCAGGATGCGGGAGATGAAGTCGGAGCCCGCCGCCACTTGCCCGCCACCGGCGTCGAACATCGGATCGATCCCCAGATGGGCAAGAACGCTGATAGATGGAGGAGCCGTCATTCCAGCGGGAACATAGACCCGCACGGTCCCGGAGACCGTGACCGTCTCGCCGACGCCCAGCGTGGGTTGGACTACCGTCCCAGCCACTGCCCAGAAGACAGCCCCACCGGGAGTTGCGGTGGAGCCGGCGCCCGAGAAGGGCGTACCGCCGCCTCCATGGGGGGAATCAGCCACTCGCATCAGGGTGCCCGGCCAGTGGTTATTAATTACCCCGGGGTCGCCGATGGGGGGGCCGGTGTGCGGATGCCACTGGATAAGGATGGTGGCGCCTGGTGCGGCGATCACCGATGCGCTGAAGCTGCCGTCGGCCGCTGAGGCGACGGTTACCCCGTGGGCGTATTCCACCGTGGCAACCGCCACGAAGACCAAGGAGGGCACGGACCCCGGGCCACCGGTGACCAGAGTCACCCCGTCGGGCCCAGGGGCCCCAATGGTGATCAATGACGCGTTTGGCAGCGGATGTTCAGCGTACTCCAGTACCGATGGACGGCTGCTGGTGAGCAACGAAGAAGGAGGGGGACTCCCAGGAGGCTCAGCCGGAGATGGTGCGGTGACCGGAGGGGCTTCAGGGGTCACCGACGGTGAGGGAGCGGGCGGGCCGGGAGGCGGAGTGGGAGTCGGCGCGAGAACCCTCGTGGCTGCAGGTGGCTGAGTGGGTGTAGGTGTTGGCCCGGTCGTGGGCGTGATCGCTTGTTCGGGTCCGGAGCAGGCCCGACCAGCCAGACGCCCAGGAGCACGATGGTTAGCCAACGCAGCCGCATGGGCGAATGATAGGGCAAGAGGGCGCGCCCGCATAATCCAGAGTCTTATTGAACGCTGCTCCTACGAAAGGCTGTGTTCATGGTGGAGATGGGGGAGAGCCTATCTCCCCGTCCGGGCGGTTCGTGCGGAGGGACCCGGGCGCGCTGGCCAATGCAAAGAGCGATCTCGGGGCCCTACGTCTTCAAAGGCTGGATGACCGTGATGCGCAGCGGTTCGATTGGACACCCGTCATCAGAATGACAGGTCGCTGCGCTCAGAACGACATGCGGCTGCCGAGCGGCGATGTCAGCCGCTAGACGTTGAACAGGAAGTTGACGACGTCGTCGTCCTTGACGACGTACTGCTTGCCCTCCTGCCGGAACGTCCCTCGCTTGCGAGCCTCCGCGATGCTCCCTGCCGACGTCAGGTCGTCGTAGCTGACCACCTCGGCGCGAATGAAGCCGCGCTGGATGTCGGTGTGGATCTTCGCTGCCGCGTCCAACGCCACGGTGCCTTTCGTGATCGTCCACGCCCGGGTCTCATCCTCGCCGGTGGTCAGGAACGAGAGCAGCCCGAGCAGGTCGTACGACACCTGCACCATCCGGTCCAGGGCTGACACGCCCGCGCCCATCGACTCACGGAACTCGGCCTCGTCCTCGGGCGCCATCTGGCCCAGCTCCATCTCCAGCTTGCCGGCCATCGCCAGGGTCGCGATGCCGGGCCCCGCGATGCGCTCCGCTAGCTGCGCCTCGACCTCGGCGATGCCGGCGACGTCACCCTCGCCGACGTTGAACAGCACCACCAAGGGCTTGGCGGTCAGCAGTTGAAAGTTGTCGAGCACCGCCGTCGCCTCGGGTGGCGTCGACTGCTCGCGCAGGGGGATGCCAGCGTCCAGCGCTTCGCGTATCGGGCCCAAGAGGGCCGACTCGCGTTGCAGCGCGTCCCGGTCGGCGGTGCGTGCGGAGCGGAGCTGCTGCTGAAGCCGCTCGGCGCGCCGTTCCAGCAGCGCCATGTCTGAGAGCGCCAGCTCGTCCTGGAGGGCCTCCACGTCGGCATACGGGTCGATGCTCCCGGTTGCGCTGGCCACGGACGGGTCGCTGAAGGCCCTGGCGACCAACAGCAGCTCGTCGCAGCGCTGAAGGAGGTTGAGGTACCCGCCGTCGATCCCGTGGGAGGTCCCAAGCCCCTCCGGGGCCGCGGGTATGTCGATGTACTCGACCTCGGCCTGGATGATGCGCCTGGAGTGCTCAATGTCGGACAGCACCTGCAGGCGCGGGTCCGGCACCTTGACCATGCCAATGTTCGGCTGCTGGCCTCCGGCGCGAAATCCTGCCACGTCGGCGTGCCCGCGCGTGACGGCGTTGAAGACGGTGGTCTTGCCACTCTGAGGCAAGCCGATGATTCCGATAGCCAAGTGTGGTTCCTCCGAGGTAAGCCTACGCATTCTAGCGTAGCGCAATGGTCTTACGGGAAGTAAGACTAGTTCACTAGCACAACGATGATCAGCGCGGCAAAGGTGAACAAGACCGCGGCGATGGCTGCGCCCAGCGGGGGTCGACCGACCAGGCTCAGCGTCGCCCCTAGCCCGTGACGCCGCGCGTAGCCGGTCCTGCTCAGCAGCCCGGCCCAGGCGGTGTCCGGTGCGGTGGCCAGCCGTCCCAGGGAGTTCGCGAGAGCCGCGGCGGCCCGCTCGGCGGCGGACAGCACGCGCTCCAGGGGTTGCTGTACCAGCACGCGGACGGGCTTTCCCGCGCGCCGGTAGAGCCAGTCGACGTCGAGGTACGTCACGTCGTTGGCACCGAAGCGCCCGCGTACCAGCCACCAAGCGAGGCCCGCGAGGCTGAGCAGCTGGAGCGTGCGCACGATGTTCGCGGCAGTGTAGGGGGTCGCCTCCACTGCGAAGGGCAGCGGGTCGTAGAGCAGGTCGGGGTACACACCGAAGCCGACCGACAGCACAGCGACCGCTGCCATGGCGACGTACATGCCGCCCGGCACCTCGCGCTCGACCCTGGCGTCGCCCCTGCCCGCGAACAGCAGGTAGGGCAGGCGCAGACCCGCCGCGACGAACGTCCCTGCCGAGACAGCGTACAGCGTGAAGACCACCCATCGGAGATGCTCCTCCTCCGCCGCGTGGATGACCAAGAACTTCGTCGCATAGGCGTTGAAGCCAGGGAACGCCGACACAGAAAGGGCGCCGACCATGTAGAGCGCGAGCACCAAGGGCAGCGCGCGGCCAATCCCGCCGAGCTCGCTTAGCTTGCTGCGGCCGGTCGCGTAGATCAGCGCGCCCGCCGCCATGAACAGCAGCGCGTTGTAGATAACGTGTGCGAAGGCATGGGCCGCCACGGCGTTGATGCCGCTCTCGCCGCCGATGCCCACGGCCGCCACCATCAAGCCGACCTGGCTGACGATGTCGTAGGCGAGGAGCCGGCGCACGTCGTTCTGGACCAGCGCGAACGCCACGCCGTAGACGGCCATAACGACACCGGCCCAGATGAGGATGTCCCACTCCGGGTAGCCGCGGGCCAGAACATAGACGGCGGTCTTGGTCGTGAAGCCACCCAGGAAGATGGCGCCTGTGATGCTGGCCTCGGGGTAGGCGTCGGTCAGCCACGCATGCAGCGGGACGACGGCCGCGTTGATGGCGACGCCGCCGAGTATCAGCCACGAGGCAGTGCCGCCGTCGAACGCTTCGAAGGCCAGTCCGCCTCCGCTGCCCACGTGCCAGAGCACGCCCGCCAGCAGGACGCTGCCGCCCAGGATGTGGACGAACAGGTACCGCATCGCGGCAGCCTTGGATCGCAACGTCTGGCCGCCCAGGATTAGCACGGTCGAGGCCACCGCCATCAGCTCCCAGCCGCCGACCAGCGTCAGCAGGTCGCCCGCGAAAACCACGCCCAGCGCACCGCCCCCGTACAGCAGCGCGGCGACCTGCTGGGCACGGTCGCGCATGTGCAGCGCGTAGACGCCGCCGACAACGGCCAGGGTGGCGAAGACGAAGCCGAACACCAGGCTGAGGTCGTCCACCCGCAGAGGCATCACGTGGAAGCCCAGCCAGTCCGTGGCCCACGTGTCGCCGTCCTCTAGGACCCAAATCATCTGGACGAAGACCACTACGGCGACGCCGACGAATGCCCAGGGCCGCAGGCGGCCGGGGAGCACCGCGACCGCCACGGCGCCCAGCACCAGCACGAGGCCCGGGGGAAAGCTATCCATCGGGTTGCTCGTTGCCCGGCCCGTCCTGCTCGTCGCGGGGCCCATCCTCGCCCTGCTCGTTGCCCGGGTCGCCCTGCTCGTCGTCGGGGTAGTAGTCGCCGGGGCGACGGACCAGCCGGGTCGCCGCCGGGACGGCGAACGCGGCAATCACGACCGACACGAATCCGAACAAGGCCCAGTAGCCCCGTACGGAGGCGCCCCACACGACGTCTTCGGGGTCGCCGACCGCCGCGTAATCGAGCACCACGGCTATCGCGATAGCCGCTGTCAGAACGGCTAGGTAGCGAAGGCTCATGGCAGCCTCCCGGCGGCCTGGGCCACGTCCCGGGCGAGGTCCAGGAAGCTGAACGGGATGTTGGGCACGAGGCCCCACGCCAGCGCGAGCAGCGCGGTGATGGAAAGCGGCGCGACCATCAGCACCGACGCCTCGCCGAAGCGCGGGAAGTTGATGGACTGCCGCCAGTAGGCGCGGTAGACGATGGGGAACAGGTAGGCCGCGCTCAGCACGCCGCTCACCATGTACAACACCAGGTAGGCGTTCTGGTCCACCTGCGCGGCGCCGGCGCCCAATAGCCACTTGCTGCCGAAGAGCACGAACGGCGGAATCCCCGCCATGCTCAGTGAGGCTAGGGTGAAGGCTGCCATTGTGAACGGCATCTGCCGGCCGATGCCCGCCATCTCGCTCACGTTCTCGCGGTGCGTTCGGGCCTGGATGGCGCCGGCGCAGAAGAACAGCGTGATCTTGGTGACGCCGTGGCCGACCAGGTGCAGCAACGCGCCGGTCAGCGCCAGCGGGCCCAGCAGGGCCGTGCCCAGCACGATGTAAGACAGATGGCTGATCGTCGAGTAGGCGAGGCGCCGTTTGAGGTTGTCGTGGCGCAGCGCCAGCGTCGAGCCCAGGATCAGCGTCGCCCCCGACATTCCAGCCACGACCTGCCATGCCCCCATGTCGCGCAGCAGGCCCGCGCCGAACACGAAGAGCATCACGCGAATCACGCCAAACGCCCCGGCCTTGACCACGGCGACGGCGTGGAGCAGCGCGCTGACCGGAGTCGGGGCGACCATGGCCGCGGGTAGCCAGCTGTGCAACGGCATCACAGCCGCCTTGACGGCCACGCCCCCCATGAGCAGGGCGAACAGGCCCCACGTCGTGCTGTCGTTGAGGCCCGCGCCCCCCAGAAAGCCGCCTGCCGTGAACGTGGCATCGATGTCGAGTACGTACACCCACGCCGTCGCCGCGATGAGCGCAAGCCCGCCACCCAGCGTGTACGCCAGGTACCTCCGTCCCGCCCGAATGGCTTCATCCGTCTCCCGGTGGATCACCAGAGGATAGGTAAACAGCGTTAGCAGCTCGTAGAACAGCACGAACGTGAGCAGGTTGCCGGCAAGCGCTACGCCGAGGGTCGACGAAATGCTGAGCGCAAATGCCGCGTAGAACCGGGTCTGCTTTTGCTCATGCTCCGCCCGCATGTAGCCGATGGAGTAGACCGCGGCCAACACCCACAGGAACGACGCCAGCGTCGCGAAGATCATCCCGGCGGCGTCCGCCCGCAACGCCACTTCGACACCAGGCGCGAGCTCGATCAAAGCCGCGGTCCGCACCTCGCCGTCGACGGCGCCCGGCAGCATCGCGGCTACGACACCCAAGGTCGCCAGCGCCGAGCCGACGGACATGCTTTCGCGGACGTTTGGCCACCGCCTGGCCAGGACGCAGAGCACGGCACCGGCCATGGGCAACAGCACCGCAAGCACCGGGAGGACGGAAGGCACCTCGGGCATCAGACGCCGGGCTCCAACACATGGGTCACGACTGCGACGTTCACCACGCCGAGCGCGATAGTCGCGGCGGCCAGAATGACGATGGGGAGCGTGACGTCGGCCGCCGCCTCACGGACCGTCGCGATGGCGGGCTGCGCGATGTGCGTCGTCGTATCGCCGGAGCCTGCCCTGAGCCCCGACGTGTCGGGGAGAAGGGGTGCATCGTGCGCTGCGCCTGCGCTGGCGGGGTAGTCCGACGTCTGTGGCAGCGGGGACGACAGGAAGGCGCGCTCGATCACGCGGAACAGGTAGACGGCGCTCAACAGGCTACTGACCAAGACCAAGGCCACCACCACCCATTGTCCTTCCTCGATGGCTGCGAGGGAGAGGTACCACTTGCTGAAGAAGCCGACGGTCGGCGGGATGCCGACCATGGACACGGCACCGATGGCGAAGGCCGTCATGGTGATCGGCATGCGACGGGCTAGTCCCGCCATGTGCTCGATCTCAGTGACTCCCGCCGTGAGCCGAACGCTCGCGGACACCAGGAACAGCGTCGCCTTCATGATGGCGTGGTTCATGATGTGCAGCAGCGCGGCCACGAAGCCGAGGGGCGTGGCCAGCCCGATGCCGACGGCGATGAGGCCGAGCTGGCTGATGCTGCTGTAGGCGAGCATGCGCCGGATGTCCCGCTGCCCCATCGCCGCCAGGGAGCCGAACACCACGCCGACCAGGCCCACGACGATGAGCGTCGTACTGATAGGCACCTCGTCGGTCAGGTAGCCGTCCGGGAAGACGCTCAGGAACATGCGGATCATGGCGTAGGCGCCCACCTTGGTCATGATCGGGGCGATGAGCGCGCTCACCGACGACGGCGCATACGTGTAGGCGTCCGGCAGCCACAGGTGCAGCGGCACCAGCGCCATCTTCAGCCCCAGGCCCACGAAGATGAAGACGGCGCCTGCCGATGCCGGTGTTGAAGGCCCGGTCTCCCTCAGGATGGCCAGGGTGTCGGCCATGTTCAGCGTGCCCGTCGTGAAGTAGAGGAACGCCACACCGAGCAGGTAGAGGGACCCGCCGATGGACCCAAGGATCAGGTAGCGGTAGCCCGCGACCATGCCTCGTCGTCCGCCCATGAAGACCAGGGCGTAGGCAGCGAGCGACGATATCTCGAGGAATACGAAGACGTTGAAGAGGTCGCCGGTCACCACGATGCCGGTCAGGCCGGCGATGAGCAGCAGCACCAGGCTGTAGAAGAAGCCGATTCGCCCGCGCATCTCCGCTGCCGCCGCCCTGCGCGTCGCCATCACCACCAGCAAGGCGACGCCCGTTACGACCGTCGCCACGAACGCGGCGACGTGGTCGACGACGTACTCGATACCCAACGGTGGGGCCCAGCCGCCCAGCGTGTAGCGCAACGTCCCCGAATCGAGGACGGTCACCAGCGCCCAGGCCGAAACCGATGCCGAGCCGGCGATGGCGGCCAGCGCGAGCCAGAACGCCCAACCGGGCCGCCACAGGCCCACGACCGGGACCACGAAGGCGGCGATCAGCAGCGGGAGCGGGATCAGGATTGGGATCTGGTCTATGGCGACCTGCCTAGGTCCTCGAGAATCCGCTCCTCGTCCAGGTCCGGGAACTCGCGATAGAGGCGCACGAGGAAGGACAACGCGACGCCCGTTACCGCGACGGAGACGACGATTGCGGTGAGCATGAGCACGTGGGGCAGCGGATTCACGTAGTCGGCCGCGACCGCGTGCTCTCCGAGCTCCGTGATTGGCACCGTCGCTCCGGTCTTGAGGCTGCCGCTGATGAAGAACAGGATGATGGCGACCTGGAAGATGTTCAGGCCGATGAGATTCTTTACCAGACTGCGCTTGCCGATGGTGCCGTAGAGGCCGATGGCCAGCAGCGCTGCGATAGCCCAGAAGGGAAAGCGCGCCGCGATCTCGTCCAGCATGCTAGGCGCTCCCCTCGTCGGCTTCTGGGTCACGGGCTTCGGGATCGCGCTCGGTGAGGTAGTCGAACAGCAGCGTTAGGGTTGCGAAGACCGCGATCCCGATCCCTGCCTCGATGATGAAGATGCCGATCTCCCGGCGGCCCAGCTCACCCGGCCACATCCTGTCGATCCACTCGAAGGGGACCTCGCCGTAGTCCAGGTAGTCGGCGCCGAAGGCCATCGCCGCGACACCGGTGAGGGCGAAGATGCCGAGCCCGCCCGCCGCCAGTGTCACGAGCACGTTGCGCGTGAATGGGCCACGATCGTCATCGGTGCCCAACGATAGGCGGGCCAGAATCAACCCCGCCGCGAAGATGGCGCCGCCCTGGAAGCCGCCGCCCGGGCTCGACTCGCCGTGGACGAGGACGTACAGCGCGAACAGCATGATGAACGGCGCCAGGAACCACCGGACGAAGAAGTGCAGCAACACGCTGTCATGCCTGCCGGTCATGCCCCTCCCTTCGCGCGAGCACAGCGAGGACGGCGATGCCGGCCGTGAATATCACCACCGTCTCGCCCAGCGTGTCGTAGCTTCGATAGTCGGCCAGCACCGCCGACACGAGGTTCTCGATGCCGATGTCCTCCTCCGAGCGCTCGATGTACTCCGGCGCAACATGGAGGTTGGCGGGCGCGTTGGGATCGCCGCGGTCGGGCAGATCGGCCGAGGCGACGATGAAGAGCACCGCCACGCCGACCAGCAGGGGGAACGCGAGCCACCTCATTCGAGCGACTCCAATCGATGGGCGAGCGACTTCAATCGACGGACCTCCGATGCATGAGGCTGATGCTACCCACGAGCAGCACACCCGTGATCCCAGCGCCCAGCGCCACCTCCGTCAGCGAGACGTCGACTGCGCCCATCAGCGCAAGGAGCGAGGCGGCGAGGAAGCTGAACGCGCTGAGCGCGGCGACGGCGGCGATCAGGTCCCGCACGCTGAGCGCGATGATCGCCACCGCCACGAGCATTGCGTACAGCAAGAGCTCGAGCTGCCAGATCACGGCTTCGCGCCCCCCCGACCTTCGGCGCGTTCCGCAGAGCGCCCGCGAGTCCACGGCGCGATGCCCACCTTCAACGCCGAGCGGGTCAGCAGGTGGGTCGCGACAGGGTTGGCCAGGAAGACGAAGCCGATGGCGAGCGCCAGCTTCAGGCTGACGAGCGTCGCGCCTTCGTGCAGCGCCAGCCCGAGCAGGACCAGCGAGATGCCCATCGTCTCCGTCTTGGACACCGCATGCACGCGCGTGAAGAAGTCCGGTAGCCGGATCAGCCCGATCGCCGTGACGAGCATGAAGAACAGGCCGACGCTGGCGAGGACAGTCCCGGCGATGCTCATCCGCGAGTCCCCCCCTCCGCCTCGCGCTCAAGATACTTGGCGACCGCCACGATGCCGATGAAGTTCAACAGCGCGTAGGTGAGCGCCAGGTCCACGAACAGCGAGGGCCGCTCGAAGATGAACCCGATCACCGCGAGCAGGACGATGGAATTGGTCCCGACGACGCCCGCTGCCAACAGCCGGTCGTACAGCGAACGGCCCACCGCGAGCCGGACCAGGTCCAACGTGCTGACGAGGAGGATCACGCTGGCCATCGCGACGAAGACGTCGTTCACCAGCTCACCTCCTCGGGCGTCTCGATGTCGCGGCACACCGGTAGCGCTGGCTCCGGCTCGCCGAAGACGCGGGCGACCCGGCGCATCAGCACCGCCTCCTCGATGCCGCGCCGCGACTCGTTCGAGACGCAGTGCACCAAGAAGCGATGGAGCGACATGTCAACGGTCACGGTGCCAGGGGTCAGCGTGATGGACTGCGCAAGCAGTGCGTTGGCCCCCTCGGTGGTGAGCGGCGAGGGGAACTCGATGAGCGACGGATCGATGGTCAGGCGCGGTGCTAGCACCATCCGTGCGACCGCGATGTTGGCGAGGGCGATCTGGATCGCCATCAGCGGAATCCCCGCCACGAATTTGACCAGTGTCTTTGCCAGCCATACGAAGCCGCTGGGCGCCATCTCGAAGCCGGCCGCCTCGTTTCGGCGGAACACGAGCTCCGTAATCAACATGACCACGGCCGTGGAGATGGCCCCGGCCGTGAGGAAGAGCGCGTCCATCTTGCCGGAGAGCGAGACCCATAGCCCGAAGAGCAGGGCCGCCTGCGCCGTCCTGCGGATTGCCGGCCGTTGCCAGCCTCGGAGTTCGGGGTGAGTCTCGGGCTGCTGGTCAGCCACGTGCGCTCTCCGCTTGCGACTTGATGGCCGCCGGGTCCTTCGTGACGTCGACGTCGCGCTCGAAGCCCCTGCGCATGAAGCGGCTCAGCAGGGCACCGGCACTGCCCACGCGCTCCGAGCGGGCGGCACGACCGGGAAGGTCGACGGCGGCTTCCCACGCACGCTCGACGGGAGCAGCGACCGTGAGACTCCTCTGGACCTGCTTTGGCATCCGCGGAACTCCCTAACGAATTCGCGGGTATTATGCCCGCCGTCAGCGATGGTTCAAAGGTTGGTGGCTGCTCCTTCGTATAATGCGCGTATGACTCTGACATTCGACATAGGCGACCCGGCGGCGCCACGCGGCCACGCGCTGCTCTACTTCCGCGATCGCGACGGCAACCGCTTCGTGGGTACGTACGTGTTGGTGCTGCCCATCAAGATGGACGTCGGCAAGTACCTACCGCCGCTCATGGCCGCCCAGCTTGGCGGCTTGGCGGGCGAGGCGATGGGTGAAGGGCTCGGCGCCTTCGCCGCGCCGCCCATGCCCGAGGAGGTGCAGGTGCAGGCGCTCGAGCGGCTGGCTCGGCTTCGCGGCGACGACCTCATCGCCGGTGGCGACCTCTCGGTCGACGACGTCGGCGCGGCCATGCTGGCCACGGCGGAAGCCGTCCAGGAGTACAGCGCCATGTACCGGGCCGGCGTTGAGGCGACCCCCACCATCGCCGTGGCGGAGGCGGACCGGCAGGCCGACGCTGTGGCATCGTCCGACGTGCATCGCGTGCTGTTCGAGCTGCTCAACGAGCGCGACCGCGTCGCCGAATTGGCCAAGCTTGTGGGGACGCTGCGCTTCGCGACGGACCATAGCGACGAAGCCCTGGCCAGCGAGTCCGACACGGCGATGATGGCGCTGGAGGGCTTGCTCCCCGATCACTTCTGGGTTGGCCGCGTGCGGCTGGCCGCGCGGGACATGACGCCGACGGGCGAGTCCATGGCTCGGCTGCTAGTGGAGCGCTGCTACCGGCTTCTGGACCAGGACTTCCCCGTCGTTGAGGACCTAGAGCGCCAGATCGAATCGGCAGGCGGAGAGGCACCGGGCGTTGGCTAGGGGCCACGGCTCCGTGGGCGTTGGGGGCTTTGCCTCAAAATCGGTCCCTGCGGCCCTTCGACGGGGCTCAGGACATGCTTCGCTCAGGACAGGCTTTCGGCTCGTCAGGTTTTGATATGTACGCCATCCCTTCGACCATCCCCCTACCCCTTCCCTTCGGCGGACTCAGGACAGGCCTGGCCAGGAAGGGGTAATAAAGAGCTAAAGCGGGGGTACCCCCTCTGCACTCCCCTAGGAGACCGGCCAAACGAGAGTTTTGAGGCTAAGCCCGTGTTGGATCAGAGATGGCGCGAGGAGGCGGGTACGTGACGATCTTTGCGAGACCGCCGTGCGACGTGGGTGTGGTCTTGGACATCGCTGGACCGACCCCGTGTGAGGCCAGCCGCCGCAAGTGGGTATTGGCTGCGACCATTCTCGGGTCCAGCATGGCCTTCATCGACGGTACCGCGGTGAACGTGGCGCTCCCAGTGCTCCAGAGCGAGCTGGGGGGCACCGCCTCGCAGATGCAGTGGGTTGTCGAGTCTTACGCACTGTTTCTCGCTGCGTTGCTACTCGTCGGTGGCGCCATGGGCGACCGCTTGGGGCGGCGCCGCGTTTTCGCCTGGGGCATAGGCATCTTCGCGGTCGGCTCGATCTGGGCGGGGGTCGCCCCTGACGCCTTGCAGCTCATCCTCGCCCGAGCCTTGCAAGGAGTCGGAGGGGCGTTGCTGGTGCCTGGAAGTCTGGCGATCATTGGCGCCTCGTTCAGCCAGGAAGACCGTGGTGCGGCAATCGGCACGTGGGCGGGGGCGACGGCGATCACCGCGTCGCTCGGTCCGGTGCTTGGGGGGTGGCTCGTCGAGTTCTCGTGGCGATGGGTCTTTTTCATCAACATCCCGGTCGCTGCCATCGTGCTCTTCATGCTGTTCGTCTACGTTGATGAGAGCCGAGACCCTGATGCGACGGGGGGATTCGATATCCCCGGGACTCTGTTTGGCGCGCTTGGCCTCGGGCTGTTGGTCTTTGGCCTGATCGAGTCCGCCGAGCTAGGGCTCGGACACCCTGTGGTCATCGGTACGGTCGCCGGAGGGCTCGGTGCACTCGGCCTATTCCTGCTCGCTGAGTCCCGGGGCCGAGCGCCCATGATGCCGCTGAACCTCTTTCGGTCAGCATCCTTCAGTGGTGCCAACTCCCTCACCTTCCTCCTGTATGGCGCCTTCGGGGGAGCGCTCTTTTACCTCCCGTTCAACCTGGTGCAGGTCCAGGGGTACACGCCGGTTGCAGCGGGCGCGGCCTTCCTCCCCATCATCCTCATGGTAGGCGTGCTGTCGCGTTGGGCCGGCTCGCTGGCGACCCGGATTGGCCCCCGCCTCCCGCTCACCGTGGGCCCACTGCTGGTCGCCGTGGGATTCTTACTCCTTGCTGTGCCCGGAACCGACGCCTCCTATTGGTCGACCATCTTCCCGGCGTCTCTCATCCTCGGGCTGGGCATGGCGGTCAGCGTTTCACCGCTGTCGACCGTCGTGATGGGGTCAGTGGGAGACCAGCACGCGGGCGTCGCCTCCGGTATCAACAACGCGATCTCACGCACGGCGGGACTGATTGGCCTCGCGGTCATGGGCGTCATCGTCGTCGGTGCGTTCAATTCGGGGCTCGACGAACGCCTACAAGAGATCGACGCTCCCGCTGCGGTTGTCGCGCAGCTTGAGGATGAGCGCGTCAACCTTGCGGGGGCCAGGACGCCCGAGGGGCTGTCTCCTCGGTTGGAGGGGTTGGTCGCCCAGGCAATAGACGACTCCTTCATCCGGGGCTTCCGCATCAGCATGATCGTCGCTGCAGGCATGGCCGCGATAGCATCGGCGATCGGGTTTGTTTCGCTGCGCGGACGCGAGGCTGCCGTCGGACGCGTTCCGCAACCCTCGACGTGAGTACGTCAGCGGGCCATCTCACCCTCAAGCGGGAGGCTGGCTGCTTCCCAGTCCTCCAGGCCACCTGCGTAGCGGCGAATGTTGGTATAGCCGGCCGCGGTGAGACGTTGGTATGCAACCTGCGACGCAGGGCAAGCAACGCCTGTTCAGTAGACGACGATCTCGTCCTTTGGGTCGAGCATTTCGGGGACTTGGTCGAGAGAGGACAGGTTCAACGAGCCGGGGATGTGCTTAGCGCGATAGCCCCATTCTCCCAGCACCATCACCAGCTTGAAATCGTCCTTCCGGTCCAGCTTCTCTTTTAGCTCTTCGCGGTTTATCAGGTTCATTAAGCCAGCCTCATCTGATTTCGTTCGTGGACTGAGTGACAGAAACGCCACGTGTCCATGGCTACAGCGTGGTGCTTGAGATGACAGGGTGCAGGGGCTTACCCCACCAGGGCATCGAAGGCCGCGACACCGGCCTCGGAGACCTGCCCGTCGAGACCGCCCGCGGCCCCGCTCGCACCGACGGTACCAACGACCGCGTCGCCTTCCTTCAGCGGGAACGCGCCGGGCAGGAACACGAAGCGGTGCCCGTACATCGCCTGGGCGTGTTCGCGCGCCTGCTCCGGCACTCGCTGGCTGATCTCCTCGCTCGGCGCACCCCAGACCGACGCCACCATGGTCTTGCCCAGCGCCGCCCACGAGGTGGTGCCGCGACGGGTACCGGTCATCCGTGCCAGCAAGACCGGATGAGCCTGCTCATCCAGGATGCAGATGGACACCGCGATGCCCAACTCTTGCGCCTTGGCCATGCACGCGCTCATCACCGTCGATGCCTGCTCGTAGGTGACTGACATGAGGTTCTTCCTGCCGGGAATGTGCTTCGACCGGTTGTTGATGACGCGCTACGAGGGTCCGGCCACCACTTCCATGTCCCCCCACGACGGCCCCGTTTTGACGTCGATCTTGAGGGGAACGATGAGGTCCAGCGCCGCCGGCATGATCTCCTCCAGAAGCGCCTGGAGCCGCGCCTGCTCTTTCACTGGTAGCTCGAAGACCAGCTCGTCATGCACCTGCAAGAGCATCTTCGCGCGCAAGCCTTCGACGTCGAGGCGCGCCGCGACGTCGATCATCGCCACCTTGATGATGTCCGCCGCGCTGCCCTGGACCGGCATGTTCACAGCGATTCGCTCCGTTGCCAGTCGCAGGTTCCTGTTCGACGAGGTGATCTCGGGGACGTAGCGTCGACGGCCGATCATCGTCTCGACGTATCCCATCTCTCTTGCCCTGTGGATGGTCTCCTCCAGGTACTCCTTCACCCGCGGGTAGGTGCCCAGGTAGGTGTCGATGAACTGCGTCCCCTCCTCCATGGTCAGCTCAGTCTGGTTGGCGATGCCGAAGGCGCTGAGCCCGTAGATGACGCCGAAGTTCATGACCTTGGCCAGCCGGCGCATGTCGCTGGTGACCTGATCGAGCGGCACTCGGTAGACCAGCGATGCGGTGGAGGTGTGGATGTCCTCGCCGCGCTCGAACGCTTCGATGAGCGCCCGGTCTCCCGACAGGTGGGCGAGTACCCGCAGCTCGACCTGCGAGTAGTCAGCGGCCAGCAAGATCCACTCGGGGCGCTGCTCGGCTACGAAGGCCTTGCGCACGCGCCTACCGAGCCCGGTGCGCACCGGGATGTTCTGGAGGTTGGGGTCGTTACTGGCCAGCCGTCCCGTGGCCGCGCCCGTCTGGTTGAAGGTGGTATGGATGCGGTGGGTCCGTGGGTTCACCTGCTGCGGCAGCGCGTCCACGTAGGTGGACTTGAGCTTGGTCAGCTCGCGGTACTCAAGGATGTGATCGATGACCGGGTGGACCTCGGCCAAAGCCTCCAGCGTGCTCGCGTCGGTGGAGTAGCCGGTCTGGGTCCGCTTACCGGGGGGCAGGTGCAGCTCCTTGAACAGGATGTCGGATAGCTGCTGCGGTGAGCCGATGTTGAACTCGTGGCCCACGTCGCCGTAGACGGCGGCCTCAGCGAGCGCGATGGCGCCGCGCAGCTCTTCGTCGAGCTCTTCAAGGACACTCGTGTCCAGCGCAATGCCATCGACTTGCATCTGCACGATGACCGGGACCAGCGGGAGCTCGACGTCGGAGGCCACGGCCAGGCTGCGTTCGTCCAGCTCGCCCTCGAAGAGCTCTTTGAGACGCAGCGCCATGTCGGCCTTGGCGCCGGCGTAGACGGCAACGTCGGCGATGGGCAGCTGGTTGAGCGGCACCAGCTTGCGCCCAGTGCCGGTGAGCTCCGCGACGGCCCTCATCTCGTACCCCAGCCGGGCCAGCGTCAGCTGCTTCAGTCCCAGAGAGCGCTCGCCGAGGAGGTGCGCCCCGATCACCGTATCGAAGGCGACCCGCACCGACCTCGGGGTGGGGCCGTAGCGGGAGAGCAGCGTCAGGTCGTGATTGATGTTGTGTCCGACCAGCCTCACGGTCGGGGCGTTGAGTAGCGGCAGCAGACGGCCGAGCGCCTCTTCGATCGGGAGCTGGGTGCCTTCGGCGTGGCCCAGCGGCAGGTAGTAGGCGAGACCCGGCTTGGTGGAAAGCTCGACTCCCGCGAGGTCCGCTTCCATGGGGTTGCCCATGCTCGACTCGGTGGCGATCGATACGACACCCGCGCCGGCTATTGCGTCGAGCAACGCCTGGAGCCCGACGGGGGTGTCGACGACCGTCGTGGCGGTGTCGGGCGCGCCGACCAGCGCCGCCTGCTCCGTCGGGGCGGGGGCTGACGACGAGGGCGCCGGTGGTGGCGTGCCGCCGTTGCCAAGCACGGGGATGCGCTCGACCAGCGAGCCGAATTCGAGGTCGCGGAAGATGGCGACGAGGTCGTCTCGCCGGTAGTCGCCGAAGAGCGCGTCGTCCATGGAGAAGCCGGTCGCCATGTCGGTCACGATGGTGACCAGGTACTTGCCCTGGCGGGCCGCCCCCTCATGCTCGCGCATAAGCCCCTGGATCCGAGGTGGGGAGACTTCGTCGATGCGCTCGTAGATGCCCTCGACGCTGCCGTAGTCCTGGATGAGCTTGATGGCCGTCTTGCGGCCCACGCCAGGCACGCCCTGGATGTTGTCTGACGGGTCGCCTTCGAGCGCCTTCACGTCGATCTGCTGGCGAGGCTCGAGGCCGCCGTAACGCTCGCGGACTGCCTCCTCGTCGTACGTGCGCTGGTCGCCGAAGCCCGACGTCATCAGTACACGGACGTGCGGCGACACCAGCTGGAGCGTGTCGGTGTCACCGGTGAAGATGACCGTCTCGATCCCCTGCTCGTCGCTGAGGTGGGCGATGGAGCCCAGCACGTCGTCCGCCTCGTACCCCGGCACCTCGTAGATCGGCATGCCCATGGCCTTGACGACCTGCTTGACGCGGTCGAGCTGGTGGTGGAACTCGTCGGGCGTCGGGGGCCGGTTGGCCTTGTACTCCGCGTAGTCGTCGTGGCGGAAGGTCCCACCGGGCGGGTCGAAGGCGATGGCCAAGTGGGTCGGCTGCAGGTCGTTGATGGCCTTGAACAGCGTCGATGTGAAGCTGTAGACGGCCTCGACGCGCTCGCCCGTGCGCTTGACCGTCATGGGGTGCTCTCGGGAGAGGGCGAAGAAGGCGCGGAAGACCATGGCGTGGCCGTCGAGCAGCACGAGCCGGGGTGGTGCCGACGTCGCGGCTGCGCTCGGCGCGCCGGCCTTCGCGTCGGCGAAGAGCTCGCCCTGCTGCGCCGTGTTCCGGGTAGCCATCGCGGGCCGATTCTACACCGCGGCTGCCTCGCAGACGGGGCCTACCCGGCCGCTGTCTCGGCGCCCGGCCTTTCAGGAACGGCTTGGCCGCGTGGGCCGGCGGTGCGGTAGGTAATGCGCTCGGTGTAGTACTGGATGCCGACGCCCTCGCGCTTCATCTCGCGCATGTTGAGCGCGACCTCCAGCTGCGGGCGCAGGTCCGCCTCGCGCGTCCAGCCCGCCTTGAACAGCACGTGGCCTGTGTGGTCGATGACCCAGCTCTGGTTCGGGGCGCCGGCGTACAGCCGGTGGACGTCACCGTCGAAGGCGTCGACCAGGATGGTCCGCGGCGACTGCCACTTGTCGCGCATGATCTTGGCGCGCTTGAACTTCTCTTCGCAGGACGTGAGCGCCAGGTAGGGCAGCCCCTCGCGTTTGGCTATCTCCGGTGCGTCTCCCTGGTGTAGACGAACAGGTGGTGCGCCTCGTCCGCGTACTCCCTGGCCAGCGCGTCCATGAGCGGAAACTCCGCCTGGCAGGGCGGTCAGGTGATGGCGCCGAATTCGAGGACGACCGGTTTGCCCCTGAGGGCCGAGAGGGTGACCTCGCCGCCGTCGACGCTGGGCAGGGTGAAGTCGATGGCGGGGTCGCCAGCGTGGGCGATCTGCTTGAACGTACCGAAGGCAGCCTTGGAGGGTCCCGGCCAGTCCTCGTAGTTGTACTCGATGCCGTTGAAGTCGGACACACCCCACCTCCGTACCGGCGGCTATCGGTTGCGGGCGCAACGTTTGGGCAGTATAGGTGGCGCCCGCGGGACCGGCAACGCGACTTCGCGGGTGTCGCACGGCACCTGCTAGACTCGCTCGACGCCCATTCGGAGGTACCCCATGGCCAACCCACGCGCCGACTTCTCCGCCATCGTCGACCGGCCGGTGCTCGAGCTCCCCGGCAACGCTCGCGTAGCAGTGATGTTGGTCGTCAACGTCGAAGACTGGGAGTTCGATCAAGCCCCCGTGCGGCCCATCAACCCGCCGCCAGCGGGCACCAGCCGCATACCGGATGTCCAGAACTACAGCTGGTTCGAGTACGGGCTACGGGTCGGCTTCTGGCGCATACTCGAGGCCACGGAGCGCCTCGGCATCAAGGCCGTCATGTCGCTCAACGCGGTCGCACTGGAGCGGTATCCGCGGGTGACGCAGGCCGCCATCGATGCGGGCTGGGAGGTGCTGGCCCACTCCTACTTCCAGCGGCCGTTGCCGGTCGAGGAGGACGAGCGCGCCGTCATCCGGCAGACCATCGACGTCATCAAGGCGCACACCGGGAGCGCGCCTCGCGGCTGGATGGGCCCGGCGATGGCGGAGACCTTCGCCACGCCCGACATCTTGGCCGAGGAGGGCTTCGAGTACGTGCTGGACTGGATGAGCGACGACCAGCCCTTCCCGCTCAAGGTGGCCAGCGGCGAGCTCCTCGCTATCCCCTACTCCGTCGAGCTGAACGACATCCCCATCTACCTGGGCCAACACCAGCCGAGCTCAGCCCTCTACGACCGCTGCGTCGACCACCTCGAAACGCTGCTGAGCGACGAGCCACGGACGGCACGCATCATGCCGATCGGCGTGCACCCGTACATCGTCGGCCAGCCTCACCGGTTCAAGCATTTCCTCAAGGGCCTGGAGCTTCTGAAGTCCAACCCATCGGTCGTCTTCATGACCGGCAGCGAGGTGCTGGACTGGTACCGCGACGCTACGAAGTGACGCTGGGCGATGACCGCCGCACCGGGAAGCGCGAGGCGAGGACGAACACGGCTGACGTCGCGATCATCAGGAACACGAGGGCGGTCAGCCAGCCGTCGTAGCTGCCCGTGCGCTCGAAGACGACGCCGGGGATGTAGGACCAGCCCGCGCTGCCCAGCAGCACCATGCCGTAGATCCACCCCCGGATGGAGTCGAACCACCGCCGTCCGTATGCCCGGCCCAACACCGCCCAGAAGACTGGCCAGACCGACTCCACCGGGGAGACCAGCAGGACCGCCAGCGCGTAACCCGGCGGCGCCTCAGCGAGGCGCAGCACCAGCACCGCGAGCGCGAGCGAGATGGCGAATCCCGCCAGTACGAGCAGGCCGTTGAACCGGTCGGAAAGCCACCCGATGAACAGCACCATCGGGAACGTGGAGATGGCGTACATGCCCGCGAACCATGCCGCGGTCTGCGTCGTCTCTCCCTTCGAGACGAGGATCGGGATGAAGTGGAGGCCGAGGCTCCCATACGTCGATAGCCACAGAACGACGCCGATGAGCAACAGCCAGTAGAGCGGCGTGCGGAACGCCTGGCGCGCGGTCAGGCTGGTGTCGGCCACCGGCGGGCCCGCCGGTGCCGAGCCTGGGAGCGGCTCCGGCACGGTGTCTCCGTCCGGCGTGAGCCCCTTCTCCTCGGGCGTGTTTCGGATGATTGAGGCGGTCACGCTCCCGACGACGATGATGACGACGCCGGCGACGACAGCGGTCGCGCGCCAACCGTTGGCCCGGACCGCAACCTCCAGGCTGGGCACGATGAGCAGCCCGCCCAGGCCGATGCCCGCCGAGAGGACGGACAGCGCGAGCGCTTTCTGCCGGGCGAACCATGCGTTGGTGATGGCCGTCGGCGCCTGGAAGATCGACCAGTTGAAGCCGAGGCTAATGAGGCCCGCGAAGACGACGAAGAGGGCCAGCAGGCTGCTCACCCAGAACAGCACGATGTAGCCAACGCCGGACGATAGCGCTCCGAACAGCAGCAGCTTCCGCCCGCCATAGCGCTGCGCCAGCATCCCGGCCACCGGGGCGAAGAGGCCGACCTGAAGGCCGGTGAGCGCGTAGACCAGCGAGATGGAGTCGCGGCCGACGCCCAGGTCTTCCTCCATGGGAAGGAGGAAGACCCCCCGGCCATAGAGGCCGACGCCGCCGCCGACGAGGCGCATGAGCGCCAGCGCCAGGACGACGCGCCAGCCGAAGAATGACAGGAATCCAACGCGACTCTCGGGCGTGACCGCCTCAGCCATGGCCGGATGCTAGGCGCGGGTGACGGCCAGGTCAATCAGCGGCCCTACACCGCATCTTGCTTGGGCTTTGCCTCAAAAGTCAGCCCCTTCGGCTTCGCTCAGGACAGGCTTTGGGCCCGTCAGGTCCCGGTATACGCCATCCTCTCGACCATCCCCCTACCCCCTTCCCTTCGGCGGACTCAGGACAGGCCTGGCCAGGAAGGGGGTAATAAAGAGCTAAAGCGGGGGACACCCCCGCGCCCCTGGCAGAAGGGGATCCCCCTCTGCACTCCCCTAGAAGATCGGCCAACCAGGGTCTTGAGGCAAGGCCACTTGCTTGGGGGTGGGCATGTTAGGGGTTTCAGGCGAAAGCGATGACACTGATGGCATGGGTAAGACCGCGTTCCTCGTGACGCTCGGGTTGTTGGCGATGCTCGCGGTGGCGGCCTGCCAGTCCACCCCTGCCGCGCCAAGCCGTAGTGATGACGCACGTGCCGCCGCTGACCCGACGCCAACGCCCGGCACGCCGGACGACGCGGTACCGCCCAACCCCGACCGACAGCCAACGCCGACGCCCCAAGCAGTGGACGATGGCACGCCGGCATCCGTCGACGGTCCGGCGCTCGCCCGCTCCGCCGACCCACCGGGGCGTGCATCGGCCTGCGAGGACACCGGCGCCCCAACGTTCGCCGCGTCCCCACTGGCTATCGAGCACATCGTCGACATCGAGCCCATGGGCCGCATGGCGGGCTCGCACGTCACGCCGACCGACCACCTCTATATCCGCAGCGACCCCACGGCAACCGAGATCGGCTACGACGTCTACGCCCCAGCGGCAGGCCGTGTCGTCGAGGTGCAGCGCTTCTCCGACTACATGACGGTCCCGCGTACCGACCGGACGGTCGCGCACTACCGCGTGGTTATCGAGCATTCCTGTACCTTTTCGAGCATCTACATCCACGTCACGGACCTCGCGGAGAGCGTCACGGAGGTGGTGGGCGACCTTCCGTCAGGGGAGTACTGGAGCACGCGGGGCGCTGGGATCCCACTTGAAGCCGGTGAGATATTCGCGAAGTCGGCCGGGTACAGCTTCGACTTCTCGGTGCACGACTACGAAGTGACGTTGCCCGGCTTCGTGCTTCCTGAGCGCTACGGCGCGGAGCCGTGGAAAGTCCACACGATGGACCCGTTCGATTACTACGAAGAGCCGCTGCGCTCGGAACTGATAGCGAAGAGCCTCCGGCAGGTCGAGCCCTTCGGCGGCAAGATCGACCACGACGTCGACGGGCGGCTGGCCGGCAATTGGTTCCTCGACGGCACGGTCGATTACTCAGGCAACGTGGCGCCAGGGACATACGGATACTGGACGGGGCATCTGGCCCTCGCCTACGACTACATCGACCCAGCCCAGGTCCGCTTCTCCATCGGCGCGGACGTGGGTATCGACGCAGATGCCTGCCGCACGTGCAACGGCGTGTACGCCGTACTCGGCAACTCGCCTGACCCGGCCACCGTGGGGCCGGACAGCGGGGCGGTCAGCTACGTGCTCGTCGGCTTTCGCCATGTAGAGCCGGAAGTCTGGACACCGTCCTTCTTCCCCGCCGCGACGATCGCGGTCGAGACCCAGGTGCTGGGCACCGCACTGGCGGAGCTGGTGGACGAGCGCACGCTGCGCTTCCAGGTGTTCTCGGGTGAGTCTTCCGCGCCCGAGACAGGGTTCACCGACGCCGCCAGCATCTACCGCCGCTAGTAGCCGCGCTCCCAGTCGATGACGTTCTCCATCTCCTCGCCCTTGAGCAGGCGCTCGAGGTTGGCGCAGAAGTTGTCCAAGCCGAAGATGTGGTTCACGTCCGCCCGCTGCGAGACGTGGGGCGTCATGACCACGTGAGGGTGGGACGTGAGCGCGGCGGGAGGCGGGACGTTGAATTCGTCGGCGTAGACGTCGAGGTAGGCGCCGCTGAGCTTGCCCGACGCCAGCGCGGCTGCCATTGCTGACTCGTCGATGATTTCCCCGCGTGCGATGTTGATGATATAGGCGCCGTCCCTCATGGCGGCGAAGGCAGCGGCGTCGACCAGGCCCTCGGTCTCCGGGGTCCACATCGCGGCCACCACGATGAAATCGCACGTGGCCAGCATTTCGTGGAGCTGCGCCGCAGGGTAGAGGACGTCGACGCCCTCCGCGTTCTCGACGCGCGCCGGGGTCGAGCGCCGCGTGGCGACCACTCGCATGCCGACGCCCTTGGCCAGCCTGGCCAGGTGTCGGCCGATGCCCCCGAGCCCGATGATCCCCATGGTCTTGCCGTCGACCACCGTCATCTCGTAGCCCTTCGCGTCGAACTCCCCCGTGCCGGTCTGGCGCACGCCGACGTCGAGCTTGCGAGCGTGCATGAGCGCGCCGGCGAGCGCCGATTCGGCGATGGGCAATGCGCCCGTGTAGCCGCGCGAGCTGGTGCACAGCACGTCGGAGCCCCAGAAGTCGGAGGGCCGGAGATTGGAGATACCGGCGAACCCCCAATGGACCCACCGGGCATCGGGCATCCTCGCTCGGAGGTCGCGCGGGAACGGGAAGCTGCCCAGCGCCATGTGGGCCTGGGCCAAGATTCGCTTTAGCGCCTCGCCCTTGGGCTCGTGCCCCGTGGGCTTGGTGCGATTGAACCGGTCGACCAAGTCCGGCGGCCACTGCGCGCGGAGCTCGTCGAGCAGGCTGTGCCAGAGCGGGGTCACGGTGATCCTGCCGGGCGCGATGGCGCGGATGCGGTCCAGCCCTTCCTCGGACTCGTCCCTGATGACGACGACGTTGATGTGATCGGGTAGCTTGGGCGCCATTCGCTAGTAGCCTCGGTCCCAGTCGACGACGTTTTCCAGCGGCTCGCCGTCCAGCAGCTTGCGGAGGTTGTTGCAGAAGACCTCGGCGGCGAATGCGTGGCTGACGTCCGAGCGGCCCGATACGTGCGGGGTGATGACGATGTTCGGGGCCGCTGCCAGGCCGGCGCTTGGCGGCTGGGTGAAGTCGTCCTTGAAGACGTCAAGGTAGGCGCCGGATAGCTTGCCGGAGTGCAGCGCGGCGACGAGTGCGGCCTCGTCCACGATCTCCCCGCGGGCCACGTTGATGAGGACAACGCCGTCCCGCATGGCGGCGAAGGCGCTCGCGTTCACCATGCCCTCGGTCTCGTCCGTCCACATGGCCGCGACGACGACGAATTCGCACTCCGCCAGCATCGCGTGCAGCTCGGCTGCGGGGTACAGGACATCGACGCCGTCGGTGTCGACGGTGCGGACCTCGGCCGAGTGTCGCGTCGCGACCACGCGCATGCCCAGGCCCTTGGCGAGGCGGGCGACGTTGGCGCCGATGCCGCCAAGGCCGATGACACCGAGCGTCTTGCCGGCCAGGAGGCGCATGAGCGGCGCAGCCTCGCGATCGAAGTTGCCAGCGACGGAGTTCGCCGCCGCGACGTGCAGGCCCTTGGCGAACATCACCGCCGCTCCGACCGCCAGCTCCGCGATGGGCAGCGCCTGCGTGTAGCCCCGCGAGGTGGTCACCGGTGCTTCCGTACCCCAGTACGGCGTGCCTCTGAAATTGGATACGCCCGCGAAGGGTGCGTGGAAAAACAGGGCGCCCGCTGCGCGGTCGGGCAGGCGATGCGGGAAGGGGAAGCTGAGGTAGATCACGTGGGCCGCTGCGAGGGTCGCTTCGCGCTCGGCGGGCGTCCACCGGGGCTGGGGCGGGGCGGCGTTCCGGCGCCCCATCATCACTGAGTTGTCCTCAATCGTCTCATCGAGGAACTCGGCATACGCGGGAACGACGTTGAGCCGTGACGGCGCGATGGCCTTGATCTTGGCCAGCACCTCCTCGCTCGCCTGCGCCAGGACGAGCACGTTGAGGATGTTGGGGAGTGCGGTTGCCATAGGTGGTTTCAGTGCCTTTGCTGCCAATCTCAGTCCTCTTCGAGGGTGGAGGTGTCGCCCTCGGGCAGGCCCATCTCCCGCGCCTTCAACAGCCGACGCATGATCTTGCCGGAGCGCGTCTTGGGCAGCGAGTCGATGATCTCGATCTCGCGTGGCGCGATTGCCGCCGCCAGCTTGGTCCTGGCGAAGCCCATCAGCTCGCGGCGCAGAGCGTCGGTCGCCTCGTAGCCGTCGTTGAGCGCCACGAACGCCTTTACGACCTCCATGGCGATGGGGTCCGGCTTGCCGATGACCCCCGCCTCGGCGACTGCCGGGTGCTCGATGAGGGCGCTCTCGACCTCGAAGGGGCCGACCAGGTGTCCGGCGGTATTGATGACGTCGTCGGCCCGTCCCACGAACCAGAAGTAGCCGTCCTCGTCCCGCGATGCCTCGTCCCCCGTGATGTACCAGCCGTTCTTGAAGGCCGAGTCGTAGCGCTCCTCGTTCTGCCAGTAGGTCTGGAACATGGACGGCCAGCCGGGCCTGACGGCGAGGTTGCCGTCCTCTCCGGGTGCTTTCTCGTTGCCTTCGCCGTCGACGATGGCGACTTCGACGCCGGGCAGCGGCCTGCCCATGGAGCCTGGCCGGATGTCCATCGAGGGGTAGTTGGCGACCATGATGGCGCCCGTCTCGGTCTGCCACCAGTTGTCGTGGATGGGCAGGCCGAACGCCCCCTCGCCCCACACCACCGCCTCCGGGTTGAGCGGCTCGCCGACAGACGCGATGTAGCGCAGCGACGATAGGTCGAAGGACTTGGGCAGGTCGGTGCCCTGCTTCATCAGCATGCGCACGGCGGTCGGCGCGGTATACCAGACCGTGACACCGTAGCGCCGGACGATTTCGTACCACTTGCGGGCTCGGAAGCCGCCCTCGTAGACGACCTGCGTCACGCCGTTGGTCCACGGCGCGATCATGCCGTAGGAGGTGCCGGTGACCCAGCCGGGGTCGGCCGTGCACCAGTAGATGTCGTCCGGGTGTAGGTCCAGCACCCACTTACCGGTGATGTACTGCTGGAGCACGGAGTTGTGCCGGTGGACGGCGCCCTTGGGCTTGCCCGTCGTTCCCGACGTGTAGTGCATGATCGAGTAGTCGTCGCGCGTCGTGTCCAGCGGGCCAAGCTCGTCGGACGCTTCGGCCATCAGCGCCTCCCACGACAGGTCGCCGGCTGCCAGCGGCGCCTCGGAGCGCCCGCTCTTGTTGACGACGATGACGTGCTTGAGGTCGGGCAGCGCAGGGATCACGTCGGCGATGCGGGCGCGCAGCTCCGGCTGGGTGATCAACACCGAAGCGCCCGAGTTCTCCAACCGGTCCCGTACAGGGTCGGGGCCGAAGGCCGAGAACAGCGGCCCGATGATGCAGCCCGCCTTCAGCGTCCCGAACGTCGCGATGTAACTCTCAGGCAGACGCTCCATGAAGGTGAAGACGCGTGCCCCCTTGTCCACGCCGAGGCCGCGCAGAACATTGGCGAACCGGTTCGTCTGGCGGCGGAGGTCATCGAAGGTGTACTCCTCGGCCTCGTCATTCTTGCCCTCCCATAGCAACGCTTTCTTGGCTCCGCGGCCGGCGTTGCAGTGGCGGTCGATGGCCTCGTGGGCGATGTTCAGGCCACCCCCCGGCAGCCAGTCGAGCTCGGCCTCCACGCCGGCCCAGTCGAAGCTGGTCCGCGTGCTCGCGTAGTCGGCCAGGTTGGGCGCGACTCGCGGCGTGCCTGTCTTGTGGATTTCGGGGTAGCTCATCGCCATGGTGGGTCCTCCGCGTGGGCGGGCCGGAGGGCTATCGCGCACCGCCTCCGGGCGACCGCAGGATAGGTTTGGGCCTCGCCACCGTCAACGAATTGCTGTTCGGCGGTTAGAGCGCCTTGGTCGCCTCGATGGCCTCGCCAAGGTCCACGGCGCCCTGGTAGATGGCGCTGCCGACGATCGTGCCCTCGACGCCCAGCACCGCGAGTCGCTGAAGGTGCGCGAGGCTCGCCACGCCGCCAGACGCGATGATCTGCGGCTCCGACGGCCAGTCGCCAGCAACCACGAGGTCCTTGCCGTGCCGGATCAGCGAGGCGACTGCGTCGAAGTTCGGCGAGCTCAGGGTGCCGTCGCGCGCGATGTCCGTATACACGAAGCGGCCCACGCCCATCAGCGCCATCAGCTCCTTGGCGGTGATGCCGCCCGACTCCTTCCACGCGTTGATGGAGACGACACCGTTGGCCGCGTCGAGGCCTACCGTGACGCGCTCGGCGCCGAACATGCTCACCGCCTGGCGCACCAGGGGTGGGTTCTGGATGGCGGCCGTTCCCAGTACGACACGCTCCACACCCAGGTCCAGCACCGCCTTTACCGACTCGATGGAGCGGAGTCCACCGCCGAACTCGATGGGGACGCTCGCCGCCTTGACCATCGCGGCGACTAGGTCGAGCTGCTGGGGCGAGCCCGCGAGCGCGCCGTCGAGGTCGACGATGTGGATGCGGGCCGGCTCCGCGCGGGAGAAGAGCGAGACGACCGCCAGCGGGTCCGCGGAGTAGACGGTCTGCATGCCGTAGTCGCCCTGCCGCAGGTGGACGACCTGCCCCGCGCGTAGATCGATGGAGGGGATGATTTCCATTTGTGGCGTGCCGGTACTAGGTCGCGGCCGGCATCTCTCCGTGAACGACGCGGCGCATGAAGTTATCGTACAGCCGCAGTCCTGCCAGACCACTCTTCTCCGGGTGGAATTGGGTGGCGACTATGTTGCCGCGGGCCACCGTGCTGGCGAAACGCACGCCGTAGTCCGTTGTCCCGACCACCACCGCGCCGTCTTTGGGAGCGGCGTAGTAGCCGTGGACGAAATAGAAGTAGGCCGATTCGCCGATACCCTCGAAGACGGGGTGGGCTGTGCGAAGCTCCACCGAATTCCAGCCCATCTGCGGGACCTTGAGGCCCGGGGGCAGACGCCGCACCGTGCCAGGAATGATTCCGAGGCACTGGGTATCGGCCTCCTCCGACCAATCCATCAGCAGCTGGAGTCCCAGGCAGACGCCGAAGAAGGGCGTGCCCTGCTCCACCGCGGAACGGATCGCCACATCCATGCCCGTCGCCCTGAGGGCGCTCATGGCCTGCGGTGCCGCACCCTGCCCGGGGAAGACCACGGCGGGGGCCTCGGCCAGCGTGTGCGGGTCGGTCACGATCTCCGCAGCGTATCCCAGGTGAAGGAAGGCCTTCTGGACGCTGCGGAGGTTTCCGGCTCCATAGTCGACGATGGCTATTGGCTGCACGACGGTAATTCTACCGCGAGGCTTGTCCTCCAGGCCCCCGCGGGTTCGCCTTTCGAGCCCCCAGCGGGGGCGGCTAGCGCCTGGCCCGGTGGTAAGGCAGGCGCCGGTCGAGGTGGCGGGCGAGCACGAAGGCCAGGTCGCCCGCGCGGTTGAGGAATCGAAGGAGCTCGTCGCCCTCCAACAGCCCAGCGTCCTTCAGGCCCACGGCGCGGCGTTCGGCGCGTCGCAGCACCGAGCGCGCAACGTCCATGGCGGCGGAGGCCTGCGAATCGCCAGGGATGACAAACTCACGCGGCAGGTCGGTCTCCGCCCGGAGGGCTTCCAGCTGCTCGTCCAGCTCCGCGGTCATTGCGGGCGTGACGACGCCGAACGCCTGCTCGAGCTGCTGCCGGAGTCCGGGGCCCGTCGCCAACTCGGCGCCAACCGCGAACAGGTGGCGCTGGAGCCCCTCGATGATCGTTCGCGTGTGCCCGTTCTTCGTGACGGCTCGCGCCAGTCCCAGCGCCGATATCGCCTCGTCGACGGCGCCGTACGCCTCGACACGCAGGTCGGCCTTCGAAATGCGCCCGCCGAACAGCAGTCCAGTAGTGCCATCGTCGCCGTGTTTCGTCGCGATGCGGGCCTGCGGCTGTGGGTCGCTTGGCATAGCCCGATTATAGGCGATGCCGTCAGCGCCGAACGCCCCGCACCGTGGCCCAGCGAATGCGGCTTAGCGAGTCCCGCGAGCAGGGGCGACGAAAGTCGTTGACACGGTAACGGCCTAGCGGTAGCATCTCTCCGTTACCACGCGAAAGGGTGGCTCGCTGAGTGCGCCCCGAACGCGCGGCATCGGGAGAGGGTATGCCGACCGTTAACCAGCTGGTACGCCACGGGCGCAAGCGCGTCGTCAAGAAGACGAAGACGCCTGCCCTGCGCTTTGTTCGCAACACGTTGCAGAACAAGGTCTACCGTGGCACGGGGAGCCCCCAGAAGATGGGGGTCTGCGTCCAGGTGCGAACGATCACGCCGAAGAAGCCGAACTCGGCTCTGCGCAAGGTGGCCAGGGTCAGGATGACCAACGGGATGGAGGTCACGGCCTACATCCCTGGCGAGGGCCACACATTGCAGGAGCATTCGGTCGTACTGATCCGGGGGGGTCGCGTCAAGGACTTGCCGGGCGTGCGCTACCACATCATCCGTGGAGCGCTCGACGCTACTGGCGTCAGCGGCAGGCAGCGTGGCCGGAGTAAGTACGGCACCAAGCGCAGCTTGGGCAGCTAGTCACCGCTCTCGTACCAGCCCCTCGCTGGTGGTCGGTCGCCGCGAGGCAAGGGCGTACCTGTGCCCCGTGCCAGAGACGGAACACCGGGCCGTCGTGGGTCTCGGATGGCTCCGCGAGCGGTGTCAGACGGGGCCTTGGTTAGTCGATAGAGACGGCAGGACAGAAGAGCAAAACAATGGCACGTCGCCACAGATCAGAACATCGCGTACCAGCGAAGGACCCACGGTTCCACAGCGTTGAGCTGTCGAGCTTCATTAACCGCGTCATGCTCAAGGGCAAGAAGACGACGGCCCAGCGCATCGTCTACGGTGCCCTGGATGTCGTCGGCGCGGAGACGAACCGCGAGCCGATGGAGGTCTTCGAGCAGGCCATGCGCAACGTGACGCCGGCCGTCGAGGTCAAGTCCCGCCGCGTTGGCGGCGCCACCTACCAGGTGCCCATCGAAGTAACCGGCAACAGGCGCAACGCGTTGGCGATGCGCTGGGTCATCCTCGCGGCGCGCGCTCGAACGGGGCGCCCGATGCACGAACGACTCGCCGCCGAGCTGGTCGAGGCCTCCCGAGGCCAGGGCTCGGCTGTCCGACGCAGAGAAGATCTCCACCGGATGGCGGAGGCCAACCGCGCCTTCGTCCACTACCGGTGGTAGGTCGTTTGGATCGATTAGGAACAGACCATGGCCGCCAAGATCGACCTGAATAAGGTTCGCAACATAGGGTTCATCGCCCACATCGACGCCGGCAAGACGACGGTGACCGAGCGTGTGCTCTTTTTCTCCGGCCGTACCTACAAGATGGGCGAGGTCCACGAGGGCACAGCCGTCATGGACTGGATGGCCCAGGAGCGAGAGCGCGGCATCACCATCACCGCGGCCGCGACGAAAGCCGAGTGGGGCGACCACACCATCAACATCATCGACACCCCCGGTCACGTCGATTTCACCGCTGAAGTAGAGCGAAGCCTCCGCATCCTCGACGGAGGCGTCGTCGTTTTCGATGCAGTGGCCGGTGTGCAGCCGCAGTCGGAGACGGTCTGGCGTCAGGCTGACCGCTATGCAGTCCCCCGTATCTGCTTCGTCAACAAGATGGACCGCATGGGCGCCGACTTCGTGCGCACCATGGACATGGTCCGTAAACGGCTGGGGGGTCACCCCATCCCCGTGCAGTACCCCATCGGCGCAGAGGACACCTTCCGCGGCGTTGTGGACCTGATCGAGCAGAAGGCGTGGCTTTTCGACCGCAGCGGCGAACCCGGTGCGGTCAAGGAAGCCCCCATCCCTCCGGAGATGGAGCAGGAGATCGCCAGCGTTCGTGAGGAGATGATCGAGCGCATCGCCGAAAACGAAGACGCGCTCATCGAGCGCTTCCTTACCGGCCAGCCCATCGCGCCCGCGGAACTGAAGGCGGCACTACGGCGCGCCACGATCGCCAACAAGGTGGTCCCGGTGGTCTGCGGGTCCGCGCTTCAGAGCCTGGGCGTGCAGCTCATGCTCGACGCGGTGATCGACTACCTCCCCTCCCCGTTGGATGTGCCGCCGGTGCGCGGCCTCAACGCGCGGAAGGAAGTGGTCGAGCGGCCCGCCGACCCGGACGCGCCCTTTGCCGCACTGGCCTTCAAGATCGTCACCGACCTCTACGTTGGACGGCTGGTTTACTTCCGCGTGTACTCCGGCACGATCACCACAGGCTCCGGCGTATACAACTCGACCAAGGGCGTGCGCGAACGGCTGGGCCGCATAGTGCTCATGCACGCGAACCGGCGCGAGGAGGTCGAGGAGATCGGCGCCGGCGAGATCGGCGCCGCCGTGGGGCTCAAGAGCACCTTCACCGGCGAGACCATCTGCGACGAGCGTGAGCCGGTGCTGCTCGAGACCATCCGGTTCGCCGAACCGGTGATCTCGGTGGCCATCGAGCCCAAGACCCGCGCGGAGCAAGACAAGCTAACCGACGCCATGCTCAAACTCGCCGAAGAGGACCCGACGTTCCGGATCCGCTACGACGATGAGACGGGCCAAACGGTCGTCTCGGGCATGGGCGAACTGCACCTCGAAATCCTCGTCGACCGCATGCGACGCGAGTTCAGCGTCGACGCCGCGGTCGGCAAGCCACAGGTCGCCTACCGCGAGGCCATCACTCGCAAAGCTCACGCGGAGGGCCGCTTCGTCCGCCAGACCGGCGGACGTGGCCAGTTCGGCCACTGCGTCCTCGACGTCGAGCCCGGCGAGCCGGGGACCGGGTACGTCTTCGAGAACAAGATCGTCGGCGGGAAGATTCCAAAGGAATATGTCCCCGCCGTCAAAAAGGGGGCCGAGGAGGCCCTCAGAACCGGTATCATCAGCGGCTACCCCGTAATCGACGTGAACGTTGCGCTGGTGGACGGGTCCTTCCACACGGTCGACTCGTCGGAGATGGCCTTCAAGATCGCCGGGTCCATGGCGATCAAGGAGGCGCTACGGCACGCCGGATCGGTCCTGCTGGAGCCGCTGATGGAGCTGCAGATCATCACGCCGGGCCAGTATCTCGGCGACGTGCTGGCCGACCTCAGCAGCCGGCGCGGCAAGATTCGGACCATGGAGGGCGTGGGCGACACGCAGGTCGTGGAAGCCGAGGCGCCGTTGGTCGAGATGTTCGGTTATGCGACGGACCTGCGCTCCGCGACTCAGGGGCGCGCCAGCTACAGCATGGAGTTCAGCCGGTACCACGAGGTGCCGAAGGCGATGTCCGAGCCGGTGGCACGGAGCGCTTAGCGCGCCGAGGCGATTCGCCTCACGAAGGAGCGGGAGATGGTGGAGCAGAAGAGAACAGCTCGCACGCGTGGCGCCGCCGCCGCAACGGCTGTCCAGCGTGAGAAGCTACGCATCACGCTCAAGGCGTACGACCATCGACTGCTGGACCTGTCTACCGGCCAGATCGTCGAAGCCGCCGAGCGGACCGGTGCTGCGGTAGTCGGTCCCGTGCCACTGCCGACGCGCATCCGGCGCTGGTGTGTCATCCGCTCGCCACACGTCGACAAGGACTCGCGGGAGCACTTCGAGCTCCGCGTCCACAAGCGGCTCGTGGACATCCTCGATCCGAATTCCAAGACCATCGACGCGCTGACCCGGCTTCAGATGCCGGCGGGCGTCGACATTTCGATCAAACTCTAACGGGCAAGCTCTCAAGCTAGCGGCAGGCGATCATGATTTCCGGGCTCATGGGCAGAAAAATCGGCATGACTCACTACTTTGGTGGTGAGGGTCGCCTCGTGCCCGTGACCGTCCTCGAGGTCGGACCCTGCATCATTACCCAGCTCAAGACGGAGACGACCGACGGCTACGAGGCCGTTCAGCTTGGCTTCGGCCACGCCAAGCAGGTCAGCCGGCCCGCGCGTGGGCACCTCAAGGACTCCGGTGACCTCCGCCACCTGCGCGAGGTCAAGGCGACCGACGTATCGTCACACCAACGCGGCGAGCGCCTGGACGTCAGCGAGTTCCGCCCCGGTGAGCTCGTCGACGTCATCGCCACGAGCAAGGGGCGTGGATTCCAGGGCGTTGTGAAGCGGTACGGCTTTGCCGGTGGTCCCAAGACCCACGGCCAGGGCGACCGGCACCGCGCACCCGGCTCGATCGGTGCGGGCACCTACCCCGGCCGCGTCTGGAAGGGCAAGACCATGCCAGGCCGCATGGGCGGCGACCGCGTGACCGTGCGCAACCTGCGCGTCGAGAGGGTCGACTTGGAGCGTAACCTCCTGCTCGTGCGCGGCGCAGTGCCGGGCGCCCGCAAGGGACTGCTCATGGTCCGCCATGTCGAGCTCGACGAGTCCAAGTTGCCCCCACGCGCGGAGGCGGGCCCAGCCATCGACGCGGCCCCTGTCCAAGAGGCGCTCGTCGAAGACCAGGTTGCTCCCGAGGCCGAGTCCACCGAGCCGAGCGGCGTCGAGGCGCCCGCTCCTGCTGTTGACGAGGCCCCCGCGGCCGCTGACGACGCGGATGACACGGACGATCAGCCTGTCGCTGAGGCCGAGTCCACCGAGCCAAGCGATGCCGGCGAGACTGCCGGCGATGGCGACGGCGTGGAGGACAAGTCATGAAGGTCCCCGTGCGGGACGTGACCGGCAAGGTCCTCAAGCAGGTCGACCTCAACGACGCGGTCTACGCGGTGCCGGCCAATCCAGACCTGCTGCACCAGGCCCTGGTCTACTACCAGGCAAACCAGCGGCAGGGAACGCACAGCTCGCTCACCCGTGGCAAGGTTTCCGGCGGCGGCAGCAAGCCGTTTGCGCAAAAGCACACCGGCCGCGCTCGGGCTGGCAGCATCCGCGCACCCCAATGGCGGGGCGGCGGAGCAGTCTTCGGGCCGACTCCGCGCTCCCACCGCAAGCGACTCCCCGTGCGCATGCGCCGGCAGGCCATCCGCTGTGCGCTCTCGGCCAAGGCCGCTGAGGAGCGCCTGCTGCTGCTCGACAAGCTGGTGCTCGGCGACGCGAAGACCAAGGCCATGGCGTCGGTGCTCGACGCGCTCGCCGTGTCGACCTCGGCGCTCGTGGTCCTGCGGGAGCCGCAGGAAGACGTGTCGCGTGCCGTGCGCAATCTGCCGCGTATCAAGACGCTGGCAGCAGACCTCCTGAACGTGTTGGACCTGGCCCGCTACGACGTGGTGCTGATGACCGAGGATGCGGCCAGGCGCACCGAGGAGCTGTGGGCGGACGTCAAGGTCAAGCGTGGGGAGACAGTGTCGGCATGAACGTTTTTAAGGTACTCCGGCGCCCCGTGGTGACCGAGAAGTCGACGCTCCTTCAAGAGGCGCACAAGTACGTCTTCGAGGTTCACGAGGCCGCGACCAAAGCGCAAGTGCGTGAGGCGGTCGAGCGCGCCTTCGAGGTCAACGTCGTCAGCGTGAACATCGTGCGGACCCACGGCGAGGTCCGCCGGTTCGGCGCCTCCGGACGCCGAGCGCAGGTCGGTGGCAGCAAGAAGGCCATCGTTACCCTGCCAGCCGACCAGAACATCCAACTCTTCGAGGGGGCGTAGGAATGCCGCTCAAGCGATTGCGGCCCACCAGCCCCGGCGTTCGAGGTGCGCTGCGGCCTGACTTTGCCGAGATAACGAAGCGCTCGCCGCACAAGGCCCTGACCAAGGGCATACACAGGCATGGCGGGCGTAACGTACGTGGCACGATCACCGCCCGCCATCGAGGCGGGGGTGCGAAGCGGTCGCTGCGCGCCATCGACTTCAAGCGCGACAAGTACGGTATCCCATGCCGTGTCGAGACCATCGAGTACGACCCGAACCGGTCATCCCGGATCGTGTTGGTCGTCTACGCCGACGGCGAGCGCCGATACCACCTGGCGCCCACGGGCGTGAAGGTTGGCGACCGTTGGGTCTCCGGCCCCACCGCCGAGATTCGGCCAGGGAACGCCCTCCCCCTCGGGTCGATGCCGACGGGAACCATGGTGCATAACATCGAGATTCGGCCGGGCCGTGGGGGCCAGATGGTGCGCGGTGCCGGGACCTCAGCGCAGCTCCTGGCTCGTGAAGAGGACTACGCGATGCTGCGGATGCCCTCCGGCGAGGTCCGCCGTGTCCTTTCGACGTGCATGGCTACCATCGGAGCCGTGGGCAACGCTGACCACAAGAACCAAGTGTTGGGCAAGGCCGGCCGCAAGCGCCACCTGGGCCACCGCCCCAAGGTCCGTGGCTCCGCCATGAACCCCAACGATCACCCGCACGGTGGCGGCGAGGGTCGCTCACCCATCGGTATGAAGCATCCGAAGACGCCCTGGGGCAAGCCGGCGCTGGGTCCGAAAACCCGCAAGCGCAGCCACACCGACGTCTTCATCGTCAGAGACAGGAGGCAGCGCTAAGTGTCCCGGTCCATCAAGAAAGGGCCCTTCGTCCACCCGAAGCTCGCGAAGAAGGTCGAGCGTGCCCAGACGGCAGACTCGAAAGTGGTCATCCGCACGTGGTCGCGTGCCTCGACCATCATGCCGGACATGCTCGGGCTGACCATTGCGGTCCATGACGGCCGTCGTCACATTCCGGTGTTCGTCACCGAAAACATGGTCGGCCACAAGCTCGGTGAGTTCGCGCCGACGCGAACCTTCCGTGGCCACGTCTCCAAATCGGAACGCTCCTCGTCGGTGAGGAGATAGCCTTGGCCGTTCGAGCGATGCTGAAGGGTGTGGGGATGTCCGCGAAGCGGCTACGCCCGGCCCTCGAAATCGTGCGCGGCAAGCCCGTGCAGGAGGCACTGGACACGCTGAGGTTCCAGCCCGGCCCCGCCGCTGCGCGGGTCGCCAAAGTGCTGCGGTCCGCCGCGGCCAACGCCGAGAACAACGCAGGGCTGAATGCCTCCCGCCTGCGGGTGGTCAGCGCCGCCGCCGACGTTGGGCCCGTCGTCAAACGCTGGCGTGCCAAGGCTCGTGGCCGAGTTGGCCGCATTCGCCGGCCCACCAGTCGCATCACCATCGTCGTCGACGAGCAGGAGGCCTAGCATGGGACACAAGGTTCACCCCGTGGGCTTCCGCCTCGGTATCACGGTGCCGGGCCACGACCAGCCGGTCCGGGACTGGCAGGCGAAGTGGTTCGCTGGCAAAGGCATCGAGTACGCCCAGCAGGTTGCTGGCGACGCCGCCATCCGGCAGATCATCGACCGCCAGTACACCGACGCAGGCATCGCCCGCGTGGAGATCGAGCGCAACTCGCAAGACCTGGTCGTCAACGTGCATACCGCGCGTCCCGGCATCGTCATCGGGCGCGGCGGCCAGCGCGTCGAGGAGCTGCGCAAGGCGCTAGAGCAAGCCTCCGGGACCCAGCGCGTGCGGCTGAACGTTCTCGAAATCCGGCAGCCTGAGCTGGACGCCTTCTTGGTGGCGCGCAACATCGCCGACCAGCTGGAACGCCGCGTGGCCTACCGCCGCGCCGTGCGCCAGACGGTGCAGCGCACCATCCAGGCAGGTGCTCGTGGTGTGAAGGTCAACGTCGCGGGACGGCTTGGCGGCTCCGAGATCGCTCGACGTGACAAGGCCATGGAGGGCCGCGTGCCGCTGCACACGCTACGGGCCGACATAGATTATGGCCTCGCCGAAGCCGCCACCACCATGGGCCGCATCGGCGTCAAGGTCTGGATATACCGCGGCGAGATGGTGCCGAAACAGCGCGTTGTCGCGGCAGAGGAAGAGACGCTGGCGCCGGTGGAAGTGACCGTGACCGCGGCCGAGGCTGCGGAGGCGGCCCCGATCGATGCGAGTGTGATGAACGAAGGCGATAGCGATGCTGCAGCCGAAACGAACTAAGTTCCGGAAGACCCATCGCGGCCGGATGCGAGGCCTCGCGCAGCGGGGTAACTCGGTCGCGTTCGGCGACTACGGGCTCAAGAGCCTGTCGGCCTCATGGGTGACTTCACGACAGATTGAGGCCGGGAGGCGCGCTATCGTCCGGCACTTGCGGCGTGGCGGCCAGGTGTGGATCCGTATCTTCCCCTCCAAGCCCATCACCAAGAAACCCTTGGAGACGCGGCAGGGCGGTGGCAAGGGGCCGGTGGATGCCTGGGTCGCCGTCGTGCGGCCGGGCAGGATCATGTTCGAGATCGGCGGCGTCGCGCCCGAGGTGGCTCGAGAGGCGTTGCGTAAGGCGGCGGCGAAGTTGCCGGTCCCCACGCGGACCGTCGGCCGCCAAGACGAAATGACGGCGGCGTAGGGAGCGAGCACGGTGCCACGGTCACAGATCAGTCCCATTCGCGGGCTCTCCGACGAGCGGCTTGCGGAAGAAGAGAACAGCACGGAGCTGGAGTTGCTCCACCTGCGGTTTCGCATGGCGACGCGGCAGTTGGGCGACCCGAGCGAACTGCGTAAGACGAAGCGGCGCCTTGCCCAGATCAAGACGGTCAGGCGTGAGCGGGAGATCGAAGGCGCCCTTGAGGCTGGAGAGTAGTAAGTACCGATGACCACGATCCACACAGAGCGGCGCAAAGAGCGCACCGGCCGGGTCATCCGGAACGGAATGGATAAGACCGTCGTCGTAGCGGTGGACCGACGCGTACGGCACTGGCTCTACGGCAAAGTGCTGAAGCGCGTTTCCAAGTTCGTTGCGCACGATGAGGCGAACGAGTACCAGATCGGCGACGTCGTACGCATCATCGAGACGCGGCCGATGAGCAAGACCAAGCGCTGGCGCGTGGCGGAGCTGCTGCGCCGCGCCGAGACTGTCGATGTCGACGTCGATGTCGCCGAAGAGCCCGTCGCCGAGGAGGCGCCCGTGGCTGAGGCGCCCGTGGCTGAGGCAGTGGTCGAGGCCCCGGTTGAGGAAGCCGTCGAAGAGCCCGTCGCCGAGGAGGCGCCCGTGGCTGAGGCAGTGGTCGAGGCCCCGGCTGAGGAAGCCGTCGAGGAGCCCGTCGCCGAGGAGGCGCCCGTGACTGAGGCGCCCGTGGCCGAGGCCCCGGTTGAGGAAGCCGTCGAGGAGCCTGTCGCTGCAGAGGCGCCCGTGGCTGATGCGCCCGTGGCCGAGGCAGTGGTCGAGGCCCCGGTAGAGGAAGCCGCTGAAGAGCCCGTCGCCGAGGAGGCGCCCGTGGCCGAGGCAGTGGTCGAGGCCTCGGTTGAGGAAGCCGTCGAGAAGCCGGCCCCCAAGCGCAAGCGTGCGACGGCCACCCCGGCGACTCGCTCGACCACCCCCCGCAAGACGCGGGCCAAGAAGGACGACGAGCCTGCCGCCGAGGCGCCCTCCGACGGCACAAGCACCGAGGAGGCGAGCGAATGATCCAGACATTCACCCGCGTCACCGTGGCCGACAACTCCGGCGCGCGGGAGATCATGTGCTTCAACATCCCCGGAGGATCGCGGCACCGCTACGCCCACGTCGGCGATGTTATTGTCGGCTCGGTCAAGGTGGCCCAGCCAAACAGCGCCGTGAAGAAGGGCGAAGTCGTCCGTGCGGTGATCGTCCGCACCAAGGCCATCACCAAGCGGCCCGACGGATCGACTATCCGCTTCGACGACAACGCCGCGGTGATCCTGACCGAGACGCAGGCCCCCCGGGGCACGCGCATCTTCGGCCCGGTCGCGCGCGAGCTAAGAGAGCGCAACTACATGCGCATCGTGTCCCTGGCCCCGGAGGTCCTGTAGCCATGGCCGCACGGATAAAGCGCGAGGACCTCGTCGAGGTCATACGGGGCCGCGATAAAGGGAAGCGGGGCACCGTCCAGCAGATCTTGCCCGCCCAAGGGAAGGCGCTGGTCGAGGGCCTCAATATGGTGAAAAAACACGTGAAGGCGGGAGCCTCCGGCGCGCGCCAAGCGGGCATCATTAGCATGGAGAAGCCCCTGGCGATCTTCAAGATCATGCCGGTGTGTCCCTCCTGCGATAGGCCGACCCGTGTTGGGATTCGCCTCTTGGATAATGGCTCGAAGGCGCGGGTCTGCAAGCGCTGCGACGGCATGTTGGCCTAGACGGATGTTGAGATAATGGCAGAAGAAGAACAACAGAAGAACGCAGTTGACCAGCCGGAAGCGGCGGCCGAGCAGCCCGCGGCACCCGCCAAGAGACCTGCTCGCCCCCGCGCGAAGGCCGCCGGCGCGAAAAAGCCGGCCGCTGCCCCCCGCACGCGCGCCCGTCGCGCGGCGCAGCCCGAGGCTGCTGCTGAGGCAAGCGAAAAGACCCCTGCGGCTTCAGCCGAGGCCGTTGCAGCCGACGACGCCCCGGTGGCCGACGCGGCGGCACCTGCTCGAGCAACCCGCCGGCAGCGGCCCGCGGCGCTCGTCCAGCGCGCGAAGCCAAGGCTGGAGCAACGCTACCTTGACGAGATCCGCGCCGCGCTCATCCGCGAGTTCGGGTACGCAAGCTCCATGCAGACGCCACGCCCCACCAAGGTCGTCGTCAACATCGGCCTGGGAGAGGCGCTGACCAACGCCAAGGCGCTGGAGACGGCGCCGGCTCAGCTGGCTGCGATCACCGGGCAGCGCCCCGTGATAACCAAGGCAAAGCAATCCATCGCCGCGTTCAAGATCCGCGAGGGCATGCCCATCGGATGCATGGTGACCTTGCGAGGGCGGCGCATGTACGAATTCCTGGACAGGCTCTTGAGCCTTGCCCTGCCACGAATCCGCGACTTCCGCGGAGTCTCGCGCACCGCCTTCGATGGCAAGGGCAACTACTCCATAGGCCTGCGTGACCAGACCATGTTCCCGGAGCTGGAGTATGGCTCCATCGACCGGGCGCGGGGCCTGCAAGTGACGGTAACGACAACTGCACGGACGGACCGCGAGGGCTTTCGGCTGCTCGAGCTGATGGGCATGCCATTTGCGCGCGAAGGCCAAGTCCGCTAGGGGACCGAGGAAAAGAACGTGGCGAAAAAGAGCAAAGTGGTGAAGAACGAGCGGATCAAGAAGATCGTGGCGCGCTACGCCGAAAGGCGATCAGAGTTGCGCGCTGCCGTCGTGGACCGCACCCGCGCCCCGGAGGACCGGGCCAACGCTCGCTTGGCGCTCTCGAAGCTGCCCCTGAACTCGCTGGCGGCGCGCTACCGAAATCGCTGCGCTCTCACCGGGCGGCCTCGCTCGTATATCCGCTACTTCGGAATCTCGCGCATTAAGTTCCGTGAGCTTGCCTTGCAGGGCAAGCTCCCCGGTGTCAAAAAGGCGAGCTGGTAATCCCATGCCGGTCACCGACCCCATCGCCGACATGCTCGCCCGCATCAGGAACGCACAGATGGTTCGCCATGCCACGCTGGTCATGCCGTCTTCCAAGAACAAAGTGGCCCTGGCCGAGATCCTGAAGAGCGAGGGGTACATTCAGGACTACGAAGTGACGGAGCAGAAGCCACAGAACAGCATGCGCGTTCAGCTCAAGTACGACGACCGCCGGCCCGCCATCGCCGGGCTCAAGCGCGTTAGCCGCCCCGGCCTTCGGGTCCAGGTGCAGCGCAAGGAGATACCCAGGGCCTACGGCGGCCGTGGCATCTCTATCATCTCGACGTCCAAGGGCGTGATGACCGGAAGGCAAGCCTGGAGCCAAGGCCTCGGCGGCGAGCTCTGGGCATACGTGTGGTAGGGACATGTCACGGATAGGAAAAACGCCCATAGCCATACCCGCGGGCGTGAGCGTCGAGATCGGCGAGGCCGAGGTCTCCGTGCGTGGCAAGCAGGGCGAGCTGCGCCAGGCGGTCCACCCGGACATCACGGTTCGAGTCGATGACGGCCAGGTGTTCGTCGAGCGGCCTTCGGATCAGCGCCTGCACCGCTCGTTGCATGGGCTGACGCGCGCGCTGGTCGCCAACATGGTCACCGGCGTTGACGAAGGGTTCAGCCGCACGCTGGAGATCGTCGGCTACCGCGTCCAGCAACAGAGCAAGAACGTCAACATGCAGCTGGGCTTTAGCCACCCCGTCGTGGTTGAACCCATGGATGGCATAACGCTGGAGGTGGAGGGCAACAACGTCGTCCACGTCCGCGGTATCGACAAGCAGCGCGTTGGTGAGCAGGCAGCGCAGATCCGCAGGCTCCGCCCGCCGGATGCCTACAAGGGCAAGGGCGTGCGCTACCGCGGCGAAGTGATCCGCTTGAAGCCCGGCAAGTCTGCCGCGGGGAGGTCTGGGTAGCCATGGCTCGCATTAAGACCGTTTGGGCCGCGCGTCGTGTCCGCCACATGCGGCTTCGTCAGCGCCTGCAGGGCACACCCGAGCGCCCGCGGCTCAACGTGTTCCGGAGCTCACGCCACATGTACGCGCAGGTCATCGACGACGCGGCTGGCCACACTCTGGCAGCCGCGAGCACACTCGAGATCGACAGCAAAGCCGGCACCAAGGCCGATCAGGCGCGTGAGGTGGGCAAACTGGTGGCAGAGCGCGCCAAAGCGCACGGCATTAATACGGTCGTCTTTGACCGGGGCGGGTACAAGTTCCATGGCCGCGTGAAGGAGCTGGCGGAGTCCGCCCGCAAGGAAGGCTTGACGTTTTGACATCCAATGCTCCGTACCAGCGTGATTTCGACGGCGATGGAGCCGAGCTTCAGGAGAAGGTCGTCCAGATCCGGCGCGTCGCCAAGGTGGTGAAGGGCGGACGGAATCTGCACTTCAACGCCATGGTGGTGGTCGGCGACGGCCGCGGCCGGGTCGGCATGGGCCTCGGTAGGGGCCAGGCCGTGCCCGACGCGGTGCGCAACGGGACCGAGATCGCGAAGAAACACCTGGTATCGATACCGCTGAACGGCAGCACGGTGCACCACACCGTCAACGCCAAATTCGGTGCCTCCAAAGTGCTTATCAAGCCCGCGAAGGCGGGGGCCGGAGTCATCGCCGGCGGTGCCGTTCGCGCGGTGATGGAGGCGTTGGGTGTGCGCGACGTGGTCGCCAAGGCGCTCGGCAGCCGCAACCCGATCAACGTGGTCAAAGCAACTATGACGGGGCTTCAGATGCTTCAGGGCGAGCACAACCCGCTGTCCGACGAGGTGCTCCAGGCGGAGCGAGCCGCGCAACGGCGCCGCGAGTCGAACCGGCCCGAGCCGCCGTCGTCGCGTAGTAACTCGCGCAGCAGCAGACGTCAGGAGCCCGCTCCCCCGCAGGCCCCTGTCGCCGTCGCCGCCCAAGAGCTGGTGGTCGATGCGCCGGACGACGCCCCCGAGGCCGAAGCCGTCGTCGAGACCCCTGCCGCCGAAGTCACGGTCGCCTCCGACGAGCCTTCGGCCGAGATCGAAGCCCCAGTTGGGGAAGCCGTCGACGAGCCTGTTGCTCAGGCGGCCGACGCTGACGCCGAGCCCGAGACGACGCCCGAGGTCGCCGAGGACATCGCGGCCGGTGTCGATGAGACCGAAGACGACGAGGACGAGGACGATGCCTAAGCTGAGAATCAGGTTGGACCGTAGCGTCATTGGGTCCGGGCAGAAACAACGCCGGACCGTTCGGGCGTTGGGCCTGCGCCGCCTCCACCAGAGCGTGGAGCGAGAGGACACGCCGACGATCCGCGGCATGCTCAACAAGGTCCGCCACCTGATTACGGTAGAGGCAGCCGACGGTGAGCAAGCCCAAGAAACGAAGCAGAGCAGGGACGGGGCCTAACGCGATGCGCCCACACGAGATTCGGCCAATTCACAAGCAGAAGAAGCACTGGCGTGTCGGCCGGGGCAACGGCTCGGGCAGCGGCACGTACTCGGGCCGCGGCATGAAGGGGCAGAAGGCCCGCTCCGGCGGCGGGGTTCGCCTCGGCTTCGAGGGCGGCCAGAACCCGCAGATCAAGGGTCTGCCCATGCTCCGCGGCTTCAAGAACCCGTTTCGTACGGAGTATCAGGTCGTGAACCTGGACGACATCGGCCGGCTGCCCGAGAGCGTCGGCGAGGTGACGGCCCAGGTGCTCGCCGAGCACCGGCTCGTGCGCAGCGCCAAGGCCCCTGTCAAAGTGCTCGGCGATGGCGAAATCAGCCGGGCCGTGCAGCTGAAGGTGACGAAGGCGTCGAAGACGGCGCGTGCGAAGATCGAAGCGGCGGGAGGCGGGGTCGAAGAGAGCCACGTGCCCAAGAAGCCTCGTGACCGAGGCGGGGCCGTTCGCCGCAAGGCAGCCAGGGCGGGCCAAGCGGCCGGGGGAGCAGCCGCAGTCGAGGTCGCCTCCGAGCCAGGCGACGCTGACGGCGAGACGACGGACGACGGCGAGGAAGAGGCTTAGCGGTGCGATCGGCGCAGACAGCGAGGCAGGCTCCCGGAAGACCAGCGCTGGTCCAGGCGATGATCGACGCTTTCCGCACGCCCGACCTCAGGGGCCGGATACTGTTCACCCTCGCTGCGTTGGTGATATTCCGCATGCTGGCGCACGTCCCCGTTCCGGGCGTCGACCGCGCCCAGCTCGGCTCGCTGTTCCAGGACAACGACCTGGTCGCCTTTTTTGACCTCTTCTCCGGCGGTGGGTTGCGGAACCTGAGCATCGTCGCGCTAGGCGTCTATCCCTACATCACCTCCAGCATCGTGATGCAGATACTCGTGCCCATCATCCCGCGCCTTCAGGAGATCGCCCGCGAAGGCGACGCTGGACGCCAGCGGGTCAGTCAGATTACGCACTGGCTCACGGTCCCGGTGGCCTTTCTGTCCGGTTATGGTCAACTGCTCCTGTTCTCGCGCTCGGGCGTGATCACCCACGCGGTTGGCTTCACGGGCGACGGGGCGCTGGACACGTTGACCATCGTCGTCTCCTTCGTCGGCGGCACGTTGTTCTTGGTCTGGCTTGGTGAGCTCGTTACCGAGCGGGGCATCGGCAACGGCATTTCGCTGATCATTTTCGGCGGCATCGTGGCGACGCTGCCCGGCCTCATCGGCCAGGGGTTCCTGGCCCGGGACAACGCGGGCGGCCTCTTCGCCTTCCTGCTGTTCTCCATCGTGCTGATCTACGTGATCGTCATCTTCAACGAGGCGCAGCGCCGCATACCCGTTCAATACGGACGCAGCGTGTTTCGCCAGGGCCGGATGTATCGGCAATCTGGCGCCACCCACCTGCCGCTGCGCGTGAATTCGGCGGGCATGATCCCGCTGATCTTCGCGTTCAGCATCATGATCCTGCCCGGCACGGTGGCTCAGTACATCGCCAACCCGTCGAGCGACAGCTTCTTCTCGCGGCTTGGGATATTCATCGCAACCACGCTCTCGCCTACCTCTCTGTGGTACTGGATGGCTGTCTTCGTGCTGGTGGTGATCTTCACCTTCTTCTATACGTTGGTGACCTTCCAGCAGCAGAACCTTGCCGAGAACCTCCAAAAAAACGGAGGCTTCGTTCCGGGGATACGTCCGGGGCCGCCCACGCAGGCCTACCTCAACCGGGTCATTCTTCGCATCACGTGGGGCGGTGCCATCTTCCTTGGATTGGTGGCCATCACGCCCTTCTTCTTGACGCGGCTGACCGGTGTCTCGGCGCTGACGCTGAGCAGCACCAGCCTCCTCATCCTCGTGTCCGTCGCCCTGGACACCATGCGGCAGTTGGAGGCGCAGCTCATGATGCGCAACTACGAAGGGTTCCTACGCTAATGCGCGTCGTACTACTGGGCCCGCCGGGAGCGGGGAAGGGAACGCAGGCCGCGCGCCTCGCCGAACGGGCGAAGGTGGCACACATCGCATCCGGCGACCTGTTCCGCGAGAACGTGGGCAACGGCACGGAGTTGGGCAAGCTGGCCCAGACGTACATGGACCGCGGCGACTTGGTGCCGAACGAGGTGACCATTCGCATGATGCTCGACCGGATGGACCGCGCCGACGCCGTTGGAGGCTATGTGCTGGACGGTTTCCCGCGGAACGTGGCGCAGGCCGAGGCGCTCGACGATGCGCTCTCTGGCCGGGCCGAGGCGATTGATTACGTCGTGCTGCTGGAGTGCCAGCGAGACGAGCTGCTACGGCGCCTGCTGGGCCGTGCGGTTGCGGAGGGCCGCTCCGACGACACTCCCGAGGTGATCGAAGAGCGCCTCAGGGTGTACGAAGAGCAGACGGCGCCCCTCGCGCAGTACTACCGCGGGCAGGGCAAACTCAAGCGGCTCGATGGCGCGCAAACGATGGACGGCGTGACGGACAACCTATGCGAAGCGGTCGGGGTCTAGGCTTCGTTGGTACAATAGGACATTACGCGTGCATAGCAATCCAATTCTAGGTCAGACCATCGGCGCGCCCGCCAACGGGGCGACGATCAAGACACAGGCCGAGCTCGACCTGATGTACGAGGCTGGCCAAATTGTTGGCAAGACGCACTTGGTGCTGAAGCAGTCCGTTGGCGCGGGCATGACGACGCAGGACCTGGACGTCATCGCCGAACGCGAGATCCGTGGCTTGGGCGGCAAGCCCGCGTTCAAGGGCTATCGGGGCTTCCCCGGCACGCTGTGCGTGTCGCTGAACCACGAGATCGTCCACGGCATACCCAGCCGTGACCGCGTTATCGAGGACGGCGACCTGGTGAGCTTGGACCTCGGCGCCATCGTCGGTGGGCTGTACGGGGACGCTGCGGTCACGGTGGCGGTCGGCGAAGTGCCCGAGGCGTTGGTGAAGCTGTTGGAGGCCGGAGAGGCGGGCCTGTACGCAGGCATTCGCCAGTCCAGGGCCGCCAACCGCATTGGCGACGTGTCTCACGCCATCCAGGCGGAGATCGAGCGGCTCGGCGACTACGGCATCGTGCGCGAGTACGTGGGGCACGGCATCGGCCGTCAGCTGCACGAAGCGCCCTCGGTGCCCAACTTCGGCCCTTCGGGGCGCGGTATCCCGCTCCGCGAAGGCATGGCGATCGCAATCGAGCCCATGGTCAACCTGGGCACGCACGAGACGATCCTGATGGACGATGACTGGACCGTGGTCACCGCGGACTCCAGCCCATCGGTCCATTTCGAACACACCGTCCTTATCACGGACGGCGAGCCGATCATTACGACGAAGGTGGACTAGCCGGCAGCCGGCGCTCTATGGCGAAGAAGGAATCGATCGAAGTTGAGGCGACTGTGAGCGAGGCGTTGCCCAACGCGTCGTTCAAAGTGGCGTTGGGCAACGGTCACGAGGTGCTGGCCCACGTTTCGGGCAAGATGCGTATGAACTTCATCCGCGTGCTGCCGGGAGACCGTGTGCTGGTCGAGCTCTCGCCGTACGACCTGACCCGTGGGCGGATTACCTATCGGTTCCGCTAGGACGGGAGTCGAAGGGAAGACAGAATGAAGATTCGTGCATCGGTCAAGCCTCGGTGTGACAAGTGCCGCGTCGTGCGGCGCGGTCGTACCATTCGCATCGTCTGCTCGAACCCACGGCATGCACAGCGACAGGGATAGGTGTAGCGAACATGGCACGCATAGCGAACGTCGACATTCCCGACAACAAGCGGGTTGAGTTTGCGCTGCTGAATATCTACGGCATCGGACGGACGCGGGCGCGCATTATCGCGGAGCGCAGCGGTGCGGTAGACAACCCGAAGGTGCGCGACCTCAACGAGGGCCAACTGGCCCGCATCCGTGAGATCGTCGACCATGACTACCTTGTCGAAGGTGAGCTGCGCCGCGAAGTGAACGAGAACCTGCGCCGGCTGGTGGACATCGGCGCCTACCGCGGCGTGCGCCACCGCCGGGGTCTGCCGTCGCACGGCCAGCGGACCAGGACGAACGCGCGGACCAAGCGAGGCGGCAAGCGGACCGTGGCGGGCAAGCGCCGCACCCTAGCGAAGAAGTAAGGACCGGGGAGTAAAGGAATGGCACGCGAAAGGACGCGGTCCCGGCGGCGCGAACGCAAGTTCGTTCCCAAGGGCAAGGGCTTCATCAGCTCGACGTTCAACAACACGATCGTCTCGCTGACGGACCCCGACGGCAATGTCATCGCATGGAGCAGCGGCGGCCAGATGGGCTTCCGCGGCTCGCGCAAGAGCACGGCATTCGCCGCGCAACGCGTGGCGGAAGCAGCGGCGCGCAAGGCCGCGGAGCACGGGCTGCGCACGGTGGAGGTCTACGTCAAGGGCCCGGGTGCCGGCCGCGAGGCCGCCATTCGCGCGCTCCAGGGGAGCGGCATAACCGTAACCAGCATCCGTGACGTGACCCCGATCCCACACAATGGCTGCCGCGCACCAAAGAAGCGCCGCGTCTAGCAACGGAAGCAGGAGAAGATGGCTCGATACACAGGACCGGCCTGCAGGCTCTGCCGCCGTGCAGGCGAGAAACTCTTCCTTAAAGGTGAGCGCTGCTACACCCCTCGGTGTGCAATTGAGCGCCGCCGCCGCGCGCCCGGCGATATTCCCCAGCGGCGTCGCCGGATATCGGAGTGGGGCGTGCAGCTGCGTGAGAAGCAGAAGGCCCGCCAGGCCTATGGCATGATGGAGCGTCAGTTCCACAGTTACTTCGTAACTGCGCTTCGGATGCCTGGCGTCACCGGCACCAACCTTCTGCAGTTGCTTGAGCGCCGGCTCGACAACGTCGTCTACCGGCTCGGATTTGCCGTGGCCCGCCAGCAGGCGCGCCAGTGGGTGCTCCATGGCCACTTCACCGTCAATGGGCGCAAGGTTTCCATCCCTTCCTACCGCGTGCGCCCCGGCGAAATCGTCGCATGGAAGGAAGCCTCCAAGCGCAAGGCGCCCTTCGACGAAGCCTCGCGCCAGGTTGGCCAGCGGCCGGTGCCGGAGTGGCTCGAATTGGACCGAGCCGAGATGGCGGGCATGATTAGTCGAGTTCCCGATGCAGGGGACCTCGACACCCTGGTGGACACGCGCCTCATCGTCGAGCACTACTCCCGATAGTGGCGGACAGAGCTAGGCAAGCGCCGGAAGGCAGGAACGAGCGAGAGTGATCGACACCATGTTGGATTTCGGATTGGACGAACCCCGCGACACAATGCTGGAGCCGGTCCCGGTTCCCGCGGCCACCGTTCGCGTGACCGAGGCCGACGAAACGCACGGCGTCTTCGTCGTCGAGCCGCTGCCCAGGGGCTTCGGCATGACCCTGGGGAACCCGTTGCGCCGCATTCTGCTCAGCTCGATCCCGGGCACGGGCATCGACTGGGTGCGCATCGACGGTGTGCAGCACGAGTACTCGACCGTCCCCAACGTCAAAGAGGACGTTGTCGACATGCTGCTGAACATCAAGGCCATCAACCTTCGCTCGGTCAGCAACCGCCCAGGGAAGCTGCGCCTCGAGGTCGAAGGCAAGGGCGAAGTGTGCGCTGGCGACATCATGGCCTCGTCGGACTTCGAGATCGTGAACCCGGAGCTGCACATCGCGACCATGGACAACGCGAACGCTCGGCTGGTCATCGAGATGAACGTTGAGCAGGGGCGCGGCTACCAGCCGGCCTCGGCTCACAACGGCCTGCCTATTGGCGTTCTGCCCGTCGACGCCATCTTCACGCCCGTTCGCAAGGTGAACTTCACCGTCGAACGGACCCGCGTCGGCCAGCACACCGACTTCGAGCGGCTGGTGATGGAAGTCTGGACCAACGGCGCCGTCACTCCCAGCGAGGCCGTTCGATTGGGCGCGCAGGAGCTCGTCGAGCATTTCTTCCGGTTCTCCACGGTCACCGACTCGCCGAGCGACGACAGCGATAAGCCCTCGTGGGCGGCCGCGATCCCCGCGTCCCAATACAACATGGGGGTGGAGAGCCTCGGGTTGTCGGCCCGCACCCTCAACTGCCTCAAACGCGCCTTGATCCACAAGGTGGGCGAGGTGCTGGAGCGCAGCCGGTCCGATCTGCTGCGCATCCGCAACTTCGGCGAGCGCTCCCTCGAGGAGCTCGACGAGAAGCTGGTTCTCATCGGCATTCGCCACCCTGAGCTCCGCGACGACTCGGCACCCGCGTCGGCCGAGGAAACCGAGTCGGTGCCGGTGGACGAAGAGCCGCCGGAAGACGACGACGAGGAGGATGCGGACGTGATCGACGACGAGGACGACGAGGACTAGCCATGCGCCACCGAGTTAAAGGACGCAAGCTCGGCCGCCGGACCGCGCAGCGCGAGGCGCTGGTAAACGGCCTTGTGACCGAGCTGATCAAGCGCGAGCGGATCACCACGACCGAGGCCAGGGCTCGGGAGGTTCGGGGTGTCGCCGAGAAGGTGATTACCAAGGGCCGCCGTGGAACGCTGAACGATCGGCGGATCGCCGCTGCCCTGCTGACCGAGAAGCAGGTGGTGCGCAAGCTGTTCGATGACATCGGGCCACGCTACGCGAGCCGGCCCGGCGGGTACACGCGGATGCTCAAGCTGATGCCCCGAAAGGGCGATGCCGCGGCCATGGCGCTGCTCGAGCTGGTCGAGGAGGAGTAGGACGAACGAGGCTGCCCGGCGGCGCATCTGTCTGGTTCTGGAGTATGAAGGCACGGCGTATGCCGGCTTCCAGTACCAAGCGAACGCCCCGTCCGTGCAGGGAACCGTCGAACGGGCCGTCGAGTCGCTGACCGGGACCTGGTCGCGAATCGCCGGCGCGGGCCGGACCGACTCCGGGGTGCATGCCCTGGGCCAGGTAGCGGCGTTCGACACCGAGAGTAAGCTCCCCGTGGAGCGCGTCAGGCAGGGGTTGAACCACCACCTGCCGGATGACATAGCGGTGGTCACGGCACACGAGGCGCCGGGGGATTTCGACCCCCGCCGCCATGCCTTGGCCAGGGTGTATCGTTACACCTTCCTGGTAGGGAGGGCGCGTTCACCCATTAGGCGCAGGTTCGTCCACGACGTGGGCGGACCGCTCGCCACCGCGGCCATGGCCTCGGCCCTGGCGTACGTGGAAGGCGGGCGGGACTTCGCACCCTTCGCGGGTGCGTTGGAGGAGGGGCGGAGCACTAGGAGGCGCATTGACCGGACCGCGGTCTGGCGAGAGGGCGCGGAGGTGCACCTGGAGATAGAGGGCGACGCGTTCCTGCCGCAGCAGGTCCGGCGCATGGCCGGAGCGGTGCTGGCGGTCGGGAGCGGGACAATGACAATGGAGGCGTTCGAGGCGTTGGCCGATAGCGGTCGGCCCGGGGCGGCGGAGCGGGTGCTTCCCGCGCGAGGCCTCTGTCTGAGATCAGTACGATATCGAGACTTTCGAACGGACCAAGATGGAACTACAGCGGACAACGAAACACACACCGACGGCTCAGCTAGCGCCTAAGTGGCACGTGATTGACGCACGAGGTCAGCGGCTTGGACGCCTGGCCACTAGCGTCGCGCACGTGCTCCAAGGCAAGCACACCGCCCGCTACAGCGCGCACGAGCTCACCGGGGACTTCGTGGTCGTGGTCAACGCAGCCGCGATCGACGTCTCGGGCGACAAGCGCTCCCAGAAGATCTACTACCGGCACACCGGTTACGTCGGTCACCTCCGGGAGCGCACGCTAGAGGAGATGTTGACCAGGTTCCCGACGCGTGTCATCGAGAAGGCCGTCAAGGGGATGCTCCCGCGCAACCGTCTCGCGCGGCGAATGCTGAAGCGCCTGAAGGTCTACGCGAGCCAGACACACCCGCATGAGGCACAGGTCAACGCCGGCACCGGACCTCGCGCGGCGGCCACCGCTGCGCGCGCTGCCGCCGCTGCCGCAGCGCCTCCCCGCCGCCGACCCGCACGCCCGGAGCCCTCCCCGAGTAAGAAGGCCGAGGTCGCGGCCGTCGCCGCCCCGGTCATCGAAGCCCCGGTTGAAGAGCAGGTTGCGGTCGTCGAAGAGACGCCGAAGCCCGCTCCCGCGAGACGCCGCACAGCCGCCGCGCCCAAGCCGGACGCGAAGGCCAAGCCCGCGACGCGCCCGACGCGAAGCCGTGCCAAGGCCGCCGCGCCCAAGCCGGACACGAAGGCCCAGCCCGCGGCGCGCCCGACGCGAAGCCGTGCCAAGGCCGCCGCCGCCGCCCCCGCCGACGAGTCGGCGCCGGTGGCTGATGACGTCAAGCCCAAGCCCGCCCGTAAGCCTCGCGCGACCACAGCGACAACGCCCCGTCGGCGGACGCCGCCCAAGGACCAGGAGTAGCCTGCATGACCACTGGATCGGAGTACTACTACGGCACGGGCAAGCGGAAGTCCGCCATCGCCCGCGTGCGCCTCTACCCGAACGGGAGCGGCGCCATCGTCGTCAACGGCAAGCCGATGGAAGAGGCGCTGCCGTGGCTGGACTGGCAACAGCGGGTCCTGTCCCCCTTTGTTGTGACCCAGAACACGGAGGGCCGCTTCAACGTCGTGGCGAAGATCGAGGGCGGTGGCATCTCGGCCTGGGCGGACGCCCTGCGCCACGGCATCTCCCGTGCACTCCTCTTGGCCGACCCGGCCACGAAGAAGGACCTGCGCAAGGCCGGCCTTCTCACCCGCGACTCGCGGATCAAGGAGAGCAAGAAGTACGGCCTCAAGCGCGCCCGCCGTGCCCCGCAGTACACCAAGCGCTAGCCCTACGAAGCTAATTGCGAGCGATGAAGAAGGCCCGCCACCCGGCGGGCCTTCTTCGTTTCTTTGGCCCCCGGCGCGGCGAGGAGCCTCTGTCATTCCGAGCGCAGCGAAGAATCTGACCTTCCCAAACGTCGTCGGCTTCCACCAGATCTTTCGTCGTTTGAGGCCGGACTCCTCAGGGTGACAGCGCGTGCTGGGCCTCAGAATGCCGCGCGGGGCCAGCAGGATGCGGGCCCTTTGCACGCGGCCTCCTGAATCTACGCTCCCGCCAGCGCCCGCAGCTCCTCATGGATGGCGGCCACGCGCTGGGGAGAATCCGCCTCCGCGTAGATGCGCAGCAGCGGCTCCGTGCCAGAGGCGCGCACCAGGCCCCAGTAGCCGTCCTCCAGCAGGAAGCGGGCGCCATCCGACGTATCGCACTCCGTGACCCGGAGCCCCGCGATGCGCTCGGGCGCGCGCTCGGCCAGCGCCTGGAGCGAGGGCTTGGCGACGCCCTCGGCGAGGTGCACGTCGAGCCGGTCGTAGTGGTGCGTGCCAACACGCTCGTACAGCCACGCCACGAGCTCCGAGGGCCGCTTGCCGGTCCTTACCATCATCTCGATCAGCAGCAGCGCGGAGAAGATGCCGTCGCGCTCGGGAATGTTGCCCCTGAAGGCATAGCCGCCGCTCTCCTCACCTGCCGCAAGCGCGTCCTCACGCATCATCACCGGCCCGAGGAACTTGAAGCCGACGGCCGTCGTGTGCACCGGTACGCCGTACTCACGGCCGAGCTTGTCGATCATGGCGCTCTGCGTCAGCGACTTCACCAGGGGGCCACGCTGGCCACGCACCTCGAGCTGGTGCAGGCACAGCAAGGCGAATACCTGGAGCGTGGTGAGGCTGCTCCCCTTCTCGTCGATGACGCCGAGGCGATCGGCGTCGCCGTCCGTGGCGAGGACGACGTCGAAGCCGCCGGCGCGCGCTGCCGCGATGGCAGGCTCCAGGTTCTGCTCGATGGGCTCGGGCTGAGCCATGCCCGGAAACGCCGGGTTCTCCTCGGCGCGCAGCTCTGTCACCGACGTGCTGCCTCCGGCGAGGAGCGACGCCAAGTAGCCGGAGCCTGACCCGTGCATGCTGTCAACGAGGATGCGCAGCCCCGCGTCGCGCATGGCTGGCAGGTCAATGGTGCGCGCGACGTTCGCCAGGTAGGGAGGCGCGAGGTCGGTATCGACGAGCAGGCCACCGGCCCTCGCTGCGTCGAGGTCCGCGACCGCAGGCTCAGGCCCCGAGAGCGCGCCAGCAATGTGGCCTTCGAGGCGCTCTACGACCTCAGGCGGAGCACTGCCGCCGTACTCGGGCTTGTACTTGAATCCGTTCCATTCGGCGGGGTTGTGGCTGGCCGTGATGACGACGGCGCCACCTGCGCCGTGGTGCGTCACGTTGTAGCTGACGACGGGCGTTGGGGCCGTGCCGCTGCCCAGATACGTCGTGATGCCGTGCGCCAGCGAGACGCGGGCCACCTCCGCGGCGAAGGCGCGAGACTGGAACCGAGTGTCGTAGCCGATGACCAAGCCGTGGCCTGCAACCCCGTTCTCCTCCAGCAGCCGGCACACGCCCTCGGCGCAGGCCCTGACGTTGGCGAAGGTGAAGTCTCTGGCGATGATCGCGCGCCAGCCGTCGGTGCCGAACTGGATACGGGTAGGCCGGTCGGCCATCACGCGATCAACGGCCCGCCGCCACCTTGGCTGCTTCGCTTCGCAGTATGTCGGCCTTGTCGGTGCGCTCCCAGGGCAGGTCGACGTCGGTGCGGCCGAAGTGCCCGTAGGAGGCGGTGTCGCCGTAGATGGCGCGCCGCAGGCGAAGGTCGCGGATGATCGCGCCAGGCCGCAGGTCAAAGTGCCGCGTCACGAGCCTCGCGATGACGTCGTCGGGGACGGAGCCCGTGCCGAAGGTCTCGACCGTGACGTTGATGGGCGCCGCGACACCGATGGCGTACGACACCTGCACCTCGCAGCGCCGGGCAAGACCCGCGGCGACGATGTTCTTGGCGACGTACCGGGCGGCGTATGCCGCGGAGCGATCGACCTTCGTGGGGTCCTTGCCGGAGAAGGCGCCACCACCGTGCCGAGCCACGCCGCCGTAGGTGTCGACGAGAATCTTACGTCCTGTAAGACCTGCGTCTCCGTGGGGCCCCCCGACCACGAACTTGCCTGAGGGGTTGATGACGATGTGCGTCTCTTCGTCCATCAGCTCGGCTGGGATGACCGGACCGATGACATGCTCCTGCACGTCCCGCCGGATCTGGTCCTCCGTGGCGTCGATTGCGTGCTGGGTGCTCACGATGACCGTATGGATGCGCTTCGGGCGGCCGTAGGCATACTCCACCGTCACCTGCGCTTTGCCGTCGGGCTTGAGGTAGGGGATGATCCCCTCCTTGCGCACGATGGCGAGCCTGCGGGTGAGCCGGTGCGACAAGGAGATGGTCAGTGGCATCAACTCGGGAGTCTCTTCGCAGGCAAAGCCGACCATCATGCCCTGGTCCCCCGCGCCGAGCGAGTCCACCTCGTCAGCCGCATGCTCGCCGTCGCGGTGCTCTAACGACGTGGTCACCGCTTGGCTGATGTCGGGCGACTGCTCGTGGAGTTCCACCTGCACGCGGCAGGTACGGTAGTCGATACCAATGTCTGGGTCGTCGTAGCCGATCTGCCGCAGCTTCTCGCGGACGACGGCCTCGTAGTCGACCTTCGCGGAGGTCGTTATCTCGCCGAAGACCAGCACGAGGTTCGTGGTGGTCGCGGTCTCGCAGGCGACCCTCGCGGCCGGGTCCTGGGCGTAGATGGCGTCGAGGATCGCGTCCGACACCTGGTCGCAGAGCTTGTCGGGGTGCCCTTCGGTCACCGACTCGGAGGTGTAGAGGTAGGTGGGTGAGTTTTCGAAACTGGTGGCCATCTAGTCCTTCCCGTGAGTGTCGCGTATTCGGTCGGCTAGGTGCCGGCTTCCCAGCCTTCCAGGTAGCGTGCCTGCTCCGGGGTCAGCGTGTCGATATCGATCTTCATGGCCTCTAGCTTGAGCTCGGCCACCCGCCGGTCGATCTCCTCGGGCACGGTGTGGACGCCGGGCTGGAGCTCGCTGGCGTGCTGGGCCAGATACTCGACGCTCAAGGCCTGATTCGCGAAGCTCATGTCCATGACTGACGAGGGGTGCCCCTCCGCCGCGGAGAGGTTCACCAGCCGCCCCTCGGCCAGGATGTTGATCCGGTGGCCGTTGGGCATGGTGTACTCCTCGACGAACGGGCGTGCCTGCCTGCGCGCGGTGGCCATGTCCTCCAGCGCCGGGAGGTTGAGCTCGACGTTGAAGTGGCCGCTGTTCGCGACCAAGACGCCGTCCTTCATGGCCTGGAAGTGCTCGCGGTCGACGGCGCTCATACCGCCAGTCACTGTTATGAAGATGTCACCGACCGCCGCCGCCTCCGCCATTGGCATGACCAAGAAGCCGTCCATGAGCGCTTCCAGGGCGCGGACCGCGTTGATCTCCGTCACGATGACGTTGGAGCCGAGGCCCCTGGCCCTGCTGGCGACGCCTCGGCCGCACCAGCCGTAGCCGGCGACGACGACGCGCTTGCCCGCCCAGAGTACGTTGGTGGCCCGCGTGATCCCGTCGAGCGTGCTCTGGCCGGTCCCGTAGCGGTTGTCGAACAGATGCTTGGTGTCTGCTTCGTTCACGGCGATGATCGGGTACTTGAGTGCACCTGCGCTGGCCATGCTGCGCAGACGTATCACGCCGGTGGTGGTCTCCTCCGACCCGCCGCGTATGTCCTTCAATAGGCCGGTCCGCTTGGTGTGGATCTCGGCGACGAGGTCGGCGCCGTCGTCCAGCGTCATATGGGGCTTCGTGTCCAGCGCCGCGTTCAGGTGCCGGTAGTAGGTGTCGCTGTCCTCGCCCTTGATGGCGAAGGTCGGGATGTCGCTGGCCACCGCCAGGGCGGCGGCGACGGGGTCCTGCGTGCTGAGCGGGTTGCTCGCGCACATGGTCACATCAGCGCCGCCGGCCTGGAGGGCCAGGGCGAGGTTGGCTGTTTCGGTTGTTACGTGCAGACAACCCGCGATCCGTAGCCCGGACAGCGGACGCTCCGTGCCAAAACGTGCCTGGATGATCCGCAGGACCGGCATCTCGCGAGCTGCCCACTCGATCAGCCGCAGGCCCTCTTCGGCGGCGCCAGGGTCTGCGATGTCTCCTCGTTTGCCGGCGATGTCCACTGCTGTGCTCCTTGCCCGGCGGGCGCGCGTTACTTTCCGTATGCCGTGGGAAGGCTCTCCGCCATCCACACCGGCACGCCATGCTCGATGTTGTACAGGTGGCTCTGGTCGAAACCGAGTGCCGCCGCCATCTCGGCCGCAAGCCCGCTGCGGACTCCCGCGGCGCAGATGAACAGCAAGTCTCTGTCCTTGGGCAGCTTTTCGTCGGCCTCGGTCAAGACGTTGTCGACTTCGACGTGGACGGCGTCCACCGGGTGCCCGCCCTCCCACTCGTCGTCGCGGCGAACGTCGACCACGAGAGCGCCAGCCTGTTGCATCTCGGCGGCCTCGTGGACGCTGATGCGCCGATAGGGCTCGCCTGGGTCTTGCCTACCGTATGTCATTCCTCTCCTCCGTCCTACCCTGTTTCAATGCTCCGGACATGCACTAGCGCATGTACTTTGCCACGAGCGGGCCCAGCCGGCTTATCGTCCCCGCGGGGATACTGTCGCGCTCCGTGGCGATGGCCGTCGCAAGCGCGCTGCCGCAGGAGCAGGTCCGGTTCTCGGCCAGCCTGGGCACCAGTCTGCGTAACGTGCGTTGTGATACGGCGGCGTTGGTGCTGAGGTTGGCGAGGACCATGTCCACGCTCACGCCCGCATCCTGGCCGCGCCAGACATCGTAGTCGGTGACGCATGCCAGTGTCGCGTAGCACATCTCGGCCTCGCGGGCGAGCGTGGCTTCGGGCAGCCCCGTCATGCCAATGATGCTGGCCCCCCAGCCGCGGTGCATCTCCGATTCCGCCCGTGTCGAGAAGGCGGGCCCCTCCATCACCACGTAAGTGCCGCCCTCGTGAACCGTCGCCCCGGCCTCGCGGGCCGCGCCAGTGACCGCCCTGCTCAGGTCCGGGCAGTAGGGGTCGGCCATCGAGACGTGCACCGCTAGACCATCGCCGAAGAAGGTGGCTGGGCGCAACCGGGTGCGGTCGATCAGTTGGTCCGGCACCAGCAGGTCCAACGGCGCCACGTCCTCACGCAGGCTCCCGACGGCGCTCACCGAGACGAGCCGCTCGACGCCGAGCTCCTTGAGCACGAACACGTTGGCCCGGTAGGGGATTTCGCCGGGCGGGAGATGGTGGCCGTGCCCGTGACGCGGGATGAACGCGACGGGCGTTCCGTCGAGATCGCCGAGAGCGATGGCGTCGCTGGGCGCACCGAACGGCGTGTCGACCTCGACCTGGCGAAGGCCGGTCAGGCCTTCCATCGCGTACAGACCGGTCCCGCCGATGATCCCAAGCCTCGCGCTCTGAGTCATGACGTCGCGACCGCGCTTGGGGTGGCGAGCCGGCGCAGCGCCTCGTCCAACGGCGCTCGCGCCACGCCTCGCTCCGTGACGATGGCGGCCACCAGCGCGGCCGGGGTTATGTCGAACGCGGGATTGCGAGCGCTCGCCCCTGCGGGGGCGATGGCCCGGCCCGCTAGGGAGGTAACCTCGTCGCCCGGCCGCTCCTCGATAGGGATGGCCGCGCCGTCGGCCGTGGCCAGGTCGATGGTGCTGGTGGGCGCGGCCACATAGAAGGGCATCTCGTGAGCGGCCGCGGCGAGCGCCAGGGTGTAGGTACCGATCTTGTTGGCGACGTCGCCGTTGGCCGCGATCCGGTCGGCGCCCACGACCACGGTACCGATCTCGCCGCCACGCATGAGCGACGCGGCGGCTGAGTCGACGATGAGTGTCGCGGGTATACCGAGCCGCTCCAGTTCCCACATCGTTAGGCGAGCGCCCTGGAGCCATGGCCTGGTCTCGGTCGCGAACACGGCGAAGCGCTTCCCGTTCTCCCACGCCGCACGGATGACGCCGAGCGCGGTACCGTACCCCGCCGTGGCCAACGCGCCGGTGTTGCAGTGGGTCAGAACGCCGACACCGTCGCCTAGGAGCGCCGCCCCATGCTGGCCCATGGCCCGGTTGGACGCCACGTCCTCCCAGTGCAGACGCTCCGCGAGCGCGGCGATGCGCTCCGCGGCCTCGGCAGGGCTACCCGGGCCCGCGGCCGCACCGAGGCATTGCTCGACGGCCCATGCCAGACTTGCGGCGGTTAGGCGAGCGGCCGCGATGTCCGCGGCGGCCCGGTGGAGCGACGCGTGGAACACGGGCATTGGCGACGACTTGAGCGCCGAGGCGGCCAGGGCCATGGCGTAGGCAGCGGTCACGCCGATGGCAGGAGCGCCACGCACGCGCATCTCCCCAATGGCGCGGACCACGCCAGCGTAGTCCGCCATCTCGATCCAGGCCTCTTCGCCGGGTAGCCGCGTCTGGTCCAGCAGGCTGAGGCGACCCTGGCGCCAACGGATGGCCTCGACCTCTGCCGCGCGGGCCATCACTGGCAGGCGGCCAGTGCAGCGAGCATGGCGCTGTCCGGGAGCCCCCCAGCCAGCACCTGCTCGATGGCGGCGCCGAGCGATTGCAGGTCGACGCGCTGAACCACGCAGCGCAGGTCTTGCAGCGACAGCGGGCCCAGGCTCGCGGCCTGGTCGCCAAGGAACCGAGTCACCGACACGCGCTCCGCTTCGTCTTCGGTCAGGCACAGCAGCAGCCCGATCGCGGCGCCCAGCCCTGCGTCCGAGTCGGCCGTGGCGGCGAGTCCGGCTAGGTCGACGGCGCCAAGGATCTCGCGGATGCAGACCACGGTCTGGTCGCTGAGGCCGCCGGCCTCGCTCTCCAGTTCGCCGATGAACAGCAGCACCAGCGATTCGTTTGATAAGCAGCCGGCGGCAACCTCCGCGGGGAACGAGTCGTCGTTGGCGGAGAACTTGGTGTCGAGGAAGGCCTCGTAGTCCTCGATAGCCTGGCGCAGGCACTCGGCGTCGGACTCCGGCAGTAGCGGCACGATGTCGCCGACGGTGTTGGCCTTCGCCAAGTCGATCCGGGGGACAGGTGTGGGGGTCGCCGTGGCTGTCGGAGTCGGCGTGGGGTCGTCGCCTGAACACGACGCGGCGACGATGGCCACGCCGAGCAGCGCGGCCCACCACCATGCCCTGCCGATTGCTCGTGTTTGCCGCATAGTCCGGGGTGGCCGTGGGCCATTCGTCCGCGCGACCGGGACGTAGTATCGCCGAGGGCTTAGGCGGCGGCAATCGCGGGCCGCGCTTCGGACGCGGCTGGCCAATCGCGCACGCGGCTAGCCAATCGCGCACGCGGCTAGAATGAACGCCGCCATGCTGCTGCGCAGGCTCACCCTCTCCAACTTCCGCAACTTCGAGGAGCTCGACCTCGGCCTCGACACCGGGCTCACCGTGATCCACGGCGACAACGGCCAGGGCAAGAGCAACCTCCTGGAGGCCGCGTACCTCCTCGCCATCGGCAAGTCGTACCGCTCGCAGACGGAGCGGGAGCTCGTGCGTTGGGATTCCCCGGCGAATGGACTTGCGCTCGTAGCCGGGAGGGTTGAGCGTTCTGACGGTGACACCGAGCTGCGCGTTGGTCTCGACCTGCGTGGCGGCGCCGGACTCCAGAAGCGCGTACGGGTCAACGGCGTGGCCAAGCGGACGTCGGACCTGCTGGGGATGCTCAACGCCGTGCTGTTCTCCGCGGAGGACATCGATCTGATCTACGGTCCACCCCAGGGCCGCCGCCGCTACCTGGATGTGATGCTGTCGCAGACCAGCTCGCGCTACCTGCATGCGCTCCAGCGTTACCAGCGGGTGCTGACGCAACGCAACCATTTGCTTCGGAGCCTGCGCGAGGGTCGCGCCGGGGAGGACGAGCTGGCGTTCTGGGACGGCGAGCTGTGCCGCGAGGGCGCCGCGGTGCTTGGGCCTCGGTTGGAGGCGACCGCGCTGCTCGGACCGCTGGTCGCCGGGGCGTTCGAGCGCTTTACCGCCGACGGCGCCGGTCTGGAGGTGGGGTACGCGGCGACCGCCCCGGTGGACGATGCGAGCTCACCCGAGGCCCTCGCCACGGCCATGGCCGCGGCCATCGAGGCCTCGCGCCGCCAGGAGCGTGCCGCGGCGCAGACCCTGGTGGGCCCGCATCGCGACGACCTGCGGTTGGTGCAGCACGGCGTCGAGCTTGGCCGGCACGCGTCCCGTGGCCAAGCACGCTTAGCCGCGCTCAGCCTTCGGCTTGCCGAGGCGCAGCTGTTGTGGGAGCGCCGAGGCGAGGCCCCAGTCCTGCTGCTGGACGACATACTGTCGGAGCTGGACCTGACACGCCGGGACATGGTCATGCGCGAGGCCGCCGCCTACCCGCAGACGTTGCTGACCACCGCCGACCTCGGCATCGTTCCCGAGGCGGAGCGCGCACAGGCGAGGGTGCTCAGGGTCGACGACGCGGGCCTGTTGGAAGAGGCGCCCCGTTAGATCGCGGGGTGCAGGAGGCGCCAGCCGGCTGCTTGCTCGTAGGCGTACGCGGTCCTGAGCAGCGTCTGCTCGCCAAGGTGGGGTCCGAGCAGCTGGAGCCCGACGGGCATCCCCTCCACCAGCCCGCACGGCACCGATAGCCCAGGGATGCCGGCGATATTGGCTGGGACGTTGCAGACGTCGCTGGCGTGCATGGCGAGCGGGTCGGCGGTCTTCTCGCCCAGCTTGAATGCGGGCGTGGGCGTGCTGGGGGTCGCGAGGACGTCGACGTGCTCGAAGGCCTCGGCGAACTCGCGCCGAATGAGCGTGCGCACCTGCTGCGCCTTGACGTAGTAGGCGTCGTAGTAGCCGGCCGACAGCGCATAGGTGCCGAGCATGATGCGACGCTTCACCTCGGGGCCGAAGCCATGGCGGCGCGTCTCTTCCAGCGCGGCCCACATGCTCTCGCTGTCTGGGTCGGAGTAGCCGTACTTAACGCCGTCGTAGCGGGCGAGGTTCGCGGAGCACTCCGACGGCGCGATGATGTAGTAGACGGCCAACGCCGCGCGCGAATTCGGCAGGGTGACCTCGGAGACGCGCGCCCCCAGCCCCTCGAGGGTGGCGATGGCGTCCTGCGCTGCTTTGGCGACCGCGGGGTCGATCCCATCGCCGAAGTACTCGCGGACGACCCCGATGCGCAGGCCATCGACGCCCGCATCCAGCGAAGCGGCGTAGTCGGGCAGGTTTGCGGGGATGCTGGTCGAATCGCTGGGGTCGTGGCCCGCGATGGCGCTCAGCACCAGCGCGCAGTCCTCCACCGTCCGCGTCATTGGCCCGATCTGGTCCAGTGAGGACGCGAACGCCACCAACCCGTACCGGCTCACCAGGCCGTAGGTCGGTTTCATGCCGACGATGCCGCAGAACGCGGCCGGCTGGCGGATCGACCCTCCGGTGTCCGACCCCAGCGCGAAGGCGGCCTCGCCTGCCGCCACCGCGGCTGCGGGACCCCCGCTGGAGCCGCCGGGAACACGCTCGATGTCCCACGGATTCCGGGTGGGCCTGAACGCCGAGTTCTCGGTGGACGAGCCCATGGCGAACTCGTCCATGTTGCCCTTGCCCAGCAGCACGGTGCCGGCGTCCGCGAGCAGGCGCGTCACTGTGGCGTCGTACGCGGGCACGTAGCCCTCCAGCATGCGAGACGCGCAGGTCGTGGCGATGCCGCGCGTGCTCATATTGTCCTTGAGCTGCATGGGCACACCGAACAGGGGCGTGGGGACGCCGCTGGCTGACCGCTCGTCAGCTGCGCGAGCCTGAGCGATCGCCTCGTCCCCGACGACCTCCAGGTACGCGCCGACCGTGCCGTCGAGCGCTGCGATGCGATCCAGGTGCGCTTGGGTCAGCTCGACCGACGAGACTTCGCGCGTAGCGAGGGCGTCCGACATCTCCCGGACACTCATGTAGTGGATCGGCGTAGAGAGAGCCATGGGCCGTTGCTAGTCCAGGATGGCCCGGACGCGGAAGTAGTCGCCCTCACGGCGCGGGGCGTTGGAGAGGACGTCGTCGACGCTGAGCGGTGCAGATGGCTCGTCTTCGCGCATCACCGTGTCGATACCGTCGATGGCGCGGCCCGTCGGGTCGACTCCGGAGGTGTCGATCGACTGCACGTAGGCGACCTCGCCCACAAGGTCGCTGAGCTCGGCGCGCATGCGCTCGAGTTCAGCGTCGGTCATGCCGATGCGGCATAGGGACGCGATGTGGCGTACGTCGTCGATGCTCAGGTTTCGGTGGTTCTGCTCGGCCATCGTCCTCACGCCTCCAGCGCACCGTAGTCTACCAGAGGCCGTGCTCGCCGCGGCCGCCCAGCCTCGGCTGGCCGGCGCGCCTCCGCCCAGCTCAGCGCTTCCTGCTGCTGGAATGCGCTTTACAGGACGTAAGCAAAATGGCTAGACGCGAGCCTAATCATTTTCCTAAACTCTGTTCAAAGTCTGTGCTTCCACCGAAGAGGCCGTGCCATGAAAATCTCCCAGATCGCTGAGTACAGCCTGCCGGCCGACGGAGGGCTGCCTCCGCTCCAAGCCATGATCTACGAAGAGCTCATGCGCCGCCCGGACGAGGTGTTCGAGTACCAGGGCGACGAGTTGCTGCGGGTGTTCCCCCGGATGAAGCGCTCAGCACTCAACTGGTCGCTGTGGCTGCTCGCCAAGAGCGGCAACGTCGGCAAGCTGAAGGTGCGGGTCAACGGCAAGCTGACCACGGTCTACGGCGCGCCAGAGGCCGTCGAGGCGCTCAAGGAGCGCATCCACGCCGAAGAGGATGGCATGCTGGCGCCCAACGGTAGCCGTGGTGAGGCAGTGGCCTAGCCGGGCCGAGCCGACGCTTCGAACTCGCACAGTTCCCGCAGGCGTTTGAACGGGAAGATGCCCGTGTCGTGCAGGTCGCTGAACAGTATGCCGATGGCATAGTTGCCGACCTCGAGCACATCCTCGACCCGAATGTCCCTCGCCACGTCGTCCACCGACACGTGGCGCACGTGCGTCATCTCGTCGACGCAGGACGCGCAGCCGCAGTTGCCGCGTAGGACGCGGTGCGGCAGCAGGCACTGGTGCCCATCCAGCCAGAGGACGTGCATACCCTCATCTTGGACACTGATCGAGCGGGGCGTGTAGCGGTCTTCGGCCATGGCGGCAAGTCTACTAGGAGCAGGGCGCAGGCGCTCGCCGGTGCCGCCGACGCAGGGACCAAGCGACGCACCGGGGCGGGTTGGGTGGGAGCAACCTAACTCAGACGTGTGCTCCATAACGACTCCTGCCGTGCCGGCGGCGTTTGACGCTTGAGCCCCGCTTCGCAAGCCCGGATGGGCCAGGACGAGCGCCGGTGCGGCAGCTGACGCTTGTGTTGGCTGTTCCCACCCGCCCCGCCCCGGGACGCCGTCTCGCCTCGAAGCGACCTAGAAGGCGACCTCGCGGCCGAGGCCCTGCTCCCGCGCTCGCTGGTACACGTACATGCCTGCCGCGACATCCTCGGTGCCGATGCCCTGGGACTCGAAGAGCGTGATGGCGTCGGCGCTGGGACGGCCGGGGACGCGTCCCACGACCACGTCGCCGAGCTCGATCGCTTGCTCCCAACGAAACGCGCGCCGCTCGGCGGCCCAGATCAGGTCGCCGGCCTCCACCTTCGCCTGCGGCAGGTCGTCGACCACCACCAAGTCGCTGCGACGCACGGCTGTCTCGTCAAGTTCGCGCCGTGCCGAGCTGTTGCTTCCCGCGGCGTTGATGTGCACACCGGCGCCGAACGCATTGCCGTCGACGACGGGCTCGCGTGAGTTGGTTATGACGCAGACGGCGGCCAGCTGCGTGCGTGCCTGGTAGCCGCTGCCGATGATGCCGACCGTGGATGCGTCGGGTCTCGCCATGTGGCGCGTGGCCACGCCGCTGGCGGCGCCGGTGCGGATTTGGCCCAGCGCATTGGCTGCGATCATGGCGACGGGTTCAGACGAGCCTGTGTGGAACACCAGCACGACCATCCGCGTCCCGCCGCCGCCGGCGACCCCAACGCAGGTCTTGAGCCCCGTCGCCTCGAAGGACTCCGAGGTCCCGCCCATGATCTGGTGGGTGCCCTGGGGTAATGGGAGGCGCTGGCGCCCCATGACGATGGCCTTTCCCGCTCCCGCGTCGGCGAAAAGCTGGTCCAGCACGTCCACGCATGCATCGACGGGCAAGAGCGCTTGGACTTCGTCTTCGTTGATGAGCAGCATGTTCCCTTACGGCGTGTAAGACTCCAGTGATTCCATGATCATCTGGCCCTCCGCTTGACGTGGGCGGAGGTTGCTCACCCCGACGCCTATCAGGCGCACCGGCGTGCCCGCACTCCAGTTCGCGTCGAGGAGCTGACGCGCGGTGCCGTGGACGATGGCAGCGTCCGCCGTCGCCGTCTGCCGGCTCGCCGACCGGGTCACCGTGGTGAAGTCCGCGTAGCGAAGCTTCAGCGTCACGGTGCGGGCCACCAGGTTATGGCTCCCCAGCGAGCGCGCGACGGAGCTAGCCAGGCGCTCGACCTCGGCGTAGAGCACTTCGGCGTCGGACACGTCTCGTGGAAAGGTCTCCTCCGAGCTGATGGACTTCGCCTCATGCTCTCTGCGCACGGGCGAATCGTCCTCGCCGGCGGCCCTGCGCTGCAACACTGCTCCCCATGGCCCGAGGACCGACGTCAGCTGGGCGACCGGCGCCTCCGCCACCTGGCCCAGCGTCTCCAGCCCCGCGGCCCTCAACCGCTGTGCAGAGCGCGGGCCGATACCGGGCAGCGCGTCCACGGGGAGGCCGGCGAGGAATGCCGCCTCGGAGCCCGGCGCCACGACGACGAAGCCGGACGGCTTGCCGGTCTCGCATGCGACCTTCGCCACCATCTTGCTGGTGGCGAGCCCGATGGAGCACGGCAGCTCGAGCTCGACGCGAATGCGGCCCTGGATGCGATGCGCCAGCGCTGTCGCCCCCGCTCGATCGGCAGCCACCGCGCCCAGGTCGATGTACGCCTCGTCGATGGACACAGGCTGTACGAGCTCAGACTCCCGTTCCAGCAGCTCCATCACGCGCTGCGAGTAGTCGCGGTAGAGGCTGTGGCGGGTCGGTAGGACGATGGCGTGAGGGCACAGCCGGAGCGCTTGGCTCATGGGCATGGCCGAGTGGCAACCGAACCGCCGCGCCTCATAGGAGGCTGCGGCGACGACACCGCGGCTCTCCGGCGAGCCGCCAATGAGCAGCGGCTGGCCCCGCAGGTTAGGATCCTCGATCTCCTCCACGGAGGCGTAAAAGGCATCGAGGTCGACGAGGACGATGTGGCGCTCATTCTCCACAGCCTTTTCCATAGCCGAATCCTAGCCTACGGCGGGGAGCGCGGGAACGCGGGGCTGTCGGCGCGGGGCAAACGAAGCCTACGGCAGGGAGCGCGGGAACGCGGGGCTGTCGGCGCGGGGCAAACGAAGCCTACGGCGGGGAGCGCGGGAACGCCGGCTGTCGGCGCGGGGCAAGCGAAGCCTACGGCGGGAGTGCGGGAACGCCGGGCTGTCGGCGCGGGGCAAACGAAACCTACGGCGGGGAGCGCGGGAACGCGGGGCTGTCGGCGCGGGGCAAACGAAGCCTACGGCGGGAGTGCGGGAACGCCGGGCTGTCGGCGGGGGGCAAGCGAAGAGGGCCCCGATACGTAGAGGCCCTCTTGATCGTTTCAGCGATCCGGCGTTAGCGCCGGAGGTGGGCTATCTCTTGCCCCGGACTGCGGCGGCCAGGTCAGAGCCTGGTGTGAAGCCGACACGCTTGTGCGCGGGGACGGTCACGCGCTGGCCAGCCTGACGGCCACGAATGGCACGCACCTGGCGCTCCTTGACGCTGCGGGACTCGAAGGCGCCGAAGCCCGTGAGCACGACACGGTCGCCTGAAGCGAGCGATTCGCGCACCGAGTCGAGTACGGCGTTCAGCGCCAGATCACCCTGCGAACGCGGGGCTCCCAACTTCGCCGCGACTTTCGCTGCCAGGTCTCCCTTTCGAAGCGTGGCCAAGACAACACCTCCTGGAATCGACTCGGTTCTGTCAGGAAGAAATCGGCGGCACTATAGCACAGCAAAATTGTAAGTTTCAATGGCCACGGCGCCCTGAATGCCAAATTGACCCACCTATCGAGCCTCCGGCGGCTCCCACCATCGGTGGAAGTGGTTTAGCGGGCCATGGCCTGCCCCAACGGCGAAAGCCCTTCGAATCGCCTCCAACGTGTACTCCTTCGCCTGCGTGACTGCGTCTTCCACCTCGAGCCTCCGGGCCAGGCCAGCGGCGATTGCCGACGAGAGCGTGCACCCCGTGCCGTGGGTGCTTGTCGTCGGTACTCGCGGCGCGGACAGAGTCAGGTAGCGGCGCCCGTTGAACAGGACGTCGACGGCCTCCGGCCCGAAATGCCCACCCTTGATGAGCACGTACTCTGGCCCCATGGTGTGGATCAACATGGCCGCCGCCTCCGCCTCGGCGACGTTGCGCACGGGCATTCCGGCCAGCGCCTCGGCCTCGGCGGCGTTTGGGGTCAGGACGAGGGCGAGCGGCACGAGCTCGTGGATCAGCGCCTCGACGGCGTCCTCGCGCAGCAGACGGTCGCCGCTGGTCGCGAACATGACCGGGTCGACCACCAGACGCTTCAACCCGTGCTGACGCAGCTTGGCGGCGACCGCGCGGATGATGCCGGCGCTGGACAGCATGCCTGTCTTGACCGCCAAGGGCGGCAGGTCCTCGGCGATGGCGTCGATCTGCGCTTCGATCAGCTCGATGGAGACCTCCTCCACCGCCCTGACGCCAAGCGTGTTCTGGGCGGTGACGGCCGTGATGACGCTGGTGCCGTACACCTCGTGCGCCGCGAAGGTCTTGAGGTCGGCCTGGATACCGGCTCCGCCCCCCGAGTCGGAGCCAGCAATGGTGAGCGCGATTGGTATCGCCGATCTCAGCATCGCTTCTCCCGACGCGCGGGATCGACGGGGTAGAACGCACCCCAGAATGCCGTTTCGAGCGTGAGCGCCCGTGCGAAGACGCGTTGAATGGCCGCGTCCTCGGCCGCATCCACCGCGTCGACGCAGCCGCCGAGAAACGAGGCGAACTCCGCGAGCGACGGGTCGGCATGGATGTCGATCCAAGCCCGATACAGTGGGTCCGCGGGCAGGCGCCCCTCCGCAACGAGACGTCCCGCCCAGTCGGCATAGGTGCCCTCGGTCACATAGAGCGCACAGGAAATCTCGGCGAACGAGCCACGGCGTGTCAGTCGCCGCAACAGGGCCTGCAAACCCAACGTCTGCGGCAAAGGATCCACCGGGGGGAGCGGCCACGCCAGACCGAGGTCATGAAAGATGCCTTTGAACAGGTCGTCCTCGGCCCCGAGCAACGTTTGGAGGAAGGTGCCCAGGGGTTTTGCCGTCTCGATGTCGGGAGAACGCTCGATGCCCGCGGCGGTTAGTCGGGCCAAGCCGTCGACGAACAGGTAATCCTGGCGCATGTAGTCCGCGAACGCCGTACGCGGCAGCGTGCCGTCGCCCAGCGCCAGGACGAACGGATGGCGCACCATGCGCTCCCAGGCGGGGCGATACCGCACAGCGAGCGCGGCGCTGCGGGTGGCGGGGGGTGCGCCCGGCGTGTCAGAGGCTGCCATCAGCCCTCGATCAGCCGAACCCGGCTGGCGAGCTCGTCGAAGTCGTAGCCCCGGCGGTCGCGGCCCAGCGTCTCGGCGAACACGAAGCCGGCGGCGACCGTCGTGGACACGACCACCGCTATGAGGAAGCTGGCCAACGTGTTTCCGGACGCCAGCACGTGCCAGACGTCGGTCAGGCCCTCCCAGGTCCACCAACCGCCGAAGGATTTGGTCGGGAAGAAAACCGCGCCTGCGCCGATGCCGAGGATCGAGCTGAGCGCGGCGGCTCGGCCGGTGAGCCTGCCCACGAACAGGCCGAGGAAGACGGGCACCACGGCGCCCGCACAGACTAAGTCGGCGATGAAGAAGAGATAGAGCACGCTGTCGAAGAAGAAGCCGACGACGATGGCCGGTATGACGAAGGCTACGGTGATAAGGCGCGAGGAGGCCAGCAGCCGGCTCCCCGCGAGCTGCGGCCGGAGCCGGAGTAGATCGGCGGTGAACACGCTGGCGATGCCGTTCAGCAGCGTGTCCATGCTGCTCATCACCAGGACCAGCGCGAGCACCATCAGTACGACCACGAGGAAGCTCGGCAGGACGTCGAGCGCCAGTCTGAAAAGGGCGATGGGGTCGAAAGGCCCCGCGAGCCCCTGGCCGGTCGCCCACAGGCCGAAAAGGCCGCCGGCGATGACCAGCGGGATGACGATCAGGCCAGCCGACAGGAACCCCCGCCGCAGGTCCGCGTCCGACTTGCTCGCGTAGACGCGCTGCCAGAAGCCCTGGTGAAAGAGGTTCGCCGCGGTGATGGCGATGATCAGCGTGACCGCAAGCTCGATCCCCGGCCTGTGCGTCACCGAGAGCAGCTCAGGGCGAACCTCGCGCACCGCGTCGAACGCCGGACCCCACCCGCCGATCTCCACGAGCGTGGCGACGAGCACCGCGACCATCAACGGGACGATCAGAGGGAACTGCAAATTGTCGGTGAATATCGAAGCCCGGAGCCCGCCATAGACGGTGTAGGCCAACGTGGCGCCACCCACGATCAACAGCGTCAAGAGTAGCGGCGCGCCGGTGATGAGCCGGACGGCCCGGGCGATGGCTCCCATCTCCGCGGCCAGGAAGACGAACATATAGAAGACGATGATCGCCAGCGTGACCCCGTACATCAACCGGCCGTAGCGGTACCACGCGAACTCGCTCAGCGAGTGGCCCTGCGGCATGACCCGTCGCATCCTGGGCCCCACGACCATGAAAGCGACGATGGGAGCCGCTTGTCCAACGCCGTAGCCGATGACGGCGATCAGCCCCGCCCAGGTAGCCGCCTCCGCCGGCGCGAACAGTATCCAGACGCCCATGATGGACGCGACGAGCGTGGCCGTGGTCGAGAGCCCGCCGACGCTGCCACGCGCCGAGATGAAGTCCTCGACCGTGACCCGAGCGCGGCGGCGTGTATAGGCGACGCCGATCGCTGCAAACGCCACCATCGTGATGATCGCAATCGCCAGTGCGGGCGCCCCCAAGGACATGCCGGGCCTCCATGAAGAACGGGGCGAAACACGAAAGGGCCGCCTTCCAGCCTGGAGGCGGCCCTGCGGTGGTCATGATGGCCACGGGGCGCGATGCTTCCTCCGCTGGTATTACCCAGGTCAGGTTCCAAGGGTCGCCTCGAAGGACTGTCGAGGCCTCTCAGCCGGCTCGCCCGGCTCCCCTATCGCGATTTGCCGTATGTCGAATCCTGGACGATGGTAGGTGAGTGCTCCGACAGCCGTCAAGACGCGGCGAGTCGGCGGACAAGCCGTGGCCAGCGAAACGCAAGGCGCCTCGCGATTTGGGCCCAAAATCGTACTTTGGAGCCTATGGACAACCAAGCACATAATGCTATGATTCTGGCCGCTAGGCCGTGGCCTTGTTCCAGGGCTGCGGGAGTGAATCGGCACGATGCTGCAGGGGCTCGTGCCGTGTTGGCGTATGAAGGCTGAGAACGGCGTTAGCGCGGCAAAGCCAGCCGACAATTTCCAGTGCCCCGCCGACCTTGTGATCACCACCGGCTGAGGGACAGGAGCGGGCATGTTCAAGGTTCGGACCTTCTCGATTGGACTGATTCTTTCCCTGACGATGGCCTTGTTGCTGTCGATTACTGCGGCCAGTGCCCAGGAAGCGGCGACGAAGCTCGAAGGGACTATCACCATACGGGATGACGGCGACAGCCAGAGCGCAAAGGTCGTCATCGCCATTGGTGGGCTGCCATTGCCCGCTGCGGGCACGTCCTACGAGGGCTGGCTCATTGGGAGCGATGGGGTCAAAGTGAGCACCGGCGTCTTCTTCCGAGCCGTCGACGGCTCGGTTGATCAAGAATACGTGGACCCCGATGGGGCCAACCTGCTCGCTACTTACAGCGCGTTCGCCGTCACCAGCGAGCCCGTGCCCGACCCTGACCCGGCCACCCCAGGCGCGGTGCTCTACGCGGACTCGATCCCCGTTGGCACCGTTGCCCACGTCGGCCACCTGCTGGTGGCTTGGGACCCAAACCCGGACGGCAAGGGCATCGCCGTCGGCCTGCGTCAGCAGATGGGCGTGGCACGCGCGCACGCCGATCTAGCGGACAACTCGACGACGCTGGCCGCCAAGCAGAACCATGCCCACCACGTCGTCAACATCATTGAAGGCACCGGCGGCGCCAACTATGACGCCTCCTTCGGTGACCCAGGCGACGGCTACGGCGTACTCAACTACGCCGACGATGCCGCCATCCACGGGGCGCTGGCCAAGGCTGGAGCAACGGGAACGGACTTGGACGTCATAGCCGCCGCTGACGCGGTCGTACTGGCGGCCAATGACGCCAAGGTTCGAGCCGAGCAGGCGCGCAACAACGCGCTCTCCGTCATCGCCGCGACCGAGTTGGGCTTCCTGGTCAACATCCAGCTGCAAAACGCGGTGGTGGGCCTGAGCAACGGCGACACCTTCGCCTCGACGGCCTACACGAGCTCGCAGGACCTCGCGGTCTTCGTGCCCGTACTGGGGGCGAGCCCGACGACACCGGGCGTCGGTGATGAGCTGGTGTCCGCTGTCGCGATGTCAGTCCTTATCGCGGGGCTGTTGGCTACCGCCGCCGGGGCGCTCTTGCTCCTCCGACGCCGCCGGTCCGCGACCGCGTAACGCGGCCAAGCAGACGTACGTCATGAAGGCCCCGTCCACCCTGGACGGGGCCTTCTCTTTGTTCCACTGCATCCGGGTCTCTACACGGACGCGCCGGTGGGAAAACCTGCTTCAGAGCGCTGGCCCGTGGGACCCAGCTGGCCTCGCCAGTGTGGATGGCTTGCGGCCCACGTCGGTGTGACCGCCGACGCTCGGGTTGGTTGTTCCCGCCCAGCCCGCCCCCCTTCTCCCGCCTTTGGCGGGCTCAGGACAGGCTCCACGTGGTCTCGTCCTCGCGCCCCGAGCCCATCTTAGGTAGGAGCGGCAGCGTGGACTCTGTCCTGAGCGAAAAGAAGGGTGAGGCAAGCCGGCGCCGGCTCAGCCGCTAAACGAAGTTCGCGACGCCGTCCGGTATCTCTACCTCGATGACGCGGGTCGCATCGGCCTGCACGGCCGCTCCTAGCACATCGACGAGCTGGTCCAGGCGCGCTACCCGAACGGCCTCGATGCCGTACGCGGCTGCAAGCTTCTGAAAGTCGGGGTTGTCGAGGCTGACCCCGAAGTAGCGCCCGTTGAACTGACGGCGTTGGTAGGACTGGAGCGCCCCCCACGCGTTGTCGTTGAAGAGCAGGACAACCGACGCTATGCCGTACTGCACGGCCGTAGCCAGCTCCTGCAGGTTGTACTGGAAGCCGCCGTCGCCCGTGACGCACACGACTCGCCTGTGGGGCATGCCCATCTTCGCGCCGAGGCTCGCCGGGAAGGCGTAGCCGATGCCAACCCAGCCATGCGGGTGAAAGAAGGTGCGCGGCTCATAGACGGGCAGGACGCGCTGGGCGGCGTACGCCGGGATGTTGGGGTCGGCGACGACGATGGCATCCCGGCCGATGACGTCGCGTATCGCAGTGAACAGCCGGGCTTCGTTGGGGAACTGCGTCTCGGCGCTCTGCTTGACCCGCGCCCGCACCTCCGCGATCTTCGCGGCGCTGCCGGCGTCTGGGCGCTTGGCCGACTCCATCGCCGCGAGGAGCTGGCCGAGCACGGCCTTCGCGTCACCCTCGAGGCCCACCGTCGTCGGGTAGTTGCGCCCAAACACGCTGGCGTCGATGTCCACCTGCACGATGTCGTGCGGAAACGCGAGGCCGACGCCCTTCGTGGACCGCAGGGGAACGCTGCTGCCCACGATGAGCATGGCGTCGCATGCGGTCAGGTAGTCGGCGAGGGGGTTGTCGCCCCACAAGCGCTCGTGCAGCGCGGAGCCCAAGCACAGCGGGTGGTCCTCGGGGAAGGCGCCCTTGCCGCCGTCCGCCAGCGCCACGGGCGTTCCGAGACGCTCGGCGAGGGCGACGAGCTCGGGTGTCGCGCCTGATGCCATCACGCCGCTGCCGACCCAGACGATCGGGTGCGCGGCCCGCGAGAGCAACGCCACCGCCTCCGCGATGGCCGCCGGCTCGGCGGTACGCCGTGTCGGCTCTCGACGCGGGACGACCTCCGCATCTGCGCCGCGGCCCAGCAGGTCCGTCGGTATCGCCACGACCGAGGGGCGTGGATGGTGCGTGCGCATGTGCTCGAAGGCGGCGGCGATCTGGTTGGGCACCTCCTCGACGCTGAGGGGCATGGCGCGGAAGTCGGCGACGGCGCCGAACATTGCAAGCTGGTCCTTTGCCTCGTGGGTCGCGCCGCGGCCCCGGCCCAGCCACTCCGTCTCGATCTCGGTGGTCACTTGAAGCACGGGCACCGACGAGTGGTAGGACTCGCCCATCGCCCCCATGGAGTCGGCCGCGCCGGGCCCCGACGACGTGATGTAGACGCCGGGGCGCCCAGTGGCCCGGGCGTAGCCGTCGGCCATGCAGCCGGCCGCGTGCTCGTGCCGAGCCCCGACGAAGCGGAGCCTGCCGTCGTCCACGGCGTCCTTCAGCGCGTCGAAGATATGGAGGTTGTGGACGGAGACGATGCCGAAGACGGTGTCGACACCCTGCGCAATGAGGGACTCGACCACCGCCCGCCCGCCCGTCATGTGCGCCATCGACTCACCCCGCTAACGCGGGCGATGATACACGGGCGATAACTTCGTCGACGCTTGCGAGCGCTTAGCCCTTTGAGACGCTCAGGCCCTCCGCCACGAGCACCAGCGGGTTCTCGAGGAGGCGCTTGATCTCCACCAAGAACTGCGCGGCATCGACGCCGTTGGACACGCGGTGGTCCGCTGAGAGTGTCGCCTGCATCACCTGCCGGACCACGACCTCCCCGCTCTGGACCACGGGGGTGGGCTTGACGGCGCCGACGGCGAGCACCGCCGCCTGGGGCGACACGATGATGGCGGTGAAAGCGTCGACGTCGAACATGCCCAGGTTGCTGATGCTGAAGGTCGCGGCGGTGTACTCGTTCTGCCGCAGCTTGCCGGAGCGGGCGCGTTGGCCCAGGTCCTTGGTCTCGCGGGCGATCTCGACCAGCGTTTTGCGCTCGCACTCGAGCACCGCCGGCGCAATGAGCCCATCGTCCAAGGCCACGGCGATGCCGATGTTGATGTGCGGCGATACCTGGAGGTGGTCTCCCTCGAACGTGGAGTTGAACACCGGGTACTTGGCCAACGCCACTGCGGAGGCCTTGACGACGACGTCGTTGATGCTCACGCGGCCCTGGCCGCCGAGCGCTTCATTGAGGTCGCGACGCAACTCGATGGCGCGCGTCATATCGACGCTGACGTTTACGTAATAGTGCGGGACCGGGCCCTTGGTCGCGGCGGTCCGGCGCGCGATCGCCTGCCCCATCTTGCTCAGCGGTATGCGCCCCTGTGTGTCCGGCCGGACCGGGGCAAGGCCGGTGCGAAGTGAGCGCCCCGTCTGGGCGGGCACCTGGGTGGGCGTGGCCGCCGCTGGGGCGGCGGGAGCCGCTGCCTGCTTCGCCGCGTTTTGCACGTCGTCCTTGGTGATGCGCCCGTCCGGTCCCGTGCCGGTGACCTGGCTCAGGTCGATGCCCTGCTCGTCCGCGATGCGCCGGGCGACGGGCGAGACGCGCTGTCCTGTGCCGAGTTGGGCCGAAGCGCCGCCGGGGGCCTTGCCGGGCGCGGACGTGTCGGTGGACGGCATCGGCGTCGCGGTGGCTGCCTGCGCCTCCTCAGCCGGAACGGGGACGGGGGCAGCGTCGACGTCAGGTAGCACCTCATCGGCCGTGCCGATCAGCCCGATGATCTGGCCCACAGGGACGGTCGCGCCCTCCGGGACCGCGACGTGGCGGAGCACGCCACCGGCGTCGGCCTCCATCTCGATCGTGGCCTTGTCGGTCTCGATCTCAGCGATGACCTCGCCCTTGGCGACCGCATCGCCCTCGTGCTTGACCCATCTCACGACGGTGCCTTCCGTCATGTCGTACCCCATCTGGGGCATGACGACTTCAGTGGCCATGTGTTCCTCCGCTCCCGTGGGACGTCGGCTAAATGCCGATCACCCGGGCCAGCTCCGCGACGACCTTCTGGGCGTCCGGGATTGCAGCGCGCTCGAGGTTGACCGCGTAGGGCTGGGGCACGTCCTCGCCACCGACGCGAGCCACAGGCCCGTCCAGGTGATCGAAGCACGCCTCCTGGACCTGCGCAGCGACCTCGGCGGCGAGCCCGCCTGTTCGCCATGCCTCCTCGACGACCGCCACGCGATTGGTCTTGCGCACCGATTGGTAGACGGTCTCCATGTCCAGCGGCCGGATGGTGCGTAGGTCGATGACCTCCGCCTCGACGCCGCGCTCGGCCAGGGTCTGCGCCGCCTCGAGCGCGACGTGGACCATGCGTGAGTAGGCAACCAGCGTCACGTCAGAGCCGGGCCGCTTGATATCGGCCTGGCCGAAGGGCACCGTGTAGTAGGCGTCTGGCACGTTGCCCCGGTGCCGGTAGAGGAGTGCGTGCTCCGAGAAGAGAACCGGGTCTTCCTTGGTGAACGCCTCGCGCAGCAGGCCCAGGGCGTCGTAGGGCGTGGCGGGGAGCACGACCCAGAGCCCTGGCAGGGTGGCGAACCACGGCTCCAGGCTCTGGGAGTGCGTTGCGGCGAGGCCCGCGCCGCCGCCGGTGACCGTGCGGTAGATAACAGGCGCGGTTAGCTGCCCGCCCGACATGTAGCGCAGTTTGGTGGCGTGGTTGACGATCTGGTCCATTGCCAAGAGGCTGAAGTTGATCGTCATGAGCTCGACCACCGGCCGTAGTCCGACCATCGCCGCGCCCGCACCGGCACCGACGAAGACCGACTCAGCGATGGGTGTCTCGCGGATGCGCTTCGGACCGTACTTCTCCAGCATGCCCTTGGTGACTGCGTAAGCCCCGCCGTACCGGCCCACGTCCTCGCCCATGATGAAGACGCGCTCGTCGGCGTCCATCGCCTCGCTGAGGGCCTGGCTGATCGCGTCTCGGTAGGTGGTTTCTGGCATGGCTGCGCCTACCCGCCGCCGATGATGTCGTCGTAGAGCGCGCCGGGCTCGGGCTCCGGGCTCTCGTCGGCGAAGACGACCGCGGCGTCGACCTGCGCGTCGACCTCGGCATCAATGGCGTCGAGCTCCGCGGCGGTGGCGTCGGCGCCGCCCAGGAGCTTCGTGCGGAACGACGAGATGGGGTCGCGGGTCCGCCAGCGCTCCTCCTCTTCCTTGTTCCGGTACTCGGCCGGGTCGGCCATGGAGTGACCACGGAAGCGGTAGGCCAGCGCCTCGACGAAGTAGGGGCCGTGGCCCGAGCGCACGTACTCGACCACGCCCGCCATCGCCTCGCGCACGGCGAGCACGTCCATGCCGTCGACCTGCAATGCGGGGATGCCGTAGGGCTCGGCGAGCCGGAAGATCTCCTTCACCGCGAGGACGTCCGCGACCGGCGCACCCATGCCGTACAGGTTGTTCTCGCACAGGAACACGATGGGCAGGTTCCAGACGGCGGCGAGGTTCATCCCTTCGTGGAACTCGCCCTCGGTCAGCGCGCCGTCGCCTATGTAGCAGACGACGATGCTGTCCTCGCCCTTGTACGCGACGCCCAGGGCGAGCCCGACGCCCAGCGGAATCTGGCCGCCGACAATGGCGTAGCCCCCCATCATCCGGCGCTCGGCGTCGATCAGGTGCATGGAGCCGCCCTTACCCTTGTTCGAGCCCGTCGCGCGGCCGAACAGCTCGGCCATGACGGTGTTGGGCTCCATGCCGCGGGCCAGGGCGTGGCCGTGGTCGCGATAGTGGGTGATGACGTAGTCGCGTGACTCGAGGGCCGCGATTGAGCCGACGGCGATGGCCTCCTCCCCGACGTACAGGTGGAGGAAGCCGCGAATCTTACCGCGCATGTACTGCCGGCCCGCCGCCTCCTCGAAGAGGCGGATCAGCTGCATCTGCCGGTAAAGGTCCAGCAGCTCGGCCTTGTTGGCTGTCTCGGAGACCTTCATGAGGCGTTAGCCCTTACACCTGGCTGGCCCGCACAGAGCCAATGGGCGGTGGCCTACGTCGTTGCTGCCGCAGGCGTTCGTGTAGGTTGGTACCGCCCAGCCCGCCCTCCTTCGGCTTCGCTCAGGACAGGCTCTGTGGGCGGGCAGAACCTCGCTCTTGGCTGGCCTTTGTGCTTCGATGAGCCAGTGTGGTACTGGCCAGGCGCGCCACGCTACTCGCCTCACTCCGGTTGATATGAGCAGTAGCAACGCGCCGGTGCCCCACGCCTCGACGTCGGCTTGCCGGGCCGAGGCCCGAGCGTCACAGCATCCGGGTGAGGACGCGGTTGCTCTGCTCTTCGGTCAGTCCGAGGGCCCGGTGGGCGAGCGGCCCGCCCTCGCGCAAGATGGGCTCCGCCCCATCCAGCGTCGGGACGCCCTCACGCTTGAGGAACAGCCCGGTGTAGATGGTGTCGCCCCAGGCCATGGCCTTTTCGCATGCCGTCTTCCAGTCGCTGGTGTCGTGCCCCTCGTCTTCGAGCTTGTGGACGCGCTTCTTGAAGAAGTCGTGGTCGTTGTCGTGGTTGAAGGTGACGCACGGGCTGAAGACATCGATGAGCGCAAAGCCCTTGTGCTGGATGGCCTGTTTCATGAGGTCCGCCAGGTGGCGGGGGTCGCCGCTGTACCCGCGGGCGACGAACGTGGCCCCGTTCATGATGGCCGACGTGATGGGGTTGAGCGGCGCCTCGATGCTGCCGAACGGTGTGCTCTTGGTCTTCATGCCAAGGCTGGAGGTCGGCGAGACCTGACCGGTGGTCAGGCCGTAGATCTGGTTGTTCATGACCACGTAGGTCAGGTCCACGTTCCGGCGGGCGGTGTGGGTGAAGTGGTTCCCGCCGATGCCGTAGCCGTCGCCGTCGCCGCCGGTGACGACCACCGTCAGCTCATGGTTGGCCATCTTCGCCCCGGTGGCCACGGCGAGTGACCTGCCATGCAGGGTGTGCATGCCGTAGGAGTTGAAGTAGCCAGGGAAGTTGGACGAGCAGCCGATGCCGCTGACAGTCATGATGTCGTGCGGGCTGACCCGCAGCTCGGCGCAGGCCCGTTGGAGCGCGTTGAGCACCCCGAAGTCCCCGCATCCCGGACACCAGTCGGGGTCGACATGGCTCTTGTAGTCCCTCGCCGTGAGCTCGATGTTGGCCGAGCCGCCGCCGGCGTCTTTGGTAGTAGTCATCGGTAACCTCGTTAGACCATGATTTCCTGGAGGGGGACGGTGTGATCCGTCTTCCCCGCCAGCTGTTCCACCACGCCGTCGACGATGTGGTGGGGCATGAAGGGCTCGCCGTCGTACTTGCGGATGTGTCCGCTCGGCGTGAGGCCGGTCTCGCTGCGCAGGTAGCGCGCGAACTGGCCCGAGTAGTTGTTCTCCACCATGATCGTGTGCTTGGCCTTGCCCATGACCTCGCTGATGGCCTGTCCGTGCAGCGGCACGATCCACTTGACCGGGAGATGGTTGGCCGTGATGCCCTTGGCAGCGAGCCCCACGATCGCATCCTGAATGACTCCGTAGGTTGAGCCCCAACCGATGAGCGTGACATCGGCGTCAGCCGCGCCTTCGAGCGCGGGCGCCGCGACCCGATCGGCGGCGTCCCGGAACTTGCGCGCACGCTTCTCGACCATCTTGCGGCGTTTGTGTGGGTCGGTGAACTCGTCGCTGATGAGGAGGGAGTCCTCATCGTGCTCGTCGGTGGCGACGATGTGGATGTAGCCTTCGAGGCCGGGAATGGCCCGTGGGGACACGCCGGTCTCGGTGTCCTTGTAGCGCATGTAGCCGTCGCTGCTTGACCCTTCGGTGATCAGCTCACCCCGTTCGATGGGCGGATGCATGTCGATGAGGTTCGGGTCCACGCTGCTCGTCCCCTCGGATATGAGCAGGTCCGAGATGACGATGCCGGGGCACTGAATCTGCTCCACGAGGTTGAATAGCTCGGGCATCGTGTTGAAGGCGTCCAGGGCGTTCAACGGGGCGACGATGACCCGCTCGAAATCCCCCTGGCTCGCGCCCAAGGCCTGCCACAGGTCGCCCTGCTCGGTCTTGGTGGGCACGCCGGTGGAGGGGCCTGCGCGTTGGACATCGATGAAGACGCACGGGACCTCCATCATGCCTGCCATGCCGATGGCCTCGGTCATCAGCGCGAAGCCGCCGCCGGAGGTCGCGCACATCGCGCGCGTCCCCGCGTGCGCCGCGCCGACGACCATGTTGGCGACGGCGATCTCGTCCTCGACTTGCCGCACCATGATGCCGAGATCGCGCGCGTTCTGTGCCATCCAGTGCAGGACGCCGGTGGAGGGGCTCATCGGGTACGCGGCGTAGAACTTCACGCCGGCCGCGGCGCCGCCCATGGCCAGGGCTTCATTGCCGGTCCAGATGGCCTTGGGGCTGCCGCCTTCCGGCGCCGGGACGGAGAACGGAGTGAAGTTCTTGACCGCGAATTCGTGCCCCGCGCGAGCGACCCCAACGTTTTCGTCCACGACCGGTTGGCCCTGTCTGCTGAAGCGAGCGACGGTGCTGTCCTCCAGGATCTGGAAGTCGAGGCCGAGCAGGTGCATCGACGCCCCGAGGGCCACCGTGTTCTGCACCAGGCGGTTGCGGCTGTTGTTGGTCAGCTCGGCGATGGGCAGGCCGCAGAGCTCGGCTCCGTCAGCCGCCTCACCGGGGGTGATGTCGTCCGAGTTGAAGAGGACGCGCGACCCTTCGCCCATGAGCCGCAGGTGGCGGTTCATGGTGTCTTGGTTGAGGCACATGAGCAGATCAAGCTTGTCCCCATGACTGTGGACGAACTCGTCGCGCACTCTGATGGTGAGGAAGATGTGGCCACCGCGGACGATGGACTGGTAGGCGTTGTAGGCATTGAGGTGCAGCCCGCGACGCGCGAATATCTGCGCCAAGATGTTGCCAGGGGTCGCGATGCCTTGGCCGGCGGCGCCGCCGATGGCCAGCGCGAAGTCGAAGGTTCCCGGGCTCATATACCTGCCTCCTCTATTTCCGAGCGTGGCCGACTCACCTGTGATGGGGCGCCACGCGCCGATCTACGCGTGGATGGCGCGTCCGTCGACGGCCAACGCCGCCTCCTTCACTATCTCCGACAGCGTGGGGTGAGCGTTGACCACGGCACCCACCTCGAGGTTCGTCCCTTCCATCATCCGGGCAAGGCTGAGCTCGCCGAGGAGCTCGGTTACGTCCTTGCCGAGCAGGTGCGCGCCGACGATCTCGCCGGTGCTGGCGTCCACGATTATCTTGGCGAAGCCGTCGGGCTCGTTGAGCGCGAGGGCCTTGCCGTTCGCCGTCATGGGGAAGCGGCCCACCTTGACGGCGATGCCACGCTCAGCCGCAGCCGCCTCGGTGAGTCCGAGGCTGGCGACCTGAGGCTCGCAGTACACCGCCCGCGGCACGCCGTCGTAGTCGATCGGGTAGACCGTCTGGCCGGCGATGCGCTCGGCGACCGATACGCCCTGCGCTTGCGCGACGTGGGCTAGCGCCATGATGCCCGTTACGTCGCCGATGGCGTAGGCGCCGTCCGCATTGGCGCGCAGTTCCTCGTCGACCTTCACGAAGCCGCGGTCGAGCTCGATACCCGCGTTCTCCAGGCCAAGCCCCTCCGTGTTTGGGCTGATGCCGATGGCTACCAACACCCGGTCGGCCTCCAGCGTGCGCTTGCCCTCGGAGGTCGTGACGCCGACCGACGCCCTCGCGCCATCGACCTGGACTGCGTCGCAGACGACGCTGGCCATGACCTCGATGCCTTGGCGTTGGAGGTAGCGGGCCAGGGACCGCGTTACGTCGGGGTCCTCTCCCGGGAGGATCGACGCCTCGGACTCGATGATGGTTACCTTGGCGCCATAGGCCGCGTAGACGAAACCGAATTCGACCCCGATGGCGCCGCCGCCGATGATGACGACTTCGCGCGGGGCCTCGGTCTGCACGATGGCCTCGCGATAGGTGACCACGACATTGCCGTCAATCGCGAAGCCGGGAAGGGTCTTGGGGCGCGCGCCAGTGGCGACGACCAGATGCCGGGCCTCCAGCCGCTGGTCGCCGACGGTCACCGTGTGGGCATCCGTGATGACGGCTTCGCCGGTCACGACGTCCACATTCGCCTTCCTCAGCAGCGCGTCCACGCCCTTGGTTAGCTTATCGACGACGCTTCGGCTTCGGGCCACGCCGGCTGCATAGTCCGCGGTGACGCTGTCCACCGTTATCCCGTACTCGCTGGCGCTCTTGACCAGCGACAGGACCTCGGCGTTGCGGATGAGCGCCTTCGAGGGGATGCAGCCCCAGTTGAGGCAGACACCGCCGATTGCGTCGCGCTCGACGATGGCCGTGCTCAGACCGAGCTGGCTGGCACGGATAGCGGCGACGTATCCCCCTGGCCCAGCCCCGATCACGACAACGTCGTAAGCCATAGGCGAAACCTTTGGGTCACCGCCCTAGGGTTGGAGAATCTGGCCGAACGCTCGCGCCTGACGGTGGCGGCATGCCGGCCCCAACGAGGGTGACATAGATAGTATAGCGCTCCGGCGGGGGCACGGTAAGCGGGTGGAGCCTGTATTTTTGCTAACCCAAAAAGCGCGGCGGAATGCGGCCATAACATATAGGAATATGCTATCGAATTAGGCCGATGCGGTGAGCCGCGTCATTCGCTGGCCAGCGGCACGAACTCCGGGAGCCCCTCCAAGGGCTCCGCCAACCGCCCGGGCGGCTCTGACGGCAGCCCTGGCGGCTCTGCCGACCGTCCGGGCCGCGCAGGCCGCGCGGGTCCGACCCGGTCGCCAACGCGGAGCCCGTCCGGCGCGGTGCGCAGGGCGACCATCATGCGCGGGCCGACCTCCAGCGCCACAATGGCGAAGACGGTAGTCTCACCGCTCGGTTGGGGAGCGTGGCGTTCATCGCTCGGTTGGGGAGCGTGGCGTTCCATGAGGCTGTAGACCGTCCCGATGCCCGAGGCTTCTCGCCAGTCCAGCTCTCCGCCGCAGCGCCCGCATCGCGATGCCCCCGGCGGGTGCCATGCGTCGCATCGCTCACAGTGCGGGAGGCGGAACCGGCCCATGGCGAGGCCTTGCCAGAACTCGGGTCGCGGCGCCGTCGAGGGCGCGTCGGGCAGCATGGCCGCGACTCTAGGGCCGCTTTTCCCGTCCGGTCAAGCGGCCGGAACCCTATCGCGAAAGGGGGGCGCCCCCGGATGTGCGAGGCGGGCCCGGACGGTAGAATGCCCTGACGGGAGAGTGGGGTTGGCCATGAGCGAGCAGCACGGACACGACCAGGCCGCGGAGCGGATGCGGCATGCCATCCGCAACACCTTCGTCATCCGGCCCCCACGGCAGAACCTCGCGACCTTCGGCACCACGTCCATCAAGTACTACTTGGTGACGGAGCCCGTCTACAGCGAGCTGCAGGCCGAGGGATCGCCCGACGACGTGGTTATCCGCGAAGGGATGATCCGGGCTGAGCAGCCGCAGGTGGTCACCCCCCACCACATGTTGCAGCACGAGGGTTTCGCGGACCACGCAGTCGAGTACCTGCAGCATCTGGCCAGGGAGTTCGGTTCAGACGCGCCCGGGCTGCTCTACGCGTACAAGAACGACGGTATGCGTATGAATATCGCCTCGGGGGACGCCTCGCAGGTCACCAACCGGCTGAAGCGTTGGCTCGACCGCGAGGAACGGGGCATGGAGGCGGTCATCCGCGGCGTCGACGAGCTGTGGGACGTCTCGCTCATGAAGTTCATCTACGACCTGACCACGGCCTCCGTGAAGGCGAACGTCGCTGAGATGCAGGCCCACGGGCTGATGGACGTGGAGCGAGGGGTGCCCAAGGACGCCCGGCAGCGGATCGAGCGGCTCCTCGAGGAGGCACAGCGCGGGAACGTGGACCCGTCCGTGGTCCACCGCGAGATCGAGAGCTGGGGCCTCTTCGACGAGTACCAGGACCGCTTCCTCGCGCTCTTTCGGAAGCGATAGCACCGGCGCCCATGCGGCTCCGCATCTTCGACCCCAAGCTCCGGCGCAACCGCAGGCGCTACCTTGGCCAAGTGGGCCTTGCCAGCGTCGCCCTCTTTGCCGTGCTGTGGGCCGAGGACCTGCTCACCGGCGCCGTGGCCGCGCAGGCGGTCTTGGTGGCGGCCATTGCATCGACGGCCTTCGTGCTCTTCATCATGCCCCACAGTGACACCGCGCGGCCCCGCCACGCCATCGGCGGGCACGTGGTCGCGCTGGCGGTCGGCGTCAGCTTCGCGCTCTTCGCCGATACCGAGGTGGGCCGCGAGACGGTGGGGGACGAGGCCGTGTTCTTCGCGGCCTACGCCGCCGTCGGCGTGGGCCTGTCCATGTTCCTCATGGCCGCAACCGACACGGAGCACCCGCCTGCCGCGGGGACGGCGCTCGGCGTCCTCGGGACGACTGTGTCGGCCGAGCTGGTCCTCTTCGTGCTGAGCGCCGTGCTGATGCTGGTGCTCATCCACCTGGCGTTCAGGCGCCGCCTCATCAATTTGTACTAGGCCGCGCCGTCCCGCGCGGTGCGGCCCTGCCCTCCGCGTGGAGCTGAGTTTGGAATCATGCACGCCAGGCGCTCTTCGTTGAGAGCGACGAAACCGAGCCTAGTGTAGAACACGCGGCTGCGAGGGTTCTGGAGATGGACGCTCGTGTCGATTCGGCGCACGCCGAGCGCTCCCAGTTCAGTCTTCAGCCGGTCCAGCAACGCCGAGCCGATACCTTCGCCCCGACGGCCAGGACGTACGAACACATCGTCCAGCTTGGCCACCAGACCGCCGGCTGACGTGGAAATTGCGAAGCTCACGACGCAGACGCCGACCGACGTGCTCCCGTCGTGGGCCAGCCAAACGAACCCCAACTCCGGACGGGCCAGGAACTGCTCCAGCGCTGCCCTGAGGCCCTCATCGCCGCCGTGCCCGTAAGCGCTGCTACTGTCCAGGTAGTGTTCATCTTCGGAGAGGAATGTTGACAGCAGGCCGAAGGCTTCCTGGAGCGACGCCTCGGTCATACGGGCGCATGCAATCATGGTTGGGGGCGCCGCCTACGAGATGTGGGCCGCGCCGTTGACCTCGAGCAGTGCGCCCGACACGTAGTCGGCGTGGGACGACAGCAGGAACAGCATGGGCCCAACCGCCTCGTACACGGTCCCGACCCTCCCCAGCGGCAGCGTCGCCAGGTACTGCTCCCTCGCCGCCTCGGGTATGCCCTGGGGCGCGTTGCCCACGCGCTCGTCCTGCGACTCCCGGGGGCGCGTCATCCGCGTGTCGATGGGCCCAAAGGCGACGGAGTTGGCGAGGATGTTGAACGCCGCGCCCTCCAGCGCCAGCGTGCGGGTCAGGCCGACGATGCCCGCCTTGGCCGCGGCGTAGTTCGCCTGGCCCAGGTTCCCAAAGCCGGACATGGACGACACCGTGACGATGCGCCGGGCCTGGGGCCGTTCCCCTGCCTCCCGCTCGGCCCCGGCGAGCTCGCGCATGGTCTTGAACGCGGCCTGGACCACCCGGAATGTGCCGGTAAGGTGGACATCGATCATCGCTTGCCACTGCTCGTCGGTCATGCGGTGCAGCATGCCATCCCACGTGTAGCCGGCGCACGTCGCGACCAGGTCGACGCCGCCAAAGCGCTCCGAAGCGGCGTTGGCCAGCTCGGCCCCCAGGCCGGGGTCGGTAACGGAGCCCGCGATGGCGACCGCCTCGCCGCCAGCCTGCGACGCCGTCGCCTCAAGCGGGCCGGCGTCGAGGTCGTTGAGGACCAGACGCGCGCCGTGCTTGGCAAGCGCCAGGGCCAAGCCCTGGCCGATGCCCCGGCCGGCGCCGGTGACGACTGCGACCTTGCCTTCTATTCCATCCATGGGCCGCATTTTACGCTCGTCCGGGAGACGGGGTGGGTGGCGGGAGACGGGGGTGGGTGGCGGGAGTCAGTCAGCGGGTGGCGGAGCCAGTCAATAGGCGGGGGTCGCCTCGGCTCTGCTCAGGGCAGGCTCTGTGGGTGGGACGACCGACTTAGCGTGTGCCGGAGGTCGGATGGGCCCAGCATTACCGCACGGCGCGACCTGTGGCTTCGTGGCTCCTTTCGGTCTCCTCAGGACGGGCTTCACCTCACCACGAACGGTTGCTGAGTGCGCCGCGGGTGGCGGGAGTCTGAACGATGCTAGAATCGGCCCAAGCTGGCGCCGCCACCGCCGCTGGGCAGCACCGACGATACGCGTGGCATCGATTCAAGGAGGACGCATGGCTCGGACGTATGAAGGCATCGACAGCGGGATGTTCGCCGACGCGCTGGACATACTCGGCCGTGACGGCTCGATGGTCGGGCTCCAGCCTCTGGCGCAGGGCCAGAAGTTCACCGGCCGCGCTCTGACCGTGCGCATGCTGGTCGGCACTGCCGGCAGCTTCGGCGCCGACGAGATCGCACTCGGCCAGATCCTGAACAAGGCCAAAGCTGACGACGTCATCTGCATTGATGTCGGCGGCGCCTACATCACCGTCTGGGGTGAGCTGGCCTCCATAGCCGCGCAGGCCCTTGGCGTGTCCGGCCTCATCGTCGACGGGTCGGTGCGCGACGCGGACATCATGCGCAAGCTCGGGTTCCCCGTGCTCACGCGCTACATCGTTCCGACGGCCGGCAAGACGCGGCTGCGCCTGGGCTCGGTCGGCGAGGAGCCGGTCACCGTGGGCGGCGTCACGGTACACCCCGGCGACTTCATCTTCGCCGACGAGACGGGGGCTGTCTGCGTGCCGCAGGCGCTCTACGACCAGACGCTGGGCGAACTGGACAAGATCAAAGCGAAGGAAGATGCGTTCAAGGAGGGGCTGGCCAAGGGGCTGCCGTACCTGGAGGCAGCGAAGGGAATGGGCCTGCGCCAGATCTAGCCGCACCCTCTCCCGCCGGGGGAGGGCATGAAGCGCAGCGTTGGGCCGGGGACAGGCGCCGGACCACGCAACGACATTGGGGAGAAGCAACCATGACCCTGACCGATGCACAGGTGACACAGTTCGCGGACGCGCTGTGGAACGCCGAGCAGACCCACGAGTACATCCCGCCGCTGACGGACTCCCATCCGGACCTCTCGCCCGAGGACGCCTACCGCGTCCAGGAGCAGGTCTTGGCGAAGAAGCTCAGCAGCGGACGCAAAATCGTCGGCAAGAAGGTCGGGCTCACCAGCGCGGCCATGCAGAAGATGCTGGGCATCGACACGCCCGACTACGGCATGATCTTCGACAACATGGTCCTGGAGGACGGCGCCGAGGTCTCCATCGACTCGCTGCAACAGCCGCGGGTCGAGCCGGAGATCACCTTCATGCTGAAGAAGACGCTCAAGGGGCCCGGCGTGACGATCGAGGACGTCCTGGACGCGACGGACTACGTGGTGGCGTCGCTGGAGGTTGTCGGCAGCCGCGTGGCCGACTGGAAGATCAAGCTCGCTGACACGATCGCCGACAACGCCTCGCACATGGCGGCGGTTCTCGGCAAACAGCATGTCGACGTGGGCTCGATCGACCTGGTCGCCGAGGCCCTCGTGTTCGAGAAGAACGGCGAGGAGCTCAGCCGGGGCACTGGCGCCGCGGTGTTGGACAACCCAGCGAACGCTGTCGCCTGGTGCGCCAACAAGCTGGGTGAGTACGGCGTCGCGTTGAACGCCGGCGAGTTCGTGATGCCCGGAGCCCTCGTGGGCATGACACCCGTTGTGAAGGGCGACACCATCACTGCGAAATTCGACAACGTCGGCACGGTGAGCGTGAAGTTCGTCTAGCGGGCGCGTTTGCCTCGCCCTGTAGGCTGGGTTGAGAAGAGACGTACGCTGGGCGTATAGGGACCAAGGAGGCGCAGATGGCAGACAAGATTGGCGTGGCCATCGTTGGGTCTGGAAACATCGGGACCGACCTGATGATGAAGCTCGCGGACCACCCGCGGCTGGACATGCGGCTGATGGTCGGCATCGACCCGAACTCGGAGGGCCTCACGCTCGCCAAGCAGATGGGCTACGAGGCGACGTCGGAGAGCATCGAGGGCTTCAAGAAGCACCACGAGATGGTGAAGATCGTCTACGAGGCGACGAGCGCGAAGGCGCATATCGCCAACGCGCCGCTCTACAAGGAGCTGGGCAAGATCGCCATCGACCTGACCCCGGCCGCGATCGGCCCCTACGTGGTCCCCTACGTCAACATCGGCGACGTGCTCGACGAGACCAACGTCAACCTCATCACCTGCGGCGGACAGGCCACCATACCCATCGTCAACGCCGTATCCAAGGTGACGCGCGTCCCCTACGCGGAGATCGTTGCGACCATCGCCTCCAAGAGTGCGGGCCCCGGCACGCGCCAGAACATCGACGAGTTCACGCAGACCACGGCGACGGGCATCGTGCGTATCGGTGGCGCCGAGCGCGGCAAGGCGATCATTATCCTCAACCCCGCCGACCCGCCCATCATGATGCGCGACACCATCTACTGTCAGGTCGAGGAGATGGACCGCGAGGCGATCCTTGGGTCCATCCACGACACCGTGAAGCGCATCCAGACCTACGTCCCCGGCTACCACTTGCGGATCGACCCCATCTTTTACGAGGACCGCGTCGTCGTGACGGTGGAGGTGCAGGGCGCAGGCATGTTCCTGCCGGAGTACGCCGGCAACCTCGACATCATGACTGCGGCAGCCGTGGAGGTGGGCGACCAGTTCGCCAAGAACCTGCTCGGCCTGCCGACACAGACCGTAGCCACGGCGGAGGGTGCATAACATGGCCGAGAAGAAGCGCTACATCCGAGTCGTCGACTCCACGATGCGCGACGGGAGCCATCCCATGGCGCATCAGTACACCGCCGAGCAGGTCGCGGAGATTTCGGCTGCGCTCGACGGCGCGGGAATCCCGCTCATCGAGGTCTCGCACGGCGACGGCCTCGGCGGCTCCTCGCTGAACTACGGGTTCTCGAAGGTGGACGAGCAGGACCTACTGGCGGCAGCCCAAGGGGCGATCAAGAACGCCGAGATCACGGTCCTGCTGCTCCCCGGCATTGGCATCCAAGAGGACCTGAAGGCGGCTTTCGACCGAGGCGCGCGCGCCGTCCGCGTGGCGACGCACTGCACGGAGGCCGACATCGCCATCCAGCACATCGGCCTGGCCCGTGAGCTGGGCATGGAGACGCTGGGCTTCCTGATGATGGCGCACATGATCGAGCCTGAAGCACTGCTCGAGCAGGCCAAGATCCAAGAGGACGCGGGTGCGCAGACCGTGTACGTCACCGACTCCGCAGGCGCGATGCGGCCCGACGGCGTGAGGCGGCGTGTGGAAGCGCTGCGCAGCGGGCTGAACCCCGAGACCAAGGTCGGCATCCACTGCCACAACAACCTGGGTCTGGGCATCGGCAACTCGCTCGCGGCCATCGAAGAGGGCGCCGACTACGTCGACGGCAGCCTCGCGGGCCTTGGGGCGGGTGCGGGCAACGCCCAGACCGAGGTCCTCGCCGCCGTGCTGGAGCTCGAGGGCTACGAGACCGGCATCGACACCTACAAGATCATGGACGCGGCCGAGGACGTGGTACGGCCCATGATGCAACGCCCGCAGATCGTCGACCGCGCGAGCCTGGTGCTCGGCTACGCCGGCGTCTACTCCAGCTTCCTGCTCCACACCTACCGCGCCGCGGCCAAGTTCAACATCGAGCCGCGCGATATCCTCATGGAGCTGGGGCGCCGCAAGGTGGTCGGCGGCCAGGAGGACTCGATCATCGACCTCGCGGCCGAGCTGGCAGCGAAGGCCTAACCTCGTTCCACGCCATATGGTATCGAAGGACCCCGGCAAACGCCGGGGGCCCTTCGCGTGGCCTCCCTAGCGCGCGGCTGGCTGCGGCGTCTCAACCTCCGGCCGTCCTGCCGAAGCCGCCCTGGCCGAAGGGGGCGAGCGATGCGCACCCTGATGCGCGGGCTCGTGCAGACGTTGGGTACACCCCAAAGTCGGTTGGTCCCACCCACCCGCCCCGCTGCGCGGCTCCGGTCAACCCCATTTCCGCTCGTCTTGAGCCTGTCGAAGGACGAGCCCTGTGAACCCCGCTGCTATCATTGCCGCCGTGGTCGGCTCCGCGACAGAACAGCAGAAGACGCTGCGCCTACGGCTCAGGGGCATGGGCCGCCTTGGCGAGGCTCTGGCCGACGTTGACGACAAGCAGGTCTACGTCTTCGGCGGCATACCCGGCGAGGAGGTCGTCGCCCAGGTCATCCGTGAGCGTCGCGGCTACGTCGCCGCGCGCGTCGTCGAGGTGATCGATCCGTCGCCCGATCGTGTCGCGCCGCCCTGCCCCTACTTTGGCCCGTGCACCGGGTGCCAGTGGCAGCACATTGCGTACGACAGACAGCTGGAGCTCAAACGCGGCATCGTGGCCGAGGCGCTGGCCCGCATCGGCGGCCTCGACGGCGTCGTGGTCGAGCCAACGTTGCCGAGCCCGCGCCAGCTGGGATATCGGAACCACGCACGCTTCACGGTACGCCGTGACGGCGGCGCCTCGGCTGGGCCCAGCACAGGCCGCCTCGGCTTCATCGGCCGGGAGTCGCACGACCACGTCGCCGTCGACCGCTGCCTGCTGATGACGGAGCCGGTCAACGACCTGCTGGCGGCGTTGCAAGGGAGGGTGCGCGAAACGACACAGGTCTCCATCAGGGCCAGCGAGCGCACCGGCTCGTGGATGGTGCAGCCGACACTCCGCTCCTCCAAGGTCACTATCGCGTCCGGCCAATCTCACTACGACGACGCGCTGGGTGGCGCTGTCTTCCGCGTCGCGTCGCCGTCATTCTTCCAGGTCAACGCCGAGCAGGCCGACCGCGTCGTCGAGCTGGTGCGCGAGGCGTTGGCGCTCGAGGGGACCGAGACGGTCGTCGACGCCTACGCGGGTGTCGGCACCTTTGCCGTGCTGTTGGCGCCCTACGCGGGAAGGATCATCGCCATCGAGAACTCGGCCCCGGCGGTCGCGGATACGCGGCGCAACGCCTCCGGGCTGTCGAACGTCGAATACCGGCAGGGGCGAACGGAGGACGTGCTGCAGAGCCTGGCCCCTGAGGCGATCGACGCGGTGGTGCTGGACCCGCCACGGACCGGCTGCGCACCCGGCACGCTGGAGGCGCTCATTGCCGCGGCGCCGGCCCGAGTCGCCTACGTCTCCTGCGACCCGGAGTCGCTCGCGCGTGACCTGAAGGTGCTCACCGCCGGTCCCTTCCGCATCGAGCGTGTCCAACCCGTGGACATGTTCCCGCAGACGCACCACGTGGAGTGCGTCGTGACGCTGCATCGGGACGAGGCGCGACGCGGCACGCTGGCCAGACGCCAACGGATGGTGCTGGCCTCCGCCTCGCCGAGGCGCCGCGACATTTTCGCTCGGCTCGGCTTGGCCCAGGAGACGGTGGATGCGGGATTCGCGGAGCCGCCCGCGCCAGCGGGCCAGGACGCAGAGGCCCTCGCGACCGAGCGGGCGCTCGCAAAGGCGCGGGCGGCGTCGGCAAGCGAGGCCTCGGGGACCATTGTCGGTGCCGATACGGTCGTCGAACTGGACGGCGAAGTGCTCGGCAAGCCGCGCGACAGCGACGAGGCCATCGCCATGCTGCGTAAGCTCAGGGGCCAAGCGCACCGGGTGGTGACCGCCGTCGCGCTGGTGGACGCCGCGACCGGCGCGGAGGTCCACACGTACCGCGCCTCCCGGGTGCTCATGCGCGAGTACAGCGACGACGAGATTGCGGCCTACGTGGCTTCCGGCGACCCCATGGACAAGGCCGGCGCCTACGCGGTGCAGAGCGCCGGCTTCGCCCCCGCCGCCGAGGTGCGGGGCTGCTACCTCAACGTCGTTGGGCTGCCGGTATGCACGCTGGCCAAGCTCGCGGACGCGTTCGGGGTGCGGCTTGCTCTCGCTGTCGACGATGCTTGGCCAGAGCTGGCCCGGTGCCCTGACTGCGCGAGGGCCGTGGCGCGCATGGGGAGCGTGTAGGCCATGGACGTCTTCGGCATCGGCCTGCTGGAGCTGACCGTGGTCCTGCTGATTGCGGTCATCGTCCTCGGGCCGGCCCGCATGGTCGACTTCGCTGGCAAGATGGGCCGGTACTGGCGCGACGCGCAGCGCATTCTCCGCGAGGCCGCGGACGCCGCCACCGTTCGGCTGGACCAGCCGCCGGCTGCGCCCACCGAGCCTGCTACGGCCCCCGACTCGCCAGAGGGGGCGGTGGCCCGCGGCGACGACAATGGCAGCGTGCCCGATGGCGCGGGCCCGGAGTCCGTGGCCGGGCCGCTGAGCAAGGCCCCGGGCGAAGAGGCGGAGCGCCGTGGCTAGGGCCATGACGCTGCGGGAGCACCTCGACGAGCTGCGACGCCGGCTGATTATCTCCGTCGTCTTCGTCGTGCTGGCCACCGCGGCTGCATTCGCGTTCCGCGACCAGGTGCTTGAGTTTCTCCTCGAGCCTGGCTTCGGTGACTCCGGCAAGCGCCCGATATCGACCGAGGTGCTAGAGATCGTCGGCGTCACCTTCAAGGTGACGCTGATGGCGGGCTTCGTCGCGGCGCTCCCGGTGGTGTTGTACCAGGTGGTGCGCTTCGTATCGCCCGGGCTGACCGGTCGTGAGCGCGTCTACCTCACGTTGCTGATACCGGGGGTCATGGTCGCGTTTCTGGGTGGAGCGGCGTTCGCCTACTACGTCCTCTTTCCGCCCGCGTTCAGCTTCCTGTTCAACTTTGGCACCGCCAACGTCGACCCGGAGATACGGGTCGCCAGCTACATCAACGTCGTCACGTCACTGATGTTCTGGATGGGAGTGGTGTTCCAGATGCCGCTGGCGATGTTCGTGCTCGCGCGCCTCGGCGTCGTCACGCCACGCTGGCTCGGGCGCTTCCGCCGCTACGCCATCGTCCTGGCGTTCGTGGCCGCCGCCGTCATCACGCCGACGTTCGACCCGGTGAACCAGACGCTGGTGGCGGTCCCCATCATCGTGCTCTACGAGATCGGTATCGTGCTGGCGCGCATCGGACGACGGCTCCGCGGTCGCGGGCCTCGCGCCCAATAGCAGCCCGCTGCCTTGAACGCCATAGGCCGGCGCGCTCTCGCCTCAACGCCCTTCTTCTACGGCTGGGTCATCGTCGGTGCCGCGGCCGCCTCCAACATCTCGCGGGTGGCATCGGCGGTGGAGGTTTCGACCCTATTCCTCCCGGTCTTCACCGCCGAGTTCGGGTGGAGCGTGACGGCTATCGCCAGTGCCACGACCATCGGCAGCATCGGTGCAGCGGCCACCGGCCCTCTTGTCGGGTGGCTCGTGGACCGCTTCGGACCGCGCGTGGTCGTCTCGATCGGTGCGGCTCTCGTCGGTGCCGCCTGCTTCGCGCTGGCGGGAGTCCACAGCCTCGGCGCCTACATCGTGCTGTATGCCATCGTCCGCTACGCGGGGCAGGGCCTCGTGCTGTTCCCTGGCCCCGTGGCGGTGGCGAACTGGTTCGACCGAAGGCGGGGCACGGCGCTCGCGGCGCTATTCGGGGCCTCGGCGTTAGGGCTGGTCGCGGCACCGATCGGGGTGCAGCTGGCCATCGACGCCGGGGGCTGGCGCACGGCCTGGGTCGCTCTTGGCGGCCTCGCTTTGGGCCTGGGTGTCCTGCCCGCGCTTGTCCTGTTGGTGCGCCGGCCCGAGGACGTCGGCCTGCGTGTCGACGGCGGCGCCACGCCCGCTGCGATGGGTGGCCATACGGCCTCGGCGGTGGCGGACTGGACCGTGAGCAGAGCCATCGCCACGCCCGCGCTGTGGCTGATCATGGGCTCGACGCTGTTGGTGAGCGTAGTGACCACCGGCGTAGGCTTTCACCAGATGCCCTTCTACCTTGAGCGGGGGCTCGACTCGACGATCGGCGCGGCGGTCGTGAGCACGTTTGCCGTCGGCCTCGGGGTGGGGAGCCTGGTGCTGGGCTGGCTGGCCGACCGCGTCTCGCCAAAGCTCCTGACGGTCGGCGAGAACGCAGCGTTGGCGGCGCTCATGGGTTTGCTGCTGAACGTCCATGGCGCCCCGCAGGCCTTCGGTTTCGCGTTCGCCTTCGGTCTGTTGGTCGGCGGTTACATGACGCTGCCGACGGTGCTCGTCGCCGGCTTCTACGGTCGCCACTCGCTGGGCGCCATCAGTGGCGTCGTCGCCGTGGTGCGGGGTCTCGGCTTGGCCCTTGGACCGATGGTGGCCGGGGTTTTCTTCGATGTCACGCAGGGCTACGAGGCGGCGTTTGTGACCTTCGGGGCCATGGCGGCGGGGGGTGCACTCTTGATGGCGCTGGTGCGGCGCCCGGCGGAGCGTGTGCCCGCGTGAGCGGCCGGCGATGTGACAGCGGCGTGACAAATAAAAAGGGCCCCGAGGTATCGGGGCCCCATCGGCGTTGGCCCATCGGAGCCGGAAAGCGCGTTAGCTCTTGGGGGAGGTCGGCGTCTCCGACTTCGCCTCGCTCTTGGTCTCGGGCTCCTCGGTGACGGACTTGCGGAACTCGCGGATGCCGCGGCCGATGGCGCCGCCGACCTCCGGGACCCTGCTCGCGCCGAATATCACCAGCACGATGACGAGGATGATGGTCAGCTCCGGCCAGCCTATTCCGAACGGCATGTCTCTACTCCCGCTCCACCTCAGTTTAGGCATCGAAAGGATAGCACAGCCTACCGAACACCACGGATGAGGACGACACCGGACACCAGCGCCAGTACGCCGAGGGCGCGGAGCCCGTCTATCCGTCGTACCTCCGAGCCGAACGCCCCAATGTGGTCGTAGACCACGGCACCCGACAGCTGTCCGGCGAGCACCGCGGCGATGAACAGCCCGATGCCGATGCGTGGGCCCAGAAAGCCGGTGCCGATGAGGAGCGGGAGGGCGAATAGGCCCGTGATCACGAAATAGCCGCTCAGACCCCTCATGATGAACACCGTTCCGACCGTCGACACCAACATCAGCGCAAGGAAGAACGGCCACTTGTCGTAGGGCATGGGCATCGACAGCGAGCCCTGCCGCCACGCGAGGATTGCCAGCAGGACTGCGAAACCTGCCACCGTGGTCACGAGCGACGTGAACGCGCCTTCCACCGACCCACGCGAGCGGGCGAGGGCCGCGAGCATCACCAACTGGGTCGCGTTCCCGATGCCGATGGCGAACGCCATCGTGAGGTAGAGCGTTTGGGTCATAGCGACAGTCCGCTCACCGGCGTGCGGTGGCACCGTGCCGAAGGCCGACGCCGCGAGCGATGAGCTCGGCCAGGGCGACCTCCTCCGTCGCGCCGCCAGTCTTCATCGCCAGGTCGGTCTCGAGGAGAAGGGCGTACAGCGCGCGGACCGACTCGAAGGGGAACCGCCGGGCCTGGTCCGCCGTCTTGCGCACGACGAAGTCGGAGGTGGTGCCGAGACGCGGCCCCCACTCGGCCTGGGGCACGCGCTCACGGCCCAGCTCGTGGGCCAGCGCAAGCATGCGCGCCTGCCGGGCGACCATGGACAGCAGATATGGGCCCCCGGCGCCCGCCTGGAGTAACGCCTCCAGCTTGACCATCGCGGTGTCGGCGCGGCCCTCCATCAGCGCATCCACCAACTCGAAGACCGTCGTCTCCCGCGCGCCGGAGACTAGCGTCTCGACGTCGTCGGGCTCGATGGCCCCGCCCATCCGGTAGGTCGCCAGCTTCTCCAGCTCGTTGTCCATGGCCCAGAGGTTGCCGCCGACCAGCTCGACCAGCAGGTCCACTGCCGCGGGGTTGATCGTCGCGCCCTTGGCGGTCGTGCGCTCCCTCACCCAACGCGCCAGCGGCTCACGGCGCAGCGCCGGGAAGTCGCGGACCTGCACCTGCTGCGTGCCCAACGCCTCGATCTCCGTCAGCAGCGGATTGCCCCGGCCGACTTTCGCTTCGATGAAGACCACGTCGGTGGTCTCGGGGAGCTGGCCCAGCAGGGCGGGCAGACCCGCCGCCGAGCCGAGGGCGTCCCGCGCCGCAGGTTTGCGTCCGCGCCGCCCGCCGGCCGGCGTATCGAGACTTGCGAGCAGTCCGCTGATGACAACGACGCGGCGGTCGGCCAGGAACGGTACGACCATGGCCGCGGACCCGAAGGCGGCGAGGCCGAACGAGCCGCCGTCGAGCTGGCTCAGGTTGGCTTCGCGAACGTCGTCCGAGCCGATGGCCTTGGCGAGCCCAGCAAGTGCCTCGCTGACCGAAAAGCTATCGTCGCCATGAAAGACGTAGATCACGGGTGGAACCGGTACCGGCGGCTATACTCGGATAGGAGGAGGACGAGTGCGCGGACTGTTCTATCTGTTCAGCCGCTTCGGCGGGCTAGTGTACCTGATGCGCCACCCCCGGGTGCCCCGGTGGGTGAAGGCCATCCCGGTGCTGGCGTTGCTCTACGTCGTCTGGCCCCGCGACCTTCTTCTCGACTTTCCGCCCCACGTCGGCCTCTTCGACGACTTCATCGTCGTCCTGATCCTCACCAACGTCTTCTTTTGGCTTGCGCCCCGGTACGCACAGCGGCCGGAGGATGACGGCAAGACGGTGCAGGCCGACTTTCACCTGCTCGACGAGGAGAAGGACCAGCCGGTCGACGATGGCAATGGACAGGACGGCAGCGAAGATGAGAGCGACGATGACCAAGACCCCAAGCGGCGCGAGTAGCCGTCACGCATTCCCCCAGCATTCAAGGAGAGCCATGACCACCGACCAGGGCGTTGACCCACAGGAGCTCCCGGCGCTCTACGCAGAGCACTCGAATCCACCCGTTCCTTCGTAGCGGGGCTCAGGGACGACCAGATGTACGTCCCGACACCGTGTAGCGAGTGGGACATGCACCAGCTGCTGAATCACGTTGTCTACGGCACCGTGTGGGTGGCGCCCATCCTGGACGGCAAGACGATGGCGGAGGTCGGCGACCGCTACGATGGCGACCTGCTCGCGGACGGCGTGCTGGCCGCGTACGATGCGGCGTCAGGCTCGGCGCAGGCCGCCAGCCGGGCGCCCGGCGTGCTGGAGCGCGTGTGTCACATCAGCCGAGGCGACATGCCCGGCGCGGCCTACCTATCGATCATGTTCAACGACGTGCTCATCCACGGCTGGGACATTGCCAAGGCCACGGGGCAGGACACGACGCTCGACCCCGAGCTCGTCGAGGCCAGCTACGCGCTCTACGGGCCGCGCCGGGGCTCGCTGGCGGGCCGGGCCTTCGCCAAGGAGGTGGGCGTCCCGGACGGCGCGAGCCTCCAGACTCGCCTGCTGGCTATCGTGGGACGGCAAGCCTAGGTTCGGCGGCATCGAGGCGGAGGGCGAACCTATAATGGCTGGCCGGTCCAGCCGATAGTGACCGGCTAAGGATCACCGGGAGGAAGCGCATGACCACCAACCCCCTCAAGCCGCGCAGCGCCGAGATGACCGATGGGCCGTCCCGTGCCGGGGCCCGCGCCATGCTCAAGGCCATCGGGTTCACGGACGACGACCTGGCCAAGCCCATCATCGGCGTCGCCAACATGTGGATCGAGACGATGCCGTGCAACTTCAACCACCGCGACATGGCCCAATACGTCAAGGAGGGCATCCGCGCGGCGGGCGGCACGCCCATGGAGATCAACACGATCTCCGTCTCCGACGGCGTGTCGATGGGCACGGAGGGGATGAAGGGGTCGCTGATCAGCCGCGAAGTCATCGTCGACTCCATCGAGGTTGCTGCCCGCGGGCACTCGTTCGACGGCCTCGTGGTGCTGGTCGCGTGCGACAAGACCATCCCCGCCGGCGCCATGGCCCTCGCCCGGCTGAACATCCCAGGCCTCACCTTCTACACGGGCTCGATTGCGCCGGGCCGCTACGACGGCAGGGACGTCACCATCCAGGACGTCTACGAGGCGGTCGGCGCCCACGGTGCGGGCAAGATGTCGGCTGAGGCGTTGCACGCGCTCGAGGATGTGGCGTGCCCCGGCGCGGGCGCCTGCGCGGGCCAGTTCACGGCGAACACCATGGCCATGGCCCTGGAGTTCCTGGGCGTGAGCCCGGCGGGCCTCAGCGCGGCTCCAGCGCTGGCCGAGCAGAAGAAGGCCGACGCCCGGCGCGCGGGCGAGATCGCCGTCCAGCTGCTGAAGGACGACGTGAAGCCGCGTGACGTCATGACCCGCGACGCCTTCGACAACGCCATCGCTTGCGTGGCCGCGACGGGCGGCTCGACCAACGCGGCGCTGCACCTGGTGGCCATCGCTCGCGAGGCCGGTGTGCCGCTGACCATCGACGACTTTGACAGCGTCATGGGCCGCACGCCCATCATCGCCAGCCTCAAGCCGGGGGGCGAGTACGTCGCCACCGACCTGCACGAGGCGGGCGGCTACGGCCTGGTGGCGAAGGAGCTGATCGCCGGTGAGCTCGTCCATGCCGACGCGCGGAACGTCGATGGGCGCACGCTCGGCCAGGTGGCCGAGGCCACGGTCGCGGTCGCCGACCAGCGCGTCGTCGTCCCCATCGACGCGCCGATCAAGCAGTGGGGCGGCATCGCCGTGCTGCGCGGCAACCTGGCCCCCGAGGGCTGCGTCGTCAAACTGGCTGGCCACGACCGCCTGTATCACCGTGGCCCGGCCCGCGTCTTCGACAGCGAGAAGGACTCCTTCGCGGCGGTGCAGGACGGCAAGATCGCCTCGGGCGACGTGGTGGTGATCCGCTACGAGGGCCCGGCGGGCGGGCCTGGCATGCAGGAGATGCTGGGTGTGACGGCTGCCCTGGTGGGCCGCGGCATGGACGAGGAGGTGGCGCTCATCACCGACGGGCGCTTCTCGGGCGCGACCCATGGCTTCACCGTCGGCCACATCGCGCCTGAGGCGTTTCGTGGCGGGCCCATCGGCCTGCTTCGCGACGACGACACCATCGTGCTGGACGTCGAGGCCCGGCGTCTGGACGTCGAGCTCTCGGACGACGAGCTCGCGCACCGGAAGGCGGAGTGGCGGCAGCCGGAGCCGCGCTACAAGACCGGCGCGTTCGCCAAGTACGCGCAGACCGTGTCGTCGGCCAGCGAGGGCGCCATCACCAGCCCGGGCCTGTCCGGCAGCATCTGGTAGCGGCAGCCGCGACGCTTGGTCGTCCATTGTCGAGCCATCAGGGGGCATTATGTTGAGGAAGACACTCTATACAGCGCTGATGGCGGCCCTGCTGATCGTGGCCGCCGCGTGCGGCGGTGACGACGAGCCGGACCCGAAGGACGCCGTCGACGGCTTCCTCGCGGCGTTCCTCGCCGTCGACGTGGACCGGGTGGCGCTTTACCTAACGGAGGCCGCCGCCGCCGACCTCAGGAACGAGCTCCAGGCTCAGGACGATGAGGGGCGTGATTTCGCGCGAACCCTGTTCGCCGGCTTCACCTACGAAATAGGTGAGGCGACGACGAACGGCTCCGAGGCAGTGGTGACAATCGACATGACCGCCCCCAATCTGGCGGTCGTGCTTGGCGACCTCGCCGGCCGCATGTTCACGGCAGCGCTCAGCGGGCTCAGCGAAGCGGAGATGGAGGCCAAGGTGGTGGAGATCATGACCGAGCTGCTCGATGATCCCGCGTTGCCGACGGTGTCCGGTACGAGTACGGTCAACCTCACGTTGGTGGAGGGCGCCTGGCGGCTGGACGGGACGGCCGTGGAGGCTGCCTTCGCTCCTCTGGCCGAGGAGTTCGAGGGCGGCCTGATCGAGGGGGGCCTGGAAGGACTGTTCACCATCGGGCGGTAGGCGGGAGTCTTACGCCACGTAAGAAACGCGATGGTGTTCGCCTAAGTCATCGCCTTGAGCTGGCCGCCGTCGACGACGATGCTCTGGCCGGTGATGAACCCGGCCTGGGCCGAGGCGAGGAAGCAGATGACGTCCGCGACCTCCTCCGGCGTGCCGAACCGGTCCGCCGGTACCAACCCCAGCCGGATGTCCAAGGCCCGCTCCATGGGCTCGCCCTGCCGCTTGGCCTGCATCTCCGCCACCGCCTGGAGACGTCCCGTCGCGATGGAGCCCGGCAGCACGTTGTTGACGGTGATGCCGTCGTGTGCGACCTCTGTCGACAGCACCTTCGTATAGGAGGCGGCGGCCGTCCGTGCCACCGTGGACAGCGCCAGGTTCTCCTCCGGCTGCTTGATGGACAGCGAGAGCACCGTGACGATGCGGCCGTAGCCGCCCTCGCGCATGAGGGGCAGGGCCAGGCGGCTGAGGCGCACGGCGCTGAAGAAGTTCAACTCCAACGCGGCGTGCCACTGCTCGTCGGTCAGGCCCTCGGGCTCGCCGGGTGGCGGGCCTCCCAGGTTGTTGACGACGACGTCGAGGCGGCTGCCCCACGCGCGCGCTTCCCGCGCCACGCGCTCCACGTCGGCTGGGACCGAAAGGTCGGCCGCGATGGCCAGCACGCGGTCGTCGCCGTAGGCCGTGGCGACGACCTGCGCGGCGCCGTCGAGCGCTTCGGCTCCGCGGGCGACCATGACGACGCGAGCCCCCTCACGTGCCAGCGCCCGCGCGGTGGCGTTGCCCATCCCTTTGCTGGCGCCGCCGACGATGGCGACGCGGCCGTCGAGTCCCAGGTCCACGTTAGTGCCCCCCTGTCCGAGTCGGGCGGCATGATACGGAGCGCCGAGGCCACCAGCAAGGAACGTCCCTATAATCCCGCGGGGGGACGTGCAGCGTTGGACCTGATCGCACAGTGGCTCTACCTCGCGGGCGCGGTCGCCGGGATCGGCCTGGGCGCCGTCGCCTGGACCGTGAACGCGCTCCGCTTGGCGGGGGCGCTCGCGCTGCTCGTGTCGCTGTTCGCCTTAGGCGAGGCCGGCTTCTTGCTCACAACCGGCATTAGCTCATGCTCCGCCTTGATTGGTGGGGAGTGCATAGACCACGTATCGTCGCCGTGGCTCGCTGCGCTGGGCGTCGTCGTGCTGGGCGGTGCTGTGGCGGGCCTGCTGGCCCTGCGGCCTTCGCTCTACGCGAGCCAGGTACGCGTGCTGTTCGGTGCGGCAGGCGTGCTGACGCTGGGCGCCGTGCTGAGCTTCGGCCTCGACGCCGCCTTCGTGCCCGCGCTGGCGCCTCCGGCGGTCTTCGCATGGCTCGCGTGGCGAGGCGAGCGTCTGCGACACGCTCGTTAGCCGCTACAATCCGCGTTGGGGTTGCGCGGCGACGGCGCACCCCGGAGGTACCCCATGCCAGGCCCACTCGAGGGCATCCGCGTCCTCGACCTCACCCGTATCCTCGCCGGCCCGTTCTGCGCGATGGTGCTCGGCGACCTTGGCGCCGACATCATCAAGGTCGAACAGCCCATCAGTGGCGACCCCGCGCGCGGCAACGGCCCGTTTCTCCCCGCCGTTGGGGCCGGCCCCAACGGCGGGGAGAACGCCTATAGCACGTACTTCATGAGCATCAACCGGAGCAAGCGCTCCGTCGCGCTGGACCTGGCGCAGCCCCAGGGCCGTCAGCTCTTCCTGGAGCTGGTGAAGACGGCCGACGTGGTGCTGGAGAATTTCCGACCCGGCGCCATTCAGCGGCTGGGGCTGGACTACCCGGTCGTCAACGCGGCGAACCCGCGCGTTGTCATGGCCTCCATCTCGGGCTTCGGACAGACGGGTCCCTATGCCAGCCGTCCGGCGCTGGACGTCATCGTCCAGGGCATGGGGGGCATGCTCAGCATCACGGGCGAGCCTGGTGGAGGGCCGGTGCGCCCAGGCGCGAGCGTCGGCGACATCACCGCGGCGTTGTTCACGGCCATCGGCGTGCTGTCGGCGCTGCACGAGCGGGAGCGCTCGGGGCTCGGCCAGTACATCGACATCGGGATGATGGACTGCCAGGTGGCCATCCTCGAAAACGCCTTCATGCGGTACTTCACGCTGGGCCAGGTGCCGCAGCGGCTGGGTACCCGGCACCCGTCATCCACACCCTTCCAGGCGTTCAAGACCGCGGACGGGCACGTTGTCGTGGCGATCATGGGCGGCTCGACCGAACAGTGGCCGCTGTTCTGCGCCGCCATAGGCCACCCCGAGCTCATCGACGACGAGCGCTACGAGACGGGCTGGGGGCGCACGCAGCACTACGACGAGCTCATCCCCACAATCGAAGCGGCGATGGCGACGAAGCTAACCGCAGAGTGGGTCGAAGTGCTCAGCGAAATGGGCATACCGGTCGGCCCGGTACAGGACATCGCGCAGGTTGCGCAGGACCCGCAGATGGCTGCGCGAGGGATGTTCATGGACCTGCCGCACCCGGTGCTGGGCCCGCTCAAGTCGACCGGCAACCCGATCAACTTTTCCCGCACGCCCGGCAAGCCGACGATGGTGGCGCCGGACCTCGGCCAGCACAGCGACGAGGTGCTCGGCGAGCTGCTGGGCCTCGGCGGCGACGAATTGGCGGCGCTGCGTGAGGCTGGAGTCGTGGGGTAGCCATGAAGAAGTGGACCATCATCGCAGGGGTTCTGCTAATAGTCGCTCTGGCGGCGCTCGGCGGCGTGGCCGGAGTCGGCTACTCGGGCCTCAGCGTGGAAAGCCCGAAGGTCGATCGGGTAGAGCCCGCCCTCGATACGAGCCTGGTGGCGCTCGGCGAGGCGGGGGTCCGGCTATTAGTTGGCGACTCGCTTGGCGCGGCCAACAGGGTCGTGGAAGGCTTGGATGTGTCGGTAACCGTGGATATTCGCAACGGCTCGTCGGTTCCCGTCTACGTCCCGACCACCACGCATACGCTCCTGTTCAGCGGGGTCGAGGTATCGGATCCGATCAGCGTGGCCGGCGGCCTCCTGTCCTCTGGCGAGGCAATGACGCTGGAGTTCGAGGCGCTCGTTCCCAAAGAGCGTATCCCGCAAGCGCTGCTTGCCGGCCTAGTCGACGGTGGCCATTTTCAGATGGAAGTTATGTCAAACCTGAAACTCGGTCCCTTCACCGTCCAGGAACGAAACTCAGCTTTTGATCTATCGCTAGCGGCCGTGGTCCGGAACGCGATCGGTGGCCGCTAGGCCAGCGCCAGCGCGCGCTCGTAGTCCTCGGGCGTGTTGACGTTCGTGAGGCATAGGGGGTCGCCTGTGGCCACGAGCAGTCGTGCCGCGCGATGGCGGGCCACTACCTCGCGCAGCCCTTGACGCTCCTCGCTGATGGACAGCAGCTCCGAGATCAGCGACGCGTCGAAAAGCGCGGGGTGGCCCGCCCGCCCGTCGTAGGCTGGCGCGGCGACCATGGGCCGCGGGCTCGTGACGAGCCACTCCTCGCGTAGCGACCGGAGCATCGCCACGGAGCGCGGCTGGTCAACGGAGCCCACGAGCACGCCGGCGAGCTCCCGGTCCAGGTCTTGGACGCCGGCAACGATTGAGGTCGCACGCCCCTCGCGGTAGCGCTCGTTGACAACGATGCGCACGTCCGCCCGTGCTTCGAGTGCCTCAGGACGGGCGGACACCGCCCCGCGCAGCCGATCAGCGTCGTGGCCCAGGACGACGACGATGGGTGCGTAGCCGGCGTCCGCGGCGGAGTCGACGGCATGGCGGAGCAGCGTCGTCGGCCCCGCGGGGCTGGGCCATGGCAGCAGCGCCTTGGGCTCGCCCATGCGCGACGACTCGCCCGCCGCGAGGATGATGGCCGCGACTTCATTCATGGTTCATGACTGTGCTCGGATGGACCGTTCGTGCTGAGGCACTCGAAGACGGAGGTCGCCCTCGCCCCCTTCGGCTTCGCTCAGGACAGGCTTCGACAAGCTCAGGACTAGCGGTCGTAGAACGCCCGCGTCGTCGGGCCTCAGCCGGCTGCGGGAGCCGGGAGAACCTTCGCCGCGAGGCGGTCGATCTGCGCCGGGTCCAGCCTGAGTGAGCCGCCGGAGTGGCCATTCCGCCAGGCGACGAGCTCCGCCACGATGCTGACGGCGATCTCCGCCGGGTCGCGGCCTCCTAGGTCGAGGCCAACCGGCGAGTGGATCTCCTTGATGCGCTCGATGGGCACGCCGTTCTTGAGCATCGACTCGAAGATCATGATGGCCTTGCGCTTGGAGCCGATGAGGCCGACGTAGCCGGCCGGTGTCCGCGCTGCAGCCTCCAACGCCAGATCGTCGAACCGGTGCCCGCGCGCGGCGACGACGATGGCCGTGTTGGGCGTGATGGGGAACGGCTCCAGCGCACGGTCGTAGGGCCCGACGTTGATCTGCTCGGCCATCGGGAACCGGTCCTCGTTGGCGAACTCACGCCGGTCGTCGGCCACCATGATGCGGAAGCCGAGCGTGTGCGCGATCTTGGCGGTGGCCAGGTTCACGTGGCCGCCTCCGACCAGCAGCAGCGTTGGTGGTGCGGTGTAGCCGGCAACGAACACCTCGTCGCCCGTCTTGGTCAGAAAGCGGTCCGCTTTGCCCATGGGTATGGCGGAGAGCCCGGCCTCGATGGCGCGGGCGTCCAGTTCAGGGTCGCCGAGCGTGCCCTCGTGCGAGTGATCCTCGCGGATGACGATGCGCGCGCCGATGGCGTGGGAAGCGCTGTTGACCAGCGTTGCGATCGCGAGCGATTCGTGGCCGTCGTAGGCGGACGTGATCGACATCGCCAGCGGGTCGAAGGCCGCGGGATCGAGCACCGGCTCGATGTAGAAGAACATCGAGCCGCCGCAGACCAGGCCGTCGCGGGCGGCGATCTCTTCGTTGAGGTAGTAGTCCTTGTACTGCGGCCCGGTGCCCTCTCTGAGGGCCTCCTTGGCGGCGAACCAGATGTCGCCCTCGACGCAGCCCCCGCCCAGCGTGCCTACGGTGGTGCCGTCCTGCCTCACGAGCAGCGACGCGCCTGGCTTTTGGGGCGTGGACCCCTTGGTGTTGACGACCGTGGCCAGCACGAAGCGCTCGTCCTTCTTTGCCAGCGCGGCAGCCTCTTGGTAAACGGCCTTCATCGCGTTCCTCCGCACGAAAACGGCGTGCGCCCATGATATCAGAGGCAACCTTGGGGCCACAGGCGCCTACATGGGGTGGCCCCCGCCCACGTGGATTAGCTGCCCCGTTACCCACCGTGCGTGATTCGTCGCCAAGAAGGCGATGACGTCGGCCACGTCTTCCGGCTCCCCGACGCGGCCCAACGGTGTATCTGCCGCCACCCTCACTTCGAGCTCCCGCGGGATGTAGCCCGTCTGGATGGGTCCCGGTGAGACGACGTTAACGGTGATCCCGAACTGGCCGAGTTCCTTGGCGGCGGAGCGGCTGTAGGCCTCAATCGCGGCCTTGCTGGCGCCGTAGGACACCTCGCCGGGGAAGCAATAGGCACCATCGGTGCTGACGTTGACCACGCGTCCCCAATGCGCACCCCTCTCGGCATGCCGGCGCGCTAACTCCGCGGTCATGAGCGCTGCCGCGCGGCTGTTCACCGCGAAAAGACGGTCGTAGCTCTCGGCCGTTATCGGCAAGGAGACGAGCCCACGGAGCCCTAGATGCTCGTTTGCCGGGGTGCCAACGGAAGGCACAAACGTGTCTTCGCCTCCGACGGCTGCGTTGTTGATCAGGATATCGACGGGCCCCAACGCCACCTCCGCCACGTCGAACAGCGCCGGTATCGTCGACGGATCCGAAAGGTCGCACTCGTGCGCTGCCGCTCTTTGCCCACGGTGCCGGATCGCCGCCACGACGGAGTCGGCATTCGTCGACTGGCGCCAGCGATGGAGCTCCTCGCCAGGCCCGCTCGGCTCCGGCACGCCGTCCTGGACGGCAGAACGCAGGTAGTGGACGAAAACGTCGGCGCCAAGCTCAGCGAGCGCTTGTGCCGTTGCGGCGCCGATACCGTGCTGGGCACCGGTGACGAGCGCGACGCGACCTGACAGTGCTTTGGTTGGTGACATGAACGGACCTCCCCGTGGGGCAACGTGGTGGCGTTGAGCAGGTCTAATGTTTCATGTCGCCCGGCGCTAGTGCGTGTGGTGAGGACCGTGCGGGGTGGCCTTGACGGTCCCGGACTTGGCGATGGCAAGCCACCGCTCGGGCTCCATCTTGACGCGCTTCTCACATCCGGTCGAGCAGAAGTAGAACGTCACGTCCTCATAGTCCCAGTGCGGCACGGTGTCCGCTACTTCGTGGGCACAGGGCAGGCAGATTGGCATGGTGTGCCTCCTTCGGTGATTCGGTGGTTACCGGCTGGAGAGCGTCGGGGCCCACGGTCAGGCTACCTCTCGGTCGTGCAACGATAACGGCCGTCGCCAGCGATTATAGCGCCGGCAGGTTACCCACCTTGCGCCAGCACGATCTGCCTGAGCCAGGCGTCGGACGACTCGGGGAAGTCGGTGCGATAGTGCGCGCCCCGGCTCTCGGTCCTGCGCAGCGCGGCCACCGCCATCAGCCAGCCCACCAGCGCCATGTTCGCCAGCTCCTGGCTCCCGCGGTCGCCGGGGTAGGGCTGCTGCGCGGCCCATGCGCCGAGGACGTGCGCCGCATCGGCCAGGCCGGGGCCGTCGCGGACGATGCCGACCTTCTCCCACATGAGGCGCTGGAGTGCGTCGTGGCTGATGGCGGGCGTCTCGGTTGTCCCGGTTGGCCGCAGCCGAATCACGTCCGCCGACAGCTCAGGCGGGCCCTCCTCTGGCGCCGCCCCGAGCGTGCGCTCGATAACCCTGCGAGCAAACACCACGGTCTCCAGCAGCGAGTTGCTGGCCAGCCGGTTGGCCCCGTGGACGCCCGTGAAGGACGCTTCGCCACAGACGTACAGGCCCGGCACGGTCGTCTCGCCCCACAGGTTGGTGCGAACGCCGCCCATCATGTAGTGAGCTGCGGGTGTGACGGGTATCGGCTCGGCCGTCATGTCGACACCGTGCTCCATGCAGGTCTGGTAGATCGTCGGGAAGCGCATGGCGATGCGGTCCGCCGAGAGATGGGTCGCGTCCAGCAGCACGTGGTCCGCGCCGTCCCGTCCCATCTCGCTGACGATCGCGCGGGACACGACGTCGCGTGGCGCCAGGTCGGCCTGATCGTGGTAGCGGGCCATGAATGCTTCGCCGGCCAGGTTGCGAAGCACGGCCCCTTCGCCGCGAACCGCCTCCGAAATAAGGAAGTGGGGTGCGCTGGGGAGCGATAGCGCAGTTGGGTGGAATTGGTAGAACTCCATCCCGGCAAGCTCCGCGCCCGCGCTGAACGCAAGCGCCACACCATCGCCCGTCGCCACCGCTGGGTTGGTCGTGGCGCGGAACAGCTGGCCTGCGCCTCCGCTGGCGAGGACGACGGCGCCGGCTTCGAAGCGGACGGCGATACGTTTCTGTGCGTCCAGCACATCGACGCCGACGGCGCGGCCGCTCGCGTCGCATCGGATGGCGATGACCAGCGCGTATTCCAGCACCTCGACAGAAGAGGCGCGGGCGAGCTGGGCCAATGTCGTCTCCATGTGCGCGCCCGTGGCGTCGCCGCCGGCGTGCAGGACACGAGGCCGGCTGTGGGCACCTTCAGTTGCCAGCGCCGTCTGCCCCTCGACCTCATCGAATGCCACGCCCATGCGCATCAGGTCCGCCACCCGCTGTGGCCCCTCGGTGGTCAGCACTTCGACTGCGCCTGGGTCGGCGAGGCCGGCCGCGGCCCGCAACGTGTCCTGGGTGTGGATCAGGGGCGAGTCGTCGCCGCCAACGGCAGCGGCGATGCCACCCTGCGCGAACAGCGTGTTCGTGTCGTGGATGCCGCCCTTGGTGAGTACTAGCACCGTGCCGTGGTCTTTGGCGTGGAGCGCGGCGAAGAGGCCAGCGATGCCGCTGCCGATGATGACGTAGTCGAAGCGCGTGGCCATGCGTGCAGGCAAGCATAGCCCAGGCCAGGTAACGCTCTGGGACGGGCCGGGCGTGTGCGCTCGCTGCTGGACAGCGGTCTCGCGGCTTGGCTATGCTGACGGTGACATGCGCGCCCTCACGACGACCACGGCGACTATCGAGGCCACGGCGAACACCGCCGCAGGGGTGGTGACCGTCGCGGCCGCAACAGTCTCGTAGGGCAAGCCCGCGTTACAAAGCTGAAGGGCGCCCCGGCGCCCTTTTTTGTTGAGGCCCCTATGTCATCGTCTCGCTCAGCGGGCCGGTAGAGGACAAAAGAATGCCGATCAAGCAACTGACACCCGAGGAGGAAGCGCTGGAGGACCGGCGCTTCCGCATCCGCCACTCGGCCGCACACGTGCTGGCCGATGCTGTCATGGACCTCTTTCCCGAGGCCAAGTACGCCATCGGCCCGCCGGTGGAGGATGGCTTCTACTACGACTTCGACGCACCGCGGCCGTTCACGCCCGAAGACCTCGAACAGCTCGAAGCGGTGATGCGCGAGCGCATGGGGAAGGACTACCCCTTCGAGATGGCAGAGGTCACGAGGGAAAAGGCGAAGGAGCTGTTCGCGGACCAGCGTTACAAGCAGGAGATCATCGACGACCTGCCCGGTGACGAGCGCATCACCACCTGCCGGCACGGCGCGTTCCTCGATCTCTGCCGCGGCCGCCACGTCGACAGCACGGGCGCGATACCGGCGTTCAAGCTGCTGAACGTCGCGGGCGCTTACTGGCGTGGCGACGAGCGCAACACGATGCTCCAGCGCATCTACGGCACCGCCTGGGAGTCCCAGGACGCACTCGATGCTCACCTGCACCAGCTGGAGGAGGCGGCGCGTCGTGACCACCGAACGCTGGGGCGCGAGCTCGACCTGTTCTCGCACCACGACCAGGTCGGCCCGGGCCTCATCCTGTGGCACCCCAAGGGCGCGCGCGTGCGCTCCACCATGGAGGACCACTGGCGCGACGAGCATCTCGCCCGCGGCTATGAGCTGGTCTACTCGCCCCACATCGGCAAGGCGTCGCTGTGGGAGACGAGCGGGCACCTCGATTTCTACCGCGAGAGCATGTACGACTCGATGGACGTGGAGGGCCAGGAGTACTTCGCCAAGCCGATGAACTGCCCGTTCCACGTCCACATCTACGACTCCGCCAAGCGCTCCTATCGGGAGCTGCCAGTGCGCTATACGGAGCTGGGCACCGTCTACCGCTACGAGCGCTCCGGCGTCCTGCATGGCCTGCTGCGCGTGCGTGGGTTCACGCAGGACGACGCCCACATCTTCTGCACGCCCGAGCAGGTGGAGGATGAGGTCGTCGGCGTGCTGGACTTCGCCTTCGACCTGCTGGGCACCTATGGCTTCAAGGCTTATGACGTCTACCTGAGCACACGCCCCGAAAAGGCCGTGGGGCCGTTGGAGAGCTGGGACCACGCCACGGAGTCGCTGCGCCGGGCGCTGGACCGCCGGGGCGTCGAGTATCTGGTCGACGAGGGCGGCGGCGCGTTCTACGGGCCGAAGCTCGACATCAGAGTGCGTGACGCCATCGGACGCTCGTGGCAGTGCACGACCATCCAGTTCGACTTCAATCTGCCCGAGCGCTTCGACCTGACGTACGTTGGCGCCGACGGCACGGAACATCGCCCGTACATGGTGCACCGCGCGCTCTTCGGGTCGCTCGAGCGCTTCTTCGGCGTGCTCGTGGAGCACTACGGCGGCGCCTTCCCTGTGTGGCTCGCGCCCGTGCAGGCGGTCGTCATCCCCATCGCCGACCGCCACGCCGAGCACGCGGCCTCGGTGCGCGATCAGCTGGCGGGAGCGGGTCTGCGCGTCACGGTGGACGAGCGCAACGAGCGCATGAACGCCAAGATCCGCGACGCGCAGATGAACAAGGTGCCGTACATGCTGGTCGTGGGCGACAAGGAGGCGGAAGCGGGCGGAGCCGCTGTGCGCCTGCGCTCGGGCGACGACCTTGGCATCATGCCGATCGCCGAGGTTGCGGCGCGGATGGCGGACGAGGCACGCACCAGGGCGTAGCTGCTCCTGCGCGTGCTTCGAGAGCCTCAGCACGAACCTGGTTCAGGGCGGCGAGGCTCTGCTCGATTGACGCGGGAGTGCAGGGGGTGAAACCCTGCGGAGGAGCCCGAGTGGGTGTCCCCTTCGGGTTCTTGAAAGCTCTCGTGGATGGTGTGAGTTAGGAACATGACGTCGGCCTCCGAGCAACTTGGCCCCGTCGCGGTCGTCGGCGCGACGACGTGGGGGACGACGCTGGCCATCATCATGGCCCGGCGCGGCATCCCCGTGCGGCTGTTGGCGCGCACCACGGACGAGGCGCGGGAGCTGGGCGCGGCGCGCGAGCATACCCGGCGTCTGCCGGGCCAGCCCTTCCCGGACTCACTCGTCGTGACGGCGGCGCCCGCCGATGCGCTCGTCGATGCGTCGGCGGTGTTTGTCGCTGTGCCGTCTCCGACGATGCGGGAGAACGCCAAGCGCATCAGCGGTGCACTCGCCGACGGGACGGTCCTGATCTCCGCGTCCAAGGGACTGGAGCCAAGCTCTCACAAGCGCATGAGCGTCGTCCTCGCGGAGGAGCTGCCGGCAGCGCGGATAGGCGCGCTATCGGGCCCGAACTTGGCCCACGAGATCGTCCGTGACCTGCCGGCGCCCACCGTGGTCGCGTCCGAGGACGCCGGCGTCTATGCGCTGGCGCAGCAGGTCCTCAACTCGCCAACCTTCCGCGTCTACACGAACAGCGACGTGGTCGGCACCGAGCTCGGTGGTGCGCTGAAGAACATCATTGCCATCGGGGCCGGCATCGCCGACGGCATGGGGGTGGGCGACAACGCCAAGGCGGGGTTCGTGAACCGCGGCCTGGCGGAGATAACCCGCCTGGGCCTGGCGGCGGGCGCTCAGCCGGCCACCTTCGCGGGCCTGGCGGGCATGGGCGACCTGGTCGCGACCTGCTTCAGCGCTCTGAGCCGCAACCATCGCGTCGGCGTCGAGCTTGCGCGCGGCGGGTCGCTGGCCGACATTATCGCGTGGCTGGGTGGCGAAGTGGCCGAGGGGGTGAACACGACGCCGTTGGCGCTGGCCCTCGCGGGCACGCTTGGCATCGAAATGCCCATCACCGAGCTGACCAACCGCGTGCTATTCGAGGGGCTCAGCCCGCGCGAAGCCGCCGCGTTGCTCATGGACCGCACGCCCAAGCCGGAGTAGGCGCCGCGCTGCGGCCCCTACTCCGGCAGCGGGCCCTGCTGGGTGTCGGAGTCGAGGGGCCGCCCCAACAATGCGCCCTGCATGACCGCACGGAACGACGCCAGCGACACGCGGAAGAACCAAAAGGTGTCGAACCGAATGTTGGCCAGGCTGTCCTGGTCGGCCGTCTCCATGCGGAAGCGCAGCAGCTCCAGCGGCAGCGCCTGGCGCAGCGGCAGGTAGTCGTACCAGAAGTCGCGCGTGGCCTGCTCGACGCGCGTCACGATGCCGATGCCCGGTACGGAGCGCGGGTACCGCCGGTAGGTGCCGGTGCAGTAGAGCAGGACCATGTCGCCGGGCGTCAGTTGCTGCGGCAGGTTGCGGTGGCCGTACTCGCCGTCCTCGACGTGGACGTGGCCGGGCGCATCGGGGTCGCCGAATACGGCGACGTAGTGGTGGGGGTGCGGGTCGTCCATATGCGCGCCGGCCGAGAGGTGGGGTGAGGACGAGCATACGCCAGCCGAGGGCATGCCTCGGGCTCCGCGCGCCGTCGCCGGGGTAAGGCCGCATGGTCAGCCCCGACCGTATAATCAACCCACATGGCGTCCTCCACCAATAGCAGCCTCCTCGAGGGGCTGAACGAGGCACAGCGGCAGGCTGTCGAGCACATTGACGGCCCGTTGCTCATCGTCGCCGGCCCCGGCAGCGGCAAGACGCGAGTCATCACCCACCGTATCGGCTACCTCGTGCGGACGGTCGGCATCTCGCCGACACGCATCGCCGCCGTCACGTTCACCAACCGGGCGGCACGGGAGATGCGTGAGCGCCTCGACCGGCTCCTCGGCGGTCGCGCCAGGGGCCTCACGGCCTCGACCTTCCACGCGCTGTGCGCGCAAATACTGCGCCGCGACGGCGAGGCCATCGGTATCCCCAGCGACTTCGTGATCATGGACGACAGCGACCAGATGGACTTGGTGAAACGCGCCATGGAACAGGCGCAGATCGACCAGAAGGCGTTTCCCCCGCGGACCGTCCTCGGGGCGATCTCCGCGGCCAAGTCCCAGCTCCTGGGCCCCGAGGGTTTCCAACACCAGGTGGACGGCTACTACGCGGAGGTTGTCGGCCGCGTCTTCGTCCAGTACCAGGGCCTCATGACACGCAGCCACGGCGTTGACTTCGATGATCTGCTGAGCCGCACCGTCGAGCTCTTCCAGCGGGCTCCCGAAGTGCTCGCCAAGTACCAGGAGCGCTTCATCCACCTCATGGTGGACGAGTTTCAGGACACCAACATCGCCCAGTACCAGCTGGCGCGCATGCTCGCCGGCAAGTACCAGAACCTGTGCGTGGTCGGGGACCCCGACCAGTCCATCTACTCCTGGCGCAACGCGGACATCCGCAACATCCTGTCCTTCCAGAAGGACTTCCCGCGCGCCAGAATGGTCAACCTCTCGGAGAACTACCGCTCCACCAAGACCATCTTGGACGCGGCCCAGCACGTCATCGCGGGCAACAGGCAGCGTCTCGACCAGCGCCTCTTCACGTCCAACGACGGCGGCGAGCCGGTCGTCGTCGCCGAGGCTTACACCGAGGAGGAGGAGGCGCGGATGGTCCTCGACGAGGTGACGCGCCTGACCGGTGAGGGTGGTTACAAGCTTCGGGACTGTGTCGTCGCCTTCCGTGTCAACGCGCAGTCGCGAGCGCTGGAGGAGGCGTGCCTTCGGTACGGAGTGCCCTACAAGCTCATAGGCGGCGTTCGGTTCTATCAGCGGCGCGAGATTAAAGACCTGCTCGCCTACCTCCGGCTGATTGCCGACCCCTACGACGAGGTGAGCTTGGGCCGCGTCATCAACGTTCCGCCCCGCGGCATCGGCAAGCGGACCGTCGACGACCTGACCATGTGGGCCGCGAGCCTGGGCTTGCCGCCGTACGTCGCGCTGCAGGTGCTGGCGGGGGAGGAGGCCGGTGGCGCACCCCCAGATGCCGCTGCCCTGGACCTCGCGCCCGCGGGTCCTGGGCCAGCTGCCCCCTCAAGAGAGGTGCCCTCGCCCTTCGCGGCCCGGCAACGCCAGCAGCTTGTCGACTTTCTCGGCCTGCTCAACGGGTTGGCGGCAGATGTCGATTCGCTCGACGTGCCCCGCCTCATCGACGCAGTCATCGAGCGCACCGGCTACAGGCGGATGCTGCTTGACTCCGGCGACGCCGACTCGGAGGACCGGCTCGATAACCTGCGAGAGTTGCGAGGCGTGGCCACCGACCTGGCGGACCTGCCCGCCCGCGAAGCCCTGTCCATGTTCCTAGAGAACGTCACGCTGGTCACCGACCAGGACGAGATCCACGACGATGAGCAGCAGTACGTGACGCTGATCACACTCCACCAGATCAAGGGGCTGGAGTTCCCCATCGTCTTCATGGTGGGGATGGAGGAGGGCCTCCTGCCGCATAGCCGCTCGGTGGACGACCCGGAGCAGATGGAGGAGGAACGGCGTATCGCCTACGTCGGCATGACGCGTGCCAGGAATCGCCTGTATCTCATGCGCGCCTTCCGCCGACGCCTCTTTGGCATGGCGCAGGGCAACCCGCCGTCGCGGTTCCTCGCGGACATACCGCAGCACCTTATCGAGGTGCCGGGGCGCCAGCTCCAGCGCGGGCCAACGGTCGCGTACGACCGCTGGACGACTCCCGCCGCGGGTGGCGTCGCGACGGCTTCTACCGCCGCCCCGTTCAGGGCGGGGGACAAGGTCGTGCACCAGAGCTTTGGGCAGGGCATCGTGGTCAGCTGCAATCTGACGGGTGCCGACTTCGAGATCACCGTGGCTTTCGCCGGTGCCTCCGGCATCAAGCGCCTGCTGCACAGCTTCGCCAAGCTCGACCGGATGGGGTCCCCGCCGGCATGACGTCGCCCGCCGGCATGGCGTCGCCCGCCGGTGTGACGCCGGACGAAACTCCGCGCCTCTCAATCATCTTCCCGGCCTACAACGAAGAGCACCGGATCGGCCCCACCCTGCGCGAGTACGTGGCACACTTCCGCGCCGCGGGGCATGGCCCCTTCGAGCTGGTCGCGGTCCTCAACGGCTGCAGGGATGACACGCGTGGGGTCGTGGCGGCGGTCATGGCCCAGGCGCCCGAAGTCCGCATGCTGGAGTTCGCCCAGGCTTTGGGCAAGGGAGGAGCCATTTGGGAAGGTCTTGCTGGCGCCCGCGGTGAGCTCTTGGTCTTCACCGACGCCGACAACATGGTGCGCGCCCCCGAGACCGAGCGCCTCGTCCAGGCGCTCGCCGACCACGAGATCGCCATCGCGGACCGCTTCGGAGGCGTGTCGGAGGACGGCAACCAGCCACCGCTGCGCCGCCTCATCAGCGTCCTCAGCCGCCTCTGGGTCCGGAGGTTCCTTGGCCTCCCGTATCGTGACACGCAGTGCGGGGCCAAGGCTTTCCGGGGTCCTACCTGGCGGTCCATCGCGCCGCGGATAGTGGAGCGTGGGTGGGCCTTCGACCTGGACGTGCTGGCACATGCCCACGCCATGGGAGTCTCGGTCGCGGAGGTGCCCGTGCGCTGGCGCCACGTCCCCGAGGACTCGAAGGTCCGCGCGTGGATCGACGTGCCGAAGACGCTGTTTGCCACCTTCGGCATCCGTCGGCGCGCTCGACGGCCCTAGCCCCTGCCCCCTGCCAGCCCTCGACGAATCCGCACGCCGAGCAGCCGCGAGCACAGCAGCGCCAGGCTCACGCCCTCCCGCAGGCTGGCCTTCGATGAGCCCGCGGCCCTGGCTTGGAACACGATGGGCCACTCTCCAACGGTGAGGTCGGGCCGCGTTGCCAGCAGCTCGAGCAGGAATTTGAAGCTTCCCGACGAGTAGCGCCGCGGCAGTTCGGCTAGGACCTCGCGCCGGCAGAGGACGAAACCGGTCAGCACGTCCTTGGTGCGCAGGCCCAGAAGCGTTCGGGCGAAGAGGTTCGTGACCACGCTGACGATGCGCCGGACAAGCGTCGGGCTGCCGAGGGAGCCGCCGCTGGCGAAGCGTGAGCCGACGACCACGTCGCAGCCAGACTGTGCCATCGCCAGCATGTCGGGCAGCTCTTCAGGGTCGTGAGACAGGTCGGCGTCCATGACGCAGACGTAGCTACCGTGGGCCATCTCGACGCCGACGAAGACGGCGCTCGACAACCCCAACTTGCCCTCGCGCACCTGTAGCCGCACGCGGAGGTCGCTGTCTGCCAGCTGCCGAGCGACGTCGGCGGTGCCGTCCGGGCTGGAGTCATCGATGACGATCACCTCGACGCCGACAGGGCCGAGCACGTCCAAGACGCGTGGAACGAGCACCGCGACGTTGTCGCGCTCGTTGTACGTGGGCAGCACGACGGAGACGGTGGGGTTCGTGGGAAGGTCGGCTTGCTCGGACACAGGGATGCTACGAGGTCGCGTGCCGGTGACGCTGGAGCCGGTCGACGAAGCGCAGCAGCGCCCCCGCGTGCCAGTCGAAGGGCATGGCGGCCGACAGCAGGATACGCCGCAGCCCCGGCATGCGGAGCAGGCGGTGCATCTGCTCGACAACGGCGTCCGGCAGCTGCTCGATCACCCTGCGCAGCTGGTAGCCGAGCGCGATTTCCGACGCCATGAGGCGGCGCCAGCGTTGCTCGTAGGGGGCAAGCCCTCGTGCGGTCAGATCCCCGGTCGCGAGAGCCTCCGCCAGCGTCTCCGCTGCCGCATCGGCGCCCAGCAGGCCGTAGTAGATGCCTCCGCCCGTGGTCGGCTTGACCTGGTTGACGACGTCGCCGACGCCGATGATGCCGTCGATGACGGTCTTCTTGGCAACGCCGAGCGGGATTGGCCGGCACCGGTAGACCTCGTGTACGGCGCCGACGCGGCCGTCGGCCTGGAGGCGCTCGACGAACTGCCGCATATGGGGCACGGTGCCGCTGCGTGTGAGCACCCCCGCCAGCGCGTAGCCGGGCCGATGCGGGACCAACCATCCGAAGCCTCCGCGACCGTGGACCCCGCCGGTAAAGACCTCCACCTGTGACACCTCTGGGGCCTCGACCAACGCCTGCGCGCCCGAGATCACGTCGCCCGTTTGGCTGAGGCCGAGGTGGCGCGCCAGCGGGGCGCCGTAGCCTGTGGCCAGCACCGCGGCGCGCACGTACCGCGCCTCGCGCCGGCCGCTGACGGTGGCCAGAATCCGCACGCCGGCGCCGTCCCATTCAAGGTCGTCAACCGCGGCCGAGGTGAGCAGCCAGGCACCGGCCGTGCGCGCCCGCTCGACCATGTGGAGGTCCAGCGCCACCCGGTCCACCACGTAGGCCTGCACCGCCTTACGGTGCACCTGGGCACCGCGCCCCTTGGGTGAGCGAAGCACGAAGGAGCTGACCTCGTGGTAGATCAGCGACCGCGGCAGCTCGTAGCGCTCCAGGCACTCGCGGCTGACGATGCCGGTGCAGTGCACCGGTTGCCCAGGCTGGACGTCACGCTCAAGGATGATCACATCGTGTCCGCGCCGGGCCAGCAGTTCAGCGGTGCGCGCCCCAGAGGGGCCCGCACCGACCACAGCCACGTCGGCGTCGAAACGATCAGTCATTGGGAGCGCAGTGTAGCGACGACGCGACTGACGAGGCAATGAGAGCAGGGGGGCCGCTTTACGCGATTTGGCGGCGGCCTCTACACTCACGCTATGTCAGCATCAGCGACCCCAACGACGGCCCTCGTCCTCGCCGGCGGCAAGGGCGAGCGCCTGCGCCCGCTGACGGACGATCGGCCCAAGCCCATGGTGGAGGTGAATGGCCGGCCTATCATCGAGCACCACCTGGAGTGGCTTCATCGACAGGGCGTGCGGCGCGCTGTGCTCCTCACTGGCTACCTCGGCGACGTTATCCAAGAGCACTTTGCGATACCTCGGGTATCCGGACTCACCGTGGAATGCCTGCGTGAGGAGCGGCCGCTTGGGCGTGGAGGCGCTTTCCGCCGCGGGTTCGAGGTGGCGGGCATCGCAGAGGACTTGGTGATCGCGACCAATGGCGACGTGCTCACCGGCCAACCCCTCGCGCCGATGCTCGAGGTCCACGCTCGCACGGGCGCCCTCGCGACGGTACTGCTCAAGGAGTTCGTCAGTTCCTATGGGATCGTGGAGCTGGACGACACCGGTCTCATACGGAGGTTCGAGGAGAAGCCGACGCTGCCGTACTGGATCAACGCGGGCGTCTACGTGCTGTCCGCCGAGGTGTTCACTCGGTTCCCCACGGAGGGTGACCATGAGACGCTGCTCTTCCCTGAGCTGGCGGCGGAGGGCCGCATCGCCGGTTGCCGTTGCAGTTCTTTTTGGCAGTCGGTCGAATCGCAGAAGGACCTGCGCGACGCCGGTGATCTGCTCCGCGCCGCCGCAATCGATTAGCCGGCCTGGCCGCGGCCGGTGCGCTTGGCTATAATCGACTGCGGCGACTGAGCGGTCGCCCCACTTCGGGGAGTGGCGCAGTATGGCAGCGCGCTACGTTCGGGACACTGAACTTGATATTACGGCACGATAAAATCGGGTAGTTTCGACAAATCGGGGAGTGGCGCAGTATGGCAGCGCGCTACGTTCGGGACCCCGAACTTGATATTAGGGGACAAAAAATCCGCCTAGATTTGGACTAGGTCGATTCATAATCGGGGAGTGGCGCAGTATGGCAGCGCGCTACGTTCGGGACACTGAACTTGATATTACGGCACGATAAAATCGGGTAGTTTCGACAAATCGGGGAGTGGCGCAGTATGGCAGCGCGCTACGTTCGGGACGTAGAGGCCCCGGGTTCGAATCCCGGCTCCCCGACCAGACAACGATGAGGCCCAGGCGATTTCGCCTGGGCCTTTCTGGTCGCCCGAACCGGTCACGGTGAGCGAGAACTCGCTCAGGAGGCCGGGGTCGACGGTAATTGTTTGGGTAGCGACACCCGTCGCCGGGGTGTCGCCCTCGCTCGTGGCGGTCAGATTCACGGTGTGCTCGCCGGCCTGCGTGTAGGTGTGCGACGGAGCTTCTTCCGTACTGGTGGAGCCGTCGCCGAAGTCCCAGAGGTAGGCCACCGCCCCCTCAGAGTCGTTGGCGAAGGTCACGGTGAAGGGCGCCTGGCCTCGTGTCGCTGACGGAGAGAAGCGCGCGTCAGGCGAGTTCCCACATGCGCTCAGGAGGAGCGCGATGGCGCTGGCGAAGATGAGCAGCCTAGCCATGCCGTTTGCTCCCCATCACCGGTGCACGGCCCGTGTTGCCGGGCCTTCAGCCCGCCGTCGTCGCGTTGCGCGCCACCCCTTCGAACCTCTATGCAGCTCGCAGGCGGCATGCGTCAACAGCTCGGCCATTGGGTCCTCCGTATTCGTTTGAATCATCAGCTCGGCGGTGCTTGGAGGATCGCTCGCCCTGTCCAGTATCGCTGGGTGCTCCTCCCGATTTACTCGTAACCAGCTAGCCTCGGAGTGCTTAGCCTGAGCTACGATCGGGACTCGAGGACCTCCTTCAACTTTCGGTATTTCTTCTTTACCTTGGGTTTGACTATTAGGATCATGAGTGGCATCAGGAGCTTGAAGATCGGGTTCTTCGGGCTTGTGTTGAACTGGTAAGCGAACCGGGTCCCGCCATCGGCCGGCTCTGTTCTCCACTTAAGATATGAGATGAACCCGTCAGACTCGAACTTGAATGCCGCCAGCTGGTTCGGCATCCACTCCGTGACCTCCATGACTTGATCGTCTCTCCCCAAATAGTTGTCCACTCGCCGCCCCTTCGAACCGACCCCGATCGGACCTTCCGACGTCAGTTCGTTCACCTCGAGCCCGCTCTCCCACTCCAGAGCGTTTTTCGGCTCGGCGAGGTAGGCGAATACCTCCTCCACCGGACAATCAATCTCGATGGTCCCTTTGATTACTGCCATCTCGATTCCTCCGTTTAGCCAGTATCCCTATCTGAAGTGCGCCAGTCTTGTCCTGTCTAGTAGCCTACGGGCCGCTTGGAGCGGGAGAGCCCCGGCCAAACTCGAGTGTGCCCGTCACCCTTGCGTGTAGCGAGGTATCCCCCGAACGGGGCCTCTCGTGCGACTCGTTCGACGTCGGCATCATGGGGACTCGCGATCAGCTCCGCCACAGCCGCGGAGACGTGGTACGTGTCGTAGTCATTCCAGCGCTTGGGCCGATGCTAGGGCTTGCAGGCCCGCGTGTCCAAGTCGATGCGCGAGAAGACGATGAGAGGCCGGGCCGATTGGAGCAGCCCCCAGGTGTTCACGGTGGAGATGGGGGAGAGCCTATCTCCCTCGCGAACACGGAGCGATTGTCAGAACGTTGGGGAGGCGACGTCCCGCTTCAGGACGAATCCGGTGACCGTGCCATGGGTGTCGATGCCAATGACTCCGGCCAAGGCTCTCCCCAAAGCGCGGAACGCGGTTGAGGCGTAAGTGTAGGCGTTGGGGCACACCGACGCCGGGCATGAGCGCCCCGGCGCGTCACTGGGCGGGCGTGACTAGACAGTACCGCGTCCGGGGGCGGACGGGCGGGGACAACAAACCCTAGCGCGGGCCATCATCCGCTGGCGCCTCGACCGTCGACGATCGCGTAGCCCGCCCCGGCAGAGGGCCCACGCCTACGGGTTGTGTCCGCCCACACCACCCCGTTGCGCCATCTGGGGGCTCCGCAAAAGGGGCATCCATCGGCGGGATACTTCACAATTCCTTCAAGGTCACGCAGTCCAATGGGAGACGGGAGCAAGTCCGCCATGCCGAAGACAGTGGTCATCGTCGAAGACGACAAGGACACAGCCGAGATCGTGCGCATGTATCTGGCGCGCGACGGCCATCGCGTGCTGGTCGCCAACGATGGCATCCGCGGCCTCGAGCTCGCGCGTGAGTCGTCGCCAGACCTCGTCGTGCTTGACCTCATGCTCCCCGGCATCAACGGCATGCAGATCTGCCGTGAGCTCCGCGAGGAGTCCGACGTCGCCATCGTCATGCTGACGGCGAGGGTCGGCGAAGAAGACCGGCTAGCCGGTCTAGAGATCGGAGCCGACGACTATGTGGTCAAGCCCTTCAGCCCCCGGGAGCTTGCGGCCAGGGTGCGGACCGTCCTGCGCCGCCCGGCGAAGGACCCGCTGGAGCAGGGGCCCACGGAGCTGAGCTCGGGCGAGGTGTTCGTCGCGGTCCGCGAGCGCACCGTCACCGTCGCGGGTGCAGCCGTCCGGCTCACCCCCACCGAGTTCCGGTTGCTTGTTGCGTTCCTGCGAGAGCCGGGCCGGACCTTCACTCGCGAGCAGATCATCCAGCGGGCGTTCTACGACGAGTTCGACGGCTTCGACCGCACGGTCGACGCCCACGTCTCGAACCTGCGCCACAAGATCGAGGCGAAGGCCGGGCCACGCTCGATCGAGACGGTGTACGGGGTCGGCTACAGGTGGTCGGCCAGTGGTTAAGTGGCTCACTCGGCTGGAGGTCCGCCTGCTCATCGGCTTCGCCATCGTCCTGGCGATCGTCCTCGGTAGCGTCAGCGTGTCGACACGTATCGCGGCGTCGGCGGAAGCGGCGCGCTTTCAGGAGGAGCTGGAGCGGGTCCGCACCGAGCGCGTCCAGGAGATCGTCGAGACCAACTACACGCGGTTCCGTGGCTTCCGGGATGTCCAGCAGATGCTGGAGGAGGCCGGGTCGTTCTTCGACCGGCGCCTGGTGGTCTTCGACAGGGAGGGCGGCATCATCGGCGACTCGCACGGCGAATTTCGCCCGCGGCCCGACTTCGGCCTCGAATCGCTCTTCGGCAGGCGCATCAACGTAGTGCCCATCGTCGGCGACGAAGGGGTAGAGGTTGGCTCCCTGAGCATAGAGGCGACCGACCTCCCGCCCTTCGTTGCGCCGGAGCCCCGTGCGTCTCAGGTGGCCAGTGCCATCAATGGCTCGCTGCTGTGGATCGGCATCGCCGCCGGCCTGACGGGCATCGCGGTCGTCACCTTCCTCTCGCGGCGCACCATGGCGCCGCTACGCGGACTGGAGACCGCGGCGGCGCGGCTTGGCCAGGGCGACCTCGGCCAACGCGTCCCCGTCTCCAGCGACGACGAGATCGGCCGGCTCAGCCGCACCTTCAACGTCATGGCTGCGGAGCTCGAGCAGGTCGAGGATCTACGCCGAAACCTCGTAGCCGACGTCGCCCACGAGCTCCGGACGCCCATCGCCAACATCCAGGGCTACCTCGAAGCCATGCGCGACGGCGTCATGGACGCCACCGAAGGCTCACTGGGCAACGTTCTCGGGCAGGTCGGCAACCTGACGCACCTGGTCGACGACCTCTCCCTAGTGGCCCAGGCCGAGGCCGGCGTGCTGCGCCTCAGCCCCGAGCCGACGTCGGTCGGCGACCTCGTGCAGGAGACGACCGATGCGTTCCAGCCCCGAGCGTCAGCAAAGGGGGTCGGGCTGACGTCTCGAGTCACCCAGGACCTCCCCACGATCCAGATGGACCGTGCCCGTATCAGTCAGGTGCTCGGGATTCTATTGGACAACGCGGTCATCCACACCCCCGCGGGGGGCACCATCGAGGTCTCCGCCGAGCCGGCAAGGGCCGGGGTCCGCCTCACCGTCGCGGACAGTGGCGCGGGCATGGAGCCCGACGAGCTCGAGCACGCCTTCGAGCGCTTCTATCGCGCTGACCCTTCACGCTCGCGGGCCACGGGCGGTGTCGGCCTCGGCCTGACCATCGCCAAGCAGCTGGTCGAGGCACACGGCGGGCGCATCTGGGCCGAGAGCACGCCCGGAGAGGGAAGCCGAGTCAGGTTCGAGCTGCCGGCACGGGAAGAGGAGTAACGAACACGCATGGGAACGCTCTGGGCAACGTTGAAAACCATCCACTTGTGGCAGGCGGGCGCGCTCGCGGGAGTCCTCGCCGCGGCCATCTTCGGCGGCTACGCCACCACCGGCGCCATCGTCGGCTCCGACAGCGCCGTCGGTGACGATGAGCAGCTCGTCCCCGCCCAGATCGGCGACCTGGTGAACCAGGTGTCGACCAACGGCACCGTCGCCTTCCCCGAGCGCGAGTGGCAGGTCTTCGAGCCCGAAGGCGTCCTGACTGAGGTCCTCGTGGACGAGGGTGACGCCGTTACCGAGGGCCAGTCACTGGCGCGCCTCGACGAGGCGACCGTCGCGAGCCTGGAGCGCGACCTGCTCAACGCCCGCGTGACCCTCCGCGACGCCGAAGATGCGCTGACGTCGCTCGTCGACGACGCGGAGGCGCTGGCCTCCGCCGCCGCGTCCCGGGATGCGGCCGTCACGGCACTGGCCAACGCAGAGGCGGACCTGGCCGTGAAGATAAGGGACGGTGACCGCAAAGTCGCCGATGCCGCGAAGGTCGCCGACGACGCACGGGACGCCTACGCCGCGGCCTTCCGCCAGTGGTTCGACATCGAGCTCGGCACGGCACAGCTGGACACGGCGCCGGACGAGCTGCTGACGGCGTTCGCCATCGACCTCGACGCGCTCTTCGCTACGGGCGTGAGCGCCTACCCCGGCGGCCTACCCGCCGACGACCCGGCCACGGCGTGGAGTGAGACGGTGGTGGCCTCATGGAGCCTGTTCCCCGGCGCCCTGTTCGGGAACTGCGGAGGCGGCCAGGCCACGAGCCAGGACAGGTGCGTGAGTGACGAGCTTACGGCTGCGTGGGACGCCCACCAGCAAGCGGTGGACTCACTGGCCTCGACACGGTCCACGACCGACACCGCGGCGTTCACCGCCGACCAGGCGGTGTCCAAGGCTGAAGACGGCCTCGAGTCGGCCCGCGACACGCTCGCGGACGCTGAGGACGGGCCCGACGCGCTGGTGCTGGCACTCGCGGAAAAGGATGTAGAGATCGCGGCGATCGCGGTTGACGACGCACAAGCGCTCCTCGACGGGACGACGCTGCGGGCGACGATGTCCGGCGTCGTCAGCAGCATCGTCGCCAACGTTGGCGACACGCTGCGGGTGGACCGGACGGTCCTCGAGGTAGTCGACCCGACCATCGTCGAGATCGAAGGCATCATCGACGAAATCGATGTGCTCTCAGTGGCCGAGGGCGCTCCGGCGATAGTCCGCATGGATGCTCTGGCCGGGCGGGTGCTCCAGGGCAGTATCTCTTCGATCGGCGCGGGGGCGACCAGCCAGCAGGGTGTGGTCACCTACCCCGTGCAGGTGCGGGTCGAGGTCCCGGACGGCATCGAGCTCCGGGAGGGGCTGAGCGCGACCGCGTCGGTGGTCGTGAGCCAGGTCTCGGGCGTCCTCCTCATCCCGACGGCCGCGGTACAAGGGACCTTCGCCGACCCCTTCGTCCAGGTCTTCGACGACGGTACGCGAGAAAACCGGCCCATTGCGCTGGGAGAGAGCGACGACTTCTGGGTGCAGGTCGTCGCGGGTCTGAGCGAGGGCGAGTCGGTCGTCATGGACGCACCGGACGCCGGGTCGACCTTCACGGGGTTCGGCGGCTTTGGGGGCTTCGGCCAGGTACGGGGCCTCGGCGGTCAGATACCGACTGGCGGCCAGCTGCCTGGCGGCGGTCAGTTTCGTGTGCGCCCTGCCGAGGGCGGCGGCTTCGACGTGACCATCGGCCAGGGCGGCCAGGGCGGCCAGGGCGGCCAGGGCGGGGGCAACTAGTTGGCGCTCCTCGAGCTCGACTCCGTTACCAAGGTCTACCGGCTGGGAACCGTCGAGGTGGCGGCGCTGGGCGGCGTCAGCATCGCCATCGAGGCCGGCGAAATGGTCTCCATCATGGGCCCTTCCGGCTCGGGCAAATCGACGCTGATGAACGTACTGGGCTGCCTGGACGTGCCGACCTCCGGCAGCTACACGTTGGACGGCGAGCACGTCGGAAGCCTGAGCGACGACCGTTTGGCGGCCATACGCAACGGCAAGGTCGGCTTCGTCTTCCAGTCCTACAACCTGCTTCCGCGGCTCACCGCCGAGGCCAACGTCACGCTGCCGCTGCTGTACGGTGGCAATCGCCGCGGCGCCCGTGCCCGAGCGCGTGAGGCGCTGAGCGCCGTCGGCCTGGCTAAGCGGGGCGGCCACCGGCCCCCGGAGCTCTCGGGCGGCGAGCAGCAGCGCGTGGGCATCGCCCGGGCGCTGGTCACGGAGGCGCCTCTGGTCCTGGCCGACGAGCCGACGGGCAACCTCGATTCCAACGCCAGTACCGAGATCATCGCGACGCTGCAACGCCTGAACCGCGAGCTCGGCGTCACCATCGTCATCATCACCCACGAGCCCGAGATCGCGGCGTTCACGCAACGGGCCCTCATCCTGCATGACGGTCTGTTGGTCGGCGACGAGCGGCAGCCGGCGAAGGACGCCCGCCCGTGACCCTGCTGGACATCGTCGCCACCGCCTGGTCGTCGCTGGGCGCCAACAAACTGCGCGCAATGCTCACGCTGCTGGGCATCATCATCGGCGTCGCGGCGGTGATATCGCTCATGGCCGTCGGGCGCGGCGCCCAGGAGGCCGTCACCAGCCGTATCCAGGCGCTGGGGACGAACCTCCTGTTCGTTCGCGAAGCCAACACCGGCAGTGGCGATGCCTCACCGCTTACGCTGGACGACGCCTACGCGCTGGTCGACCTGGTCTTCGCGCCGTCGGTGCTGGGCGTTGCGCCCGAGGTGTCGACCACAGCGTCGCTGGTCGCGCAGGGCGAGAGCACATTCGCCGGCATCCTCGGCATCACGCCGGAGTACGACGAGACGCGGAACGTGCGCGTGGAGACGGGGGAATTCATCTCTCCCGCGCACGTCACCAACCGCTCTGAGGTCGTCGTCCTCGGAGCCACCGTCGCCGAGGACCTGTTCGGCCAGCGCAACCCGGTCGGCTCCGTCGTGCGCATCAACGGGCGCGAGTTCACCGTCATCGGCGTGCTCGAAGCCCGCGGGGGCGGCTTCGGGTCCGCGGACACGCAAGCGCTGGTACCGCTAACCACCGCCTACTATCGGCTGTCGGGCGAGCGGACCGCTCAGGGCGGCATCATCGTCCAGAGCATCAACGTGCAGGTGGCCGACATCGGCCTGATGGACGCCGCGACCCGCGAGATCTCGACGCTGCTGCGCCTGCGGCACCGCATCACCGACGAAGACGACTTCCGGATCACCAACCAGCAGGACACCATCGAGACCTTGGAGGAGACCACCGAGACCTTCACGGTGTTCCTCGGTGCCATCGCCAGCATCTCGCTGCTCGTTGGTGGAATCGGGATCATGAACATCATGCTGGTGTCGGTCACCGAGCGGACGCGGGAGATCGGCATACGGAAGGCACTGGGCGCGAAGCGGCGCGACCTACTGCTCCAGTTCGTGACCGAGGCCACGCTGCTGAGCCTGGCCGGTGGCGGCATCGGCGTCTTCGCCGGCTTCCTGGCCGGCCTCGCCCTCAACGGCCGCAACCTCGCGGGGCAGCAGTTCAACACCGCGTTCAACGGCGACATCGCCATCCTGGCCATGGTCGTCTCGGCGGCCATCGGCCTCTTCTTCGGCATCTACCCGGCCACGCGGGCAGCACGCCTACACCCCATCGACGCGCTCCGCCATGAGTAGCGGAGCCGCCAGCGGAGGCATCACTTGAGCACCAAGGCATTCATTTTGGCCGCCGTCTTCCTCGCCCTCGTCGGTGGAGGCGGTGGCGCGGTCTACGCCATCGTCACCGACGACGGTGAGGATGCCCCGCCCGCATCGAGCACGTTTACCATCGACCCCAGCACCTTCGGCGGAGGCGCCGGGACCGGCCTGCCAGGAGATGACGGGACGAACGCCGGGGGCGATGGCGCCCCAGACGGGTCCGGCGGGGCGCTCCCCGGCGACGGGGGCCAACGCCCCGGCGGCTTTGGCGGCGGCGCGTTCGGTGGCTTCGGTGGGAACGCCATCAGCGGCACGGTCGCCTCGTTCGACGGCGACACGCTCACCGTCGAGAGCGACGACGGTGAGCGCGACGTGCGGGTTACGGCCGACACCACGGTGACGGTCTCCAAGACCATCGCCGAAGCGAGCGGCGAGCTGACGGCAGGCACCGACGTCACCATCATCGGGGCCACGGACGGCGACGGCACGACGACGGCCAACGTCGTCACGTTGGGCGCGCTTGGCGCCGGGCTCGGCGGCTTCGGGGGAGGCGGCCGGGGCGGCTTTGGCGGCATTGCCTTCGTCACGGGCACCATCGACTCCTTCGACGGCACGACCATCGGCGTCGTGACAGCCGACGGCACGACCGACGTGCTGGTCACTGCCGACACCGTGGTGACGGTCTCCGAGACCATCGCCAGCGCGGGAGAGCTGCTGACGGCCGGCGTGGCGGTGACCGTCGTCGTGGCGTCCACCGAGGACGGAGGCCAGGTAGCCAGCGTCATCAGCCTCGGCGACGGGCCGCTGGGCGGCGCCTTCGGCGGCTTCCGCCAGGGCGGCCAACGAGGCAGGCAGGCCCCGCAGCCCTAGCGGGGTCGTGGACGGGCGGGAAAGGCCGTCGTACCAGCAGCGACCCTATCTCGAAGAATCCGGTCGCGATGTCGAACGACTTCGCGATGCCCGCCCACTCCTGGAGGTATCGGAGCCCGGTCCACCCCCACACGCTATTGTCGACAATAAAAAGGTCTTTTCCCGACCCTTGGCTTGCTGGGGTCAGCTCGGGTTGTCCGTGTTCATTGCGGAGATGGGGGAGATCAGTCTCCCGACACCGGTAGTCCGGCCACCTCCCGAACAGCCGAGATCAGGGCCTCGGCCCCGTGTTGTGTCCGGTGAACACCGTGAGCCGTATTCGGCACGATCTGCAGTGATTTCTCCGAAGTGATCGCTTCGTAATAAGCTTGTGCGGTCTCGCCGATGTACCAGGTTGGTTCGTTCTCCCCTAGGAAGAACCGAACCTTCGTGCCCGGGTAATGGACTCGAGGCTGGTCGGACAATATCGGTTCACCGGAACCGTCCCAACCCTCTTTCCAGGGAAGACAATCGCCCCCGGCACCGCGGTTCAAGACCCCGTCCAGGGAGAGAGGGCAAGGGGGAGGGCCTCCGCTGAGGTTTGCCAGGTCGAGGATCTCGTCGAGTCCGTAGTACGCAAGTGAGAGTGCGATCTGCGCATTCCCCCCGCTGTTCCCTTGCGCTATCAAAGGGCCACTGCTGTGGACGTTCTGCTCTAACCATCGGAACACTGTGGCCGATCGACACGCAAGCGTGATTGACCCACCGGGCCCTTCCCAGACCCCTGGCTCGTCCCACGCGACTTCGACCAGCTTGAACCCGTCCCCAAGCAGCGTTTCGGTCAACGCAACAACGATGCCGTCGATTCCTTGAGGATTCTCTTCCCCCACCCGATACCAAGCCGTCCCTCTGGAACCCGTCGGCAGCAGAATCGTTCCAGCTTCGCCCGCGCCCGTAACACGAATCCTCGCAACAGCGCTAGCGATGCCAGGGCAAGCCACCGCAGCCCGTCTGCACTCCTCACCATACGAGCCTAGACACTGTTCCTCGGTGACTTCTTCAATGGTCCCGATTGGCCTAGCAGCGATCGGCAGTGTGGGCGAAGGAGTCGCAGTCGGCGTTGGGACTGGGGTTGACGTGGGCGATCGGGTCGCCTGCGGTTCGGCCGTTGCCGGGGCTGCTGTCGGTTCGATCGTCGGGCCTGGAGCTGGCGCCGATACCGGAGGTACAGGATGGTTGGGGGTAGCTGCCGCTACCTCGATGATCCCGGTTGTGCTGGTCGCGGCTTCGGTCTTCGTTTCAGGGACGGTGGTGGAACTGGAGCATCCAATTACCAGGAAGGCGAGGACTGGCCACAGGATCATTCGACCGTATGTCATGTCGCCCCAACCATTCGCAGGTCCAGCGGGCGGCGAGCATACGCTCTCTAGGGCTGGTCGTGTTCTTGGTGGAGACGGGGGAGAACCTATCTACATCCTGAACACCGCTGCGTCGGTTGCTGGGGTTCGGCGGCGCTGCGCGCCCTGGCTGTCTGCGACTAGTCTCGTTTAGTGTCGGGATCAGCACGACCTACGTGCGATTGGTCGTGAACCCGAAGTCTCGACTGAGGTGGGGAGAGCTTCTCGCCCATCTCCCTCATCTCCACCATGTACACACAATGAGCCCACTGGGCGAACCATTTGGAGCCCACTCGGAACGGCAGAGCCCCTCAGCCATCGCCGGCTGAGGGGCTCTCCAGTATTCCCCAACGTTGGGCTGTGAAGGGGGAAGACCAACGTGATCCGCGCAACTAGTCCCGGCAGATCTCCCTTTTCCCAACTTGGTCGGCACGGGCGCCAGGCTCGCTCTTGGCGTTGTTCGAGTTGTTCTCACCCCAAACGCTGCCGTCGAACCAGGGGTTCTCGTGGCCAAGGCCGAACGCGCAGCCATTGGTTCCAGCGGTTGTGCTTCCGCCGATCGAACCCGGGAACTGCGCCGTGCCGATCATCACGAAATCCTGCCAAGGCCGTTGCCCTTCTTCGGATGTCGAGTTCTCTCCCCATGGGTGTCCATGGACCGTACCCCCCATGGTCCCTTGACCCTGTATCCCGGCATAGAAGCCCGTACCGCCGGTTATCTGGAAAGGTCCCTCGAAGTTCCAGTGGTTGGGCTCCTCGGCGACGAAGGGGCTGAAGGGCACGCGATGGAATCCCACGTTGAACGACACCATGATCTGGCCTGTCGCTGAGCCGAAGGACTGGTCAGGCAGATCAACATCGATGGTGAGCGAGCCCTGTATCGTTGCGTTCTTGTCCCGATTTCCCTTCAGTTCAGCAGACCACTGACTGATAACCGCCGAGTTCGGCGTCCCCGGATGCGTGAACGTAAACAGGTTGCCGAAGATCCCCCGCTCCGTTACATCTCCGGCACAGGTGTCCTTCACTTCGACCACTCGCTCGACTCGATCGCGACAAAATTGCAGGTTAGCCGTCAGGTGAAAATGTGACTCCGTCGCCACATCTTTACCCGTGACTCCGTTCGCGTGGACCACTCCCGAAATGGCCGATGCGACGACGGCCAACAAGAGAACTAGCCGAAAATGGGGTGCCAGCAGGATCTTCAAAATAACACCTCCCGGTTTCCTAAGGTCTTTCTCCCGCGCTAACGCGGTTGAGTCTCCGCATCCGCTGAGCGCACGATAGGAACCTCACTAGCGTGGCACCCAATAAGAACCTGACACCCGCCTGACAAACCGCTGACAACCCTGACCCTCCGTTTCAACAAGGGTCCTACTTACCCGCCCTGCGCGACTGGCGATCTCACTTCCGGCGTCTCTACGAGTTTCGTTGGTATGAGGCCCGTCGGCTGTGCTAGGTTCAGCCCTTGAACGGATACCGGCGCAGGTTCAGGCTCGTTTCTCGCGGGAGGATAGTGATCGATAACGCGTTGCCACCGGTGCTCGTGGTCGAACAAGGAGCGAGCGACGCCAGCGTGTTCCCGCTGGATTCGTTGCCGTGCGTAATGGGTAAGCCGCCAGGCGCACACTTGGCGATCGATAGCCCGTTTGTCTCCCGTCGACATGCGGAAGTCCGTATGACTGACGACGGACATCGGCTATTCGATCTCGGGAGCAAGAACGGCACCATTGTGAATGGAGTCCGCCTATCACAGGCGGGCCACCTACTGGCTAACGGAGACAAGATAGAACTCGCGCGTGGCCAGGTGGTGCTGAGGTTCCGGACCGCAAGTTCAACCATCACGCTGCCGTCGGACCCAGGAGGCGACCGCGGCAGTCTTCTCGTAGATCATCGATCTAGGGAAGTGCATGTTGAGGGACGGAAGCTCGCGCCGCCGCTTTCGCGGAAAGAGTTCGACGTGCTAGAGCTCCTGTTCGGACGCCGAGGGGCTGCTTGCAGTAAAGACCAGATTGCAGAAGCGGGCTGGCCCGAGCGTCCGGAGGACGTAGGTGACCAGGAGATTGAGCAGTGCGTCAGGCGGATCCGCTTACGGATCGAAGCCTTCCCTTCGAGCCCTCGCTACGTGATAACCGTTAGAGGATTTGGCTACAAGCTAGCTGAAGGCTGATCGCGTCAGGTGCTCGTAGGGCTGACGTCAGCCACTCCTCAGGAAGCGCGCTCAACCCTCTGCCAAGATCGTCCCATCACGCGGAGCACTGCTCCAATGGGAGGGGCGTTATGCAAGTTGAGTTCACAGACGGAAGTTTCCTTGCATTCTGGTACGACTCGTGGTTGGTCTTCTTCGGGTTCGTTGTAGCCCTTGTGCTCGCGGTGCTCGTGCTCGCGAGCAAGGACTGGACCCCCACCGGCCTACTCCTGAAGACGACGATGGTGGGCGCAGTCCTGGGGGCGCTACCCCTATCGTTCGTCCGACTAGGTATCGATATCTCGGTTGGCGATGAGACAACGGTCGGCTATCTGAGCGTCGTTGCAGAGTCGGCGGGGATAGTTGTTGGACTGACGTATGTCCTGCGCCCCCTCATCCAGGCCAGGCGTTCTGCCCGGCTCCTCGGTGAACCCGTCCCCGGGGACTCCGATGTGACTGCACAGTTCACAGCGACCATGGCCGGGGAGGCCTCAGGGGGACAGACCATCGGGGGCCAGGAGCCAACTCAGGCTTGGCTGCTCCTCCGGACCGGGCCGAGTGCTGGTCAATCGATCCCACTGAACCCCGAGGGCACCACGATTGGACGGGGCACTGAGAACGATGTGGTCCTCGATGACGCATCGGTTAGTCGGGCACATGCTCACATCACCATGGCTGATGGGGGGTTCTGGGTGGAAGACGCTGGGAGTATGGCTGGGACCCTGGTCGATGGTGCCGCAGCTACCGCTCGACAGCCCCTGGCTGCCGGCACCATCATCCAGCTCGGTTCGACCGAGGCGGTGTTCATGCAAACCTCGGCGCGCACCCAACTGGGGGGAACGAGCAGCGGCCCAGGTGCCACGGCTCAACCCGGAGAGACCATGATCATTCAGCAGCCTGAAATGGTAATGGCCTGGCTGGCGGTCCGGTCCGGTCCGCAGAAAGGCACGTCGTACCAGCTGGCGGCGGCCGATGCCACGATTGGCCGAGATAGCGACAACACAGTAGTCATCGCGGACACGGGCGCGAGCAGGCACCATGCGGTACTGCGCTACCAGAACGGCTCGTTCATCGCGATCGATGTGGGGAGCCGCGGTGGGACCCGTGTCAACGGCAAATCCGTTGGAGGCCGAGGTCTCTCGCCCGGCCAGCAGATTCAGCTAGGCCAAAGCGAGTTGACGCTCGTCCCGGCCGAACGGTCCACCTCGGAGAACCGGAGCACGCTGTCGGGTCAGACTATCGTCGAATCAGGTCCAAGCGCCGGCGGAGTTCTGGTAGCGCAGTCGGGTCCGGACGCGGGCAGGAGCTTCCGACTCGTCGAGGGAGACAACATAATTGGTCGCGACAACGACTGTTCTATTCTCATGAGCGACCAAACGGTCAGCAGGCGACACTCGCTTGTACGAGTCGAAGCAGGGCAGGTGACGGTGTTCGATCTTGGGAGCCGGTCGGGCACACAAGTAGCCGGCAAACGGCTCTCTGGACAGGCGCTCACGTCAGGCGACCTTCTTGAGGTTGGTGGCTCAGAGCTAGTCTTCACCCAAGTGCAGCCCAATCAGGGGTAAGGGTATGGACCGTAAAGATCGAAGACGCACGGACCAACAAGCTGACATCACCATCGGGTCACTGACTGATGTCGGTCGCGCAAGGAAAAGCAATCAGGACGCCTACTGCGCCCTGCTTGCCCCGAACGCACCACTCGATGCGGATACGTTGATCGCGGTAGCCGACGGGATGGGAGGTCACAAGGGCGGCGATGTTGCCAGCACGATGGCGATCCAACGGCTCATCAGCCGCCTTTCGGCCAACGACGAACGCGGGCGCCCCACGTTGGAGGGATATCGGGACCACCTCGCGGCCGCTTACGAGGACGCCAATGACGCTGTCATCAAAGCGGCCGCGAACCCCGATCTCTCCGGCATGGGGACGACGCTCACCGCCGCGCTAGTCGCCGGGAATCAGGCAATCCTGGCACAGGTTGGCGACTCCCGGGCCTATCTCCTTCGAAACGGCAAGATCCAGCAGGTCACACACGATCACAGTTGGGTTGCCGAGCAAGTGGCTGCTGGAAAGCTCTCCGCCGCTGAAGCTTCCCGACACCCGAAGCGCAATATGCTTACTCGGGCGATAGGGATCGCACGAACAGTCGCCGTGGACACCACAGCCGTGGAGCTTCTTGACGGTGATCGTTTGCTTCTCTGCTCCGACGGGCTGCACGGCTTGGTGAGCGACAAGGAGATCCAGCAGATCTCTACCACTGCATCTCCCCAAGAGGCGTGCGTGAACCTCGTTGCTCTGGCAAATGAGAGGGGCGGCCCCGACAACAGCACGGTCGTCATAGCAGCAGTGAACCGGGTCGGCGTAGCCGTCCCTTCCAGTGCCACCCGAGCTCGGCACCAACAGACCACCATGGGAGTGCGAGGCGGCCGTCGGCGTCGCCTCTCGCCGTGGTTGCTGTTGCTCAGCCCGATCTGGGGACCGTTCTGGCTGGCTCGTCGCGCGTTTAGTAGCAATCGGTCTGGTGAGAGTCGTTGATGTCGGTGGTTTGTCAGTCGACTATCAGGTGCTCATCGGGTGTGACGTCGATGAGGCGTCTAGGGTGCGCCCAGCGAACGAGATGTGAGTTACCGCAGGCTCGATGATGCAGCAGCGAATCGGCAACTATCAGATTCTCGAACGAATAGCCGCGGGTGGCCAGGCGACCGTGTTTCGGGCCTGGGACCAGCGGACCGGCCAGATCGTTGCGGTGAAGGTACTGCACGAGCACCTTTCGGGTGACGCGGTCTACCTAGAACGATTCCGCAGAGAAGCCCAACTAGCTGCCTCCATCTCTCACCCCAACGTTGTGCGGATCTTCGAAGTAGGTCATCACGACCAGAGCTACTTTATGACCCAGGAATACCTGCCCGTCAGCCTGCACGACGTGATGCGGGCCCAAGGTCAGATGCCCGTAGAACGAGCGGTGGCCATCACAGTCCAGATCGCATTGGGGCTGCAGGCCGCAGCGGCCCGGGGCATCGTGCACCGAGATATCAAACCCCGAAACGTCCTGATCGACGCCGACGGCGTGGCCAAGGTGACTGACTTCGGCATCAGTCGAGCGGAGGCCCTGTCCACGATGACCCGAACTGGTGCCGTGATGGGAACCCCTCACTATATGAGTCCGGAACAGGCCCGAGGCGACACGGTCGACGTTCGTGCCGACCTCTACGCCCTCGGTGTGGTGCTGTTTCAGATGCTCGCCGCGAAGGTTCCCTTCGACGCAGACACGCCCTACGAGATCATTCGTCAGCACATCGAGGTGCGACCGCAGCCCGTCCGTCGGTTGAGGGGAGACGTCCCCCGCGAACTGGAGCGTGTGGTGAGTCGATGTCTTGAGAAGGACCCCGCAAGGCGGTACCAGACTCCCGCAGCCCTGATCACAGCCCTCCAACAGACGGTTCCATCTGCGGGGCGTAGCGCGGCAGGCGGCAGACAGGCGCGGCCGTCGTCGCCACGCCCTCAGGCTCAGCCGCTTCCCGCAGTGGCACCCGCCCCGGCCTCGGCGGCCAGCGCCGTCGCTCGGAGGGCTCGAAGCCCATCGACGACGTGGCTCGAGTCTTGGGCCAGGGCGTGGCAACGGACCAACCGGCGTCGCTTCGCGTGGACCGGTGCCGTCCTCTCTATAGCCATCGTCCTCGCCTTGGGCACGACGGGCCTGCGCATGGGGGTCTTCGATAGCCTCCTCAACCCCTCGCCTGCTGACGGAGCTGGTGCTCCTGAGGTGGCAGCGCCCGGTGGCGATGTGCCTTCAGCCGGGGATGGACCGGGGACCGGTGTGGCGGCAGAGGATAACAATGGCGTGCCTCCAACTGGGGATGGGCAAGGGACCGGTGTGGTGGCAGGGAACGGCACCGATGTGGCTGTGCCCGAAACGTTGACCCTGCGCATTGATAGCTCTCCAGGGGGTCGTGTCCTACTCGATCCCGCTCAGCCGGCCGTATACGGGGACTACGTCGTCGACACGGTCGTGTCAGAGAACGTGGTCACACCTCGGCCGGGAGCGACGGTGACGCTGACCGCGATGCCTGACTCTGGATTCGTTTTCGGGGCCTGGACTGGGACCGACTTGGCAACCCCCTCTGTCGCTTCGGTGGAGATCACGGTCGATCGAGCCATGACCATAACTGCGATCTTCCGGGCCGCCGGGCCGGCGCCGACGCCGACGAGCCCAACTGCGCCGGCCGCGACCGCGACACCGACTACGGCGCCACCGGCAGCTGCGGCTGATAAGCCAACGGTGATTTTCTCCGAGCTGAACTGGGACAGTGCCCAGATCCAGAATGCCATCGCCCGCCGCATCCTCGAGGAGGGCTACGGCTACGAAACCGACGCTGTATCCGGTGGCGCCGCCCCGCTGATGGCGGCGCTGATCAGCGGTCAAACCAACATCACGATGGAGATCTCGGTCCCGAACCAGCAGCCCGCCTACTACGACGCGGCCATCGCCACCGGGACCATCTGGAGGATCGGCAACAGCCGCGAGGACAACTGGCAGGCCACGTTCATCATTCCGCAGTACACGGCGGATGCGAACCCTGGTCTACGGTCCGTAAGCGACCTGCCGGACTACGCCCACCTGTTCGTCACACCCGACAGCAACGGCAGGGCCCGGCTGCTGAACTGCATCTCCGGTTGGGAGTGCGAGTGGATCAACGAGAAGAAGATCAGTGTGTACGGGCTCGGGGATAGTATCTGGCCGGTGAACCCGGGCTCCGGGGCGGCGCTGGAGGCTGAGATACGAGCGGCCTTCGAGAAGAAAGAGGACATCCTGTTCTACTACTGGGGCCCAACCACGCTGTCCTATGACTTGGAGAACGATCTAGGCGGGTACCACATCCTCGAGGAGCCGCCCTACAGCGACGAGTGCTGGAGCAGGGATGTCGGCTGCGCATATCAGACGACAGAGGTTGTCATCGCCATGCACGAGGACCTTTTGGAGCAAGCGCCCGACCTTATCGAGTTCTTCGAGAAGTGGGAGTTCAGCGCAGGGATCCAGCGCCAGGCCGAGGCCTACCTGAGCCAATCCGGCGCGGGCTTCCCGGACGTGGCCGACTGGTTCCTCACCAACACCACCGAGTGGAAGAGCTGGGTCGCGCCGGGCGTGGCGGACGACGTGTTGGCAGCGATCACCATACCGTTAGTGGATTGAATGACGCTTCGTTTGTTGTTGCCTATATTCCTGATCATGGTCTTGGCCGCGTGTGATGGTGGCGAGATTCAGGACGCGCCGCGAGAGGGCCTGACCCCCGCCGCGGAAGAACCGGCTGACCCCGGCGCCAACGGTCACCACCGTTTCAGGGAAACCCACAATCATCTTCGCCGAACTGGACTGGGAGTCCGCGCGGCTGCAGAACGCGATAGCCCGCACCATTGTCGAGTTTGGCTACAGATACCCCACGGAAAGCGTCGAGGGAAGCATCGGTGACCTGATGCAGGCGCTCGTCGACGGCCGCGCGAACGTATCCATGGAAATCTGGGTGCCGAACCAGCAAGAGGAATACGACGCCGCGGTGGCTGGCGGCTCGATACGGCGCGTCGGCAAGTCGTTGGATGACAACTGGCAGAGCTCCTTCATCATCCCTCGGTACATCGCCGATGCGAACCCCGGCCTGCGTAGCGTTGGGGATCTGGCTACCCACTGGCAGCTGTTCGAGTCACCAGAAACACCAGGGCAGGCCCGATTGCTCAATTGCATCCCCGGGTGGCAGTGCGAGCAGATCAACGCGACGCAGGTAACGGCTTACGGTCTGCAGGACTACGTCCAGCTCGTCGACCCCGGTTCGGCAGCCGCGCTCGCGACGGCCATTGAATCGGCATTCGTGGCTCGCGAACCCCTCCTGTTCTACTACTGGGGGCCGACGACCCTCACGCACAAGCTGAACACGGAGCTAGGGGGCTACTACCTGCTCGAAGAGCCCCGGTACTCAGATGCCTGTTGGGAGGGCGAATTCGCCTGCGCCTACCCGCTTGCCGAGGTGCTCATCGTAATGCACAACGAGGTGGCCTGGTCGCGCCGGACCTGGTCGACTTATTCGGGCGCTGGGAGTTTGATGCGGCCAACCAGTTCGCTGCTCAGACGCGCTTGGGCGAGCTGGATGGAGACGTGCAGGCTGCTGCGGAGTGGTTCCTCCTGAATACCGACGACTGGAAATCATGGGTAGCGCCGGGTGTCGCTGGAAGGGTGCTGCGTGCCATTGATTCGACACTCGCGCCAACGCCCGTGCCACTGACCAGTCCCACGCCTACTCCGGTCCCGGTGGTCGAGCAGGCGGCACGACTACTTTGGCCACCCGATGGCATCACGCTGTCCGGGGACACCGTGCTCTTTGAATGGGACCCCGGTTCCGGTGCGTCGACTCACTACATCTGGGTGGGAGCCAGCCGAGGTGGCGACGAGCACTGGCTCGGCAGGGTCGAAGGCGGGTCCACGGAAGTGACCGGCCTTCCCACGGACGGCACCACGATATTCCTGCGCCTCTATTCCGTTTTCCCTGGTGGCATCGCGTTCGACGACTACACCTTCACCGCAGCGACCAGCGGTGAGGTGGCGGCTAAGCCGACACCCACGCCTACAGTGGGGCAACCCAAGCCCACGGTCATCTTCGCTGATCGTGGCTGGGAGTCCATTCAACTGCAGAACGCGATAGCCCGCACCATAGTCGAGTTTGGCTATGGGTACCCGACCAACGAAGTTGCCGTCAGCACCAATGCCTTGAGGGGGTACCTGGTCCAGGGCGCAGTGAACGTGACCATGGAGCTCTGGCTAAGCGCCGGTCCGGCGGCGGGGGGGGGCGCTGCGCCAGCCCAGGTCCTCAATGCTCACGCACAACCGATCAACGGACCTACGAGGTTGCCTTCGGCGCCCGCGCGATCCGGAGCGTCGGTAAGTCGCTGGACGACAACTGGCAGAGCTCGTTCATCATCCCTCAGTACGTCGCCGATGCCTACCCCGGCTTGCGTACTGTCGAGGACCTGGTTGTCTATTGGCAGCTTTTCGAAACGTCAGAGACGCCCGGAAAGGCGCGGCTGCTCAATTGTGGCGCTGGCTGGGAGTGCCAGGGTATCAACCTGAAGAAAGTCTGGACCTACGACCTCCAGGATTACGTTCAACCCGTCCACCCCGGTTCGGCAGCCGCGCTGGTGACGGCCATCGAATCGGCATTTGAGGCTCGCGAACCCGTCCTCTTCTTCTACTGGGGGCCGACGACCCTCACGCACAAGCTGGATACGGAGTTCGGCGGCTACTACCGGCTCGCAGAACCCCTCTACTCGGAGGCCTGTTGGTTGAATCTAGCCTGTGCCTATCCGGACGACGAAGTGCTCGTAACCATGCACCCGGATCTCGCCGTGGCGGCGCCGGACCTGGTCGACCTATTCGGGCGCTGGGAGTTCAACGCCGCCAATCAGATACCTGCCCAGCTGCGCTTGGGTGAGCTGGGTGGCGACCTGCAGGCAACGGCCGAGTGGTACCTCTGGAATACCGACGATTGGAAGGCTTGGGTTGGGCCGGGCGTGGTTGAAAGGGTGCGAGCAGCGCTTGAGCGGGGAACTGCGTTGACGCCCACGGTGACGCCCGCACGATTACCAATCCCCACGCCAACGCTCGCACCAGCGGCAGGGTCTAAACCCACACCAACGCCCACGGCGACGCCAGTGCCGCAACCGACTCCCACGCCAACCCCGACGCCCACGGCAGTACCGGCCCCCACCCCAACGCTAGCGGCGGCTGGATCGTTCGAGTTCGAGCTTGGCCCTGAGAGCAGTCGCCTCTCGCAGAATTCGACCATCTCGCGAAACCCCTCCATCGTGTTTGGCTACCTCGGGAGCGACACTATGACCATCGTTGCGGCGACGCTCGACTCAGTGGACGTAACGGCCGTGGTGAACGGCCGTGGCCCGAACAGCTTTGCTCTCGACACGAATGGGCTGGCGCTGGGATCACACACGATCACGGTCTACTGGGTCCGTGATCTTGAGGGGGGGCTTCTCGAAGATACATTCACGTTCGCCGTTGTCGTCCACCCGAATGACGTGGTCCAGATTCCGCTCTCTCCCGGCTGGAATCTGATCTCCCTGCCACGATGGCCCATCGACGGGTCGCTCGGGGCGCTGCTGTCGGGCACCAACGCAGACAGGGTCGTGACGGTCAGTCGCCAGGGGGATCCCGAGCGGCCATTCGGTAGGCCTCCGCCAATTCCGCTGAGCGTATGCACCCCGCCGGGGTTTTCGTACGATGAGGTGTGCGTCGAGGCCACTAGCGGATCCGACGGCACCTGGTCAGGACCGCTCACTCACCTAGGCGCGGATAGGGCGTACTGGGTGCATTCGACCGGCTTTGCCCCGATCAGGGTCGCGCTTGCGCCGGCAGAACCCGTGGCAACCATGCCGGGGACTCAGGTAAGTGGCGGCCTCGTCTCAGGCAACAACTTTGTCGGCATCGTCCCAAGCGGGTTTTCGGACAACATCGGCGCCACCATCGGCTTGGGACTCGACGCGGATCTGGCTTTTGGTGACTTGGAGTGGGCGGTCGCATACGCATTCAACACCAGCCAAAACGCATGGATCGGGCTAGCGCCTGGCAAATCAGACAGGGTCTTCGTTGGTAAAGGGTATGTCGTGATCCTGAAGTAGTGCGCTGCGGTCGCGTTCACGGTGGAGATGGAGGAGAGTCGATCTCGCCTATGACCACTATCCCATGCGACGGCAGCCGTTATGCGACAGCCCCACCCTGTATTGGGAACTGGCGATGGCTGCGCCGTCAGGACGCAGTGATCGGGTGACGCTGCCAGAAGTCGGCGAGAGCCTTCGCCATCTTCCTAGGATTCTGCATCATCAGGCCGTGCGCCGCGCCGGGAAGCACGAAGCCTTCGACCTGGGGCGCCCAGCTAAGCACAAACCGATAGACGTCTCCGAAGCGGGACCAAAGAGCCTCACTTTCGCTGCCGATCACGTTCAAGACCGGCTGCGCGATGCGCGTTAGTTCCTCCTCGCTGAAGCTCCACTCCCGCAACGCGGGGATGTCCGTTTCAAACGTGACTTTCGCATCGGTCACCGCCTCCGCGAAAGCCCTCGGCAGCACCCGTTCCAAGGCCGTACGGTAGTCCGGCCCGAAACGCATCCCTAGGAACTCGTCCACAACAACCTCCGCGGGCACCTCCCTGTAACGCTGCTCGCCCCGGGCCAAAGCCTCTTGATACGCGTCGCCGGTATCCCGCCCGAACAATGCCGGCTCCAATAGCGCTAGCGAATGCACGACATGCGGGGTGTCCAAAGCCAGTTCAACGCCAATGCAACCCCCGAAAGAATGCCCGACGACATGGGCACGATCTATCCCGAGGTGACGTAACAGCGCGCGGCAGTCACCGGCCTGTTGGGCGAGGCTAACCGAGCTTGAAACGCCCCCGCTGTCTCGATAGCCGCGACGGTGATACGTGATGAGCTTGTACCCGTCAGCCAGGCTGGGCTCGGTCAACAGAGGTCGAAACGCCTCTGCAATCAGCGCTCCGTGTACGAAAATCACTGGTTCACCTGAACCGGCGACCTCATACGAGAGCTGCGCGTCGCCTAGGACCGCCGTCTCCATATGCTCTCCCTCGCGACTATCCTAAGCGCTAGCCAGCGACCGGACGCGGGTTGCCATCTGCTTGTCTACTAAGCAGACCTCAGGCGCAAGAATCGCTATCCGCACATGCCGTATTCACCCTCCGCCTGCTTGCGACCGGGTGCCATTGAAGCGGTGGCTCATGCGATACGACGAGCTCGCGTCGCGGATCGGGGTGAGCACCAGCACCGTGCTTGGCGAGCGGAGGCGACTGCTGCTGACGGTGCTGGACGCGGTTACGTCGACACGCGGACTCGAGGACGGTCGTCAGCATCAAGCCAAAGGCAGCCTTCAATGCGGCGCTGTCGCCAGTCGCCGTCCTAGTCCGCTGAGGTCATCGTGCCACCTGCATATCGCACGACTGGCCCAGCTGCGATATCAAGAGCGGGTGGCCGAACTCCTCGAACACGTGGCTCTCTGGTGCAGTTGTGGCGCCCAGCTGGAAGGGATGGTACCCGACAGCCAGGTCAGCCGTGCTCTGGCCCTGTTCAAGGCGCACCACACTGGGCCAGCGTGTGCCACCGGGGACCGGATAGGGCGCACCCATCGCGCGACGAGCTGGGATAGAGCTACGTCCCGAATCACCGTCGCAATGATCTGCGTGACGCATCCAGCGGTCGGACACGGGCGCCCGCGCCCTGGGGCCTGATCTCACTGAGCGTGGGGTACACTCGCTGCCATGTGCGGACGGTTTGATCTCTCCACTGACCCCGAGGCACTGACCGACTGGTTCGGTGTCCAATGGAGAGACTTGCCCTACAAAGAGCGCTACAACGTCGCTCCCACTGATCCCATTCTGGTACTCGGATCGGACGGTGACGTCACCCACGCGGACTACATGCGCTGGGGGTTGATTCCCTACTGGAAGAAGCCCGACCAGAAACTCCCGCTGAACATCACGCGCGCGCTGAGACGGTGGCCACAACTGGGAGCTTCAAGTGGCCGTTCAGGTACCGCCGGTGCCTAATACCTGCCACCGGCTTCTATGAATGGGAGACACGGGAGCGGCCCTTTCGCATCGGGACGAAGGACTGGTCGCCGTTTGCGTTCGCCGGGATCTGGGACCGATGGCGAGGACCGGAAGGCGAGGTCCGTTCGTGCGCCATCATCACGACCGCGCCCAACGGGCTAGTCGAGCCCATCCACGACCGGATGCCCGTCATCCTTGATTGGCCAGCCTGGACCGCGTGGTTGGATCGTTCAATGGAGGACGACGAGTCCCTTCACGATCTTCTTATCCCATTCCCTGAGGCTGAGATGGCCATGTACGGAGTTTCGACGCTCGTGAACAAGGTTCAGAATGACGTTCCATCTGTGATCCAACCAGCCGCCTGACCCGGACGGTGCGAGGCTGGGCGCATTCAAACCTCGGCTCAGGCGCTCCGAAGGGGAGCTGGCCCAATCCCTGTGGTTGGCCCGGGTCTCACATGGTGATGACGATCTTCCCGGTGAACGTGCCCTCCAGAAAGTACCGGAAGGCGTCAGCGGTCTCGCTCAGCGCGAAACGCTTGTCTAACGCAGGTACTACGGTGCCTGCCTCGATCAGTTCGACCAAGAAACCCAGGCCCTCGTTGGGTTTCGCTCCCACCGCACCCATTTTTTTGCTTCCGAGCATTGAGATCAAACGTCCTAAGAACGCGGTTTGGGAAAACCGCAGCTGGGAACCGCCGATCACGCCATAAGCGCCCTTGGGACCCAGAGCGCGCTTGTAATCGAAAGTCGAGCGATAGGCCGCAACGTCGATGATCAGGTCGTAGCGCTGTCCATTCTTCGTGAAATCTTCTTGCGCATAATCGATGACGTGGTCCGCCCCGAGCGAGCGCACCATGTCGAGCTTGCCCGCGCTGTCCACCCCCATCACCTCAGCCCCGAACGACTTCGCGATCTGAACCGCAAGCGTCCCCACCCCGCCACCGCCACCGTTGATCAATACTTTCTGCCCCAGGTGGATCTGTCCGTTGAAGCGAAGAGCTGCCAGGGCGAGGGCGCCCACTTGAGGTAGGGCCGCTGCTTGCTCGAATGAAAGACTTTCCGGTTTACGCAACAGGGAGGTTTCACGAGCACACACGAACTCGGCGAACCCGCCCCAACCCATGGAGAGGAAGCGCTTGCTGACCTCCCCGAACACCTCATCACCTACATTGAACAACGTGACGTTGCTGCCAACCGCTTCAACCCGGCCCGCGACGTCGGTGCCCAGTATCTTGTGCTTCGGCCTTAGGAAACCCGCGAATGGACGGGCCAACAAGCTACCTCTCAGGAAATCTCCATCCCATGAATTTATGGACGCGGTGTAGACCTCTACCAGCACCTCATCGTCCTTAGGGATCGGCTTGTCGACTTCCTGGAGCCTGAGAACGTCAGGCGAGCCGTACTTGTTGTAGACGATCGCTTTCATATGAACGCCCTTTTCCCTGAGGTGCATCAGGCCGAAGGCTGCGTTTGATGCCGTGCCTGAAGGCTCGTTTGCGCGGTCGCTAGTGCCCCTGAGCTGACCTGCTCCGAAATTGTCTAAATTCTAGCTCGATCGTGCCGTCACGGTAGACGTGTGCTGCTTTCCGGGATCGTCTGGAGTGGATCCTGCTTCATGCAACCAAAGCGTATGTTGTCCCAAACAGGCGATGGCATCGCCCCTCGGGAGAAGAGCTGTGCGAATCGGTTTTATCGGCACCGGCAGGATGGGCTCCCTTATGGCGCGGAACTTGATGCGAGGTGGCCATGCGATGGTCGTTCACGACATCAACCCCACAGCCGCGACGACGCTACTGGAAAGCGGTGCAGTTTGGGCGGACTCCCCCCGCGTCGTAGCCCGATCGTCAGATGTGGTTATCACCTCACTCCCCGGACCCGACGAAGTGCGCGCGGTGGCGCTGGGGAACCATGGCATTGTCGAGGGCTCTCATGACGGCATGATCTACGTGGACACTTCCACGGGCTCAGCTGTCCTCCTCCGTGAGATCGAAGCTCAGTTTGCACCGAAGGGCGCAACGGTACTGGATGCACCGGTCAGCGGCGGAGTCGCCGGCGCGGAGAACGGGACGTTGGCGGTCATGGTTGGAGGCAGCGCAGACGGGTTCAGCGCGGTGCTGCCCCTATTGGAATCGATCGGTAACTCGATCACGTACGTAGGCCCGGTCGGCACGGGCACGATCGCCAAGTTGGTACACAACGCCATCTCGATGAGCACACGCATAGCGGTGCAGGAGGGATTGGCCTTGGCGGTCAAAGCAGGAGTGAGGCCGGAGACGATGCTCGAGGTGCTGCTGAACGGCTCCTTCGGGCAACAGCTCGTGCTCACTAGCCACATTCCCGACCTCCTCTTCAGTGGTGACTTCGAGCATCCTCGGTTCAGTCTGGGGCTGTCTTACAAAGATGTTGGCCTGGCCCTTGAGCTCGCCGAAGAATCCAGCGGAGTCTCTCGATGGCTGAGCTCGCTCACAGGTATCTCAAAGAAGCGATGGACCGAGGTTGGGGAGAGCTCGACAACCTGGTCACCATGCGGTTGTTTGAAGAGCGGGTAGGGGTCGAAGTACGGTCAGGACGCTAAATGGCGAACGGGCGGACGCCCATCTGAACGCAGGACAGCGGCAAGTACACCGGTATTTCCACTGATTGACTGGCTCGGGCGGATTGCTACGGTTCGGCATCAGCTTCGTTTTCGTGGAGCGGAACCCGGGCGATATGTAGCCGATGGCGAACGAACACTCACGAGAAGGTGCGTTAGGGCCTGCCGCCAAGACCCTGGAACGCTTTGCTATTGAGGAGTACGGCCTAGGGCTAGATGCGCTTCTGGCGGACCCTGACCGGACAGAAGATGAGCGCCTGGTCCGCATCGCGAGGCTCATGGGTGTCATCGTCAAGGAGCCGTTCGCCGAGCCACACGCGGCGGACCCGGAGCACACGCAGACGGGCACGCGACGGGAATGGGAGCTGGATGGTCGGCTGCTGGAGACCCCCGAGGCTGCAACCAATTGGCAGTACGCTGCACTAGCGGAACTGGGTACCGAGTCTGGGCAGTCGAGCGTGAAGGCATTCGCCGAGGCCGCTCATTACGAGTTGGGGTTGTTCAAGTTCATGGCTCGGTCTCTTAGAGACCGGATTTGCGGCGAGCCCAATGTGGCCCGGCACGTGGATGCGGCTGTTGGGGAGGTACGCAACAACCGCTTCAACCTGTCCGTTGAGCAGACCCTGACGTCTGCGTCCGCCGCTTCTTTGGCCGGCTACATCGCCCTGGCCGTCCCTTGGCTGGGTGGCCCGGCCTCACCGTTGGTGGCCGCAGTCGTGCTCATCTTGGCTACCGGCGGTCTCTCCAAGTTCTGCGACTGGACCGCCGAGCAGGAGTCTGAGGCGACACCCGCGCTCGATCGGTGACCGAGCACGGACCGGAAGGAGCCCCGATGGACCGATCGGCAGATGGAAAAGACCGTGACGGTGTTGACCCTAAGGCAGACGAACTCGCAGAACAGCTGATCGCGAACCCGCGACTCCGTTCTCGGTTCCTGAAGGGGGGACCAGAGGGGTGCGGTCGCGCAGGTCGTCCGAGGCCGGGGGCCGATGGGGCTCCGTGCGAACCAAAAGGTGGACTCGCTCCGGGAGGATGTGGCCAGCCGTACCGCGGCGAAGGTCAAGGACAACGCTGAGATGGCCTCTACCGTCCATGCGGAGGCGGTGACACGTCAGTTCTTTGGCGAGGCGATACGCAACCCAGAACTCACGTTCCGGGCCATCGTGGGGCTCAGCGTCGGTACCTTCGTGATCGGTGTCGCGCTCATAGTCGTCGGCCTGGTCGCCGCCGTTCGGAACGACAACCTGAACGACACGATTGTTGCAAGCGTGTTCGGAGGAGGAGGCGTGATCAGCACGCTGACCTCGCTCTACACCCTCGCCAGGAAGGGCCTGCGCCAGGCGAACGCCAACCATGCGCAGATCCGCCTGGTACTGACCGGGTTCGCCAGTGAGCTTGGGCACCTGAGAGCCTTTTCGCTAAAAGAGCTCGACCAGATCGAACGGGTGAACAAGGACATTCGGGACGCGACGAACAATGCAGTCCGGCTGATCGACGAGCATGTGAAGCCGGACCAAGACCCCTCCGCTCCTGCCCGTCCGACTGAGGGACGAGATGGCTGAGCTCGAACTTCGTGCTGGGGATATCGTCTTGGTCCGGTCGCAGGGACTGTTTGGTTGGCTGATTCGACAGTCCACCCGGACGGCGGGCGAACGGCGTACGAGGGTCAATCATTGTGGGGTCATGGTCGACCAACAGGACATCGTCGAGGCGCTTGCCAAGGTGCGCCGGCACGCGCTGGCTGATCAGTACGGGAGCGGCAACCGTGCCCAGATCGCAATCTACCGGTGGCGTGGCCTCGACGATACGAGCGCGGACAGCGTGGCGGCGAAGGCGGCGGAGTATGTCGGCCGCAGCTACGGGTGGTTGAAGATCGTCGCCCATGGCCTCGACCGCCTCGCAGGCGGGCGGTACCTCTTCAGGCGGTTGGCAATGGTGGACAACTACCCGATCTGCAGCTGGGTGGTTGCTTACGCCTTCGACGACATCGGGAAGGACTTTGGCGTGCCTCCGAACGCCGCTGACCCTGACCACATCTGGGACTACTGCGTCGAACACGACGCGAGCCTGCAGTTCGAGCAGCTGTACCCCCTCAGCAAGTTGGGGTGAGCCTGACGCTCGCGCTACCGCACCAGCACCGTGTTATGGCATTGCTTGCGGCCGTGACCGTTCTGTGTTGCGTCGATGCGTGCGCGGCGCCCGCGCCGACACCCACGCCCCCCGGGAGTGCCGAGGCGACCGTTGCCGCCGCCGTCGACGTGTGGGTCAGCAGCCGAATAACGGGCACTGCGAGCGATATTGGAGCGGTGGCGACGTTGGGGGTCCCGCTCAACACGCTGGTTCAGGCGGTCAAGGAGATTGAGGCGGCGGTCCCGGAGCGGTTCAACTGGCTCGTGGAGCCGGGGCTGGGAACCGGTATCGGTGCCAGGCCGTCCAAACGGCAGGAGGAGATCGCGCTGACCATAGCGAACGCAGCGTTAGCAGTTGGGAGCCCGGAAGCTATTGTCATCGCTCTCATCGCGGAGCGAGTCATCGCCCCCGAAGTGGAGAAAGCTCTTGAGGAGCGTCTCATCTGGGAGATCGGGCCACCGGGGCAGTTGTCCGGTGATCGTATGAACGTGGTAGTTTCATTTGAGTTGCCTCTGGAGTTCGGGGTCGCCTTCTTCCGGAGGGCCTACACCCTGACTTTCGCGTACGACCTCGTCGTCGAAGGCGGCGAGGTGAGCGAAGCTCACGTCATCCCGAGCCTCGTACACCTAACCCCGTCTGGGTAAGGCGAGGGGATCGAAGGGAGACTCGCGTTCGACCCGGTTCGATGGCAACTCGCGTCTCGCTCAGCTGGATCGAGACATCCCAGCGTGACAACCGCTGATCGCGCCTTTGCCCCATCATGCGATATCACGGCCGGTGGCTGATCCTTGCCTGCCGCCTTGGTCAGCCGGCTGGCTGAATCAGCCGGAGGCAATGGCGGATAGGAGGATAGCTCCCTCGTGCATTCGAGGCAGCCACGATCGGTTGGACGCCACATCGCTTTAGGTACTCCTACGGTGAACACGGCTGATTCTCTACCGTAGCCCGACGGCTTATTCTGCCACCTAGGTAGTCCACACTCGGAGGCCCTATATGAATCGAGAGCCCGTCCCAGAAACAAGTGGTATTCAGCTCTCGAAAGGCTGGGGAGTCGGGCTGCTGGTTGCCCTTGTGGCCGCAGCGGCGCTGATCAATACCTTCACAGGGAGTCCCCTCAGCGATTTCTTAGACCAAGTTTCCGAGGTTGGCTTCTGGCAGGCGTTGGTCGACGGAGCCAGCCTGGCCGGGGCCGTCGGTCTTCTAGTTGAGTCGGCAATTGGCGCTGGCGCGGTCGTCTACGCCGTAGGCAAGTTCCTCGGCCGAAGCCCCGGCGAGTGGTTCGTCGCTTTCTTGCTCTTCCTCCTGGCGATTCTGGCAGCGTTGATCACAGAACTGCTCGCGATCCTTGCGCTGACTGTGACCGGACCGTTACTGACTCTTCTCATCATCCTCATTTTGTTGGGCTCACTAGTGGCGATTCTGATCGCCGCTCTTGCGTTCCTTGGGCCGCTGATCGTCGCGGGTGTGAATTGCAATCTGCGGCTGGGTGCGCTGGTACGAACCAATCCTGCTCAGTTTCACCCAGTGGCTCTGGGAGAAGATGATTGAGTGGAAGGAATTCCTAGAGCGACAGTCGCAAAGGGTTGTGCGGTGGGAGCAGCGTCAGCACACCCGTCAACGAACGGTACGAACTAGGACTTGCGCTACTTGGCATTGGCTGGTCAGTTGGATCTGCCTCCTCTACACCTACACAGTTCAGGTGATCGTCTGGGTGGTCACTCGTCTGGTCAGGTTCGTCGTGTGGGTGGTCAAGTGGGTGACCGTCGTCGTGATGTTCATCGTCTGGGTTCTTATCCGAATCATCGTCTGGGTACTCATCTGGGTACCGAAACTCATCTTCTTCTGCTGGCTCGTGTGATGAATGTGGAGATATTCCAACCACGAAGTGCGCTCAAACAGAACAAAGGCGTTCCACGCCTACAGCGGGGACCCACGGCCGAAGCCCTGACCTCGCCCTTTAACGCAGGCCGGATATGAGGCTAACGCTGAGGGACGCCCGAGATCTGGAACGAGGCGCACGCTTGGTTACCTGGTTGCGGCGGGCCTCTGTCGATCAAGTCCTCGTCGCGCTTCCAGGGCTCACCGAACCGGAACGGCAACGAGCGGCCAAGGATCTTGAGTACCTCTTCAACGACTGTGCGTGTATCTGGGCCAGCCTCGGGTTCCTTACGGCATTCGTCTCGCTCTTAGGTGTGGGCCTGCAACAAGGTTGGACCGTCTGGTTTGTGATTGGGCTTGCGCTCGGTTCAGGAATCGGCGCTGCCTTAATAGGCAAGCTTCTCGGGCTCCGCTGGAGTTACTGGCGCCTAAACGCGTGGTTCCGGGGGATGTCGCTCGCGCGATCGTGACCACTCGAGGCGAGAGCTCCTGTTAGAACTGGCTGTCAAGCAACAGCCGGCTCCCTCGAGCGGAGTCGAACGGTTCTGTCAGAACTCAGTCCACTCACCGTCGACGGGCCAAGGATTCCCTACCCCAACTTGGGGCTAGACAGCCAACTCAGCCATCAGTGTTGACCATCTTGCGCTGAAGACCGTCCTTTTCTCTGCTGCTGTTATGCGGTTGTCCCTTGAACCTGTGACCCTCAGATAGTTGCGTAGCTCATCGAATGCGGTGCAGAACCGACTCGCCGATTCGAATCGACCGAAACAGAGCATTGGATAGTAGCGCTGCTTTGATCGGCCGATGATGCTGCTCCATCCGGTTATTCAGATACTGACTGTGGCGGTACTGGACCTTGCGACCGATGATCCATCGGATCGCCTTCGTGTAGGCAGGATGCTTGTCTGTCGTCACACGAACGGCTTACGCTCAGCACCCGCGACCAGCCGACGCAAGAAGCGCCTGGCTGCCTGCCGATCACGGTGCTCACTGAGCATGGAGTCCAGGAGGTTGCCAGCTCGGTCGATAGCACGATACAGGTAACACCAGCGACCGCCGACCTTGATGTAGGTTTCGTCTAGGTACCAAGACTGGCCTGCCGTGCCGCAACGTCTCGCCCGAAGACGCTCGCTAACCATCGGTGCGAACCGGAACTCCCAAGCCCGAACGGTCTCACAACTGACCTCGAATCCCCGTTGGAGGAGCAGCTCGGCAGCATCTCGGAAGCCGAGCTTGTAGCGCAGGCGCAAGAGGACGGTGAGCACCACGACGTCGGTAGGGAACTGCAGCGCGTTGAAGGGCAGGCCTGTGCGCTCGTTGAAGCAACGATTGCAGGTGCGACAGGCGAAGGTCTTGTAGCCGAGCGCGGTTCGTCGCTTTCTGCCCGAAACAGCCTTCGACTGACAATGCGGGCAGGCCATGAGATCAGCTCCTCATCCGGTTTGACCCGGATGGTAATTCCCTCGTGGTCCGACTTCTGACAGAAGGGATCGACCGGGGCTAGTGGGAGGGGCTTACGAAGGCAGAGCGGGAATGCAGTGTAGGGTACCCCTTGTTCCCGTCGGCCTGGTCGAGCAAGGGCAGCCCAGGTCCGGTCTTCTTTGGTTTCGGAGTAGAGAGATAGTGTCCGTCTGCATCGGCACTCCCCTCGTCTGCCGTATGTGCACCTCCTGCATTGAGGCCACCGAGAAGGCCGAGAACACTTATTCGATCACTTTAAGGGGGCGAGCCCGACTAAGGAGCAGGGCAGGACGATGCGGCTATTCAAGGTAACCCGAAGACGGTTGGCCCTTGGGCTAGGCAGCGTCGCTGTAATGCTGGTTGTGGCGGCGCTCGCATTCAGCTGGTTCTACGCGGTCCAGATCGAAAACGGCGCGCTGCGGGTCAAGACCGATCCTCCAGAGTTTCAGGTGGAGGTGATGGCGTTGGGAGCTGGCCGCATTACACTCAGGTCTCCGCTCACTACGGATCCCCGGGAGGAGCCCGAAACTATGGGGATCGAAGGGCCTAGCGGCTACGGCCGAGTCGGTGAGATTCTCGAGATCGACGGCGTCACGGCTGTTCGCCGGTACGCGCCGTTGGAGGGTTCCCTGGCTGTGGGGCATATGGTGCGTTACGATCGGGCCGCGTACCCGGGCGATCCGCAGCGCGCCCACGGCATCGCTTTCGATGAGGTAATGTTTGCGTCCCCGGCGGGCGAGTTGGCGGCCTGGTATGTGGACGGCGCCGAAGGCACCTGGGCCATCTTCGTCCACGGGAAGGGCGCTCCTCAGGGAGAGGCGTTGCGCATGCTGCCCGTGATGGTGGACGCAGGGCTGCCTTCGTTGGTCATAACGTACCGGAACGACGCAGGAGCGCCCGAGGACCCAAGCGGATATTACCAATACGGGCTCACCGAGTGGGAGGACCTGAAGGCGGCGACGCAGTATGCCATCGCTTGTGGGGCAGATGACTTGGTACTGGTGGGCTACAGCATGGGTGGCGGAATAGTTGCCAGTTTCCTGTACAGCTCACCGAAGGCCTCCCGAGTGGTGGGTGTGATTCTCGACTCGCCGATGCTCGACTTCGAAGCGACGATTGACCTTGCCGCCCAACGACGGAACGTGCCCGTGCTACTGACCGCGGCTGCCAAAAGGATCGCCAGCCTTCGGTTCGATGTGGACTGGGGCGCGCTCAACTATCTTGACCGAGCCGACGAGCTCTCGACGCCTGTCCTCCTGTTCCACGGGAGTGGGGACAAAACTGTGCCGGTCGGCACGAGCGAGACCCTCGCCAACAGTCTCCCCGACTTGGTGACCTATGTGTCGTTCGACGCCGCTACCCACGTTGGCGCATGGAACTCCGACCCTGAGAAGTACGAGACCGCAGTGAGGGAGTTCATCCGCCGCGTAACGCGCTGAGCACCGGTGGCAAGCTGCTATGAAACGCGAGCACAAGGGGACCAAGACCAACGTCAGGCGCTGGGCGATCCTTCTCATCGGCGTCGCGACGGTGTTGGTGGCACTCCTGAGCTTGCTTACCGCGGCGGTCAGCGACGGGAGGGTGCCCTCGCAGGACCGGACGGTCCTGGACGCCGTCGTTGGTTGGGACGCTCCCCGTTGAAGAACATCACCCGTCTAAGGGCTTTACGTGGGGCTCTATGGAAAGATCCGGGTCACGGATGAACAGCTCCCATGGGCGGAACGATTCAACAAACGCCTTTGCTTCGTCCAGACTTGCGATATCCCGCCGGGCGCGGTCAGGGTCGTAGCCAAAGGTCATTGCGAACGCATCGAATCCCCGCCGGGTCATGCGCACGCCGCCGATCCGCTCCTCCCGTTGGCCATCCGCCAACATCAGCCGTAGGCCCTGCTTCGCCTCTTGCCAGTAGACCCTCATAGTCATCCACTATCCTACATACACCGGGGACGTGTAACTACGAGCCGCTTGGCTGCCGAGCGCGTGTTCGTGGTGGAGATGGGGGCGAGTCGGACTCCACCTCAAGTCTTAGCTGGGCTGCCTCCTGCTAGGTCCTGAACTCCAGCTCGATGCGCCATCGCGGTAGACGTGGGCCGTTTGCAGGATCGTCTGGAGCAGCGCCTTCGCCCGTCGCACGTCGAGCGCCTGCACGTCCTCGAGGAAGGAACCTATGCGGCTCGGCAGGGTGTCCGCCGCCGCTGACTGCTCCGCCTGTCGGTCCACCCTCTCGCTCAGCTCGGCGCGTCCACGGGGCACGAGGGAGCACCGACAACTGTCCTTTAGGGCGGTACCCTCACGACCAGCATTTGCGACGATGTGGCCATGAGTGCGATACCGCTACGGCTCACCATTGCCCTCCTGCTCACCGTTGCCCTCAGTGCATGCGGGCCCGACCTCAGCTGGATCGATGAGCTCAACAGCCCGGCAACGCCAACACCGCCGGGTTCAGAGACGGTTCTGGATGCTGCGAAGGGTGCTGACGTTCCCGGTTTGTCGCTGGGTGGCCAGGCCGACCCGGGCCACGTCAGCTCATCGGTCCTGTTGCCCACAGCAACCGGGAACGACATTTTGGCTATGGTGGTCGCACGCTTGACGGACGTTTCAAGCTTCGAGGCTGCTTCCACGCTGGAGACTTCGGTCGAGGCGCTAGGGCTCAAGCTTGAGCTTGGGATGACGAGCCACTTCGTGCTTGAGAGCCCGGAGCGCGCTAGCGCGCTCATCACCGCCGTGACGCCCGGCGGACGCCTCAGCAGTGAGATCCTCGTCGCAGCACCAGACCTCTACATGCGCGGGCCGCTTGGCGACGGATGGGCGCGACTAAAGGGCGGTGCTGTTGAGTTGCTCCAAGATGGGTTCACCGCGGTTGACACCCTCGACGCGCTTGGCGGATTGTTTTCGAGCGGCGTGCTCCCAGTGCACGGTATCACTGCCGAGCGGCCGGCCAGTGACACTGAGACTGAAGAGGAGTTTGTTCGGCTCACCGTCTCCCTCGACTTGGCGACCTACTGGCGAGAGCAGCCCGATGAGGTCAGGATGTTCTTGGGTTCGTTAGCCGAGGACAGCTTGCCAGCGGGCGAACTTGATTCGGTGATCGACGAGTTCGATGTTGAGACCTTGGACGTCTGGGTCGACAACCAAGCGTTCATGCGGCGCGTGCGCATCGTTCTCAATATCGGAGACTCGAAATCGGTGGCGTTGGACAGGGTCGTGGACGGCATAAACCAAGAGTATGTTATCGCGCTGCCGAGTCGGTACTCAGACATCTCGTTGTGAACTGAGTGCCCTGCTCGGCGCCTAGGTCCTGAACTCCAGCTCGATGCGGCCGCCGCGGTGGACGTGGGCCGCTCTCAGGATCGTTTGAAGCAGCGCCTTAGCCCGCCGCACGTCGAGCGCCTGCAAATCCTTGAGGAAGGACGCACGTGGACGAGCGCTCGCCCTTTACGAGGGCTCTATGAGTAGTACTCCCCCAAAGCCGCGTTCCTCGTCCTTCGCCAGAAGAACACGACGACCTCGTTGCCAAGGATCGCCACTATAAGCACGCTGTACGCCGATACCCTGAAGGCCTCCGCCACCGCCGGTTCTGCGAGGTCCCCGTACGCCGACAGCACGATCGCCGTCATGGCCATGCCGAACACAGTTGTCGCGAGGGCCGTGAAGGGTCTGCGCAGGTAATAACGCTCCAGCGCTTCGACGGTCTGGCTCTTCCCAGGGTCGTCAGCGAGGTCGGCCTTTGCCCTTGATAAGCCATCGCGAATAAGCGTGGTCGCAATAGACCCTCCCCAGATCTCAGCAAGCTTGAACCCAGCGTATATCGCTGAGAACACGACCAAGGTGCCCGAAAAGTAGATGAGGAGTGGCAAGAGGAGAGAGACACCGACGATTGGCAGACGCATATCTGGAAGTGGAGGCAGATAGTGCTCAACGTGCTCGCGCAGCATCGCTATTTCACCGCTCGCGCTTAGGGCATACATGACGACCAACATGACGGCGGCCGCGCCCAAGGCAAGAGAGAGTTGGGCCTCAGGCGCATTCTGTGCGGCTCCGCTCCCGAACGCGGCACCGAACCGTCCGGTCCCAACCGCGAAAGCGAGACCGAGAACAGCGGGAACCACACCGGCCGCGATGGCAAAGTGGTAGTTGACCCGGTTCCATCTACTTTTGATCTTCTTGTCCATGCTCTGCCGTCAGCCCATCTCTGGTCGAGACGGTTTGTTCGAGAGCGACCAGCGACTTTGAGACCCAGACCTTGCCGACTGTCGGAACAACGGCCCCACCCTCACGATCATACGGTGCGGCGTGCTACAGCGGGGACGAATGGTTCCGACCTCCCACCTGGCAGGGCAGTCCCATCCTTGCTGTACTCCCATTGCGAGACCGTTAGCACTAGTCCAACAATCTAGTTGCAACCGCCTACGTAACTGTCTGATTGCTACTGATGTACCAATGGCTTCTGCAGAGTAACCCTCGACAGGGTTCCATCGGACGGAGGTTCCGTAAGGTGGTTCAGGCTCTGCCGAACGAACATGGCTCATCACCGTGCCACCCCAGTGCACTCGGTGCAGATATTGCCGCAAGCGACGTGGTTGAATGGGGAGGCCGGTTGTCCCTGGTGCTCGAGAAGGAGTAACTCATGTCCGCGCGACCGTCGGGCAGTACACGCTGGGCCTTTAGGTACTACGCAACCATTGGATACAGCTTCTCCTCATTGCCTGCGGTTTGGAAATTGATCTCAAAGGGTTACAGCCTGAGTAGACTGGGCCGATTCCTAATGCCCGGACCTGTGGCCCGCGCTGCCGTGTTCGAGGTTTGGAATAAGGAGAATGGCGAGACGCAGTTCTACACATTTAGCGGTGGCGGAGTTGGCTCAGGGTTTACGAGGGTGGCCGCGAACCTCCAGCCCACCTGGATCACTTTCACAACCGAGAAGCCGTACACCCACGCGGACTTCCAAGGGGGCGCACGGATAGGCAATCTCTCGATCGGAGTGGGCGTAACCCGCTCACTGTTGGGTTTTATTACCTTCAACAACATAGACATCAAACAGGCGTGGTGGAAGGGAGACGAAATAAGTCTGGTGGGATGGAACGCTGAGCCGGGCCCCGATGTTTCATGGGCCATCGGTGGTGTGCACGCGGTCGGGGAGCCGTCGAAGGTAGATTCAAAAACGGCCACTGATGAACCCGAGATGGTGTTCGAACCGCTGGTCGTTCATCTCTCGGACGCCGCGAAGCCAGCGACCAAGGCTACGGACGAACCTTTCGCATTCGCACCCGACGTGGTTCATCTCTCGGACGGCGTGAAGCCAGCGACCAAGGCTACGGATGAACCAGGGATGGTCATCGAGCCCCCAGTTGTCCCTCTCTCAGATGCCGCCTGGGCGGGGACAGAAGCCACGGACGAACCGGGAATGGTGTTCGCACCTGACGTGGTTCATCTCTCGGACGCCGCGAAGGCAGAGCCCAAAGCCACCGATGAACCCGACATAGTGTTCGAACCCGACGTGGTTCATCTCTCGGGGGCCGATCGTGAAGAATCAGCTGGGCCCGCCAGCACAGATGCTGCACCGAGGTCACAGGATGAGCCAGCAGGTGTGGAGCCCCAACCCGAGGGTGCCGCCGGGCACCAGGGCCGAGACACCGGGCCCCCTGCCGACGACTCAGCTGTTTCCCCCACGCATGGGGGGCCTCCGGCGGAATAGGACAGGCAGCGGCGTCGACCACGACGTTTTGAGCTAACCGAATGGTGGAGTCACGATGACTGAATCGAACTATGAACGGATAGCTGCGCTTATCGATTCAGGGTCAATCGAAGAGGCAACGCGTGCTCTGGAGGCAGCCCTGCATCAAGAGCCGAACTCTCCACGAGCCGCATATCTACTGGGCGTGTGCTACTTCCGTTCGCAACGATTCGATGCCGCCGAGTCCATGCTTCGACGATCTATATCGCAGAACACCCAGGACCATCTGGCCCACTACTATCTGGGGTTGTCTCTTGAGCGCCAACACCGCAAGGATGAGGCGGTTGTAGAGTACCGGATCGCTCTTGCGATCAAACCTGATCTTGAAGAGGCACGGCAGAAGCTCGAAGCGGATCAGACCGACATCGAGGCTAATCCCCCGGCGAACGAGACCCCGTCCGCAGACGCTACCCTTGCGCGGAGAATCGAGCGCGCGGGCGCTGACGAACTGAGCGGCCCCGACAGGCTCATTGCCGGTGATCTGCTGCTGGAGGGGCACCCCAGACTAAGATCCTTCAGCATCTTATTCGTCCTGTCCTGGGTAGCCGCGGCCGCACCTATCTATTTCATTCTCTTTGTACTGACCGACGAGAACTACTATGACGGAGAGAAGCCCCTGTTCTTCATCAGCCTCCCTTGGCTGTTGATTACCGGCTGGTTGCTCCTAAGCTCACGGGTGACAAAATACTGGGTCCATGAAAGGCGGATTGACTTCCAATCGGGGGTCCTTTTTCGAAAACGCAATTCACTTTGGCTTTATCAGATCGAGGATATCTGGCTCACCCGATCCCCGTTCAACCTGATCACTGCCGACTCAAGTGTGCAGCTGCGTTCAGGCAATCAAGCGTCTCCAGGCCGCAAACCAGGACAGTTCCGAGTTACAGGGATCGGCAACTCGAAGAAGATGCAGGAATTCTTCGAGGAGCTACGTGATTCGGCCATAGTTGAACGAAGGGCCATGAAGAATATCTGGGTCTAGTGGTTTAGGCATGCTTTTTGCTACGTCCTGAACTCTAGCTCGATCGTGCCGTCACGGTGGACGTGTGCCGCCGAAAGGATCGTCTGGAGCACCGCCTTTGCTCGGCGCGTGTCCATCGCCTGGACGTCCTTGAGGAACGAGCGCACGCGAGTGGGTAGAGAGCCCACCGCCTCCTGGCGTTCGTGTTGCTGTGCGAGCCAGTCTGCGAGCTCCGATTGGTGACCCGTAAGCCGTGAGCGCTCGTCCCGCCGATCGACGTTGGCCCTGCGGAACTCCTGCTCATTGAGCACGTCGCGCTTGAGGAGCTCTAGGTTCTTGGCGAAGTCGACCTCGATGGCGATCAGCCGCTTCTCGATCTGCCGGAGGTCGACCTCGCGCCGCCTCACCTCCCGCTTCTCAGAGGCGTCCAGCAGCTCGCGCACCTTCTTCGGGTCGCTGTACTGGCCGAGATACTCGAGGATGGACGCCTCAAGCTTTGGGGCCGAGTGCCCGTTGTAGAACGCACAGCGGGCGCGCGAGCTCTGCGCCCGCGAGCAGTAGTACTTGGTGTAGCGCTTTCCCCTATAGGTGGAGGTGAGCTTCCCCGTCATGGGTCCACCACAATGGCCGCAGCGTGCGATGCCCGAGAGCAGATACTCGGACCGGTGGGTCGCACCAGCTGGCATGGAGCGACGGATGCGCAGTCGCTCCTCGAGCGCACCCCACTCCGCACCACTCAGGATCGCCGGGAAGAAGTCCTCAACGCGAACGACCTCCGGCTGAGGGTTGCCGGGTTTGGGCCTGCGTCCATACTCCAGCCTGCCGGTCAGCGCCGGGTTTGTGAGGATGTGTTGGACGGTGTAGGCAGCGAACGGCCCGCCCGTGCGCGAGGTCCGACCTTCCGACGTGAGCCGGTCGGCAATCGACTTGTGCCCGAGGTTCTCATCGGTGGCGAGCCGGAACATCTCACGCACCACACCCGCCTCGGTCGGCTCCTGCGCCCAGGTGACCACATCGTTGATCCTGGTCCTGTGATACCCATAGGGGGCCCGACCGAAGTGCACACCCTTGCTCCCACGAGTTGCCATGTAGGACCTCACCCGTTCCGACGTTCTGCGACTCTCTGCACCGGCCAAGCCAGCCCGCATGAGGAGCATGAGCTCCTCGCTGAGGTCCTCGTCGGTGGCCACGACCCGCACACCCCGCTCCTCGAGGTCCCAGTACCGGCGCAGGATCTCGCGAGGGTTCCGACCGAAGCGATCAAGGAACTGGACGATGATGACCGAGGCTCCGCCGGCAAGAGCAGCATCGACCATCCGCCGGTACTCGGTCCGGTCATCACGCCGCCCCGACTGGATGTCGATGAACGACTCGACCAGCCTCATCCCATGGGAGGGGCAGTACGCGCGGTCGTGGGCCTCCTGGGTGTCGAGCGAGGCATGCTTGTCACCGGCCTGGGCGTCGGTGGAGACGCGGCCGTAGAAGAAGGCATCGACAATATCCGTAGCGACGACCATGTCGAGAGGCTAGTGAAATAAGCCTCTATTGTCAAGCTCACTACGTAGAGGCCCCGGGTTCGAATCTCGGCTCCCCGACCAGACAACGATGAGGCCCAGGCGATTTTGCCTGGGCCTCGCTGTGAGGTTATTGGATTCTGCGGAACGACACCCTTCACCTACGGATCAGTTTCGAAATGATTTCTCCCCGTTGAATTCGGTTTCCTCGATCATTCGTCGCCTGTAGCACAGAGCGATAGTATCGAGAGGCGTCATCAGACCGGGTGGTTCGTCTCCGCGGTCCATTCGACTCAGCAAGCCGGTTTACTGCTGAGTAGAACCGGGTGAGAGAGGTCTTCGTGCCGTTTGGATCCAACGCCAAGCCATCTCTAATCAAGGCCCAATAGACCTCAACGATCAAGGTAAACAGATCGCCCCAATTCCAGACGCGGCTATCGTCATCGAACTCAAGTTCATCGATGGTCAGGACGAGATCAGGCGCAACCCACGAAGAAGATCGAGGATAGCGAGCTGATGCAACAGTTGGTGACCTACGACGAGTCGACTGTAAGGTGATGATGGAGATCGTCCGTGACCTTCGTGAGAAGCACTAACAAGGTTGAGCGCCGGGCGCCCAGCAGGGAATGTAGACGAAACGGGAGGAGGAGCGTCATGGTTGAGCACCCGCTTGGGCCTATGTGGAAGGAATTGCAGGCACTCTTGAGCGTGTCAGCGGACATTGCGGAGTCGCCGGAACCGGACGCGCAACATCCCATCACCGTTACATTCACCGTGGCCAATCAGGCGAAACCCCAAGCAGATGGCCCAAAGGTGACCTTCGACGACGTGGAGTTGACGATTTCGCTTGGCGGAGAGGCCGAGACGATCACGATCGGAAGACTTGAGCCAGGGGCCGTCCAGGTCCACACCCGCGCTTGTGACTACGCCGGAGTCAAAGACGTTGAGGCGTCGGTGCAGGGTACTGCGGCTCCGATTTCCATGTTCACGGTCACGAACAAAGTCGGGGCGTCCAGCGAGGGGCTTTCACCAGAGAGCTTCGTAACGACTGTCGACCGGTTGGACCTCCGTACCAGGATTGGAGAGGCGTTATCGGCAATCGAGGCGCCGACAGCAGACACAACACTTTCTGAACTCGCGCAGGCCCGCGAGCGGATAAACCGCTCCGTACTTGCGATGCGGGACAGCACCGGGCGGGCCGAGTCCGTTTACCGGCTGGTGCGGCGGCGGGGCATCGAGCAGCTGCACGAGTACCAGCGAGTCCTGGGCGACTACGTCGGTGAGGCCGAGCGCCAACTCGGCGGGATACAACAGGAACTCACGAAGACCGGAGGGCGTGTCCAGCCCTTGATAGACCGTGCGGTGCAGCGGCTCGAGGCGCGCTCCCAACAGGTAACCCAAGTCGCAGCAAGGCTCAGGAAGCAGCTTGGGATGGGGCCAGCCCATTCCGACTGAGGCTCGTTAGCCTTGGGCTAAGGCGGAAGGCTTCCTCGGCCGCCTTCTGTCCTGAACTCCAGCTCGATGCGCCCGTCCCGGTAGACCGCAGAGGCCTAGTTCTTCGCCCGATCGGCTACCCGATTCCTCGACTTCGCTCGGAATGAAACGGGAATGCTCACAGAATGACGACTGAGGAGATGATCATCGCCGCGGTACGCGTAACTGGCGCGCTGCTGGTGCTGCGGTGGGCGCTCATGGGGTCGTTGGCGGCGATCGCCATCGACCTGTCCGACCTCTTCATGATGAACCTGCTCGACCTGGGTGGGGTCGGCAACTACCAGGCGCTCGACAAGTGGCTCGACCTCGCCTACATGGGCACGTTCATGTGGGTCGCGACGCGGTGGGGCGGTACCGCACGAACCGTAGCGGCCAGCTTGTTCGCATACAGGATCGTCGGCGTGGTCATGTTCGAGCTCGTAGACAATCGTTGGGTGCTACTCGGCTTTCCCAACGCTTTCGAGTTCTGGTTCGTCTTCGTAGCCGCCGTCCACCACTACCGACCGAGCTATGAGTTCACGGTCCGGCGGTCTCTGATGTGGCTAATGCCGATCGGCGCCCTGAAAGAGGCGCAGGAGTATGCACTCCATGGGGCCCGGTGGCTTGACCGCTATCGAGCGGTTGATCTGGTACAAGACTGGTGGCGGTCGTTGACCGGGTGGATTTGAGACGTCCCAAGGGCTGGCCGGTGGAAGCGAGTTCGGCAGCCGGTAGGACGCGTCCTGTACTCGCCGGCACAGGCGCCAAACCGGGGGCTCCAGACGGACTCCGTTTCTGATCGCGAAGGTGGGCGCGCAGAGGGCAAGAGGCCTCGGCAAGAGCGTCGATTGCCACCATCCTATCGGGCGCCGCCTGCTCCGGCGCCATGTACTGCCGCGTGCCTGCGTCGGACTTCAGTCGCTTACCGGGATCGAACCGCTCGGCCACGCTGAAGTCAAACGCCGTCGAATGCCGTTTGGCCCACATGACGCTCGACGGCTTGACGTCCAGGTGCAGCAAGCCGATCCCATGGATGTAGCTGAGGGCGCCGACAACGTCCAACCCCACTTTGACAAAGTCTTGGATACGAAACGCGTCGTAATTGCCCCCAAAGAAGGTCGTGGCGACGGTCTGACCCTCGAGGTGCTCGATCACGATCCTCGGCCGCTCGTCGAGCACCATCACCAAGGGAGCAGTATCCCTCCACGCAGGCGTAGCCCTATGATGCTGTCGCCGGCCGAGAAATGGCGGAGATCGGAACCGAGTCGTGGAGCCAACGCTGGTCGTCGCCGACCGCCTCTCCGGAAACATAGGCCACACTGGGGCTAGATGGCCTTGCGCACTCGGGGCAATCGGGATAAGCAATGTCGACTAAATTCTACGCCCTGATCAATGCCGCGGTCGGTCAGGCTCCTTCGGTGGTCAAGGCTGCCAGGGAGCTTGATGGCGTGATGTCGGCTGACGTTGTTAGCGGCCCGTTTGACGTTCTTGTGGTGTGCGAGGCAGAGGGCCTGATCGCTGCCGGCCGGCTCGTCACAGGCTCGATCCACCAGATCCGCGGAGTCGGTGCGACGACAACCTGCGTGGCCGTCGAGTCTGCTCCTACGACGGATCCGCCCTATCGCGAAACTACGTAACGCCTGCGGACCGAACCGGGGACCGAGATGACGCAGAGCTGCCGCGCCATACGAATGACACCTAACAGTGATACGGACCAAGCCTGGGCATACCACGACGGCACGAAACACTCCCCCGCCAGTGTGACTGCCTCCGCGCATATCCTCGATTGGACCAACCGGCCGGGGCCCTTCAAGCTGTACCGTAACCAGCTTCCAGAGGTCGAGCTTGTCACCGAGCTAACACCGAGCAGCGGCACTGCACTTCGTGCAATCTCGGCCCTCGGAGGCAATGCTGGCCAGGCCCCTACACTGGCCGACCTCTCGGCCATCCTCCTGCTGTCAGCGGGTATCACCAAGAGGGTTCGCACGCCTGCAGGACCAATGCACTTTCGTGCAGCGGCGTGCACAGGCGCGCTCTACCACATCGAACTCTACGTCGTAGCGGGCCAGATCGACGGCCTGGACGCGGGTGTCTACCATTTCGGAGTTCACGATGCCACGCTCCGGCAGGTCCGTGCCGGTGATCATCGAAGCCTCCTGGCCGAGGCGACGGGCGAATATGAAGGAGCGGATCGTGCAGGAGCCGTGATCGTGTACACCTCCACCTTCTGGCGCAACGCGTGGAAGTACCAAGCGCGGGCGTACCGACACTCCTACTGGGACAGCGGCACCATCATTGCCAACGGCCTGGCAGCTGCAGCGTCGCGCGGGCTGACCGCGCACCCTGTCGTCGGCTTCGTGGATCAAGCTGTAAATGGGCTCGTTGGCGTCGACGGTGAACGGGAAGCCACCGTCGCACTCATGACGATCGGAGAGGGCGATGCGCCCGGGCCACAGGGGGTCCCGGGGGCAGTTAGCCTCGCGACCGAACCTTACTCACGTGAGGAACTCGACTATCCTGGCATTCGCCGGATGCACGAAGCGTCGTCGTTAGCCGATGCAGCGGAAGCCAGAGCCTGGCGCGGTGCAGGGCAGCATTGGGAACCGGCGCCCAGGCCAGCGGCAGTGGCCCACACCCAACCGGCTCAAGCAGCGATAGATCGGTCTCTCGAGGAGGTGATCACCAGTCGCGGCTCGAGCCGCCGATTTAGCCGGGAGCCCGTTTCGTCCGAACATCTCTCGACCATCATCGAGACCGGCACGGCGCCTGTTGGACTCGATGTCGGAGCCGGAGTGCGGCTAACCGATCTCTATGTCATCGTCAACGCCGTCGATGGGCTGGAGCCTGGTGCCTTCTTCTATGACTGGGAGGCGGAGACCCTCAAGCGATTGTCACGCGCCGAGACCAGAGGATCAGCGACCCGCCTCGCTCTGGGTCAAGACCTCGGTGGCGACGCAGGGTTCAACTGCTACTTCCTTGCGGACCTCGATACGGCGCTGGGCCAGTTTGGTAACCGTGGATACAGGGCGGCCCAGCTCGACGCCAGCATCAGGGCAGGGCGCATGTATCTGGCAGCGTACGGGCTCCGTTTGGGCGCGACAGGGTTGACGTTTTTTGACGATGCGGTGACCGAGTTCTTCTCACCTCATGCGCAGGGCAAGAGCGTGATGTTTCTGATCGCGGTCGGCCTACCAGCGCACCGTCGCCGTTGAAACGTTGCCCACAATGAACTCGATGGACTCTCCACAGAAGCAGTTTGGACAACCGGAATACAGACGGGTTCGAGCGCGCGACTTGTCCGTGGAGACACGCGCCGAGACCACCGCCCAACGATCCCTTGCTCCCCGGCATCGCACCAAAAGGAGTTCGCTTGCTGCTCCCAGCGTAGCCGCGATTCGGGGCGCTCCGAAAGGAAACCGTAGCGCTGCCGTTTGCACAGCGAAAGTTTCCGCACTAGGGTGCCGCTATGTCGAAGCAGTGGGCCGTCATCGTGCCACTAACGCTTGGCTTAGTCGCGGCCTGCAGCCAAGTTTCCACGGCACCGCCGGCACCCACGCCAACCGCGACCCCAGCGGCCACGCCAACGCCGGTGTCCACTCCGAGCCCCGAGCCTCCGCCCGACCCACGGGTGATCCTGGAGGCCTCGTTCGCGGCGATGGACGACCTGGAGTCGTTCCACTTCGAGCTTCGGGCGGCCTCTCTGGCCCCGGCGACTGGAAGTTCGGACGATGCAGGGGCAGGTCCGCCAATCACTCTGGTCGGGGACTTCGAAGCCCCGGATCGGACGCACATCGCCAGCTCCGGGATCATCGAGATGGAGATCATCGCGATCGGCGAAGTCCAGTACACCAGGTCAAGTTTCTCGGGAGGTCGTTGGGAGCTGGGAGACCCCGTCGATCTGGACGAGCCCGCCATCTTCCCGCGCCCCTGGACGGTCCTCGAGCTGTCCCAGATCCAGGACCTCGAGTACCTGGGAAAGGTGACGTTCGAGGGGACGAGAACGCACCATCTGAGGGGCCGCGTCCCTGAGGGGTCCAACCTCGACTTGGAGGGGGAGGGCGTGTTCGAGGTGTGGGTCGGAGTGGACGACAACCGTTGGTGGCAAGCACGGTTCGGGGTCGAAACGGAGTCCAGTGAGGGAGCCGTCACGTGGGGCACGGTGCTGGTTTTCTCCGCCTTCGGGGAGCCGGTGTCGATCGAACCGCCGGACGAGGTCGTACTGACGCCTTCCTCGGAACCGGGAGCCGCGGCCGGGAGCGGGACGTCAGTGCCGACGCCGACCACCGGCGAAAGCTTGACCCGGAACTTCCGATTGTCGGTCCACCAGGACGGGGAAACGCTCGGGGGCGAGGAGCTCCTGTTCTCGCAGGTGCTGGCCCTGGGGATGCCGGTCGTCCTGAACTTCTGGGCCGGACTCTGCCCACCATGCCGGGCCGAAATGCCAGCGTTCCAGAGAATCTACGACGAGTACAACGAGGATTTCATTCTCCTGGGCATCGACGTCGGGCCGTTCACAGGATTGGGAACAAACGAGGATGGCATACGTCTGCTCGAGGAACTCGGAATCACGTACCCGACCGCGTCCGTCCCGGACGACCAGCTGGTCCGAGACTATGGCGTGGTGTCGATGCCGACGACCATCTTCATCGCTGCGGACCGCACAATCCTACGCAGGTGGGTCGGCCCCCTGAATGAGACGACGATGGAGGAACTGGTCCTTGAGCTGATCGGCCTGTCCCGTATTCCGACGCCGACGCCGACGACGCCAGCGCCAACCCCGACTCGGACGCCGACCCCCGCAGCGGTGCCTGCAGCCCCCGCAGCAACGGGATCACCCGCGCGGGAGTGCTACGACGTGCGCCCGGAGCTGGATGGCGTGGAGGTCTTAAGTGTCGACCCGGAGCCGGGAACGGTGCTGGAGGTCGGTTCCACCGTCGCGATCACGGTCCAGCTTCATTACCGTGAGGACGCCTACGACGGTGGAGTCGTCGATCTGATGCGCGTCATCGGGACCGGCCCCATTTCCGTTTTCATCGCCCAGTCTCAAACCGTGCCCCAAGGAGAGGGCACGCTCACTCCGGAAGGCACCTTCTCGGTGCCCGTCGGCGTGAGCGAAGTATCGATCGCGATGAGGCTGAGCCCGCCGCCGAGCGCGGCCTATGCCGCTGGGTACTCCTGCTGGAAGGTCCTGACCAAGGCGGTCGCGACCTATACGACGGACCTGGCTTCCGACTAGTTTGCAAATGTTCGTCGAACAACTCCCGTCGTTCGTGGCGGTCAGCCGCCTGCTCGAAAGGACTTGGTCTCGGAGAGCTCATTAAGCGCGCACGGAGGCGCGGGACCGGCCGCTCCGAAAGGGAATCCTCCTGGACACGCCGGCCGGGCCTTCAGGACTCGCCTTAGCTGAGGGTGGTTGCCGCCCTACTCGGCCTCGGATCGCCATAGCCGTTCTACGAGAACGCCGGTCACAGACGCCACGAATACCATCGCCCCCCCATTGACCACCAGCGCTGCGCCGACGCCGACCCCAAGGATGAGAGCGCCCATCTCCAATTGGCCCAGTGGCGCAACACCGATGGCGAACACCCACGAGCCCATGGCCCGGCCCCGCAGTTCGTTGGGCACAGTCTGCTGAATCAGAGCCTGGCTCATGATGTCAGCGGTGATCGCTGTCGCCTCGATGACCAGCACGGCCGCCAACACAAGGAAAAGCACCCCCGAGAGACCGAGCGCGATGAGGCCCAGGCCCATCAACACGAGCCCGGCTATATAGATCACCCTCTTCCGAGCCCTGTCGCCACGTACCGCGTGAACTAGTACGGCTCCCGCGCTACCGGCCGAGCCGACCGCGGCCATGATTCCCAATCCCTGGGGGCCGAACCCCAAGACGTCCCGCGCGACGAAGGGCAGAGCCGTCATGAAGGAGAAGCCAACGATCTCGACCACCGCCGTGATGACCAACAGCGTGAGCAGCGGGCGATTGCGTCGGATCTCACGTAGTAGGGTTCTGAGACTGCCGGCCGGTGACTCGTGCCGCACCTGCTGTTGCTGAGTTTGGCGGACGCCGAGCACGAGAACCAGCGCAGCCAGCGAGATGCCGGCCATGATGAAGTAGGCCACGTCGAAGCCGATCCGCTCCATGACGGACCCGGTGATGGCGAATCCGAGGAGGCTACCCAGACGATCGCTACCGTGCATGAGGCTGAGGCCGCTCACGAACGATCCCGGCCCGGCGACGTCGTAGGCCATGCTCATGCGCGTGGTCTCATGGAGGGTCCCCATGGAGCCGCCCCAGAACGCCAGCGCCGGCAAGTGCCACAACGCAAGGGAGTCCGTGGCGAGCAGCAGTCCGGTGAGCAGGTACGTCGCCGTGTGGGCGCCCTCTACGACCCTCAAGATCTTCCGGCGGTCGAATCGGTCGGCGATGATGCCCGCCGGCACACCGAAGACGAGGTTGGGCAGCTCCGTGAGCGCCAACGCCGAGCCGACCCACAGCGGTGAATCGGTGCGAATCAAGACGATCCACGCCAATGCTATTTGCTGCCCCGCGCGGGCAGTCGCTCCAACTGACCCGCTGGCGAGCAGATAGCGGAAGTCCAGACGGCCGAGGCTGGGAATGCTGAGGAACCTCAGGACGTCTTGCAGAACATACCTCCGCCACGTACCTTTGCGGCTCCGCTGGGAAGATACTATCCGGCTGCTCAGGGGCGCACATCGAACGCCCCACTCATGAACAGGGGAACGCGAGCGAGAAGGCTCTAGCCCGCGCGTCTGCGGTCGAGCGGTGTTCAAGGTGGAGTTGGGGGAGAGCCTATCTCCACCTCAAAAGTGGATCGTCAGCGGGAAGATCGCCCATCCGCTCGCATGGCACCAGACAGGAGCCGTCTGCACGCAACCGGCAGCCTCAAACGGAGAAATCGTAGGCTGCCCCGGCGTCCGGCTCGAAACGCCAATGCAGACGCCCATCGTCCCCCTGCCTGCAAAGACCTCCTCAAAGAAGGCCACCGTCTCCTGCTCTCGGGCTCGCTATGCCCGTGCTGACAGGCCGCCATCTTAAGCCACGATGGACTGCCGGACCGGCGAGCACGAACAGACATGAACAATTGCCTTTGGTGTGCTAGGCAGGCCTGGACACGAGCTGGAATTCCGGAGACGGCGACTAGGTGGCCAGCCATTCCGCAGCGCGCTCACCGATCATGATGCTCGTCGCGTTGGTGTTAGCGCGGATGACATTGGGCATTATGGAAGCATCAATGACGCGGAGGCCCTCCAGACCATGAACACGGCAGTACTGGTCTACGACGGCCAAGGGATCAGAAGAGGCCCCCATCTTGCAGGTGCCTGAAGAATGGTGGCAGGTGGTGGCGGTGGCGCGCATCCAGAGGTCCATGGCGTCGCTGGTGGCGACGTCCTCATCCAGCGGGAGAGAGCGGGAAGCGATGATGGTTTGTAGCCCGGGCTCCGAGCCCATCCTCAGGGCCAACCTTGCGCCCTCGCGCATGCGGTCCAAGTCCCAGGGGTCTTCCAAGTAGCGGTATTCCAACGCGGGTTGGACCTCTGGATCTGAGGAGGTCAGCTGGAGCCGGCCGGCGCCGTTGGCCAACATCAGGATCACCCGAAGCAGCAGATGGGGCGCTCCATCAAGGACCTGACCAGGATAAGGGCTGATGAACATGTCGTTCCGGTCGTTGGAACCTTCGGCGGTGAAGCGGAGGCCTACTTGGCTGGGTGAAGCGCTCTCCTGAAGGTTGTCCTTGAGGCGATACCAGACCATTACTGAAGGATGGTCGCGAAGATTCTCGCCAACGCCAGGAAGATGATGCTTCACGGGGATGCCGAGACGTTCCAGGTCAGAGGCAGGGCCAATGCCGGAATGAAGCAGTATGTGGGGTGAGCCGATCGCGCCGGCGCTAAGGACGATTTCGCTACCCTCGATGCGGAAAGATTCACCTCCGCTCTCTACATCAAGAGCGACCGCGCGGTTCCCTTTGAAGACAATCTTCCTTACTAGGACGTTTGCCTTGATCGACAAATTGGTTCGGTGACGTATGGGGTTCAGATAGGTGATGGCAGTACTCATACGAACGCCGTTGATGTTATTGAGGGGGCGGGCGCCGACGCCGGAGGAGTCCGGGCTGTTCATGTCGTTATCATGGGGGTATCTGAGGTCCCGGGCAGTGCGATAGAACGCTCCCATGCTGGGCTGCCAATCTGCTTCTTGGAAACGGCGCACAGGAATGGGACCTTCTCTGCCGTGGAAATCGCCGCCAAAGTCGAGGTCCGTTTCGAGTTTGTTGAAGTACGGAAGGACCTTCGTGAACGACCACTGGTCGTTGCCTTCAGCCGCCCACGCGTCGTAGTCCTCTGGGACGCCGCGGATGAAGATCGTTGCATTGACGGAGCTGGTGCCACCAATGATCTTCCCGCGAGGAAGGAACATGGGCTCCCGTTGGGTGCTGCTGGACGTGGCGGTGAATCTCCAGAGGCTGTCACCCTCAACGGCCCGCGTGACGTCGTTGCCGTCTCGGACGTCGGGAGGAAGGTGATCGACGTTGGGATAATCGTTGCCAGCCTCCAGGAGGAGGACGGCACGACGCGGGTCTTCGCTGAGGCGGGCCGCCAGAGCCGCTCCAGCGGAACCTGAACCCACAATTACCACGTCATAGCGCATTTGGGGTCGCCTCCTGCGAATGCCGTCCAAAATCCGGAGGGGAAGAAGGTCGCGAAACCTGGCTGCGGGCCAAGCCTGGCGGACATCCTAAATGATGAGTGGCCAAACCACCTCGCTGTGTTCGCTAGCCCGCCATAGGGTCTAGTGCCTGAACTCCAGCTCGGTGCGGCCGTCGCGGTAGACCCTGGGCCGCTAACCGGCGCGCTCGGCCTTCGCCACGTCCGGCGTCACGCTCCGGCTGTGAACGCCCGGCGGAGCGCTGCGGTCACCTCTGCGCGGCATTCCCTTGCCGCCGGTACGACCTTCGTAAAAAAATCAAAGCCGTGAATCATCCCGTCGTAGCGGGAGATCGTCGCCGGCACTCCGGCGGCCTGGAGGCGGCGGCCGTACTCCTCCCCCTCGTCGCGCAGGGGGTCGTACTCTGCCGTAATTACCAGCGCCGCCGGCAGGCCGCTGAGATCCCTTGCCTGCATCGGCGCAGCGTACGGGTCAGAGGCGTCAGATGGTTCGCTTAGGTAGAGGTCCCAGAACCAGGACATAGTGTCTCTGGTGAGTCCATAGCCATCTGAGTTCTGATAGTAGGACGGGGTCTCGAAGTTGCGGTCGATCACGGGATTCACCAGCAGTTGGAAAACGAGGGATGGGCCACCGCGGTCCCGGGCCATAAGGCACACGGCTGCGGCGAGGTTGCCCCCCGAGCTGCCGCCGCCGACCGCCACCCGCTCGGGGTCGACGTCGAGCTCGACGGCGTGCTCAACGACCCAGGTGGTAGCCGTGTAACAGTCCTCTACAGGGATGGGGAACTTGTGCTCCGGCGCCAGGTGGTAGTCGATGGACACGACAACGCATCCAACGTCCCTGACGATGTGTCGGCACTCGCCCTCCGTCATCGCGATGTTCCCCATCCACCACCCTCCCCCATGAAAGTGGACGTAGGCGGGAAACGGCCCGGTGCCCTCGGGCGTGAACACCCGGGCCTGGAAATCGCCATAGGACCCGGGGATCACCCGGTCGCGTACTTCGGCAACCTTCGGGCCTTCCTCGCTGAACGCCGCTAGGCCCGCCACCATCCCGTGAGCGGCCTCACGCTGCTCCTGGATGGTCAAGCCGGTAGCGTCGGGCGGCGCCTGTGGGCCCGCTCGATTAAACATCTCTTGAAATACCGGATGGACAGGCATGGCTCTCTCCCCCTCTGTTGATGCTACGGACCGGGTGCAATTTAGCCGACATTTCCAACATCAGAATGCGGGGGTCCAAAGAGCTGCCGCTCCCGAACGCTGTTCAAGACCCCATCGCAGCCTAATGAACTCCGGGATTTCACATTCGAGTGCCGGGCCTCGAATAGGGCACAAGCCGACGGCTCATCCAGGAGGCGGATAGCGTCTGTGCTGCCCCGTTAAACGCAGCGATGGACCCTGGCCTTGTACTTCAGATACTCATCGGCGAACACCCTCTCCATGTAGCTCTCCTCGCGGGCGATGACGCCGTAGAACAAGAAGGCGATTCCGAACGGCAGGAATACGATCGGCCAGACCGTGTTCACCACAAACGCGATGCCCACATAGGCGACAGTAGCCGAGAGGTACATGGGGTTGCGGGTGACAGCGTAGGGTCCGGTAGCGACGATGGCGGTAGTCGGCTCGTAAGGATGTGGGTCGACGCCAGCGCGACGCATCGTCCGCTTTGACCATTCACCCAGCAGGACGCCTACCACAACCAGCGGCCATCCGACAGCATGGCCGATCCACCACGCTGGGAAGAATCCCAATGACGTCCACGAGAAATGCAGGAGTAAGCCCCCCAGGAGTGGCGGTAGGAATGTCAGTGGAGGCAGAACGATGACGCCTGCGTGATCGTTATTCATGGAGTCCCCCTCAACCCACCCTGTGGGTAAGTTCTTTGGTGCCGGTCCGATGCCCACGTCAAAAGGGCAATACCTACCTTCAAGGCGATGGCTTTGATCATCCACTTCTTCATTGCTGGTCCCTCCTTGTCAGTCATGCTTTTACCGTCACTCTTGCTTACCATGTCAAAAGCCCACTGCTTTCATGAGTATTCCTCCACTTCGCAGGTCTGGTTGTCCTCTGTTGGACTGTGCCCACTTTCCTCTAAGAAACTCGTAGCCTGCTCGGTCCACGCCCCCTCAAGCCCCTGCCTCGTTCACTGACAGCAAGGGCAAGCCGAGGTCACGGATTCGAGCGATGACACCGTGCAGCGCAGCCTGGTCAACTACCGGTCCTACCAGCACAGTAGTGCCATCTTCTTGATGACGTACCCTCAAGCCGCCAAACCAATCTGACCAGCGCTTGTCGAGGAGCCCCTTTACGTGGAACTCGTACGTATCACTCATCGCTCCGTCCTTCCCTCACCACAACGTCGTTGTGTCTGTCCGCCTTGAGTCCGAACTTGCGCCCTGGCTGTGTCCCCTCCGGCGAGCTTCGCCTTGTCCCGTCCATTCATTGAGGCCCCCTTGCTTAAGTGTGGGGAGCCCTCCGGCCTGGAGCGGAGTCTTCTCTCGGCTATCTGTCTATACGGACTGCGAGCGGGCCAGCGGCGGCCCCACGCGGTGTAACTCACCCCCAGCTCGTCCGCTGGCGTAGCCTCCTCGTGGGCGCCCCCGCCGACGGCATCCGCACCGCCATGGGTCGATTCGAGGGTCGACTGAAGGGGCGACTGGTGCTCGGCCTGCCATCGTTCAGGTGTGAACCTGTTCAGCCGAACAACGGATGCGGTCTTCCTGATGACGGGGGGCACCATTCGCTGGGCGTCGGTATCGTCCTCGGCCTCAACGATGAGCCATCCCTTGTGCTCCCCTACCTCGCAACCCCAGTCGGTGCGTGCTATGAAGTGCGATCCCTGTTCGGCAAGCGCTTCAAGGGCCCGCCGGCATCCCAATAGCGACGGGTCGTGGGGCACCTGGATCAGGTAGCGTGGCATGGCGTTTCTCCTCTTCCTGCAACTGCTTGTTCTTTCGGACTGCGAAACCGACGTACATGGCCAACATGAGGACGCTGGCCACCGTGTAGAACGTGTGCAGAATCCAGATCGGTCCCGTTGGTAGCGTCACGATGTACATCCAGTGGATCAGATTGCAGATGTTGATCAGCACGAAGTTCAGGCCGCTGTACGAGCTCAAGTTCCTTGTTCGGTAGGCCTTCCACAACATTGGGAAGTGACTACTGGCGAACATGGTGCTAGACGTGAGCCCAGCGATCAGTGGAAGAAGTTCGGTGTTCATTCCGCGCTCTGGTCGCGCATTGGCGCGATAGAGCCACGGTATGCGGCGCGCAGAGCGTCACGACCTACCGAATGGGAGGTTTACGGGTTGGTTCTAGGGTTGGGTAGTCAGACGCGGAGGGTTGGGTCCGCTAGGGCAGCAGGAGGAGCTCCCGGGCGCGAGCCACCGCCTCGGTGCGGCTCTGGGCCGAGAGCTTGCCGTAGATCTGGCTGGTGTGCCACTTGACCGTCCCGATAGCGACGATCAGCTCTTCCGCGATCCGCTGGTTGGTCATTCCCCTGGCAATGAGCCCAAGCACCTCTAGCTCGCGGCCGGTCAGGGGCTCTGGCAAAGGCTGAGCGATGGGGCCTGCGTGGGAGTCGACTGCGCCAGCCTCAGCGCCGAAGGCTGCAAGGAGCTTTTGGATGTAGCCGGTTGAGCTCAGTGGAACGGCGGGGCGGCGCTCGCGCAGAAAGGCTGCGAGCAGCCTGCCGACAGTTGGCCCCTCGTCCACGAAGACCCTGACGTAGCCCTCCGGCTCGGCCAGCGTCAAGGCGCGCTCTAAAGACACGAGCGCAGAGGGGATGTTGCCCTGCGCCTCGTGAGCGAGTGCCTGTAGCACCAGGATTTCGATCACACTCCCCATCCTTCCGCCTTCTTCCGCGGCTTTTAGGAGGCGTTCCAATAGCCCTATTGCCTCATCAATGGAGCGGTCGGTTGCCCGGTCGCTCTCATATTGGGCGATCAGCACCCTCGCGAGGGTGACGTGCTCGAACTCGCGCAGGTAGCTGAGGTCGTCTTCAGCGGACAGGCCCCGCTCGCGCACCCAACCTAGGGATTCGGTCAACCTGCTCTGCGCTGCCCACACCCGCGTCTTCAACGCCGTTACGGGACGCACGTCAGGGACGACGCCCCTCGTTTGCAGGCGCTCCGCCTTGTCAAGCAGGTCGAGAGCGCTCTCCGGGTCTCCCTGAGCCTCCTTTATTCGAGCCTGCGCAAGGCACCAGCGATATTGGTATTCATCTAGCGCAGCTTGCTCGCCCAGCTCCTCGCTTTTTAGCAGGTACTGTCTGGCGGCTTCCAGATCGCCCCGTTCACGGTGTAGCTCACTCAACCCCAAATACAGGTCCGCCGTTCCCAGTAGGGCAGGCTTGCCCTGCTCCGTCGCAAGCTGCAATGACTGCTCGTATGTGCTCACGGCCTCGTGGAGACGACCTCGCGCTATCCCTATGTCAGCCAGGACCCATGTGCCACTGATTGCGGGGAGGATGTTGCCGCCCATCCGCAGACTGGCCATGCCGTCGGCAAAGAACCGGTGGGCTGCCTCTAGATCTCCGCTGGTCCAGTATGCGAGCCCCAGGAGCGCAGCTGCGGCTCCGCGCCCCAAATACTCACCCTTGGGAAAGAGGTCAAGTGCTCGCTGAGCTTCTTTCACTGTGCCCGGTACATCGCCAAGAGCTTGTGCATGACCAGCACGGGCGACGGCTATCATTGCGGGTAGAGACCGAAACAGTTCTTCGTCTACGACCACCATGTGAGTCGGAGAGGCGTCCGGTCGCTCACTGATGTCTGCCGTCGTGTCCAGCCACCGTTCGGCGTCCTGAAGGCGGGACTCGGCAGCCTCCAGCTCACCGACATTCTGCAATTCCAAGGCGTACTCAACGCTGAGCACAGGCCTGGAGCGGACCAGCTCGTCCGGTAGCGCCTTTAGCCAGCCAAGACACGTAGCCCGCTGGGAACTCCTGAGCATTGCTCGCCATGCCAGCTCGACCAGGCCCGCCGCTCGCTCGAAATCCTCGGCGGCAAGAGCGTGGCGCACCGCATCGGTCGGCAGACCGTTCTGTTCGTACCACTCGCTTGCGCGCCGATGCAGCGTAAGTACTTGATCGGGCTGCTCCTCCATCAAGTGCGCCTGGAGAACGTCTGCAAAGAGGTGGTGATAGCGATACCAGTGGCGCTTGTCATCCACCGGGACGACAAACAGGTTGCCTCGCTCCAGGGCCTCCAACAGCCCTTTGCCGTCTTTCTTGCCGGTGACGGCATCACATAGCGGGCCACTCAAACGATCGAGAATAGAGGTCTGCAACAAGAAACTCTGGACCCGTTCGGGCTGACGCTCCAGGACCTCCTCTACCAAATAGTCCACGATGTACCGGTCATCGCCGGCGAAAGCCGCTATGAAGCCGGGAACGTCCTCTCGTCCCTGCATCGAGAGTGCCGCCAGCTGGAGCCCCGCGATCCAGCCTTCGGTCCGCGCCTCCAGGCCTGCCACGTGATCTGCCGACAGGTTCAGACCCATCACCTCATTAAGGAAAGCAGCCGCCTCGTCGGCGGTGAACCGTAGGTCGGCGGCCCGCAGCTCGGTCAGTTCACCGCGCCCTCGCAGACGAGTTAGCGAAAATGGTGGATCGGCGCGGCCCGCAATGACCAGGTGCATCTGGGGCGGCAGATGGTCGAGCAGAAAGGTAATGCCATCGTGGACGGGCTGCGCGTCAATCAGGTGATAGTCGTCGAGGATGAGAGCGAAGTCGTGTTCGATCGCGTTGATTTCGTTGATCAAACTCGTCACTACCGACTCAACCGGTGGTGGCTGAGGCGAGTGCAGCAAAGAGAGGGCGTTCTCGCCAACCCCGGACTGCACCGTTTGCAGTGCGCGGATGAAGTAGGCCCAGAAAAGCCCGGGGTCATCGTCGCCCTGATCAAGTGAGACCCATGCTGCGGGCCGTTCAGCGGCTGGCGTACCTGCCAGCCATTCAGCCAACAGCGTGGTCTTGCCGAAACCCGCTGGTGCGGAGACCAGGGTCAGCTTGCGCTCGGCCCCCTGGTCCAGTCGCTCGATCAGTCGCGTACGCGGTACGAGACTGGAGCGCCACTTCGGGACATAGAACTTGGTCTCAAGCCGCGGGGTTGCGGCGAGATTCTGTCCTGGCAAGCCAACCATGGGGGAATCCTACGCCGAGGACGCTCATCGCGGCGTAGCAAAGAGTTGGCGTCCGCGGCGGCTGCAGGCAGGGGAATTGCGGACCCTCGGGCTGTCCGTAGCTCCTGAACTCCAGCTCGATCCGGCCGTCGCGGTAGGTGTGGGCCGCCTGCAAGATCGTCTGAAGCAGGGCCTTGGCTCGGCGCGTGTCGAAGGCCTGGACGTCCTCGAGGAACGAGCGCACGCGGACGGGTAGGGAGCCGACGGTCTGCCGACGTTGGTAGCTAAGGGCGATGGTGCTGGAAAGGGTTAGTAGATGTAAGTAGGGGCAGGGCTTATCAATTTGCGTTTGGGGTTGTGGTATGCCCGCGACGGTTTGGTACGTTGGCAGAAATTACTCTCGTGTAAGTAGGTTTCCCAGCGTCCCGACTGTGCCTCCCGCAACCTCCGCTGCCTTGGCGGCCGAGTCCGCTCGGTATACAAATGTGATCTCAGGCTTCAACCGCTCCATGTACAACACCTGCTCGTGGCCCGGAAATCGAATCACGAGCGCATACCAATCAGCACGCGGTAGCATCACTTCTGTGTAACCGCCGGTATTGGTCGTCGACCGCCCCCAACCCACCAACACCACCTCGGCACCTGCTACGGGCTCGCCTGCATCGTCGAGCACGCGAAGCTTGCAGGGAGAGCCGTCCACCGCCTTACCAGGGATCTTCTCCACAGCATCGAGCTCGTACTCTCCTGCCCGCTTGGGCGTTCGCCAAGCCTCGCCATACTTCAAACGCAAATATTCCTCAGGGGGGTTGGGCACTAGAAAGCGCTCCGCCAAGAACGCAATCTCTTTCGGCTGTATCAGCAACCGAAGTGGAATCTCCTGCTTCGGGTACACCAGCACGCTGTTTTCGCCCTGCTGGTCGACGCCCAAGGCAGGCTCGCACGCATAGCAATCCCAGCCTATGCGGACATAGTCCTTGATCATCGAGAAGGCACGGTGTGCTCCGTCCGGCGCGTAAATAAAGTATCCACGATCCCGGAACACCGCTAACGCTACATCCACCTTCGCATCAGTTAGGCCATTAGCACCGATCACTGACATGATGTCGAGGTCGTCGTCCCAGACGATAATCGCCCCATCTCGAACCGCCCCCAGACACGTTCCGGAAGAGAGTAGAAACACGATCCCCAATCCGTTGAGGATCTCCTTGACCTCCTTCAATACTCGTTCAGCAACCGCCACGTCTACCGGTGGGTTGTATTTAAAAGTGAACTCCAAACTCTCCGCATCCGAGCCGTTACCTAAACCCATGTTCTCTCCTCAACGTGATTCAACCGCGCTCGCGTCTCGCTCCAGCTAGATCGAGACATCCCAGCATGACAACCGCTGATCGCGCCTTTGCCTGATCGTGCGATATCACGGCCGGTGGCTGATCCTTGCCTGCCGCCCTCAACAACTCACGCGCTCCGAAAGGGCACTCGGCCCCATCCCTTTGGTTTCGCCGCAAACGACCAGCCCGTGCGGCACGCTCGAAAAGGAAACCTATTTGGCGTCGGAACGAGAACCGCCAACGGAGCACCGCCACGAACGTTGACGTTCGCTCCTCGCGCTCCGCTCGTGTCGCCTAGGGTACAGGGCCGCCGCCGCCGACAGGGGGTGCGCCAGGTGTCGAGTCGCAGACGTTACCCAAGCCGTCGCCGTCGTTGTCTTCCTGAGCGGGGTTGAATTCGAATGGGCAATTGTCGACGAGGTTGGACACGCCGTCGCCGTCGAAATCGTCTGCTGCACCCAGTGGGGACCCAAACGGCGGGGAGCAATCCGAGACGCCCAGGCTGCCTGTTGCTTGTGCGCTGAGTCCTGGCGCGGCCAGCAGGGAAGCGAGCAGCTCCAGCGAGAAACCGGACGACAGAGGGAAGACCACGTCAATGCTAAAGGCCCCGTCAGGTCCAGCAGGATCGAACTCCCCGATCGGGAAGCCAGGTGCCAAAGCCGACAGCGGGCTCGTGCACGTACCATCGACGAACACTGTTACCGTCGCACCAGGCTCCGTGGTACCGCTCGCGAAGGCACGGATGCCGTCGGGCAGTTGCTGTAGGAGCAGTACCGAAACCTGCGGAGCCGGGAAAGCGCTCGGAGGGGGTGGGGGTGGCGGTGGCGCACAATCATTCGGAACCACGAAGTCGGGCAACAGGGCCGCGAGCTGCTCGGCCAACGCACAAGCGACTGTCGAGTCTCCGCCGTCAGTGCCCGGCGGTCCTACCGGCCCGGTAGGACCGATTGGACCCTCGGTACCGACCTGGTTCCACGAGATCGCTGTCTCATCCTGGTGACACTCAGCCGGGTCAGAGACCACACGAAGTTGGCCTTGACCGCCCCGTCCCTCTCGATCATCGTCGTCGTCCTCGTCTCCATCTTCATCTCCGCTTCCGCCGGAATCCAAATAGCATCCGTTGATCGCGCCGTCGGAATCGGGGATAGAACCCGTGGCGAACACCGCACCCGTCGCGACGAGCACGACAGCCGTCGTGAGGACCACGAGCCAGGTGCGCAGACCCAGGTTCAAAAGCCCAGCGAGGTGCATGGAAACCCACCTTCCACTTAGTTCGCGTTAGTTCGCGCATGATAGCCCAAGTCGGCGGCACGGCCTTTTCGTGTGGAACAGAGCGACAAAAGGACTGGGCCTGAAGCCGGTTGTCGTTGCTTCGTGGAAACGGCCCTCGAACGATGATTCCAGGGCGGTTGTCGTGTTCATGGTGGAGATGGGGGAGAGTCGATCTATGCCCTGAACACCGACCTGCTAGACACTCAGCCCTAGGACTTCCGCCGCTAGGCCAAGGGCTGCTTCTAGGCGCTGCTCCCAGTCGCGCTGGAGCTGCCGAACGGGGCCGGCGGCCAGCCGGAACAGTGCGAACGCCTCGCGGGTGTCCAACTCGCGCGGGTCCCAGGCGAAACGCGCCAAGGCAGCGGCCCTCATCCTGCTTCGGTAAGTCTCGTACGCGTCCCCGTCGCTCCCGAACCGCGCCATCCAATGCAGGTGGGCCAGCATGTTGCCGATGTCGATCACCGGGTCGCCCGGCCCAGCCTCCTCGAAGTCAACGAGCGCCAGCTCACCCGTCGGCGTTACCAAGAGCTGGTCATCGTAGAAGTCGTTGTGAGCTGTGGCTAAGGGCCGCCACCCTTCGGCGAATGGCCTGAGCTCCGCGACCGCGCGCTGAAGAATCTCTCGCGCTCGTTCGCTCTCCAACACCTGCGAGAGGATGCGCTCCGTCATCTTGAATCCGCCCAGGACATCCAGAGGACGCCCTAGTCCTTGGCCCATGGGCGTGAGCCACAAGGGAGACAGCCCATCCAGGACTTGATCGGGGTCTGGCGGACTCCCATGGCGGATGGCTTTTCGCACCGTGCCTCCGGGCACACCGGTTAGCCAGACGACCCCACCTTCGGCCCAGCATCCGGCGATGCGAGGCAACAGGAAGTCGGAGTGGGCAGCAACCTCGGCTGCGGCGAGCAAGCGCTCTACCCGCTTTGGCGGCATTACCCGAGCGAAGAAGGTCATCTTGCCCATACGCGCCTGGCGCCAGGTGGCTATGTGCCGCAACACAGCGCGCGTGCCGTGCCGGTAGCGGACCAATTCGGTTCGCACGCGATACGGCGAGATCGACGCGTGTTTGGCGAGCAGTTGATGGGCGTCCGCCGCTGAGGACGCCTTGGGGAGTCCGGGCAAGTGTGGGTCGTCTGGATACCGAAAGAGGCGTGCCGGCTTACCAGCAGCCAGCTCGACCGCGAACTGGCCATCGACTATCCACTCGTCCCAGCGCCATTCTGCTGCGTAGCCCACCAGAGCCCGGACTCCGGGCTCATAGGTGAGGTGGAGAGCGCGGATGCGCCGGGGCGCTTCTTCCGGCTCACCGAAGTGGTCACAGAAGGCACGCCACACCCACTCGTTATCGAAGAGAGAAGAAAGCCCAGGGAGCCCCGCATCCACCGGGAGCCTCAATTCTGGCTCTAGGGGAGGTATGGATACGGAGCCCACCTCGGTTTTCATTCTTCTGGGTCCGGCGCTGCGCGCCTAGGGCGTGGCCGAGGGAGAAGGTGACGGCGTCGGCGTCTCATCCGGCTCGTCAGTCTCGTCAGGGTCGCCGCTCGCATCAGCGGACGTGGGTTCCTCAGCAGAACTGGGCTCCTCAGGAGACGCGGGGCTCTCGGGAGACGCGGGGCTGTCGGGAGACGCGGGGCTGTCGGGAGACGCGGGGCTGTCGGGAGACGCGGGGCTGTCGGGAGACGCGGGGCTGTCGGGAGACGCGGGGCTGTCAGGAGACGCGGGGCTGTCGGGAGACGCGGGGCTGGCCCCGGACTCAGCGCCGGCTGTAGCACCTTCGGCGCTCTCCTCATCCTCAACTCCCTCGCCATCACCGCCTTCGTCGTCCTCATGGTCAGCCTTGGCGATTGCCAAGGCGAAGATGCTCTTGCCGCCGAGGCTGCCGTCATAACCCTGCGCTACTGCCAACCCGCCCGCCAACAGCAAGGCCACCGCGGATACGCCGAGCATTCGGGCTGCCAGTTGGCCTATTGGTAAACTCATAATGTCCTCTCCTCATCCCACCGAACGGGACTATGTGAAGAGTTTGCCGCTGGAAGCCTTACCGCTGTGTTACGGCGGCCACCTGACTTTTCGGCTGGGTTGCATGGGTTCATGGACAGTGCCATTTACTACGGCAGGATGATGCCGAGTGTTCGAAGTCCCGCTTTGGCCAATTCCAAGAGTGTCTCGTCGGTCGATATTGCTATCAGCTCTTGGTATTCGGCGATGGCATCCGCGGTCCGGCCTAGGCTTGCGTAAGAACGAGCACGGTAGTAATGAGCCAGCCCGAAGGTAGGGTCTAGCGCGAGTGTGCGGTTAAAGTCGGCAATCCCCTCAGGGAGTTGATCCAAGCTCCTGTACACACGCCCGCGATAGTAGAAAGCCAGCGCGAACGCGGAGTCTAGCTCAACGACTTTATCGAAATCGTCGATGGCCTCGGTGTACTGCATGAGGCTGCGGTGGACACGCCCTTTGTAGTAGTAGGCCAACGTGGGCGCGGGTGACAATTCAGTTGCCCGCGTGAGATCGGCCAACGCCTCCGGGTACTGCTCCAGGCTTCTGTGAGCCCGGCCTCGATAGTAGTAGGCCGAATAGTTTTGCGTGTCCGCCTCGATCGCCTTGCTGAAGTCACCGATGGCATCGGCGAACCGGCTGAGGTCGCGGTAGGCCCTGCCTCGGTAATAGTAGTAGGTGCCACTGGCCGAGTCGGATTCAATCGCCGTCGTGAGGTCCGCGACCGCTTCGTCCAGCCGACCTAACCCAAGATAGGCCCTGCCTCGGTAGTAGTAGGCGGCGCTATTGGCTGGATCGGCCTCGATTGCTCTGTGGAGGTCGGCTGCGGCCTCATCGATTCGATCTAGGCTGAGATCGGCGCGCCCTCGATAGTAGAGAGCCGCGCCGAGCTGCGGGTCCGCTGCCAATGTCTCTGTGAGGTCGTCGATGGCCTCGGCGTATCGCTCCAGGCTGAGGTAGGCACGGCCGCGATAGTAGAGAGCTGCGCTGATGGGAGACGCCGACTCCAAAGCCTTGGTCAGGTCGCTTATGGACTCCGGGTACCGCTCCAAGCTGTGATAAGCGCGCCCTCGGTAGTAGTAAGCAGCGTCCAGGCCAGGGTTTAGCCGCAAAGCGCTGGTCAAATCGGCGATCGCTTCGGTCTGTCGCTCAAGGCTCAGGTGCGCGCGTCCACGGTAGTAGTAGGCCTGGCCTAGGCCGGCATCCAGCGCGAGGGCCTCGCTGAGGTCAGCTTCCGCCTGATCAAAGCGGCTCAGACCGAGGTATGCGCGTCCACGATAGTAGTAAGAGGCGCTCGAATCCGGGGATAGCTCTAGCGCCCTGCTCAAGTCTGCGACAGCATCGGTGTAGCGCTCCAGACTAAGCTGGGCGCGGCCACGGTAGTAAAAGGCCTGGCCAAATTGCGGGTCGCTGGCGATTGCCTCGTCAAGATCAGAAACGGCGTCTGGAAACTGTTCGAGATCCAAGTAGGCGCGCCCACGGTAGTAGTGGGCCTGGACGAGGCCAGGGTCCAGTTCCAGGCTGCGCGTCAGGTCGCCTACAGCCTCTAAGGCGCGGCCCAGCTCGCGCTGCGAGCGCCCGCGGTGGTAGTAGGCCAGCGTGCGCTCCGGTGTGGCGGCGAGTACCTCAGAAAACTTCGTCACAGCCTCCGCCCAGCGCTCGTCGGCGATCAATTCTCGGCCTTCTACGAAAAGGCTGTCCGATTCGCGTTGGATGGCTTCGGGGACAGGTGTCGGCGTTGGCCGCTCCGGGACCACGCCGCTTGCCGAAGGGGTCGCCGAAGGAGTCGATTGTGTTCCGGGTCGTTCGGTTTGTTGCACGCATGCTGCGAGTACGAGGGACAGGGCGAGCAGCAGGCCCGCGGTGGTGAGGGGTCTATTCATTTGAAGCGATTCATGCCTGCGAAGTAAGCGGTCCCGTGATTGTCGCAGGTGGACTATTACGAGGGCGTTACCCAGGACGCCCCACGGGTAGGCTCAGCAGAAAGGCGGTGTGAGAGTCTTGGTTCGGGCTCGCGGTCGTCTCCACGGTGAGGTCGCCGCCACACCGCGTGGCGATGGTCTTGGCTATGAATAGCCCCAAGCCGGAGCTGGACGGTTCCTCCGCCCTGGAAGCAGCGGTTGTCCAGCCACGGTCAAACAAATGAGGAAGGTAGTGCTCGTCGATGCCTTCGCCGTCGTCCCAAACGCGGATGAAGAAGTGGGTCGGGTTCCGAGTGATACGAACCTCCACCTGACTGGCCGCGTGCCGCACCGCGTTATCGACAAGGTTGGTTACGACATGCTCCAAGGCAGGTGCGTCCGCATGGACGATGCCGAACTCGTGGGGCTCAGCCCACCAGGTGACTCGTTTTTGTCCCTCGTTGGCAACCGCTAGGTAGCGGTCGACGATTCGCCGCAGAATGGCCGCGGGCTCTACGGCGCTGCTGTTGGCTCTCCAGTCTGGGGACTCCAGCTGAACCAACACCTCGATGTTCGCCATCATTAGACGAAAAGCGGGCGCCTGCATCTCGATTTCGCTCAACAGGCTGTTCACCAGCCCGCTCGCGGAGGCGAGCGCGGCGGTGTTGTCGGCACTCGGTGTGGCGTCGATGGCGTTGAGCACGGCCCGTAGCTCGCGCTCCTTGCCAACGATCCGCGCCAACGGCCGCCCCAAGTCGTGCTGGAACAGCGCGAAGTGCTCGCGTGTGACCTGGTGCCAGTTGCCTGCGGTGCTGCCGTCGCTGTTCCTGGCGCGCAGCTTCGGCAACCCATAGCCCACGATAAAGAATGCGCCCAGCCCCGCAATCACCAGTAGACCCCCGATGTAGGCGAGGGGCTCGATCTGCCAGAGGGAGCTGGAGAACGATGGGCCGAGGAAAGGCGAGAGGACCAGCGCCAATGCGCCCAGGGATACCAGCGCCCCCGCGGCGAGGGTCAGCGACGTAGCGAACTGCCGGGATTCCAAGATATTCAGCGTGGCGGCACCAGCCGGTAGCCCTGGTCTCGCACGTTAGCGATAAGCTCGCTCGCCCCGAACCGGATACCCAGCGCTTGCCCAACTGCATCCTTTATTTCACGAACGCGGACGCGAAGAGAAGCGCGCGGGTCGTCACCTTCCGAGTAGCGCTCAAGCTTGCTAAAGGGTACGACCTCTCCGGGGCTCGTGTACCAAGTTGCTGCCAGCTCCCGGAGGACCTCAAACTGCATCCCAGTGATGCCTGCCACGATCTCCGGTTCGCCGGAAACGACTGCGAACACGCATCGAGCCGTGGTATCCACGATGAGAAGGTCCCCGACTCTGATCGAAGCGGGCGTCGTGCCGACGAGTCGGCGTAGGCGCAGCAGCACTTCCTCTGGGCTAGCCAGCTTGTCTACGAAATCGACCTTGGTGGCGCGCCCAAGGGTCGAGCGGACGGCCGTCTCGCGCTCAGGGCCCCGAGCGTATTGCGTGAACATCAAGACGGGCAGATCTGGGTGCTGCTCCGTAATGCGCTGGAGAATCGATAGCCCCTTGAACTGGTCGTCTTTGTGCTCGCCGAACCGCACGTCCAGTAGCACAGCGCCCGGCGATAGTTCACTGATGGCGTGGAGCGCGGCATCCTCGAAGTCATCCCCCGTCACGGGGCGGTCAGGACTCGGCACGACGGGGACGGGGCTCCAGCCCTCAGCGACCAGCCGAGCCGACACCGCGGCCATGATCGGCGAGCGATGCTCGTCGTCGACGATCACGATCGTTTGGGACCCGGAGGCCATGGTTTCGCACTACCTCACGCTCATGCTACGCAAGATACCTACGGCTGAGGAGGGTGTACGCCTTCAAACCTGGGACGGGTATGCCCCACCCATAGTCCGATAATCGGCGGGGCTGGAGTGGGCACTCGCCGACATCGGAGGCTTGGAAGCCTGCCTCGCGTCGGTGGCCCGTGTGCTCCACCCGGGTGGCTGGCTGGTCTTTGCCTCTCACATCCCTGTTTTCGAGGCGCCGCAATCTGAATGGATTGGCAAGGGCAGGCTCGTTACGAACTACTACGCGGAGGGCTTCTGGCGGTCAGACGGGCCCGAAAGCATACGCAGCAAGGTTGGCGCCCACCATCGGACGTTAGCAACGTACATCAACACGCTCACCGCAGCGGGGTTCACAATCAACAGGTGCGAGGCGGCCCAGTGAACCTTTGTCTTCGCGAAAGGCTATCTTCTACCGCGGGCTCCAGGTTGAGCGTCGCGTACCTGCGTGATTCATGCGATCACGACGCCAGCAACAAGCAGGGCTTTGGCTATCTCGTGCTGCGGGCCAAGCCTGGCGGACCCTCTAACCCTAAATGATGGGTGGTCCAACTACCTCGCAGGCGTTCGTAAGCCAGCCATAGGCCTAGTGCCTGAACTCGACTTCGATGCGCCCGTCGCGGTAGGTGTGGGCCGCCTGCAAGATCGTTTGAAGCAGGGCCCTGGCTCGGCGCGTGTCGAGGGCCTGGACGTCCTCGAGGAACGAGCGCACGCGGACGGGGACGAGGGTCGTACTGGCCCCTGAGGGTTGCCCGCTCTGAACGGCTGGCACCGAAGCGAACTAAAGGCTGCGGAGGCGAGCTAGCATGGGCCTAGACGCCCAGCGGGCCCTTGCGAATGATCTGCCGCATGTCCTCCAGGGAGCCGAGCCAGGGGGCTAGCCCTTCTTGCCACCAGGTCGCGCCGGCTTCCGCGAGGGCCAGCAGTCGCTCCGACGCTTCGCCAGGGTCGTCTCCCGAGGTCGTTCCAGCGAGCACCAAGTCGAAATGCTCGGGAGATTCGCGGTGATCGCTGACGTACTGAATAATCGATCGGACTTCGTCAGGCCCGAGGTCCCGCGTCGGGTCGCTGGCAAGCGGGAAGGCTCCTTCGTATCTAGCTGCGCGGCGCATCGGCCGTTTGTTTGGCCACATGCCCGCCACCCATACCGGGATTCGCGGTTTCTGGATCGGTCCCGGCTGGAACGTCGCGCCCTTCACCTGGTAGTGCTGACCTTCGTACGTGAGGGGCTCGCCGCTCCACAGCCCAACCATCACCTCCAGGCCCTCGTCTAGCATTTCTGCGCGGACCGCTTCTTCCCCCGATTCTCCGAACTGCTCGTACTCCGCGGCAGGCGGGAAACCGAGGCCAACGCCGAGCGTCAAGCGCCCATTGCTGAGGTGGTCCAGCGTCACAGTCTCGCGAGCCAGCTTCCAAGGGCGGCGCCTGGGAAGCGGAGTAACCATGGGCCCAATGCGGATGCGTTCAGTCCGCATTGCGATAGCGGCCAACGCGATCCAAGGATCGACCATGGGGCTAGCGACCCCGGCGTCGATATGGTCCCAGATGAAGAACCCGTCCCAGCCGGACTCCTCGGCCTCGTGGCCGAGCTCGGCGAGAACACGTGGAGTGAAGTCGTGGCCGAAGTTCGTTACGTTGATGCCGTATTTCATGCTCTATAGCTTGTAGAACGCTCCCATCTGACCACGACGATAGTCGCTATGGAACCGAGCGTCCATCAGGTCGAAGTCGCTCCATCCAGCCGAGGTCGCCGCGCTCGAGTTATGTCCTGAACTCGAGCTCGATACGCCCGTCGTTGTAGACGTGTGCCGCCTTCAGGATGGGCTGGAGCAACGCCTTGGCCCTTCGGGTGTCCCAGGCCCGCATGTCGTCCAGGAATGCTCCCACGCGCTCCGGGAACGCCTCCACGGCCTCCTGCCGGCCCTTCTCCTGCCCCAGCCAGTTGCCCAACTCCGCTCGCTGGCCCCCCAACTGCGCGCGTTCGTCGGTGGCCCGGGCCGCGGTCGAGACACGGCTGTAGGCGTAGGCCCGCCTCAGCCCACTTTGGACCGCCGTTGCATGTCCGGTTTCCATCGCAGGAACTTGCGGAGGTAGTGCTATATTGTGAATATCTTGACTTAGAGGCCCGGGTTCGAATCCTGGCTCCCCGACCAGACAACGATGACGTGCCCCGGAGACTACGGCGGAGAAGCTGGTGTGCGAGGTGGACAAGGCGTTCGGCGTACAGCCAGACGAAGGCGTCGTCACAGGCAGCGGATAGTCGACCGGCGACATGCGTGATTCCAGGTTCGCTTATTAGCCACCCTGAAGCGGGAGGAAAGTAATGCCAGGCCACAAGCTGTTCTCAGCAGATTCGCATGTCAGCGAGCCGCCCGATCTTTGGGTGGAGCGTATCGACAACGAGTACCTCTTCCGGGCACCGCGCGTCGAGGCACGGCAGAAGGACGGGCGGCTTCAGGAGTACATGGTCTACGAGGGGTTCCCCCCGCACCCAGTGTCCGTAGGTCTCGCCTCGGCCGCCAAGGACGGTGACAAGGCCGACTATCGCGACAGCGGCAAGGGCTACAGCGCAGCCCTCAAGGGCGGCTGGGACCCGGCGGCGCGGCTCGTGGACCAGGACGTCGACGGCGTCGAAGCCGAGATCCTCCACGCGACCCTGTGCTTCCGGCTGTTCTGGATCAAGGACGCCGGGTTGCAGCGGGCCTGCTTCACCGTCTACAACGACTGGCTGGCGGAGTTCTGCAGCTACGCGCCAAACCGGCTCATCGGCGTGCCGTGCATCTCGCTCTACGACGTCGACCTGGCGGTGGCCGAGCTGGAGCGGTCCGCGAAGATGGGCCTGCGGGGCGCCATGATCTGGCTGTCCCCACCCGCGGGTTCCCCTGGGTACGAGAGTCCGTTCTACGACAAGTTCTGGGCGGCCGCGCAGGACCTCCAGGCACCCCTGGTGCTTCATGGCATCACGGGAGGCGCGGAGAGTCGTTACTCAATCAACTACTGGGACCCACTCGCCATCCTCGGCGCCGTTACCCGGCACCACGAGGCTGAGCGCACACTGGCGACGCTCGTGCTGTCCGGCGTGCTGGAGCGGTTCCCCGGGCTGAAGGTGATTTGCGCGGAGAACGGGACGGATTGGATACCGCTTTTCAACAAGCGGCTTGACGGAGCGGTCCGCCGAGGGAGCACGCTCTTCCCGACGAAGCTGACGATGAACCCAACCGATTACGCACGGCGACAGGTGTACTACACCTACATCGGCGACCAGCAGGTGCTGAGGGACCGTTACGAAATCGGTGTCGACAACATCATGTGGTCCTCCGACTACCCCCACAACGCTTCGTCCTGGCCCAAGTCGCAGGAAGTCGTGGACCATTCCTTCGACATCGTGACGGACGAGGTGGAGCGGCAAAAGCTGATCCGCGACAATGGAATGAATCTCTACAACCTGACGGCCGCGGGCGCGCGGCCTAGCCACGGCGTTGTTGCTTAGGTCCTGAACTCGAGTTCGATGCGCCCGTCGCGGTAGACGTGGGCGGCCTTCAGGACCGTCCGCGGCGGTGCCTTCGCTCCCGCGCACGTAGAGGGCATGGACGTCTTTGAGGAAGGACCGCACGCGAGTGGGTACGGAGCCCACCGCCCCTTGGCGCTCGTGCTGCTGAACGAGCTCTGTCTGACGCCCCGTAAGCCGTGTTCGCTCGCCCGGCCGCAACTCATTGGCCTTGCGGAACTCATCCTCGTCGAGCACGTCGCGCTTGGGAAGCTCTAGGTTCTTGGCGAAGTTGACCTCGATGGCGATGAGCCGGTTCTCGATCTACCGGAGGTCGCCCCTCTTTCGTCACTAGTCAGCGGCGGAATGGCCTCCGCCCTCTCGGGGGGCTAGGATGTGGCCCTCATGGCTACTCGAGGCGTCATAGGCAAACCGGTCCCGCGAACCGATGGCCCAGACAAAGTGACCGGTAGTGCTCGGTACGCAGTCGACGTGGTGGTGCCGGGGACTCTCTGGATGAAGACTCTCGCCAGCCCGTTCCCCCATGCCAGAATCACACGAATCGACACATCAGCAGCGGAGGAGCTGGCCGGCGTTCATGCGGTCATCACGGGCAAGGACGTCGTGGGTGGACTCTACGGTAGGTTCGTTAGGGACATCCCGGCCTTGGCGTTCGATCGCGTCCGCTTCGTTGGGGACCGTGTGGCCGCAGTGGCAGCCGTCGACCCCGATGTCGCACGGCAAGCAGTCGACCTCATAGAGGTTGAGTACGAGGAACTCCCGGCCACATTTGATCCCAGGGAGGCAACCTCACCAGAGGCACCGCTCCTGCACCCCGACATGGAGCATTATCAGGGCATTCAGTCCAAGCCGGACATCAACAACACCTACCTGCACACCGTGGTGGAAAGAGGTGATCCCGACTGGGGGTTCGATGCCGCTGACTTCATCATCGAGAACACGTACACCACGCAGCGCGTCCACCAGGCGTACTTCGAGCCCCACAGCTGCACGATGCAGGTCCGGGAAGATGGGATCGTCGAGATATGGGCCTCGACAAAGGTCCCGTACAACGCCCGGGAGGCCCTGGCGATCGCGATCGGGCTGCCTGAAGACCGGATCATCCTCCATCCGGTAATGATCGGTGGGGATTTTGGCGGCAAGGGAACGCCCCTCGACCTGCCCGTCTGCTACTACCTGGCGCTGCGTACCGGCCGGCCCGTGAAGATGGTCAAGGACTACACCGAGGAGCTGACCGCCGGTAACCCGAGGCACGAGGTGTTCGTAACGCTGAAGACCGGCGTGCGGGCCAGCGGCGAAATTACCGCGCATCAGGTCCACTTTCTTGTCAACGCAGGCGCCTACGCAGGCTACAAGCCAAGGGGGATGATCGGCGGCGCGACGGAAGCAGCGGGCCCATACCGGGTGGCGAACTGCCGGATCGAGTCCCTGCACGTCTACACGAACACCGTGCCAGGGGGTTACATGCGGGGTCCGGGCGAGCCCCAGGCGGTCTTCGCCCTGGAATCGCACATCGACGAGATTGCGCAGCTGATCGGAATCGACCCGCTCGACTTCAGACGCCTGAACCTGGTCGCCGGCGGCGAGGAAAGTGCCGCCGGCGATGTCTTCCCCGATGCGCGTGTGAAGGAAACCCTGGAGGCGGCCGCCTCCGCGTCCGGCTATGGAACGCCGAAGCCGGACGGCGTCGGCCGGGGCATCGCTGTGGGCTACCGGGCTCCCGGCGGGGGTAAGGGCACGGCGGCGGTTTCTCTGAATCCAGACGGCACGGCTACCTTGGCAACGCCGATCTTCGACCAAGGAACGGGGACGTACACCACCCTGGCCCAGGTGGTTTCCGAAGAGTTCGACATCCCCATCGAAAAGGTTGGTATAGAAGTTTGGGACACTACGTCCGTGCCATTCGACTCAGGGGTGGCAGGGAGTCGCACCACCCGTGTGAACACGGTCGCCGCGTACGAGGCCGTGATGGCGGCGCGGAAATCTCTCTGTGAAGCAGCGGCGCAGCTGCTTGGATGGCCGAGTTCGGCAATCGTGTGCGAGGCGGGCATCTTGCGCAGGACCGATACCGAAGAGAGCCAGGGATGGCAAGAGGTCGTGAGTGAGAGAGGCGAGGCGATCGTCGGGCGCGCCAGTGTTGACCAGATGATGCCTGCAGGGGTCACAGGCTACAGCGCTCAGGTTGCCGAAGTATCAGTCGACCGAGAGACGGGCCAAGTCATCCTGCTGAGATTCACCACGGCGCACGACGTTGGTATGGTCGTGAACCCCGTTGGCCACCAGGGCCAAATCAACGGAGCGGTCGTCCAAGGCATCGGCTACGCCTTGATGGAGGAACTCCGTGTCGAGGACGGCCAGGTGACGACCGCGACGTTCGGCGACTTCAAGATCCCGTCGATGGAGGACATACCACCCCTACGCACGGTGCTGCTAGAAGGCGGTGCTGGCGTAGGCCCTTACGGAATCAAGGGCATCGGCGAGGGCCCCATCGCCCCTGTCGCTCCGGCGATTGCGAACGCCGTCGCCGACGCCGTCGGGGTAAGAGTTCGTGTGCTCCCGATCACCGCGGAAAGGGTCTTTAGCCAGCTGCAGAGTCAGACTACGGGATGAGCAATCGAGCGACCCCGTTGGAAGCCAGAGCGACATAGCTCTCACGCTCTCGAATGGCTGCGAAACCTGGGCATCGTCTGGGCCTACGTTCTGAACTCCAACTCGATGCGGCCATCGCGGTGGATGTGAGCCGTCTCGAGGATCGTCCGAAGCAGCGCCAAGCGAAGGCGCTGCTCGAGGGCCTGGAAGTCCTCGAGGAACGCCCTGATCCCCATTGGGTACGCTCTGGCACCCAACGGGTACGGCCCGCCGCCTAGCGTCAACGGCGCTACGAGCCCACTTCGTAGAGATCCGTGTCTGGATGGTACGCGGACCAGCCGTACCACTCCGAAATGAACGACGGGACGTAGACCAAAGGATGGTTGGCCAGGGGCCCGTCAACCCCGGAACCGTCCAAACGCCAGCTTGTCTTGGTGTCGATGTCGCGCAACAGGAACAGGCCGTCGGCCGAGCCGGCTTCGAACGTCACTGGTTGCCCGGCTACCGTCCGGTCGTAAGCGATGCCGGTCTGAGAGTCGGGGTTGTAGATCACGACCAGGGGCCTGCCTCCTACTGTGGCGTTCACGACTCCCCCGGAGCCGCCAACCAATTCGATGGGGAACCCAACGAATTCGCCACCGGATTCAACACCGACAACCAAAGCGTTTGCCGGGAGTCGGTCGTCGCCGTAGAGGGCCTCACTGGGGTTCGGTTGACCGATCCGGACCGGCCGGTATCGCTCGGCGAATTGGGTGTCGGGGTCAAGTACGAGCGTGCCGGGGTGAAGCGCAAGCCATTCGCTCCATGTCATCTGGGGCAAGGGGAGGAAGGTGAGGCGCTCACCAGCGAGTGGTCCCTGGCTGGCGTAGCCGTCGAGGTGTGCCCATACGGAGCCGGTCTGCCGGTCGCTCATAAGGAACACGTCCAGGTAGAGACCCTGCAGATCGAAGGTCAGGTGTTCACCGTTCACCACGGGGTCGAACCCGACCCCCGACGAGCACTTGATTCAGTAGGTGACCAGGAGGGGCTCCCCCCGGATCTCGTCATTGGCGATGTGGTGGAACCGCATCATGGTGACCGGGTAGGCCCTCGCTTCACCCCCGATCGCATATCCGAGCACCAATTCATCCGGGTGGAGGTCTGCCGCTTCCGCGCCGATAAACTCAGGGTTGTCGAGAGGCACGAATCCGCGGCCTCGGTTACCGGAGATCCGCGGCTCGATGGTCACCAGCGGCGCGGGCGTCGGCGTCGCGAGATCAGCGGGGCCAGGCTCACCCGTCGCCGCGGGATTTGCTGGGGAGGTAGACGTACCTTGGTCCGGTTCCACGGGCTCCGGGCCTCCCTGGCACGCCGCGACCGCGACCGCCAGCGCGGCCAGGAGAACGACTACTCTTCGGCTCCTCATGGTCGTGTCCTCGTTTAACACAACGGCTGGGCCCCCGATCCGTCAGGGAGTTGAGAGCTAACCTTCTCGCTCCACGACATCGGTTACATACCAATGTTGGTCGCTGATGGCCGCGGCCCACCACCGCTCCCCCAGAGCAGGAGTCATCGATTCCCAGTCCGTCGTCTCGTCCTGCAGCGCGCCTCCCACGGACTGACCGAGTCTCAACAGGCGACCGCCCAAAGCTACCTGCTCCTCGTTCCAAGCCGTGAGGCCTGCCTCGATTGATTCGGCGGTCCCCAACGCGTCTGCCAACGCCATAGCGTTGGTCATGGCGTGAACCACGCCCGACGCCGAGTTGGGACGGACGACCGTCGCCGCATCGCCAAGGAGACATATTCGGTCCTTTCGGTAGCTGGGAACATGCATGTCGAGAATGGCTTGGACGAAGGGTTGAGCCGTCTTGGCGACGATGTCAGCGAAGTACTGTGGGAACAGACGCCTCCCTTCCGTGCGCAGACGGTCGACCTGCGTCTCGGGCAGGTCGCCGGGCGGCACAGACGTTCCGGCGGGTCCTCCGTGACGGCTTACTAGCGCTGAAGGAAGGGCTCGGAGTGGCACATTCTCGTACCAAAGCCAGTTAATCATGCGCTGGCCGGGTTCCGTCTCGCCTGCTTTGCCAGGCACGAGGTACACGATGCCGTGCCCTCGCGCGCCCATGAGCGCGTGCTGGCCTGTCAATTCGCGACCTTCCGGGTCGTCGAAGGACACAACGTCGGGAGCCAGCGCCTCGCTTATGAGGCCGCGCCAGGCAACGTAGCCCGAGTATTGCAGCTCAGTATCGGGGAACAGCAACGACCTACCCAGAGACTCGTAGCCGTCTGCGAACACGATGAGATCGAACTCCTCGGGCGCACTATCTGCGAAGCTGAGGACGCCTGATTGCATCTTAGGCTCGACACGGACCACTTCCGAGCCCGTGTGGTAGACGGCGTCCGGTACGCGCGCTCGAAGTTGACGAAACAGCACTCCCCAATTGGTGAGCGCCAGTTCACCAAGCGGCTGTTCCCAGACCAGCCGTCCCATCCAGTCCTTGGATCGAACTAGGTAGTACCGCTTGTCGATCCGCAGGTACGCAAAGTCGTCGCCAACGAGTCCACGTTCCTTGAGCCTATCGAGGAGTGGGATAGGCATGCCGATCCCGGCTCCTCTATCTTCTAGTCGTCCGCGGGACCGTTCGAACAGCCTTACATCGCAACCCAACTCGGCCAACGCGAGTGCCGCCGTGCACCCGCCGATCGAACCTCCGACGATCGCAACACGCAGGTGCTTCATGGTGACCGCCTTCCATTGGACGAGCGGGGCGAATTGTATAGACTCGGCCATCGCGTGACGTGGCGGCGGCCGGGAGCTTGGTGCAGGATCTGCCCTCGCTTTGGGCCAGGCCGACGTTGGCGAGCGCCGACGACTGCTGCGATCGGTCCTGGACGCGGTCTACGTGGACGCGCGCGCTGCGAGGACAGTTGTGAGCATTAGGCCGAGGGCGGCTTTCGAGGCTGTGCTGACGCCAAAGACTGGAGTTCCGATAGCCGTTAACCCAATGAACACAGGATGAGCATTAGGCCTGCGGCGGTACGAACTCCGGCGCAAGCACCAACCAACCGGTAGACGATGCATGCCGTAGGCCGATTACAGCCTGGTATTCGGGGGAGTTGTACCAGGCTGTCGCCTTCTCGACAGACTCGAACTCGATGACCACAGACATGGGTTCAGGGCTGCCTTCGAGGACTTCAGCTGGACCCGCAGCCAGGAGCTTTCCTCCGTGGGCGGCAACAATTGGCCCAGCAGCTTGTGCGTACTTTCCGAAGGTCTCGGGGTCGGTGACGGTCTCGTTGCCTATCACGTAAGCGGGCATGGCAATCTCCTCGTCTGATTGAGGCCTATATGGCCGGGCTACAAGGAAACATACCTGAATCCTCCAGGGTGGGCGCTCCGAAACCGGAGTTCGCCCGTCGCTCCCAGCGTCAGCCGAGATTCCGGGTGCTCCAAAAGGGTGGAGATGGGGGAGAGTCGAACTCCACCTCAGGTCCTAGCTAGGCCGCTTCCCCGCTAGGCTCTGAACTCCAGTTCGATGCGGCCGTCGCGGTAGGTGTGTGCCGCCGAGAGGATCGTCTGTAGCAAAACTTGGGCGAGGCGGACGTCGAGTGTCTCCACACCATTCAACCGCGCACTTTCACTGCGCCGGATGGGGATTGGGCTCCTGTCCCGGCCACACTTGTTCCTTTAGCTGCGTTCCATGGTCGGGGCACAAGAGCGCGTTCAGCCCGACGCTGTCGTGGTGGTCTTCGTGTTCAACGTCCGTCTGGAACTCGAACCGTGCCCAGCCGGCCGGGAGGTATGCATGCTCGGCCCCGGCTGCATCGAAGACCTCATCTGCGGCCTCGCAAGAGGGGTAGTCGCACTTGATTGAGACGATCGAGGAATAACCCACCAGCATTCTCCTTCTTCCCAATGCCTAGTCTGCTCGAATGGCCGAAGGCTACCTGATGGACTACGCTCTGAACGCCAGCTCGATGCGGCCATCCCGATAGACGTGGGCCTCCGTCATGATCGTCTGGAGCAGCGCACACGTCGAGCGCCTGGACGTCCTTGAGGAACGAGCGCGGCCAGGGTCGGCAGGGAGCCGACGGCCTCCTGTCGCTCGTACTGCCGCGAGCACTCGGTGCGCTCTGTCTGACGCCCTGTGAGCCTTGTGCGTTCGTCCCGCGTCACCTCGCTGGCTTTGCGGGACTCGTTCTCGTCGAGCACGTCGCGCTTCAGCAGCGCCAGGTCACGCTCTCCACGCGAGTGGAATCTCACCAGTGGCAGGGTAGGCCCCGTCGGCATCGCGGGCCTCGTCGCCTCGCAACGGCGGGTTGAAGACGCTCATGAAGTAGACCTCGTTCGCCGCCTTCAGCCTGTGGTGGTCACGCGGGCCCACGACGTAAAGAGAGCCAGGCCCCAGCCCCCACTCTTGCCCGGTCGCCAAGTCCTCGACAGTGGCCTCGCCCTCGAGGACATAGTTGGCCTCGACGTGGTTCTTGTACCAGAGCATGGAATCCGCCGTGCCGCGCGGCATAGAGATTGTTAGGCCACACCCTTCGTCGGGGCCCAGAAAGCGGGAGGTCCTGACCGTTCCAGACGTGGCGGTCCGCCACGGGGCGGAAGGACCTCCGCGAAGCAAGGCGTGGCCCGCGTCCTCGTCTCGCATGACGAACATCGTTCGTCCCATCTCGCCCTGCCAGGCCAGTGGGACCTCGCCTGTAGGCGCGAGCGCCCCATCGACATCGGGCCGTTCCGTCCCCGACAGCGCGGGATTGAAAAGGCTAACTAGGTGGGCGTCGCCGTGAGTAGTCACGCGATGGCGGTCCTGGGGGCCCACGACGTAGAGCATGCCGGGACCCAATGTCCAACTCGCGTCGTGCGTGAGGTCCTGGACATCCAACTGTCCGGCAACGACGAAGTTCATCCCCACGTGGCTCTTGTAGTGGAGGTCCCAGCTCCAGCCGCCTTGGATCCGAACATCCGAAATGGAGAACCCGCATTCGTCTTCTCGCGTCAGGACACCCACGCTCCGAAGAAGCTTCTCGCCGTCCGCGAGTGTCATTTCCTTGTCGCTGCCGATGAGGTCGCCTAGCGCTCTGACGAGCATGTCACTTTAGCTCCCGGTGAGAGTCCCGATTACTCTAAGGTCGGATCAGTCTACGACGTGGCGAGGCTCGCGAGCCGTGCTTCAGGCACTCGGAGCGAAATGAGGCGGGTCGAGCCGCCGATCGACCCCATCGCCGTCAGCATCGGCAACTGTTGTGCCTCGACGTGTAGACAGCGTCAAAGCCTGCCTGCTCTGCAATGCGGGCGGTGAACCCATCGTAGGTGAATGGGATTTGGACGGTCTCATCGTGGGCCATGGGATCGCGGAGACGTTTGGCGGCGCTTGCCATGAGGAGTCCTCCCTGCGTGAAAGGGCCCTCGAATAATAGTTCGAGGGCCGTAGTCGTGTTCATCGAGGAGATGACGGGAGTCGTTCTACGGCGAGAACGCCGAGGAAGGACCGCGTGGCGCTACGGTGTGGTTCTGATCTCGGACCGTTGCCACACATCCTAGCGTCAGTTTCAGATAACGTACGTGGCGCTGGGTGGCCGTACCAACCGTCGAAGGCCAACCGGTCTCGCGGCTGCCCGTAGTCGCTGTCTGATCTCGGTGTAGCCGGTAGCAAGGAGGTTCTGATGTACGGAGGTCTTCAGGTTCTAGACGTCCACAGCCACGTCCATGACATGCCCATGGTCGATCCAACACTGCCGCCTCGCCTCGGCCGACCGTTTTGGGAAACCCTTTTTGGCATCCCAGGAGTGGGCGCGTCCAAACCGATCCCAAGCCCCCTAGCTCCTGGCAAACACTCCGACCAACCAGGGAACAAGGACGAGGATTTCAAGGCGGTGGCCGCGGCCCTCGTCAAGTACATCGGGGACCGCCAGATCGACGCGCAGATACTGAGTCCGCACCCGCTCGAGTTCCACGGCTGGATGGAGAACGACATCCTCTTCAGCAGCTGGATCAGCTACCAGAACGATCTGGCATTCAAGTCGGTTCAGGCCGAGCCCTCGCGATTCGTCGGGGCCTGCTGGATTCCCCAGCGGCCCAATGCCAAGGACACCAGCAACTGCCTGGAAGAATTGGAGCGCTGCGTGGCGGAGTACGCCTTCGTTGCTGTTTACGTCGCACCCGACCCGACGGGCAAAGGTGACACACCGCCAATGAACATGCCGTACTGGTACCCGCTGTACGAGAGGTGCCAGGAACTAGACATTCCCATCATCATCCACGGGGTCGATATCCCTGACCCGCGCTATCGCACCATGAATGTCGGCCGCTATTTCGAGTTCAGTTTCATCCCCCAGCAGTCCTTCGCCCACGCCACTCTGAGGCTCAACGACCAGTTCGAGCGCTTTCCAGGCCTCAAAATCATCAATTGTCACTGTGGCAGCTTTGTCGACCGTCTTGGGCCCGGCGCTCCATTCCGAGTCCCGCAAAAAGACATCTCCAACAATATGTTCTATGACACGTCGGCTTATGACCTCGACTTCATCGCATTGGCTATCAAGCAGCGAGGCGTTTCGCAGTTTGCGTTTGGTTCAGAGGCGCCTGGCTCAGGCCGGGAGATTCGTCCCGGGACCGAGTACACGGCCGACGACTTGGTACCCATGTTTGCAAGCGATCCTGCTCTGAGTTTTCTCTCTGAACAGGACAAGCTCGATATCCTACACAACACTCCAGCCAAACTCTTTCCCGGCCTAGCCGATCCGTTGGCACAGAACGCCAAGGCGCGGGTGAAAGCGTACTAACGTGAGTAGTCAGACTATGCGCACGACACTAGCCGTCCGAGGGGCTGTTTCCCTTGGCGTCGTACTTGCGGCCTTCGCTCTTCTCATCATCGTCGTCGTCTGATCGAGAGTTGCGAGTTCCTATAACCCCCGCAACTAGCTGGTCCCGAACTCGAGCTCGATGCGCCCGTCGCGGTGCACAACGGCCGCTTGCAAGATCGTCTGGAGCAGAGCCTTGGCCCCCGGCGCACGTCGAGCGCCTGCACGTCCTCAAGGAACGAACCGATGCGCGTGGGATACGCTCGCGGCGCCCAATGGGGCACGACCTCACGATCGCACCGCGGCTCTCAAGCTGGACTCACTCCTCACGCCGCCCAGCGTCAACGGCGTACGAGCTCGCTTCGTAGAGACTGTGTCCGGATGGTACGCGGACCAGCCGTACCACTCCGAAATTCGCCTTGCTGTCCACATCGCGCAACATCAACGCATGGTTGTCTGAGTCGGCCACCCGAACGACGGGGGGCCTTCTTGGGCGTCTGGTCTCTGGTTGCCAGCACTGGAACCCTGGTGGGGCCCTTGGGAATAGGTTTGCCGTGGCGCGGTTGGGGTTGGGTCCGCATTCCTCGGGCTAGCCATCTGGATTGGGATAGCGGCGCTCTTAGTTGCCGTATTCGCGACGGACACCCGGGGCGTGCGGTCGAACAGGCGGAGCGGGCCGCTCCCGCCACTTGATGTAGGGCGCCATCGTCCGGCAAACCTGTGCTGCACTACGATCACGAGCTGATTGGTAGAAGGGGCACCCGTGGCCCCATTCGGCGAGACGCAGCCCCATATACTGCGCGCCGTGCGCTCTGAGTCGAAAACTCTACTGGCGGAGTCGGAGCGCCCGGCCGCGCTCGTGGCCGCCTCCGCGCTCGGCTCGGCCCTGCCTCCAATGAATTCGGTCGTGCTCTTCGTCGCGCTTGTCCCCATCCGGGACGACTTCGGCATCAGCACGGCGACGGTCACGTGGCTGGTGAGCGGCTACCTCATCGCCAGCGCGGCGATGCAACCTGTCGGCGGGCGCCTCGGCGATCTGTTCGGCCGGCGCCGTGTCTTCTTCGTGGGGTTGGCGCAAACGTTGGCCGCCTCGGCCCTAGCGATGACTGCGCCTAACTTCGAGCTGCTGCTGTTCTTCCGCATCAACCAGGCCGTCGCGGGAGGTCTCATCGTGCCTAACGCCATCGCCATGCTCCGTGCGCACGGTCCACCAGCGAGCCGGGGGCGCAGCTTTGGTCTGGTTGCGGCATCCATCGGCAGTGGAGTTGGCGTGGGGCCGGTCCTCAGCGGCGTTCTGATCGTGGCGTTCGGCTGGAGGTCCATCTTCGCTATCAGCTTCCCCCTCGTCGCCATCGTATTGGTGCTGGCGCTGCGGGGCATGCCCGCGGCTCGTCCAGAGCGTGTCCGAGGTGGGCTCGACATCCTCAGCCCACTGCTCATCTTCGGTGCACTGGCGTCGATGATGCTTGCGGGGGGCTGGCTGGGGCGGGAGGACGACGGCCGCTTCGCGGGAGCGGCGGCGTTCGGCGCCGGCGTCCTCGCCTTCGGTGCGGCATTCGCATGGTGGCAGCGACGCTCGGAGAGTCCCTTGGTGCAGGCCGAGATATTCGCACGAGGGCGTGCCTACCGGGTGGGAGCGATAGGCGTGGTGCTGATGTCGGTCTGCACGTTCACCGGGCTCGTGTACCTACCGCTGTACGTACAGGACATGCTTGGCAGCTCAGAGCGCGCCGCGGGCCTGCTGTTGGGCGTTCTCGCGTTGTTCAGTGTTGGCCTGGCCCCGCTGGTGGGCCTCCTCTCGGACCGCTTCGGCCGGCGACCTGTGGCCATGGTCGGCGCAGCTACATTCACCTTCGCGATGCTGATGACGAACGCGTTGGGCGCCTCGACACCCTGGTGGTATCTGATCCTCACGATGTGCGCGTGGGGCCTCGGCTCCGTCTTCCTGAACTCGCCCAACGAGACGGCGTCCATGGAGTCGCTTCCGGCTCGTCTAGCAGGGTCGGCGGCGGGCGTGTACTCGACTCTGCGATACGTCGGAGGCATCGTGGGGACGACAGTACTGGCGGGGCTCATCGGCGGCGGCGGGCTCACCGACCCGGGGAGACTTCACGTGCTGACGGCGGTGCTCACGATCGCCGCTGCGGGCACTATCCTCACGTCGTCCCGACTCCACCGCTGGCCAACAGACCGGCAGCAAGCCGGCAGCGGCGCTGAGCCCGCCGACCGCAGCGGCGCCTGAGCCTTCGCTCCCCGTACGCCGGCCGACGCCGCGGTTCAGCCACCCGAAACGGCCCGCACTTAGTGTTGCGGGGTACGTGTGCGACGGGCTGTTGTGGCTCCTGCGCGCGGTCAACCTACCGGCTGCTCCATGGCTTTAGCGGCGCGAATTTTGTAGCGCGTCGCTGAGGAACTCCACGTCCCGTCGACACGACGTGCAAGGCTTCGTTCCCTGGGATTGTGCCGCGTATTCGGCGGCAAATGGGCTGCGGCAGCTGTTGCCGTTACACACGTACGACAAAGTGCTCACGCCGCGCACTCGGCCAGCTAGCATGCGGCCGCGCGCGGCGTTCGATTACGACCATGACAAAGAAGGCGCGGGTATCGACGAGCGCCAGGTGGTGGCCCCGATTGGTACCTTCGGCAAGGAAGGCGCCACCGGCGGCGAGGTCGCCGCAGGCTAGCTCAGCGCTAATTGCCCGCGCCTCGCGAGGGATATCCCGCGTTGGCTACGCCAGGACGGCGAACACCTTGCAGGAGTTGAATACCCACGTCTCGACGAAGTCGAGGTGCTTGGGTTTGAGGTCCAGCTCGGCCGCGGCGCCTGCCAGGCACATCCAATTGAGCATCTCGTGCTGGCCCGCATCTTCGATCTGGCTCAGCGGGATGCGCCTCCAAGCCTCGTAGTCGCCTCGGCTCAACTCCGCGAACCGTTCCCGGTCCGAAGGGACGTCGGGCCAGAGGAAGTGGTTCTTTTCGGTCAGGAACCCGTGCGACCAGCTGGACGAGCCGATCAGGGCAACCCGGTATGGGCTGTCCTTGAAGAAGCGTGCGACAGACGCCCCCAACTCGAAGCATCGCGCGGGGGTCGGGCTGGGCGGGTCGAACTCTACCTCGTCGCCGCTGCCGCCACCGGAGAAGCGGCGGCCATAGCAGTTCACGTGGACCGGGATGATGGGGTAGGCGAACCCGGTGCGGTCGTAGTCGAGGTGGACGACGGTCCGCCAGAAGGCGTGCGCCATCTCGTGGTGAAGCTGCTTGTACGCATAGGCGATGTCGAACCCGTCGCCCAGGAGCGCCTCGGCCAACTCCTTGGCGGCCTTCTTGGCGCCGGGTACCCGCAGCTCGGAGGTCTCGTCGTTACCCCAGATGTTGTTCGACACCGGGGTCGAGCGGAAGGGATGGCTGAGGAACTCCTCCTGGGCGTAGACGCAGAACGCGGGGACGATATCCTCGAGGAAGTTCTCGCGCTGGTCGTCGCCCCATATGAGGACGAGGTCCGGGTTGAACTCGTCGAGCGTTTTGCGTGCGGCACGGAAGCCGTCGACGAGCCGCGTACGGTGGACGCGGGCGGCTGACAGCCCCTCGTCATTGCCATACTCCTCGCGGAGCTCGACCGGCCAGTTGGCGCGGTCTTTCATCTCGAGTGGCAGGCTCGGTGCCCTGAGCCGGCGCTGCATGATGTTCGCCATCGTTTCCTCGGGGTTGATGACGAACGGCCCGTGGGTCACTCCCAGGCCAAGAATCTCTCCCATGGTCCGTCCTCCCCTTAGTCCGCGCTAGGGCGGTGCGTGGTGCCGACGATCCGGCAGCAGCGTTGTTGCCCGATTGTTCGCCCAACGTCCCGCTACGTCAAGTGGACGAGCGGCACCCTCACTACCCCGCGAACGCGCGGACGGCGAACGAGCAACGTGCTAGGTCCCGGCCTCATCGCATGGGCCGTCGTCGCCTATTGTGGGACTGCGAGGACGGGCGTCCGCTCGGGAGGTTTCGTTGGCTTGGCTAGATACATGAACAGCGCGCCCAGCAACCAGAGGACAAAAACAAAGATATAGGGCTGGTCGTAGCTGCCTGTGATATCGAACATCCAGGCGATGGCCAGAGGACCGGTAGCCGCAGCCGCATTGAGTAGAGGTGTAAATGCTCCCCGAATGGTACCTACATGCAAGCGGCCGAAATAGTTAGGCAGAATCAGCGGATTCAATCCTATGTATCCCCCCCAAATAAGACCCTGAAGCCCACTCCAGATTAAGGCCATCAGCGCGCTGTGTACCTGCAGCATAAAGATGACCATCATGCTGGTAAGCAACATCTGCACAATCAGCACACTCCGGACGTGATACCGGTCTGCAAAATAGCCCCATACAAATCGCGATAAGACCGAGCCGGCACCATAGGTAGTCAGAGCTGTGGCCGCGATTGCTGGATCAATCCCAACATCCTGAAACCGAGGTACCCAGGTGGTCGCGAACCCCCCACCTACGGTAAACCCTATGAACGTCATAGAGGACGCCAACAGCCAGGCCGTCCTCGTGCGGATCGCCTCTCGCAGCGTATAGCTGCGTTCTTCGCTCGCATCCGGCCTTGAGCTCCGAGCCTCCCCGCTCTCGCGCGCAGCACGCCGTGCTTCCACCTCCTCGGGTGTATCACCGTCGGGGAGCAGCCCAACGTCCTCAGGTTGGCGGATGGTCAGCAGGGCAAAGGGTACTAATTGAATCCATGCCGCTACTCCGATAATCACCCAGGCGCTTCGCCATCCCAGGGCCCCAATCAACGCAAAGGTCACCACGGGGTAGATGAAGGCACCCAACCCGGTTCCCACTGTGCCCATTGCGATTGCTCTGCCCCGCTTCCTCACGAACCACTTGGCCACCACCGCTTGTCGAATGAGGCCGCTTCCAGCTGCAGTACCAACACCACCCGCCACCCCGAAGATGAGTAGGTATTCCAGCTCTGTATGTACCAAAGAAACAGCCATGAGACTTGCGGCGAAAACAGTCCCGCCCGCGACCATCATGAGCTTGGGCCACCTCTCGGTGTCAGCCAGCCGGCCGGTTATGGGCGCCAGAGATCCTGCTACGAGCATCCGGACGGTCAGAGCACCGAAAAGGGTCGACCTGCTCCAGTCAAACTCGTCAAGCATGGGGATAACAAACACACCGAAAGCCCAATTGGTGGCGCCCGCGGAAGCCATCCCCGCCATGAACAGGGAGCCCACCATGACCCAGCCATAGAAGAACGGCAGTCGGTGCGGCAGACTACGTGGTGTAGCGATGGTGGTTCATTTCCGAGCGTCGTGCGGGATTATTTTCGGTAGCCCCTAGTGCGTCAAATCCGCGTAGGTGGCACCCACATGTCCAGGTTCCCTGCGTTATGCGCCCGAACCATATCCCGGAACAGTCAAGCACTACTGCACTGACTTGGGTGTCGGCGCCTCGTTGTCTCTATCTCGGGTCACTCGCCATGGCAACGTGGGCGAAATGGTGGCCAAGTCGAGGCGAGGCTCAAGCAGCAGCTCGGCATGGGATCAGCGTAGTCCGAGTGATGCAGGTTAGACTTGTTTCGTTGGGAGGGAGAGCGCATCCGGAAGGGAGCACAAGCCATGACAACCGCGGATGAACGGAATGCTCGAAACGCTGCGGTCATCCAAGAGTTTCGAGAGAGCCGGGGCACGATCGCGAGCCGGCCTGACCAGCAGCTTCTGCTGCTTGGCACGACGGGAGCCAAGTCTGGGCAGCTGAGAACAAACCCGGTGGCCTATCAAGCTAGTGATGACTGCCTCTACGTGTTCGCCACCAAAGCCGGGGGACCAACACACCCCGACTGGTATCACAACCTCGTTGCCAACCCAACGGTGACCGTGGAGGTTGGTGACCAGAAGTATGACGCGATTGCGGAGACGGTCACTGGGCCTGAGCGGGACAAAACCTACGCGAAACAGTCTGAATCGCGACCCATATTCGCTGAGTACGAGCAGAAAACCGATCGGGTGATTCCAGTCGTCGCGCTTCGGCGAATCGCTAAACCCTGAACTCCAGCTCAATGCGGTCGTCGCGGTAGACGTGTGCCGCGGAGAGGACCGTCTGGAGCAGAGCCTTGGTCCGGCGGACGTTCAACGCTGGGACGTCTGCTAGGAACGACCCTATCCGACCGCCTGGGCGAGCTGGAGGCCGGGTTCGGCGATTGCGAGCCGTTCGACGTCGTTTGGTCCGAAGCGCTGTCTCGCAACCCGGATCGCAAGTGCGCGATCACTGAGGCGGGGCACCAGGAACGAGGCGATGGTGCCGACCAGGCCGGCTGCGATCACCCAAGAGACAACAACCGCTGACGTAACCCATAGATCGGTCATGACATTTGCTCCTCTCAGCTATGTGCTGCTATGGGGCGCTGAGGCCCGCTACTGCCTGCCCGTATGTTCGGCGAGCCACCGCTTCACGTCGTCGGGTAGACGGGGGATCATGCGGTGGCCAAAGAGTCGACGACGCCATCCGCCGTTTGGGTGACAACCACCAACCGCTAGCTGATGAGCCGGCGGACTCCGTTACAGACGCGGGCACGGGCCTAGGTCAACCACGCGTTGAGGAAAGACAGCGCCGTGAGGAATTCGCGGGCGACCAGGAACAGAGTGAGCAGCAGGAGCAGCTTCCCTGCGAACATCGCGGTGAGGAAGCGCCCGAGAGGGTAGCGAGTCACGCCAGCGACGATCCCGGCGGCGTCCATGGGGAGCAGGGGTACCGCGGCGAACAGGAACACGACCAAGCCGCCGCGGCGCTGCATGGCCGTTTCTAGCCGGTGATACAGACGCATATTGGACAGTGGCCCCCGCCCCTGGGAGCCAAGCCAGTATCCGAATAGCTCACCCAATGCCCCGCCGGCCGCGCCGAACACCGCTAGCGTGAGCAGATTCAGGTCCTGGGACATGACCACGAGGGCGGGAATGCCTGTTACCGGGACCAGGACCGTTGCAGACGTCGTTGCTTGGACCAGGAAACCAACGCCGTACGCCGCAACGCCCTGGACTCCCAACCGGGGGATCACCAGGTAGGACGCCGCAACAATGGCGGCGAAGATCGCGACGGTCATGCTCAACTTCGCGGCGCCCCTGAGGAACGTTGGGCTGAGCCGAGGTGTGTTGAACCTGAGTGCGCTGTTGGATTGGGACGCTGCAATGGTCGTCATGGCGCTCGCCTGGGTGCAGATTGCTGGCCGGTCTGTCTGAGCCAATCCTCGCGTCTGGCCCTGCTTGCTACATCGTCTTGCGGGGGGAGCGATGGTCGCCATTCGGGTGAGCGGCGGGTCATCCTGCGGGGGGACGCGCCGGGGCAAGGCCGACTATTGAAGCGAAAAGAGGGGCTCCAGCATGTTGCGCTGGAGCCCCTCTCAATTGGCCTCGGTCCGTCGGCGTTGTTAGCCGGCAGGGGCGGGTGCCAGGACTCGTCCGTTGGGCGTCGCGGGATCTTCCGCGGCTCCCTCGGAGGCTGGAGCGTTCGGCAGCCATCCGAGCCAGCTGGGCAAGTACCAGTTCCAGTCGCCCATCAGCTTCATCGTGGCCGGCAGCAGCACCGAGCGCACGATCGTCGCGTCGATGAGCACCGCCACTCCCAGGCCGACGCCGAACTGCTGCCCTTCGATGTTCCGACCGAGGGCGAAGGTCCCAAAGACCCCCACCATGATGGCGGCGGCGCTGGTGATCTGCCCCGCGGTCAGCCTGATCCCCTCGGACACGGACTCGTCGTTGCTGCGCCCATCGTCATGGGCTTCTTTGATCCGGTTCAGCAACAGCATGTGGTAATCCATCGAGAGGCCGAACACGATAGTGAAGAGTATTACCGGCATCCACGATCCGATTACGCCCGGCGCCTCAGAGCCCAATAGACTGACCCCCCAACCCCACTGGAAGACCATCACCAGCACTCCGAAGGCCGATGCCACGGAGAGGAGGTTCAGGAGGATCGCCTTCGCTGGAATGACGATGGAGCGGAACATGACCAGCAGCAGTAGGAAGGCGAGCCCCAGCACGAAGACGAAGACCTTGGGCGCCGAGTTGTACGTGGCGTCGGTGAAATCCATGCTGACTGCGGTCATGCCAGTGACGTGGGCCTGGGTTCCGCTACCGTCGAAGGCCTCAGGAATAACTTCGTCCCGGAGGATCCCCACGCCCCGCTCTGCGGTTTTTCGGTCCCCAGCAAGCGCGACCCGGACGAAGAGCAGGTCACCAGCGGGGTTCACCACGGTCTCGAAGGGGCCGATGAACGCATCGTCCTGGGCGACAAGCTGAACGAGCCTGGCCACGGACGTCTGGACCTCAGATGCGGTCACGTCGGGCGCGTCCACGACGACGAGTGCGGGAGTGGCGAGGCCGCCGCCGAAGTGCTCCTCCAAGAGAACCACGGCCTGCTTCGCATCCACGGCATCGTGCAGGGCTTGCGAGCCGCTGGGGAGAGCCAGGTTCAACGATGAGACCGGTACTGTCACAGCGACGAGCGCCGCAGCCGTAACGGTCGCGAAGATGGCGGGCCGTGCCAGGACCCGCTTCGTGATGGCACTCCACAGGCCGCCGTTGCCGTTGGCCCTCCCCAGGAACGGGACCCGGAGCCTGTTCACGTTGTCGCCTAGCGCGGAAAGGACCGCTGGAAGGAAGGTGAGGGAGCCGACGATGGCGATGAGCACCACGAAGATGACGCCCAAGGCCATGGAGGTGAAGACCGGGTTGTTCGTCAGGGCGAGCCCGGCCAGAGAGACGATGACAGTGATGCCGGCGTAGAAGACCGCACGGCCCGTGGTGTTGCTGGCGACGGTAATGGCCTCCAGCTTTTCCCGGCCTGCCTGCCGCTCGTAACGGAACCGGCTGATGATGAACAGCGAGTAGTCGATGCCGACAGCAAGACCCAGCATGCTGATTAGCACTTCGTACCCTTCAGCCAGTGCGTACGCCTGGCTCACCAGGGCAGTGATCCCCATGGCGGTCGTGATGGCTCCCATGGCCAGCGCCAGAGGTATCAGTGACGCCACCACGGCCCGGAAGACCAGCAGCAGCATGACCAGAGCGAGCACCAGCGTGACCATGAGGACGCGGGTCAAGTCCTCCGCTGACAGGTCCTCTACCTGCTTGTTTACTGAGAGGTCGCCGGCCATGCCGATGTAGAACCCGCCAGCGCTGGCCTCCGGCCGGGCGGCGTAGACGGTCTCGAGGATGGTGCCAATCCTGTCGTCGTCGGAGCCGGGGATATCCGCAACCATCACCTGGGCCCGCTGCACGTGCCGGTCCGCTGAGACCAGCAGCGAGTCGCTCGTCTCGTAGTAGCTGACGACGGACGCGACCTCTGGCAGGGCCCTGAGCTCCTGAACCAGCTGCTCCACCGTCGACCGATAGGCCGAATCGTCAACGTCCAGGGAGGGGTTGCTGAAGACCAGCTGCTCTGTGGGCGCCTCGCCATTATCGAACCGCTCCTCTAGGAGCCTGAACGCCTCGCCCGACTCGCCTTCCGCAAACTCAGTCTCATCCAACAACTCCGTCTCCACGGCGCTGGAGACGACCATCGCAACCACCAGCACCAAGACCGACGCGGCCAGCACCCACCATCGGTGGTTCGCACTCCATCGCGCCACCCGCGCCGTCACAGACACTGAGCTTCTGGAACTTGCTGATTGCACGGCCGCCTCCCATGAATCGTCTGGATTACGATGCAAACCTACGTGGGTCGGTGCGTGCGGCGAATCGGCAGTAAGGGGGAGGCTGGGCCAGCAACAGTAACGATGCGGGCGGCCGCCGGATGGACGACCTTGCATCCCCCATCTGGATGAGTTGTGCTCCTTTCAAACAGACGGGGCGCTGTCTACACTGGCGGCGCTATGACGAGGCCAGCGGTTCGTGCGTCTGCTCTCAGCCGAACGAATCAGCCTCCAAGGAGATCCGGTCTGAGCACCGCGAAGTCTGCTATCTGGGCCGGGGCACTTCTCTTGATCGTGGTCGCTACGCTCACGGCAGGCTGCCGTGCGGAGCAAACGGTCATCAAACTCCATGTATGGGAAGGATCCGATCTCACCTGCTTAACAACGCCATCGCAAAGTTCATCATCGAGGAGGGGTATGGATACCGCGTAGAAGAGGTGACAGAGACGACGCCAGTGTTGATGGAGGCCCTGCCACGGGGCGAAGTTGACCTCAACCTGGAGGGGTGGCAGCAGAACCTCCCAGACTGGTACGCCGAGCACATCGACAAGGGGAACATCGTCAACCTGGGCATGACCTTCGAGGGGGGGGCCACAGTTCTTCGTCATCCCAAGGTGGATGTCCGAGGAGTACGGCATCGAAACCGTCTTTGACATGGAGGCCCACTGGCTAGAGTTCCAAGACCCGGAGGACCCATCCAAGGGTGTCTTTTACAACTGCATCATCGGCTGGCAGTGCGCCGACATTAACGCCGTAAAGCTGGAGGCCTATGGCCTGGATCGTTGGTACAACGAGGTAAGGCCCGGCTCATCTGACGCGCTCGAGGCGACGTTGGCTCGGGCACAGCAGAGACATGAGCCGGTGTTTGGCTACTACTTTGCTCCCACCTCACTGATGGGGGCTTACGACTGGGTCACCCTGGAGGAGCCGGTCTACACCGTCGAATGCTGGAGCAACGTTACAGCAGCGGCCCAAGACGCAAGCCGGCGTCCGTTAGACGCGGCGTGTGCCTACGAGGACCTTCCCATCGAGAAACTCGCGCACGCCGGCCTCTTGGACAAGGCGCCTGATGTGGTCGAGATGCTGCGAAAGATGGTGGTGGGCCTAGAGCCCATCAACGAAACGCTCGCGTGGGTCGCGGGCGACACCGTCCAAAGTTGGGACGCGGCCGCAGTGCACTATCTGCAGTTGTACACCGACCGGTGGAAGGGTTGGGTGACACCCCAAGCCTTCACCTCGATCGAGCGCGCCCTGGAAAGCGGCTCGCCGTAGAGCGGGGCCATCGATGTTCTTTGTCAAAAGCCTGCGTGCCAAGACGGTCCTGTGGTCACTGATACCGCTGGCCTTGGTGTTGGTAGCTGTGACCTTTGTCGCTTTGTACGCGTACGACAGGGTGACACGGGAAGTCGTAGAGCAGCGGGACACGGAGTTGGCCAGAGTATCCGCCGCTCGGCTAACGGACGGAATGGAGGGGTTCGCCCGGATCCTGCAGGACGCTGGTACGAATGCGCGCGTAGGAACGACAGACCTGGCCCAGGGCGGATTGGTGCTGGACGCTGTCGAGGGCGCCCTTCGCATTTTTGACGCGGGTATGGTTGTCTATGATGCCGACGCCAACGCGCGGTGGTCCGAGCCGGATACTGCTGCGCGCGAGGGAGTTCCGTTCCCGATGCCGGCCGATTTTGAGCGGGTGCGCACAACCTTGCGACCGGTTTTCTCGGACGTGTTCCGCGATTCTGTCTCTGATAACGACGTGATCCTCATCGGCGTTCCTGTCGTTGGAGGCGATGGAGCTTTTGCCGGTGTATTGGCCGGGATGCTCTCGATCAGGTTCTCGTTAGTCGGCGCGACGTTCGCAGAGATACTCGAGCTCAAGGCGGGCCAGACGGGCTTCGGATATCTAGTGGACGGCAACGGACGCGTTCTCTACCACCAAGACGCGTCTTTGGTTGGCGAGAGCCTCGCCGCACTTCCACCAGTGGTGCACACGATGAACGGCGAAAGTGGCGCATTGGTCGGCCCTGATCGCTCAGGTCAAGACGTCATCTCTGGCTTTGCGCCCGTTCGAAGCACCAACTGGGGCCTGATCACCCAGGAGCAATGGCGCAACGTCGTGGGTCCATTCCAGAGCTATGGTTGGCTCGTCCTTGGTCTACTGGCGTTGGGAGGAGCGCTCTCGGGACTTGTCGCCTACGTCGCCATGGGGCAGATTTTGAGACCGTTACGGGAACTCACGTTGGGGACCCAACGCGTCGCCGCTGGCGACTTCGATCACCAGATCGGCTCAAACACTAGCGGTGAGGTACAGGTTCTAGCCGAGCAATTCGACGTAATGACCGCAGCCCTCAAGGACTCGTATCGCGGCCTCGAAGGGCGCGTAGCCGAGCGTACGGAGGACCTTCGGGTTAGTGAGGAGCGCTACCGGACCCTGTTTGAGCAGTCCTACGATGCCATCTTCATTGGCAGAGAAGGCAAGATCGTTGACTTGAATCAGGCGGCCGTGGATCTCTTCGGCTGGCCCCGAGAAACAGTCATAGGGCATGACGTCAGGGAGTTCTTCGTGGAGCCCGCCGACCGGGTACGGATGCGGGAAGCTCTCACCGAAAATGCCGGCGTCGTCAGGGATTTCCATGCACGGCTGCGAAGGGTGGATGGGACCGAGGTGGACTGCATCATCACGGCAAGGAGGAGAACGGATGGCGATGTCGATGGGGTCGAGGGCACGATCCGAGACATCACCGAATGGAAGCGCACCGAGGATGAGTTGTTTGAGCAGGCCCGAGGCCTGGCGGTGCTCGATGAGCGGAACAGGATGGCGCGGGAGATCCACGATACCCTGGCGCAGGGGTTCACCGGTATCGTCCTCCAACTGGAAGCAGGGCAACAGGTGTTGGGCGACGAACAGCCCGAGGCCGCTGGCCACCTCGAGCGCGCGAAGGCGCTAGCGAGAGAGAGCTTGGTGGAGGCAAGGCGGTCGGTGTGGGACCTGCTGCCCCAGGGACTGGAGGAAGAGAGCCTCACGGAAGCACTCGAAGGAGAGGTCGACCGCTTCGATGGCCGTGGGACCGAGGCCGTGACGTTCGAGGTCACCGGGGAGCCGATCACGACGAGCTCTGAAGTCGGAGCGGCGCTCCTGCGGATATGCCAAGAGGCGTTGATGAACGTACGCAAGTACGCAGAGGCGTCCCTCGTCGAGGTGGTACTCGCCTACCGCAAGGATTCGGTGAAGCTGACCATTCGCGACAATGGGGCAGGATTTGCACAGGAGGGCCTACCCACAAGCGGTGGGGAGGCCAGCGGTGGATTCGGTTTGACGAGCATGCGGCAGCGAGCGAGGCTGCTGGGCGAGACGCTCGACGTCAAGAGCAAGCGCGGTGGCGGCACCGAGATCATCGCGGTCATCGCCGTCCGAGACGGCGGATACACTACCCCGCTGACGAGGTAACAATGGATTCAATAAGGATATTGATCGTCGACGACCACGCCGTGGTCCGGGACGGACTCTCGACCATGCTTGGCCGCGAGGACGGGATGACGGTGGTCGGAGAAGCGTCGAACGGGCTGGAGGCGATCGAGCAGGCGGACCGCCTCAAACCGGACGTGATCTTGATGGACCTTCGCATGCCGGAGCTCGACGGAGTTGAAGCGATGAAGCGGATCGCCGAGAACGCCCCAGATGCCAAGGTATTGGTCCTGACGACGTTCGACACGGACGAGTACATCTTTGAGGCGATCGAAGCCGGTGCAAATGGATTCCTTCTGAAGGACACTTCGCGTGACGAGCTGTTCAAAGCCGTGCGTGCGGTGTCGAATGGCGAGTCGCTGATCGAGCCCGGAGTCGCGGCCAAGATTCTCAGCCGGTTCGTCCAGCTCTCGCAGCACCAGACCTCACCGGCTGACATCATGTCGGAGCGGGAGTTGGACGTGCTGCGCCTGATGGCCTCGGGCGGTGCGAACAAAGAGATTGCGGCGAAGCTCTTGCTCAGCGAGAGCACAGTCAAAACGCACATCGCCAACATCTTTCAGAAGCTAGACGTAAACGACCGCACGGGTGCGGTCACCGAGGCGCTGAGGCGAAGGATCATCAGCATCTAGCGACTGCCTCGGCCCTCGTCCTCTCCCCTGAACGGCTGACCACTGGTCAGCCGTTTTGCTATCTGGGAATCCCACGCACGCCCGAGGGCCGCTGCGCTCATGGTGCAACACACTGCGTCTGGTGAACGTGATCGTGTTGGTGCAAGCGACACGGAGGTTCAGGCGATGCAAACAGCCATAGGGAACTCGGACCGATCGACTGAAAGAATGGTCCCTGAATGGGTGGCAGCGACGGCCTTGACACCCCCGGCTGCGAACACCGAGGCGGCGAGAAACAGCGGCGATCCGCTCGTAAGGAGGCAGCAATGAAAACCGTGGTGCTAAAGGCGTGTACGCGGTGCTCTGGCGACATGACGCTCGGCAACGACGATGAGGTTGGCCTGTACGCAACGTACCTTCAGTGCGGGCATGTCGCCTACGCGACGAACCCCCGATTGGTCGCCGGCACAGCGGCGTAGCCGCATCCCCCATCCCCCATCTGGCCGATGCCCGCATCGGCCAGATGGGGGATGGGGGATGCGGGGGCCGCGATCTAGGGTGAAAGGGATGTGAGGACAGTGTCTAAGGGAGTGGTAGCCGACTTGATACGCGTGTTGATTGTTGACGATAGCGCGGCAGCTCGCGATGGGCTGAGCAGCATCCTGACAGCCAACGAGGACTTTGATGTCGTTGGTGAGGCCACCAACGGCGCCGAGGCAATCGAGGCGGTTGTCCGACGCTCACCCCAAGTAGTCCTGATGGACGCGCAGATGCCCGGGGTGGATGGGATCGAAGCGACGCGGGCGATCAAGGCGTCGGCCCCTGCAACGAAGGTCCTATTCCTTTCTGTGCACCCCATGTACTTGCAAGGCGGCCGTGACGCAGGCGCCGACGCAGCCCTCCTGAAAGACGGCGGACGAGACGAGCTGTTATCGGTGATCCGCGCCCTGGCGTCCCCGCAGTAGCTGGTGCATTCGACGCGGTTGGCCAGCGCGGCCCCCGCTCCAGCTCGCACGGCCTCTATCCGCTTGCCAATCTTGGCTCGCGGCTCTGGCCGCAGAGAGCGTGCCGGCGTCTGGCTTCGCCGAGGTCTCTCGGTCCGTCGCTTGAGTGGCACAAGCTGATGTTCTCGCGACGTTAGGCCCGATAACCTGGGTCGGAGCCCGCGTTCCCCGATCGTGGCGCGATGCACGACTTTCGTACGACTCGGCGCAGGTGTCCACGTAGCAACACCCGCTGTGGCTACCGCGTAGCAACGGCGGCACGGGCGAGGGGAGGAGGCAGATCTGATCCGATGTGGCGTTAGCCGCCTGGCGTGCCGGCTTCGACCGCAGCCAAGGCTTCCTTGAACGCCCGGATCGCGTCGATGTGCTCGTTCACCGAGCGAAGACCGGCATTCATGGTATTGAGGCCGACGTGAGATGCGCCCATCTCCTTCCAGATGCCGGCCGAGCGTGCGGCCTCCTCGACGCCGTCCGCGAGCCCAACGCGACCGTCGAGCCCGACGTCCGCCGGATCACGCCCGGCCTCTTTGACGTACTGCTGAAGGCGGGTGATCGCGTGACGACCAACGTCGTCCGGTCGCTGATTGAGAATCCAACCGTCTCCCAGGCGGGCTATGCGACGCAGCACTCGTTCGTCATCACCCATGCCGCCGCCGAACCACAGTGGTATCGGTCGTTGAACCGGGAGCGGGTTGATGCCAGCGCCCGGGATGGTGTGCCACCGGCCACTGAAGGTGACCGAGTCCTGGGTCCACAAGGCCCGCAGAACGGCGATCTGCTCTTCGAGCCGCTGACCTCTGTTGTGGAAGTTCTCACCGAGCGCTTCGTACTCGACGTCGTTCCAACCAACCGCGACCCCCAGGCGCAAGCGCCCTCCACTGAGAACGTCCACCTCCGCCGCCTGCTTGGCGACGAGCACGGTCTGACGTTGGGGCAGAATGATGATGCCCGTGGTTAGTTCGATGCGCTGCGTGAAACCGGCGATGAAGCCGAAGAGCACGAACGGCTCGTGAAAGGAGTCCTTGATCGAGTAGCGGGTCCAGTTGGGCCGGTTCGTGGTGTCGGCCCCAAGTACGTGGTCGTACGCCAGCAAGTAGTCGTAACCGAGACCCTCGACGGCCTCAGCGTACGCACGGACCGCCCCAGGGTCTGACCCGATCTCGGTCTGTGGAAATACGACACCGACACGCATGAGATCACCTCCGAAGCACGGGCTAGCGTGGCCTACGCCTGCCCGTCGCCAGTCGGCTCAGAGCCCGGGTTAGAGGGACGATACTCGACTTGGTGGGTCCCCGGCCACGGTGAGTCGAAAACCAGACCTAGGTCACGTCGACATCCACGTCCTGGAATAGCGTGCAGGGAGCGTAGGTTCCTCGCACGGCCTGTCCGCACGCGGGGCAACTGTCAACCTCGCGGACATCATCCCCGATAAGGCCAAGCTGATCGCGGAGGAAGATGCGCCCGGAGCGCAGGCACTGGACCTTGGTGGGCGGCGTCCGTTGCGTCGTCATTCACATGCCTCCTGTCGGTCGATCGTCGGAGGTCGCGTGCCCTCGGAGACGACGACCCGCACCACAAGATACCCCAACGGTCGCGAATCGTTGCCGCTCGGCCGAGGGCATGCTAGTTTCCCTTCATAAAGTTGCTTCCCATCCGTTAGAGGAGGTCGTACATGGCACTCACAGAAGAGGGGATCATCCACGTACCGGGCATCGCGAGCCGCTGGGTCCGCCTGGCGAACGGCGCTCGCGCGCACTATGTGACCGCGGGCGACACGGGGCCTTCGATCGTGCTGCTACACGGTGGCATCGTCGGATCGTCGGGCACGGCGGGCTGGCGCTTCATGGCGCCCTACTTGGCCGCCAATGGCTTCCGGGTCTACGCGCCTGATCGGCCGAGCTACGGCCTATCGGACACCGGCAAGGAGTACTGGCCCGTCCATGGCCTTTGGAGCATGGTGGACTTCGTCGAGCAGTTCGTGAACGCGCTGTGCCTCGATCGCTTTCACATCGGTGGCAACTCCATGGGCTGCACCTCCGCTGTGCTCTACACCACCAACCACCCAGACCGCGTCATCAGCATGGGACTCATCGCTGGCGGGTTAGGCAACGTCGTTGACCCGGCCCAACGGGTGCGCGGCACGATGGATATGAACTTGCTGAACTCCTTCGATGGCACGCCGGCGTCCATGAAGGCGATGATGGAGCCCATCATCTACCGCAAGGTCGCCATTGACGACGAGCTGCTGGAGATGAGGACCCGGTCGGCCAACTTGCAGGCCGATTCGTCGAAGGCCTTCCGCGAGGGCAACCTGAACGTGCCGAACGATCCGAACCTAGCCCAGTTGGCCAGTACCAAAGGCCGCTTCGAGAAGCTCACCATCCCGGGCGTCTACTTACACGGGATGGACGACGTGCTGAGCCCCGTGGAGAACGGGTACCTGCAGGAGGACGCGATGGAGGCGGCCGGGAACCGCACCGTCCAGTTCTTCTACCCGGCCGAGTGTGGGCACCAGGGCCAGACCGACCAGCCCGAGATGTTCAACGACGTATTCCTGGAGTTCTTCCGCGACGGCCAGGTCAGCCGCAAGACCGCCGATTGGGCGGGCGTGTCCGCCCGACGTCAGGAGAATCCTGAGTTGGTCGGTCAGGCGGCAGCAGCGCCCGCCGGTTAGACGCGTCGACATGAAGGCGAAGAATGGGGGCCTGGACGTACAGTCCGGGCCCCTTTCGTTGCAGTTGACGGACGCCACCGCCCAAAGGAATCGGCCCAGCCCTAGCGGACCGCGGTGTAGCCGCCGGGCACGCCGTTCTTAGACAGGACCAATTGCCATAGTTGCAAGTGGCGAGCGCGGAAGGCCCCCGCGCAGACCAGCAGGTAGTACTTCCAGATGCGGTAGAAGCGCTCGCCGTAGCGATCCTTGAGTTCTGGCCAACTGCGGTCAAACTTCTCGAACCACGCCAACAGCGTCTTGTCGTAGTCGGCGCCGAAGTTGTGCGCGTCCTCTACTACGAAGAGCCCTTCGACTGCTTCCCCGATTTGAGGGAGAGATGGGACCACGCCGTTCGGGAAGATGTATTTCTCCATCCAGGGATCGATTTGGTTCGCCGCCTGGTTGCCGGCGATCGTATGCAACAGGAAAAACCCATCGCCTCTGAGCGCCTTGTGGGCTGTCTCGAAGTAGGCCCGGTAGTTCTTGTGCCCCACGTGTTCAAACATACCCATGGATACGACGTGGTCGTAGACGCCTGAGATGTCGCGATAGTCCCGGTACTCAGCCTCCACGGGCAATTCCCCGTAGCGCTCCTTGATATACGCCACCTGCTCGTGCGACACGGTAACGCCGGCGCACGTCGCGCCGTACTTCTCCGCGGCGTAACCCATGAACGATCCCCAGCCACAGCCAATGTCCATCACCGTCTGCCCACGTTCGAGGCCGATCTTGCGACAGATGAGGTCGAGCTTGGCCTCCTGGGCGGCGTCCAGGTCATCTACTCCATTCCAATAGCCGCAGCTGCCGGTGATGCGGGAATCGAACGTCGCGGCGAATAGGTCATTGCCGAGGTCGTAGTGCGTGCCCCCGACCGTGAACGCCCGGCGCTTGGTCTGTCGGTTCGCAAAGCGAGCGTGCAGATACAACCCCCAGGTGGCCACGCCGTGGGGGAGGCGCTGGTATACCTGGTGGCGAAGGCACCGTGCGACGAACTCGTCGAGCTGCTCGCAGTCCCACCACCCGTCCACGTACGCCTCGCCCAGCCCCAGCGAGCCCTGCGCGAAGATGCGAGCGAAGGCGCGCTCATCGTGGACCTGCATGTCCCAAGGGTCAGGCCCGTTGACCTCGATGTCGGCGAACGCCAAGAGCTGCTCGGCCCTCGCGGCTAATCGCTGGCGCTTGGTGGTGGTCCTCAAGATATCGAGGTAGGGTCGCGGGGGATCATGTCGCGCCCGCGAGGGGGTGCGCCTAGGCTAGGCTGGGAGCACTCGTTCGGTCAACCGTCGTGTCAGAGCCCCGACCGAACGCGTTTGAGAAGTGCGCAGTCTGGGTATAACCTCGCCTCGACGTGTTATCCGGCGGCGGAGGTTAATGAAATGGTCAAAGAACGGGAGACCGACGAAGCGCTGTTGGCGATTCACGACGCTGGGGACGCCGTTGAGCGGACCGAGCGCGTCAAGCCATACTTCAATTACCTGAAGGCGGAGCTCGGCCTGCGCAACCACTGGTACCCGGCGTTCTTCAGCCGGGAGCTGGCCGAGGGCGAGATGATGCCCCAAATGCTTTTGGGAGAACGCATCTACTTCAAGCGCGCTGCCGGGAAGGTGTACGGAGTCGAAGACCGGTGCGCGCACCGCGGCGCCAGCTTCTCGAGCAAGCCGGAGTGCTACAGCGAGAACACGATCACGTGCTGGCTCCACGGCTTCACCTACGACGTACGCGACGGCAACCTGGTCGAGGTCATCACCGAACCCGGCAGCAGGGCGATCAACAAGATACAGATCAAGACCTACCCTGTAGAGGAGCACAATGGAGTGGTGTTCGCCTTCATCGGGGACACGACGCCTCCTCCGCCTCTCCGAAGCGACGTGCAGCCCAAGTTCTGGAACCCGGGGCTCAAGTTCCACCCCCTGCATCGCCACCAGATCAGGGCGAACTGGCGGTTGTCATGCGAGAACGGCTACGACGCCGCGCACATATACGCGCACCGGAACTCCGCGATCGTCACCGAGGTGGGTGTCCCCATGCCCCTGGGCACCTACGCCCCCGACAAAGACTCGGTCGTCGTCTACGAGGCGGCGGGAGATGCGCCGAAGGGCGTGGTCAAGCTCATGGGCGAGCGCCCCGGAATAAACGCTGACGTCAACGTCTGGCAGGCGGAGATCGAGGGCAACAAGATCACTGCGCTGAACGTCGACCCCGACAACCCCCCGTCCGGTGTGGATCTCGATGTCGGGCTGTTCATGCCATGTGGCCTCGAGGTGGATTGGTTTCCGCAGCCGGGGATGATCCACTTCGAGTGGTATGTGCCCGTGGATGAAGAGCACCACATGTACATGATTACGCAGTCCCGGTACTGCTCGACCGAAGAGGAGGAGCGTCAGTTCCACGAGGACTGTGCAACCTCGCTGGGGCCGCTGGTGTGGAAGGAGCCTGCCGACCAAACGGCCTACCCCGGGGACGGCCCCACATGGGGTTTCAATAACTTCGATCAATTTGGCAGGGCGCACCTCGAGCACGTGTACGCGAAAGAGGATTTTTGGAACCGGGAGCGCCTGACCAAAGCGGACTACATCATCGTCCGATGGCGGATGCTCGTACACAAAAACCTGCGCGGTATCCAGACAAGAGGGAACTGGGCCCCGATCGGCGAGTGGGACCCACAGCACGCGCCGGTCCCGGTGAACCTGATGCGCGAGCACGGGAGCGATGGGAGCCTAGTGAGCTAGGGAAAGCTCCGCCCGCCGTAGCTCCTCGGGCCCGCTCCGATCGCTCACCGGACCCCTCGCTGCCACCGACGGAGCAGGTACCCAACGCCGCCGACGACCGCAACCACCATCAGGATCATGAGCAGGTCCGCCACCGCCCCAGCCCCCGGCTCGCTGGAGACCCGTCCCATGGTCGTGAACGTCCGTACCTGGAAAGCGACGTATTGAATGATCGTTCGCTCGCGGATGGCGAAGACGAAGAAGATGATCCACGACGCCGCGATGCTCGGTGCCAGCAGGGGGACGATGATTCGCGACAGGGTGACGAGGGGCGTGGCTCCGCTGGTGGCCGACGCGTCATCCATGTCGCGCGAGACCTGTCGCATGCCGACGTTGGTGAGCCGGTACGGAATCGCCAGCCGGTAGGATAGGGCCAGCAGCACTCCTAGGTGCGTGCCCCATAGCGGCAACCAGTCCAACACCAGGTAGACGAGTAGGAAAGCCGAAGCCGCGAGCAGCCCCGGGACCACCAACGGCGCAGTGGCCAGGAGGTCCAGCGGCCCGCGCAGGACTCGGTTGTCGGTGCGCACGACCACCCACGCCACCAACAGTACCAGCGCTGTGCCCAGCGTCGCGCTGCCGAAGGCGACGATCATTGAGTTGGCGGTGGCTGACCAGAATCTACCACTCGTCAGGACGCCCGTGAGGGCGCCTCCGCCTCCATCGATGGCCCCGCTGGCCAGGTTGTACAGCGGAGCGCCCCACATCGCCAAGGCGTAAAAGACGGCCACCGCCAAAAGGGGCGTGGTCCAACGCCCCACCCCCCAACGGGAGAGCCGGGCGCCGGTGATGCCGACGGTCGCATAGCGCGCACTGTGGCGTGTGAGTCGTGCGTAGAGAGCAAACACCGCGGCCAGCAGCAGCAGGGTCAGCATCGCGTGTGCCGCTGCACCTCCGAAGTTGGGGAAGCCCCCGACACTGCCGATGGTCTGGAAGTAGAGCCGGACGCTGAACAGACGCACGGCGCCGATGGCGCCGAGGTCGAACGGCACGTCCGTCCAGTCCATCGTGAACCAGACACCGAGGACGCCTGCGGTCAGGAGTGCGGGTATCAGCATCGGAAGGGTGATGCGCCGGACCGTCGTCAGGGGGCTCGCACCACACGCGGCGCTCATCTCCTCCAACGACCCGTTCATGTTGCGCAGAGCGGCAGCCACAATGAGATAGGCGATGGGGGTGATGAACAGCGCCTGCCCCAGGATCATCGCGGGGAGGGTCGCCGGATCGAAGGGCCCGCGCGACAGGCCGTCGAATACGTTCTCTCGCAGAAAGACGTTCACCGAGCCGGAGCGGGGCCAAAATAGGCTTAGCCAGCTGCTCGTGATGCTGGAGGGAGGGAACAGGAAGGGCAGAACGACGAGGGCCGCGGCGAGGTTCGGCCACGGGATGCGGACGCGCTCGGTGAGCCACGCCAGCGACAGCGCGAAGAGGAGCGCGAGGACTACGGCGCCAACGGTGTAGATACCGGTGTCCATCGCCATTCGCCAGCTGGAGACGCGCAGGAGGGCGTCGCCGTAGTGATCCAGCGTGAAGTACGCCCGAGACTGGATGGGCAACGCCCCAATCGGGCCGCGGACCGATGCGAAGGCCAGCATCCCGATCGGCACCGCCACCAGCGCGACCAGCAGGAGGCCTGCGAGCCACGCCAGCAGTCGGTCGCCGCTCCACCAGCGAGCGTTGGCGGGGTACCGCTGAGGTCGGGTGGGCCGCGTGGTGACTAATGAGCCGTCGGTGGTTGTGTCGATCGTTGACATGTCAGCACGTTCGCGAACTGTCGGTCTCATGAGCAGCGGGGTGGCACGGATTCGTGCCACCCCGCTCTTCGTCGACGATAGCGGGAGCTCGCCCGTCCTCACCCTCGCCGGGCCCTCGCCCGTAAACGCGACGAATTCCTCAGCAGCCCTGCGGCGCACCGCCTGGCAGACTGCGAGCCTCCATGAAGGCCCCCTGCGCGCCTACCCCGCCGAGACGGCCTCCGGAGCCTTGGCCACCAGCGAGCATTTGGACGAATTGAAGATGTAGGTCTCGCTGAAGTCCAGCACTCCTGGCGTGTACCTAGTTGTTGTCCAGGAAATCGAGGACCAGCCGGTTGAACTCCGCCGCGTGCTCGAACTGTGCCCAGTGCCCGCAGTGCTGAAACACCAACAGCCGTGACGTTGGGATGGACGCGAGGAGCTTCAGGCTGTTCTCAAACGGAACGACGCGGTCGTTGAACCCGTGGATGATCAGCGTGGGCGCTGTAATTTCGGGCAGCACCGCGCTCAGGTCTCGCTGCGCGGTGCTGGACTTGGCGCGGGCCTCCACGTGGGCCATGTTGCCGACGGTGGCCTGGTAGCGCTGCTCGAGGACCTCATCGGGCACCTGCGAGCCGTCGTACAGCATGATATTGATCAGCTTTCGGAACCCGGCCACCGACGGGTCGTCGAAGACCTCGTTGAGTACCTTGATCCCTTCGGTCGGCTGCTGCGAGAAGATGTTGGCCCCGCCTCCCGAGCCCGACCCCATGAGGACGAGCTTGCTGACTCGGTCGGGGAAGTCGACCGCGACGTTCAGTGCTGTCGCCCCGCCCATGGAGTTGCCGACGAAGGTCGCCTTCTCCAGACCGAGCGCGTCCATCAGGCCGACCACCGCGTTGCCATTGACCTGCGAGCGTGTCTCGTTCGGCCCGATGACGACGGTGTCCGTCTTGTTGTAGCCGGGCTGGTCCATGAGTAGCGCTCGGTACCTGTCCGAAAACGGTCCCACGTTCCGTGCGAAGTTGCTCCACGAGCTGGCGCCAGGGCCGCTACCGTGGAGGAAGATCACCGGCTCGCCGGTGCCGGCCTCGTTGTAGTGCACGCGAATGTTGTTCGCGATGGCACCGGTCTGGGCGTACTGGCTGGTACTCGCCTCGGTGAGTTGCGTCGTCGTAGCCATTTCATCCTCCTCGTTCGACTGCTCTCGCTCTTCGGACCCTTCTGTACCCTTCCAATGAGCGACGACCCCCGAGGGGAGCAAGGGGGCCGCCGCGACGATCGTGGGATACTCCGCAACCGCTAGCGGGTCGCGGGGTTGGGTTGGGTGTTAGTAAATACGAGGCCTACGTAGCCATGGTGGCCAGTCGCGCGGCCTCCAGCTCCGCACGAGTGGCTTCGTCGCTCGGCATGATGAGCACGCGGTCCTCGGGTAGGAACAGGGCGACTTCGTCGTCAACGTGGAAAGCCGCGAAGGGGTCGCCCTTGACCTTGAAGTTGCTGTCCTTCGCCCCGATGACGTACTCCAGCACCTCCCCCACGAAACTCGTGCTGATCACCTTGCCGTGGATGACGTTTTCTCCTGCTGAACCGTCGAAGGCGGTCACGGTGACCGCCTCCGGGCGGAACGCCAAAACGACGTCCGTATCCGGGGAAGCCCAGTCCGGCAGGCTCGCCTTGATAGGCCCGTGCGCGGTTGTGACGGTTCCATTGCTGTGCCCCACCGTGCCGTCGAGCAGGTTTGTCTTGCCCACGAAGTTGGCGGTGAACGCCGACGTCGGGTGCAGGTAGACATCCTCCGGTGAGCCCTCCTGGACGATCTCGCCTTCGTACATGACCGCGAGCTCGTCCGACATCGCCAGTGCTTCGATCTGGTCGTGCGTGACGTATAGCGTCGTTATGTCGAGCCGCGCCACCATCTCCTTGAGCTCCTGCCGCATCTCCTCGCGCAGCTTGGCATCGAGGTTGCTCAGGGGCTCGTCCAAGAGCAACAGGTCAGGCTCGTAGACGATGGCGCGCGCGAGCGCCACGCGCTGCTGCTGCCCGCCGCTCAGCGCCGGCGCGGGCCGCCTGGCGAGATGGCTCAGCTGCACCACGTCGAGCGCCTTGTCCACCATGGCTCGGACCTCGCTCCGGCCCACCTTGTTGCGGCCCCGGGTCAGGGGGAAGGCAATGTTGTCGTACACCGTCATGTGGGGCCAGATGGCGTAGGACTGGAACACCATGCCGACGGCGCGTCGGTGCGTTGGGACGAGGATTCGCCGTTGGGAGTCGTAGACGACATCGTCGCCGATGGTAATGACGCCGCTGGTTGGCGTCTCGAGGCCGGCGATGCAGCGCAGCGTCGACGTCTTGCCGCACCCGGATGGGCCCAGCAGCGTGTAGAAATTGCCTCGGTCGACCGTAAAGCTGACGCCCCGGACGGCCCGAACCGGCCCCTGGTCGCTCGCGTACTCCATCTCCAGGTTTTCGACCGTCAGCATGGCGACTCCACTCCTATTGCTTCACCTCGCCGCCGATCCAGCGGCGGCCTGCGAATACCACCGACAGCAGCATGATGACCAGGACCACCATGACGGCGGCCGACTCGGTGAACCTGCCCCCCTCGAATCGGCTGAAGATAACGTTGGCGACCAGGATGGTGCCGGACGTGGCCAGGAGCAGCGGCGTCGTGAAGTCCTTCGCCGCGTGCGTGACGATCCACAGCCAGCCGTTTATGAACGCCGGCAGAAGTAGCCGCAGGTTGATGAACACCAGGGTTGCCGCATGACCAACACCGCTGACGAGGCTGGCCTCTTCGAGCTCCTTGTGGACCTGGACCTGCGCCGAGTACATCAGCCGCGTCGAGTAGGCGAGGTAGCGCGCCGTGAACGCCAGCACGATGAGGGCCAGCGTGCCAAACAGCGGCGTGCCGATGAACAGCAGGAAGAATGCCAGCGTCATGATCACGCCCGGAATGGCAAGGGGCATGAACGTCAGCACGTTGGCCGTGTGGGCAACCGGCGTCTTGAGCCTCACCGCCGCCCAGGCCACCACGGTGACCAGCAGCATCGTGATGCTCGCCGCGGCGAACACGACGATGGCTGTATTGACCACCATCCGCCCGAAGAACCGGTAGTCCCACAGGTTGCGGTAGTTCTCCAGCGTCCACGGTATCACTCCGAAATTCTCCGGCAGCGGGGGCACGTAGAACTTCAGGAAGCTCGCGTAGATGATCATCGAGAAGGGCATGATGACCTTGATGAACATGTAGAGGCCAACCAGGCCCAACGCGACATACTTCCAGCGCCCCAGCTTGATCTTTCTCGGCCGATATCCCTTGCCGGTAATGACCGTGTAGCGGCTGCTCCGCCGTACCAGCCACAGGTACATCGATATGCCGATCACGCCGATGATCACGCCGACCAGGCCGAAGACGGCGGCGGACCCGTAGGCGAAGCGGCCCTCGTCCACCGAGGTGATGATCAGGAAGATCTTGGTGCTCAGCACCTGCACGCCCGCGGTTATACCGAGGGCCAACGGGATCTCGAACGACTCGATCACCGCGATGGAGAAGTAGATGACCACGGCCAGGATGCCCGGAAGCATCAGGGGCATGGTCACCTTGCGCATGACACCCCAGCGGTTCACTCCGGAGGTCGACGCTGCCTCCTCCAGGGTTGGGTCCATGTTGCGCAGGACGCTGACGAGGAGCAGCCACATGGACGGCACGATGCCGAGGGCGGTCACGAAGATCATGCCCTGCATCGTGTAGATGTTGAACGGTCCGTTTCGTGAGTCCAGGCCAAGGATGAGGCGAATGTACTCGTTCACGGCACCGGCCCGCGGACCGGCCAGGAGCACCCAGCCGAGGGCCGTTGCGAACACCGGCGTCACGAAGGGGACGAACATCAGCGTGTACAGAATGGAGCGGAACGGCACGTCCGTCCGTTCGGTCAGGAAGGCCATGCCGAAGGCCATCGGCACGGCGAGTGCCATGGTCCCACCGGCGTAGATGAAGGTGTTCTGGAAGATCTTCCAGACACCTCGCTGCCCTGACAGAAACTCGGTGTAGTTGCTGAGCGTGAACTCACCGCCCTCCAACGGGAAAACGCCCGTGGGACGGAAGGTCGCCGCGATCATGACGATCAACGGCACGAGCACCAGGAAGGCCACGATGAGCATCGCTACCCATGCGATGATCGTTCGCTGATCGATCTGCCTTGGCCGGATTGTCCGGGCCCAGCGCGTCAGTGCCGGCGTTCCTACTGCCATGGTCGGCCCTTTCTGAATCGGGGTGGGCCAGCCGACGGCCGGCTGGCCCACCCCTTGAGTTGCTAGGTCCGAGCGTTACTCAGTGAACGCGTCGATCGCCTGCTGCCGCCACCGTCCGAGATTGGCCACATCTTCAGGCTTCCACGCGTAGACCAGGTTGGCGGGAAGGTCCATCCCAAGCTCCGAGAGTTTGGTGGTGAACTCGTTGACCACACCCGGCGCGGTGATGAAGCTGCCCGTGGACTCAGCCTGCAATAGGGCCCCCGTTGTCGCCTGCCAGGCGCTCCAGAGGTCGGCCAACGCGTGGCTGGTCGTGGTCAGGGTCGGGAAGCACGTCAAACCGATGCCGCCCGGCACCCAGCCGTCGGCAGGCGCCCACCAGTCCACCGGTGCTCCCTTTTTCTTCTCGCGCAAGGCGGTGCCCGAAGAAGCGATGGCGATGTCACCCTCGCCGGAGAGCAGCGCTTGGATGACACCGGTGCTGCCACCGGAGACGGCCTTCGCGCCGTTCGCCTTCAGCCCCCTCACCCAGGCGAGCTGGCGGTCGTCGTCCCATCCTGGCGCCATGGGGAATGCGTACACGCCCAGGAAGCGGGCGTCCGTGATCACGCGGTCCTTCCAGATGGGGTCGAATGCCAGGTCGTCGAAGGTGATGCCGTCCAGCTCCGCCGCGGTGACGTTGTTCGAGTTATAGGCGAACGGCCACACATAGAAGCTGCTGACCATGCACCAGTCCGACATGGGCTCACCCGCTGCGGTCTCCAGGATGAGCGCCTCTCGGTAGTCGCGGATCAACGGGTTGACCCCATAGAGCGCATCCCAGTTCGGCTGGCGCAGGGCCCCCTCGTCGAGCATGTCGAGCAGGATGTCCGCGTTGCCGCCCTGGTCGTCGGCGATACCCTTGCCGGCCTTGAATGCCTGTAGCGCCTGAATAGGGGCGTCACGCGCGCCGTGGCCTGGGATGCTGGCGACCGTGATCTTGATCCCATACTCCGCCTCGAAGGCGCTCTCCCAGAGGCGGATCGTGTCGGGGTCTGTGCCGTCGTACCAACCGACGACCTGCTTGTCGTCAGTGGCCCGCGCCTCGTCGATCAGGACATTGATCGCGCTCGGCGCCGCGGTCGGCTGCGGCGCCCCGGTCACGACGCTCCCGCCGGACGGTGCCGCCGTGGTCGGCGTTGCTGTCGCCGCCGCCGCTGGGGGCGACGTTGGTGTCGGGTCCTCGCCGCCACACGCTGCTACCAGCGCACCGACGAGCCCAATTAGGGCAAGTACCAATAACGTTCGAAATCTCATCTTCGCTTCTCCCCTCAGAACGAGTGTGCCTAGCTGCCTAGATGATTGGCGTCAGCCGGCGCTTGGTGAGCTGCCGGCCATTTGATCGGTCGTGACGGTCGCGATCCTCGGGTTGTCCCCGGCGAGATCCTTGTTGAGGTCTTCGACCATCTGCTCGGCGGTCGTCGTGCCGTTGATCCCGGCCGCGCGGTACTTCTCGCCGCCCCGCGCGTGCTCGACCATGAGTTTGCGCTGGCCGACGACGTGTGAGTCGGTTGCCGAGAGGTACTCGGGGTGCTGGTAGCGCGTGGTCCGCATCGCGTCGTAGTCCTGGTCCGAGAAGTTGTAGTGGAACAGGTAGTTCCGGTACAGCTTGAACGTGACCCTCTCCCACAGTCGGCCGAGCTTGGTCTTAATGCGGTAGGACCGGAAGTAGACCACCCGGCTCAGGTCCTTTTCGACCGGCACGCACCAGCGCGTGTACATGACGCTGGGCCCACCGAAGCGGAGCCTGTGCATGCCGGGCAGGTGCATCCCCTGCCACTCCTCGGGCGTGTCGAACGGGCGTCGCTTCGAATTGAATCGGTCGAATATCTCGAAGAACCACGTCCACATCAGGCGGAATTGGTGCTTCGGCCACTTCGCGTTGATACGGGGGTAGTACATCTGGTACGGGACCTTGCCGTCCTCGCCCTTGTAGTACTGCTCCACGCCTCGCGACGCGACGACGGCCACGTTCTTGACGTTGGTGCTGTGGTAGCCCATCGGCGTCCGCGGGCGCCCGCCGGTGCGGCTGCGCAGCTGGATGATGGAGTCGCGGTGGACCCAGAAGCAGTTGTGGGCGTCGCTCTGGTTCTCCAGCGCGATCATCCAATTGCAGTGCCAGTAGCGAATGGTGCTCAGGAACACCATCTCGTTGTCCTCGAAGAGCTCGGGTGGGACGTCCTCCTCGATGGGGACCGGCGCGCCTTCGCCCATCCAGACGAACACCATGCCCTTCAGGGTGGCGGTCGGGAACTTCTTGGCCTTCAGCCGGCCGACCATCTTGGAGTCAGGGCCCTCAGTGATGAACTCCACGCACTCCCCATCGCCGTCGAAGGTCGCGCCGTGGTACGCGCAGCTGATAAAGCCCTCGAAGTGGCACTCGCCAAAGGACAGGTACACGCCGCGATGCGGACAGTAGTCCCACAGCGCCTGCACTTCGCCGTTCTTGTCCTTGAAGAAGACCAGGTCCTCGCCCAGCATCTTTAGGCCAACGGGCTTTTTCTTCCCGATGTCCTTGGCGGGGACCACCGGGTACCAGTACTCCTGGTATCCGAGCGCGGGAATCTGTGTCCGGCGGTCGTCCGGGTTTACTGGCTGCTCGAACGGTGGCGTCGCCTCACCCCGGTAGCCCCTGGCGTGCTGCTTCCAGCCCCCCGGGTAGCCGCCGATGATCTTCTTTGTTCCAGAAATGAGGCCCATGCGGTTACTCCTACGTCCGAACTAGCCGCCCGGTTGTGTCGTCGCCGTCTCGGGCTTCGCGCTGGTGCGCACTTGGCCGTAGTCGTCCTTCCATTCGACACCGAGCTGCTGGTGTCCTTCCACGACCTGCGCTTCCGCGGTCGTGACCTCGGCCACATCCACGACCCGCTTGTTCCCGCGCCCGTGCTCGGTAATCAGCCGGCGTTCGGCGACGAGGTGCGAGTCGGTAGCCGACAGATACTCGGGGTGCTGCCACCGCGTGGTGCGCATGGCGTCGTAGTCTTGGTCCGAGAAGTTGAAGGTGTTCAGGAAGTTGACGAACAGGTTGTACTTGAGGGAGGCGAAGAAGCGGCCGACGACCGTGTTGTGGCGGCGGAACCGCGTGTACACCGTGCGGGTCAGGTCCTTCTCGACCGCCACGCACCAGCGTGTGTAGAGCGGAATGAGCCGCTGCATGCCGGGCAGGCGCATGCTGCCGCCCTGCCAGTCGTCGGGGATAAGCGGGTCCTTGACGCGCTGGCGCACCGTTCCGCGGCCGGAGCCGGTAAGGCGATCCACGAGCTTGAACGCCCACACCCACGAGAGGCGCCAACTGCTCTTTGGCCAGTGAGCGCCTACCCGCGGGTAGTACATCTTGTACGGGATTTTCCCCGTGACCGGGTCGGCGTAGTAGTTGGCCGTCTCCGCGTTGTTGACGACCACCGCCATCTTTCCGTTGACCACCTCACTGCGGTAGCCGAGCGGGGTGCGTGCACGGCCGCCCATGTCGCCGCGCGACGAGAACATCACGCGAATCGCGTTGCGGTGGACCCAGAAGGCGTTGTGGGCGTCCGACGTGTTTTCGAGGGCGATCATCCAGTTGCAGTTCCAGTAGCGGAACGTCGTCCAGACCTGGGTCTCCTTGCCCTCGAAGAACTCCGGCGGTATGTCCTCTTCGGGAGGGACGGGCTCGGCTTCGCCCATCCAGACGAACACGATGCCCTTCTTGGTCACGGTCGGAAACTTCTTGGCCTTCAGGCGGCCGACCATCTTGGAGTCGGGACCCTCGGTGATGAACTCAACGCATTCACCGTCACCGTTGAAGGTCGCACCGTGGTACGCGCAGCTGATGGTGCCTTCGAAGTGGCAAGCGCCGAAGGACAGGTACACGCCGCGATGCGGACAGTAGTCCCACAGCGCCTGCACTTCGCCGTTCTTGTCCTTGAAGAGGACGAGGTCCTCGCCCAGCAGCTTCAGGCCAACTGGCTTCTTCGAGCTGACGTCCTTCGAGGGCAGCGCCGGGTACCAGTACTCGCGCAAGCCGAGCGCGGGGACCAGGCTTCGGCGGTCGTCCGGGTTCGTTGGCTGTTCAAATGGCGGTGTCGAATCTCCCCCGTAACCCCGTGCGTACTGCTTCCAGCCGCCCGGGTAGCCACCGATGATCTTCTTGGTTCCCGTTATGAGCCCCATGACACCTCCTAATCTCGAACCGCGCGAACCGTTCGTTAGCCCGAAGGGGCCCGATGACACTTCGCTTCAATCAGAAGGCGTCCGGCCGCCTAGCTGGGTTGCGATCATCGCCTCGCCGCCTCGGTTTGTTGCCGAATCGATGCAGCGACACGAGGCGGACTACGAAGTGTCGCGGATTCTGCACCCCTCTCGCCCGTAGGTCAAGCGGAGGCGGAGCCCCGTCGGCTCGCGCGACGACCGGCACGCGGCGGCGTCCTTTGCGTCCGGCTGAGGAGCCTTATCCCCGAGCTCGTTCGCCCGCGCGACCCTCATAAAAGCGACTCTTATAAATAGGAACCAACCGGGTATCGGTTGCATGACGCGGTGCGTCGCGCGGCTGCGGATTCACAATGGTCGCTGCGACACTGGCATACTGCGTGGCCTAAGCGATGCCACGCACTCAATTGCACGCCCCTTTCTATGGCTGGATCATCGTGGCCGCCGTTTTCACTGCGGGCGTCTTCGCGGGCGGCATCGGGTTCTGGGGCATCGGCGTGTTCGTGATTCCTATGGAGGATGAGCTCGGCTGGTCTCGAACGACCATCTTCGCCGCGCTCAGCATCCGTGCGTTGGTCGGCGGCGTGGCTGCACCCTTCGTGGGGCCGTTGATGGATTCCACGCGCGGCCCGCGCTGGTTGGCGCTATCGGGTGCGTTGTTGCTGGGACTGTCGCTCATAGGCCTCAAGTACATCGACAGCGTCTGGCAGTTCTACCTCCTCTATGGTCTGCTGGGTGCGCTCGCCATGCTCACCTCGGGCCAGAACATGGCGCAGGTGCTGGTCCCCAAGTGGTTCGTTCGCCGGCGGGGGCGGGCTTTGGCCTTCGCCACGATGGGCACGCCTCTGTCGGGCATCATCTTCACGATCCCGTTGCAGTGGGTCGTTGCTACCATAGGATGGCGCGACGCTTGGTTTACCCTCGGCATCATCGCGTTCGTCGTGTTGATACCGGCGGCGTTGGTGATCAGGACACGCCCCGAGGACGTTGGCCTGTTCCCGGACGGAGACACGGAAGAGCAGGCGCGGGCGCCGCAATCACCGCGGCGGGCGAACATTGCCGTGCAGCAAAGCGTCACACGCCGTGAGGCGCTGCGGTCGCGGCGCTTCTGGCTGATCCTTCTGGCGATCGGGATCGTCGGAATGGGTGTGCAGGGCTTCCAGCCGAACTGGCTGCCCTATTTCCAAGACATTGGGTTCACGGCGAGCACCGGCGCTGCCGCCATCGCCGTCTACGGTCTCTTTGCTGCGTCGGCGCGGCTCATCTGGGGCACCCTGGCCGAGCGATACCCGTCACGCAACCTCATGGTGGTACAGACGGCACTCACAGCCGTCGTGATTGTCTTTCTGCTGACGGTTCGCAGCCCGCTGATGCTTTTCACCTATGCGGTGATTCAGGGGCTCACGATGGGTGGCCAGTTCATCCTGCAGCCACTCATGGTTGCCAACTACTTCGGCCGCGAGCATCTCGGTGCCGTCAGGGGCATGATGCGCCCATTTCTCACGCTGTCCGGTGCCGCGGGGCCGGTATTGGTCGCAGCGATATTCGACGCCACCGGCTCCTACCGGATCGCGTTCATGGGCATCGCCAGCACCTGGGTTTTGGCCAGCCTCGTCTATCTGCTGGCAGTCCCGCCTATCCAAGCGACGCGCGCTGAGGAAGCAGCGAGCCGATAGTCGGCATCGTCGACGCGTAGCCGGCCGACGCCCGGATGCGGCCTAGCCCGCCTCGGTCTTCTGCCACATCGGGTCGGCGGCTTCCTCTAGCTCAGCATCGGCCACGGCCGCGATCACCTCTTGCTGGCGGTCGCCCCAGACGCGCTGGGCGTCCCGCGACTTGAGAGGCATCTTTCGGCGCCAGGCAATGATGCCGACGTCGGACACGCCGATCTTCTGAGGCCTGTCGGGGTCGAGCGAACCCATCGCCTGCACCGGCATGTCCTCAAGCTCGTTGGTCCCCTGCGGCAGCTGGTACAGGTGCGTCGTGTGGTAGATCCACTGCCAGAGCAGGCGCTTCCAACCGCCCCAGAACGACTTGCGTGTGAGGGTGAACGTCCACATCCGCGTGACGTCCCCCGTAACTGGCACGCAGGCGCGCAGATGACAACGCGGGCCCGAGCCACTGGGGGAGACCCACATCGGCAACTCGTAGAGGCCGGTGTAACCAGGGCGGTCGGTGTCGAAGGCCTGCGGGGTTCCATTGAAGACGTTCCCTCGCTTGATCCGCCACCAGACGTGCTTGGGCCATCGGGACCCCAACGCGCTGTAGAAGGCGTTCATCGGGGCTCGTCCCGCCTCAGCAGACGTAATGTGGATTGACTTGTCTGTCTCTTTCGCGATCTTCATTGCCCCGTGGTAGCCGGGGGAGGCGCGGAAGAGGCCGAGGTTGAAAAAGCGGCGGATGGACCCGCGATGGATCTTGACCGCGTGCGAGTCGTGCGAGTTCTCGATGGTCAGTGACCAGTTGAGGTCCCACTTCCGGACGTACGTCTGGACGATCACGTCCTCATCGAAGAAGTACGAAGGGATGTCCTCCTCCAGCGGCACCGGCTCCGTCTCACCCATCCAGACGAAGACGACGCCTTGATGGGTCCGCGTGGGGTAGTGCGGTGCCTTCAGCACCTCTTGGAGCCGGGAGTCAGGCCCCTCCGTCAGCGCAGCGACGCAATTACCTGTACCGTCGAAAGTGAAGCCATGGTAGGGGCAGGTGATGAAGCCGTTGAACTCATTGTTCATCTTGCCGGACACCGGACCCCCTCCGGGAGTGCGGCGCCAGCCGCCCGAAAGGCGCGCGCCACGGTGAGGACAGTAGTCGCTGAGCGCAGCCACCTGCCCCTCGGCGTCCCGAAAGAAGACGAGGTCCTCGCCGAGCATCTTGAGCGAAACCGGCTTGCGGCCAACGTTCTTGTCGTGGATTCCTGGGTACCAGTACTCCCGGTAGCCGAGTCGGGGAACCAGGTCGAAGACACCGATCTGTGATGCGCCGTACGGAACGTTCTTCCCCTCGCGGGTTGTGACCGTCCGGCGCCGCCCATTCGTCGTTGCCATCGAGTACTCTCCTGTGCGTAGTGCGCACCCGACAGTGTGCCGTTATCCGGTAGAATGTCAACCCAAGTCGCCGAAAACAACGCGCGGCATACGACACAGTGATGAGCCTCCGACGGCTTCCGCTGGTACGACCGCTGGTTCTTAACCCCGAGGTGCCAAAATGTCCGATCTTCTCCCTCTGGTGGGACCGCCGCGAAATCAAGAAGAGGCGCAGATGGTCTTTCCGCTGCGCCACTCCTACTGGTGGATGCCCCGCCGCGCGCTGATGGCCGCCGGCCTCGGCATGGTCGTCATGGGCGCGCTTGGCTTCGTCTTCGACTGGGAGAGAGCCGACGCCGTTGTCTACATGAACGGTGCCAAGTCTGGCGTCTTGCTCGGCCTGGGAGTCGTCCTCTTGTGGATCGGTGAGGCCTGGTCGTCGCAGTGGAAGAGGACCATCGCCGGAGTGTGCGTCCTGGGCTTCATAGCGCTGGGCGTGGTTGGTGTGCTCTTCGGGGCCGATGCGCCAGAGAACCTGGGCTTCACGCACATCGCCAACACGTGGGAGTCCACCATCTGGCTGGGCGTCGGAGTGTGGACGGCGATAACGGTGTGGTGGCCCCGGCGGTTCTTCGACTACGAATACGCATCCGGGACGTCGTCGGGCACGCCGTTCGACTAGGCCGCGTAGAGCTAGTCGCCGGCTGGCCGGCAAATGGATCACTACGGCGTGAGCTGCGCGACCAGCCAGTTAGCGGCCTGCTGCCACGCGTCGGACGCTGGATCGATGACCTCAAAGTGGCCCACACCCGGCACCACCGCCAGTTCCACGTCGTCGCCCGCCCTCCGTGCCGCGCGCTCATAGCGCTCGCTTTGGGCGAGGGGGACGATCAGGTCGGTGCCGCCGTGGACCAGCAACGTCGGGACCCCGGACGGCAACAGCTCGATTGGCGACGCGTGGGCGAACAGGGCTTGGTAGTCGGGGCCCAGAAAGGTCTGGACCGCCCCCAGGCCCAGGTTCCGGATCGCCGCATCGGCCAGGTCGACGACGCCCGCGAGCGATACGGCCGCCGCTATCGGCACCAAGAGCCCATCGCTGGGGTAGCGGTCGTCGGCGTCGTCGTGCCACCCCTCCCGCAACTGGTGCCTGGCAGCGGCCCACAGTGCAAGTTGACCGCCGGCAGAGTGCCCGATGACTCCGAGGCGCTCGAGGTCCAGTCCCAGGTCGTCACTGAGCAGCGCCAGGTGGTTGATCGCGGCGTCAACATCGCGGCCGGTATCGGGCCAGCTGCCCGCGGGCGCGTCCCCAACGATGCCTCGGTACTCCACGTTCCACGTCGCGAAACCCCGTTCCGTCAGGTCCCGCGCGAGGGCGTCCATCAGGTCTCGCTCGAACGACTGACGCCAGAAGCCGCCGTGGAGCAAAACGACGACCGGCACCCGCTGCTCCGGGCCCTCCATGACCTCCGCCATGCCGGGCTGCGCCTCGACGATAGCGGTGATGGGCAGCCTGAGGTCGCCCACGTGCTTGGACCCCGGACCGTAGGCAATGGTAAACACGACATCGGGGCCTCGCGACACCGCGCGCTGCTCCTTGACGGGGGTTGGCTCCGCCTCCAGCCGGGGGAGCGCCGGAGCGGGCGGTGCCGTAGGCGTTGGCGTCGTGGTAGGGACCGATAGCGGTGTCTGCGCCAGCGTCGCGGTAGGCGTTGCGGTGGGAGCCACTTGCGTGGGCAGCGTTGGCGTGGAGACGCCGGTGCCGCAAGCGGCGATGAAGAGCACCGTGACTAGGAGCAGAGCGGCCATTCACTATGGACTACGTCGAGGTGCCCGCGAGGGCCCTGCCGGTCTGCGCTAGGTGACCTTTTCACCCATGATGAATTGGCGGACCGCCTCATTGAACTCCGCTGGCTTCTCCCAGTGCGCCCGGAATCCCGTCCCTGGAAGGAGCTTGAATTGGGCGCCTGGAATGAGTGAGGCTAGCCGCTCGCCACCGAAGGGCCGGTGCCGACCTTGTCGCGCCGCGCCTGGATTCCTCTCCTCGGAGATCCTCGGGCGCGCGCTAGTTGAGGTTCATGACACCATCAACGCTGACGGGAATGACCCGCTCGATCGGGAGTGCCGCCCCTCGACCCGGCTTGAGCTCGAGGGTGAACTCAATGCCGGCGGTGAGTTTGGTTGCTAGCTGAGAGACGTTCACGGTGATCCGCATCTGCTCGCCGGGCTCAACCAGGTCATCGCCATCGTTTTTGCCGGCCGCGGCCTTCGTCCACGCAACGTCGTCGACCCGCTGGTTCGCGTCGATGTAGGAGACCACCATCGTGTGGGCGGCGCCGGTCTCGTCCGACAGGTCGCCATCGTTGTCTGAATCCACGGTCGCCGTCAGATCGATGAGCTCGCCCCCGAGGGCGCTGGCCACGGTGAAGACGATCTCGTCGAGCAGGTCGTCGGACGCGGTGCTGTTGGTGGGCCCGCCGGTGTCCTTGGCGATGACGGCGCTGGCCAGCTTCATGGTGCCCCTCGTCTGCTGCAAAGCCGAATGGATCGCCTCTTTGCCCTTCTCCGAGGAGAAGATGCCGGCGGACAGGACGGTGTAGGCGAACACCGAGGCGACCGTGACGAAGGCGAGCATGATGATCGCCGTTTCTAGGCCGGTGATACCGCGTTGGTCCCCGCGCATGTTGCTCAAAGCTCGAAAGCCGCCGCCCGCTCACAGGCGGGCCAACGACGGAGGTTGTGCTTCTAACGTACGCCATGAGGAGGGGATAGCCGTTCGTGCTAACGCCCAGGTCTGTTTCCATCTACCCGCAGGGACCGTAGGGGCATGCACCAACGGCGGATGCCCAAAGGGCGCGGGCAGCGTATAGTCAGAGGATGCACATCGCCTTGGTCGTGGTTCGATCGACCCTGTCCCTTGGCGTCGTCCTCAGCGCCTTCGCCGTGTTGATCATCGCCGTGGCCTGACGCGTGCCTTTGGATCGTGCACGCCTCGCATCAGCATTAGCCACTTGCTCGTACGCCAGAGCGATTAGGTAGATACTGTCCTCATGCATTCAGAAGCCCAACCATGCCCGCACCATTGGCTGATTGACTCACCCAGCGGTCCGACGAGTCACGCCGTCTGTCGCAAATGCGGGGAAGAGCGCGACTACTACAACAGCGTTACGAAAGCAGCCTGGTCGAGGCCCGCGCCCGCGGGCGGCCACAAGGACAAGCCGCGGGTGGACCCCCAACATCAGGAGCGAAGCGCGGCCAGTCCTGCTAGCGTCGACAAGCTACCAGCGAAACTGCTGCGCAGTAGTGAGTGAGGTGACCGTCACCCTCGCGAACGCGCCCGGCGTACCTGCCCGTGTCCAACTCACGCCCCGCCCCTCGGCACCGCCGGCGCCCGCGATCGCTCAGGACGTGGCGGCTACATCATGGGCTGGTTGGGGAACGGCTCTCTGGTGCCGCCTGCTGAGGGGGACCATCCAGCGAGCGCTCGTCTTCCCCATACTCTCGTCGACGTTTCGCCTGACCATTCTTGGCCGACACCACCTTGAGGAACTGCAAGGCCCGGTGTTGTTTGCCGCGAACCATACCCATCCGGCGGACCATCTCCTCATCCTGAAAGCGTTGCCCAATTCGATTCGTAAGCGGGTAGCCATCGCGGCGGCCACCGAACAGTGGCCTAGCTACGGCAGGCGGGTCCTCTATCCGATAGTAGGGAATGGGTTTCCCATACGTCGCACAGGACCGATTCGCTCGACGTTACACAACGTACAGCGAGTCCTCACGAACGGGTGGTCGGTGCTGCTCTACCCGGAGGGCCGGCTGACCAGGGGAGGGCCACTGCAACCCTTCAAGGGTGGAGTGGGGTTCTGCGCGGTTCGCGCGGGGGTCCAAGTAGTGCCGCTGCGGGTTCGCGTCCACGATTTCGGCCTGCCGTGGTACTTCCCGTTGCTGCGACGCGGCCGCGTGGAGGTCACGTTTGGAGCGCCCTTGGCGTTCGAGCCAGGAACCACGCACCGGGTCGCTACTTCTGCCATCGAGGCGGCGGTCGCCTCGCTGTAACCGCGGGCCACTGATCTGGGAAAAAGAAAGCGGGCCTTCCCCGACACGGGAGGCCCGCTTCATCATGCTATCTGTTCGGCCTGGCTACCAGGAGCGGCGCGCGCCGCCGCCGCCGCCCGACTGAGGACGGTCTGCGCGGGGCTTGGCCTCGTTCACCGTGAGCGCCCTGCCATCGACTTCTTTGCCGTTCAGGCCCTGCATCGCAGCCTGCGCCGCGGCCTGGTCCGGCATCTCGACGAAGCCGAATCCTCGAGAGCGATTGGTGTCACGGTCTGAGATGACCGTCGCCTCGGCGACTTCGCCGAAGGCTGCGAAAGCGGAACGGAGGTCCTCGTCCCGCGTGTCGTAACTGAGATTGCCAACATAGATCTTCATTGCGGTGCTCCTCACCTAAGTATGCCCATTGCACTGTCGGAGGCACCGCTGGCGCTCAGCGTGTCGGCCCGAGGGGGTAGGGTAGCTCTCGATAACTCTGGACCCCAGCAGTGTACAGCACGCGGGAGGGCACCGTCTCGGAGTCTTGACTGTGGCCTAGGCGAAGTGCCGAGGGTCGCGTAGGATGCGCCGCATGGAACTACCTCTGCCCCACGTGCTCGAACTCCGAGTCGGCGACCGCGTTCAGATTCCAGGGCAGGTAGGGCTATGGAGGCTCACCGGGCTGGACGAGCGGCCAGGCGTCATGCGGGCCCGTTTCACTCTGGCGGGTGGCGGGAGCCTGACGATGTCCCGCGGCGCACGGCTTAGCGCAGGGCTGGAGGACTCCGTGACGGTGGTGACAGCAGGCTCGGGTCGTTACCTGTCCGACCTCCTACCGTCTGAGCAGGTCCGAAGCGGCACCGCGCAACACGAGGGCTCGATGCCCAACGTGGCAATGCGTTACGCAGGGGCCACGGCACGCGCCGATTCGCAGTGAGCCGGCCCTTCGTGTTCGACTCCGCGGCGATTAGACCGGTTGGTCGGAGACGTGCGTCGAATTGAAAGTGATGCGATGTCCCGCCGGCTCGGTCACGGTAAACGACGCGTGTATTCGCCCTCGCTCGATCGGCGACGGCTCGAGCCCCCTGGACGTGAAGTCCTCGTAGACGGCGTTGACGTCTTCGACCATCAGGTCGAACGACGCGTCCCCGGGCCTGATGTCGTGACTTCGACGGAGCACTAGGTGCGTGCCCCCACGGAGCTCCATCACCGCGACATCGTCGCCGCGGAACATCGGCCTCATGCCGATCTGCTTCATGAAGGCTTCCGACTCCTCGAGCCGATCGGTATCCATGGTGACGTGTCCTACCCAAACGGGCGGCCGACCATCATCGTTGCTCATGCGCCTACCTCCTTGCCGGGACCTCGTGAACGCGCGCGGTTGCCACGGCGAAGCCTATGCGACCTGGCCTGGTGTGGCAATTGACCGCACCTCGACCACACCGGGCCGGGCCGACGCGGGGGATGCCGGACGCCAGCGGTGCCCGGCCCAGAGTAGACTCCCGGCCATCGCGGCACCTGATACCGCGCAAAGCGGGCTCGGCCAGCGACGACTAGGGGGAATCATGACGGAAGCACAGAAGGTGTTCGTGTTGGCGCACGAGCCGAAGCTCCTGGAGCTTGAGCAGGCCACCGAGGATCGGGTACGGCTCATCCTGACCCTCAGCAAACTGGGCCAGGTCACGAAACTCGACTTCGTCCTCGACCGGGGTGAGGCTGAAGCCTTCGCAGCGGCGCTGGTCACGTAGGACCGCAGCGGATGCTCTGGAGCTCCACCACCATCGATGGTCCTCCTCGCGTGCTGCTCATCGACGCCTCAGCCAACCTGGCCGGTTGGGAGAGTGCCTTTTGCGACCGTCTCTTGAGGGCGATGGCGGGTAGAGGGGTGCGGATGGTCGCTGACGCCCCCATGCGGGTCGGTCAGCCGGACGACCTGCGGACTCACGCCCGCGCACTGGAATCCAGCACCTGCCTCGTATTGATCGCCCACGGTAGCGGTGACCACCGAGGACCTGCCGCCGACGACGCGAGACACTACTGGCGGTGGCTCACGGCCAACGTCGCGGGACCAAAGCTGGTCGCGGTGTGCTCTTGGGCGAGCTACGAGCCGGGTTTGACTGAGGAGATACTGGCGGCTTCGAACGAGATGGCCCCTTTGGCGCTCGCACAGCGGGGCCCTGTGGCTGAGCGCGAAGCCGGTCTCTTCCTGCTCAAGTTCTTCAGCGAGCTGCACCTGCACGCGGAAGAGCAGATCACCGGGCGCATGACCTGGTTTGCCTGGTCGAAGGCACGGGAGCTGCTGAAGCGGCGTCGGCTCAACGAGGCCAGCTTCGGCCTGCGGGCGTGAGCCGCGCGAGATTCCGTAGCGGCAGGGACCTCGCGGCCGGGAGGCTGCCGCTTAGTCGTCCATGTCTGAGGCCAACACGTTCTCGTTGCTCGCGTCGACCTTGACGTCGAACCGACCGACGTCGACGTTGTAGACGTCGGCGACGCCTTCTCCAGCGTTCACTCAGCCCGCTGGCTATCCGCCGCACGTTTGCTCGACAATGGTGAGGCCGATGGGACAGGACTCTGGGCCGCCCGAGAGCGTTCCCAGGGACCGTCCGATGGCACCAGTCTTACGAGTCCCTCCATGACGGCGGGCGCCGGGCCGCCGTGTGTTTAAGGCGTACGTCGCGTTGAACCCTCCATCAGCACCTGCCGGCGGCGGCCGGTCGCATATCCTCGGGTCTCTCGAGAACGAGGACTGGCGCCGGCTGTGGCTGGCCGGCCACCTGTGGAACATCTCGTTCTGGCTCGAGCTGATCATTCTCACGTGGCTCACGCTCGAGCTCACCGACTCGCCGTTCCTCGTTGGCTTGGTCGGCACCCTCCGCTTCCTCCCAGAGCCGGTCGTCGGTCTCATCGCGGGTGCCCAGGCGGACCGCTTCCCCAAACGACGGCTGCTACTCGTCGCACAGGCGATGAACGTCGTCTCCACCTATGCCATGCTCGCAGCCGCGATAACCGGCGCGCTCGCCATGCCCTACGTCTATGCGGCGGCGCTGGTGACCGGGTGTGCATGGGCCATCGACTTCCCGGTACGCCGGGCGCTCATCCGCGACCTGGTCGCCGATCGCCACATCGTCAACGCGATGGCCCTGGATGGGGCTTCGCTCACCGGGATGATCATGCTCGGGCGGTGGACCGCGGGGGGATTGCTGGCCTTGCAGGGGCCGCTGCTCGGCTACGCATTCCTCGCCGCGTTCTACACCGTCGGTTTCGTGCTGTTGCTACGCGTCCGCGGCACGCCGGTCGTGGTCGTCGAGGGCCGGCAATCCCTGCTGGGGAGCTTGGTCGAGGGTGGCCGGGCCGTCTGGTCGGACCCCGTGCTCCGTTCGGTCTTCATCGTGACGTTCACGGTGAACCTCATCGTCTTCCCCTACTTTTCGTTCGCGCCCGTCTTCGCTCGCGAGATCTTCGGCGTCGGGCAGGGTTGGCTGGGCCTGATGAGCGGGATGGATGGTTTCGGCGCGCTGATCGGATCGTTGGTGCTCGCGTCGTTGCCCGTCGCCCGGCGCGGCCTTGTCCACATCGTGGGCGCCATCGTCCTGAGCGTGGGCATCACTGCGTTCGCGTTCTCACCGACCTTCTTCCTAGCGCTGCCGTTGTTGGCCCTCGCGGGGCTCGGCATCGCGGGATTCGCGACGATGCAGAACATCATCGTGGTATCGGCGGTGCCGCCGGCGATGCGGGGAAGGGCGATGGGCGTGATGATGCTTGGGCTTGGGGTGCTGCCCCTGGGCATCCTGTGGGTCGGCACGATGATCGAGATCGTCGGTGTGCGCTACGCAGTGGGGCTGCACGCCGCGTGGTCGGCGGTGGTGCTGTCCGTGCTGCTGCTAGTGTCACAGAAGCTGCGGTCCTTCTGAGAGCGAAGGACCGGGCTGTGCGAGGGCTGATAGACCGCGATGGGCGGACTGCCGGCTAGCGCGAAAGGAAGTCCACCAGGTGGGCGACGACTTCCTGGGGCCGCTCCCACTGCATTTGAGGGCCGCCGTCCATCAGCGTGTAGGTCGTCCCCGGCGGCGCCCGGGGCTTTTCCCTTCGGCGGACTCAGGGCAGGCCTTGCCAGAAGGGGGTAACAAAGAGCTAGCGCGGGGGATACCCCCGCGCCCCCAGCAGAGGGGGTGCCCCTCTGCACTCCCCTAGCAGACCGTCCAAACGAGGGTTTTGAGGCAAGGCCGCTCCTCAGGCGCGGGGCACTGTACACGATAGGTACCGGGGTGACCCGCTGTGCGGACGGGCTTTGGCGACTCGGGTTAGGCTAACACGTCCGCCATACAAAGGAGACCTCGTGGCTCAAGACATCAGCGCTCTGACGGACCTCATGCTCGGCCTGCTCGACGGGTCGTACCGGTCGATGCGCCAGGCGGTCGACGGCCTGTCCGACGAGCAGGCGTACTGGCAGCCCATGCCGCAGTCCAATTCCATCGGCTGGCTCGTTTGGCACATGATGCGCCGACGCGACTACTACTCGGCGGTATGCCATGGTGAGCCGCACGTGTGGGTGACGGGCGGCTGGCACCAGCTCGTCGGGCCGGACGAGGTGGCGACCGGGTTCGGCGACACCCCCGCGCAGGTATACGCGTTCCGCCCACCCTTCGCCGCTGTCGTGGGCTACGCGGGAGCCTGCCAGCAGGCGGCCGTGGATAGGGTCGGGCGCCTCACCGGCGACCTGCTGGACGAGGAGTACCTTCTCGACGCCGGGCGCGGTGTGCAGCCCGGCTGGCGGACGCTCCGCCCCATGCTGAACGATGGGATTAACCACGCAGGCCAGATTGGCTATCTGCGCGGCATGCTGACGGGGTTCGGCTGGCAGGCGTTCTGACCTAGCGGGCGGTCGCCTCGAATTCGTAGCGCTCTCCGCCCATCGCTTTGCGCACGGTCTGAACGTCCACCGCCCCAGGCTCCGGGGGCCGAGCCCCATGAACAGCAAGGGCATCCGCGTCCACCCACCGCTCGAGCAGCGTGAACCGGTCGGGGTCCTCGATGTTCTGGTACATCTCGAACTCCAGGCACCCGGGCTCCTGGCGGACGTTGGCGCAACGCAGTGTGTAGGCTGCGAGCATCTCATCGCGTTTGCCCGGCAGCGCTTCCAAGAAGACAACGAGTCGTAGGGACACGAGACCACCTCTATCGCGGGCGTTTCGTGGGATGTTAGCCCTCAAAGCGGCTCCCCCGCATCAGCCTGCCGGGTCCGGCCTCAGCGCCGCCGCGCGCCGAGGCGCTCTCACGAACACAACCATGACCGCAGCCAACAGCCACGACACTGCGACGGCGGCGAATGCGAGTACGTAGGTGCCGCGGATGTCATAGAGCGCCCCGATCATCAGCGGGCTCGCGGACCCGAACAGGGTCATGGCCGGCCGCATCAGACCGAAGATCGCGCCGAGGTGTCTGCGCCCGAAGTAGTGGGACACGAGTATCGGCTGGAGGATCACCCAGGAGCCGATGCTGAGCCCCTGAATCACGCCGAAGAACAGCAGCTCGGGAAGCGTGTTCACCGTCTGGAGGAAGACGACTGACGCGAAGACCATAAGCAGGCCGATGATCATCAGCTTCCGGGGATGGTAGCGATCGCCCAGGGTCCCCCAGATGAGCCGGGATGAGATCGAGAAGATCGCGTAGAAGGAGATGGCGAACGCGGCCACCTTGGGGGTGAAGCCAACGTCGACGAAGTAGGGCTGCCAGTTGGCCTGATACCCCGCCATCCCTAGGCTGATGAGGGCGAAGGCCGCCGTGAGGAACCAGAAACTTTGGGTCCGTATCGCAGCCCGTCGCGTGTACGTCGCCTCATCGTCAATGGCAGCTGCCCGGGCGGCGGTGGGCTCATCGTCCGGCGGCTCGTTGTCGGGGAGCAGGCCCATGTCCTCGGGCTGCGTGCGCACCAGGAACGACAGCGGGAACACGATGGCAAGCATCGAAATGCCGACAACGCCCCACGCGGCTCGAAAACCGAGGGCGTCGGTGAGCGACTGGACGATGGGCGGGAACAGGAGCGGTGCCATGGCCGTGCCGGTCGACGCGATACCCATGACCCGGCCGCGGCGCTTGATGAACCACTTGGGCAGGACGGTCTGGCCAATCCCCATCCCCGCGCCCATCTGCGCTGCGCCCCCGACGACGCCGAAGAGCAGGTAGTACTGGACGCGAGGGCTGACCACGCCGAACCCAAGGCCGTCGCCGATGAACCGCAAGGCGATCATGGATAGCCCGAGCGCGGCCACCGAGACCATCATCAGGCGCCGAGGGCCGTTGGGCTTGTCGAACATTGGCCCGATCCAAGGAGCCACGAACGCGCTCGTCAGCGAGCGCAGGGCGAGGCCGAGGCCGAAGTCGGCTCGCGACCAACCGAACTCCTCGGTCATGGGAGTCAGGAAGACGCCGGCGCTCCAGACGCTCACGCCCGGGCCGAAGACGCCCGCGACGATGGCGACGAAGACGATGACCCAGCCGTAGAAGAAGCGTGGGCGTGCCGTCGACGAGGTGGTCATGAGCGTGCGCATCCTACCAGCGGACCGCCTGGCCACTGGGCGAGCGGGCCAGCGGGCCACCAGGCCAGGAGATCGGTGGGTCTGACGGCCTGCCGGACGCATAAAGCTAGTACCACCGTACGTATTTCGGACACGGCTCCGGAGGCATAATTGGGTGTAACGAGGGGATGTTATGGGGAAGAAGATTCTGATCGTCGACGACATCGCGATGCACCGCGCGAGGGTCCATGAGCTGCTCTCGTCCGCCGGCTACGATTGCCTGGAGGCGCGGGACGGTCTGGCAGCGGTCAGCATGTACGAAACCGAGCACCCGGACGCCGTCCTGATGGACGTGAAGATGCCGCGGCTGGACGGCATGGGTGCGCTGGCGGCGATTCTCGAAGACGACCCGGATGCGCAGGTGGCGATGCTCAGCGTCTACGGGTCGATGGCTGCCACGCTGCTGGCCCTGGAGGCCGGCGCTGTCGACTACGTGCTCAAGACCGACCCAGGCAAGCGCATTCTCGATTGTGTCCGGAACATGCTGGGCGAGTCGACCACGTCGATCGTCGCCCGGTAGCAGGCCGGTCTCGGCGCCCTCGGCGCGAGCGGGTCCTTCGCATCGTCCCAGGTCCACACGGAGAGCACCGGCAATCCCGACGTAGGGGAGCCGGCGCCTGACTGCCACCGCGCGAACCCCCTCCACAACAGACGCGATCGGAGCGGATGCCCCCGGCTTGGGCCGTCGCCGAGGTGCTAAGGTGCGCCCGGCAATTCGAGTCCGGGCGACCCGTATGCGCTCGAGCGCCACCATGGAGAGCAGTCCTTGACCAGCCGAGCGGAACGCGCCCTGGAGGGCCTCGAAGACGAGGAGGTCGTCTACCTCATAGAGGCGTTCGACCGGGCCGCCGCGCTGGAGGACGGCCAATGGCGGACGACGGCGGACCTCGATGCGCTTGCACGAGACCTCGCCGCGCGCTTCGGCTCCAACCTCGACGCCGATGGGTTGGGCGCATGGCGCGACCGATGGGCCGCCCGTGTTACCACGGCCGGGCGTGCGGAGGCCACCGTCCACTGGCTCAGCCCCGGCGTCCTCAAGGAAGAGGGCATCGAGATGCACCTCTACGGAAGGCTGCGCGAGGTGGAGCGTGAGCTCCGCGTTGCCTTTCCCGCGCAGCTATTCGTCGGGGTGACCATCCGGCGGTTGCGCTGGTGGCAGATGATGCTCCTCACCGAGGACTTTGCTCCAACCTGGATAGATGTCGTCTACATGGCCGAGCGGTTCCTCGCGCGGCAGCTGAGCGCTCAGCACACCGACACGCCGCTGTACTACGACGACTTGCGAGCGCAGCTGAGCTACGCCCCCTGGCGCGGCGGCGCCTATGAGGACGCCTACCTCCGGGCCATCGATGAGGGCGAGATACCGGCGTTGCGCCTGAAACAGTCGCCACAGAAGGCCCGGCATGCCGAGTGGGGCACGCTCGCCGTCAACCCCGCGTCGCTGCTCGTGGAGTTCGGCGCCGAGTGGCTCGGTGACAAGCCCTGGCGTCTGCTGAGCCAGGCGTTCGCCGAGACGGCACAGCACGGCGATGACCGCGTTACCTGGCGCTTCTCGCCGGGGGGCGACGAGGCGCGCGCCATCACGTTCGACTGGACGTTGCCGTCCGGCCTATCGCCGGTGGCGCAGCCAGCTGCCCAGTCCTAGCCGACGCGCCGGGGGAACCAGCCGCCATCCCGGACGAGCCCCTTGAGGTACTCAATCTGGCCGATGTGCCGCACGTTGTCATCGACGACGCTGGTCAGGCGGACGCCGAGCGTGGGCAGCGGGTCGAATCGCGGCTCGTCCAGCACGCGGTCGAGGTCGTTCGGCGACAGGCCGGTTAGGTATTCCTGAGTGGCTTCGGCCACGGCATCGTGGTAGTCGAGCAACAGGCGCGCGCTGGGTGCCCGAAACGCCTCCACCTGCTCTGGTGTCTGCGAGTGGCCCGGGCCGTAGTCCCGCGGGTCCGGCTCCATGCCGAAGCGTTCGTGCCACCCGAGGTCGGTCCAGGCCTGCTCGCGCCCGACCAGCGGAGCAACCTGCGAGTCCTGCACACGCGTCAGATGCCAGGCCAGCCACTCAATCGTGGGTCGAGGTTGCGCGTGCAGCTCGTCGGCGGACAGCCCCTCGATGAGGCTGTGGAACTGGGTTTGCACCCTGGACAGAGCATCCGCTATCAACGTCGTGCCATCCATCGAATTCCCCCTCGCCGGTTGTTGGACTCGCCCGCGCTACACGGCGCTACGTTGAAAGCGAGCGCAGCCCAGCGGTCAGCTCGCGCACGCTCGAAAGGCTGTCGACGGCCTTCAGCAACGCTTGCGCCGCCGCCAGGCGTTCGCCGGCGAACGTGCCGCCGGCCAGCGTCTCGAACTTCGCCTCCACCTCCGCGTACGACACGGGGTCGTGGTCGGCCCCGCGCGGGCCGGTGACCTCGCCCCTGAGAACCTCGCCCGACGTCAAGTTGACCTCGACCACTGCTACCTGCTCCGCGGGAAAGCGCTTGGTGTAGGCAGGGTCCTCCCTCACCGTGATGCGCTCGGCCAGGGCCCTGGCTACCGGGTCGTCGATCGCCCTCTGGCGAAACGCGTCCGGCCCGGTGTGGCCCTGCACGACGTGGGTGGCGATGGCGAAGGGCACCGAGAACTTGGCCGCAAGAGAGTTCTGCGGGTCCTGCCTGCCGCACATGGCGGCGTTGGCGTTGCCGGTTACCGCCACCGACCGGATGGCGTCGGCGTCGACCCGCCTCCCGTCCAGGGCCCGTGCGAAGGCATCCAACGGCGCGTGCGTGTAGCGGCAGGCCGCGTGCAGCTTGAAGTAGTTGGTCGTTATCTCGTAATCGTCCCCGAGCCCGAGCGCCACGGACGCCGTGTCGACGCCGCGCCCCAGCAGCCAGCCGAAGACCTCGCCGAGCCCATCGCGTGGGCCGGTGAACCCGCTGGCGACCAGCTCGGCGACCAGCACGCCCGTGCGGCCCGCGAGACCCGCGTAGACGTTTCGCACCGTCGCCCCCTCGATGGCGGTGAAGAAGGGCGTCGCCGTGTTCAGACACGCGGCCACGTTGATCGCCTCCCGCGTCTGGCGTGCGTCGAAGCCGCACAATCGCGCCGCGCCGATGGCTGCGGCGACCGTCGCGATGGAGCCGTGGGTGTGCAGCCCGTCGACGAAACGGATGGCGCGGCCGAGCCGAACGTACGCGTCGTACGCCAGGACCAGCGCTTCGACGAGCCGGCGACCGCTGGCGTCCTTCTCCTCGGCCAGCGCCAGGATGGCGGGTAGCGTGTAGATGGCCGGATGCCCGACGGGCGGGTGGCCCTCGTCCTGCTCCATCGCCGTGCCGGACGTCCCGTTGGCCAGGGCGGCATCGCCGGGCATGGCCTTCGGGAAGCCGCGGGCCAAGATGGTCGCGGAGCCGTGGTCCGAGGCCAAAGCGTGGGTCAGCGCCACGTTCTCGGGCTCCGCGCTGCCGCCCAGGACGGCGCCGACGGTATCGAGCACCACGTATCGAGCGTGCTCGCGGACGTTCTTGGGCAGGTCCTCGTAGGTCGTATCCGAGACGAACTCCGCCAGCGCGTCCAGGTAGTGGCGCTCAGTCGTCCTTGCCGGGTTTCGAGTGGCCATGGCCCGCTCCCAAGGGTTCCGCGCAATTATTCGGTGGTCGCCCTCGCCTGCGATGGCGGGGTGCGCCCAAGCCGCTCATGGAGGCTACACTGCGCCTGCGCTGGCCGGAGGCGCCGGCGGTGCGCGCCGCCAGCGTAGCAGGTCAGCGTCTCGGCAAACCACGGCGCGAAAGGCGGCAGCATGCAAGACGTTGCGCAGCACATCAGACCCGACGAGCGTCACCTCCCGTACGTCATCGGTCCCTACCAGGAGCCCATCGCCACGGTCAAACCGGGTGAGACGTTTCGGATAAGCACGCTCGATGCCTTCGCGGACCGGATCGACTCGCCGAACGTCGACCTCGCAAAGGTCATTCAGGTGCCGTACGTGAATCCGTGTACCGGGCCGATCTACGTTGCTGGGGCGGAGCCTGGAGACACCCTGGTGGTCAGGATCGACGACATCCAGATATCCCGGGACTACGCCGTCAGCGCCATCATCCCGGAGTTTGGCGGGGTCTGCGGCACGGCGCTGACGCGGGTGCTGAACGCGCCGCTGGAGCAGCGAGTCATGCTGCACCAGATCACGAGCGAGGGAATCATCCACGACCCCAGTCTGGCTATCCCGCCCATCCCGATCGAGGCGTTCTACGGCACGATGGGGACCTCGCCGGCAGTCGAGGCGATCTCCACGCTGTCGGCGGGCTTCCACGGCGGCAACCTCGACGCCGCGGACCTCTGCCCCGGCAACACCGTCTACCTGCCGGTCCAGGTGCCCGGTGCGCTGCTCTTCGTCGGCGACGGCCACGCCGCGCAGGGCGACGGCGAGATCTGCGGCGTCGCGGCCGAGGTGCCGACCGTCGGCACGTTGACGGTCGACGTCGTCAAGGGCAGGGTCACGCCGACCCCGCGCGTCGAGAGCGACGAGTTCATCATGTCGGTCGGCAGCGCACGGCCGTTGGAGGACGCCACGCGCATCGCGTTCTACGACCTCGTGACATGGATCGAGGCCGACTACGGCATCGATCGGCTCGCGGCGTACCAGCTGGCCTCGCAGGTCGCGAGGGTGCGGCTGGCGAACGTCGTCGACATCCTCTACTCAATCGTCGCCAAGTTCCCGAAGCGCTACCTGCCTCGGGTGGCCTGACGCGAGCTCGAGCGTCCGGCGCTAGCCGCGGACGGCAGCCGCCGCTTCAATGAGGTGACGCTGGTAGAAGGCGTAGACCTTTTGCCAGCCATCGGCCGCCTGCTCGGGGCGATGCGACGGCCGCTCCCAACTGAAGAAGGCGTGGCCCGCGCCGTCGTACCGGTGGAACTCGTACTCCTTGCCCAGCCGCTTGAGCTCGGCCTCGGTCTTGTTGACCTGCTCGACGTCCGGGTTGGTGTCGTCGTTGCCGAAGATACCGAGCAGCGGACACCTCAAATCCGGAGTCATGTCGCTGACCGCCGTGGGTTGGTTGGACGTGAGCTCGCCAGACACGATGACGTTTCCGCCCCAGCAGTCGACCGCCGCGTCCACGTCCAACCGGCATCCGACCATGTAGGCGACCCTCCCACCGGAGCAGAAGCCGATGACGCCGACACGGCCGACCTCGAAGTCGCGCTCGCGGGAGCGGATGTAGTCCAGGCCGGCCTGAAGGTCGTCCAGCATCTCCTCGTCGCTGAGGCCGCCCTGCCCGCGCACGTGCTGCAGGCGTTCCTCGCGGGGCAGGTCCGGGATGCGCTCCTGGACGTTGGGGCAGATGGCCACGTAACCCTGGTGGGCAAGGCGGCGCGTCACTTCGAAGCTCCACTCGTCCCAGCCGGGCATGTGGTGAGCGACCAACACGGCGGGAAATGGACCGGCGCCCGTCGGCCGCGCCACGTAGGCGCGGATGGGGAGCCCGCCGTGTCCCTCTATCTGTACGGTCTCCGCAGTCAAATCGCCGTTTGCCATCTGATTTCCTCCACTGCTGTATGAGCGTGTCTTAGTCCCTCTGGCCGCGCATGTCAAACTCGCGCGCCTGGGCGTGCGAGTCGGCCCGGCTATGCGCTGGGCATTTGTGCGCGCTCGCGCCGCGTCACCGGCGTGGCGAAAAGGACCGCGACGGCCAGCACTGGGAGCAGGACCGCCCACACGAGCAGGATGAGGTCGTAGTCGCCCTGCGTGTCGAACACCAGCGTCGCGGCAAGCGGCCCGAACGCATTGCTGAGCATCTGGAATGGAGTGATGAACCCGCGAATCATCCCGAACGAGGCGCGCCCGAAGTAGTTGGCGAAGATCAGGTTCTGGAGCAGCAGCGCGCCGGCGAAGAAGAATCCATGGACGAGCGCAAAGACCACGCCGGCGCCAAAGGACTGCACCTGCGAAAGCGTCGCGACGCCCAGCCCCATGCCGAGGAGCACCGCCGCCATCAGGTAGCGCGTCGGAACCCGGTCGGCCAGGAACCCCCACAGCAGCGTGGTCGGGATACCGACGTAGGACCAGATGCTCACCAGGGTCACACCTTGCAAGTCGGACAACCCACGGTCGGTGAGTAAGGGGAACATGTTGAAGTTGAGCCCCGCGTTGGTGAACGTGGAGAGGCTCACGACCACGAGCAGGATGTAGAACGTCCGCGTGTGGAGCGCCTGGCCGAGCGTGAACGACACCTCGCTCTCGACGCGAACGGGCTCCGGCTTCGGTGTTCCCTCCTCGACTTCCGGAGCGACCACGCGCAGGTCGCCGTCCGGCAGCAACCCCATGTCCTCGGGACGGCGGCGCAGCCAACCAGCGACCGGCGCGAGGGTCAGCGTCCACACGAGGACGCCCAGGGAGAGGATGGCGCTTCGCCAGCCGAAGCTGGTCACCATGGCCTGCGCGTAGAACGGCATCACCCCGGCACCGACCCGCTGGCCGATCGCCGGTATGGCGGACGCCCGGCCGCGCTTGCGGTAGAACCATTTGGAGACGACGACGTTGTTGGCAAGGTTCAACACGCCCTGGAGGATGAGCCGCGTGCTGATGAGGACGAGGTAGAACTGCCACAGTGCGTGGATCGAGCTCATGGCCATCATCAGCCCGCCCATGACCAGGAACCCCGAGAACATGACCCACCGCGCGCCCACTCGATCGATGGTCGGGCCGACGACCAGCGCGGTCAGGCCGCCGAGGATCGTGCCGATGCTCGATGCGGCGATGAAGGCGGAGCGAGACCAACCGAACTCCGTGGTGACCGGCTTGACCAGGACGCTGAGCACCTGGTTCTGCTGGGTCGTGGAGGCGATTCGGGACACTGTGATGACACCGACGACGACCCAGCCGTAGAAGAAGCGGGGCCTGCGGCGGGGCCGGTCAGCGGGAGCGGAGTCGGACGTGCCATCACCTCGAGGTGCCGTCGTGTGGGGTATAGCCATTCGGGCCGCGTGGCCAAGACCGGCTGTCGGGAGACGGCGCACCTGGCCAGGGGACTATACGCGAACGGCTCCGGGGCGCGGCGCCGTGTCGTGGGACAGACGCGCCCCCACCGTCACCGAGAGCGAAGCGTGTTCTCGAATACAATCCTGCCGTGAAAACGCGCAGGCCGCGCTTCTTCTACGGCTGGGTCATGGTGGGAGTCGCGAGCATCGCCGGCGCTTTCGCGCCGGGGATCGGCTTCTGGGGCGCCGGCGTCCTGCTGCCGCCGATGACTGAGGCGTTCGGTTGGAGCCGCGCCGAGTTTCTCCTAGCGCTCACCATCCGCTCGCTCACGAGTGCCGTCATCGCCCCGTGGGTCGGCCCACTGTTCGACACGCGGAATGGGCCTCGCCGTCTCATGATGGTATCCACCCTCGCGATGGGGCTATCGCTGCTGGCCCTGCGTTACATCAATGACGACCTCTGGGGGCTGGGGATCATCGATGCGCGATTGCAGTTCTATTTCCTGTTCGGCGTCGTCGGTGGTCTGACGCAGGCAGGCGCGGGCATGGCCTTCGGTCAGACTATCTTGCCCAAGTGGTTCATTAAAAGGCGCGGGCGCGTGCTCGGCATCGCCGCGTTCGGAACGGCATCCGGGGGCCTGATCTTCCCGCCCGTAATTCAGGCCATCGTTGGGGAGCTTGGATTCCGATGGGCCTGGACCGTGTTGGGGCTGGCGGCGCTGGCCATCTTGTTCCCGCTCGCGTTCTTGGTCCGGACCCAGCCTGAGGACATCGGACTCCTGCCGGACGATGCGGCTCCCGACGTCGAGGGGGCGGGTGACGAGGCCGTCCGTTCCAGTACCCGTGAGCACTCGTTCACTCGGGCGGAGGCGCTGAGGACTCCGGCGTTCTGGTTCATTGCCGGTGCGGTGGCGCTGGTGTCACTTGGACTGCTGGGCTTCCAGTCCAACTGGCACGGGTTCTTCACCCACCCCAGCGTGGGGTTCGCGCCGAGCGTCGTGGCGTTCTCTGTCTCGTTCTACGCGATCTTCTCCATGTTCGCGCGCTTCGGGTGGGGCACGCTCTCGGACAGGTTCCATCCACGGAACCTCTGGACGATCGGGATGCTGGTTACGAGCGCGACGATCGCGTTCATGCTGACCGTGGACACGCTGCCCGAGCTGCTGCTGTTCGCGGCCGTGCACGGAGTGGCCCTCGGTTCGTTCTTTATCCTCCAACCGATCCTGCTGGCCCGCTACTTCGGCAGGGCCCACATCGGAGCGATCTTCGGTCTCATCCGGCCGGTGACGGCGTTATTCGGAGCGGCGAGCCCTCTCATGATCGGGGTGCTGTACGACGCGCAGGGCACCTACACGCTCGCCTTCTCGATCGTCGGGCTGGCGTGGTTCGCGGCGGCCATCATGGTTGCCTTTGCCGTGCCACCCAGGCGCGGCGGGGTGCCGAGCGCCGAGCCGGTCCGATAGCGCCGCGGTCTGGCAGCCTAGTGCAGCAGCGCCAGAAGGCCGGTGGACTGGCCGACCTCGATCAGGTACCCGTCGGGGTCGCGCATGTAGCAACGGGTCTCCCCGCCCCGGTCCATGGGCGGGGTCAGGAACTCGGCGCCCTTCGCGCCCCACTCCTCGTAGCTGGCCGCGATGTCGGCCACACGGAGGTTCATGAAGCCGCTTGCCGCGCTTGGGTCGGACGGTGGCGTCACCATCACGCCCGGCCTGTCCTCGGCCGGCCCGGTATTTCCGTTGAGGGCGACCCAGCCGTTCGCCAGCTTGACGACACCGAATGGCGGGCGCTCGAAGACCACATCGCCACCCAACACGTTTTGATAGAACGCGCGCGCCCGTGCGTAGTCCCGCACGGCGAGCTCGTGCACCATCACCAGCCCCGACTCCGGCGCGGGGAAATCCGCTCTCCTGTTCACGTCCGCCTCCTCGTTCGTACCCCGCATGCCGCCGGTCTCAGCAGCTCGATGGCGAGGACAGGGGGTGAGCGTACTACGCGGTGCGCGCCTCCTGCTTATCCCATCCGGGGATCAGACGTGCGACCCGCCCTCCCACCCAGCACCACCCGCTGGCGACCGAACGCGGCTACCATTGCCTGCGTTACAAACGCCGCTCGATCAGGGGGGTGCCATGGTGAAAGCGACCGGATTGCGCTCTTGGAACCTCAACGCGGGGGACCTCGATGACTCAATAGGCTTCTATAGGGACGTGCTCGGGGCCGAGGTACAGATGACGCACCAGATTAGGGGCGTCGACGTTGCACGGCTGAGGCTTGGCGGCACGTCGCTCGGATTGTTCGACGCGTCTTTAGGCCCCCAAGATGGAGTCCCGCACCACACGTTCGAGATCGAAGGCCCGGCCGACCCCGATGACCTCAAGCGCGAGCTCGAGGCCCTGGGGCAGACGGTGACCGGGGTCCGGATGCACGGGTCGGGCTCCGGCTACTCCGTCTACCTCGACGATCCGAGCGGAAACCACATCGAGCTGTCCAAGGGCGACGGCTGAGAAGCGGCGTCGCCCTCTAGCAGGCCCTCGTGGCCCGCACGACGTAGATGGGGTCCGATTGGCGACCGGGGCTCCGGTCGAGGAACTGCGGCTCCGCCCACCCACCCGCTGCCGCGAAGTAGCCCGCGATCAGCTCGGCGCGCCGCCGGGGGTCCGGGAGCGACTGCCAGACCGCCACCGCCTTGGTCGGGAACAGGCGATTGGAGAAGATCACGTGAAAAGTGCCGTGCTCTCTGAGCACTCGGCGCACCTCGCTGAATACCTCGATGGGCCGCACGACGTATTGGATGGAGACGGTGACGACCGCCGCGTCGAACGCTCCCGAGTCCAGCGGCAGTACGGGGTCTGCGTTCAGGTCGTGGACGATGCGTGTGCCGAGCTGTGGGTTCTCGGCGAGCTCGACGTCGTTCATGCCCAGCCCGACGATCCGGCCGGGGGCGACCGAGGCGGGCAGGTGGGACCGCCAGCTGCTCATGAGGTCCAGCACGAGGGCACCGGCCGGGAGCGCCTCGCCGAGGTAGGCCGTCACCGCCTCCACGGCCGGCTCGTCGATGTGTACCACCAGGCGAGGGGTCTCGTAGAACGCGGCGTCCGGTGACTCGTCCTGGCGACGAAAGAGCTCCGGCGGGAATGAGGCTTGCGTTGGCTCCATCGTCCGAATCCTAGCCGACTCGCCGCTTTGACGCCGTCAAGCCGCACGCCCTATTCTCGACGGCGTGCGCAATTCGACGTCGCCGGCAGTGTCGGGGCGAGGCGCCGCATGGGCGGTGCCGCCCGGTGCTGGACGGCGCCCGAACGCGAGGCCGCGATGACGTTCCACGGCTGGCGGGTGCTCGGGGCGATGATGACCGTCCGTGGGGTCGGTGGCGGCATCAACCTCTACGGCAGCTCGCTCTTCGTGATCCCGATCCAGGCCGACCTGGGCATCAGCCGCGGGGTCATCTCCACGCTGTTTGCCGTTGGGCTCCTGGTCCGGCACCTGGGCTCGCCCCTCAGCGGCCGCCTCATCGATCGGCTCGGCGCCCGGCGGATGCTGCTGTTCACGCTGCTGCTGTCGGGCACCGGCTACATAGCGCTTGCTGGGGCGACCAACGTCGTTGTCCTCTTCGCGGTCTACGTGGGCCTTGTCAGCCTCGGCTTCCACGTGCTGCTGTTCCAGGCGCCGTCGGTCATCATCAACAACTGGTTCGACCGCCGCAAAGCGCTGGCCATGTCGCTCTTGCAGGTCGGCGCCGGCGTGGGCGGCGCGATCATCGTTCCGCTCCTGGGGCTCGCGATCATCTGGTGGGACTGGCGTGTCGCCAGCGTACTGGCGGGCGTGGCCCTGCTGCTGGTCGGCCTGCCCGCGTTGATCGTTACCCGCGACACGCCTGAGGAGTTGGGGGAGTTGCCGGACGGCGATCGCGCGGCGGCCCACTCCGGCGCTCCGCAGGGGCCCTCGGCCGGCACATCGCTCCGCGAGGCGATGCGCACGCCGGCCTACTGGCTCATCGCGCTGACCATGATGACCTTTTCCAGTGCGGCGGGCGCTGTCGGCTTCCACTTCGTGCCCATCCTCGACGACAAGGGCATCTCCGAGGCCGCCGCCACGGGGTTGCTCGGCACGTTCGCGCTGCTCAGCGTTCCCGTCATCGTGTTCACGGGCTGGTTGGGGGACCGGTTCAACCGTCTCAAGGTCTCGGCGGGAATGATCGTTGCTGTCGGCGTCGGCATCGTGGTCCTGAACCTCGGCGAAAGTATCGCCGCCGTCGGTGCCGCGGCGCTCCTGATGGCCGGGACGCAGGGTGTGTACCCGCTGCTCTGGGCGGCGACGGGCGAAGCCTTCGGCCGGCGCGGCTTCGGTGCGATTCGAGGCAGCGTCGAGGGCTTTTTAGTCTTGGGGCTTGCGGCGCCTGCCCTGTTCGGCTTCCTCCACGACTGGCAGGGCGACTACCGCGTTGCGCTGTGGATAGCAAGCGGGCTCTGCGTCGTCAGCGCTACGGTCGCCATGGTGACCGCAGGGCGGTTGGGGGTTCGTCGCGTCGAGCGCAGCCCACAACCTGCGCCCGCGGGTTAGTCTGAGCCGTCGGCCGGGCCATGGCCACGACCGCATCTGTCGATGGCATGCACGGCATCGTGAGCCGAGGGTTGATTGAATTCGGGCCCGCAATCAGTTAGAACATGGTGGCCATCTTGGGCGTGTCCATCTCGTGCGCGCGATTTCTTTCTTTAGGGAGAGAGCCATGGAAAGCCCAGCCAGATCGATAGAACGAGACTCGGCGCACGCCAACGGCACGGTCAGCGACCGCCGCCGGCTGATCCCGAAGACCGGACTCAGGGAGTACTGGTACCCGGGTATCCAGGCGAAGCGCGTGGGCCGCCGCAAGATGGCCCAGGTCAAGATGCTCGATCAGGAGCTCGTCTTCTTCCGCGGACGGGACGGCGAGGTCGCAGCGCTGTGGAGCGTCTGTCCCCATCGGGGCGGGAACCTTGGCGACGGCGAGGTCCACTTCGATGGCACGGTGACGTGTCCCTACCACGCGTGGACCTACGACGGGACTGGCGAGTGTGTGGCGGTGCTGACCGAAGGCCCGGACTCGCTCATCCCCGGGAAAGCGCGCGCACGCCACTACCCCACGCGCACCCTCAAGGGCATCGTGTTCGTCTGGATGGGCGAAGGTGAGCCGGTGCCCATCGAAGAGGACGTGCCGGAGGAGTTCTTCGAGCCCGACTCGGAGTCCATGGTCTTTATGTTCACCCAGTACTGGCCGATCACCTGGGCCGTCGCGCTGGAGAACTCGCTGGACTCCCACGTGCCCTACGTCCACCGCAACTCATGGAACGCCGCCGTGGGTGGAATGACCCACTACGGCCCGCGCGGCCGGCGCCCCGTATTGGTCAAGAACGGCGTCGGCGCAACCCCCACGGAGAACCTGCCCCGGCCGGAGCGGGAGTACTACCCCGGGCTGGGCAGGTGGCCCCAATCGCGCTGGAGGCGTTCGTGGACGTGGATATTCCGGTTCGCGGTGCGGCGCAGTCGCAACCAGGGGCCGTTCCACAAGACACCTGAGTGGGGGATGGCCCACCACCTGCCCGCCATGTTCCGCACTACGTCTTCCACCCACGCCTACACTCGTGTCTGCGTGTCCATGGACGCTGAGAACAGCCGCGTCATCTACTTCTACTCGACGCGGCCGTCCAACGTTCTGCACCGCGCCTACATCTGGGCTCACTACTACCTCTGGTTCAAGTGGCACATGCTGGTTCATTTCTCGAACCAGGACATGCACCCCATGAGGAACCAGCGCTGGGACACGCCCGAGATGCTCAGCCCAAACGACGCGGAGCTCATCGTGTGGCGCAAGATTCTGACGCAGGCCCGCGGGCTCCAGCCCGCCAACGGGAGCAACGGCGAATCGCAAGGGGGCGAGACCTTCGCCCACGGTATGGAACAGACCCTCGGCATGGAATCATCCGAGGCCGTCGAGGAATTGGAGCGGCGAGCCTAACGTCACCGCCAATGGGCCCAGATCAATATGAACGGAGGAATGATCGTGATTAATCGTATGCAGTATCGAGTTGGTGCCCTGGCGGTACTTGCTGTCGTGCTGGCGTTGGTGTTGGCCGCCTGTGGTGGCGACGACCCGACGCCCACCGCCACGCAGGCGCCGCCCGCCGCGACGCCGACGACAGCGACCCAGGCCATTGAGGACGTTCTCTACGCGGCCGCCCTCGCCGAAGGTGGAGAGATCATCGTCCTCGACGGTGACGACACGTACGCGCGGATCGCCGCCCGGGGCTTCACCGACCGGTTCCCCGGCATCGAATTCTCAACGGAAGGCGCCTCGCCGACGGAGCGCTCAGCCAAGCTGATCGCCCAGAGCCAGGCGGGCCGCATCGACATCGACATGTTCGCCGGTTCCGCACGGGACGCCGAGCCGGTCATCTCCCGCGGCCTGATCGTGGGCCCGGGTGAGATCGACTGGAACGAGCTCGGCTACCCGGACGACCTGATCTTGGCCGAGGGCCACATGGGCATCGTCTGGGACTTCGTCTACGCCCACGAGTACAACACGGACCTCCTTGACGAAGCCGACCTGCCGACGAAGCTGACCGACTTCCTCGACCCCAAGTGGAATGGGAAGATAACGGCCAGCCCGTTCCTGTACCCCGCGGGCTTCGCCTTCGTGGCGCTGGCGCAGGGAGAGGCCGCGACCCTGACCCTGGCGAAGGAAATCTTCGACACCCAGGGCATCACTCTGACGAACTCCTACCTGCAGCTGGTGGAGAGCGGCGAGTTCCCCATCGCCATGTACAGCTCCGTTCCCAACACGCTCAACGGGCAGGCTTCGGGGGCCCCGGTTGGCTTCTTCTTCACCGAGGACATGGGCACGGCCAGGCTGGCCGTCGGCCTGGTGAAGGATGGCCCTCACCCGAACGCGGCCAAGCTCTTCTTCTGGTGGCTGAACACCCCAGAGGGCCAGCAGGCCAACTTCGACGAGGTCAACCGCGGACGGGCGGCAGGTACGGGCGTCGACAACCCGATCACCGACATCGTCGCGGAGCGCAACGTTACGCTGATCCTCGAGAGCGACGCGAACTGGCGTGAGCGTGCACGCCTGACAGGCGCGGTTCGCGAGTTCGTAATCGGACAGTAGCCTCTAATGCGCGCATCCGGCGGTCCCGCTCGCGGGACCGCCGGATGCCTCAAGGTCCATCGGACAACCATGGCAGACCTAGTAGCCGCCCCCCCGCGGCGCTCGGCATTGCGACTGCGCTTCACGCTCGACACGGCGGTGATGGTCGCTGCTGTCCTCATTCTGCTGTACCTCATCGGCGTGCCGCTGCTGATGAACGTCCTCACGGCGTTCCGCGGCCCCATCAACCCTGAATTCGGCGCCGTGCTGCCGTTCGAGCCCAGCGCCAAGTTCACGTTCGACAACCTCCCGGCGGCCTACGCGACCAGCAGGACGTGGACGACGTTCTGGGACACGGGCCTCTTCGCGCTCGGCGCCGTGGCTCTGGGCTTCGTGGTCGGTGGGACGCTGGCGTGGCTCGTGGAGCGCACCGATATCCCGTTCCGCAACGCCGTCTTCGTGATGGCCATCATCCCGATCATGATGCCGCCCATCAACTCGGCCCTGGCATGGATCTTCATGCTGGGCAAGACCAACGGCTTCATCAACGTCGCGATCCGCAACGTCTTTGGAATGGAGGGCAGCGGCCCGTTCAACATCTTTACTCTCTACGGGATGATCATCGTCCAGGGCCTCGGGCTGTCCACGCTGATCTTCCTGCTGGTGGGGGCGGCCCTGCGCAGCATGGACTCGTCGCTGGAGGAGGCGAGCGCGGCCTCCGGGGCATCGCAGTGGGCGACGTTCCGCCGGGTGACACTCCCGCTGCTCCTCCCCACCGTCCTCAGCGTGCTGATCCTCGCCTTCATCTTCGCCATCGAGTCCTTCGAGGTGCCACTGGTGATCGGGCTCGGTGCCCGGCGGCAGGTCTTCGCGGGGAACGTCTTCTTCGCCCTCAACCCCGCGGCGGGGCTGGCGCGGTACGGCGAGGTCGCCGCCTTCTCGCTCAGCTTCCTGTTCATCACCTACGCCCTCTTCTATTACTACGCGCGCCTCACGAGACAGGCCAGCCGGTTCGCGACGGTGACGGGCAAGGGCTTTAGACCGAGGCGCCTACAACTCGGGCGCTGGAAGTACCTCGCGTTGGCCGGCATCGTCGTCTTCGGGCTCTTCCAGATCGTCTTCCCGCTGTCCATCCTGGTGTGGACGAGCCTGCTGGACCGGTTCGCCGCGCCGTCAATCTCTGCGTTCGGTGACCTCTCGTTCGATTCCTACCGGCGCATCTTCGACGACAGCCGCTTCGGCCTCGCGGTGCGCAATACGTTCGTGGTCGCGTTTGGTAGTGCCCTGATGGTCTCGTTCGTCTCCATCATCGTCGCCTGGATAGTCGTGCGCCGTAACGTGAGGGGCAAGCGCCTGCTCGACTTCGTCGCGTCGTCGTCCGTCGCCATCCCCGGCGTCATCGCCGGGCTGTCCTTCGTCATCTTCTACCTGACCGTCTCGCGCTGGATTCCCATCTGGGGCACGATTTGGGTGCTGGTGCTCGCCTACTCCTACCGGCTATCCCTGGCCTACCGCGTCCACGTGGCCGGCCTGACCCAGATCGGCGGCGAGCTGGAGGAGGCATCCGCGGCCAGCGGCGCCTCGTTCCTCAGCACGTTCCGACGGATCATCGTGCCGTTGATGGCGCCGAACCTCATGGTCGTCTTTCTCCTCATCTTCTTCTTGGGCTTCCGCGACTTCACGCTCGCCCTCTTGCTCAGCGGCAGGGACAACATCGTCCTCAGCGTGCTGATGTGGAACCGGCTCAACGCCAGCGAGTTTGGCGAGGCGGCGGCCCTCTCCGTGGTCATTGTGGTCGCGCTGTTCGCCATGGCCGCCCTGATGCGAGGCGTGGTCCTGAAGCGCTTCCGCAACTTCTAGGGCGCGACGCTCCGGCAGGGCCGAACTCGGCCAACCCATGGCCGACGCGCTCGACGCACCGCTGGGGCTAGATGTTCGTCGCGACGAAGGCGCCCCCGCCGGGCGATGACCCGTGCTCCATCTTCGCGGTGAAGCGGTAGCCCAGCGAGCGCTCGTCGAACAGGTCCTCGACGGCCGGGCGGCGCTTGATGAAGCCTTCGGCGTGGGCCAGGTCCAGGTACTTCTCCAGCACGGCGCGGTTCGCTTCCAGCCCGTAGGCCCACGGGTCGTCGCCGAACATCTCGAACGACTCGTCCAGGTGTGCGCGCATCAGTGGCAGGCTGGTCATGCGTTCATTCTGGAGCATCCGGTAGGTCTCGGCCTTGGACTCGTCGTACATGCGGCAGAGCGCTTCGCCGAAGCCCGGCCACTCCTCGAGGGACGACCTACGTACCGCGATCACGTGGACGGGCGGGAAAAAGCCCGTGCGCGTGTAGTAGCCGCGGACGCCTGCGTCCGGGCCCGGGTGGATGCGCTTGATGCGCTGCTCGTCGCTCGGGGAGAACACGGGCGCCATCTCGGTCATCAGCACGTCCGCGCTGCCATCCAGGAGGGGCTGGGCGATGGAGGAGACGCGGGGGATGGTGGTCACGTTCACTCCATCCGGATAGCGCATGCGCTCGTCCAGCTCGGAACCCGGCACCTGCCACTCGATCTCGCTCGCGTCGATGCCGTACTCCTCTTTGAGGATGGCGCGGTGCCAGAAGGAGGCCGTGTAGTAGAAGCCGGGCATCACGACCTTGCGGCCCCGCAGGTCGGCGGGACCGTTGATCCCCGTGTCCGTCCGTGTGTAGGCATACGGTTGCACGAAGATCCGGTCGGGGAAGACGGGGATTGCCGTGAAGTCGTCGCCCTGGTCGCGGACGAACGAGTAGCGGGCGACGGGTATCTCCGCCGCGTCCCAGATGCCGCGCATGAGCCCCTCGACGCTCGCACCGCCGGCCGAGGCGTGCACGGCCTGGATGTTCTCGACACGGATGTTGCGGTTGAACATGGGCACGGTGCGGTCGAACCGCTGTGCCGCAAGGCTCATGGGGCGTGAAGGGGTGTCTGCCATGGGTGCTCCCGGACGAACGTTGCTGTCGCTGTCTGCGGCTTGCGAAGGTGGCGTGCCGCTTTGAGTGAGTCTACGCCAAACGCCGCATGTCTAGCGGTACGCGTTGGGGACGCTGCCGCCGTCGGTCGTCGAGCCGGGCTCGAGCCGCGCGGTGAACACGTAGTCCAGGGCACGTGCGTCGAAGAGCTCGTCGAAGTCCACTCGGCGCTTTGTCATGCCCTGCTCGTGTGCCATGGTCAGGAAGCGCTCTATCTCGGCCTTGTTCCGCTCCACGCCGTAGGGCCACGGATCGTCGCCGCCGAGCTCCATGGCGTCGTCCAAGTACTCGCGCATGAAGGGCAGGCTGGTGAAGCGCTCATTCTGGAGCGCCAGGTAAGCCTGACGCATGGCTTCGTCGTAGGCGCGGCAGAGCTCGTAGCCGAATTCGGGCCATCGCTCCAGGGCGTCCTGCCTGACGACGACCAGGTGCACGATGGGGTTGAAGCCGGTCCGGCGATACCACTCGCGCTGGACGGAGAAGGCATCGGGGATGACGCGCTTGACCAGGTGCCGTTGGTCGGGAGGGATCGGCGGCGTCGATTCGCTCATGAGCGCGTCCACGCGCCCGTCTAGCAGCACCTCCATGCCCTGGAACGGCCCGGGCGTCACGGTGACGTCCAAGCCGGGCGGGTACGTCTGGCGGAGGTCGAGCTCCGGCCCGGTGACATGCCATTTGACCTCGCCCATGGGCACGCCGTACTCCTCCTCCAGGATGGCGCGGTGCCAGAAAGAGGCCGTGACCCAATAGCCGGTGAGCAGGACGCGCTTCCCTCGGAGGTCGGCCATGCTCTCGATGCCGGTGTCGGTCCGCGTGTAGACGTACTGGTGCACCATGAGACGGTCCGGGAAGACGGGCACGGCGCTCAAGGCCACGCCTTGGTCTTTGAGGAACACGTAGCGCGCCAGGGGCATCTCCGCGGCGTCGAAGAAGCCGGGCTGTTGCACGCCCTCCACCCCCGGCGAGCCGGGCGGTACGTGGATCGTCTGAATCCCCGGCATCGCCACGGTCCTCGCGAACAGCGGCGACGATCGGTCGAACCGCTGCGAGGCAAGTTTCATCAGCCCGCCGTTCGGTTGCATGCTCATGCTCACTCTCCCCTTGTCTGCTTTCGCGCCTGGCGTATCCGTTACTTCACGCGCGGCAGGATGGTGCGCTCGAACGCATCAAGCAGCCCGCGCTGGTCGTCGTTGCCGCCGTAGAGCTGACAGACGACATGTTTGGGGGCACCGGGTTGCTCGGCGAACTCGCGAAGCTGCTCGGCGCACTCTTCGGCCGTGCCCACGAGGCCCATGCCGTCCAGCAACGCCGCCTCGCTTGCGCCGGTCGCCTTCGCGTGACGCGTGAAGATGCGCGCGGGGCGGGCAAGCCAGAAGCCGAGGATGACACGCGCGCGCTGGCGGGCCCGCTCGGTGGTCGAGTCGATGAACGTTGGCAGGGCATAGGTCACGCCGAGGTCGCCGACCGCGCGGCCCGCCAGCGCGGCGCCCTCGCGCAGCGCCTCGCCGGCAGCGGCCATCGTATTGGGATGCCGCCCGACCATGAGCAGCACACCGTCCGCGACTTCGCCGGCCATGCGGACCATCTTGGGGCTGCTTGCATTGACGTGGACCGGGACAGGCCGCGGGCTGACGTTCGCCATCTGCTCCGTCTGGCTGGCGCCGATGGCCGTCGCGTGGCCCGCGAGCAGCGAGCGCAGCATTTCGACCGCCCCGCGCAGCTCGGCGACGGTGGCGGCCGGCCTGCCGATGTGCTGCGCAGACTGGTCACCGGCGCCGACGACGAGCCGAAAGCGCCCCGGTGCCATCTCCTCCATCGAGTTCGCGATCGAGGCGAGCACCGTGGGATGGCGTGTCAGCGGGTTGGTCACACAGGGAAACAGCGAGACGCGGGAGGTCGCCATCGCGGCCACGGTGATGCGCGCGTAGACATCCCTTCCACTGTGCTGGTGGTCGCGCATGCCGACCCCGTCGAGGCCGGCTGCCTCGGCGAGCCGTGGGAAGTCGGCCGCCCGGTCCACCGTGAGATCGGTCGGGTCGGTGATCTCCACCCGCTCGAGCAGGCTAGCCAAAGAGTGGGAGCACCTCGTCGATAAATCGCTGTATCTGCGCGCGTGTGTCGATGGGTGGGAAGCGGAGCAGGACGTCCGTCGCCCCTGCGTCCACGTAGCCGGCGATGGCTTGGTAGCATTGCTCCGGATCGCCAAGCGCCGTTGACCCCTCGATGTAGGCGCGGGAGTGGTCGCGGTTGTAGTACCTGTCCATGTACGCCTTCGTCTCGGCGAACGCGTTCTCGCGGTCGCTCCCAATGGCGATGCCGTAATAGTGACACCGGGGCAGCGCGCCGAAGTCGCGGCCGTACTCCGCCGCGTAGCCGTCCAGCTGGCCACGAAACCACACGTAGTCATCGACGCTCTGCGCGGTGGTCACCCAACCGTCGCCCAGCTGCGCGACGCGGCGCAGCGATTGCTCGGCCGCCTTCGACTGCGGAGACTTGGACCGGGGTCTGCTGGCTATCCATATCGGCGGCGGGCTCTGGATGGGCTTGGGCTCCACCAACGCGCCCCGGAAGCTGTGGAACCGGCCGTCGAAGTCGACGGTGGGCTCGGCCCAGAGGCGCCGCATGACCTCGATGTTCTCGTCGAGGCGCGCCCCTCGGTCCGCGGGGTCGATTCCCATGTTGACGTACTCGGCCTGCGGCCCTGGGTCCACCGGGCTATCGCCGATGCACGCCTGGAGGATCATGCGGCCGCCGGACAGATGGTCGAGGCTGGCCCACTGGTAGGCGAAAACGAGAGGGTCGCGCGAAGGCAGGCTGGCCATGCAGGCAACGCCGAGCTTCACGTGCGACGTCCGCGCCGCGAGGGCCGCCAAGAGCGTGAGCGACTCCAGCCGGGGCTTCGCCATGATCGAGTCGCCCACCCACACATGGTCGAACGCGCCCGACTCCTCCGCGTGCTCCGCCATCTCGATGAGGGCATCGGCCGTGGCTAGGCCGAGTGCGACGTCGCGGTTGGGGAGGATCAAGCCGAATCGTGGCCGGTTGGTCAAAAGGAGCTCCTGCGCGGGTACCGGGGCCTGGACGGCAACCTATCACCGACGCTGGGGCCTCACAACCAGCGTGACCGGGGGGCACGGTGACGGCGGGGGGAAGCCTCGCGGGCCCGTGCTAAGCTCGGCCCGTGATCGACGCCGTCGCCCGCCAGTTCAGCCTCTTCTCGGTGCTCCGCTACCGGGATTTCCGCGTGTACTGGATTGGGCTGCAATCGCAGGTCACCGGCCAGCAGATGATGCAGTTCACCCTGGGGTGGCTGGCGTTCGAGCTGACCCGCTCACCGCTGACCGTTGGTACGGTCACGCTGTTCCTCGGCATACCGCCGATCACGATTGGACTCTTTGGCGGTGTGCTGGCGGACCGCTTGGACCAGCGCAAGGTGATCGCGACCGCGCAGGCGACCGCCACGGTGGTCATGGGAGTGATCGCCGCTCTCACCATCGCGCAACGCATCGAGGTCTGGCACCTCATGGTGGCGGCGTTCGTGTTGGGCAGCGTGTTCTCGTTCGACCAGCCGAGTCGTCAGACGCTCTACCCTCGGCTCCTGCCTGACCGGGCGCTGCTTGCGCAGGCGGTGTCGCTCAACGCGATGACCTGGCAGCTCTCGCGGCCGGTGGCGCCGGTCCTCGGCGGCTTCATCATCGCCTACGCCGGCTCAGGGCTGACGCAGGGGGCCGGACTCGCGTTCGCCACGTCGGGCGCCGGCTTCCTGGCGATGGCGCTGCTGATCATGCGCCTGCGGCCCAATGCCCACGAAACACCCCCGACAGGCAACATCGTCAGGAACCTCGGGGAGGGCCTGCGCTACGTGCGGGAACACGCGCTGTTTCGCGTCGTTATCGGGATGACCTACGTGAACTCCCTCGCAGGGCTTGGCTTCATCTTCCTGCTGCCGGTGTTCGCAGGGGAGGTGCTCGACGTGGACGCGCGCGGCCTCTCGGCTCTCTGGGCGGGTGGAGGCGTGGGCTCCTTCTTGGCCGTGCTGACCACGCCAGTCATCCTGCGGCGGTTCCCGATCGGGAGGGTAATGCTGACCCAGGGATTGATCTTCGGGGCGTCGCTGCTCGCCTTGTCCTTCACGCGAAGCATCGTCACCGGGGTGATCCTCCAAGTGGTGGTCGGGTTCGGCTCGCTGGCCTACATGATGGCGGTCGAGGTCACCGTGCAGACCTCGGTCCCAGATAACCTCCGGGGGCGGGTGATGAGCCTGTACGGGCTGTCCTGGACGTTCCCGGCGCTGGGCTCCGCGGGGCTCAACTTCATCGCCGGGGCCATCGGCGCGCCCGGCGCGCTGGCGCTGGGCGGATCGGTGGTCTTGGTCAACGTGGCCCTCGTGGGGCTGTTCAGCGGTGGTGTTCGGAACCTGGTGCTGGCCGGGCAGTCGGGGAGCCTCGGCACCGTCGGACCGGCCAAGGACTCGGCGAGCGTGGTCTGAGCCCGCCGAGGGACGCGCGTGAGCTCGTCTGCCCTGGCTGTGCCAGATGTGCGGGCGCTCGACGGCGGACGCAGAACGGCCCGCCGGCTGGTGGGGGAAAGCCGACGGACCGTTGGTGGGGGAGCGGGGAACCCCGCTCGCCCGTGGGACGGCCAAAGCTTGCCATGCCCTCCGTGTTTCTACCCCGTACGAAGGTACAGAGTGCCGTAGTACCACCGGGCCGGCATTCGGGCCGTGCCACCGACGCCTCAGCGCGTGTCGGAGGCGATATCATGCGCGTCATAACTCTTATCCGGTGGAGCAAGCCTTGACCAGTTCGAACGACCGGAACGCACCGATCATCGATGAGTTTCGACGTAACGGTGGCCGCATAGGTGGCATCTTCGAGGGCTCCCCGGTCCTCCTGCTGTCGACGACAGGGGCCAAGAGCGGGCAGCGGCGCGTCAACCCCATGATGTACCTCGCCGACGGAGACCGGCTGCTGGTGTTCGCATCGAGGGTCGGCGCCCCCACCAGCCCGGACTGGTACCACAACCTGGTCGCGAACCCGGGCGTCCGCGTCGAGGTCGGCGACGAGACCTACGAGGCCGAGGCCACCGTGCTGGCCGGCGAAGAGCGCGACCGTCTCTACGCGCAGCAGGCGGCCCTCTATCCCGTGTTCATCGAATACGAGCAGAAGACGACCCGTAAGATTCCCGTCGTGGCGCTGACCCGCAAAGCATAGTCCCGTCACCGACGAGGGCCATAGGCGAAGCTGACCAACGGAGCATGCGATGCAAACGGAACGCGACCTAGCCCCCTGGCATGAGCAAGCCTCGACGCCCTACGAGCGGGCGGCGAGCGGCTTCAAGAACTACTGGTACCCGCTGTGCGGGTCGCGGGAGGTGGGCAGGCGGCCGAGCAGGCTCGTGATCTGCGGCGAGCCGATTGCCGTCGTGCGCCTCAACGGCAAGGTCCACGCGATGATCGACGAGTGCCCGCACCGCGGTGCTCGATTGTCGCTCGGCAAGTTCGAGTTCCCCGGTACCGCGGCCATCTCTTGCCGCTTCCACGGCTGGACGTTCGACCTGGAGGGGAACGGGGCATGCGTCGCGGCGCTGACGGACGGCCCCGATTCGCCGGTCGTCGGCAAGATTCGGCTCCGCCTCTTCCCCACCGAAGAGCGCAAGGGCATCGTGTGGATATGGATGGGCAGGACCTCGCCGGTCCCCCTCGAGGACGACGTGCCCCGGCTGCTATTGGGCGACGACACGCTCGTCCACTACCGCTGGAAGGTGGTCAAGGGCAATTGGCGTTTCCATGCCGAGGGCGGCCTGGGCAACCACGCGATGATGCTGCACCGGGACGCGGTCGGCAGGCTGTTCCACAAGCAGTTCAGCGTCAGCGGCGTCCGCGAGGTGCACAACGAGCTGCGCGAGGACCCCGACGACGGCGTCTACCTCATGTCGAATCAGCAGTCCGGGGCAGCCCCTGGCGTGTTCAGCTACCCGGGGCTTGGGTACTGGCCGCCTCAGCTCCCCTGGCGGTTCCTCGGCCGCGGCTTCCACAAGAAGGTGCGCGGCAAGGTCCGCCAGTCCGGGACGCGCCTCCCCGGACTGCTGCGCATTCCCAACTTTCCCATGCACGGTGGGCTCTACTACGAGTGGTACGTCGCCATGGACGGAAACTACTATCGATACTTCCAGGTCAGCGCCCACTGGCCGCACAACCCCGTTAGCTGGCTGTTCACCACGCTGTGGTACCACCTCTGGGCGCGCCCCATGCAGAAGGGGAAGTTCAATGACCAGGACAAGGGCATCGTCCTGGCCCAGACTGTGTTCGCGCACCGGCACGGCGCCAACAAGCCGACGCTGCTGTTCCGACCCGACGTCGACCCCTACGACTTCATCGAGATGTGCAACACGACGGCCCGTGGCGAGGTGCCGGACGACGTGCGCGAGGCCGCCCTCGCCAGCGTGGAGGCAGCGGGGTAGCCGCATGCGACAGCCGAGCATGCGAAGGCCCGGGCGACTCCGCCCGGGCCTTTCTGCGTCAGGTAGTTGTCGCGCTAGTCCCAGCGGGTCTGGGGCTTCGGCTCCAGCTCGCCGTCGACGAAGAGGTCAACCTTCCCTTGCGGGAAGCAGAGGTGGCCGGCGACCTTGCCGGCCTCAGCGGTCGGATACCGGTATGACCAAGCCAGGTCCTCGACAGTCTCGCCGCCTGCCTTGATGGAGTAGTAGTGGGCCTCGCCCTTGTAAGGGCAGCGCGTGATCTTCTCGCTGGACTGCAGGGCGCCTGGCCGCACGTCGGCCTTTGGGATGTAGAAGCGGCGTGGCATGCCCGTCTCGAATAGCAGGACCGAGTTGTTGGTCTCTGCGATGGTCTCGCCGTTCACGACGATACTGACCTTGCGCGAGCTCGAGAGGCAGTCCACCCGCTTGTAAGGATCGCGGGCGTGGACGAAGACCTCCTCGTCCTCCTCGAACCAGGCGTCGACACGGTCCCAATAGAAGGCGACGTAGTCGATGACGTCCACCGCGCCCTCCAGCGGCACGGGATAGTTCCAGATCACGTTCTCCACGAACCGCTCGCCGACCTTGACGCTCCAGTACCGAGCGTCGCCGCGGATCGGTCAGTGGGTCTTGTTGTCCGTTGGCTCCATGAGGTCCATGCGGACGTCGGCCATCGGGATGTAGTAGACCGGGATGTGCCGCGTCTCGTGCATGATGACCGCGTCCGTGCTGTCGGCGATGGCCACGCCGTTCAGGAAGGCGCGGATGCGCTTGCTCGTCGGCTCGATGCGGCAGACGTGCTCGAGCGGCTCGCCGCGCGTCGCGATGTCGAATGCTTTCGATGCTTGGGTCACGTTTTCTTCCTCTCCTTTCCTACGCCGCTGTTTCTACTCTCGATGGATGGGCTCTCGACGGCTGGGGCCCGCGGCCGATGGCCGGCGCGCGGACATGCAACGACCGTACCACCGGGCCCGGCCGGTGAGAAGCGACTAGGCGGAGTCGACCTGCCAGTGGTTGGAGCGGGGCCACGCCTCGCGCCAGTCCTCGAAGTCGTACCGCTCGGCTGCTGCTCGCACGGTGGGATGGTCGAGAATTGCCAGTCTCCCGTCGATGGACACCGGTTGGTCGTTGACGGTGAGGGTGAAGTACTTAATGCCCGCCCATACAAAGTCACCCGCCTTCCCTGTGGTACGGCCTATGTGGAAGTGCAGGTGCCGGGTCCCGCCGGCCCAGCTGGTGGTCTGCGGGTGGGTCCCGCTATGCCAGGAGTCGACCACCATCGCCTGGTCGCCGAAGCGCTCGACGAGGCCCTGCGTCGCGGCCCAGAAGTCATCGATCCACTTGGTGTCCTGAAGCCCGCCGGCGATGCCGCGCATGCGGTTGGCCCCTATCTCCAGGTAGGCCGGGTCGTGGGCGGCGTTGAGCTTGGTGCCGTCCATCCACTCGACGACGATGACGCCCTCGGCGTCGGCTGAGCCGACCGGGAGGTAGGCCGAGGAGTTGAACGAACGGTCGACGCCGGTGGCGCCGACTTCGTCCTCGAAATAGCTGGCCCGAAGTGTCGGCTCCGGCACCAAGCCGTGGATGTCGGTGCCGTTGGAGGCGGTGATGCGCCAACGTGCGCCTTCGGGGAAGATGTCCTTGTTCAGCACCTGGTGTAGCGCGTCCGCAATGCCCCACGGATAGCGGGCCTCGCTGGTGGCCAAACTCTCCGCCGTGGCCGAGCGGTTCTGGACCATCAGCGGCCGTGTCGCGGCGTTCGCCAGGTAGGGGATGAGGTGTTCGGCGTCCGCGTGGACGATGATCCGGTCGGCGCTCAGCAGCGTCGTCACCTGCTCGCTGGACAGCGTGAAGGGGTGCCGCCGGGCGTTCAGGTAGCGTGAGTCGCCTTCCTGGGGCTCGACCCACAAGACTGCGCTCCGAGCGCCCTTCCGTTGGATGGCGTCCTCGATGAGGGCGCTCATCGCGGCGTCGATGCGGGCGCCGTCGTTGATCAAGACGATGGTCTCGCCGGCCTCAGCCTCGGTGCAGTTCTCGACGAGGTTGCGCACGCCGGCGCGGACCTGGACCGCAAAGTCCTCCGCCGTCCGCAGGATGCGCCCGACGTTGGTCTCGGTTGCCATGGCTATCCTCCCACCAAGCTCAACCGCGACTGTATGGGCAGCGGAGCGGTGCGTCAAATCCGCGCATGACCGCGCACGGGTGCGCCGCGCCTATAGAATCCCCCGAGTGGCAGAGCGCGGCGGAGCGGCCCCACGAAGGGGTGCCCCATGGAGGGTGCCCAAGGGAGGGTTCCTCAATGAAAGTTCTCGTCATCCACGGGGCTGGCATGGAGATGCGGGGCAAGACGAACGTCGAGCTGTTCGGGCCCATGACGCTCGACCAGTACGACGAGGCCATCCGCCGGTACGCGGCAGAGCTTGGAGTCGACGTCGAAACGTTCCACTCCAACGTCGAGAGCGAGGTGATTGGCAAACTTCAGGAGGCCTCCGACGCCGGCACCGATGGGGTACTCATCAACCCAGGGGGCTACATGGCGGGACACCCGTTGTTGGTCGAGGCCATCAGGACCATCGACCTCCCGGTGTATGAGCTGCACATGTCCAACCCCGCCAGCCGCGGCGGCACCTCCGAGGTCGCGAGCGCCTGCAAGGGCGTCATCGCGGGCTTTGGCGTCCACGGCTACTATCTCGGCCTGTTGGCCGTATCCCGTGCGCCGTCGTCCGGCACCGCCGCATGACGCTACTATCTCGGCCTGTTGGCCGTATCCCGTGCGCCGTCGTCCGGCACCGCCGCATGACGCTACTATCTCGGCCTGTTGGCCGTATCCCGTGCGCCATCGTCCGGCACCGCCGCATGACGGCTACTATCTCGGCCTGTTGGCCGCGTCCCTGAGCGCCGCCGACTGACGGTACTGGGGCCTGGGCCCGCCACCAACTCCCCTCCCCCTCCCCCCTGCCCCCTGCATGCGAGCACCGATGGCATACCTCCTCGGGGCGCCTACCCTGAAAAAAGAGGTGCGCTGTGCAGACAATCCTGGTGGTGGATGACGAGCCGGCGATTGCTGAGCTCATACAGTTGACGCTCGGCCCACGCGAGTCGCTGCGGTTCTTGGTCGCGCACGACGGGCCGCGGGGACTGGAGCTGGCCCGCGCCGAGCGCCCCGACCTGATGTTCTTGGACGTGGTGCTGCCCGGTATGAGCGGCTTCGAGGTCTGCCGCCAGCTCAAGAAGGACGCGGAGACCAGAGGGATCCCCATCATTCTGACCACGGCGCTCACGCCTGAGTCCCTCGGCAGCGGACCTCCCGTCATGGTCGACGGCTACCTGATGAAGCCCTTCGAGCTCGCCACGCTCATTGCCGCGGCTGAGAGCATCCTGGGCTAGCGCTCTCCTCCGCGTCGCCAATCCCTTGCGCATGCGGGGCCGTCTCGGCTGCCCTCCGGACGAGTTCGTGTAGGAGGCCCGTGCTTTCGGCCGCGCGGGCCTGTCCAACGCCGAGGCTTTGCTGACGGGCACCAGCCAGGCCGTGGAGTCGATAGCCGTTGGGGACGCGACGGCAGATTGGTGTCCGGGCGCCCCGCTGACACCCTGGTGGTCGGCGGCAACCCCACTGAGGACCTTTCAGCACTACGCTGACTCGGCCTGCGGCACCATCAGGCATGCTCCCAATCCGCGTCCACGCTCGAGCGACTCGCATGCCGGGTCTTCGACTGCGTTGGCTACCTTCGTCCGGTGTCAGTCCTTCACGCCTTTCATATCCTTAGGAAAGCGGGTCGAGACCCACGACGCCATCGGTCGCTAGGACGGTGCCCAGGGGGACCAGCGAACGGGGATGGCGGCGAGACGAGCCGCGGGTCCGAGGGGCAGGTATGCCGAAGTCGACGAAGAGGAAGCAGGGTGCGGAGCCGGGGGCACGTACGGCCCCGGCGTCGCTGGGCGACTCCCAGTCGGAATCCGACCTGCGCTCGCTGATAGCGGACATGCCCGAAGGCATGGTCGTATTGTCAGGCTCGACTGTTGCCCTCGCCAACGACGCGTTTCGCGAGATCACCGGGTACGACCCCTCGCGGGTTGCCGATAACGGCCCGTTCGCGAGCGTGCTGCCAGAGGACCGGCCAATGGTCCAGGCGCGTGCCCTGGCCCGCCAACGTGGGGAGCCGGTGCCTCCGGAGTATGAGTTCCGTGTGCGTCGGTTGGACGGCACCGTTGGGCATGTGCATGTCCGAGCGAGACCAACCACTTTCCAGGGCAAACCTGCATCCCTGGCGGTCGTCCGCGACGTGACCGAACGGCACCGGCTGGAGGAGGTCGAGCGCGCCCGCTCGCATGAGCTGGAGGCCTTCTTCACCACCGCGCGCACTCTGGTCGAGGACGGCAGCTTCGACGAGAAGGCGCACAAGCTCCTCTTCGAGGTTTGCAACATGGTCGGTTCGGAGTACGCAAGCCTTTGGATCCCAGAGCCGCAGGCCCAGCGGCTCGTGCCCCTCGCAACCGTCAACGATGGCAAGCGGTCTCTCTCAGCGGTAAGCCGCATCGACTTTGACCAGGGCATCACCGGCGCTGCATACCGGGATGGCGAGACGGTGCTCTCCGACGACTACGCATCCGAGCCGCGGGCCATACCCGTGATAGTCAAGGGCGGGCATTTTGGGTCGACCGTGAGCCTGCCGATCATCGTCAACGACCGCACCGTGGGCGTCGTCACGACACCGTCAGTTGAGTCGGGCCACTTCACGCCGCAGCGGGTGCAGTTGCTGGAAGGGATGGTCGACGCCGTCGGTTCGCTCATGGACAACGCTCGCCTTCAGGAGCTGGAGCGCTCGCGCTCCAGCGAATTGGAGGCGACCTTCAACATCGCCAACATCCTCGTGCAGCCGGTGGACTTCCGGACCAAGGCCACGCAGATGCTCGAGGAGCTGGTCCGGGTCGGCCATGCGGACCGCGCCGCCGTCTACGTGCCGGAGGAGGATGGCAAAACGCTCAACCTTGTCGCCTTGGTGGGCGACGTGGTCACGGAGGGCCCGCCGGGAGGTAGGCTCCCCCCGGGCTCCGGCGTCTCATTCACGGCCTTTCACGAAGGACACGTCATCGTGGCCAACGATTACCCGAACCACCCAGCGCGCACCGACCAGCTGGTCCAGGCGGGCGTGCGCTCGCTCGTGGCGGTCCCCATCATCTCGGGCGACCACGTGCTCGGGGTCGTCAACCTCGCATCGGTTAACGAAGACACGTTTCCACCGGACCGGGTCCGCATGCTGACGGCGGTGGTCGGCAGCGTCGGGGCCGTCATCGAGAACGGACGGTTGGCCGCCGCGGAGCACGTCCGCACGCGGGAGCTTGCCGAGCTCAACCGGCAGCTGTCCGTTGACATCGACAAGCGGAAGGCCGCTGAGAAGGCGCTGAAACGCAGCGAGCGGCGCGCCGTCAAGGCGCTGGGAGACCTTCGCATGGCCCAGGAGGTACTGGTCCAGACCGAGAAGCTCTCGGCGCTGGGCGAGCTGGTCGCGGGGGTCGCTCACGAGCTCAACAATCCGCTCACGTCGGTCGTCGGGTTCTCGACGCTGCTGTTGGAGGACACCGTGCCGAGCAAGCGGCGGCGGCACGCTGAGCTCGTGGCTCAGGAGGCGCAGCGCGCCGCGCAGATCGTCCACAACCTGCTGCGGTTCGCGCGTAAGGACGAGGGCGTCCGCACACGTGTGGCGGTCAATGACGCGGTTGCCGAAACGGTGGAGCTGCGCTCCTACACCCTGAAGCACAGTGGTTACGCCCTGAAGGTCGACCTGGATGCGTCCAACCCCTCGATCGAGGCCGACCACGGGGAGCTCCAGTCGGTGCTGCTGAACCTCATGAACAATGCCGTCGATGCGATGGTGGGGTCCGGTCAAGGCAGCACGGTCACCGTGGCCACGAAGCAGGTCCGCCGCGGAGTCCGGATCACGGTGAGCGACGACGGTCCAGGGATGCCGCAAAGCGTGTCGCGGCGGGCCTTCGACCCGTTCGTGACCACGAAGGAGATCGGTAAGGGCACGGGCCTTGGCCTCTCGATTTGCCACGGCATCGTCCGGTCGTACGGCGGGACCATCGTCTTCGACACCAAGCTGGGCAGGGGGACAACCTTCAAGCTTGAGTTCCCAGCAGCGGCTCTGGAGACCGGAGCGGAAGCGGGCCTGTCGTTGCCTGCTTCTCCCGTTTCCCGTGGCACGGTGCTCGTCGTGGACGATGAGCGCTACGTTCGGGAGCTGCTCCATGAGCTGCTGAGCGGCGTTGGCTACCACGTCGTGTTGAGCGAGACCCCCGCTGAGGGGTTGAGGCTCGCCAAGACGGCGAAGCACGACGTCATCCTGCTCGACATCAAGATGCCCGACATGTCCGGCCGCGAGTTCTACGAAGCGCTGAAAAGCCTCGACGAGACCTTGGCCTCCAACGTCGTGTTCCTCACCGGCGACTCGGTAAGCGGCGACACGCGCGCGTTCTTGAAGCGCACGGCACGCAAGGTCATCTCGAAGCCCTTCGAGCCGGGGCATCTCCTCAACGTGGTAGGGGGCGTGGTCGATGCTGCGCAGCGGGACGACGCGGCGAACCTGAAGGCGCGAAGCGGTCCTCGCCGGCGATGGGCTGCATAGGCCGCGCCGAGACGGGGTGCTGGCGCGAGCGCGCAGGCGGGAGTTGGCTAATGCCCGGCCGCGCCGGCCTGACGAGGCAGCCTAGCGGCGGCCGTGGTTGGCGAAGCCGAGGCGAATTCTCAGCCCGCTCCGCTTAACGTCTTGCTTGCTGACGCGCGCAACGAACTCTTCGGTGGTTTCGGGCTTCTTCTCTTTCTTCGGCTTCTTGAAACGGGCCATCGGGAGCTCCCAGTCGTAGATGTTTCAAACGGAGTATAGCGTGGCTTGCCCTGGGCTCCGAGCCCATGCCCCCTGTTGGGGGTGGGCACGAGGGTGCTAACGTCACGTTAGGAGGCCTCTATGCAAGCAGATCAGCAACTGTCAGACCGGGAAGTCGCCACGTTGGCCGGAGGGTGCTTCTGGTGTCTGGAGGCGGTGTTCGAGCAGGTCAAAGGGGTGGAGCGCATCGTGTCCGGCTACACGGGCGGCCAGCAGGCCAACCCGACCTATCAACAGGTGTGCACCGGCACGACGGGCCATGCCGAGGCTGTCCAACTGACCTTTGACCCCGCCGTCGTGTCCTACCGAGACATCCTCGATCTCTTCTTTGTGATGCACGACCCGACGACGCTCGACCGGCAGGGACCCGACGCTGGCCCTCAATACCGCTCGGCTATCTTCTGGCACACCGAAGAGCAGCGCGGGATCGCGGAGCAGGCCGTGGCCGATCTGGCGCGGGCCGGGACTTGGCCAGACCCGGTGGTTACCGAGCTGGCGCCGCTGACACTCTTCTACCCGGCCGAGGAGTACCACCAGCAGTACTTCCGGAAGAATCCGGGCCAGGGCTACTGCCAGGTCATCATCGCACCCAAGGTGGCCAAGCTCCGCAAGGAGCACCTGGCCGCGCTGAGGGCCTAGCCCCAGAGTTCGAGCAGCCTAGTCCTCGTCGGGGAGGACCGCGCCCAACGCGGCTTCGAAATCCGCGCCGCCCGCGATCGCGAGGAATGCCGGGTAGAACCGGATTGCGTCGTTCACGGGCCCTGAATAGTTGGCCGCGATCTGATCGAAGCCGAGTGTGCCGTCCGCCACGTAGTAACTGTGGCGCACCATGACCTCGCCGTCCTCCCCGACGCGGCAGGCGCCCACCAATATGTCGGCGTTCAGCACGTTGGCCAGCCGAATCGCCAAAGGCTGCTGTGAGTCGCTGAGGGCGGGCACGTCCGCCAGATGAGCGTAGACGATGATCAACGCCGGCTCGCCCTCGTCGAACCAGGCCAGCGTCGCCTGTATCTCGCCTTCGCCGATCTCCTGCGTGACAGTGTTCTCCTCGTGGTCGTACTGCCCCGGATACTCTTGATCGAAGTAATCGAGCACCGTTCGATCGAGTCTGCTCATGGCCGCGTCCCCTTCTTTTTGAGCCTGGGTTCGGTGGAGGCCTACGAAGCGCAGCTCACCGTCCGGCACGCCGTCCGCGTGCCGACGATAAGAGGGCCCTGGCATTTGCCAGGGCCCTCTGCTTACGCGATTGGAGAAGCGCTTGCCTAGCCAGCAGCGGAGGACTCGCCACTAACGGCGTGGCGGCCGAAGCTCAGGCCAGGCGCAGGCATCGTCGGCACCGACGACTCGTCGAGCTCGATGCTCTCCTTTTCGACGTCCCGCCCAAAGGCGGCATAGCGACCGCCGGTGGCCTTGGTAACGATCAGCCGTCGCCACTGAACGACCTCGGAGTCGTGGCCGGAGAGCATCTCCGGCCAGTCGTAGCGCTGGTTGAACATCATGCTACCGTCCTGGATGGAGAAGTTGTACTCCGCCGCCCAGCGGCCAAACGTGTTGTACATGAACTTGAAGTACAAGCGCTGAAGCCGGTTCGACGGCCGCGAGTAGTGGAAGTACCACAGGCGCGTGTTCCATGGGGCCAACGCCACCGGCCAGCGGGTGTACATACCCACGAGCCCAGCGCCGGTCTTGGCGAACATCTTCTTGAGCCCACGCGCGGGAGATTGGAACCCGCCGGCCCGGAAGTAGCCGGGGAGACGGTGGCCGTTGCCCCACCACTCGTTGTCGTACGTCGTCGGGGAGGGTACCCGCGTGATGAAGAGCGGGATCAGGAATAGCCAGTTCCAAACCTTACGGTAGTGGTGCTTCGGCCACTTGTAACCGTCAGGGTAGATGTCGTCCTTGGGTGCGAGCCGCTGGCCGTTGGCGCCGATCGTCCCACCGCCAGGCGCCGGCCCGCCGGCCCTGAAGCCGTTGCCGGTGAAGACCGGGCGGTAGCCCTGGGCTCCACGAGCGCCGAAGTTGTCGGAACCCAGCAGCGCGCCGATGGTGTCGCGGTGCAGGTAGGCCACGTGGGAGTCCATGGAGTTCTCCAACGCCACCAGCCAGTTCGTCGGCCAGTGAACGTGGTCGTTCCACATGACGTAGGCCTTGGGGTCGAAGAACTCCGGCGGTACGTCCTCCTCGATGGGTGCCGGCTTCGTGTCGCCGATCCAGGCGAACACCACACCCTTCAGCACCTGCGTCGGGTAGACGTACGCCTCCGTCCCGGACTTACCGCACACCTTCGACTCCGGCCCCTCCGACAGGATCATGACGTTCTTGCCTTCTTCGTCGAACGTCCACCCGTGGTACGGGCAGGTGAGGAGGCCCTTCCAGTGGGAGTGTCCCTCGGACAGGCGTGCGCCCCGGTGCGGGCAGACGTCCTGCAGTGCCCTGGGTGAGCCGTCCTTGCCGCGGAAGAAGACCAACTCCTCGCCCAGCATGGAGACCTGCACCGGCCGGCGCTTGGGCACCTTGTGCTCGGAGATGGCTGGGTACCAGTAGTTCCGCAGCCCGTACTTGGGAATCAGGTGCCGAATGTCGCCGGAGAGGTCAGGTACCTCGCCCAGCGGTGCATCATGGTCCAGTTGGCCACGGGATCCAGCGGTAAACGTAGACAAGAGGCCCTCCTCGTAGGCAATTGGGCGTAAACGTGGTCGATTCGCCCCGATAGTTGGTGCCAACAGTAAGCCCGAACGTGGCACGGTGTCAACGACCGCATGCAGGGCGCCCGCGCGCAGGTGCGCCCACGCGAGAGCACCCGAAGTCGGGGCGCCAAGCCGAACGACACTCAGCGACCGCCGTGAGACAATGCGGCTCTTGGAGGGCGACTCTGGGGGGCCTTGAGATGACGAATGACGAGCGTCGGAGCTCTTTGGGCAACGCGGAAGGGGCAAAGCCCGGGCGGACCATGCCACCCGGGCGGACCATCCCCCCCGGGTGGACTGTCCCAATGAGCGGGCCTGACTTGGAGGAGGCCGATGCCGATGCCGTTGCGAGCGTCCTTCGTTCGGGGACCCTCAGCCTCGGCCCAAGGGTGCAGGCGTTCGAGGAGGCGTTCGCGGCGTACGTCGGGACACGGCATGCCGTCGCCGTGTCCAGCGGGACCGCGGGGTTGCACATGGGGGTCATCGCGGCGGGCGTCGCCGACAACGACCTTGTCATCACAAGCCCTTTCTCCTTCGTCGCCTCAGCCAACGTCATCCTTTACGAGCGTGCCCACCCCGTCTTCGTCGATATCGACCCATTGACGCTGAACATCGACGTGGCGCAAGCCGCCGAGGCAGCCGAAGCGCTGACCATTGGCGGTTCCGACGCCGACCGATGGCTCCCACCCGCCGTCCGCGGACAGCGTGGGCCTACGGGCATGCTCAAGGCGGTCCTGCCGGTCGACGTGTTCGGCCAGCCGGCGCCCCTCGACGCGATCATGGACATCGCGAGGCGGCACGCCCTGCCGGTCCTCGAGGACGCCTGCGAGGCGATCGGTGCGGAGTACAAGGGCCGTCGCGTCGGCGCGGCGGCTGACGCCAGCGTCTTTGCGTTCTACCCCAATAAGCAGATGACGACAGGCGAAGGGGGCATCGTCGCCACCGACCGAGACGACTGGGCCGACCTGTTCCGCGCGCTGCGCAACCAGGGCCGCGACAAGACGGACACGTGGCTCAGCCATTCGCGGCTCGGTTACAACTACCGGTTGGACGAGATGAGCGGAGCCCTCGGCGCGCTGCAGCTGGCGCGCATCGACGAGCTCCTGGCCAATCGCCAGCGGGTCGCCGATTGGTACGCCGAGCGCTTAGGCGTCGTTACCGGCGTGACGCTTCCCAGCGTGGCTCCGGAGACGACGCGCATGTCGTGGTTCGTCTACGTAGTGCGCCTGGACCCGGCGGTTGACCGCGACCATGTGGCAGCGGAGCTCGCCGAGCGCGGTGTGCCGACCCGGAGCTACTTCGCTCCCCTGCACCTCCTGCCGTTCTACCGGGAGCGCTATGGCTTCGGCCCCGGCGACTTCCCGGTTACGGAGGCCGTCGCTGGTGCAACGTTGGCGCTGCCCTTCTCGGGCGTCATGTCCGTCGACCAGGTCGATTACGTGGCTGCCATGGTCGCCGAGGTCGTGGCGGCCTCCGGCGCCCGCCGCTAACGCTGCGCTGAGACTCCTGGAGCGGCTACGCCCGTCCGAGCAGCACGTGCCGCCGGTTCAGCGTGTAGGGCCGTACCTGCGTCGGCCACCGGCCCGAGTCCACCGCCTTTGTCCACTCAGGGCTGGTCAGCACCGTCGCGGCATCAAGCTCGTATAGCGCGGTGTGGCGCGGGCCGTCCGGCACGATGCGCTGAGTGACGCCCCCGATTGCCAGCTCGAAGGGCTGTGCCGTCAGGCGCGTCACCGACCGTACGCCGGGCACGGCGAGCAACAGAGGCACGTGCTCTTCGTCGTACACCTCGTTGAACAGCGCTTCGTGCGCCATGTCCACATCCATGCTGGCCAGGAACACGTAGGGAGACTGAATGGGCATCGGCTACTCCTTAGATCGCTTTGGGGACCGCTTCTGGGGACCGTCCGGAGGGCCGCTGACGCCGCGATAGTGGTCCGTGAACGGTGCCGGACGTAGGTCGTGCGCGTTTCTACGGTCACCGTCCCGGCGCTTTTAGACCGTGGCCCCGTAGCCGAGGAAATCGAGCCACGGAGATTGGTCTGTTCTCTAGTACCAAAGTACATCGTGACGCGGGCGGGCGTGTCTCAGACTAGCGTGCCATGAGCAAGACAGTAATGATCGTCGATGACCTGCCGATGCACCGGGCCCGTGTCCGAGAGCTAATGACCAACGCCGGCTACCGGTGCATCGAGGCATCCAACGGAGTCGAGGCCGTCCGGCTCTACGAGGAGGAGGCGCCTGACGCGGTCCTCATGGACCTCGAGATGCCCATCATGGACGGCATCGGCGCCCTGCGTGCGATTCGGACGGAAGACCCCTGCGCCCAGATTGCCATGCTGAGCCAGTATGGCTCGCGGGCGACGGTCGAGCTTGCCAAGGAGTACGGCGCCGTCGATTACATCCTGAAGACCGCCAGCAACCAAGAGGTGCTCGACTGCGTGAGGTCGCTTCTTGGGGAGCGCGCTCTCGTTAGCTAGTCCGCGGCCGATATCGATTGATGTAAGGGGCCCGGTGCGTTCGCACCGGGGGGCCCTTTGGTGTTCGTGCTCTGCCACCGGGCGCTAGGTAGTTATCTCAAGGACCACCTCGGCCAAGGGGCCGGGTGGCGGCTGGCTCACGTCGATGCCGTGGAACTCCAGCACTTGGCTGGCGAACCACTTGTCGAACTCGTTGTCGGAGGCGCCCATGCCGGCCATGACGGCATCGGGCTGCGCGCCCTCGAAGAAGACGTTGACGAAGTCGCCCATGGGCGTCTGCTGGAGCGAGACCACCTGGCGTTTGATACCGAAACGCCTCATCTGGCTCTCCCACTCCGCTCGGCGAGAGCCGCCCTCTTCGAAATGTGAATGGAACACACGCCAGCCTTCGGTCTTGCCGGGGAGAATGGGCGCGGAAAAGTTCAGAACTGCCATCGGTTGTCTCCTTGAAGATCGGATCCCTTGAACATCGGATCCGAGGATAGGCCGCGGACTGCGCAGCGGCAACCGGAACGGCCTAGCCGCGCCCGACGTACGGCTGCTCCATCGGCAACACGATGGCCTCGAGCAGGCTGACGTCCCCTGGCAGTGCAACTGCGGCCACGACGACGCTGGCGAATGCCTCGGTGGTCATCATCGGCTCGGCGTCCATGCTGGCGCTCCCCGCAGCTCGGCGCTCGGTGAGCACGTTGCCGGGGTGCAGGCAGCTGGCGGTGATGCCGTGGGCCCGGCCCTCCAGCGCTATGCACTTGGTGAGGCCGACCAGTCCGTGCTTGGTCGCGGTGTACGGCGCACTGTCCATCCTTGGCACCTGTGCGGAGATGCTACCGATGTTGACGATGCGCCCGGACCGTTGCCGCTTCATGATGCGCATCGCCTCTCGGGCGCACAGAAACGGTCCGGTTAGGTTTACGTCCACGACTCTGCGCCAGGTCTCCAGCGTCAGCTCGTCGATGGCGGCGCTATCGAAGATGCCGGAGTTGTTGACCAGCACGTCGAGACGCCCGAAGCGCGCCAGCGTGGCCTCGAAGAGCGCCATCACCTGGCCTTCGTTGGTCACATCCGTCGGCACGACCTCCGCGATGGCTCCCGCTGCTCGTGCGTCGGCGGCGCTGGCTTCGAGCGTCGCAGGGTCCCGCGACGCCAGCACCACGCTGGCGCCCTCCTGTGCGAACGCTTTGACGATGCCTCTGCCGATACCCGTACCGCCGCCGGTGACGATGGCGACCTGACCATCGAGCCTCCCCATCAGTATCTCCTCTCCGCCGAAGCATCTGGATGCGTGCCGTAGTGCGCGCGACTTGTAACAGAGCCCCCGCCGAAAGGCCAGCCAAGCGCGGACGAGAGGCAGACTCATGCACCAGGTTGTTGACCGCGCAACCGTGTGGCGATACGTTAGCTTGGCCCACTTCGCGCACGCGTCCATTTGATTTTGGGTGCCGCCGCACACCCGGTGCGCCGCGCGTGAGCGACCGCCACATCAGGAGCCTCATGGCCGAAGCCAACGCTGCGAGCCTGCCCACGGGACCGGCCGCATCGCTCCACATCGCCAACTTCCGCTGGCTGTGGCTCGGGACGGTCTTCTCCAGCGCGGGCCAGTGGATGCAGCAGGTAGTGATCGGTTGGGTGGTCTACGACATCACCAGCTCGGGCACCATCCTCGGCGGCGTCAACGGCGTCCGCTCCATCGCCATGCTCGGTCTTGGACCCTTCGCCGGTGTCTTCGTCGATCGCATGAACACCAAGCGCCTCATGCTGGGAGTGAGCATCTTCCTCATGACCTTGAGCGCGGGGATGGCCCTCCTCCTGGAGTTCGACCTCATCGAGGTGTGGCACCTGTTCCTGTTCATGTTCATCTTTGGTGTGGCGCAGGTAATCGACAACCCCCTGCGCGCGATGCTGACCTTCATCCTCGTGCCTCGGGAGCTGACGCCCAATGCGTTGGCTCTGAATACAGCGGCCATGAGCTCGACGCGAGCGTTGGGACCCGGGGCTGCCGGGGCATTGCTGCCGCTTATCGGTGCGTCGGGCACGTTCTTCGCGCAGGCCGGCTCATACCTGTTCGCGGCGATGACCCGCTACAAGATCAAGTTCCCTCCGCGCGAGCGGGTCGACAACCGCGGCTCGGTCCTCGCCAACCTGAAAGAGGGGGCGACGTTTGTCATGCGCAGCCGCTACACGCGGACGTTCCTCCTCTTGGGGTTCATTCCTCCGCTGCTGCTCATACCCATCTTCACGGCGCTGCTGCCCATCTATACCAAGGATGTGTACGCCAGCGGGTCGGGTACCCTCGGCCTCCTCGTCTCCGCCATCGGACTTGGGGGACTCACCGGGGCGCTGTTCGGCGTGGCGCTGGGCTCCTTCGACAGGCGCGGGCTGCTCCAGCTGGTCGCGCTCCTGGCCTTTGCGGCTGGTCTCTTCACGTTCTCCTACACGACGCACGTCTGGCAGGGGGTCCTGCTCATGTACGTCACGGGCTTCGCCGAGCAGGCGTACCTGCTGACCAACATGACGATGCTGCAGCTGACGATTCCCAACGCCCTGCGGGGCCGCGTCAGCAGCCTCCAGATGCTGGGCTTCGGCTTCATGCCCTTGGGGGCGCTGGTGGCCGGCGTGGGCTCGGACCTCATCGGCCCGCAGTCCATCACGCGAGTCATGTCGGGCGCCGCAGGCGCGCTCGGATTGCTGCTGCTCGTGGTCGCCCCGGTGGTGCGGAACGCTCGGCTCAGCCACATGATGCGGATCAACGAGGCGCTGAACGCTGAGGCCGACGCGGCGCTCGCTGCCAGAGGCGCGGAGACCGAGCCCGGCGGTGCCTAGCGCCTGCTGCCTGCGGCGCCCGCCGTGCGCCGGGCGGTGTGTGTGCCCCGGTGACGTTCTGGCCCGGCCTTAGACCTGCGACCAGCCCATTCCTTGCAGCAGTCCTCTCGCGTAGGCCGCCTGGCCGCCGTGGGTGACCATCTCGTTGACGAGGTTGGCCAACCGCAGCGCGACGGTGCTGGGGCCATGCTCGGTCTCCACCTCGCGGTCCAGACCATCGTCGGCCAGGCGGTCAAGGTATGCCTCCGTCCGGGACCGCACCGACGCGTGGTAGGCCAGCAACGTCGCGGCGTCCGGCGCGCGGAACGCCCCTACATCATCCACGGTGTGGCCGAAGCCACGGTCGAGCGGGTCGGAGTCCCGGCCGAACTGCGCATGCCACCCTTCGTCGATCCAGGCCTGGCTTACCCCTTGGAGGTCGGCGACCGTCCGGTCCTCGACGCGGGTGCCATGCCAGACCAGCCAGCCGATGGGGTTGGCGTCGGGCTTGGGCCGCCAGGCCAGGTCGTCGGCCGTGAGCCCGTCGAGGGCGCGTTGCAGGCCGCGCTCGTTCCATGCCGGGGTCGTGCGTACCAGGTCGCTGCCTCTCATGGTGCCTCCCGTGAGTTTGTGGAGGATGCTACACCGCTCCCCACCCGCCTCACTTTGGGGTGAGGCGGGTGGCGGCCCGGATGCGGATAGAGTAGGGGCGTCTCGGGGCGGACCGAGCGCGAGGAGGCGCGGCGGATGAGCGAACAGGCCTATAGGAAGCCAATACCGGTGCCCGTACCGGAGACGCAATTCTTCTGGGAAGGGTGCAAACGCCACGAGCTCTGGATCCAGCGCTGCGAGGCTTGCGGCCGCGTCTTCTTCTACCCCCGTTTCCACTGCCCGGACTGCCTCTCGGCCGATGTCGCGGCGCTCAGGGCGTCGGGGAGAGCCGTGCTCTGGAGTTACATGATCAACCACCGCCCGGCGCCCGGCTTCGAGGACGAGGCGCCCTACGCCATCGCCATCGTGCGGTTGGAGGAGGGGCCGCACATGATGACCAACATCGTCGGCGTCGAGAACACGCCGGAGAACTTGGTCCTCGACATGCCCTTGGAAGTGGTCTTCGAGGACATCAGCGACGAGATCGCGATCCCCAAGTTCCGGCCGGCGGGCCAGGGATAGCGCCGCCCATGGCCGCGTCGCGCGCTGGCTCGCTGCGCTATAGGGTCGCCATCGTGGGGGCGGCCGAGACCACGAAGCTCGGCGTCGTCCCGGAGTTGTCGACGACGCAGCTGCACGTCGACGCTGCCATCAACGCCATGCGCGACGCGGGCATCGACAAGAGCCAGGTCGATGGCATCACCACGACGCTGCATCCCGCGGTCCTGGCACACTACATGGGCATCGTGCCGCCTTGGATGGACAACACGACGGTGGGGGGCACGTCGTTCCTCGTCCACGTGCGCCACGCCGCCGCCGCCATCGCTTCGGGGTTGTGCGAGACGGTGCTCGTGACCATGGGGCAGAGCGGCCGCAGCCGCACCGGCGAGCCGACGCCCCGCATGGGGGACGTCTCGGCGATGCCGGGTGGGGTGCGCGACGCCTCGTACCCTGGCCAATTCGAATCGATCTACGGGACCGCGGGGCCGACTACGGCGTTCGGGATGGGCGTTCTGCGCTACATGAAGGAGACCGGGACGACGCACGAACAGCTCGCCTCGGTGGCTGTCGCCCAGCGCCAGTGGTCGAGCCAGGTACCCAGGGCCATGATGCGCGACCCGATAATGGTCGACGACGTCTTCGCCAGCCGCATGGTCTGCTACCCATTCCACCTGCTCGAGTGCTGCCTGGTGACCAACGGCGGCGGCGCCTTTGTGCTCACCCGCGCGGAGCGGGCCGACGAGTTTCCAACGCAGCCCGTCTACATTCTCGGCACCGGAGAGGCGGTCGAAACGCCCATCGTGAGCCAGATGTACGACCTCACGTCGTCCGCTGCCTTCAAGGTCTCGAGCCGCCAGGCGTTCGAGGAGGCGCAGGTCACCCCCGAGGACATCGACCACCTGATGGTCTATGACGCCTTCGCGCACCTCCCCATCTTCGCGCTGGAGGACCTTGGCTTTGTCGGCCGCGGCGAAGCGGGCGCCTTCATCGCTGAAGGGAACACCTCCCCCGGCGGCCGGCTGCCGCTGAACACCAACGGGGGTGGCCTCTCCTACACCCACACGGGGATGTACGGCATGTTCGCCATGCAGGAGTCGGTCCGTCAGCTCCGAGGCGAGGCCGCGCACCAGGTGCCGGGCGTCCGGGTGGGCTTCTGCCAGGGGGTGGGCGGCATGTTCGCGGCGGCTGGAAGCCTGGTTCTGACCAACGATCCGCCCCATCGCTAGCCCATCGCGAGAATTGGCCAGAGCGCTTGCGTCCTGTGTTGCGAGGCGCCTTGTACGACGAGGTATACTATTCGCGTCCCACGGTCGTTGAGAGATACTCCTGGCCCCATCGGGCCGACACTCCGAGCGTCAGCGGTGCCTCCAAGTTTCGTAGGGCAAGAGTTTCAAGGAGCACCGTATGAACATCTATGTTGGTAATTTGAGCTATGACACGGGAGACCAGAGCCTTCGCTCCGCTTTCGAGCGGTTCGGCGAAGTAACCGAGGCCTCCGTGATCGTAGACAGGGAGACGCAGCGCTCCCGAGGATTCGGCTTCGTCGAGATGCCGGACTCAGAGGCTGCGGAGTCCGCAATCCGAGGCCTGAACGGTCAGGACCTTGACGGACGCACCGTCACCGTCAACCAGGCCCGCCCCCGCGAGAACCGCACGGGTGGCGGTGGCGGCGGCGGGTCGCGCTGGTAGCGCTACGCCGGTCAGCCTAACGCAGTAGCGGGCCCTCCGTGTCGGGGAGGGCCCGCAGCACCATCCCAAACACCACGCCGTACGGTGCGGACCGATCGCTTGCCAGGCAGCGCGCAATCGGCCTGATTCCCGCTGGCTGTATTTGCATGCCCGTAACCAACCAAGAACACCTCCGCAACGTCGCGATCATCGCCCACGTCGACCACGGGAAGACGTCGCTGGTCGATGCCATGCTGAAATTCAGCAACGTGTTTCGCGAGAACCAGGTTGTCGGCGACCTGATCTTGGACTCCAACCCGCTCGAGCGGGAGCGCGGTATCACGATCCTCGCCAAGAACACCGGGATCACCTACCGCGACTTCAAGATCAACATCATCGACACGCCGGGCCACGTCGACTTCAGCGGCGAGGTCGAGCGCGTCGTGAACATGGCCGACGGGTGTCTGCTCGTGGTCGACGCCGTCGACGGGCCCATGCCCCAGACCCGGTCGGTGCTACGCACTGCGCTGGCGCGGGGCCTGCGGCCTGTAGTCGTCATCACGAAGATTGACCGGCCGACATCCCGCATCCACGAGGTCGAGCAGGCCGTGCAGGACCTGTTCCTTCAGCTCGCAACCGACGCCGAGCAGCTCGACTACCCGGTGCTGTACGCCTCCGCCCGGCAGGGCTACGTGGTCGCAGCCCCCGGCGATGCGCCGCACGACATGGACCCGCTGTTCGCGGCCATCGTCACCCACATCCCGCCGCCGCGAGCCGACCCCTCGGGTCCGTTGCAGCTGCTGGTCGCGGCGCTGACCTACGACAGCCACCTCGGCCAGGTCGCCATCGGCCGAGTGTTTCGCGGCCGAGTCCGCCGCGGCGACCCCGTCGTGCGCATGGCAGCCGACGGCTCGGCGGTCCCTTACCGCGTCAATGGCGTCTACCTGTTCGAAAACCTTCAGCGCCGCGAGGTCGAGCAAGTCACTGCCGGCGACATCGTCGCCATCGCCGGTGTCCAGGGGCTATCTATCGGCGACACCGTCGCCGCGGTGGAGGCCCCCGAAGCCCTGCCGCGGATCGATATCGAACAGCCGACGGTCAAGATGACCTTCGCCGTCAACACGTCACCGTTCGCGGGCCGTGACGGCCAGTACGCCACCTCCCGCATGCTGATGACGCGGCTCCAGCGCGAGCTGCAAACCGACGTGGCGCTCAGGGTTGAGCCCACCGAGAGCGCGGACGAGTTCATGGTGTCCGGGCGCGGTGAGCTGCACCTGTCCATCCTCATCGAGAACATCCGCCGCGAGGGCCTTGAGATCCAGGTCTCGAAGCCGGAGGCCGTGACCAGCATCGTCGATGGGCGCCGGCACGAACCCTACGAGCGGCTGAGCATCGACACTCGCGACGAGTACGTCGGGGTGCTGACCGAGGAGCTGTCAACGCGCCTCGCGGTGATGACCGACATGCGGCAGGACCGTGATGGCGGCGTGAAGCTGGAGTTCGAGCTGCCGACGCGCGGCCTCATCGGCTTCCGGAGCTTCTTCCTCCGCGCCGCCCGCGGCGATGGCCTGATGAACAGCGAGTTCGTCGGCCTCCGACCCTTGGCCGGCATCGTCCGGTCCACGCGCCCGGGTGCATTGGTGGCGTCGGAGCCGGGAGTGGCGGTCACCTACGGGCTGCTCAACGCCCAGGACCGTGGCACGACCTCGATCGAGCCCGGTACCCAGGTGTACGAGGGCATGGTGATCGGCCTGAACAGCCGGGAGACCGACCTGAACCTCAACGCCTGCAAGGAACGCAAGCAGACCAACATGCGCTCCGCGACGTCCGAGATAACGCAGAAGCTGTCGCCGGCGTTCAAGCCGACGCTCGAGGAGGCGCTCGACCTCATCGCCTTCGATGAGTTGTTGGAGGTGACGCCGAAGTCGCTGCGCCTGCGCAAGCGCACGCTATCCGCCGACGCACGCCACCGCGAGGGCCGCAGCCGCGCCAAGTCCGCGTAGGCCCTACGGGTCGGGGTGCGGCACCTCGAGCTCCGTGCGAAGCGCCGTGGTGTCGTACGCGAACCACATGTCGTCCACGGACGCGCCCCCAACGATGATCTTGACCTCGAGCTGGTTGCCCGCGCCGACGGCGTAGCTGGCCGAGGTCATGGTCAGTGTCTTGTATACCCATGAGGCGTCACCCGCCTGCCAGTCGGCGACATCCAGTGTTCCGCTGGCGACCTCCGTGTAGCCGGAGCCGTCGAAATCGCGGAGGTATGCCTCCACCACTCCGCGGGTGCTCGCCGCGAAGTCCTTCATCCCGCTCCAGAAGTGCAGGCGAGGGATGCCGTTGATGGCCACGTCCGACGCCAGCGTCGCGGTACGCCAGTTCTGGTACAGGGCGGTGTTGGACTCGGTGGCGCCGATGCCGCCTTTTGCCACGATGATTCCGGGAGAAACGTCGATGTCCTGGTCGTAGTTGTAGATGGTGGCGGCCGTTGGTAGCGTGAAGTCCATCGACAGGTTGGTCTGGGCGTTCGTGTCCCCGGTGGGTGGTGTGGGGTTGTTGTGTGGGAAGTAGAGGCTGGGGTAGTTGAGGACGTCGTCAATCAGGCGTGCGATGTCCTCGTCGCCAGCACCCGCCGGGTTGAGGTCGGCGCCGGGCAGGACGTTGAACACGATGCCGACGCCCATCACCGCCACCAACCCCAGCGCGACGACGAACGCCAGGTTGCCGCCAAGCGTGCGCCGTAGCCGGGCAAGCCGTCGCCGGGCCGACGCGGGGTCCGCCAGCGTCGATTCGACGGCGCTTGCCAACATGGCCCACGACTGCGGCAACAGCTAGCTCCTCACTCTGTCGTTAGGGTCCCGCGTTGAAGTTCTGAAGCACCTCGGAGGGTGTGAGCGCTTCGTCGTACACCGCGACCAGGTACAGCTCGCCTAGCCACTCGCGGTCGTCGGTCAGCTCGTTGGCGAGCGCGAGCTTGTACGTGCTGTTCCAGTTGTCGAAGTCGCCTAGAACGACGGTGCTCGATGCGTTCAGCGCGCCGTCGACGTAGAAGTTGCGGGTGTTGGTGTCCTCATCGTAGGTAAACGCCACGTGGGTCAGCGCGGTCGTCAGCGAGCCCACGGTGGTGTTGATGGACGGCGTGCCGTTGCTGGTCGTCGAGCCGTGGTCGGTGCGCAGCCGCAGGTTGTACTTGCTGGTCCCCTGCCCCAGCGTGAAGTTGCGGTTCGTCGTGTCCTGAGACAGCGTGACGATACGGCGCGGGCCGGGGCTGCCGCCGCTCGTCGTTGCGGGCTTGACCCACCCCTCGACGGTCATCTCCTCCGACGCCTTGAGCGCGTTGATGACCTTGGTGCCCGCGCCGCTGGACTTGATGATTGTCCCGGTGTTGACGACCAGCTTGCCACCGCCTGAGGTGACGTTCGACGGGTTCGCGATGCCCAGCGTCAACGGCGTGCCGAAGCCGGAGGTGTCGGTGACCTGGGTCGCGCCGGCCAGCTCGTTGAACTCGTAGAGAACGATGAGGCCGTCGGTGATCCTGGACGCCACGGGTGTCGCCGTCGGCGTTGGGGTCGCGGTCGGCGTCGCCGTCCCTGTCGGCGTTGGCGTGGGGGTTGGCGAAGCCGTCGCAGTTGGCGTCGGTGTCGCCGTCGCGGTCGGTGTCGCCGTTGCGGTGGGCGTCGGGGTCAGCGTGCCGGTGGGCGTCGGGGTCGCCGAAGGGCCGCTGCCGGTCGCGCCGTTGAAGCCCGCGTACCAGGCACCGCCCGACTTGTACGCCGCCACTACGCCGCCGTCTTCCAGGACGAGGTAGCGAAACGGCCCACTGGTGTAGGAGCCGCCGGCTACCCGCTCCGTGTTGGCGGCGTGGGCCAGCGCCGGGAACGCGAGCAGGATCTCGCCCAATTCACCGGACTGCGGGCGAGCATCGCCTGAGAACTGCTGTCGCGCGCTGGAGTCGTCGGCAGGCTCGTTGACCAGCAGCCCCATCCACACCAGCGCATCTTCGATCTGCCCGTCGCTGGCAGCACCGTTGGTACCGGCGCCCTGCTTGTGCTCGTCTATGCGTAGGTTGGCGGGGTCGTCCGGGTCGCTTTGATCGGCGTTGAGCTCGAGGTTGCCCGCGTCTCCGCTGGCCGTTGGGTAGAGGCGCGCCGGGGAGTCCTGGCCCCACTTACCCGACAGGTCCGGGCTGTCGTGCCGCGCGAGCTTGAACCGAGTGACCGCCTCCTCGATGGTGGCGAGGTCAGCGTCGAAGCGCGCCTGGTCGCCCTGCCCCAACACACTGGCGAGCGTCGGGTAGAGGACGGCCGATAGCAGGCCGAGGATCGCGATGACGACGATGACCTCGATGAGCGTGAGCCCGCGCTGCGTCTGTGCGAGGTCGAGGACGTGCCGGGGGCCGGGGCGGTTGCCGGCCGCCCTAGCGGTACCGATAGCCGACCTCCTCGTCCCCGATGCCATGAGCCGCCAGCAGCTTTTCGGTCGACGCGTTGACGGCGTTGGCGGCGAGGCGGGCGGCGTCCAGCGCCTGTACACCGACACGGATCTCCTCGATCTTTCCGCTGGTCAGCCCGCCGTGGAGAAGTCCGCAGGCCTCTTCAATCGAGATCGTGTAGTCGGCCGCCAACCCCAAGAGCTCGCGAATGTCGTTCGTAGGCGCGGTCTCCTGCCGGTTGAGGAGGGCGGAGCGCAGCACATGGACGTGCGGCAGCACCGTCATGGTTGCCTGGAGGAACGGGGCGACATCCTCCGCGGACGTCTTCCTCGAGAGGGTCGGAAACGCCTTCAACAGCGACAGCAACGGAGCGTGGACATCGAGTTCATTCAGCGACTTGAAGGCTTGGAGAAACGGTGCGCGCGCGATCTCATCCGGCGCCGAGAACCGGTTCGTGCTCCAGAACAGGTGCTGCCACGACAACCCCGCCGTCAGTCGGTAGTCGAAGTAGGGGATGTCGACCGTGGGGACCCGGAATTCGTACCGGACGGTGTCGCCGGGATAGAGCACCTCGCCGGGGACATAGACCGCCCGTGGCGACGCGTCCGGCCACGGGATGACGTCATCCGGCGGGTCCGCGGCCTGCTCCCGCTCCGCGCTTCGCCTACTCGAGATGGAGTCGGCCCACGCAGGGACTCGCCCCTGAGGTCGCCGGGGGACCACTTCGAGGCCCACGCCTTGGAAGACGATACGGAGGGAGTCCGGCAGGGCCGGTGCCTCGTTAGCCGCTACGACCGTCACCGTGTGCTGCTTCCTGCCTCGGCTTTGGGCCACCTCCGAGACCTCGATGGAGCAGGTCAGGTGATGGCCAAGCTCCCGCCAAAGCAGCTCAAGCTCCGTGGGCGAGGCCTCGGCGGTGGATGGGACCAGCGAAGGCCGCGTGCTTATGTCCTGGGTGGTCATGGCACGTTGTGCGAGCGCCCCCTTCGGCTTTGCCCAGGGCAGGCTTTGGCAGGTCGCTTCAACTTAAGTGTGCCCGCAAGGGGCGGTCTTGCCTTGAGGGGTAGCCCCAGCCCCGCTCGCTGGCTTGCCCTCAATGCCATGCGCGGCGGTGGGCGCGCTGCCTAGAACCGCCGGCCCTCAGTCCCTACAATCGGAGCCGTGAAACAGGTCGACGTCGCAGTGGTGGGGACGGGCCCGGGCGGGCAGCGGGCCGCGATTCAAGCCGCCAAGTTGGGGGCCAGCGTGGTCGCGCTGGAGCGCCACAGCAAGGTGGGCGGTACCGCCGCACACGCCGGCACCATCCCTTCCAAGACGCTGCGTGAGGCCGTTTTGTACCTCACGGGATTCCGGCAGCGGGGTCTCTATGGTGTGTCCTACTCTGTCAAACAGGACATCACCATCAGCGACTTGATGTTCCGGCTAGACCACGTCCTCCGGAACGAGGTCGCGGTGATGGAGTCCCAGCTCTCCCGGAATGGCGTCGACGTGCAGTTCGGCCACGCAACGTTCTCCGGCGACCACACGCTGACCGTGACGGGTGAGGGGGGCGAACAGGAAGAGATCCGAGCGGAATACGTGATCCTGGCCCCTGGCAGCGTCCCCGCCCAGTCCCCGTTGGTCCCCGTCGACGCGGAGCACATCTTCGACGCGGACTCAATCCTGACCTTGGACCACATTCCCCGTCGCCTGACGATTATCGGCGGCGGCGTGATCGGCATGGAGTACGCCAGCATCTTCGCGGCCTTGGATGTGCGCGTCACGCTGGTTGAGCGGCGCGCCGAGCTGCTGGAGTTCGCGGACCCCGAGATCGTGGATGCGCTCGCGTACCACATGCGTGATCAAGGTGTCGCGTTTCGGCTGGGCGAGGAGGTGGAGCGCGTCGAGGTCATCGATGGCCGGGTGGCCGCATTCACGACTTCGCGCAAACGGATCGACGGCGACCGCCTGCTCTACACGGTCGGGCGCATGGGAGGCACCAGCGGGCTGGGCCTCGAGCAGATCGGCCTGGAACCCGATAACCGTGGACGCCTCGCGGTCAACGCCGAGTACCAGACGGCCGTGCCGTACGTCTACGCGGTGGGCGACGTCATCGGCTTTCCAGCCCTCGGCTCATCGGCGATGCAGCAGGGACGGCTTGCCGCCCTGCACGCGCTGCACGGCGCCGCCGAGCAGGGAGAACAGCCGCCGTTGCCGTATGGCATCTACACCATCCCCGAGATCTCGATGGTCGGCAGGTCCGAAGCCGAGCTGACGCAGGCCCGCGTCTCGTACGAGGTGGGCGTCGGCCGCTACTCGGAGACGGCGCGCGGCCAGATCGTCGGCGACACCACGGGCCGCCTGAAGTTGATCGTCGACTCCGCCACGCGCGAGGTCCTCGGCGTCCACATCATCGGGGAGGGGGCGTCCGAGCTGGTGCACATCGGCCAGGCGGTCATTGGGCTCCACGGGACCCTGGACTACCTGGTCAATGGCGTATTCAACTACCCGACGCTGGCCGAGACCTACAAGATCGCGGCGCTCGACGCGTACAACAAACTCTTCGGCCGCGAGGCGTAGGGAGCAAAGCTCCCCATTGGGTGAGCGCCCTACACCCGATGGGTGGGCCGGTGCCCCCGGCGAATCGTCGATCGCCCACGGCCATTCCGCGGATCATTGAAACCCTAGCGCCCGTCGATGCGTAACTCGTTCGGTATCGCACCCGCGGGGTTGGAGTCTGTGTGGCTGTCGGGGGGCGAGAACACCACTGGGGGATCTCATGCTGCGCCGACGCATTCCACTCGTCCTGATGGGGCTGCTCGCTGTGCTCGCCGTCACGCTCGCCGCGTGCGGGAGCGACGATCCGACGCCGACGACGGCCCCGGCTCCGACGCCCACGACGGGCGCACCGGTGCCGACGCCGACGACCGCACCGGGCGCGACGCCCACGACAGGTGCGCCGGCGCCCGCGTCGACGCCTCGACCGTCGCCAATGCCGACGCCTGAGCCCGAGCCGAGCGCGGCACGGCTGGCCGATTCCGGGACCGTCGTTCTGGTCGCGCTTGGCGAGATGAACGGTTCGGGGCAGACGGGCTGGGCGATGCTGGCGGGACAGGGAGCGCAGACGCTGGTCGACGTGACCCTGCTCCCTGGGACTGCGTCCTCGGAGCTGATTCACATCCACACGGGCGCGTGCGGCGACGGCCTCGGCGGCGTTGTCCACGGCCTGACTAACGTGGACGCGGGCGGCCGCTCGACGACGACGGTTGAGGCCACGCTGGCCAGTCTGACCAGCGGCGGCTTTGCGGTGAATGCCCATGACAGCACCAACCCGTCGGTCTACACGGCCTGCGGCAACATTCCGATAGACGGCGACTACACGACGATTACGCTCCACCCGGACAACGACTCGGCGCAGACGGGCTACGCGACTCTGGCCGCCCGTGACGACCAGACCGAGGTCGTCGTCAGCCTGGCGGAGGGAGAGCGCGAGTCGGGCCTGATCCACATCCACACCGGCGCGTGCGGCGATGGCCTGGGCGGCGTCGCGTTCGGGCTCACGACCCTGGCCAACGGCACCTCGGTCACCACGATCGACGCGGCGTTGGGCAGCCTGCGCACAGGCGGGTTCGCCGTCAACGCGCACGACGCATCTGACCCGACGGTCTACACCGCCTGCGGCAACATCGCCCTGGCCGAAGTGACGATGGTCTCGCTGCTCGAAGAGAACGGGTCCGGCCAGAGCGGCTGGGCGGTGCTCACGGCGGCCGGCGACCGGACACTCGTTGCGGTATCACTCGGCGCGGGCACGCTCGAATCGAACCTGATTCACATCCACGAAGGCAGCTGCGGGCCGCTCCTGGGCGGCGTGGTTCACAGCCTGGCCAGCGTGGCCGATGGGAGCTCGGTGACAGCGGTCGAAGCCTCCCTGGCCGACCTGCTCGCCGGCGGCTTCGCCGTCAACGCCCACGACGCGGCCGACCCGTCGGTCTACACCGCTTGCGGCAACGTGCCGGCAGGCGCGGACACCAGGACACTGCTCCTGGGCGAACAGAACGACTCCGGGCAGCGCGGCATGGCCACGTTGTCCGCCCGAGGCGCCGTCACCGACGTGGTGCTCCGCGTGTTCCCCGGGGCGCTGGAGTCCGAGCTGGCGCACATCCACGGCGGCGGATGCGGAGCAGACCTCGGCGGTGTCGTCCACCCGCTCACCAAGGTGACGGGCGGCGTCTCCGTCACGGAGGTCGGTGCGTCGCTCGCCGAGCTGCTGACCGGGGCGTTCGCCGTCAACGTGCACAAGAAAGGTGAGGGGTCGGTCTACACAACCTGCGGGAAGGTGCCGCTGACCGACGCGGTCGCGCTGGCCCTCGGTGAGATGAACGACTCCGGGCAGACGGGCCATGTCCTGCTGACGCCCTCGACGGGACGGACGCGTATCGAAGTGACGCTGTCACCGGGGACGTTGGTCTCCGAGCTCATCCACGTGCATACCGGCACGTGCGCGGACCTCGGTGGCGTGGTCTACCCGCTTACGAGCGTCGACGCCGGTGGCTCGTCGGTGACGACGGTCTCCGTTCCGCTGGGGCGACTGATGACCGGCGGCTTCGCGATCAACGCCCATGAGAAAGACAACCCTTCGGTATACACCGCCTGCGGCACCGTGCCCTCGGCGGGCGAGACGGTCACTGTCGGGCTCGACGAGGACAACGCCTCGGGCCAGCGCGGCTTTGCAACGCTCACTGGCCGTGGGGCACAGACGGAGGTCGTGGTCTGGCTCTCCTCGGGCGTGCGCTCGAGCGGGCCGGTCCACATCCACAACGGCTCGTGTGGTGACGACCTGGGCGGTGTCGCGCACGGGCTTACGAGCCTGGACGGCTCCGGCTTCTCCGTCACGACGGTGGACGCGGGGCTCCAAGGCCTTTTGGCTGGGCCGTTCGCGATCAACGCACACGAGACGGCTGACGCCAGTATTTACACTGCCTGCGGCAACGTGCCCGCGCCCGCAGCCGGGCTTTCGGTGACCCTCCAGGTCACGCCGAGCCGCGACAACACGCTGTACGAGGCCCCGTTCCCGGCCAGCAATGGTGCGGGCCAGCAGCTCTTCGCCGGCAGCACCGGCGACGGCGACCTTCGCCGCGCCCTCCTGGCCTTCGACATCGTGGGCCAGGTGCCGGCCGGCTCCCGTATCCAGAGCGTCACGCTGACGCTCAACCTCGACAGGACAGCCGGGGGTTCCAACCCGGTCGCGCTCCACCGAGTGCTCGCCTCCTGGGGCGAGGGCCTATCCGACGCGGGTGGTCAGGAGGGCGGCGGCACCATGCCGCAACCGGGCGACGTCACCTGGACCGAGCGTTTCTTCGGCGGAGCCCCGTGGACCGCCGAGGGTGGCGACTTTGACGCGGTCGCAAGTGCGTCCACCGAAGTGGCCTCGGGCGGCGACTTCACCTGGGACTCGACCACCGCGCTGGTCGCCGACCTTCAGGGCTGGCTGGACAACCCGTCCTTGAACCACGGGTGGGTGCTCGTCGGCGGCGAGGACTCCTCGCGAACGTCCAAGCGGTTCAAGAGCCGGGAGAACCCGGACGTGGGCGGACGCCCGACGCTGACGATCACCCATGCGCCTCCCGCACGCGACGAACTGCTCGCGGGGGCGAGCCTGCTGGGCGACCCCGACTACTAGCGGTAGGCGCACGGGGCATCGGCTGCAGCCTGGGCCCTCGTCGACCGCCCCACCGTCGTTGAAGGGGGTTGGCAGCGTGAGGTGGACGCTGTCCAGTTGTCGCACCGTCACGCGGCGACGGGCGCTGGCGCTTGCTGAGGGATGCGGATCACGAACGTGTCGACGACCTTGTCGTGCAGTGTCTGCGACTCCTTGTCCCACTGCGCCCAGCCCAGGTCAACCAGCGTGAAGATGTAGCCGGTCAGGGCCGAGGCCAAGCCGAAGAGCAGACCCTCCCCGTCTGGCCCACGACGGCCCGCTGTGGGCTATCATCCCGGCTCTGCGGCGCCGTGACGGCCTGCACATCCCGATCGTCGAGGACGCACCTTGGCCTACGTACTCCCGTTTGGTAAGGCCCATGGCGCCGACGCCTGGCGCGTCGGCCCCAAGGCCGCAACGCTCTCGCTCCTGCGCACCGCGGAGTTCCGGGTCCCGGATGGCTACGCCATCACCGTGGAGGCGCTGGACCTGTTCCTGGAGGCGAACGGCGTCACGGCGCAGGTCTACGCGCTGCTGGCCGAGATCGACGGCCTGTCCCCCGCCGAGATGGGCGACCGGCCCGCCCGGCTACGCAGGCTGGTGGAGGCCGGCCGGATGCCCGGCTCGCTGGCTAAGGAGATCGCCGACGCTCGCGCGCGAATCCTCGGCGCCGTGTCGGTCCGGTCGTCGTCGACGCTGGAGGACCGTGCCGACCTCTCGTTCGCGGGCCAGCACGACTCGTTTCTCAACGTGGGCGCCGGTGCCGACCTCGTCGTCGCGGTCAAGGGCGTCTGGGGGTCGGCGTGGAGTGACCGCGCGATACATTACCTGCGCGCCTTGGACATGTCGGTGCGCGAGCTGCGGATGGGCGTCGTCATCCAGGAGCTGGTGGAGGCCGAGTCTTCCGGCGTCGCCTTCTCGGTCGACCCGCTCTCCGGCGATGCGACATGCGTCGTGGTCTCGGCCGCGCTCGGGCTGGGCGAGGGGACGGTCTCTGGCCTGGTCACCCCCGACGAGGTCAGCGTGACCAAAGAGCCGCTGGCCGTGGCGAACTACGCCGTTGGGGCCAAGGCGTCCAAGGTCGTGTCCTCAACCAAGGGCGGAACCATCGAGCTGGAGGTGGGGGACGGCGCCGAGGTCCGGGCGCTGACCGACGAGCAGGCCGTAGCCGTAGCCGCCCTGACGGTCCGCGTCGAGGAGGCCATGGGCGGCAATCCCCAGGACGTCGAGTGGGCGCAGGCCCACGGCGCGCTGTTCCTGCTCCAGGCCCGGCCGATGGTCCGGCCTCCGGCGACCGACGGTATCGAGTGGAACAGTCCCGTGCCGGGCGCGCACTGGCGCCGGAACTGGCGCGTCGGAGAGTGGCTCTCAGACCCCGTGACGCCGCTCTTCGCATCCTGGGTGCTGCCGCGCCTGGTGGCGTCCCGTGAGAAGCACGGGACCGGAGCGCTGGGCTGGGAACAGCGTGTCAGCTTCTCCATGCCGCACCCGTGGTTCTGCCTGGTCAACGGCTACTTCTACACCAGGCAGGACTCGCCGTTCAGGCCGGGGAGGGATGCGCCCCCGGCGGAGCGGGCGCTGCGCATGAAGCCGGTCAGCGAGACGCTCAAGCATTGGCGTGCCGAGCTGATCCCCGCGTACCTATCTGTCGTCGAGCGGCACCGCCAGCGGAACGTCGCCGATCCGTCGTCAGGCGAGCTCGTCGAGCTGGTGGAGACGCTCACCGCAGAGGCGGGCGAGTTCTGGCCGCTGATCGGAGCCATCGGCTACGGCTTCGAAGGGATCATGTTCAAGCCCTACTACGACGAGGTCGTGCCGGAGGAGGGGAGGGCGCACTACTCGTTGTTGTTCAGCGGCTTCCCGAGCCGGACGATAGACGGCCAACAGGCGCTCAACGCGTTGGCGGAGCGCATTCGTGCCGACGCCTCGATGGCGGCGGCGTTCGCCGAATCAACGGCGGCTGAGCTGGCGTCGCGCCTGGATGGCTTTCCAGCCTGGCTCCGCGATGACCTGGGCTCCTACGAGCGGGAGTATGGACACCAGGTGTTGAGCCTGGACTTCTACTACCCGACCATCGGTGAAACACCGGAGCACACGCTCGGCGCGCTCAAGCTGCTCGTGCGCACCGGGGCCACACCGCCGTACGAGTCGCTGGCGAAGGCTGCCGGCCAGCGCGAGGAGGCTCAGCGGCACGCGCTGGCGTCAGCGCCACAGGAGAGCCGCGAGGTGTTGGCCGAAGCGATCAGTATTTTCCAGACCAGCGCTTCGTCGCGAGAGGACGCCAACTTCTACTTCCAGACGGGCTGGCCGCTCATCCGGCGCTCAGTTCTCGAGCTTGGCGTCCGGCTCGTCCGGGCCAAGGCGCTTGCGAACGTGGAGGAGGTCTTCTTCACCGAGGCCGACGAGCTCTTCGCCGCCCTCGACGCCATCGACCGGGGTGAGCAGCCCGGCTCGCTGAGCGCGCTGGCCGAGGCTCGCCGGCTCACCTGGGAGCATCACCGCACGTTGGATGCGCCGGACGCCATCCCCGCCGGCGAGTCGAGTAACGTCGGCTTTGCCCCGCTGGTCGGCTACTTCGACGACGCGCCGGGACCACGCCTGGTGGGGCAGAGCGCGAGCCCCGGCCGGCATCAGGGCGTGGTCAGGGTGGTGCGCTCCATGGCCGACGCTGGAACTTTCAACCGCGGCGACATCTTGGTGACGGTCGCTGCGAGCCCCGCGCTGATGCCGCTGATCATCATCGCCGGTGCCATCGTGACCGAGGCCGGCGGCGGCGCATCGCACTCGTCGCTCATCGCCCGTGAGCTTGGCGTGCCGGCCGTGGTCAACACCGGTGTCGCGACGCAGATGCTGCGCGAGGGCCAGGTCGTCGATGTCGACGGCACGCAGGGCGTCGTCACGATCGGAGACTGAGCGGCTAGCACGCGCGTCAGCCGATGAAGTCCTCGGCGAACCGCTCCATCCGCTCGATCATCTCCGCCTCGGACGCGCCACCCAGGCCGACGATCAGCGACGTGAACCCGAGCCCGGCCAGCGCCTCGATGTCCCGCGCCACGTCGTCTCTCGCCCCCGTCATGATGCGGCGGCCGCCCGGCCCCACGGCCGGCTCGGTGTCGTACCAGCCCGCGTGGTAGGCGTAGTCGAGAGTCGTGTGGTCACGGCCGAGCGATGCGGCCTCGCGCCGGATGGCATCGATGGCCGCCGCCAGCCGCTCGGGGGTGTCCATGGGGTACGTGGGGTTCGAGCCTATCGGGTACCAACCGTCGCCGAGCCTTGCCACGCGGCGTAGGGCGGCGGGGCTCTCGCCACCGATCCACAGCGGCGGATGCGCGTTCGCCAGCGGCTTGGGCGCGAAGAGGACGTTGGAGAAGCGCACGTACGTGCCGTCGTAAGCGGGCTGCTCGGCCGTCCACAGCTCCTTGAACGCCTCGATGTACTCGTCGGTCGCCTTGCCCCGGGCGTCGAAGGGCGGGATTTGAAGCGCGTCGAACTCCTCGCGGAGCCAGCCAGCCCCACAGCCGACGATGAGGCGTCCGCCGGAGAGCGCGTCGATGGTCGCCAGCATCTTCGCGGCCAGGATGGGCGGGCGGTGCGGCACGACCATGACGGACGTCAGCAGCCGGGCGGAGGTGGTCTGCCCGGCCAGGAACGCGAGCACGGTCAGCTGTTCGAGTATCTCGCCGGTCCCGGTGGGGCTGATGGTCCCCGACTCGCTGTAGGGATACGTCGAGTCGTTGGTGACGGGGAAGATGACGTGGTCGCTGACGCCGATGATGCGAAAGCCGAGGGCCTCGCCGCGCTGTGCCACCTTGGTCATGGCATCGGCCTTGGCGATGGGCCCGCGGGACGGGATGACGAAACCGAATTCCATCGGTACTCCTAATCGAGGTCTGCGCAAAATCGAGGGTCTGCCCCAACCATATCGCCTGCGCGGGCCCGCCGCGCCCAATCAGCTACCCCATGGGTGGCACCGTCCCACCCATGGGGTGGGGAGGGGGTGGAATCCCGCCACCATGTGGCAGGTTACTGAACTTGCCGAGCAACGCCGTGCGCATCCGCGCCAAGGCCGCGGGCGATTTGGCCGCGCTTTCGGCTTGGGTCGAGGCTATGGCGTGCGGCCGGTACGCGCCAGCAGCACGGCCTGGACGTCCGTGGTCTGCGGCGCGGGCACATCGACGAAGTCCCAGACTTCATCGACGGCGGGTTGGCCGTTGCCCGGCGTCACAATCTCAAGCGCCTTCTGCACAAGGTCCGAGGGCAATCGTGTGTCTTGGCCGGTAGCCTTCGCCAGGTCCCAGCCGTGGATGAAGCAGTCCACGAAGTGCTCCGCCGTGAACAGCCTCCCGACGACGCCGCCCCAGTAGGGCAGCACGCGCTCCATGGCCCCAGGGGTCGCCATGGCGTCGTTCGCGGCCGTGGCGGAGCGGGTATATGCGCCGAGCGGGTCGGCGCCCAGCAGGTCCACCTTCGGCGGCCCGTCCGACGCGTCGTCTCCCCGCATGGCCGCGGCGAACCAGACGTTGTTACCCACTAGGTGGTGCACCAGTTGCGTGACGTTCCACTCGCTGCACGGCGTGGGGTCCTCCCATTGGTCGCCGCGGACGTTGGCGACGAACTCACCGGTCATCGCCAGCGAGCGCGTGAACCAGTCGACCGAGTCCCCTTCGACCGTTCCCATGTCATATGGCATGCATGCCTCCATGGTTCGTTGGCTGCGCAAACGGACCTGGCCGGAGCGCAGTATAGCGAGGGCTATTCTCATGTCACCCTGAACCCCCTAGACCCCGCGGAAAATCCGGCCTCCCCAAACGTCGCCGCGTTGCCATCAGATCCTTCGCTTCGCTCAGGATGACACCAGGCAGGATGACACCAGGGGAAGCAGGGTGACACTAGCGGGAGCGCTCCAGCTGACGGAGCCGCGCGGCGAGGCGGGTGGGCGGCGCAACCTGGGTCAAGCGCCGCGCCCTGAGTGCGTCAGGGTGCTAACTGCGCCGTGTCATTTCGGGGGGCTGACGCGGGAGGTCGGTTGTTCCCGCCCACCCCGTTCTCTTCTCTCGTCTTGGGCGGGCTCCACGTGGTCCCGCCCCTCGACACCCACCGAGCCTGCGTTACGCTGGCTCGTGACGGGGCTCCGTGAAAAGCCTCCCTCAGCCGCCTGCCGGTACGTCGGAATCGCTGACGTGGGCGAACTGCGCCTCGTAGAGCGCCGCGTAAGCCCCGTCGGCGCGCATGAGCTCGGCGTGCGTTCCGCGCTCCACGATGCGTCCGCCGGCCATGTACAGGATGAGGTCGGCCGAGTGGACCGTCGAGAGCCGGTGCGCGATCACGATGGTCGTCCGGCCCGCCATGAGCGTGGCCAGCGCCTGCTGGACGGCTTGCTCCGAGTGGGTGTCCAGCGACGCTGTTGCCTCGTCCAGCAGGAGCACGCGAGGGTCCTTGAGCATGATCCGGGCGAGGGCCAGACGCTGCTTCTCGCCACCAGATAGGCGGTAGCCTCGCTCACCAACGATCGTGTCCAGGCCTTCGGGCAGGCCTTCGACTACGTCAAGCACCTCGGTGGCACGGCAGGCGTCGAGGAGCTCTTGGGTCGTGGCGTCAGACTTTGCCAGCAGCAGGTTTTCCCGCACGCTCGCGTGGAACAGGAACGTCTCCTGGGTGACGTAGCCAATCTGGCGCCTGAGCGAGGCGAGCGTGACGTCACGGATGTCGTGGCCATCGATCAGGACGCGGCCCGCCGTGGTGTCGTAGAGGCGCGGGATCAGGTAGGTCAGGCTCGTTTTGCCGGCGCCGCTGGGTCCGACGAGCGCGACCAGGCGGCCGGGCGCCACGTCCACGTCGACGCCGGCGACGGCCTGGCGGCCAGGCAAATACTCCAGCGTTACGTCGTCCAGCACCACGCGGCCCTTGACCTCCGGCAGCACCGTCGCGCCCGCCGCGTCGAAGATGTCGGGCTCCAGGTCCAGGTACTCGAAGATGCGCTCGAAGTACGCGGCGGAGGTCACCACGTCGACGTGCAGGGTCATGAGGTCGGTGGCCGGGCCGTACAGCCGGCCCAGGAGCGAGACGAAGGCGACAACGACGCCCAGGCTGAGCGTCCCGGAGATGACCTGCCCCCCGCCGTACCAGTAGATCAGCGCGGGGCCGGCAGTCGTGACCAGGGCCAGCAGCATGAAGTACCAGCGCCCGACCAGGGCCTCGCGCACTTGAAGGTTCATCAGTCCACGGTTCTCGCCCGCGAACCGGTCAAGGACCTCGCGCTCGCGGCCGAAGGTCTTGATGAGCATCTGCCCGCTGATGCCCAGGCTCTCGGCCATCAGCGCGTTCACGCCCGCGCTGCGCTGTTGCCGCTCCGTGCGCATCCGCCGCCGCAGCCTGCCGACGGTGAACGTCGGGACGATCAGCCACGGCAGGACGATGAGCGCCAGCACGGTGAGCCGCCAGTCCAGGGTAAGCATCGCCGCCAGCGTCGTGGCGAGGATCAGCACGCTCGAGACGATCGACACCAGCGTGCCGGAGATGACGGAGTCGATGCCCGCGACGTCGGAGGTGAGGCGCGACATCATCTCGCCGGTCCGCGCCTCGGTGAAGAAGCGCAGCGATAGCGACTGGAGCCGCGTGAACATGCGCAGCTTCAGGTCGTGCATGATCCGCTGGCTGACCAGTGTGTTCAGGTAGCTGCGCAGCACGCCCACCAGCCCCATGGCCAGCGCGGCCCCCGCGAACGCGAGGGCGAGCCAGGTCAGCAGCTGGCGGTCAGCACCGTCGATGGCGCTGTCGATGATGGCCCGCGTCAACAGCGGCGGGACGACCCCGAGGCCGGCGGCCAGCGCGACCGTTGCGAATATCAACAGCAGCTGGCGCCAGTAGGGCGTCAGGAAGCCGGAGATGCGACGGAGGTTGAACTCGCTGAGGGCGGTGGGGGAGGAGATGGATTCGCGGCGGCCGGCTCTCACCGGGCCAGTATACGAGGCGGGCTCAGGCCAGCGAGTCCAGCAACTCGCCGACGCGCCGGCCGATCTCATCGCGGATGGTGCGCACCTGCTCCGGCGGCTGGTCCTTGGGGTTGGGCAGGCCCCAGTCGGCGTGGTCCGTCAGGAACAGAGCAGGGCACGCATCCGAGTCGATGGCGCACCCCATCGTGATGACCCGGTCCGCAGCCTCGATCATCTCGTTGGACAGCAGTCTCGGCGCCGCGTCCGCAACGTCTACGCCCAGCTCGCGGCTCGCCTCGACGACGTTGGCGTGGACATGGCCGGCGGGCTCGGTTCCGGCGGACTCGGCGACGTGACCGAGGCCCCGCTGGCGCGCGACGCGGTTGAAGATCGCCTTGGCCATCTGACTGCGGCCCGCGTTGTGGACGCACACGAAGAGCACGTTGGCCATCAGGCTACCCGCCGCGCCTCGCGCTCGGCGGCGCTCACAAGCCCCGTGCGGCGCGCGTAGCGGGTCAGCAAGCTGTAGGCGGCCGCACCCAGCGGTGCGCCGACCAACGGGCCGACTATGTAGACCCAGAACCCGCCCGACGGCCCAGGTATCGCGGTGCTGCCCCACCCCGCGAAGAATGCGACGATGCGCGGCCCGAAGTCGCGGGCCGGGTTCCAGCCGGCCTGGGTCAACGGTGCGAACACGCCGATGAGCACCATCAGCGTGAGGCCGATGAGCAGCGGATTGACGTAGGCGCTCCCGGCACGCCGCTTGCGGTCCACTACGGCGAACACGACGAAGCCCAACACGGCGGCGCCGAACGCTTCGACGATGGCCGCGCCGGCCGGCGAGATCATCGCGCGGCCAAGCTCGCCGGTGCCGAACATCGCTGGGTTTGGGAAGTACTCACCGAACATCATGGCCGACAGCTCACTGCCGGGCTCGCCCCGGGTGAGACGCTCCGCAGACTCGAAGCTGGCGATGCGCCCGCCGAAGATCCGAAGGACCGTGAGCCCACCGAGGACCGCGCCTCCAAGCTGGGAGCCCCAGTAGGGGAGCAGCCACCTTGGGGGGAAAGCGCTCCGGCGGAGCAACGCGAAGGCCAAGGTTACCGCCGGGTTCAGGTGCGCACCGGACAGCGGTCCGGTGAGATAGATGGCGACGGTGAGACCCGCTCCCCAGATAGCGGCGACCTGCCAGAGGCCTATATCCGCTCCGGTCACGAGCGAGGCCGCGACCGCACCCGTGCCGATGGCCACTAGCAGATAGGTGCCGATCACCTCTCCGATGCAGGCGACGATGAGCCGCATGCTTCAGTCTAAGCACGGTGCGCGCCGCCCGCCAAGCGGCTGGGTCCAGCATGAGGGCCGGTCAGGCTGTCTCATTCTGTTCCATTCTGTTCCATTTCGTGCCGTCCCCGTCGAAGAGTCCGACACGGCAGCGTACGATGGGGCCTGATGCGTTGGCAACGATGGTATGTCATCGTAGCGACAGAACCCACGGGTGAACCGGCGCACTCGTTAGCAGCACTGGCCGCCCGGCGGCCCCGGTAGTCGAATTCGCGGATGCCTCCCACGTTGACCGACACGATCGTCCTCCGAGCGCCGTTCCCCAGATCGATACTCAAGACGACCTCTCCTTTTGACTCGGCGCGCGCCTCGGCCCCGCGACACTGTCGCCGAAATGTGCCGTTCGACTAGGGACCTACTTGAACCGCAGCGTCGACCACACATCGTCGATCGCCACCTGCGTCACCGCCCTCAAGCCGTGGTCGCGCCCGAGCTCGGCTAGCCGGTCGCGGTTCAGATCCGTACCCAGCTGGCCCGCCTTGGGGTAGGCGATCCACAGGATCGCTCCGTCGTCGAGCGCGGCCTTGACGCGGCCGATGCCCGATTCGAGGTCGGGGCGCATGGCCACGAACCACAGCAGCCAGTCGAAGGCTCCGCCCAGCGATGCTGCCGACCGAAACTCGACTGGCGCGCCGAGCAGGGTTTCGTACCCTACGGGGGCGTCAGCGACGACCGCGCTGCCTGAGCGCAGGTACAGCTTCTCCGCCAGCGTCTTCGGCATGGCTTTGACACCTCGGTGGACGTGGCCTCATGCTACCGTCGATTGGTCCGCCGCGCCCCCTTCAGCTGGGGCATGGCCATGGCCCGCTGACATTGGGAGGTGTCATATGGCGAGCGCTGTTTCGTATCCCGTAGACCTGTCCATCGACTACCCAGACCGGGACCTCGACCGCTTCTCCTCGTTCTTCCGGATCATCTTCGTCATCCCAATCTTCGTCGTCCTGGGCCTATTGGGAGCCGGTGGGTGGGGCTACGACGGGAGTTTGTGGTTCGGCCCCGGCACGACCGGCGGTGTCCTGTTCGGCTCGACCCTGCTGATGATCGTGTTTCGGCAGAAGTACCCGCGCTGGTGGTTCGACTTCAACTACGAGATTCTGAAGCTCCAGTACCGGGTCCAGGCCTACCTACTCCTGCTGTCGGACGAGTACCCGTCCACGGACGAGGAGCAGTACGCCCACCTGACGATCTCGTACCCGGACGTTCCGAACGACCTCAACCGCTGGCTGCCGCTGGTGAAGTGGCTGCTGGCGATTCCCCACTACATCGTGCTGTTCTTTCTGTTCATCGCCCTGTTTGTGGCCGCCATCGTCGTCTGGTTCGCCATCCTCTTCACCGGGCGCTATCCGCGGGGCATGTTCGACTTCGTCGTCGGCGTACAGCGCTGGGGCCTCAGGGTCGAATGCTATGCCGTGGTCCTCGTCACGGACGAGTACCCGCCGTTCAGGCTGGCGCCCTAGCGCTACGTGATGGCGGTCAGGGACTTGGCCAGCACCCAGCCGAGGACCAGGCAGAAGGGGTAGGTGACGACCCACGCCAGCAAGATGCTGCGCGTGACGCCCCAGCGCACGGCCGAAAACCGGCGCGTCGCACCCACGCCCAGGATGGTGCTGGTCGAGGTGTGCGTCGTGCTCACCGGCAGGCCGATGCTCGAAGCGGCTTCGATGACCGATGCCGCGGTGAAGTTGGCCGCGAAGCCGCTGATGGGCTCCAACCGCGTGACGCGCATGCCCAGCGTCCGTATCACGCGCCACCCCCCGATGGCGGTGCCGAGGCCTATGGCCAGCGCCGAGACCAGGATCATCCAGAGATCGACGCTCAGGTCCTGGGCGAAGTAGACGGCCCAGCCGAGGGCGATGATGCCCATGGCGTTCTGGCCATCGTTCCTGCCGTGGCTGTAAGACAAGAACGCCGCCGAGAGTATCTGCAGCTTGGAGCCCACCGCGTTCACCGACGACGGCGCCCGCCGCCGTAGCGCCCAGTAGAGCGCGATCATCAGCAGGAAGCCGCCGACGAAGCCCAGCAGCGGCGACAGCGCCAGGGCCAGCAACACCTTCACGACGATCGCGGTGTTCAGCCCCGAGAAGCCCGCGACTGCGATCCCGGCACCGACGACGCCAGCGATCAGCGAGTGGCTGACGCTGACCGGGAAGCCGAGCCGCGTTGCGATGATCACCCAGATGACCGACGCGGCGATGGCGGAGGCGACGGCGTACTGCGTCATCAGCTCCGGGTCGATGATGCCTTTGCCGATGGTCTTGGCGACCGCCGTGCCCGACAGGGCGCCGGCCGCGTTGAGCACGCCGGCCATCAGCACGGCGGCCGCCGGCGTGAGCGCTCGCGTGGAGATGGCGGTGGCGACCGCGTTGGCCGCGTCGTTCATCCCATTCGCGTAGGCGTACGCGAGCGCGAGCGCGATGGTGATCACGAGGATGACGACTTCAGGCATGCTTCAGCACGATCGCCTCGATCACGTTGGCGGCGTCCTCGCAACGGTCGGTTGCGCCCTCCAACAGCCCGTAGATCTCGCGCCACTTGATGATCTCGATGGGGTCCTTCTCGTGGGCGAAGAGCTCGCCGACCGCCTTGGACGTCACCTGGTCGGCCTCGTTCTCGATGCGGTTGAGCTCCACGGTTAGCGGCAGCAGCTCGCGGAGGCGGCCGCCACGGGCCCGCAGCTTCTCTCCCGCTTCCTCGAGCAACACTCCGGCCTGGTCGATCAGGCGCGTGAGCTCGATGGCCCTCGGCGTCGGTGCCGTTACGTGGTACTCGACCATCGTCCGCGCGGCCTCCTCCGCCATGTCGACCACGTCGTCGAGCCGCACGCCCAGCTGGGCGATGTCCTCCCGGTCGAAGGGCGTGACGAAGGTGCGGTGGAGGTTGGACATGATCTCGTGGATGACGTGGTCGCCGATCTCCTCGAGGTCACGGATATGGGCGGCCTTGCGCTCGATGTCCTGGTAGTCCTCGAAGAAGTCCACCAGCGCGATGGTGGTCTGATGCAGGTTCCGTGTGCTGCTGCGCAAGAGGCCGAAGAAGCGGTCCTCCCTCGGCAGCAGTGCCTGTGGCAGGAAGCTTGATAAGCGCACAATTTTCTCCTGTGTGTCTGAACTAGCCGTTCGTTTTCGCTACAGTTTCATCAGGCTGGGCCGCGCGATCGTCACGCCCCAGACCACGGCGATGCAGAGCACACCGAGCCCCGCCATCGCGGCTGCTGGGCTGATCGCCGCGGCCAGCGCACCGGCCAGCAGCGCACCGCCGGCCGCCATCCCCTGCGTCAGCACCGTCAGGCTCATGACGCGCCCGCGCAGCTCCGGCGGAGTGCCCATGAGGATCATGCTGTTGTTGGCTGCGCGGAATGCTGTCTGCGCCGCCCCGACCAAGGCGAGGGCGGGAACCGCGAACCAGAAGAGCGGCCAACCACTGGGCAGCAAGTCCACGGCGCCCATGGCGAGAAGCGCGGCACCGTACGCCGTGCCCGATCCGATCATGACCCACCCGTGCCTGCGCATGGAGCCCCGCGATGCGATGACGAGACCGCCGAGGAGCGCACCCGAGCCCGCTATCGTAAATAACGCTCCGAACCCCGTCGCATCGACGGCGAGGGTCTGGAGCGCGTAGACGATCAAAATCGCTTGATAGCTGAACCCGAAGGCCAGGGGACCAATGGCAATGAGAAGCTGCGCCAATAGTGTCTTGTTTTTCCACGCGTATGCCAAGCCCTCCGCGAAGGACCGGAGTATCGAGAGGTCGCGCGCGCCTTTCTCGGGCTTGGCCGCGTCGGGGATTCGCATGAGGCCGGTGAACAGGAGGATCATCACGTAGAGGACTGCCGACACGGCGTAGCCCCACCCGCCCTGGCCTGTGGCGGCTACGAGCACGGAGACGAGAAGCGGCGTGGTGATGCGCGTCGCATTGATGGCGATCGAGTTCAGCGTCATCGATTGCAGGACCAGGTTGGGCGGCACCAGCGACGGGATCAGCGACGTGCGCACCGGTTGGTTGACCGCCTGCCCAAGCGCCAGTCCGACCGCGCTGGCGTAGAGGTGCCAGAGCTCCAGCGAATTCGTGAAGGCGAGCGCGGTCATGACCCCAAACACCGCGAGGGACCAGGTCTGGATGATCATCAGGATCAGCCGCCTATCGAAGCGGTCGGCTAGGACGCCGCCCCACAGGCCGAAGACGAGGGACGCGCCCCCGCGGACGGCTTCAAGCGCGCCGAGCTGGAGGGCCGAGCCGGTCAGCTCGAAGGCCAGCACGCTCCGGGCGATGCGCTCGGCCCACATGGTGCCGGCCTGGCTGAGCTGTCCCAGCCACAGGAGGCGGTACTCTCTGAACCGAAGCGACGCGAAGGCGCGGAACGCGCGCGGCATCGTACTGAGGTCGACCTCAGTTTCGAATGCTGTGGGTGTGCTTGCGGGGGTCTGCTGGTCCAACGTTCCGGCCGGCCAGTCGCTGGCGCCCCGCATGGACGGAGCGTCCCTAGCCTAGCATCCTGACCTTTCGGCTGCGCTCAGGCCGCCAGCTCGCCCGGGTTAACCTGAGGCGGCCGCTGCTGAGCCGCGTCCCGATCGCGCGGCAAAGGCTTGGAGCCATGTGCGTATCTCGGCCAGCGGGAGCACGTCGGCGTACTTCTCGTGCATGTCGAACAGGTTGATCGCGTGTGAGGCCTCGTCGCGGTCGAACACGCACTCCTCGGCGACGATCATGCGATAGCGGTAGCTGCAGCCGTCGATGACCGATGCGCGAACGCAGCCGCTGGTCGTCTCGCCGGCCACGATGACGGTGTCGACGCCCTCTCGAATGAGGTGGCTGGTCAGCGGAGTCCCGAAGAAGCCGCTGGGCGCGGTCTTTTCCAGCACGGCCTCGCCGGCGATCGGTGCCAACTCGTCGATGATGTCGTACATGCGCCGGACCCTGTCCGCGTGTACCGGGTCGATGGTCTTAGGACCGGGCCTGCCGCCGCGGTTGGCGTAGCGCCACTCCTTCACGCCGGAGGTCTGCTCCGCCATGCCGGTTACGAAGACGACGGGGATGCCGGCATCACGAGCGTCCGTCAGCAGCGCCTGGACGTGCGGGATCGAATCCCACCCAGCCAACCCGCAGCTTCCGGGCCACTTCTTGACGGCCTCCAGCAGGGGCTCAGGCTCGTCGCCGAACACCCAGCGGTACATGTCCACCAAGAGCAGGGCCGGCTTCTCGCCGAATCCGACCTTGGGTTGGACCGCCGCGCCGGCCCTGGCCCTGTCCTGCTCGGATAGGTATTGGTCCCAGACACGCTCAGCCATGTCACGCACCTCCGTCATACTTGCTTGCGGGCGCAGAGTAGCACACGCACGCACTCCTGAGCGGCTGCCGCGAGACGGGGGCCCAGCCCGCCGCCTCTGGCTCGGCCTCAGCCTCCGAGGCCGGCCCGGTCTGGGTGCCGCGGGCGACGACCTCCGGCAGGTGCCGCAGATCGTGGCTCAGCAGGTAGGAGCCGATGCCGCCCACGGCTACCACGACACCCCCGATGGCCACCGCCGCCGCGGAACCGATGGCCACTGCCATGCCCCCGGCCGCCAGCCCGCCCAGCGGCGCGAGGCTGAACATGATGCTGCGCAGGCTGAGCACGCGTCCGCGGTACTGGTCCGGCACCAGGAGGTTGATGACGGTCCCGGCCGCGATCTGGAAGAGCGCGAACGCCAGGCCCACGAGCACCAGCACGAACAGGCCCAGCGCCAGGGACCCCGACGCCGCCGCCACCACGGCGAAGAGCACGACGGTGATACCCAGGCCCACGGCTCCCCCGATGAGGAGCCACGGGCGGTCTTGGTAGCGGCTGAACGAGGCGACGGCGATGGTCCCGATGATGCCGCCGACCCCGTTGACCGATAGCAGCAGGCCAAAGCCGCCGGAGCCAGTGTTGAAGTAGTCCTCGGCAAAGACCGGCATGAGGATCGCGTACGAGAGGCCGAAGAAACCCGCGATGAACGACAACCCGAACAAGTAGAGGAACACGGGCGACCCGCGGACGTAGCGCAGGCCGTCGACCATGTCGTGGAAGACCGTCTGTCCGGTCGATCGCTCGATGGGACCCATGCGTACGAATACCATGGCCAGCGCCATCACGACGAAGCCTGCGGCGGTCGCCATGAGCGCGGCCGCGGCGCCCACCTCGTCGTTCCCCGTCGCGGCACCGACGAGGGCGATCAGGCCGCCCGCCAACCCCGGGGCGAATACGCGGGTCGAGCTCCACACCGTCTGGTTCAGGGATATGGCGAAAACGAACTCATCGCGCGGGACAAGGTAGGCCCAGATCATGCGCCTGGCCGGCTGGTCAATGCCGAGGGCGATGCTGACCAGAAGCGTGCCGACAAGCAGGTGCCAGAGCTGTGTCTCGTTGAGCAGGGTGACGGCTGCCATCCCCGCGATCACGAGGGCAGCGAGTGCTTGGCCGACGATGATGAGCTTGCGAGGATTGAGCCGGTCCGCCAGCGCTCCGCCATAGAGGTTCAGCACCAGGGCCGGGATGGCCTGCGTGCCTCCGACGACGCCCAGCGCAACCGTGGAGCCGGAGATATGGAACGCCAGCCAGCCGATGGTCGCCAGCAGCATCTGAAATCCCGCCACGCTTATGAGCAAGCCGCTGAAGTACAGCCGGTACTCGCGATGGCGGAGCACGGTCAGGAAACGAGTACGTTCTGCTAGCAACGATCGCATACGAAATGAGGGACGAACCGAACGTTACCAGCAGACCTGACTACGCGTCTCTCGCGGGCGCCTCGGCGGCCTCCAACATCGCGTTGAGCAGCACATCGCAGCCGGCGGTCACGTCCTCCGGCGTCGCGCTCTCCGTCTCGTTGTGGGAGATGCCGTCGGCGCAGGGTATGAACACCATCGCCGTCGGCGCCACCCGCGCGATGTGGCAGGCGTCGTGGCCGGCTCCCGAGACGATCTCCATGGACTCGAGGCCCAGGGCCTGGGCGGCTGTGGCCACGGCCCGCTTCGCGCCGGAGTCGAAGGGTAGGGGCGGCGCGTAGTAGATTTCTCGCACGTCTAGCTTGAGGCCCGCGTCTCTCGCGACGCCGGCGGCAAACTCGCGCATGTCGGCGGCCATATCGGAGAGGGCCGCATCGTCGGGGTGCCGAAGGTCGATGGTGAAAAAGACCTCGCCGGGAATGGTGTTGCGCGAGTTCGGCTCGACTCTCAGCACGCCGACAGTCGCCCGGCCGTCCGGCGTTGCCGCGCCGATGCTCTGGAGCTCGGCCACGATGCGCGAGGCGCCTACGAGGGCGTCCCGGCGCCGGTCCATGGGCGTCGTGCCCGCGTGGGCGTCCTGTCCGCTCACCGTCACTTCGTACCAGCGCTGGGCTTGTGCTCCGCTGACAACGCCGATCCTCTTGCCCTCTGCTTCGAGAATCGGGCCCTGCTCGATGTGGACCTCGAAGAACGCGCCGAAGTCGCGGCTCCTCATACCCAAGGACCCGTCGAAACCGATACGCCGCAACTCGTCACCAATGGTTAGCCCGTCGGCGTCTGCCCGGCTGAGCCCGTACGGTAGGTCGAAGACGCCCGCGAACACACCGGAGCCGACCATGGGCGGTGCGAAGCGCGACCCCTCTTCGTTGGTCCATACGACCACCTCGATGGGCCGGCGCGTTTGGATGCCGAGGGCGACCAACGTCCGGACGACCTCCAAGCCGCACATGACGCCGAGAGGACCGTCGAAGCGGCCGCCGCTGGGCTGGGTGTCGAGGTGGCTCCCCGTGGCCACCGGCGCGAGCGACGGGTCGGTGCCGGCGCGGCGAGCGAAGATGTTCCCCATCTGGTCGACCGAGACCTCGCAGCCGGCCCCTCGGGCCCAGCCGACGAACAGCTCGCGCGCCTCCTTGTCCAGGTCGGACAGCGCCAGACGGCGGCATCCGCCCTTGGGCGTCGCGCCGATCTCCGCGAGCCGCATGAGGCTATCCCACAGGCGCTGCCCATCGACCCGTATTGGCACCTGCCCTGTCATCGTGTCTTCCTACGCTCCGAAGACCTGCTCGCCGTTGACCACGGTCCGCAGGACTGCGGTATGGCGTACGTCGTCCACCGGCACCGATAGAGGGTCGCGGTCCAGGCAGATGAAGTCGGCGGCCATGCCGGGCGCGAGCGATCCGATCGTGTCGTCCATGCGGAGCACCGCCGCCGACCCCACGGTGTAGGCCCGCAGCGTCTCCGCCACGGAGATGCGGTGCTGGGGCCCCAGCACGCCCGCCACCTCCGTATCGCGGGTCGCGAACCCGTAGACGTTCTGCCACGGGTCGTAGTTGGTGACGGGGGAGTCGGTGCCCGCGCCTACGACGGCCTTCGAGTCGAGCCAAGCCCGCGCCGGGGTGCAGTCACTGGCGCGCGGGTCGCCCCAGTAGCTCCGCATGTTGCCCGCGAGGCTGTAGACCAGTGCGTGCTGGAGGGTCACGCTCAGGCCCAGGTCGCGTGTCCGCTCAACGGCATTGGCCACTGGAGAGAAGGCGTGCTCCAGCGCGTGTCCACTGGCGCCGACACCCGTGTTCGCGTCCAGCCGCTCGAACGCTTCGAGCACCATGTCCATGGCGGCATCGCCCACCACGTGGACGCCGACCCGCCACCCGATGCCATGGGCCTGCTCGAGGATGGCGTACAGGTCCTCTTCGCTGGCGAAGGGGAAGCCGCGGAAGGCCGGGTTGTTCGCGTAGGGGTCGCGGAAGTAGCCGCCCTCGACGCCGCCGTCGAGAAGCACCTTGAGCCCCCATACGTCGAGCCACTCGTCACCGAACTCGCTGAGGGCCGCGCGACCATCGATCCACGCGCGCCGCTCTTCGGGCGCCGTGCTCATCTCGATGCGCCACATGAGGCTGGCGCGCAATGAGCGCACCGCGGGCAGGACCGCTCGGTACGCCTCGATCTCCGTGGAGTTCAGGCCTGGGTCGCGCACGGTGGTGATGCCCGTGCGGTTGTAGGCCGCGATCCCCGCCCGCAGCGCGCGCTGGCGGTCCTCGTCGTCGGGCTGGGGGAGCAGGCGGTTCAGCGCCGCGAAGGCAGGCCGCTCGAGCAGCATGCCCGTCAGCCTGTCTGAGGCGTCGCGCATGTACTCGCCGCCGGGTGGATCGTCGCTGTCCTCGGCGATACCTGCCAGCGCCAGCCCCCTGCCGTTGGTGACGACGACGTGGCCGCCGCGCGGCAGGTGGACCGGGTGGTCTGGTGTGACGCTGTCCAGCTCCCGCGCCGTGGGCATCCGGCCTTCGGCAAGGTAGGTCTCGTGCCAGCGTGAGGAGCAGAGCACCCATTCGCCCGGTGGCGTCTCCTTGGCGCGAGCCTCGACAGCGGTGAGCAGCTCGTCGATGGACCGGACGTGGGCGAGCTGCACGCGCTCCCAGCCTATGGCAGTCGAGAGGAAGTGATTGTGCGAGTCCACCAGGCCCGGCATGACGATGGTTTTTGCGAGGTCGGCCACGGGTGCGGAGCCTGCCATCGCCCGCATCGCGTCGTCGTCGCCGAGTGCGGCGATACGGCCGTTGCGCACGGCGATGGCCGTTATTGAGGGATCGAGAGTGGTACCGCCGGCCATCGTGCCTGCCATGGTGATGACCCCGGCGGCGTTCACGAACACCCTGTCGGGACCGAGATGTGACGTCTGTGACAAGTCAATGCCTCCTGCCGCCCTCGGCGGGGTTCATGGCCCGTCCAACGGCCTTGGTCCGGCGCAGGATAGCGGAACAGTGGAGACGGCGCCTTAACGGCGTACTAAACGGGAGGTTGGCCCCCTGGCGGTGGCCGTATGGGTGCGCAGTACAATCGAGTGCAGGCGAGTGCAGGTTCTTCTCCCTGGGAGGAGCGAAAACCGCGTGAAGCGCGACCCTTTCCCACATCTGTCGCCGATTCGGGCCCTTCGCCAGTCCGGCTATCTGCTGGTGCTCGACGGGCTGCTGACGGCGTTCGCGTTCTACCTCGCGCTCCCGGCGCGCTTCGCCGGACGCCCACCCCAGCAGTGGCTCGACGGGCTCGTCACGCTGCTGCCGTTCATCATTCTCGTATTCCTGGCGGCGAACTACGCTCTGGGCATGTACCACCGGATATGGCGGTACGCGACCACACGTGAGGTCGTCCCCATGGCGCTGGCCGCGGGCATCGCCACCGCGCTCGTCGTGGCCATCGACCTGACGGTGCCGGGCGAGCGGCAGCTCCCGCTGGGCACGGTGCTCCTGGGTGGGTTCTTCTCGCTGACGGCGTTCCTCGCCGTCCGATACGCGCCGCAGCTGCTGCGTTCGAGCCTGCGAACGTCGGGGCCAGGGCGCCAGCGCGTGCTCATCGTCGGCGCCGGCGAGGCGGGCCAGATGCTCGCCGGTACGTTGATGGGGATCGGCGCGGCCGACTACGAGATCGTCGGCTTCATCGACGACGCCGCCGGCAAACAGGGGCTGCGCCTCCACGGCGTGCGCGTACTGGGAGGCCGGGGCGAGATCGCCGACGTCGTGCGGTCGCGATCGGTGGACCTGATAGCGATAGCGATCATCAACATCAGCGGTGCCGACTTCCGCGACGTCCTGGACATATGCGAGGCGACCGACGCGGCGATCAAGGTGGTCCCCGGCCTGCTGTCGTTCGTCGAGGGCTCGCGGGTCGGGCCCGCGCTGCGCGACGTCACGGCGGAGGACCTGCTTGGCCGCGAGCAGGTGGCCATCGACGAGCAGTCCTGTAAGGCGACCATCGCCGGCCGGACCGTCCTCGTCACCGGCGCGGCGGGCTCCATCGGCTCTGAGCTGTGCAGTCAGATCCTTGGCCTCGGACCCACGCGGCTGCTCGCGCTCGACAACAACGAGTCGGGCCTGTTCGACCTAACCATGCTTGCTCTCCACCCGGCGCCCGACGTGGAGGTCGTGCCGCTGATCGCCGATGCGACCGACGAGCGCAAGGTCGCCTCCATCTTCGAGACGTACCGGCCGGCGGTGGTCTTCCACGCGGCCGCCTACAAGCACGTCCCGCTGATGGAGGCACACCCCGAGGAGGCCGTGCGCGTCAATGTGCTCGGCACGCGAATCGTGGCCGACGCCGCGGAGCGCTCCGGGACGGAGCGTTTCGTCCTGGTCTCCACCGACAAGGCGGTTGAGCCGACCAGCGTCATGGGCGCGACAAAACGGCTGGCCGAGCTCATCGTTCTGAGACGGGCGGAGAGCCGCACGCTGTTCACGGCGGTCCGGTTCGGCAACGTCCTGCGCTCGCGCGGGAGCGTCGTTCCGACCTTCGAGAGCCAGATCGAGGCGGGCGGGCCCGTGACGGTCACCCACCCCGACATGACGCGCTACTTCATGAGCATCTCGGAGGCCGTGAAGCTCATTATTCAGGCCGGCGCGTTCACCCAGGGCGGCGAGCTCTTCATGCTGGACATGGGCGAACCCATCCGCATCGACGACCTGGCCCGCCGCCTGGTGCGGATGCGTGGGCTGCGACCGCATGTGGACATCGCCATCGAGTACGTCGGCATCAGGCCCGGTGAGAAGCTGAGCGAGCGCCTCTATGGCAGCGACGAGCGCACGGCGAAGACCTCCCACCCCAGCGTGTTTCGAGTCGATTCGCCGACGGGCGACGTTACCGTGGAAACGCTGGACGGGCTGATCGCGAGCCTCGACCATGCTGAGCCCGCGGAGCTCACCGGCCGGCTCATGGCGCTGACGAACGCGCAACCGGCCAGCGAGCGTACCTCCTAGCGGGCGTTTCGTGCCGGACCACGCGCCGCGTCATTCTGATGCCGGGCGCGCGTATCGAACCGCCGCGCATCACACTGATTCACAGGCGAGGAAGGCGAGCGGGGCGTCAACCAGAACATCAAGCCTGGGTGAATGACCGGACACCGTCGCAGGGACCGGGTCGGTGTCGCTAGGCTTTCCCCATCTCCTCCATGAACACGAACGGAAGGGCCCCGGGCACTTGTGCCCGGGGCCCTTCCTATTCCCGGCCATGGATCGGCTACCAAAGGCTTGGACTCTGAGGGGTTAGACGTCTACTTCCCGCAGGATACCTGCGAGGCCGCTACGGAGCTCCGCAGAGTCTTGGTGCCCGTGGCTGTCCACAGCGTGGGCCGCAGCCGCAGCGACCAAGTCCTCTCGCTGGCCAGCGGGTCCCATGATCACGAGCTGGCAATTCTGCTCACTAGGGAAATCCGCACAGTTCGCTACGAGCCAGCTACCGTTGGCCACCTTGATGTCACTGAGTGCCATGAACGTCACCTCTCAAAGAAATATCGGTCAGTATGGGCCAAGGCCCATGGTTGTGCCGAAGGCGTCACCTACAACTTAGTCGCCCGGAACGTGATTCCGACGGTGCCGAAGTTCGCAGCACTCGACTCCTGAGGGCACCGCTGAAGACGTCTTTTCGGCTGACAATCTCAAAGTCCCCGAATCTAGCGCCTTCCACCACTCGCTGAAGCTCTGCTTCCAGCAGAGCACCGGCAATTCAGCCGGTCCATAGATCGATGTCCTCTTTAGCGCTTTGTGGTACAGCCTCTTGCACTAGGATGTCGCCGAACTGGAGGCGCCCACCGGGTCGAAGGACCCGCGCGATTTCCTTTAGCGCCGCCGGCTTGTCCGGAGCAAGGTTGAGGACCCGGTTGGAGATCCTTCTGGCGGCTCCTTCCTTCGGTGCCCGTTGGCTAAGTCGAAATGACCTGGTCGGCCGCGGCCATCAGATCGGCTCCCTCTTTGGGGTTCGTGAACTTGGCGTTCTTACCTTCAAGGTCTGCTTCGGTGACTCCACGAGCCCCAGAGCACCCGCCTCAGACATAGATGGGCACGCCGTTCGCAATCGACGTGTCCATGAGCTGCTTCAGCGGGGACCAGCCAACGGGAACCACTGCCGCGGCCACGACATGCTGCACAACGACCACCGCATCTCCAAAGACGATGATCTGGGCTTCGTGTCTGGCCTCAACAGCACCGTTCGCGAGTAGAAAGGCAGCACGGCTTGGTCGGGTTTTCCGAGCCATTCGTGCTGAAATACATCATCTTCGCCAGGGTTGTACTCCTTTCATATCAGACGGCAATCGCGACCCTACACCCTCGAACAAATGCGCTGCGGGGGCTCTCGTGACTCACGCCGGCATTCTAAGCCGCTGCACCGAATCGTTTGGCACGGGCATACCCGCACGGTACCGCCCCCTCACCGGCAAAGGCGAACGGGCCGGCGCACCGGTTACCCCGTCATCGCCCGCGCGGCCGGCTCGGCCTGCGGCGCTCGCGCGTCCCGACCCAGCAGTTCCTGGACGGCCAGCGCCACGCTGACCAGTCCGATCCAGACCGTGGCGACGGGGAGGCCTATCCAGGGCATCACAACCGTGAGCGTTACGAAGACCCCAAGCCAGCCGGTCCAGCGAGGCGCAGCCCCGTATCGAACGATGGCCAAGGACGACCCTAGGGTGAACGCCATCAGCGGCGGGCCGATGACAACACTCCAATTCCACGTGTACACGACGAACACCTTGCCGACCACCTGGTCCACGCCCGCCGACACCGAGGTCGTCGCCAGCTGGACGCTCACGATCAGCAGGAGCATCGCTGCGGCCACCAGCCTGCCGCCGTAAGCCATCGTGTGCAGCCAGCCGTCGTCACCTTCAGCCGCCCGCAGCCGATGGCGCAGGTATGCGAGGAACGGGAAGAAAAACGCTAGCCCGAGCAGGGTGAACATGCTCCCCGACCGGGTCTGGTCACTGCGGTCGGCGAGCGCTCGCGCTATGGCGTCAGCGGTATCGGATGGCTCGACGTCCGGTGAGCCAGCGACGGCCATCCCGGCGAACATCAACCCCACGAACACGACACCGCTCAGCGCTCCGGCAATATTCCAACGACGCTCTCTCCCATGCTCTCTCATCGTGTGCCTCCCTCGTCCATCGTTTCGTAGCGGCCGTCGCGGCGACTGCGAGCGGGAATTACTCCGAGACGGTCACGCGGATCGTCTGCGTTATCGGCGGGTCATAGGGAACGTGGTCACCGCTCGCGAACAGCAGCGTCAGCGTGTGCTCTCCCGCCGACAGGTCCAGCGTCGTCTCTGTCTGACCGATGCCGAAGTGCCGGTGCTGGCTGTCGGAGGGAATCGACTGTCCCACCGGTGGCAGGCCCGCGTCCACGAGGATGTGGTGGTGGCCATAGCCATCACGGGCGGTGCCCGCGGGTTCGACGGTGAGGCTTTCGGTTGCCATGCGAACGGTGAATGGACTCGTCACGCCGGCGCCATCGACGGGCTCCAGGGAGGACACCGTCTCAGCGGGATCACCCCACACGCGACGACCGCCATTCCCATCAACAGACCCAGACCGCGCATGCCAGCCAACGACGCGGGTTGGCCATCCCAGCACCGGTTCTCATCGTGTGGACACTCATCCTCGCCTCCGGGCGATCGATTCACGGATTCCGTCCATAGAGTGATCGCGTTCTGGGCACGGCACATGAGACCTAGTGCCCAGGAGGGCGTAGGCATTTGTGCCCACACGATGGTGCGGAGGCCGGCCGAGCATGACGAACGCCTCATGGGAGTATCATCCGGGACGCTTCCGTTACCGAGAAGCATCCATGAAGGAGGGCTGCATGTTCGTGCGACTGGTTCGGTTCGCGTTTGGCCCCGGGAAGCACTCGGCAGCCGAGGACCTCGCCAACAAGCTGATCTCGACGATCAGCGCCCGGGAGGGGTGTCAGGACGTGACGTTTTTCGGGGATTCTTCAGATGGGGAGTACGGCCTCTATGTCCTCTGGGACTCCCAAGAGAATGCGGATGCCGCTGCGGCAGTCATCCGCCCTCAGCTGAACGAAGGGCTCGCCGGTAACGCGCTTGGTCCGCCGGATGTTCGCCTCTTCGAGGTCATCGCTCAGGCCTAAGTGGCCCACTAGGAGCGCATCTCGACCGTAGCTGGCGCCAGCACGGCATCCAATGCCGCCTTCGGCCTGATGCTGACCACGGACCTCGCATCCCGCGCGTCGACTCTTCGCTGGCTCAGGACAAGCTCCGACCGCATCCAGCACCGTTAGCAGCGAGCCCGTCGCTGCGGTCCGCGGCGAACAGGCCCGCGGCGGGCGTGGACACGTTCCATGCCGCCGACGCCGAGGGGCTGAGGCGCCGCGCTAGTAGCCGGGGCGGCGGTCGAGCAAGCCCGCCTGCTGCTGGTAGGCGTGCGCCGCGCGGATCACGGCCGGCTCGTCGAAGGGCCGGCCCGCGAGCTGGAGCCCGATGGGCAGGCCGTCGTCGCTGAAGCCGCACGGGACTGAGATGGCGGGCATGCCCGTTTGGTTCATCGGGCCCATGAAGTTCGGGATGCCGATGATGGACAGCAGGTCGTAGTCGAACGGCCCCGCGGGTGTCGCCATGCTGGGCGTGGCGATGAGGTCGACGCGCTGCATGACCTCCGTGTACTCCCGCTTCACGCGGGCGCGCGCTCGCATGGCCTGCTGGTAGTCGCCGGTGGTGTAGGTGCCGCCGAGGACGAAGCAGGCGCGCGCGGTGGCGCCGTAGTTCTGCGGCTGCGAGATCAGGTTGGCGCGGTGGTAGCTGAAGGCCTCCGAGATCATGATCATCGTGTTGGCGGCAGTGGCGAAGGCGAGGCTTGGCACCTCGATCTCCTCGATGCGCGCGCCCAAGGCGGTCAGCGCGGCCAGGGCCGCGTCGAACGCCGCACCGACCTCGGGGTCGACGCCGACGGCCGGGTCGTCGATGTAGCTGCGAGGCACGCCGACGGTCAGGCCCCGGACGTCGTTGGTCAGCGCAGCCGAGTAGTCGGGGACCGGCGCATCGACCGCCGTGGGGTCGGCGGGGTCCGGCCCGGCCATCGCTTGGAGCATGAGCGCCGCGTCCTCGACGGTCCACGTCATGGGCCCGCAGTGGTCCAGCGACCAGGCCAGCGGCAGGACGCCCGCGCGGCTGATCCGCCCGTAGGTTGGCTTGAGTCCGACGATGCCGCAGTACGCCGCCGGGATGCGTATGGAGCCGCCGGTGTCGGAGCCCAGCGCGGCCATGCAGAGCCCGGCCGCGACTGCCGTTCCCGACCCGCTGGACGACCCGCCGGGGCTGCGCTCGGTGTCCCATGGGTTGCGGGACAGCTCGAAGAGGCTCGTGTCCGGGCCGCCCAGCGCGAATTCGTGCATCGCCAGCTTGCCCAGCACGATAACGCCGGCGTCGCGCAACTTGGACACCGAGGTCGCGTCCTTGGCCGGCACGCGGTGCTCCAGAACCTTGGACTGCGCGGTGGTGCGCACGCCTGCGGTGTCGTACAGGTCCTTGAGGCCGATGGGGACCCCGTGCAGCGGACCCCGGTAGGCGCCGCCGGCGATCTCGGCTTCTGCCGCGCGCGCCTGTGCCAGGGCGTCGTCGGCCAGGAGCGTGACGTAGGACTTCAGCGTGCCGTCGATCTCGTCGATGCGCCGCAGGTAGGCCTCGACCAACTCGACCGGCGAGACCTCGCGGCGCTGAATCAGGCGGCTGGCCTGGCCGATGCTCAGGTGGTGGAGAGGGGTGTCGCTGGTTGTCACGACCGCGCCTCTGGCTGCGAGCCCCATGCCGCCACGAAGCGGCCGGCGACCTCCTCGTCGTCGAGGTCGGCCTCGTACACGACCTGGAAGTTTTCCCGGTACTGCTCGTAGTAGGGGCGCAGGCGCTCGACCTCAGCGGCCGCGAGCGATAGCCCCGCGCGCTCCAGCATTGTCTCGAACGTGTCTGCCATGGCGGGCCTCCTCGGCGTCATCGACTGCTCGCGCAAGCACCGGGCGCGCGGCAGCATAGGTGCGTGGGGTGACAGGGTCAACGAGCGCGATAGAATCCGCCAAGGCCGAAGCCTTCCACAAGCAGAAGGGGTGGCGACACGCTCCTGGCGAAAGGGGTGGGGACATGGACGACCGCGAGCTTGCATTCACGCCTGCGTGGCGACTGCGGGAGATGATCGGCGCCCGAGAGGTCTCGCCGGTCGAGCTCACCGAGCTCTATCTGCGCCGCATCGACGCGCTCAACCCCCAGCTGAACGCCTACCTCACGGTCGACGGCGACCGTGCCCTGGTCGATGCGCGCAAGGCTGAGACAGCCGTCGTCTCGGGCGGCGACCTGCCGGTCCTGCACGGCGTGCCCATCGGCATCAAGGACCTCACGGAGACGGCGGGCCTGCGCACGACCAACGGCTCGGCCCTGTACAAGGACTACGTGCCAAAGGCTGACGAGCTCACCGCCGCCCGCGTCCGGGCCTCCGGTGCGGTCATCCTCGGTAAGACCAACACGCCCGAGTTCGGCCACTCGGCGACGACCGAGAACATGCTCGGCGATCCGGCCCGCAACCCCTGGGACACCGAGCGGACGCCGGGCGGCTCGTCGGGCGGCACGGCCGCTGGGCTGGCGGCCGGCCTGCACCCCATCGCCACCGGCAGCGACGGTGGCGGGTCGATCCGCATCCCCGCGGCTCTGTCGGGCGTCTTCGGCATCAAGCCGACGCAAGACCGCATCGCGCGCCCCTACCAGCCACCGGGCGGGTGGCGTCCCTTCTCGTGCAACGGCCCCATGTCCAACGACGTGCGTGACGCGGCCATCCTTCTGGGGGTCATGGCGGGGCCCGACGCCTCGGACCCCCGGGCCATGCCCGGCCCGGTACCCGACTTCACGGCGGAGCTCAATGCGGGAGTCGAGGGCATGCGGATTGGCTGGAGCCCCGACCTGGGCGGGGGGCCGGTCGACCCGGAGGTGCGGGCCGTCACCGCTGCGGCTGTCGGCGCGTTCGCCGAGCTTGGAGCAAACGTCGAGGCCGCCAAGGTCGACATGGACCTCCAACAGGTGTTCGAGACCTGGGACACCATCTGGATCAGCGACCTCCTCGCTGGCGCGGGCAACCGCTTGGCGGAGCACGCCGATGAGCTGACGCCGTCGTACCGCGAGCAGCTGGAGCGCGGTGTGCCCTGGCCGGCGTCGCGCTTGTCACTGGCCCTCCGCGAGCTGGAGTGGCACCGCGCACGCATCGACGCGCTCGTCACCAGCTACGACCTGCTGGTCACGCCGACGACGGCGACATCGACGTTCCCCATCGGCCAGCGCCCCTCAGTCATCGACGGCAAGCAGGTGGAACCCTGGTGGGGCTTCACCCCCTTTTCCTACCCCTTCAACGTGAGCGGCCATCCCGCGGCCAGCATCCCGTGCGGTTTCACCGCCGGGGGTCTGCCCGTGGCGCTACAGGTCGTCGGCCACCAGGGTGCAGAGTCGACGGTACTGCGGGCGTGCGCCGCCTTCGAGCGCGCAAGGCCGTGGACCGGCACGCGCCCCGCAGTCAGCTAGGCACTTCGGCTATCAGACGCACGGAGGACACCATGACCAGCCAGCAGCAGGCGGACGTCGTCATCAGGGGCGGGCTCGTCGTCACCGGCGAGGGGATCAAGAACGCGGACGTGGTCATCGCCGACGGACGCGTGCGCGAGGTGGTCCCGCACGGCACCCCGCATCGCGGGGCGGCGAACGTCGTTGACGCGACCGGACGCTACGTCCTGCCCGGCGCGGTCGACGCGCACTGCCACCCGGTCAACTCCGACCGCATGGACGCCATGAGCATGACGGCGGCGTTTGGCGGCATCACCACCATCGTGCCCTTCATCGGCAACGTGCGCGCATGGGGTTGGACAGGCCACACCGTAGAGATCGTCAAGCGCTTCATCGAGGACGCGAACCAGCTGAGCTACCTGGACTTCGGCGTGCATGGCGTGTTCTCGCCCGCCGACCGTGACGTCTACCGCGCGGCGGTGCCCGAGCTCATCCGCATGGGCGTCACGTCGTTCAAGATGTTCATGGCCTACTCGCGTCGAGGCATGATGACGCCCGACGACATGCTGCTCGACATCATGGGGCTCGCCGCGACCAACGGCGGCATCGCGCAGGTCCACGCCGAGACCGGGTGCTGCATCGATTTCCTGGTCGACATGTACACGGCGTCGCGTCAGACGGGCCCCGAGTACTTCGCGCCCTCGCAGCCGAACCTCTTGGAGGTCGAGGCGGTGACCCGCGCGGCGACCTTTTCCGCCATCGCCGGCAGCCCGCTCTACCCGGTCCACCTGAGCGCGCGCGAAACCCCCGCTGTGCTGCGTCACTTCCGCGAGATGGACCGCGCACCGCTGTACGCCGAGACCTGCCCGCACTACCTGACGCTGACCAACGACGAAGTGATCGAGAAGGGCGTCATGGCCAAGTGCGGCCCGCCTCTGCGCGAGGCCGAGGACAACGATGCGCTCTGGCGGGCCGTGGCCGATGGCACCATCGACGTCATCGCCTCCGACTCGTGCGGGCTGGCGCTGGCGCAGAAGACGACCGGCGGCATGTCGGTCGAGGGTGCAGGGGTCAAGCTCGACCCCGACCGTGAGATCAACATCTTCGAGGGAAGTTTCGGCCTGAACACCATCGAGTTCATGGTCCCGGTGGTCTGGACGCACGGGGTGAACGCGGGCCGCATCACGCTGCCCCGGCTGGTGCAGGTGCTGTGCGAGAACCCGGCCAAGATCTTCGGACTGTGGCCGCGCAAGGGCGCCATCGCCGCGGGCTCCGACGCCGACGTCGTCATCTGGGACCCCGCGAGGACGCACACGGTGACGAAGCAGCACGGCAACACCGACTTCTCGTCCTTCGAGGGCTTCGAGCTGCTGGGCATGCCAGAGCTGGTCATGCAGCGTGGCGAGGTCGTCGTGCGGGACGGCACGCTGGTGGGTGGCCAGGGCAAGGCGCAGTTCATGGCCGGCGACCCGAACGCGTCAGCCTACGCACCCCACGGTCCGGCGCTGGTCTAGGCGTAGGCTCCACACACCAGTCCGGGTACATTCGAGAGCTACGTTCTGAACTAGGCTGGCGACTCTTCCGCAATTGCATTGAGCGCTCCTGTATCCAGAGAATTCAGCAGCGTCACGATAGTGGCGGTGGTCAAGATCTCGACGACGCCCGGGTCGGTGCCGAGGAAGAAGACCAAGCCGAGCACTCCGAAGATGCGATGAATCCAACGCACTGCGACCAATGCTTGCCTGCCCCAAGGCCTGAACGTCCATACGCCGTAGTAGGCGGCTACAAATACCGCCATCACCACCAGAAAGGTAAGTGTGAATAGAAATCTGTCTCTGGATTCGACTTCCAGCAGGAACAACAGCGGGAAGCCTATGACGCCCAAAGCTACGTGGACGATCCACAGATAGAGCATCGCGAGCTTGGCTTTGCGGGAGTGCTGCATCACTGTCCTGGCGTCACGGCTACCAGAATACGTGGCCCGCTAGGAACCAGAGCCCACCGACCACTCACACAAGCAGTACGCGGCCCCACCAGTAGAACGGCACCTTCCAAACTGCCAAGCCCATGAGTGGAAACGCCAGTGTAGGCAGGACCCATGGGTTGCGGCGCATGATGTGCGTGTAGGGCTCGCCGGTTGTGGCCTTCCACAGGGGCTCGTAATACTCGAACATCAACGCCACCACGAGTACCGTCGCGACCGCAAGTCCGGCAAGGACCGGACCGAGGATGTGCCACTTGGGCCGGACGCTGCCCGCTATGTTCTTCACGCGTCACCTCCACAAGTTCGCCTGAGACTAACTGGGCGCACCCCCATGTAAACCGAACAACCCATACCAGTAGGTTTGGTCTTACACCTCCGACCGATGGGCGGAACGGCGGGTGGGCGACCCCCTAAGGCCGCTACGAACCCCGTTTACGGTAGAACAGAGCCCTCAGTCAACCGAGGGAATACTGATGTCGGGTGAACCGCAGCACGTCCGTGATAGCGAGCAGCCCGGCCGGTCTCGGTCCGAATACTTCGTCCCGACAGGAGGCAGAAATGCAGCAACCCGAGTTCGACTTGAGCTAATGACTAGCGTCCGGCACCCGGAGGTTATCGGCGGCAGACTGCCTGACCTAGCGCTCGCCGCCATGACCAGCACCCTGGCCCTTGCCAGCGAGCACGAGGTCGGGCGCGAGCCGTCGCCCGTTGTCGAGGCCAACGGCCCCGTCGGCGGCGGTATGCACTTCGTAGCCCTCACGCTCGAGGTTGTAGCTCACCGCCTCGCGGAGGTTGGCTTCGTCTTCGACTATGAGGATTCGCGGGGCCATATCTCTTTCATTCTAGGGGCAAGCGTGGTTCATGGCCGGCGATCCGAACGCGGCGGCCTACGCACCCAAGGGCCCGGCGCTGACGTAGGCGTAGTTTCTACGCAAGAACCACCTGGACGGGGAGTTCGACTCCATCTCCACCATGAACATGAATCGGCCCGCCGGGCGTATGCTCGGAGCCACGCAGCGCACATGTAGGGACTAGCTCTCGTCTGCGTCTATTGCGAGGAATATCCCGGAGAGTGAAGGTTGAGAAATGTCCACAGGCAATGTAATCCCCGGATTTCCGTTCGAGTCGCACTACGCCACTATCGATGGGGTTAATTTGCACTACGTTGATGAGGGCGAAGGGCCTCCCATTCTCATGTTTCATGGGGAGCCGACGTGGAGTTACCTTTACAGAAAGATGATTCCACCATTGGTTGAGGCGGGCTTTCGCTGCGTGGCTCCCGACCTCATGGGCTTTGGAATGTCGGAGAAGCCGAACTCCGAATCCGAATACACGCTACGCCGGCATGTAGAGCTCATGGCCGGCCTTGTGGAATCACTCAAGCTAGAGGGAGTCACGATCGTCGGCCAGGACTGGGGTGGGCCGATCGGCTTCCGCTACGCTATTGACCACCAGAGCAACGTTAGGGCTCTCGTCATCCTCAATACACTCATTGACGTCAAGCAACTGCCAGTGTTCTTCAGAGTGATGTTCGGCGGCGGTGGGTTTTCGAGTTTTCTGTCGCGGAGGCTTGACCTACTGCGAAAATTGACATTCTCGGTCGGATTCAAACGCCCCATGGCGAAGGAAGTAAAGGCGATGTACAAGATGCCTCACCCGAATGCGTCTGCCCGTGGAGGCCTCGCCGCGTTCCCCAAAATGGTCCCCACTAGCGAACGGCATCGAAACGCCAGCTACGTTTCCGAAATAGCACAGACGCTGAAGACGTGGGACATTCCCGTACTTGTGTGTTTTTCAGACAAGGACCTCGCATTCAAGCCGGACGAAGGGCGAGCCATCGCAGAGCTTGTCCCCAACGGGCGATTCCATCTCATCGAAGGCGCCGGCCACTTTTTGCAGGAGGATGCGGGAGAGGAGATCGCCGCGCTCATGATTCCGTTTCTGCGAGACGAGGCGAAGCTTCTGGACGTGTAACCCGACGTTGGACGTGGACACCGAGGCGAGTCGGGCCCCGTCCAAGCCTCGCGAGTGCCGACGCAGACCACGGCGAGCACTCTCGGCAGCGACGTCGGCCTAGGCGCGGACGCCCGCCGGCGCGGCGGCGCCGTCGAAGATCGTCGTCTTGTTGAAGCTGCGGATGAATCGCGCCATGGCAGGAGGGAGCGCATGACCCAACGATCCCCCGGTGTCGCGTATAGCGTGACGGTGCGCATCGAGTATCAGAACCAGACGGGCATGCTCGGGCGCATCACCTCGGCCATCGGCGAAGCGGGAGGCGACATCGAGGCCGTCGACGTGGTCCGCTCGACCCGCCAGGTCATGTGCCGCGACGTCACGGTCAACGCGCGGGACGCTGACCACAGCCAGGGGATCGTAGAGATCGTACGCTCGCTCCCGGGCGTCCGGCTCCTCAACTTCTCCGACCCGACCTTCCTGCTCCACCTCGGCGGCAAGATCGGCGTGCAGTCGAAGATCCCGATCCGCACGCGCAACGACCTGTCGCTGGCCTACACACCGGGCGTCGGTCGGGTGAGCATGGCGATTCACGATCGGCCGGAGGCGGCGTGGACGCTGACGAGCAAGGGCCGGACGGTTGCCGTGGTCACCGACGGCACGGCCGTGCTGGGCCTGGGCAACATCGGTCCCGTGGCGGCGCTGCCGGTGATGGAGGGCAAGGTGATGCTCTTCAAGGAGCTAGCCGGCGTGGACGCCTGGCCCATCTGCCTCTCGACCACCGACCCGGGTGAGATCGTCGAGACGGTCAAGCGCATCTCCCCCGGCTTCGGCGGCATCAACCTCGAGGACATCTCGGCGCCGCGGTGCTTCGAGATCGAGGAGCGGCTTCGGAGTGAGCTCGATATCCCGGTGTTCCACGACGACCAGCACGGCACGGCGGTCACGGTGCTCGGCGCGCTGCTGAATGCGCTCCGCGTCGTCGGTCGCGAGCTCGCCGACCTGCGCATCGTCGTGGCTGGGGCCGGAGCGGCCGGCGTGGCCACCGCGCGGCTGCTGTCGGCCGCGGGTGCGAAGGAAATCGTGGGCTACGACGTTGAGGGTGCGCTGCACGCTGGGGGCGACTACGGCGGCCACGTGGGCAAGCGCTGGTTTGCCGAGCACACGAATCCGCGAGGCGTCAGTGGAACGCTGGCCGACGTAATGCGGGGCGCCAACCTCTTCATCGGCCTGTCGGGACCGGGCCTACTGTCGCGGGTCGAGCTGGCGACCATGGCGGACGACGCCATCGTGTTCGCCTTGGCCAACCCGGACCCGGAGGTATTCCCCGAGGAGGCCACACCGAACGTCCGCATCATGGCGACGGGCAGGTCCGACTATCCGAACCAGATCAACAATGCGCTCTGCTTTCCGGGCTTCTTCAAGGGCCTGCTGGACGCGCAGGCGAGGGGCGTCAATCAGGAGATGGAGCTCGCGGCGGCCCGGGCCATCGCGAGCGCTGTGCCGGCCAAGCAGCTGAACGAAGAGTACATCGTGCCCAACGTGTTCGACCGCGGCGTCGCGCAGGCGGTGGCCAAGGCAGTCACCGAGGCTGCGCATCGCACGGGCGTCGCGCGACGCCGGCCCCGGGGCCGCGTCAGCATGGCGTCGCTGTCCGGGCGCCGCTAGCGGCCGATAGGAGGAAGAATGAGCCGCGAATACCTCAAGGGCGACGGGCAACAACGCCGCAGCTACTCCAGGGCGGTCGTGACCAGCGGCGGCGCGAAGACCGTCTACCTCGCCGGCGTTGGCGGCATGTGGGACAAGGACGGCTCGCTGATCGCGGCCAACACCCGGCGGCAGTGCGAGCGCACCTTCGAGCTGATCGAAGAGAACCTCGCCGAGGTCGGCGGAACGATGGCCGACATCGTGACCATGGTCGTCTACGTGCTGGACATGCGCTTCGGCGACGAGTTCTGCGAGGTGCGCAAGCAGTACTTTGGCGACGACTACCCGAGCAGTTCACTGCTCGGCGTCTCTTCGTTCGCGGAGCCCGAGATGCTCATCGAGATCACGGCCACGGCCGTGCTCGGCGATCGATAGGAGCGAATTCTACGGGCCACGTTTGGAGGGTGGTGAATCCCGTCTGGAGGCCACCACGCCGGGCACTGCGATTGGAATCGGGTCGCCCCCGCGCGTCGACGTACACCGCATCGTCGTAGGCTCGGCTAGGATCGGTCAAACTGATAGGCTTTTGCGCGGGCGCGCTCGCCTTGGTTGCTCACTCTCCGGAGGTCATCAATAGTGCAGACGAAACCGGTCGAGCCACTTCTCAAGCTGCCACCCCCTTTGGTCGTCCTTGCGCTTGTGGGTATTGGGGTCGGATTACAGTTCGCTGTGTCCGCTCGGATTCTCCCAGAGGGCTCGATACAACTTGCGGTAGGGCTACCTCTTGTGGCCCTCGGGGTCTTAGTTATGGCCGCTGGAATGTTAACGTTCCGTCGAGCTCGCACCGACATCACCTTTTCCAATCCGCCGTCGCTCATCGTTCAGCACGGTATCTACAAGAGGACCCGCAATCCGATGTACTTGGGCGACACATTGGTGGTCGCCGGGATTGCGTTGGCGGTGAATACCTGGTGGGTACTCGCGCTGCTTCCTGTGCTGGTCGTGTACCTCCAGCTTGGCGTTATCCGTCGCGAGGAACGATTCCTTGACCAGAACTTCGGAGAGCCCTACCTTCACTACAAAGCCGCTGTACGGCGCTGGTTCTGAGGAACTAGAGACCGAACGTTCGAACGGTCGAGCAAGGTCCAAGGGCTCTCCCGCCTGAAGCCAACGTGGGCAGCATCAGCCGCCGTGGGTCGAGCGCCACCAGTCGAGCACCTGCTCGCCGGTCCAGAACAGCACGCCGTCCTTCGCCGCCATGTACTCGTACGCCTGCTCGAGGTACTTGATGCGGTGCGGCACGCCGCTGACGTACGGGTGGATGGCGACGGTCATCACGCGCGCGGAGCCGGCGGCCTCGTCGTACAGCCGGTCGAACTGGTCACGGATGCGATTGAACAGCTCCGACGCCTGATGGTGCTGGACGAGCATCATCGGTATGTCGTTCAGCTCCAGCGAGTAGGGGACCGACAGCAGGGGCCCCGCCCCGGTCTTCATCTCGAAGGGTTGGTCGTCCGCGACCCAATCGCAGACGTACTCGATGCCGTTCTCGACCAGCACCTCGGGCGTGTCCCACGTCTCGGTCAGGCCCGGTCCCAGCCAGCCGCGCGGGGCCTTGCCGGTGAACTCGCGAATGGTGTCAACGGCCAGGCGCACCATGGCCCGCTCGTCGTCGATGACGCTCGCGGACTGCTGTTGGAATCCGTGGCCCATGAACTCCCAGCCCGCGTCGAGGATTGCCTGCGCGATGTGGGGGTAGGTGAGGCACACCGAGGCGTTGATGGACGTCGTAGCCTTGATGCCGTGGCGCGCCAAGGCATCCATGAGACGGTAGATGCCCACCCGCATGCCGTACTCGTGCCACGCCCAGTTGGGCACGTCGGGGATGCCGGTCGCGCCGGCCGGCGGCGGCAGCACCGTCCTTGGCATGGGGCGCGTGATCTGCCAGTCCTCGACGTTGATGACCGTGACGACGGCGAGACGCGCACCGCCGGGGAGGCGAAGCGGCCCGCGGCCCGGCATCGCCGAGTAGTCGAAGCGTTCGTTGGGCATGGTCATCTGGTGTGCCTCCTGATGGCGCGCGGGCTACAGGCCGAACAGTGAGGCTGCGCTCTCGCCGAGGATGGCGCGCTTCTGCTCGGCGCTCAGCGCCGCGTTGGCTTCGATGGTCTCGACGGGCGAGGCGTCGCCCATGTCGAACGGGTAGTCGGTGCCCATCATCACGTGATCCGCGCCGGCCCACGCCACGAGGAACGCGAGGGCGTCTGGCGAGTGGGTCAGCGCGTCGAAGTAGAACCTCGCCAGGTAGGCGCTGGGGGGCTGCTTGATGCGCGACTCGTTGGCACGGGCGCGCCAGCCGTGGTCCCAGCGTCCGCGGACGAAGGGGCAGCTGCCGCCGCCGTGCGCCAGATAGACCTTGAGGCTGGGCAGGCGCTCCATCACGCCGCCGAAGATCAGGCTGGCGGCGGCGACGGCCGTATCGGTGACGTTACCGATCAGGTTGTCGAGCGAGTAGCTGGCGAGCCGCTCCGGTCCAAGGACGTTGAGCGGGTGGAGGAACACCGGCACCTCCAGTGCCGCGAGCCGGTCGAAGACCGGCCCGAACGCCGGGTCGTCCAGATTCTTGCCGAGAACGTTGGTCCCGAGCTCCACGCCATGCAGGCCCAGGTCCTTGATGGCGCGCTCGATCTCGTCGGGCGCGGCCCCGGGCTCCGCCATGGGTGCTGCCGCCAGCCCGATGAAGCGCTCCGGGTGCGCGCCCACCGCGGCTGCCATAGCGTCGTTGTGCTGCCGGGCGACGTCGAGGCCCTGGTTGAGGAATCCGAGGAAGGGCGACAGCACCTGCACGTCGACGCCGGCGCGGTCCATGTCAGCCAGCCGGCGCGTCTGGTCCGACATGTCGCCAACGATGTGCGCGAGCGGCAGGCCGCCGGGGAGTAGCGCGACGCAGTCGGCCGGCGTGTGGTGCGCGTGGACGTCGATTGTCCGCCCGGACGTGGGCATGCCTACGAGGCCTCGCCGTCGGCTTCGAGCAGCCGGCGCAGGTCGTGCTTCGCACCCAGGATATCGCCCCACAGGTCGCCCACCCTGGCAAAGCGCTCCGGCACCGTGTCGATGGTGAAGTCGGTGGGGTAGACGTCCGGGAGCTCGGCCCAGGACACGGGGGTCGAGACTGGCGCGCCGGGCAGGGGACGCAGGGAGTAGACCGAGGCCATGTTCTTGCCGCGCGTGTTCATGTTGTGATCGAAGAACACCTTGCCCTCGCGCTTGCGCACGGACCACTCCAGGGTCAGCTCGAAGGGGTGCTGGCGGAGAAGGAAACGGCCGATGAGCTCGCACGCCTTGCGCGTCAGCGTGTAGTCGTACTGGCGCAGCACCGGCACGTAGATGTGCAGCCCGGTCTTGCCCGAGGTCTTGACGAACGACGAGAGTGACAGCTGGTCCAGTATCTCCTTCAGCGCCAGCGCCATCTCCACCGTCTTGGCGTAGCCCTTGCGGTGCAGCTCGGGCTCGTCCCTCGGCTTCTCGTCGCCCGAGTAGATGTAGGGGTCGAGGTCGAAGGCGATGAAGTCGGGGTAGTTGAGGGCGCTGGCGTTGATCGACTCCTCCGAGTTGGCGAAGTCGAGGCCCAGCTGCTCGCCATCCGGCCCCGCGACGGTGCGCGAGAGCCACGGGTGCATTTCCAAGTCTGCCAGCTGCGCGAGCCAGATCAGCGTCGGCAGGTTGTTGACGGTGACGTAGTCCTGGTTGCCCTCGTTCGACGACGAGAACAGGTGGACCGTCTCCACGAACGGTGGAAGGTGCTCGACGTGCTTCTGGTAGAAGCTGTCGCCGTCGACGCCGTTGGGGTAGCGCGTCAGGGTCAGCGGGCGGTCGCGCAGGTGAGGGAGCAGCAGCGGTGCGACGCTGGCGTAGTAGCGGATCGCATCGCGTTTCGTGATCGCGGGCCGGTCGGCGGTCGCGGGCCACATCGGCTTGTCGAGGTTCGTGAGCGCGACGGTATGGTCAGCGACCTGGAGCTTCAGCGAGCCTCCCGCGAGGGCCAGCTGTTCCAGCACGCCTTCGACCGCTGCCGGGCCTTGGCCTGCGGGAGTGCTTGTTCGCGCTGAGGCTCCCGAGTCCTGTCCCGAGCGACGCCGAGGGGCACGGACGGACCGGGCAGGGGCACCGCCCCCGGACGGCGTCGGCGTGTCGAATGCCTCCGGCGGCTCGGCCACCTCGCGCACGACCGTGGCCGGTGGGACGTCACCGCGCAGGCCCACAAACACCGGCGCGCGCAAGACACCGTCGCCCGTCCACTCGGCGAACGTCACCTGCGCGACCAGCTCCGGCCGTACCCATTGGGTACCCTCGATATCCCCATTGGGTAGGTCCGTGAAGGGGGGTACGGCGGCAAAAGGCGTTTCGCCGGTGCGCAGCGGCTCCATCATCGTAAGCAGCTCTTCGAGCGTCTCGTGTGAAAACCCGGTGCCGACTCGTCCGGCGTAATGGAGCTCGCGCCCTTCGTAGTAGCCGACGACCAGCGCGCCAAAGGTGGACGCCCGCTCGCCCTCGCCCGGCGTGTAGCCGGCGATGACCAGCTCCTGAGACTGCTCCCGCTTGATCTTGAGCCAGCCTGGGCTGCGCTTGCCGGGCTCGTAGTGGCCGTCGCGGCGCTTGGCGACGACCCCTTCGAAGCCCAGCCGTGTCGCGGCGTGGAAGAACGCTTCGCCCTCACCAACAACCTGCTCGACGAGCCGGACGTGGTCACCAGGCACCACGGCGAGCTCCAGCAGACGCTTGCGCTCTTCGAGCGGCACCCGGCGCAGCGAGCGCCCGTTGAGGTGGACGAGGTCGAAGGGGTAGTAGATCACGGCCGCGGGCTCGCTGGGTTTGGGGCCGGACCGGGGGGACCCGAACCGGGGCAGGCCCGAGCGGCCCTGCATGAGCTGGAAGCTCGGTCGCCCCTTCTTGTCCAAGGCCACGATCTCGCCGTCCAACGCCATGTCGTCCTGGGGCTGGGCTTCGAGCTCCGCGGCGATCTCCGGGAAGGCCGCGGTCATGTCGCGGCCCGTGCGGCTCAGGAGCCTGACCGAACCGGCCTGGAGCAGGGCGACGGCCCGGAAGCCGTCGAGCTTCGGCTCGAAGAGCCAGCGGTCGTCGGTGAACGCGGCGTCGGTTGAGCGCGCCAGCATCGGTTGGAGGCGCTTCGGTAACGCCGCCGGCTGCCCGACGTCGGAGGTGCTTGCCGTACGGGATGGGTCCGGCAGGCGCCCGGCTTTCAGCTCGTCGAGGCTGAGGCCCGAGACGACGGAGCGGTCCTCGTCGAGGATGTCCCGTTCGTCGTCGTCGAAGCCGTCGCGGTGCTTGATGAGCAGCCACTCATTCTTGGCGCGCGCCGTCTTCACGATCGTCCACGACCCACGCAGCTTGCGGCCCCGCAGCGTGAACGACAACTTGCCGGCGTCGATCTGGGCTCGCATCCGTGCCTGGGCCGCGTCGCGGTCATCGAAGGCCAACGCGCCGTCGTCGGGCGAGTAGAGGCCGCTGTCCCACACGATCACCTGGCCTGCGCCGTAGTTGCCGTCGCCGATGACGCCCTCGAAGTGGGCGTAGTCGAGCGGGTGGTCCTCGACCATGACGGCGAGGCGCTTCTCCTTGACGTTGAGCGAGGGGCCCTTGGGTACAGCCCACGACTTCAGGGTGCCGTCGAGCTCGAGCCGGAAGTCGTAGTGGAGGCGCCGCGCGGCGTGCTTTTGGACGACGAAGCGCAGCGCGCCGTGCCCGGCGGGGCGTCCCGCTCCAGGCTCGGTCGTGGCGCGGAAGTCGCGCTTCTCTTCGTACGGGCGTAGCACCGCGCCAGGGTACGACGGCGCTCTCCTGTCGTCCACGTGGCCCGGTGTATCGCGCTTCCGCCGATAGACGCAGCGGGGCGGCGATGTGCCGTATCACCTACACTGACGCCTCGACCGCGTTCCGCGCGGAGCCTGCCCTGAGCCCGCCAGAGGCGGGAGAAGGGGGGAGAGACTTGGCCGACGTCATTGGCATCGACACCGGTGGCACATTCACCGACTTCGTCCTCGTGCGGGACGGCACCATCGTGACGCTAAAGGCGCCGTCGACACCCGACGACCCGGCCCGAGCCGCCGTGGAAGGAATGGTCACCCTGGGCTCCGAAGCGGCAGTCGTTGTCCACGGGACGACGGTCGCCACCAATGCACTGCTCGAGCGTAAGGGAGCTCGGACAGCGTTGGTGACGACGGCAGGGTTCGAGGACGTGCTGCGTCTCGGACGCCAGGCGCGCAGCGAGCTGTACGCATTGGAGTACGAGGCGCCGGAGCCGTTGATTGCGCCTGGCCGCAGCGTCGGTGTCGCGGAGCGCGTGGGCGCCGATGGCAGCGTCGTCGCTGCGTTGTCGGACGCCGATGCCCGCCGGGTGGCGGAGGCAGTGGCCGCGCTGGACATCGAGGCAGTGGCCGTAAGTCTGCTCTTCTCGTTCCTGCGGCCGGAGCACGAGCAGCGCCTCGCGGCGGCCATCGAACGGCTGCTCCCCGAGGTCTTCATCTCCCTGTCGAGCGACGTGCTGCCGGAGTTCCGCGAGTACGAGCGTGCCAGTACGGTTTCGGCAAACGCCTACGTGGGGCCGCTCATGTCGGGCTACCTCGGCAGGATGCAACAACGACTGAACGTTCCCCTGCGCGTGATGCAGTCGTCGGGCGGGAGCACACCGGTGGAACTGGCCCGACGCCATCCCGTGCGCACCGTCCTAAGCGGGCCGGCCGGTGGTGTCATCGGCGGGATGTACGTCGCCGAGGCTGCTGGCTTCGATCACGTCATCACCTTCGACATGGGCGGGACCTCCACGGACGTGGCGCTCATACCCGGCCGCGTCCAGCTGACCACCGGTCACACGGTGGGGACGGTGCCCATCGGCGTGCCGGCGGTCGATATCCACACCGTCGGCGCGGGTGGCGGCTCCATCGCGCGGGTCGACGCTGGGGGCGCGCTACGGGTAGGTCCGGAGTCCGCCGGCGCGGTACCGGGCCCCGCGTGCTACGGCGTCGGCGACGAGCCCACGGTAACGGATGCGAACCTCGCGCTCGGGCGGCTGGTGCCTGAGCACTTCGTCGGCGGGAGCATGTCGCTGGATGCTTCCCGCGCTTCGGATGCCATGGCACGAGTGGCGATGGCCATGGGCGCCGGACCGACCGACGCTGCGCTTGGGATCGTGCGGGTCGCAAACGCCGTCATGGAGCGGGCGCTACGCGCGGTGTCGCTGGAGCGCGGCCACGATCCGCGGGACTTCACCCTCGTCGCATTTGGTGGCGCCGGCCCACAGCACGCTTGTGAATTGGCCGCGGCGCTGGATATCGGACGGGTGCTGGTCCCGCGCTACCCCGGTGTGCTGTCGGCGCTGGGCGTCGCCATCGCGGACGTGGCCAAGGACTTTTCCCGCACGGTGATGGCGCGGGACGAGGCGTCGCTGGCAAGCGTGGGCGACGCCTTCGCCGTACTCGAGGCCGAGGGCGTTGCCGACCTGGCAGGGGAGGGGTTTGCCCGCGAAGGGTTGCGGATAGAGCGGTTCGTGGACGTGCGCTACGTCGGCCAGTCCTTCGAGCTTGCCGTGAGGTGGCCAGAGCGGTCGGCGAACGCGTACGCCGACCTCGCGGCCGCGTTCCACCAGGCGCACGAGCAGCGCTTCGGGTACACGAACCCTCAGGCGCCGGTTGAGGTGGTCACCGCCCGCCTGCGCGTCGTCGCCGCGACCGAGCGGCCGCCGCTCGAGCGGTTGCAGCCTGCCTTCGGCGAGGCACCGGTCAGCGGGCGCGTGGAGGCCTGGTTCGAGACCGGGTCGCGCTCGGTGGCGCTCCACGAGCGCGAGGCCCTGCGGCCCGGGCACCGGCTTGCCGGGCCCGCGCTGGTGGTCCAGATGGATGCGACAACTGTCTTGCCACCGGGCTGGGCCGGGTCGGTCGACCCGCTCGGAAACCTCATTCTCGTCCCGGAGGGGAGCGGCGATGGCCATTAGCCCCGTCTCGCTCGAAGTGTTTCGCAACCTTCTGGCGTCGGTTGCCGAGGAGATGGGCGTCACGCTGGGCAGGACGTCCTACTCGGCGAACATGAAGGAGCGGCGCGACTATTCTTGCGGCGTGTTCGACGCGGCGGGGACCATGGTGGCGCAGGCCGCGCACATTCCGGTCCACCTTGGCGCCATGACGGCGTCGGTGAGCGCGGTGCTGGACGCCTTCGATGTGGGGCCCGGCGACGTCGCCATCCTCAACGACCCCTTCCTCGGTGGCACCCACCTGCCCGACGTGTCGTTGATGGCGCCGGTATACCTGGACGACGGCACCCTTGCCGGCTACGTGGCGAACCGTGGCCACCACGCTGATATCGGCGGCATGGCGCCGGGCTCGCTGCCGCTATCCACCGAGCTGTACCAGGAAGGGGTCATCATCCCGCCCCTCAAACTCATTGAGAGTGGACGATTGAACGAGCCGCTGCTGGAACTCATCTGTCGCAACACGCGGACTCCGGATGAGCGCCGGGGCGACTTCTCCGCCCAGCTTGCAGCCGTACGCACCGGTCAGCGCCGCTTCCTGGACTTGGTAGGCCGCTACGGCCTCGCGACGCTGAACGAGCACATGGCGGCGCTGCTCGACTACGCTGAAGCCTTGACGCGCTCCGCGCTCCGGGAGCTGCCGGGCGGTGCGTACTCGTTCGCCGATGCCATGGAGGACGACGGCCAGGGCAACGAGAATCTGGCCATCGCCTGCACGGCCACCATCGCCGACGGGCACGTGATCTTCGACTTCGACGGGACCACGTCGGAGAGCGGCGGTTGCGTCAACACGCCACTCGCCGTGACGGAGGCGGCCGCCCTCTACGTCGTTCGCTGTCTCGTCGGGGGCGACGTGCCGGCGAACGATGGCGTCCGCCGGGCCGTCACGGTGGTCGCCGAGCGCGGCTCGCTGGTCAACGCGAGCCCGCCGCACGCCGTCAGCGGTGGCAACGTCGAGACATCGCAACGCATTGGCGACGTCCTCTTCGGCTGCTTGGCCCAGGCAGCGCCCGCTGTCGTCCCGGCCGCGAGCCAAGGCACCATGAACAACGTGCTGGCCGGTGGCACCGACCCGAGGACCGGCAAGCCGTTCGCCTACTACGAGACGCTTGCCGGCGGGATGGGTGGGGGCCCGACGCGGGCGGGGGCCTCGGGCGTCCACTCCCACATGACCAACACGCTCAACACGCCGGCCGAGGCATTGGAGTTCGCCTTCCCGCTCCGCGTGAGGCGGTATGCCATCCGGTCCGGCACCGGAGGCATCGGCCGCCACCCTGGCGGCGATGGTGTGGTCCGCGAACTCGAGTTCCTTGCCCGCTCGACCGTGTCGCTGATCACCGAACGCCGGACGAGCCGGCCCTATGGCCTGGCGGGTGGAGGGCCGGGGGTCGTCGGCGAGAACGTCGTGCTGCGGAGTAACGGCAGCGAGGAACGGCTGCCCGCCAAGGCGACGGTTGAGGTGCGCCCCGGTGACGTCTTGCGCGTCGCCACGCCGGGCGGCGGCGGCTGGGGCGCTCCCTAGCGGCGAGCGCCGCCGTTGACCGGTGGGCAAGGGCTTGCCTATGCTGTGGCCGTGCGGACGGGTCGAGCGGCTGACTCCCCGCCGCCTCGGGTGGCAACGTAGCTCAGCGGTCAGAGCGGGCGCTTCATAAGCGCTAGGTCACAGGTTCAAATCCTGTCGTTGCCACCAACTAGATAACGGCCAGCCGCATAGCAATCGGGCCTGCTGCAAAAGGCATGATTGACCTAGCGCTTCGAGATGGAGGAATCGGCGAGCAACAGGCCGATAAGACGAAAACCACTGTTGCGATGACCCAGCGCTTTGACGCGACGCTGGACGACTATCTTCTGTGGCACCAGCTCATGGGCCATACGAAGGCGACGGTAACGGTCTTCAGGAAGAAGGTCCGTGACTTCCTCGGCTACCTCGAACGCGAGGGATGCCCGCTGGAACAAGTCGGGCGGCATGAGCTCGTCGGTTGGCTCGCGTCGTTGCAAGATCGCCCGATCAGTCCACACTGGCGCAAGTCGCTGTATCAGGGCGTCCACGCGTTCCTGGCATGGGCCATCGACTTCGGCCACCTGCCAGGAGTCGAGGACGTGGCGGTGCTGTTCAAGCGTCTGCCGCCGCCCAAGACTCCTCGAGTGCGGAAGGTTGGGTTGACACGGGAGCAGTTCGCCGCGGTGCTGGATGTGTGCCCGCCGACAACGTTCGTCGGGGCACGTCGGCGGGCCATGATCTGGCTCTTCGCAACGACCGGGATGCGCCGAGCGGAGATGCAGCAGCTACTCCTCGAGGACCTGGACCTACGCGCCGGCACCGTGCGCATCCGCATGGGCAAGGGGCAGAAGGAGAGGCGCGTCCCTGTGACCAAGGACACGCACCTGGCGCTCCTTCGCTACCTGGGGCACCTGCGCCGGCGCGACGTCGACCCTGCGGCCCTGTGGGTCACTCAGACGGGCCAACAGATGCGATGGCATGGGGTCGGCCAGGACATGCGGCGGGTGATCGTATGGGCCGGTCTTGAGGGCCAAGTGAAGGACGCCTGTCATGTCTGGCGGCGTACCTTTGCGCAGGAATCGGTGCGGAGCCGCATCGAGCGGCCGTACGCGACGTACGTGGGCGGCTGGACTACTCCCGCCATGCTCGACTACTACACCGCCGGCATGAGCGAGGAGAGGGCCGCGGTGGAAGCGTACCGGGACTTCAAGCCGTTCGGGTAGCTGGCAGATACTATCTGCGCCAAAACGAAGCGGCCCCTGTCCGGAGGCGTGGACAGGGGCCGCGGGTGCCGTCGGGAGTGCGGGAAGCTCAGCGCCGGGGTCGGGGAGCGGCGCTTTCTCCCGAGGCGCCGTCTATCCTCCTAGCGCCGTCGTGACCCCGAACGCGATGCCGGTGCCTGCGGCGCTGATCGCCGTTGTCGCTGCCGTCAGGATGGCCGCCCACTGGCGCTTCGAGCGTCGGCCGTTGCTGAAACCGACGACGCTCAGCCAATGGAACCCGAGCACTGTGAGCTCGCGGTCGGTGATGTTGTCGATGCCCTCGAGGTCGGCTTGAGTAAGCACCCGGTCGACGGCCGTCTGGAACGGGTGTCGCTTCTGTGCGGTCATTACGCCACCTTTACTTCGATGAGTCGGAACGCCCACACCTCGATGCCGGCCTGGGTCTCGTGCTCCGGCGTGCGGCGTAGGGTCCCGCGCTGCATGTGCCCTCTGATCTTCTCCGGCGTGCCGTCGTCGTCAAAGTCCTGTTCCCATTCGATGGGCCAGGTGGTGTCGCGCAGCGTCTCGAGCGCGCTCATCTTCGTGGCCTTGGAGTCCGGGTCGACCCCGGCGTTCGGGCCGCTCAGGTTCTCGCCGATCTTCACCCACACGTCGAACGTCTCGAGCGCCGCCGGCTGGTACGTCGCGTTGATCTGATACGAGTACACCTCGACGGGCACCCCGTCGTCCGTCGTCGCGGTGAACTCCACCTGAATCTCGTTGCCTACCGCCGCGGTCTCCGGATTAGTGACGGTGTTGAAGAAGAGCTCGCGGTGGTCCGCGCCGGTCGCCGAGCTGATCGTAGCCAGCGTGACCTGGGAGCCATCGTCCAGCGTGTACTTCACGACCAGCGTGTGCTCGGCGTCGATGATGCTGTCCTTCAGGTACACCTCGATGCTGATGAACGCCTTCTCCTCAGAGGGCAGGTTCCAGTCCACCTTGGGCATCGTCACCACGGCGGACGTGTTCAGCGACGGCGTGACGTCGAACGCCGGGAAGCGCGTCTTCGAGGGCAGCGTCCAGTACCACGTGACCACTTGCTCGGTCTCACTATTGTTCCGGTGTCCCATCGCCCACAGCTTGCCGTTGTGCGCGGCCATGAAGCTGATGGTGCCCAGCGCGACCTTCTCGATCGTGTGGACGTGGAGACCGTCGGTGTCCTCCTCAAGCGACATCAGCCAAACCTCTTTGCCCGACGTCGAGTCAGCGACCGGAGTGTCGAGCAGGAGGTAGAGCCGGGACTGCGCCGGCGCCATCGCACGGATGCGGCCACCGAAGTCCGTTAGTCGCGGCGAGTCGAACAGCGCGGTCAGGTCCTGCATGGTGGCGCCGCGGCCAGGCCAACGCCTGAAGCTCTGTTGCGCCGCCGTCAGGTAGAGGAAGCCGCCAAACTCCACGCCGCGGTCGAAGTTTTCGCTGTCGACGAAGTGCTCGAACTCCTGCGTGATGTTCTCGAAGATGGCCGCGGAGGTGCCGTCCTCGTACACGCGTAGGTAGATGTGCGCGCCGTCCTCCTTGCCCACGACGAGCGTATCGTTGAGCTTGTAGAGCCCGGTGATCTTCCGGTCGGACGAGCCGACCGCTACCTCCGTGCCCCAGCTGCCGCCGTTGACCGGGTTGGTCGAGCTATTGACGAACTCCCGGGTGCCGCTGCCTGCATCGTGCCGGCTCTTCCACAGCGTAGCCCGGGACACGGCGAAGTGATGCGCGTACTTCGCATCGCTGGCGATGGTGCTCTCCGTCCACGTGACGTTCGTCCCGTATATGTAGGCGTTGTCGCCGAAGCCGCGGCCGACGTAGATGTTGCCGTTGTACTCAGCGATGCCGGTGCAGAGGGAAGCGGAGGTATAGACGGTATCCCACTTCGTGCCCGTGTTGTCCCACTTCGCGATGCGCCCGCCAGTGATGATGTATGGGACATCGCCGACAACCGCCATGCCCTGGACTGTGGACACCGCCGTTACGTCCGAGGGCTCCGTGATCGACATATCGTCGATGTGGAAGGTGCTCGCGTTCGCCGACTGGTCACGCAGCTGCAGCTCGACGTAGGTCGCGCCTGAGTCGATGGTGCGCGTCACCGTGTGCGCCGTGTACGCCGTGTCGCCGCTGGTGATTGCGTTGGTCTCGTCGGTAGACCCAGCGCTGTCGGTGAGGCGTAGCTTGAAGCTCCCCGTGCCCGAGACCCACTTGGCATAGACCGTCCACGTGACCGAGACGCCCTTCAGCCCATCAGGCGGAAGCCGCTGCAGTGTGTGCGTGTCAACCACGCCGTCCGTTGCGCACACGATGTGGAAGTGCCTCGAGCCGGAACGTGGGTCTGTGGTGACGTTCGTGAGACCGCCGCCGGCGCCAACGCTCGAGGTCCAGTGCGCCGTCGTGTTCTGCTCAGCGTCTTGGTTCGGTATGGCGCTGACGCCCTCAGCGGCGTTGAGCAACATGCCGGGCGTGAAGACGTTCGCGCCGCGCATATCCATGCCGTCGGCGTGGGCGTACATATTCGGGCGCGCTGGGTCGTACGCCGCCTGCATGGCGCCGCCTGACCAATCGTTCTGACTGTGGGTGAGCGCTACGCCCGGGTGAATATCGGAGTAGCTGAGCGGCCCCGACGAACGGCGCTCGGCGAAGCTGGTGAGCTCGTCCCGCACATAACGCAGGTTGCCGTTCCGGTCCTTCTCAAGGACAAGGCCGACTTCCGTCGACCCGCCGGAAGGAAGGTCTCGGAGGATGAGGTGGTGAGAGCCTTCCTTGCCGACGGTGAGTGCCATCGAACAGCACCTTTAGAGCGTCAGAGCGTAGTACGAGTTGACCGCCGCCTTGATGCCGAACACCTGCTCCTGGCTCAGCGCCACCGAGCAGACCAAGAGGAAGCCCATCTCGCCGTTGAAGAACTGGTCGTCCGCCGACGCACCGATCTGCGAACCGATGCGGGCCACTGCCGCGGTGTTCTCCATCGCGACGTAGGTCCCGGTCGTGTCACCGTCGGCGTCGTCGACGATGGATGCGTCCTTCAAGATGTTGATGCCGGTCACCGCACCGCTGCCGTCGTAGGTCCCCGCGAGCAGGACCCACGTGTCAGCCGTGAGGGCCGTTGCGTCCTCGCGGGCGATGATGGCATTGGCGCTCTCGTCGAGCAGCTCGAGGGTCGGGTAGCCGTTGGCGTCGATCTCGAAGCGGTACTCGCGAACGAGCGTGCCCGTGGTCTCGTCCCACTTGGCAAAGATCACCTGCTCGGTCACGACGTCCGGGTTGACGAGAGAGACGACGCTGAGCGGGTTGTCGACCGCGCCATCGCCGAAGCTCAGGTCGTCGGCGTCCGCCAGCTGCACGTCCTCGTCCGTGCCGTTGAGGTCCACCGCGTAGCCAGAGCCGCGAGTGCTCAGCCCGGCAATGTCCCAATCGGCAATGTCCTGCGTCGACCCAGCCTCGCGAGGCGTGAGCGTCGCACCGCCCGGGTCCTCCGAGGTGAACGACGTCGCCGAGGCGTCCGCCGTCTTCGGGAGCCAGAGGCGCACGATGTTGTTCACCCCGCCCACCTGGGCGAAGATCGACGCGATGAAGTCTGCACGTCGTTGGTCCGCGGCCGGCGTCCCCGGCCCTGGAATCTGCGATACGGAGATCACGGTTGTAGCTGTCACGGAAACATCCTCCGGGGGTCTTGTTCCCTCACTACGTCGAATACGAGGTAGCGGCCGTCCGCGTCCTCGTCTGTGTGGTACACCCCGAGGCTTCGCCACGAGGCCATCGGCTGCATCTTGATACCCGGTCGAGTCAGCGCCGCCGCGCTCACCTGCTCCCACTCCGCGGCGTCAGCGATGAGCTCAGCGCGCCGGTCGGGGAACATGCGAGCAAGACGCCGGCTGTAGATCGCTGCAGCCTTGTCAACGAGCACGCGCAAGCGCGGTTCGGCGATCTCGATGGTGCCTGCATCCGTCGTGGGCGCGCTGATGATGCCCATACCCTCGAGACGCAGGATGCGGCCTCGCTTCGGCGCCTCGTCCTCACCGAACCTGCGGTACAGCCCCTCGGGCATGCCGCTGTTCTGCTGAACTGAGACGAAGTGCGGACCCTGAATGAACTCCGTAGGGATGGTGTAGCGGTGGACCGCCTTGCCTGTGTGACCCCAGGCCACGTCGAAGTACACGCTCGCGCCGGCCGCGGCCTCGAGCTCCATGGTGATCGACGTCGCGTCGACCGGGATGGTCCCGCTGACCGTCAGCTGCTGCCACGAGCCGTCGCCGGTGTGGTAGGAGCCGTTCGTGGTCGTGGCGGCGCCGCCCCAGTTGATGTTGAGCCGGCCTCCACTGGCGCTCGTCGTCCACACCCATGCCCGGCACGTGATCGTGGCGCCGACAAGCTCCTTCGTGTTGGTCGGGATGCTCTGCGTCAGGTACTTGGAAGCACCGGAGCCCACGAGGAGTGCGGACCTCGAGCCGTGGACCACCCTCGAGGTCTCAATGGTCATGGTGCCCGAGCTAGACTCTGACCAGTTGTCGATGTCCGTCCCCGTTACGTTCTCCATGGACGGATTCGAGAGCAGGTTGTCGACAATCAGATCTTCGTTGCGCAGCGGCAGGTAGATGTCCGGGTAGAGAGCGCGGCCGGCGGCGCTCAAGACGGCATGCGCGTCGGTCGGGTCGTACTGGTGAATCTCGTACGTGGTGCCGGGAGGCGGCGTGCGCGTGAACGTCGGGCTGACCGTGATGGTCGACCCGCTGATCGAGCTAATGCGGCTGAGCTCACCGTCGAGCGCGCCCGAGGTAATCAGTATCCACAGATTGCGCAGCCCGCCGGCATCGAACCGCTGAATCTTCGAGTCAACGATGGTCGTCGACGACCCGCCACTCGTGCGCGAGCCGAGGAAGAACCGGCCCATCGTTTCGGCCAGCAGCTGCCGTAGACGCTCGCGGGTCGTGGTGGCCATCTACGCCGCCAGTCCCATCGCCGTCCGGGCGAGGTGGTACAGGCGCTTGACCTCGGCCGCGGTCAACTCCTTGTCGTCAACGTGGAACGGGCCGAAGGGACCGCCGGCCATCTGGCCCTCGAAGAGTCTGATGGGGGTGCCGCTCGTGTCCGCAGCGCCAAGTGCAACGACCGCCGTGCCGTCCTCCATCCCTACGTACGAGGCATCCTCGTTGGCCGTCGAGGCTATCGCAGCACCGTCAACGTACAGCGTTGCCCCAGCCATCGCTGATGCACCGCCAGCGCCGTTGTAGACGGCTGTGACGAATATCCAGCGGCCCATCGGGATTGCCGCGTCGGCAAGGCGGCTGGGGTTTACATCGGTGCTGTCGTCGCGAACGCCGAGCTCCAGTTTGTCCACGGTGTCGATGCGGAAAATCCACTCTTGAATGGCTACGTTCGAGTCCCACTTCGACAGGAGGTAGCGATGGTTTCCCGTGTCTGTGACCTTGACCCACAAGCCCATGCTGAAGCCGTTCGCTCCACCGGCATCATCGACTGTCCAGTAGGCGTTGTCGGGGGTGTCCGCCTGGTTTGTCGACGCATCGAAGGTCAGGACCGGGGCGACGCCCTTGTAAAACGCAGGGTCAGTTGGGTCGAACTCCGCAGCCGCGAGGGCCGCGTCCCAAGTGAACACGGCCTCGATGCCGGACGCATGCCGCTGGCGAGTCGTGAACGACGTTGCGTTCGGTGCGCCATCGGCGCCAGGACCGACAAGCGGCAGGATGCTCCCGCCGTTGCCGATTATGCCGAAGACGGCCTCGTAGTACGGCTCAGCCTCGGCGATTCGAGCTCGCCACAGACGGTCGAGTGCGGGCATCGGCTACGTCCAGTCCGAGTCTGCCGCCGCCTCCGCTGCCGCCCGAGCGTCAGTGCCCGCCGTGTCCCGTGCCACCGCCGCTGCGTCCTTCGCGACCTTCAGCGCTGCCTCAGCATCGTCGAGCGTCTGCTGGTTCGCCGCGATGGCCGTGCGGTGCTTGTGCCGTGCGTAGAGGCCGCGCAGGTACGGGTGAATCGCGTGAGTGCCCTTCTCAGCTGCACTCTTGCCGGCGACTCCATCGCCGAACTCCGCCTCGATGGCCGCTGTCAGGTCCGCAACGTATTGGTTGGGGACGGTGATCTGAATGGTTGCCACTTCGCCTCCTAGTTGAGCCGCTTTTCGTACTGGACCGACAGCTTGCCGCTGCTCCCGGTCGCACGAATCGCCTTGAAGTTCCGTATCTGACTCAGGCCGGTGAGCTCAATGACGTCGCCCACCTGGCGAAGTCTGCCGGGCCCTTCCGTCTGATCGACCGGAGCAGTCCCGTTCGTCGTGTAGATGATGGCCGCATCGCCCACACCTATCGTTACCCGACCATCGCTGACGCCGGCGCGGGTGTACTCCGCCGGCAACGTCAGGGTTACCGCCGTCCCGGCGACTGTGATTACCTCGTCGCCGTCCGTCTCAACGATGGCGCCGTAGATAGCACCCATCGGCTACACCCCGCCGTTGAAGGCCGCGATCACGTTGACAGCCCCGCCGTCGCCGATGATCTTGGCCCCGTGCTGGGCATGTGTGAGCTCGAAGGGAATGTCCGCGGCCACGGCGTGTCCGTACGTCGACGTCGGGGTCCCCGTCGGGTGCCAGTGAATCGCCCCAGAGCACGCGACGATGATCGAAGTCGTGCCGGCCGGGACGGTCACCGCGCCGTCAAGAGCCGCAGCCGCCGCGAACTTGGTCGCCGCGTACTCCATCTTCTTGACGCCCGTGTGCTTCGTGCTGAGCTTGCTAGCTGCCACGTCGTTCTCCTACCCGCGGCGCCCGTTAGGCGAGCGGGATTCCGTGCTGGTTCAAGAAGTCGAGTGGCGAGTACGGCCACTTTTCTCGCTCGCCGTACGTGGCGGACAGGTGCGACCGAACCATGCGGGCTGCTGCCTGCAGGTTCCGCTTCTCACCAATCGCCGCCTCGTCAATCGCCGCCTGCAGGTCCGGGTGCAGCGTCGCGTCGACCACGGTTGTCGCTGCCTCTGTACCGGTCTCCGTACCGCCCTGAGACGCCACGAACGCCAGGTGGTCCTTGCCCTTCAGATGCATGGCCTTCCCCTGAGGGCTGACCATCGCGCCGCACTCGCATTGTTCCTTAGCCACGTCGTCCTCCTGCTACCACCCCTCGATACGCTCGAGTGGCTCCTTTGTGATGATGGCGCCGAGCAGGGGCTCTCGCTCAGGTAGTACTGGTCGCCCTGCGTGTACGGGGCGTCGATGTCGACGAGATCGCCAGGGATGAGCTTCGAGGAACCAATCTTCCCGGTGAATACTCCCCGGGCTTGTCGAATCTTTGCGTTGCTGGCCACGATCTATTCTCCTTGGTGAACTTCCGAGAAGAACTCGGTCTATTTGATTGGGTGAAGTGGCTGGGGCTCGGCTTGTCCGCATGGACGCGAACCCCAGCCACACGTTCTGTGTCAGTACCCCTTGGCTTACGCCGAGGAGTCGATGCCTCCGAGCGCGGCGATCTTCTTCGCCGAGTACGTCGCGGCGGTCAGGTAAGCGACCGAGCGGTAGAGGTTCTCGTTCTTCCGTTCCTTGATACCGATGTTCTGGAAGTCAGGGGTCAGCACCGGCCCGTTGTGGAGCAGGGTGTAGCCCTGGTTCGCCTTCCCGAACTGGACCGCGAAGATCGTCGAGGCGACGGACGAAGGCCACGTGCCCGCGTCGTTGTACTCCTCGGCGTTCGTGATCCAGTCGGAAATCCTGATCGGGATACCGTTGTACCGCCACACCTGCCGGCCGAAGCCGTCAAGCTCGTTGGTCAGCACGCCGGACCCGGATGCCCGCGAGAGAGACGTCAGCTTGCGCCGAAGCGTCTTGTTCATGATGAGGGCGTCGGGCAGGCCCCCCTCAACCAAGTCGATCATGGCATCGAGGCGGTCCATGGTGAGCTCGGTCTCGGCAGTGCCAGGACCGTCCACAACGCCGTCGTCCATGGCCATCATCCGCGTCTCGGCGCGGCAGATGCTGTCGAGGCCCTCGTACTCGGTCGTGTCGCTCTCCGGCTCACCGGTGATAACGAGCTTGGCGATCTTTCGCCCAAGGCTCTTCATCATGCCGGCGCGGTGAGGGCCTTCCTGAGACTGCTGGTCAGAGCGCGTCTGCAAGGCGTACCGGTCCAGAGGCGACTGCACACCTACGATGGCCAGCACCGCAGTCTTCTGCGTGTACGTGGCTTCGGTGTCGTCCCAATCGTCACCCACGGCGTGGGTGACTGACGTCGGCAGAGCGTCCTCGCGGTTGTACAGGAGGGAGTTGCCCTCCATCGTCTCGAACTGCAGAAGAGGGGTGAGCTCGTCGGCAGTCATGAGGTTCTCGAAGACTCCCACTTCCAACTTGGAGTTGGAGAGCTTCGCGTATTCGGTAAGTGTCGGCATCCTTCACCTCGGAGGGATTAGGCCAGTGCCTCAGCCTCCATGGCCTCGGCGTGGCCCTGGGCGATTTTTTGGTCAGGGCTCAGGTTTCGCCAGGACTCGTCCGCCCCCGCCGGTCCACCCGGTGGTGCCGTCAGATCCATGGCGTTCCTTGCCTTCTTTGCAGCCGCGGCCGGTGCCGCAGCCCCTTCACCGTTCGCCGAGGCGTCCGCCGCTGGCACAGGGGCGGGAGCAGTCCCGGCGGCTCGGTGAGCAGCGAGTGCGAGTCTGCTAGCGTTCGCGAGTGCCTTGGCTAGCCCCTGAGAGTCCTCGTTGGCCACCGCATCGTCCCAGGCAGATGCAACCGCCTGAAACTCCGAGGTGGTCGTGTCGACGGCATACTTGCCATCGACGGTGAGGGCTTCTCGAAGGTCTGCCGCGGCTCCCGCGTGCTCAACCTCGAACAGGCTCTTACCGACCGCCTTCGCCGTCTCCTCGTCAGCCTTGGCCAAAGCCGCGCTGAGCTCCTCGGGTGTAGAGCCACGAGCCGTTTCACCGACGTAAGCCTGAACGGTTCGTTTGAGACCCGCCACCTCGTCACGGAGGTTTTGCGTCCCTTGGTCCCGTTCGGCCTGCCGCTGCCGACCTATCCGCTGCGACCGTTCGTCCTCGAGGGACTTCTTGAGCGCCGCGTTCTCAGTCTTCAGCTGCTCAGCAGTTGGTTCACCATCCCCCGAAGCGCCGGCCCCTTCGCCTTCCGGCTTCTGAGCAGCGGGAGCTTGCTCTTCTACCGGTGCTGGCTCAGGTGCGGGTGCCTCAGATCGTGCTGCCTCTGCTGCCTCAGTGATGGGGTTCCCGCCCCCCGAAATCATGGTCACTACGTCCTCCTTCAGATCGCCCGCCTGATGCGAGTCCCCCGTTATCTGGACAACAAAAAGCCCGGCGCGTTGCATAAAGCAAAGCGGCCGGGCATCTCGCCACTCGTTGTCTCTATGTGCTCTGGAAGATGAGCTTTAGAGCTACTCCTCGCGGGTGTCGTCGGTCTCTACAAGTGCACTCTGCTTCGCCGTGGAGCCGCTCGATGAAGAGCGTGCCACAAGCTGGGCATCGTGCGGGCTCACCCGCGTCTACGGCCACGGTAAGCACTGGCACGTTTCGTGTCAAGACTGCGGGTTGCCTCATCGGGCCGCTCCGGCCAGCTGTCGGCGCCGCTCGCTAGGCGTGGTGGAGAGTGCCTGCGGGGCAGGAGCTTCGGCGGCAGGAGGTGGCGCCGAATCGAATAGGATCTGCCCCGTACCCCACAGGCGCCGGAACTCTTCGGCGCCTGCCCGGGTGCGGGGGTTGTCCCCGTACCAGCGGACACGAGCCAGGTCGATGGCGATGCCGTTCGGGTTCTCCGGACTGCGCAGCGCGTCCCGCTGGGCAGACCGCGCCTCCACGAGGTGGCGGATGCCGGGGTAGGCCCGCTCCATGAGCCGCTGGGTCACCTCGTTCGCGGCGAGGTACTGGTCCCACGCGGCCTTGGCGTTGCCCGTCAGCGGGAAGTCACGGCCGACCTGCCAGAACTCCTTGAGCACCTCGCGGTCAGCGTTGTATTGCTGCATGAGCGGCGGGTGCTCGGTCAGGCCCGTGTTGTCAGCAATGTACTCGCGCTGGACCTGTGACCACCCAGCTTCAAGCTCGACCAGCAGCTCCTCGAGGCGCTCGAAGTCGAGCGAGCCGTCACCGCGGCGCGCGTCGTCGAAAACGTCGTAGTACTCGATGAGCGCCACCTTGTTCTGATCGTCCGGCAGCTTCTGCTCTTCCTCGAACCGTTGGAAGTCCGCGTCGACCTGCCGGCGCCCGGTGACCCACCGCAGTTGAATGTTCCCGTAGGTGTCGCGGAAGTCCTGTGGCCCCAGCGCCGGGTAGCGTGCTGCCAGCGTCTCCTCCTCGGAGAAGCGTGTCTCGTCCAGCTCGTCGAGCTCCTGCGCGGCTTGAGCGCCGGTGGAGCCGCGCTCGATACTCGTGAGCCGTCGCAACTGCATCTCCCCGGCGAAGAGGGGGTCCTTCTCGATCTCCCGGCGCATGTGCGTCTCGAGGGCGCCCCACGTGGTGATCGGGTCTCCCTCGCGGTCGACGAAGCCGGCCTCGCGCGCCCAGCGGTCGAGGAACTGCGGCGTGGTCTCAGCGCGCAGGTTCAAGCCCGACGACTGGATGCCCGTGCCGCTGATGCCGAGACGGCCCTCGCCCTCGGGAATCACACGGCCGACGGTGCCTGGGAACGCCTGACGCAGCAGCTCGACGACGTTGCCCGGCCCGATGGGCGCAAGCAGGTCCTGCGCTAGCTGCACGCCGCGCTGAGCCGGGCCGTCGAGCTCGCGGCCGTAGAAGTCGGTGCCCTCGGACTGGTTGAAGATGGCGCGCGGCAGCAGGTTGTAGCGGGCAGTCAACGCGCCGGGCGGGTCCAGCACCCACCGGAAGAAGGTGTCGGCCTGGCCAACAATGTCGAGCGCGATTCGGGAGCCGTTGCGCCCCGTGAAGGGAATGTCCGGCGACATGAACGAGGTGTTGTAGCCCACGCCGCCCGGCAGGAAGGAGTAGCTGTTGCCGGTGGTGATCGGCAGGTAGCGGTCCAGGGGGAGTGGGCGCCCCGTCGACGCGAAGTGAACGGCATTCGCGGTGCCCGCCAGGAAGATGAGCATGCCGATGCCGTACTCGCGCCAGAGCCGGGCCTGCTCGCCACCAACGAGGTTCACCGCCTGCCGGATGAGGGACTCGGACTCGTTGTGGCTGAAGAGGATGGTGCGGCCCAGCTCGCGCATGGCCGGCTGGCTAAAGATGCTCTGCCACGTCCCGAGCGTGGAGAACATGATGTTGACTTCCTTCGCCGCCGCTCCGGCAACCTCACGAGGCGTCCACCCTGGGTGCAGATGGCGCAGCTTGGGAATGACGAACTCTTTCAGCCCGAAGATCTGACTCTCGCGGTAGACGCCCTCGAACAGGCCATCCTCGAGAAAGCGTGCGACGGCTCCGACACGCGCGCGGCCGACCTCGAGCGACGTGGCCGGGCCGTCCGTCGTGACGTCGCGCAGGAAGTCGGTGATGGAACGGCGGAGGATGGACGTGTCGCCGCCGACCTGCCAGCCTTCCTCGCCGACCATCCGAAGGGTGATGTCGAAGTCGTCGAAGAGCGACGCGTCGCTGAGGATGGTCTCGCGTAGTCCTCGACGCGCGGACGAGCTGAGCGAGACGTTCATCAGCCGGGCGACCATAGACGGGTAGCGGATGGGCGCGCCGCGCTTGATGCCGGTGGGACTGAGGCTGGCAGCGCCAACACGGGTAGAGAAGTCGACGTGCTGGAAGAGCGAGCCGAACAGCTTGAAACGCTTCAGCCCGTTCGAGAACCGATTCAATGGGCCCAGCAGGTCGAAGCCACCGACGCGCAGCTCAGGCCGCTTGCCGTACACCCCCTCGAGCACGTCGGCGACGTTGTTTGGCACGCCGATGCGCGCGGTCATTGCCGCAGAGCCGTCCTTGCGCACGTACGGCTTCCCAGTGAAGGCGGGTCCCACATCGGGGACCCGCCACCCAGCGACTGGGGACTTGCGTATATCGGCCGCAGCTCCCCAGGTCTTCAGACGCTCGATGAGCACCTTGCTCTCGCGGAACTCTATGCCTGAGAGACGACGCAGCCCGTACATGTCGTAGGGGTTCCAGCTGAGCGGCTCGAAGCCGGCCTCGATCATCTCCTCGAAGGTGGCGTCGACACGTGGTTTGGTGAAGCCAGGGCGCACGCCTATACGCTGACGGCCAGTCTGCGCGCGGGGCTGCTTCCACCCGCGAGGGAAGTAGTCGGGGTGGGCCATGAGCACGTCCTGGAAGCTCGGGTCGGTCGCGAGCATGTCCGAGCTCTCCTGGTCGATGAGCCGGCGCAGGTCGTCGAAGACAGCCCCAAAGCCGTCAGGTACGTCGCCCTCGCCATGGAGCGCCAGAAACAGCGGCTCCATCTCCTCCTGGCTCACACGCTGCGTCTTGCCGATGCGCCGGCCAACGCCGGCCTGTGTCAGCAGGTCCTGGCCGTGTTCCCACTCGCTTTGAATCTCGAGCGCCTTGACGCCGCGGGCGCCGTCCCACTTGCGGAGCGCCGCCGTCTGCGCGTCCTCGCCGGGGAAGCCCCACACCGTCTCCGCGGCCGAGCCTGGCACATCGCCGTCGCCGGCACCGCGGCCGCCGCTGATCGCCGCCGGGGGGTCGCCGGGGGGCGGCAGGTCCGCGTCGGCGGCCTGCTGCTCGATGGCGTCCTCGATGATGTCGTCGACCTCTTGGTCCGGCTTGACCTGGCCCGCCTCGACGCGCTCCGTGATGATGTCGTCGAGCTCGGACGGCCCCGGCGCTTCCGCGGCGCTTCCGGCCGGTGTGTCCGCGGGCGCTGTCGGCGCGGCGTCCGGCGCGGCCGTTTTCTTGGTCGGCTTCTTGGGGTGCTTCGCCTGGCGCGCCTGGGCCTTGGTCGGCGCTGCGGCCGCACGTGGAGCAGGCGTCGCTGCTGTAGCGTCGCGCCGAGCGATTGCCTGCGCCACCTTGGAGGTAGGGATAGGGACGTCGCCTGCCGGTTGCCCGGTCACCGTCTGCTTGATGAAGTCGCGGACCTCAGTACCAAGGGGGCTGCGAATACGTGCGTCAGATATGCCCGGGAATATGCCTCGCAGCCATTCCATGTACGACTCGTCCCGAGCTGACTTCTTTGTCTGAGAGACGATGAAGAGCGCCTTGTCGACGTCGCTCTCGAACACGGGCTCGTAGCTGGACGCCCCGATGTTGTACCGCGGTTTCGCACCAGCGAGCTCGCGAGGCAGAACGACATCGGCCGCTGCGCGCGTCTCTACGGCCGTTGGCGCGGCCCTCTCAGGTACGTTCAGCCCGGCGCGTGGTTCAGAAGTCGTGCGGCGTGCTTGGCTAATACGCTCGATCTGGCCCTCGAACGCGCTGATGCGCCGCTGCAGTGGCCCTACCTGATCGCGCAACTCGTTGCTGCGCGTCAGAGCCTCGTTCGATGGACGAGCACCCAGCCGGCGTGGTTCGAGCTCGTCGATCTCGTTTCTGATAGCCCGCAACCGGTCATCGAGACCATCTCGAAACTGAGTCGCATCGGTAATGTCGTCGAATGCGCGAGCTTCGCCGAATGGCGTTGGTTCAAGTGCCGAACGCTCGAATGGACGCGCCGGCACGCCGGGCTCGGTAATCTGAATCTCCTCGTCGGTGGCGCCCTTCTCCGCCAGGCGCTTCCGCATGGCAGACGGGCTCTCCTCAACCTTCGCTGAGGGTCCTTTCCTGCCGCCAACGGGAGGCTGAGGCACCGGCCCGAGCGGTTCGTCGACTATGCGGCCGGCCTCGTAGAGCGCGACGCCCGGGGTGCGGATAGGCGAGGAAATGCTGGCGGGCACATACTCGCCGGTCGCGAGCCACTTGTTGAGCGAGTCGAAATCCTCGAAGAGCAATTCTTTGCCCTTCTGGCTCACGATCAAGAAGAACTCGTCCTGCCGTAGCCCAGCGAGCGCGTCGAACTTCTGACCCTCGACTGCCTCGACGCGCTGACGCGCTGCTTCAAAGTCAGCCTGTAGGTCGTTCCGCAGAAAACGTTTGATGCGTAGCCCCGAGAGGTTCTTCGGCAGGCTGACGGTGCCGGCCTCGTCGACGATCAAGTTGCGCACGAGCGGAGCGGCGCCACGGATGATGTCTCCGCCGGTCTGCGTGCCAACCCGCGCTGCTGCCGCGCCGATGTCGCCGAAGGCGCGCGCTGTTCGCGCGCTGACCCGCGCGATGGCGCCGGGGAAGCCAACAATGGGCAGGAGGTTGATGGGGCTGACGCTCAGCTCGACGAGTATCTGCTGCCACGCCGGCACCGTCTGCGCATAGGCGCGGAGCGCCGCGTTGTATGTGTCTACGCCCTCAGCGCGCAACTCCCGCGCGCGGTCGCGCACCTTGCCATCGAAGCGGCTGAGGAACAGCGCGGCGGTCGGTCGGTCGATCTCCTCCTCGATGAACTGCGCTGTCGTCAGGGCGATGCCGATGAACGGCCCGACCGTCTCTGTGGCGTTCTCCGCCAAGATGTCGATGATGGTGCGCCCACCCTCAGTCGTGATGGCGCGCTCGAGCTCAGGCAGTCCTTGGGGCTGCGGTCCACCAACGGTGGCTTGCTCCAACTCGCCGGGCACGAAGCTCTCACGGGTCGTAACCGTCCGCGGCTCTTCAGGAGCCTGCGTGAATGGACGTTGGTCTGACGCCGCCTGACGCCCGATGGCGCCGGCTACCTGAGCCTGCGTGGGGACACGCTGCGCCGGCGGTGGGTTGACGCCCGGCGAGCGCAACTCCTCGGCGCTGGCGAAGTCGTCGATACCTGCCGACTGTGGCGGCGGCGCGCTAAGACGCCGGCGCACCTCGCTCGGTGTCTTCGGAGCGTCAGTCTCCTGCGCAAGCTGACGTAGGCGCCGCTCCGTTGGGCTCTGGACGGGAAGGTCTGGCACTAGACGCCTACGCGCCGGCGCTGACCGAGCCTCTCCGTGGCTCCCGGCCGCGTGCTACCCCCGAGACGCCTGAACGACTGCTGCTCCTGCTGGTGGAAGTCCGCCCGCGGGATGCCGGCGAGCTCCGCCTTGTTCCCACGTAGGTCTCGCTGGAACGATGTCTCCGTGAGCGCCTGTCGCTCCGTAACGAAGCGCGGCACCGACTCCCCAAGGTCGGGGAAGGTGTGGCCCTGTGGCACTTCGGCACCGCCGGCAACGTCGAGCATGAACTGCGTCCCAACAGGCCGTGCTTGACCCACAGGGGCTGCTCCACCCGTGTCTACGCGCCCTTGGGCTACCTGGCTCTGAATATCAGTGGCGAAGGCGCTGGCGCGCTCAGTTGGTGTCCTGATCTTCTTCGCCGCGTTGAACGCCGCGACGTCCGCGTTGAACTTCGCAACCTTCGCATCCACTGCGTCAATGACGTACTGATCGACGTCGAAGCCCTCGCCGGTCCCGGCTCCCGAGGCGTTGATGTCGCGCAGCAGCGATTCCTTCAGCTTCTGAATATTCGGCGGCTTGGGTGGCTCAGCCGCGGATGCCACACCGGGCGCTCCAGGCGCATGCTGCGGGTCGTTACCGAGCACCGCAGCGAAGTCGCTGTTGGCGCGCTGAGCAGCAGCCTCGGGGTCGACGAGCTGCTGACCGTTCTGCCTGAACGGCGACGCCTGTTGCAAGCCGAAAGCGCTCGCGGCGCGGGCACTGGCGAAGGACCCGGCGATGCCGCCGCCTTGCTCGAGGAGCGCCTGAAGCAGGAAGAACTCGGCGGGCGACTGCACGGCTGTCAGCGCCGTATTGAACAGGTCCAGCTGCGATGGTGCCTGCTGGAACGCGCGTATCTTGCGGGCGCCGGCGTAGTCGCTGTTCGCAATCCGCTCGGCGATGAGCTCATCGAGGCTGCTGGCTATCTGCTCAGCCTTCGCTGCGGGGCCCGCGCGAATAATCCACGCGCCACCCGACGTCTGCTCCGGCCTGAAGTTGAGCGCCTGAAGCCGCGAGTCCGCGTCGATAGCGGCCTGAGCCTCTTGGAAGTTGCCGTACTGGCCAGTGGGCGACGTCTGCGCTTGGAAGTCCCTCAGCGCCTGCGCAAGATCGGGATTCCCGGCCTGTATGGCGCGGGCGATCAGCTCGTTGACCGAGCTGGCCAGGTCCTCCTGGGGAACAAACTGGCGCTGCACAGCGATGAAGCCCTCGATATCGAACACGCCTGGCTTGGAGCGAACAGCGAGTCGCGCCGCGGGGGCCACGGGATGAAGATCGGCCACCAACCAGGCTTAGGCGGCGTGTTGCCTACAACTACTGCATCCTCCTCGGGCGGGTCGCCAACGGTGCCCGGCGCAACCGCGCCCGGCTCTTCCCCGGGTCCCAGGAACAGCGTGTCAACGTCGGGGATCGAACAGGTCAAGCTCACCAACCCATTCGTCGGCGTCGCCGGCGCGGTGGAACTCCTCGAAGCCGTCCTCGCGCGTACGGGTGTTATCGAAGCCCTTGAGCTTCTCCGCGAGGTTCGGGTAGACCATGCTGACCATCTGGACGATGTACCACGCGCCGTTGACGAATACGAGATCGCCGTGCTCCATTAGGGCTTCTCCTCGAACTGCTCGGCCAGCTTCAGGGCCTTGTCGATGCCGATGCTGCCGATGATGTCGCGGCGCTGTGCTGGGTCGGCGTCCTTGAAACGCTGCTTCACCTCACGAGAGCGCAGGCGCTCCTCGCCGAACTTCAGCACGTTCTTTCCGCGGGCCTCTTCTCGAATGGCGCTGATCTCGCCCACCATCTCCGAGACGATCTCCGCGAGCCAGTGTTGCTTGGCCATTACAGCGCCCTATCCAAGCCAGCGCCGGCCAGGTCAACCGGTGCCGGCTTGGCCGTTTCACCCGTCAATGCCTGCCTGAGAGCGCGCGGTCCGCCGCCGCCGGCTTGGTCCGATGTCTGCGGCGATGAGATTGGCTTGCCATCTGGCCCGACGAGACCACCGGCAGCTTCCTGCTGCTTGGCCGCAAACTCCGCGAACAGCTGAGCCAGGCCATCCTCCTCAGCGACAGCGAGGACGGCCATCTCAACAAGAGCAGGGTGCTCGCGCATGATCTGCTTGATGAGCCGACGCTGTTCCTGAGATTCGTCGCCGAGCATCGCGTCCTGCTCTCGATAGGTCTCAGGAGACTTAATCTTCATCTGGACTTCACGCAGACCGACCTCGCGGCGCTGCAGTTGAATGATCGGGTCCATGAGCTCGAATCGCGCCTGGGCGCTGTAGTCGTTGTGAATCTGCGCGACCTTGAGCGTCTTCCCGCCAATAGAGATGTCCTCCCCGAGCCGGTCGACCAGCTTCAAGATGTGCTGCACAAGGTCCGTCGCCAGCATGTTCAGCTGCATCGACACCGCAACGAACTTCTTCGCCACCGCCGTCGACAGGATGGCCTGCTGACCAACGGTCGACACGCCCTGCGCTCGAGAGCCAGCGGCCGAGCGGGAGTAGGTGCCCCACTCGATGGCTGCGTCGATCTCTGCGCCGAATTGGAATACCCAGCGAGCCAAGTCCGGGTAGTCCTCGAACCAAAAGTCCGTCTTCTCGCCCTGCAGCGTGGCGTCCTCACGGTCGTACTGCGCATTGGCCTCCGCGGTGTCCTTGCGGGAGCCGCGCCGGCGGAAGACAGACTCGATGAGGCCGTTCTGCTTGCCGCTCATCGCCTGTGCCTGAACCTTCAGGTCGGCAAGTACCGCGTCCAGCAGGCCCTCAGCGAGCCATCGTGCGCTGATCTTCTCCTCGCCCGTCTTCTCCATGCCGAAGCCGGCGAACGCCTGTGAGTACGGCTGGTAGCCCCATGCGTTCTTCTCGGCGAGGAGGAGGCTCCCGCCATCGAGCGCGAGGGCATGCCATTCCTTGGACCAATACTCGGTGGCCGTGAGCTCTTCGTAGTAGGTCTGTGGCTCACCACGCACAAAGTCGTCTGAGACGAAGAGGCCGTCTGTCGGCGTCTTGGTGTCTTGGGGGTCGCGCTTGCTGTCGAGGAAGTCGGCAATCTGGCCGCGCCACATGCGCTTGCGATGCACGGCCTCCGGCGGGCGGCGACCACCCTGCGGGTCCATGAGCACGCGCGCCGGGTGCGGTGCGTCGAAGCGGACGGGGTTCCAATTCTTCCTGGCGTTCTTGTAGTCGACGTCGGCCCACTTGAACTCTTCGGAGTCGGCGTCGTATTCGCTTTCCTCTGGCTTCTCGGGCGCCTCGCCCATCTCAAGGTGCGGCCCGAACATAACGCAGTAGCCGTAGGCGTTCATGTACTTGCCGGCCTGCTTGAAGCTGATGTCCGCGCCCTTCAGCTGGGCATCCATGAAGATCGCGAACAGCGCGTTCTCTACGTCGTCGGCATCCTTTTGGTGGTCGTCACCGGTGCCGATGGGCGGACGAGAGATCGTGGGAAGGTAGGCTAGCTGAGAGTCGGTCGCATGCTCCACGACGCCTCGGGCAGTGGAGGGGACGTAGGTCCCGCGGTGCTCATATTTGGCTGGCCAAATCTTGGCCTCTTGGTGATACCAAGGGTCGATATGGAACTGCCAGTGCTGGTGTGTCGACGTCCACACGCCGTTTAGGCGGGCGTAGAGACTGTCGACGTACGAACCGGTGGGCTGCGGGAGCGCCTTTGTCGGCATTCAATACTCCTACCAGCGAGCGGCGTTCGGTGACGAACGGCGCCCTGGTGGTACACCTGCGCTCAGCTGGTCGGGAGCTCCCGCATACCCGACCACGCTTCGATGAGCGTAGGGAATCATCTGCCAGGCAATCGCAACGGCAAGCGGGTAGTCGTCGTGAGCACCCGCCATCGCTTCAATCCTACCACGCTTATCCGGATTCCTAATCACCATGTAGAACTGCGCAAGCCCCTCGGCCGATGGCACGGTCAGGAGGCGGTCGCGCACTGCTGTGATGATGTCGCCCCACAGCGTGTAGCGCGTCACCTCGTCGGTGTGCCAACCCAGCTTGGGCTCGCTGTTCGGGCCCGACCCTGGCCGGCGGTACAGATTCCCGTAGCCCAGCCGCCTAGCCGAGGAGAGCGTCTCGACGCCCCAGTCGTTGTCCTCGATGCCCCACAGTGGCCTTCCGAAGTAGTTGAGCAGACCAACCGAGGCCATCGCCAACAGGTCCGGCGCCACCAGGGGCGACTGAATGTCGGCGACGATCTCGCCGCTGATGCAGTCCAGCACTGCGGTAACGGCCTCGTCCTTCCCGACGCCGTGCGAGGTGTCCGTGCCGGCCGCGTACTTGTTGCCTGGGTGGAAGAGCTTGTAGATGTGGACGATGGGGTCAAGGTCCTCGGCCATCTTCGGCCACTCGGTGGTGGGGTCCAGCTCCTTGCGAATAAGCAGGCTCATGCTGTCCAGCCTGTCGTGGTTGAACGCGCTGATGGACCGCGGCGCCTCGAGGGCCTGCGCCTCGGTCTCGGGGTACTCCTTGTTCTTCCTGTCGGGCTCGTAGTCCGCGGTGATCGCCGAACGCCACTCCTCGTCGCGACCCGGGCGCACGCGCCAGTTGAGGAAGAGGCTGACGTACTGGCTCGCGCCGTCCTTCAGCGACTGCGCGAGCTCGTTCACCTTCGATGCACGGCGGTACTGACGTTTGAAGAAGCTGTTCATGGTCTGCCAGTTGGACGTCGAGACCATGATGTGCTGGCCGCCGCCATCGACCGTCGGGCGGATGGCGGCGTAGTTACCTTCGAGGTTCTCGTGGTAGTCGGCCTCGTCCTGAATGACGAGCGTGGCCGTCTCAGATCGGCCTGCGTCCGGCGTGGCCGGCAGAGCTGTGATGGTCGACGTCTCCGTGGGGAACTCCAACACGGTCGTCGAGTCCCCGCCAACCGGCTTGCGCAGGTGCGCAGGCAAGTTGTCGTGGATGAACTTCACCTTTTCGAGGAGCTTCGTGGCCTCGAGGCGGCCCTGAGAAAGCAGGAGGACGACAGCACCCGGGTGGTACAGCGCCGTCCAGAGGGCATAGGCGGCGAGTATCCAGCTGATGCCGACCTGGCGCGCTTTCAGAATGATCAGGAGCTTGTTGGTCTCGAGGAGCTTGACCACGAACATGAGGTGGTCCCACTTCTCGAACGCCATGGTTGGGCCTTCGGTATCGAGGCTCGTGTCGCGGACCTGCACGAAGTCGAGGAAGTCGACGAACTCACGCTCGACCAGCGCCAGCTCGAGGTCCGCCTCGGTTAGCTTGTCGCTAGTCGTCATGCGCTCCGCACCTCAACCGACACGGGTTGCCAGCACGGGTGGCCGCAGTTGACGCAGGAGACCTCGCGGTTCGTGTCGACCTGAAGCGAGCCGCCGCACCGAGGGCATGCGGCGATGTAGACGCACGCCGGCATCAGCCGGAAGCCGTCTACCGGGGACGGTTTGATGAGCTTGCGTGAGAGCCGAGAACGTTGCGACGACGTTAGCGGCTTCTTGTCGACCAGCATGTCCACTACACGGCCACCGCGTCGCCAGAGGCATGTTCCTCGAGCCACGCTGCATCGGATTCCTGGCGTGCCAGGGTGTTCGCCCGACGCTCCTCGCGCTTGCGCCGGGACCTGCCGCGGATGCGGCTGGGGTCATAGCGCCCATCAAGCCAGTCGAACGACGTCACCCGGCGCTTGGGGCTCGTGTGGTTCTTGCCGGCGTACGTGCCCGGGCGAATCTCCAAGGCTGGGCCGCATGCGCCGAGCGGGCCCTTACAGCGCGCGCAGGTATAACGCACGATCTTCCGCTTCGGGTGATAGGCCCACTTGTTCTCCTTGACGAGCTTGCTCACCCCGTCGTCGACGACGATTACCGACAGATCGTCGTACTGGTCGATGGCCGAGACGGGGATGCCGAACAGCCGGTGCCAGAGTCTACGAAGCCACATCGGGGACCTCCTCCTGCGTGATCTCCGATGAGACGAAGGCGTCTTCTCGTACCTCGAAGGTGATGAAATCGCCTTTGGTGTACTGCACCATCCCGCCCGTGGTGTCGTGGGTGTCGGCGTCGAACGTGCGCTCGTGGTCACCATGGGACGTCTCCCAGGTCACGCGGTAGGTCTTCATACCTTCACCGGCGCGTCCCCGAGCTCTCCCCACGACTTGACCGACCAGTCGCGCAGCGCCAGGACTTCACGGCCTCCGGCGTGCCACCGGCGGAAGCCGTCGTCGCCGAGCGTCATGTCGTCCGCCTCTACGGTGCGCGTCGACTCCCCGTGCATGTCCTCGGTCGTGACCTTCCAAGTCTTCATCGGTCCTCCAATTCCAGTGGCCGGCACGTCGCCATGCCGTCCTCGTTCCGCACGTTGATTACCCAGTGGTGGCCGTGGGGCGCATGCCCGTGGTCGTGGTGCATCTGATGGGCGTGGTGAAGCGGCTTCCATGCCCACTCCGGCGAGCCTGAGACGCCGGCCATCCGTTCGTGATTCACGACCAGGCCGCAGCCGAACACCCACAGGCTGCTTTCGACGTACTCCTCGAAGCGCGCGTGGCACTCCATCGGGAGCGTCAACTTCACGACGAGCTCAGGCATCGGGGGCGTCTGCAAGTCGATCACTCGCCACCCCCAGCGTGGCACGTGCAGAAGCAGCCGCCGCAGTAGTCGTGGAAGCCCTCCGCGCACTCAGAGGAGGGGCCGCGCGGCACGTCGTGAGAGAACGAGATGTGCGTCCGCACACCCGGCGTGACGTCTACAGGTATGGACACGACGGTCACGAGGGCTCCGGAATATTCCGCGGAATATTTGCCGCACGTTCCCGGGCCAACTGCCGGCCCCGCGGAGAGCGCGGGTCGATCATCCGCTCCGATACGCGGCGAAGTGCAGCCCGGCGATCAGCCCGATGGTCAGCAGCCACGCCGTCAACACCAGCGCCACCCGTAATCCCGTGTGCCTCACCATCGCCCACCTCCTCGAGGTCGCCGAACGGTAGATCGTCCACGCCGTCCGTCCCACACGCCGGAACCAGCGGCTCCGGTTGTGCCGCCTCATCCGTGGTCGCAGAATCGGAACCATGCCGGCCGAGTGGGTGCAACCGGCCATCCCGCACACGCTCCACCGCGTCGTCAATCGTCAGCCCGACGGAATCCGCCAGCCCGATTTCCTGAGCCGCGGATTCTGAACGAGCCGTAGTACCTGTTTGATCGCCCTTGAGAGGGTCGCCGGGGGTGGGGTCGTCCCGCGCGGGTCCTGTTGATGCGAGAAAGGTGCGGCCCCTCGTCGGGTGGTTGAGCACGTGGACCACGCCGACCGATGCACCACGCAGCTCGTCGTCGAGGTGGCGTGCTGTGCGTGCACTGCGCCAGTCGGCGTGGCTGATGGGTACGCGTGCCGTGCCGTCGTGGACGTAGCCACCGCGCAGCCGGTCGCCAAGCCAGCGCCTAGCCCTCGTCAGCATCGCCCACCTCGCGGTACTCGGCCTCGATGGTGCGGCGTGCCATCTCGTTGCGCATGGCCCGCAGCTCGTCCGTCGTGTACTCGTCGAGCTCGCCCCGGTGTGTGACCGTGCCGGACACGTCGACCGTGATCGGCGCCTTGCCGTAGCCCCTGTCCGCAAGCCACCGCGCGGCCTCGATCATGTGGCCAGGCTCGACACGCCGCCCTTCCGGCCAACCGACCGGCGCGCGACCCTCCATGATGGCCACGAAGAAGGCCACGAGGGTCTCGCCGTCGTTCGTCGCGGCCCGCGCAAGCTCCGCCAGACCCGCCACAGCCTTTGGCCGTCCCGATGGGTTGCCTGAGTGGCCAGATCGCCACCGTCCACCGTCTAGGCGTGTAGGGGGCGTGTTGGCAGGTTCGAGGCCAGCGGTTGGTGCGGGTGTTGTCGGGCTGGTCATGGTGGGTGGGGAGTGCTGACGGCTAGGTGAGCCGTGTTGGCCTGGCCTTGGCGGACTCGCTGCACCGCCTGTACGGCGTGTGCGCATCGCTCGTCGGTCTCGGTTGTCCCCTCCGTAGGTTCCCGTTGGTGTCCGCGAAGCGGCGCAGGTGTGAGCCCTGGCCGGGCAACGGGTGGACGTTGGTCGTCGTCCTGCGCTGCCACGCTGAGGGCCCTCTATCGGTGGCCAGCCGCCCGGCCCGTGCCGAGTGCTTCTGATGAAAGCGCGTTCGCATCGTGGCGAACATCTGTGTTCAAAGTCAAGTGTGCTGCTGGGCTATTGACAACAGATGCTGGGATATGTATATCAAATCTTATCAACGCTAACGAGGTGTGACATGACCCTAGAGCAGACACGCGAGACGACAGCTCCGATGCCCCCAGGGGTGACCCTGGAAGACATACCGAGGGGCGAGGCCAACCGCGCCCACGACGGCACCAGCTGGACCCCAGAACGGCGCGGCGAGTACGAACAACGTTCCTAGGTCGAGCGCATGACCGAGATCTATGCCCAGCTGGTCAAACGTGCCGAGCGCGACATCGAGCGCGAGCGGGTCGGCCCAGCATTCGAGGAGTACCGCAGCCAGTACGTCAACCGCTACCGCGAGCTGCTGAGGCGGCGCTCCTTGCTGGTCTCGTGGGCCATCACCGGCCCGTCAAACTTCCCGGTTCGGCGAGCGCGGAAGCGCTCCGACGCCTACCACGACGCCCAGGGGCGGTTCATCGAGTGGGAGAAGAAGGCGCGGAGCCGGGCCGTTGAATCCGTGCGGCCCACGCCGCCACGTGGCATATCGAGCGACCGTGCCGACGCCACCGACGCCCTGGCCGAGCAGATCGAGGCGGCCCAGGCCAGGCAACAGTTGATGAAGGACGCCAACGCCATCGTTCGAGGCAAGGCGGGGTTCGGCGAGAAGATCGAGAGCCTGCGCCTGCTCGGCATCGGAGACCGCCACGCGCACATCTTGGCGACCCCGCGCACCGAGTGGCCAACCGGTCACGTGGGGTTCGAGTCCTGGGAGCTGAGCAACAACCAGGCCAATATCCGGCGCATGCAGGCGCGCATCGGGACCATTGAGCAGGAGCGCTCGCGGCCGGTCGCCGATGCGGTGGCGTTCGACGGCGGGACCATCGAGGAGAACCGCGAGGAGAACCGCCTGCAGATCATGTTCGACGCCAAGCCAGAGGCCGACGTCAGGGCCACGCTCAAGGCTAACGGCTTCCGGTGGGCGCCGAGTCAAGGCGCATGGCAGCGGCAGCTCAACAACGGCGCACGCGCGGCGGCGGCCCGGGCGCTGAGCATCAGTCTCTAGGTGAGCCAGCCGCCCAACCCCGGCGAGCCGTCTGTAGGCTGCCGTACCTGCGGCGAGGCCAGGTCCGACGAGTCGTGGGACCAGCTCTGCCTCACGTGCCGCGAGCGCTTCGCCGAGGACGCGATAGCAACCGAAAAGGCGGACGCGGCGGCACGGGCATGAGCACCCGCAAGCCACTTTCTGATCGCGGACCTGTTCTGCGGCGCCGGTGGCTCGTCTACCGGCGCCGAGCTGGCCCTGTCCGAGCTGGGGTTCGACATGGAGCTGGTGGCCGTCAACCACTGGGACACGGCCATCGCAACGCACTCGGCGAACCACCCGACCGCGCGGCACTACATCGAGAACCTAGAGACGGTCGACCCCGAGGCGCTCGTGCCGGAGGGCCGGCTCGACCTGCTCATGGCCAGCCCGGAGTGCAAGTACCACTCCCGCGCTCGCGGCGGCAAGCCCATTCACGACCAGGGGCGCATGCAGCCCTGGGCGGTCCACAACTGGCTCTCGAAGCTCGACGTGGAGCGCGTGATTATCGAGAACGTGCCGGAGTTTGTGGACTGGGGCCCTGTGCTCCGCGACGGCACGCCCGACAAGACGAGGAAGGGCGTGTACTTCGAGGCATGGTTCAAGTCGCTGTGGGCGTTGGGCTATGACGCCGAGTGGCGCATGCTCAACGCGGCAGACTTCGGCGATGCGACCACGCGCACCCGGTTCTTCCTGCTCGCGAGGAAGGACGGACGGCCTATCGTGTGGCCGGAACCGACGCACGCCAAGCCGGGGAACGAGGTGCCGATGTTCGGCCAGCTCGAACCCTGGCGAGCTGCGAAGGAGATCATCGACTGGACGGACCAGGGCCGGTCCATCCTCGACGACCCGAAGTACCGGAAGAAGCCGCTGAGCGCGAACACCCGGCGGCGCATCGCTCGCGGGCTTGAGAAGTTTGGGGGCGAGCTGGCCCCGCTCTACATTCAGCTGCTGGGCCTCGACGAGTACTCGCCGGCTGGTGCTGGTCGACGGGCACCCCTACGTGCTCGACATCAGGTTCCGGATGCTGAGGAACCGCGAGCTGGCACGGGCAACGGGGTTCGACGACAACGAGATCGAGTACCAATTCGTCGGGACCGTCGCCGAAATCACCAAGCAGATTGGCAACGCGGTGCCCGTACACACAGCTGCAGCGCTGGTCAAGGCGAGCTTCGCCCACCGCCGGCGCGCCAGGAGGGTGGCATGACTCAGATAACCGTGACACGGGACGTGCTGCTGCGGAAGATGCCCGTCGACGTCGACGAGCGGCTCAACGACTACTGCACGAGCTTCCACCCTCGCAAGAAGCGAGCCGTGGTGATCGCCGCAGCGTTGACGGCGTACCTGGACCGGGAGGAGAATCGCGAGGTGTCCGACGGGTGAACGCCCGTCTGTTCACACCTCGACGGAAGGGGCGCCCTCGTGGCGCCCTTTCTGTGTCAGCAACGCTTTGGGGGTGTTTCGATGGCTGAGAAGGGAACCGGACCCTCGTAACTTCCTGCGCGATATCCTTTGGATCGACCGCCCATGCTCTGACTGTGTTTTGCTACCAAGCGGCATTCTCAGGGCCCCGCGCTTGAGGTTTCGCATCTATGACGTCCTGTCGGGCCAAGGGGTAGCCACGTGCCCTGACTGTGGACTACAGCAGCAGCTCGGAGGCGTAGATGGCGGCTTGGTCGACCACGCCCTTCTTGAGCGCCTCGATAGTGCGTGGCGAGAGGTCGCTGGCCTAATCGACTACGGGGGAGCGCACCTAGCGACTCCCCCGTAAGCGTCCCTTTCGCTGTCATAGGGCTTGTGCGTCTAGCGCTCCTTCCCGAGCCGGTACATGCGGGTCTGGCACGTCGGGCACTTGCCCTCGGTCGCCGGGCGTCCATTCTTCATCATCACCGTCTTCGTATCCTTCATCTCGATCTCAGCCCGGCATTTCATGCAGTAGCCGATCATTTGGTTCCTCCATCGGTGAGCGCCAGTGCGCCGAATCCGCCTTCCCTCAATGCTTCGTAGACCGTCGAGCCGCTGCGCGTCCGCGCGAAGGGCAGGAACAACTCGTCGATCCGGACCATCTCCGTCGCCAGGAGTGCCAACTGCGCCTCGATCCAGTCCTTCAACTGCCGCCAGGCCGTCCGTCGGGCCTGCAACGACCGCTTCATCGTGTCGGTGATATGCACACGGTCGCGCCGTAGGAGCTCGTCGATTCGGTCGACCCGGACCGGCAGGGCGAAAGGCATGACACCTGCCGGTGTCTCCGACTGCCAGGCCAGGCCGTTGATCTCCCCACCGCGGTCGTACTCGAAGACGACCGCCTTCGCACCGGCCTTCGCAAGCATGCGTTGGATTTGCGTTGCCGACTGCTCTGCGGGCACCTTCGTCGTGTAGTTGAGAATGGGGCTCACGCCGGCACCTCCTGCGGGTATTCGTCCCAGGTCCGCCCGTCGATCTCGCGCCCGCCGTCCTTCGGGCGATAGCCGCCCCACTGCTTGAACAGGAACGGCACGCCGCGGGCTTTGCACTGGTCGCGCAACGACCGCACCCAAACGTACGGGCCACCTATGCCATCGGCGACAAAATGGGCCATCGGCGTGTAGCCGATTTGGGTGCCGCGCCACCAGCTTGCGCCGCTCAGGCCCGGGGCCGCTCTCGCCGCCGACCACGACCCAATCGAGCGTGCGTCCGTCAGCGCGCGGTCCACACGTGGCGCAGAGGTAGCGGTGTAGGTCAACCGGCCCCAGTAGTGGCTCGACGCTGAGCCAGCGGACGGCAGCGGGTATCTGCGCCAGGATGGGCAGGCGCTCATCGACCATGCGCTGGTTCTCCGCGGTCACGCCGACCCACACGTTGGGCAGCGGAAACCGCACAGCCCGAAGGTGGCCGGGGTCGGTCATACCCATACCCGCAAGCGCAGAGCCAATGCCTTTGTAGAACGCTCCCTCCTCAGCGCCGCCTTCACAGAGCATCTCCATGGCCCGGGCGGGACGCTTGGTGAGCACTTGGAAGGTGTGGTGCTGAGCCAGCAGCATCGTCGCCCACACCGCAGCCACGAAGTCGACCGGCACGTCCTCGTGGAACAGGTCGCTGAGCGCCGACACAAAGATGCGGCGCGGGCGCTTCCACCGTAGGGGCTGGTCGAGCCGTTCGGGCTTGAGCTCGATGGGGATATGCCCGTTGACGAAGCGCAGCCCGGCCATCCGGTACGGCGGCTGTCGCTCGATGTAGCAGTACGCGCACGCCGGCGAGACCTTCGTACACCCGTAAATCGGGTTCCACGTGGCGTCGGTCCATTCGATAGCAGTCGAGTCACCCACCTCTGTCCTCCTGCTCAGCTGTGTGCTTGGCGCAGAACACGCCGGCGTCGGCGTACCGCGGGCACGGCTTGCCCTTCGCGGTCGCCCCCCAGCAGTGAACATGAATCTGCCTCACGGCTCCACCCCGACGTTCGTCGCGAACCTGATAGCGGTGACGGCGACCTGAATCGCCTCCTTCCGCATGCGCTCAAGCGAGCGGTTGGACTGAGTGACGCGCACCTCGTCCCACAGCTCGCAGACCTCCTCGTACATGACGGCCCAGCCCTCGTGTGCTGAGTGGTACGGCGCGAACGTCGCATCGACTCGGGCCAGCTCGCGTTTGACCGCTTCGATCACTTGCTCTTCGTTCACGCCGGCACCTCTTGCTTGGCCCCTTCAAGCCGGTAGTCACCGCACGTCAGCGACACCGTGCGAACGGCGCCCGAGTGCTGGTCCCACAGCCGTGAGGCCAGACGGAAGTACACGCCGTTCGATAGCGCCTTCATGCCCTCGTGGGTCTTGTTCGTCGCCACGAGCAGCCGGCGCCCGGTGCGGATGCGCTCGTCAACGATGGTCGTCAGTCGATCCGCGGTGAACACGGACGGCGCCTCTGTGCCGACGTCATCGAGGACCAGCACGGAGGGGAGGCGAACTTGGTCGAGCACCGCCTCGGTGGGGACGTCACTGTTGGAATCGAACGTCGCTTTGAGCCGGTCCAGTAGGTCGGGGACGAACTCGTACCGCACCAGCGTGTTCTCGGCGAGTAGCTGCCGGGCCATCCCCTCCGCCATGTGGCTCTTGCCCGAACCGGTCTGACCGACCAGAACCAGCACAGGGGGGCCGGTGCGCGAGCTGAACGCTTCGAGCGCCGAGAACGCAGTCTCGGTCCCAGGCCGGCGATTGAAGTTGGCCAGCGTCTTCGCCGAGCGCCACTGCGATACCGGCGGCAGGTTAGAGACGTCCTCAAGCCGCGACAGCCGGTCATGTTCCACACGATCGCACTGGCACCACATGAACACGTCGGGCTTGCCTCCGTGGTCGACAATGGCAGTCTCAGCCTCGGCCGAGTGTTTCACCGAGTGGCAGCGAGAGCAGACCCACGAGTCAGGGACGTGACTCGAGCCACTTAGCTTCTCGCTGATACTCCGAAAGCTCGTGCCCACCGGCTCCATGCGCTCTTGAGCCATTGCTTACCTCCCGACTGCTGATAATCCCCATGGCGTACTGGAACGGCTCGCCCTCAACTTGTGGCATCGTCGCGGCCCACACCAGGCTTACCGCCCGAACGGGATCGCTCGCTCGGCCCAACAGGGCGGCAGCTCGCCCGCCGGCGTCTTGGACCACCTGCCCCCCACGAGCCCTGACCAACTCGATCAGGATTGCGATCTGCTCGGGCTTCTTGTCAGTTCGAGAAATGCGATCCTTGAAAGACTGCTCAGAGCGGGACGGCGAAGACGGCCCCCTACGGGAATCTTCTCCTTGGTCTGTTTCTTGGTTCGGTACGGTAGCCCCTGCACGTTCATGCACTGTGCGCGTATCGTTCGCAGCACGTGCGCGCCTCATGCGCTCAACGTTCGCTACACGTTTCGCAATCAGCCGCCCAACGTAGTCGTCCCAGTTGTGAACGTGCAGCGCGCCACCGTCTGCTTCATCGAGAAAGCCCACCCGTACGAGGGTGTCGATGAATGAGTCGGGGTCCTTTGTCCACCCGGCAGCGTGGGCGATCACGCCTCGCTCGGGCGGAAGAGCTCCATCCGGCGCGGAGTCGAGCGCCCAGAGCCAAAGATGGACCATGTGCCCCGTCATCTGGGCGGCGCCAATCTTCAGTGCATAGGCGCCTTGAAGCGTCTTGCGATGCCCCGGGAGCGATTGGTGAACCTCAATCCATGCCATGACATGTCCTCAGCGCTTAGTGGGCGGGCCCTGGACACAACGGGTTGATGGCCGTGTGCGTCCGGGCGGGGAAGGGGGTAAGCCGAACCCGCCGGGCCCGCCCGCTGTAAAGGCGCTAGACCAGGCGCTTCATCCTGGCCTGCTGCTTCGGGTTGAGCCGGTACGACGACGACGCGGTGTGCGCGGGCACCTCCCTCTCGCCGTACGTCTTCGGGCCCATTACGAACAGAGTGGGTTGACCGTCGCCATCGACGAAGCGAACGTCTCGGCCGGCGTACTCGGTCTCCGGGTAGCGCTCCTTGAGCTTCGCGAGCACACCCTTCTTCTTGGCTCCGATGGCCGACTGGTCAGCGTTGAGCTCGAAATACTGGCGGACGAGTGCGAGCCCGTCCGCGTCGTCCAGCGTGTCCTCGTTGGGCTCGTCGTCACCCGTGCCTGCCGTTGTCGGTGGAGGGCCGCTGTCAGCTGGCGGCGCTTCAGCCGCAGCCGGCGTGGGGACCTCACGGTTGTCGCGGATGCTCGGATCGGCGTCCGCCTCAGCCTGTGTTGCCGGGAAGCTGTCGGCCGGCGGCGCGGCGACGGGGGCTTGCTGTCCTGTGTTCGTCTCCATGGTGTCCTCCTGAAGTGCGATCTCTTCTGCCAGCGCGGGGATGCCCTCGGGGGACAGCCACAGCGTCTTGGGAAGCGGGCTTGTGAGCGAGCGGAGCGTGATGATGGTCCGCGGCTGGTGGTTGCCTGACGCTGCCATAAAGGGCGGGCCCGTCCACCGCAGCAGCCCATCGTTCTCGATGAGGCCGGCGAAGCCGTGCATGCTGAAGTTGGGGGCCTGGCCGGTGATGCGGCGAGGCTCGAGTAGGTCGATCAGGACCTTGTACCCCTCGAATACGTTCTGCTGGTCGGGCCAGTTGGCATCGCTGGGAAACAGGACGCTCAGATGCGCCTCGACTTCGCCCTGTAGCACCGCACCATCCTTCATGCGGGCGCCGGCGAACACGAGCAGCTCTATCCACTCGTCGCGCTCCTCGCTCTTGGCGCGGTGGTCCTGCGCCCAGTGCGACTTGCTCCGGTTCGAGCCGACCTTGCCCCAAAGGGGGATGCGCGGCAACGAGATCACGATGTCTGGCCTGCTCACTCAACCCTCCTGTGGCCTTAAACAGCAATCTGCGGCGCGGGCAGCGCGGCCATGCTCACGACGGTGCCCTTGACTACCACGAGGTCGTCTTCGGCCGAACACCGGGCCAAGAGGTCGTTGGCTTCCTCCACTGTTGCGCTCCCCGCGATGAGGCCGTACTCGCCGAGGCTCTGCTCGCTGACTATGAAGTAGCGTTCCTTTTCCATGTCTCTCTCCTCCGCCCCTCCGGGGCTGGCCTACTCCGGTAGTACCTCAACGTGTTCATGGCTGCTTGCGTCTGGGTAACTGAAGTGGTTCCAGATTCGCTTCTTCACGTGGGGTCTGTTTTCGTTCACCACCCAACCGCAGTTGCATGCGAGGCTGAATAGAAAAGCATCTTGGTTGGCCTCGAAAGCCCGTTCAGCAGCATTCAATGATGTTGTGCGACTCATGGCCTTAAGCGGCAGTTGCCGCCCTCCGCTTGCTGAGCAGCCTTCCGGCGTGCTTTTCGATGTGGTTGAGCCAAGCCATGCCCTCCCATGCAAAGTCCGGGCCCGGGCATCCTTCCTGGCAACAATGGACGCTTGGCGGCTTGGGCTTGGCTCGCCCCTTCGGTTCATCGGGAATGACAACGTAGAGGTCGGGGCTCTTGCGATGCGGGTACTGGACGCGCCAGGTCCACCCGAGCACGACCGGCCCGAAATACGTCCCCGCGAGAGGACCGTCTTCGATGTAGTAGCGCATCGTTATGGTGGGCTTGCTCATGGCCTAATCCGGTAGTACCGCTGGGCTCAGTTTCTTGGCGTGCTGAGTGCACAGCGCGACCAATCGCCCGTCGCCCAGAAAGATGCGGACGATAGCGAGGTGAGCGCACCGCCTTTCCTTCGGGACAGGCACGCGACCACTGAGGCCCATCACGTGCACACGCACGGTCTTCTCAATCATCTGCTCACAGCGTCCGTAGTTCATGGCCTGTAGCGGAAGGGCCCTACCGGCTGGCTTCCGCTTCCTCCGGTTCCGTTTGCGCAGATTCGCGGCCATCGTTTCCGCCCTGCTCCGCAATCCAGGCGATCACGTCTTCGAGCCACCCGACGGTGAGCTTGCCCGCACCGGGCCACACGCTCTGCATGTACTCCTTGACGCGGCTGACGTCGACGCCAGCTGCTTTCGCGGCCTCGCCGGCGGCTACGGTGTCCTCGTCCTTGATGGGCGTCGCGCGCCGCTCGTCCTCAGCGCGGGCCGTGTCGATCATGTCTGGCGTTGGTCGGACGTCCGCCGGCCACTCGTCGTCGCGCTCGGGGAGCATGGCGTCGGCGGAGAGAGCGTCGTCGGTTTCGACGGCCTCGTGTGTGGCCTCGGGCAGCATCGCCATCGACCCAGCCTCGCCGGGTGCGGGCAGAGCGCGGGCGCGCTCGATCAGGTCGTACATCGTCATGCCGCTGGGTAGGTCCAGCCGGAGCACGTTGACGGTGCGTCGGCCACGACGACTCGCGATGGTCTGCTTGATCAGCACCAGCTTCAGCGGGAGCATCGAGCAGCGACCGGCCATGTTCTTCAACATGGCCACCGTGCCCAAGATGTTCATGACGCTGTTCTTGGAGCCGGTGTTGACCTGCCAGATGCCGAAGCCCGGTACGGTCGGGAGCATCAACTGCAGCGCCATGTGCGTGCCGCACTCGGGCTTGTCGCCCTCGTTGTGGGGGCACGGGCAGGGGCGCGCGATGCGTGTCACGTTCTCGGTGTCAGCTGGTGCGGGCTCAAGCGCTTCGAGCGCTGCTACACCCTCCGGCCCCTCAGGGATGGCCCTCAACGCCGCTGAGTCGACCACTCTAGTGGCGATTTCACCATCGCCGGAGCAGATCAGCCCGCGGCCCTGCGTCCACCAGCGGAGCATCGTGTTCGCGAAGCGGTCCTCTTCTTCGACCGGTATCATCACCGGCTCGATTTCCGTTACCTGCCCCGCGAACACGTCAGCAGCGGCGCCCTCGAGGATGAAGTGGTCAGCCGCCGACGGGTATGTCTTGCCGTCCTTCTCTTTCAGCTCACCGCTCTTGATGTACCCCAGCCGGGGCATTCGTAGGGTGTCCGTCAGTCCTTTAATCGGCATGGTTGTTACCCCCTTCGTAGTCGCGTATTCGTTCCTTCGCCGTCGCCAACTGACACGCCGGGCACAGCCCCCCAGGCATGCCGTGAAGCTCGCGGCACACGGAGCATTCGTTGAGCGTTCCAATCAGCGCGTACATGGCTAGCCCTTCGGCTTGACCGACAGGCGTTCGGGCCCCGGGATGCGAGAGCGCTGGATGCGGTCGGCGATCTCGCCGCCATACCTGCGCTCTAGACTGTTGAGCTGGGTGCCGTCCCACTTGTCCTCGACGTGCACCGTTTCGTCATGGGCGGCAGTGAACGCCTTGGATACGTCAGCCTCGGGCAGCTGCTCAACCAGCGGTGCTAGGAGCGTGGTGTCGTAAGTCGGGGTGCCTGGCTTGAGCTCGACGTCAACGCTGGACACCGGGAGCGACTTGGCCCCGCGGTCGCGCAGCCGGACGAGCATCTCGGCCTCGATGGAGTCGAGGTAGCCCTTGGCCTCGCGGCGCTGCTCGTCGTTGGCCAGCCACAGGGCCGCTATGGCCTCGTCGGATAGGTCGGTGAGGTTCTCAATCAGCAGGGTCATGCCGCCACCTCGCCAGCGGCCAGGTGGATGCGGATGGAATCGCGGCACCGCGAGCAAACACCCAGCAGATTCGCCGAGAGGTCGTAATTCACCGACTTCCGGCCCTCGCGAATCATGTCGAGCACGACGTCGCGGTCTAGGCCGCAGCCAACGGAGACGAGGACCTCACCGATGTATTCGTCCTCACAGACGCCGAGGCGCGCGTGTGTCGTCCGGTTGTGGTCCAGCAGCTCGTCGACGCGCTTGAACGCCGCCGGACACTTGTTGCACGTGAAAGTCATTGTTACCCTCTTCGTTGTCCACGTCGGGCGCGGGCGGGCCTGCTGCATGCCCCTTTCTGTAGACCCGCACCCGACGTGGCATAAGGGCCTCAGCGGCCCAGGCTTTCTCGTTCGATTCGTGGAAGGGCGGGCGCCCTCGCCGTTTCACGCTGGCACCCGTTGTGCGCGGGCGATCTCCCGCGATGCCGCGTCCATAGAGCCCGCAGCGGCCCTATGATTGCCGGCCTGTTGGTCTAGGTCGGATGCGAGATCCTCGATGAGCGTGGCTATCTGAAGTACCTTCTGCTGCGCGTCGCTCCCCAGCGCCGTCGCATCCATCAGACGCTCACAGGCGTCGTCGCCGTCATTGCGCCGTCGGCTCCCGGTTCGGTTCATGTCCTTCCCTCCGAACGGTCACTCCCTGATTACCGCGCCAACGGCGGGTGACCGCTTCCGTCGTTCTCCTGGCCAACGAGCACGAACAGCTTCTCGACCGGACGGCCAAGCCCAGCGGAAACGCGGAGCCTGAACGCCTTCGAAATCTTGTCCGCAGGGCCGGCCTTCACATTGACCACAGTGCCCACCGCGTAATCACCAGCGCGGGCGATTTGAGACTCGTCGTATTCCTGAAACACGACGAGCTCGATTGCTTTCGCTACCTGCGTGGTCTCCATGTCTGTGAGCACCTCAGACATGGATATAGCATCCATGGGCATGCTTGTCAACAATCTATGGACGATTTATCCACAGATGCGAATCTCGGTTTAGACTCGCGCCATGGCAGAGCGCCGAAAGAAGCCGGACAACCCGCTTAAGGCATGGGCTTACGAGGCCATGGGCGCGCAGTCGCAGGTTGCCGTGGCGACACGGGCCGGACGCAAACCTTCGTGGCTCAGCCGACTCTTGAATGCGGGAAGCGGGGAAGGGCCGTCCATGCGCGAGCTGGCTTTGGCGCTGGGCCGCTCGCCCGTCGAGGTGTTCAAGGTTCTGGGCTGGCTAACCGACGACGACTTGGAGACGCCGAGGGTGAAGTTGAGCCCGTCCGAAGAGGCTCTTATTCAGCGTCTTCGCACAGCGCCGCCAGACCTTCAACCAAAGCTAGCCGAGCAATTTCAAGCACTGGCCGAGACATTTTCGGCGACAAGGTGATGCACTCCGGGTCGGCATCATGACCATCGTCAAGGACGAGGATGAGAGTGACTGTCTTGGCCATTCGGCCGGCCTCCGTTCGGCGGTCCATGTCTACGTGTAAACGGCTAGTGGCTTCGCGTGATTCAATCCTCCGTCGTTGGGTGGTCGGGAGCAACACGGTGATGGCAAAGGTTGGTCGGAGCCACGTCGTTTCGCGTTCGGAACCTCGATGCCCTCGGCGTCTGGTCCGTGATGAATAATGAAACCGCTGAGATCGAAGCCCACTACCAGGCGTTCCTCCGGTCAGAGCTGGGAGGTCTTACAACGGTTGCCTGGGCTATAAACCAAGCCATCGGTTTTCTCGGCATCGTGCTCATCCCTGTTCAGCTCGTCACCACCTGCATCCTGGGTGCGATAGGGAGCCTGACGTTTGGTCTGCTGCCCTTGCTCCTATCGATTCCTTGGATCGTCTTGCTGGGGCTGCTGTTGGGGACCAGTTGGCTTTGGCTGAAGGTTCCACTGATCCGGCCCGTAGTCCTAGTCCCCGGTCTAGTTGTCGCCTTCGTTTCCCGTGAGTATGCGGCGATGGTGCCGGAGCATGGGGACTTCGGGGCACGCCTCATCAAACAGAATCTAGGAGCCTCGTGGCCGTTGAGTTACCGCTTGTTCTTCGAGCGTATGAGCACGGCGTCGAGCAGTGAATAGAGCTGTGATGGCCGGACCACAACAAGCAGAAGCTGAGAGAACTGAGGCGTTCCGCCAATGGATCGACGATCACGTTGGCCAGGGCAAGCAGTTCCGCTCCCCCCTTGCATGGATGAGGGCGGCCGGGCTCTCTCAGGGTGGCCTCGACACCCTCAAGCGTGGGCGCATCCCGAAGGCAGTGACGCTTGAGAAGCTCGCACGGGCCGCAGGGGAGGACCCTGTTGACGTCTTGATCGTCGCCGGCTTCGTGAACCCGGCCACGCAGAACGGAGGTCTCCTGTCGTCGCTCGAGCAGGAGATGCTCGCGGCCATGGATGGCCTGAGCGTGAGCACGCAGAAAGTCTTGGTTCAGGTCGCCTGGGAGATGAACGATCGAGCGAATAAGCCATAGCTGGGGAAAGGAGAGGACACCGTTGCTGTGCCTATGGTCGTCGTTGCTGGGATAACTGACCTTGCCGCTTCATAAGCGCTAGGTCACAGGTTCAAATCCTGTCGTTGCCACCATTACGCCCCTCGCCGCAACCCTTTCACACCGGTTTCTCACGGGATTCTTATGAGACTCTTACGCCCCCACGCCTCGCGAGGCGTTGCCCCGGCGGAGACCACTCCGTAGAATCGGCCGCCACACGGTACGAAGGTACAGTCCCGCACAGTACGAGCCGACTAGGCCGAACGCCCTGCCAAGAATGTTCGGCCTAGTCGGAGAGGGGCATTAGAAGTGGCGGTATTCGCGTCGGCGGCTACGTTCGGCTCCGGGACCCGTTACAAGGCCGCGTACCTGCTGTTGGCGTATGCGGACTTGGTGCTCACCCTGTACGCGCTCGGCCACGGCTTCAATGAGCTGAACCCCTACGTGGCAGGGATGCAGGACAACCTAGGAGTCCTCTTTCTCACCAAAGGGATTGGCCCGTTGGCGATCGCCTACCTGGCCCCAGCCAAGCTGTTGGCGCCCTCGATCGCCCTCCTGGCGGTCATCGCCGGCTGGAACGTCTCAGCCTTGGCCGGCTTCGTGTAGGGCTTGACGTAGGTCTGATCGAGTACGTCGTCGTTCTGGTCGGAGGACATGCCCGGCGGGCGGTAGCCGGACGACATCAGGAAGAGGCCGATGGCGTGGGCGCGCGGATGCTTCGAATCCGGGCAGTTTCCCAGCTTGCCGTAGATGTTGTTGATGTGCCGCTCGACGGTCTTGGGTTCCAGATGCAGGATCTGGGCGATGGCGTTGTTGCGGTAGGCGCGGGCCATCCAGCCCAGCACCTCCATCTCCCGAGGCGACAGCTGCTTGAGCATGCCGGAGCGCGGCTCCTTGATCGTGACCATCTCCTCCAGCACGCTGGGATCCACGATCATGCGGCCCTCTTGGACCGAGTCGATGACCTGCACCAGCTGCTCGACCGACCCGACGGTGTGCTTGAGCAGATAGGCACAGCCGACCGAGGAGCGCCGGGAGAACTCCCGCAGCGCGCTGATGCCCTTCACGTCGTACGAGAAGGACAGCACGATGACGGCGGCGTTCGGCGCCTCCTTGCGGAGGACCCGCAGCTGTTCGACCGTCTCGGCGGTTAACTCGCGGACGCCGAACAGCAGCACCGTCGGCTGGGTGGCCCGCAGGCCACTGATGAGCGCTGCGTCGTCGAGGCTTGCTGCGCTACCGACGATATCGATGTCCTCGCAATGCGCGAGAACCGCCATGTACGCGTTACGAAATAGCTCCTGCTCTTCCATGATGAACAGCTGCGCCGTTCGAGTGGTGGTCGTCATAAGAAAGTCCCCCTCCGGACCCCCGAGAAATGTCCGTCTCCGCCCGCAGCGGGCAATAGGAAACCAATTGGCGGGCTGCCGGCGCTTTTCGACACCGGGCCCGTCACCTTCTATCTATGGGTTCCTGCTGGCCGAATGGGGGGGTGGCTCGCGCCATTGACGCCATCCCCGCGGGTTGGTGTTATCCGATATCACGCAATGACCAGACAGTCAATATCTGAGGGCTAGTTGTTACCAGTCTGTATATCGGAAGCAACCGAGCGAGCATTGCCTGATTCGTTAGGACACGGCCCATTGTGACCACTTTCCGGCTGAGCACCTGCATTGGCTCATGCACTTTGGGGTGGTGGGATTCCAGCAATTCGTCTTACACGCGCGGCCCCTTCGTGGACCGTCCGTCGCTTGCTACGGTGGTGCCGGCCAGCTTTCGCGTTCGTCGACTGGACGCGGGCATCGAGCGGCCAACGCCACTAAGAGGTGCCCATGGACCTTGCCCCGGATATCACTCCCGAGGATCTCGACGTCTTCCTTCAAGAGGCGGATGAGAACCTGCGCCTGCTGGACGAAGACGTCATCAAACTGGAGCGGGACCAGAGCTCGCCTGACCTCATGCAGGAGATATTCCGGGCAGCCCACACGCTGAAGGGCTCGGCCGGGATGCTGGGCTACCGCCAGATGGCCGAGCTGGCGCATGCGATGGAGCACGTGCTCGACCGCCTGCGGAAGGGAAGCCTCGAGTTGGGGACCCCGGTCGTCGACGCGCTGCTCCACAGCCTCGACACCCTCCGAGACCTTCGTGACGAGCTAGCGGAGAGCAGCGGGCGCGATATCGATATCGCGCCGTCGGTTTCCGAGCTGCAGGCCGTGGCTGGAGACGAGGCGGAGCCAACCGGCCCGCGGCCTGATGGGCCTGATGGATCGGCCAACGCGACGCTCGAGCTCGATGCCACCGCCGAAGGGCGCCTCGCCGGGCTGACCAACGACGGCTACCGCGCGATCCGCGTCACTGCTGGGTTGAGCAGCGGTGTCGAATGGGCCGCGATCCGCTTCTTCCAGGTGCTCGCGGAGGTCGCGGAGATGGGCGAGGTCCTCGCCTCGAGTCCGACCCAAGCGCAGATTGAGGCCGGCGAGGTCGCGGAATCTATGACGCTGCTGCTCATGACCCGCGCGGACGACGATGCGGTCCGCCGGCGAGTTGAAGGCGTTGCGGACGTCGCCTCGGTGGAGCTCACGCCGTTCGCGCAGGCCGCTGCCGCGGAGCCCGCCCTTGCCGGTACCGAGCGCAAGGCCGCTGGCCAGCAGCAGACCGTCCGCATCGACGTGGAGCGGCTCGATGAACTGATGAACACCATCAGCGAGCTGGTCACGGACCGCACGCGCATCAGCCAGATCGGCAAGGTGCTGGAGGTCCGCTACAAAGGGGACGACATGGTCGACGCCCTGTCTCGGACCTCTGCGCACATCGTCCGTGTCGTTGATGAGCTTCAGGAGAGTACCCGAAGGGTGCGCATGCAACCGATAGGCACCGTCTTCAGTGGCCTGCCCCGGCTGGTCCGGGACGTCGCCCAGCAGATGGGCAAAAAGGTCAGCTTCGATGTGAGTGGGCACGAAACGGAGATCGACAGGACGGTGATCGAACGCATCCGTGACCCCCTTGTCCACCTACTGCGCAACTCTGTCGACCACGGCCTGGAGTCGCCTGAAGATCGGCGCCGCGCTGGGAAGAGCGAGACAGGGCACATCACCTTGGACGCCTACCATGAACAGGGGTTCATCGTCATCTCCGTCGAGGACGATGGCGGGGGCATCGACCACGAAAAGGTGAAAGCGGCAGCCGTTCGACGCGGTCTGCTATCGGCGGAGGCGGCCTCTCGCCTGAGCGACACGGAGGCGACGAGCCTCATCTTCATGGCGGGTGCTTCGACGGCCGAGCAGACCACACAGATCTCGGGCCGTGGCGTCGGCATGGACATCGTCAAGGCCAACATCGATGCGATCAACGGCATCGTCGCCGTGGACACCAAGATGGGGCAGGGGGCCCGGTTCACATTGAAGCTCCCCCTGACGCTGGCGACGCTGCACGCGCTCCTCGTTCGGGTTGAGGGCACTACGTACGCCATACCGTTGGTCTACGTGGTCGAGAGCGTCAGGGTCGAGCAGAACGACATCTCCACCGTGGTCGGCCGGGAAGTTATCCGCATCCGGGACTCGGTGATTCCGCTGGTCCGCCCGGCCGAGCTCTTGGGGCTGCGCGCGCATGGACACGAGCTCCGATCAGCCACGGCGGTGGTCGTCGTCCAGTTCCACTCCCGACTGGTCGGCCTGGCCGTGGACGAGTTGATGGAGTCCCAGGAGATCGTGGTGAAGCCGTTGGGCTCGTTCGTGGGCGAGGTGCGGGGAGTGGCCGGCGCGAGCATTCTCGGCGACGGCGAGGTGGTCCTGATCGTCGACGTGCCGTCGTCAGTCGGCGCGGTGATTCAGCGAGCGGCCCGCGAGTCCGCGGGACTGGCGCCGGCCCGGCCGGCACTGTCCAGAGCGGCGTGAGGCGAAGCGGGGATGAGGAGGATGGCATGCCTAGGGCAGAGAAGACATTAAGTCCCGCCGAGATGGATACCTGGATGGTGATGGTCAGTCGAGGCATGGCCAAGGCGATCGAGGGCCTCTCAGAGATGCTTGGCCAAGAGGTCGGCGCCACCGAGCTGAAAGCTCGCCGCGTCCCCTTGGTCCAGGCCGCCGATCTCCTCGGCGGCTCTGACCAACCGGCTGCGGCGGTCTACCTGGCCATGAGCGGCTCGGCCGAGGGCCACATGGTCCTGGTGTATCCACCGCAGATCGCCTTCGACATGGTGGACCTGGCAATGGGAGACGAGCCTGGCACCACCAAGGACCTTGGCGAGATGGAGACCGCGGTCCTGGGCGAAATCGGTAACGTCATGGCCGCGTCCTTTCTGCGGACCATCGCCGACACCACCGGGCTCGACCTGCGTGTGTCGCCTCCGGCGGTCATGCTCGACATGGCGGGCGCCATTCTCGACGCATGCCTCGCGGACATCATGTCCCACAGCGACGAGGCGGTCTTAGTCGAAGCGGTATTCGGGTCGGTGGACCGCCAGATAGCGGGTTCCTTCCTCGTCATGCCGAGCCCCGCGCTGATTCGTGGCGTGATGCCGGCGACGACCTCATGACCGCCACCGGCGAGCACACAGCGTCGCGGGTCGTCGGCCTGGGGGAGGCTCACGTGGTCGTGGGCGCCGGTGATCTGTCGTGCTTGGGGCTGGGCTCGTGCATCTGCCTCTGTCTGTATGACCCCATTGCCCACATCGCGGGGATGGCCCATGTCGTGCTCCCCGCCGCACACACCTCCGACGTCGAGGTGCCGGGGAAGTACGCCGACACCGCCGTGCCGTCGCTCATCGAACATATGGAGGCCGCGGGCGCCCAACGCAGGCGCTTGTCCGCGCGGGTAGCCGGGGGTGCGCAGATGAGATCTCCCGGAGCGCGACCGACATCTTCGCCATCGGCGACAAGAACGCACTCGCGATCAAGGCGGCGCTCGCATCCAGCGGCATCCGCATCGTCGCGGAGGAGACCGGCGGCTCCAAGGGCCGCTCGGTCCGGATGGAGGCGGCGACTGGTCGGACAGAGGTCAACTTCGCTGGCCAGCCCCCCAGAGAGATCTAGTCCGAGGGACGGGATGAACCGGAAGATTCGGGTCCTCGTGGTCGATGATTCGCCGTTCGCGCGGGTTGTCATCGCACGAAAGCTACAGACGGCCGGCGACCTTGAGGTTGTCGGTATGGCCGGCAACGGCGAGGAGGCCCTCGATCGCGTCCGTGAGCTCGGCCCCGACGTCATCACCATGGACGTGGAGATGCCCGGTGTGGGCGGCCTGAGTGCCATCAAGCTCATCATGGCCGAGCGTCCGACCCCAATCGTGATGCTCAGCTCCCTCACGTCGGAGGGGACTGACACGACGCTCCTCGCACTGGAGTCGGGCGCCGTCGACTTCTATCCCAAGCCGGGCATGGCCGACCCTGTCGGAGCCGCGCAGAGCGCGCTGCTACTGCAGGACAAGATCCGGGCGGCCGCGCGCATCGCGCCTGAGCGCCTCCGAGGACCGGCCAGGCGCATTCGCCGGCTGATCGATTCCCGAGACAAAGGGCGCGGATGGGCGCGGCTCGTCGTCATCGGCAGCTCGACCGGTGGTCCGCGGGCCCTCCTCGAGCTGTTCGGCGGCCTGCCTGCTGAACTGAGCGCCGCCGTCGTCATCGTCCAACACATGCCGGCCGGATTCACGTCGTCGTTCGCCCGCAGGCTGGACGACGTTTCGCCGCTCGCGGTGAAGGAGGCGTCGCAGGGCGACTGGATACGCTCCGGTCAGGCGCTGCTTGCCCCCGGCGGATACCACTTGGTCATCAACAGCGGTGGCGAGGTCGCCCTGACGACGACGCCTCCGGTCAACGGCGTCCGTCCGGCCGTGGATGTCACGATGCAGTCGGCCGCCCAGACATACGGTGCGGACGTCCTGGGTATCGTGCTCACCGGCATGGGGATGGACGGCACAGTAGGAGCGAGCGCCATACGAGCCCGGGCCGGCCGGATCATCGCTGAGCACGAGTCGACCTGCGTCGTCTATGGCATGCCGCGCAGCGTCATCGAGTCGGGGAATGCCGACCAGGTGGTGCCTCTGACCAACATTGCGGACCAACTGATCGCGGCCGCCGGCGTTACTAGCGCCCCGCGCGGTCGCCCATAAGGAGCGGCGATGAACGACCGTCAATATGTTGAGCTCAAGGAACGGATCCTCGACGTGCTCAATCTCGACCTCGCTTACTACAAAGACGCACAGATGCGCCGGCGGCTCGGCAACTACGTGGCCGGTAGGGCGGAGGGTTTCGAAGCGTTCATGCAGTCTCTGAAGCCACGCTCCGACGAGCTGAGCGCGCTGAAAGACTTCCTGACTATCAACGTATCTGAGTTCTTTCGCGACGAGCCGCAGTTCAAGCTGCTCGAGAGCGAGATACTTCCTGGCCTGCTGGCCCGAGAGGGTCGATTGAATGTATGGAGCGCTGGCTGCTCCCATGGGGGCGAAATCTACTCCGTCGCCATGCTGCTCGACGAGATGGCGCCCGGCGGCAAAGGCCGGCTCCTGGCCACCGACATCGACGACGATATGCTGGCGACCTGCCGGGCCGGCGGACCCTACAGGCCAGCCGACGTCAGGGCGGTACCGCCGCGCCTGCGGAACAAGCACTTCGAACGCACATCCGATGGCTACCGGATCGACCAGCGCACTCGGAGTCGCGTCGAGTTTCGGCCGCATGACTTGCTGGCGGACCGCTACGAGCGCGGTTTCGACCTCATCATGTGCCGCAACGTGGTCATCTACTTCACTGACGAAGCGAAAGACCATATCTATCGCGGCTTCGCCGCATCGCTCCGGCCGGGTGGGGTCCTGTTCATCGGCGCGACAGAGGCCCTGCTCCAACCGCAGACGCTGGGGCTGAGCCGGGTCTCGACCTGCTTCTACAGGCGGCCTGCGACGTCCGCCGCCGGGTTCGGCGCTGAAGTCGCCGCATAACCGACCGCACCTCCAACACCTCGCTCGGTGCCGAAGGCCGGTTCCTATCGAAAAGGAGCCGGCCTGATGGTGTCTGCCCTGCCAAGACAACTCCATCAGGCCGGAGAGGGGCTTCCCGGACTTGGACCGGGATACGTGACCCGCACGCATAGCGTGCCGGCGTTGCGTTATGCGGCCTCGCTGAAGTCCTCAGCCGGCAGCGCACCGGTCGCCCTGAGGTACAGCGTGACCGCGTGGACGCGGGCGTGCTTCGCGTCGGGTGTCTGTCCCACCTTGTTGTAGATACCGTTGATGTGCCGCTCGATCGTCCTTGGCTCGAGGCAGAGCACGTCGGCGATGGTGCTGTTGTTGTACCCCTTGGCCATCCAGCTCAGGACCTCGAGCTCGCGTGGCGATAGGTCCTTGAGGAAGCTGGCCTTGGGGTCGATGGAGGTGATCAGGCCCTCCATGACGGACGGGTCAAGGATGATCCTGCCCTCGGAGACGGCCTGGACCACCTGGACCAGTTGGTCGACGGTGTCGATGGTGTGTTTGAGCAGGTACGCGCAGCCCACCGAGGCGCCGCGGGAGAACTCGCGAAGGGCCTTGATCCCTTTGACGTCGTAAGACGCTGAGAGCAGCGCTACAGCGATGTCGGGATTCGATTCGCGGACGCGGACGAGCTTCTCGACCGTCTCTGCGTGGAGGATCTTGATCCCCAGCAGAATGACGTTCGGACGAAGCGCTGCTGCGGCACCCATAAGCGCGTCGACGGAGGTGTCGCCGGATGTCCCGACGACCTCGAAGGACGGGTGCGGCAGAAAGAACGATTGATACGCCTCCCGGAGTATCTGTTGCTCTTCCGCTATATAGAGCTTGAGACCGGTCCCCACGGTATCGGTCATAAAAAATTCGGGCGCAGACTGCTGCTGCCCGGCATAGGTCGGCTGGGACGGCGCTAGTTGGCCGGCCTCAGGGGCGCCGCTCTCCCTCCCGAAGTACGGCTTCGGTCGATGGTTCGCACTGGCCATGAAAGCACCTTCCGTTCTGTTCGCGCTGTCATAGACACAATGGCACGACTCACCACCGAATACGCCTAGGAAGACCCCACCAAGGACTGCGGGCAACCCCTTAACCGGGATGCGGGCTGACCCCCACCGCCTTTACAGGTATCCCCCACCGCTGTTTGGGTGCCCTCTCACTGTGACCGCTCCCCGCGGGCACATACGCTGACACCACAACTACCGCGCCATTGCGATGCCGCAAAGTCTATGCATGCCCGGAACCGGGGTGAACACCCAGACGGGCGAACGGCGGAGTGAGAAAACGATTAGCCCGGCCTTCACCCATAGGGACGAGGCCCAGTCGCTGAAGGCTACTGGCCGACTTGGGTAGCGCGAACGCGGGTGGGGGCACGACAAATATTGAAGTGCGGTTGCGGTGCCGGCAAGCGCTAACGCAAAGCATCGCTGTTACAAGAAAGAAATGGCGCCCACACCGGCGCACAACGAACGGAGTTACGACGCCGGAGTTGGGCATTACGGACGGTCTGGACACCGGTCCAAGTGACCGCCATCAATGCGACTCCAAAGGATCATCTACTTAGGAGACTCGAAATGCTGAACGTGAACAACCTGAAGCGCAACGAGCGCGGCATTACGGGATTGGAGACGGCGATCATCTTGATTGCCTTCGTGGTGGTGGCCTCGGTCTTTGCGTACACGGTTTTGTCCGCGGGCATCTTCTCATCGGAGAAGGGCAAAGAGGCGATCCACTCCGGCCTGGAGCAGGCGCGGGGCACGATGGAGGTGGTTGGCGGTGTGATCGCCAAGGACACCGGTGTGCCGACGACCTCCACGTCCGCGGACGACCTGTTGGACCAGATCATCTTCACCGTCGCGAACGCGCTGGACGGTGAGCCGATCGACCTGACGACCACCGTCGACAACAACAACGACGGTGACCTGTCGGACGAGACGGGCGCGACGCACACCATGATCATTTCCTACGTCGATGCCACCCAGCGCGTCGACGACATCGCCTGGACGAAGACCGAAGTGGGCAAGGGCGATGGCGACGACCTGTTGGAGCCTGGCGAGAAGATGCAGATAACGGTCAACGTGTCACAGCTGGGCACGAAGGTGGTGGGCGACACCAACTGGACCATCGAGGTCAAGCCCGACCGGGGCAGCGCACTCACGCTCGAGCGGACGATGCCGTCGTCCATCGATGACGTGATGTACCTGAACTAGGGCTTGGATCCCCAGCGAGACACGGTAAGGAAAGGAATCCGAAATGCTGAATCGTAAGTACCAGGGGCTTCGCCACGACCGGCGCGGGATCACCGGCCTCGAAACGGCCATCATCCTGATTGCTTTCGTGGTAGTCGCCTCCGTATTCGCATACACGGTCCTCTCGGCCGGCATCTTCTCGTCGGAGAAGGGCAAAGAGGCGGTGCATGCCGGCCTCGAATCGGCCCGGGGCTCCTTCGAGCTGGTCGGCAGCGTCAAGGCAACGGCCTTGCCCGCCACCCCGGTGACCGACGTGGACACGCCCAGCAACTGGGCGACGGGGTCGAGCGACATCACTCTGTCGACCGACACCACCGACTACAAGGAGGCCACCGCCGCCATCGACATCGCCATCGCGGCGGCCTTCGCCACGGGGCTGGTGGCCTACGAGGACATCACGGCGCTCAACCTGAGCTCCCACTACTCGATATCCCTATGGCTCAAGGCCGACAGCACCATCGCCGCCGACGTGTTCCAGCTCGCCTTGGACGAGAGCGCGGGCTGCGGCTCCCCTGAGGAGCTCATCAACATCCCGGCCCTCAACGCCAACACCTGGACCAGCGCGCTGCTCAAGCTGACCAAGAGCGTCGCCACGCCGACCGACATCGACGCCATCGCATGCGTCGGCATCCAGGCGGCATCCGACCCGGGCACCGTGACCATCAGCGTCGACGACATCAAGGCGCCGGCCGAGGTCACCCAGCTCCACTTCATCATCGCCAACGCATTGGACGGCGAGGCCATCAACCTCACCCCCACGACCGACGTCGACGGCGACGGCCTGCTGTCGGACGAGACCACCAAGAGCCACGAGATCTCGGCTGTCTACTCCGACCAGGAGCAGCGCACGCTGGACGTCACGTGGACCCAGACCCAGATTGGCAAGGGCGACAGCGACAACCAGCTCGAGCCCGGCGAGAAGTTCTCCATCACGGTGAACACCCACTCCGCGGCACCCATGCCGATCGCCAACACGCAGTTTGCCATTTCACTGCTCCGCGACTCCGGGCCCGAGCTCGTCTTCGAGCGCACGCTGCCCAAGGTCCTGGACAACAACATGGACTTGAACTAGGGGGCGGGAGCCTCACTGAAAGGAAGGAAACTCATGATCACTCGCGTGAACATGAAGATGCGGAACCAGCGGGGGATCACCGGGCTTGAGACCGCCATCATCCTCATCGCCTTCGTCGTGGTCGCATCGGTCTTCGCCTATACCGTCCTCTCGGCGGGCGTCTTCTCCTCCGAGAAGGGCAAAGAGGCGGTCCACGCCGGCCTCGAGCAGGTCCGAAGCTCGATGACCATCATTGGACCCGTCGTCGCCAAGGACACCGACAACGACGACAACGTCGACCAGATCGTCTTCATCGTGGCCAACGCCGCCGATGGCGAGGGTATTAACCTCATCACCACGGCCGACGCCGACGGCGATGGCGACCTCGGCGACGAGACCAGCCCCGTCCACACCACCGTCATCACCTATATCGACGCCTCCCAGAGCGTCGATGACATGGCCTGGGTCAAGGCCACCGTCGGCAAGGCCGACTCCGACAACATCCTGGAGTCCGGCGAGAAGTTCGAGATCACCGTCGACGTCTCCGGCACCTCGCCGCGCCTCAGCATCAGCGACGAGTTCACCATCGAGGTCAAGCCCAAGGACGGCTCAAGCCTCACCATCGAGCGCACCATGCCGCCCGTCGTCGACAAAGTCACGGACCTCAACTAGGAGCGCCTGACAGCCCACGATTGAGCCTCCGCCCGTGAAACATCCGGGCGGAGGCTCAACCACTGACCCCCGTGAGGCAAGGCCACCATGGCGGATAAAGCAGTCGAGGAGATGCAGGAGGAGCTCAAGCTCCTCAAGAACGAGATCAAGGAAACCCTCGGGGACGTCCGGGAGTACCTGCTGACCAACGCCGAGAACCCCTTCGTCCAGGACTCCGGCGCCGCCGCCGCCGCCCCGCCGGCCCCGGCCGCAGCTCCCGCCCCGCCGGCCCCGGCTGCAGCTCCCGCAGCGCTCGCTCCGCAACCGCAACAGCAGGCGCCTCCGCCGCAGGCCCAGCCTGCGCAGCAGGCCCCACCGCCGATGTATCCCCCCCAGGGCGGCATGCCAATGGGCGGCATGCCCATGGGCGGCGGTGGCGGAGGTACTCCCATCATCGTCAACATGGGCGACGGCGGGAGCGCTCCGCACCTAGCCAACGCTGGTGCTCCCATGCCGGCCCGCGCCCCAGCCCCAGCACCAGCACCGGAAGCATCTGCTGCCTCTGAGGCCCTCGGCCTACCAAGTCTTGGCGAAATGCCGTCGCTCGCGTCAGCGCCCAGGTCGAGACCCGCCAACACGTCGCGGACCAAACAGGCCGGCGCGAACGGTGCTAGCGGGCAAGCGCCCTCGAACGGACAGGAAGCCCGCCCCGCCTCGCCCCGCCGACCGGCGCGCCTCTCCGAACCGGACGACAATCGCGCGACCGCGCCGGGACGCAGCAGCCCCGCTCGCGCCTACGACGACGACGAGCTCCGCGACGACGAGTTCGACTACGAACCTGCCGGCGGGCGCACGCACGACCGCACGCGCGACTATGAGACTATCGCCGACGCCCCGGAGTTCGACGAGGACGACGCTGACCTTACAGACGAGGTCGGCACGCCCACGCGGAGGCGTCGTCGCGCCGGCGGGCTGGGTCGCCCGGTCCGCGCGGTCGACGAGCCGCGGCGCTCCAACAGGCGCCAGAGTGAGGGCACGCTGGACCTCATCACCGTCGCGGCCTTGGCGCCATGGATGGAGGGCGGCGTCCGGCGGATCGGCAAAGAGCGCCTGGGCTCTCTATTAGAGGTGTATGCGGCCATGGGTGGCATCACCAACGAGACGCGCGACATCCTCCTGCAACTGCTGGCCCTGGACGACACGCCGTCGTCGAAGGCCAAGGTCCCACTGAGGAACTCGCTTCGCTTCCTCGTGGAGCTCGACGACATCCTTTGGCGCGGGCGTCAGGACTGGCGGCGGGCGGCGCTCGCCACGATGTTCGCGGATGCGGGGGATATGGCGCTCGATGCCGAGCCCGACGACGATGACGTCCAAGAAGACGAGGACGAGGACCAAGAAGAGGAATAGCCGACGGCCGGCGGTGCGTTGGCCGGACAGATCCCCAAAACTATTGCCAGGTGCCCCCTCGTAGGGGTGAGCGCTCGGAGGAGGCAGGCGATGTTGTTCTTCAAGTCGTGTCCCAAGTGTGGCACGGGCGACCTTCGGAAGGAGAGCGACCACTACGGCCCCTACCTGCAGTGCGTCCAGTGCGGGTTCATGCGCGACATACCTGCTCCGGTCGTTGTGGCGGCCGAGCCCGTCGTCGTGTTCATACCTGACGCAGGAGGCCTCGAGCAGCAGGACGCCGCCTAGGCCCCGCAGACAGGGACGAAGCCGTAACACGGAGCACCGCTTCGGGTCATCCCGAGGCGGTGCTTTCGTTTGCCCATTCAGGCTGGGCGCGAGCGCCCGGACGCTTCTTCGCCTTGCTCAGGACACGTCCGCTTCGGCGGAGCCCGCTTTGGGCTGAGCCAAAGGGCTCGGGAGGGGCTGCGCCTGGGGCGAACGGTCCGAGGGCCAGGCGGCCGGCGGACCAGGCGGCGTGCGGGCCTCCGTTCGTGCCAACGGACTTGGACCATTCTGCGCAGCGAAGAATCTGACCCTCTCGACGTCGGTGCAGTGCCAAACCGCCGGCTCTCATACGGACCGGGTCGCGCCCTTCTCACGGCATTCTTAGGCGCTTCTGTGGCGACTCATACGGCCGCAGAGGAGGCCCTCACCATGGGCCGTGCCGCCCCTCCGCCGACGGGTGGTGGCAGCCATCAGCACGATTGAGTGCCGCAGGATATGCCGTGTGGTGCTGCCCTGCTCATGTATAAGAGCGGACCTTCGTATGCTGACCGTGAGCAAGGAAACGACGCCGCGGCTACGCGCGGCGGCCGCGAAGAACTGGTGTACTTCCGTACATTGTTCGGGGTAGGCGCACGTGGTGTCGTGTAGGAGTGGAGGACCGTCCTCCCGTCAAGCCAGCGGACACCAACAAATGCTGAGGAGTGCGAGAGATGAAGGCAGTCGAGATTAACACCCCCGTTTTTGAGAACACCGCTCCGACGAGTGACTCGTCGAGTTCGTCCATGGCGAGCGCCTTCGAAGAGGTTCTGCGGAGCAACCGCCTGCTCCAGAGCGTGAGCAAGTCCGACCTTGCCGCACTGGCCGACCTCGGTCAATGGTACCGCTATGACACCGGCGACGTTGTCTCAGCGCAGGGCCTGGTGGTGGACACCGTGGTCTTTGTGGTCTCCGGCCGAGCGAAGGCGGAGATAGCTGCCCCGGGTCGCGAAAAGTACCGAGCGGTCGTCAACTTCCTCGGCCCAGGCGAGGACATCGGGCTGCTCTCCCTGATCGACGGGGGCTCGCACTCGGCCAGCGTCATTGCGCTGGAGCCGTTGGAGGCGCTCTCCGTGCCGAGCGCGGTCATGCAGACCTACCTGGCCTCGCATGCCGACTGGTACCGCATCATCGCGGAGATCGCGGTCTCGCGCCTCCGAACCAGCGGCCTCTGGATGCAGGCCCTCATTTAACTAACCAGGCGGGAGCAGAGGCGGCGCGGACGAATCGCCGCAAGCGGAGGCCGGGGCTCACGCCCGCGGTCGTGGTCGGACACACCTAGAAAAGACAAGGAGGCGGGCCATCGACAAGATCGTCGCAACCACCCTTTTGATCATCGCGAGCGTGGTCTCGGCGGTGCTGGTGGTCAACTCCGTCTTCCCAGCCGTCGTCCGCAGCAGCAACTCGCTGGTGCGCGTGGCGGACAAAATGGACCAACGAATCGAGAGCCAGATCAAGGTGGTCTATGCCACTGCGGAACTGGACGAGAACGGCGTGTGGCAGGACGTCGATTTGGACAGTGAGTTCGACGTGACGTTTTGGGTCAAGAACGTCGGCTCGGCCCGCATCATCGGCGTCGACGACACGGATGTCTTCTACGGGAAGAGCGGTGACTTTGCCCGCATCCCCTACGTGACGGACGCGGGCACCAGTTACCCGCGATGGCAGTACGCGACGCAGAACGGGGACACCTGGATCAACGCGACGACGCTGAGGTTCGACATCCACTACCAGGCGAGTCAGCCGTCCGACGAGTACTTCGTCAAGGTGATCGTCCCGACAGGTGCGTTTGATGAGCACTACTTCTCGTACTAGCGCGGTGAAGCGTGAGTAACGTCATCGCCACGGTGATGATGATCGCGCTGATATTGGCGACGGTCAGCTTTTTGGCACAGGGGTCGTTCACTGCTATGGCACAACTATCGGACGCCTGGACGGGAAGCGAGGAGCGGCGCATCGTCGATGCCCGCACCTCCATCACGTCCAACGGCGTCTCCTATTCGACGCCCAGCGTGGACGTGACAGTGCAGAACGACGGGGACGAGGCGTTGCGGGGCTTCAGCAAGTGGGATGTCGTGGTTCAGTACTACGAGACTGACGGGACGTTCCACAGCAAATGGCTGCCCCACACCGCCGCCGCGACGCCGGGAGACGACCAATGGACCGTTACCGGCATCTACCTCGATGCCGGGACATTGAAGGCCGAGGCGACACAGCCGGGGATATTGGACCCGCAGGAGGAGCTGATCCTGCGGACGACAGTGACGCCGGCGGCGGACTCGACGGCGAACAATCGAATTGTGATCGGGACGGCCAGCGGGATCACGCTGAGCGCGCCGTTCTAGGGCCCCTCTGGGGCAAGGAGCACTGAGTGGCTTTGGTCAATGCAAGCGACGTCGGGGTTATCACCACCGGCCAGAGCGAGATCGACAAGAAGCTCGGCGGGGGTATCCCCGTGGGCTCGTTGATCTTCATCGAGGGCCAGTCGGACTCCGGGAAGTCGGTCTTCACGCAGCAGCTGACCTGGGGCTCGCTGCGCTCGGGTTACAACGTAGCCATGCTCACCACGGAGAACACCGTGAAGAGCATGCTGCGCCACACCAAGAGCTTGAACCTCGACATTCTGGACTACCTGCTCCTGGGCCGGCTGAAGATATTCCCGATCAAGGCCATGCGCTCCGAAAATGCCACTGAAACCTCCCTGAAGGCGCTGCTGAACGCACTCGTCAAGCAGTGGGAGCGAGACCTGGTCATCATCGACTCCATCACGTCGTTCGTGGCGCACGCCTCGCCGGAGCAGACCATCAGCTTCTTCGAAGAGTGCAAGCAGTACACGGACAACGGCATGACCATCGCCCTGATCGCGCACTCCTACGCATTCAACGAGAGCATGCTCGTACGCATTAGCTCCATGTGTGATGCCCATTTCAAGCTCGCCATCGAGAACATGGGGGACAAGCTGATCAAGACACTCGAGGTGTCCAAGGTGCGTGGCGCTCATATGAGCACCGGCAACATCATCAGCTTCGACATCGAGCCGGGCTGGGGAATGCGCATCATCCCGTTCACGAAGGCGAAGGCGTAGCTTGGCATCCGTACTGCTTCCCTTCAAGGCTACCGAGCCGCCGGAAAACCATGAGAACCTCTACGAGTGCGGGCTCTACAAGCTGTTGCCCGTGCCCATCCAAGAGGCGTGCCAGCAAAACATCCAGTTGCTCGAATACCTTCATATGGTGCCGCTCGATGACACCGGCATCCCCGAGTACTACCCCGAAGTAACGCGGAACCTGGGCGGGCTGAAGAACCGGAACCTGATCTACCCAGTCTCCGACGAGGTCCACATCCACATCCTTTCGACGGGAGCGGAGCGGGACCTCTACATTCCCATCGAGCCGACCATGGGCATCGACGTCGCGGGCAAGCAGCGGGAGGTCGAGGCCCAGCTGCTCGAGCTCGCGTACCTCTTCGCCGCCGCCGAGACGGACGAGGAGCGCGGCGAGGGCCTGGACGCAGCGCTCAAGCGAGTCTGTGAGATCGTTGCCACGCCCACACCCGCACTGGAGGTCGAGGCGGTCCGCGAGAAGCGCAGTTTCATGGGCAAGATCAAGATCCAAAAGGTACAGGTCACCGAGCGTGAGTTCTCAGCCGTCCGCTACAACATTCTGCGGGACAAGATCGGCATGGGGCCCCTCCAGCCCTTCATCTACGACAGCTGGATTGAGGACATCTCCTGCTCGGGACTGGGTCCCGTGTTCATTGAGCACAAGGTGTTCAACGCGATGGTCAGCGCCATCAACTTCGAGACGCACGACGACCTCGTCGAGTTCGTCCTCAGGCTTTCGGAGTCCATCAAGCGTCCCGTGACCATTCGCCACCCGATCGTCGACGCGACCCTCGCGGATGGCTCTCGTATCAACATCGTCTACGGACAGGAGGTGAGCCAGCGCGGCAGCAACTTCACCATCAGGAAGGCGCCCGGCATCCCGCTGAGCATCATCGAGCTGATTACCTTCGGCTCCATCAGCAACCAAATGTCCAGCTATATGTCGCTGATGCTGGGGATGGGGATGAACACCTTCATCTGCGGGGAGACGGCGTCAGGCAAGACGACGCTCATCAACGCCCTCACCACCTTTGTCCCTCCTGACGCGAAGGTCGTGAGCATTGAGGACACGCCGGAGGTACAGGTCCCGCACGCCAACTGGATACGCGAGGTGGCGCGTGGCGGCGGAGAGGGCGGCGGGGTCACGATGTTCGATCTACTCAAGGCAGCCCTGCGCCAACGCCCCAACCTCATCATCATCGGTGAGATTCGGGGCGAGGAGGGCGCCGTCGCGTTCCAGGCCATGCAGACCGGGCACGCGGTCATGGCCACCTTCCACGCGGCGACCGTTGAGAAGCTAATCCAGCGTCTCACCGGTAACCCGATCTATGTCCCCAAGACCTACATCGAGAACCTGAACGTCGCCATCATCCAGAGCCTGGTGAAGCTGCCCAACGGAAAGTCCGGCCGCCGCGCAATCAGCATCAGCGAGATCGTCGGCTACGACCCTCCGAGCGACTCGTTCTCCTTCGTCGAGGTCTTTCGGTGGGAGCCATCGAGCGACGTTTTCGAGTTCATCGGCGACAAGAACTCCTACCTCTTGGAAGAGCGCATCGCGCCCATGCTCGGCATCGCGCCCACCAAGAAGGCGGAGGTGTACGCGCTGCTGGAGAAGCGCGCCAGAGTCCTCAACAAGCTGCAGGAGCGAGGTGTTTCCGGTTACTACGAGCTATTGAAGGTGATCGCGAAGGCACAGCATGAAGGCATCTTCTAAGAACCTCGATCCGCTCAAGGCCAAAGGGGCCTCTGAGGACCTGGTGGGCTTCGACCTGCTGTTTCAGCTGGCGCACCTGTCGTCAGTGGCGGCCGCCGGCGTGCCCCGCGAGCGCATGTTCGAGTTGGCCGGCGAGATACCCGCGGCCACGGCCCCATACTTCCGCGAGGTCGACCGCTACGTCACGGCGCTGGGCTACCAGTACGCCGAGGCCTGCCGCATGATCGGCGAGGTGGCGAAAAACGAAGAGGTGAAGGAGCTGCTGCTGCGGCTGTCCAGCGCGCTGGCCACTGGCGAAAAGGAATCGGACTTCCTGGCCAACGAGGCGCAGGTCCAAGCAGAGGTCTACGGCAACGTCTACGAGCGCAAGCTGGAGACGCTCAAGAAGTGGACCGACGCCTTCAGCGCGCTCATCGTCTCGGCTTCTCTGATTATCGTCGTTGCCACCGTCTCGACCATGATTTTCGACCTTGGCACGCCCTTCGTCGCGGGCCTGGTGATCGGGATGCTCGGCATCAGCGCGTTGGGCGTGTGGATCATCTACCGGGCCGCTCCTCGCGAGGTGAAAACGCTCACGACGATCGCGGCGGAGGAGAGCCAGCTACCGGCGCGGCGGCTCTTCATCACCCTGGGTCCATTGTCGTTCATCGTAGCTGGCATCATGGCCGCCGCGGGCATGTCGGTCGGCATGATCCTCATCGTCGCGGGCCTCATCGTGCTCCCCATCGGTATTCAGGCGCGCCGCCTCGACGCGAAGATTGCCAAGCAGGACGGTGACATCAGTACTTTCCTGCGCGTCCTTGGCTCCACGGTGACCGCCATCGGCACCACCCCGGTGATCGCCCTGGGGAGGATGGACCTGCGGGCGATGGCCTCGCTTGCGTCCGCCGCCGCGCGGCTGCGCATTCGACTGCTGTCCCGCGTGGCGATGGACATGAGCTGGGACCGCTTCGTGTCGGAGACGGGAAGCGAGCTGATCGGGCGCAGCGTGCGCGTGTTCCAGGACGGCGTCAAAGCCGGCGGCGACGCGGAGGAGATTGGGAAGCGGGCGTCGGTACTGTCTACCAAGGTGAGCCTGCTGAGGGCCAAGCGGCGCCTCGTGTCCAGCTCGTTCTGGTGGCTGACCTTCGCTATGCACGTGACCATCGCGTTCCTGCTGATCTTCATTATTGAAGTCGTTGACGGGTTCAACGAACTGATCCAAACGGCGGGTGTGCTGGGGGCAGCCGAGGGTGGTGCCGCGGGGTCCGTCGGCAGCGTGTTGGCCTTCAACGTCCAGAGCCTCCAGTTCTTGCAGATGATGATGATCCCGGTCGTCATCTGCCTCAGCGTCGTGAACGCCGCGGCCCCTAAGCTGGCCGACGGTGGTTATGGCCACACATTCTTTTATTACCTGGGCTTCACGTTGGTTGGTGCGGGTATCGCCTTGGTGGCGGCGCCGGTGCTCGCCGACCTGATCTTCGGCGTGGGCGCGACCGCCTCCACCGAGTCGCTTGTCTAGCGGGGAGAGCCTGATGGCCGACGAAACCACCGAGCAGACTCAGAAGGAACCGGGCGCTGACCAAGCGGCGCCGGAAGCCGCCGCCCCCGAAGCACCTGCCGACGAGGCTCCCGCCGCCGAGGACGCCGGCCTTGGGGATCTCGACCTGATGGACGTCTTCGGCGACGCAGATGAAACCAACGAGGAGCTGCTCGTTATCACCCGCGGGCTGAGCAATATCGACATTGGCGACGTCATGGGCAGCCTGCGGGAAGTTGACGCGCTCATCCGCAGGCGCCAGCGCCGCTAGCGGACGCCAGTGGGCTGAAGCCCCATGGGCCGATCGCCCCGAGAGGGAGCTTGCCCTGAGCCGCGCCGAGGTCGCACGGCCGATCCACGTTGGCGCGGCTGACCGGGCCGACGGCCGATGCCATAGGCCAGACCGCGCCCATGCGCTCCTTGCTGCCGCACCTCACCGCGCCAGACCTGCGCGGCAAACCTGTGGAGATTGCCCGGGCCAAGGCGCCGAACGCGCGCGGCAAATCTGTCGGAACTTGAATGTAGCCCCTCATCCCAGGGCGCACGGCTGACGCTACACTGGTCTGCGAGCGCATCGGGCTCGCGTCCCCGGTGTGAACCCGAGCCGGGGGTACAGTGGCAGCGACCGCTGCAAGCAGAACCGTAGAGCCCCTCTCCGCCGTCATCCGCGTCCGCACCGTAATGGAGTGGCTGTGGCTGGCCGCGTTCGTCCTCGTCCCTCTCGTCATGATGCGGGACACGATCATGATCGGCTTCATTCAGATGCCGAAGGTGTTCGTCTTCCGGACGCTCGCGCTGGCCCTCGCCGCTCTCTGGGCGCTGGAGTGGTCACTCCTGCCCGCGCCCGCTTGGCCCTGGCAGCAGGGCGGTGCTTGGGTTCGAGTGCGAGCCTGGCTGCGCACAGACCCGGCACACTGGATCGTCGCCGCGGCACTCGCGGTGCTCGCCGTCACGCTGATTGGAGCGGTTGCCTCACCGGTGCCGCGTGTCAGCCTGTGGGGTATCGACCCCGGCTGGGACACCTACGCCCTCCACAGCGTCGCCGGCTACGTGGTCATCTTTCTGGTGATGGCTGCGCATATCCGGACCGAGACCCAGATTCGGCGGGTGCTCAGCGCATTCGTCATCGTGGGGGTGGCCGCGTCCATTTACGGCATAGGCCAGCACTTCGGTTACGACCCGCTTCGCGAGGCTGACCAGGACAACACACGCGCCCGGTTAACCCTTGGCAATCCCATTTTCGCCGGTGCCGTGCTGGCCATGACCATCCCGGTCACCATGGCACTTCTGCTCCAGTTCCGAGACCGTGTGGGTCCGATCACCCACATCTTCGTCTTCTCAGTGCCCCTCGCGCTCCAACTGACGGCGTTGTTGTTCACCCTGAGCCGCGGCCCCTGGTTCGGAGCGGTGGCGGCGGCTTCCGTCACCTTGGTGCTCATCGCCTGGCAACTGGGAAGAGAGAACTTGACCCGTGTCATGGCGATGGGCTCCGTCTCCCTGGCCGTCGCTATGCTGATCTCGCTCATCCCAGCGGGCGGCGTCCTGACGAACGACGAGCAGAGCACTGTCGGCGGACGCCTCGCAGGCATCGTCGAAGAGACGACCACCGGCGCGCTGAGCAGCCGGCTCATCATTTGGCGGACGGCCGGCCGCGTGGCCCTGGACCTCCCATGGGTGGATACGGAGGCCTACCCCGAGCTGCCGGACTTGGCGGTGCGGCCGCTGAGGCCGATCATCGGCTATGGGCCCGACATGTTCCCGTACGCCTACCAGCTGATCGGTGAGACGAAGGCAACGTCTAGCCTGGTCGCCCACGGGCACAACTTCCTCGTGCACATGGCGGTCGAACTCGGACTCCTGGGAGTCCTCGTCTACCTCTCACTCCTCGCGGCAACGGTGGTCGTTCTCGCTCGGATACTCCGTGAGACCCGGTCAGGACGTTACTCCTTCGCCTTCACGCTGCTGGTGGTCGCGGCCGCAGGCGCCGTCGCAGGGAGGGTTGGGGAGCAATTCGTGGGCAAGGCGCAAGTGTCGGACCTGGTGATGATGTGGGCCCTGCTGGCCGTCGTCGTCGGGTTGGCGCGGGTTGTCCGAGCCGAGCCATCCCCGGACAAGAATGGGCCCGCTCCCCGCAGTCGCCGCCAACGGACCGCGGAGCGCGAGGCGGCGGCCACCGTCTGGGCTCCTGACTGGCGCATCGGCGTCGTCGTCGGCATCGCGATCGTGATCGCGTTCCTCTGGTGGCAGGGCACCGCCCGCCCGGTCCTCGCCGCCTTCGACGCACGCGACGCCGACCAGGCCTTTGCGACCGGGGAGCTTGCCAAGGGCTTCGCGGAGATCGACAGCGCGCAGCAGTGGCATCCGGCCGCAGCGCTGTTCCACATACGCAAGGCGGACGCCATCGGCGAGCTTAGCCGCCGCCAACCGACGCCCGAGGCGAGCCGGCAGCTGATGGAAGAGGCCAACCGCGAGGCGCGTCTGGCCTTGGACTGGAACACCATCGACCAGCGTGTGTGGTCGCGGATCGCCGAGTTCTCGCGCGAGGTCGCGTTCCTGCGCGCCAACGCCGGTCTACCCGAGCCACGGATAGACGAGGCGCTTCACGTCAACGCGCTCGTTACCGACCTCCTCCCTGGCTACTGGCAGGCTCTGGACTCGCTTGCGTGGGCGAATGTACGGCTTGGCATGCCGGCGGAGGGTCTCGTCCTAGCGCAAGAGTCCATCGCGCTCACCGGCGACATCGCCGATGCCAGCCTTGCCTACTTCATAAAGGGAACGGCCCTACGGGACCTCGGGCGTGTAGATGAGGCGGTGGCGGCGTTCGAGACCTCCATTGTGCTGACGCCGAACGGACCGGCGATCACGGGCCTGCAAGCCATTCGGGAGGCCAGCGGTGCCACCGCGACGCCGTAACGGCCGCTCGTATAATGTCGTGGGCGCCGTGGCCTGCTTCGCAGAGAGGCGCCCAACGTTCGTGTCGCGGCCCGACCATCGTGCGTCGAGGAATGTGAGCCCATGAAACTGGCCGTCGTCGGTGGATGCGGGTACGTCGGGCTGATCACCAGCGTTGGCTTCTCGCAACTTGGGCACGAGGTTGCGGCGGTCGACGTCGACGCGTCGAAGGTGGCCGCGTTCCAAGAGGGCCATAGCCCCATCTACGAGGAGGGGTTGGAGCACGCGCTCAACGAGTGCCTCGCTACCGGCCGCCTCCACTTCAGCACCGACCTCCACGAGGCTGTGAACGGCGCCGAGGTTGTCTTCGTCGCCGTCGGCAGCCCCTCGCTCCACGATGGGGGCACCGACATCTCCCAGGTCCGTGAGGTGACGCGGCTGCTGGCCGAAGTGCTCGACCAGTACACGGTCATCGCCATCAAGTCGACGGTCCCGGCAGGGACTGTTCAAATGGTCCAGCAGATCCTCTCCCAGCGTGGCGCGGAAGGGCTCCATGCCGACGTGGTCGTGAACCCGGAGTTTCTCCGAGAGGGCCAGGGCCTCAAGGACTTCTTCTTCCCGAGCCGCATCGTTGTCGGCACGGACTCCGACCACGCCCGAGCGACCATGCGCAAGCTCTACGGGCCGTTCACCACCGCCGACGCGACTCCTGCCGGCATCGAGATGGCGCGCGAGGTGCCGTACATCGAGACGACCGCCGTCGCCGCGCAGATGATCAAGTACGCCTCGAACGCCTTTCTGGCCACGCGGCTCTCGTTCATCAACGAGGTCGCTGGTATTTGCGAGCAGGTTGGGGCCGACGTGGGGGATGTCATCCGAGGGCTCGGCTACGACAAGCGGATCGGTTGGGACTACCTTCAGCCGGGCATCGGCTTCGGCGGCCCCTGCCTGGAGAAGGACATCCGCGCTCTGATCCACTTCTCTGGCCAGCAGGGGTACCAGCCCAGCTTCATGAGGGCGGTGATTGACCGCAACGACTTCCAGGTCCAGCACATGGTCTCCCGGGCCGCGGGCCTGCTCGACTCCCAGCTCGCTGGCCGAAAGATCGCCGTGTTGGGCTTGGCATTCAAGCCTGGGACCAATGACGTCCGTACCTCGCTGGCGCTGCGCATCCTGCAGCAGCTGGAGGACCTGGGCGCGGAGATCGCCGCGCACGACCCTGTCGCCATCGAAGAGGCGCGCCAGCTCATGCCGCACGTCCAGTATTGCGAGGACCCTTACGAGGCCGCCGACGGCGCCGACTTGCTCATGCTGCTGACGGACTGGCCTGAGTACCTCGATCTCGACTTCGACCGGCTCGGCGCCCGCATGCGCCAGCGCAAGATCGTGGACGGCCGCAACCTGCTGGACGGCAACGACGTCGTCGCTCACGGTTTCGACTACCGGGGCGTGGGCAAGCCAACGCTCGCGCCCGTGTCCTAGGAGACTGCGAATGGAAGGACCGCGCATCCTGCTTGTAGGGCTGGGAGGCTTCGGCCGGAACCACCTGAGAGCCTGGCACCACCTTCGACTTGGAGCCGGCCTGCACGTGGCCGAGCTTAACGCGGATCTGCACGCCGAGGCGGCCGCCTTCAACCTGCCGCCCGAGCGGCTGACCACGGACGTCACCCGCTTCATCGACGAGGTGGACGTGGTCGACATTGTCACGCCGTCCACCAGCCATTTCGACCTCGTCAAGCTTGCGTTGGAACGCGGGAAGGACGTCTTCGTCGAGAAGCCCATGACCATGACGTCCGCGGAGGCGGTGGAGCTGGCGAGGCTCGCCGACGAGACCGGCCGGCTGCTTCAGGTGGGCTACTACTATCGTTTCCACCCTATGTCGCCGCGACTGCGGGGCATGATCGCCGACGGCAAGCTGGGCGACATCCGGTACCTATCGGGCAACTTCATGGGATTCAAACGCGCACGGACCGACGTCGGCGTCACGCACACGGATGGCATCCACTTCATCGACCTCTTCAACTGGCTCTTGGGGGCCGTGCCCGACCAGGTGTACGCGGTGACGCGGGACCACTTCAACCGTGGGCTCGAGGACTTCTCCGTCGTCATGCTCGAGTACCCGGGCGGCGCCGTGGCCAAGGTCGAATCGGGGTACATTCAGCCGGGACGCTGGCGTGACAAGGTAGTACCCGGCGCCTTCACGTCCAAGGAGATATTCGTTTCGGGGTCACAGGCGACCGTGGAGGTCGACTTCGAGACGGAGTACATGCGCGTCCACGGCGTGAGCCAGGAGTTTGTGAACAACACCTGGACGCCAGTCTCCAGCGGGAGCGACACGCCGCTCACGCCGACCGCCGATCCGATTCAAATGATCGCGGCGGAGCTCACCGACTTTCTGGAGTGCACGGCCACGCGGCGCCGTCCGAGCGCGGACGCGGTGGGCAGTGGGGTGGTGCTCGCCCGTATCATGGAATCGCTCTACGAATCTGCGGCGACGGGCAACCCTGTCCGTTTCGATTGGTCCGCCGACGAAGTGGCCTCACTCGCCAACGCTCCCGTCACGGTTGCACCATGACCTCCAAAGACGTCACCGAAGCTGATCTCCAGTCCAACATCCCTCTGGCGGGCCGTCGCCCCGGCCAGGCCGACACGATCGTGACTGTCGGTGGTGTCGCTTTCGGCGGGCCGAAGTTCATCGTCATCGCCGGGCCATGCACAGTCGAGAACCGCGACATGATGATGGAAACCGGCGACGCGGTGAAGGCTTCGGGCGCAGCCATGATGCGCGGTGGCGCGTTCAAGCCGCTCACCTTCCCCTACCGGTCGGACAAGATGTTCCAGCTGGGCGAGGAGGGGCTGCAGTACCTGGCGGAGGCCCGTGAGCGCACCGGGCTCCCCGTCGTGACGGAGATACTCGACGTGCGCGACGTCGAAATGCTCGCGCGCTACACCGACATGATGCAGGTGGGAGCGCGCAACATGCAGAACTTCCCGCTGCTCGAGGAGTTGGGGAAGGCGGGTGTCCCCGTGCTCCTCAAGCGCCACTTCGGGTGTGGGCTCAGGGACTGGTTGGGTGCCGCGGAGTACATCCTCTACCACGGCAACCCGAACGTCGTTCTCTGCGAGCGCGGTATCACCGCCCCGCACACCCATCAGCTGACCTCACGCTTCATCGTGGACCTGGAGGCCGTGCTAGCGGCCAAGGAGTGGAGCCACCTGCCGGTCATCGTCGACCCGAGCCACGCGACCTTCAAGCGCGCCTACGTCGGGCCGGTTTCGCGGGCGGCGC
>CBDFJL010000002.1:0-19372 GCA_965248495.1 Dehalococcoidia bacterium | reverse complement strand
ATGCTCGTCGTCATGCGTGTGTACTTCGAGAAGCCCCGCACCACCGTGGGCTGGAAGGGCCTGATCTACGACCCCGCGCTCGACGGCTCCTTCGACATGGAGACTGGGCTGACCGCCGCCCGCCGGCTCCTGCTGCACCTCGGCGAGTTGGGCCTTCCCGCCGCCACCGAGTTCCTCGACCCCATCGTGCCCCAGTACATCGCTGACCTCGTATCGTGGGCGGCGATCGGCGCGCGAACGACCGAGAGCCAAACGCATCGTCAAATGGCCAGCGGGCTCAGCATGCCCGTCGGCTTCAAGAACGGGACCGACGGCAACTCGCAGATCGCCATCGACGCCATGGTCTCGGCGCGCTCCCCACACGGCTTTCTCGGCATCGATGCCGAAGGGCGCACGTGCATCGTCGAGACGACAGGGAACCTGGCCGGCCACCTCGTGCTCCGCGGGGGTACCGGGGGCTCGAACTACGATGCGGCGTTCATGGCCGAGGTCCAGCAAAGCCTTCGCGATGCGGAGCTGCCGCCGCAGCTCATGGTCGACTGCAGCCATGCCAACTCCGACAAGGACCACACTCGCCAGGCCATCGCCCTGCGCGACGTCGTCCAGCAGCGCGTCGCCGGCAACGCCGACATCGTGGGCGTGATGGTCGAGAGCCACCTGCACCCAGGAAAACAGGCGCTGAGCGGCGACCCGTCCAAGCTGCGCTATGGCGTCTCGATCACCGACGCATGCATCGGCTGGGACGAGACCGCGGAGCTGCTGCGGGAAGCACACGCCGCTCTTCGACAGAGCAGCGAGCTCGTCAACTCCGGCTAGCTGGGAGGAGCGCCATGATCGTCGTCATGTCGGCCGACTCCACGCCCAACGACGTGGCGTCGGTTGAGAAGCACATCGTCGGCGCCGGGCTCGCCCCGCATCACATCGTCGGAGCCGAGCGCACCGTGATCGGTGTCATTGGCGCCATCTACCCCGAGCTCCAGAACGAGATCGAGGCGCTCACCGGTGTGATGGAGGTGGTCCGCGTCTCGCGGCCGTACAAGCTGACGGGACGCGAGTTCCGGCCGGCTGACACCGTCGTCGAGGTGTCGGGAGTCCGGATAGGCGGCGACGAGCCCCTTGTCGTCATGGCCGGCCCCTGCGCCGTGGAGTCCGAGGAGCAGCTGATGACGACCGCACGCCTCGTCAAGGCAGCGGGTGCGCAGGTGCTGCGCGGAGGCGCCTTCAAGCCCCGAACCTCGCCCTACAGCTTCCGTGGGCTCGGGCTGGACGGCCTGAAGATCCTCGCCGCGGCACGCGACGAGACCGGCCTGCCCGTGATCACCGAGGTCATGGACACGCGGGACGTCGAGGCCGTCGCGGCCCACGCCGACATCCTCCAGATCGGGGCACGGAACGTCCAGAACTACGCGTTGCTGGAAGAGGCCGCGCGGGCCGGGAAACCGGTCCTGCTCAAGCGTGGGTTCGCCACTACCTACGAGGACCTGCTCCTTGCGGGTGAGTACGTGCTGGCAGCAGGCAACCCGGACCTGCTGCTCTGCGAGCGCGGCATCCGGACCTTCGAGGTCGGGACCCGCAACACCATGGACCTGGCGGCAATCCCGGTGCTTCGGCGCCTCAGCCACCTGCCGATCGTCGCCGACCCGAGCCACGGCACGGGGGCCTGGTACCTGGTATCGCCCATGGCCATGGCTGCCGCAGTCGCGGGGGTCCACTCCCTCCTCATCGAGGTCCACCCGACCCCCGAAACCGCCAAGTCGGACGGCCCGCAGTCGCTGACGCCGAAGAACTTCTCCCGCTTGATGGTCCAGCTCCAGGCACTGGGGGCCGCCTTCCCCCGGCCGCCGGCCATGGCCGCGGCCTCCTGATGGCGCTGCGCGATGAGCTACGAGCCGTCGGCGTGCCCGGCCCCACGGCCGTCACGCTCGGCGTCTTCGACGGGGTCCACCTTGGGCACCGACACGTGCTCAATGCCCTTCGCGACGGCGCCGCTGCTCGTGGGCTGGCCTCCGTTGCGCTGACGTTCTCAAACCACCCGCTCGCTGTGCTACGGCCAGGGTTGGACATCGTCATGCTCACGCCCGTCGACGAGCGCATCGAGCTGATCCGCGCCGCCGGTGTCGATCATGTAGTGCCCGTCTCCTTCACCACCGAGCTTTCGAAGCTCAGCGCCGAGCAGTTCGTCACGGCCCTGCGAGACGAGCTCGACCTTCGCCACATGGTGCTCGGTCCCGACTTCGCGCTGGGCCATGGCCGCGAGGGCACGCCGCCCGTGCTGACTGCTCTTGGCGACCGCCTGGGCTACTCGGTCCACGTCGTTGAGCCCCTGGTGCTCGAGCGCGGGCCTGCGCGGAGCACGGCCATCCGGGAAGCTCTGGCGGCAGGCGACGTCGAAGCGGCAGCCGAAATCCTCGGCAGGCCCTTCAGCCTCGCTGCGCCGGTGGTCCCGGGGGAAGGGCGCGGTGGTGAGCTGGGCTTCCCGACCTGCAACCTCGACCTCAGTGCATCGCAGGCGCTGCCGGCGGACGGCATCTACGCCGCGTGGGTCGTCGTCGATGGCCAGCGTCTGCGCGCCGCGGCGAGCGTTGGCACCAAGCCGACGTTCCACGACGCCGGTCCGCGTGTTGTCGAGGCGTTCGTCCTCGACTTCGACGGCGACCTCTACGGGAAGGACGTGCGCATCGAATTCGTACGCTTCATCCGGCCGCAGGAGCGCTTTGCGTCCGCTGGCGAGCTGGCCGCGCAAATCGCACTGGACGTCGAGGCGACCAAAGCCCTACTGGCGCTGGGCCAAGCCGCGAAGTCGGAGGCCGGCTAGCCGTGGCCGAGCAGGCGCGACGGCCATCGCCGGAGGAGCTCGACCGCATCGTCAATCGGGGCGTGGCGGAGATCATTCCACGCCAGGAGTTCATTGATCGACTGAACGCAGGACGGCCGTTGCGCCTCAAGATGGGGTTCGACCCCAGCGCCCCGGACCTGCACCTCGGGCACGTCGTCGGCCTGCGCAAGCTGCGCCAGCTCCAGGAGCTCGGCCACACCGTCGTCGTCATCGTCGGCGACTGGACCGCACGCATCGGCGACCCATCCGGCAGGTCGGAGACACGGCCAATGCTCAGCGCCGAGCAGGTCGCGGAGAACGCCGAGACCTACATGCGGCAGTTCTTCTCCGTGGTCGACCGCAACCGCGCCGAGGTCCGCTACCAGAGCGAGTGGTTCGACGAGTTCACCCTGGCGACCGTCATGCGCCTGTCGGCCGAGTTCACCGTGAACCAGTTCCTGCACCGCGACGACTTCGGCACCCGCTACGCGGCAGGCAGCCCCATCGGCGTGGTCGAGCTGCTTTACCCGCTCCTCCAGGCCTACGACTCCGTGGCCGTCGAGGCGGACGTCGAGTTCGGCGGCACCGACCAGCGCTTCAACCTGCTGGTGGGCCGCGACCTCCAGGAGAAGCGGGGCCAGCGCGCGCAGGACGTGTTCCTGGTGCCTATCCTGCCGGGGACGGATGGCGTGCGGCGCATGGGCAAGTCGCTCGACAATTACATCGCCCTTGAGGACACGCCCGCAGACACCTTCGGCAAGGTCATGTCGCTGCCGGACGACGTGGTGCCGCTCTACTACGAGCTGCTGACGGACGTGCCGGACACCGAGGTTGTCGAGGTACGGAACGCGGTTGCTGATCGCTCGGCCAACGCCATGGACGCGAAGAAGCGCCTCGGCTACGAGCTCGTCGCCGAGTTCCACGGCGCCGACGCCGCCGGCGCAGCGCAGGCCGAGTTCGAGCGCGTCGTCCAGCGCCGCGAGGAGCCGTCGGAGGTGCCGGAGCTGGCCGTCGCCGCCGACGCGGATGGCGTCCAGTCGATGGACGCAGAGACGTTCACCGTCGACCTGAGCCGGTGGCTCGCGGGGGTGGGGCTCGCCTCCAGCCGCACCGAAGCACGCCGTCTGGTCGCGCAGGACGCCGTCGAGATCGCGGACGAGCGCGCCACCGGCGAGCAAGCGCAAATCGCGTTCGGTTCCATCGTCCGGGTCGGCAAGCGCAAGTTCGTGCGCGTGGTGCGCGGGTAGCTTGGCGCTCCTCGGCTGGCGGTATAGCACCAGCCCTCGCCCTGTCCATGCCGCCATCGGCGATGCGGTCGTCTTCGCGCTGTTCCCACTCCTCGGCTCGGCGAACCACGACACGTCGCTCTCCGCTGACACCTTCTTGCGCACCGCGCTGCCGTTCGCGCTGGCGTGGGCCATCGTCGGGCTCGCCACAGGCGCCTACGCCACGCGAACGCTGCGCTCGCCGGCACGGACGCTCGCGCTGATACCCGGCGCATGGCTGGTGGCGGGCATCGCGGCGGTCCCCATACGGGTGGTGGCCTTCGACAGGCCTTCTCGCCCTCCTTCGCCATCGTAGCCGTGGGGCTGACGGGCGCCATGCTCGTGGGCTGGCGCCTGCTGCTGGCCCTCGCCTCGCGCCGCTAGCACCCCTGAATGCGTCCATCCTGAGGAACTCGTCGAAGACGGGCCTGGGGCGCGGCGGCTGTGGCAGGTCAGATCCTTCGCTTCGCTCAGGATGACACCGTGGGCTGGCGCCTGCTGCTGGCCCTGGCCTCCCGCCGGTAACGGTACCCGTCCTTCAACAAGCTCAGGGCGAACGGATTAGTGGTTTACATCGACTCGGGCGTCGTCATCCCCATCAGGCCCAGGCACCGTGCCAGCGCGATCTTGCTGGCCTCGGCCAGCTTGAGCCGCGCTTTGGACAGCGGGAGGTCGGCATCGTCCTGCGACAGCACGCGGCAGTTGTCGTAGAACAGGTGGAACGCGGTGGCCAGCTCCGTCGCGTAGTGCGGGAGCGCGTGCGGTGCGAGGGTCGTGGCGATGGAGTCGATGAGCTCGGGCAGCTGGACCATCTTGCGGACCAGCGCCAGCTCCGCCTCGTGCCTCAGCAGCGATACGTCACCGTCGTCCCAGCTCAGGCTGCGCTCCTGGGCCTGGCGGAGAATGCCTGCGATGCGCGCGTGGGCGTACTGCACGTAGTAGACGGGGTTGTCGGGCGACTCACGCTTGGCGAGCTCCATGTCGAACTCCATCTGGCTATCGGCGGCGCGGGCCAGGAAGAAGTAACGGCAGGCGTCCGGCCCCACCTCATCGACCAGCTCACGGATGGAGACCAGCTGGCCCGTGCGCTTGGAGGCGCGGACCGTCTCGTCGCCACGCTTGAGCGTCACCAGCTGCGAGATCAGGATGGTGAGGCGCTCGGGCTCGATGCCCAGGGCCTCCATGACGATCTTCATGCGGGGAACGTGGCCCTGATGATCGGCGCCCCAGATGTCGATGACGCGGTCGAAGCCCCGTCCGACGAACTTGTCGTGGTGGTAGGCAATGTCCGAGGCGAAGTAGGTCGGCTGTCCGGTCCCACGCACGAGGACGTTGTCCTTGTCCTCGCCCAGCGCCGTCGACATGAACCACAGCGCACCGTCCCGCTCGGCCGTGTACCCCCGCTCGCGAAGGAGGTCCATCGCGGTGTCGTACTGCTTGTTGGCGAACAGGTCCCGCTCGCTGAACCAGGTGTCGAAGCGAACGCCTATGAGCTCGAGGTCCGCGCGGATATTGGCCAGCATCCGCTGGAGCCCCACCTCGCCGATCTCGTGGGTCGCGGCCTCGCGGTCACCGCTCATGTAGCGATCGCCGAACTCGCGCGCCAGCTCAACGCCCAGGTCCACGAGGTAGTCGCCCTGGTAGCCGCCGTCTGGCACCACCTCGCCTGTGTGGCCGAGAGCCTGGGCATACCGGGCGAAGGCCGAATCGTAGAAGAGGCGCATCTGGAGGCCCGCGTCGTTGACGTAGTACTCGCGGTTGACCTCGTATCCAGCGGCTTCGAGGACGTTCGCCAAGCTGCTGCCCAGCACGGCGCCCCTCGCCGTTCCCACGTGCAGCGGTCCGGTCGGGTTGGCGCTGACGAACTCGACCTGCACGCGCCGGGCCTGCCCCACATCGAGGTTCCCGTACAACGCGCCCGCCGACCGGACCGTCTGGACCTGCGCGCGTACCCAGTCATCGCTGAGCTTGAAGTTGATGAACCCTGGCGGAGCGGCCCACACGTGGTCGATGGCCTCGTCGCCGCCTACCAGGGGCACGAGGCGCTCGGCGATCTCCAACGGCGACATGCGCGCGGCCCGTGCCAGCCGGAGCGGGACGGAGCTTGCGAAGTCGCCGTGCTCGGCGTTCGACGGCCGCTCGACGAGGGGCCCAGTGACGGCTGCCGAGGGCAGGATGCCGTCCCGTTGGGCAGCTTCGATGGCGGCGCCGACGCGCTCTGCGATGCGATCGCGGACCAGCATGACGGGTGAATGATAGCAGCCGTCGGAGAGCGGCAGGAACGCCGTTACCACGCGGAACGCCGTCGCCGAACAGGGTCGAAAGCCCTCACCCCAGCCCTCTCCCTGCCAGGGAGAGAGAATCCGCTGTCACGTTGTGTCATTCCGCGTCATTTCGCCCCGACACCTGTGCCAGTCGAGAGCGCGTTTGGTGTGCCATTGTGTGCCATTCCGTCTCACTCCCGGCATCCTCGCGGGGGATCCTTCGACGGGCTCAGGACAAACGGACGTCGCACGTCTTCGGCCAGCGTGGCCGCCAAGCGTAGTCGACCGATGACGATTGCGCGACTGCCTACTGTCACTCAGGCGACGAAAGACCTCAGTCAGGCCCCTTGCCTCCTCCGCTCGCGCAAGGCCCAGCTGGGGTTCGACCTGGCCTCGCTGGTTGGGCCTGGGGCTGATGCGGTCGCCGAGGTCGCGCGCTTCGTGCGGGACCTGCCTGCGCTCTGGGCGGAGGCGGACGTTGGCGAGCGAATGCGCCTGCTGTTAGCGGTGCTGGATGCGAGGGCTGTCGTCAGCATCAGGCCGAAGGCCGCCTTCGAGGCAGTGCTTGGAGGTTCGGGTGCGCGGTCGCTAGTGCCCCTGAGCTGACCTGCTCCGAAAAGGGAGTCAGCCTATTCCCTCGATTCACTCGTGACCGTTCGGCCCGACGGGCACGCTCCAAAAGGAAATCCTTCCAGAGCACGGCGACCTACGCCTTGAGAATTTCTCGGTGGCTGAGCGCGCGCTCCAACGCCGGCTGCATCTTCATGTCGCGGAGCTCGGCGATGGCGAAGTCGAGGTGCGCGATCGCCTCGGCCCGCTCGTCGGGGTAGTGCTCCAGCAACAGCTCGGCGAGCTGAAGCCGCGTCAGCGCGACCTCGGGGCGGAAACGGACCTTGTTGCCCACTTCAAGCGCCTGGTTGTAGTACGACCTCGCCCGCTCGATCTCGCCGAGGAGCGCAACCCCCGCGCCGAGGTGGCGACCGATCAGCGAGCCAGGCTCCCCGACTCCGACATCGACCAGGCCCCCGGCTTCGCGTAACCGATTCGTCAGCAGCCGAAGCGCCCGCTGATTGTTGGTCATGATTGCGGTTTCCAAGAGCGCCGATAGCTGCCTAAACGGACGTTCCGCACCGAGCGTTTCCCCAATCTCCTCGTCAAGCAGTCGCGCGGCCTCATCGAGGTGGCCACGAAAGGCCGCTTCCAGGGCCAAGTACGATCGCGATAGTGGCGATCCCTCGGGGTTAAAGGGCTGAATCTCCTCGAAGGCCTCTTCGGTGTGGCCCAGCGCGAGTAGAGCGGGGAACTTCATCCGCTGCGCGAACACACGATCAACCTTTGCGGCGATCACCTCCTCAAGCCGCCCATCGAGATAGGCATCGACGGCCGCGTATGCGACGGCCTGGCCGATGAGCAGCTCATCGCGTGAAAGCTCAGCCAGCCCTTTGATTTGCGCCACTACCTCGTCGGCCCGCTGACGGTCGCCATGCATGAGGAACGTGCCGGCAGCGTGAGTCATGGCCGTACCCCACGTGCCCGGGTTCAGCCCTCCCCGGGGCGAGCGAGCCACCTCCTCCGCGGTGTCGAGATGCTCGTTGGCATGCTCGGGCTGGCGCATAGCCGCGCCGCTCACGGTAGCCGTCAAGAACGCGGCCGCGTCACCGAGCTCGCGCGCTAGCGTAACCGCACGCTTGTACCGCTCCCGGGCGCCGACATAGTCGCCGTGGGAGATAAGCACGTTGCTCATGCGCGCGTCCGCATATGCCCGGTCCACGGTGCCAGCCGGCGCATGCTGGTCGCCGCGCGCCGCCCATTCCCTATAGAGGTCACTGCCAAAGGGGAAGGCGCCCCTGTCACGCCGGAACAGGCCGATCAACGCCATCCGCGCAACCTGAGCCGCGCGAGCGCCGCCACCCAGACGCTCCGCCAGCGCGAAGGCCCGGGGCGCGATGCCCTCGATAATCTCGTTGGGGTCACCCGTGGGGAGCGTCGCCTCGCCGAGCGCCATGAGCAGGTCGCACAGTTTGGAGGCGTCGTCGGGGTCGACGAGCTCCTGGACCTCGATGGCCCTCGACAACAGCCGCGCCGCCTCACCGTAGGCGTGGACGGACATGGCCCGCGCCGCCGCCACCTCGCCGAACTGGATGGCCCTGGCGAGGTCCTCGGTGTCCGAGGAATAGGAGTAGTGGTCCGCCAGCTCGGCGGCGTGCTCCTCCAGACGGTTGGCGTACGTCTCTTGGAGCGCCCTGGCCACCTGTTGGTGGAGCCGGATGCGCCGTGGGGCGATGATCTCCGCGTAGAGGGTCTGGCGGAAGAAGGCATGGGCGAATCGGTAGCTCACCGCGCCCGTGCTGTTCATCTCCTGCAACACCGCAACCCGAACGGCATCTTCGATCGCCGAAAGGACGTTCTCTTCGGGCAGCCCCGAAATCGTTTCGAGCGTGTCGACGCGGAACTCGCGCCCGATGACGGATGCGATGCCGAGCACACGGTTCGTGTCGTCACCGAGGCGCTCCATCCGCCTGCCGATGACGTCCCTCAGGCCTTCGGGGATCCGGTCCGCGAGGTCTACCACCGATCGAGACTGGCCATCCTCCCGCACAATCTCGCCCTCCTCGATGAGGTAGCGGATCACCTCCAAGACGAACAGGGGATTGCCCTCGGTCTGGCGGTAGATCGCTTGGGCGCTGCTCCACTGCGTGTCGTGGCCGGCCAGGTTGCTCATCATCCGCTGGACCTCATCGACACTGAGGCCGCGCAAGGCGACGCGCTCGAAGCTGGCTGCCCGGCGGAGCTCTGCCAGTGCAGCAGACAGCGGGTGCGCCCGGTCCACCTCGATGTCGCGGTACGTGCCAACGATCATCAGGCGGGCGCCGGCCATGCTGCGCGCTGCATGGGTCAGCATGTCCAGGGTGCCGCGGTCCGCGTCGTGCAGATCTTCGAGCACGATCAGGAGCGGCTGGACCGCCGAGGCATTGCGCAGGAACTCGGCGACCGCCTGCAGGAGCCGATAGCGGTCATCTTCGGGGTCACCCGGGGGCATGGGCTCGACCTGCACACGCTCGCGCACCTCGGAGACGATACGTGCCACCTCGGCCGCGCCGGTGCCAAGGTCTTGTCGCAGGCCGTCCGGGTCGCGCTCCAGTGCGTAGCTGCGCAGCGCCTCCACAAAGGCGAGGTAGGGCAGCGACAGCGACCCCATCCCCAACGACGAAGCCGGGTGCAGCTACCACGGCACCCACGTGAGCTCCATCGCCACTGGCATTGGTGGCGGGAACTCAGCGTTCACCGGAGTGGCGCCGGGTGCGGCGTTGGTCAGCCTCAAGGTGCTGGGCCTGCAGATGGCTGCGCCCGGTTGCGTTGGCCTCGATTCCCAGGTACTGGCCGGTATCCAGTGGGTGCTCGACAACAAGCAGCGCAATCCCGGCACACAGGGCGGTGACGCACCGGACGCCGGTATCGAGGTCATGAACATGAGCCTCGGCGTCCCCGGCTGCTCCAACGGCCTGACCGCGCAATCGTTGCTGGTGAACCTGGTAGCAGCCGCGGGGGTCGTCCCCGTGCTTTCGGCGGGGAACGAGGGTCCCAGCGACTGCACCATCGGTAGCCCGGCCGCGGCCGCGGCCGCCATCACCGTCGCCGCCATGGCGGACCCGGAGCACGGCGTCGCGGTCGGCTTTGGCTGCGGCCCCGCGCCGGCCGGCGGCTTCTACCTCATCTGCTTCTCCAGCCGTGGCCCCACGCTGAGCGGGGCAATCAAGCCCGACATCGCCGCGGCGGGCGTGCTGATAAACGCGGCCGACGGCGCGACGATCAGCGATTACACGCAGAAAAGCGGCACCAGCATGTCCTCGCCCTTCACAGCGGGCACCGTCGCCCTCATGCAACACGCGCGCCTGCTCGCCGGCGAGCCGCTGCTGAGCCCCGCCGCGGCCAAGCAGATGATCATGGACACGGCCATCGACTGGGGGCCGCTGGACGGCTCCGCCGATAGCGGCGCGGAAGCCGACCTCGAGTACGGCGCCGGGCGGCTGGACGCCTACGAGGCGATCTCCGCGGCGCGGGGCGTGGCTGGGGCCAACATCGCGTTGCCGGAGCACACGTTCATCGACGACACGGTCGCCGCATCGGGCGAGCCGGGCGACGCGGACCTGCATGTCATCTCGGTCGACGACCCAACCAAGGGTATCGCCGTGACGCTCATCGCGCCCGACTTCGTCAGCGGCCAGCCGGACATTGTCATGGAGCTGCTGAACCCGGCTGGCGTGGCGGTGAGCTGGGACTGCGGCTTCTCGCGGCAGCACACCGTAGGCCTCGATCCGGCCGATAGGGTGGAGGGCGACTACACCGTACGCGTGGTCTCCTTCGCCAAGGGTGCCGCGGCCGGCTGCCAGACGACGGGCAACCCACCGACTGGCACCGGAGGCCGCTACTGGCTGGACATCTCCGCCGGCTCGCCGGTGGTCGCCATCTCCATTACCACCGACGGGACCACGCCCTTTGGCTCTCAGGAGTTCGGCATCACCGTCGATACGACCGCTACGGGTGTCAACGACGTGCAGACCGTGCAGGTGGACACGGGCCCCGCGGACCTCTTCATCAAGTCGAGCGTCTTCAGCGGTACGGACACATGGCTCCTCGGCGCCACCAGCGACACCGACCAGGTGCTCTGGGAGTTCTCCACCAACGGCACATCTTGGATCGCGTTCACGGCGCCGGACGTCCTTTTCCCGCTGACGGCCGGCGTGGCAACGAGTGGCACTCAGGATGTCTTTTCCCGCTTGAGCATGCCGACGGACTCGACGTCCGTCGCCGAACACGGCGCGTCGGTGACCATCGTCGCGGTGGCCCCGTAAAGGAGTAGGCAGATGCGACTGAGAATCTTCATGACCCTCGTCGTGGCGCTAGGAGCGCTCGGCGCGATCACCGGAGCGGCGCTCGCACAAGAGGGTGTCGGCGTGAACGTCGGCAGCATCGAGGTCGACGAGCCCATCGCGCCCGGCGGCACCTATCGCCTGCCATCGATCGGCGTCATCAACACCGGGCACGACCCCGGCACCTACAGCCTGCGCATCACCTACCTGAGTGGACAGCCGGAGATGGAGCCGGCCGAGGACTGGTTCCGCTTCAGCCCGGACCTGTTCGTCCTAGAGCCGGACGAGGCGCAGAGCGTCATCGTCAGCATCCAGCTGCCACTGACGGCGCGCCCTGGAGACTACTTCGCCTTTGTCGAGGCGTTCCCGGTGCGCGAGACGGAAGAGGGGGGTGGGGCCAGCGTCGGCATCGCGGCAGCCACGAAGCTCAGCTTCACCGTGGAGCAGTCCAACGTCTTCAACGCCTCGGCGTTGTGGGTTTATCACCGTTTCCAGGACACTAGCCCGTTCTCCTATATCGGCATCGGGCTGCTGGCGGCTGCGCTGGCGGCGTTCCTGCTCTTCCGAGTGGGCCGGGTTCGTCTTCGCTTCCGCCTGGAACGCGGCGAGCGGGAGTAGCGGTTGCGGGCGCGGCCCATACGGCTGCTTGGTATCGGCGCTATGGCGCTGGTGGCAGCGCTCGTGCCGCTCGCATCCGCGTCGGCAGATCACGGCACCGGCACCGGTACGGTGCAAGCGACGGTGCGCGTCTTTCCGATGATCGTGAGCCTCGACACCCAACCGACGACCGTGACCGTGGGCGAGCGTTTCACGCTCACCGCGGAGGTCCGCAACATCTCGTCGCAAAACCTCCAACAGGTAGTGGCGGCCGTGACGTTCGATCCGAGCCTCGTCCAGCTCCGTGGTCCGGCCGACAAGCATCTCGGCTCGGTTAACAACCGACGGACGAAAACAGCTGAATGGCGCTTCGAGGCGCTGGCGGTGGGCTCCGTGGTTCTGACCGTTCGGGTGACGGCCTTCGATCAAGAGGGCGGTGGCGCGATCGAGGAGGAGAAGACGGCCATCATTGAGATCATCGGCGGCACGGCGCGGCGCGACTCAGAGGATGATGATGAGGGAGAGGAGGACGAAGAGGACGACGAACGGGGAGAGCGTGACGTTGGGGGCACCGGGGATGACGAGTCGGGCGCGCCGCGATCGGACTCAGATGATGAGAGCAACGAGGATCATGCCCGTGGGGAAGACGAGTCCAGCGGTCAACCACCTCTCCCGCCTGGATTCCCCGATCTCCCAACTCCCCCGGCGGTGCTCACTAGCGATCGCCGCCCGACCACCCAGCCGTCTCCGCGGCACCGGTAGGTGGAAGCCGATAGCGCTCCATATCGGCGGGCGCCAGATCCGAGGCGTCGCGCTACGGTGAGTTGCTGAGCTTCAAGGGGAGGGGTCGGGTTTAGAGAAGCAGTATGGGCATGGAGCTGGCTTCACGAGTGTTGAACTCCTCGTCCAACGCACGGCACGGCGAACAGTCTTGGTAGAGCGTCGTTGTCGCCGTCGTTTGGCGCATCAGGGGCAACAGTTACACTTGAATCAAATTCAAGTCGATTGAGTTCCCAGCCGAATAAGATTGATGACTGATTGGGCGCAACCAAGGAGAAGCCTGTGAAAGCGCTCATGCGTCACAAATACGGCTCGCCCGCCGTACTACACGTCGAAGAGATTCAGAAGCCGACACCAAGAGACGACGAAGTTTTGGTGAAGATCGAGGCTGCGTCCGTAAACCCTCTTGACTGGCACTTCCTCCGAGGAGAGCCGCGTTTTGCACGCCTAACACTCGGGTTGTTTAGGCCGAAGGCCAAGGTCCTTGGCGCGGACATCTCGGGGCGTGTGGAGGCTGTCGGGAACGACGTCAAGAACTTTCAGGCAGGCGACGAGGTCTTCGGGAGCCTCTTCGGTGGCCGACTGGGTGGATTCGCAGAGTATGTCTGCACCGGTGAGGAAGGCATCGCTCAAAAGCCGGCCAACATGGGCCACGACCAAGCAGCCGCAGTTCCGACCGCAGCGGTCACCGCACTACAAGCTCTGCGCAAGCGTGGGGAAATCCGGCCGGGGCAGACTGTGTTGGTGAACGGTGCATCGGGCGGAGTAGGCACGTTCGCCGTTCAGATCGCAAAGCATCTTGGTGCCGAAGTCACCGGCGTGTGCAGCACCAAGAACATCGAGATGGTGCGCTCGATCGGCGCGGGCCATGTGATCGACTACACACAAGAAGAGTTCACCCGCACGGGGGCAGGCTACGATCTGATCATCGATGCGGTCGGGAATCGATCGGTTCGCGATCTGAAGCGAGCGCTCAGTGCACACGGGGCCTGCGTGATCGTCGGGTTTTCTTCTTTCGGGCTCCTGCTTCAAGGCGCGATTCTGGGCCCAGCGATGTCCAGGCGGCACGGCAGGCGCCTCGGTCTCATGGGTACGGTCAAGGTAACGGCCGAAGACCTTGAGTCCATGAGCCAGCTTCTCAGCACCGGTGCCGTAAAGCCTGTGATACATGAGCGCTACAGTCTCGAAGATGCACCGGACGCGGTCAGGCAGCTCGAGCTGGGACACGTTCCCGGAAAGCTAGTCATCACAATGTAGCGTCGGGGTCGCTCGTGGTGTTCCTCGGGACGCAGTGCGATTGGTGCCGAAGCGCAAATCAGACTACCTGGGTTCTGCGTACCACCCACCAGCTCCAAGATCTTCCTGTTCGCACACTTCGCCAGTGTGCTCAAGGGGCAACAGCCCTCTAGCACACCGCTGACGGGCCGCTGTCGTGTTCGTGGTGGAGGGGGGGAGAGCCGATCCGTATCGCGAACACCACGATGGCGTGAGTACGACAGGACAGGCTCGAGGCGCTGAAGGAATCGACCGCTCAGCTCTCATCCCCTTCGTCACCCCTTCCCCCTTCTCCATCCGTATCGCCGTCGCGATTTCCGGTGTCGCTCGAGTCGACGGGGCCGTCCTCGTCGGCCTGGTCGACTGGCCCTGACCTGGCGGTGTCGTCGAGCTCCTGCTCTTCTTCGACCCGCAGTTCCGTGGCGAGCACCCGGCCATCCTCGAGAAGCTGGCCCTCCAACTGCGCGACCGCCCCGAGGCGCAGCTGGCCCTCGATCTCCGTGTTGGAGTCCAGCACTATCTCCGTGCCCCCGACGGTCAGGGGGTCAAGGCTCAGGATCGGCCCGCGGATCTCCGTGTCTTCTTTGAGTTGCTCCACCTTCAGTCGCTCGGCCAACACCGAGCCGTCGTGCTGAAGCCTCCCCTCGACCTTGACGATGAGGCCGCGTATGAGGGAGCCTTCAATCTCTGCTCGCTGCGACAGCACGACGGTGCGACCGGCGACGATCAGCGGTGTCGTCTGTGTGATGACCCCCTGCAACTTAACGCGTTCTCGATCCCCATCGTCCGAGACCCCGATGCGAAAGGCGCGCAGCGTGCCATCGTCTTGGAAGGCGCCTTTCACTTCGGCAGTCACGCCTTGTTCGATGATTCCATCCCTCTCAGTGGCAGGAGTGATAACGACGGTCACGCCGGCGATCACCAGAGGCTCCAGGCTTGTCACGCGGCCGCTGATCTCACCTGCTGTTGCCGCGCCTACCTCAACCTGGTCCGACAGGCGTGTTGGGTCCTGAGACGCTGCCTCGATGATGACTTGGCCTCGTCCGACGATCAGTCCTAGCTGCCGAAGAGAGTCCTGTCCTTGTCCTGGCGAGGAGCGCCCCTGAGCTTCCGCCAAAGAGTCTTGGCCCTCGGCGATGTCGGTCGAGGCCTCCAAGAGCAGCCGCTGGGCATCCGCTGCGGAGAGCTTCCGAACTTCGGCCAAAGCGGCGTCGAGACGGTCGGCTATAGCCGCGATGGTCGCTGGCGCGATGGGGCGCTCCGCCTGGGCAAGCGCAAGTACTTCATCGAGCCTCCGGCGTGCCAAGGTGAGGTGGTACTCCGCCTTGGCAGCAGAGCCAAGGGTGACGAGTAGCCTGCCCTGCTCCGTGGCCGCCTTTACCGGGTACAACACATCGCCCGGCAGGCTCCCTTGGGCCGCATAGGCCACGCCACTCCCGCCGCCCAGCAGCAGCACACCGGCCAACAACGCGACGGCACCTCTTGCTGCAAGGCGAGGCCGAATGCCGAAGATCCTCTCTAGGATGCGGAAGCGCGCAGGACCTTGCCCTCGGGCGATCTCCGCCTGCAACATACGCCGAGCCCCTACCCGAAACTCCTGTGATGGCTGGACATCCGCCGGAGAGGGGAACTGCAGCGCGAGCCGCAGGAGCGGCTCCAATTGGTCGCGATGAGCCGGGTGCTCCGCGAGCACCTGCTCCAGGGAGGCTCGTCCCGACTGGACCTCCTCCAGGCAGTGCGCGAGTATTTCGTCGAGGCGCGTCATGCTCGCCTCGCGCTCTTTTCAAGCTGCGTCCGGAGCCGACGCAGTGCACGAAGCTGGATGACTCGCACGGCCCCCTCGCTCTTCCCGAGTGTCGCAGCTACCGTTGCGTGGTCCAGCCCCTCGACGAAACGAAGCATCAGGACCTGCTGCTGGTCATTCGGCAGGTCGATGAGGTAGAGGCGGAATGCGTCCAGGTGTTCGACGCTCTCTAACCCTTCGGTCTGTGTCATGTCTCCGATCATTTCGGCTGCCTCGAGTCGCGCTTCCCGTTGCCTGCCTTTTTTGCGGTAGTAGTCCACGACGAGGTTGTGCGCGATGGTGTAGAGCCAGGCTAGGAATGGGCTGCGACCTAGCTTGTAACCTCCGATCGCGCGCCACGCCCTGAGGAAGACCTCCTGGGTCAAGTCCTCGACGTCCGCGGCCGAAGCGACTCGGTACGCGATGTGCCGGTAGACCCTCGCTAGGCATTGATCGTAGAGCTGGGTGAAAGCCGTACCATCGCCACGCATAGCGCGCGTGATCAATATCGATTCTTGGTCTCCTGTCTCCAGCTCCAAATCTCCTCACACAAGGCTTAACGTACGGCGAGCGTGGATCGTTACGCCCCCGGTGGACCGCACGCACCACGGGCAACCGCAGGCTAATGGCTCTGTCAGACAGCTTCCTAGGTTTCAGAGTGACACATATCTGCTGTAACGGATCGGGGCTCACAGTCGTTAAACCAGACACAGCCGCCCACGGAGAGGGCGTGCACATGCATGGGAGAAAGCGACGATGAACCCCCTACGACTGATTCGAGCCCGAGTCCGACTAGTGACGCTGCTGGTCTCATTGACGCTGGTGGGCGCGCTCGCCTGCACCCCCGACCAGGAGGAGCTCATAAGGGGCATCCTGCAAAACGTCGACAGCATCTCCGGGGAAGTCACGGTCACGCTAGAGAATGGCGAGACGATGACCATCAACCTGCAAGGACCTGAACCTCCAAGGAGCCGGGGATAGCGAGGGGAGCCTGGCGTTGGGTGCAGGGGACGAGGTGACGCTCGCGGTCGACAACGACGATGGGGTTTCGACGCTCACGGCTCATGCCGCCGAGGTCGAAGGAATCATTACCAGCGTCGACCCCGATGCGCGAACGCTTACTGTGGATGACGGCGAGCCGCTCCAGGTCACCGATGCGACGAAGATCGAACTCGACGGTGAGAATGGCTCGGCCTTTGATGCGTTGGTCGTGGGTCAGGAAGTCGAGGTGAAGTTCGACCCTGCAACGAGGGAGGCGCTCAAGATCGAGGTTGAGGACGAAGAAGATGAGGACGAGCCCCGGACGCTGAAGGTGGAGGGCATCCTGGTCAGTGTCGACCCGGAGACCAACAGCGTGCGCATTCGTGAAGGGGACGGGACAGAGCAGGACTACGTGGTCAAGTCCGACACCAAGGTGCGGCTTCCCGAAGGAGTCGTGGGCCTCTTTGGCGACCTCCCAGCGTTCGTGAACCGGGAGGTCAAGGCCAAGGTCACGCCTGACAGTACGGACCTGCTCAAGCTGAAGGTCGACGCTGAGGGCGAAGAGGAGGAAGGCGAAGCTGAGGTCGAAGACGATGACGACGGTACCGAACCGGACGACGATCAAGGCGATAACAACGATGACGACGGCGAAGACACCGATGACGGCGACGCCGGGGACGACGACTAAGCCATCCTGGCCTCCAGGACAGAGCCAACCAGAAGGGGCCGCTAGCCGGCCCCTTTCTGCCTCCGCGCTTGACGTGAGGTGGAGATGGGGGAGAGTCGAACTCCCCGTCCGGCCGCGTCGGCGGCCTAGCCCACCTCGTCGACGACGCGCGTCATGTAGCGGCGCATCGTCGCGCCCAGCTCCTCGTGCGCGCTGAGCTGCGGGTCGGCGGCCAGCAAGTCGCGCACCTCCTCGCGGGCGCTCGCCAGCAGGTCACGGTCGCTGAGCCGCGCCATCCGCAGCGTCGGCAAGCCCGACTGACGCGTGCCGAACATATCGCCCGGCCCGCGTAGCGCAAGGTCGGCCTCTGCGATCTCGAAGCCGTCGTTGGAATTCGCGAGCACCTCCAACCGCTGGCGCGCGTCGTCCCCGAGCGCGTCGGGCAACAGCAGACAGTAGCTCTGGTGGCCGGCCCGGCCCACGCGCCCGCGGAGCTGATGGAGCTGGGACATGCCGAAGCGCTCCGCGCCCTCGATGAACATCACCGTGGCGTTGGGGATGTCGATGCCAACCTCGATCACCGAAGTCGCCACGAGCACATCCAGCTCATGCTTGCGGAACGCGTCCATGACCTCCTGCTTCTCGCCGATGGGCATGCGCCCATGCAGCAGCCCGACGCGCACGCCGCTCAGCGGCCCGCTCCGCAGCCGCTCGAACTCCTCGGTCGCAGCGCGAGCGAGCACGGCCTCCGATTCGTCGATGAGCGGGCAGACGACGAAGGACTGGCGGCCTTCGTCGGCCTGCGTGACGAGGAACCGCTCGGCATCCTCGCGACGGTCCGGCGGGACCAGCCGTGTTTGCACCGGTGCGCGGCCGGCGGGCAGCTCCCGGATGATGGAGACCTCGAGGTCTCCGAACAGCGTGAGCTGGAGGGTGCGTGGGATGGGCGTCGCCGACATCGCCAGCAGGTGAGGCTCGGTATCGCCGCCGTCCCCCTTGCTGCGCAACGCCGCGCGCTGGACGACACCGAAGCGGTGTTGCTCGTCGACCACGGCAAGGGCAAGCCGGGGGAGCGCGACGTCGCCCTGGATGAGCGCGTGCGTGCCCACGATGATGTCCAGCGAGCCGTCAAGCGCGCGTTCGTACAGCTCCCGCCTGGCCTTGGCCCGGGTGCTTCCGGTCAGCAGTCCGACGCTGATGGGCTTCGGGTGCCCATCCAGGTCGATGGAAAACCAGTTGCCCTCCCGCGCAGGGTGTGGAAGGCCGCCTAGTAGCCGCTCGATGCTGAGGAAGTGCTGCTCGGCCAGGACCTCTGTCGGCGCCATCATCGCCCCCTGGTAGCCATCGGCGACCGCCATGAGCAGCAGCGCCAGGGCCACGACCGTCTTGCCCGAGCCGACATCACCCTGGAGCAGCCGGCTCATGGGGGCGCCGCCACGGGAGATGTCCCCCAGCGCCTCGTCCAGCGCGACCCGCTGGCCCTCGGTCAACTGGAAGGGAAGCGAGCCGAGGAAGGACGCCAGGACGTCGGGACGCGGACGGACGGTTACGGCGCGCGCCTCGCCGGCCGGCGACTGCCTGCGTGCGCCGATGGCCAGCAGCAGCGTCAGCAGCTCGTCGAAGGCAAGCCGTCGCCGCGCCGCTTCCTTTGTGTCCTCGTCGTCGGGGTAGTGGGCTTGGAGCACGGCGTCCGCCAGGGGCATGAGCCCATGCCGCTCGCGCATGCCATCGGGCAGCGGGTCGGGGAGGACATCGCGTGCCTTGCCAGGGGCCGCATCGAGGCCGGCAAGGGGGCCGAAGGTCACGTCCAGGGCTTCGCGCACCATGCGACGGATGGTCCGCGCCGGCAGTCCCTCGGTGGAGGGGTAGACCGGCACGAGCCGCCCGGTATGGACCGACGCCGCGGTCTCAGGGTCCTCCAGCACCTCCCACTCCGGGGAGTCGATCTGCTGGCGCCCGTTGAACACGGTGACCCTGCCGCTCAGCACGAGCCGGACCTCGCCGGTGGCCTCGCGTTCGGCGCGCTCCAGACCTCGCCGCAGCGTCGCCGCGAGCCACGGCTGGCCGAACCACA
>CBDFJL010000001.1:0-65209 GCA_965248495.1 Dehalococcoidia bacterium | reverse complement strand
TCGGGCCGCTCCGACGAGTGCTCGCCGGCGCTGGCTGGGCGTCTGCGGCAGTGCCTGTGGAGCAGGAGCCTCGGCGACAGGAGGTGGCGCCGATTCGAGAAGGACCTGCCCCGTACCCCACAGGCGCCTAAACTCTGCAGCCCCCGCTGCGGTGCGCGGGTTGTCCCCGTACCAGCGAACACGAGCCAGGTCGATGGCGATGCCGTTCGGGTTCTCCGGATTGCGCAGCGCGTTTCGTTGTGCCGAACGCGCCTCCACGAGGTTGCGGATGCCGGAGTAGGCGCGCTCCATGAGCCGCTGGGTGATCTCGTTCGCCGCGAGGTACTGGGTCCCACACCGACTTGGCGTTGCCCGTCAGCGGGAAGTCGCGTCCAACCTGCCAGAACTCCTTGAGCACCTCGCGGTCGGCGTTGTACTGCTGTATGAGCGGCGGGTGCTCGGTCAGACCGGTGTTGTCGTCGACGTAGGCGCGCTGCGTCGGCGTCCACTCGGCTTCGAGCTCGACCAGCAGCTCCTCGAGGCGCTCGAAGTTGAGGGAGCCGTCACCGCGGCGCGCGTCGTCGAAGACGTCGTAGTACTCGATGAGCGCCACCTTGTTCTGATTGTCCGGCAGCTTCTGCTCCTCCTCGAAGCGCTTGAAGTCCGCGTCGACCTGGCGCCGGCCGGTGACCCACCGCAGCTGAATGTCTCCGTAGGTGTCGCGGAAGTCCTGTGGCCCCAGCGCCGGGTAGCGCGCTGCCAACGTCTCCTCTTCGGAGAAGCGGGTCGCGTCTAGCTCGTCGAGCTCCTGCGCGGGCCTGAGCGCCGGTGGAGCCGCGCTCGATACTCGTGAGCCGTCGCAACTGCATCTCCCCGGCGAAGAGGGGGTCCTTCTCGATGTCCCGGCGCATGTGCGTCTCGAGGTCGTTCCACAGCGTGATCGGGTCTCCCTCGCGGTTGAGGAAGCCACCCTCACGCGCCCAGCGGTCGAGGAACTGCGGCGTGGTCTCAGCGCGCAGGTTCAAGCCCGACGACTGGATGCCCGTGCCGCTGATGCCGAGACGGCCCTCGCCCTCGGGAATCACACGGCCGACGGTGCCTGGGAACGCCTGACGCAGCAGCTCGACGACGTTGCCCGGCCCGATGGGCGCAAGCAGGTCCTGCGCTAGCTGCACGCCGCGCTGAGCCGGGCCGTCGAGCTCGCGGCCGTAGAAGTCGGTGCCCTCGGACTGGTTGAAGATGGCGCGCGGCAGCAGGTTGTAGCGGGCAGTCAACGCGCCGGGCGGGTCCAGCACCCACCGGAAGAAGGTGTCGGCCTGGCCAACAATGTCGAGCGCGATGCGGGAGCCGTTGCGCCCCGTGAAGGGAATGTCCGGCGACATGAACGAGGTGTTGTAGCCCACGCCGCCCGGCAGGAAGGAGTAGCTGTTGCCGGTGGTGATCGGCAGGTAGCGGTCCAGGGGGAGTGGGCGCCCCGTCGACGCGAAGTGGACGGCATTCGCGGTGCCCGCCAGGAAGATGAGCATGCCGATGCCGTACTCGCGCCAGAGCCGGGCCTGCTCGCCACCAACGAGGTTCACCGCCTGCCGGATGAGGGACTCGGACTCGTTGTGGCTGAAGAGGATGGTGCGGCCCAGCTCGCGCATGGCCGGCTGGCTAAAGATGCTCTGCCACGTCCCGAGCGTGGAGAACATGATGTTGACTTCCTTCGCCGCCGCTCCGGCAACCTCACGAGGCGTCCACCCTGGGTGCAGATGGCGCAGCTTGGGAATGACGAACTCTTTCAGCCCGAAGATCTGACTCTCGCGGTAGACGCCCTCGAACAGGCCATCCTCGAGAAAGCGTGCGACGGCTCCGACACGCGCGCGGCCGACCTCGAGCGACGTGGCCGGGCCGTCCGTCGTGACGTCGCGCAGGAAGTCGGTGATGGAACGGCGGAGGATGGACGTGTCGCCGCCGACCTGCCAGCCTTCCTCGCCGACCATCCGAAGGGTGATGTCGAAGTCGTCGAAGAGCGACGCGTCCGCTGAGGATGGTCTCGCGTAGTCCTCGACGCGCGGACGAGCTGAGCGAGACGTTCATCAGCCGGGCGACCATAGACGGGTAGCGGATGGGCGCGCCGCGCTTGATGCCGGTGGGACTGAGGCTGGCAGCGCCAACACGGGTAGAGAAGTCGACGTGCTGGAAGAGCGAGCCGAACAGCTTGAAACGCTTCAGCCCGTTCGAGAACCGATTCAATGGGCCCAGCAGGTCGAAGCCACCGACGCGCAGCTCAGGCCGCTTGCCGTACACCCCCTCGAGCACGTCGGCGACGTTGTTTGGCACGCCGATGCGCGCGGTCATTGCCGCAGAGCCGTCCTTGCGCACGTACGGCTTCTCAGTGAAGGCGGGTCCCACATCGGGGACCCGCCACCCAGCGACTGGGGACTTGCGTATATCGGCCGCAGCTCCCCAGGTCTTCAGACGCTCGATGAGCACCTTGCTCTCGCGGAACTCTATGCCTGAGAGACGGCGCAGCCCGTACATGTCGTAGGGGTTCCAGCTGAGGCGGCTCGAAGCCGGCCTCGATCATCTCCTCGAAGGTGGCGTCGACACGTGGCTTGGTGAAACCGGGGCGGACGCCTATGCGCTGACGTCCAGTCTGCGCGCGTGGCTGTTTCCACCCGCGTGGGAAGTAGTCGGGGTGGGCCATGAGCACGTCCTGGAAGCTCGGGTCGGTCGCGAGCATGTCCGAGCTCTCCTGGTCGATGAGCCGGCGCAGGTCGTCGAAGACAGCCCCAAAGCCGTCAGGTACGTCGCCCTCGCCATGGAGCGCCAAGAACAACGGCTCCATCTCTTCCTGGCTCACACGCTGCGTCTTGCCGACGCGCCGGCCAACGCCGGCCTGTGTCAGTAGGTCCTGGCCGTGTTCCCACTCGCTTTGAATCTCGAGCGCCTTGACGCCGCGGGCGCCGTCCCACTTGCGGAGCGCTGCCGTCTGCGCGTCCTCGCCTGGGAAGCCCCATACCGTCTCCGCGGCCGGAGCCTGGCACATCGCCGTCGCCGGCGCCGCGACCGCCGCTGATCGCCGCCGGGGGGTCGCCGGGGGGTGGCAGGCCCTCTTCGGCAGCCTGCTGCTCGATGGCGTCCTCGATGATCTCGTCGACCTCTTGGTCCGGTTTGACCTGGCCCGCCTCGGCGCGCTCCGTGATGATGTCGTCGAGCTCGGACGGCCCCGGCGCTTCCGTGGCGCTTCCGGCCGGTGTGTCCGCGGGCGCTGTCGGCGCGGCGTCCGGCGCGGCCTGTTTTCTTGGTCGGCTTCTTGGGGTGCTTCGCCTGGCGCGCCTGGGCCTTGGTCGGCGCTGCGGCCGCACGTGGAGCAGGCGTCGCTGCTGTAGCGTCGCGCCGAGCGATTGCCTGCGCCACCTTGGAGGTAGGGATAGGGACGTCGCCTGCCGGTTGCCCGGTCACCGTCTGCTTGATGAAGTCGCGGACCTCAGTACCAAGGGGGCTGCGAATACGTGCGTCAGATATGCCCGGGAATATGCCTCGCAGCCATTCCATGTACGACTCGTCCCGAGCTGACTTCTTTGTCTGAGAGACGATGAAGAGCGCCTTGTCGACGTCGCTCTCGAACACGGGCTCGTAGCTGGACGCCCCGATGTTGTACGCGCGGTTTCGCACCAGCGAGCTCGCGAGGCAGAACGACATCGGCCGCTGCGCGCGTCTCTACGGCCGTTGGCGCGGCCCTCTCAGGTACGTTCAGCCGCGGCGCGTGGTTCAGAAGTCGTGCGGCGTGCTTGGCTAATACGCTCGATCTGGCCCTCGAACGCGCTGATGCGCCGCTGCAGTGGCCCTACCTGATCGCGCAACTCGTTGCTGCGCGTCAGAGCCTCGTTCGATGGACGAGCACCCAGCCGGCGTGGTTCGAGCTCGTCGATCTCGTTTCTGATAGCCCGCAACCGGTCATCGAGACCATCTCGAAACTGAGTCGCATCGGTAATGTCGTCGAATGCGCGAGCTTCGCCGAATGGCGTTGGTTCAAGTGCCGAACGCTCGAATGGACGCGCCGGCACGCCGGGCTCGGTAATCTGAATCTCCTCGTCGGTGGCGCCCTTCTCCGCCAGGCGCTTCCGCATGGCAGACGGGCTCTCCTCAACCTTCGCTGAGGGTCCTTTCCTGCCGCCAACGGGAGGCTGAGGCACCGGCCCGAGCGGTTCGTCGACTATGCGGCCGGCCTCGTAGAGCGCGACGCCCGGGGTGCGGATAGGCGAGGAAATGCTGGCGGGCACATACTCGCCGGTCGCGAGCCACTTGTTGAGCGAGTCGAAATCCTCGAAGAGCAATTCTTTGCCCTTCTGGCTCACGATCAAGAAGAACTCGTCCTGCCGTAGCCCAGCGAGCGCGTCGAACTTCTGACCCTCGACTGCCTCGACGCGCTGACGCGCTGCTTCAAAGTCAGCCTGTAGGTCGTTCCGCAGAAAACGTTTGATGCGTAGCCCCGAGAGGTTCTTCGGCAGGCTGACGGTGCCGGCCTCGTCGACGATCAAGTTGCGCACGAGCGGAGCGGCGCCACGGATGATGTCTCCGCCGGTCTGCGTGCCAACCCGCGCTGCTGCCGCGCCGATGTCGCCGAAGGCGCGCGCTGTTCGCGCGCTGACCCGCGCGATGGCGCCGGGGAAGCCAACAATGGGCAGGAGGTTGATGGGGCTGACGCTCAGCTCGACGAGTATCTGCTGCCACGCCGGCACCGTCTGCGCATAGGCGCGGAGCGCCGCGTTGTATGTGTCTACGCCCTCAGCGCGCAACTCCCGCGCGCGGTCGCGCACCTTGCCATCGAAGCGGCTGAGGAACAGCGCGGCGGTCGGTCGGTCGATCTCCTCCTCGATGAACTGCGCTGTCGTCAGGGCGATGCCGATGAACGGCCCGACCGTCTCTGTGGCGTTCTCCGCCAAGATGTCGATGATGGTGCGCCCACCCTCAGTCGTGATGGCGCGCTCGAGCTCAGGCAGTCCTTGGGGCTGCGGTCCACCAACGGTGGCTTGCTCCAACTCGCCGGGCACGAAGCTCTCACGGGTCGTAACCGTCCGCGGCTCTTCAGGAGCCTGCGTGAATGGACGTTGGTCTGACGCCGCCTGACGCCCGATGGCGCCGGCTACCTGAGCCTGCGTGGGGACACGCTGCGCCGGCGGTGGGTTGACGCCCGGCGAGCGCAACTCCTCGGCGCTGGCGAAGTCGTCGATACCTGCCGACTGTGGCGGCGGCGCGCTAAGACGCCGGCGCACCTCGCTCGGTGTCTTCGGAGCGTCAGTCTCCTGCGCAAGCTGACGTAGGCGCCGCTCCGTTGGGCTCTGGACGGGAAGGTCTGGCACTAGACGCCTACGCGCCGGCGCTGACCGAGCCTCTCCGTGGCTCCCGGCCGCGTGCTACCCCCGAGACGCCTGAACGACTGCTGCTCCTGCTGGTGGAAGTCCGCCCGCGGGATGCCGGCGAGCTCCGCCTTGTTCCCACGTAGGTCTCGCTGGAACGATGTCTCCGTGAGCGCCTGTCGCTCCGTAACGAAGCGCGGCACCGACTCCCCAAGGTCGGGGAAGGTGTGGCCCTGTGGCACTTCGGCACCGCCGGCAACGTCGAGCATGAACTGCGTCCCAACAGGCCGTGCTTGACCCACAGGGGCTGCTCCACCCGTGTCTACGCGCCCTTGGGCTACCTGGCTCTGAATATCAGTGGCGAAGGCGCTGGCGCGCTCAGTTGGTGTCCTGATCTTCTTCGCCGCGTTGAACGCCGCGACGTCCGCGTTGAACTTCGCAACCTTCGCATCCACTGCGTCAATGACGTACTGATCGACGTCGAAGCCCTCGCCGGTCCCGGCTCCCGAGGCGTTGATGTTGCGCAGCAGCGATTCCTTCAGCTTCTGAATATTCGGCGGCTTGGGTGGCTCAGCCGCGGATGCCACACCGGGCGCTCCAGGCGCATGCTGCGGGTCGTTACCGAGCACCGCAGCGAAGTCGCTGTTGGCGCGCTGAGCAGCAGCCTCGGGGTCGACGAGCTGCTGACCGTTCTGCCTGAACGGCGACGCCTGTTGCAAGCCGAAAGCGCTCGCGGCGCGGGCACTGGCGAAGGACCCGGCGATGCCGCCGCCTTGCTCGAGGAGCGCCTGAAGCAGGAAGAACTCGGCGGGCGACTGCACGGCTGTCAGCGCCGTATTGAACAGGTCCAGCTGCGATGGTGCCTGCTGGAACGCGCGTATCTTGCGGGCGCCGGCGTAGTCGCTGTTCGCAATCCGCTCGGCGATGAGCTCATCGAGGCTGCTGGCTATCTGCTCAGGCTTTGCCGCAGGGCCGGCGCGGATAATCCACGCGCCACCCGACGTCTGCTCTGGCCTGAAGTTGAGCGCCTGAAGCCGCGAGTCCGCGTCGATAGCGGCCTGGGCCTCTTGGAAGTTACTGTACTGCCCGCTCGGCGCGCTCTGCTCTTGGAAGTCCTTCAGCGCCTGCGCAAGATCGGGATTCCCGGCCTGTATGGCGTGGGCGATGAGCTCGTTGATCGAGCTCGCCAGGTTCTCCTTCGGTGCGAACGCACGCTGCACGCCGATGAAGCCGTCGAAGTCGAAAATAGGAGGAGCGAACACAAATTTCTGATTGTTTTCCGCATCTAGGACCGGGTTCCCTTGCGAATCTGTCTGTGCAACCAATCCTTCGCCAGGTAGCTTTGGAGGCCACGGAAGGTAACTTGGCCACCATGACGGCTTTTCTTGTGAGTCGCCGACGGTGCCCGGTTCCTGTCCGGGTGCTAGGTAAAGCGCATCAATAGCAGCGTCGGCTTCAGCCGAGCCAAGCACTCCGGGGATGCCGAATACAGATACTTCGCTAACCCATTCGTCGGTATCGCCGGAGCGGTGGAACTCCTCGAAGCCGTCCTCGCGCGTACGGGTGTTATCGAAGCCCTTGAGCTTCTCCGCGAGGTTCGGGTAGACCATGCTGACGCTCTGGACGATGTCCCAGGCGCCGTTGACGAATACGAGATCGCCGTGCTCCATTAGGGCTTCTCCTCGAACTGCTCGGCCAGCTTCAGGGCCTTGTCGATGCCGATGCTGCCGATGATGTCGCGGCGCTGTGCTGGGTCGGCGTCCTTGAAACGCTGCTTCACCTCACGAGAGCGCAGGCGCTCCTCGCCGAACTTCAGCACGTTCTTTCCGCGGGCCTCTTCTCGAATGGCGCTGATCTCGCCCACCATCTCCGAGACGATCTCCGCGAGCCAGTGTTGCTTGGCCATTACAGCGCCCTATCCAAGCCAGCGCCGGCCAGGTCAACCGGTGCCGGCTTGGCCGTTTCACCCGTCAATGCCTGCCTGAGAGCGCGCGGTCCGCCGCCGCCGGCTTGGTCCGATGTCTGCGGCGATGAGATTGGCTTGCCATCTGGCCCGACGAGACCACCGGCAGCTTCCTGCTGCTTGGCCGCAAACTCCGCGAACAGCTGAGCCAGGCCATCCTCCTCAGCGACAGCGAGGACGGCCATCTCAACAAGAGCAGGGTGCCTCGCGCATGATCTGCTTGATGAGCCGACGCTGTTCCTGAGATTCGTCGCCGAGCATCGCGTCCTGCTCTCGATAGGTCTCAGGAGACTTAATCTTCATCTGGACTTCACGCAGACCGACCTCGCGGCGCTGCAGTTGAATGATCGGGTCCATGAGCTCGAATCGCGCCTGGGCGCTGTAGTCGTTGTGAATCTGCGCGACCTTGAGCGTCTTCCCGCCAATAGAGATGTCCTCCCCGAGCCGGTCGACCAGCTTCAAGATGTGCTGCACAAGGTCCGTCGCCAGCATGTTCAGCTGCATCGACACCGCAACGAACTTCTTCGCCACCGCCGTCGACAGGATGGCCTGCTGACCAACGGTCGACACGCCCTGCGCTCGAGAGCCAGCGGCCGAGCGGGAGTAGCTCAACGCCAACACCTGGACCAGCGCGCTGCTCAAGCTGACCAAGAGCGTCGCCACGCCGACCGACATCGACGCCATCGCATGCGTCGGCATCCAGGCGGCATCCGACCCGGGCACCGTGACCATCAGCGTCGACGACATCAAGGCGCCGGCCGAGGTCACCCAGCTCCACTTCATCATCGCCAACGCATTGGACGGCGAGGCCATCAACCTCACCCCCACGACCGACGTCGACGGCGACGGCCTGCTGTCGGACGAGACCACCAAGAGCCACGAGATCTCGGCTGTCTACTCCGACCAGGAGCAGCGCACGCTGGACGTCACGTGGACCCAGACCCAGATTGGCAAGGGCGACAGCGACAACCAGCTCGAGCCCGGCGAGAAGTTCTCCATCACGGTGAACACCCACTCCGCGGCACCCATGCCGATCGCCAACACGCAGTTTGCCATTTCACTGCTCCGCGACTCCGGGCCCGAGCTCGTCTTCGAGCGCACGCTGCCCAAGGTCCTGGACAACAACATGGACTTGAACTAGGGGGCGGGAGCCTCACTGAAAGGAAGGAAACTCATGATCACTCGCGTGAACATGAAGATGCGGAACCAGCGGGGGATCACCGGGCTTGAGACCGCCATCATCCTCATCGCCTTCGTCGTGGTCGCATCGGTCTTCGCCTATACCGTCCTCTCGGCGGGCGTCTTCTCCTCCGAGAAGGGCAAAGAGGCGGTCCACGCCGGCCTCGAGCAGGTCCGAAGCTCGATGACCATCATTGGACCCGTCGTCGCCAAGGACACCGACAACGACGACAACGTCGACCAGATCGTCTTCATCGTGGCCAACGCCGCCGATGGCGAGGGTATTAACCTCATCACCACGGCCGACGCCGACGGCGATGGCGACCTCGGCGACGAGACCAGCCCCGTCCACACCACCGTCATCACCTATATCGACGCCTCCCAGAGCGTCGATGACATGGCCTGGGTCAAGGCCACCGTCGGCAAGGCCGACTCCGACAACATCCTGGAGTCCGGCGAGAAGTTCGAGATCACCGTCGACGTCTCCGGCACCTCGCCGCGCCTCAGCATCAGCGACGAGTTCACCATCGAGGTCAAGCCCAAGGACGGCTCAAGCCTCACCATCGAGCGCACCATGCCGCCCGTCGTCGACAAAGTCACGGACCTCAACTAGGAGCGCCTGACAGCCCACGATTGAGCCTCCGCCCGTGAAACATCCGGGCGGAGGCTCAACCACTGACCCCCGTGAGGCAAGGCCACCATGGCGGATAAAGCAGTCGAGGAGATGCAGGAGGAGCTCAAGCTCCTCAAGAACGAGATCAAGGAAACCCTCGGGGACGTCCGGGAGTACCTGCTGACCAACGCCGAGAACCCCTTCGTCCAGGACTCCGGCGCCGCCGCCGCCGCCCCGCCGGCCCCGGCCGCAGCTCCCGCCCCGCCGGCCCCGGCTGCAGCTCCCGCAGCGCTCGCTCCGCAACCGCAACAGCAGGCGCCTCCGCCGCAGGCCCAGCCTGCGCAGCAGGCCCCACCGCCGATGTATCCCCCCCAGGGCGGCATGCCAATGGGCGGCATGCCCATGGGCGGCGGTGGCGGAGGTACTCCCATCATCGTCAACATGGGCGACGGCGGGAGCGCTCCGCACCTAGCCAACGCTGGTGCTCCCATGCCGGCCCGCGCCCCAGCCCCAGCACCAGCACCGGAAGCATCTGCTGCCTCTGAGGCCCTCGGCCTACCAAGTCTTGGCGAAATGCCGTCGCTCGCGTCAGCGCCCAGGTCGAGACCCGCCAACACGTCGCGGACCAAACAGGCCGGCGCGAACGGTGCTAGCGGGCAAGCGCCCTCGAACGGACAGGAAGCCCGCCCCGCCTCGCCCCGCCGACCGGCGCGCCTCACCGAACCGGACGACAATCGCGCGACCGCGCCGGGACGCAGCAGCCCCGCTCGCGCCTACGACGACGACGAGCTCCGCGACGACGAGTTCGACTACGAACCTGCCGGCGGGCGCACGCACGACCGCACGCGCGACAATGAGACTATCGCCGACGCCCCGGAGTTCGACGAGGACGACGCTGACCTTACAGACGAGGTCGGCACGCCCACGCGGAGGCGTCGTCGCGCCGGCGGGCTGGGTCGCCCGGTCCGCGCGGTCGACGAGCCGCGGCGCTCCAACAGGCGCCAGAGTGAGGGCACGCTGGACCTCATCACCGTCGCGGCCTTGGCGCCATGGATGGAGGGCGGCGTCCGGCGGATCGGCAAAGAGCGCCTGGGCTCTCTATTAGAGGTGTATGCGGCCATGGGTGGCATCACCAACGAGACGCGCGACATCCTCCTGCAACTGCTGGCCCTGGACGACACGCCGTCGTCGAAGGCCAAGGTCCCACTGAGGAACTCGCTTCGCTTCCTCGTGGAGCTCGACGACATCCTTTGGCGCGGGCGTCAGGACTGGCGGCGGGCGGCGCTCGCCACGATGTTCGCGGATGCGGGGGATATGGCGCTCGATGCCGAGCCCGACGACGATGACGTCCAAGAAGACGAGGACGAGGACCAAGAAGAGGAATAGCCGACGGCCGGCGGTGCGTTGGCCGGACAGATCCCCAAAACTATTGCCAGGTGCCCCCTCGTAGGGGTGAGCGCTCGGAGGAGGCAGGCGATGTTGTTCTTCAAGTCGTGTCCCAAGTGTGGCACGGGCGACCTTCGGAAGGAGAGCGACCACTACGGCCCCTACCTGCAGTGCGTCCAGTGCGGGTTCATGCGCGACATACCTGCTCCGGTCGTTGTGGCGGCCGAGCCCGTCGTCGTGTTCATACCTGACGCAGGAGGCCTCGAGCAGCAGGACGCCGCCTAGGCCCCGCAGACAGGGACGAAGCCGTAACACGGAGCACCGCTTCGGGTCATCCCGAGGCGGTGCTTTCGTTTGCCCATTCAGGCTGGGCGCGAGCGCCCGGACGCTTCTTCGCCTTGCTCAGGACACGTCCGCTTCGGCGGAGCCCGCTTTGGGCTGAGCCAAAGGGCTCGGGAGGGGCTGCGCCTGGGGCGAACGGTCCGAGGGCCAGGCGGCCGGCGGACCAGGCGGCGTGCGGGCCTCCGTTCGTGCCAACGGACTTGGACCATTCTGCGCAGCGAAGAATCTGACCCTCTCGACGTCGGTGCAGTGCCAAACCGCCGGCTCTCATACGGACCGGGTCGCGCCCTTCTCACGGCATTCTTAGGCGCTTCTGTGGCGACTCATACGGCCGCAGAGGAGGCCCTCACCATGGGCCGTGCCGCCCCTCCGCCGACGGGTGGTGGCAGCCATCAGCACGATTGAGTGCCGCAGGATATGCCGTGTGGTGCTGCCCTGCTCATGTATAAGAGCGGACCTTCGTATGCTGACCGTGAGCAAGGAAACGACGCCGCGGCTACGCGCGGCGGCCGCGAAGAACTGGTGTACTTCCGTACATTGTTCGGGGTAGGCGCACGTGGTGTCGTGTAGGAGTGGAGGACCGTCCTCCCGTCAAGCCAGCGGACACCAACAAATGCTGAGGAGTGCGAGAGATGAAGGCAGTCGAGATTAACACCCCCGTTTTTGAGAACACCGCTCCGACGAGTGACTCGTCGAGTTCGTCCATGGCGAGCGCCTTCGAAGAGGTTCTGCGGAGCAACCGCCTGCTTCAGAGCGTGAGCAAGTCCGACCTTGCCGCACTGGCCGACCTCGGTCAATGGTACCGCTATGACACCGGCGACGTTGTCTCAGCGCAGGGCCTGGTGGTGGACACCGTGGTCTTTGTGGTCTCCGGCCGAGCGAAGGCGGAGATAGCTGCCCCGGGTCGCGAAAAGTACCGAGCGGTCGTCAACTTCCTCGGCCCAGGCGAGGACATCGGGCTGCTCTCCCTGATCGACGGGGGCTCGCACTCGGCCAGCGTCATTGCGCTGGAGCCGTTGGAGGCGCTCTCCGTGCCGAGCGCGGTCATGCAGACCTACCTGGCCTCGCATGCCGACTGGTACCGCATCATCGCGGAGATCGCGGTCTCGCGCCTCCGAACCAGCGGCCTCTGGATGCAGGCCCTCATTTAACTAACCAGGCGGGAGCAGAGGCGGCGCGGACGAATCGCCGCAAGCGGAGGCCGGGGCTCACGCCCGCGGTCGTGGTCGGACACACCTAGAAAAGACAAGGAGGCGGGCCAGCGACAAGATCGTCGCAACCACCCTTTTGATCATCGCGAGCGTGGTCTCGGCGGTGCTGGTGGTCAACTCCGTCTTCCCAGCCGTCGTCCGCAGCAGCAACTCGCTGGTGCGCGTGGCGGACAAAATGGACCAACGAATCGAGAGCCAGATCAAGGTGGTCTATGCCACTGCGGAACTGGACGAGAACGGCGTGTGGCAGGACGTCGATTTGGACAGTGAGTTCGACGTGACGTTTTGGGTCAAGAACGTCGGCTCGGCCCGCATCATTGGCGTCGACGACACGGATGTCTTCTACGGGAAGAGCGGTGACTTTGCCCGCATCCCCTACGTGACGGACGCGGGCACCAGTTACCCGCGATGGCAGTACGCGACGCAGAACGGGGACACCTGGATCAACGCGACGACGCTGAGGTTCGACATCCACTACCAGGCGAGTCAGCCGTCCGACGAGTACTTCGTCAAGGTGATCGTCCCGACAGGTGCGTTTGATGAGCACTACTTCTCGTACTAGCGCGGTGAAGCGTGAGTAACGTCATCGCCACGGTGATGATGATCGCGCTGATATTGGCGACGGTCAGCTTTTTGGCACAGGGGTCGTTCACTGCTATGGCACAACTATCGGACGCCTGGACGGGAAGCGAGGAGCGGCGCATCGTCGATGCCCGCACCTCCATCACGTCCAACGGCGTCTCCTATTCGACGCCCAGCGTGGACGTGACCGTGCAGAACGACGGGGACGAGGCGTTGCGGGGCTTCAGCAAGTGGGATGTCGTGGTTCAGTACTACGAGACTGACGGGACGTTCCACAGCAAATGGCTGCCCCACACCGCCGCCGCGACGCCGGGAGACGACCAATGGACCGTTACCGGCATCTACCTCGATGCCGGGACATTGAAGGCCGAGGCGACACAGCCGGGGATATTGGACCCGCAGGAGGAGCTGATCCTGCGGACGACAGTGACGCCGGCGGCGGACTCGACGGCGAACAATCGAATTGTGATCGGGACGGCCAGCGGGATCACGCTGAGCGCGCCGTTCTAGGGCCCCTCTGGGGCAAGGAGCACTGAGTGGCTTTGGTCAATGCAAGCGACGTCGGGGTTATCACCACCGGCCAGAGCGAGATCGACAAGAAGCTCGGCGGGGGTATCCCCGTGGGCTCGTTGATCTTCATCGAGGGCCAGTCGGACTCCGGGAAGTCGGTCTTCACGCAGCAGCTGACCTGGGGCTCGCTGCGCTCGGGTTACAACGTAGCCATGCTCACCACGGAGAACACCGTGAAGAGCATGCTGCGCCACACCAAGAGGCTTGAACCTCGACATTCTGGACTACCTGCTCCTGGGCCGGCTGAAGATATTCCCGATCAAGGCCATGCGCTCCGAAAATGCCACTGAAACCTCCCTGAAGACGCTGCTGAACGCACTCGTCAAGCAGTGGGAGCGAGACCTGGTCATCATCGACTCCATCACGTCGTTCGTGGCGCACGCCTCGCCGGAGCAGACCATCAGCTTCTTCGAAGAGTGCAAGCAGTACACGGACAACGGCATGACCATCGCCCTGATCGCGCACTCCTACGCATTCAACGAGAGCATGCTCGTACGCATTAGCTCCATGTGTGATGCCCATTTCAAGCTCGCCATCGAGAACATGGGGGACAAGCTGATCAAGACACTCGAGGTGTCCAAGGTGCGTGGCGCTCATATGAGCACCGGCAACATCATCAGCTTCGACATCGAGCCGGGCTGGGGAATGCGCATCATCCCGTTCACGAAGGGCGAAGGCGTAGCTTGGCATCCGTACTGCTTCCCTTCAAGGCTACCGAGCCGCCGGAAAACCATGAGAACCTCTACGAGTGCGGGCTCTACAAGCTGTTGCCCGTGCCCATCCAAGAGGCGTGCCAGCAAAACATCCAGTTGCTCGAATACCTTCATATGGTGCCGCTCGATGACACCGGCATCCCCGAGTACTACCCCGAAGTAACGCGGAACCTGGGCGGGCTGAAGAACCGGAACCTGATCTACCCAGTCTCCGACGAGGTCCAACATCCACATCCTTTCGACGGGAGCGGAGCGGGACCTCTACATTCCCATCGAGCCGACCATGGGCATCGACGTCGCGGGCAAGCAGCGGGAGGTCGAGGCCCAGCTGCTCGAGCTCGCGTACCTCTTCGCCGCCGCCGAGACGGACGAGGAGCGCGGCGAGGGCCTGGACGCAGCGCTCAAGCGAGTCTGTGAGATCGTTGCCCACGCCCACACCCGCACTGGAGGTCGAGGCGGTCCGCGAGAAGCGCAGTTTCATGGGCAAGATCAAGATCCAAAAGGTACAGGTCACCGAGCGTGAGTTCTCAGCCGTCCGCTACAACATTCTGCGGGACAAGATCGGCATGGGGCCCCTCCAGCCCTTCATCTACGACAGCTGGATTGAGGACATCTCCTGCTCGGGACTGGGTCCCGTGTTCATTGAGCACAAGGTGTTCAACGCGATGGTCAGCGCCATCAACTTCGAGACGCACGACGACCTCGTCGAGTTCGTCCTCAGGCTTTCGGAGTCCATCAAGCGTCCCGTGACCATTCGCCACCCGATCGTCGACGCGACCCTCGCGGATGGCTCTCGTATCAACATCGTCTACGGACAGGAGGTGAGCCAGCGCGGCAGCAACTTCACCATCAGGAAGGCGCCCGGCATCCCGCTGAGCATCATCGAGCTGATTACCTTCGGCTCCATCAGCAACCAAATGTCCAGCTATATGTCGCTGATGCTGGGGATGGGGATGAACACCTTCATCTGCGGGGAGACGGCGTCAGGCAAGACGACGCTCATCAACGCCCTCACCACCTTTGTCCCTCCTGACGCGAAGGTCGTGAGCATTGAGGACACGCCGGAGGTACAGGTCCCGCACCCCAACTGGATACGCGAGGTGGCGCGTGGCGGCGGAGAGGGCGGCGGGGTCACGATGTTCGATCTACTCAAGGCAGCCCTGCGCCAACGCCCCAACCTCATCATCATCGGTGAGATTCGGGGCGAGGAGGGCGCCGTCGCGTTCCAGGCCATGCAGACCGGGCACGCGGTCATGGCCACCTTCCACGCGGCGACCGTTGAGAAGCTAATCCAGCGTCTCACCGGTAACCCGATCTATGTCCCCAAGACCTACATCGAGAACCTGAACGTCGCCATCATCCAGAGCCTGGTGAAGCTGCCCAACGGAAAGTCCGGCCGCCGCGCAATCAGCATCAGCGAGATCGTCGGCTACGACCCTCCGAGCGACTCGTTCTCCTTCGTCGAGGTCTTTCGGTGGGAGCCATCGAGCGACGTTTTCGAGTTCATCGGCGACAAGAACTCCTACCTCTTGGAAGAGCGCATCGCGCCCATGCTCGGCATCGCGCCCACCAAGAAGGCGGAGGTGTACGCGCTGCTGGAGAAGCGCGCCAGAGTCCTCAACAAGCTGCAGGAGCGAGGTGTTTCCGGTTACTACGAGCTATTGAAGGTGATCGCGAAGGCACAGCATGAAGGCATCTTCTAAGAACCTCGATCCGCTCAAGGCCAAAGGGGCCTCTGAGGACCTGGTGGGCTTCGACCTGCTGTTTCAGCTGGCGCACCTGTCGTCAGTGGCGGCCGCCGGCGTGCCCCGCGAGCGCATGTTCGAGTTGGCCGGCGAGATACCCGCGGCCACGGCCCCATACTTCCGCGAGGTCGACCGCTACGTCACGGCGCTGGGCTACCAGTACGCCGAGGCCTGCCGCATGATCGGCGAGGTGGCGAAAAACGAAGAGGTGAAGGAGCTGCTGCTGCGGCTGTCCAGCGCGCTGGCCACTGGCGAAAAGGAATCGGACTTCCTGGCCAACGAGGCGCAGGTCCAAGCAGAGGTCTACGGCAACGTCTACGAGCGCAAGCTGGAGACGCTCAAGAAGTGGACCGACGCCTTCAGCGCGCTCATCGTCTCGGCTTCTCTGATTATCGTCGTTGCCACCGTCTCGACCATGATTTTCGACCTTGGCACGCCCTTCGTCGCGGGCCTGGTGATCGGGATGCTCGGCATCAGCGCGTTGGGCGTGTGGATCATCTACCGGGCCGCTCCTCGCGAGGTGAAAACGCTCACGACGATCGCGGCGGAGGAGAGCCAGCTACCGGCGCGGCGGCTCTTCATCACCCTGGGTCCATTGTCGTTCATCGTAGCTGGCATCATGGCCGCCGCGGGCATGTCGGTCGGCATGATCCTCATCGTCGCGGGCCTCATCGTGCTCCCCATCGGTATTCAGGCGCGCCGCCTCGACGCGAAGATTGCCAAGCAGGACGGTGACATCAGTACTTTCCTGCGCGTCCTTGGCTCCACGGTGACCGCCATCGGCACCACCCCGGTGATCGCCCTGGGGAGGATGGACCTGCGGGCGATGGCCTCGCTTGCGTCCGCCGCCGCGCGGCTGCGCATTCGACTGCTGTCCCGCGTGGCGATGGACATGAGCTGGGACCGCTTCGTGTCGGAGACGGGAAGCGAGCTGATCGGGCGCAGCGTGCGCGTGTTCCAGGACGGCGTCAAAGCCGGCGGCGACGCGGAGGAGATTGGGAAGCGGGCGTCGGTACTGTCTACCAAGGTGAGCCTGCTGAGGGCCAAGCGGCGCCTCGTGTCCAGCTCGTTCTGGTGGCTGACCTTCGCTATGCACGTGACCATCGCGTTCCTGCTGATCTTCATTATTGAAGTCGTTGACGGGTTCAACGAACTGATCCAAACGGCGGGTGTGCTGGGGGCAGCCGAGGGTGGTGCCGCGGGGTCCGTCGGCAGCGTGTTGGCCTTCAACGTCCAGAGCCTCCAGTTCTTGCAGATGATGATGATCCCGGTCGTCATCTGCCTCAGCGTCGTGAACGCCGCGGCCCCTAAGCTGGCCGACGGTGGTTATGGCCACACATTCTTTTATTACCTGGGCTTCACGTTGGTTGGTGCGGGTATCGCCTTGGTGGCGGCGCCGGTGCTCGCCGACCTGATCTTCGGCGTGGGCGCGACCGCCTCCACCGAGTCGCTTGTCTAGCGGGGAGAGCCTGATGGCCGACGAAACCACCGAGCAGACTCAGAAGGAACCGGGCGCTGACCAAGCGGCGCCGGAAGCCGCCGCCCCCGAAGCACCTGCCGACGAGGCTCCCGCCGCCGAGGACGCCGGCCTTGGGGATCTCGACCTGATGGACGTCTTCGGCGACGCAGATGAAACCAACGAGGAGCTGCTCGTTATCACCCGCGGGCTGAGCAATATCGACATTGGCGACGTCATGGGCAGCCTGCGGGAAGTTGACGCGCTCATCCGCAGGCGCCAGCGCCGCTAGCGGACGCCAGTGGGCTGAAGCCCCATGGGCCGATCGCCCCGAGAGGGAGCTTGCCCTGAGCCGCGCCGAGGTCGCACGGCCGATCCACGTTGGCGCAGCTGACCGGGCCGACGGCCGATGCCATAGGCCAGACCGCGCCCATGCGCTCCTTGCTGCCGCACCTCACCGCGCCAGACCTGCGCGGCAAACCTGTGGAGATTGCCCGGGCCAAGGCGCCGAACGCGCGCGGCAAATCTGTCGGAACTTGAATGTAGCCCCTCATCCCAGGGCGCACGGCTGACGCTACACTGGTCTGCGAGCGCATCGGGCTCGCGTCCCCGGTGTGAACCCGAGCCGGGGGTACAGTGGCAGCGACCGCTGCAAGCAGAACCGTAGAGCCCCTCTCCGCCGTCATCCGCGTCCGCACCGTAATGGAGTGGCTGTGGCTGGCCGCGATCGTCCTCGTCCCTCTCGTCATGATGCGGGACACGATCATGATCGGCTTCATTCAGATGCCGAAGGTGTTCGTCTTCCGGACGCTCGCGCTGGCCCTCGCCGCTCTCTGGGCGCTGGAGTGGTCACTCCTGCCCGCGCCCGCTTGGCCCTGGCAGCAGGGCGGTGCTTGGGTTCGAGTGCGAGCCTGGCTGCGCACAGACCCGGCACACTGGATCGTCGCCGCGGCACTCGCGGTGCTCGCCGTCACGCTGATTGGAGCGGTTGCCTCACCGGTGCCGCGTGTCAGCCTGTGGGGTATCGACCCCGGCTGGGACACCTACGCCCTCCACAGCGTCGCCGGCTACGTGGTCATCTTTCTGGTGATGGCTGCGCATATCCGGACCGAGACCCAGATTCGGCGGGTGCTCAGCGCATTCGTCATCGTGGGGGTGGCCGCGTCCATTTACGGCATAGGCCAGCACTTCGGTTACGACCCGCTTCGCGAGGCTGACCAGGACAACACACGCGCCCGGTTAACCCTTGGCAATCCCATTTTCGCCGGTGCCGTGCTGGCCATGACCATCCCGGTCACCATGGCACTTCTGCTCCAGTTCCGAGACCGTGTGGGTCCGATCACCCACATCTTCGTCTTCTCAGTGCCCCTCGCGCTCCAACTGACGGCGTTGTTGTTCACCCTGAGCCGCGGCCCCTGGTTCGGAGCGGTGGCGGCGGCTTCCGTCACCTTGGTGCTCATCGCCTGGCAACTGGGAAGAGAGAACTTGACCCGTGTCATGGCGATGGGCTCCGTCTCCCTGGCCGTCGCTATGCTGATCTCGCTCATCCCAGCGGGCGGCGTCCTGACGAACGACGAGCAGAGCACTGTCGGCGGACGCCTCGCAGGCATCGTCGAAGAGACGACCACCGGCGCGCTGAGCAGCCGGCTCATCATTTGGCGGACGGCCGGCCGCGTGGCCCTGGACCTCCCATGGGTGGATACGGAGGCCTACCCCGAGCTGCCGGACTTGGCGGTGCGGCCGCTGAGGCCGATCATCGGCTATGGGCCCGACATGTTCCCGTACGCCTACCAGCTGATCGGTGAGACGAAGGCAACGTCTAGCCTGGTCGCCCACGGGCACAACTTCCTCGTGCACATGGCGGTCGAACTCGGACTCCTGGGAGTCCTCGTCTACCTCTCACTCCTCGCGGCAACGGTGGTCGTTCTCGCTCGGATACTCCGTGAGACCCGGTCAGGACGTTACTCCTTCGCCTTCACGCTGCTGGTGGTCGCGGCCGCAGGCGCCGTCGCAGGGAGGGTTGGGGAGCAATTCGTGGGCAAGGCGCAAGTGTCGGACCTGGTGATGATGTGGGCCCTGCTGGCCGTCGTCGTCGGGTTGGCGCGGGTTGTCCGAGCCGAGCCATCCCCGGACAAGAATGGGCCCGCTCCCCGCAGTCGCCGCCAACGGACCGCGGAGCGCGAGGCGGCGGCCACCGTCTGGGCTCCTGACTGGCGCATCGTCGTCGTCGTCGGCATCGCGATCGTGATCGCGTTCCTCTGGTGGCAGGGCACCGCCCGCCCGGTCCTCGCCGCCTTCGACGCACGCGACGCCGACCAGGCCTTTGCGACCGGGGAGCTTGCCAAGGGCTTCGCGGAGATCGACAGCGCGCAGCAGTGGCATCCGGCCGCAGCGCTGTTCCACATACGCAAGGCGGACGCCATCGGCGAGCTTAGCCGCCGCCAACCGACGCCCGAGGCGAGCCGGCAGCTGATGGAAGAGGCCAACCGCGAGGCGCGTCTGGCCTTGGACTGGAACACCATCGACCAGCGTGTGTGGTCGCGGATCGCCGAGTTCTCGCGCGAGGTCGCGTTCCTGCGCGCCAACGCCGGTCTACCCGAGCCACGGATAGACGAGGCGCTTCACGTCAACGCGCTCGTTACCGACCTCCTCCCTGGCTACTGGCAGGCTCTGGACTCGCTTGCGTGGGCGAATGTACGGCTTGGCATGCCGGCGGAGGGTCTCGTCCTAGCGCAAGAGTCCATCGCGCTCACCGGCGACATCGCCGATGCCAGCCTTGCCTACTTCATAAAGGGAACGGCCCTACGGGACCTCGGGCGTGTAGATGAGGCGGTGGCGGCGTTCGAGACCTCCATTGTGCTGACGCCGAACGGACCGGCGATCACGGGCCTGCAAGCCATTCGGGAGGCCAGCGGTGCCACCGCGACGCCGTAACGGCCGCTCGTATAATGTCGTGGGCGCCGTGGCCTGCTTCGCAGAGAGGCGCCCAACGTTCGTGTCGCGGCCCGACCATCGTGCGTCGAGGAATGTGAGCCCATGAAACTGGCCGTCGTCGGTGGATGCGGGTACGTCGGGCTGATCACCAGCGTTGGCTTCTCGCAACTTTGGCACGAGGTTGCGGCGGTCGACGTCGACGCGTCGAAGGTGGCCGCGTTCCAAGAGGGCCATAGCCCCATCTACGAGGAGGGGTTGGAGCACGCGCTCAACGAGTGCCTCGCTACCGGCCGCCTCCACTTCAGCACCGACCTCCACGAGGCTGTGAACGGCGCCGAGGTTGTCTTCGTCGCCGTCGGCAGCCCCTCGCTCCACGATGGGGGCACCGACATCTCCCAGGTCCGTGAGGTGACGCGGCTGCTGGCCGAAGTGCTCGACCAGTACACGGTCATCGCCATCAAGTCGACGGTCCCGGCAGGGACTGTTCAAATGGTCCAGCAGATCCTCTCCCAGCGTGGCGCGGAAGGGCTCCATGCCGACGTGGTCGTGAACCCGGAGTTTCTCCGAGAGGGCCAGGGCCTCAAGGACTTCTTCTTCCCGAGCCGCATCGTTGTCGGCACGGACTCCGACCACGCCCGAGCGACCATGCGCAAGCTCTACGGGCCGTTCACCACCGCCGACGCGACTCCTGCCGGCATCGAGATGGCGCGCGAGGTGCCGTACATCGAGACGACCGCCGTCGCCGCGCAGATGATCAAGTACGCCTCGAACGCCTTTCTGGCCACGCGGCTCTCGTTCATCAACGAGGTCGCTGGTATTTGCGAGCAGGTTGGGGCCGACGTGGGGGATGTCATCCGAGGGCTCGGCTACGACAAGCGGATCGGTTGGGACTACCTTCAGCCGGGCATCGGCTTCGGCGGCCCCTGCCTGGAGAAGGACATCCGCGCTCTGATCCACTTCTCTGGCCAGCAGGGGTACCAGCCCAGCTTCATGAGGGCGGTGATTGACCGCAACGACTTCCAGGTCCAGCACATGGTCTCCCGGGCCGCGGGCCTGCTCGACTCCCAGCTCGCTGGCCGAAAGATCGCCGTGTTGGGCTTGGCATTCAAGCCTGGGACCAATGACGTCCGTACCTCGCTGGCGCTGCGCATCCTGCAGCAGCTGGAGGACCTGGGCGCGGAGATCGCCGCGCACGACCCTGTCGCCATCGAAGAGGCGCGCCAGCTCATGCCGCACGTCCAGTATTGCGAGGACCCTTACGAGGCCGCCGACGGCGCCGACTTGCTCATGCTGCTGACGGACTGGCCTGAGTACCTCGATCTCGACTTCGACCGGCTCGGCGCCCGCATGCGCCAGCGCAAGATCGTGGACGGCCGCAACCTGCTGGACGGCAACGACGTCGTCGCTCACGGTTTCGACTACCGGGGCGTGGGCAAGCCAACGCTCGCGCCCGTGTCCTAGGAGACTGCGAATGGAAGGACCGCGCATCCTGCTTGTAGGGCTGGGAGGCTTCGGCCGGAACCACCTGAGAGCCTGGCACCACCTTCGACTTGGAGCCGGCCTGCACGTGGCCGAGCTTAACGCGGATCTGCACGCCGAGGCGGCCGCCTTCAACCTGCCGCCCGAGCGGCTGACCACGGACGTCACCCGCTTCATCGACGAGGTGGACGTGGTCGACATTGTCACGCCGTCCACCAGCCATTTCGACCTCGTCAAGCTTGCGTTGGAACGCGGGAAGGACGTCTTCGTCGAGAAGCCCATGACCATGACGTCCGCGGAGGCGGCGGAGCTGGCGAGGCTCGCCGACGAGACCGGCCGGCTGCTTCAGGTGGGCTACTACTATCGTTTCCACCCTATGTCGCCGCGACTGCGGGGCATGATCGCCGACGGCAAGCTGGGCGACATCCGGTACCTATCGGGCAACTTCATGGGATTCAAACGCGCACGGACCGACGTCGGCGTCACGCACACGGATGGCATCCACTTCATCGACCTCTTCAACTGGCTCTTGGGGGCCGTGCCCGACCAGGTGTACGCGGTGACGCGGGACCACTTCAACCGTGGGCTCGAGGACTTCTCCGTCGTCATGCTCGAGTACCCGGGCGGCGCCGTGGCCAAGGTCGAATCGGGGTACATTCAGCCGGGACGCTGGCGTGACAAGGTAGTACCCGGCGCCTTCACGTCCAAGGAGATATTCGTTTCGGGGTCACAGGCGACCGTGGAGGTCGACTTCGAGACGGAGTACATGCGCGTCCACGGCGTGAGCCAGGAGTTTGTGAACAACACCTGGACGCCAGTCTCCAGCGGGAGCGACACGCCGCTCACGCCGACCGCCGATCCGATTCAAATGATCGCGGCGGAGCTCACCGACTTTCTGGAGTGCACGGCCACGCGGCGCCGTCCGAGCGCGGACGCGGTGGGCAGTGGGGTGGTGCTCGCCCGTATCATGGAATCGCTCTACGAATCTGCGGCGACGGGCAACCCTGTCCGTTTCGATTGGTCCGCCGACGAAGTGGCCTCACTCGCCAACGCTCCCGTCACGGTTGCACCATGACCTCCAAAGACGTCACCGAAGCTGATCTCCAGTCCAACATCCCTCTGGCGGGCCGTCGCCCCGGCCAGGCCGACACGATCGTGACTGTCGGTGGTGTCGCTTTCGGCGGGCCGAAGTTCATCGTCATCGCCGGGCCATGCACAGTCGAGAACCGCGACATGATGATGGAAACCGGCGACGCGGTGAAGGCTTCGGGCGCAGCCATGATGCGCGGTGGCGCGTTCAAGCCGCTCACCTTCCCCTACCGGTCGGACAAGATGTTCCAGCTGGGCGAGGAGGGGCTGCAGTACCTGGCGGAGGCCCGTGAGCGCACCGGGCTCCCCGTCGTGACGGAGATACTCGACGTGCGCGACGTCGAAATGCTCGCGCGCTACACCGACATGATGCAGGTGGGAGCGCGCAACATGCAGAACTTCCCGCTGCTCGAGGAGTTGGGGAAGGCGGGTGTCCCCGTGCTCCTCAAGCGCCACTTCGGGTGTGGGCTCAGGGACTGGTTGGGTGCCGCGGAGTACATCCTCTACCACGGCAACCCGAACGTCGTTCTCTGCGAGCGCGGTATCACCGCCCCGCACACCCATCAGCTGACCTCACGCTTCATCGTGGACCTGGAGGCCGTGCTAGCGGCCAAGGAGTGGAGCCACCTGCCGGTCATCGTCGACCCGAGCCACGCGACCTTCAAGCGCGCCTACGTCGGGCCGGTTTCGCGGGCGGCGCTGGCCATCGGGGCCGATGGCATCATCCTCGACGTACACCCGGTTCCGGATCAGGCCGCGGTCGATCCGCTCCAGGCGCTCTCGTTCCCCGCATTCGATGGCCTCATGGGTGAGTTGCGCGCCATCGGCACCGCCATGGGCCGGGAGGTCTAAGTGGCCGCTGTCGGCACCGTCGCGCGGCTTCAGCCGTTGGTTGAGAATACGCTGGACGGAAAGGCGGACCGGCGCGAGGTGGTCTGCGGCATTATCGGCGACCATCCCTCCGAGTACGCCAAGAGCCCGAGCATCTGGACCGCGGCCTTCGAAGACCTCGGCACCGATGCCATCTACCTTCCGTTTGACGTCACGGAGGAGAAGCTGCCCCAGCTGGTGGAGGCCCTGCGGCGCTGTGACGGCTACGTCGGCGGCAACGTCACGGTCCCCTACAAGGTGGCGGTCATGGACCTGCTCGACGAGCTGGACCCGACCGCCGCGCAGATCGGCGCCGTGAACACCATCCACCGGACAAGCGACGGCCGTCTCGTCGGCTACAACACGGACGCTGAGGGCGCCCTCGGGTCGCTGCTCCGGCCAACCCCATGGCAGCCGCAGCCGTTCCTGGCGACCCTTAGCGGCCTACGGGTGCTGCTGATCGGCGCCGGCGGCGCGGGCAGAGCGACAGCCTTCGCCATCGCCTCCCGCCTCGGCGACAAGGGCCAACTGGCCATCGCAAACCGGACCCAGCCGGGCGCCCAAGCACTGGCGGCCGCCGTATCGGCCGTCCACGGCAACGCAGAAGCCGTCGCCGGGGGTGCTGTCTCGGGGGCCGTTGCAGGCGCCGACCTGGTCATCAATGCGTCGGTGGTTGGCCAGTCGGGCATTAGGCGTCTCGTTGAGGACCGCGTGAGCTGTCTCGAACCGTACAGCCCCCTGGCACCGGCAAGCGCTATTGTCTTCGCGGCGTCCGCGTATCCCTCCGACGTCGAGTTCTACCGTGCATGGTTCGATGCCTCGTCCGAGGACATAGCCGCGAACCAGCGAGTGTCAGCTCGGGCGGTGGCGGGCGCACCCGCGACAACCGCGTTCTTCGACCTCATCTACAGCCCTTTGGAGACGACCTTCCTGCGCCAGGCCCGGCTGAGTGGGCACGCAACGCTGAACGGGAAGGGGATGAACATCATCCAAGCGGTGGAGGCCTTCATGACGCGGGTCATGGCCCCTCGCCTGGAGGCAGAGGGCTGGAACATGAAGGAGGCCTACGCTCGCGTATTCCAGGCCATGCTTGGAGTGTGGTGATTGCCTAACCCAGCTCCGCGCGTCTACCTGATAGGCGCGCTCGAAGAGAACCACAACGCGAACGCCGGGCTCGCGGCCGATCTGGTCCGGCTGGCCGCCGAGGCCGGCTGCGACGCGGTAGCGGTGCGCCGGTGGTCAACCGGCGTGGCCTTCGCCGACGAGTTCCTGCGCGAGCCACACGCGGGTGCGACTCGCGCCGAGGTGCTCGAAGCCCGCGAGCTGCCGCTGGATGCCGCCGCCAGCGTCCGTCGGGCCTGCGCCGATGTGGGCATCGACTTCGTCGCGGCGCCCTACGACGCGGTGTCGCTCGGCGAGCTCGCCGGCCTCGAGCCCGACGCCTACCAAGCCGAGCCCGCGCTCATCGGCCAGCCGGAGGCGCTGCGCGAGATCGCTTCGAAGGGCAGGCCCGTGTACCTGGTGGCGGGGCGCTGCACGGAGACGGAGATCGCCGGTGCCATCGACGCGCTGGGCGGGGCCGCTATCACGGTCTTGCACACCGTCGCCGCGCGTGGGATCAGCCTCGATCAGACGGCGCTCGGCGTCGTGCCTCACCTAGCGTCGCGCTTCGGGCTTCCCGTGGGCTACTACGGCCTGGAGCCGGGAATCGAGGCCTCCATCGCGGCCCTGGCGCTTGGCGCTCAGGTCATCGAAAAGCCATTCACCACGGACCATCGGCTACCGGGGCACGGCCACGCGATCAGCCTCGATCGTGACGAGCTGCGACGCCTCGCTTTCGCGCTTCGGGGGCTGCAACCGGCGCTCGGCGCCACCGGGCCTCGTGTGCCGTTGCAGCAGGAGCTGGACCAGGACGAGACGGGGCGGGCGACACTGGTGGCAGCCCGGGACCTGGCGGCGGGCGAGGTGCTGAGCGACGGCATGTTGGAGACGCGGCTGAGTGGCCGGGGCGTGAGCCCGCTCCAATCGAAGCATGTGCTCGGCAAGCGCCTGGCCTACGACGTCGCGGCGGGCGCCCCCATCACCTACGGCTCTCTCGGGGAGGCATCGTGATCTCGGTCGTCATACGCACGAAGAACGAGGAGGCGTGGATCGGACGCTGCCTCGCGGCGGTTCGGGCGCAGAACTACGCCGACGTGGAGATCGTCATCGTCGACAACGAGTCGACCGACCGCACGCTCGAGATAGTGGCGCCGTTCGACTGCAAGCTGGTGACGATCTCCGACGCTGACTTCACCTTCGGGCGCTCGCTCAACTGGGGAGTCGAGCAGGCCTCCGGCGAATTCGTGGCCATCACCTCCGGCCATTGCATCCCCGTCGACGACCAGTGGTTGGTCGCCCTGCGGGCCGCTTTCGACAGCGACCGGATCGCGGGGTCGTACGGACGCCAAGAGCCATTGCCTGACACGAGCTCCTATGACAAGCGCGACCTGTGGACGACCTTCGGCACCGAGCGTCGGGTCCAAGCGCGCGACTTCTTCTTTCACAACGCCAACTCCATGATCCGCAAGAGCGTGTGGCGCGAGGTCCCCTTCGACGACGAGATCGCCGGTGTCGAGGACCGCGACTGGGCCAGGCAGATCCAGGCGCGCGGCTACCAGGTCGCCTACCAGCCCATAGCCAGCGTCTTCCACTGGCACGGCATCCACCATGGGCGCAACGAAGAGCGCTCGGCCCGGGTCGCTCGCGTCATCGAATGGATCGGGAGCCGGGAGGCCTAGCTTTGCCCGCCGACATCAACGTCGTTGCCGTGATCCCCGCCCGTGGTGGGTCAAAGGGCATACCGCATAAGAACATCCAGCCGGTCGGTGGCCGGCCGTTGATCGCCTGGACCATCGAGGCCGCACGGAACTGCCCCCTCATCGACCGCGTCGTCCTCTCCACCGATGACAAGGAGATCGCTCGTGTGGCGCGGGAGTGGGGCGCCGAGACGCCGTTTTTGCGCCCCGCGGAGCTTGCCGGAGACGCCGCATCGACTGAGTCGGCGCTCCAGCACGCTGTCGAATGGCTGGATGAGAACGAGGGCTACGACACCGACATCGTCGTCTTCCTCCAGCCGACCGACATCTTCCGGCGGCAGCGCTGGCTCGCGGAGTGCGTCCAAGCGCTTCTCGACGACCCGGCGCTGGAGTCCTGCTTCGTCGGCTACGCGACCTACAAGAACTTTTGGCACGTGCTCGACGGTGAGTACGCGCACCTCAGCTGGCGTGGCTACGGTCCGCGCCAGACGAAGTCCGTCGTGATCCGCGAGGACACAGGGCTGGCCTGCGCGACGCGTGGGGCGCTGGTGCGGGCGGGCAAGCGGGTTGGAGAGCGCGTGCGGATCATCGAGGACGAGGACTACATCCCCGCCATCGATGTGCAGTACCCCTTCGACCTCTGGCTCGCCAACCAGGTCATCGCCGAGTGGGGGCGCATGCCCAACGACGACGACGGTAACGCAACGTCGGACCCCGGCCCAGGCGCGAGGTAGACCATGGCCTCGCATGAGGGACAGGTTCTCGCTATCATCCCGGTCCGCGGGAAGGACGTCCAGGGCGAGGCCGGTCCCGTGTTGCTGGCCGGCCGGCCCTTGATCGCCCATACCATCGAAGCCGCGCTGGCCTCCCCTTCGGTTGACCGGACCATCGTGACGACGGATAGCGAGGTCGTGCGGCGTCTCGCGGTCGAGCTGGGTGCCGAGGCGCCGTTCCTTCGTCCCACGGATCTCGCAGCCGCGGGCGTGACTCTGGACCGTGTCCTACAACACTGCGTCGAGTGGGTCGCCGAGAACTGGCGCCCCACCCCGGACGTCGTCGTCACCCTCGAGGTGGCGCACCCGTTGCGCCCGCCTGGCCTCATCGAGCAGGTCGTCGCCTCGCTCCAGGGGCAGCGCCTTGAGACGGTCTTCACGGCCCTCGAAGAGCGCCACGCCTTCTGGGCGTCGGACGACTACGGCGAGTTGCGACGCGTGGGCGGCCAGGAGTCCCCGACACGCGATTCGCTGGTCCCGGTCTACCGTGAGGTAGCCGGGCTCGCCATCGCGACGCGGACGGATGTGCTGCGCCGGACCGGCCGGTTTGGTAACAAGATCGGCGTCGTGCCCCTCCGTGACCCAACCATGGCCGTGGACACGCAGGACGTTGGCGGCATGCTGCTGGCGGAGATCTTCGTCAACGAGGAATCCCGCAGCCAGGGCAGCTGAGCGCCTGGGGTTGAACACCTCCGTGCCGCTGCGAATAGCCGGCTGAAGACGCTCGCAAGCTCAGGTGGCCGCGGACGTCCAGTGGATCGTCGACACGCTGGGGACCCGTTGGCGCTAGCCGGGGTGGATTAGCCGGTACGTCCGCCGCGGGCCCAAGATTACCAGTGAGGCGTCCCGCACGCGTCCGGCAAGGCGGAGAGCGCTCCGCTTCGAGGGGTGGAACGGGGGGGTGGGCCTGCTCGTCGGGAGCGACGGTTTGGCCGCGTTCTCGGCCGGATGCGCCAGAGCCCGCAGCCACTGCCCTTCGGTAAGGTGGCTGACCGCGAATCCCGCCCGCTCCAGTAGATGGCGAAGTTGGTCCGCCCCGAACCAGGTCAGGTGGTCCCCGTGAAAGTAGTCGTCGGGCTCCGACTCATTGGGCTGCGCCAGGTTCGGGACCGCGACGTAGAGGGCTCCACCATCGTCCAGCATCGTCCGGACGTGCTGGAGCAACGCGAGTGGCTCCTCGACGTGTTCGAGCATCTGGACGATTGTGATGAGCGCGCGAGGGGTGTCCGCCGGTACGTCCTCGAGTGATGCATGGGGTGCGAGGCCATACGTGTCGCGGGCGAAGGCCCGTTGGGAATCGTCGAGCTCGACCAACGCCGCGTCCCAGCCTTCTTGCGCGAAGGTCCAGGCAAGCGAGCCAGTGCCCGCGCCGATGTCGAGCATGGAGCGCGGCGTCGCCAGGTCCATCCTCGCCCGGAGCCATCCGATCTCTCGCAGCGCTCGGTATTCCTTTTGGACCCGCGCGAGCCGCCCACCTGGCGCTTGGCCTTCATAGGCTACGTGGCCGGCGCGGGGTCCTGGTACATCGCCCCGCAGCTGTCGCAGGCGACGACGGTGACCTGGCCGACGTGGGGGTCACCCTGATGCTGATGGGCGGGAGAGCTGCCGGCATTCCCGCACACAGGACAGTCGCGCATGCCGTAAGCCTACTTCAACCCGACCCTGATCGCGTGTGCAAGCCGTGGCAGGGCGGGGGCGGGAGCTTGAGGTGCCCACCCGGAGGTAGGCCGCGCTGTCGTTGGTCCGCTGCCAACCACCCTCATCACCGGCGGCCTACGGCTAAATCGCCGGCTGATTGTCGGGCGGACACCGTTCCAATCGTAAAGGTGTTCGGCTACCGTGTGTCCATGGGGCGCTCCGTCTTGATCCTAGGCGAGTACCCTCCGCCTTTCGGCGGTGTCGGTATCCACGTACGCTCCTTCGTCCCTTACCTCGTCGAGCGGGGATACAAGGTGCGGGTGGTCAGCGCCGGGCACGCACCGGGGGTCGAGGAAGTGGACGGGTTTACGGTCCATCGCCTCGTCCACGAAGCGCGGGACAACGCACGGGTGTTGGCCCGGCGCCTCCCGAGTGTCGCGATGGAGTTCGCTCGGTCCCGCTTCACTGGGGTCGATTTCCTCAAGAGCCAGGCCATTACAGCGGTGGCTGAGCCCCTGGTCGCGGACGCCGATATGATCTGCGCCTACCATCTGCTTCCTTGGGGTTTTGCGGCCGCTCGTCTGGCTGACCGCTTTGGCCTGCCGCTCTGCATGGTCAACTTTGGCGAGGTCTACGCCGCCGAGGCCCAATACCGGCGTCATGCGCGGCAAATCCGTTACGTCGCCAGCCAGGCCGACGAGCTGGTGTCGGTGAGCCGGCACTGCGCCCGCAGCCTCTCGCTGCTCGGTATCGACCGCGAGGTAGACGTCATCCCGATGGGCGTCGACGTGGATAGCCTCAGTCCGTCGGTGGACGGGAGCGTGATGCGGGCGCGACTGGGCATTGGCGCCGATGAGCCGGTCGTCCTGTACCTGGGCCGGATGCATCAGAACCTCGGCTTGCACACCGTCCTGGAGGCGTTGCCGTCTTTCGTGGGCCGCGCCAGGACGATCATCGCTGGTGCCCGGTCGGACCTGACGCCCGCAGCCGAGGACTTCGCTGCGGCGCATCCTGATCGCGTGTCGGTCATACCCGACTTCCCCTTCGAGGACCTGGCCGCCTTCTACGCCGCCGCGGACGTCGTCCTGGCGCCGTCTCCCGACAACCGGCCGTGCATGGGCCTCGCGATCAAGGAGGCGATGGCCACGGGCAAGCCGGTCGTCGCCTGTGACATTGGCGGCATCCCGGAGGCGGTGGTCCACGGCGAGACCGGCCTGCTGACGCCGGCCGAGGACGCCGAAGCGTTAGCCGTAGCCGTAGGGCGCTTGTTGGACGACCCCGCGGAGCGCGCGCGCATGGGCGCGGCCGGCCGCGAGCGCGTCATTGATCTCTTCAGCGTGCAGCGGACCAACGAGCGGCTGGAGGGCCTGTTCGCCCGGATGCTGGGCTCCTAGCGATGGTGGCTTCGACCAAGACCGTCGGCGTGGTTGGCCTCGGCTACGTTGGTCAGCCCTTCGTCGCCGCGATGGCGGGGGCGGGGTTCGACGTGGTTGGACTGGACGTGGACGCGGCGCTGATCGAGCGTCTGAGCGCGACCTACGCGCCGACAGTGCACGAGCCGGGCCTGGCGGAAGCACTCGCAGCCCACCGCGAGCGCATCGTCTTCACGACGAGCTACGAAGAGATGATGGCGGTAAGCGACGCTGTTTTCGTGAGCGTGGGCACGCCGCTTGGGCCTGACGGCGAGCCGGACGTTCGCTCCATCGATGCCTGCGTCGCCGCCATCACGCCGGGGCTCCGGCCTGGGCAGCTCATCACCTTGCGCTCCACAGTCATTCCAGGCACGACCCGGAGGGCGGCCGCCGACTTCGCGGCTGGCTCCGGGCTGCGGTTGGGCGCCGACCTCTTCGTCGCCTTCAGCCCCGAGCGCACCGCTTCCGGTAAGGCGATCGAGGAGCTTGCCCGCCTGCCCGTCATCGTCGGGGGCGTCGACGATGCCAGCGCGGAGCGGTGCGCCGAGTTCATGGGCAAGCTCGCGGGCAACGTCGTCAGCGCACCGTCGGCGGAGGTGGCGGAGGTCGCGAAGCTGGTCGACAACATGTACCGGGCACTGAACATCGGTTTCGCCAACGAGCTGGGCCGCATCGCCGAAGAGGCCGGCATCGACGCCTACGACGTCGTCAGTGCCGTCAACACCTCCTATGAGCGCACGTCGGTGTTCCGGCCCGCGCTCGGGGCCGAGGGCCCCTGCCTGTCCAAGGACCCGCTGATCCTGCGCTACTTCGCCCACAAGTCAGGCGCGGCGACCGACATACTCGACGCCGTAGTCGCGGTGAACGCGCGTGCAACCAGCCGGGTGGCAGGCGAGATTCTGGACTTCCTACGCCGCCACGCCATTGAAGCGCCGGCCGTCGCACTGCTGGGCCTGGCCTTCAAGGGCACGCCTGAGACCGACGACGTGCGCGGCTCCCCGGCCATGGCGACACTCCGAGAGGTGACGGCGGCAACGGGCGAAGGGGCCGTCGTCTTTCGCCTGCACGACCCGCTCGTCCACGAGTTCGACAGCGCCTCGACTGAGCCGAGCATCGAATCGGCCGTCAAGGGCGCCAACGTCATCGCCGTGATGAACGACCACCAGGCGTACCGGGGCCTCGACGCACACGTGCTCGCCGCGAGCGCCGCTAGGCCGTTGCTCATCGTTGACGCGTGGCACAGCCTCGATGGGCTCGGCGATCTTGCTGCTGAGGGCGTCGACGTCGTTCGCATTGGCGATGGGAAGGCGTAGCGTGGCCAGCCGAGCCCTCGTCACAGGCGTGACCGGCCAGGACGGCGCCTACCTGTCGAAGCTGCTGCTGGACAAGGGCTACGAGGTCTTCGGTACCTACCGGCGGACCTCGACACCGAACTTCTGGCGGCTGGACGCCCTCGGCGTGACCGACCGTGTCACGTTGTTGCACGCCGACGTCGCGGACATGGCCAGCCTGCTGGAAGCGGTGACCGTCTCCGAGCCGGAGGAGGTCTACAACCTCGCCGCGCAGTCCTTCGTCGGCGCCTCGTTCGAGACCCCGCTTCTGACCGGCGACGTCGACGGGATGGGGGCCACGCGCCTGCTCGAGGTCATTCGCAGCGTGGACCCGAAGGTCCGCTTCTACCAGGCCTCCTCGTCGGAGATCTACGGCAACGTGGAGGCCGGCGAGGACGGGCTCTCCGAGTCGACGCCGATGATGCCCGCCTCGCCCTACGCCGCCGCCAAGCTGTACGCCTACCACGTGACGCGCATCTATCGAGAGGGCTACGGCCTCTTTGCCGCCAACGGCATCCTGTTCAACCACGAGTCGCCGCTGCGCGGGCTGGAGTTCGTGACCCGCAAGATCACCAACGCCGCTGCGCAGATCGCGCTGGGCGTGCGCGAAGAGCTGTCGCTGGGCAACCTCGATGCCCGCCGGGACTGGGGTTTCGCCGGTGAGTACGTCGAGGCCATGTGGGCCATGCTGCAGGCCGACGCGCCGGGCGACTACGTCGTCGCGACGGGAAAATCGCACTCCGTCCGCGAGGTCGTGGAGGCCGCGTTCGGGGCACTGGGCTTGGACTGGGAGCGCTACGTCCGCGTCGACCAGGGTCATATGCGGCCCATCGACGTCCATCACCTGCGTGGAGACGCTCGCAAGGCGGCCGCGGAGATCGGATGGAAGTCCAAGGTCAGCTTCGGAGAGCTGATCAAGTTGATGGTGGAGGAGGACCACGACCGCTGGCGCCGGCGCCTCGAAGGGGACGTGTTCCCCTGGGACGCGCCGAGCTACCCAGCCGAGGCGGTCTTCTTGACCAGGGGGCGGCGGACATGAAGTATCCGGTCGCCGAGCCACTGCTGGGGGACCGTGAGCTGGCCTACGTTACCGACGCCCTCAGGGCCGGCGAGGTCTCGTCCATCGGCTCCTACGTCGGCCGGTTCGAGGTCGCATTTGCCGCCTACTGCGGCGTTGAGCACGCCCTGGCCACCTCCAACGGGACGACGGCCCTCCACCTTGCCCTGCTGGCTTTGGGCGTCGGCCCCGGCGACGAGGTGCTGGTCCCCGCGCTGACCTTCGTGGCAACTGCAAACGTCGTCGTCCATGCCGGTGCGACGCCAGTCTTCGTCGACGTCGATGCAGGCTACTGGGGTATGGACCCCCAGGCTGCCGGGGCCAAGGTCACCGCCAAGACCAAGGCAATCATCGCGGTCCATCTGTACGGCCACCCAGCCGATCTGCGCGCCTTGCGGGCCATCGCGGACGAGCAAGGCCTCGCGCTGATTGAGGACGCCGCCGAGGCGCACGGCGCTACCTACGACGGCAAGCGCGTCGGCGGCCTCGCTGACGTCGGCTGCTTCAGCTTCTACGGCAACAAGATCGTCACCACCGGCGAGGGGGGCATGCTGACGACGCACTCCGACTCGCTGGCCGCGACGGCCAAGCAACTGCGCGACCAGGGCGCCGATCCGCAGCGGCGCTACTGGCACCCGGTGATCGGTTATAACTACCGGTTGAGCAACCTGCCCGCCGCGGTAGGGCTCGCGCAGGTCGAGCGGATCGACGAGATGCTGGCGCACAAACGCCGCATCCTCGCCGCCTACCAGCGCGGGCTCGATGGCGCGCCCCTGCGCTTCCAAACGGTGGCTCCGTGGGCCGGCCCCGTGAACTGGCTGACGAGTGTCGTCGTCAACGACGATGCGCCGACCAACGCCGAGGCGCTAATGGCGGGGCTAGCGGAGCGCGAGATCGAGTCGCGGCCCTTCTTCGTGCCGCTGCCGAGTCTGCCGCCCTACCGCGAGGACGCCTCGTACCCGGTCGCCGAGCGCCTCGGCCGCCAGGGGATCAACCTCCCCAGCGGTGCGCGGCTCACGGACCGGGACGTCGCCCACGTCAGCGGTGTCGTCCGGGAGCTGCTCGGCGCGTGAGGCTTTCGCCGTGCTCGCCTTTGACGCCGGCATGCTGAGGTCGCTACTCAAAGGCATCCGCCTGGCCAGGGAGGCGGCTGGCGACTATGGCGCGGGCTGGCTCGCAAGTCGCGTGGCCTACGAAGCCGCCGTGCGCAGTGGGCTCTACGCCCGGCGCTTTCCTCGGCGGCCGTGGGATGAGTACGAGCTCGCGCGATGGCTTGGCCACGGCGTGTCGTCGGAGCCACGCGCCTATGTTGAGCACCGAGCCGCCCAGCCCCGTCGATTCTTCGTGGGCGAGCGCAGCCTGGTGGCGCCCGCGCTCAAGCGCCTGCTGGGCGAGGCCGGTGTCGAGGCGCTTCGCGCGGAAGCCGACCGCATCGTCGATGGCGAGCTGACCTACTTCTCGTCCGCGAGCGCCTCGCCGCTCACCGCTCCTGGCGGCTCGCACGCCAACCCGTTCACCGGCCAGCGCACGCCGGCGGAGGCGCACTGGACTCGCGTGCCTGTCTACTCGCGCACCACCGGCGACATCAAGTACGTGTGGGAGCCGGGCAGGTTCGGCTTCGCCTACACGCTTGCGCGGGCGTACTGGGCGACCGATGACGAGCGGTTCCCGGAGGCGTTCTGGCGGCTGGCCCAGTCGTGGCAACGCGACAACCCGCCCAACGCCGGAGCGCACTGGAAGGACGGCCAGGAGATCGCGCTGCGGCTCATGGCGTGGTGCTTCGCCCTCAGCGCCTTCGACGGCGCGCCCGCGACGACGCCCGAGCGGGTGGCTGAGCTTGTCGGGGCCATCGGGGCCCAGGCCGACCGTATCGATCGGGCCCACGTCTACGCGAGGCTTCAGCGCAATAACCATGCCATCAGTGAGGGTGTGGGCCTGTGGACGGTCGGGCTACTGTTCCCGGAGCTCACGAGTGCGCGGCGCTGGCGAGAGCATGGACGCGCCATCCTGACCGACGAGGCCATGCGGCAGATCGCTCCGGACGGCACCTACATCCAGAACTCGACCAACTACCACCGCGTCGTGCTGCACGACTACCTGTGGGCGATCGCACTCGGCCGGTCGGCAGACGATCCGCTTCCCGCGGGTGTCATCGACCGTGTTGGACGCGCCGCCGACTTCCTCCACGCGCTTCAGGACGAGACCACGGGCGAGGTGCCCAACTACGGCAACAACGACGGTGCGCTGGTGCTGCCCTTGACCGCCTGCGGCTACACGGACTTTCGCCCGGTGGTCGGTGCTGCACGCTACCTCGCTCACGGGAGGCGCACCTACGACCCGGGAGCATGGGACGAGGAGGCGTTGTGGCTGTTCGGCCCCGAAGCCCTGGACGCACCACGAGACACCGAGCCGAGGCGGAGTCTTGCGGCCCGTGACGGCGGTTACTACACGCTGCGCGGCACGCGCGGGTTTGCCACGCTGCGGTGCGTCGACTACGCGTACCGGCCTGGGCAGGCCGACCTGCTGCACCTCGACCTGTGGCACGACGGGGTCAACGTGGCGTCTGATGCCGGGACCTACCGCTACTACGACGAGCCGCCGTGGAGCGGTGGCCTGGGCATGACGGCGGTCCACAATACCGTCGAGGTCGGGGGCGTGGACCAGATGGCCCACGGCCCGCACTTCATGTGGCTTCAGTGGGCCAAGGCGCGGGCGCTGGCGTTCGAGCGCGGTGCGCAGGGGAGCGTGGAGGCGTTCCAAGGCGAGCACGACGGCTATCGGCGGTTGGACCCACCCGTCACCCACCGTCGCACTGTCGTGCGCGCAGGCGACGCCCTCTGGGTCGTGGTCGACGATCTGCTTGGCGAGGGGACGCAACAGGCAGCGCTCCAATGGCTGCTGAGCCCCGTCGACCACACGTTGGACGCTGCCGCCGGGCTGCTCCGGCTGGACCTGCTCAGCGGCGCGACCGTGCAATGGCGGACCGAGGGCCTGGCGTCCGTGCGCGCCGGCGTGACGTGCGGCGACGAGGCGGAAGCGCCTCTGGGATGGCGCTCGCGCTACTATGGTCAGAGGGAGCCTGCTCTTTCCCTGCGGGTTTCCGGCACTACGTCACTGCCCGGCCGTTTTGTCACGGTTTTCACGCTGGACCCTGGGTGGCAGGCCGAGCTGGGGCAGGGCACGGTGACGGCGCATGGCCCCTCCGGCGCGGCGCTGGAGATCGAGCTCGGCGCGCCGGGTGGCAAGGGGACGTTGTTGAGCGCGTCGTTCGTGGACGTCTCGGGGCTGAGCGACCAGGTCCGGCTGGAGGCGAGCTAGGGTGCATATCCTCTACCTGCACCAGTACTTCGTGACCCGCTCGGGGGTCGGCGGCACCCGCTCGTACGAGTTCGCGCGCCGCATGGTCGCCGAAGGGCATCGCGTGACCATGGTCACCGCGGCGGACCCCCGCGTGCCGTGGCGGGGCCTGCTACGCCGCCGCCGCGACATCGACGGCATCGAGGTGGTCGAGGTGCGTGGCGGCTATGCGGACTACGTCGGCGGCACCGCGAGGGGCTACGTGAGCCGTGCCCTGGCGTTTGCGAGCTTCGCGCTGGTCAGCAGCCTCGCCGTGCTCTCGCTGCCCCGGCCGGACGTCGTCTTCGCGACGTCCACCCCGCTGACCATTGGCCTGCCGGGTGTGGTGGCCAGCCTATGGCACCGCAGACCGCTGGTCTTCGAGGTGCGCGACCTATGGCCCGAGGCGCCGATACAGTTGGGGGCGCTGCGCAATCCGCTGCTCTGCCGGGCCGCCAGGTTGCTCGAGCGCTTCATCTACAGCCGCTCGAAGCACATCGTCGCGCTCTCTCCGGGCATGCGCGACGGCGTCCTGGCCACGGGAGTTCCGGAGGCCAACGTCACGGTCATCCCCAACGCATCGGACCTCGATCTGTTCTACCCGGAGCGGGACGGCGCCGGTTTCCGCCAGCGCCTGGGCCTTGACGGTAAGTTTGTCTGCACCTACTTCGGCGCCATGGGCGAGGCCAACGACCTGGTCCCCGTGCTGGAGGCCGCGAAGCTGCTCCAAGAGCGCGGCGAGGACGACATAGCCGTGGTTCTGCACGGCAACGGCAAGCGCCGCCCGGAGCTGGAGCGCCTGGCGCGTGAGGGCGGCCTGCGCAACGTCGTTTTCTCGACTCAGGTGCCCGACAAGGACGCCGTGGCCAGCCTGGTCGCGGCCTCGGACGTCGGCATGACCATCTATAAGAACGTCCCTGTCCTCTACACCTGCTCACCCAACAAGCTGTTCGACACCTTCGCCGCCGGCCGGCCGGCTATCGTGAACACGCCGGGTTGGCTCCAGTCGTTGGTCGAGGACAACGAGGCAGGCGTCTATGTGCCTCCCGACGACCCCGAGGCCCTGGCGGATAGCATGACGTACCTGCGTGATCACCCCGACGTCGTCGAGCGATACGGGCGCAACGCTCGCGCCCTCGCCGAGCGCGAATTCGACCGCACCCTGCTTGCGCACCGGCTCATCGCAGTGTTGGAGGAGGCGGCGCGGTGAGGTGGCTTGCGCTCAGAATGAAACGGCTTGTCGACCTCATCGGGTCGGCGTTGCTCGTGGTCATTTTTTCCCCCGTGCTGCTGCTGGCCGCGCTTGTGGTCCGCACGACCATGGGCTCGCCGGTCCTCTTCCGTCAGCCGCGAATCGGCCACCGGGGGCGCGAGTTCACCATTCTCAAGTTCCGTACGATGGCCGACACGCTCGCGGCCGACGGCAGCCCCCTGCCAGACGAGGAGCGCCTGACCACGATTGGGAAGTTGTTGAGGAAGACGACCATTGACGAGCTACCGGAGCTCATCAACGTGTTGCGCGGCCAGATGAGCCTGGTCGGGCCGCGGCCGCTGCTGGTCGAGTACCTCGATGCGTACACGCCCACCCAGATGCGACGGCACGACATGCCCCCCGGGATGGCTGGCCCCGTGCTCTCCAGCGGCCGCAACGCCCTCGACTGGGACGCGAAGTTCGAGCGGGACGTCTGGTACGTCGACAACTGGTCGCTGTGGCTCGACGCGAAGATATTCGTGCGCACCGCCATGGCCGTGCTGCGCCGCGAGGGCGTGAGCGCCGAGGGACACGCGACGATGCCTCGGTTCACCGACGAGCGCCTCGATCCCGATGAACGCGATGAGCAGCGAGGGTCCGCCGACCGCTAGAATCGGCAGGAGCCATGCCCAACAGTCCTACTCAGTCAGACCAGAGTCCAGTGCTGCTGCTCGGCGCTGGCGGCCATGGGCGCGTGGTCGCGCAGGTCCTGCGCGCGGCCGGCCGGGAGATCGCGGGTTTCCTCGACGACGACCCCACGAAGATAGGCATTGAGGTCGACGGGCTGCGGGTGCTCGGGACTTCCGAGGACGCCGCGCGGCTGGGCTCCAGCATCGGCGCCGTGGTCATCGTCGGCGTGGGAGATAACACCCAGCGGGGCGCGCGGCTGAGCCAGCTTCAGGCCGAGGGCGTAGCGATTGCGTCGGTCGTGGACCCGTCGGCGGTTGTGGCCCCGGGGGTCACCATTGGGGCCGGGGCCGTGGTCATGCCCCGCGCTGTGGTCAACACCGGGTGCACCATCGGCTTCGGCTGCATCGTGAACACGAGCGCCTCCCTCGACCACGACACGGCGCTCGGCGATTGCGCTCACGCCAGCCCGGGGGCGATCACCTCGGGCGGTGTCAGCGTGGGGGCGTTCGCTTGGCTGGGCACCGGCGCCATCGTCCTGCCTGGTGTGCGTATCGGCGAGCACGCGGTTGTTGGAGCGGGCGCTGTGGTACGGGAGGACGTCCCAGCACATACCACCGTCGTCGGCGTGCCCGCCCGGCCAGTCTGACGCGCGGCTTGGGCTAGGCCAGCAGTCCCATCTCCGTGGCGGTCTTGATGGCCTGCGTACGGCTGGACGACCCCAGTTTGGACATGATGCGGGCGACGTGAGACTCCACGGTGCGCGGCGAGATGGCCAGCATCTCGGCTATGGCGACATTGCGCATGCCCTCTCGCATGAGCTCCAGCACTTCGATTTCGCGCACGGTCAGATCGTCGATCTGGTGAGCCTGTGGCTGGGGGTTGTGCTCCGACATGGCCCGCATCACCTTGCTGGCGACCCTGGGAGTGAGCACTGCGCCACCGCCCACGACCTCGTGGATGGCTTGAACGAGCTCATCCTGTGAGTTCTCTTTGGAGATGTAGCCGTCGACACCAACGCGGGCGAGCGCACGGACGTACTGATCATAGTCATAGGCACTGACGATGAGTATGCGAATGTCGGGGTGAGCCCTGCGGATCTGCTTCGCCACCTCGATGCCGGAGTCCTGGCGAAGGCGAATGTCGAGGATCACGACGTCCGGCAGCAGCTCCTCCACAAGCCGTAGCCCCTCCTCGCGAGACTCGCAGTCGGCGACAACGTCGATGTCGGGCTCCCGATTCAGCCGATCGCGTACACCTTGACGGAACATGGCGTGGTCGTCGACGAGGACGACCCGGATGTTCCGTCCGAGCGTATCAGTCGTCATGTTGTTCTCGAATGCCTACAAGCGTCTCCTCGGTCATGGGGACGGTGACCTCAATGGTAACGCCCATGCCTGGCTTGGACTCCACGGACAGGTCGCCGCCGACCTGCATGACCCGCTCACGCATGCCGACCATGCCCAGGCGTGAGCTTGGGATGCGGCCGGAGCCAGCGCCGCCAATCCCCACCCCATTGTCGCGCACGGTCAGGGTGAGCGCATCGCCCGAAAGTCTGAGACAGGCGTGCATCTCCGACGCGCTCGAGTGCTTCACGGCGTTGTTGAGCGACTCCTGGGTCACGCGGAACAGCGCCAATTCCACCTCCGAAGGTAGTCGAGTGTCCTCATCGAGTCCGATGAGCTCGAGGTGCCCTTCGATGCCGGTGCTCCGCAGCGACGACGCGAGGAGCCACTCGAGCGACGATGGGAGGCCCAAGTCGTCGAGGATCGAAGGCCGCAGCCGTGAGCCGAACTCGCGCAGCTCATTTACCAGCTCCTTGGCGACCTCCGTGGGGTTCGTGGCCGCGTAGTCGCGGTCCCAAGCCAGGGCCACGGCCTTCTGGAGCGGACCATCGTGGAGGTCGATGGCCATGCGGGCTCGCTCGCGCTCCTCCGTCTCCACCAGGCGGCGGTTGAGCTGACGCATGGTCCCCGAGAGCTCGTCGCGGTCGAGAGCCATGGCGATGAACGGCGCGGCGCCCAGAATGAGGTTGATCTCGTCGCTGACGAACAGCTCACCCCCCTCCTTCGGCCCCAGCAGCAGCGTGCCGACCAGCCGGTCGTTGGTCAAGAGGTGGGTCGCGACGACTTGGTCGGCACCGAGCCGAACGATGGTCGGGCCGCGGACCGATGCGTCGGGCGGGCGTAGGTGCCCATCGTCGACAGCGCCGATCACGGCGCGGGCCCCCTCACCGTACCGGGCTTTGACGACCATCGCGCCGTCTTCTTCGGTGCCCAGCAACACCATCGACTCCAGTCCGAGCCGCTGGCAAAGCACCTGCCCCAAGGCAACGGCCAGGATGCCCTCGGCACCAACGCTGTTGAGGTCCTGTTGCAGCTCCCGGACAAACTCCGAATAGGAAGGGGTGTCCGTGTAGAACACTCGGTCCACGAGGCCCCTGGCCCCGCGGACCAGGGGCCGGTAGACGGAGATGCCCACGACGACCAGGACGCCAGCGAGGATCAGCTCCACCGACGTTTCCGAGGTGTCCGATATGCGGTTGGCCAGGGTGATGCCGGCGACCACGAAGGACAGCAGCACTACGCTCACGAGTGCGTAGACGAGCCCTCGGTGTACCAGACGCCTGATGCCCCACAGCTGACTGCGCAGGATGGCGTAAGCGAACGACGTAGGGACCAGCACGATGGGCAGAACGGTGATGTCCACTGCCACGAACGGCCCACGACCGGCGATGTCAGGCACCAGTGTAAGCGTGAGGAACGGGAGGAAGCCCCCCGCCAGCCCGTAGAAGGGCACACGGAGGAGCCCGCCTTCCCCGCGCCGGGCCAGTGAGCGCGAGGCCACCAGCAGGAGGACAATGGAGGCGACGAGCCCGATGACCATCACCAGGACCAGGCCTGAACGTACATACTCGTACGCGCGCGGGGCGGCCAAGGCAACCAGGGTGTATGAAGCCATCACCACGACAGTGAAGGTTTGGAAGAGCCTCCGAAACCGCCCCCAACGCACCAGCTCGGTACCCTGCTCGACGGCGAGCCGATAGAGGAACTCGAACAGCAGGTAGCTCGACCCGAGCAGTGCGTACGCTTGGACCATGAGCGACCAGGGCGGTGACTCGGCCCCGGTAGCGGGTGCGATGGCCAATGCGACCGCCGTGATGGCGGAGAACAGGCCGAAGGCCACGGCGGACGGTAAGTCAGGCCTGCGGAACTGGACGAGGGACCCTAGGACGGCGAAGCCGCCCGCGAGGGCCCAGAGCGAGATCTTTAGGGGGGAGTCGCCGTGCGGTGGGTCGTCCACCCGGGCGGTCAGCACCCGTCCGTTCTCCGCCACAACCGTTGTGGCCCCAACCGACGACCAATCGGCAGGAGGGTCTGCGGCGTCGAGGAGGTCGCCTTCGACTGACACGATGGTCTGCCCAGGCCGGAGGCCCGCGACCCACCCAGCACTGGCAGGGAAGACCTCGGAGATGCACCAGCCGTCGTCGCAGGGAGTGCCGGAGATGCCGAGGGTGCGAGGGCCGTCCGTGGCAGAAAGGGACAGCAGGAATACAACGAGGAACAGCGCGAGCGGGAGAAGACCGCTCCCGAGGAGCCTGCGCGTGACCTCGAAGAGCGGGAGTCTGGTTATTGGGGGGTTGGTGAGTGACTTCAACACGGCGGTTTTCGATGAGCGCGCGGAGGGAGTGGGCTCCGGCTACCGAACCGGCAGCGTCGAGGGATCGTTTGCGCATGACCTCCGCGTTCAGCTCGGTGAACAGGATGGCGCCCGAGTCCCGGACCCGGTCGCTTAAGGGACCATGCCCGTGAAGCCCAGCACCACCTGAATTAACGTCCATTATACGAGGCGAAGTAACCCCATTTCGAAGGAGGGTTTGTCCGTCCTTCGTCGCATCGAAATGGCGCAGGTACACCAGCGGGAGCGTGCAGGGCCCCTGGCCACGGGAACGAGAGGCGGACGCCGCGTCCGCCTTGATGTCGCCGAGGTCGTCGATCAGCTGCCGATAGGTCGCGAAGTACCAGAGCGATTCGGCGATGCTGTTGGCGTCGATGAGTGGCGCGTTTGCGAGCCGGGCACCGACTGTGCCGGCGATGTGGCCTAGTGGCCCCGCCTTGAGTTCGGTCATCGCCAACGCTTCGTCGGTCGTCGTCGGGGCCGAGGCGGGGCGGGCGGCAAGCCGTACGTCATCGAGTTGCCCCGCAGCCGACGACCGTAATGAGGCGAGCGCGTCACGTATGAGCGCCGCGGCGGCGGGCGGCCCGAGGGCATCAGTCGCGACATCGATGAGCGTCGCTTGCGCCAGGAACAGCAGGGACAGGCCGATCAGCGCCTCATCCCCGACTGCGCCGGGAGGCACGTCGCCATCGATGACGTGGTCGAATGAGTAACCGGATGCCATCAACAGCTCGACGGCGCCACCGGCGGCCAGCGCCAACTCAGGGTCATGACCGCGAAGCGGTGGGAGGCTGACACACAAAGCGGAAAGCCCTCCCGATGGAGGGCGTCTCGAACCATCTGGCGCTGGGCCTCGGTTGCGGCCCAGCGGTCAATGGCCGTATCCAACCATCGCTGGAGGTACTCCCTGTTCACGGAAGCATCCAGCGTGGATACCCGACTATGTTGGCCGGACCTAGATCCAGCCGTTGGTGGCGCCGCGGACAACCAGCTCGTGCTCGATCGCCTCGACGCGTCCACCCAAGCTCCGTGCGGCCTCGCGCGCCTCGATCTCGTCGAGGACGTCCGCCAGGACCACCGGGCCCTCGTTCACGATCCGCGCCCGCAGGGCCTCGTCCGAGAATGCGGCTTGCACCGCCCGTTCCATCTTCGTTGCGCTCATTACCCCACCCCTTTTCTTGAACGACGAAGTCTTGACGGAAACGTTCCGCCGTCCCGCATGCTAGAAAGCGCCCGCTTACCCCACAACCGAGTGCGTGATAGGCTTTCGTAGGTGGAAATACTGAGTGAACTACTGCGAATTCAATTCGGTTTCCGCCGTTGCGATACAACTGCGCGTGGTCTTCGCACGAAGTCGTTGCCGAACGTAGTCCGCAACAGGGCTCTGGGAACGAGCTTGCAGGTGAAAGCGCAGAACAAGTATTAATACGTATGCTTGTGCACGCTAGCACGTGCTTATAAGCGCTTACCGGGTGTTGACTCCGCCGTCCGCCGGTCGTGCAATGTGGATCGGCGGATGCCCTGCTTACGTGGGCGAATAGCTCAGCGGTTAGAGCGCCTGTCTTACACACAGGAGGTCGCAGGTTCGAATCCTGCTTCGCCCACCAGCGAGCCACGCCAAAAGAATCGTTTCCCATCGCGCCATGTCTTCCACCGGCCCCGATCGACCAGCGCCGAATCGGTAGGCCCACCTGGAGCGGTCATCCGGCCCTCGTGCCCCTGTATGACCAGAGGTCTCGGTCCTCACGCGGCCCAAACCGCGCCCATATGCGGTCTTAGACCGCGATTACTTCCCCGCTCCCCAGCGGGGATGAAACCGTGCCATTTAGACCGGTCGTAGATCGACCCACAATCGGTTTCACTCGCGTTCTGTTTTCGAATTGAACAGGCCACGGCCTGGTAAATGACTATGTCTGCCTACCGCCGTAGATGCCATTCCCACCGCATCTAGAGCGGACGATGCGGCGCCGCACCAGGGGGCGTGGGTTTTCCAACCCACGGAATGACGCCACGCTTCTGTTGGAAGGACGGTGGCCAGAGGCTAGAATCGGCTGGCCGAGTCTGGATTTCAGGAGGCTGGCCATGACAGCGCACTACGACGTGTTCGAGACGAGCTGGGGTTGGGTCGCGGCGATCGGCGCCGAACGTGGGCTTCGACACCTATCGCTGCCCGAGGTCTCACCCGAGCGGGCCCTCGAGCACCTTGCGGCACCTCTGCGCAAGGAACAGCCGGAGGCGAGGCCAGGCGCGTTCACGGATCTCCGCGACGAGCTCGAGGCTTACTTCGCGGGGCGCCGGGACCACCCTGCGGCGGTCCTCGACCTCGAGGGGGCGTCGCCCTTCTTTCTCGCGTCGTGGGAGGCGTGCCGAAGCATTCCGCCGGGCGTCACGAAGACCTACAAGTGGCTCGCCGAGCAGGCCGGCCGGCCCCGAGCCGTGCGTGCGGCGGGTCAGGCCATGGCTCGTAACCGCGTCCCGCTTCTCATCCCGTGCCATCGGGTGGTGGGAAGCGACGGTGGGCTGCACGGCTTCGCCGGCCCAGGGATCGGTATGAAGGCCGACCTCATTCGGATGGAGGCCGAGCGGGCGGCCGTCGCCTCCGGCTAGTCGCGGTCGGCGGGCTCGTCGAGAACGGTGGCCAGTAGCTCTTTCGCCTCGCCCAGCCGGTCGTCGGGCACCATCAGCTGACACGGCAGCGACATGACGCCACCGAACATGGCCATGCTCGCGGGCACGACCCTCGTGGGGATACGGGCCTCGGTTAGGAGCCCCTGCCACATTTCGGCGATGAGTTGCGTCGGCGCGGTTGCGGCCACGGTCCAGGGCATGGTGGGCTCAGCCGGACGTCCCCAAGACGGCGACGGCGTCTTGGCTGCCGAGCAGCTCCGCGAGCCGAGCGTGAAGCTCGTCACCGTAGCTGGTCTTGATGATGGGCATCTCCAGCCGCCACCGCTTGCCCCGGCTCGCGATGATCAGGTCCACGTCGTCTGAGCCCGGGTACTCGAGCAGGAGCTGGAGCACCGACTTGAGCAGGTAGGCATCGTCCTCCGCCTGCTCCGTCTCTGTGAGGTTTACCAGCAGACGGCGTGAGGCATCCCGCACCGGCCCGGCCACGGCATCGACCGGCGGCACCGGCGGCCGCGCGGCCGGCTCGGGTCGCTCGGGTGGAGTCGCAGGCGGCCTGAGGAGTTGCACGCCATCCGCGGGTTCGGGCGTCACTGCCGGGGCGCTTACTATGGCGGCCCCCTCCAGGGCTCGAGTCGATGACGCGCCGACGGCGACGGGCTCCTGGACGGGAGCGGACTCATCGACGACTGCCTCCGGCTCGGAAACGACCGAGGTCGTTGTTTCGGCTCCCGGCTCGACTGGGGTCTCGGTCATCGTGGGGGGCTCGTGCCACTCCTCGATCCTTGGACCGGCGACTTCCGGCATCGCCGGCTGCTCGTCGGTGCCGACCGGGATCTCGTAGAGCGTGGCGTCGTCGCAGTGCAGCGTCAGCTCATCGTTGCGGGTGCGCACCGAGCCGCTGACCTGCACGAAGGCTCCTTGCTCCCACACCCCAGGCGGCGTCGCTTGGTACGCGCGGTTCCACACCGCCACGTCGACGGGGCCGTCCATGAGCTCGAGCGTGACGAAGGCGATGCGCTGGCCCTGCTTGTCGGTCTGTAGCCGGACGCTCGACACCTGCCCGACCAGCGTGACCTTGGCGCCTGGCTCGAGCTGGGTCCGCGAAATGATGGCGCCCTCGGGAGCGTTGCGGGCCAGCGAGTCCATCACCTGTGAGCTCAGCGACACGCCAAGCAGCTCCCGCTCCCACAGCGCCTTTTCGAGCGCCGACGGCTCGTCCGACTCCGCGAGCTCGACGCCGATGAGCGGTGCTGGCACCGACTCGCCGAACATGTTGAACATGGTCGACTGGCCGGAGTCCTTGAGCTGCGCCTCGCTCTGGATCAGGTGCACGAGGCTGTCGACGCTGGCGAGCAGCTGGCCCCGCCGGCCGAGCTCGTCGAGCGCGCCCACCTTCACCAGGCTCTCCAGCACGCGCCGATTGGCGACACCCGCCCCGGCCCTGCGCGCGAAGTCCTCGATGCTGATGAACGCGCCATTGGCCTCACGCTCGGCCACGAGGTCGGCGACGGCAGTCTCGCCCACGTTCTTGACCGCCGCGAGCCCGAAGAGGATGCGCTGGCCCGACTCCGATGGGGGGCCAACGCTGAACGCCGTCGCGCTCTGGCTGACGTCTGGCGGGACAACCTCGATCTTGAGCCTGCGACACTCGGCGATCATGGCCGCGACCCGCTCGGTGCTGCCGGAGTAGGCGTTGAGCGCGCAAGTCATGAATTCGACGGGGTAATTGGCTTTGAAGTAGCCGGTCCAGTAGGCGACCACCGCGTAGCTGACACTGTGTGCCTTGTTGAAGGCGTAGCCGGCGAAGGGCTCTATGAGATCGAAGATGTCGCCGGCGATGTCGTTGCCGTACCCCTGCTCGCGGGCACCGGCGATGAACTTGTCGCGCTCCGCTTCCATCAGCGATGCGATCTTTTTGCCCATGGCCTTGCGGACGATGTCACCTTCGCCCAGCGAGTAGCCCGCGAAGGTACGCAGGATGTGCAACACCTGGTCTTGGTAGACGATGACGCCGTAGGTCTCCTCCAAGATCTCTTTGAGAGCCGGATGGGGATACCGAATCGGCACGCGGCCGAACTTGGCGTCGATAAACCGAGGGATGTGCTCCATCGGGCCGGGGCGATAGAGGGCGACCATCGCTGCCAGCTCGGCGAGGCTGGATGGCTTGAGCTCCTTCACGTAACGCCGCATCCCCGGAGACTCCAGCTGGAAGATGGCGGTCGTCTCGCCGGAGCCCATCAGTTTGAAGGTCGCATCGTCGTCGAAGGGCAGGTCGCGCAGCTCGATCTGGTGGCCGTCGCGATCGCGCACCAGCTCGATTGTCTTGCTGAGGATCGTGTAGTTGATGAGACCCAGGAAGTCCATCTTCAGCAGACCGAGCTTGGCGACCGGCGCCATGGCGTACTGCGTCATGGCGATGCTCGTCTCGTCGCCCTTCGTCGGGCGCTGGAGCGGCACGTGATCGGTGAGCGGGCCGGAGGAGATGACGACACCCGCGGCGTGGGTGCTCACGTTGCGCACCGTGCCCTCGAGCGCCTGCGCCGTCGCGATAAAGCCGCGCAGCGTCTCGTCCCCCTCGAAGGCCTCCTGCATCTCGGGCGACTCGACGAGGGCCTGCTGGAGCGTCATGCCCACGCGGGTCGGTATGAGCCGCGCGATGCGGTCCACCTCGCCGTACGGGAGGCCCAGCGCGCGTCCGACGTCCCGGATCACCGCCTTGGCCCCCAGCGTCCCGAAGGTGATGATCTGCGCGACGTGCTCCTCCCCGTACTTGTCCACGACGTAGTGGATGGCCTCATCGCGCCGGTCGTCCTGGAAGTCCATGTCTATGTCCGGCATCTCCTTGCGCTCGATGTTCAGGAAGCGCTCGAAGACCAGCCGGTATTGGAGCGGGTCGATGTCCGTGACCCGCAGACAGTAGAGGACGAGAGAGGATGCGGCGCTGCCCCGCACACCGAAGACGATGCCGGTGCGGCGCGCGAAGTCGGCGATGTCCCAGACCACGAGGAAGTAGTTGGGGTAACGCGTCTCCGAGATGACGTCGAGCTCGTACTCCAGGCGCCGCCGCTGCTCCTCGGTCGGGTCGCCGTAGCGCTCGCCGAAGCCCTGCCAGGCGAGCTTGCGCAGGTAGCCGTCGGCGTGTTCGCCCGCAGCGACCGGGTACTCGGGCAGATGGAGCGTTGAGAAGTCCAGCTCGAGGTCCACGGATTCGGCGATACGCTCGGTGCTCGCGAGGGCTTCGGGGATGTCCGAGAAGAGGTAGGCCATCTCTTCGGGACTTCTCAGGTAGTAGGAGTCGTCGGACATCTTGAGGCGGGAATCGTCGTTAACGTTGGTGTTGGTCTGGATACAGACCATCACGTCCTGGAGCGGCGCGTCCTGCTTGTAGACGTAGTGCAGATCGTTGGTCGCGACGATCGGTATGTCCGCGCGGTCCGCGATGGTGAGCAGCCCCTCGTTGAGCCGTTCCAGGAAGTCCAGGCCCTCGTGGCGCTGCAACTCCATGTAGAACTGCGGAAAGGTCCCTTTGTAGGTCCGAGCGAGCTCCTCCGCTTCTGCGAGATTGCCATCGACGATGAGCCGCGAGATCGCGGACGAGGGGCAACCCGACAGCACGATGAGCCCTTCGGCGTGCTTGTCCAGTAATTCGTGGTCGACGCGAGGCTTGTAGTAGAAGCCCTCGAGGTTCGCCTTCGTGACGAGCTTGACCAGGTTGCGGTACCCAACGGCATTCTGCGCGAGCACTGTCAGGTGCGCGGGCAGCTTGTCCGCGGCCCCTTTGTCGAGCCTGGACCCGCCCGCCACGTACAGCTCGCAGCCGATGATCGGCTTGATGCCCGCTTCGTGGCAGGCGGCATAGAAGTCGATGGCCCCGTACATGCCGCCATGGTCGGTGAGCCCCAGCGCGTCCATGCCCAGATCTTTGGCGTGCGAGACCAGCCCTTCGATGCGGCTGAGGCCGTCGAGCATGCTGAACTCGGTGTGGACGTGCAGGTGGGTGAAAGGCATGTCGGCTGGGCCACCCTCGAAGTGGACGGCCATTATACGGAGGGGGTACGGCTTGCCCCAAGAGGAATATCCCAAGATTTTGCGTTCTGGCCGACATCGGCCACAGCATCCGGTAGCGCGTGGCACTGCCAACTGGGGCTAGCGCTTGTGACCAGCCAGCGCGCCGCTACGCCAGCGAGGTCCCGGGGCCGCGAGGGGGCCACTAGGCGGTGGAGCAGGCCTCTGTTACGCTCGGTACGATGACCACGCCGCCCGACGCCGCACCCTCGGCCGTCCTGACCTACGGGGAGGCGTTGCGGCGCCTCCTGAGCCTGGCCGACTTCGAGCGCCTGAGCGGCGGCTCCTCCGAGCCCACCAAATTCGACCTCTCACGGATGCGGGATCTGGCGGCACGCATGGGCGAGCCCCAACGCTCCGCGCCCGTCCTCCACGTCGCTGGGACCAAGGGCAAGGGCTCCGTCGCGGCAATGTCGGCGAGCATGCTCGCCGCGGCGGGGCTGCGCGTCGGCATGTTCACTTCGCCGCACCTCCATGCGTTTCGAGAGCGCATCCGGCTGAACGGCGACCCCATCGGCGAGGCGCACTTCGCGGCGGCCCTCGATGCGGTGTGGCCGCACGTCGAGGCCATGGGCCTCGAGGGCTCAGACACGAGGCCCACCACGTTCGAGGTGCTCACGGCGATGGCCTTCCACGTGTTCGCCACCGAAGGCGTCGATGTCCAGGTGTTGGAGGTAGGGCTGGGTGGACGGCTGGACTGCACAAACGTCGCAGACGGCGACGTGGCGATCATCACGTCGCTGAGCATGGACCACACAGCGATTCTGGGCTCTACCATTGAAGAGATCGCTACGGAGAAGGCGGGCATCATCAAAGCGGGATCGATGGTCGTGTCGGCGCCCCAGCCGGCTTCGGCCCAGGCGGTCATCGACGCCAGGGCAAGGGAGGTGGGAGCGACCGTTCACCGCCTCGGCGAGCACATCACCTGGAGGGGTGGCGACCACGACGTCACCGGCCAGTCGCTGACCGTGCGGACGGCGGCGGGCGAATGGCACGGGCGCGTGGCATTGCTGGGCAAGCACCAACAGGAGAATGCCGCCGCCGCGTTGGCCGCGGTCCAGTTGCTGGTGCCGGGCATCGGCCGCGACGCCGTGGATGCAGGGCTCGCGGGCGTGCGCTGGGACGGTCGGTTCCAAGTGCTGGCGCGCAATCCCTGGGTGGTCGTGGACGGCGCGCATAACGGCAACTCCATGGAGCGGCTTCGCGAGGCGGTTTCCGACTACCTGGACCCGGCCCGCGTCACCGTCGTTTTCGGGTGCTCAGCGGACAAGGAGCTGGCCGTGATGGCCGCCGAGCTGGCGCCACTGGCCGACCATGTCGTCAGCTGTGGGTCCCGTCACCCGCGGTCGGCGGCACCTGCGCACGTCGCTGAGGCGTTCGGCCGCGAGGGCGTTCGCACCACCGTCAGCCGGGGAGTCGACGACGCGCTGGAGATCGCACTGGCCAATACCGGCGCCGAGGGCCTGGTATTGGTCACAGGCTCCCTGTTCGTCGTGGCCGAGGCCCTAGAATACTGGTGGGGGATCGAGCCGGAGCGCTACCCGGAGTTGGAACCGCACGCAAGCGAGCAGGCGGGCTAGCAATGTCCACGAACGGAAGCCGCCGCCGGGCCGTCATCACTGGCATGGGCGCCCTCACGCCGCTGGGTGAATCGGTCGACGCCTTTTGGGATGGGCTCGTCGCCGGCCGCTCGGGCGCCGGGCCCATGACGCTGGCGGACGCCAGCGCCTATCCGACCAAGATCGCGGCTGAGGTGACCGGCTTCGACCCCGAGCAGTACATCGAGCGGCGCGACGCGCGGCGCATGTCGCGCTTCTCGCAGTTCGCGGTGGCCGCGACCCGGCAGGCGCTGGCGGACGCAGGAATTGACGAGGACGACGTCGACGGCGAGCGCATGGCGGTGGTGCTGGGCAACGGCAACGGCGGCTACCCCGACATCGAGGCCGGCATGCGGTTGCTGATGAAGGAGGGAGGTGACAGGCTCTCGCCGTTTTTCTTCCCCATGACGCTCCCCAACATGGCGGCGGCCAACGTCAGCCGGCTCTTCGGCGCCAAAGGCCCCTGCATGACCGTGACCACGGCCTGCGCAGCCTCTACGCAGTCGATCGGCGACGCCGTCGAGCTGGTGCGCCGGGGCGCAGCCGACGTCGTCATCACCGGCGGGACCGAGGCCGGAATCAGCGAGCTGGGACTCGCGGGCTTCTGCGCCATGCGCGCGCTAAGCACGCGGAACGACGACCCGGCCGCGGCGAGCCGGCCTTTTGATGCTCACCGCGATGGCTTCGTCCCCGCCGAGGGTGCGGGCGTCCTCATCGTCGAGGCGCTGGATCACGCGCTGGCTCGGGGTGCGCAGGTGCTGGCGGAGGTGGTCGGCTTCGGCGCGTCGTCCGATGCGTACCACCAGTTCCAGCCGGATGAGGAGGGCCTCGGTGCGTCGCGTGCCATCACCTGGGCGTTGGAGGACGCGGGCCTAGCGCCCGACGGTATCGACTACGTGAACGCCCACGGGACGTCGACGCCGCTGAACGACGCCGCCGAGACAAAAGCCATCAAAAAGGCGTTCGGCGAGGCGGCCTACGCAGTCCCCATCAGCTCCACCAAGTCGATGATTGGCCACGCGCTGGGCGGCGCCGGCGGCATGGAGGCGGTGGCCTGCGTCCAGAGCATCCGCACCGGCGTTATCCACCCGACCATCAACTATGAGACGCCCGACCCGGGATGCGACCTGGACTACGTGCCGAACGTGGCCCGGCGGGCACCGGTGCGGACCGTGCTTTCAAACTCGTTCGGGTTCGGCGGGCAAAACGCCTGCCTCGTGTTCCAGGCCTACGAACCGTAGACTCTATCTTCCGCCCTGAGCATCTACCCCGAGCCCTTCGGCTGTGCCCAGGCCAGCGCTCCACCAAGGACCTCTCCCTGCGCCGGTGGCGGCGCCCTCGCAGCGCCTGGTATCATCTAAGGGACATGGCTACAGAACCTGCACTGATCGTCTACACGCGGCCGGACTGCTCGTACTCGGACGCGCTCAAGTTCGACCTGGACACCGACGGCGTGGAGTACCGGGAGATCGACCTGAGCTTGAGCCCCGAGCACGTACCGGAGGTCGAGCGACTCACGGGGGGCGAGCGCATCACACCCGTGATGGTCGAGGGCGACTTCGTCGTCGTCGGCTATCGAGGGATTGGCTGAGCGTTCTAGCGAACGCGGGCCGTGAGCCCGCCGACCAGCCACCGCGGCCCGGTGGTGTAGCCTGGCTTAACACACCTCCCTGTCAAGGAGGAGATCACGGGTTCGAATCCCGTCCGGGTCGCCAGTTTGAAAAGAAGGGGTGACGGCTACGGGTGCCGTCAAGGGGTAGTACCTTGGTACACTCAACGCAAGCGGGCAACGACCTACGCAAGCGAATCGAGCAAGCCGTGACGTTAGCCGTAGAACAAGAGCTCCCCATTGCCGGGACCAAGATCGCGCTGCGTGAAGCCGCGCGGAAATACGGCGTCGCCGCGACAACCGTGCGCCGGTGGGCGTTGGCGGGCGACGTGGCGATCCTTGACGCAGGGCTCGGCCAGGGCTCACGCTGCTATGTAGACGAGCACGATGTCGCACGCGTCGTCGCCGAAAAAACGACGAGGTACGAAAGACTGTAGCAAAACGCTTGACAGACGCTACAGTGCAACAGTAACGTTTGGGCATCCCCTTCGGGGGGTGCCCTTTTTCTTTAGCCTGATCCGTTTCTCCCTCTGTCAAGGAGGCGGGTTCGAACCCGGGCAAGACAAGGAAGGGGCGTCGTACAGGGGCCACCTGGCGCAAAAAGAGAAAACAGCTCTGCGCCATTGCCTTCCCAACCCCACCGGGAGGTAAGCGCCAGGTGGCCCCTACTCTCCCACACGGAGGCCCCAATGCCCCGGCGCCGGCCTGAATACATAGACGGCAATATGGACTATGGCGAACGGTTCAACCCGGACCCGCCCAGCGGACGCTATCGGTGCGTGCCAGCTGCGGAGCTCCTTCGTGAAGCTCAGCAGGACCGCCGCGGGGCGTTGAGCCCCGCGGCGGAGGGAGACGCCTCGTGATAAACGCTGCCACCGCGGCCCTGCCCGAGAAGACCACCGACGTCCTGGCGTTCATAAAGGAATTCATCGCCAAGAACGAAATGCCGCCGACCTACCGCGAGATCGCGGCAGGGCTTGGGTATCGGTCGGCGGCGGGGCCGTACTGGCACGTCGCGCGCCTCGAAAACTACGGGCTGCTACGGGTGAGCATTGGCATCGCCCGGAGCATCGTGATCCTGTGAACGACTACGTATTCGGGATCGTGGTGTTGGCCGCGTTCAGCGGTCTGCTCTGGGCCGCGTTGGTTGCCGTGACTATCTACGCGCTAAGGCAACGGCGGCTCCTACAAGAAGCTCAAAAACACCAATCCCGATGCCCCAACTCAGATAAAGACGCCCCGTGTCCGGACGCTCAGACGCGTAGAACAGCGCGCCGATAGCGACGAGCGCGATGGGCAGCGCCACTACAGGTGTGACAGCCGGCGCCTTCATAGGCGGGCAGGTTAGACGACGAACGGGGTGGGAAGTAAGAGGGGGGCTGGGATTCCGCAGAAAACCCCAACCCCCACAGGCCCCTAAAAGGGAGGGACCATGTACGACCAGTTTACACCCATAGGCGGAGTCCTCGACTACGGCGAGCGGTTCACAGAGCCAGGCCACAACGTCATGGGGCGCACGGTCTTCGCGAGGCACCGGGACGAGCCCGTCTTTAGCGAGCACCCAGATACCGGGTGTGAGTTCTCTCCCACCTGCTTAGAGTGCCCGCTACCAGCCTGTAAGTACGACGACTGGGCGGGCGCGCGGCGCTACCTCCACGCCTTGCGGTGGGAGCAGATCAAACGCTGCCGAAGCCGCGGGCTGGACCGAACCCAAACGGCCAGGCAAATCGGCATGTCGCCGCGAACCGTCGACCGCGCAGTCGCGATGGCTCGCGTATGAGCCGCCGAATGCCCAAGATCCTCTACGCCACGCGCAAACGAGAAGTGGCAGAGCGTGACGCTGACCCAAACGGACGTCTGCCCTGCGCGGGATGTACGGAGCAGATTTACACCGACCTTCCATACAACGACCCCGAGGCGTACACGCTCGACCACAAGAACGGCGACGACTCGGATCACCGCCTTCCGAACATGAGGGCAATGCATCGAAAGTGCAATACCGCAGTCGCGAATAGCCGTCGCGCGGAGGCAGCGCGGCGAGGCCGAAACGGACACGCCGGCGGCGTGTTCAGCCTGTCGTCGGCTAGGCCGAGCACGAATGGCCATTTAGCAGATGCCCATGAGCTAACAAGGCGTCTGAACGGGGCCAAAACGACAGGCCGCCGGGGTACGGGTGTGTGGGGCGCGCAAAACAATCTGACGGAGCTCATCGAGGAGTCATCCCCGGACAAGCGTCTGAGCGAGATGATGTTCCGTCGATTCACTGCCTACTGCCTCAACCGGGCAGAGCAGGAAGGGTCAGTGGATCTGAAGGACCTTCGGTTGTCCGCTGGGCTGGTGTCCACGGCCAAGCCTCGCCGGCAGTACGAGTACATGGACATGCTCACGTGCTCGGAGGGTCCGCTAGAACGCTTCCCTGGCGAAGACGACCGAACGCTGGTCCGTTTGCGTCCAGCGAAGGCAACGGGATGGTTGGACGCTTTCAACACAGAGGCCATAAGTCATGCAACTTAGCCCGGATCTTCCAATCAAACCCGGTCGCTGGCCCGCTCAGCCGCCGGCACTACGCCTAACGCCAAACCCGGACCCGGTAAACGTCCGGCTGGCGCTGCCTCATATTGAGGCGTACCTAGAGAGGAACGTCAAACCAAATTGGAACTGGTGGCTCAGAGCTGACGCAGAAGCCGTCATATCAGCGGCGCAAGCCTGGCTCGACGCTGCCGGTTCTCCATAGGAACGGAAGTGACTAACGCCGACGAGGGGTATCCCAATAGGGGGACTTGCAGCGCGGGCAGACCTTGGGAGCGGCCCCACTCCCGCGGGGCACCCATTCGTGTTCGCACCGCGTGCATTTGAAGCCTGGTAGGTTGATCGTGATTCTTGGCATGTACTCAGTAAAGCATATACCGGCGGGGTTGACAATACTGTATGCACCCGGTATATTACTAGCAGAGTAAGTAACAGGAGAACACCTAGGATGAAAACCACCACCTGCACCAGAACCAGGAGTACGAACATGACGGCGCCGACGATGCACATCACACTTAGCAACCGCAGTGTCGCCGGATCGGCCTGGGATTCCTCTGCCGCGGCGAAGAGGACCGCCGCAGTGACAGCCAGCACGATCGTGATCAAGACAGCGAAGCCGAGCTCGAGCGCCGCTGGTGGCACGCAATGAGCCGGAGGTGGACGGACCTGGCCGTCAGCTATTTGCTGGCGTTCGCGTTGGGCATGATCCTCATCAGTCTGCCGCCCTTATGGCGGGAGACGGGATGGATGTTGGGCGCTGCGGTGCTTGCTGGGCTTCTGCTCATGCTCGGGATGTTCGCAGACACGGTCCGCTCCCTAGTCCTGTCGCAGCAGTTTGACGATAGCCGCCCCCCCGGCGATGAGGACCACTCCGAAGAGGAGCGTGGCCGAGCTCTCCCACAAGGTCAGCCCAGCCGCCACCAGGAGGATGCCGGCGACGATGAGAACAAGTCCGATGAGGCGTAGATCTGATCCATCCCTAACGCGCCACGTCCGCGGCTCCTGCATCGCCTGCGGCACCACCGTGGAGCGCATCGTCGGCAACGTGGCTCCGCAGGTGCCGGAACGCTGGGAGCGTATCGAGCCCCACATCCCACCCCACGTCGCAGGCCTCCTGAGCCACGACGCATGCCCGCGCTGTGGGGGCTACATCGACCTGCGCCTGGACGACCGCAACCCGCTGTACCGCGAGGCCCGCTGCATCCACTGCGGCTGGGCCGGCGACACCGTGGAGGCGGACGGCGCGGAGGCTGTGGCGTGAAGACACGAAAGCGCATCGAACGCCTAACCGCAGCGCAAACGGCCCGCTTCGGTGAGTACGTGGAGCGATGGACAGCCATCGGGCTTTCTACCGAGCCTGCCGACCGGCTCGGCGCGCAACTCGCGCGCGCACACGTGGACGCCCTCGTGCGCGGTTCTGGGTCGAATGCACCTCAAGCAGCTCAGCCCGAGCAGCCCGAGCAGCCCGAGCAGCCCGAGCAGCCCGAGCAGCCCGAGCAGCCCGAGCAGCCCGAGCAGCCCGAGCAGCCCGAGCAGCCCGAGCAGCCCGAGCATCACAGCAACGGATGGACCCAAGAGGACGTTTACGCGCTAACGGCCTTCTTAAACGCTGAGAATGACGCTGGTGCAGCCGCCAAGGTACGTGTGGGTGTGAGTGAGAGTGTCCAAGGGCATTCGCGGTCCGTGGACTACGGGAGCGGCTCAGCCGAAATGCGCGTAGTCGAAGCGGCACATGACGACGCGATCAGATGGCTATTCCAGGCTGTGGACGACTACCGCGAGGTAGACGTCACGGACGCGCTCAACACGGCCGCACGCAAGTTTGGGCCGAGCCAAGCAACCCTCAAACGCTGGTTCGACGCCTATACCGGAGCGGTAGGTGCGGACATTGGACCGCTCGAAATGCACCGCGACAGGGCGAGCCAGAGGCAGGTCTACCGCCGAAGGAACGGAAGCAATGGAACGCATTAGCCACGACGTACCAATCAAGCCCGGCCGCTGCCCCTGGTGCGACCTCGTAGTGGTCGTCGGCAAAAGCGGTAAGTACCTTCCGCATGTTCGCCTCGCTGATGGCGGCGGTGAGCTCGTGCAATGCCGAGGCGGCGGGGAAACGGAGCAGGTATGACCACCAGCTACAACCGCCCTCGGTTCATCGTCGTTGACGGCGAGGTAGTGACCGAACGCCAGGCAGACGTGTGGGAGTTGCTTGCGGCGGGATACACCAACAAGGCAATCGCCGAACATTAGCAGAGTAAGTAACAGGAGAACAGCGACGAGGTCGCGTAGACATGCGGAACTTCCTCAAGTCAGTCAGGTGGCACGATCTGTGGCGATGGCGGACTTTGCTCCGCGAAGACGCGGCCCTCACCAAAGAGTTCTACGACCTCAGGGCTCGTTATCCCGAATACGACGACTTCTATCGCCGTAGGTATTCGAACGTCAACACGATGTTCGCCGGAATGGCGACCTTCGTGGCAATCGGGACCGTTGCAGTCGTTGGGGTCAGTCTGACTTTTTGAGAACCAAGACCAAAAGGAGCCCAACAGCGTGCGAACGGCGGCAAGAACCGCCATTGGACTCCTGAGAGGAAGACATGGCAATGAGGAACGCAGGAGCACGCAGGTGACTAATCGACCGGAGGGAGGCGAGGAGTGGCAACGCAAGAAATCGACCTCAATGTCCTGCACATAGGTCACGGTAGTCACCCTGACCGTTCCAACGGCCTGTGCGTCATGGAGGTGGTGGCGTGGTACGTCGGTGAGGCCCACAGCGATGCGCCAGCGTGTACGAGTCCAGTGCTGGCAGCGTACGCCCGCGGGCTCAACGACGCGATGCCCGACGACGCAACGCGGGACAAGTACCTCAAGCCGCTCATCATCCCCCTGGTTGGAACAACCGCGACGCGAGGGGTTGAAGTCAAGCGGGCAGAGCACTTCGCCCGCGTGGCGGTGACTCGCATCGCCCCTCTCGCGTTACGAGCTGCTGGCTTGAAGAAGGAAGCGGAGACGCTAGAGGCCCTGGCGCAGGACGCTTCGCTTACGAGTTTGAGGAACGCCGCCAGGGCCGCCGCCAGGGCCGCCGCAGGGGCCGCCGCCGGGGACGCCGCCAGGGCCGCCTGGAACGCCGCCAGGGCCGCCGCCAGGGCCGCCGCGGGGGCCGCCGCCGGGGACGCCGCCAGGGCCGCCTGGAACGCCGCCAGGGCCGCCGCCGGGGCCGCCATGGACGCCACCGAGGACGCCGCCTGGGCCGCCGGGAACGCCGCCAGGGCCGCCACCGGGGACGAAGTCTGGAGCGTGGCTGCTGAGGTGCTCCACGAGGCAGTAGCGATCACGGAACCATCGCGCGAAGGGGGACTACCGTTAAGGATAAGGAGCGGAAGTGAGCATGGCTGAAACAGAGCGCAACACTCCCCAGAGGAAAGTTGCGGGCCCGCGCATCCAGAGCCGTAGAGGGGGCGTTGGAATGCACCCTCGCTCTCCTGCAATTGCAACAAAGTCTCGGGCGATCCGTAGCAGGCTCCCCGAGTATCTGGACAAGGCCGACGTAGAAGCATTGATGCGCGCAGCGCCCGACCCGGCCGCACGCCTGCTCATGCTAGTTCAGTGGAGAGCGGGGCTGCGTGTGACCGAGGCTATCAATCTTCGCTGGGATGATCTAGACCTTGTCGGCGACCACCCGACGCTCCACGTCCGCGCAGAGGTAGCCAAGGGAGGAGTGGCCCGCAGGGTGCCGCTCCACCCGGAGCTCCATTCGGCGCTGACGACGACGGGTGCGTACGTGCCGCGCGCCGGCTTCTACCGGCACATCTTTGGGAACAACGCTCGAGTCGGCGACCCGATAGACCGCAGCACCGCATGGCGGAAGGTGAAAGACGCTCAGCGACGGGCCGAAGGCGCTGGCGCACTCACGCCAGGCCGGAAGATCGGGACGCACACGCTTCGGCACTCGTTCGCGCGCCATGCGCTGGCCCACGGCACACCGATAAACGAGCTGAGCCGTTGGCTCGGGCATCGGTCCATCCAGACCACGTTGATCTACCTGGAAATCCTGCCGGACCCTTACGGGCACATCGAGCGCCTGCCATGAGCCAATCAACGGGTGGTAGGCCAAGTGCGGAAATGATTTCCGGTGCTTACCCGGTAGGTGTGCGAAAGCGGACACTATTGCCGCGAACGGCGACAGTCGGAAACGGAGAAAGGGCGGACTAGCCGCGGGGCGACTTCCGCTACAGGCCAGCATGAACGCACTCGTCATCAACTGCTCGACCCCGCACTACAACCTCGGCGCAGCCAAGCTCGCCGACTGGTTGGAGGCGGACGGCCACGCGGTCACGCGCTGGGATGGCGACCCCGGCATGTTCGCTGACGGGTACGACCTAGTAGCCCTGTCGGTGATCTTCTCGTGGCACGCACCGATGGCCAGGCGCATCGCCTTGCAGGTCCGCGAGCACGCCGACGTGTGGGCGGGCGGGCCTGGCCTGTTTGCCCTTGCCAAGTGGTGGACACGCGAGACGGGCCTAGAGCCCGCCCAGGGCCTCGACAGTCGCTTTGAGCGCCAGCGCGGTGACTACCGCATGACGTTCGCCTCGCGAGGCTGTCCCGTGGGGTGCTGGTTCTGCATCGTTCCCAAGATAGAAGGCGCGGCGTTCACTTTGGATCCAGACTTCGCCCTGGCGCCGATCTTGTGCGATAACAACCTGTCGGCGCTGCCGGTCGATTACCAAGAGCACATCATCAGCCGCTACGTGGAATCTGGCGTGAAGCTGCTCGACGCCAACAGCGGCTTCGAAGCCCGCGACCTTTGACGAAGCGACTTACGAGCGATGGAGCCACGTTCTCCGCGGCCCATGGCGCCTCGCTCTGGACGAGAGCAAGGAGATCACCGACGTAGAGCGTGCCCTAGGCATCCTCGCCGGCGTGCGCCGGGCCAAGAAACGAATCTACGTCCTGATCGGCAATGAGCCGATGACTGCGTGCTACGAGCGAGCGACGAAGGTCGTGGAGCTCGGCGCCGAGCCATTCTGCCAGCCCGTCGTCTCGCTCAACTCCCTCGATGGGCGTCCGCGTGTGCGTTACGACTGGACCGAGGGGCGGCTAAAGGACTTCGCCAGGTACTTCAATCGGTTCCTGTGGAAGTACACGCCAATAGCCGAATACAGCAACCGCCAGGGGGAGAGGCCACCCTTCGCGGGAGTGCCGCTTTAGGCCATGAACTACGGACGCTGTGAGCAGATGATTGAGAAGACCGTGCGTGTGCACGTGATGGGCCTCAGTGGTCGCGTGCCTGTCCCGAAGGAAAGGCGGTGCGCTCACCTCGCTATCGTCCGCATCTTTCTGGGCGACGGGCGATTGGTCGCGCTGTGCACTCAGCACGCCAAGAAACTGAGCCCAGCGGTACTACCGGATTAGGCCACAAGGAGACGCCGGAGGCTGTGGCCTGGCGCTTCGAGGCACTGGACATCAACGAGTTCGGGAACAAGACCAAGCAGTTCGATTACACACGCTCGGTTGAGGGATAAAGAAGGAGAGAACCAATGGAGAAGCAAATCCGCAATGGCGACGTGTTCCTGCGACGTATCGAGGGCCTGCCTCAGGGTGCCGAGCGCCGGGGCAATGCCACGGCCCGAGGTGTTGGCATACGGGGAGGTCACGGGCCACAGCCACCAGATCACCGGCGCTGTCGTGGAGCGCTACGACCACGACGGCCGGGCCTACGTTCTGCTGGACCAGGCTGGCGTGCTCACCCATGAGGAGCACGGCACGGCGGACCTGGAGGCCGGTGCCTACGAGCTCATCATCGAGCGGGACGATGACCCGTCCGAGTACGCGCGCCAAGTTGTGGACTAGCAAGCCATGACGCACCTGAGCAGCAGGACGCAGGGCGTCTTGGACTTCCTGCGCCTGGACGACCGCAACCCGCTGTACCGCGAGGCCCGCTGCATCCACTGCGGCTGGGCAGGCGACACCGTGGAGGCGCAGGAATGAGACGGCGTGAACCATCACAGAGGAGAGGCGATGACCCCGTGGCTCGGAGAGCACGGTATGAGCGTGGTGACCGTCCAGGCCAAGCGGACGCAGGTAGTACGTGAGGACTGGTCAGCCTCGGTGCTCACACCGGCGTTCACGCTGGACGGATCGGGCTCCGAGGGTCAGGTGCGGCTTCAGTGCACGCACGACTGGAAGATCGCGCCGATTCGGACGTTCCTGCGTGCGGAGCTGCGGCGGCTGGGGCGCAAGGTTGCCCCTGGCGCCGTCGAAGCGTGGCTGGGCATCAGCGCCGACGAGTGGCACCGCATGAGGACGTCGGACGTGGCCTACATCACGAACGTATACCCACTGGTCGACAGGCGCATGACGCGCAAGGCGTGCATGAGTTGGCTGGCTACCCAGGGCCTGCCGACGCCGCCGAAGTCGGCCTGCACCTTCTGCCCGTACCACGGGCTCGCGGCATGGCGCGACCTGAAACGCACGGGCGGCCCCGATTGGCAGGAGGCCGTCGAGGTCGACCTGGCCATCAGGAGCAAGCGACCGCCGCACGACCTGTTCGTGCACCCGTACCGCAGGCCGCTAGAGGACGCGGTGCGGCTCCCCGAGGACGACGGCCAGCTGGCCCTTGGGCTGGCCCTGGAGGAACCCTGTGATTCCGGCTACTGCTTCGCGTAGGGAGAGTCGATGCGCTGGGCCGCCAGGCGCCTGCAACGAGAGGAGGAACGTGGACATGCATTGTGAACCTTGTTCTGAGGCTTTCCGCTTGGTTCTACCCAGCCTAGGAAAGCGGCGAGTCTCTGGGCTGTGTACGGACGTTGGCGAACCGGTTCGCCAACGATCGTCATGGAACGTCAGGGAGTGGCGCGGCTGGAGGGATTCTAGCGATGGTCAACACCTTCGACGGGCCTTGGTGCTCCTGCGAGGAGTGCCTGCAGCTGGAGGTCCACGACCGGGCGCCCGCACGGCATGACGACGACTGCGAGTGCTACCACTGTTGGACGGGCGAGGATCAGGCGGAGTCGCTGGCCGACGGCGGCGACGGCAGGAAGCCTCGCACGGTGGTGCCGCATGGCTGACCACAGCGCCATCGCGTGGACGGATGCGACCTGGAACCCAGTGACGGGCTGCACCAAGGTCTCGCCGGGCTGCGACCACTGCTACGCCGAACGCATCGCGGAGACGAAGCGAGGCACGCCCGCCTTTCCCGTCGGGTTCGATGTGCAGCTGCGCCCGCACAAGGTCAAGGATCCCCTGCGCTGGAGGACGCCGCGGCGGGTGTTCGTCAACTCCATGAGTGACCTGTTCCACCGGGCGGTCCCGGACGAGTACCTGCGGACCGTGTGGGACACGATGCTGGAGGCCGACCACCACACCTACCAGGTGCTGACGAAGCGCCCCCACCGTATGGCGCACAAGGTACGGACGCTCGGGCTACAGCCTGCTGCCCACATCTGGCTCGGGACGTCTGCCGAGGACCAGCGCTGGGCGGACAGCCGCATCCCGGCCCTACTGTCTATTGATACCCAGGTGCGGTTCGTCTCGGCCGAACCCCTGCTGGGAGCGATCGACCTGACCCCGTGGCTTGGCCGGCTGGCGTGGGTGATCGCCGGCGGGGAGTCGGGGCCGGGGCGCCGGTCGATGGAGCTCGCGTGGGCAAGGTCCTTGCGGGACCAGTGTTATGCCACCGGCACCGCTTACTTCTACAAGCAGGGGAACGCCTTCCGTAGCGGGCAGGACCGCTACCTGGATGGGCGCACCTGGGACGAGTTCCCGTATGCCTGACTGGAGCATCCGCCAGGGCGATGTGCTGGACCGGCTACGGGAGATGCCGGACGAGAGCGTGCATTGCTGCGTGACCTCGCCTCCCTACTGGGGGCTGCGCGATTACGGCGTGGACGGCGCCTACGGCTTGGAGCCGACGCTGGATGAGTACATCGAGCGCATGGTCGAGGTGTTCCGCGAGGTGCGGCGAGTGCTGCGGAAGGACGGGACGCTGTGGCTGAACCTTGGGGACGCGTACGCAGGGAGCGGTAAGGGTATGAACGCTGACGGAACGCACCCAGTCGGCGCAAAACAGGAGACGAACATAGGTAGCCTCAGCGCTCCGGTGAAATCGAAGCGAATGCCGAGGGGCGACGGTAGATGGGGTGGCGGCGATAGCTACGTGCCGGAACTCAAGCCCAAAGACCTCTGCGGCCTACCCTGGCGCGTGGCCTTCGCGCTACAGGCCGACGGCTGGTGGCTGCGGTCGGAAATCGTGTGGGCTAAGCCGAACCCGATGCCCGAGAGCGTGCGAGACCGGCCCACAAGCTCTCATGAGTTTGTGTTCTTGCTCACGAAATCTGGAAGCCCCACTTACTGGACGCACCGCGACGGGCCGGGCACGCGGACGAAGCCGCCGCCCGACCACCGATACGTACACAGGGAGACAAGCGAAGAGAGGGCAGAGGCGCCTGAAGGCTGGGATCTGCCTGACTCCTGTTGGCGGCGGGTCAACCTGTGGCGAGGCCATGACTATTTCTATGACGCCGAGGCCATCAAGGAGCCGCCCAAGACCTCCGATGCACGGGCGGACGCCTCGGGCATGGTACGCAGCGTTACTGACGCAGCTAACCCGCACTTCACGCAAGGGGCAAAGACGGACAAGCAACGTGGCCATTCCCGCCGCCACGCGGGCTTCAATGGTCGCTGGGACGGCATGACCAAGGCCGAGCAGGCGATGGGGTCGAACAAACTAGACGTGTGGTGGATAGCCACGCAGGGATTTCCTGGGGCGCACTTTGCGACCTTCCCGGAGAAGCTGGTCGAGCCATGCATCCTGGCGGGCACTAGCGAGCGCGGCGTCTGCGGCGTGACGGGCGACCCTTGGGAGCGGGTGGTGGAACAGACGGGGCATGTAAACCAACGGGAACCTACCCATGTGCCGGGCAACACGTTAACTAAGACTGATTCGACAGGATGGGCACCGACCACAAGTCCAACGGATCGCTGGCAGCCCACCTGCGACCATGACTCCGAGCCTGTACCCGCCATCGTCCTAGACCCGTTCTGTGGCAGCGGAACGACGGGCGTCGTTGCGCTCAGGCATGGGCGCTCGTTCGTCGGGATCGAGCTGAACCCGGAGTACGTCGAGCTCGCGCGCCAGCGAGTCATCGATGATGCGCCGTTGTTCCACGCCGTGGCAGAGGTGGTGGCGTGACATGGGTCCCGTCTCCGCGACGTCGCGGTCGCACGAGCCCTCGTCATGGAAGACGCGACGGACTATCGCTTGAGGAGGCCGTCGTGACCGACAAGGAATACCGAGCGCTCAAGGGCCAGCTCAGGAGCTTCGTTGCCATGTGGGAGACGCGCCTCGGTCTACGCTGGTGGACGCTCCACGTCGCGTACGACCGTACCGGCGCGGGCCACCGGCGAGCTGAGGGGGAAGGTCCGGACCGGGTCGCCGTCGCGGCGACGTGCAAGGCGGACTGGCGCTATTTGGAGGCGACTATCACCTTCAACATGCCCGAGCTGCTCGGGTGGACCTGGCGCGTCCAGTACCCGCATCGCAAGAGCCCCGACCTCTACGTTGTCATTCCCGATGAACCGAAGGGGCGAGCCAAGCCCAAGCCGCCAAGCGTCCATTGCTGCCAGGAAGGATGCCCGGGCCCGGACTTTGCATGGGAGGGCATGGCTTGGCTCAACCACATCGAAAAGCACGCCGGAAGGCTGCTCAGCAAGCGGAGGGCGGCAACTGCCGCTTAAGGCCATGAGTCGCACAACATCATTGAATGCTGCTGAACGGGCTTTCGAGGCCAACCAAGATGCTTTTCTATTCAGCCTCGCATGCAACTGCGGTTGGGTGGTGAACGAAAACAGACCCCACGTGAAGAAGCGAATCTGGAACCACTTCAGTTACCCAGACGCAAGCAGCCATGAACACGTTGAGGTACTACCGGAGTAGGCCAGCGCTCGCGGCGTGGGAGCTGGTCCCCGTCCTGAGCTACCTCGCGCTGCGGGGCCGTTGCCGCGCCTGTGGGGGGACCATCCCCTGGCGGCTGACCGTGGTGGAGGCGCTGACGGCCGTCATCTTCGGCTATTTGGCGTGGCGGTACGGCCTCGGAATCGACGCTGTGCTGCTGTTCGTGGCGATGGCGTTTCTCATCGTCATCGCTATCATCGACTTCGAGCACCGACTGGTGCTGAACAAGGTGCTCGTGGCCGCGCTGCCGGTTGCACTGGCGAGCGCGCCGCTCTGGTCCGCGTCGCTGCGCGACCCGGTTTTCGCGGTGGGGCCGAGGGAGGCGGCGGCGCTGTTGGACGCCGTGATAGGCGGTGCGGTCGGGTTCGCGGTTTTCGTGGTGCTGGCGGCGCTGGCGCGAGGCGGCCTGGGCGGGGGCGATGTGAAGTTTGCCGCTGTCATTGGAGCGTGGACGGGGTTGCGCGTGCTTCCGGTGGCGTTGATGCTCGCGGTGGTTTTAGCAGGATTTCTCGCAATATTGCTCCTGGTATTCCGCTTGCGCAGTCGGAAAGACGCTATCCCTTTCGCTCCTTACTTGGCCGTTGGTACTGGCGTGAGCTTGGTCTGGGGCCAGACCATCGGCGATTGGTACCTGGATTTGCTGACCTAAGCCCAGAGAAATCGCCACGCTAACTCGCGAGAAACTCAGGGACCTTCAAGGATCGGTGCACGTCGAGTATGGGTGGGCCTGGAGAGCGGAAAGACCTCCGCCAAGCTGACCATTCGGGACAACGGCAGGGGCTTCCCCGCTGACCGGCCCGCGGGACACGGCCGGCGCATTATGCTTGAGCGCGCCGAGAGCATCGGTGCGACACTGGAGGTGAGCGAGCTGGGTGCGGGGACTGAGGTGAAGGTCTCGTACGGGCAGGACGAATGACCGTGCTTATGGCCCCGGGCCCTGGAGCCGGTGGACTGAGCTCGTGGCGGCAACGAAATGCACGAGGAGTTGAGCGGTGAGTGAACAGATTGGCGTCATGCTGGTGGACGATCACGAGTTGGTCCGGACCGCGAGATAGAGAACCCCGACGTGCGCGTGTCTCGGAACCTGCCGCTGGTGGACGGAACGGGCTGGCGTGTGCGCGCCTGGGGGCCTGCCGATGTGATCTGGACTCTGCGGGCCTACGCACTCTGCACGCATCTCTCGCTGGTGCCATAAGCCCATGACAGCGGTCCTGCTTGTCTGGCTATCGGGCGTGTTGAGCGCAGTCTACGTCGTGCTGTTCGTCACGGGCTGGCTAGAATCCAAACGTCGATCCCACCCAAAGCCCGAGAACGAAACCGGCGATCAGGATGATAATTGCGCCCACGGCTACCAGTTGTAGTCCATGAAGATGATAAGCAGCCCGAACATGACGATGCCGATTGAGAGCCAGCCGCGCAGCCTCATGCCTTCACCCTCTTAGCTCGGTTGGTCTGGATGCGGTGACGGACA